>CAVXXI010000003.1:0-1648039 GCA_963765725.1 uncultured Actinomycetota bacterium | reverse complement strand
TCGGTGATCGTCGTGACCTTGCCGGTCACGTCGATGAGCCGGCCCTCGGAGAAGGCGACGCGGTCGTAGCGCGCGCCGGCCAGCGCTTCGAACCGGCCCGCGTTCCCGGTCGCCTGCACGGCGAAGCCCGTCAGCGTTTGGCTGCCGCTGCCCAGGCTCTGCAGCGAGCCGTCGCCGCCGCGCTGGTCGCTGATCCCGTGCACCGCGCGCAGGTCGGCGCGCACATCGAAGCGAGGTTGCGGTGCATGCGCGGTCCAGCCGGCGAACACGCCGTCCTCCCAGCTCGGCACGTGCTGCACGTAGCGCAGCACGCCGGGCTTGGTTGGAAACTGGTCGGCGATGTTCAGCACGCTGGTCTCACGCGCGTATGCGGACAGGCTCGTCTCGGTGCGCGAACCAGGGAGGTCGTAGCGCAGCGAGCCCTGCTGCAAGGTGCGGCCGAAGTTGTAGTTCGGGCGGCCTTGGTCTTGCGCGTCGGTCGCGAAGAGCGCCGACGCCTCGGACTCGACCGGCGCCGCCGGTCGTGCGCACGCGCAGCTCCGTCGCGTCGCTCTGGCTCCGCGCGGTGTGATCGACCTTGCTGCGCATCGTATCGGGCGCGATGCCGTACGCCGCGCTCGTCGAGGACGTCCACAGCGACGCCGCCAGCCGTGTGCCGAGCGGCGCGCGGTAGAAGAAGGCGCCGTCGCTCCGCGCGAGGCCACCGCCGGCGAGGCTCGCGAAGCCGTCGGCCGGCGACCGTGCGTCGCTTGCGGGCGCGCGCGTCTGCAATTCCAGCACACCGCCGACCGCGCCGGATCCGTACAACGCCGACCCGGCGCCGCGCACAGCTCGGCCCGCGTGATGTTGTCGGGCGGGTAGGCTGTCCAATCGACTTGGCCGCCGAACGCGTCCTGCGCCGGCAGCCCGTCGACGAGACCGCGCCGCGGCGTCCGCGCCGCCGAACGACACGCGCAGCTGGCCGTAGTTGGTGAACGCGCTGTTGCTGCGGCCGCGGTCGAAGCCGGGCAGGTCGCGCAGCAGCGCGTCGGTCGTCGCCGCCGGCGTGTCGCGCAGCGCTTGCGCGTCGAGCACCGACGCCGCGAGCGGCAGCCGGTGCAGCTCGTCGCGAGCCGGTCGCGACGCGCACCGCGCCGATGACGGCCGGCGTGCGGTGCAGCACGACGCGCTGCGCAGCACCGGTGAGCGTCAGGGTCGTGCTCGCGAAGCCGGCGACTCGACCGTCGCCGCGGTCGCGGCGAAACCGCCGCGCGGCGATGCGTCGCCCGCGCGGTCGGTGTGCTCGACGTCCACGCTGCGGGCGGCGGCCACGAACCAGCCGTCGCTTCGACGACCGGCGCGCCGTCGTCGTCGACGACGATCAGCGAGGGCTGAAGATGGCGAGCACGGTGGCAAGCACCATCGAGAGCATCACCATATCAGCTTCCCCCCTAAACGCTGTGGTCGGACGGACTCCGTGCGACGGACCTGCCGAGCGTTCCTATCGCGGCAGGACTCGCCCAGCCGATCCCGACTTTGCAACCGCAGCATGAGCGAACAGCGTACGGTCGGTTTCGTCGGCGTCGGGCGGATGGGTGAGAACATGGCGCGGCGGCTGCGGGACGTCGGGTACCGTGTCACCGGGGTGTACGACGCACGGCCCGGATCGGCGCGGGAGCTCGCCGCCGAGCTCGGCAGCGAAGCGGCGACGACGCTCGCGCGCGTCACCGAGCTCTCGGACGTCTCGTGACCGTCGTCAGCGACGACGCAGCGATGCGCACGATTTACGCGGCCAGCGGCGACTCGCTGCTGGTGAACGCGGCGGGGAAGATCTTCGTGAACTCGCCACCGTCACGCCCGGCCTGCACGTCGAGATCGAGCGGCTCGCCGAAGCGCGCGGCGCGTCGAGCCTCGAGGCGTTCTGGCGGAGCTCGATCCCGCAGGCGCGCGAGGGCTCGCTGTACATGATGGTCGGCGGCCGGCGCGAGACGTTCGAGCGCGTCGAACCGATGTTGCGGCAGATGAGCAAGAAGCTGCGCTACATCGGGGGCGCGGGTGAGGCGGCGAAGGTCAAAGCGCTCGTCAACATGGTGATGAACATCAACACCGCGGGGCTTGCCGAGGGGCTCGGTCTCGGCGAAGCGCTCGGACTCGATCTGACGATGCTGCGCGACGTGTTCGCCGAGACCGGCGCGAACTCGCGCTGCTCGAGACCGACGGCGCCGACATGGAGGCGCGCGAGCACGACGTCTACTTCTCCGCCGCGCACGCCGCCAAGGACTCGCACATCGCGACCGCGCTTGCGCGTGAGCGCGACCTCATGCTCCCGCTGGCGGAAGCTACGGCGCGCCAGTTCGACACGATGATCGAGCTCGGGCTCGGCGAGCTCGACAAGTCCGGTGTCGCGGAGCTGACGTTTCCGTCACGCCGCGCGCGGCCCACCGCAGCGCCCGCGGGCTAGCGCTGCGCGGGCGTTCCGAAGTAGAACCGGCCGCGCGAGTCGGGCGGGCCGGCGACGTCGTCGGCGCGTTCCCATTTCAAGTTCGCGGCGATGCGCTCCAGCTCGCCGACGACCTTGCGCGTTTGCGCGACGCCGTCCCGCTCGAAGCCGTCACCGCTCGTGAACATGCGCCACGTCGCGCCGCACCGCACGGTGACGCGATAGTAGAACTATCCATCGCAACGCTCGCCGGGCGGACCACCGTCAAATGACGGGTGCACTTCCCGCGTCGGCGAGCAGCTGCGCGACCTTGGCGAAGTCGACGCGCGAGCGAAACCGGCCGTGTTCGAAGTCGATCGCGCCCTCGAAGCGGGCCGTGCCGTCGCCTTCGTAGGCCAGCCAGTGGTTCACCGGATGATAGCCGCCCTCGAGCCGCACGACGACCGCGGTGGGCTTTGCAGCGATGAACGGGTACGGCGAGGTGGATGCCGCCGGCGAGACGGACGGATCGGGTGCAGGCGACTGCGCCCCGACCGGGAGCATGAGCGCGAGCGCACCGATGGCCCCGGCGACGACTCGAAACGGACCGCGCATGCATGCATTGTAGCATCCGCAGCCGCTCAGGTTAAGAAGGTGCACCGGCGGCGGGCATCCGGACGGTGCCGAGCGTACGTTACCGTTCGGTGACCGACGAGCTCCGACGCCGAGAGCGTCTGCAACGCTTCGCCGACGCGCTTTTGCACGTGGCCGAGCTTTCGCATACCCCCGCGTCGGCGCAGCCAGGCGTCACCGTGCGCGCACTGATCGACGCGGTCGCGCGGCGACCGGCGGCAGTGCCTCGCTGCTGCGGCGGGCGCCGGACGGCACCTAGGCGTCGTGACCGCGCTCGACGCGCGGCCCTCGCGCGCCGGCCGGGCGGTGCAGGCCGGGCCGCCGTTCCGGCTCGCCGACGCGCCGGCGGACGAGCTCGCGCTGCCGATCCCGGGCTCGGGTGCGGCCCCTGAGCTGGTCGTCGTCATTCGCTACGGTGACGAACGTCCGGACGAATCCGACCGGGCCGCGCTGGTGCTCGTCGCCGCCTCCTTCGCGATCGCCGTCGGAAACGTCGCGCTGTTCGCGGAGAGCGAGCGCCGCCGCGTCGAGCTGCTCGACGCGCGCGCGACCCAGGCGGAGCTGGCGGCGCCTGGCCCGTGACGTACGCGGTCCGGTTACGAGCATCGTCGGGTTCGCGCGGCTGCTCGAAGAGGACGGCCGCTTCCCTCAAGACGCGCGCGAGGCGCTGGCGATGATTCGCGGCAACGGCGAGCGCGTCGCCGAGCTCGCAGCCGACGTCGACCTGCTCTCCCGGATCGAGCTCGCCGCGGTCGAGCCGCAGTGGCGCACGGTCGACGTGAATGCGCTGGCGCAGGCGGCGGGCGCCGTGGTGGACCAGCGCGGCGCGACGCGGATCGTCGCCGATCCGGACCTGCTGGGCACGGCGCTGGGCCGGCTCGTCGAGGACGGGCGCCGCCCTTCGTCGCCCGTCCGCGCCCGCGTCGAGAACCTCGAGGAGGCGGCCGTAATCGAGCTGGCCGGGACCGGCGCCTCGCCGGCCGGCGAGCCCGCGGCGCCTACGATCGGCGGCCGTCTCGCGGCCCGCATCGTCGAGCGCCACGGCGGCAGCTTCCGGACCGGCGCCGCCAACGGCACGTGGTGGATCCGCCTGACGCTCCCGACGGACCCGCGCCGGGCGCAGCGCCGCCTGCGCACGCTGCTGGTCGGCTCGGCGGAGCCCGGCGATCAGGTCGCCGCGCACTGCGCGGGCTCGGCTTCGCGGTGCAGATCGCAGGCGATGCGTCCGAGGTGCGATCCGCGCTCGCGACGTCGTCGGCCGACGTGGTGCTGGTGCCGACCGTTCTGTCCGCCTGGGCCGGGATCGACCGGCTCTCGGCGGAGCTGCGCCGCCGGGCGGGCCTCGTCGCGCTCGGCACCGACGCGGGACCGCGCAACGGCTGGGATGCCACCGTGGCGATCGGCGGCGCCCGCCGACCTGCGGGCCGCCGTGTACGCGGCCGCAGCGAAGGCCCGCCTGCGGCGCGCCGCCGAGGTGTGACGGTCGGGAAACTCCTGGGAAGAGGCCGAATCTGACAGGTCGACCTCGAAGGGATACCACGTGGCCAAGATGATCGATCGCGCGTCGGGGCTTGGACCGACGTGACCCCGGAGTACAGAGAGCTCGTCGAGCGCTGGGAGGCCAAGGCCGACCGGACGTCGCCGCGCGCCGGCAAAGGCTCGGGCGCCGTCGACCGCACGATCTCCGACGTCCCGCTGAAGACCGCTGTACGGTCCGGCCGACTCGAGCACATCGACCTCACGCGTGACCTCGGCGTCCCCGGCGAGTATCCGTACACGCGCGGGATCCACCCGACGATGTACCGCTCGCGGCTGTGGACGATGCGGCAGTTCGCCGGCTTCGGCAACGCCAAGCAGACCAACGAGCGCTACCACTTCCTGCTCTCGCAGGGCCAGATGGGTCTCTGGTCGCGTTCGACATGCCCACGCTGATGGGCTACGACTCCGACAGCCCGAACGCTCGGCGAAGTGGGCAAGTGCGGCGTCGCGATCGACAGCGTGCACGACATGGAGACGCTGTTCGACGGCATCGACCTCGGTCAATCGCCACCTCGATGACGATCAACGGGCCGGCCGCGATCGCGCTCGCGCAGTACATCGTCGCCGCCGAGAACAAGGGGATTCCGCGCGCGAAGCTCGGCGGCACGCTGCAGGCCGACATCCTCAAGGAGTACATCGCGCAGAAAGAGTGGATCTTCCCGCCCCGGCCCCACGTGCGCATCATCGTCGACATGATGGAGTT
This sequence comes from uncultured Actinomycetota bacterium, assembly GCA_963765725.1. Classification (GTDB taxonomy): domain Bacteria; phylum Actinomycetota; class Actinomycetes; order Propionibacteriales; family Nocardioidaceae; genus DASQEH01. The sequence goes on along the minus strand of CAVXXI010000003.1, from coordinate 1,642,766 downwards.
CTGCACGCGCGAGATGCCCAACTGGAACACGATCTCGGTGTCGGGCTACCACATCCGCGAAGCGGGTTCGACCGCCGCGCAAGAGCTCGCCTTCACGCTCGCCGACGGCTTCGCGTACGTCGAAGCGGCGGTCGCGCGCGGGATGGACGTCGACCAGTTTGCGCCGCGGCTCTCGTTCTTCTTCAACTCGCACATCGACTTTTTCGAAGAGATCGCGAAGTTCCGCGCCGCGCGGCGCATCTACGCGCGCCGGATGCGCGAGGTGTACGGTGCGAAGGATCCGCGGTCGTGGCAGCTGCGCTTCCACACCCAGACCGCGGGCTGCAGCGCGACCGCGCAGCAACCTGAGAACAACATCGTGCGCGTCGCCTTCGAGGCGATGGCGGCGGCGCTGGGCGGCACGCAGTCGCTGCACACCAACTCGATGGACGAAGTGCTCGCGCTGCCGAGCGAGAAATCGGTCGAGATCGCGCTGCGCACGCAGCAGGTGCTCGCGTACGAGACGAACGTCACGAACGTCGTCGACCCGCTCGGCGGCGCGTACTTCGTCGAGGCGCTGACCGATGAGATCGAGCGCCAGGCGCTGGACTACTTCGACCGCATCGCCGAGTTCGGCGGGATGGTCGAAGCGGTCGAGGCCGGGTTCCCGCAGCGCGAGATCGCCGACGCGTCGTACCGCTACCAGCGCTCGATCGAGTCCGGCGAGCGGGTGATCGTCGGCGTCAACGCGTTCGAACGGCCCGACGAGCAGCAGGCGTCCGACCTGCTCAAGATCGGCGCCGAGATCGAGCGCGGTCAAGCCCGCTCGGTTCAAGCAGTTCGCGAGAACCGCGACGGCGCGGCCGTCGAAGCCTCGCTCGCGGCGCTCAAGCGCGCGTGCTCGGGCGAGGACAACGTCATGCCGTACCTGATCGACTGCGTCAAGGCGGTCGCCACCGAAGGCGAGATCGTCGAAGCGATGGCGAGCGTCTACGGCCGCTACACGGAGCAAACCCAGTTTTGACCGCCACCAACGCACCTGCTCGGCCGCTGCGCGTGATCGTCGCCAAGGCGGGCCTCGACGGACACGACCGCGGCGCAAAAGTGATCGCGCGCGCGCTGCGCGACGCCGGGATGGAAGTGATCTACACCGGCTTGTTCCAGACGCCGGAGCAGATCGTGCAGACCGCGATTCAGGAAGACGCCGACGGGATCGGGCTCTCGATTCTTTCGGGCGCGCACATGACGCTGTTCCCGCTCGTCGTCGAGCAGCTCAAAGAGCAGGACGCCGGCGACATCGTGTTCTTCGGCGGCGGCACGATCCCGGCCGACGACGCCGCCGAGCTCAAGCGCCTGGGCGTGCGCGAGATCTTCACCCCGGGCGCGCCGCTCTCGGAGATCATCACGTTCGTCGAGCGCGAGTGCGGCAAGCGCAGAGAGCTGGCCGGCTGACGGCGTGAGTGCACGCGCGGTCGTTCTCGCCGCGGGCAAGGGAACGCGGATGAAGTCGGCCCGCCCGAAAGTGCTGCACGAGCTGTGCGGCCGGCCGATGCTGTGGTGGGTGCTGCAGGCGCTGCGCGCGGCGGGCGTCGACGAGATCGTCGTCGTGACGAACCCCGAGCTCGATCCGCTGCTCGACGGGTTCGGCGTGCGCACCGTCGTGCAGCCGGAGCAGCTCGGAACCGGACACGCGGTGCGGATCGCGCTCGACGCCCTCGCGCCGGGCGACGGCTGTCTGCTCGTCGCGTACGGCGACATGCCGCTGGTCGACCGCACGATCTTCGAGGACGTGCAGTCGGCGGTCGATCCCGACGCCGGGACGGCGCTCGCGCTGGTCACCGCGCGGATGCCGCTGCCGTCGAACTTCGGCCGCATCGTGCGCGGTGCGAACGGCTCAGCGGCGGAGTCGGCGGCCGTCCAGCGGATCGTCGAGGCGAAGGACTGCACGCCGGAGCAGCTCGCGCTCGACGAGATGAACGCCGGGATCTACGCCTACGACGAGGCGGCGTTGCGCGAGACGATCGTGCAGGTCGGCAACGACAACGCGCAGGGCGAGTTCTACCTCACCGACACGGTGGAGCTGCTGTTGCGCTCGGGCCGCCGCGTCGTGCCGGTGCCGGTCGCCGACTACCGGAGCGTGCTCGGCGTGAACGACCGCGTCGAGCTGGCGAACGCGAGCGCGATCGTCAACCGCCGTCTGTGCGAGCAGCACATGCTGGCGGGCGTGACGATCGTCGATCCGGCAACGACGTATCTCGAACCAGGACTGGAGCTCGCGCGCGACGTGACGATCCTGCCGAACACGACGCTTTGCGGCGGAACGCGCGTCGGCGAGGGCTCCAGCATCGGCCCGGATGCGACCCTTTCGGACGCGACGGTCGGCGCGCGCTGCGCGGTGCGCCGGAGTGTGATGACGTCGAGCACCATCGGTGACGACGTGCATATCGGCCCGTTCGCGCACCTGCGCGGAAACTCGCGGCTCGCCTCGGACGTGCGGATCGGAAACTTCGTCGAGCTGAAGAACGCGGAGCTCGCGGAAGGCGTCAAGGCGAATCATCTCGCGTACCTGGGTGACGCGACGATCGGGCCGCGCTCGAACATCGGCGCGGGCACGATCACGGCGAACTTCGACGGCGTGCGCAAGAACCGCACGCAGATCGGCGCCGACGTGAAGATCGGCTCGAACAACACGCTCGTCGCGCCGGTCAGCGTCGGCGATAAGGCGACGACGGGCGCCGGCGCGGTGGTGAACCGCGACGTCGAACCGGGCGACAAGGTCGTCGGCGTCCCGGCCCGCTCGATCGCGAAGAAACCCGTTCGATAGCGGAGCCGGGCAACCGCTCGAACTCCGTTCAGATCAGCTCGCAAGGTCTCGCAAGCTCGCCGTTTAGGCCAGCGAGCGAAGTTGCCGCATACATCTGGTCGGCGATGCCAAGCGTATCTGGTTTCCTGAAGGACCGCGCTGGAACCTCGGCGTTGTGATGAGCCATACGAAGCCGGGCAAGGTCGCCATGGACATCCGCAACGGTGGAGCACAGCAGTCTATCGAAAACCACAGCGGCAACTTGCTGGGGTGTCTCGCTCGCGCTACTCCCGCATTCGCGCATGTTGCTTTGAGCGGATAGTGCGCGCTCGCCGGCCGAGCCATGACCGGTGAAACATCCGAGCGTGCTGCTCCGCAGTAGACAAATCCTCTGGAAGATTGGTGAGATCGGCCAATGCCAAGGCGCTTCGCGCAGCCCGCCAATTATGTCTCAGTTCAATCCATATCGTGAGAGCTTCCCGCCGGGCAGAAACGGCTTCCCATGTACTTCCTTCCGCGGCCAGGACAGCGCCCACCGCATCTCGCTCCATTGCCGTTTGACGCCGGTCCTCTGAAGATAGCAGCGGAAGGTGTCGCGGAAATGCGCGTGCACGATCGTAGCGGCGCCCCGAGCAGCACCTCGAGCCGATCGGCGACCCGCGCGCCGAACTCCTTGCCGAACAGGTCCGCGGCGTACTCCAGGACCAGCTCGATTCCGGCCGACGACCGCGACCACAGGAACGAGGCGTCGAAGTGCAGGAGGCCCCAGTCGATCTCGACCGGACTCAGCCACGCGGCACCGAACGGTGATCGCGTGGGCGGCGCCTCTTGCCATGAGACCGCGACCTGGAAGACCGGGTGCCGGGCGGTGCTGCGTGGGACCGCCAGGCTGGAGACCAGCCGCTCGAACGGGTGGTCGCCGTGGGCGTAGCCCTCCCGGCAGACTCGTGCGACGGCGTCGATATGTGCACCGAAGCCGGCGTCGGCATCCACGGGCACCGCAGCGCCAGCGTGTTGATCAGTGCGCCGATCAACGTCCTCGCCGCCGGCGAAGGAGCGCATCGCGAACGGGGTGCCGAGCACGACGTCGTCGCCGGCGCCGTGACGGGACAGCAGCGCGGAGACCGCGGCGGACAGCACCATGAACGGGGTCGCGCGGCTGCTGCTGCGCGACCGTCCTCGACCGGCGCCGCCAGGTCCGGCGCCGAGCGGGCGCGCGCATCCGGCGTCCCGGCGGAGCCGGTGCTCGTCACCGCGACCTCGCGGCAGCGGGAAGGTCGACTCCGCCGGCGCGCCGGCCAGACGCTGTGCGCGCCAGTACGCGGCATTCGGCGGCATCGGGCACCCGCGCTGTGACTCCCACACGGCGTAGTCGCCGAACTGCAGCGCCGGCGGAGTCGAGGCTGGCGCCGGCGTACAGCGCGGCGAGTTCGCCGAGCAGGTGGTCGATCGACCAGCCGTCGAGGGCGATGTGGTGCGCGCACAGCAGCAGCAGCCAGTCGCTCGTCGTCGAGTGCGGATCAGCGCGGCGCGCAGCGCCGGACCCGCGGTCGAGGTCGAACGGGCTGCGCCGGCGATCTCCCGCGCCAGCGCCAGCACGTCCGCCCAGGACCGCCCGCGCCGTTCGTGCTACCGCGAAGCTCGGGCGCCGGCCGCGCCGGCACGACCTGGACGAGCAGCTCGTCGACCTGCCGGTAGCGTCGTGCGGAGCAGTTCGTGCCGGGTCACCAGGTCCGTCACCGCCGCACGAGGCGCGTCACGTCGAGCGGCCCGTTGACCGACGGAGCACCGGCACGTTGTAGCACGGGTCGCTCGGGGCGAGCTCGTGCAGCAGCCACATCCGCTGCTGCGCCGAGGACATCGGCCACACGACACGTCGCCCTTGTCCGCGCCCGAGCTCGCCCTGCAGCGCGGCGCCCACCGCCGCGTGGTCGTCGAGGTCGGCCTCGGCGAGCCAGCGGCCCCCGCGCGGTCGACGCGGGCGCGGGCCGGCCGGCGGGCCCAGCGGGCCCGGGCGCGGGCATCGCGGCCGCCAGCGCGCCCAGGGTGGGGTGCTCGAACACCGCGCGCAGCGCCACCGTAGGCACCGAAGGCCTCGGCAGCCGGCTGGCCAGCCGGGTCGCCAGCAGGCTGTGGCCGCCCAGGTCGAAGAAGTCGTCCTCGACGTGCGGCGTGTCGACGTGCAAGCAGCTCGCGCCAGATGCGCGGCCACGGTCCGCTCGGCGGCGGTGCGCGGCGGCGTGCCCTCGACTGCGCGGTAGACCGGCGCCGGCAGCGCCGCGCGGTCGATCTTGCTGTTGGCGGTGCGCGGCATCGCGTCCAGCGCGGACCAGCGCGGACGGCACCATGTATCGCCGGCAGCACGGCTCCGCAGCGCTTCGAGCGACCGCGCGGGTCGTCGTGGTAGCCGACGACGTAGCCGACGATTCGCGGGTCGCCGGCGCTGGTCCTCACGGAGCACCACGGCCGCTTCGCGACACCCCGGGCTGGGCCTCGATGACCGACTCGATCTCCCCCAGCTCGATGCGGTGGCCCCGCAGCTTGACCTGGCTGTCGGTCCGCCCAGGCAGCGCAGCCGGCCGTCGGCGGTCCAGACCGCGAGGTCGCCGGTGCGGTACATCCGCGCGGCCCGGCTGCCACGGGTCGGGCACGGAACCGCTCCGCGGTCAGGTCGGGACGGTCATGGTAGCCGCGCGCCACGCCGCCGCCGCCGAGCCACAGCTCGCCCTGTCGCGCCGGGCGGCAGCAGCCGCCCTCGCCGGTCGAGCACGTAGGCGGCGGTGTTCGAGCAGCGGCCGCCCGATCGTCGACCGCGCCGGGGTCGATCGACCGCGGACAGGTCGACCAGATCGTCGTCTCGGTCGGGCCGTAGCAGTTCCACAGCTCCGCCACCCGGCGCGAGCGGAGAGCGTCGCGCGAGCTCGGCGGTCAACGCCTCGCCGCCGCACAGCGCCGCGCAGGTCCGGGGCGGCCCGGCCAGCGAGTCGGCGAGCAGCATCCGCCAGGTCGACGGCGTGGCCTGCACACGTCGTGACGCCGTAGCCGCTCCAGGGCTGCGGCCAGCCGGCTGCGGGTCCGCGGCGGTCTCCCGGTCCAGGACCACCAGCACCCGCCGGTGATGAGCGGCAGGCACAGCTCGAGCACCGCGATGTCGAAGGAGAACGTCGTGACCGCCGCAACGTGTCGTCGCCCGTCGAAGCCCGGCTGGTCGGCCATCGCCTGCAGCAGGTTCGCCAGCGACCGGTGCTCGACCTCACCCCCTTGGGCGCCCGGTCGAGCCGGAGGTGTAGATGACGTAGGCCAGGTCGTCCGGTCCCGGGTCGCGGGTGGTCGGGCGGCCTCGAGCTGTTCGTCGACCGCCGGCCGGCCACGACGCGTCGTCGACGAGGACGCACCGGCACCGGCGTCGTCGAGCATGTACCTGCGGCCGGTCCTCCGGGTAGGCCTCGTCCAGCGGCACGTAGCAGCAGCCGGCACGCCACACGGCGAGCGCCGAGACCGACCAGCGCCGTCCGCGCGGCCGTCAGCGATGCCCACCGACGGCGCCTGGCGGGCACCTGCGCGCCGCGATGCGCTCAGCGAGCGACCCGACGCGCCGCCAGAGCTCGGCATAGGTGAGGTCTGGCTCGCCGGCCGCGCGCGACCGCTACCCGGGCGGGATCGTCGTCGACCTGCTGGGCGACCAGCTCCAGCGTCGGTGGCGGGCGCCGGCGGCCGCAGGTTGGTGCCCCGCTGCGAGCACGCTACGCTCCTCGGTCGAGGTCGAGCAGGGGCAGCTCGTGCAACCGGGTCTCCGGGGCCGCGCGTGCCGACCCGGAGCATCGCCTCCAACCGCCTCGAGCATCCGCTCGACCGTCGCCGCGTCGAACAGGTCGGACGCGGTACTCGATGGTCGCCGTGCAACCCACCGTCGCGCTCGGAGAACGTGAAGCCGAGGTCGAAGCGGGTGAAGGGCGACTCCAGCTCGAACGGCGCTAGGAGCGCCGGACCGAGAGTCAGCGTCGGCGGACGTCGACGGGACGAGGTTGACCAGCACCTGGAACAGCGGATTGCGGCCCAGCTGTCGCTCCGGACTCAGCTCCTCGACCAGCCGCTCGAAGGGCAGGTCCTGGTGGTCCTGGGCCTCGGCGACCGTGCTCTGGCACTGCGCCAGCAGGTCGATGAAGCTGGGGTCGCCGGACGTGTCGGTCCGGAGCAGCAAGGTGTTGGCGAACAGTCCGACGGTGTGCTCCACCTCGGGCCGGTTGCCGCCCGGCGACCGCGGTGCCCACGACCACGTCGTCCTGGCCGGACAGCCGCGACAGCAGCGCGGCAGTGCCGGCCAGCAGCACCGCGAACGGCGTGGTGCGCGTGCTCGCGAGCCAGCGCGCGGATCTGCTCGGTGAGTGGCGGCGCCCAGCGCCAGGGAGACCCGCTGGCCGGCGCTCGTGCGGCTCGGCGGCCGCGGGTCGGTCGGTCGGCAGCTCGAGGGCCGACGGGGCGCCGGCCAGCCGGTCGCGCCAGTAGTCGAGGTCTCGCTCGGATGTGCGCGTCGTCGTCGAGCTGCTCCTGCCAGACCACGAAGTCGGGGTACTGCAGTGTCGCGGCAGGTCGGGGGCTGCCTCCGACTCCCAGCGGCGTCGTACAGCGAGCCGCAGCTCGTCCATCAGCACGTCGAGGCCCCAGCCGTCGACGAGCACATGGTGCAGGCGCAGCAACGAATACACGCGTCGTCCGGCCCCAGCTGGTACCAGTACGCCGTGGCCAGCGGACCCTGCTCGAGGTCGAAGGGCCGGACGCGACCTCGCGGCTGTGATCGCCGGGCAGCCCCTTCGGGATCGGCCTCGCCCGGAGACGTCGACGATCTGCAGCGGCCAGCCGGCCTCGTCGGCGACGACGGCGGCCAGCACCTCGCCGTGGCGACGGACGGTGGTGCGCAGGCTGTCGTGCCGCGCCGCCAGCGACTCGAGCGCCGCGGCGAGGCCGTCGGTGTGGACCCGGCCGCTGACCCGGTACGAGCGGCGCACCGTGTAGATCGGTCGGCCCTCCTCCAGCTGCGTCCAGGAACCACATGCGCTCCTGGGCCGCAGGACAGCGGGAAGACGGCGGCGTCGGCGTCGGCGTCCGGCGCCCGGACCCGGCCAGCGCCTCGGCCAGCACCTCAGGGTCGTGGAGGCGGCGCAGCGCGTCGGCGCCGTGGGGCCCGGTCGATCGACTCGACAGCCGTCGGCGTCCCCGACGCCGCGGGTCCGCGGCCTCGATCTCGGCGGCCAGTCGCCGCGACCGTCGGAGTCTCGAAGACCGCGCGCAGCGGGCAGCGGACACTCCGAGGCCGCGGGCCACCGCGGCGAGCATCCGCACGGCCAGCAGCGAGTGGCCGCCGAGCCGGAAGAAGTCGTCCTCCACGCCGAAGTCGTCGATGCCGAGCAACTCGGCCCACAGTATCGAGCAGCTGGCGCTCGAGCGTCGGTGCGGGGCGGTACGACGGACCGCATCGCCGCCGCTGACCCGAACGGCGCCGGCAGGGCCGAGCGGTCGAGCTTGCCGCTGAGCCTGAGCGGCAGGCTCGGGCAGCGCGTGGACCGCCGCCGGCACCATGTACTCCGGCAGCCGGGCCCGCGCCACCTCGGTGACGGCGCGGGCCGTCTCGGCGCGTAACCGGGTCCGGGCGCGCGCGGCGACGGGATCGCTGGCGTCCGGACCGCTCGTGTCATAGGCGGGGAACGCCACGGGGCCCGGCTCGACGGTGAACGCGGCGGCGAGGCTGCCGGCGTCCTCGAGGACGGACAGCTCGACATGCAGGCCGTGGCGCTCGCCGAGCTCCCAGAGGTCGTCGGGATGGACGCCGGCGAGGGCCGTCGAGAGTTCGGGCAGGCGGCCCCGAGCGAGTTCAGCGAGCCCGGCCTGGTCGCTGACCAGCCGCGCGTTCGGCACCCGGCGTACGCCGAGACCGCCGTGCGCGGTTGCGGCGAGCTCGGTCAGTCGGTCCTCGAGTGCTGCGAGCGAGCCGATGGTGCTCCAGTCCACCCATTCCTCGAGACTGCGGGGCGGCCGCCGGCTGATCACGACGTCGTACCGGAAGTCGTTCATCTCGGTGGCGGACCGCCCGCTGCGTGGGCATCGCCTGGACGTGGCCCGCGCCGGCACAGCCGTGAAGAAGTGCGGGGTCGAGCAGCAGCTCGGTGTCGAAGCTGCTGCCGGTCCTGGACCCGCAGCCTCAGCTCGGCGGGTTCGAGATCGACGGCCCCGTCCGGTGGCGCGAACGCTGATGCAGGCCGTGCTCGACCCGGAACGCGAAAAGCTCGTGCAGCCGCAGGTCGCGGACGTCCCCGAGGAAGAGCGCGCCATCAGCGGCGACCATGTCGCGCCAGCGCGGCCGATCACCTCCGCGACACGTAGTCGCGGTCGGGGAAGTACTGCAGTACCGAATTGAGCGACCACTACCTCGAAGCCGGCGGCGGGCAGCTCCAGGCCCATGCTCTCCGGCGAGATCTGATCGGCGGACAGCGGCAGCACCTTGACCCGCTCGGCGAGCCCTGCCTCGGCCACCAGATCAGGGAGGCGGGCCACGACGGTGGGAGAGAAGTCGGTGGCGACGTAGCGGGCGCTTGCGTGGCGCCAGCGCGCCACAGCAGCATCCCGCGCCGGAGCCGACCTCCAGCACCCGCGGTCACGGACGAGCGGGAGCAGCCGGTCGACGGTGGACTGCACCCACCCCGCATCTCCTCTTCGGTGAAGTCCTCGCCGGTGAACGAACTCACCCAGCCCCGCGTGTCGAAGTACGGGTCGGACGACACCGTCCTGCTGGTAGGTGTCCTCCCAGACGCTCTCCCAGACCCCGACGCTGGCCATGGTCGGCGGCGAGCGCGGCGACAGCCTCCTCACGCACCACGATGTAGGCGGCCAAGGTCGGCTCGCCGGACGGGAGCGGTCACGATTGCGGCGCAACTGGCCGCCACATCGGGGTGCGAGGCCAGCACGGCCTCGATCTCACCCAGCTCGATGCGGAAACCGCGCAGCTTGACCTGGTCGTCGAGGCGGCCGAGGTAGTCGATCTCGCCCGTCGGACGTCCAGCGGACCAGGTCACCGGTGCGGTACGCGCGGCCGTCGGGGGCGCAGGTCGAGCGGCGACGAACCGCTCGGCGGTGAGGTCGGGACGGCCGAGGTAGCCGCGGGCGAGCTGGACCCCGGCGAGGTACAGCTCGCCAGGGACGCCGACCGGCACCGGACGTTGCCGCTCGTCGAGCGACGTAGGTCTGCACGTTGGAGATGGGCGCGCCGATCCGCACCCGGTGAGCGGGGCCGGGTCGGCACTCGTGCCAGGTCACGTCGATCGACGCCTCGGTGGGGCCGTAGAGGTTGTGCAGCTCGACGTCCGGCAGCAGCAGCGAAGAACTGCTCCTTCAGCTCCTGGCTCAGCGCCTCGCCGGAGCAGACGACCACCCGCAGGTCCGCTACCCGCCACCTCGGCGGCCGCGGGGCTGCCCAGGAAGGCGGAGAGCATCGAGGGCACGAAGTGCATGACCGTGACGCGCTCGCGCACGAACCACCTCGGCGAGGTAGGCGGGGTCGCGTTGGCCGTCTGGCCGGGCCAGGAACAGCCGGGCCCCGGTCATGACCGGCCACAGCACCTCCCATGCCGAAACGTCGAAGCTGAGCGGGGTCTTCTGCAGGACCGTGTCGGTATCGGTGAGTCGGAAGGTCCGCTGCATCCAGTCGAGCCGGTTCACCACGCCCCGGTGGCGCAGCTCGGCGCCCTTCGGACGGCCGGTCGAGCCCGAGGTGTAGATGACGTAGCAGAGGTCGTCGGGGGTCACCCCGGTCTCGGGCGCGGTCGTCGGGCTGCCGGCGAGGATCTCGTCGAGCTCGTCGACGAGCACCGTCACGGGGTGGTCGGGGAGCTCGGACCGGGTGGCGGCATCGGTGATGAGCACCGCGGCGCCGGAGTCCTCGAGCATGAAGGCCAGCCGCGCCGTCGGATAGGTCGTGTCAAGCGGGACGTAGGCGCCGCCGGCTTTCAGGATGGCGACGACGGCGAGCTCCATCGCCACCGAGCGCGGAACGCCCACCGCAACCAGCACCTCGGGACCGACCCCGAGGTCGCGCAGGTGGTGGGCCAGCGCGTTGGCCTTGCGCTCCAGCTCGGCGTACGTCAGCGAACGTTCCTCGTCGGCGACCGCGACGGCGTCCGGGGTTCGAGCGCGCCTGGGCGGCGATGGCGTCGTGTAGGCAGCCGGCGGGGATCGGTGCCTCGGTGGCGTTGACCTCCTCCACCAGCCGACGCCGCTGCGCTCCGGAGGCGACGGTAGAGCCCCGAAGCGGCTCGCTCGGGCGCCGCCAGCGCGGCCGCGCAGCAGGGTGAGCAGCTCGTCGGCCAGAGCCTCGATCGTGGCGTCCGTCGAACAGGTCGGAGGAGTACTCGAAGACCAGGTCGAGCACGCCGTCGCTGGCGCGCTCGGCGACCAGCAGCCCGATGTCGAACTTGGTCGTGCTGCGGGTCGAAGCCGGACCGCCTCGCCGGCCAGCTCGCCGAGCGGGAACTCGTGCGCCTGCTCGGCGGTGACCGCGTTGACGCCGACCTGGAAGATCGGGTTGCGGCTGACGTCGCGGGCCGGGGCGCACGACCTCGACGACCTTGTTCGAAGGGCACCTCCTGGTGGGCCAGCGGCTCGAGCACCTCGCTCGCGGGTGCGGTCGACGAGCGTCGGCGAAGTCCGGTCTGCCGGCGCAGTCCGCACGCAGCACGACGGTGTTGACGAACAGCCCGATCAGTCCCTGCGCCACCGGGGTGGTCGCGGCCGGAGACCGGCATGCCGAGGACGACGTCCTCCGCGCGGGCCCACCGGCTCAGCAGCCACGAGAAGCGCCGGCAAGCACGGTCACGAACACCGTCGTGCCGTGCGCGGCGGCGAAGGCCGCGCAGGTCGGACACGCAGGTCCGCCGTCGAGCGGCACTTCGAGCCGCGCCCGCGATAGGTCTGCACCGCCGGGCGCTGATGGTCGACGGGCAGCTCGATGCCACGGTCGGCGCGCCGGCGAGGTGCTGGCGCCACCACTCGACGTCGGCGGCCAGCCGCGGTCCCGCTCAGCTCCCGCGCTGACGCCGCGCGAACGCCGAGTACTGGGCGCCCGGCTGGCGGAAGCCGGCGGCCGGCGTACGCTCGCTCCAGGTCGTCCCAGAGCACCGCGCGCGATCCCTCGTCGGAGGCGATGTGGTGCAGCGACAGCGCCAGCCACGACAGCTCCTCGGCGATCCGCACCAGCAGCGCACGGATCAGGTCGTCCTCGGCGAGGTCGAAGGGCGCGCCGACGAACATAGCCTCGACGGCACCGCGGGCACCGCTCTCGTCACCGACGCGCACGACATCGAGCAGCGCCTCGGCCGGCTCGGCCAGGAACGCCACCGGCTTGCCGTCGGGGCCGCGGCGCACCCGCGTCCGCAGCACGTGGTGCTCGCGGACCACCGCCGTCGAGCGCGGCGCGCAGCCGGTCTGCGTCCACGGCGCCGTCGCATCGCACGACCCGTGCGTGTTGTAGGCGTACAGGCCCGGGCGTGAGCTCGGCGAGCAGCCACATCCGCTCCTGTGCGAACGAGAGCACGGCGTCCTCGCCGGTTGCCGGCCGGCCGGAGCGCTCCGCGCCTCGTTCGCCGCCGCGGGCGCGCAGCCGCTTGCTCGACGAGCGCACGCTTGCGCGGCACTGAGCCGCTCGACACGCGCGGGCCGCGGGGCTGCCGCGCGTCACCGGCGACGCTCATCATCGGCGGTCGGGGGGCCGTTAGGTCGCGGAGCTTCCCCTCGGCAGCGAGCAGGGCGGCGGCCTCCTCGTCGGACAGGCAGTCGAGTCTCCGCGATCATGCTGGCAGCTCGTCGTCGGACGGACCTCGCCGGACCCGGCCGCGGTGACCTCGGCGGCCAGCTGGCCGCACCGTCGGCGCTCGAACAGCGCGTAGACCGGCAGTTGCACGCCGAGTGCGGCTCCGGATCTCGACCACGACGCGGGTCGCGAGCAGCGAGTGGCCGCCCAGGTCGAAGAAGTCGTCGGTGGCCCCCACCTCGGCGACGCCGAGCACCTCGGCGAAAATCGCCGCGAGCGCCTCCTCGGTCTCGCCCTCGGAGGCACCCGCTCGCGGGCGGCGGCGACGTGCGGCGGTGGACGGGCAGCGCCGACTGTCGAGCTTGCCGTTGGGCCGCAGCGGCATCGGTGTCCAGCTCGACGATCCGCGACCGGGCACCATGTGCTCAGGTATGCAGGTCCACCAGGTGCTCGCGCAACTCGGCCTCGCTCGGTGCTCGGGTTGACCTGGGAGACGACGTAGCCGACGAGGTGGCGCTCCGGCCCGAGCGTCGGGCGCAGCACGACCGACGGCGGCGCGCCGCACCGCCGGGTGGGCCAGCAGGGCGGACCTCGATCTCGCCGCGTCTCCACGCGGTAAGCCGCGCATCTTGATCTGGCCGTCGCGGCGACCGAGGAATGTGATCGCGCCGCCGGCGTCGCGGCGCACCAGGTCGCCGGTGCGGTAGGCGAGCACGCCCGGCCGGTAGGGGTGCTCGACGAAAGCGCTGCGGTGGTCGAGCCTCGTCGACCGAGGTAGCCACGCGCCACGCCGGCACCGCCGACGAGCAGTTCACCGACGGCGCCGTGCCGGGACCAGTCGCCGGTCGCGCGTCGACGACGAGCGCCTCGTAACCGGCCAGCGGCCGACCGATCGGCACCGCGCCCGCGCCGCGCGGCGCGATCGCTCGACGGTGATGGGTCAGCGCACCGACCGTCGTCTCGGTCGGCCCGTAGTGGTTGACGACGGCACAGCGCCCGCGCCGGCCACCAGGTCGACGAGCTCCGCGTCAAGCGCCTCGCCGCCGACGACCAGCACCGAGCGTGGCAGCACGCCGGCGCTCGTCGGCCAGCAGCGCGCCGTAGGTGGGTTGGGGTGATCTTCATGACGTCGACCTCGTGCGCGGCCGTGCGGGAGAAGGCCGCAGGGTCCTGCAGTAGCTCGCTCGGGACGACGTGGAGCGTGCCGCCCGAGCAAGCGCACCCAGGATCGAGGTGTTGCCTAGGTCGGTCGTGATCCCGGTCACCAGCGCCCATACCAAGTCGCTACCGGCGCTGCCGGCAGCGGCCTCGACGACCTGCACCACCGCGTCGGCGTACGCGGTGAGGTTGTCCTGGCCGACCGCGACGCCCTTAGGGACGCCCGTCGAGCCGGAGGTGAACATGACGTAGCCGAGGTCGCTCGGGGCCGGGTCGGGCAGCGCGCTGACAGCCTGAGCTGAAGGGTGGAGACAGTCTCGAAGTAGCCCGCGGGCGCGGCTCTGTCCGAGACGAGGACGGCGGCACCGGCGATCCCGGCCTGGCGCAACGACCTTTCGGGCGGTCCATCGACATCGAGGGGCAGATACCCCAAGCCGGCACGCTGCGCGGCCAGCATCGCGACCACCGCGTCGACCGAGCGTGGGAGGTGAACCGCGACCGGTGCACCGGAGCCCCCCGAGGCCTCGAGCAGTGCGCCCGCCAGCCCGTCGACCCGCGCAACCAGGTCAGCGTAGGAAACCGAGGTGGTTCCGTCGGTGAGCGCGGTGCGGTCCGGCGCAGCGGCCGCGTGCTCCGCAAGGCGGGTCACCACTGGGATGCCGGTAGTCGGTGGTGAGTACGCGCCGAGCAGGCGCTCGACCGCGTCGGCAGAGAGGACGTCGAGGTCCTCCAGCCGGTCCGTGTCTTGGGCCAGCAGCCGGCCGAGACCGATGCCGACCGCGCGGGCCTGCGTCAGCGAGCCGTCGGCGCCTGCCAGCACCACCGCTTGGCCGCCGTCTGGCGCGACGCGAAGCTCGACCTGGAACGCGGCGCGGTCGATGTGGGACCCAAGCGGCCCCACCGAGAAGAGCACGGCAACGTCGGTCGCAGCGGGCGACCACTCGAACCAGGTACGAGCCTGCGCGAGGGACTGCTCTACCTTTTCGGCGAATACCGAAAAGCTGCCGTGGACGGGCACCTCGAGGGTCAGCGGTACCAGCCGGGCGAAGGGGCCGGCGGCGCCCGCCAGCTCGGGGTTATCGGTGGGGTCCAGCTCGACGCCGAGCGTGACCGTGGGCTCGCCGGTGAGGCGCGCGACGGCCACCGTCCACAGTGCGAGCCATCGGGCCACGGGCTCACCATGGGCTCCCTCGGGGGCCTCGAGGACGGTGGAGCCTTCGGCGGCTCCCTCGGCGGCTCCCTCAGCGACCGGGAGCACAGTGCGGACCTCGTCGTCGAAGAGCCGGCTCCAGGCCGCCGCGGCCGCGGCGGTGTCCTCGGATCCGGTGTCCTCGAGCATCTCAGCCTGCCAGGCGCCGTATTCGGTGTACTGGATCGGGTCTTCGACGGCGTCAGCCCGACCGGCTGCCTGGGCCGCGAGCTCGGTGAGGGTGCGCAGGTCGGTGAAGAGCGCCGACCCGCAGGCCACGACGACGCTGCCCTCACCTGTCTCGTCTGGTCCAAGAGCGACGGCGAGCACCGGCCCGGTGGCGGGGTCGAGGCGGCTGGCCAGGTCGTCGGCAACAGCGTGCGGGTCCGCGCCGGAGGCAAGCTCGGTCCACAGCGTCGACGGCACCTCGTGGACCAACTGCAGCCCGGTGCGTAGGGCCGCTTCCTTCTGCAGCGTGGACCGCAGCACCTCGTGCCGGGCAACTTCGGCCTCGAGCGCGGCGCGGGCGGCCGCTGCAGCCAGGGGCAGCCGGACCACCGTCCGGACGGTACGGCCCTGCCCACCCTGCTCGACCAGGGCCGACTGCTGACGCGTCAATGGGTAACCGACCGGTGCAGACATCGACGCTTCCGTTCTACGACCAGGAGGAACGCCACTGTCCGGGCGTTCTCGACGTAATGATTCAGGAATTGAACGGCACGAGCCCGTCCGCTCCCAGGGACGGGGGCGAGGAACGTTAGCCCTTTCCCCTCCTACCATCTAGCCTGCGCACTCGCTGGCAGCGGGTGCGCTGAACGACCATACTGGCGCCAATACCCAATGCGACACCATTTCAGATGCCCGGTTGCAACCCTTTTCTGGGCCTAAGTTCACATGGAGGATACCCGACGTGGCCGATGCCCCCGTTTTCGACCTGTCTCCGGGGCAGCAGCAGCTCCTCGAGGGAGGACTGACCGGGCCGGTGCTGAGGGTTCAACTGCTCGTAAAGACGCCCACGAGCGAGTCGGCCGAAATTCTGGCCGGTCGTTGGGCGGAGCTTGCCCAGCGGCACGACGTGCTGCACGTCGCCTTCACGAAGCCGCCCGGCCTGACCCGGCTGCTCCAGACCACCGACGCCGCCGCGGCCCCGTTCACCACCTCGACGGCGGTCTCGGCGAGCGCCCTCGCCGCAGCCGAGTGGGAAGCTCCGCTCGACCTGACGGCGGGTGGACTGGTCCGCGCTGCTCACGGCGCCGGCCACCTCGTGCTCACTGCTGCAGCCGCCGTGGCCGACGCCAGGACCCTGCGCCTGCTCGCCGACGAGCTCTTCGACGGCCCGCCCTCGGATGAGGAGCCGCTGCCCTTCCTCGACTTCGTCGCCTGGGAGGCCGAGCACCTCGAGGAGGACAGCGCGGACGCTCGGGTGGCCAAGGCCTACTGGCGCGGGCTCGTGGGCAGCGGGGAACCGGATGCACCGGGGGCGGTGCCGGCCCGGGAAGTGCGCGCCGTCCCACTCGCCTCAGTGACCGGCCTGAGCGACGGGGAGTGGTTGGCCGCATTCTCGCTCGTCCGCCGTCGGCACGTCTCTGCCGACGCTTTGGCTGTGATCGCGGTGGCCGTGTCCGGTCGCACCGACGAGGAGCTGGAGCGGGCTGTCGGCCCGTTCGAGCGCTACGTCCCGGTGCCGGCTCGCGTCGACGACAGCGCCGACTTCCCCGCCACCACCTCGCGGCTCGCGGCAGACGTCGCCGCCGCCGCCAGGTTCGCCCTCTTCGCACCGCGGCCGATCACCACCGGCGGTTTCTCGGTGCAGGACGTCGGCATCCAGCGTGCGGTCGGGCGGTTCCCGGTCGAGCTCGTCGTCGAAAGCGGTCGCGCCACGCTCTGGTTCGACGCCGAGCAGGTCAGCGACGCTGAGGCAGGCCGGCTCGCCGAGCAAGTGACCACCACTGCGTTGGCCTGGCAGGCCGCGCCAGCCACCTCGGCCGACGACATCGACATTCTCGGACCGCAGGAGCGCGCCTTCCTCGAGGGCTCCTTGACCGGCGAGGGCGCCACCCCAGCCTACCCAACGGTCGCGCATGCCTTCGCCGATCACGTCCGGAAGACCCCCGAAGCCCAGGCCGTGGTCCAGGGTGAGACCGCCTTGACCTACCGCGAGCTAGACGATCGCAGCGGCGCCCTGGCCGCTGTCCTGGCCGGGAGCACCGCGCCGATCGGCATTCTGCTCGACCGCTCAGTGGACGCGATCGTGGCGGCGGTGGGTGCCCTGCGCGCCGGGCGACCCTACGTCGCCCTCGAGCCAACCCACCCCGAGGACCGCATCGCGGTCCAGATCGAGGTGGCCGGCATCGACACCGTGGTGACCACCGCGGCCCACGAAGCGGTATTGCCCGAGAGGGTAACCCGGCTCGGGCTGGCCGACCTGACGCCTGCAGCGGCGCCGGACACCGAGGTTTCCGGCGACTCGCTGGCCTACCTGATCTTCACGTCCGGCTCCACCGGGACCCCCAAACCGGTGGCCGTGACCCACGGCAACGTCGTCTCCTACGTCGCTGGGTTGTCCGCGCGGCTCGGCCTCGGCGCACAAAGCCGGCTGGGCTCAATGACGAGCCTGTCCACCGACCTGGGCAACACCAGTGTGTTCGGAGCCCTCGTCAACGGAGGCACCCTGGAACTGCTGACGGAGGACGCGGTAACCAACGGCGTCCGGCTCGCCCAGGTGGTCTCCGACCACGCGATCACGACCCTCAAGATCACCCCCTCGCACCTGCGCGCCCTCCTGTCCGGCGGCGACGTACGACTCGACCTCCCGCTGCTCATCAGCGGCGGCGAGCCGCTCGACCCCAGCCCTGGTCGAGCAGGCGCGATCTGCGGGCGTCGAGCGCGTGGTCAACCACTACGGGCCGACCGAGACCACCGTGGGCGTGCTCAGTCACGAGGTCGGCAGCCACGTCACCGGCGCCCATCCCGCTCGGTCGCCCGCTCCCGCACGTGAGCGCGCGTGTCGTGGACGCCCGGGGACGGCAGGTCCCGGTCGGCGTCGCCGGCGAGCTCGAGATCTCCGGCCCCGCCGTGGCCTCCGGCTACCTCGGCGACCAGTTCGGCTCCGGGTTCGGCGAGGACGGCGGCGTGCGCCGCTATCGCACTGGCGACTCGGTCGTGGTCGGCAGCGACGGCACCGTGACATTCCTCGGCCGCACCGACGGCCAGGTCAAGGTGCGCGGCTTCCGCGTCGACCTCGGCGAAATCGAGGTGCGGCTGCGCGCCGAGGACGCAGTCGCCGACGCCGCAGCTGTCGTGGTCGACGACGCACTGCGGGCCTTCGTGGTGAGCCCGTCACAGGCCCTCGACGTACCGGCCGCCCTGGATCGGCTGCGGCGTCGGCTGCCGCCGCACATGGTGCCCGTCTCCATCGACACGCTGAGCGACCTGCCCCGCACCACCAGCGGCAAGATCGACCGCCGTGCCCTCGAGGCTGGGGCTTCCGCCGGCGAGGGTGCGGGGGTCGAGTCCTCTGGCCGTGCCCCGGAGACCGAGACCGAAACCCGGCTGCTGAAGATCTGGCGCGAGGTGATGCCGGGCGCCGCTGTGGGTGTGGAGGACAACTTCTTCCGGATCGGCGGACACTCGCTGCTCGCCACCAAGGTGATCGCCCGAGCGCGCGCGGAGTTCGACATCGACCTTCCGTTGCACGTCATCTTCGCCTCGCCGACGGTGGCGGCCATGGCCGTCCAGATCGACGCAGGGAGGGCGGCCAAGGACACCGACGAGTTGAGCTCACTGATCGCGGACCTGGAAGGGATGAGCGACGAGGAGGTCGCGCGCCTGCTCGACGACTCTCCGGATGGGCGATGACGCTCCGCCGGGACCCGATCGGAGACCGCCCGGCTCCTGTTGTCGCGGCTCCGGCTACCACCACGGTGGTGACCCGCCCGCTGCCGTTGTCGGGGGCCGAGCTGCTGTCGGCGTTCGCGGCCACCGTGGCTCGCTATCTCGACAGCTCGGCCGTGACCGTCGGGTGGGCGGACGCCACCTGGCGCCGCATTGACCTCGAGGTGAACCTCGAGCAGCCCTTCGACGTACTCGTCAAGGCGGCTGACCTGGCCCTGGCCGCCCCGCCCGTCGAGTCCGACAGCCCGCTCCCCACCTTCGGCGTCGGCGCCGGTCCTCTCCCCGGCGCACCTGGGCCCGCGCTGCTGGCCCTCGACGCCGGTTCCGGTCGGGTCGTCGTCGCCGCGGGCGCCTACGAGGACGACGATGTACGCCGCTTCGTCGACCACCTGGCGACCCTGGCCGGGTCGCGAGCCACTGGCCTGTCGATCGGGCGGCTCCCGATGGTCAGCGACGCCGAGCGCGACCGGCTGGTCCCGGATTCGATCGCGCCGGTCGACGACCGGACGCTCGTCGACCTGATCCGCAGCCGGGTGCTAGCTGAGCCGGGAGCGACCGCCGTACGCGCCATGCACCGGTCTGTGACCTACGCGGAGCTGTGGGAACGCAGCGGCGCGCTCGCGGGACGGCTCCCGCGGGGGAGCCTCGTCGGGGTGTGGGCCGACCGGTCAGTCGACCAGATGGTGGGGTTGGTGGGCGTGCTACGCGCCGGCAGCGCCTACGTCGCCCTGGAGCCCACCTACCCCTCGGCCAGGCTACGCAAGGTCACCGAGCTTGCTGGCCTGGCCCTGGTCACGGCGGGGACGGACCTGGAGGCCGGGCACGAGGCTGCCCTCCGCGAACTCGGGCTCAACGTGGTATGCACCAACGCCGGACCTGCCGCCACCACTCCCTTCGACGCTCCCGCACCCGAGGACCTCGCCTACGTCATGTTCACCTCTGGCTCCACGGGGGTGCCCAAGGGCGTGATGATCGAGCACCGCAACGTCGTCAACACGCTTCTGCACATGGGCACCTCCCCGGGCCTCGCGCCCCACGCCGTAATGCTCGGGGTCACCACCGCCGCCTTTGACCTGTCGGTGCCCGACCTGTTCCTGCCGTTGGTCACCGGAGGCACCCTTGTTCTGGCCGACAACGAGTCGCACCGCGACGCGACGGCCCTGGCCCGGCTGATCGAGGAGCACCGAGCCCGCGCTCATGCAGGCGACGCCCTCAACGTGGCGGCTGCTCATGGCCAACGGCTGGGCCGGGGCGCCCACCATGCGGGTCGTGTGCGGAGGCGAGGCCTACGACTCCGATCTGGCCCGCGCACTCGGGGCGCGGGTGGCCGAAGTGTGGAACTTCTACGGCCCCACCGAGACCTGCGTCTGGTCCGTCTCGTGCCGGCTCACCGGCTCAGAGACCGACCCGCTCCCATTGGGCGCGCCGATGCGCGGCGTGGGCCTCTACGTCCTCGACAGCCGCGGCGAGCCCACCCCACCCGGCGTGCGCGGCGAGGTCGCGATCACCGGCGGCGGCCTCGCCCGCGGCTACCTGGGGCGGCCCGACCTCACCGACGCGGCGTTCGTGCCCTGCCCATTCCCCGGCGCGCCGTCGGAGCGGATGTATCTCACCGGCGACCTTGCCCGGGTCTCGCCCGACGGCGTGGTTCGCTTCGCCGGCCGCCGCGACCACCAGGTGAAGCTCAACGGCTTCAGGGTCGAGCTCGGGGAGGTCGAGGCCGTCGCCCAGGCCTTGCCCGACGTCGACCACGCCGTGGCAGTGATCCACGAGGACGGCGAGCTGAAGCGAATCGTCTGCTACGTCGTCGGCGTCCCCGGCGGCACCAGACCCGACCCCGAGGAGCTGCGCCGCCGGGCCGCCGAGGTGCTGCCGGCGCAGAGTGTGCCGGCCGTTGTCGTCGTCCTCGACACCGTCCCGCTCACCTCGAACGGGAAGGTCGACCGCGCGGCCCTACCGGCCCCCGACGAGCGCACCGGCGTTCCTCTCGGCGGCGAGCTCGAGCACCTCGTGGCCGAGATCTGCTCCGACGTCCTCGGAGTCGCCGTCCGCTACGCCGACGACGACGTCTTTGCGCTCGGCGCCGATTCGTTGCTGGTCGGACGGATCGCGGTCCGGCTCACCCGTGAGCTCAATGTCGACGTGCCACCTGGGCTGGTCTTCCGCCATGCCACCGTGGGGGAACTGGCCCGAGCCCTGCTCGTTCTGCTGGTGGAGGATGCTCGTGACGTGCTCGCGGACCTGGACATCCCTAGCGAGGCCATGCTGTGAGCGAACTCGAGAAGCGGATCGGCGCGCTCACGCCGGAAGCGCGCGCCAGTCTGGAGCACGTGCTGCTGGCCCGCCGCCGAGCCAAGCGCAGCCTCGGGCCCCCGACGATGGCCACACCCATCACCGCCCGCGACCGCTCAGTTCCTGCGGTACTTTCCTCGGCGCAGCGGCGCCTGTGGTTCTTCGACCGGCTGACGCCCGGCGCCACGACATACAACGCCATTGTTGCGTTGTGGCTCGTGGGCCCGGTGGATGTCGACGTCCTCGAGGAGGCGGTGCGCGCGACCGTCGAACGCCACGAGGTGCTGCACAGCGTCATCGCCGTCGTGGACGAGGAGCCGGTCCAGGTCGTCCTTGACCAGTGGGATTTCGCCGTTGAGCGCTTGGTCGCCGAAGGTGCCGACCCGGCCGCCCGCCGCCAACAAGCGCTGGTACAGGCGGCAGAGGTCGCCGGCCGACCCTACGACTTGGCCCACGACCTCACTGTCCGCTGCGCGGTCATCGAGACCGGTCCGGACGAGTGCCTGTTCGTGCTTGCCGAGCACCACATCTCCTTCGACGGCTGGTCGGACGAGATCGCGTTCGCCGAGATCAGCGAGCACTATGGAGCGGTCGTGGACGGTAGGCCCGCCCCCAACCGTCCACCGCCAGCCATCCAGTACGCCGACTACGCTGTCTGGCAGCGAGCCCGGATCGACCGCGGGGAGCTCGCCACGCAGGTCGACTACTGGCGCGGTCAGCTTGGCGGCGCACCCGCCGTGACGAACCTCCCCCTCGATCGGGAGCGCCCGCTGCCACAACGATTCGACGGCCGGCACCTCGAGATCTCGCTAGATCACGCGTCCGCCGTGCGCGACTTCCGGACCCGGGTCGGGGCTACCGACTTCATGATCCTGGTCGCGGCGTGGGCCGCCACCCTCTACCGCTGGTCCGGGGAGACCGACCTGGTGCTCGGGACTCCAGTGGCCAACCGCAACGCGGTCGAACTCGAGTCGCTGGTCGGCTTCTTCTCCAACACTGTGCCACTGCGGGTACGGGTCGAGGGCTCGGCCGGTTTCGCCGACCTGGTCCGGCACGTCCGGGACATCGCCCTGGCGGCCTTCGACCACCAGGACCTGCCCTTCGAGATGATCGTCGACGCGGTGTCACCCGACCGGGTGCCCGGCGCCAACCCGCTGTTCCAAGTCAATGTACGGGTCCAGAGCGGCACCCTGCCGCGGCTGACCCTGCCGGGGGTCCAGGTGGACCCGGTTCACATCGACCTGGGCTTCTCCCGCTTCGACCTGGCCGTCGAGCTGCAGATGCAACCCAACCGCATCGGCGGCTACCTGGAGTTCAACCAGGCAGTGCTCGACCAGGCCACAGGCGCGCAGCTGCTGGAGCGGCTCGACCAGCTGCTGGGCGCCGCGCTGGCCGATCCCACGATGCCGCTGTGGGAGCTGCCACAGCCGGCGCTGCCGTCACGGCGCCGGTCCCGGCGCGGGTAGTTCCGCCCATGACTCCGTCGCACTCCCTGGACGTGGAGCTGCACTGGCTCGACCTCACCGAACCGGTCGACGAACCCGCGATCGGTGCGCTCGGGGCCGAGGAGCGCGAGCGAGCTGCGGCGTTCTTGTTCGACCGCGACCGGTTCCGGTACACCCGTCGGCGGGCACACCTGCGCCGGCTGCTGGCGGAGGTCACCGGCCGACCGGCCGCAACGCTGCGCTACAGCTTCAACGACCACGGCCGACCGCTGCTGGCCGACCACCCCTGGCTGCACTTCAGCACCTCCAGCAGCGGGGACCTCGGCGTGGTCGCGTTCTCTGAGCACGAGCTCGGCGTCGACGTGGAGCAGGTAATGCCCGACCAGGCGGACCGCGACGTCGCCCGGCGGCTGTTCGCGGCCGAGGAGATCGCGGCCCTCGAGGCGGCGGCGCCGACCGAGTTCGCCGGAAGATTCTTCAACTGCTGGACCCGTAAAGAGGCCTACGCAAAGGCAACCGGCCTCGGCCTGTCCTTACCGCTACGGTCTTTCGCGGTCGAGGTCCACGACACCCCCACCCCGCAGCTGCTGCGGTCCACGCTGCGGCCCAACGACCTCTCCACCTGCAGGGTGGCAAGCCTCGTGGTGCCCGGAGGGAGCGCGGCTGCCGCGCTCGTCACCTTCCCATGACCCCCCACGGACGACCGGCCAAGGCGTCAGTTACTCCACCCGACCTTCCCAACCAGTGGCCCAAGGGCCACAATGAGTCCCCACAGCCGCGGCAAGGAAGGAATCGCAGTGACCAGCAGCAGTCGCAGGGGCCAGCGCAAGCCGGTGAATATCAATGACATCGAGCTCGTGACCCAGGGCTTCCTGCCCGGACGCGAGGGTCTCTTCCCGGCTGTGCTTACCCCCAGCCGGCCAGACGTCGACCTGGCCGGCTGGGGTGCCGAGCATCGAGCCGAGACCGAGGCGCTTCTCGCTCAGTACGGCGCCGTGCTGTTCCGGGGCTTCGGCATCCACGGACCCGACCTGTTCTCAGCCAGCGCCGGCGCGTTCGTCGACTCTCTGTTCGGCGACTACGGCGACCTGCCGCGGGAGAAGGACGGCGACAAGGTCTTCTCCTCGACCCCTTACCCCGCCGACCTCGAGATCCACTTCCACAACGAGAGCGCGCACATGGGCCAGTGGCCGATGCGGATCTTCTTCAACTGCGTGATCGCCGCAGAGACCGGCGGGGAGACGCCGCTGATCGACTGCCGCAAGCTCCTCAGCGAACTCGACCCGCAAGTGGTCAAGGACTTCGAGGAGAAGGGGCTGACCTACGTCCGCAACTTCGCCAAGGGCATCGACGTGCCGTGGCAGGAGTTCTTCGGCACCGACGACCCGGCTGAGGTCGAGCGCCAGTGCGCGGCCTCGGGTACTCGCACCGAGTGGCTGGAGGACGGCGTGCTGCGCATCAAGCAGGACGCCGCTGGTGTGCGCCAGCACCCGAGGTCAGGGGAGAAGGTCTTCTTCAATCAGGTGCTGCTGCACCACCCGGCCGCGCTGCCGCCGGACACGCGCGCCGCCATGGACCAGCTGTACGACGCGGATGCGTTCCCGCGCAACGTGACCTACGGCGACGGCACGCACGATCCCTGATTCGGTCATCGCTCACTTGCAGGAGCGCTATGCCGACCTCCAGTACGGCTACCGCTGGGAGGAGGGTGACATGGTCATGCTCGACAACATGCTCGTCTCGCACTCGAGGGCCCCGTTCACCGGAGCCAGGAAGATCATCGTCGCGATGGCGCACATCCAGCACGCCGAGGACGCAGCTTGACGCCATGCACTCACGCTCAGCCCCGGTGCGCGCTCTCCCACGTCGCGGCGACGTGCACCGGCGACAACCGGACCACGCCGATGGGAGCGTCGTCGAGGTCGGAACCCGACAGAACGAACGACGCGACCGGGTGCCATGGGATCAGGTCGTCGTCGTTGCCGCGCTCGATGTGCATCCAGACGCTGTACTCGCCGCGCGCCAGCGGAACGTGATCCATCCGGCAGGTGACCTCGGTCTTGCCCGGCGTGAGCGCGATCGCAGTCGAAACCACGAAGATCGGCGATCGCGCCGCCTTCGGTGATCCCGAAATGCAGCCGGCCGAGTAGTTCCTCACTGGCGCTCACCACCGCGCGCACGGTGAGGTCGCGGTGACCCAACGGCATCCCGCCGTCCGGGCCTCCGACCTCGATCGACTCCAGGGTCACCACCGAGTCGGGAGCCACGTACGTCGCGCTGGCACGATCGTCCACCGTGTGCCTGTACGTCGAGAGCACCTCCCGGATCGGCCCATCGGCGACCAGCAACCCGTTCTCGAGCCACAGTCCCGCGCCGGCACATCGCCTCGACCGAGGCCAGGTCGTGCGAGACCAGGATCAACGTGGTGCCCTCCTGCAACACGTCACGCATCCGGTCCAGGCATCGCTGCTGGAACCACGCGTCTCCCACGGCCAGTACCTCGTCGACCAGGAGGATGTGCGGGCGCAGGAACGCCGCGATGGCGAAGCCCAGCCGCATCTGCATGCCCGAGGAGTAGAACTTCAACGGCCGGTCGATGGCCAACGAGAGGTCGGCGAAGTCGACGATCGTGTCGAAGCGAGCCGCCGTCTCCTGGTTGCTGAGCCCGAGCAGTGCACCGTACAGGAAGGTGTTCTCGCGTCCGGTGAGCTCGGGGTGCATCCCACCGCGCAGCTCGATGATCGCACCCACACGGCCGTGGATTGCCACCGAACCGGCGTAGGGGTACGTCACCCGGCACAGCAGCTTGAGCAGTGTCGACTTCCCGGCGCCGTTAGCGCCGACCACGGCCACCGACTCGCCCGGTTCGACCGCGAAGTCGATGTCGCGCAGCACCCACCGGTGCCGGTCCTCACGACCGCCGCGTCGGGTCAGGGCGCGGAGCTGGTCGGTGATCAATGGCCGGACCTGGTCTTTGCGGAACCGCTTCCAGACCCGGTCCACGACGATCGAGCCGTCAGATAGTGTCGACAATGCCCCGCTCGAATCGGCCGAAGACATAGAAGGCGGACACGAACAGCACGACGGTGGAGGCCGAGCCGATGCCGAACCAGGTCCAGTTGGGCGCCTGTCCGTAGAGGATTGTGCGCCGGTAGGAGTCGATGATCGGCCCCAATGGGTTCAGAGCGCAGTAGAGCAGCCGAAAGTGCTCCGGAATCCGCTCGATCGGGTACACCACCGGGGTGACGAACAACCCGAGTTGCAAGACGACCGGTAGTGCGTTGCGCAGGTCGCGGGCATACACCACGATGATCGCCACGATGAGCACTATCGCCACCACGAACATCACGTTCACGACCAGCACGAGCGGCGTGATCCAGATCGTCCCGCTCGGCGCGAACCTGTAGATCGCGAAGACCACCGCCAACGCACTGGTGGCGATCAGGACGTCGATGGCGGCTAGGAGCACGCTGGAGATGGGGTAGATCGCGCGCGGTGCGTAGATCTTGTTCAGCAGTGCCCGATTGACCAGCAGCGCCAGCCCGCCGGCACTCAGCGCGTTGCTGAAGAAGGTCCACGGCAGCAGGCCGACGACGCTCCACACCGGGTAGGGAACGCCTCGGGTGCTGACCACCGCGAACCGTTGGACGAAGACCGAAAAGACCACGATGGTCAGGAACGGGATGACCACCGCCCACCCGACGCCGAGCAGGGTCTGCTTGTAGCGCGCGGAGAAGTCACGCCGGGTGAGCGCCAGGGTGTACCGCCGGTGCTGCCACACGTCGACGAGTGACTGCCACAGGCTCGGAGGCCGCTGGCGCCGCAGCCCGGGGGGGGCTGGTCGCCAACAACCTGTGGATCGATCACTGCTCCTCGTCTCCCTCGGTCGACAAGTCCTCGGCTCGCCCGCGCCGGAGCCTATCAACAGTTCGATAACATGCGTCGGTGCAGTCAATCCACGGGCTCCGGCAGAGCCGGTTCGTCCGTCATTGGGAGCGCGTGCGTGACGAAGGCGTCAAACGGCTGGCCGGGCCGGCCCTGTACGGGCTCGAGGTGGCCGGGCTCCGGCGCGGCGCGCTGGCCGACTATCTGGTCATCGGTTCGATGAAGACCGGCAGCACGATGTTCTACGAGTGGCTGGTCACCCATCCCCTGGCTCCTCCCGCGGTGGAAAAGGAGGTCCACTTCTTCGACTTCCACTTCCCGATGGGCACCATCTGGTACCGGTCCCAGTTGCCGAGCCGCCGACAGCTGGACACGCTCAGCGCCCGACACGGCCACCAGGCGCAGGCCGGGGAGGCGTCTCCGACCTATCTCTTCCATCCGCTGGCCCCTCGTCGGGCCGCCGTCACCGTCCCCGCCGCGAAGTTGATCGTCATTCTCCGCAACCCGGTCGACCGAGCCTACTCTCACTACAGCACCGGGATCCGACACGATTGGGAAGCGCTGTCGTTCGAGGAGGCGCTGGACCGCGAGCCGGCCCGCCTTGCTGGCCAGCTCGACGCACTCCTCATGGACGAGAAGAACCACCGGAGTTTCTCGCGGTACCACTGGTCCTACCAGGCAATGGGCCACTATGCCGAGCAGCTGGAGGTTTGGTTCGAGCACTTTCCGCGCGAGCAGTTTCTCGTCATCTTCAGCGAGGACTTCGACCGCGACCCACAGGGCACGTTCGGCCACGTCTGGGAGTTCCTGGGCCTGCCGCCGCACGCGCTGCCGGAGAAGAAGCGCCGAGTGGTGGGCAACTACCGGCCGATGCCTCCGGAGACACGGGCTCGCCTGGAGAAGTACTTCCGTCCGCACGACGACCGGCTAGCCGAGCTATTGGACGTCGAGCTGCCATGGCGCACTCGAAAGTGACTTCTAGCTATCGCCTCGTTCGATAGACAGCCCCGGCATCGGCCCTCTACGGCTTGAGGAGCGGGACAGGGGTCGGGATGGACCGCGCCGGATCAGGCAGTGCACGTCGAGCCTTCAGAGTCCGGGTTGACCAACAGTGCGCCACTGAGGCATGTCCTGACGCCGGCGATCGCATGGGGAACTCGGCCGGGCCTCCCAAAGGCCGCGATGGCCTGACTGATGTCGGCTTCCTTACAGGGAAATCGCCTGTTCGACAACCGGAGGGGAGTCACAGGTCCACCAGCTCAGCCTGCGCGGCCGACAGCGTCCGCGCAGCCACCTCGTGAACGGCCGGATCGTTCGGGTCGAGCCCCTTGGCCAGCAGGTACGACCACGTGACCTGTCCACCAGCCGCGGGTGAGCGACGGCCCACCACGCTGAGACCGCGTCGACCGTGTACGGGCGCGTACATGTTGATCACGACGCTCTTGGTCACCCGCTCACGTAACAGCTCCAGCAGCCGCCCGGGCTGCTCGACGGAGACCTGGGTACGCCTCTCGGGCTCTCCCCAGCTCGCTACCTGGACGACGACGAGCCGGCCCTCTTCGCTCTTCCAGTCGGCGCGTTCGACCTCTTCCCAGACGACCTTGCGGAAGCCATCGCCGTCGGCCAGATGGAGGGCCCGGTCGGTTCCGACGTACCAGCGGCCCTGTGTGCCCAGCGCCCAGGCCAGCGGGCGCTCACCCGGGGCGAGGTCGAGGCGGGCGGCGACGTCCGCCGGCAGCGCGAGCCGGCGGCGCACCGCGAACCGTCCGTTCACGCCGTTCCGCCTATCGCCATCTCACGCAGCGACCGGCGATGGCTCTCCAGTGCGACGAGCTCGCCGAACATACGGTTGTAGTCGACCGCTTCGCTGACCGGGTTCATCCGCTGCAGCTTCGACTTCACCTGCGCGATGCGCCGTAAAGCCGTCAGCTCCCGCAGCCGGACGACGTACGACGCAGCCACCGCGCCGTCGGGTGCGTCGGTGAGGTGCAGCGGCTCGACCGAGAGCGCCGAGACAAGGTTCTGCAGCGCCGGATCGGGCAGCGCCGTCACCAGCAGGTCCGGGCGGCTCGCCTGCGGTCCTCCGGAGGCGACGATCTGCTCGAACAGGTCGCGATAGGAAGGGTGGGTGAAGTCCGCCGGGTCGAGGTCGGACCACACGGTCTCGAGCGTGGCGGGATGCTGCAGCGCGAGCTTCAGGACGTCACGCTCGATCGAGAAGCGGCGGGCCGACGGGTCCGGTATCTCGCGCGCAGTCCGCTGGCCGGGAGGTACCGGTTGGCCTGCTGCGCCGACCGCTTCACCGTCACCGCTGTCACCACCGGAGCCGCTGATGCGCCGCTCGTCGCGGCGGCCCGAGCCGCCGGCAGAGCTCGACGGCCGCTCTCTGCCACGACCTGCCGCCCGGCGCACCTCTGCGCGTACCGTCTCGACGTCGACGCCGACCATGCCCGCCAGCTCGCGCGCGAACGCGTCGACCTTGGACTTGTCGCGGATGCTCGCCACCAGCCGCGCCGCCTCGCGGACCGCATCCACCCGGCTGTCGGCCCGGTCGAGGTCGTAGCGGGAGATGACGTTCTTGAGGACGAACCTGTACAGCGGGACCCGGCGGGCGATCAGCTCGCGTACGGCCGCGTCACCGTCGGAGATCCGCAGCTCGCAGGGGTCGTGGCCGCCCGGCTCCACCGCGACGTAGGTCTGTCCCACGAACTGCTGGTCGCCCTCGAACGCACGCAGGGCTGCCTTCTGCCCGGCCTCGTCGCCGTCGAAGGTGAAGATCACCTCGCCACGGAACTCGTCGTGGTCGAGCATGAGCCGCCGCAGGATCCGGGTATGGTCCTCGCCGAACGCCGTTCCGCACGTGGCGACAGCCGTCGTGACGCCGGCCAGGTGGCACGCCATCACGTCGGTGTAGCCCTCGACGACGACAGCCTTCGAGCTGCGGGCGATCTCACGCCGGGCGAGGTCGACGCCGTACAGCAGCTGGCTCTTCTTGTAGATCGGCGTCTCGGGCGTGTTGAGGTACTTCGCCTCGACCCTGTCGTCGTCGAAGAGGCGCCGGGCGCCAAAACCGACGACGTCGCCGGACAGCTCACGGATCGGCCAGAGCAGCCGGCCGCGGAACCGGTCGTACGGGCCACGGTCGTTGCGGGCAACGAGTCCAGCGGTGACCAGCTCGGCGTCGGAGAAGCCCTTCCCGCGCAGGTAGGTGAGCAGCGCCTCGCCGGTACGCGGAGCGAACCCGATACCGAACATCGCTGCCGCGTCGGAGTCGAAGCCGCGCTCCTGGAGGAACGTGCGGCCCTCGACCGCCTCGGGGCTCGTCAGCTGGTCGGCGTAGAAGTCCGCAGCAAGCCGGTGGGCGTCGACGAGCCGGGCGCGCTGGCCTGGGTCGCGCCGCGGGCCGCCCGCGGCAGCACCACCGGTGCGGTCGTCGACGTACCGCAGCGCGACGCCGTACCGCCCGGCCAGCCGCTCGACCGCCTCGGAGAAGCCGACACCGTCGATCTTCTGCACGAACGTGAAGACGTCGCCGCCCACCTGGCAGCCGAAGCAGTGGAAGAACCCTCGCGACGGGGTGACCTGGAAGGAGGGGCTCTTCTCGTCGTGGAACGGGCACAGCCCCTTCAGGGATCCCCCGCCGGCACTGCGCAGCGTCACATGCGCGGAGACGACCTCGTCGATGCGAGCCCGTTCACGGACGAGTGCGATGTCGTCGTCACGGATCCGCCCTGCCACCTCGCGAGTCTACGCAGTCCGAACGAGGGCGGCGTGCTTCTGCACAGCCGACGGATCGGTCAGTGAGGCGACCTGGTCGATGACCACCCGCAGCCTCGCGCCGTCGTCGGCAGCCTGCTCGAAGTCGGCCCGGAACACCGGCTCCAGGGCCTCCGCCCCCGCTTGCACGTAGGCCGCCACGAGCTCGGTGAGCAGCTCGCGCTGACGGGCGTGCTCAGCGACCCGGTCGTCGGCCTTCATCACCAGCTGGGCCGCTATGGCCTTGAGCACCACGATCTCGGCGCTGACGTCGGCCGGGATCGGCAGGTCGGCCGTGTACCGGACCAGCGTCAGCGGCAGCTGCCGGCGCGTCACCTCGTCCTGGACGCCCCGGCAGAACCGATTGATGAGCCGGCTCGTCAGGTTCTTCAGACCCGCCAGCTGTGCGCGGCTCCCGTCGTACGGCGCGTCCGGCCAGGATTTCAGGGCCGCCAGCCGGGCGTAGGCCGCATCGAACTCGTCGAGGCCGAGCCGTGGGGCGTACCAGTCGCGTGCCGTCTCCCAGATCGCGGCCCGCAGTCCCGCGTCGGTCAGGGAGGACAGCTGTACCCGCCCCGCGACGATCCCGTCCTCCACGTCGTGGACGCTGTACGCGACGTCGTCGGCGAAGTCCATGAGCTGCGCCTCGACACAGGTGACACCCGGAGGCACGTCGCCGCGCATCCAGTCGAAGACCGGACGGTCGTCGTCGTACACGCCGAACTTCCGCACGGCGCGCGGCAGCCCGTCGCCGTGGCGGCCGCGCGGAGCGGGAGCGTCCCGAATCCCCCACGGGTACTTGCAGGCGGCGTCGAGCACGGCTCTGGTCAGGTTGAGCCCGACGCTGGTGCCCTCCGCCGTGACCGACTTGGGCTCCAGCCGGGTGATGAGCCGGAACGTCTGCGCGTTGCCCTCGAAGCCGCCGATCGGCTCCGCGGCCGCGTTGAGCGCCGCCTCCCCGTTGTGACCGAACGGCGGGTGGCCGAGGTCGTGGGCGAGGCAGGCCGCCTCGACGACGTTGGCGTCGCAGCCGAGGGCGAACGCCAGGTCACGGCCGACCTGGGCGACCTCGAGGGTGTGCGTCAGCCGGTTGCGGGTGAAGTCGCTGCTCGACGGCCCGACGACCTGCGTCTTCGCGGCGAGGCGACGCAGCGAACCGGAGTGGACGATCCGGGCACGGTCACGCTCGAACGGCGAGCGCCCGTGCCGGCTCGCCTCAGGCAGGTAGCGCATCAGGTCGGCCTCGGCGTACCCCGCGATCGGGAAGTCCACGAAGCCGACCCTAGATGCGGCCGAGCCCGGAAGGCAGCCGCTGAGGCGTCAGTGCTTCTTGCTGGTGGTGGGGACGATCTCCGGGTGGTTCTGCGCGTTGGCCTTGGTCTTCTTCTCCAAACGCTTCTCTTTCAGGGTCTTCCCGGATTTCTTCGTCATGGAGTTGCGGGGCGACTTGTCGGACATTGCTGCTCCTTCGTCGAGCGCCAGCCTTCATAGGCTGCCTGTACCGACAGTACGCCCCGCAGCCCGGTTATCAGCCCAGCATTTTCCCGAGACCGCCGAGCTCTCCACCGCCGGCGAGCTTGGCGATGAGATCCTGCGGGTCCAGGCCGAGCTTCGACAGCAGCCCTGAGTCCCGGTCGGTGTCGACAGTGCCTGGCAGCTCGCTCTCCGCCTGGCTGGCCTTGTCGTGGTCGCCGGCGGACTTGAGCAAGTCGATGATCTGCGATTTGTCGAACTGCATGAGCGTCTCCATCTGGTCGGGTACCTGGACGTACCCCTGGCTGCAGCGGGC
Organism: uncultured Actinomycetota bacterium; assembly: GCA_963765725.1. GTDB lineage: Bacteria > Actinomycetota > Actinomycetes > Propionibacteriales > Nocardioidaceae > DASQEH01. Next base: position 1,610,780 of record CAVXXI010000003.1, on the reverse strand, counting down.
TAACCGCCGGAGACGCCGAGCTCGGCGTCGGCGGAGACTGCACAGTCGTCTCGGCGGTCCAGCCAGCCCTCCGGGAGCGCGACCCGACGCGGGCTTCCCTGCCGCCCGCGCGGGCTGCCGAGCTCCGCCACCGGGAACGGCTCATCCGGGTCGAGCCGCGACAGCAGACCGTCCAGCGTGGCCAGCGTGTCGACGAGTCCCAGCGACTGCCGCAGCTCGCTGCCGGCGGCGAACCCCTTGAGGTACCAGGCGATGTGCTTGCGGAACTCCTTGCAGCCCCGCTCCTCCCCCATGTGCTGCACCAGCAACTCGGCGTGGCGCCGCATCGTGGCGGCCACCTCTCCCAAGGCCGGCAGCGCGGGCATGTAGGGGACCGGATTTTCACCAGCCGGGCCGGTGACGGGCGCCCGGTCCGTTCGCGGTTCGCCCCGTTCGGGGGCGGCGAGCGCGGCGGCCAAGTCGCGGAACAGCCACGGTCGGCCGAGGCAGCCACGCCCGACCACGACGCCTTCACACCCCGTGGACGCCATCATCGCGACGGCGTCCGACGCCTCCCAGATGTCGCCATTGCCGAGCACCGGTATGTCGACGTGCTCGACCAGGGCGGCGATGGCCGTCCAGTCCGCCTGCCCGGAGTAGTGCTGCGCCGCCGTGCGGGCGTGCAGCGCGATGGCGGCACAGCCCGCCTCCTGCGCGATCGTTCCCGCGTCCAGGTAGGTGAGGTGCTCGTCGTCGATGCCCTTGCGCGTCTTCATGGTGACCGGGACGCCGTACGGTGCCGCCGCCGCCACCGTCGCCTCGAGGATCGACGCCAGCAGCCGGCGTTTCCACGGCAGGGCTGCACCGCCGCCCTTGCGGGTCACCTTCGGTACCGGGCACCCGAAGTTCATGTCGATATGGGCGACGCCATAGTCACCGCAGAGGATCTGAGCTGCCCGGGCCATCGTCGGCGGGTCGACGCCATACAGCTGAACCGACCGCACGGACTCCCCCGGGTCGAAGGCCAGCATTGCGATCGTCGTCTCGTCGGACTCGACCAGCCCGCGGCTGGTGATCATCTCGCACACGTAGAGGCCGGCACCCTGCTCACGGCATAGGGTGCGGAAGGCGGCGTTGGTCACCCCGGCCATCGGAGCGAGCACGACGGGAGGATCGATGTCGAGGGTGCCGAGCTTCACCGGACCCTCCAGCTGACGGGCTGGGGAAGTCTGGGGCTTCGCCACTCCACCGACGAGATCGAGCCGTGCCGAGGTGCCAGCATCACCATGCAGACCCGCGCCCGGGCGCCCTTGGCGAAATGCGCGGGCAGCGGCTGGTAGTCGCACCGATGGAAGGGCAGCTTGAACCGGACCGGCGGCACGACGAGGTGCGGCGCCACCTTCCCGTACAGCGGCAGGCGTCGGCCGGACAGGTTGCCGCTGCCCGTGTTGCGGACGGCCGAGTACACGTAGTAGAGGGTAGAGGCGCGGGCGGCTCGGCCGAGCCTGTACGAGCTGAGGTCGGCGATCGACCCCCGCCTCACGCCGGTCACGGTCAGGGCGATGACGGACTCGTGCGCCTTCCCCGCCCGCCAGCGGACGACGGCTCGCTGCCCGAGCTTCAGCGCCAACCCCGCCGCCGTGGTCCCGTCCGAAGAGGTGGTGCTCGCCGTGGTCGGCGGTGTGGTCGCGGTCGCCTTCGGTGTCGCCTTGTCGCCACCCGTACAGCCCGCGACCAGCACGCCGGACAGCACGAGTGCCACCAGCGGAAGTCGCGTCAACAACCCAGCAACCGCTCCGCCAGGTAGCCGGGGATGGCGTCGAGACCGATCCGCTCCTGCTTCATGGTGTCGCGCTCACGGATGGTGGCGGCGTTGTCGTCGAGGCTGTCGAAGTCGACGGTGACGCAGTACGGCGTACCGATCTCGTCCTGCCGCCGGTATCTCCGGCCGATCGCGCCGGCGTCGTCGAAGTCGACGTTCCATGACTTACGCAGCTCCGCGGCCAGCGACTTGGCCCGTGGAGACAGTTCCGGGTTGCGAGAGAGCGGAAGCACGGCCACCTTCACCGGGGCCAGCCGAGGGTCGAGGCGCAGCACGGTCCGCTTGTCGATACCGCCCTTGGCGTTCGGCGCCTCGTCCTCGGCGTACGCGTCGATGAGGAACGCCATCAGGGAGCGGGTGGCGCCGGCCGCCGGCTCGATGACGTACGGGAACCAGCGCTGACCAGACGCCTGGTCGAAGTACGAGAGGTCCTGGCCCGAGTACTCGGAGTGCTGCTTGAGGTCGTAGTCGCTCCGGTTGGCGATGCCCTCGAGCTCACCCCACTGAGAACCGGCGAAGCCGAACCGGTACTCGATGTCGACGGTGCGTTTGGAGTAGTGGGAGCGCTTCTCGGCCGGGTGCTCGAAGTGGCGGAGGTTGGCCCGGTCGATGCCCAGCTCGACGTACCAGTCGGTGCGGATGTCGATCCACTTCTGGTGCCACTCCTCGTCGGTGCCCGGCTCGACGAAGTACTCCATCTCCATCATCTCGAACTCGCGGGTCCGGAAGATGAAGTTGCCGGGAGTGATCTCGTTGCGGAACGCCTTGCCCTGCTGGGCGATGCCGAACGGCGGCTTCTTGCGAGCGGAGTTGATCACGTTGACGAAGTTCAAGAAGATGCCCTGCGCGGTCTCGGGGCGCAGGTAGTGCAGGCCGGAGTCCTCCTCGACGACACCGAGGTACGTCTTGAGCATCCCGTTGAACGGCCGCGGGTCGGTCCACTTGCCGCGGGTGCCACAGTTCGGGCACGCGATCTCCTGCAGCGAGATGGTGTCGGGGTCGTCGATGCCCTTCTTCGCTGCCAGCTCCTCCTGCAGATGGTCGGCGCGGAAGCGCTTGTGGCACGACAGGCACTCGGTCAGCGGGTCGGTGAACGCCGCCAGGTGGCCCGACGCCTCCCACGTACGTGTGGGCAGGATCACCGACGAGTCCAGGCCGACGACGTCGTCGCGCGTGGTGACCATCGACCGCCACCACTGTCGCTTGATGTTCTCCTTGAGCTCGACGCCGAGTGGGCCGTAGTCCCAGGCGGACTTCGTTCCTCCGTAGATCTCGCCGGAAGGGAAGACGAATCCCCTTCTCTTGCAGAGGCTCACGACGCTGTCGATGACTGAAGCAGGCACGTTCGGTTTCTCCATCCGGCTGGCGGCAGGCGGGCAGCCACCCCCTGGGTCGGGGGGGTCGGGTCCCTACGTTACCGCCTGTTGGGGCCGTGATTACCGGTCGAATGTCTCGCGATCCGGTCAGGAGCGACCGTAGTGCGCCTCGTTCGGCTCGGTTGCGCCCTCTCCGACGAGGACCTCGTACGCAGACGGCTCGTCGATGGCGTACGACAGGAGCGGCACGACATGCATCTTGATGTCGTACGACGACAGCGCCCGCCGGTAGGCACCGACGTGCTCCCACGAGGTGACCAACACCCAGATCTCCGGATCGTCGAGCGCCCGCCCGACGGTGCCCTGGAGGAACCCGGGACGTGCGCTGAACTGCCGGACGCACGACTCGAGCTCCGACAGCGCCCGCTCCGCGAGGTCCTCGTCGTACCGGAATCTCGAGATCGCCAGCATGGAGCCAGTGTCGCAAAGTCAGGCGTCGACCGGACGCAGCGAGGGTCGGGTGGCGGACCAGGAGACGAGCAGGGCGAAGCCCAGACCCATCAGCAGGCATCCGATGGCGACCGACGTCGCGGCTGCAAGCGCACCGAAACCGACCATGGCGACCGGCATCAGCGCGTCGTCACCGAGGGCCTGGATGCTGCCGGTCCTGCCGAGGTACAGCGGGTCGACGGCCCGTTGGAAGACACCCGAGAGCAACGACGACGCCAACCCGGCGGTGACGCCGATGACGACCATCGCGCCGTATGCCCCGAGGTAGGGGGTGACGCCGATGGCGACGCAGGCAGCCGCCTGGGCGACGAGAAGCAGGAGTCCGGTGCGCGCCGGTCGTGCCGGTCGCCAGAAGATGGCGTACGCGGAGGCGACGGCGGCTGCTACGGCCAGCGTGGCCTCCATGAGACCGAGGCTCGTCGACGACCAGCCTTGCCCACGGGCCCGGAGGACGAGCCCCACCCCGAGGACCGGGCCGACGAACAGGTTGAGGCCGGACAGGGCCAGGACGAGCGTACGAATGGCCGGTGTGCGCCGGATATACCCGAGCCCCGCGGCGATGTCGGCGCGCACCGACGCAGATCCGCTGAGCTGGCGGGCGAACCGTGGCTTGACCACGAGGGCAAGGACGACGGAGATGACGAGGAACGAGGCGATGTCGGCCAGCATGACCAGCCGCAGCCCATCGACGGCCACGAGGAGGCCGCCAAGTGGTGCGCCGACGAACCCGGCGAGCCGGTTGGCGAGCTGGAACATGGCCGCGACGCCGCCGAGGTCGCCCTCCCGCACCAGCTGGCGCGGGAGCGTCGACGCGGCCGGCCGGTACAGCGCGTCGATCGCTCCGAACACGACCGCTATCGCCACCAGGAGCGGGATCGTCACGTCCGACATCGACAGCACGGCAAGGCCGGCGAGCAGCACGACGATGCGAGCCAGGTTGGAGGCGACCATCGTGCGCCTGGCGTCAGCTCGGTCGGCGATGGCACCGCCGAAGACGGTCAGCAGTGCGCGCGGAAGGGTGCCCACGCCGAGGACCAGGCCGGCACCGTGCGCCCCTCCGACCGATGCCGCGGTCCACGCCAGGCCGAGCGTCCACGCCGCATCACCGGCCATCGAGATGCCAGTGCTGACCGCCCACGCCTGTACCCGGCGGTCTCGAGCCAGCGGCGGGATCTGCCCAGCAGACTCCGCTGCGGCGGCCTCGGTACTCACGGCTTCACCGGCATGCCGTAGCTGAAGAGGTAGACGCTCTCCCGTTCGACGTCCGGCGTCGCGGCCTGCTCGGCGACGAAGTCGTGCAGCACTGACATCATCCGGTTGTTGAGGTCGGACAGCTCCTCCGGTGTTGCCTTCAGCCACGAGGTGGAGACGATGGCGGCCTCGACCCAGGTGGGGTCGTAGTCATCGCGTGTGTCGTACCAGCTCTTCGCCTTGTCGAAGTTGGAGCGGAGTGTCTGCTCCTCCGCCGCTCTGGCGATGACCTCCCCGGCCGGGTCGTCGTCGAAGTTGGTGATCGACCAGCCCCACGAGGCCTTGACGATGCGCCACCAGGACTCGCGGCGGTCGCGCGCCAGCTCGGGGGCCTCTTCGATGAGGCCGTTCGCAGCCAGCACCTTCAGGTGATGGCTGATGCTTCCGACCCGTTGACCGGTCCTGTCGGCCAGGGTCCCGACGGTGGCAGGCCCACCCGCGCTGAGCAGGTCGATGAGGCGGCGCCGAACCGGGTGTGTCATGGCGGCGAGCGTCTCGACAGTCGCTTGCCGGGAAGCGGGATCTGGGGCGTTCTTATCCTCGGCCATTAGACAAGAGTACTTGTACATGAAGTCTTGTCAATAGTTCAGGTGCTCACTCCTGGACATCGGCTGAACGATTAGGCTGTCAGGGTGCCCCCCGATGCCCGCCGATCCGGCAACCCCGCCCGGCGTGCAGCGGCGGGCTCGACCGCGCAGCCCCGTGATCTGCGCGGCCGGGTCAGCCGCCCCAGCCGCGGGGTGCTCGCAGTCATGGCCCGGCTGCCCATGTGGGCGATCCCGGCCGTGATCCTTCTGCTGATGGTGGTGGGCCTCTCTGCCCCGCTTGTGTACGCGGTGCCGGCGCTGGTCGTCGTGGCAGTGTTCATCGGCTGGCTGGCGTACCTGTCCTGGCCGGTGCTCACGCCCCGGGGGCGACTGCTGCGTGCGGTGATGATCGCCCTGGTCGCGGGTTCGGTGACGGCCCGGTCGACCGGCCTGATGTAGGAAGAGGAAGCCCTGATGGATGCCGCGATCATCGACACCGACGTGCACCCCGTCCTGAACTCCGAGCGCGTGCTCGACTTCCTGCCCGAGCCGTGGCGACGGCGCTTCTCGACGGGTAACCGCGGAGCCGGCCACCTGGGTTACTGGAACCCGAACGGTGTGATGCGAGCCGATGCCGTCACGCCGGAGGGCGAGCGGATCGAGGCGAGCCCGGTGACCCTGGGCCGGTACTTCCTCGACGTGTACGACGTCGAGTACGCGGTCCTCAACCCGGAGACCGCTATGCACACCGGCCTGTCACCGGAGCCGGACTTCGGGGCAGCGCTGATCTCCGCCTACAACGACATCGTGGCGGAGGACTGGCTGCCGGCCGACGATCGGCTGCGTGCGTCGCTGGTCGTCTCACCGGCGGACCCGGAGCTCGCGGCGCGGGAGATCCACCGCCTGGGCGACCACCCCGGGTTCGTCCAGGTGCTGCTGCCGAGCGCGGCCCGGATCCCGTACGGGCAGCGCTTCTACCACCCGATCTACGCTGCGGCGGCCGACCACGGCCTGCCCATCGGGATACACGCGGGCTCCGAGGGCGTCGGGCTCTCCGGTCCCCCCACGGCAGCCGGCTACCCGACCAGCTACTTCGAGTGGCACACCGGCCTCGTCGCCAGCTACATCGCACATCTCATCAGCCTGGTGACCGAGGGCGTCTTCGTGAAGTTCCCATCGTTGAAGGTGGTCCTCGTCGAGGGTGGCGTGTCGTGGCTCCCTCCTATTCTTTGGCGCTTTGACAAGAACTGGAAGGGACTCCGGCAGACCACACCGTGGCTGACGCGACCGCCGAGCGCGATCGTCTCCGAGCACATCTTGCTGACGACACAGCCGTTGGAGGAGCCCGAGCACCCGGCCCACTTCAAGGCCATCCTCGAGATGTTCGACGCCGAGCACATGCTGATGTTCTCCAGCGACTACCCGCACTGGGACGGCGACACCCCCGACTTCGCCGCCCGCCGTTTCGTGCCGTCACTGCGGCCTCGGGTGCTGAGCGAGACGGCCCGAGCGCTCTACCGCCTCCCGCCGGCTGCCATGCCCGCCGGCGCGCCAGCTTCGCGCCAGCCGAATGGCTGAGGGAGCACCCCCCGACAGCTGGGAGGTTGCCCGCGTCGACGATCTCCCGCCCGGCTCCCGGGTCATCGTCGAGCTCGAAGGACACTCGATCGGCGTCTTCAACGTCAACGGCGAGTTCGTCGCGGTCCTCAACGTCTGCCCCCACGAGCTCGGCCCGGTCTGCCTCGGACGGGTCGGAGGCACCACGCTTCCGTCTCCCCCCGGCGAGTACCGGTGGGGCCGCGACGGCGAGATCCTCGCCTGCCCTTGGCACGGCTGGGAGTTCAACCTCCTGACCGGCAAGCCGCTCTTCGGGACCGTGCCGAATCTGCGCCGATTTCCGGTGACCGTGGTCGACCGCGCCGTCTACGTGACCCTGCCCACCCGGCGCACGCAACGCCAGTCCGCACAGTCGCCGCGCGCCTAACTGCTCAGGTGCCGCGGCTGCGGCCGAGGGGTATGGAGCCGTGTAACCTTGCGCTACGTGCTTGTCACTGTTAGCGTTGATGAAGCGCGAAATGAAGGCTCAGCACCAAAGCCTGGGGGCTGCGGACGTGACCATGACGAGGGAGGCGCTGCGGCGCCGGTCCACCTACGACTGGTCCTTTATCGTGGTCTGGTCCGTGATCATCGCGACGTCATGCGGTTTCTGGGGCGCGATGCTCTGGCTGGTCATTCGTCACTAGCGCGAAGACCCCTCCGGCACCCATCCCCAACCGGTGCCGCCGTGCCTGCACACCCAGCTCCGCGACGAGCGAGGAAGCGTCCGCACTGGCCCGATGTTTGGCCACCCACCGCATGCTGCCCTTCGGCAGGTCCAGGAACACCGTGGCGATCCCCAGCCTTCGCTGGAGGATGCCCTGTCGCGCCGAGACGCTCTGTACTCGGGCGTACGGCACGAACGCCGTCGACCGCCGCCAGCGCCCGGATCGAGACAGCGCGCCATTCTCGACGAGGGCGACCGCTTGGTAGCGCCACCCGATCGGGTCGAGGAGACGCGCTCCCTCGCCCACCCCGGCGTACTGCGGCGAGTCGAAGTCGGCTCCGGTTACCGCGGCGATCAGGGCAAGCGCGTCGGCTCGGTCGGCGACGGGGATCAGGGAGGCGCCCTTGTCGAAGTCGTCCTCCCCTCCGGCGATGTCGAGCTTCACCCGCGCCCAGCCGAACCGCCGCCACCAGAACGGCTCGACGAGTCGGACGCCCTGGATCCGGTCGAAGTGGATCGTCCGATTGACTGTCGACGTCATACCGGAGCTGATCCGTACACCGGTCGGGGTGCGGAAGAGCTTGAAGTCGGCATCGCGCATCATCGAGACCACCTGCCGGCGGAGCTGGGCCAGTATCGCGATCGTGACCGGAATGAACCCCGAGAGCGCCGCGACGAACGCCTGCCAGCCCATGAGGACGGTTGCGACCACGAGCACGACGATCCAGACCACCAGGATTACCCAGGCACTGATCCCGTCGAGCAGGTTGGACTTGACCACCTGCTCTGTCGACACCTCGGCGATCAGCTCGTCGCGCGCCCAAGACTGGCTGGCGTCGTCGGGTCGCACCGGGCCGGCCAACGAGCCGCCGGAGCGCTGAAGACCCACGGCACCAGCAGAACCGCTTCGGGCATCGACTCCCCCGGCGACGGCGGCCGAGCTCGAGCGGAGGGCGTGCAGGCGGTCCTCCATGCCGGCAGCGGCACCGTCCCCCGCTGCCTCGGCGACCTCCACTCGGGCGCCGCTCGGATCGCGAGCGCTCCCCTCGCCGGACCGTCCGCGGCTCATCCGCCGGAGGATTTCCTCTCGTAGCGTCGAGGCTTCGTCGAGGCGCAGGTAGGCGAGGTTGACAGACGCGTCGTCACCGGCAGCCATGTCGAGGCGTACCGCGGCGAGCCCCATCAGCCGTGGCACCAACGGCTGGTTGATGTCGACGGACTGCACACGCAGAAGCCTGACCTGGTTGCGCTGTTTGGCGAGTACGCCGCGATGGAAGAGCAGCGTTCCGGAGCCCGTGGGGTCAGCGACAATGGCAAAACCGGTCGCCCGCCAGGACAGCCAGCCGCCGAACACGATGACGATGGCCACGCCCACGGTGATCGCCGCCGCCCTAACCAGAAGGGACACCTCGAAGTCGCCGTGCAACGCATGCCAGATCCAGACCAGGCGGTTGAGATCCTCGCGGAAGAGACTGAGAGCCACCGCCGACAGACCGCCCACGAGCCGCCACGAGCGCAGGAACGGCGTCAACGGATGCAGTCGGCGCATCTGCGTGGCGCCGACCGCTTCGAGCGCCGCCTCATCGTCGACGGCCTCGACCGGCTGGCGCCCCGAGCCGACCGGGTCGGGAGTGCCCGCAGCGGTCATAGCCCGGCCGTCAGCGCTTCTCCCTTGGCTGCCAGCCGGTCCCGGAGCGCCTGCGCCACGTCGACCGGCAGGCCTGGGATATGCGCATCGGTGTCGGCGGATGCTGTCACCAAGGTGACCGTGGCGATACCTAGCCGGTGGGCGATCGGGTTCGACCGCACCTGGATCACCTGCATGCGTCCGTACGGCACGACCGTCAGCCTGCGCACGAGACGGCCCCGGCGTACGACCAGGTCCTGCTGGCGCTCGGCGTACCGCCACGACAGGGCCATCCGTGGCACCAGCACGAACCAGAGCACCGCGGCCACGATCGCCAGCGCGGCAGCTCCGGCGGCGAAGGGCCACATCGACGTCGAACCGTTGGCGTGTGCCGCGATCCCGATGACGAGTACCGCGGCCGCACCGACAGCGACGGCAGCGACCGGGATGCGCCGCTCGGTGATCAGCCGAGGCGACACCTCGTGCCAGTCGAGGTCTGGCTCGAGGAAGAGCGGGTCTCGCGGCAGGTCCCTCATGATGCCAACCATAGCCAGCCCTCGCCTGCTGTCAGCCCGTCAACGAAAGTCCTGTTGCAGCGGCCGTTACTGGCTGTGCTGAAGAGTCGGCTGCAGCCAGGGTGCTCCGTTCAGCATCGCCTCTGTCTGGGTGAGAAGTGGCTCGGCCCGCATGTCGCTCAACAGGCCCTGGGCTGTGACCAATGGGGAGCGCGCGGGTTTGTTCATGGCCAGCAAGCAACGGGCCACCCCCAGATGGGCATGTGCTTCCTCCAGTGGACAGCCATAGTCCGCCCAAGCGCGAGCCGCGTCTGTGTAGAGGCTCAGGGCGCGGTTGCGGTCCCCGTCGGATTCAGCCGGAACTCCCCGAGCGGTGAGCACATTGTTGTCGAGTAGCCGCATCCCATGGGGAGAGCCGTCGATGATCCGTTGGACGACGTCCCCGTGGACCGTGCCATAGAGAGTTCGTGCGAGTCTCGGCGTGCAGTCGTATACGGCGGTGGCTTGTCGAGCTGTTGGGCCAGGTCGAGCGCCTGGTCGGCCCTCTCGATGGCGCGCTGGTCACGGCCGAGCATGAAAAATCTGCTTGCCGACGTTACATACGCTTCTAGGAGCTCGGGGCCAGCGGGGATCGCTTCAAGCACGCGCACGGCGCGCTCGACCACGTCGATGGCCTCGGCGCCACCGCGCCCCAGGCTGGAAAGGAGGTCGAGGTGCTGGCCGGCATTCAGTTCCCCGACCGCACGCAGCAAGGCGAGGCCGGCGCGGACCGCGCGCTCGGGGTCGTCCTCATGCACCGTGGGGGCGCCGAAGGCAGCCATGACCGCGTCACCGATGAACTTCTCCACCGTTGCGCCGAACCGCTCTATCTCCGCTCGAGCCCGGGCGAGGTACCCAGACAGTCTGGCTTGTATCTCTTCCGGATCAGCGCCGTCCGAGGCGGAGGTAAACCCGACCAAGTCACAGAAGAGCACGGAGACGACCTTGCGTTCGCGGTGAACCGGCGAGGACGGGACATCCCAACGCGTGCCGCATTCGCCGCAGAACTTGATGCCCGCGGCGTTGTCGAAGCCGCAGAGCGGCATGCCACCACACGGACACCATGAACCCGCCGCCCGGTCGCGCGGTGTCGTTAAGCCGACCCGTACCGCCGGTCGCGTCGGGCGTAGATGTCGATCGCCTCGTACAGGGTGCGGCGGTCGACGTCGGGCCAGAGCACGTTCATGAAGACCATCTCGGCGTAAGCCGACTGCCAGAGCATGAAGTTGCTGAACCGCTGCTCGCCGGACGTGCGCAGCACCATGTCGACGTCGGGCAGCTCGGGCACGTACAGGGCTCGGGCGAAGGCACGCTCGTCGATCTTCTCCGGTTTCGTACGACCGTCGGCCACCTCGAGAGCCAGCCGTTTGGCCGCGTCCGCGAGCTCCGCGCGGCCACCGTAGTTGACGCACATCGTGAGCGTGAGCACGGTGTTGTTGCGGGTCAGCTCCTCGGCGATCTCCAGCTCTTTGATGACCGACGTCCACAGACGTGGTCGCCGACCGGCCCATCGCACCCGTACGCCCATCTCGTGCATCTCGTCGCGGCGGCGACGGATCACGTCGCGATTGAAGCCCATCAGGAAGCGGACCTCGTCGGGCGAGCGTTTCCAGTTCTCGGTCGAGAAGGCGTACGCCGAGATGCACGAGACGCCGCACGCGATCGCCCCCTTGACGACGTCGAGCAGCGCGGCCTCGCCGTGCTCGTGCCCGGCCGTGCGCGGGAGACCCCGCTTGGCCGCCCACCTGCCGTTGCCGTCCATGATGACGGCAATGTGCTTGGGCACCAGCGCGGCCGGGATCGGCGGCGGGGAGCTGAAGGGCTCTTCTGACACGTCCCACACTCTGACATCTGGCTGCCTCGGCGGACTACAGCGACACTGACCACGGCAGCCAACCGTCGGCGGGTACGGGCCTCAGCGCTCCACGTGCGCGAGCGAGCGCAGGCTGCGCTCGAGGTGCCACTGGAGGTACGCCGCCACGATCCCGCTGGCAGCCTTCCGGTAGCGATGGTCTACGGACTCCACCGTGGGCCAGTCGCCGCCGAGAAGGGCACCCAGGAGGACCACGGTCTCCGGTGAGGGGTTCGCTGAGCCCGGGAGGCGGCAGTTCCCGCACAACATCCCACCCGCGCCGGCACTGAAACTGCGGTGGGGACCCGCGGCGCCGCAGCGTGCGCACGTGTCGAACGTCGGTGCGTACCCCGCCACCGCGAGGGAGCGCAGGAGGAACGAGTCGAGAACGAGCGTCGCGTCACGCTCCCCCGCCGCCAAGACCCGTAGCCCTCCGACGAGGAGCAGGTACTGCTGCACAGCAGGCTCCATCTCCTCGGCGACGAGCCGCTCGGCCATCTCCAGCATCGCGGTACCCGCGGTGTAGCGGGCGTAGTCGTTGGCGATGGCATCGCCGAACGGGGACAGGGTCTCGGCCTGAGTGACGATTTCGAGGGTGCGGCCACTGGCGAACTGGACGTCGACATGCATGAACGGCTCCAGCCGCGAGCCGAACTTGGACTTCGTCCGCCGGACCCCTTTGCCCACCGCACGCACCCGGCCCGTGTTGCGCGTCAGGAAGGTGACGATCCGATCGGCCTCGCCCAGCTTCTGGGTACGCAGCACGACGGCCTCGTCGCGGTAGGAATGACCCATCTCTTGATTGTGCCCTAGGTCGGCTCAGTAACGATCTGCTATGCCAAAGCGTCGTTCACGGCCCCAGCCACCGTCAGGCGCTTGTACCTGGCGATCTCTCGGCTAGTACGCCCCGCAAGGCGCGATCACGGCCCGCAGCGTCTTAGCAAGAATGACGAGATCTCCCATCATCGACCAATTGTCGACGTAGTAGAGATCGAGCCGAACGGACTCACGCCAACTCAATTGCGAGCGTCCAGAGACTTGCCAGAGCCCGGTCATACCGGGTCTGACCAATAGCCGTCGGTGCACGTCCGAGCCGTAGACATCAACTTCGCTTTGAAGGGGTGGACGAGGGCCGACCAGACTCATCGTGCCGCCCACTACGTTAAGCAGCTGTGGCAGCTCATCGACGGAAAACCGGCGGATGAAGTGACCTACTCGCGTCGTCCGCGGATCGGCTCGCATCTTGAAGAGGACATCGTCGCAGTCATTCAAGTGTCGTATTTCCGCCAGCCGCTGCTCCGCATCAACACACATCGACCTGAATTTCAGACAGTCGAAGCTTTTGCCATTCTTGCCTACGCGGGCCTGCCGGAACAGGATCGGTCCACCATCATCAAGCTTGATGACGAGGGCGACGATCAACGCGAACGGGGCGAAAAGGCAAAGCAGTATGACAGCGCCCACCATGTCGAAGAGTCTCTTGCTCCACCGCCCCGCCGCGTCGGCTTGCGGTGGCTCGACGTGCATCAAGGGGAGACCAGCAACGGGGCGTAGATGGATGCGCGGGCCGGCGATCTCGGCGAGGCTAGGAACCACGACGAGATCGATGTCCGAACGCTCCAGCTGCCAGCCAACCTTACGTAGATCCGCGGAGGAGGAAAACGACCCGCCGGTCACGAGTACAGTGTCGGCGCCAACCCGCTCGCACGCAGCTCTCGCGTCTTCCGGTGACCCAAGAATCGGCACCCGCAATTGCATTCCGTCGCTTGGAAGATGGTGCGGTATGCATGCACCGACGACCTCGTAGCCGACGTAGCGCTCTCGGTCGAAGACGTCGATGAGCTCGTCGATCGCGCCGGGGCCGCCGACCGCCACAACGCGATGGCGGATTCGTCCATTGCGGCGCAACTCGTGCACAAGTCGACGAACCACATACCGCTCGAGCACGAGCAGCGTAGTGCCGAAAATAAAAGTCAAAATGACAAAACCACGGGAAAGATCATATCTGAACAGGTAGCACGTCATTGCTACGATGCCCGCTGCCAAAGCGGACGACATGGCAACGATCTTGAACTCCTCGGGGCCGCCTCCGAAGAGTCGTGGGGAGTACGCCCCTCTCACTGCGAGCAGAAAGAACCAGAGGGCGATTAGGGCCATGGCTACCCTAATAGAGATGTGCTCCGGAGTGAGCGCCAAATTAATTAGCCCTAGCTGGCTCCTCATATGCCAAGCCAGGTCGAGGGAAACGCAGATCAGGAGACAGTCCGCGATGGCAACGCCAGTCAGTAGGCGTCGCACTTCCGACTGAACGGTCTGGGGGGTGCGGCGGATGGCTGTGGTACCGAAGGCGGTCGGCTCGACTGCTTCTGTCACCCGACTAAGTCTCCTCTCTTTGCTGACATCATCCCCCGGCGTAGTCGCGACTCACGCGCGCATGGCCACTGCGCGACAATATTCAATCAGGAACGGGACGAGCACGCCAATTTGTCCTTCGAGAACGCCCGGGCGGGCAGAGATGAGTCGGGTTCACGCTCATAGGCGTCGCCAAGCAGCGAGGTCTCGGCCGCCGAGGATCAAGTCTCGACGACCGCCCAGCCCTGTTCGACATGCCAACACCCTTATCAACGCGGATTCAGCCTGCCGCGGTTCGAGAGCGGGGCTGGGGACGCCTCGACGTTAGCGACTTAGGCGTACAACGTATAGCCCAATTTGCGTGAGCCGTACGTGACCCAGAGTTAAATTGGCGCGGGGTTGCGCATGTTTATGTCTCTGACGGCCTGCTCGGTCTGCGCGTAGGCGCCAGGACGCGGCAATGGAAAGAACCGCTTAACTGATCTAACTACACTTGATTGATAGAATTAGTATCCCAGGCGAGCGCTTCATACAGTGCCACCGGGACGCATCCTGTCCGCTTGGGTTCAACTAGTAGGACCCTTGCGGCCACAGGACCACACGAAGGGTCTTGGCGAGGATGACGAGGTCGCCCATCATCGACCAGTTGTCGACGTAGTAGAGGTCGAGCCGCACGGACTCTCGCCAGCTGAGCTGGGAGCGACCGGAGACCTGCCACAGTCCGGTCATGCCCGGTCGCACGAGCAGCCGGCGCCGTACGTCGTCGTCGTACACCTCCACCTCCGTCGGGAGCGGCGGGCGGGGCCCCACGAGGCTCATCGTGCCGCGGAGCACGTTGACAAGCTGCGGGAGCTCGTCGAACGAGTACCGCCGGATGAACGTGCCGACCCTGGTGATCCGAGGGTCACGACGCAGCTTGAAGTTGGCACCGTCGGACTCGTTGAGATGCCTCATGTCGGCCAGCTTCAACTCGGCGTCAACGCACATCGACCGAAGCTTCAGGCACCTGAACAGCGAGCCGGTACGGCCGACGCGGGCCTGGCGGAATAGGATCGGTCCGCCGTCCTGCAGCTTGATGGCCGCCGCCGCAAGCGCGACGAGGGGGGCGAAAACCGCAAGTGCGATGAGGGCACCCACGATGTCGAAGACTCGCTTGCTCCAACGGCCCGCCGCGTCCGCCTGCGGCGGTTCGACGTGCATCAGCGGCAAGCCTGCCACCGGACGCAGATGGATCCGCGGCCCCGCCACGTCGGCGAGGCTGGGGATGACGACCAGGTCGATGGCGGAGCCCTCCAGCTGCCAGCCGACCCTGCGCAGGTCGGCGGACGACGAGAACGACCCGCCCGTGACCAGCACCGTGTCGGCGCCCACACTGCTGCAGACCGCGCGAGCGTCGTCGGGGGTCCCCAGGATCGGGACACTGACGTATCGACCTGCGGCGCTGTCTGCTTCCGGCACACAGGCACCGACGATTTTGTAACCCACGTAGCGCTCGCGGTAGGTCACGTTGACGAGCTCGTTGATCTCGTTCGGGCCTCCGACCGCGACGACGCGATGCAGCAGGTGGCCGTGCTGGCGCAGCGACTGGACGACCGTGCGCACCGCGTACCGCTCGAGAAGAAGAAGGAAGACTCCCGAGGGAAAGAGCAGCACGACGAATCCGCGCGACAGTGCCGCGTCGGCGAGGTAGCAGACGAACCCGACGGCACCGGCCGTCAGCACGGTCGCCATAACGACGATCTTGAACTCCTCCGGGCCGCCGCCGAAGATCCTCGGCGAGTACGCCCCACGGCCGGCGAGCAGGACCAGCCAGACACCCACGATCGCGGCAGCGGCTCCTACCCAGGCGTGCGCCGGGCCCAGCGAGGTGCTCTCGAAGCCCAGCCGGGTCCGGAGGTCCCAAGCCACGACGAGACAGCCGGCGATCACCACGGTGTCCGCCGCAGCCACGCCGGCCCCCAGCCGACGCATCTGTACCTGCACCGCGGTCCGGCTGAGTGCCGGCAGCCGACCACCTGCACTCGACCTGGTGCGGGTACCCCGCGCCACCGGTACGGGTGTTGTCAGCTGTGCGACCACTCGGCTGGCCTTTCAACTCGAGTACCACGTCGAACCGTCAGGGGTCCCGCGCCTGGCGTCACCCTACGAGGTTGGCCGCGGAGTTGACGGCGAGTGATCGGAGAGGCAGCGGCGGTCTGTCCGTTCGGCCCCGTCGACCTCCGGCTAGCGGCCCGAACGGTTGAGGGCCGTTCTCCCAGACAGCGCGTCAGCCGAACCCGACGCTCAGCGGGAAGTGGCGACAACCCGCCTCACCTCGGCCGACACGGGCTTCCCAGCTGCCGGTTGGGAGGCCGAGGCCGCGCGGCAGGTGCAGGTATTGCCGTCTCCGGTCCAGAAGTCGGCGAACTCCTGATAGTCCACGACGCCGTCGACGAGCCCGTACACGCCGCCGTCAGGGTCGTGTCGCATGAAGTGCCACGTCCGGGTGTTCCACCGCACCTTGGCCGGGATGCCCATGCACGCCGTGGAATGACCATCGTGACCACGTCGTTGGCGTAGTCCACACTCGTGATCCACTTCGGGCAGGAGACCCTGCGCCCCGTGTCCCGCCACGTGTCGATCTTGGCCAGGTACCGCTCGCCGTGGCCGTCGTGGTCGGCCGGGAGCCAGTCGGCGAACCGGTTCTCAGGACCCGGTTGAGCTTGTTCGTGTCGAGGAAGAGCTCGACGAGGTTGAGACGCTCCCTCGTCAGCTCGTAGCCGTGGGATCCTCACCACGAACTGGCCAGGCGTCCCGACCGACAAGGTGGTGTAGTAGCTCCTGGCGCCGAACGAGCCGTCCTTCCGCCGCCGTCTCGCACCGTCGTCGAAGATGTAGTAGGGACAGACACACGACTTCACGGCGACCCGGTCGGGCGCAGCGGGCGCGGCCGACGCAGTTGGCCCCGAGATCCCCGTGGCGGCGGCGAGCGCCAGCGCGATGGCAACGACGAAACCCTTCAGGGGCGGCCATCCCTTCGTCGAGTCGAGGACCGATCGCCTCAGTGAGCGAGCACGGTCAGATGCTCGACGGTGGACAGGCTCCGCTTCCACTTGGAGCACTGCTGCGGGATGTACGTGGCGCGAACGTTGTAGCTCCCGACGTCGAGGTGGCGAGGCATGGCGAAGCGGACCATCCCGTTGCTGAGGGTGCCGTCGAAGCCCGTGCCGCTCTGCGACTGGTAGATCGCCAGCTCAACGGTTCCTTGCGGGTCGACTGCGCCGGCAGACCGTACGTGGACGGTCGCGCCGTTGGCGTCGCCGCGATGCACGGAGTGCTTGTCGAGCACGAGGTTGGTCCGGGTGTCGACCGTACGAGGCGTACAGGCAGCTCTCGAACTGGAGAGGACAGAGCCGGCGCTGTGAGCTGGGGACGCTTGCGCCGACACCATCCCTGCGGCGCCCGACACCGCAAAGACGGCGGCTGCTACGGCGATCATGGTCTTGTTCATGAGTCTCCTGAGTATCTCTGGGCGGGTGACGTTCGGGTGCCGACGCCACAAGCACCCCGCGGGCCATGACATACTCAAGGTAGTCGAGTACTCACGTTCCGTGGCGCAATTTGTTGCAGCCGCGCGAAGGATGATGATGTCTCAGTGCATCAATCCATAGAGTAATCAATTCAACGCTCTCAGTGATATAATCCGTTTGAGAGTGTTTGAACCGGTACTGCCCTCGGCATGCCTTGTCTCGAGTTCGCCGCTCCAGCGCACAGCGCGACGCCACAGCCACGAGCACGGGGATGGACGACATGACGGAGACAAGCACAAGACGCCTAGGCAAGCTCGTCGTACTCGGGCAGGGCTATGTCGGCCTGCCCTTGGCCATGCGAGCCGTCGAGGTGGGATGGACGGTAGTCGGCATCGATGTGGATGCAACCCGCGTGCAACGGCTCAACAATGGAGAGAGCTACGTGGAGGACATCCCCTCCGACCAGCTCGCCGCCGCGCTTGCCACCGGTCGCTACCTCCCGAGCCTGGACTACGCCCGTGTGTGAAGGCTTCGACGTGGCCGTTGTGACCGTGCCAACGCCCCTGCGGGAAGGCGAATCCGGATCTGTCCTTCATCGAGGAAGCGCAGTCGGTCGCTTGCCACACTACTGAAGCCGGGCGCAACTGCGACCCGGGAGTCGACCACGTACCCCGGCACCACTCAAGAACCGTTGGCCCGCTTCTCGCCCTCGGCTCGAACCTGACGCCAGGCGCAGACTTCCACCTCGGTACAGCCCTGAGCGGATCGACCCCGGAAACAAGACGTGGACATTCGTGCACGACCCCGAAGGTTGTCTCAGGCATCGATCCGGAGTCCCTCGCCTCCGTTCAGGGCTTCTATGACACGCTTGTAGAACGAACCGTGCCGGTCTCCTCTCCGAAGGAAGCAGAACTCACCAAGCTCCTCGAGAACACCTTCCGCACGTCAACATCGCCCTGTGAACGAGATGGCCCTGTTCGCGCAGCCTGGACATCGACCCCTGGTCGAGCCATCGAGGCCGCGGCAACGAAACCCTTCGGCTTCATGCGCTTCTTCCCCGGCCCTGGCCTCGGTGGCCACTGCCTGCCAATCGATCCCTCTACCTCTCGTGGAAACTCAAGCAGGCCCTTGGCCAACCGTTTCGTTCATCGAGCTCGCCAACTATGTCAACGGCCACATGCCCGACTACGTCGTTGGCCGCAGTCATCGAGGCTCAACAAGGACAAGAAATCCGTCAACGGCTCGAGATCCTCCTGGCCGGCCTCGCCTACAAGAAGAACATCAGCGACGTCCGGGAGTCCCCCTCGGTCCGCATCGCCAAGTTGCTTTGCGATCTCGGAGCGCACGTACACGGCCGCCGATTCGCACGTTGACTTCGACACACTCCGCTCGCTACAAGGGCTGCCCATAACACCGGCAAAGCTAACCTCCAGACGAAGCGGTAGCTGCTGATCTTGTTGTTCTACTTGTCGACCACGACGACCTCGACGCCACAGCCCCCTGGAGGGAGTCCGGGTTCTGGACACCCGTCGGGTCCTTCCCAGGAGACCTCCGACGTCACCTACCTTTAGGCCACTTCACTATTGCGCGGGTGAGCTGGCCGGCTGATCGTCAGGTGCGGAACGAGCCACAAGCCGAAGTCCAGACCGGCGCGTCGCTATAGCACCCGGCGTACGCCCTGCAGATGCCCAAGCCCAAGCCGAAGCCAATTCGCCCGCGTGGTTCGGCAGATTCCCAACGCGGGGGCTTCGCGCAGGTATGGTCTCAGCCGCCCTCATGGGCTGCCCTTGCGACGCCCCCCAGGCAGGTCACATCCTCGCCCCCGGAGCTAGTCGCGGGGGAGATCGGAGAAATCGTCGGGGCATATTTCGGTGCCAAACGGAACTCGAAGGCGTTCTGCAGATAGCTCCGCTCCCCCGCTACGCTCGGGCTATCACGGCCACGTAATCGATTCCGCAACACACAGGCCTAGCCTGCACTCAGCCGAGACCGCTTGATGACAGCCGGGTTGCCTGCCACCATCGCGCCAGGGGGCACATCCTGCAGGACGACCGCGCCCGCTGCAATGATCGCGCCGTCGCCTACGGTGACGGCCCCCGATGACGATTGCGCCCGCCCCTACCAAGACGTCACTACCGATTACAGGGTTCGCACGGACGCCGGATCTGCCGCCGATCGTAACATTGTGCAGGATCTTGGTACGGGCCCGACCACGGCGTCGTGGCCGATGACAACACCCAGGCCCTTGTGTGCGAAAATGACAGTCGAGTCAATCTCGGCCGGAGAGCGGAATGACACATGAGTAAAGCAACTCGCGTGATCCATGACAACACGTGGGGAAGGGCAGGGACTCCTAAACCGCGCAAACTGCCTCGCCCAACGGTGCGTTGCTATGTTACTCACGCGCGCCTCATCAAGATCTTGACGCACCGCTACAACATCTCTGCGGCCGAAGAGCAAAATCTCGCTGAGGGGGATGCCGAAAAGTCGACTGAAATACCAAACGAACGAAGGACCCGGTGACCGTGTACGTCAGAACAGAAACCCATGACACTCCCACAGCACCAAATACAGGAATGACCCACAGATTGCACAGTAAGTTTAGTATTACCGAGAACTGTCAGTGCGCAGAAATAAAAGGCGCGCTTGCCCTCAGCCAGAACAACGATCCCCAAGCACCTTATAGTAAACCATCGACACTACCCCCAGGGAGAGAATTAAGACCAGCTTGTAAGACCCTTCGTAATCCCTTGCCGAACAGCAGAGGGATCAGCGGCCATCCGAGAACACCAAGAGCGACAACACTCAGCCATCCAGCCATGACCGCCGCCTTGAGGGGACGCAGTACGGTCCTGGGGTCGTTTGTACGAACCACGCGCGACACCAGAACCTCCTTGATCGCATCAGGGATCACCCAGAGGTACGTAACGATGCCGGCAGCAACAGCGTATAGTCCAAGATCCTCTCCCGGTCCCCAGGCCCTTCAACATGATCACATCAACGCCGTAATTCAGCACAATCAGGAGTGCTCGTGAGCATGGTTAGCCAGCCGAACCCGTAAGTACTCCTGCAAGCTGCCAGGTGGGCCGTGCGGGCCACCCATCGACCGCGAACCACAAATACAGCACCACAGAGAGGGCGCACGTGATTAGCGAGATGGCGACTGGCCACCACAGCCCTGCCACCGCCAAGGGCCACATCACCACGTAGGCACCGAGCCGAGTGAACAGAGTAGACGATGTTGACCTTAATTTTGAGCCGGATATTGTATGCCGCCATCACACTCTCGAGTTGTTGGTAAAAACCCAGCGAGACTGACAAAGGCAACCAAATACCCGAAAGATCGCATCACGCACAACCCAAGTAGCTAAGCCCTGCCAAGAAGGTGAACACGCCCATCTGAAGGCACAGAATAGGCCTACAAAGACTGCTGAACGTCGTCGATGACGGCGTCTTTCGGAACTGAAAGACAAACGCCTGATTGACCCCAAAACCCAAAATGATCGCTGCTGAGCCCGGAGGTCAAAGTAAGGAAGGCCAACTCACCGCGGAGGTAAACACCAAGGAACCGCGCCAAAACAACCGAGACCAGTAATCCCGAGAAGACGTTCACCGCTTTGCACACATGATGTTCAACACGTAGTCACTCACTCGGAAGGCCCCTCAAATACTGGCAGGTCGCCACTTGCTAAGCGCTCAAGCAGAACATTGGGGTCGCAGGCTTCATCAGCGTAGGCACGTTTCGCCGCCCCACCGAGCCGCGCAGCAAACCTGGGATTGACCAAAAATGCTCTACGCAATCGGCAATTGAGGCCGCATCAACAGGACAGACAATCCCGGTAACACCGTCGCGGACTTGTTCGGCAACCGTCTGGTATGCCGTCGCAACGATCGCTTTGCCGCACGCCCTAGCCTCCTCCACCGCATTGGATCGACCCTCTGTGCGCGACGGATGAACATAGATATCAGCAAGGTCTAGATAAGCGTGCGTGGCCAGCGTGCTGCCGGGTAGGAGGAAGACATCGTGCAGACCATGAGCCTCAACCAGGCGCTCGAGTGCTTCCCGCTGACGGCCCTCCCCCAAGGCGACCCATGTAACACGATGGCCCCGTGACACCAGATCCGCGCACGCTTCTATGGCCAGATCGATACCCTTCAACCGGTCCAGTCGCGACACAGTCAAGATCAGAGGGAAACCGTTGGCCACGGGACCCAGACCCTGCGAAAGTTCCTCCATAACATCCGGGATGTCGTTCTTATAAACGGCAATACGATCCTTCATGCCAGAGTACATTCCCGCAAAGATCTCAGCACACTGTGCAGAAACGGAAACAGCGCCGGTCAATCTCGCGTAGTAGGCAGCATCAATCTGCTCGTCCCTTCCGAGCACCCGAGTGTCACTCCGAATCCAGTGATACTTGAACCGTGCCGTCGACCAGATCCAGGACCACATAGGTTGACAGGCCCAGAATCCCGAAAGCGGCGTCGTAGACCCCTCGGGTACGCGCGGCAAGTCAACACTAATGCGCTGCCATGTTCGCTGGCGTATTTGCTGCCACCCTCGCCTGCGCGTCACGCCACTCGCCAGCTCGTAGAAGAGGAGGGACATCCGGTTCGTCCCCGGAGACTGCGTAGGAGTGTCCATAAAGTTGCGAAGGGGTTGCCGCGAGGAAGCGTGGCAGCGACTACTGCCGCTGGAGCCGGGATAATCCTGATGTGACTTGGAAGCCAGCGCTGTAGCTCACCGGGCACATCCTTCAAGACCATCACATCGACTCTCGCAGTCGCTGGAGCTACCCGCTGCAAGAACCCGATCAGCGACTTCTGTGGGCCACCGATCGTCATCGAACTAATGACTATCAGCACTCGAGGGTCTTCACGGCTAACCATTGATGTTTGTCGTCCTCGTTCGCAGTCTGGCCTTGTGTACGCCGTTCGCGAAGAGCGCAACGAACGCACCAGGAACAAACACGAATCTGAAAAGGAACGGAACAACCAGATTAAAGGATTCACGCACCGTGAATCCTAAAAGGGCAAATGTTGCCAAAGCCATCGCCATTCTCAGCGGCCAGGACGGCATCTTGCGAGTCGGCAGTGCGAGAAGCGAAGAAAACAACAACCCAAAAACGAACATTGCCAAACACCCCGCCCACCAGCCGAAGTTCAAGTACGCCTCCGCGAAAGGAGTAAAGCCGGGGCATACGACAGCCAACGGATTTCATTAACCAAGTTGCTGGGCTGCTATAAAGCGGGTCAGACGCAAGTTCGGCTAGTCTACTCGGGCGCAACCCACTGGGCATCAGGTGAATGACACTACTGATGTAAGTAAAGCCATGGACAAAGGGCGTGCCGCTCGGAACGAGCTCCATGATCTTGACCAAGGGGTAAAGCGTACCCCCCAGGATGTCCAGCGTCGACTCTGCGGGGTTCAACGCGGTCGCTGGCTGGGAGACGCCTACGGGGTTGTCTTGCCCAAATGATTGCCGCATAACGCCAACCGCCGGAATAACCAGAAAACACGGTGATGATAATTGCCACTAGTCGCAGACGTCCAGCCCCGCCCGATCTCGAAAAGTGCTTCCACAAGAGGTATGCCGAGAGCAGATAGATTATGCCTTCCCCGCGGTCGCCTGCGGCCAGTCGCACCATGGCAACCAACCCCATCAACGCCACGGCAACATTGCGATGTCCGACTCCTTCCGCCGGCAGCCATGAACACGAGTCCCGTGATAAATAGGTAATCAAATCAGCAAGGGCGATTCCAGTCGTGCCCCCTCGGCGTAGTAGCTCGTATCCACTGGTGTACAAAACAGCAAAGTTGTGATAGTTCGTAATCATGAAGGGCACGGCGCCTACCGCGACGCATCCCATTCCAACAGACAGGAGACTAGTCTGCCAATCACCGACTGTGCGGACCAGTGGGCGGTCGTTCACGCGAACGGATCTCATTTCTGAGCACGCAACCGAAACAAAAGAGGCTATACGCTAACAGGTAGAAGGCGACTGACTCAAGTACGGGGAAATCCCGTTCGCGAATCAAGATGTCCGCACCTAATGGCGGCACGCCTAAAGAGAACAAAATCAACTGACCGGAAGTGAACAGCGCCAAAAAGACGCTGAACATCACAACGGGGGCAAACAAGGAGCCATATGATTTCCGCAACGTCCAGATCTGCGAAGCGATCAGCAGATTATTTAACCACGCGAACTCGAAGATTTTATGTCGTACTCCTTCACCAGGCTGGAGCCCTACAAAGAATCGACTGCAGCCACAACTGCGGCCACTATGCGCAGTTCGGCCAAGCACATGATGATGCCGCGGTGACCGGGGTCGTCCCCATCGATGGCGCTCGGCGGCAACGGCCTGTCCGGTGCTCGGATGGTGCTGGGGTGTCCCAGAGTCATCATCGCTGCACCGACCTAGGGCGTGGACGCAACCTAAGCCCGAGAATCGTCTCCCCTGGCTGATATTTCAGGGACCAGTAGGATGCCATGACCAGGCCAGCGAGGCGGGCAACGGAGTCCAAGCCTCCAGCCCAGCGATCCCGCTTACTCGAAGTCTGGTGTCTTCTCTCGCGGAGAGACGGCGATACGCATAAAACATCGCCGCGTTCTTCAGCTTGCCGCTCAGGGACTCAGCCTGTGCAGCTTGCAGCCGCGAGTACTCCATCACTCCAAGCGGATTCCGGAGGCGGAGACGACGGCCCCGTGCGGTCAATCCTCCCAGTTGATACTCAGCAACACCGATCACGGTGTCCGTGAAGCAAACTTCAATTGGGGAGCCATGCGAAGCTGCAGAATGGTCGGCCCCGCATAGGTCTCGTCGTGGTACTCAGGGTACCTGTAGCGCGCAACCGTTCTGTGGAAGTAGCCTACAGCTCCATCATACTTCTGAAAGGCTGCGTCGTAAGCCGCTCGCGTCATGGCGAGGTCGCCAGTGGATGGTGGCCGCCCGAGGGAGGTGCCGTTGGCATCCACGTACGAGAGGAACACGGCGCCGAGATTCTCGCGGCATTATATCGATCGGCTTTCGCCTTCACCAGGCTAACCGCGTTGACCGATAGACGGTCATCGCTGTCGATGACTAGGTAGAACTGGGCTTCGACCGCTTCGAACGCCCGATTGAGCGAAGCGCACTTGCCGAGTCTTTTTGGATTGTGTATCGACATATTTCAAACTCGACATCATCTTGTGTGCCGCTCACCCAGTTCCGCGTGTCGTCCGTGCTGCAGTCATCTACGACGACCCAAGTGAATCGCTTATCCGTCTGAGCACAAGACTCTCGAACAGCCGGCTGGGCAGAGCACGACGATTCCAGGACGTGGTCACAACAGCGAGTGCCAGAGGACCGCTGGACTCGCAGCGTAGTCGATCACTGCCGTATTTCTGACGTACGCGCGCTTGTTAGTTTCGCTGGTGAACCTGCCACCACCGAGTTCGGGGCCACGCTTTTGGTCACAACTGAGTTCGCCGCAACCACGCTACCGCAACCGATGTCAACCCCGGCCAACACCACACAGTGTGCGCCGATCCAGCAGGTGTCCCCACGGTAATCTTGTGGCGTTCACGCCCTGGTACTTGATAGGTCGATCATCGCGCCTGAAGTTGTGACTCGTTACATAATCGTCGTACCGTGCGCAATCGATACGTTGTACCGAGTTCTATCTCACCCGCCGCATCGATGTAGCACATAGGGTGTATGCTGACATTTCGTCCTATGCGCAGCCCCGTCGTGTTTAGCAAGTAGACGTTCTCGTGGATTGATACGTTCGGCTCGCAGGTGATGTCGAGGGCCGCGAGGAGCATGTAGCGCAGGCCTAGGCCGAGGAGGCCGGTGACACCGCGCGCGGAGATCAGCAACTGGCGCCGGACGGGGCGCGGACAGCATCCTTGAGGAGCCCGGTCAAGACGGCGAACAAGGGCGCGATCCGACCAAAAACATCTCGACCACGCATGCCCCCACCTTCATCTTTCGGCCCGTCTGGCCTCCGCCTACTGCATATGCGCGCAAGCGTGTTGTATCTGAAGGATCGCGCTGGCCTCATTGCGAGCCGGCGATGAATTTGCGCATCCAGTACACGGTTTGTGCCAGGCCCGCCTGGAGGCTAATTGGCTCGATCTTGGGTAGCAAGGATCGAAGCAGAAGAATTGTCAGCCTGTGAATGGCGGACGTCACCCGGTCGGGGTTCGCTATGGACAACCTCGGGCTCTGACTCGATCTCGTCGCCGATCAACGCGATGAGTTCGTTCAGCGTGGTTCGCGTTCCGAACGCAAGGTTCGTCGGCGAGCTTGTGACTCGGCCGAGTATGGCCTCGGTCACCGTCTCCACCAAGGTACCAACATAGGTGAAGTCACGGCTCTGCTCGCCGTCACCGTTGACCGGCAACGGCCTCCGCGTCAGGGCTGCGTGGACGAAGACTGGGACGACTGCTGCGTACACATGTCCCGGTCGCTGCCCCGGACCGAAAACGTTGAAAAAGCGGAAAGGGAGGACAGGCAAGCCATAACACTTTGCGTAAGCCATCGCATACTGCTCGGTGGCTAGTTTCGACACAGCGTACGGGCTCATCGGCATGCACTGGAGGGTCTCGCTCTTGGGCATGACACGATTTGCACCGTAGACAGACGATGACGACGCCAGAAACACGTGCGCATTCTCATTTCCGCGCGCCGCCTCAAGCACTTTTAGGGTTCCTGTCGCATTGACGTCGTGGCTCGCCAAGGGATCGGTGACGCTTCGGGGAACAGAACCAAGTGCGGCTAAATGCACAATGGCGTCACATCCTTTTGCGGCTCGTGCGAGTGCTTCATCATCGAGAATGCTTGCTTGCTCGAAAGCAACGTCGAGCCCCTCAATGGCGTCGAGATGACCCCCTGAGAGGTCGTCGATCACCCGCACCTCGTCCACCGACGCTTCCTGCAGCAGTCGACGACATAAGTTTCCGCCGATGAAACCTGCGCCCCCGGTCACCAAGACTTTCATGCTGCCCGCCCAAGCTCCCAGGACCGGGCGTTGCGTCCCCGTCCATGCCACCATGGGTAGGTGCTAGTTTTGCTGCCACAGTAGCTGCTCCGTGTACCAGCCCACCGAACGCAGTGTCAGGGCTGTCCGCGTTCCAGAGATGGTAGACCGGTGGCCAGAAGCCCAGACTTGAGGGGCCAAGATTGATCGCCGGGCAAGACGCACCGCTTCTCTCTCTGCATCCGGGCCCTCGTCGTTCTGTTCATGCCGCGATCCCGACACTTTGATACGCGAAGAGCAGTCGCTCGAAAACGCCCGATTCGCGACGACTAGCTACGGAGGCTCTCGCCGCTAGGCACATGACGTTGAAGTCTTGGGCGGAAGCGGAGCCCAGTGCACAAAGCTGCGCCGAGAGCGCTGTGACGTCCCCAGCAGAGACGATGTGACCGTTCACCCCGTCGGTCACTGGTTCCCTTGTCCCACGAATATCTGTCCCGAGGACCGGACGGCCAGCGGCAAGTGCTTCTATGACTGATCTGGGAACTCCCTCTCTATAACTTGGCAGGGCCAGCACGTCAGATCTCGCCATAACGTGTCGCAAGCCGTCCGCCCGTAGCATTCCTAAAACGCTGAAGCGGCCCGGCGATCGGGCTGCTGTTCCGCGCACAGTTTCTTCGACACTGTCCCTGTCTGTGTCCAACGCGGCGCCTGCAATCGACAAATGAACGTCTGGCACATTGAGCACGGCCTTCATGAGGTCAAGGATCCCCTTTCTTGACTAGCCGGCCTACGAAGAGGACTTCAAGGACCTTCTCGCGCTGCCTCGGTATCACGTCGAACCAGTAGTCCTGAACTCCGTTTCCCAGCAGAACTAGATGACTCTTATAGTTCCGTTGAGATGCTTCTTGAAGTCCTCAGCGGATTGGAATAGAGCGCGTCGGTGCGGCCGGCCAGCCACTGCTCCAATCGCTGAAGGACGCGATCCTTCGCGGACGCGAGATCCCAGGTATGTGGAAAGCCGTGCACCGTGTAGACGATCGTCGGCCGGTACCCAAGCCCCCGCGGCAAGAGGCGGATGGGCAACGCCGCAGCCGGGGTATGCAGGTGCAGGATAGCCGGTCGAAGGCGGCGCATAAGAGCGATCAGACGGAAGGACGCGCATAAGAGCGCCGGAAGATTTGCGGAACGGGGAAAGCGTATGGCGACTGGTCTGTACCGCTGAAGCACTGGTGCGAACCCGTTCGCACCGGGGTCACATGCCAAGTGAACGTCATATCCAGCAGCTTCTAGGGCCTCCAGCTGCGGTAGAAGGAGCCGCGTAGCTGTGAATTGGACCGCAGCAACATGGAGGATGACTGTCTTCACGTGCACAGTGTAACGGACACACTACGGTACGTGTCGGGAGCATGCTCACCAGCCTCACATGGCCCGTGGCGCCGGTTCATGCCATGGCGACCGTGTCGCCGGTTCATGCCATGGCGACCGTGCCCAAGGAACCCGTGATCACACAGCCCGGAGAGCCTGGTGTCAGCCAGTCAGGGTCGCCGCGCGCATCATGGGGCCCGGCGCAGGCCATGCGGTTGCCGGGGCTTCCCTGCTGCCCTCGTAGCGACGTTGAACTGTTCCTCAGATGGCGGAGTCCGGGGAACGCGCCTCGGGTGACAAGGCTCTTGGGACAACGCAAAGATGTCGCCGGCAACTGTCCCTCGGACACGGTGGGATGGCCCCCTCCTCAGTCCCGCCGCGAAGTCGACCTTATACGTACATCGGCCGACGCGGTACCAGCCGTAGCAACCAGTGTGGACTACTCACGTATATTCCGGTGGTGAGCAATGTGACCGTAGCCCAAAGTAGCTGCGGGCCCTGAATGGCCGCCAATAAGCATATCGCTGCTGAAGAACCTGTCACAACGAGATTCGATGCAATATGGCTCAATCCGTGGTCGGTAAGTCGCTGGTAAACATGATCGCGGTGCGCCTCATGCCAGGAGCAGTTACGACGCACTCGGTTGATGAGCGTATAAGTCGTATCGGCGACGTAGATAACCAAGGGTGCGACACATAGGAGTGGCGGGATACCCACCATGATGGACCAAATGGCGAGCAAGGCGATAGCCGAGCCGAGTTCATAACTTCCCACGTCGCCCAGGAAGACCGTCGCTCTTGGAGCATTCCATGGAAGGAAACCTAGCTAGCCCCCGCGACAGCTCCTCCCAATGCGGCGATCGGAACGTGCCCCGAGGTGGTTCCGAGCCAAAAGGAAGTACCAGACCGGCGAGAACGCGTTCAACGCCGACATGCTGTTGACCCCATCCATGAAGTTGAACGCGTTCACGTACCCGACGACCGCCACTACAGCAAGGATGAGAAGGCAAACGGAGAGAGGCGCAACGGACCGCCCGGACAGCAGGAACAGAGCGGCAGGCAACGCAATCAGGGACATCTGGCCTATGAGTCGCCACCGCACCGGAAGGCCAGCACGATCGTCGGCGAAGCCAATCGCCGCAAAACAGAGGAGCGCAGCGAGGACGACGGCCAACGAATCAGTCAAGGATGAGATGGCAGCGACAGCCACGAGAGTGCCGCCACTGCCAGACCCCCGCCTCTAAGCGTTGGCTGGGCGTGTACAGCGATGGTTTCGCGGCGAGTCGACGAGCGAAAGCGCTCGAAGTACAGATAGCGCAGGCCACTGCAGGAGCGCACTGAGGGCCGCAGCGAGAATCAAGCACTGTCACGCGATCACGTTGTTCCGGCTGCTCTGTGCGCCGAGCCGTGCCACATCGTTCTCGTCGGCATGAGAAGCGGCCCCAGCACCGTTGACGTGCCCGGATGAGTCGATCCTTGGTGTCAACAACGAGCGCCCACCACTTCTCGTCGCCGGCATCAACATGGTCATGCTTGCACATAGGCTGGAGATGGCAGTAGCCACACAATCCTCGGCTCCCCAGGCATCCACCGCCAGCGCTATTGACGCCGCCACCTCTGGCACAGGGACATGGGAGACCAGCGGGTGGATCGGCCGCTCGTCGGGCTCACCTTCACCGAAGAGCACCTCGTCCATCTTCTCGCCCGGACGAAGACCGGTGTACTGGATGTCGATCGGCTTGCCGGACAGCTTGATCAGCTGCCGGGCCACGTCGTCGATCCGGACGGGGCTTCCCATGTCGAGCACGAGGGCCTCGCCGTCCCGCCCGATCGCCGCAGCCTGGATGACGAGCTCGACGGCCTCTTGGACCGTCATGAAGTACCGCGTCACATCGGGGTCCGTCACCGTCACCGGACCGCCTGACGCGATCTGGGCCGTGAAGGCCACCAGCACCGATCCACGGCTGCCCAGCACGTTACCGAACCGGACGCTCAGGTACGTCCCCGTCGACTGCGACGCCACCGAGGCGGTGAGCCCCTCGGCGATCCGCTTCGAGTAGCCGAGGACGCTGCACGGGTCGGCGGCCTTGTCCGTGGAGATGTTCACAAAGGTCTCGACGTCGTTGTCGCGCGAGGCTTCCAGTACCGTCAAGCGTGCCCCAGACGTTCGTCTTGACCGCCTCTCCCGGGTACTGCTCCAGGAGCGGGAGGTGCTTGAGGGCGGCCGCGTGGAAGACGACCTGCGGCTTCCTGGTGCGGAAGAAGTCGTCGACGAACGCCGCGTCTCGGATGTCGCCCAGCACCACTTCTGTGGAGTCGAGCAGGGCCCGGCCGTGGATCGACAGCTGTACCGCGTGCAGTGCCGACTCGTCGCGGTCGAGCATGATCAGCTCGGCAGGCTCGAACTTGTACAGCTGTCGGCAGAGCTCGGAGCCGATCGATCCCCCGGCGCCGGTGACCAGAACACGACGGCCTGCGATGCAGTGGGCGATGGACTCCACGTCGGTCTCCACCCGCTGGCGGCCCAACAGGTCCTCGACGTTGATGTCGCGGACCGACTGCACGTCGACCCGTCCGTCGAGCAGCTGGTCGACGCTGGGCACCACCTTGACCGCAAGCCCCGCCGCCATCGCCGACCTCGGAGACCGCCCTGATGAAGGTGGCGTCTGCGCTGGGGATGGCGACGACCAGGACCGAGGCGTCTGTGCGCTCGGCGATGGCGCGGATGTCTACCGAGGTGCCCATCACCGCGACGCCGTAGATGCGGAGGTGTCGCTTGTGCAGGTCGTCGTCGAGCAGGCCGACCGGGTCCCAGCTGATGTCTGTCGCGCGCTTGGTCCAGCCCTTCTCCGCGGCTCGCCGCATCGAGCGGATCAGCTGTCGGCCACCGTCGCCGGCGCCGAGGATCAGGACTCGGACGGCCTTGTCATTGGGGCGCAGGCGCCGAGCGGACTCCTCGGCGAGGCGCCACGCGGCGCGGGCAGCGCCCATGATGGCCAGCGCGACGAAACTCGCCATCAGCGGCACTGACCGGGGCATCCACGGGTCGGCCACGGCCGCATTCACGAAACAGAGCAGACAGCCACTGCTGATCACGATCAGGGCAAGCGTGACGATCTCGTCGAGGCTGGCCAGCTCGGTGCGGCCCTGGTGCAGACGCTGGCGCCATCCCAACCCCATGTACACGACGCCCACGAGCAGCCAGGCAGCAGCGACGCCCGGCCATGAAACCGTGCGGGCGTCGAAGTCCACCCTGGCGAGCGCCGCGACCGTCAGGCCCGCACCCAGGCGGCCGCATCGGCCCCTATGAGGAGGATCCGGCGTCGCGAACGCAACCGGTTGGCCATGGTGAAACTCAGCACAATGCTCCCTGTCGCCAGGGAACCGAGATGCACCCCGAGCGGATCGCGACTTATCGTAATTGTCTATGCACGTACAGTTATCATAGGAGTCGCCCGTGCCTCGCTGCCACCAGCGAACGGACGACCTTCACAGGACGAACGGTGAAGCTTTCAGCGAACGACGACGGGGGCGCTGGCCACCGAGTAGGAGAGGCCGACTGTGGAGTTGCGCGACTATCTCAGGATCATGAGCCGACGCTGGAAGATGATCATCGGGTGCATGATCCTCGCGGTCGCGGCAGCCGCCGCGCTGACGGTCCACGCCATCCCGCAGTACGCGTCGACGACACGGCTCTTCATCTCCACGCCGAGTGGCGCCACGTCGGACGCGTACCAGGGCGGGCTGTTCTCGCAGCAGCGCGTCGCGTCGTACGCGGACCTCGTGACCGGGCAGGACCTCGCCCAGCGCGTCGTGGACACCCTCCACCTGACGGAGTCGGCCGCCGCCCTGTCGGGGCAGATCACGAGCACCGTCGCGCCCGAGACCGTCATCCTCGAGATCACCGTCACCGACCCGGTCCCCGCACGCGCTCAGCTGCTCTCCACAGGCGTGTCGAACGCGTTCACGAAGTTCGTCACCGAGCTCGAGACGGCGCCCGGCAAGACCAGCGCGCCGATCAAGGCGACCATCGTCGACTCGGCAGCACTCCCGACGAAGCCCGTGTCGCCCAAGCCCGTGCGCAACGTCGGTCTCGCGGTGGTGCTCGGGCTCCTGCTGGGTCTCGGCCTCGCCGTCCTTCGCGAGACGCTCGACACGACCGTCAAGTCGGCGGGCGACATCGTCAGCACCATCAGCACGGCCGTACTGGGGACGGTGCAGTACGACTCGCATGCCGTGAAGCAGCCGCTGCTGACGCAGCTCGACACCCACGCACCGCGCGTCGAGGCGTTCCGGGTGCTGCGGACGAACCTCCAGTTCATCGACGTGGATCGAGACTCGAAGGTCGTCGTCGTGACGAGCGCGCTTCCGGCCGAGGGCAAGTCGACCACTGCCATCAACCTCGCGATCACGCTGGCGCAGACGGGCCAGAAGGTCCTGCTCATCGAGGGCGACCTCCGCAGGCCGAAGCTGCCGGATTACCTCCACCTCGAGCCCACCGTCGGCCTGACCACCGTGCTGATCGGCAAGGTCGCGCTCGAGGAGGCCATCCAGCCGTGGGGCAAGGACGGGCTGCACGTGATCACGAGCGGCACCACTCCCCCCAACCCGGCGGAGCTGCTCCAGTCGCACGCGATGGAGACCGTACTGGCCAAGGCCCGTGCGGACTACGACATCGTCCTCGTCGACGCTCCCCCACTGCTGCCCGTCACCGACGGCGCCCTTCTCGCCGCCCAGGCGAACGGTGCCATCTTGGTGGTACGCCGGGGCAAGACGACAAAGGACCAGCTGTCCGAGGCGTACCAGCGCCTCGTCTCCGTCGACGCCCGGGTGCTGGGCTCCGTACTCAACATGACGCCCGAGCGTGGCGCCGACAGCTACGGGTACGGCTACGGCTACGCCCCACTGCCCACCGGCCGGCACGCGACCACCTGAGCCGCGGGCCAGCTCAGGGTTGTGTGCTCGCGGCTCGCCGGGTCGGCGGCCACCGCCTGAGCCCTGTCGACCCGCAATGTCGTGCCGGTGCTTCCTTGATCTGCACGCCACCACCTGACCGCATCCCACTTCGCAGGTGGTGCCGGCGCTCAGCCTTACTTGCAGACTGACGGAACGACCTCCGTCGTGGCGTTGCCAGGGAGGCCCGGCGTGACGTCGAGCTGCGGAGTACCGGGCTGGTGGGGGCCACTGCGGAGCTTGAAGCTCAAGGTATGCGACTGCCCCGGAGCGAGGTCGACGGTCTGGGCCACGACGGACCTCCCGTCGTGCGTGAACGCCCCGGAGATGGCGGCGTTGCCGTCCATGGTTGGCGTCCCGATCGTGCCGTTGACCGGCGCGTACACGAGCACGTTCGTGCGGATCGACCCCGGGGCCGCTCCGAAGCCGGGACCGATGACGGAGACCGGCAACGTGGAGGCGTCGGCCGGCGCCTTCGACGTCATCGTCACCGTCATGGTGATCGACTGCTGGCCGTCCTGCCGGCAGGAGGTCGGCTGCGCCTTCACGTCGTAGTGGAGGTAGTAGTCCATCTTCGAGCCGGTGCCGTCGTTGAGGTACACGCCGACCTGCGGCGCGCTCGTGACTGCCGTGGGCAGTGCACCGGAGAGCTTGGTCGGGTCGAGAAGCTTCTCCTCCGAGGGATGGTCGGACCAGACGAGGGTCCGATGCTGGTCCGCCGCCTTCAGGATGCCGTCGAGGACGGCGTGGGAGTCGCCCTGACCCGTCATGACGGCACCGAAGACACTCTTCGCGGCATTCGCGAAGAAGAGGTTCTGCCGCTCGGGGTCCGGCTGGGTGAGGTAGGTGTCGCTGAGCAGGAGCTTGACGGCACTGCTCGCGCTGAGCTGCTGGCCGCCCTTGACCGTGATCGGTCCCGTGCCCCCGAGCAGGTACGACAGGGCCACCGGATCGGTCGACAGGACCCCATCGACCGTCTTGCCCGTCGTACGCGCCCACATCGCCTGCGCGATCTGGGCTGTTCTCGGGAAGCTGGGCGTGAACGTGATGTCGGCGGGGAAGATGCCCAGGTTGTCGGTGAAGAGCGCGGTCTCGTCGGGCGTGAGCTGCACGGCCGGGTGCAGGTAGCTCCCCAGCGCGCCGGCATCGCCCTGTTGCCTCAACGTGATCTTCCCGTTGTTCGCCGTCAGGGTCGCCACGGCGCCGGGGATGCCGCCGGTCGCCCGGATCTCGGCGTTGTTCTGGAACAGGACGAGGTAGGTGCGCTTGCCGTCGGCTCCCAGCATCGGTGGCAGGAGCTGGGCGGCCGTGGATGCCGACGCGGTCACCGAGGTCGCTTGGGAGAGCTTGGACTCCAGCTTGCGGACCGGGGCTCCGATCGGTGCGATCAGGCTGCCGGGGTTCAGGCCCTGGACCGTGGCCAGGTCGCTGACCAACGATGCGTGCGCCGTCGCCAGCAGGGGAGCCAGCCGGATGATGTTGGTGAGCTGGATGCGTCCGTGCGACGGCTGGAGGTCGGTCGACGACAGCGACGAGCTCGCGTCGACGAGAGTCGGGAGCACCCCTTGGGCCACCCGGTCGACGACGTCGGCCACCGTACGCGCCGCTGTCACGTTCGGGCCGATGATCGGCGCCTTGCTGGCGAGCCACCAGAACGGCCCGCTGGTGTTGCGTTGCGCCGACAGCGTCGCCTGCTGCGCGGCGTACAGGGACTCCTGCGCCTGCGACGGGTCGCCGGCCGATACAGCCGCCGTCAGGTCCTGAAAATGCTGGTCGGCGGAGTTGAGGGCGTCGCGTGCCTGCATTGCCTGGTACAGCGTGAAGCCGACGACCGCTATCACAGCGACGCCGGCGACGAGCAGGGAGCGCACGACTCTGCGGAGCAGACGACGCCGCTTGTAGTGGCGGCGTTGTGCTTCCGAGCTGGAGATCGAGTCAGGCACGGCTCAACCCCTTTCGTGGGGTTGAGTCGTGCCGGACTTCAGACCGAGAACTCAGCACCTCTTAGTGGTGGTGGTGATGGTGGTGGCCGCCGTGGTGGTGATGGTGGTGGTGGCCGCCGTGGTGGTGATGGTGGTGGTGGTGGTGATGGTGATGGCCGCCGTGGTGTCCGTGGTGATGACCGTGTTGGGTCACCGTGAAGGTCGCCGATCCACTGCTCGCCACCCAGTTCCCGCACGACGGTGCGTACGTCGCCACGACCGTGTGGCTGCCAAGCCTGAGGTTCGAGGGCAGGTGGAAGACGGCGCTGCCACCGTGCAGCGTGCTGGTCTCCGAGAACGAGCTTCGGAGCAGGTCGAGCGTGACGCTCCCCGCCGGTTGCTTGTGACCGGTCGCGCGCACTGTCACGTGAGCGGTGTTGCCTTTGCCTCGTTGGACGACCCGCTGAACGCTGACCTGTGTACTGGTGTACTCGGGCGCAGGATAGGGACGGCACTGATGGCCGAGGGCGGCGTTCGAGTCCATGGCGAAGTGCTCGGTGCTCGGCGGCGCCCCCGATGCGGAGGTAAGGCCAACACCGGACAGGAGGAACCCTGCGGCGATGGCAAGGATGGTCTTCTTCATGGGTTCCCCTGACGGGCACTGGAGGGCGGTGGAACGCTCGATCCCGGTAGGGACGTGGTTCTCGGTGGTGGTTATCCCCGCATACTAGGCAGAGAGTTCACCCTTTGTCACATGCTCTTTACACTGAGTAACGGATGGTGTCAAAAGTAGCCGTTCGGTCACGCCCGACACCCCCGGACGGCCCCTTGCGGATCATCCCGCCTGGTCAGGGCTCGCGAGATCTCCGTGACGGCGGCGTACGCGAGCTCCGCTGTCCGCCGATGCACGGCGGCCGGCTGACCGTACGGGTCACCCAGGTCGTACGCGTCGATCAGCGCCGCGCCACGGTGGGCGGCGGCGCGGCTGACCAGCTCCGGTGGGTCGCCGGCAGCCTCGGCCACGCCGTCGACCGCCGAGACGAGATGCGCGAACTCCAGGAGGGTGAACGTCCTGTGCAGCGCCTGCGGTACCTCCTGCAGCACGAGCCGCCGATGGTCGGCGGTGGCTGTGAGGATCAGATCGGCGCGGTCCCCGAGGACCCCGGAGAACGAGCGGCCACGGAAACCGCCGGGGTCCCCGCCCAGGCGGCGGAGCTCGGCGGCGGCGGAAGCGTCCATCGGCGCATCGTCCCAGCCGCGTACGCCGGCGCTGCCTACCTCGAACGGTGTCCTGCCCCTGGCCGCCGCGAGCGCATCGCGCAAGAGATGCTCGACCAGAGGCGAGCGGCAGATGTTCCCCGTGCACACGGCGAGGATCGCGAAGCTCCGGTGGGTAGGCTGCGCGGAGCTCCCCTCGTCGGCGGCGGGGCGTGTCATGGCTCAAGTCTGACCCGCCGGAGCCGCTGAGGCGGCGGAACTCGGATGAGCGCCGCGGCTCGAGGTGAAATGCTCACCGTCATGCCCCCCGACTTCGCCCTGCTCGACCGGCTCGACCGGTACTACGACGCGGTGCCCCGCGCACGCTCCCAGACAGAGGAGGTCGGGCCGTTCACGCTCTTCGTCGCGCTGTCGGGCTGGCCGTACTACGCGCGGCCGAGTCGTCGCTCCGGCCAGGAGGCCACCAGCGACGACGTCAAGCAGGTGCTAGCTCGCCAGCGCGAGCTCGAGGTGCCGCAGGCGATCGAGTGGGTCGACGAGCTCGCCCCAGGACTTGCCGCGGTCGTGGAGTCGGCGGGTGCCGACATCCTGCGTGCACCGCTGCTGGTGCTGCGAGGGGCGCCGCGAGGCGAACGCGGGGCCACCCGGATGCTCGACTCGGACGAGGTGGAGGCCATCGTGGCGTCGAGGGCATCGGTGTCGGTGGCGTTCGCCGTGGGCGGGACGGCTACCGGAGAAGCCGGCATCGCGGCCCGCGAGGAGAGCCGGGACTCCGAGTACGCGCAGGTGGAGCCATCGGTCCTCTCGAGGATGGAGGCCGGCGAGCTCCGGCTGGCCGCCGCGTTCGACCCTGACGAGCCGGCGGTCGGCCCGGTCGGCGGGGGCGGCTACTCCCCGGTCGGTGACATCGCCGAGATCGCGGGCGTCGGCGTGCTGCCGGCGTACCGCCGGCGCGGTCTCGCCGCGTCGTTGACGTATGTCTTGGCCCACGACGCGCTCGAGCGCGGCGTGTCGACCGTCTTCTGCTCGGCGCAGTCCGACGACGTCGCGCGGGTGTACGGCGGCATCGGCTTCGAGCGGGTCGGGATCGCGTGTATCGCCGAGGTGGGTGGCGCGCACGGGTAAGGGCCGCGCGTGGGGTCGCCGGCCCGGACTCGCGTCATTCCCGTCCCCGAAACGTCACTGGGCGGCTCGACACGCCGTGATCCTGGGCCGCGGGTGGCGTCTCGGCGCGGGGGCGGCCGGTGTAGGGGTCGATCGCGTCGAGGTCGGCCAGCTCGCGGACACCCCGGATCGGCGACCACATCAGCCACAGGAAAGCAAGCGCGCCGCCGATCGCCGCCAGCAACAGGGTGGGGCGGATCCCGACCCAGGCGCCCAGTACCCCTCCGATGACGGCTCCCAGCGGACGTACTCCGTAGTTGACGGTGGAGAACGCACCCGAGACCCGGCTGCGAAGCTCATCGGGCGTCACGCAGGCCTGCAGCGAGTTGAGGTTGACGTCGAAGAGCATGACTCCCACGCCGGTGACGAACTCCGCCGCGGCGACCAGCCCCATCCGAGCGATCGTCGGTCCGCCGGCCAGGGCGGCCGCGGCGAACCCCGCCGGGTACACGATCGCCCCGACGATGATGATCGTGCCGACGCCGAACATGCCGGCCAGCCGGGGTGCCAGCACCGCGCCGACCAGCCCCCCGGTTGCGCCGACCGCGAACGCCGTGCCGATCAGGCCCGCGGACAGCCCGAGACTGCGGCTCGCGAAGAGCACGAGCAGCGCCGACCCGACCATCGCGAAGAAGTTGCCGGTGGCGCAGCAGGCAAGACTCGCGCGGAGTACCCGGTGACGCAGCAGAAACGTCATCCCGTCGACCGATCGGCGCCACAAGGAGACGTCGTCGTCGACCTGCGGCTTGCCCTCCACCATCGGGATCCGCGCGGTGAGGATGGCGGAGGCGACGAAGGACAGCCCGTCGACCAGTACGGCGATCGGCGCAGTGAACACCTGGATCAGCGCGCCGCCGACCGCAGGACCCGCGATGAAGGAGAACGAGCGCGTCGAGCTGAAGAGGCTGTTCGCCTGCATGAAGGACTCGCGCTGGACGAGGTTGACGAACACCGGCGCGTACGCCGTGTTGTAGTAGACGCTCCCCAGGCCGGTCAGCAGCGCCACCGCGAAGAGCTGGGCGAGGGTCACCGCGTCGAACGCGTACGCCACCGGGACCGAGACGAGCACCAGTGCCCGGGCCAGGTCAGCCATGACCAGGATCTGCCGCTTGCGCTGCCGATGGTCGACCCAACTGCCGACGACGAGGGACACCAGCGCGGGCAGCCATACAGCGGCGGTGAGCAGGCCGACCTGGCTCGGGGTCGCGGCGAGCATTGTGACGGCGATCAGCGGCAGGGCCAGCTCGGTGACCCGGTCCCCCAGCTGGGAGACGGTTTGTCCGAGCCAGTATGAGCGGAACCGGGCGTCGTACAGCAGCGAGCGCGGCCTTGTCGCGGTCACCACCCGTCCTCGCCGCTCTCGTCCTCTCTGGTCCCCTCCTCGACGGCCGCAGGCATGTAGATCCGGAGCAGCCGGGCACTGCGCGCCGCGGGCGGCGCCTCCTCGGGCCCGCGCGTGACGTATGGGGCAATCAGCTTCTCGATCTCCTCCTCGATGTGCTCGAGCTCGTCCCTGGACACGGTGACGCGGGTGTTCGCCGTTCCGGAGAGGCGGCGCCAGTCGTCGTCCAGCTCCGGCTCGACCTCCTCCTGCCAGATCTGAGCCTGTCGGAGGCTGCTCTCGAAGAGCTGCCCCGCAAGCATCGAGTACGCCGCCGAGCCCTCCTCGCCTTCCGGCAACGAGAACCGGAAGCCTCGCCCGACCGCTCGCCACCAGCGCAGGCGGGCGTCGTTCCCGACGTCGCAGTTCTCGACCAGTCCGAACGTCGCCAGGTGGCGCAGGTGCCAGCTGGTCACCGACGGCGAGGCCCCGACGACGGGTGCGAGGGAGGTCGCGGTCGCCGGCCCGTGCCGCTGCAGCGAGTTCAGGATCGCCATCCGAACGGGGTGGGCGAGGGCGCGCATCGCCCGTGGATCGGAGATCTCAACATCGCCGAGGCGATTCGTGAGAGACATATCTCGAAAGTATTCTCTCACGATTGGCGCGTCAAGAGCCTCGTCCCCGCTGGGGGGTGCGGGTACCGCTACTCGCCCGCAGGTGTACGCGTGCGGCGCTCGTGGTCGAACGGCGTACCGAAGACGCTGCGTACGCCGGCGGACCACAGCACGGACTCGGGCGGGCGTCCCGTTACGCCGGGCAGTCCCGCCGCGGCGACGAGGTCGTCGCGCAGGTCGAGCAGAGTCGCGCTCTGGAGAGGCCACATCTCGTGGAAGTTGGGGACGAAGAGCGAGCGCCCCACCCACCGAGAATGCAGGCCCCAGCGTGCGGTGAGGAAGTCGGCGAGGGGGTCACCGCGCACGACGGCAGCCTCGGGGCGGACGACCACGTAGCTGCTCACGCCCCTGCCACCGGGCCAGCGGCGGCTGCTCGTGTACGCGATGTCGTCGCCGGAGCGGCGTACCTGCATCTTCGCCCAGCAGTACGGGACCCCGAACGCCGCCCGAGCACCGAACACGATCGCCAGCCGCGACGTCTCCAGTGACCGGAACACGACTCCGCGGCGGCCGCTGCGGTCCACGGAGTACAAGCGGACGTTCGTCTCCGCGAACGTCCCCAGCCAGGGCGCGCTCGGCGCGGACAAAGGCCCGGCCCCGACCATCCGGAACGGGATCAGCCCGACCCAGGAGCTACCGTCGAAGACGTCCGGCCGGATGCCCGGCGGCAGCAGCGGTGCGACGCGCTCGGGCTCGACCCGCCAGTGCAGGAAGGCGACATCCTCCCAGCGCTGGTGCATGATCTGGCGGCCGGTCAAGGGCGGCGCTTCTGCGGTGACCGGCTCGGGAAGGGCGTCGGCATCGGTCACCCGGCTCATCATGCCCCGGACGCCTCGCGCGGCGGGTGCCAGGGATCGCTACCGCACATTCGGCAGCGCACTTCTGGAAGAAGGGCGAGTAGTCGGAATTGCCCAGAGTAGGCATAAACGCCCGGCTTCGCCTACAGTGCAGGCGAGCACTTGTCCGACCGCCTAAATGGACGGTTTTGCCCCGAGCCGACCGTCCGATGGCGGGTCCCACGACCCCTGACTGAGGCTGATGACATGGCGATTCGAAATAGCTGGCCGTTCGTGGCAGCCGGCGGTCTATTGGTCGTCATGGTCACTGCCTTCGCCCCTCCAGCGTTGGCCGCCACCTACAACCCCACGCCGGCATTTTCCTGGGTGCCGAATGGGACCGTGTATGCGATGGCCGAGAGTGGCAACACGGTGTACCTCGGGGGTAGTTTCACGAGCCTTACCGATCCGTCTACCGGCACCACGGTGACCCGCAATCGGCTGGCCGCCCTGGACGCCACGACCGGAGTGCCGCTGCCCTGGGACCCGAATGCTGACAGTACCGTGCGCGCTCTTACCGTCAACCCCTCCTCCGGAGTGGTGTATGCCGGTGGAAGTTTCCTCAATATCGGAGGCGCAAGTGCTACGAGGTTGTCAGCGCTCGACCCTGTGACCGGTGTCCAGCTGCCTGGTTTCTCCGCGTCGGCAATCGCCACGGTGCGTGACCTCCTTGTCTTCGGCAGTGGGCTCTATGTGGCCGGCGACTTCGCGACTATGGATTCACACCCGCGATTCGGACTCGCCGAGGTCGATGCCGCCACGGGCGGTCTGCTACCGTTCGTTGCCCATGTGAGCGGTGGGAAGGTACATGCGCTCGCCTTGGACGCTGCCAGCCATACCTTGGTCGTCGGTGGCACCTTCACCGCGGTTGGGGGGGTGAACCACTTCGCGCTCGCGAGCATCTCGGCCGACACGGGTGCGGCAACCAGCTGGACTCCGGCTGGCCTGTGCTCGGGCTGTCAGGTGCTCGATGTCGCAGTAGACAGCGGCAACGCGTTTGTCGCCACGGCGGGTCCAGGTGGTCACACCGCCGCGTACTCACTAGCGGCCAACGCCATCAAGTGGAGTAAGGCATCCGACGGGGACTGTCAGGCGATAGCGGTGAGCGGCAACGTCGTCTACGTCGGTGGACACTTCGGCCCGAACTTCGCCGGTGCGACTAGACACCAGCTTGCCGCACTCGACGAGCTCAGCGGAACCCTCTTGTCGTATTCCCTCAAGCTGACCGGTAGCGACCATCCGGGCATCTGGGCGATCATCGTCGACACCACCGATCTGCGACTTGGCGGAGGCTTGCAGTTCGCTAACACTCCCGAAAAGCGATACGCCGCTCTGCCGAGCATGTGAGTGGGTTCAACGGCACGGCACTTCACTCAAAGGGCCGTTGCGGTCACCGCACCACCGGGACGTATGCGCTGGGGCTGCAGCGCCCAAGACGCTAAGCGCACAGGACTGTGACACGGCCGGCAGCGGAGGTCGGCCACATCGCGGTCCTGGTCAAGGGTGTCCAGGCAAAGACGCCAAAGTCGGTCTTTGTGACGGTCCTACGTCCAGCGCAATGGTTCCATCGCCGATCCCGCCGGAAGCGGAGTCATGCACAACGACGGGGCAGATAAGCGCAATGGGAGCTTGTCTGCGGGTAAGGGCTCTCACGTCGTACAGGGGACAAACCCAGAACCTCGCCTCAGCGCGGGTTGCCGGCGCGGTTGACGGCCGAGATGACTGCGCGCAGCGAGGCGGTGACGATGTTCGCGTCGAAGCCCACTCCCCACAGCACCTGCTCGCCGACGGCACACTCGACGTACGCGGCCGCGATGGCGTCGCCGCCCGACGACAAAGCGTGCTCGGCGTAGTCGAGGACGCGCACGTCGAATCCGATCCCGTTGATGGCCGACACGAACGCCGCGATAGGACCGTTGCCCTCCCCTTCGAGCGTGTGGATCTCACCGTCGACGTACACGTTGACCGTGAGCGCGTCCCGCTCCCCAGCCGCCGACGACGTGTGCACCGAGTTCAGTGCGAGCGGAGTAGGTCGATCGAGGTACTCCCGCTCGAACGCCGCCCAGATCTCCGCGCCGGAGATCTCGCCGCCCTCGGTGTCGGTGAGCTGCTGCACGACCCGGCTGAACTCGATCTGGAGCCGCCGGGGCAGCTCGAGCTTGTGCTCGGCCTTCAGGATGTACGCGACGCCGCCCTTCCCGGACTGCGAGTTGACGCGGATCACCGCCTCGTAGGAGCGGCCGACGTCCTTCGGGTCGATCGGCAGGTAGGGCACCTCCCAGACCGCGTCGCTGACCGGGATGCCGTCCGCCTGGGCCTGGCGGTCAAGTGCCTCGAGGCCCTTCTTGATCGCGTCCTGGTGCGAGCCGGAGAAGGCGGTGTACACCAGGTCGCCGCCGTACGGATGCCGCTCGTTGACCGGCAGCTGGTTGCAGTGCTCGACAGTGCGCCGGATCTCATCGATGTCGGAGAAGTCGATCATCGGGTCGACGCCCTGGCTGAAGAGGTTCAGTCCGAGCGTGACCAGGCAGACATTGCCCGTACGCTCGCCGTTCCCGAACAGGCAGCCCTCGATCCTGTCAGCGCCGGCCATGTACCCGAGCTCGGCGGCCGCGACTGCCGTACCGCGGTCGTTGTGCGGGTGCAGCGACAGCACGACCGAGTCACGCGAGTCGAGATGGCGATGCATCCACTCGATCGAGTCGGCATACACGTTCGGAGTCGCCATCTCGACGGTCGCGGGGAGGTTCACGATCGTCTTGTGGTCGGGGGTCGGCTTCCACACGTCGTTGACGGCGTTGCAGACGTCGACAGCAAAGTCGAGCTCGGTACCGGTGTATGACTCAGGCGAGTACTCGAACGAGATCTCGGTGTCGCCCATGTCCTCGGAGAGCTTCTGGCAGATGTGCGCGGCATGGACGGCGATGTCGCGGATACCGTCGCGGTCGAGGCCGAACACAACCCTACGTTGAAGGGTCGACGTCGAGTTGTACAGGTGCACGATCGCCTGGCGCGAGCCGCGTACCGACTCGAAGGTGCGCTCGATCAGCTCCTCACGGGCCTGGGTCAGCACCTGGATCGTCACGTCGTCGGGGATGAGGTCCTGCTCGATGATCTGGCGGACGAAGTCGAAGTCCGTCTGGCTGGCGGACGGGAAGCCGACCTCGATCTCCTTGTAGCCCATCGCGACGAGCAGCTCGAACATCCGCCGCTTGCGATCGGGGCCCATCGGGTCGATGAGGGCCTGGTTGCCGTCGCGCAGGTCGACCGCGCACCAGCGGGGAGCTTGCGTGATCGTCTTGGTGGGCCACATGCGGTCGGGAAGGTCGATCGGCGTGAACGGCCGATAACGCTGGAACGGCATGCGGCTGGGACTCTGCGGGTGGATTGCCATGTCGGGCTGCTTTCAGTAAAGAGAGCTGGTCGTCGCCGGAGCAGCACCAACTCCGCGACGAGGGGTCCGGCTTAGCGAACCTCGCCGCGGCGACTAAGAAGGAGCGCGCGCGAGCTGAGCATCATGGCCCAGTCAGGCTAGCACCTGGGCCGGGTCGGACGCTCTCCCCCTCTCGCCGAGCGGGCGCAAATGTCCGGTCGAGCGGGCGCAAATGTCCGGTCGAGCGGGCGCAAAAGTGCGGTCGAGCGGGCGCAAAAGTGCGGTCGAGCAGTTGGCGTGCCCGGTGCACCTGTACGCGGACCGCCGCGATGTGTCCCATCGAACAAGCGGCAGTGCGGCGAACAGGCAGACCTGACGTGTCGAACGTCGTACGCGCGCTGTGACGTCAATAGGTGCGAGACACGCCGGCAGAACTGGACCGTGGGTGACGTCACGGCGAAGAGGGCCGAAGACGACGTGGCGACGGGGATCGGGCTCGTCACTCGCCTACAGTGGTCGCGATGTTCAGAGCCCGTACCCGCAGGACGCCCGCTGCCGTCCTGCTGCTCACCAGCGTCGGGCTGCTGGTGAGCGGCTGCAGCGGCTCCCATGACAACGCCGCATCAACGTCAACGGCCACCACGACCGCGTCGAGCGCCGTGACGAGCACCGCGCCGGCGACTCACCCCGCCAAGCAGCCGCCTCCGGCACCGCCGGTCGCCCAGTGCCGCGACCTCGCCTACAGCGACGTCGCAGTCTTCTTCAACGGCAC
Organism: uncultured Actinomycetota bacterium; assembly: GCA_963765725.1. Classification (GTDB taxonomy): domain Bacteria; phylum Actinomycetota; class Actinomycetes; order Propionibacteriales; family Nocardioidaceae; genus DASQEH01. The sequence goes on along the minus strand of CAVXXI010000003.1, from coordinate 1,566,658 downwards.
GCAGCCGGTCCCTTGCAGCTCCACGCATACGGCGTACACGTTCGCAGTCGAGCAGCTTCCCAGCCGGATCGCCTTCCCAGGCGTGAGCATCCAGAACGACGCGATACAGAGCGCAGCGGCAGACAGGTGTCACGCCGCCTTCCGGAGGTTCGTCGGGGGAAACGACGCGACGCGCGCGCTGGCGCGGCTGTCGGTCACGTACTTCCTTCCGCGCCAGGTCGGCTTCCACCTTGGCGCCCGCTGGGTCCGATGTGACGTGGTCGCCCTGAAGACAGCGCGGACGCTCGCTCCCTTGCCTGCGAAGCTCCAGGGGTTCCTGGACTCGCCCAGCGCGTTGACAACGTATGGCGTCTGCTCGAAGGGCAAGCCCGGTGTGTCACGGCTGCTGATGTGCTCGGAGCCACATGAGTACCGGGCGCTTGCCGCCATCCGGCTGGGAGGCGCAACCGCTCCGTACCCGGGTGTGAACGCGACGGTCAACCTGGGTACCCAGCGGTGCAAGAAGCTGGTCGCGAAAAAGTTGGGCGTGAAGAGCGGCTTCACGTACAGCTGGACGTACCCCTCGACCACCGATTGGGCGGCGGGTCAGCGGTTCGGCTACTGCTGGAACCAGACCAACTCCTGACCCGTAGCCCCTGTCGAGCGGGCGCATATGACCGGTCGACCGGGCGCAAATGCGCGCTCGACCGGGCGAGAATCCAGCCGGCGAGCGCTGATCAGAAGCCGAGGCGACGAAGCTGCCTGGGGTCGCGCTGCCAGTTCTTGGCCACTTTGACGCGCAGGTCGAGGTACACGGGCGTACCCAACAGCGCTTCGATCTGCTGGCGCGCGGCTGACCCGACGTCCTTTAGTCGCGACCCTCCGCGCCCGATCACGATGGCCTTCTGGCTCGGCCGCTCGATGTACAGGTCGGCGTGGATCTCGAGCAGCGCCCGGTCGCGTGAACGGCCCTCTCGGAGCCCCATCTCCTCGACCACGACGGCGATCGAGTGCGGCAGCTCGTCGCGTACGCCCTCCAGCGCAGCCTCCCGGATCAGCTCCGCAACCAGCGTCGCCTCAGGCTCGTCGGTGAGCTCCCCGTCGGGGTACAGCGGCGTACCCTCCGGAAGCTGCGCCACGAGGAGGTCCTGAAGCAGCGACACCTGGCTCCCGTCGAGCGCGGAGACCGGTACGATCTCCGCCCACTCGACCCCCGTCGCGTCGCCCAGTGAGCTGATGGACATCAGGTGTGACGCCATCCGGTCCGGCGACACGAGGTCGCTCTTGGTCGCAACGGCCACCTTCGGAGTGCGCCCCACCTTCACGAGCTCGGTGACGAGGAACCGGTCGCCGGAGCCGATCTGCTCGTCGGCCGGCAGGCACACCACCACCACGTCGACCTCGGCCCAGGTCGAGCGGACCAGGTCGTTGAGCCGCTCGCCCAGCAGGGTCCGCGGCTTGTGCAGTCCCGGCGTGTCGACGAGGACGAGCTGGGCGTCGGGGCGGTGCACGATGCCTCGGATGGCATGGCGCGTCGTCTGCGGTCGCGACGACGTGATGGCGATCTTGCTGCCCACGAGCGCGTTGGTCAGCGTGGACTTGCCGGCATTCGGACGGCCCACCAGACTCGCGAACCCGCTCCGGTACGGCTCCGACTGCGCGGTCACGTGTAGGTCTCCCGACTGTCGCGGACATTCTCGGCCGCTCGAGGCGACATCTCTGCCCGCTCGGCCCCGCTCTTGCGCCCACTCGACACGACATTCTCGCCCGCTCGAGGCGACATTTCCGCCCGCTCGGCTCCACTCTTGCGCCCGCTCGGCGCGACATTCTCGCCCGCTCGAGGCGACATCTCTGCCCGCTCGGCCGCACTTTTGCGCCCACTCGACACGGGGGGGCGTACGGGCGCCGGGGCGCCGGCCACGCGGATCATCACGAACAACGCCACGAGCACGACAGCAGCCCCGAGCCAGCTCAGCGCCGACAACCGCTCCCCCAGCACCACCACACCCAGCACGGCAGCGATGAGCGGCTCGGTCAGCGCGAGGGTCGCCGCGGTGCCGGGGGCGACCGTACGCAGCCCGCGGTTGAACAGGCTGTACGCCATCACGTTCGTCGCCACGGCGAGGTACAGCACCATCGCGACCCCGGACCCGCTCGCCAGCCAGGTCGGCGGCGACAGGACCAGAGCCGGTGACAGGCAGACGGCGGCGATCACGAAGATCGCGGTCAGCTTCGTCTCCATCTTGAGCTCCGACGGCGCCAGAGCTGTGCTCGCCGTGATGTAGGTCGCATAGCACAGCGACGCGCCCAGCGACCAGGCCAGCCCGGCGATCGAGACCTCGTCACCGAGCCCCTGGCTCAGCAGCAGCACCAGGCCCGTGATCGCCATGGCCGTTGCGCCGACCCACGCGCGGGTGATGTGGCGCGACAGCAGCCCGGTCAGGATGGGCGTACAGCCGATCGCGACGAGCGTCCCCACGGCGACCCCCGCCTGGGTGACGGCCGACAGGAACGTGACGTTGAAGGCCGCCTGCGCCAGCCCGGCTACCCACACCGGACCCAGTCGCCACGCCGCTCCCAACGAGCTCAGGCCGTGCCGCGAGGCCAACGCCAGCAGCAGTACGGCCGCGATCGCGAGGCGTACCGACGCCACCGACGTCTCCGGAGCCGACGGCCCCAGCAGCCGGGCGGTGCCGATCGTGCCGAACAACGCCGCCCCGCCGACCACGTACAGCGTTCCCGTGTGCTCCCTGCCGCTCACGTCAGCACGCAGTCGAGCACCTGCCCGGAGGCGTCGGCACGGTAGACCGGCACACCCTCGCCGGCGAAGTCGCGCACCACGCCGACGCCGGCGTCGGCGATCGTCACGACGTCGCTCACCACGACGGCCGCCTCTAGTCCCGTGACACCGCTGCTCACCGCCATCGCGACCGCGACCTGCAGGGCCGACAGCTGCAGCGACGGCAGGTCGACTCCGGCCGCGCTGTAGGTGCGCCCGTCGGTGTCGCGGACGGCGGCACCCTCCGCCGACCGGGCGCGGGCGCGGTTCGCGCGGGCCAGCGTGAGGAGCTTGGCGTCCTCGGGGTCGGTCAGCTCAGGAGACGGCTCGGCGGGCATGCAGTCACCCTAGGACGTCGGACTCGGCGTCCTCCTGAGCGGCAGGCGCATCCTCCGTCCCGTCGCGGGCGGGGGTCACCACGACGGTGACGATCTTGTTGCGGCGCCCGGCCAGCGACTCCGCCTGGAAGTGCAGCCCTTCGCAGACCACCTCGGCGCCAGGGATCGGCACCCGGCCGAGGTGCTTGGCCATCAGGCCGCCGACCGTCTCGACGTCTTCGTCCTCGATGCGGACCCCGAACAGGTCGCCGAGCTCCTCGATGTCCAGCCGGGAGCTCACGCGTATCGCGCCTCCGGAGAGGTGCTCGATCGGGGCCGGCTCGCTGTCGTACTCGTCGGTGATCTCTCCGACGATCTCCTCCAGCAGGTCCTCGATCGTGACCAGGCCCGCGGTGCCGCCGTACTCGTCGACCACGATCGCGACGTGGGTGCGCTGTGCCTGCATGTCGCGCAGCAGCTCGTCGGCCGGCTTGGAGTCGGGTACGAACAGCGTCGGCCGGAGCACCGTGTCGACACGCTCGGTGGTCTCGGCCTCGTGCTTGTCGAAGACCCTCTTCGTGACGTCCTTGAGATACGCGACGCCGATGATGTCGTCGAGGTCGCGGCCGAGCACGGGTATGCGGGAGAAGCCGCTGCGCAACGCCAGCGACATCAGCTGCCGCAACGTCTTGTTCCGCTCGATGAAGACCATGTCCGTACGGGGCACCATCACCTCGCGGGCCAGGGTGTCCCCGAGCTCGAACACGGAGTGGATCATCTGGCTCTCGTTGGACTCGATCACCCGGCTGGACGCGGCCTGGTCGACCAGGTCGCGCAGCTCCGCCTCACTGGCGAACGGACCCTCGCGGAAGCCCTTCCCGGGCGTGATCACGTTGCCGATGAAGATGAGCAGCTGAGGGATCGGCCCCAGTACAGCGGTAAGCACCGACACCGGCGCCGCCGACAGCAGGGCGACCCGCTCCGGGTGGCGGCGGCCGATGGTGCGCGGGCCGACGCCCACCGCGATGTACGACACGACCACCATCACGGCCACGGCGATGACGACCTGGAGCCAGCCCGCGCTGACCAGGTCGATGACGACGAGCGTGACGAGTACGACGCCCGTCGTCTCGAAGAGCACGCCGAGAAGCAGCGCCGTGTTGAGGAAGCGGGGCGGGTCGGCGACGATCGTCGCGAGCCGTGCCGCTCCCCCTCGTCCTTCCTGCAGCAGCTCGTCGGCGCGGACCCGCGACATGCCCGACAGCGCGGTCTCGGCACACGCGAAGATCCCCGCCAGGAAGACGAGGACGACAGCGAGGACGATCAGCTCGATGTCCGCGAACGTCATTCGACGTCGTCACCGCTCTTCACGGCCTGCCACTCGGCCAGCAGCCTCGCCTGCAACGCGAACATCTCGCGCTCCTCCTCCGGCTCGGCGTGGTCGTAGCCGAGCAGGTGGAGGATGCCGTGGATGGTCAGGAGGTGCATCTCCTCGTCGGCGGTACGCGAGAAGCTCGCCGCTTGCCCCGACGCGTACTGCGGGCACAGCAGCATGTCGCCGAGGATCCCGTCGGCGTCGAGCTCACCGTCCTGGCCGGGCCGCAGCTCGTCCATCGGGAACGACAGCACGTCGGTCGGCCCCTCGTGGCCCATGTACTTGGAGTTGAACTCCGTCATCGTCGGCTCGTCGACGAGCTTCAGGCACAGCTCTGCCTCGGGGTGCACGCGCATCCGCCGCAGCGTGAAGCGGGCCAGCCGGACGAACTGCGTGACATCGAGGTCGACGCCCGACTCGTTGAGTACCTCGACGCTCATCGACCCTCGAGGTACGACGCGGGAGCGCCCGACTGCCTCGTCGCCTCGTACGTGTCGTATGCCGCCACGATCCGCCCGACCAGACGATGCCGGACGACGTCCTGCGCCGTGAGGTGGCAGAAGCTGACGTCCTTGATCCCGTCGAGGATGCCCTGGACGACCCGCAGCCCGCTCTTGGTGCCGGTCGGCAGGTCGACCTGGGTGACGTCCCCGGTGACGACCATCTTGGAGCCGAACCCCAATCGGGTCAGGAACATCTTCATCTGCTCCTGTGACGTGTTCTGCGCCTCATCGAGGATGATGAACGCGTCGTTGAGCGTCCGCCCGCGCATGTAGGCCAGCGGTGCCACCTCGATCGTGCCCGCGGTGAGCAGCTTCGGGATCGTCTCGGGGTCGAGCATGTCGTGCAGCGCGTCGTAGAGCGGCCGCAGGTACGGGTCGATCTTCTCGCTCAGGGTGCCGGGCAGGTAGCCCAGGCGCTCACCTGCCTCGACCGCGGGCCGGGTCAGGATGATCCGGTTGACCTGCTTGGCCTGGAGCGCCTGTACGGCCTTCGCCATCGCCAGGTACGTCTTGCCGGTACCTGCCGGGCCGATCCCGAAGATCACGGTGTGCTTGTCGATCGCATCGACGTACCGCTTCTGGTTGAGCGTCTTCGGGCGGATCGTACGGCCGCGGTTGCTGAGGATGTTGAGCGTCAAGACGTCGGCAGGTCGTTCCTTCGTCTCGGCGCGGAGCATCGAGATCACGCGCTCGACGGTCTCTCCGGTCAGCCCTTGTCCGGTACGGACCATGGTGACGAGCTCGTCGAGGAGCCGCTCGATGAGCGCCACCTCGCCGCGGTCGCCCGAGACGTTGACCTCATTGCCGCGCACGTGGATGTCGGCGTCGAACTCGCGCTCGATGATGGTCACGAACTCGTCGCGGGCACCGAGCACGGCGACCACCGGCACGCTGTTGGGAATCACGATCGTATGCCGTGGCAGTTGTTGCTCCGTCATGTTGCGACCAGCGTACGGCCTCGCCCCGACAGCGCCCACCCGAATCGCTCGCCGCCTGCCCGGGCGGGCCGCGGGCTCAGCCGGGCGGCCAGCGGAACTCGCGACCGCCGAGGACGTGGACGTGGGCGTGGAAGACCGTCTGCTGGGCCGCCGCACCGTTGTTGCAGACGAGCCGGTACCCGTCGCCGACGCCCTCCTGCTCGGCGGCCTGCCGGGCCAGAGTGAGGACCCCGATGGCGTGGTCGGGGTGCTCGTCGGCAAGCTCCGGCAGCGTCGGCGTGTGCACCTTCGGGATGACCAGGAGGTGGGTCGGAGCCTGTGGCGTGATGTCACGGAAGGCAAGCGCGAGATCCGTCTCGGCTACGCGGTCGGCGGGGACGTCCCCAGCGAGGATGGCGCAGAACAGGCAGTCCTTGTGGGTCATCAGCGGTCTCCGTTTCGCTCGTCGGCCGGTGTCGCGTACGTCCGTGCCACCTCGCGTGGGCGATCATGTAAACCTCTGGCCCGGGCTGGGCGTGTCTGAGGCATGACCACGCTACCGGTGGCTCCCGCCAGAAGGGGGACGGCCATGGCGCCTGCAGAGCGGTGGGAGGCGGACGACGCCGTGACCGTGCTGTACGCCGCGCATTACGCGTCGTTGGTCCGGCTCGCAGCGATGCTCGTACGCCACAGCGGGGAGGCCGAGGAGATCGTGCAGGACGCGTTCGTGGCCATGCACGGCCGGTGGGGGCGACTGCGCGAGCCGCAGAAGGCCCTGGGGTACCTGCGGAGGTCGGTCGTCAACGCGGCTCGTTCGGCTCACCGCCACCACGACGTAGGCGACCGGCACCTGCTCAGCGAGCGGAGCGCGGGCGACGTACACCGAGCGGAAGCGAGTGCCGAGCAGGGCGCGCTGGTCGGAGAGTCCCGGGCCGAGATGATGCGAGCCCTGTACGCATTGCCGCAGCGGCAGCGCGAGGTCCTCGTGCTGCGGTACTACTCCGACCTGACCGAGCACGACATCGCGACCGTGCTGGGGATCAGCGACGGCACGGTCAAGAGCCACGCGTCGCGCGGCCTGCACTCCCTGCGAGCGGCTTTCGAGGACATCTCATGACCGAGTACGACGACGACCCGACCGCCCGGCGCCTTGCCTTGGCACTGGCCGAGGAGGCGGCACGCGTCGAGCCGTCAGCGGGGGGCTTGGAGGCCATTCAGCGGCGTACTGCGACTGGAGCGCGCCGAAGCGGCAGGTCGCGCTGGATGCTCGTCACGGGCGGCGCGGCTGTCGCCACCGCTGCCGTCGTCACCGCGGTGGTACTCCTCAGCTCGTCCGGGACGCCGGGTGGCAGTCCGTTGGCCGACAAGCCAGGGGGAACCGGTACGCCCAATAGGGCGGTCAAGCAGTCGACGCCGCCAACTCCTAGCCCGTCGGCGCGGGTTCAGCTCACCATGTACTACGTCGGCCCGCCTCGAAGCGACCCCAGCCAGCCGCCGTACCTGTACACCGAGAGCCGCACGGTCGAGAGCTCACAGCCAGCCGATGTCGCCGCCGCGCACGAGTTCCTGACGGCGACGCCGCGCGACCCCGACTACCGGACCGGGTGGCCGACGAAGCACGTCGACGTGACATCGATCGTGACCTCGCACGGTGTCACGACGATCGGGCTGAGGGGGAGCGCCGATCTGGGCACGAAGCCGCGACCGGTGCCGTTCGACCCCAGTCGCACCGTCGCCGTCCAGGCTCTGCTGGAGACGGCCGGAATCCGCGGGAAGGCGCGGTTCACGTACAACGGGCACCCGCTCAGCCTCGTGCTGTACACGAGCGCATCGACCCGCGCCCTGCCGTGGACGAGCCTGCGGGCGCCGGTCAGCATCGACGACCTCGCCAACGGTGCGGTGCTGCGCGACCCGGTCACGGTCCGGGTCTCCGGCAACACGTTCGAGGGCAACGTCGGGTGGCAGCTGCTGGACGACACGGGGACGAAGGTCGCGTCTGGCTACGTGACGGCGAGTCAGGGCACGTGGACGTCGGTCCCGGTGCGGCTGGGTCGGCTCGCGGCCGGCACGTACACCTTCCGCGCCTTCGAGCCCAGTGCGGCGGGTGGGCGCCCCGACCTCGGGGACGACGATGACAAGGTCTTCACCGTCAAGTAGCCGAGCGCCCCCGCCGAGGGGTCAGGTAATTCCCCCCGAGGGGTCACGTAATTCCCGCTGAGGGGTCAGGTAGTTCCTCCAGGGGTCAGGTAAATCCCGCTGAGGGGTCAGGCAATTCCCGACGAGGAGTCGGCTGATTCCCGCTGAGGAGTCATTTCCTCGCCGCCAGGAGCCAGCTACGCCCCGCGGAGGGACTCGCTTCTGGCGCCAAGAGCGCCACCAGCGGGTAAAAGGGCGTACAAGTGACTGTTCAGGCTGACGTTGCCGCTGCCGGAGGAAACCAGTCCGGCCCGACATGACCCTCGGAGGCATATCCCGACGCTCGGCGGGAGCTACTTGACCCCTCGGCGGGAACTACCTGACCCCTCGGCGGGAACTACTTGACCCTTCGGCGGGAACTACCTGACCCCTCGGCGGGAACTACTTGACCCCTCGGCGGGAATTAAGTGGCCCCTCGGCGGGGAGCGGGGCCGCTAGGTCCAGCGGGTGGTGCGGCTCGAGATCACCGCTGCGGCGACCGCCCCTGCGGTCGAGCTGCGCAGCACCGTGGGACCGAGGCGCGCTACCCGAGCCCCCGCGGCGGTGAACCCGGACAGTTCGGCGTCCGTCAGGCCCCCCTCAGGGCCGACCACGATGACGACCTCGCCCTCGACCGGCGTGTCGTAGGCCGTCAGTGACGTGTCGGCGGTCTCGTGGAGCACGAGCGCGAGCGCCGCGTCCTGAACGCGCGCCACGACCTGCTCCGTCGTCTGCAGCGGCGCGACGACACTGAACCGCAGGCGCCGCGACTGCTTGGACGCGGCACGGGCGGTGGCGCGCCACCTGGCCAGCGCTTTGTCGCCGCGCTCCCCACTCCAGCTGACGATCGTCCGGCTCGAGGCCCATGGAACGATCTCGTCCACGCCGACCTCGGTCAGCAGGTCGACGGCGCGTTCGGCGTGGTCACCCTTGGGTATCGCCTGGACGGCGACGAGGCGCGGTTGCGCCGGCATCTCCTCCCGGCGAGCCAGGACCTCCGCAACGAGGGAGGTCTTCGAGACCGATCGGACCACGCATTGCGCGCCCGAGCCGAGCGTGTCGGTCAGCATGACGTGCTCGCCGGGCCGGATGCGTTTGACCACCACCGCATGCCGCCCCTCGTCCCCGGACAGCTCGACCGTGTCGGCCCGGAGCGCCTCGGCGCCGACAACGAACACCGGAAGGGTCATCGCACGGGCTCGTCAGCGCTCAGCGACCGCCGAACGCCTCTCGGAAACGTCCGAAGACCCCGCGTGGGCGGCTGTCGACGGCCCCGGACGGGGTCTCCTCGCCGCGCAGGACCGCCAGCTGCTCCAGCAGCTCGGTCTGGGCGGAGTCGAGCCGGGTCGGGGTCTCGACGATCACCGTGGCGACGACGTCACCGCGTCCGGTCCCCCTCAGCCGGGGCACGCCGCGGCCGCGGAGCACGAGCTGCTCGCCCGACTGGGTTCCCGGCCGGATGTCGAGGGTGGCCGTGCGCTCGACCTCCACCGACACCGCGCTGATGTCGGCCTCGAGGGTCGGCAGCTCGACACTGGTACCGAGCGCCGCGGCGGTCATCGGGACCGTGAGCGTACAGCGCAGGTCGTCGCCGTCGCGCTCGAAGACGGGGTGGTGCTCGACCTCGATCTCCACGTACAGGTCGCCGGCCGGCCCGCCGCCGGGTCCGACCTCGCCCTCTCCCGAGAGCTGGATGCGGTTGCCGGTGTCGACGCCGGCGGGGACCTTGACGGAGATCGCACGACGGGCCCGCACGCGTCCCTCGCCGGCGCACTCGCTGCAGGGGTCGGGGATGACGCTGCCGAACCCGCGACACGTCGGGCAGGGGCGCATCGTGCGTACCTCACCCAGGAACGAGCGCTGCACGTGGCTGATCTCGCCCTGCCCGCCGCAGGTGCGGCAGGTGGCCAGGCTCGTACCCGGTGCGGTGCCGGCGCCGGCGCACAGGCTGCAGACGACCGCGGTGTCGACCTTCAGCTCCTTGGTGACGCCGAACGCGGCTTCGCCGAGCTCCAGCGAGATGCGGATCAGCGCGTCCTGACCGCGCCGCACCCGCGGCCGCGGCCCGCGCTGTCCGGCGTTCTGCCCGAAGAACGCGTCCATGATGTCGGTGAACGAGAACCCCTGGCCGAAACCGGCCGCTCCGGCCGCCGACAGCGGGTCGCCGCCGAGGTCGTACATCTGGCGCTTCTGCGGGTCGCTCAGCACGTCGTACGCGCGGGTGACCTCCTTGAACCGCTCCTGCGTCGCCTCGTCCGGGTTCACGTCAGGGTGCAGCTGGCGCGCCAGCGTGCGGTACGCCTTCTTGATCTGCTCGGGGCTCGCATCGCGCGACACACCGAGCACTTCATAGAGATCTGAGGTCATGCTCCGTCATTCAGTGGTTGGAGGTCATCCGTCGGACAGGATCTGGCTCACGTAGCGGGCCACCGCGTGTACAGCCGCCATCGAGGCCGGGTAGTCCATCCGTGTCGGGCCGAGGACGCCGAGGGTCGCCACCGCCCTGTCACCGGGACCGTAGCCGGTCGCGACGACGGACGTCGTGGCCAACGTCTCGTGCGGCACCTCGTGGCCGATGCGCACGGTGACCAGACTCGGGCTGGAGGCCTCGCCGAGCAGCTTGAGCAGGACCACGTGCTCCTCGAGCGCCTCGAGCAGCGGCTTGATGGAGAGGTCGAAGTCCTCACCGAAGCGGACCAGGTTGGCCGTACCGCCGATCGCGACCTTCTCGTCGTTACGGTCGTCGGCGACGGCGTCGGCGAGCACAGCCAGGATCTGCGCGACGACGGCTTTGTCGTCGTCGTGGAACTTCTCGGGCAGGGACGCGACCCTCGACGCCGCCTCGGGCAGCCGCTGGCCGACCACCGCCGTGTTCAGGTGCGCTCGCAGCTCGCCGATCACGTCGTCGCCGAGCGGCTCCCGGAGCTCGACGACGCGTTGCTCGACGCGTCCGGTGCTCGTGATGAGCACGAGCAGCAGCCGGGTGCTCGTCATCAAGACGACCTCGACATGCCGGACCGTGGACCGGGACAGGGTCGGGTACTGGACGATCGCGACCTGCTGGGTCAGCTGGGCGAGGAGCCGCACGCTGCGGTGGACGACGTCGTCGAGGTCGACAGCGCCTTCCAGGAAGGTGGCAATCGCCCGCTTCTCCGGCGGTGTGAGCGTCTTGATGCTCGTCAGCTTGTCGACGAAGAGCCGGTAGCCCTTGTCGGTCGGGATCCGCCCCGCACTCGTGTGCGGCTGGGTGATGAAGCCCTCTTCCTCGAGGACGGCCATGTCGTTGCGTACCGTCGCCGGCGAGACGCCGAGCTGGTGCCGCTCGACCAGTACCTTCGAGCCGACCGGCTCGCGCGTGCTGACGTAGTCCTCGACGATCGCCCGAAGCACGTCGAGCTTGCGATCGTCAAGCATGCTCGCCTCCTCGCTGCTCAGCCCGAACCGGGGAAAACCCTTCGCTGGCACTCAAATCGCCTGAGTGCCAACTCTACTAGGCGCGTCCACCCCAGTAAGGTCACGCGACCCCGCCTCCGCGGCGCAAGTACCCTGCGGTGATGAGCGTCGCGTACGGCCAAGGGTTCGTCGAGGTGGGTGAGCGCTGCTTCGTGGCCCGGTACCCACAATGGGACGTGAATGTCGGACTCGTCGTCGGCTCCGACGGCCTCGTCGTGATCGACACCCGGGCTTCCGCCGGCCAGGGCCAGGAGGTGCTCGACGACGTACGCCGCCTCAGCCCCGACTCCGCGGTCCGATGGGTCGTCAACACCCACGTCCACTTCGACCACACGTTCGGGAACGCATCGATGGCAGACGCCACCATCCATGCGCATGAGAACGCGGCCAGGGCCTTCTCCGAGCACGCCGCCGACATCAGGCGGCAGATCGAGGCCGACCCGGAGCCCGACCCCGACCAGCCGGCGATCACGGCCGAGGTCCTCGACGGCGTCCTGAGTACGCCGCTGCGGCCGCCGGACGTCGTCTTCTCGTCGGTGCGCACGATCGACCTCGGCGACCGGCTGATCGAGCTGATGCATCCCGGGCCGGGCCACACCGACGGTGACATCGTCGCGCGTGTCGCGGATGCCGACGTGCTCTTCGGTGGCGACCTGCTGGAGGAGTCGGGCCCGCCGTCGTTCGGCTCCGACAGCTTCCCCCTCGACTGGGCGGCATCGCTCGACCTCGTCGTGGGCCTCCTCACCGACCGGACCGTGATCGTGCCCGGACACGGCGCTCCCGTCGACCGGGCCTTCGTCCAGGCACAGCGGGCCGAGATCGCCGACGTCTCCAACCTGATCAGGGGGCTGCACGCGCAAGGGATAGGGGTTGATCAGGCGGTGGCCGCGGGGGGCGACGACTGGCCGTTCGCGCGGGCGACTATCGAGGGCGCCGTGCGCCGTGGGTACGCCCAGCTGACATCCTCGTAGCGGTCCTCGAGGCTCGGGAGGCGGGGCACGGGCGGCGTTGCAGCGCGAACGCGGGCGCCGCAGCCGGTACGGTCACGCGCGTGGCTCACGACCGGTACGGCCCCGACGTCCTTGCGACTCCGGCATCGCCGGCCAAGCGCGCACTGCCTACGGTCATCGCCGAGCGTGGCCTCGTGGTCGAGGAGGTCATGACCGACTGGTGCGGAGAGATCGTGAGAGTCGACCGCGACCTCGACACGGTGGAGCTCGAGGACCGGCGCGGGCGGCGCCGTACGTTCCCGTTAGGCCCGGGGTTCCTGCTCGAGGGCGCACCTGTGGTGCTGGCTGCATCGCCTCGGTCAGCGCCGGCTCGCAGCACCCGGACAGCCTCGGGGTCCGTCGTGGTACCGGACGTCACCGCACGCGTGGCCCGGGCCAGCCGGATCTTCGTCGAGGGGCGCCACGACGCCGAGCTCGTCGAGAAGGTGTGGGGCGACGACCTGCGAGTCGAGGGCGTCGTGGTCGAGCTGCTCGAAGGAGTGGATCACCTCGCCGGGTGCCTGGCGGACTTCGGTCCGGGCCCGGAGCGTCGCGTCGGCGTGCTGGTCGACCACCTCGTCGCCGGGTCGAAGGAGAGCCGGGTGGCTACCTCGGTCACCCAAGGCCGCTTCGGTCGGCACGTACGAGTGGTAGGTCACCCTTTCATCGATGTCTGGGAGGCGGTCAAGCCCGCCCGCCTCGGCATCGAGGCGTGGCCGAGGGTCCCGCGCGGGACGTCGTGGAAGCACGGCGTCTGTCGACAGCTCGGCTGGCCTCACGACACCCAGGCCGACGTCGCGCGAGCCTGGCAGCACATCCTGTCTCGGGTGACCTCGTACGACGACCTCGAGCCGGCTCTGCTCGGCCGGGTCGAGGAGCTCATCGACTTCGTCACCGAGACCGGCTGACCGACAGCCTAGGCTGTCGGTACGAGACGGAGAGGAGCCATCGATGTCCTACGCGCCGACCCCGCCTCCGGGCAGCATGGCCTCCTCCAACTCGGAGCGACTGTGGGGTGCGGCCGCCCACGTCGGCAGCCTGGTGGCGGCCTGGTTCGCCCTCGGTGTGATCGGACCGCTGGTGGTGCTGATCCTGAAGGGCAACGAGTCGGCGTTCGTCCGCCGGCACGCCGTCGAGTCGCTGAACTTCCAGATCTCACTGCTGATCTATATCGTCGTGGCCGGTGTCGCCGCGATCTTCACGCTCGGGCTGGCTCTGCTGGTGATTGTTCCCGTCGCGCTGGTCATCGGTGTGCTCGCATTGATCGCGATCATCCGGGGCACGCTGGCGGGGCACCGCGGCGAGGAGTTCCGGTACCCGCTGTGCATCCGCGTGGTGAGCTGAGCCGACCTTCCGCTGTACGGACGTACGTCGGCACCTTCGGGATGTCAGGGAAGCAGCGAACGGACGACCGCGTCGGCGAGCAGCCGACCACGGCGGGTGAGCACGAGTGACCCCTCGGCGGACACGAGTGACCCCTCGGCGGAGATTCCGGACACGGTGACCCCTCGGCGGACACGGGTGACCCCTCGGCGGTCACAGGCGACCCCCCGGCGGGGATGAGGGTGACCAGGCCGTCTGCCACCAGGTCCGGTACCACCGCGCGGCCAGCGGCATCCAGCACGTCGAGCGCCAGCCCCGACGACAGCCGGGTCTCCAGCAGCACTCGCTCGACGCGGCGCGTCTCGGGGTCGAGCGACTCGCGCGCCGCGGCGGGGCTGTGGTGCGACGAGATCCGCTGGGCGTACGCCGCCGGGTGCTTGACGTTCCACCACCGCACCCCCTCGACGTGCGAGTGGGCGCCGGGACCGACACCCCACCAGTTCCCACCGCGCCAGTACCCGAGGTTGTGCCTCGACCGGGCGCCGACGCCGCGTGCCCAGTTCGACACCTCGTACCACTGGAGCCCGGCCGCCGACAGCAAGTCGTCGACACGCTCGTACTTGTCGGCCAGGTCGTCGTCGTCGGTGGCGGGGATCTCACCCCGGGCGATAGCCCTCGCCAACGCCGTACCCTCCTCGACGATGAGGGCGTACGCGCTCACGTGGTCGGGCTCGAGGGCGAGCACCGTCTCGACGCTGCGCTGCCACCCCTCGACCGACTCGCCCGGGGTGCCGTAGATGAGGTCGAGACTGACCTGGTCGAACCCGCTCGAGCGCGCCCACGAGACCACCTGCGGCACCCGTGCCGGGTCGTGCGTACGGTCGAGCACGCGCAGCACGTGCGGCTCCGCCGACTGCATGCCGAACGAGATCCGGTTGATGCCCCCGGCCCGAAGGGCGTCGAGGGCAACCCGGTCGACGCTGTCGGGGTTCGACTCCGTGGTCACCTCCGCGCCGGGTACCAGCCCGAACTCTCCCCGGACGACGTCGAGCACCGCCACCAGGTCGTGAGGCGGCAGGAGTGTCGGGGTACCGCCGCCGAAGAACACGGTGCTGACGGGCAGGTCACGGTCACCGAGCACCCGGCGGGCGAGCCTCACCTCCGCGATCGCCGCAGCGGCGTACGTGGCACGCGACGCCCCCGGCTCGCTGCCCAGCTCGAGCGCCGTATACGTGTTGAAGTCGCAGTACCCGCAGCGCACCGCGCAGAAGGGCACGTGCACATAGATGCCGAACGCGGTCGCGTCGAGGCTCGACGTCACCGCCTCCGGCAGGGAGCCGTCGAGCGGGGCCTCGTCGCCGTCGGGAAGGGCCGAGGGCATCTCAGCTGTGGCCCTTCATGCGTACAGGGCGTCGAGCTGGTCCTGGTAGTGCTCCTCGACGACTTTGCGCTTCACCTTGAGGCTGGGCGTCATCTCGCCGTCCTCGATCGACAGGTCGCGGTCGAGGACGACGAAGCGCTTGATCGTCTCCCAGCGGTTGAAGGTCGTGTTGACCTCGTCGACGTAATGCTGGACCATCTCGCGCGCGGCGTCGGAGGTGACGATGTCGGCGTACGACCGGCCACCGAGACCGTTGTGGGCGGCCCAGTCCTTGATGGCGTCGGGGTCGAGGGTGATGAGCGCAGACACGAAGTTGCGCTCGTTGCCGTAGACGACGATCTGGCTCACGTACGGGCACATCGTCTTGAACTGGCCCTCGATGAGCTGAGGCGCCACGTACTTGCCGCCCGAGGTCTTGAAGAGGTCCTTCTTGCGGTCGGTGATCGTGACATAGCCCTCGTCGTCGATCTCCGCCAGGTCGCCGGTGTGCAGCCAGCCGTCGACCAGCGACCGGTCGCGGGCATCGTCGGGGTTGTGGTAGCCGCTCATCACGCCGGGACCCCTGATCAGCAGCTCGGAGTCGGCGGCGAGGTCGACCTCGGTGCCGGCGAAGGGCTTGCCGACGGTGCCGAACTTGTAGTGGTCGGGCGGGTTGAGACAGGTACCCGCCGACGTCTCGGTCAGTCCGTACCCCTCCAGGATCAGCAGGCCCGCCGCGGCGAACCACTCCGCCAGGTCGCGGTTGAGGGCCGCCGACCCGGAAACGAAGAAGCGCACTCGTCCGCCGAACCTCGCCCGGATCTTCGAGAAGACGAGCCGGTCGAAGACGGCGTTCTGTGCGGCCAGGATCGCCGGCACATGTCGGCCCGCCTGCCGACGCCGGACGACGTCGACGCCGACCTGGAACGCCCAGTCGAAGATCTTCTTGCGGACCCCACCCTCCTCAGCGGTCATCGTGACGACGCGGGCGTGGGCCTTCTCGAAGATGCGCGGAGCGGCTCCCATGAAGGTCGGGCGAACGACGGCGAGGTTGTCGATGATCTTGTCGACCCGCCCGTCGACAGCCGTGGGGAAGCCGACCGCCAGCTGGGCGGTGAGCAGGACCTTGCCGAAGACGTGCGCCAGCGGCAGCCAGAGGTACTGCACGTCGTCGCCGGACAGGATGTCCAGCCCCTCGACGGCCGCGCCCTCGTACGTCCAGGCGCTGTGCGGCAGTCGGACACCCTTGGGTCGGCCGGTGGTGCCCGACGTGTACACCACCGTGGCCAGGTGATCGGGTCGCGAGCCGTCGACGCGGCGCTGTACGGCCTCAGGAGACTCGGCGAGGAGCCGCTCGCCGAGCTGCTCGAGATCGTCGAGCCCGATGACCCAGTCGCCGTCTGGCGTTCCGTCGAAGGTCACCACCCGGCCCACGTCGGGAAGGTCGGCCCGGCTCTCGCGGAGCTTGGCGACCTGGACGTCGTCCTCGGCGAACACGACCCGCGAGCCGGAGTCACCGATGATGTACGCGACGTCGGACGCCATCGAGGAGGGGTAGACCGTGGTGGTCGCGGCACCCGCCGACATGACCGCGAGGTCGGCGAGGATCCACTCGTAGCGGGTGCCCGCCGCGATCGCCACCCTCTGCTCCGGTTCGATCCCGAGGCTGACCAGGCCGGCTGCGAGCCTGACGACGCGGTCTGCCGTCTGCCGCCAGCTGACCTCGTGCCAGATGTCGTGCACCGGGAAGCTGTAGGCGATCCGGTCCGGCGTGGCGGCGACCCGGTCGAAGAACATCCGTCCGACCGACCGGGGACGCTCGTCCAGCGGGGTCGAGGCGCCCTCGTGGTCCATATGTCGACCGTAGAGCACGGCCCCAGCCCAGCGTAGGGATAGCGGAGACCGGCGGGTCGTCCAGCAGCCCCGCGCAACGCCCACGGGCGCGCTCCGCCCAGGCCGTGACGGGGGCCACGCCATCCGCGCTGCGAACCGCGGGCCTGGCTCAGGCGCGAGCGGCATACTTCTCGACCGCGTCGCGCGCGTCGGGCGCGAGGGCGTCGCCCACGTCGAGCAGGCGAGGCAGCAGGGCGCGGTCGGTCGTGAACGCCCGGAACATCGTGGTCACGGTGACGTCGTGGTCGGGCTTGTGCACGACACTCAGCTCGTCACCGGCGGCGATCTGGCCGGGTTGGACCACCCGGAGGTACGGCCCGGGCCGACCCTCCGCGGTGAACCGCTTGATCCACTTGTCGGCGTCGTAGCCGGTGCGGCTCATCCACTCCGAGAACGTATGGCAAGGGATGCGTACCTCGGCCACCTCGAAGACCGTGGTACCGACCTTCCAGCGCTCGCCTACCAGGGCCTCGTTGACGTCGATGCCCTCCGTCGTGAGGTTCTCCCCGAAGTGTCCGTCGGGGATCTCCTTGCCGAGACGTCCGGCCCACAGGTCGAGATCCTCCCGGGCGAACGCGTAGACGGCCTGGTGAGGGCCTCCATGGTCCTTGGTGTCGGAGACCTGGTCGCCTTCGACGCCGAGCGTCCCCACCTCGACGCGGCCGGCGACCGGGTGCTTGCTGATCGAGGTGCGGAACGGACTGCCGACCCATGGGGCGTCTACAGGTGTGCCGACATTGACGGAGACCACGTATGGGGACATGGCCTCAGTCTCTCAAACCGCACCGACACAGAGCACTGGGATTAGTGGAGCGCTTGTGATGGGCTCAGAGCGAGCGAGCAGGTCAGCGCGCGGAGCGCCGACGCCCACCGCTGCCACCGGCCGAGAACGCGGCCGCGCTCGACGGAGCCCGGCTGGACCCGCTGCGGTTGGCGCCCTGTCGTGCCGAGGACGAGCGACCGGCGGCCGCACGGTTCGGCGCCGCGGGGCGTGAGCCGCTGGACGCGTGGCCGCCGCGCGCACGGCGAGGCTGCGAGGAACGGCCGCGCTGGGAGCGCTGCGCTGAGTCGCGTCCCGCCGAGGCGAGTGCGGTGGCCGACGCCGACGGAGCGACGAGCAGTCGCTCGCCCGGCGCGATCTCGGCGAGCAGCGGGTGTCCGGCCGACAGGCGCGTGACGGTCGGGGCGATGCCCGCCTTCCGGGTGAGGATGCGTACATCCGACACCTGGGCGTCCGTCATCAGCGTGACGACCGTGCCCGAGGCCCCGGCGCGTGCCGTACGTCCCGAACGGTGCAGGTACGCCTTGTGCTCGATGGGCGGGTCGGCGTGGACGACGAGGCCGATGTCGTCGACATGGATGCCACGTGCGGCGATGTCCGTGGCGACCATCGTCTTGGCCGACCCGTCGGCGAACGCGCTGAGGTTACGGGATCTCGCGTTCTGCGACAGGTTGCCGTGCAGGTCGACCGAGGGGACGCCGGCGGCCGTCAGCTTGCGCGCGAGCTGCTTGGCCCCGTGCTTGGTACGGGTGAAGACCAGCGTCCGGCCGGGCGCCGAGGCGAGGTCGACCAGGACAGGCAGCCGGGAGTCGGAGCTGACGTGGAGCACGTGGTGCGCCATCTCCACGACCGGCGAGTTGGCCGAGTCTACGCTGTGCGTGACCGGATTCGTGAGGTAGCGCTTGACCAGGACGTCGACGCCGGAGTCGAGGGTGGCGGAGAAGAGCATCCGCTGCCCACGGGCCGGGGTCTTGTCGAGCAGGCGGCGTACGACCGGCAGGAAGCCGAGGTCGGCCATGTGGTCGGCCTCGTCGAGCACGGTGATCTCCACAGCGTCGAGGTTGGCGTGGCCCGTCCCGACATGATCGGCGAGGCGGCCCGGACAGGCGACGACGACGTCGACGCCCGAGCGGAGGCCTGAGATCTGCGGGCCAGGGCCGACGCCGCCGAAGACGGTCAGCGTGCGCAGGGAGAGCGCCCTCGCGATCGGCGCCATCACGGCTTCGATCTGGGTGGCGAGCTCACGCGTCGGAGCCAGCACCAGCGCGCGCGGCCGGTTGGGTCGACGCGGGGACGTCGACGACGCCAAGCGCACGAGGATGGGAAGTACGAAGGCGAGCGTCTTGCCCGAGCCGGTACGACCGCGTCCGAGGACGTCTCGTCCCGACAACGAGTCGGGCAGCGTCGCGGTCTGGATAGGGAACGGCGTGGTGATGCCCGTCTTGGCGAGCGCCTGGACCACGGTCTCGGGCACGCCGAGCTCGCGGAAGGACGCACCGGCACCGGCGGGTGCCGGAGTCGGGGGGGCTGCGATTGAGGGGGTGGTCGAGGTTGAGCGGGTGGTCGAGGTCGTGGGTCGAGAAGCGGACACACGTGTGGTGTGGGGGCGGCGGGCCGCCATAGGGAACTCCGAACGTAGAGGGTCGTCCTGCCCGGCGCGGGTTGATCACTCCGCGGCGCGTGGTGGTCGACTGCAGGTCAGGCCCAAGGCAGAACTGTGTGGGCCGACGTCGTCCAGTGTACGGCACCAGTGCTGTACGCAGGACCGATGCGGGTCTGGGCCGGTGTGACGTGCGACTCCTGCCCGCCGACCGGGCGCAAATGTCGGGTTCACCGGGCACAAATGTCGCCTCGACCGGGCGCAAATGTCGTGTTGACTGGGCGCAAATGTCGGGCTCACCGGGCACAAATGTCGCCTCGACCGGGCGGAGCTGCACGGTCGACCGTGACCAAGCACATTGCGAAAGGTCCTGGCCCGCTCGACCGAACACTCCTGCCCACTCGACCGAACATTCTTGCCCGCTCGACCGAACAGTCCTGCCCGCTCGACCCGCACATTCTCGCCCACTCGAGCGAACATTCTTGACCGCTCGACGGGGAGGGGTGGCTCAGCTGACCTCTCGCAACCTGCCGGTGTCGACGTCGAAGACGAACCCGCGAATCTGGTCCGTGTGGGGCACGAACGGCGACTGCTTGATCTGCACGATCGACTCGCGGACGTGGTCGTCGAGGTCGCTGAACGCCTCCGCTGCCCACTGCGGCTCGACTCCGGTGTCGTCGACCAGAGCCTGCTTGAACTCTTCGTCGGTGAACGTCAGCATGCCGCATCCCGTGTGGTGGATGAGCATGATCTCGCGGGTACCCAGCAGCCGCTGGCTGATCGCCAGCGACCGGATCTCGTCGTCGGTGACCACTCCGCCGGCGTTGCGGATGACGTGCGCGTCGCCCTCCTGCAGACCGAGCACCTCGTACACGTGCAGCCTGGCATCCATGCACGCCACGATGGCGACGCCCTTGGCGGGTGAGAGCGGAAGGGGGCCGGCGAACGACGCGGCGTACTTCTCGTTGTTGGCCAGGAGCTCATCGGTTGCAGTCATGCGGGGCCTTCTGGTGTGGTCGGGGGCTTGTTGTCCGCCGTAGTCGAGTAAGACAATCGACTAACTCTAGCAGTGGCGGCTTGCGAGCTCGTCGGGTGCGCCGGCGGCCACCCTAGTCCTGGACCGCCTTGGCGATGGCGAGGGCCGTGGTGATGTCTTCGTCGTCCATGCCGATCGTCGCGTCGTCCTGGATGCCCCAGAGGATGTTCACGATCTCGCGCACCACGACCCAGTCGCGGGCGCGGTCCTCGTCCCATCCCGTGAGGTCCACCATCGCGTGGAACCGCTCCCGGACCGCCGCCCGGACATCGCCGGACGCGGTGACCTCGTCCCAGCGATTCCAGAGCAGGGGCGCGATCTCGAACAGCGGGTCGCCCGACAGCGGCTTGGGGTCGATGGCCAGCCAGGGCTCCCGCTCGGCGGCGAGCACGTTGGAGTAGTGCAGGTCGGTGTGGATCAAGGTGCCGTCGGTGGCCGGGTCGCCGGCCAGGTCGCGCGCCAGCGACGCAGCCTGCTCGACGTAACGTCTCGGAACCGGCGCACCTCGCGGCAGGTCGAGCAGCTCACGGGACCACCCGGCGCAGTTCTCGGACAGCAGGTCGAACTGGGGTGTCGCCGGTATGTGCAACCGGGGGTAGAGCCCGGCGACGACCTCACAGGCCTGCACTACCGGCACGGTCGTGAGATCGGTGGGCTCGGCGCGCTCGAGCAGCATCACGTTGCGGGCGGGATCGGCGCGCAGCAGGCGCACCGCACCATCGCCTCGCCAGGCCTGCAGGGCGACGTGCTCGAGCCGCTGCTCCGGATGTGGCCAGGCGAACTTCGCGGCGGCACGCGTGCCGTACGGGTCGCGAACAGGGACGACCGCAGCGCAGGCGCCCGCCGCCGGCAGCCCGTCGACCTCGAGCGCCCAGTCGTCGAGCACCTCGCGTATCAGCCGGGGCAGGGCGTCCAGCCACGGCTGCCAGGTGTCGTCCGCGTTCTGGCAGCGCGAGGAAGTCGGCCGGGAGACGTACGGTCATGGCCGACGTGGCGCCGTCGTCCGCCCGTCTCAGCGCTTGGCCTTCTCGACCGGCTCCGACGTGTTCAGGGCGGCGATGAAGGCCTCCTGGGGAACCTCGACCCGGCCCACCATCTTCATCCGCTTCTTGCCCTCCTTCTGCTTCTCCAGCAGCTTGCGCTTTCGGGTGATGTCGCCGCCGTAGCACTTGGCCAGCACGTCCTTGCGCATCGCGCGGATCGTCTCGCGAGCGATGACGCGGGCCCCGATCGCCGCCTGGATCGGCACCTCGAACTGCTGCCGAGGGATCAGCTCCTTGAGCTTCTGCGCCAGCTGCACGCCGTACGCGTACGCGGCGTCGCGGTGCACGATCGCCGAGAACGCGTCCACCGGGTCGCCGTGCAGGAGCACGTCCACCTTCACCAGGTCGCTCACCTGCTCGCCGACCGGCTCGTAGTCGAGAGAGGCGTACCCCTTGGTGCGGGACTTGAGCGCGTCGAAGAAGTCGAACACAATCTCCGCCAGGGGCAGCGTGTAGCGGAGCTCGACGCGGTCGGCGGAGATGTAGTCCATCCCCTGCAGTGACCCGCGCCGGGTCTGGCACAGATCCATGATCGTCCCGATGAAGTCCGACGGCGTGAGGATCGTCGCCCGTACGACCGGCTCGTGCACCTCGGCGATCTTGCCGCCCGGGTACTCGCTGGGGTTCGTGACGGTGATCTCGGAGCCATCCTCCATCACGACCCGGTACACGACGTTGGGAGCGGTCGAGATGAGGGCCAGGTTGAACTCCCGCTCGAGCCGCTCGCGGACGATCTCCATGTGGAGCAGGCCGAGGAACCCACAGCGAAAGCCGAACCCGAGTGCGCCCGACGTCTCCGGCTCGTACATGAGGGCCGCGTCGTTGAGCTGCAGCTTGTCCAGCGCATCGCGCAGGGTCGGGTAGTCGTCGCCGTCCATCGGGTAGAGGCCGGCGTACACCATCGGGTTCGGGTGTCGGTACCCGCCGAGTGGCTCGGTGGCCCCGTTGACCGACGACGTCACGGTGTCGCCGACGCGGGACTGCCGGACCTCCTTCACGCCGGTGATGAGGTAGCCCACCTCCCCCACGCCGATCTCCTTCGCCTTGCGTGGCTCGGGCGAGATCACGCCGACCTCGAGCATCTCGTGCACGGCACCTGTCGACATCATCTTGATCCGGTCGCGGTGGCTGAGGCGTCCGTCGACCACCCGCACGTACGTGACGACGCCGCGGTACGTGTCGTACACGGAGTCGAAGATGAGCGCGCGAGGAGCCGCCGACGCGTCGCCCTTCGGCGCCGGCACCGCCGCGACGATCCGGTTCAGGAGCTCCTCGACCCCTTCACCTGTCTTCGCCGAGACCCTGAGCACGTCGTCGGCGTCGCAGCCGATGATGTGGGCGATCTCGGCGGCGTACTTGTCGGGCTGAGCACTCGGCAGGTCGATCTTGTTGAGCACCGGTATGACGTCGAGGTCGGCCCCGAGGGCGAGGTACAGGTTGGCGAGCGTCTGCGCCTCGATCCCCTGAGCCGCATCGACGAGCAGGACGGCGCCTTCGCACGCCTCCAGCGAGCGGCTCACCTCGTACGTGAAGTCGACGTGCCCGGGGGTGTCGATCATGTTGAGCACGAACGTCTTCCCCGCGTCGGGGCCGGCGCTGACGACCCACGGGATCCGGACCGCCTGGCTCTTGATCGTGATTCCGCGCTCGCGCTCGATGTCCATCCGGTCGAGGTACTGCGCACGCATGCTCCGGCCCTCGACCACGCCGGTGAGCTGCAGCATCCGGTCGGCCAGCGTCGACTTGCCGTGGTCGATGTGGGCGATGATGCAGAAGTTCCGGATGATCGCCGGGTCGGTACTGCCGGGCTGCGGCGCCGACTCGAAGGTGTGGGGCACGAACGCCTCTCGCTGGTTGGCCTCGGGTCGCCCTCGTGAGGGCGGTACGACGTCCGGACCGGCACTCCGGTCCAGTTCCCCATTCTCCCACGAGCGCGCAGCCGGCCCTGTCGTTGCAACCACCGGGCCGGCCGACGGGAGTCGGAGCAGCCGGTCGCGTGGCACCTGCGCGGGCGGTCTGCCAAGGTGTCGGGATGGTCGACGCCTCCGTCTTCGTGTCCGCCGCACGGGCCTTCAGCGCCGTCGTCGACCGGCTGCCGGCAGACGGCTGGGGCCGACCGGGGCTCGGCGTCTGGGACGTCCGGGCGCTGACCGGGCACGCCAGCCGCTCGCTGGTCACGGTCTCGGCGTACCTCCGGCGCCCGGCGACGGTCGAGGTGCTGGCGAGTCCCGTGGACTACTACGCCATGGTGGCGATGATGTCGGCCGCCGACGGAGGTGCGGTCGAACAGCGAGGCCGCGATGCGGGAGCGGCCCTGGGCGAGGACCCGGCGGAAGCCGTACGCGGGCTCGTCGAAGCAGCCGTGGCCGACGTCACTCGAGACGACGACCCGCTGATCGAGACCATCGGAGGGGGGATGCGGCTGTCGGCGTACCTGCCGACCCGTACGTTCGAGCTCGTGGTGCACAGCCTGGACCTGGCCGAGACGACCGGTGTGGCGTACACCGCCCCGGAGGCGGCACTCGCCGAGTCGGTCGAGCTGGCCGCACGGATCACCGTCGCGCGCGGTGACGGCGTACCCGTGTTGCGCGCACTCACCGGTCGGGGTGACATCGCCCGCGGGTTCTCCGTGGTGTGAACCCGAGAGCCGGGCCCGGGGCTGCGATCAGCGCTGCCAGCTCGGGGACCGTCCCAGCATGGCGACGATGAGGTCGATCGGCTCGCCGTCGTCGGGGGCCGGCACTCCAGGAGCGAACGCCGCACCGGGGGCCAGCCGGCGCTCACCGCCCGGAACCTTCGCCGCCACGGCGAGACCGGCCTCCAGGACGTCGGCGTCCAGAACGAGCGGGATCCCGAGGGTCCGCGCGACGTCCCAGCCGTGTACCACGTAGTCGATGAAGTGGAAGCTGATGGCCTGATTCGCCGGAAACGTGACCTCCGAGCTGATCTCCGGCAGCGACAGGTCTCGGCCGGCGACCGCATCGTCGCCGAAGGCCGCGACGACCACCTCGGCGGACTTCGTGTAGTCCTGTACTGGGTCGTTGCCGGCGGTGCGGGTACGCCACACGTCGGGGTCGGCGCCTCGCCCCTCGGCCGCCGCCGCGAAGCCGTAGTGCTGGGTGGTCATGTGGGCGAGCAGATCGGCCAGGTCCCAGCCGGCGCAGGGAGTCGCTCGGGCGAGGTCGTCGGCGCGGGCGTGAGACACGACAGTGACGCTCGCCTGGACGGCTCGCTTGTCGAGGTCGCGGATCTCGTCGAACTCCACGCGTCGGCTCCTTCGGTCGGTGAGGGATGTCGCGGCTAGACGGGTGTACCGATCTCCACGAGGACGCCGTTCGGATCCTTCACGTACGCGACGGTCTGCCCCCACGGCTTCGTCTCGGGGCCGTGGACGTCGTCAGCGCCGACCTCCAGCGCCCGCCAGTAGGCGGATGGCACGTCGTCAGCCTCGATCCACACCTCGAAGCCCGCCGGCGGGTCGGTAGCGCGCTCGGCGGTGGGGGCGTTCTCGGGCGCGGCGAAGGCGAGGGTCGCGCCGGGGCTGTGCAGGGTCGCGTACGTGCCACTCGGGTCGGTGAAGCCGGGCTCGAGGCCGAACGCATCGGTATAGAACTGCACGGCGGCGGACACGTCGGCGACGTACACGATGGTGGCGGCAAGTCGCATACCGCAACGTTATTGCCTCCCGCCTCCGCCCCGTCGGGCGGGCGCAAAAGTCCGGTCGAGCGGGCGCAAAAGTCCGGTCGAGCGGGCGCAAAAGTCCGGTCGAGCGGGCGCAAAAGTCCGGTCGAGCGGGAGCAAAAGTCCGGTCGCGCGGGAGCAAGATGTACGTCGGGCGGCCGTCCAAGTGCCGTCGCGCGGACGAAAGGTCATCGTCGAGCGCGCCGTAACCGTCCGTCGCCCTGGCCGGACCGTATCGCGCTGTCGCCGAGACGTCAGCCGCGGTCAGACACGCCGTCAAAACAGCCGTTGGTGACCCGTGGCTAAAGGGGGCGCGGTCAGGCAGCGGTACCCAGCTCCGCAAGAACACGCTCGCGGAACGTCGCTAGCGGCGCCTTGGTGGTGAGGATCATCGCGGCGACGCCGGCTCCTTCGCTAACGAGGCCGAGCAGGATGTGCTCGGGCTCCAGGGAGCCGCTGCCGAGCTGCCTTGCCTCTCGCACCGACAGGCCGAGGGTCTTCTTCGCCCGAGCCGTGAAAGGCGTTCGGGAGCCGGTGGGCTCGGGGCCAGGTTGGTCGAGTACGCCCTCGCCGAACGACTCCTCGAGCCTCGAGCGGACCGCGGCAAGGTCGATCCCGATCGAGTGCAGCGCACTGGCTTCCTCGTCCCCCAGCCCGTTAGCACCGTCACCCACGAACCGGATGATCTGCGACCTGATGTACTCCGCGTCCAGCCCGGAAGCCGACAGCACGCTGGCCGCGATGTTCGTCGGAGCCCCGTCGGCGCCGTCCTCGGAACCAGCGTTCACCAGGCCGAGCAGCAGATGCTCGGTGCCGACGTACTGGTGCCGCAGCCGCCGGGCCGCGGTCCGTGCGGCAACGACGGTCTCCCGGGCAGACGGACTGAATCGTTCGAACACGGTCCTACCTCTCTCTTCCAAGCCTGCGGCCGCCCGCGTACTTCTGGTGCACGGCCTGCTTGCTGACCCCCAGCGCCAGGGCGATTTCCTGCCACGACCAGCCCAGGCTTCTCGCGTGCGTCACCTGAATGCTCTCCAGCTTCTCCAGCAGGGTGCGCAGGGCACGAACGGCGTGAAGGCCGACCTGCGGGTCGGAGCTGCCGGCGTCGGCCGCCAGGTCTGTTGCATCGGTCATGCCCGTCAATTTATCTTGACGATTCCCCCCACGTCAAGACATCTTGACGTGAAATGCCACACGCTCCCGGGAGACGTCACCCTGTGCTCGGTTTCGCCCGCGTGTCGGCCCGCGAATGACGTCTCCGCGGCTCAGGTCGCCGGCGCGTGCCCGGTGTCGCCCTCCTGCGCGGACGCCTCGGTACGGTCCGCCAGGTCAGCGACCACCGCCTCCAGGCTGCCGTGCGACTCGTGCACTGCACGTTGCCGCGTCGCTCCGGCACCACCGGCCAGCACGCGTTCCAGGGCGCTGTCTACCGCCGCCGTGTCGTCGCTCGCATCCAGCCACGGCCGGACCCGGCCGGTCAGCGCATCGAGGACGTCCCTGGCCGGCTTCGTGCGGCGATCCGTCGGGTCCAGTAGGGCATGCGTCAGTCCGTCACGTGCCGCGCGCCAATGAGCAGCGCGCAGCACGTCGGTTCGCCACTGCGGCACGGGCACGCCGTCGCGCCAGTCCTCGGCGGCGGCGCTGACCAGGCCGCGACACAGCGCCGCGATGAGCATCACGTCGTCGATCTCCGTACACACGTCCGCTACCCGGATCTCGATCGTCGGGTACGCCTGCGCGAGCCGCGCGTCGAAATACAGCATGCCGGCATCGATCGCTGCGCCTACCTCCACCAGGGCCGCCGCTGCCTCGCGATAGCCGGCCACGTCGCCGAACGGCTCGCTTGGCCCCGCCGTGGGCCAGCGCTTCCATACCTGCGATCGCCAGCTCGCGTAGCCGGTGTCGCGGCTGTGCCAGAAAGGGGAGTTCGCGCTGATCGCCAGCAGTACAGGCAGCCATGGCCTGATCCTGTCCAGTACGGCGACGCCCTCCTCGTCGCTCTCGATCGCGACGTGGACGTGCATCCCGCACACCGCGCCCTGCCGCCCGATCTCACCGAAATCCTGCACGATCCGCTCGTACCGGCTCTTGGGTGTGACCTTCAGATCGGGTCGGCCGATGACGGGGGTACCGGAGGCGACGACCCGCGCCCCGGCCGCACCTGCAGCGGCGATCGCAGCGCGGCGACATCGCTGGACCTCGGCACGAAGCTCGTCCAGGTCAACCCGGGGAGGCGTCGCGGTCTCGAGCTGCTGCAGGAACAGCTCCTGCTCCAGCAGGTCCGGCTCCTGCTCGCCGCTACCGGCGGAGCCGCGGTGTTCGTCATCGTATGCCGCCATCGCTCGGTGCGAGACCGTCTCGAGCTCGCACGTGTCGGGGTTGACGAGGAGCAGCTCCTCCTCGACGCCCAGTGTCCGCTCCACCATGCGGGTTAGTCTGCCGGACCCTGCCGCGCGTGCCCATCGACGTCGGCTCCGGTGGGACGATCCCCATCAGTCGAGCCGCGCCGCAACGCGTGCTCTGCCTTAGCCTCGTGTCGTGGCGGACATCCGAATCGGACTGTCTGGCTGGAGGTACGCCGGATGGCGCGGAGACTTCTATCCGGAGGGCCTCGTCCAGCGCAAGGAGCTCGCGTACGCCGCCGAGCGGTTCTCGACGATCGAGGTCAACGGCTCGTTCTACTCGTTGCAGCGCCCGGCCAGCTACGCCACGTGGCGCGACGAGACTCCGGATGACTTCGTCTTCGCGCTGAAGGGTGGCCGCTTCATCACCCACATGAAGCGACTGCGCGACGTCGATGGAGCGATGGCGAACTTCTTCGCGTCCGGACCTCTGGCGCTGGGTGACAAGCTGGGCCCTGTTCTCTGGCAGCTGCCGGCACGAACCCGGTTCGACGCCGATGTACTGGACGCCTTTCTCGAGCGGCTCCCGCGAACCTCCGGCGAGGCGGCCGACCTTGCACGTCACCACGATGCCAAGCTGCCGGCGGACCGCGCCCTCACGACGGCGCTGACGCAGGTACGCCTCCGGCACGCGATCGAGCCACGCGACCTCAGCTTCGCCGACCCAGCGGCGATCGACCTGCTCCGCCGGCACGACGTCGGCCTGGTCGTGTCCGACGCCGGCGACAAGTGGCCGCGCTTCGAGGAGGTGACGTCAGACCTGGTGTACGTCCGGCTGCACGGTGCGGAGGAGCTGTACACGAGCGGGTACGGGCCGCAGGCCCTCGACGAGTGGGCGGCTCGGATCTCGTCCTGGGCCGGTCAAGGGCTCGACGTGCTCGTGTACTTCGACAACGACGCGAAAGTGCACGCGCCCTACGACGCCCTCGCCCTGATGGACCGCCTCGGCCTTCGCAATCCCCTCGCCTGATCGCCCCCCGCGCGGTCGAGTGGGCGCAAATGTCCGGTCGAGTGGGCGCAACAGTCGGGTCGAGCGGGCGCAAAAGTCCGGTCGAGTGGGCGCGAAAGTCTGGAAAGCTCACCCGGTCGGCGCGGACGGCGAGGAGTCAGGGCGATCCTGACCTCTGGGCGGAAACCGTTCGACCCCTGGCGGGATCTACCCGACCCCTCAACGGGAAGAACGTGACCCCTCAGCGGGAACTACCTGACCCCTCGGCGGGAAGAACGTGACTCCTCGGCGGGAACTACCTGACCCCTCGGCGGAGGGGGTCAGACGAAGGTGGGGTACGTCGGCAGTGGGAACGGGCCGTCGGCAGCCTCGCGGGCGCGCTCGTAGCCGTGACCGATCTCGATCAGCGACGGCTCGCTTCTCGCCGTCCCCCAGAACGTCACCGCTACGGGCAGCCCGTGCGTCACCTCGGCGGGCACGGTCAGGAGCGGGTAGCCGGCCATCGCCGCAGGCTGGCTCGCGCTGCCGGCAAGCCGCTCGGAATTGACCAGGTCGATCGCCGGTGCCGGTGACGTCGCCGGCGTGACGAGAGCGTCGAGGTCGTGCGCGGCAAGCACCTTGTCGATCCCCTCGTCGCGTCCGTGTTTGAGGCACGACGTACGGGCAGCCATATATTCCTCCGAGCCGACGCCGGGCACGTCCAGGGCGGCCTCGAAAAAGGACTGGCCGAAGTACGCCAGCTCCTCGCTGGCGTGCGTGCGGTTGTACTCGACGAGCGCCTCGAGCGAACGCGGCACCCCCTCGGGCCGAGTAGCGAGGTACTCCCCCAGTCCCTGCCGGAGCTCGCTCAACAGCACCAACATCTCCTCGTCGAACCCGTAGCCGTCCATCGAGTCCAGGTTGGTCTCGTCCACGATGACTGCGCCCTGCGCCGACAGCAGTGACAGCGCACGCTCGGCAGCGGCATCGGCGTGGCGGCTGTATCCCCAGAAGTCCCGGCGTGGCACCCCGATCCGTTTGCCGGCCAGGCGCCCCGACGTCGCATGGGAGGCGTAGTCGATGCCGTCGTCGGCCAGCACCGACAGCAGTGCGGCAGCCTCCTGTACCGACGACGTCATCGGCCCGACGGTGTCCTGTGAGGCGGAGATCGGTACGACGCCCTGGGTCGGCGTCACACCGACCGTGGGCTTGAGACCGACGCAGCCGTTGAACGCCGCAGGACACGTGATCGAGCCATCGGTCTCGGTACCGACGCTGAGCCGCACCAGGCCCGCTGCCACGGCCGCGCCACTCCCGGAGCTGGACCCACCCGCGGACCTGTTGAGTGCGTACGGGTTGCGGGTGAGGCCGCCGTACGCGCTCCAGCCCGACGATGAGTGCCGGTCGCGGAGGTTGGCCCATTCGCTCAGGTTGGTCTTGCCCACGACGACGAGGCCGGCCGAGCGCATCCTGCTCACCACGGCGGCGTCGGCACTCGGCGGACGCTCGGCCAGAGCCAGAGATCCCGCAGTAGTGAGGAGATCGGCGGTGTCGATGTTGTCCTTCACGAGGATGCACTGCCCGTGCAACGGGCTCCGGACGTGGCCGTCGGCCAGCTCGCGGTCCGCCTGGTCGGCCTGATGGAGCGCCGCGGTGTTGACGGTACAGACCGCGTTCGTGAGGTGGTCGACCTCTTCGATCAGGGCAAGAGCGTTCTCAGCGGCCTCACGAGCAGAACTCATAGCGAATGATGGCACTAAACGGATCGAGGTCATCGGCTGGCCTCGAGCCGCGCGCCGGGCTGCGCGTCCAAGGCACCGGGTGGCGGAATTTGGCCGCCTCCTCGCCACGCTGGTAGCCTTAGAGGTCGCTGTGATGGTGGTACCACGTCGCCGGCGCTCCATCCGATCCCCGACCTCAAGAGGCTCTGCTCAGTGGCAAACATCAAGTCCCAGATCAAGCGAAACCGGCAGAACGAACAGGCACGCGAGCGTAACAAGGCCGTCAAGTCCGCGCTCAAGACCTCGATCCGCCGCTTCCGCGAGGCTGCAGAGACCGGCGACGCCGATGCAGCGCGGCAGCTCGGGACCACCGCGAGCCGCAAGCTGGACAAGGCTGTCTCGGCGGGCGTCATCCACAAGAACCAGGCCGCGAACAAGAAGTCGTCGATCGCCAAGCGCTCCGCCACGCTCTGACGCGCCGTCTCGCCAAGCGCTCCACCACGCGCTGAGTCAGCAGCCTCCACGTCGGCTCCTCAGCAGCCGGCCGTCCTGCTGACGAGCCGCACCGGCTCGCCGCTTGCGTCAGGTCAGCTCTCGGGACCGCACCACGGATATCACCAGGCGCTCACAGGCCCACTCCCGGTCACCAGCCGCGCCCTTGACGTCGGCATCGGCCTTGGCTGCGGCCTGGATGGCTGTGGCCAGGCCCCGGCTCGACCAGCCTCGTGACGACGCGGCCAGCGTTCTCAGCTTCCAGACCGGTACCCCGACTTCCCGCGCCAGGTCGCCGTCTCGGAGGCCGCGCGGCGCCGACACGAAGCGGGCCAAGCCGCGCAGGCCGCCCGCCACCGCGCTGGTGACCAGCACCGGGTCCACCTTGGCCGCGAACGCCCAGCGAAGCTGCTCGAGCGCCTCGGCGCCCTTCCCGGCGAGAGCGGCGTCCGCCACTGCGAACCCCTTGACCTCCGCACGCCCGCCGAAGTACTTCCTGACCAGCTCCTCGGTGACCGGCTCGCCCTGGCAGTCACCGGCCAGCTGGTCCGCCGCACCGGCCAGGGCACGCAGATCGTCACCCACGGCATCGACCAGAGCCGACGCCGCGGGCTCGCCGATCCGCGCCGAATGTCGCCTGAACTCGGCAACCACCCAGGCCGGCAGCTCCCACCTCTTCAACGGCGCGGCGACGACTTCGGTCGCGCCCGCCTTGCGCAACCGGTCGAGCACCGCCTTGCCTTTGATGCCGCCGGTGTGATGCAGCACCAGAGCCACGTCGGTGGCCGGCGCCTCCACGTACGCGACCAGGGCCTCTGCGGCCGGGTCGGGGAGACTCTCCAACTCCCGGACGACGACACAGCGAAGCGACGCGAACAGTGAGGGGCTGGTGATCTCGGCCAGGGCTCCGGGCCCGAGCTCGGCGGCCCAGAGCTCGGAGATGTCGGCGTCGGCGTCTGCCGCACGGACCGCGGAGCGCACGCCGTCGATAGTGCGCTCGGCCACGAACTCGTTGGGACCAGTGACGAGCAGCGTCGTGCCCAGCACGTGCTCAGCGACCCTCTCCATTCGCGAAAGCATGCCACGGCCGTCCGACAGTTCAGTCGCGACCGATTGCCCAGGTTCCCACGGTGGATTCGGGCACGCAGTGGGTACCGGATGTTCGGCCGACCGCGGCGCTGGCAACTGAGCCGCCCGCCGTCGGCGGACCCGTACAGACGAGGCGCCGGCCGTGAGCGTCACGGTTCACCCCGGCCAGTCCACTCACAGAAGGATCACCAATGCCAACACGTAACGCACGTACGACCTGGAACGGCGGCCTCCAGGACGGCTCCGGTCAGGTCGAGCTCAGCAGCTCCAAGCTGGCCACCTTCGACGTCTCCTTCCCCAAGCGAACGGCCGACGACGCCGACGGCAGCACCAGCCCCGAGGAACTGATCGCGGCGGCTCACTCGTCCTGCTTCGCCATGCAGCTCTCCGGAAACATCGCCCGCGCGGGCGGTACGACCAAGACGCTCGACGTCCACGCAGCCGTCGAACTCGGCCCGGACAAAGACCGTGGCGGCCTCATGCTGACCGGGATCCTGCTCACCGTTCGCGGTGACGTCGAGGACCTTGACGCCGACGGATTCGTGGCAGCAGCTCAGGCCGCCAAGGAGGGCTGCCCGGTCAGCAAGGCACTTGCCGGAGTCGACATCAGCCTGGACGCATCGCTGTACTGACTCACCACCACGCCTGCGAGCCGCACGTCGCGATGAGCACTTCGCGGCGTGCGGCCGCTAGTGGACCAGCGCGCCGACGAACGCGATCACTGCCAAGACGATCAGGGACCCGGTGAGGACAGGGGGCACCAGACTGAACGGCAACGGTTCCCCTCGCCGGATGGCCACCTCGAGCCGGCGCCACCGCCAGTAGCAGCTCGCCGCCGTGAACAGCCCGAGGGCGTACAGCCCGGACCCGATCACCACGACCAGTCCACGGTGGTCGATGATCCGGTCGAAGAAGCTCAGGATGGCTGTACCGGCGGCGAAGAACGCCAAGGCGGTACGGATGTACGCCAGGAACGTGCGCTCGTTCGCCAGCGTGAAGCGGTAGTCGGGCTCGTGGCCCACTCCGCGCAAATCCTCATCGGGGCTTCGCATACCGGACAAGGTGACTCAGGCCTTTCGGTACGGTTGTCCTGCTCAGCCAACCACCTCGGGCTCCGCTCCCGGTAGGGACCCCTCCCTTGGCCGTGATCGGCCGTGATCGCCTGCACCGCGGACTGTCACCCCTTGCTGGTCACCGTCGCGAGTTGGCCAGCCCGCACGACGATGGCGATGTCGCCGTCGAGGTCTGTGCGGTAGGTCTGCGCACCGAGCTGTCGTAGCAGCGCCAGTGTTCGCGGGGAGGGGTGCCCGTAGTCGTTGTCGGCACCGACCGAGATGACGGCGATGCGCGCCGAGGTGGCGGCGACGAAGGCAGGGTCCTGGTTCTCGGAGCCGTGGTGCGCGACCTTCAAGACGTCGACCGCGAGGTCGTCGCCCGCCGCCATCAGGTCCTCTTGCTCCTCCGGCTCGGCGTCACCGGCGAGCAGGAACGAGTGCCCGTCGGCATCGAGCCGCATCACGATGCTGGCGTTGTTGGGGTCCGAGGCCTCGTCCACGGTGCCCGGCGGCCCGGTCGCCACCCGGAGCGGACCCAGCACCTGCCAGCCGAGCTGCCCGATCGAGCGGCGCTCTCCGGGGACGGCCACCGTGACCGGTACGCCGGCGCGTGCCGCGAGGCGGCGTACTGTGGCCGCCCGATCGGCCGGCTCGCTGAGTGGGGAGACCTCGATCTCGTGCACCGGGCGCCCGTGCAACACCCCGGATAGCCCGTCGGCGTGGTCGGCGTGAAAGTGAGTGAGCACGACCAGCGCGATCGACGTGACCTTCAACCGGTTCAGGCAGGCATCGATGAGGCGCGGGTCCGGTCCCGTGTCGACGACGACCGCTACTCCGGCACCGGCGTTGAGGACCAACCCGTCGCCCTGGCCGACATCGCACGCGACCAACAGCCATCCCCGCGGCGGCCACCCGAACCGGCCTGGCGGGTGTACGACCGCGGCCACCATCACGACTGCGACCGCGAGGCAGGCGAACCGGTTGCCAAGCAGCCGAGTCAGCAGGGCGGCCGTGATCAGGCACAGCAGCGTCAGCGCCGCCAGCGCGGTCGGGCCCACGGGCCACCCGACCGTTGCTCCCCGCAGCGCCGAAGCGCGCCGGGCGACCTCGATGATCCACCAGGCGGGTACGCCCGCCAGACGGCCGCCGAGATGTCCGACCCCGTCGCTCACCATTGCGGCGATGCCGGAGACCAGCCCGGCGACCGTGGTCGGGCCGACCGCCGGCGCCACCAGCAGGTTGGCAGCGATCGCGACGAGACTCACCTGACTCGAGATCGCCGCAATGGCCGGGGTGCAGACCAGCTGCGCGGCCATCGGGACGGCCACCGCCTCGGCGAGCGGCAGTGGCATCCACCGCGCCATCGCGTCGCGCCATCCCGGGGCGAGCAGCAAGATGCCGGCGGTGGCGAGGCTCGACAGCAAGAAACCGACGGAGCGGGCAAGCCATGGGTCGAGCAGCACGAGGACGATGACCGCGATGGACAGGGCGCGAGTACCTCTGCCACGGCCGCCGACCGACAGCCCGGCCAGAGCCACCAGACCCATCGCCGCCGCCCGAAGCACGCTCGGCTGCGGTCGCGCGAGCAGCACGAAAAAGACAACGGTCACCAGGCCGACCAGGAGCAGCCCTCGTGCTCGTACGCGGCACCAGCGTGCGACGACCATCACGAAGCCCAGGACGAGACTCAGATTCGAGCCACTGACCGCGAGCAGGTGCGTGAGCCCGGTGGTCTTGAAGTCGGCGACGATGTCGGCCGGCATGTCCGCGTCGTCGCCGTCGACAAGCGCAGGAACCAGTGCCGCCTGTGGTGGCGGCAAGGGAGCGGCGGCCTCCTTCAGGCCGGCCCGCACCCTCGACACCGCTCGGTAGGCCCACGCCGGACGGCCGGTCACGCGGGGATCGCTGCGGCCGAGAAGCACCGCGGCAAGATCCGGGTCCTGAGCCGGCGACAGCCGCCCGGATCCGACGACCTCCTCGCCGAGCCGTACCTGCATCCAGCTCAGGTCCCCGATGACGAGCAGTGGCGACCTGCCCCGGACGGTCTCGCCGCGCCCCGTCACGGCGGTGGCAGCGAGCCGCACGATGACGTAGGGCGAGAACTTGCCCTCGACACGGACAGGGTCGGAGGTCACTCGAGCGGTGACCTGGACCTCGGCCCCGACGATGGCAAGGCGTGGTACCGGGCCGGCGTGGACCGCGCCGGCCCGCAGACCGGAGACGGCCAGAGCGCCCCCGCCGACGACGAGCGTCACAGCGATGCCCAGGCGCAGTGAACGTGCCGCTGCAGAAGGCTCACCGTCGCGCCGCAGGCGGCGCTCCGTCAGTACGCAGGCAGCACCCGCCAGGAGGAGCACGGCCCCGCCGAGCACCGCGCGACCGACGGACCAGCCGACCCCCCAGGCCGCCATCGCCCAGGCAGCCAGCGCGGCAGGCGCCAGCCGCAGGTCCAGAGCATCGCGCGTCATACATAGACGTACGGCGCGATGTCGGCGAGCGTCGCATCACCGATCCCGGACACCTCGAGCAGCTCGTCGACGCTGGTGAAAGACCCGTTCTCCGTCCGCCAGTCCAAGATGGCCTGGGCCGTCACCGGACCGATCCCGGGCAGTGTGTCCAGTTGCTCGGCGGTCGCCGTGTTGAGGTTCACCGGCGCGATCGAGCTACCTGTTGTCGGCGTGACACCGGTTCCGGGACTACTCCCCACGGCAGGTACGCGCAGACCGACGACGATCTGCTCCCCGTCGACGAGCGGCCGGGCGAGGTTGAGCGACCGGGTCTGCACGCCCGGCCTGGCTCCGCCTGCCGCCCGGAGAGCGTCGACGACACGTGCCCCAGCGGGGAGCTGGACGATGCCGGGGCGCCGCACCCGACCGGCGACGTCGACGACGACAGATCCAGTGGCCGACGCCGCTGGAGCAGGCCCGGTCGAGGCTCCCGAGGGGACCGACGTCGAGGTTGCACCTGCGGGCGAGGGTGGCGCGGTCACGGCGGTCGTCGAGCTGGGCAGGGTGCGCTGGGTGGACAGCTGCACCGGCTGGGTGTGGGGAACCGAGCGCAGCACCCACCACGCCGCCAGCGCGACCATGACGACGACAGCGAGCGCGACCAGGGCGACCTGGTGCGGCGAGACCCCCAGCCCCAGCCCCAGCCGGCGACGCGACTGAACCAGATGTCGCGCCGGGGTGGCAGAGCCCACGCCGCGCTCGCCGGCGTCCTCCGGCGGGCGTGACCATCCGCCGGGGGCGTCGGCGGCCGTGGGACCGTCTGCCAGGCGCGCGGCCCGACTGTCGCCGCCGGGCCCGTCAACTGCCGGCTCGTAGTCCGGGCGCCCCAGGTCGTCCCCCTCGGCCCGGGAGGCATCGAACGACGCCGCGATCGCAGCCAGCCTGCGCTGAGCCGCGGCGACCGCGTCACGGTCGGGACGAGACTGCCATCCGAACATGCGTCGAGGCTATGGCGGCCCTGCCTCCGTCAGGCCAGGTCGAGCGCGGCCTGTGGACGAGGCCGAGAGCGCCGCGCAACGGTGGACGACGCCGCGCCGTGCAGGTAGACGTCGGAGCGGAAATCCCGATGACGCGCCATAGCCGTCGACCACGACGGGCGCGCCACGGCGGCGTACCCTCCTAGCGCCGGCCGTGCACGCGCCGGCCCAGCCGGCTACGCCAAGACGGGCGACACGACGACGCCCAGCATCCCCGGGCCTACGTGTGCGCCGATGACCGCGCCCACCTCCGTGACGACCAGCTCGGCCAGGCCGGGTACCCGCTCGGCCAGCCGATCCGCGAGCGAGCCCGCCCGCTTCGGGTCGGCGAGATGCGACACGGCCACGTCGACGCGCCGGTGCCCGGCGGCCACCACCGCCAGCTCCTCGAGCCTCGAGATGGCCTTCGCTGAGGTGCGTACCTTCTCCAGCGGCACGATGGTGCCGCCGTCGATGCGCAGGAGCGGCTTCACGGCCAGTGCCGAGCCGAACAGCGCCGCGGCCGCGCCGACTCGCCCACCGCGCCGCAGGTACTCGAGCGTGTCCACGTAGAACAGCGCCGTCGTGGCCGCGGCGCGGTCACGAGCACAAGCAGCCGCCTCCTCGGCACCCGACCCGGCATCCAGCGCCCGCGCGGCCGACTCGACCGCGAAGCCGGTACCCATGCCGAGCTGCCGGCTGTCCACCGTGTACACGGGAATCGAGGCATCGCGCGCCGCCAGCCGTGCGGACTCGTAGGTGCCGGAGACCTCCGCGGAAAGGTGTACCGACACCACGGCGCTCATCCCGCTCCGGGCTGCCTCTTCGTACACGCGCAGGAACGACTCCGGTGCCGGCCTGCTCGTGCTGACCGTGGTATGGCTCCTGAGCGCCGCCGCGACCGTCTCCGGCTCCACCTCGGCGCCCTCGTCGTACGCGGTGGTGCCGATAACCACCTGCAGAGGTACCACGACCGCTGCGATGCTGCGTGCCCGCACGGCGTCGAGCGACGTCGAGTCGGTGACGAGGGCGACCGAGCGGGGCATCCCGCGACCCTACCGTCGGCCGATCGGTCGCCGATCCTCCGCGATCCGGTCAGCCGAGGACGATGTTGACCACCCGAGGCGCCCGGACGATCACCTTCCGGACCGAGGCGTCGCCGATCGCCCGCACGACATTGCGTTCGGCCATCGCCAGGTCCTGCAGGTCGGACTCGCCGATCGACGGCGACACGTCCAGCTTCGCGCGCACCTTTCCCTGTACCTGCACGATGCACGTGACGGTGTCCTCGACCAGCAGCTCGTCGCGGGCGGTCGGCCAGCCCGCCTTGGCCACCGTGGGCTCGTGGCCCAAGCGGGACCACATCTCCTCGGCGGTGTAGGGCGCGACCAGGCTCAGCACGATCGCAACGGTCTCCGCAGCCTCTCGTACGGCCGGGTCGGCGGGGCCGCACCCGGTGTCGATCGCCTTGCGGGTGGCGTTGACCAACTCCATCACCCGGGCCACCACGACGTTGAAGCGCAACGACTCCAGCAGCTGCGTCGACTCCGAGATCATCCGGTGCGTCACCCGCCGCAGCGACACGTCGCCACCGTCGGGCGGTGTACCGGCTCGCTGGTCACGTCGCCACTCAACCGCCACGCCCGCTGCAGGAAGCGCAGTGAACCGCCCGGTGACAGGTCCGACCAGTCGATGTCGTCCTCGGGTGGGCCAGCGAACACCATCGTCAGCCGCACGGCGTCCACGCCGTACGTGGAGATCTGCTCGCCCAGGTCGACGCCGTTTCCCAGCGACTTGGACATCCCCTTCCCTAGGTTGCGCACCTCGCCTTGGACCAGCATCGCCGAGAAGGGCTCGACGAAGTCGAGGTAACCCATGTCGTGCAGCGCCTTGGTGACGAACCGCGCGTACAGCAGGTGCAGGATCGCGTGCTCCACTCCGCCGACGTACTGGTCGACCGGCTCCCACCGGCGGACCGCGTCGATGTCGAAGGCCTGGCTGTCGTCGTTCGGCGTCGGGTACCTCAGGTAGTACCACGACGAGTCGACGAACGTGTCCATCGTGTCGGTGTCACGCGTCGCAGCACCGTCGCATCGCGGGCAGGCGACGTTGACCCACTCGGTCGCCGACGCCAGTGGCGAGACACCCTTCGGGGTCAGGTCCTCGCCCTTCATCTCGGGCAGCTCGACGGGCAGCTGGTCCTCGGGTACCGGTACCTCGCCGCAGCTGGGACAGTGGATGATCGGGATCGGCGGACCCCAGTACCGCTGCCTCGACACCAACCAGTCGCGTAGCCGGAAGTTGACGGTGCGGCGGCCCGCGCCCTTCTGCTCCAGCCAGTCGACGATCGCGGACTTGGCGTCGTCGACCTGCAGGCCGTCCAGGCTGATCTCGTCGTTGGCGGAGTTGATGGCCGGCCCCTCACCGGTGTACGCCTCACCGTCGAATCCCTCAGCAGGCTGGACCGTCCGGACGATCGGCAGGTCGAACCTCTTGGCGAAGTCCCAGTCGCGCTGGTCCTGTCCGGGCACCGCCATGATCGCGCCGGTGCCGTAGTCGGCCAGCACATAGTCGGCTGCGTAGACGGGCATCCGGGCCCCGTTGACCGGGTTGACGGCGTGGACGCCCAAGAAGACGCCCGTCTTGTCGCGCCCCTCGGTCAACCGGTCGATGTCGGTCGTTCGCTTGACCTGCTCCAGGTACTCCTCGAAGGCCTCGCGATGCTCGTCGACGCACAGCTCACGCGCCAAGGGAGCGTCGGCCGCGACCACGAAGAACGTCGCTCCGAACAGGGTGTCCGGCCGCGTGGTGAACACGGTGACCGGCTGCTGGCGAGGTCGGTCGGGCCCCTCGATGACGAAGTCGACGTGAGCGCCCTCGGACCGCCCGATCCAGTTGCGCTGCATGGTCAGGACCCGCTCGGGCCAGCGGCCACGCAGCTGCTCCATGTCGTCCAACAGGCGCTGGGCGTAGTCGGTGACCTTGAAGTACCACTGCGTCAGGTCGCGCTTGGTGACCTCCGCTCCACATCTCTCGCACCTACCGCCGACCACCTGCTCGTTGGCCAGGACGGTCTGGTCGTTCGGGCACCAGTTGACGGCCGAGGCTTTGCGGTAGGCCAGCTTCCGCTCGTACAGCTTCAAGAACAGCCACTGTGTCCAGCGGTAGTACTCCGGGTCGGACGTGTGCAGGCGACGAGACCAGTCGAACGAGATGGCATAGCGCCGGAACGAGTCCGCCTGGGTTTCGATGTTCTTGTACGTCCACTCGGACGGATGCTCGTTGCGCTTGATGGCGGCATTCTCCGCCGGCAGTCCGAACGAGTCCCAGCCGACGGGGTGCAGCACGTCGAAGCCCTGCTGGAACCAGTACCGCGCGATCACGTCGGCCAGCGCGAACACCTCGGCGTGGCCCATGTGCAAGTCGCCCGAGGGGTACGGGAACATGTCCAGCAGGTAGCGGCGCTCGCGGCTGTCGTCGTCCAGGGCCCTGAACGGGTCCAGGTCGTCCCAGACCTTCTGCCAGCGTTCCTGGGCGGCCTCGACGTCGTAAACCTCGCGCGCGTCGGCGCTGTGCTCGGGGTTGCGATTCTCAGTCATCTCTGCTGCTCTCCTCGGCCGGTCTGCGGTGGCGCGGCGGTGTTGCTGGGGACATGAAAAAGCCCCTCACGCATGAGGGGCAGCCGCACTGTCGAAGACCTTCGATCAGCGCGGCCAACTAAGGAGCAGCGACTTCCGCACCTCCCAAGCGTACCGCAGAGGCGGGCCGGCCGGCCACGGCTCTTCGGCGCGGCTCGGGTCAGACCGCGGCCGGCTCGGCCGGCGTACGCGCGACCTCTCGCAACAGGACCACGATGGCGCAGCCCGCGACCAGGTACCCACCGCCCTGGAACGCGAGCACCGGCACGATTCCCACCGAGCTGCCGAGAAATCCGGCGCCGACGGCGCCGACGACCATCGCGACACTCTGCACGAGTCCCATCGCCCCGAACACACGGCCCCGATAGGCGTCGGCGGTGCTGCGCTGGAACAACGTCATGAAGCCGGCCACCGTCAGCGCGCCGGGAACGCCGACCACGATCATGCAGACGGCCGCGGGCCAGACCTGGACCCACACGAGCGGGTACAGGAACATCGTCAGGTCGACGACCCCGAAGACGACCGAGCCCCAGCCGAACAGGCGGGCCGCGGACACGCGGTGTCCCACGGATGCCGCGACGAGGCCGCCGGCGATGCCCCCGATGGCCTGGACCGACACGATGAGCCCGTACGCCTCTGCGCTGCCATGGAGGACGTCGCGCACGAAGGGGGCGAACAGGGTGCCCATGATGCCCTCGCCCACGCTCGTCACCAGTACGAACGCGAAGATCACCCGCAGGACGCGCTGCGACGCGGCGGCACGGAGCCCGTTCAGCCACTCATTCCAGAGCCGCATGAGCCGCCCCTCCAGCTCGCGCGTCGACGTCTCGGGAGCTACCTCCGAGTCGACGGCTCTGCCGGACGTGCGTACCGCTGCCACCATCGATGCGGCGAGGACGAATGTCGCTGCA
Organism: uncultured Actinomycetota bacterium; assembly: GCA_963765725.1. GTDB lineage: Bacteria > Actinomycetota > Actinomycetes > Propionibacteriales > Nocardioidaceae > DASQEH01. Next base: position 1,525,755 of record CAVXXI010000003.1, on the reverse strand, counting down.
TCGACCGCGGCGAGCGCGCTGATGCCGCCCAACCCCGCGACGACTCCTCCAACGGCCGACCCGACCAGGCGGGACAGGTCGGCGTTCTGCCCGTTCAGCGCGTTCGCGGTTACCAGTCGGTCGTCAGAGACGAGATGCGGGACCAGCGCTTGCTCCGCGGGCGAGAAGAAGACCTGGATGATGCCCTCCCACATGAGCACGACGTACACGATCCAGACCTGGTCGGCGCGATGTACGAGCACGAGCGGGGTGAGCCCCACGCACAGGAGCAGGTTGGCGCCGATCATGGTCCGCTTGCGGTCCCAACGATCCACGAAGACACCGGCCACCGAGCTGAACAGGATCTGCGGGACGAAGGACGCCAGCAGCATAGTGGCCGACGCCAGCGTGGACCCCGTGATGGCGTAGATGTAGTACGCGAGGCCGATCTCCAGGATCCAGTCGCCGGTCATCGATACCAGGCCGGCCCCGAGGAGCAGCCGGAAGTCCCGGTGATCGGCCAGTACGCGCCAGATCGTTCTCATGCCGACGAGCCGGTGGTGAGATCTCGCGGGCTGCGACGGTGCTCGGGTGGACGACCCAGTGCTCGAGCCCGATTCCGTCGTTCACACCGCATGGCCACCATTATGACACCCTTATGGTGTCACTCGTCTACCCTCCAGACGGGCCGTATCGCCCGAGTGGGCGGAAATGCCGGGTCGACTGGGCGAATATGTCGCCTCGAGTGGGCGCAAATGTGCGGCCGAGCGGGTGCAAATGTGTCGGCCGTCCAGGCAAATGATCGTGCAGCCTCTGAGCGGGTGCACGTGCGGGCGACTCACCTAAGTCTGCAGCATCCCGTGCGTGCATGTCGCGCGGTCACCCACTCGGGCATCTTCGTCACATTCCCGCCCACTCGACCGGACATTCCCGCCCACTCGAGCCGACATTCCCGCCCACTCGACCGGTGGGGGGCCTACCTCAGCTGGGGCCGCCGGAGGAGGCCGGGGGCTGCGTGGCCGGCGGCTGGGTCGTCTCCGGGGCCGTCGAGGGTGGCGCCGTGGTCGAGGGCGGCGCGGTGGTGGGCGGCTCTGTGGTCGGCGGCTGCGTGGCGGGCGAGGTGGTCGCCGGAGCGGTAGAGGGGCCGCCAGTACTGGTCGTGTGCGCTGGGGTGGTCGGCTTGGTGTCGTTCCCGGACTTGGAGCTCCCGTGGTGGAAGATCTGGCTGACCGTGGTTCCACCGCCCTGGTCATGTCCTGTGAGCTGTTCCACGGACCGCCCGATCACGGCCTCCACGGCAGTGAGGATGCCGAACCCGACGACCAGGGTCATCAGGGACGAGACCGCCACCACGCCCCAGCGGATCTTCCGCGCGTTGGCCGGTGACGAGCCACGTGCTCGCTTCGGACGCGGCGTCGGCTCGATCATGGTGGTCTCGGTCGACGCGCTGTGCGCGTTGCGGTACCGGTCGGGGAGCACGGGAAGTACGGGGAGCGTTTCGCGGATCACCTGCGAGCTCCGCTCGAGGCTGTGCTTGTAGAGGGCCGAGCTCACCGACACCACGATGCTGGCCACGACCGCACCGGTGACGGTGCCCGCAACGCCCAGCCAGGAGGCCGCCACAGCGGCGGACGCCGCAGCGAGCGCTCCGGCGAGCAACTGCGGGATGCTCAGCTCCAGGCGCTGACGCTCGGGTGCGACGTCGTCCTCCGCCACCTCCGTAGACCGATTGCTCGTGCCTTCGGCCATGCGTTGGTCGGGCGACATACATCCTCTCCTGCAGATCGGGTGGTGGCTCGAGCCCCCCGCCCTCGTCGTCATGCCATGGCCACTTCCGGGCCATCACTTCCAGGCTACGGGTCCTCACTCCGGACCTCCACTCAGAACGCCGGTTCGAGGCGTGAGTCCGCCCACATGCCGAGACCGGCGGCCGCCGCGAGGACAGGACGCGCGCCGACCTACGCTTCAGGCAGGGACATGTGACGGCATCAGGCCGCTCGGAGACGACTGGGCGGAGCTCGTGAAGGCCGCTCTCACGACCCTGAACCGGTTCGGGTGGCCGCAAAGCAGCCGCTCGACGCCCTACACGAAGGAGGTCACCATCGACGGGCTCTCCGTCGCGATCGCGATCTACGCGGGATGCGTGGCGCTCGTGGCGGCGATCGGCTTCACGCTCAGGCGCCCCCGGTCACCGCTGCTGGACAAGCTCGTCCTGGTCCTCGAGGGGGCGCTGGTCATACGGGCCATGCTGGGAGTCGGCGCGATGGTCTCCGGCTCGCACCCGTACCCCGGCGTCACCCACGTGGCGTACCTCCTCACATCCGTTGGGCTGCTCCCCGTCATGGTGGGAACCTTGGCTGACGACCGCAGCCACTGGTCGACGGCCGTCGTCGGCGTGGCGTGCTTGGCGCTGGTCGTCATCGCGATCCGAGTCGAGATGACCTGGTCCGGACATGCCTGACCGGACGACGCGCCCGCAGGAGGCCACGCCGACCAGCCCGACGGCCCCCCGAACGGGACCGCACCGCGTCCTGATCGCGGTGTACGCGCTGTTCACCCTGGCTGCCGGCGCCCGCAGCGGCGTACAGCTTGCGACGCAGGCGAGCGAGGCGCCGCTCGCGTACGGCCTGTCTGCCGCGGCCGCGTGCACCTACGCCGCCGGGTGGTACGCCATTGCCCGGGCAGCCAGGGGCCAGACGGCGCTGGCGAGCGTGCTGCTGTGGTTCGAGCTCTCAGGTGTACTCGTCATCGGCACGCTGAGCCTCGTCAAGCCGGACTGGTTCCCCGACGCCACCGTCTGGTCCGACTACGGCATCGGGTACGGGTTCGTGCCGGCCGTGCTGCCGATCTGCGGCCTGCTGTGGCTGCGAAGCCAGATCCGGCAGACTCGTGCCGCCCACGACGACGTCCGCCCGTTGTCGCCATGAGGGCGGGGCTGGCCGAGGCCCTGGCCGTTGGGCCGGTCGTCCTGGACGGTGGCCTGGCGACCCAGCTCGAGGCCCAAGGCCACGACTTGTCCTCTTCGCTGTGGTCCGCCAGGCTGCTGCTCGACGATCCCGCGGCGATCGTCGAGGCGCACCGTCGCTACTTCGAGGCGGGCGCACGCGTCGCGATCACCTCGTCGTACCAGGCCTCGTTCGAGGAGCTCGACGCCCTGGGCATCGATCGCACGCAGACCGAGGCCCTGCTGCGCCGCAGCGTGCACCTCGCGGAGCGGGCGCGCGACGAGGTGGCCGACGAGTCCCCGCGCTGGGTCGCTGCGTCGATCGGGCCGTACGGCGCGGCGATGGCCGACGGCTCCGAGTACAGGGGCACCTATGGGCTTTCGGTCGACGAGCTTCGCCGCTGGCACGCGCCTCGACTGGCCGTGCTCGCCGACGCCGGCGCCGATCTCCTTGCGCTCGAGACGGTTCCATGCCTGGCAGAGGTCGAAGCCCTGCTCGCCGAGATCGACGGAACCGGGACGACCTGCTGGCTCTCCCTCACCTGTGACGGGGACCGTACCCGGGCCGGTGAGCCGGCGAGCGAGGCGTTCACCATGGCCCGCGACGTGGCCGAGGTCATCGCGGTCGGGGTGAACTGCACCGCTCCCGCCGACGTCGCGGAGCTGGTCACCTCCGCCGCAGCCGCCAGTGGCAAGCCCGTGGTCGTGTACCCCAACAGCGGTGAGGGCTGGGATGCCACCCAGCGAGCATGGACAGGCTCGGCCACGTTCGCAGAGGGACAGGTCGAGGACTGGGTAGCGCGCGGCGCACGGCTGGTCGGCGGCTGCTGCCGAGTGGGCCCGGCCGAGATCAGCTCCGTCGCGGCGAGCATCGCAGGCACGGCTTAGGCTTGAGCGGTAAGGGCGGCTCGCCGCCGCACCCCGGGATAGATGCCTCGGAACCGCTCGCCTACGCGGCGAACCCTCATTTCATGACAGCACCGAGCAGGACGGGACACATGAGCGCGCAGGACACCGACGACCCGCCCACCGAAAGCGCGTACGTCAAGCAGGGCGAGGACTTCAAGCGCGACACGAACTACATCAAGACGCGCATCACCCTCGACGCGCAGGACGGCTACCCCGTCGAGCCGGGGCGTTACCGGCTCGTCGCGGCGCGTGCTTGCCCGTGGGCCAATCGCGCGATCATCGTCCGGCGGCTGCTCGGCCTCGAGGACCTGATCTCGATGGGGCTGTGCGGGCCGACCCACGACAAGCGGAGCTGGACCTTCGATCTCGACCCTGACGGCGTCGACCCGGTGCTCGGCATCAAGCGGCTGCAGGAGGCGTACTTCGCGAGGTTCCCCGGCTACGAGCGCGGAGTCACCGTCCCCGCCATCGTCGATATCCCGACCGGGCAGGTCGTGACGAACGACTACCCGCAGATCACCCTGGACCTGTCGACTCAGTGGCGCCGGTACCACCGCGACGGCGCGCCCGACCTATACCCGGAGGCACTCCGAGGCGAGATCGACGAGGTCGCCCAGCTCGTCTTCCGCGACGTCAACAACGGCGTGTACCGCTGCGGGTTCGCGGGCTCACAGACGGCGTACGAGCGGGCGTACGACCGGCTGTTCGCGCGGATGGACTGGCTGAGCGACCGGCTCAGCACGTCGCGGTACCTGGTAGGCGACACCATCACCGAGGCGGACGTCAGGTTGTTCACCACTCTCGCCCGGTTCGACGCCGTGTACCACGGCCATTTCAAGTGCAACCGCCAGAAGCTCAGCGAGATGCCGGTGCTGTGGGCGTACGCCCGTGACCTGTTCCAGACGCCGGGCTTCGGTGACACGACGGACTTCGTGCAGATCAAGCAGCACTACTACATCGTCCACACCGACATCAACCCGACGCAGATCGTCCCCAAGGGACCCGACTTCTCCAACTGGCTCGAGCCGCACGGACGTGAGGAGCTGGGCGGTCGTCCGTTCGGCGACGGCACCCCGCCCGGGCCGACGTCGGGCGCGGAGGCGGTACCCGCGGACCACACGCCCCTGTAGCGGCTGCCAGGCGAGGCATCTGCGCCCGCTCGACGGACATTCCTGCCCGCTCGACCACACATTTGCGCCCGCTCGAGCCGACATTTGCGCCCGCTCGACCGGAGATTTGCCTAAGGTGCGGTGCGCTCGCGCTGCGAGCCGAGCGCCCGGTACAGGACCGCGTACACGACCGCGGCGATGACGAAGCCGACCTCGAAGGTGATGTCGCCAACTCCGTGATGGGCCTTCGGCACGAGCCCGTGATACTTGACCTGGTTGGCGAAGAGCCAGATCGAGATCACCATCCCGAGCAGCATCGCGACGGGGCCGGCCCAGTTGACAGAAGCCCGGGTGTAGCGCAAGGCCGAGTCCTCGCCACGTCGCAGCCAGCGGTCGGTCAGCACGACGCCCAGCCACGGCGCGATCCAGTAGGAGATGATGAGCAGGAAGTTCTCGTAGTTCTGGCCGGCGTTGCCGAGGCCGAAGAGGGCCACGACCAAGCCGATGGTGCCCAGGGCCAGCGCGACGACGGCCCGAGCCAGCCGGGTCGGGAGCCGCACGCCCATGGCCATGAACGACATCGCCCCTGAGTACACGTTGAGCGCGTTCGCCGCAATCGCACCGAGGCAGATGGCGAGCAGCGTCAGCTTCGCGAGGAACGTCGGCAGCTCCCCCGTGAACGCGCCGGGCGCAACCTCGGTGCCGCCGGCCGTGACTGCAGCGGCGCCGGCGACCTCGAGCAGCACGCACGAGACGAACAAACCGAGGCCGGCGCACAGCGCCACCGGCAGTGCCCTGGTCCGCGGCGGCAGGTAGCGGGTGTAGTCGGAGGCGTAGGGATTCCAGCCACAGGCGTACCCGAAGGCTGCGCCGACCATGATCAGAAAGCCGCCGATCGTCGGCTCATTCGGGTCAGGCAGGGCGGCGGCACCAGGGTGCGACTTCGATAGCACGATGACCGACGAGATCACGAAGATCACAGCGAGCACCGGGAAGGCGTACCGCTCGAAGGCATGGACCAGGTTGTGACCCAGGAACGCGATGGCCAGCTGTGCGACCACCACGATGATGAGGCACAGGCTCTTGGGCAGTCCGCTGACCAGCGAGTTCAGCGCGAGGGCGCCGCTGATGCTGTTGACGGCGAACCAGCCGATGCCCGCGGCCAGGGCGTTGATCCCGGCTGGGAGGATGTTGCCGAGGAAGCCGAAGCCGCTACGGCTGAGCACCATCTGGCAGAGCCCGCTCTTCGGACCCCAGGTCGACAAGACCCCGTGAGTGGTGGCGCCCAGCGCGGTGCCGACGACGATCGCCAGCACACACTGCCAGAACGTCAAGCCCCAGAAGAGGACTCCGAGGATGCCGACACCGATGGTGGCGAACTCCATGTTCGGCGACGCCCAGGTCCAGACCAGCTGGAGCGGACTGCCGTGGCGCTCGTTGAGCGGGATGAACTCGACACCACCCGGCTCGATCGCCACGACCTTGTCGCCGTAGTCCCGGATGATCTCGTCGCCCGACCCGACATTCACCGCAGTAGACATGAGCACATCCTCAAGTGGAAACCCGTCAGCGGGGTTGCGCGCTTGTTAACCTAGCGTTTCAACGCCCCCGCGGGAACGCCCCGGGCCGTGACCGCCCACAGCGTTTCGATCCACATCGGGCGGGGCGCGGCGCGGACACGGTACGTTGACCGGGATGCGCATCGCGACCTGGAACGTGAACTCGATCCGGGCACGGTTGGACCGGGTCGTGCAATGGCTGCAGGACAGCGACGTCGACGTGCTGGCGATCCAGGAGACGAAGTGCCGCGAGGACCAGTTCCCGGCGCTCATCTTCGAGAGCATCGGGTACGAGTCGGTCTCCCACGGCACATCTCAGTGGAACGGTGTCGCCATCGTCTCGCGGGTGGGCATCACCGACATCGAGAGGTCGTTCGCAGGGCAGCCGACGTGGGGCGATCCGCCCGAGATCGAGACCCGCGCGTTGGGAGCGACCTGTGGCGGTGTGCGCATCTGGAGCGTGTACGTGCCCAACGGCCGTCAGCTGGCGCACCCACATCTCGCGTACAAGCTCAGGTGGCTGGCCGCCCTGCGGACAGCGGGCGAGGCTTGGCTGGCGGCGGATCCGTCGGCTCAGGTGGCCCTCATGGGTGACTGGAACATCGCCCCGTACGACGACGACGTCTGGGACATCGGGGTATTCGCCACCTCGACCCACGTGTCCGCTCCCGAGCGCAGTGCGTTCTTCGCCTTGTCCGAGGCAGGGTTCACCGACGTCGTTCGCCCGTACACGCCTGGTCCCGGCGTGTACACGTACTGGGACTACACGCAGCTGCGCTTTCCCCGGCGAGAAGGGATGCGCATCGACTTCTGTCTGGCCAGTCCGGCCCTCGCGACTCGGGTTTCGGGCGCCACGATCGATCGGCAGGCCCGCAAGGGCAAGGGCGCCAGCGACCACGCCCCTGTCGTCGTCGACCTCTCCTGAGAGACACACGGGCCGAGGCCACGTCACGACGCGCCGTCGTCTGGCCATCACTTCTAGAGCTCGAGCATGACGTCGCGCTGGTCACGACAGCGCGCCGACCGCCACCTTCAGGTCACTGACCAGGCCTTCGAACGCCGCCTCTCGCTCCCGGGACCGCAGCACCGCGGACGGATGCGTGGTGGCCAGCAGCCAGTCCGGGAGGCGCTCGGCGTCGGAGATGCCCGCCGGCCAGGGCAGCAGCTGTCCGCGGCTCTGCGTGACCTTGAACGAGCGGCCCAGGATCGCCTTGCCGGCCGTGGCGCCGAGTAGCACGACCCCCTGCGGGGCGACCAACGACAGCTCGGCCGACAGCCAGGGCATGCACGCCGTCATGTGCACCAGGTCGGGCGACTTGTGGATGCGTTGCTTGCCCCGTACCTCAGAGAAGCGGAAATGCTTGACAACGTTGGTCCGGAAGACCGCATCGCGGGGCATTCCGGCGGCGTCGAGTGCCTTGACGAGCAGCTGGCCGGCGGGGCCGACGAAGGGCTTGCCGGCCAGGTCCTCCTTGTCACCGGGCTGCTCGCCCACGAGCATCACCCTGGCGTCCGTCGGCCCCTCCCCTACCACCGCCTGAGTCGCGTCCCGGTACAGCTCGCAGCCACGGCACTGCTGCGCAGCGCTGCGAAGGCTCTCGAGCGTCGGGTGGTCCGGTACGTACGGCGTGGCGCCCGGCGCGTCCACCCCGGCGCCGGCCTTCGCCCGTCCCGGGGTCACGCGCCCCTGCCTGCGCGGTGAGACCTCGCCCGCTCCGCAACTCCCCGCAGGTACGCCGCCTGCCCGACGTGTTGCAGACAGTCCTCGATCACGCTGACAAGTCGTACCCGTACCGTCACAGGCGGGTCCCACGAGCGGTCGATGACCTTGTCGAGGTCGGCGACCGGCAGCGACTGGACGTAGTCGAGAGTCTGCCGGTGGACGTCCGCCTGGTAGCCGTCGAGCAACGAGGCCTCGACGACCACCGCTCCACCTCTTCGCGGTCGTGGCCGTAGCCGGTCGCGGCGGGGTCGAACGGCAGGCCGAACTGCCCGGCCCACCCGCGCGAGGTCCACACCTGCTCGAGACCGGCGAGCTCCGACACGTGGTCGTCCTGCACCCGGGCCAGGTGCCACAGCAGCCACGCGACCGTGTTGGCGTCGTCGTCGGGGCGATAGGTGGCCAGCTCGGGTGTGAGGTCGCTGGTAAGGGACTCCACCGCGGTACGGACGCGGTCGAAGGAGTCCGTCAGCAGCGCCCGTACCGCTTCGAGTCCAGCTGTGTCGTTCGCCATCCGATCTCCTCCGTGGGCTGCGAGACGACCACACTGTAAAGCGAGGCGGCGATCGCCGCGAGCGACCGGTACAGGGCGTCTCGAGATGCGCCCCGATGAGGCGCCGGTCGGCAAATCGTGACAGGTTTGCGCCCATGAGCGATGAGCACCGAGAACGCGAGGACAAGTACGACGTGACGTCGGACTTCGCCCTCCCGGACCTGTCGGTGGACGCCTCGATCGAACGCGTGGAGACGTCCAGGTACGAGCTGGAGGCGACCTACTTCGACACCCCCGAGGGGTTCCTGCAGCGCCATCGGATCACGCTGCGCCGGCGCACGGGCGGCAAGGACGCGGGATGGCACCTGAAGCTGCCGGCCGAGTCGAGCCGGATCGAGATCCACGTCGCATCCCAGGGCCGGGCGGTGCCCCGCGAGTTGTCGGCCCTGCTACTCGGCATCCGTCGCGGCCGGCGGCTCTCGCCGACGGTCACGATCTCGACCGTGCGCGACGCCAATCTGCTCACGGACGGCGACGGCGCCACCATCGCAGAGGTGGCAGACGACACGGTGCAGGTGCTGAGCGCGGACGCCGAAGGTGTGCGCGAGTGGCGGGAGGTCGAGGTCGAGCTCGGACCCGCCGGGGACGAGCACCTGCTGTCGGTCATCGGACAGCGGCTGCGAGAGGCAGGCGCGAAGCCCTCGGCCAGCGTGTCCAAGCTGGCGCGGGCGCGCGGCGACGTCGTACCCGACACGGTCGGCCACAAGCGCCTCGCCGGCCTCGTCGACGAGTACCTGCAGGCCCAGTACCGAGCCATCTTCGAAGGCGACCTGGCGCTACGCAGGGAGGTCAACGCCGTCCATCGGACCCGGGTGGCGGTGCGTCGCCTGCGCAGCACCGTGCGGACGTTCGGCAAGCTCTTCGAGCCCGCGGCTGCCGAAGCTCTCGAGGCGGAGCTCGTGTGGATCGCCGGCGTACTGGGCGCCGTCCGCGACCTCGACATCCTTAAGGACCGGCTCAACACCGCAGTCGCCAGCCTGCCCGGCGAGTTCGTCCTCGGGCCCGTTGAGAGCCGGCTCGAGTCGCGGCTGTCAGCGGACCGCGCCGCGGCGTACCGACGGCTGAGCAAGGCGATGAACGGCAAGCGCTACCTGGCCCTGCTCGAGCTGCTGGAGGCATGGCGGGTGGAACCCCCCTTCACGAAGCCCGCGGACGCCCCCCGGGCTGCCGCCTCGACCTACGTGGCGAAGGCCGACCGCCGGATGCGGAAGCGGTTGCGTGCCGCGCTCGAGCAGGGCGCGCCCGAAGAGCTGTTGCATCGGGCCCGCAAGGCGGAGAAGAGGTACCGCTATGCGTGTGAGCTGGCGCAGCCCGTACTCGGTCAACAGAGCGAGCAGGCGATCAAGAAGGCCAAGAGCCTGCAGAAGCTGCTCGGTGAGTTCCAGGACGCGGTGGTCAGCGCCGACGTCCTGAGACGGCTCGGCGCGACGGCGGGCAGCACAGCAGGAGAGAACGGGTTCACGTACGGCGTCCTGGTCGCCCAGGAGTGGCAGGTCATGCGGTCCGTGAGCGACGAGGTGCGGCGCGACTACGGGTGAGACGCCGACACGGCACCGGTCGCCGCGGCGAGACGAGGGTGGCACGATAGCGAAACCCGATGAGACAGGAGCCGACATGCCTTCGATCCGGATAACGGGCGGACAACCGGGCGACCGAGCGAGCAGCGGAGCATCGTGATGGCGAAGAAGCTCCATCCCCTGGGCATCGACATCGGCGGCAGCGGCATCAAGGGCGCGCCGGTCGACCTCGACGAGGGTGTCTTCGCTACCGATCGGCTCCGTATCGAGACGCCGAAAGAGTCGACGCCCGACGCGGTCGCCGACATCGTCGAGCAGATCGCTGACCACTTCAAGAGCGACACCAAGGACTCTCCCGTCGGCGTGACGATTCCTGGCGTCGTGACCCACGGCATGGTCCGTACCGCCGCCAACATCGACAAGAGCTGGATCGGCACCGACGCGGAGGCGATGCTCAGCTCCCGGCTGGGCCGGCCGGTTACGGTCGTGAACGACGCCGACGCTGCCGGGGTGGGCGAGCTGCACTACGGCGCTGCGCGCAACGTCAAGGGACTCGTGCTCCTCGCCACCTTGGGCACGGGAATCGGTTCGGCTCTGCTGATGGGCGGCTCGCTGGTGCCGAACAGCGAGCTCGGTCATCTCGAGATCGACGGGCACGACGCCGAGACGCGGGCGTCGTCGGCCGCCCGCGAGAACGAGGACCTCTCCTGGGAGGAGTGGTCGGAGCGACTGCAGCGGTACTTCGCGAAGATCGAGGACCTGCTCTGGCCCGAGCTGATCGTGGTCGGCGGCGGGGTCTCCAAGCACGCCAACCACTACCTCCCGCTCCTGCACCTGCGGGCCCCGATCGTGGCGGCCCAGCTGGGCAACGCAGCAGGCATCGTCGGCGCTGCGTGGCTCGCGTCGAACCCCTGATCACCCCTTCCGTAGCCGTCGTCGGGGCGCGGTCGGCGCTCGGACCCTCCCCATTGGACAGGTCCTCCGCTCTTGGCAGCGCGTGCGATGCGCAGCACACTGTTCGGATGCCGCTGCTGGAGCGCGCGCCAGAAGATGGGTAGGTGCCAGCCCAGAAGTGGGTGTCACGGGTCTTACCCCGACCAGGGCCAGCACGCTAGCGTCGGCACGACAATTAACCCCGAATGAGGAGGCACCACAATGCCGTTGTACATGGACGTCCACACGATTTCCGATGGCGTAGCCGTCGACGACGTCGCCCAAGCTCATAAGGCCGACCTGGAGACGCAAGGCAAGTACGACGTGAACTACCTGCGCTACTGGGTCGACGAGGCCCAAGGGAAGGTCTTCTGCCTGGTCGAGGCACCGTCAGCGGAGGCGGCCTCCACCGTTCACCGCGAGGCTCACGGCCTCGTGGCCGACGAGGTCTTCCAGGTCCAAGAGGGGTCCTGAGCCCTGGACCTGCCGCGAAGCGGCGTTGCCGTGTCAGCGCGTGACCGGCGCCGGCCTCCACCCGATCGAGGGTGCGTCGCCGGCGACGGTCGGCCACCCGTGCCGGTACCGGATGCGGTCGAGCAGCATGACCCGGCGGACCGCCTGGTTACCACCGGGGTGGTACGGGTGCGTCCGGTCGATGGCGTGGAAGATCATCCAGTCGTGCCCCGCTCGGTCCCGGATCACTGAGTTGTGGCCCGGTCCCGCCCAGCGCCGGTCGGAGTGCAGCATCACACTGCTGAGCCCGGGCCGCTTGGTCTCGAGCCGGTGGAACGGGCCGGTCGAATGGCGCGACCTCGCCACCATCGTGGCGTAGTGCGGTGGGTAGGAGCAGCAGTTGTTGCCCGAGTAGAAGAGGTAGTACCAGCCGCGGTGGGCGACCACGAACGGGCCCTCGATCCCGTGCTCGTACGGGCGGTGGATGTGTGACGACCAGCCGCGCAGCAGAAGCTTCGGAGAGGCGGCAGGCGCTGCGAGAGTGGTCATGCCGCGCGCAAGGCGTGCGGTCACGATGTCACCACCCGAGCCCCAGTACACGTGCCATCGTCCGGTATGCGGGTCGCGGAAGACGTCGGCGTCGATGTCAGCGAGCGTCGGCCCGCAGTACAGCGGTTTCTTCGTCGACACGAAGGGGCCCGCTGGCTTCCGGGACGTGGCGACGGCAAGGCACAGGCCGAAGTCTGTCGACAGCCGGTTCGGCACGGTCGAGTAGTACAGGTAGTAGCGGCCGTGGCGCCGGACCACCTCGGGAGCCCAGCTCACGAGCGCCTTGTCGCCCCAAGCCGGCAGCGCGGGAAGCGCGTCGCCGAGGTACCGCCAGTGCACCAGGTCGTGTGACCTCGCGACCTGGATGTTGACGTGCTGACCGGCCTGGTCGCTTTCAGTGCTGTAGGCGTAGTACCACCCGTTGGCCGCCCGGATGACGTCCGGATCCGGGAAGTCGCGGTTCAGGACGGGGTTGCGGTAGCTGTCGGCGTGCGCCGGCCGAGCGGTCGGGGAGCCGCCGGCGGTCGAGGCCGCCCCGGCCAGGAGAGCCGATCCGGCGACGAGTGAAACCAGCAGACGACCGATGCGACTCTTCATCCGCGTACTCCTGTCCGATGTCGACAAGGGCCGACGATAACAGGGATGAGCGGCGTCGGCCCGGTGGCACGTACCGGGTGCGAAAGCGATTCGCGCGAGCCGGCTGCTCACAACTGACGCCGACGGAGCACCGAGGTCGATCGCTGGATCGGGACCCGGTTGGGCTGAGACACACCACCATCGCCCGGGTACCCGCAGAGGCGTGGGGTTCACACTCGGGGCGAACGATTGACAGCGCTGGGCCGAGCGAGTGGTGAGGGGCCAGCCGAGCCCAGCCCCTCACCACCGCCGCGGTCTACATAGACAGCAAGACCTTGGTGGCCCGACGTTCGTCCATCGCGGCATAGCCCTCAGCCGCCTTCTCCAGCGGAAGGGTCATATCGAACACCTTGCCTGGATCGATCTTGCGGTCCCAGATGAGCTGGATGAGCTCAGGCAGGAAGCGGCGTACTGGGGCGGGACCGCCGTGGATGTGCACGCCGCAGTTGAACAGCGTGTCCCCATCGACCGCCACGTCATGGGATACGCCCACGAAGCCAACATGTCCGCCGGCTCGGGTGGCATGGATCGCCTGCATCATGGCTTCCTGAGTTCCTACAGCCTCTATCGTGCTGTGCGCACCGAGACCGTTCGTCAGTTCTTTCACCTTGTCCGCCCCTTCGTCGCCACGTTGCTCGACGATGTCGGTCGCACCGAATCCGCGAGCGAGGGCCTGCCGGTCCGGGTTCCGGCTGAAGGCGATGATGCGCTCGGCACCGAGTTGCTTGGCGGCCAGGATGCCTAGTAAGCCGACAGCACCATCGCCGACGACAGCTACGGTCTTGCCCGGGCCGGCCTCAGCAGCCACCGCCGCGAACCAGCCAGTACCAAGCACATCCGAGGCTGCCATCAACGACGGGATCAGAGCGGGATCGGGCTGCCCTGGCGTCGCGACCAGGGTGCCGTCGGCTAGCGGGATTCGAGCCTTCTCAGCCTGAGTGCCCAAGACGCCCATCAGTTCACGGTGAACACAGAAGGACTGGTAGCCGGCCCGGCAGATCTCGCACGTATTGTCCGAGGCCCAGAAGGAGCCGACAACGAAGTCGCCTACCTCGATGGTCTTCACCTGATCGCCGATCTCCTCGACGACGCCGACGTACTCGTGACCCATCGGCTTGTCGTGGAACTCGTCGGCTCCGCGGTAAGGCCAGAGGTCCGAACCGCAGATGCAGGTAGCGGCCAGCCGGATAAGGGCGTCCGTCGGTTCGATGATCTTCGGATCCTCACGATCCTCGACCTGGACATCGCCAGGCGCTTTCATTACTACTCCACGCATGGATTTGCTCCTCCTCGTCGGCTTTCGTTGCGCGCGTCAGGACAGTCCGGGCCGGTAGTCCTCGTCCGTCACGTGGTCGCCCCACGTCACCACCTCGCCCTGGTCATCCGCCTCTTGGATGGCGAGGTGGGCCATGAAGCGGTCGGGTGTGGCGCCGTGCCAATGCTCTTCGTTGGGCTCGATGTAGATCACATCGCCCGGACGGATCTCCTGTGGCCGACCCGCCCGTCGGGCGACGAAGCCGATCCCGTCTGTGACATAAAGGGTCTGACCCTTGGGGTGCGTGTGCCAAGCAGTCCTTGCGCCTGGTGTGAACCGCACGTGCGCACAGGCCACCGCCGATTGCTCATCCGGGTTACGGATGCCGTCGATGTAGACAGTGCCGGTGAACCAGTCCTGCGGTCCGACCGCGGTCTCGCCACCGCTCTTCGTGAACTTCATGATCGATACCTCCTCGCTCCTGGGCGCGCATGTCCAGCGGACCGCGGAGGCCCGCCTGGTGGCGCGGTTCTGTCAGTGCTTCTTGGCTCTTGCGAGCGCGTCGGCCAAGGTCCGCGCTTCATTCGCCAGAGCTTCTGCGCGGCCGTCATCGCCTGCGTCTACGGCGTGCCAGTAGCCGATCTTGATGCCGACATACCGCCGGCGCAGGGCGATCTGTTCGGCCTCGGCTGCCAGGTGCTCGCCTTGCTCCTGCAGCAGCGTGATCTGCTCCTTGGCGGCGGCGGGGCCGAGCGCAGCATTGGAGACGTACTGACGCATGTCGCTCACCGACATGCCGGTGGCCGCCAGACATGCAACCCACATCACCTGGTCGAGGTCGTCCTCGGTGAAGATCCGGTGCTTGCTGCTCTCACCTCGGCCGATCGGGGCGATCACGCCGATGGACTCGTAGTAGCGGAGCGTGCTGGCAGGAAGACCAGTCAGAGCGGCCGCTTCCTTGATCGAGTAGCTGCGTTGGGTGGTTGGTGCACTCACTCGAACTACTCTAAAAACTTCAAGTACTCGAAGTCAATCTAGACGCCCACTTCCCCCCTCGATGCCGCTGGAGGGGGGTTCGAAGGTTGCAGATCAGGTCTTCGAGGGATCGGACAAGCAAGCGGGACGTCTGGCCTGGGCCGAAACTTTGGTGGTTCGACGGTGGTGGAGCTGAGGGGACTCGAACCCCTGACCCCCTCCATGCCATGGAGGTGCGCTACCAGCTGCGCCACAGCCCCGCGCTGACGCGGTTCCCGCCTCGACACCCAGACGGGCCAGAGAGTGTAGCCAACGACCGACACCGCGCGAAACTCGCCCGCTCGTGGGCGCTTACCGCGGGGACAGGTCGTCGGCGAGGTCGAACGACTCGGGGATGGTCGAGGCGTTGTAGTCGATGATCTGCCAGCCGCGGTTGCGATGCTGCTCGAGCACCGCCCAGGCACAGTTCGCCATCCCGGCGATGATCTCGCTCCGCTCGGCGATCCCGAAGAACGCGAGCAGGCCCGTTCGTAGCGACGCGCCGTGTCCGACGACGATGCCCGTGTCGTGATCCGCAAGACCGTCCGCCGCCTCGCGCAGGGCGGCAGCCATGCGCTCGGCCACCTCCGTGTCGTTCTCGGCTCCCGGAACCACAACCCGTTCGCCGGCCCTGAGCTCGCGAACAGGTCCGGGTACTGTCGCTCGAACTCCTCGAACGTCAGACCCTGCCGGATGCCGACGTCGTACTCGCGCAACCGCTTGTCGAGGGTGATCTCGAGGCCGGTCGCGGCGGCCACGTACTCGGCCGTCTCGCGGGCGCGAGCCAGGTCGCTGGACCAGACGACGGACGGCTCGTACCTGGCGAGCCGCTTCGCAGCGGTCGTCGCCTGCCGGACGCCGACCGCGTCGAGGCTGATGTCGGCGTGCCCCTGGGCCCGTCCGATCTTGTTCCAGCTCGTGCGGCCGTGGCGAAGAAGCACCAGCCGTTTCGGGCCCGCCGACCTGGGCAGCAGCTGCATCACGCGTCTGCCGGCAGCCACGCCCCCGAGGACCCGCCGGCATGCCGCGCCCGCTGCTCACCGAGTCGGGAAGCGTGATCGACCGGGCAGTCGCGCCACAGCCGTTCGAGGGCGTAGTAGAGCCGCTCCTCCTCGTGCTGGACGTGGACGACGATGTCGCCGTAGTCGAGCAGCACCCAGCGGCCCTCGCGCTCGCCCTCGCGGCGAGCCGGCTTGGCGCCGCCTGCGCGGAGCTTCTCCTCGATCTCGTCGACGATCGACTTGACCTGCCGGTCGTTGGGTGCCGAGCAGAGCACGAACGCGTCGGTGATGACGAGCTGCTCGGAGACGTCGAACGCGATGATGTGCTCCGCAAGCTTGTCGGAGGCGGCCTGCGCGGCGATCGGACGAGCTCGACGGCGTGGTCGGTGGCGGTCACGCAGCTCGTGCGCTCCTGTCGTTGGGCGGTCGACGGGCCGGCGGTCGGGCTCGGGGTACAGGCCGCGCTTGGCGATGTACTGGACGACTCCGTCGGGCACGAGGTACCAGACCGGCTCGCCCTTGCACGCTCGCGCCCGGCACTCGGTCGACGAGATCGCCAGCGCCGGCACCTCGACGAGCGTGACCCGCCGCCGGGCAGGCCGTCGAGGGTCGATCGTCGATCGTCGTACCCGGGCGCGTACAGCCGACGAACTGGGCCAGCTCGAAGAGCTCGTCGGCGTCATGCCAGGTGATGATCTGCGCCAGCGCGTCCGCGCCGGTGATGAAGTAGAAGTCCGCGTCGGGCCGGCGCGCGCGAGGTCCCGCAGCGTGTCGATCGTGTATGTCGGTCCACCGCGGTCGATGTCGACCCGGCGACCGAGAACCGGGGGTTGGACGCGGTGGCGATCACCGTCATGAGGTACCGGTCCTCCGCCGGGGACACGTCGCGGCCGGACTTCTGCCAGGGCTGCGCCGGTCGGCACGAACACGACCTCGTCGAGCCCGAACCAGGCCTGGACCTCGGACGCGGCGACCAGGTGGCCGTGGTGGATCGGATCGAACGTCCCGCCCATCACGCCGATCGCGCCGCCGCTGGCCATCAGCTGTGCGGCCGACCCTTGCCGAACATCAGAAGGGCGACCAGCAGCGCCAGCAGAAGGCAGAACGCCAGCAGGCCGATCACGAAGGGCGGCGCCGGGAGCGGGCGTAGCTTCGCCTCCGCCGCGAGCATCAGGTCCTCGGCATGTCGCAAGGCTAGCCGGCCGCCGCGACAGGACCGGCCTCCGGTCAGCCGCGGGTCTGGCCGTCACCGGTGACTACGTACTTGGTCGACGTCATCTCGGGCAGACCCATCGGCCCGCGCGCGTGCAGCTTCTGCGTCGAGATGCCGATCTCGGCACCGAACCCGAACTCGCCGCCGTCGGTGAACCGCGTCGACGCGTTCACGACGACCGCGGCCGCGTCCACGCCGACGTAACGCCCGGGCAGCCTCCTGCGACCCCGTGACGATCGCCTCGGTATGCCCCGAACCGTAGCGGCGGATGTGGTGCACGGCGTCGTCGAGCGAGTCGACCACGCGCGCGCGAGATGTCGAGCGAGAGGTACTCCGCCCGAAGTCCTCGGACGTCGCGGCTACGACGCCGGCGTCGCCTCGGCGCACCCGGTCGTCGCCGTGCACGGTGACCCCTGCCTGCAGCGCCTGACGCACGCGGGGCAGGAACTCGTCGGCCACCGCCTCGTGGACCAGCAGCGACTCGGCCGCGTTGCAGACGCTCGGTCGCTGCATCTTCGAGTTCACGACGATCCGTTCCGCCATGTCGAGATCGGCGTCGGCGTCGACGTACACGTGGCAGTTGCCGATGCCGGTCTCGATGACCGGGACCGTCGACTCGTTGACGACGCGCTTGATCAGCTCGGCGCCGCCGCGGGGGATCAGGACGTCGACGAGCCCGCGCGCCCGCATCAGCTCACCGACGGCGTCGCGGCCGCCGGGCACCAGCTGTACGGCATCCGCGCGGCAGGCCCGAGTCGGCCAGCGCGCGTACGCAGGAGACGTCGACGATCGCGGCGTTCGACTCCAGGGCCGAGGACGACCCGCGCAAGCAGCACAGCGTTGCCGCTCTTGAGGCAGATCCCCGCCGCGTCGGCGGTGACGTTCGGACGGGCCTCGTAGATCATGCCGACGACGCCGAACGGCACCCGACCTGGCGAAGCTCGATCCCGTTCAGCGCGACGCTTCCCCGGACGACTTCGCCGACCGGGTCAGGCAGCTCGGCGAGGTCGCGCAGGCCCTCGGCCATCGCCGTGACCCGCTCGGCGTTGAGTCGCAGGCGGTCGATGAGGGCCTCTGAGGTGCCGGCTCGCTCCTGTTCGGCCACGTCACGCTCGTTCGCCTCGAGCACCGCCGCGGAGCCGGATTCGAGAGCCGTGGCCATGGCTCGCAGCGCGGTGTCCTTGTCCCGCCGGGGAGTGGTCGCGAGGAGGTACGACGCCTCCCGAGCGCGCTGCGCAGTACGGCGGACCTCGGCCTCACTCATGCCTTCAGCCTACGGCGTTCCCTCCTGTCCTCCCCGCCGAGCGGGCGCAAATGCTCGGTCGAGCAGGCGCAAATCCTCGGTCGAGCGGGCGAGAATGCTTGGTCGAGCGGGCGGAGATGTTCATGCGAACGAGCGAAGATGCGTACGCGAGCGGCCGGCAGCGCAGGCACGCTGCGGCGCGGTCGCCGGCTGGCCTCAGCGAGCAGCCGTTCGCGCCCAGCCAACCGGACATTCGCGCCCGCTCGACCGGACATTCGTGACCTCTCGGCCGGACATTTGTGACCTCTCGGCGAGGGGTCAGAAGCGGCGGGGAGCGGAGTCGACGGCCGACAGGACTCCGGCGGCGAGCTGACGCGCGGAGTACACGTCACGTTCGAGCACCTCCAAGCCGACCACGCTCCATTCGGGCAGCTTTGCGGACTCCCGGTGCTCGTTCCACAGCCGCAGGGCCAGCGACGCGGCGTCGACCATCGTCGCCCCTTCCTCCCAGTACGACAGCTCGGCGCGGTGCTCGTCGTAGCGCAGCGAGTCCAGGAACGGCCGCTCCGCCTGCAGCCGGCTGAGCGCTGCGTGCGTGTCACCCAGAGGGTGCGGGTCGCCGCCCACCGTTACGGTGATATGCCAAAGACGTGGTACGTGCTGCACGAAGAAGCTCCTGCTCAGGGGGTCGCCGACGTCCAGTGTGGGGCATCGTCGCCGGGCGGGGTGACAAACTGCGGAATGCAGAGCCTTGACCGAGCCGTGACCGAGCCGTCACGGGTCAGGTCAGCAGCACGAGGTCGTCGCGGTGGACCAGCTCGCGCTCGTAGGAGTCGCCGCGCTCGGCGCCCAGGTCACGGGTCCGGCGCCCCAGCAGAGCAGGCACCTCGTCGGCGTCGTAGTTGACGAGGCCTCGCGCGATCGCCACTCCCGCCTCGTCGACCAGGTCGACGGGCTCGCCGGCATGGAAGGTCCCGTGTACGGCGACCACGCCCGCTGGGAGGAGTGAGGTCCCGCGGGTGGTGACAGCCGTGACAGCGCCGGCGTCGAGCACCAGCTGGCCCTGCGACTGCGTCGCGTGAGCCAGCCAGAGCAACCGGGTTGCTCGCCGCTTGCCCGTCGGGGCGAACCAGGTCCCGACCGACTTCCCGGCGAGGACGGCGCCAATCTCTTCCGCCCGTGCCACCAAGAGCGGGAATCCCCGCCCCGGCGGCTATCCGCGCCGCCTCGAGCTTGGTCGCCATGCCACCGGTACCGAGCCCGCCGGCTGCCGATACCTCGATACCGGCGGAGGCATCGCTGCCCTGGACCACCCCGATCCGGGTCGCCCCGGCTCGGCGAGGGTCCCGGTCGTACACGCCGTCCACGTCGGACAGCAGGACCAGGGCGTCGGCGTGCACGAGGTGGGACACCAGCGCCGCGAGCCTGTCGTTGTCGCCGAAGCGGATCTCCGTCGTCGCGACGGTGTCGTTCTCGTTGACGATCGGCGTGACACCGAGCTCGAGCAGCTTCGCGAACGTCCGGTAGGCGTTGCGGTAATGACCGCGCCGGGTCACGTCGTCGACCGTGAGGAGCACCTGGCCGACGCGTACGTCGTGCACGGCGAACGCGTCGGTGTAGCGATGGATCAACAGGCCTTGACCGACGCTGGCGGCCGCCTGCTGGCGCGCGAGGTCGCGCGGCCGCTGCTTGAGGCCGAGCGGCGCGAGGCCGGCGGCGATGGCGCCGGACGACACCAGGACGATCTCGACGCCACGGTGGCGGGCCGCGGCGAGCTCGTCGACGAGCGCGCGCAGCCGCGCGTCGTCGATCCCGCCGCCGGCCGTCGTCAGCGACGACGACCCGACCTTCACCACCAGGCGTTTCGCCGAGGCGAGCGCCTCCGTACCGGAGAAGGTCATCGACCCTCGAGCCGCAGGTCCCGTCCGCGACGGCCGAGCAAGGTCTCCGCGCCCGCCTGCACCTGCGGGTCGAACTCGAACACCACGGCGTTGTCGTCGTCGCCGATCACCACGTCGTCGCCGATCTGCGCCCCGAGCGCGGTGAGCCGCTCCTCCACTCCGAGCCGGTTGAGCCGGTCGGCGAGGTAACCGACAGCCTCGTCATTGCTGAAGTCGGTCTGCCGGATCCACCGCTGCGGCTTCTTGCCGCGTACGTGCCAGGCACCGTCGACGTTCTCGATCACGAAGTCGTCGTCGGCGCCGCCCCGCGGCCGCAGCACGATCCGGATCGGGACCTCCTCGGCCGATGCCTTGCGGGCGGCCTCGACGATCGTGGCCATCGCGTACGTCAGCTCCCGCAAGCCCTCGCGGGTGGCGGCAGAGATCGGGTACACGGAGTACCCGCGTTCCCGCAGCTCCGGGGCAACCATGTCGGCGAGGTCACGCGCGTCCGGTACGTCGATCTTGTTCAGAGCGACGAGTCGCGGACGGTCGGAGAGCCCGCCGTACGACGCCAGCTCGCGCTCGAGCACCTCGAGGTCGCTCACCGGGTCGCGGCCGGGCTCGATCGTCGCGCAGTCGATGACGTGGCAAAGCGCCGCACAGCGCTCGATGTGGCGAAGGAAGTCGTGCCCGAGGCCGCGACCAGAGCTGGCGCCCTCGATCAGCCCCGGCACGTCGGCGACGGTGTACGTGGTGTCTCCCGCGGTCACGACGCCAAGGCTGGGCACGAGGGTGGTGAACGGGTAGTCGGCGATCTTCGGGCGGGCCCGCGACACGGCCGCCACCAGGCTCGACTTCCCGGCGCTGGGAAAGCCGACGAGCCCCACGTCGGCGACGACCTTGAGCTCGAGTACGACGGTCCGCTCGTCACCTGTCTCGCCGAGCAGAGCGAAACCCGGGCGCCTTCCTGGCCTTGCTCGCCAGGGCAGCGTTACCCAGTCCCCGCGGCCGCCGGCGGCGACGATCATCTCGGCACCCGCCCCGACGAGGTCGGCGAGGACCTCGCCCTGCGGCGTCGAGACGATGGTGCCGTCGGGCACGGGCAGTACGAGGGACTCGCCGTTGGCACCCGAGCGGTGGTCGCCCTGACCCGGTCTGCCGTTGGTCGCCCGGCGTGACGACTCGTGGTGGTAGTCGACGAGCGTCGTCACGTCGGGGTCGACTCGCAGCACGACGTCGCCGCCGTTCCCGCCGTTGCCACCGTCCGGCCCGCCGAGCGGCTTGAACTTCTCCCGGTGGACGGACGCGACGCCGTTCCCACCCTTGCCGCCGGCGACGTGCAGGACCACGCGGTCAACGAATGTCGGCACCGCCATCAGGCCACCTCCTCGGGCTCCTCACCGGGTGGATCCGACCGCGCAGGCGTACCTGCGCTCATGCGTCGGATCTTCACGCGGGAGCCGCGAAGCGTGGCCGGCTTGCCCCCGGTGTACTGCTGTGGTGCCCGTCAGGCAGCTGTCGGGACGATGTTGATGACCCGACGGCCCCGGCTGGTGCCGAACTCGACGTTCCCGGCGACGAGCGCGAACAGCGTGTCGTCGCCACCGCGGCCGACGTTCGTGCCGGGGTGGAAGTGTGTGCCGCGCTGGCGCACGATGATCTCGCCGGCATTGACGAGCTGTCCGCCGTACCGCTTGACCCCGAGTCGCTGTGCGTTGCTGTCGCGGCCGTTGTGTGAGGAGCCGCCGCCCTTCTTGTGTGCCATGACCTCGTCCTCGGATCAGTTCGTGGTGATCGCGGTCACTTTGACCTGCGTGTAGTGCTGACGGTGGCCCTGTCGTCTGCGGTAGCCCGTCTTGTTCTTGAACTTCATGATGTGGATCTTCGGACCCTTGCTCGGTCCGACGACCTCGGCCTGAACGTCGACCTTGGCGAGCGCGTCGGCGTCGGTGGTGACCGTGGCGCCGTCGACGACGAGCACGACCGGCAGCGAGATGCTGTCGCCGGGCTGCGGACCGAGCTGGTCGATCTCTATGACGTCGCCGACCGCGACCTTCTGCTGGCCGCCGCCACTGCGCACGATCGCGTACACCGCGGACTCACTCTCCTGGTAGGTACCTGACTACGTGCCGAATTCCGGTGCCCTGGCCATCCTGGCGCCGTACGAGCCGGGGATGGCGGGCATTGTCTGCACGCCGACTGTCCAGTCTACGGACCGACCGTCACGTCGGTCAAAACAGCTGCTGCATCGGCACCCGGAGAGCCGTCAGCTCCGTTTCGGTCGGGCGTCGCAGCGGAGGAGTCGGCTGGTCCGGCACGATCAGCCGCGGCCGGAGGTGCCGGCGTGTCGGCCGGCTGGGCCGGCTCGGCCGCTGCGGGTGCGACCTCCACCGACTCAGCGGCCGCCGGCTGGGCGGCGTCGTCGTCGCCACCGCTGGACTTGCCGCCCCGACGTCGGTTGCTCGAACGCTTCGAGCCCCGCGACGAGCTGCTTGCGGCCGAGCTCGACGAGGACCGCTGCGACTCCTCGGACTTGTGACTGACGACCGGCTCCTGCTCGATGACGACACCTCTGCCCTGGCAGACCTCACATGGGTGGCTGAACGCCTCGATCAGGCCCGTACTGATCCGCTTGCGCGTCATCTGTACCAGCCCCAGCGAGGTGACCTCGGCGACCTGGTGGCGGGTACGGTCCCGTCCGAGGCACTCGACGAGCCGGCGCAGCACGAGATCGCGGTTGTCCTCCAGCACCATGTCGATGAAGTCGATCACGATGATGCCACCGATGTCGCGGAGCCTCAGCTGGCGGACGATCTCCTCCGCCGCCTCGAGGTTGTTCTTGGTGACGGTCTGCTCGAGGTTGCCGCCCGAGCCGGTGAACTTGCCGGTGTTGACGTCGACGACAGTCATGGCCTCGGTACGGTCGATGACCAGCGAGCCTCCGGACGGGAGCCACACCTTGCGCTCCAGCGCCTTGGCGATCTGCTCGTCGATGCGCAGCTCGGAGAAGATGTCGCCGTCGCCCTCGAAGCGCTCGATCCGGTCCATCAGGTCCGGCGCGACATGCTGGACATACGCGTTGACCATGTCCCAGGCGTCGTCACCGGAGATGACCAGCTTGGTGAAGTCCTCCGTGAAGAGATCGCGCACGACCCGGATGGTGGTGTCGGGCTCCCCGTAGACGAGCGCCGGAGCCTGCCCGGCCTTGACCTTCTTCTCGATGTCCTCCCAGCGGGCGGTGAGCCGCGTGACGTCGCGCGTCAGCTCCTCCTCGCTGGCGCCCTCGGCGGCGGTACGGATGATGACACCGGCCCCGTCGGGGACGATGTCGGAGATCAGTGTCTTCAAGCGGTTGCGCTCGGTGTCGGCGAGCTTGCGGCTGATGCCGCTCGTCCCGCCCGCAGGCACGTACACGAGGTAGCGGCCGGGCAGGGTGATCTGGCTCGTGAGCCGCGCGCCCTTGTGGCCGACCGGGTCCTTGCTCACCTGGACGAGGACGGTCTGTCCCGGCTTCAGCGCGTTCTCGATGCGCCGGGGCTGGTTGGTGCCGCCGAGCACGTCCCAGTTGACCTCGCCGGCGTACAGGACCGCGTTGCGACCCTTGCCGATGTCGATGAACGCCGCCTCCATGCTCGGGAGCACGTTCTGGACGCGGCCGATGTACACGTTGCCGATGAGCGAGCTCTGCGAGTCGAGCGCGACGTAGTGCTCGACCAGGACGCCGTCCTCGAGCACCCCGATCTGCGTCATGTCGGCGCGCTGCCGGATGGCCATCACCCGCTCGACAGACTCGCGGCGGGCCAGGAACTCCGACTCGCTCAGGATCGGCGGACGGCGGCGGCCGGCCTCGCGACCCTCTCGGCGGCGCTGCTTCTTCGCCTCGATGCGGGTCGAGCCCTCGACGCTGGTGATCGTCTCCTTCTTGGCGCGCGGCGTGCGCACCCGCACGGTCGTCGGAGTCGCGTCGTCTGCTCCGTCGGCGGAGTCCTCCCCGCCGCGCCGGCGGCGACGACGGCGGTGCGACGACGCGCCCTCCTCGCCGTTGCGCCCGCTGTCTGCGTCGGAGTCGGGGCTGGACGAGTCGGCCGGGCTGACCTCCACGGAGGTGCTCTCGCCCGAGTCGGCTGAGGCCGTGTCGGCATCGCCTGAGGTCTTACCTCCGCCGCGCTTGCGACCGCCGCGTGATCGGCGTCGACGCCCGCCACCTTCGGCGTCGTCTTTTCCGGCGGCGTCGGCGCTGGTCTCGGAGGCGGTCGAATCGCTGTGACGTTCGGCGCCGTCGGGCTCGTCTTGGCCGGTCGTTGCGCCTGACCGGGCGGCAGTATCCGGCGGGAGGGCAGCGGGGTCGGGTGGCTGGAAGAGAAGCGGGACCGGGTTGACCGCCGCCGGAGCGGTACGACGGCCCGGCGCGCCGTCTCGTAGCTCGACGGCGCCCTCGAGTGCCTCGTCAGCGTCGGGCGTAGCGGTGTCGGTCGACGCTACCGGGGTTGGCTCCGGTACCGATGCCCGTGCCGAGCGTCGGCCGCGCCGCGACGGCGGCCGGTCGTCAGGCACGTCCGCGACAGGCACGTCGGCGGAGCCGTCCGTACGGACGTCCCCGACCGGCGTGTCGCCAGATCCGCTGCTGTCGGTGCCGCCGGCGTCGGTAGCGGCTGCGAGATCGAGGGGGTCGGCGGCGGTAGCGGCGGGGGGTTCGGCTGCGGCAGCCTTGCGGCGTGACCGCTTCGCCCGGACCGGGCGGGCCGGTGCTTCGGATGCATCGGCTGGCTCAGCCGACGGCTCCGCGGCGGCCTGTCCCGACCGCGGCGATGGCCCGTCAGCAGCGTCGGCCGCTGCGGCGGGGGTGGGCTCTGCGGCCATGGTCGGCATCGGGTCCGCCGGACCCGTCGGCGCTGAACCCTCTCGTGCCGACTGCGCGGTCGGCGGACGCGTGGCGGCCGATGCCGCCGGCGGTCCGGCCGGCCTGCTGGCCGCGCGACGGCGAGGACGGCGGCCCGGCGGCGGAGTCGCCGGTTCGATGTTGTCGGGTGTCGATGTGGTGTTGTCGTCGTCGAGCATGTGTGCTCCTCGTAGGCCTCCGGGCGCAAGCGCCGCGCTGAGGCGATTCGGTTGTGGCGCGCGGTCGTGCTGAGACCCGCTTCTCCATAAGTTCGCGGTCACGCTTCTCGGCTGCATCCGGTCCTGCGGACCGGGGCGTCCATCGAAGCGACGGCGGCATCTTCCGTCTGCACGTCACGACAGGAGATCCGGCCGGCCGGTCAGCGGTCGCAGCTCCTCTCGGGCTGCGTCGCGATCTGCACCGAACGGGTCACCCACGTGGCCTGTCTCCGGATCGAGTGGACCCTGCGCAATCCGGCTCTGCAAAGGCGGAACCGAGGCGGCGAGGTCGGCCACCTGACGGAGACCGGCGAGGATGTCGTCGGGTCGTACGGCGGGCGTACCGTGCCGGACAACCACGTCCAGTATCGCACACTCGTCGGCTGAGTCCGTGTTGGCGAGCACTGAGAGTGACACGACGGCAGATCGGCAGTCGAATGTCCGCAGGCCGCCCTTGGTCATCCGGGTGACCTCGATCGCGTCCCTCGCGAGGAAACGCCCGACGGCGTCCCGCGCCCGGGCGACCGGGATGCCGGTGAGGGTGATCCGCCACCGACCCGCCTCCAGCCGGTCGGACAGGGCTCCTTTGCCCGCCACGACGACGTCGAGGATGTCGAGGCCGGGCGGCAGCGCGTCGTCGAGCGCCGTGCGGACGTCGTCGGGGTCGCAGGGCCTCGTGACGCCGATCTCCAGGTACTCGGCTTCGCTGGCCGCCCCCGTCGGTGAGGCGTTCGCGTACGAGATGCGCGGGTGGGGGCTGAACCCCGAGGAGTACGCGATGGGCAGCCCCGCCCGCCGGACGGCACGCTCGAACGCGCGCCCGAAGTCACGGTGGCTGGTGAACCTGAGCCTGCCCCGCTTGGCGTACCGGATGCGCAGCTTCTGCACGGGAGGCGGCTGCTGGACGGGCGACTCGGGCACGTCCCGACGATAACCGGCCGCGCCGACGGTGGGCCGTGTACGGCTGTCGTGCGCCTAATGTCGGACGTCCCGGACGATGGACCGCCCGACAGCGGACGACCGGGGCAGTGGAGAATGGCCCACCGTGCCCAGCCGACGTGTCCATCAGGTCTTCATCGCGGTCGGCCTGGTCGTGCTGGCCGTCAACCTTAGGCCGGCTGCCGTCAGCGTTGCTCCGGTGCTCTCGGACCTCGAGGCGTCGCTGAGCATGGGGTCGACGACGGCGGGCTTGCTGACGACGCTGCCGGTGCTGTGCTTCGCCGCCTTCGGACTGGTTGCTCCGTGGTGCGCCCGGGCGATCGGCGTGCACAAGGTGATGCTGGTGTCGCTGGCCATCACCGCCGTCGGGCTCGTGTACCGGACGACGGTGAGCTCCGCGGGCGTGTTCATCGCGGCCACGATCCCTGTACTCGCCGGCGTGGCGACCGCCAACGTCTTGCTGCCCTCGCTCGTCAAGCTGCACTTCCCGCACCGGATCGGCCGGTACACGGCCATCTACTCGACGGCGATGGCAACCGGGCTGAGTGCTGCGTCGTTCCTGACGGTCCCGATCGCCGATGCCACGGGCTCATGGCGGGGCGGCCTGGCGTCGTGGGGTGTGCTGGCCGCCGTCGCGGTGGTGCCGTGGCTGGGGCTGATGCGTCACGACGTCCGGCCGGAGGGGCCGGTGAGCGGGGGAATCCCCTTCCGTGAGGTCGCGACAGCGCCGCTCGCCTGGTGGCTGGCGCTGTTCTTCGGCCTGCAGTCGCTGCAGGCGTACGCCGTGTTCGGCTGGCTGCCGGAGGTGTACCGGGGCGCGGGACTGTCGGCTCAGACCGCGGGTCTGCTCCTCGGCGTCGCCACAGCGATCGGGATCCCGCTTGCGCTGGTGCTGCCCGGACTCGCAGTGCGGCGCCCAAACCAGACTCCGTACGTCCTCGGGTTGTGTGCGTGCTACCTGGTCGGCTACCTCGGCCTGCTCGCCTGGCCGGTCGGCGGAGCCTGGGCCTGGGCGGTGCTCATCGGTATCGGGACGGGCGTCTTCCCGCTGACCCTCACGCTGATCGGGCTTCGCGCTCGGACCAGTGACGGTACCGCCGCGTTGTCGGGCTTCTCCCAGAGCGTGGGGTACCTCATCGGTGCGGTCGGCCCGTTCATGATGGGAGCCCTCTTCGGGCTTACCGGCTCGTGGACGCTCCCGATCTGGGTGCTCACGGTGCTCGTCGTACCGCTGGCGTACAGCGGCGTACGCGCCTCGTCTCCGCACCTGCTTGAGGACCAGCTGAGCTGACGCCCCCCTCCGTCGAGAGGGCGCAAATGCAGGCTCCAGCGGGCGCAAATGCAGGCTCGAGCGGGTGCAAATGTTCGCCCGAGCGGGCGCAAATACAGGTTTTTGAGCGGGCGCAAATGCTCGCCCGAGCGGGCGGCCACGACCGGCACAGGTACCGTCAACGGGGCAAAACGGCACGGCCGCAGCCGAGCGAGGCGTTTAGACATCGAGCACCTGTGCCGGGGCGACGACATTTCCCGACCGCTCGACGCAACATTCCCGCCCACTCGACGCAACATTCCCGCCCACTCGAGCGACATTCCCGCCCACTCGCCGCCGCAACATTCCCGCCCAGTCGACGCGACATTTGCGCCCGGTCGGCGGGAGGTCCGTACTCTGGACGCATGGTGTTCTTCTTGTTCATCCTGGTCGTGGTCGCCGCCGTCGTCGCGTACAAGTTCCGGCTGCCGATCCTGGCCAAGCTGCTCGGCCAGTCCCAGACCCGGGTGCAGCGAGCCCTCGACCGCAAGAAGCGCCAGTAGTCCGCAGCCGCGAGGCAACAGGGTGCCTCAGCGTTGACGGTTTCCGCCTACCAGCGCTCCACGAGATGTTCGCGCCCGCTGGGCGGATCGTACGGCTCCGGCCAGAAGTCCGTGACCGCGGTGATCAGCCCTTCGTCGCCGAACCTGAAGAACGCCATCGCTTCCCCCGGCTCCTCCGCCCCGACCCGCCACCAGAACCAGGCGACCCCGTTGCGATCGTCGGCGATCGCGACCTTCAGCTCCAGATGCCAGTCCCCGGGGAACTCCTGGTTGAACTGCAGGTAGCGCTCCCGCCCACGGATCCGCTCCCGTGACTGCGGCAGCTCGTAGACGACGTCGGGATCCAGCAGAGCGGCCCACGCCTCCCAGTCGCGGCGTTCGAGGCTGTCGACGAAGCGCTCGACCGCCGCCTTGTTCCCGTTCCAGTTCCCGTTGCCGTCGCCCGCCACGGCCGTCAGACCACCGACAGCGGCAGCAGCTGCTTGCCGGTAGGCCCGACCTGGATGTCGGTGCCCATCTCGGGGCACACGCCGCAGTCGAAGCACGGCGACCAGCGGCAGTCCTCGATCTCGACCTCGTTGAGGGCGTCCTGCCAGTCCTCCCAGAGCCAGTCCCGGTCGAGCCCGGAGTCCAGGTGGTCCCACGGCAGGACCTCGCTGTACTCGCGCTCGCGGACCGTGTACCAGTCGAGGTCGACCGGCAGACCGGCGAACGCGGTCTCGGTCGCGGCCACCCACCGGTCGTAGGAGAAGTGCTCGCTCCAGCCGTCGAACCGGCCGCCCTGGCGCCACACCTCCTCGACGACGGCAGCGACGCGCCGGTCACCGCGTGACAGCAGCCCTTCGACGATCCCCGGCTTGCCGTCGTGGTACCGGAAGCCGATCGCTCGCCCGAACTGCTTGTCCTTGCGCACCTCGTCCCGTAGCAGCTGCAGCCGGTGGTCGGTCGTCTCGTGGTCGAGCTGCGAGGCCCACTGGAACGGCGTGTGCGGCTTGGGGACGAAGCCGCCGATCGACACCGTGCACCGGATGTCCCGGCGTCCCGACACCTCCCGCCCGGTGGCGATCACCTTCTTCGCCAGGTCGGCGATCGCCAGCACGTCCTCGTCGGTCTCGGTGGGCAGACCGCACATGAAGTAGAGCTTGACCTGCCGCCAGCCGTGCGAGTACGCCGCGGCAACGGTACGGATCAGGTCCTCCTCCGAGACCATCTTGTTGATGACCTTGCGCAGTCGTTCTGAGCCGCCCTCCGGCGCGAAGGTCAGGCCGGAGCGCCGCCCGTTGCGCGAGAACTCGTTGGCCAGCGTGATGTTGAAGGCGTCTACACGCGTCGACGGGAGTGACAGCGACACGTTCGTGCCCTCGTACCGGTCCCCGAGCCCCTTGGCCACCTCGGCGATCTCGCTGTGGTCGGCCGAGGACAGCGACAGCAGCCCGACCTCCTCGAAACCGGACTTCTTGATGCCGTTGTCCACCATGTCGGCGATCGTGGTGATCGAGCGCTCTCGGACGGGTCGGGTGATCATCCCCGCCTGGCAGAACCGGCAGCCGCGTGTACAGCCGCGGAAGATCTCCACCGAGTACCGCTCGTGCACCGTCTCCGCCAGGGGCACGAGCGGCTTGCGCGGGTACGGCCACGAGTCGAGGTCCATCAGCGTGTGCTTGTACACGCGAGCAGGCACGCCCTGACGGTTGGGGACCACCCGTGCGATGCGCCCGTCGTCGAGGTAGTCGACGTCGTAGAACTTCGGGACGTACACCCCTCCCGACCTCGCCAGCCGCATGAGCAGGCCGTCGCGGCCGCCGGGACGTCCGTCGTCCTTCCACTCCCGGATCACCTCGCTGATCGCGAGCACGATCTCCTCGCCGTCGCCGAGTACCGCGGCGTCGATGAACGCGGCCACCGGCTCGGGGTTGAACGCGGAGTGCCCTCCGGCGAGCACGATCGGGTCGGTGTCGAGCCGGTCGGCGGCGTGCAGCGCGACGCCGCTCAGGTCGAGCGCCGTCAGCAGGTTCGTGTAGCCGAGCTCCGTGGCGAAGGACACCCCGAGCACGTCGAACTCCCCCACCGGGCGGTGGCCGTCGACCGTGAACTGCGGGATGCCGTGCGTGCGCATTACCTGCTCCATGTCGGCGAACACCGCATAGGTGCGCTCGGCGAGGATCCAGTCGCGCTCGTTGAGCACCTCGTACAGGATCTGCACACCCTGGTTGGGCAGCCCGACCTCGTACGCGTCGGGGTACATCAGCGCCCAGCGCACCCGGACGGCGTCCCAGTCCTTCGTCGTCGAGTTGAGCTCGCCGCCGACGTACTGGATCGGCTTCTGCACGGTCGGCAGCAGCGGCTCGAGCTTCGCGAACACGGACTCGACGGGCATGGGTGACGGCTCTCCCGGTGGTTGGCTGGAAACCGCAAAGCCTACGCCGTGGCGCGATGGCAGCTCACAGCGCGACACCGGGCCCCTCGCCGGCTTCACGATTCGCGCTCGGACCCTCCCGCCGTCACGTACCGTGTCGGGTGAGCGACGGCCCGTACGACGCCGACCAGCGTCGGCTGCGCGCCCGGGACCGGGGGACAGGTGGCGCACCGAGAGGCACGAGGCAGCGCCAGGCACCGATCTGGAGCCGTGGCAGCGGGAACGGCGGCCGCCACGTTGGCGCTGCTGGCGGGCTGCGGCTCGGCGGGACATGTCAACGACTCGGCGGCATCGACCGTGACCGTGACGCAGCCGCCCAGTGCACCGCAGACCGGCACCACGACGACACCGGCCCCCGCCGGCGGTGGCCGCGCCACCTCCCCGCGGATCCACGCCCCGCGACCTCCGAGGAAGCGCGCCACGGTGACGGTCCACGAGACGGCGCCCATGCCGAGCATCATCGTCACGGTGGTCCCTCCAGCCGAGCCCGCTCCTACCGTGAGCGACGGTACCGGCCCGCTCTGGCCCGGTACGTCGCTGTCGACGTCGCTGAGCAGCGCGTACCGCTGGGATGTGGCCCTCGTACAGCGACGGCTCAACGCGCTCGGGTACAGCCATCTCGCCGTCGACGGTGACTACGGCCCGATCACGGCCGGCGTCGTAAGGAGCTACCAGTCCGACCACGGCCTCTTCGTCGACGGGGTCGTCGGGCCGGTCACCTGGCGCTCGCTCTTCCAGTGGTGCTACTGCGGCTGACGTCGCGAGCAGCCGCCCCGGCCGGAGACACCCCGGAATGCTCCGGGGTCAGCTCAGAAACGACGCGAGCGCGCCATCCGGCTTCGCAGGATGATGCCGAGGCCCAGCGAGCCTTCGGTACGGAGGTGGATGTTCAGGAGGAGCCCGAGCGCCATCAGGGAGGCGAACATCGAGGTGCCGCCGTACGACACGAGCGGCAGCGGCACGCCGGTGACAGGCATGATCCCCAGGCACATGCCGATGTTCTGGAACGCCTGGAAACCGAACCAGCACACGATCCCCGCCCCGGCCAGCCGCCCGAACATGTCGTCGGCCCGCGACGCGATCGTGGCCGCCCGCCACAGCAGCACGACGAACAACGCGATGACGGCACCGGCTCCCACGAGCCCCAGCTCCTCCCCCGCGACCGTGAAGACGAAGTCGGTGTGCTGCTCGGGCACGAAGCCCGACTGCGTCTGCGAGCCGTGGAACAGGCCCTGTCCGAAGAGGCCGCCGTTGCCGATTGCGATCCGGGCCTGGGTGGTGTTGTAGCCGGCACCACGCGGGTCGAGGCTGGGGTCGATGAACGCGCGGAAGCGCAGCAGCTGGTAACCCTTGAGCACGCCGAGCTGGACGGCCGCGACCCCGCTCCCGGCCGCTACCGCCGCCAGCCCGAACAGCCATCGCTTGGGCGCCCCGGCCACCGCGACCAGTCCGAAGACCATGACCGTCAGGACGAGCAGGGTGCCGAGGTCCGGCTGAGCGAGGATCAGCAGCGCGGGTACGCCCGCGACGGCCAGCGCGGCGACGACATCCCAGCTGCGCAGCACCGTCTCCCCACGGTGGGTCTCGGTCTTCTCCGCGAGGATCAGCGCCATGCCGGCGACGACACCGAGCTTGGCGAGCTCGGCGGGCTGCAGCGAGAGCCCGCCGACCAGGATCCACGAGCGCGACCCGTTGACCACCGCGCCGACCGGTGACAGCACGAGCAGCAGCCCGACGATCCCACCGAGGTACACGAGTGGTGCCCAGATGCGAACCCAGCGGTGGTCGGTGGCCGCGATCACGACGGCCAGGACGGTCCCGATGGCGATGTTGGTCAGGTGGCGTACGAGAAAGGACGTCGGGTGGTTGCCGGTCAGGGCGGCGTTGCCCGCCGTCGCCGACCAGACCAGCAGGCTGCCGATGACCAGCAGCGCCGCAGCCGACATCAGCAGTGTCCAGTCCAGGCGCCGCCACAGCGCCCGGCTCTCCGTGACGTTGACGCGCCGGCTGCTCCGGGTCGTGCTCAGCGTCGAGGTCGCGACCATCACCGGGGCCGCCGAACCGGCGGTGGCTCGATCTGGCCGTCGCGCCTGAAAGCCGGCAGCCCGGCCGGCGGGTGGGCACCCGGCTCGGCCGCGTCCGCCGGGACGACCGAGCTGCCGTGGATGCCGTACAGCGCCTCCCAGATATGGCGCACGGCCTCGCCCGAGGTGCCGGAGCCGGTACCCCCCTGCGAGATCTGCATGACGACGACGTACTGCTTGTCATAGCTGGCGACCCACGAGGTCGTCTGCTTGCCGTACACCTCCGCCGTCCCCGTCTTGAACCGGACCTTGACCTGGTTGAGCGGGAAGCCACCCATCTTCCAGGCCATCGTGCCGACCTTGCCGGTGCCCTCCAGCGCGTGGTCGATGTAGTGCAGGACGCGGTGCGGGATCGGCACCTTGCCCGCGGCCTTCGGTGGGATCCGGCGTACGAGGTTGCCTGCGGGGTCGATGATCGCCTTGCCGACGCGTGGCTCCCACAGGGTCCCGCCGTTGCTGATCGCCGCGTACCCCACCGCGAGCTGGAGCGGGGTCAAGACGGTGTCGCCCTGCCCGATGGCGAAGTTCACGGCGTCTCCAGCGCGGTAGCGCCACCCGTCGACACAGAACTCACGTGCGAAGACGTGGATGTAGTCGGTGCCCGCTTCCTTGCCCAGCTTGCAGTAGTACGCCTTGTTGGCCTTCCAGTAAGACAGCTTCCACTTGCGGTCGGCGATCCGCCCGGGAACCTCGCCGGGGATGTCGATGCCCGTACGGCGGCCGAACCCGAAGTTCTTGGCGTTCTGTACGAGCGGGTCCTTGACCGAGACGTCGCCGGAGTCCCCGCCTTCCTGCAGCCATTTCGCGTAGCCGACGCGGTAGAAGAAGGTGTCGCACGACAGCTGCAGCGCCTGGGCGAACGTGATGGGGCCGTACGCGGCGGACTCGTAGTTCTTGAACACCCGATCGCCGACCGTCAGCGACGATGAGCAGTCGAGACGGTCGTGCGTCGAGTACCCGTGCGTGAGAGCTGCCGCCGTGGTGAAGGGCTTGAAAGTCGACCCGGGCGCGAAGAGCCCCTGCATCGCCCGGCTGAGGAGGGGCTGGTCGGCCTTGGCGCTGTACAGCCGGCTCAGGTCGCGCTGGGTGATACCGCCGACCCAGAGGGCCGGGTTGTACGTCGGGTTGCTCGCCATCGCCACGACCCGGCCGTTCTTGGCGTCGAGGACCACGACCGAGCCGGAGTCGGCCACGTAGCGGCGATGCGTGACCGGGTCGACCGTGTGCCGTGCCACGTCGATGGACCGAGCGAGCTCCTTCTCGGCGAGCGCCTGGATCTTCGCGTCGAGGCTCGTGACGAGGGTGTCGCCCGGCGTCGGTGCGCTCTGGGGGCCGCCGGAGATGACACGGCCCATCGAGTCGACGGACACCTCGTGCTGTCCCGAGTCGCCCCGCAGGTACCTGTTGTAGGTGTACTCCAGACCGGTCCTCCCGACGACGGACAGGGGGCTCACCGCTGACCGGCCGCCCGCGTCGGCGACCTTCACCTCGTGGGAGGTGATGGGTGAGTCGTAACCCAGCAGATGCGCGGCATTGACGCCGAACGGCGCGGGGTAGGTGCGCACCTTGCGGGCTTCCGCGGTCACGCCCGGGTAGTCCTCCGAGCGCTCGAGGATCGTTGCCGCCAGCGCCTCCGAGACGTCCTCGGCGACGGGG
This sequence comes from uncultured Actinomycetota bacterium, assembly GCA_963765725.1. Lineage (GTDB taxonomy): Bacteria > Actinomycetota > Actinomycetes > Propionibacteriales > Nocardioidaceae > DASQEH01. Next base: position 1,491,281 of record CAVXXI010000003.1, on the reverse strand, counting down.
ACAGGCTCGTACGGGCTGCCGTTCCAGCACAGCGGCGCGCGGGCGGCTCCGGCTTCACCGCAGATCTTCGTGCGCCGCAGCAGCTCCTGCCGGGACAGACCGAGGGTGGCGGCCAGCCGGCCGACCACCGCGCGCCTGCGGTGCGGGCGGAGCCCGTCGAGCACGTCTCTGTCGACGGTCACCACCCACGACGTCCGGTTCGCGACGAGCGGGCGCCCTTCGGCGTCGACGATCAAGCCCCTCGGGGCAGGGATGGCGACGTCGCGCAGCGTGTTCTGCTCGGCTGCCGCATGGTACGTGTCGCCGCCGACGACCTGGATGTACCACAGCCGGGCGAGGAGCGTGACGAACAGCGAGACGACCATGACCTGGACGACGACGAGGCGCAGCCGCGACCGGGAGCTCAGCACGCCCGGCTCACCACCGCGGGGCGGGCTGGAGGCGTCGCAGGAGCAGTACGACGAGCGGGACCACGATCGGCGTGACGAGCACGTCGTACCCGACCGCGCGCGGCACGACCTCGAACGCGGACGCGACCGTGACGCCCGGGTCGCCCAGCACCATCCCGGAGAAGGCGAACACCGACGTGCCGATGAACGCCGCCGCGGCGGCCATGAGCAGGGTGCCGCCCTTGGAGATGTCGCCGTCGGGACGGGCGAGGCCGGTGAGGTAGCCGACGAGGACGAGCGACAGCGCCCACCGTCCGGCCGTGTGGTCCGCCGGAGGTGCGAGGTCGAGCACGAGCCCTGCGCCGAAGCCCACGACCGCGGCGTAGTCCGGCCCGCGGACGAGTGCGGCGCCGAGCACGACGAGCAGCGCGAGGTCGGGCGCCACGCCGTCGAACGAGAAGTGGCTGAAGAGCGTCAGCTGCAGCGTCACCGCGACGACGACGACCACGGCCATGGAGACGACGCGCAGGACCCGCCCGGTCATCGAGAGCTCCCCTGCGCCAGCTGCGTGCTCGCGGTGTGCGAGGAGGTGACGACCCCCACCAGGTCGAGTGAGGAGAAGTTCACGTACGGCCGGATCGTCGCCGTCTGGGTAAGCTCGGCGGGCGAGGACCGCACCGACGCCACCTGCCCGATCGGCACCCCGGCGACGTACGGCGAGCCACCGCGCGAGCCCCAGCTCACGACCGTGTCGCCGACGCGAGCGGAGACGAGGTGGTCGACCAGGCTCAGCTGGAGGGACCCGTTCGCGCTGATGTCCCCGTCGCCCTCGAGGAAGCCGAGCTCCATCGACGCACCCAGCCGGCCGCCAACCGTCGACTTGGAGTCGATGATGAGCAGTACCGTCGCCGTCGACGTCGTCGCCGCGATCACCCGGCCGACGAGCCCGTCGGCGTTCACCACTGTCAGGTCGGGTACGACGCCGGAGCTGGTACCGGCGTCGATCGTCACGGTACGGGAGAAGGACTGCGCCGGTCCGAGCGCGACGACCTGGGCCGGGACCAGCTCGAGTGAGCTCGCGTCCGCGAACCGGGTCATTCCGCGGATCTCGGCCGCGCGGGGCTGTTGGACGGCCTGGGCGACGCGCAGGCGCTGTACGAGCGTGTGGTTCGACGCTTCGAGGGCGTCGCTGCGGCGGCGCAGGGCTTGGACCCCGCTGAGGTAGCCGGGGATGTCGGTGACCGGTGTGAGCGCGGCGGTCGCACCGCGCTCGACCGGCCCGAGCACGGCCGCCACGGCGGACCGCAGAGGGTCGACCGGGGAGCTCTTCGACGACGAGCTGGCGTCGACGGTCAGCAGCGTCAGCGACGCGAGGACGAGGAGCCCGACGACGGCCCGGGAGCGCCGCGGCTCGACCGGGGTCATCGCCGTGGCTCGGAGACGAGCACCTGCTGGAGCGCCTCGAACTCCTCGACGCACTTGCCCGCGCCGAGCGCCACCGAGTCGAGGGGGGTGTCGGCAACGTGGACGGGCATTCCGGTCTCGTGCCGGAGCCGCTCGTCGAGCCCTCTGAGCAGGGCACCACCACCGGTGAGGACGACGCCGCGGTCCATGATGTCGCCGGCAAGCTCGGGGGGAGTCTTGTCGAGCGTCACGCGTACGGAGTCGACGATGGCGTGCAGAGGCTCCTCGAGCGCCTGGCGTACCTCGGCGGAGGACACGACGACGTTGCGCGGGAGGCCGCTGACCATGTCGCGGCCGCGGATCTCGGCCTCCGGCTCGTCCGGCAACGGGAAGGCGGACCCGAGGACCAGCTTGATCTCCTCGGCGGTGCGCTCCCCCAGCATCAGGGAGTACTCCTTCTTCATCCAGGCGATGATCGCCGAGTCGAGGTCGTCGCCGGCGGTGCGGATCGACTGGCTCGTCACGATGCCACCGAGACTGATGACGGCGACTTCCGTCGTACCGCCGCCGATGTCGACGACCATGTTCCCGGTCGCTTCGTGCACCGGGAGCCCGGCGCCTATCGCGGCAGCCATCGGCTCCTCGATGATGTACACGCGGCGCGCGCCTGCCTGGTACCCCGCCTCCTTCACGGCCCGCTGCTCGACGGCGGTGATACCCGACGGGACGCAGATGACCAGGCGGGGCTTGGCGAAGTACCGGCGTCGATGTACGCGCTGGATGAAGAAGCGCAACATCTGCTCGGTCGCCTCGAAGTCCGCGATCACGCCGTCGCGGAGAGGCCGGATGGCGCTTATGTGGTCAGGGGTGCGGCCGATCATCCGCTTGGCCTCGGCGCCCACGGCGAGGATCTCGCGGGTCTGGGCGTTCATGGCCACGACGGACGGCTCGTTCAGCATCACGCCGCGGCCGCGGACGTACACCAAGGTGTTGGCGGTGCCGAGATCGACCGCCATGTCGCGACCGATGATGCTGTTGGCCATCTGTGGGACCCAGCCTTCTCGTGCAGGGATGTACGTGATGCTCCCGAGGCCGGGGAGCAGCGACCTGCCCGGGCCGGATCGCCCCGTCGGCCGCCTCCTCAATGTAGGTCCGCTGACTCCCTACACCGCGCCGACACTTCGACACAGCCGGCGACTTCTCACGACTGGGCGCAAATGCCCGGTCGAGAGGGCGCAAATGTCCGGTCGAGCGGCGCAAATGTCCCGCCGAGCGGGCGCGAATGTGCGGTCGAAGCGTGAGTTCAGTCGGTCAGGTCCGGGAACCAGAGCGTGATCTCGCGTTGCGCCGACTGTACGGAGTCGGACCCGTGTACGAGGTTCTCGCGGTTCGACAGACTGAGGTCGCCACGGATGGAGCCGGGAGCCGCCTTGCGTCCGTCGGTCGCCCCGTTGATGGCACGAACGACGTCGACTGCCTCGTCACCCTCGAGAACGGCCGCGACGAGCGGCCCGCTTGTCACGAAGTCGCGCAGGGGCGGATAGAAGTCCTTGTCGACATGTTCGGCGTAGTGGCGGTCGGCCTGCGCTGCCGTGATGACTCTCTGCTCCAGCGCCACGAACCTCAGGCCCTTCGCCTCGAAGCGGCTGACGATGTTGCCGACGAGCCCGCGGCGTAAGGCATCGGGCTTGAGCAAGACGAGGGTGCGCTGAGTCATGGGCGGAAGCCTATCCGGGGCACGACTGCTTGGCTCTCGGCACACATCCGCCCGCTCGAGGGCAACATTCCTGCCCGCTCGAGGCGACATATGCGCCCACTCAGCCGGACATATGCGCCCGGTCCACGGGAGGTCAGGAGGACGGCTCGGACGGCTCGGCGGGCCAGGCGGCCCGCTGCACCTCGATCCGCCTGCCGAGCACGTACGCAGCCGTCCACAGCCCGCCGAAGACCACCGCGAGCACGATCATGGCCGGTACCAGCAGCCCGACGGCCAGCGCCGCCACCTGCAGAGCGAACCCCGCGTAGTACGCCCATTCGAACCGCAGCAGGCCGGCGATCACCAGGCACGCGCCCGCGAGCCCCAGTCCGATCGCGAGCGCGAGCGGTGTCGCCAGGTCGTTCACGGCGATGAGCACCGGCGTGACGAGCGCCAGCACAACGCACTCGAAGCCTAGGACCGCGGCGCACATCATCCGGCGCGGTGAGCGCATCAGCGACCGCCGAGCAGCAGGCGGGCCTCACCCGCGGTGATCACCGAGCCCGTCACGAGGACGCCGGCCCCGCCCAGGCCCAGGGGCTGGGTCGCGTCGATGTCGGCCCGCGCCATCGCCAGCTCGAGCGCCTCGTCGAGACGCGGGACCACGTCGACCCGTTCGTCGCCGAAGATGTCGCGTGCCACGGCTGCGAGCGACTCCGCCGACAGCGCGCGCGGCGTGGAGTTGCGCGTACAGATGACGGACGTCATGACGGGCTCGAAGGCCTCGAGCAGGCCGGCGACGTCCTTGTCGGCCATGACCCCGACGACCCCGACCAGCGACGAGAACGAGAACGCCTCCTCGATCGCGGCCGCCGTCGCCGCAGCCCCGTGCGGGTTGTGGGCTGCGTCGACGACGACGACCGGCGAACGACGCACGACCTCCAGTCGACCCGGAGAGGTGACCGAGGCGTACCCCTCGCGGACCAGGTCGGCATCCAGCCCGTTCCCTCCGGCGAAGGCCTCGACCGCGGCGAGCGCGCAGACCGCGTTCTGCGCCTGGTGGGCGCCGTACAGCGGCAGGAACACGTCGTCGTACCTCCCGGCGATCCCTTGCAGCGTGATGAGCTGGCCGCCGAGACCCGGAGTACGCTCCTCGACGCCGAACTCCACGCCCTGCCTGACCACGGTGGCCCCCACCTCCGCCGCACGCTCCAGGAGGACCTCGGCCACCGGGACCGTCTGTTCGGCGAGCACCGCGATCGCCCCGGCCTTGATGATCCCCGCCTTCTCGACTGCGATGTCCTCCGGGGTGTTCCCGAGGTAGCCCGCGTGGTCGACGTCGATCGGGGAGACGACCGCGACGGACCCGTCCGCCACGTTGGTCGCGTCCCACGAACCGCCCATGCCGACCTCGACCACCGCCGCGTCGACGGGCGCGTCGGCGAACGCCGCGAACCCCATCGCCGTCACCAGTTCGAAGAACGACACCGGGTTGGGTCCGGACCGGTCGATGATCTCGGCGTACGGGATGACTTCGTCGTACACCTCCACGAAACGCTCGTGGTTGATCGGCGCCCCGTGCAGCGTGATCCGCTCGGTCATCTCCTGGACGTGCGGGCTGGTGAACCGCCCGGTTCGCAGCCCCAGCGCCAGAAGCAGCGCGTCCACCATCCGGGCCGTCGACGTCTTCCCGTTGGTACCGGTGAGGTGGACGACGGGGTACGCACGCTGCGGCGACCCGAGCAGGTCGCAGAGCCCGGCGATGCGCTCCAGCGTGGGGTCGAGCCTCGACTCGGGCCAGCGCGCCAGCATGCGCCGCTCGACCTCGCGATAGGCGTCGTCTCCCGAGGTGTCAGGCATCGCCCGCAGTCTAGTGGGCGCCGCGAACAACGGGTTCGCTCCGCTGCCCGGCCTCCCCGTAGGATTTCCGACTATGACCTCTACGCTTCCGAGCCCCGCTCCCGAGACGACGACCGCGGCATCACGCCCGGTCGTCGTACCGGAGCGACCGGCCCTGGAGGGCCTGGAGGACAAGTGGGACGCCATCTGGACCGAGCGCGGTACCTACGCCTTCGACCGCAGCAAGAGCCGCGCCGAGGTGTACGCGATCGACACGCCCCCGCCGACGGTGTCGGGCACGCTGCACTTCGGCAGCGTGTGCTCGTACACCCAGACCGACGTCGTGGCGCGGTACCAGCGCATGCGCGGTCGCGAGGTGTTCTACCCGATGGGATGGGACGACAACGGGCTGCCCACCGAGCGCCGCGTCCAGAACCACTACGGGGTTCGCTGCGACCCACGCCTGCAGTACGACCCCGACTTCACGCCTCCGGAGAAGCCGGATTCGAAGCGACAGGTGCCGGTGTCGCGCGGGAACTTCATCGAGCTCTGTGAGGAGCTGACGGCCACCGACGAAGTGGTCTTCGAGCAGCTCTTCCGCTCGGTCGGCCTGTCGGTGGACTGGTCGTACCTGTACACGACCATCGGCGACGAGTCGCGTGCCGTCTCGCAACGTGCCTTCCTGCGCAACCTCGCCCGCCAGGAGGCGTACCGGGCGCTCGCGCCGACGCTGTGGGACGTCACCTTCCAGACGGCCGTCGCTCAGGCCGAGCTGGAGGCTCGGGAGTACCCCGGTCACTACTACCGCGTCGCCTTCCACGGCGCGGACGGACCCGTGTTCATCGAGACCACCCGACCGGAGCTGATCGGCGCGTGCGTCGCACTGATCGCGCACCCCGACGACGAGCGCTACGCGGCGATGTTCGGCACGACCGTGCGGACCCCGATCTTCGGGGTCGAAGTCCCGGTGTTGGCCCACCCGGCGGCCGAGCCCGACAAGGGCGCCGGCATCGCGATGTGCTGCACCTTCGGCGACCTGACCGACGTCCAGTGGTGGCGCGAGCTCCAGCTTCCGGTGCGGGCGATCATCGGTCGTGACGGGCGCATCCTCCCCGAGGTCCCGAGCTGGATCGAGTCGGGCGCCGGCCGCGCCGCGTACGAGAGCCTCGCCGGCAAGACGACCTTCAGCGCGCGCCAGCAGATGACCGAGCTCCTCGGTGATGCCGGCGACCTCGACGGCGAGCCCAAGCCCACCCAGCGGATGACGAACTTCTACGAGAAGGGCGACAAGCCGCTCGAGATCGTCGCCACCCGGCAGTGGTACATCCGCAACGGCGGCAGGGACTCCGACCTGAGGGACATCCTCGTCCGCAGAGGCGACGAGATCACCTGGGTGCCGCCGTACATGCACCACCGCTACACGAACTGGATCGAGGGCCTCAACGGGGACTGGCTCATCTCACGGCAGCGGTTCTTCGGAGTGGCGTTCCCCGTGTGGTACCCGCTGGACGCCGACGGCGAGCCGAAGTACGACGAGCCGCTGCTGGCGGACGAGGAGTCGCTTCCGATCGACCCCTCCTCGGCGACGCCCCCCGGCTTCGACGAGGAGCAGCGCGGCCGGCCACTGGGTTTCGTCGCCGACCCCGACGTCATGGACACGTGGGCCACGTCGTCGCTGACGCCACAGATCGGTGGCCGGTGGACCAGTGACCCCGACCTGTTCAGCCGGGTCTTCCCGATGGACCTGTGCACCCAGGCGCACGACATCATCCGTACGTGGCTCTTCTCGAGGGTCGTGCGCTCGCACTTCGAGAGCGACTGCGTGCCGTGGACCAACGCGATGATCTCCGGGTTCGTGCTCGACCCCGACCGCAAGAAGATGTCGAAGTCCAAGGGCAACGTCACCGTCCCCACCGAGCTGCTCCACCGCTACGGCTCCGACGCGATCCGCTGGCGCGCTGCCTCGCTGCGACCAGGTCAGGACTCGGCGTTCGACGAGAACCCGATGAAGGTCGGGCGCAGGCTGGCGATGAAGATCCTCAACGCGTCGAAGTTCGTCGTGTCGATGGGTCCGGCCGAAGGCGGGCCCGAGACCGTCACCGTGACGCTCGACCTGGCTCTGCTCGAGCGCCTGCGCGCCGTGGTGACCGAGGCGACGTCCGCCTTCGAGAACTACGAGTACAGCGCTGCGCTCGAGGCGGCCGAGAGGTTCTTCTGGACCTTCTGCGACGACTACGTCGAGCTGGTCAAGGAGCGGGCGTACGGCAGCAGGGGCGAGGCGGAGGCGAGGAGCGCCCGCGCCGCGCTGAACGCGGCCCTTTCGGTGCAGCTGCGCCTCTTCGCGCCGTTCATGCCGTTCGTCACCGAAGAGGTGTGGTCGTGGTCGAACGACGACTCGATCCATCGGACGAGGTGGCCCGACGTCGACGCCGACCTCCACTCGGCGGCGGCGGAGCCCGCCATGGTCGACGCCACGGCCGCTGCCCTCGCCGCTATCCGTGGAGCGAAGTCGGTCGCGAAGGTCTCGATGCGTACTGAGGTCTCCCGAGCGGTCGTGCGGGGTCCGGCCGAGCGCCTCGCGCTGGTCGAGCGTGCCGCCGACGACCTGCGAGCGGCGGGGCGCATCACCGGGGAGCTGGTGTTCGAGCCCGCCGACACCGACGCCGTCACGGTCGACGTGAGCTTGGTGCTGCCCGACGACCAGTCGCCTGGCTAGCAGGGCACGGCTCGACCAAGCTGCACAAGTCTCGGCGCTGTACACCGTCGGTGTCTTCCGAGGCGGCCACGTACGCTCTTCAAGGTGACTCGAATCGCGGCTGTACACGCGGTGCTGCCGCCTCACCAGTACGCCCAGCAGGAGATCACCGAGCGGTTCGCCGAGGTCTGCCTCGGCGCTGACGGCAAGCGCGACGTGCTGCGGCGGCTGCACGGCAGCGCCCAGGTCGCGACCCGGCACCTCGCTCTGCCCCTCGAGCGCTATGCGGAGCTGCGCGACTTCGGGGAGGCCAACGACGCGTTCCTCGAGACGGCGGTCGAGCTCGGCGCCCAGGCCCTTACCGGCGCCCTGGCCGAAGCCGGCCTGCAGCCCGACGAGGTCGACGTGATCATGTCGACCACCGTCACGGGCCTGGCCGTGCCGTCCATCGAGGCACGCATCGCCGCCGTCGTCGGGCTTCGGCCGGACGTCAAGCGCATCCCGCTGTTCGGGCTCGGCTGCCTGGCAGGAGCGGCGGGATTGGCCCGTATGCACGACATGCTCCTCGGCTGGCCGGATGCGGTCGGTGCCCTCGTCAGCGTCGAGCTGTGCTCGCTCACCCTGCAGCGCAACGACCCCTCCGTCGCGAACCTCGTGGCGAGCGGCCTCTTCGGGGACGGGGCTGCGGCCGCGATCGTCGTCGGTGCCGAGCGGCCGGAGAGTGGCCCCGAGATCGTCGCCAGCCGGTCGCACCTGTACCCCGACACCGGCCGCGCGATGGGCTGGGACTTCGGCGCGGGCGGGCTCAAGGTCGTCCTCGGCGCCGAAGTGCCCGACCTGGTGAGCATGTACCTGGCCGACGACGTCAAGGGCCTGCTCGCCGACCACGATCTGCAGGTCGGCGACATCGCGGCCTGGGTCGCGCACCCGGGGGGACCCAAGGTCCTCCACGCCGTGCAGAGCGCACTCGGCCTGCCCGCGTCGGCCCTCGCCCTCACCTGGCGGTCCTTGGCGGCGATCGGGAACCTGTCGTCGGCGTCGGTGCTGCACGTGCTGCGCGACACCCTCGACCAGCGCCGTCCCGCCCTTGGCACACCAGGCCTGCTCTTCGCGATGGGGCCGGGCTTCTGCGCCGAGCTGGTACTGCTCCGGTGGTGACCTGGTACGTCGTCCTCGTAGCCGCGGTGGCGCTCGAACGCGTCGCGGAGCTGGTGGTGTCGCGTCGTAACGCGGCGTGGAGCCTGCAGCGAGGTGGCGTGGAGTACGGCGCCCGCCACTACCCCGCCATGGTCGTCCTGCACACGGCCCTGTTGGCCGCCTGCCTGCTGGAAGTCCTGGGCGCGGGGCGCCCGTTCGTCCCCGCGCTCGGATGGCCGATGCTCCTCGTCGTCGTCGCGTCGCAGGCTCTGCGGTGGTGGTGCATCACCACGCTCGGGCAGCAGTGGAACACGCGGGTCATCGTCGTACCCGGGCTTCGCCTCGTCGCCCGTGGACCGTACCGCCGGCTGCGCCATCCCAACTACGTCGCGGTCGTGGCCGAGGGCATTGCGCTCCCGCTGGTGCACTCGGCCTGGCTGACGGCCGTCTGCTTCACGGCACTCAACGCCGTACTGCTGCGGGTCAGGATCTCGACGGAGAATGCGGCTCTCGACAGCCTCGGCGTCCCCGGCGCCCAAGCCGTCTCGCAATGATCGACCTGCTGGTCGCGGGCGGTGGACCGGTCGGACTCGCGACCGCCCTGTACGCGCACCGGGCCGGTCTGTCGGTCGTCGTCGCCGAGCCTCGCTCCGGCGAGATCGACAAGGCCTGCGGTGAGGGACTCATGCCCGGGGCCGTTCGAGCCTTGACGGAGCTCGGCGTAGAGGTCGAAGGTGCGCGCTTTCGAGGCATCCGGTACCTGTCCGGCGAGCGGCGGGCGGAGGCGGCCTTCCGCCACGGCCACGGCATCGGCGTTCGACGGACGACGCTGCACCGCGCTCTGAACGGCGCCGTCGAGCGGTCCGGGATCGAGATCCTCCCCCGCCCGGTCGACCGGGTCGAGCAGGACGCCGAACGGATCTGCGCCGCCGGTGTCGAGGCGCGCTACCTCGCCGTCGCGGACGGTCTGCACTCCCCCGTCCGGCGGCTGCTGGGACTCGAGGCACGCCGTACCGGCCGGGCCCGGTACGGCATCCGCCGGCATTACCAGGTCCGACCCTGGACCGACGTCGTCGAGGTGTACTGGTCGCGGCACTGCGAGGCGTACGTGACCCCGGTCGCGGCGGACCTCGTCGGGGTCGCGATCCTCACCAGCCGGCAGGCAGGGTTCGAGGATCAGCTGCGCGACTTCCCTGAGCTGCTAGCCCGGCTCCCGGCGTCCGCCGCGACGAGGGCCCGCGGAGCGGGACCGCTGCGGCAGCGCTCGACGGCGCGGGTACAGGGCCGGGCGATGCTGGTCGGGGACGCAGCCGGGTACGTCGACGCGCTGACCGGCGAAGGCGTGTCGATCGGCCTGGCCAGTGCCGCCGAGCTGGTGCGGTGTGCAGGAGCCGACGACCCGCAGGCGTACGAGGGGCGCTGGCTGCAGGCGACCCGGCGGTACCGGCTGATGACTTCCACGCTGCTGTGGGCCCGGGACCGCAGCCTGGTCCGGCCGGCCATCGTGCCGGCTGCGGCCGCTCTGCCGTGGGTGTTCCGCGCCGCCGTGAGCTCACTCGCCGGCTGACCTTGCTTCCGTCCACAAAGTAGTTTACCCTTCAACTAGTAGCCCAATACGGCGCACACATCCTTGAGGGGAAGGCAAGACCCATGTCAGAACTGCCCGCCGAGCTCACCGGCACCTGGGAGATCGATCCCATCCACAGCACCGTCGGCTTCGCCGCCAAGCACGCCATGGTGTCCACCACGCGCGGCCACTTCGAGACGTTCGAGGGCGGCGCCACCATCGACGCCGCGAACCCCGAGGCGTCAACGGCGTGGGTCGACATCGACGCAGCGAGCCTCACGACCAAGACGGAAATGCGCGACAACCACCTGAAGAGCCCCGACTTCTTCCACGTGGAGAACCACCCGAAGATCAGCTTCCGGAGCACGTCGGCCCGCGTCGACGGCGATGACCTCGTCCTGGTCGGAGACCTGACCATCCGCGACGTCACCAAGCCGGTCGAGATCGTCTGGGAGTTCGGCGGCGTCGCCAAGGACCCGTTCGGCACCGTCAAGGCGGGCTTCGAGGCCACCACGACCGTCAACCGCAAGGACTGGGGGCTGAACTGGAACGCCGCCCTCGAGACCGGCGGCTTCCTGGTCAGCGACAAGGTGAAGCTCGTCCTCGAGATCGAGGCCAACAAGGTCGAGGCCACCCCCGACGCCTCGGAGTCTGACGAGGCCAGGGCCGCGGAGGAGCACATCGAGGCCGAGGAGAGCGCGCAGACGCCGGCCCTTTCCTGACACGCCCAACCCCTGTGCCGGCTCGCACCCTGCCCGCACACGCGAAGGCCCTCCTCGGCTGCAGAGCCGGGGAGGGCCTTTGCCGACGTCGTCAGGCCGCTAGGCGCTGGGCCGTCGTGAAGCGGAGCGGCTAGGCCGACTTCTTCTTGGCCTTCGACGCGGCGGGCTGCTCACGTGGAACGAGGGTGGGGTTGACATTGTCGGACACGACCTCACCGGTGATGACGACCTTTGCGATGTCCTCGCGAGACGGCACGTCGTACATAACGTTGAGGAGGACCTCTTCGAGGATCGCGCGCAGACCCCGGGCTCCGGTGCCGCGCAGCATCGCCTGGTCGGCGATCGCCTCGACGGCGTCGTCGGTGAACTCGAGGTCGACGTTGTCGATCTCGAACAGCTTCTGGTACTGCTTGATGAGCGCGTTCTTCGGCTCGATCAGGATGCGCATCAGGTCGGCCTCGCCGAGTTTGTCGACCGTGGCGATGACGGGGAGCCGGCCGACGAACTCGGGGATCAGGCCGAACTTCAGCAGGTCCTCGGGGCGGACGTCGGAGAACAGGGCGTCGATGTCCTTGTCGACCTTGCTCGGCAGCTCGGCGGTGAACCCGAGCGTCTTCTTGCCCGCCCGCTGCTCGATGATGTGCTCCAGACCGGCGAACGCGCCTCCGACGATGAACAAGATGTTCGTCGTGTCGATCTGGATGAACTCCTGGTGGGGGTGCTTGCGGCCACCCTGCGGCGGCACGGAGGCGGTCGTACCCTCGAGGATCTTGAGCAGGGCCTGCTGCACGCCCTCCCCCGACACGTCGCGCGTGATCGAGGGGTTCTCGGACTTGCGGGCGACCTTGTCGACCTCGTCGATGTAGATGATGCCCGTCTCGGCCTTCTTCACGTCGTAGTCTGCGGCCTGGATCAGCTTGAGCAGGATGTTCTCCACATCCTCGCCGACATAGCCCGCCTCGGTCAGCGCCGTCGCGTCGGCGATCGCGAACGGCACGTTGAGCATCCTCGCCAGCGTCTGCGCCAGGTAGGTCTTGCCACAGCCGGTCGGACCGATCATCAAGATGTTGGACTTGGCCAGCTCGACCGGATCGTCCTTCGCGTGCCGCCCGACCGCGGCGACGCCGGCCTGGATGCGCTTGTAGTGGTTGTAGACCGCCACTGCCAGGGACTTCTTGGCGACGTCCTGACCGATCACGTAGCCGTTCAGGAAGTCGTAGATCTCCCGCGGCTTGGGCAGCTCCTCGAGGCCGAGGTCACTGCCCTCGGAGAGCTCCTCCTCGATGATCTCGTTGCAGAGATCGATGCATTCGTCGCAGATGTACACACCGGGACCGGCGATGAGCTTCTTGACCTGCTTCTGGCTCTTGCCGCAGAACGAGCACTTCAGCAGGTCTGCGCCGTCTCCGATCCGTGCCACCTGCGACGTCTCCTTATCTCGGACTGCGACGCCTGGCGCCCCGCAACGTGCTCTCCATGGTGACCGTACCGGTCGGACCGGTCAACCGCTGGTAACTCGGTCTCAGGCGTTCAGCAGTGTCGCCTTCACCGACTCCAGCACCTGGTCGACCAGGCCATACTCAATGGCCTGCTCAGCCGTCAAGATCTTGTCCCGCTCGATGTCCTGACTGACCTCTTCGGGCGATTTGCCAGTGTTCTCGGAGATCATCTGCTCGAGGAGTGACCGCATGCGCAAGATCTCGTTCGCCTGGATCTCGATGTCGCTCGACTGGCCGTAGGTGCCCTCGGTGTACGGCTGGTGGATCAGGATCCTGCTGTTCGGAAGCGCCAGCCGCTTGCCCTTCGTGCCGGCCGCGAGGAGCACGGCGGCGGCGGAGGCGGCCTGACCCAGGCAGATCGTCTGGATGTCGGGCTTGATGTAGCGCATCGTGTCGTAGATCGCTGTCAGCGCGGTGAACGAGCCGCCCGGTGAGTTGATGTAGATGCTGATGTCGCGGTCGCCGTCCATCTGCTGCAGGCAGAGCAGCTGTGCCATCACCGCGTTGGCGATGTCGTCGCTGATCGGGGTGCCGAGGAAGATGATCCGCTCCTCGAACAGCTTCGCGAACGGGTCGATGCGCCGGACGCCGTAGGAGGTGCGCTCCTCCCACTGCGGGATGAAGTACTCGGCGCGCGGTGCAGTCTGCTGGTGGAGCGGCTGGCCGGACGCCAGCCCGAGGGCGGTGAGGAACGGGTCGGCAGTCATCACAGGCTCCCTGCGGTCGGTGAGTTCGGCGCGCCGCCCGAGGCGACCTCGGCGACGTCGGTGATCACGTGGTCGATGAAGCCGTACTCCTTGGACTGCTCGGCAGTGAACCAGCGGTCGCGGTCGGCGTCGCGCTCGACCTGCTCGATGCCCTGACCGGTGTGCTTGGAGATCAGCTCGAAGAGGATCTTCTTGATGTACAGAGACTGCTCGGCCTGGATCTTGATGTCGGAGGCCGAACCGCCAAGGCCGCCGGACGGCTGGTGCATCATGATGCGGGCATGCGGCAGGGCGTAGCGCTTGTCCTTCGCGCCGGCGCAGAGCAGGAACTGCCCCATCGACGCGGCCAGCCCCATACCGACGGTCGCGACGTCGTTGGAGATGTACTGCATGGTGTCGTAGATCGCCATTCCGGCGTCGACGGAGCCGCCCGGCGAGTTGATGTACAAGAAGATGTCCTTGTCGGGATCTTCTGCGTTGAGGAGCAGCATCTGGGCGCAGATCGCGTTGGCGTTCTCGTCCCTGACCTCGGAGCCGAGGAACACGATGCGCTCTTTGAGAAGGCGCTGGTAGATGTGGTCGTCGAGGCCTTGGCCTGACTGGCCGCCGTTCATGGACTGGGTCGAGTCTGGAGGAGTCACGCCAACGACAGTAGCGGCCACCGGCGACAAAGCCACGGCACTCGGAAGGCTGTTCGCGCACAGCGCACCCCGCCGGCCGCCGGCGAAGAGTCGCCTAGACTGCCCCGGTGTCGACGTCGCCCCGGATCCGGCGCGCGGCCCGGGCCATCGTCATGGACCGCGACCGTCGGGTGCTGCTGGTCCATTTCGACTTCGTCACGACGGAGCAGCCGAGCGGCCTCTGGGCGTGCCCGGGAGGTGGCATCGACGACGGCGAGTCGGTCACCGAAGGGCTCATCCGCGAGCTCGACGAGGAGCTGGGGCTGCGGATCGACCACCCGGGCTCTCCGGTCTGGTGGATGCAGCGCCTGTTCCCCATGACAGGCTTCGACGGACAGCACGACACGTACTTCCTGGTGGAGGTCGACGCGTTCGAGCCGCGGCCGCACTTCACGGAGGCGGAGCTGCGCGCCGAGCATCTCGACGGGATGCGCTGGTGGGCGTACGACGAGATCCAGCGGGCGCAGGCCCGCTTCGACGCCGGCGACCCCACGGTCGAGGGCTACGTGACGTTCTCGCCACGCGGGCTCGGGCACTTCCTGGACGATCTGCTGGCCTCCGGCCGCCCACCGGAGCCGATCGAGGTGGATGCACGTCCCGCGACCCGCCCCTCGAAGGATCCGCCGTCGAGGTAGCGGTAGCGACCGAGGCCGGGGGCGACCCGGTCGGCTGGAGACGTTACCGACCGCCGGTGGCGGGCCGGCGAAGGGTACGAAGCCTGCTAGCGAGGGTCGTCGCGGTCGACGTTCCAGTGCCGGGACACGGTCCCCAGCCATGCGCTGGCGTCCGCCTTCGGCCGCAGCACGAATCGGGTGACGACCCGCTGGCCGCCCTCCTGGTCGCCGTAGAGCAGGTCGACCGTCACGCTGTCACCGGCCTGGACCGGCCTGCGCGCAGCCGCGAACTCGGGGCTCGCGGGGTCGCGGAGGGCCCCCTGCCAGAAACCGAAGTCACCCGCGGGAATGTACAGGTCGCGCGACAGCCGATGGAACTCCTCCAGCGGAGCGTGCCCGGAATCCCCGCCCAGGATCCGCTCGGGATAGAACCTCCACCCGTGCAGCACAGCGAGGCCGGTGCCGACATTGCGGAGCGACAGGGCGAGGTACACGGCGTCGTCGCCGACCTCGGCCGCAGCCCCGCCGCCCGGCACGACCAGCCACTTGTCGTCGGCGAACCCGACCTTCTGCGGCGGGTCCTGCAGCCGCGACGGGAGCAGGAGCGGCCGTAGGGCGGCCAGCATCGACCGCTCGGCGGCCCGGGCCGCGCGGTTCGCCGATCGCACCGAGCCGAACGTGGCCACGGCGAGGACCAGGGTGCCCCCGGCCGTGGCCAGGGAGGAGATCGTTACCCAGTCGGCCACGGCGGCCAGAGTAGTAGACCGTGCCGGCGGCGCTCACGAGAAAAGGTCCGACCGCCCAGGGAGGGCCGGGTCACCGTTTCAGGTACGCGAGGACTGCCAGCACCCTGCGGTGGTCGTCACCGTCCATCGGCAGGTCGAGCTTCGCGAAGATGTTGTTGGTGTGCTTGCTGACCGCCTTGTCGGTGACGAACAGGCGCGCCGCGATGGCCGCGTTCGACCTGCCCTCCGCCATGAGCCCCAGCACCTCTCGCTCGCGCGGCGTCAGCCGGTCGATCGGGTCGCCTCGACGCGGCCGGGCCAGGAGTGCCGCGACGACCTCCGGGTCGAGGACCGTGCCACCGTCACCGACCCGGCGCAGGGCGTCGACGAACGCCGCGGTGTCGGAGACCCTGTCCTTCAGCAGGTAGCCGATCGCGCCGTCGCCGCTCTGCAGGAGCTCTCGGGCGTACAGCTGCTCGACGTACTGCGAGAGGACCAGGATCGGGAATCCGGGCCGTGACGCGCGAGCCGCGATCGCCTCGCGCAGCCCTTCGTCGGTGAAGGTCGGCGGCAGCCGTACGTCGACCACGGCCACCTCGGCGTCCGGCGCCTGCAGTGCGCGTCGCAGCGACGGGGCGTCGGCGACGGCGGCCACCACCTCGAAGCCGTGCGCTTCGAGCAGCCGGGTCAGTCCGTCCCGTAGGAGGGCGTGGTCTTCACCGACGACAACGCGCACGGGACCTCCATCACGACGAGGGTCGGACCACCGACGGGGCTCGACATGGCCAGGGTGCCGTCAAAGGCCGCCAGCCGTCGCATCATGCCGAGTATCCCCGTCCCCGCGGCGGGATCGGACCGGGCGCCGCCCCGGCCGTCGTCTCCCACCTCGACGCGCAGCGTACCGTCGGAGTGCGACAAAGAGACCCAGGCGCGGCTGGCGCCGGAATGCTTGCCGACGTTGGCGAGGCACTCGGCGACCGCGAAGTAGGTCGCCGACTCGATCGGTGCCGGCGGCCGTCCGGCCATGTCCACGCTCACGTGTACCGGGATCGACATGTCCATCGCCAGCGCCTGCACGGCACCGGAGAGTCCACGGTCGGCGAGCACCGGCGGGTGGATGCCGCGTACGACGGCCCGCAGATCACCGAGAGCGGCCGAACTGGTCGTGCGTGCCTCCGCGAGCAGCCGTCGGGCGGCGTCCGGATCGCGCTCCATCAGCTCGTCTGCCATGCCGAGGCTCATTCCCAGCGCGACCATCCGCGCCTGGGCGCCGTCGTGCAGGTCTCGCTCGATCCGGCGCAGCTCAGCGGCGGAGAAGTCGACGCTCTGGGCGCGGGACTCGGAGAGGTCGCGTACCCGGCGCCGGAGGACCTCCGTGCGGCCATGCCCGAGAAGCGCGGCATCGAGGCGGGCGTTCACCCGGACGAGCGGCGGGCCGGCGTACCACCAGATGACAAAGGCGAGGACGGCGAAGACCCATTCGAGGAACGACTTCGCCTGGGTGTCGATCGCCACGACGCCGTAGTTCTGGTCGAAGACGCCTGGCGGCGTGACCCAGTACAGGAACGGGTAGATCGCGTAGAAGATGACCGAGAGGAACGCCGTCACCACCAGCAGGCAGAGGGTGAAGCCGACTGTGGACGTCACGAGCAGCCAGGCGAGGTCGCGCCAGCGCTGAGGGTCGCGCGCCCAGGCCATGATCCGCATCAGCGGGCGAAGGCCCTCGGTCGCGGAGTAACGTGCTTCGACCGGCTCACCGAGGACCCGGGCGGCGAGCCATCGGTTGAGCGTCGCGAAGGCACCGCTGAGGGGCACCGCGACCAGAAGCATCACGATGCCGAAGGTGACGAGCACGAGCGGGATCGCGACGACGATGACCACCAGTAGTGCGAGGGCGACCGCCCACAGCAGCAGGTGAACCGCGGCGTACCAGGTCGAGGCGAGACGACCGGGTCGCACGGTTGCGGTGGCGGACATGACATCGACCTCTGAGTGGTGGTGCCCGGCGATCGCCGTCGGGCGCGGTCCGAGTCGGCTCGGTATGCCATCAGTCTCGTGGATGGCAGCGCTTCTGACAGTAGGCCCTGCACCACTGTCTGTGTGGTCTCTGCACCCCTGACTCGGGAGCCGATGACGGCGACGGTGGCCTGGTGGAGCTTTCTCTCCGCCGTATCGAGACGAAGGGACGACCAGCCATGGCGTACCGCAGAGCAACCGAGACGCTCGCCCGCTGGAGTGCGGCGCATCCCTGGCGCGCACTCGTCATCTGGCTGCTGTTCGTCGGAGCCGCCGTGTTCACGGGCAGCGCTGTCAGCACGCAGCCGACGACCAACGCCGACTACCGCGTCGGGCAGTCGGGCCGGGCCGACGCATGGATACAGGACTCGGGGCTCGGGGGGCCACCCAGCGAGAACGTCCTCATCGCGTCGCGCCGCGGGGCCCTCGACCGGGCCGGGGTCGAGCAGGCCGCGACGGAGGTGACCCGCCGGATGGCGGCGGTACCGGGTGTCTCGCACGTCGGTCACTCCGTGCTGTCACCCGACGGTCGGACCCTGCTGGTGCCGATAGAGCTCGTCAAGCCGGCAGCGGGCGCCGACCCCGATGCCGCCCCCCTGTTGGCGGTGACCGCCTCTGTGCAGCGCGCACATCCCGCCCTCCGGGTCTCGGAGGCGGGCGACGCGTCGATCAACGCCGCCGTCAACGACCGGGTCGCCCAGGACCTCTCCCGTGCGGAGAGGCTGAGCCTGCCGCTCACGCTGCTCATCATGCTCGTGGCGTTCGGCGCCCTCATCGCTGCAGGAATTCCCGTCCTGGTGGCGATCACCGGCGTGGTCGCGACGATCTGCCTCTATGCTCCGATCTCCCACCTCATCCCGGCCGACAGCACCGTGTCGAGCATGGTCGTGCTGATCGGCATGGCTGTAGGCGTCGACTACTCGCTCTTCTACCTCAAACGCCAACGTGAGGAGCGCGAGCGCGGCCACACCACCGCAGACGCCGTCGCGATCGCCGCCGCGACCTCGGGGCACTCGATCGTGGTGTCCGGCGGCGCGGTCATCGTGGCCATGGCGGGGCTGTACGTGGTCCAGGACGCCACCTTCGCCTCGCTCGCGACGGGGGCGATCCTGGTCGTGGCCATCTCGGTGCTGGGGTCGCTGACCGTGCTGCCCGCTCTCCTCGCCAAGCTGGGCAGGTGGGTCGACCGCCCGCGCATCCCCTTGCTGTGGCGGGTCAACCGGAGGATCGGGCGCGGCGGCATCAGCCGCCGGCTGCTTCGCCCGGTGCTCTCTCACCCGAAGACGTCGCTCGTCGCTTCGACGGTCGTGATGTGCGCGCTCGCCGCGCCGGCGCTCGGCATGACCCTCCACCAGTCCACCCTCGAGGTCCTCCCCAAGGACATCCCGGAGGTGCACACCTACGCACAGCTCGAGCGGGCCTTCCCCGCTCAGGGTGAGACCGTACAGGTCGCCGTCAAGACGCGACCGGCGGACCTGCCCGCCGTGGTCGCCGCGCTGCGGTCCCTGCAGTCCACCACGACCCGCGACGGAGACTTCGCCAGCACCGGGGCGAGCTCGGTGCGTACGTCGTCCGACAAGACCGTCGCGTTGCTCACGCTGGCGACGTCGCATGCAGAGGGCTCTACGGCCAACGAGCAGGCGCTCTCGCGGTTGCGGGACACTGTCGCCCCGACGCTGCTGGGTCCGCTGCCGCACGCCGAGTGGGCCGTCGGTGGCGATCTCGCGCAGAACGTCGACTACACCACGCACCTGTCGAGCAAGCTGCCGCTGGTGATCGGGTTCGTCCTACTGCTGACGATGCTCATGATGGGCGTGACCTTCCGGAGCGTGGCGATCGCCGTCATCACGACCCTGCTCAACCTCGCCTCGGTCGCGGCGGCGTTCGGCGTCCTCACGGTCGTCTTCCAGAACACCTGGGCTCAGGGACTGCTCGGCTTCACCTCAGGCGGCTACGTGGTCACCTGGATCCCGCTGTTCATGTTTGTCGTGCTCGTCGGGCTCTCGATGGACTACCACGTCTTCGTGCTGAGCCGGATCCGCGAGGGCGTTCGCCGTGGCCTGCCCCCGCGCGTGGCGGTCGAGGCGGGCATCAGCGAGACGGCCGGAGTCGTCGCGAGCGCAGCGGCGGTGATGGTCTCGGTGTTCTCGATCTTCGCCTCGCTCAGCCTCATCGAGCTGAAGCAGATCGGGGTGGGGCTGGCGGTGTCCGTGCTCGTCGACGCGACGCTGGTACGCGTCGTCATGCTGCCGTCGCTGCTCGTACTCATGGGCCGCGCCGCGTGGTGGCCGTCGAGGCCGCCGACGGTCGAGCTCACCGACGTCCGGGAACCTCCGGCGGCAGCCGCACTACCGGAGCCCGGCCGCGAACGCAGTCCCAGTCACGCCTAGGGAGCGGCTCGCGGGAGCCGCCGGCGAGCGCTCGATCAGGCCTCGCCGGCCGGCTCCGCCTGCGGGTCGGCGGCGTCCTCGACCCGGACGAAGTCCGAGCCGCCCAGTACCTGGATGTCCGCGCTGGCGTCGCGCGCAACCGGCGGCTGCGTCTCCGCCTCATCCGCGCCGCCATCCTCGGAGTTGTCGTCGACCGCGTCCGGCTCTGCGTAGGTACCGTCCGGCTGCAGCGCCCTCAGCTCGACCACGTTGCCCGATGCATCCTTCACGGTGGCGCTCTCGACGACGCGCGCAAGTGCCTTGCCGCGACGGATCTCCGCAACGAGCTCGGGCACGTGGTTGTGCTCCATGACGTGCTTGACGTACTCCTCCGGGCTCTGTCCAGCCTGCTGCGCACGGCGCAGCAGGTGCTGGGTCAGCTCGCTCTCGTCGACCCCGAGCGCCTCGGCGTTCGCGATCTCGTCCAGCAGGAACTGGGCGGCCATCGCGTCGCGGACCCGCTTGTCGAGGTCGGCGGCGAACTCGTCCTCGGTCTGGCCCTCCGACTCGAGGTAGTCCGCCTCGCTCATTCCTGCGTAAGCGAGCTGCTCGTCGATGGAGTCGCGCCGCGACTTGAGCTCCTCGGCCACGGCGGCGTCGGGCAACGGCACCTCGACCATCGTCAGCAGCTTCTCGAGGACGGCGTCCCGTGCCGCGGCCGCCTGCTCCACCCTTGCACTGCGCACCAGCCGCTCACGCAGGTCGTCCTTGAGCTCGGCGACCGTGTCGAACTCCGACGCGTTCTGGGCGAACTCGTCGTCGAGGTCCGGGAGCTCCTGTTCCCTGACCCCCGTGAGCTTCACCGTCACGTCGACCATCTGGTCCTTGTACTCCCCGCCGACCAGCGTCGACGAGAAGGTCGCCTCGTCGCCGGCTGCCATACCCACCAGGGCCTCGTCGAGGCCCTCGAGCATCGTCCCCCTGCCGACCTGGTAGCTCATCCCGGTCGCCTGGGCCTCCTCGATCTGCTCGCCCTCTCGGGCGGCCGACAAGTCGATGGTGACGAAGTCGCCGTCGGCGGCGGCACGGTCGACCGGGGTGAGGGTGCCGAACCGCTCGCGAAGCGACTCCATCTGCTCGTCGACCTCGTCGTCGCCGACCACGATGTCGTCGACCTCGACCTCGATCCCCGTGTAGTCGGGCACCGTGATCTCCGGCTTGACGTCGAGCTCGGCGCTGAAGTTCAGGGGAGAGCCGTCCTGGAACTCGTCGAGGTCGAGCTCGGGTGAGCTCAACGGGACGATGTTGTTGTCCTGCAGCGCCTGCATGTACATCTTCGGCAGCGCGTCGTTGACGGCCTCGTCGAGCACCGCCTCGCGGCCGATACGCTGGTCGATCACCAGTGCCGGGACCTTGCCCCGGCGGAATCCCGGGATCGTGATCTGCTGGCCGATCTTCTTGTACGCCGCGTCGAGGCTCGGCTTGAGCTCCTCGAAGGGCACCTCGACGGTGAGCTTCACCCTCGTCGGGTTCAACGTCTCGACGGCGCTCTTCACAGGATGTCTCCTACTGTCCGGGTCGGGAGGTACGCGATCTCGACCACCCTCGCGAGTCCGTCGGTGGCCGGGTCGGGGCGACAGGACTCGAACCTGCGGTCTCCTGCTCCCAAAGCAGGCGCGCTAGCCACTACGCTACGCCCCGGTGTCAGCCGCCGAGTCTAGGGGAGAACCCGGTCAAGTCCCATTCGCCCAGGTCAGGCCGGGCTCTCGGCGGACTCCGCTGAGAGGCTTCGCCGCATCCTCAGCTCAGGCAGGTCCCGGTCACCGGCCGACCAGCTGCTGAGGGCGCCGTCGGCCCTCCAGCCGCGCCGCTCGTACCAGCGGCGACTCGGCACGTTGTCCACCAGGACCCACAGCGCCGCCTCGGCGTTGCCGTGCGCCGCAAGCGCGCGCAGGACCGCGTCGTGCACGGCGGTACCGGCGCCGCGTCCCTGCATCGGCGGGTCGACGTAGATGGCGTACAGCTCAGCGAGGCCCGTCACCGGCTCCGGCTCGGCGTCCTCCTGTGGCCGGTACGGTCCTGCGATCGCGTAGGCGGCCAGTCGGCCGTCGAGGTCGGCGACCCGGAGCTCCACTCCCGGCCGACCGGTCGTCACGCTCTCCTCCCAGCGCAGCCGGTACGCCTGGATGTCCATCGAGTCGAGCCGCGCCATCGAGACGATGCCCGTGTACGCCGCCCGCCAGGTGTCGATGTTGATGCGGGCGAGCTCGTCGACGTCGCTCAGGACCGGCCGGCGGACCTCGACTGCCATGGGCACGATCGTCCCAGACGCGCGGGACGCGGTTTCATCTAGTCCTCGAAGCGTGACACCATGGACGCGGCGGCGGGCGCCTTGCCGTCAGTGCACGAGCGCCGACCCGGCTCGGATGTCACACGCGGGTGTAGCTCAATGGTAGAGCCCCAGCCTTCCAAGCTGGCCATGCCGGTTCGATCCCGGTCACCCGCTCCAGGCAAGACACAGATCGCTGGCTGCCCTGCAGGATCCACGCTACGGAACACCGTTTCGTTGCTGATGTCGAAGCGATGCGAGCGAAGGCGACTTAGGTGCCCCGTCGGTTCAGTCCTCGTCTGGAGCGAGTCGGCCGAGGTGGGTGAGGATCAGGAGCCACGCGAGCGAAGGTACGACGAGCAACAACGCCAGGACTGCCACGACGAGAAGGGCGACCATGGTCGACTCCGGGGCGGCGGCATCGTTCAGGTCGAGGTGGGTGCCGAGGAGATAGGGGTACTGGGCGGCTCCCCAGCCCGCGAGCACCGCTGCGACGGCCAATGCGCCTAGCGGGCGGATCAGCGCGGGCGACACCCGGCCGGGGTAGAGGATCAGCACGAGGGCGGCCAGTCCAGCCAGCGCCGAGACGACGACGAGCGGCCAGCTGCGGTGGAGCAACTCTCGGTACAAGCGATCGGCGTCGTTGCGCAGGACGAAGGGGCCGGCCACGGCGACCACACCGCAGGCGACCGCCGACCCGACCGCACGTCGGCGCGACCACCGCTCGAGTTCCGGTCCACTTCCCCGGTGCGCCTCGGCGGTGAGGAAGACCGCCGCAAGATAGCCGCAGGTCAGCACCGCCAGGACGCCACCGAGGACCGAGGTGGGGTTGAGCCAGCTGGTGATCGGGTCACCGTGACCGGCGGTCGGAACGCGGCCCGACGCGACGCCGCCGGCAACCGCGCCGAAGCAGAACGGCGTGATCACCGAGGAGCTCGCGAAGGCGATGCCGTTGAGGCGCTGCTCGGCCGTGTGCATCGAGACCTTACGGAAGGCGAATCCGGAGCCGCGCAGCACGATCCCGAACGCCGCGACGCCGAGCGGGACGTACAGCGTGGTCATGATCGCCGAGAACGCCGTCGGAAAGCCCGACCACAGCACCACCAGGCAGAAGATCAGCCAGGTGTGGTTCGCCTCCCACACCGGTCCGATGGCGTGGTCGATCAGGGCACGGGGCCGCGCCCCGCGCTCGGCTCCGCCGGCGGTGAGGTCCCACAGGCCGGTGCCGAAGTCGGCGCCACCGAGGACGCCGTAGCAGATGATCGCGACGAGCAGGACGACTCCCACGGTGACGGTCATGGGGCCGGCTCCCGATCGCGCTCCGGCCCATAGGGCACCGCCGTCTCCTCTCCGAGAGCCCAACGGCGTCGCAGTCCGCGCAAGGCATAGACAGCGCCTACGGTGACACCTGCGTAGATGAGCACTGCGCCGCCGAAGAAGGGCCACAGGTTGCCGGATGTCTGCACGGCGTCGCGGGTGAGCAGCAGGCCGACGACGGTCCACGGCTGACGGCCGACCTCAGTGACCACCCAGCCGCACTCGAGCGACACGATGGAGACCACTCCACTGAGGGCGACCGCACGCAGGAACCATCGGTTCGGCTCTACCGCTCGAGACCGCCACCACACCCAGCCGAACCACAACGCCAGACCCAACAGCGCGAAGCCCGTGCCTACCATGACGTCGAAACTGAGGTGGACGACGTTCACGAGGTCGTCCGGGGGCCGCACCGCCGGTGGGATGGCGTCGAGCCCGTGCACCTTCGTCGACGGGCTGAACCCGGACAGCAGCGACGCCCCCGAAGGGACGGGGACCCCGAAGCGCACCCTGCCGTCGACGAGGACGCCGCCAAGGGTCTCCGGAGCGTGGGTGCGGGTGCGGGGCAGCGCTTCGATGGCGGCGAACTTCGCGGGCTCGGCATCGAAGACGTAGCGGGCGATGACGTCGCCCATCACGATCTGAAGCGGGATCGCCAAGGCGCCGACAGTAAGCGGCGTGAGGAGGCCGAGGCGGTGGTATCGGTCGCGGCGTCCGCGCAGCATCCCGACGGCGTACACCCCTGCCACGGTGAACCCGGCCACGACGTACGCCGCGAGCAGCATGTGGACCGCCTCGTACCAGAAGGAGTCGTTGAAGAAGACCTGCCAGACATCGACGTCCACCACCTTGCCGTCTCGGACGGTGATGCCGCCCGGTGAGTTCATCCAGCTGTTCGCGGCCACCACCGAGAAGGTGCCGCCGACGCCCGACAGCACGACCGGAAGACCGCTCCAGAAATGCACCCAGGGCGAGAGCCGTTTCCAGCCGTAGATGTAGATGGCGACGAAGATCGCCTCGAGGAAGAAGAAGATGCCCTCGACGGAGAAAGGCAGACCGTAGGCCGCCCCGTACCGGCCCATCAGGCCAGGCCACAGCAGTCCCATCTCGAACGAAAGCACGGTCCCCGACACGGCGCCCACGGCGAACAGCACGGCCGCGACCTGCGACCACCGCTGTGCCAGAAGCATCGCCTCGGCGTCGTCGCGCCGCAGGCCGCGCCAGTTCGCCACCATCATGATGAACGTGAAAGCGACCCCGAACGGCACCAGGATGATGTGGAAGCCCAAGGTGAAAGCCATCTGCTCCCGCGCAGGGAGCAGCTGTGAAGGGTCGGCCGCAGCCAGGGTCCAAACAGACACGCTCAGCAGCCTCGCCGGACCAAGACCTCCGGGGTCAGCAGGCGATGACGGATCACGATACGGACGCTACTCTTCGCTCGTCTGCTCACCGTATGACCCCAGCCAGCCTGAACTCGCAGAGGCATCACGCCCGAGTGAGGTGACTCACCATGGACGCCGCCGGCGGCTAGACAGCAAAACGGAACGTACGGCGCATCGTTGCACGCTGGCCATGCAGGTTCGATCCCGGTCACCCGCTCCAGACGTGCACTTAGAGGTAAGCGGGCATGGAGCGCCGACCTGCCTCGCGCACGCCGACCGATAGGCGAGGCCCCTCACCCGAACGGCGAGTTCAAGCTGTACCGCTCCATGAGCTCTGGAACCCATGCGGCGTCGAGAAACAAACCGTAGGACTTCGCGAGTGGCTCCAGGGCAGCTGGATCGGGTGGGCCGGCCTCGAAAATCTCCGCGAGCTCCATGAAGAAAACCTCGAAACCGGCGGGTGTGATGACCTCGATCATCCGAGCCTCGTCAGAACCTGCGTTCCACATCGTGTGCAGTTCTCCGCGCGGTTTGCTGATCTAACCGCCGGCTTCGAGTACCACCTCGTCGGCCCCGGAGCGGAAGCCGATCACGCCCGCGGTGACGATGGAGAACTCGTCTTCCCGGGTGTGCACGTGGGGTGGCACGAGCGCGCCGACCGGGAACGGGTGCTCGACGATCGCCACTTGCCCCCCGTCTCCTCACCGGTGAGACGGAACCCGACGCCGATCGAGCCGATGGACCGGTCCGGCCCGTGCGGTCCGGGCAGCACGGTCAGCGGGAGGGCGCGTCCGGCCGCCGTTGCTTGCTCGAGTGTCTCGCCAAGAGCTTCGGGGCCCGGGGACGAAGGGTCCGCCGGCTCCACGCGGCCTTCGCGCACGCCCTGCACATCAAGACCTGGGAGTCGCTGTGCGTCGAGAACCAACTCGCCGCCGACGAAGCGGTCGAACTCATGGTCGCGGCCATACTTGCGGCCGTCGACAGGCCAGCCTCATAGATACGCTCCGGTCATCGGGGATGGCATCTGCCCTGGGCTTCTGGAAGAGTCGGCCATCCAGAGCGAGGAGAGAGGAAGGCACCCGGTGACCTTTGGAGCACAGGGATACGCTCTCGCTAGCGGTGAGGGTGAAGGTCTGTGGTTCTTCAACGGGCTGATGACGGTCAAGGCCGGCGGTCCTGACACGAAGAACGCGTTCACTTTGATCGAGGCTGCGTGTCCAGCTGGCTTCGGGCCGCCGCCGCACATCCATCACGACGAGGAAGAGGGCTTCTACGTTCTGGAGGGCGAGCTGTCCATCACCTGCGGGCAGCAGACCTGGACTGCCGGCCCTGGCGCGTTCGCGTTGCTTCCGCGTGGTATCCCGCACTCGTTCCGGGTGTCGGATGCGGGAGACGCACGCATGCTGCAGATCACGTCGCCTGCGCAGTTCGAGCGGTTCGCGGCGGAGATGGGGGAACCTGCCGAGACGATGACGATCCCCCCCACCAAGCGACGTAGACGTCGACAAGCTGATGCGCGTGGCACCGAAATACGGAATCGAGATGCTGCTCCCACCATCCCCCTGATACGAGCGAGCAACGCGGGACGCTGCGTCCGCTCCCCTGTCGCCAGCTCCTTGCGCGCCCCGTCGATGCCTGGACCCGCTCGTCGGCCAGCCACGCCGGTTGGCTGCCCGTCATCCGCACCACGCCCGACTGACGTCGAACGTCATCCGGTCCGGCGGGAAGCCCGAACACGTCTCATATAACGCACCAGCACCTAGACTTGGCCGCACCACCACCGCTTCTTGCGGGGGAACCGGTGGTGGTGCCTGGGTAGTGGAGAGGCTGACACGTGGCCCGGCGACCAACGGCTTGGACGCAGCTCCTCATGGTCGTCGCCGTCGCGCTGGTCGCAGTCGGCGGCTGGCTCGGCTGGCTGGGCTGGCACGAGCAGAAGCACCAGGTGCGGGGGTCGACCTCGGTCGCGGGTCCGTACGCGCCATGGCAGGTGGTCGCGCTGGCGCTCACTCTCGCCACGGCCGTGGCGGTCGCCGCCTGGCTGGGCATCGGCACGTACGCCGTTCTCACGGCTTCAGTGGCGACGACGGTCATGTTCTCCGTCGACACGTCGACTCAGCAGACGATCGGTGCCAACCTCTGGCCCATCGGCGCTCTGGCGCTGTTGATCGGAGCCCTTGTCGGCCTCGGGGTGGTCGCGCTGCTCGTGGGTGGCGTCAGGCTCGCCGCCGGACGGTTGCAGGCGCGCTAGCACGAATCAGCGGCGAAGGCTTCAGGTTCTCGCCGGTAGGAGGTCGGACAACAGCTCGGTGACTCTTCGCTTGATCTCGTCGCGGATGCGGCGGACCGACTCGACGTCCCGGCCCGCGGGGTCCTCGAGGTCCCAGTCCTCGTACCTCTTGCCGGGGTAGAACGGGCAGGTGTCGCCGCAACCCATCGTGATGACGACGTCGGACTCGCGGACGGCCTCAGCGGTCAGGATCTGCGGCGTTGCTCCGGCGATGTCGATGCCCTCTTCGGCCATGACCTCGACGGCGACCGGGTTGAGCTCGTGCGCCGGCTCAGAGCCGGCCGAGAGTACGCTCACCTGACCGGCGGCGAGGTGCGCGAGGTACCCGGCCGCCATCTGCGAGCGGCCGGCGTTGTGGACGCAGACGAAAAGCACGGTCGGCGTGGAGTCCCCGCTCATCGGGCGGATCCAGGGAGAGTCCCGCCGATCAGCGCGGCGAGATCGGTCAACGTGTCGGTGCGGACCGTGTAGTAGACCCACACGCCGCGCTTCGTGCGGTCCAGCAGTCCGATCTCGTGCAGGACCTTGAGGTGATGGCTGATCGTCGGCTGGGTCAGGTCGAACGCGTCGGCGAGGTCGCAGACGCACGCTTCGCCGCCGGCGTGGGCGGCGACCAGGGACAGCAGACGCAACCGAACCGGGTCGGCCAGCGCCTTCAGCAGCGGGGCTACCCGCTCCGCCTGGGCGACGCTCAACGGCTCGCGCATCAGCGGCTGGCAGCAGGCGACCGTCTGGACGGGGGTCAGCTCGAGCAAGGACTTAGACACCCTTCTATGTTGACAGGTATCTATGTCTGTGGCAATCTGGACCCATCGTATAGACGCCCATCGATATGGAGATCTCTCATGTCCCGAGTCCAGCTCGCTCTCAACGTCGACGACGTCGACGCGGCGGTCGACTTCTACGCCAAGCTGTTCGGAACCGAGCCGGCCAAGCGCCGGCCGGGGTATGCCAACTTCGCCATTACCGAGCCTCCCCTCAAGCTCGTGCTGCTGGAGAACCCCGGTCAGGGCGGATCACTGAACCACCTCGGCGTCGAGGTCGAGGACGTCGACATGGTCGACGCCGAGCAGTCGCGCCTGGCCGAGCACGGTCTCGCGTCGATCGACGAGCGGGGCACCACCTGCTGCTACGCCAAGCAGGACAAGTTCTGGGTCCAGGGCGCGCCGAACGGTGAGCCGTGGGAGATCTACACCGTGCTCGCCGACAGCGCCACCTTCGCCGGGGAAGGCGACGAGCGCGCCTCCTGCTGCGGCAGCGACACCGAGGCGGCCGGCGACAGCGCCACGGCCTGCTGCTGAGGCGCGTTCGCGAGACCTCAGGGCTCCTGGAGGGACGGGTGGCCGCGCCAGACCCCATGAGTAGGAGCTGATCGAGCTCTCGGCGGGAAGTAGCTGACCCCTCGCTCGCAACTGATTGACCCCTCAGCGGGAAGGAAGTGGCCCCTCGTCCTGCGGGTAGAGACCGTACGTGACGGACTCACCTACCGGCGCGGGCCCCGGCCATGCTGGGCCGCGGCACCCGGGCCAGGACCTCGTCGATCAGGCCGTACCGGATGGCCTCCTCGGGAGTGAAGATCTTGTCGCGGTCGATGTCGCGCGAGACGACCTCGCGCTCCTTGCCGGTGTGGTCGGCGATCATCTTCTCGAGGAGCTCCCGCATGCGGATGATCTCGATGGCCTGGATCTCGAGGTCGCTGCTGGCTCCAGAGCTCGGCTCGGCATGAGGCTGGTGCAGAACGATGCGGCTGTTGGGCAGTGCTACCCGTCTCCCCTGGGCTCCGGCGGCGAGGATGACCGCCGCAGCCGACGCGGCCTGTCCCAGGCACATGGTATGGATCTGCGGACGGACAACCTGCATGGTGTCGTAGATGGCGGTGAGGGCCGTGAACGAGCCGCCCGGTGAGTTGATGTACATGGTGATCTCGCGATCGGGATCCATCGACTCCAGGCACAGCAGTTGCGCCATCACCGCGTTGGCGACGTCGTCGTCGATGACGGTGCCGAGGAAGACGATGCGGGCCTCGAAGAGGTTCGTATAGGGGTCCATCCGGCGCGCTCCGTACGGCGTGCGCTCCTCCCACTGGGGGATGTAGTAGGTCATGAGAGCTCCTCCATGGTTCTGTACATAATTTACAGATTGTACAGAAGAGCCTCGCAAGATGCCACTCTCTACGCGCGCACGCTGGAAGAGCGCCCGCGCCGCTACTTCGCGGCGCGCGGTCGCGGGGTGTGCTCGGCCGCCGCCTGGTGCAGCGGCGGGGACGACCTGACGGCCGCTGACCCCACGTCGAGCACGACCACCGAGTCCTCGGCCGGAGCCTCGGCGAGACCAGCCTCGTCGGCCGGCACCAGCGCGACAAGCGGCTTGCCGTGGCGGGTGATGATTACTCGCTCGCCGCCGTAGCCGACGCGGTTTATCAGGTCGGCGAACTCTGCTCGGGCCTCGGTTACGGGGATCTCGCGGGCCATGTACCGACGGTACAGGTCGCGTCGTCGGCCGGGGGCCAAGCGACGGGCGGGGCAGGAAGCGTCGACTGACGTGGGAAAGCCGTTGGACGTGGCACCGCCGTGCTTGACAGGATCGGTGCATGCGCCAGGACGAGATCTGGGACGCCGACGCGGCCCAGCGTTACGACACGTCCCACTCCGAGATGTTCGACCCTGTCGTCGTGGAGCCGACGGTGGACCGCCTTGCGGCCCTGGCAGGCGACGGCCGAGCGCTGGAGCTGGCCATCGGCACCGGACGAATCGCCGTTCCCCTGGCCGCCCGCGGCGTGCCCGTCACCGGCATCGAGCTGTCCGCTCCGATGATCGCCCAGCTCCGCACGAAGGCCGACGAGGCCCGGATCCCGGTCGTCGTCGGCGACATGGCCACCGCTCGCGCGCCCGGCGAGTACACCCTCGTCTACCTCGTCTTCAACACGATCTCGAACCTGCTCAGCCAGGCCGAACAGGTCGCCTGCTTCCGCAATGCGGCCCGTCACCTCGCAACCGGCGGCAGCTTCGTCATCGAGCTGTGGGTGCCCGTGCTGCCCGCGCCGCCCCCCGGACAGCAGGCCGTCGTGTTCGCGTCCGAGCCGGGCTACATCGGCCTGGACACGTACGACGTCGCGAACCAGCAGATCGTGTCCCATCATTTCCGGTTCGACGAGGGTAGATCGGCGCACCTCGGCCGCAGCCCGCACCGCTACATCTGGCCGGCCGAGCTCGACCTGATGGCAGAGCTGGCCGGGCTCGAGCTGACAACGAGGCACGCGGACTGGTCGGGAGCGGAGTTCACCGGCGAGTCACGCTCGCACGTCTCCGTGTACCGCAGGCCGACCGCGGCGTAGCTCTCTAGCAAGGAGGAGGACAAGTCATGGCGGATCGAGAGGCGCACCTGGTGGGGAGCCTGCCGGGGTCGACGCCCGCTGCGGCGATGACGACAGCCCTACAGATCCTCGGACCCGCACCTTCGGACTCTGCCCGACGGCGAGACAGGCGAGCGCCGCAACTGGATCATCTCCATCGTCGAGTCCCTGCGCGACCACCCCGACCTGGAGCTGCGCAAGCCCGGCGACTGGTCCGACTACGACAAGACGCCGGTGCTGAGGATCCGTCGGGGGCGCACCCTGTACGGCGCCACCCTGAACTTCGGGCACCTCGAGGCGGTGCGGGAGACCCTGCCCGACTTCGAGCAGGCGAAGGCGGCTGCCGGACTCCCCGACCTCGAGTTCCAGGAGGGCGTGCCGGGCGACTTCGACCTCGCCATGTTCACCCTCGGCCCGATCGGGGCGCTCCGCACCGACGCCCGTTCACCGAGGCCACGCTGGCAGAGATCCGCGACGTCCGGGCTCTCACCGGGTCCGGGACGCTGTTCCAGATCGAGGTGCCGGCCGAGCTGGTACTGCTGGCGAAGGCACCTCCGCGCCGGCACGGCCCGCCATGGCCAGGCTGCTCGCCCGTAAGCCGGTCATCGAGCTCGCCGCGGCCGCACCGGCGGGCACGCGGTTCGGGGTCCACCTGTGCCTCGGTGACATGAACAACCGGGCCTTCGCGACGATGGCCGACGTCACCCCGCTCGTCCTGCTCGCGAACGCGATCCTGCGCGGGTGGCCGGACGGGCGCCGCCTCGACCTCCTGCACGCCCCGTTCGCCGCAGCAGACCAGCCGGCGACGACCGACCCGGCCTTCTACGAGCCCCTGAGGCCCTGCAGCTGCCGGCGTCGGTCCGCTTCGCGGCGGGTTTCGCCCACGAGGCGCAGTCCCTGGCCGACCAGCGCACGATCCGTTCGGTCATCGACGGACTGCTCCATCGGGAGGTCGCCATCGCCGCCGCCTGTGGGCTCGGCCGCCGCTCCGAAGCGGACGGCCGCGCGGTGCTCGAGCGCACCGCCGCTCTCTGCACCGACTGAGCCGGCGTCCTACAGACATCCGGCTCTCCGGCTCCGGTCCTGACGACCGTGCCATGACCCGGACGGCTCGACGACCCCATACGTGGACCGCTCGACGACCTCTTCCCTCAGTCGCTCGGCACCTGGTCGGCGTCGGGAAGGCTGGGGGCGTCGGTGGGATACAGACCGGCCG
Organism: uncultured Actinomycetota bacterium; assembly: GCA_963765725.1. Classification (GTDB taxonomy): domain Bacteria; phylum Actinomycetota; class Actinomycetes; order Propionibacteriales; family Nocardioidaceae; genus DASQEH01. Next base: position 1,459,336 of record CAVXXI010000003.1, on the reverse strand, counting down.
CGAAGCCGTAGACCTGGTCGCCCGCCCTCGGGATCTGCGCGAACTGGCGAGCCACCTCCTGCACCTGCGCCCAGAAGCTGCGCACGTCCTCGATGGGGATGCGGGCGTGCACGAGTAGGCAGCGCAGTTCGTCGGCGGCGTTGGCGGGCGCGGCCTCGGCGGCCGCCCTCGCCAGCCCGTTCATGCCGGCCACGAGCTGCTTGTCCTCGGGGCGGTTGAGCACACCGACGTAGTACGTGCGGGCGACGCGGCCGTAGTACCGCTCCTCGATCGCTCGCACCCGCCGCGTCCGCACCACCCGGAGCAGCTCCGCGTGGAGCAGGAGGTTGACGTGATAGGCGATCGTGCTCTTGGGCCGGTCGACGGCCCGGGCCATCTCGGTGACCGTGGCGGCCCGCTCCAGCAGCAGCTCGAGGAGGGTGGCGTGCAGCGGGTCGGCCAGCGCACGCAACTGCTCCGGCGCGGTGACGACGAGCATCTCGTCGAGGTCGTAGTCCGGGATCGGTTGCTGATTGACCGACATTAGTGAATCATTCTACAATCCTGGATCATTGATCCGTCGTCCGATGCAAGGAGTGTAGAGATGGCTGAAGTCGTGGTCTTCCACCACGTGCAGGGACTCACCGACGGGATGCTGGCATTCGCCGCGCAGCTGCGTGCCGGTGGGCACACGGTTCACACCCCGGACCTGTTCGACGGCGAGCGACCGCAGACCGTCGAGGATGGGGTCGCCCATGTCGGCAGCGTGGGAGACGAGGTGCTCGCAGAGCGCGCCGAGCGGTCGCTGGCCGACCTGCCCGAGGGCCTCGTGTACGCCGGGTTCTCCTGGGGCGCCGCCACCGCGCAGCGGTTGGCTCAAACGCGGCCCGGCGCCCGAGGGGCACTGCTCTACGAGGCCTGCATCCCGCTCACCGGTGACTGGGCTTTCGGCCCGTGGCCCGACGGGGTCCCGGTACAGATCCACGGCATGGACCAGGACCCGTTCTTCGCGCTGGAGGGCGACATCGACGCCGCTCGCCAGCTCGTCGAAACGGTCGGTCCGGACCTGGCCGAGCTGTTCGTCTACCCGGGCGACCGGCACCTGTTCACCGACAGCTCACTGCCGTCGTACGACGCGGAGGCCACGGCCCTGGTCGTCAAGCGCTCGCGGGAGCTGCTCGACCGGGTCGGCTGACGCGGCGATACGCCTCACGAGGGGTGCCGGGGTCAGGGATCACCGTCCGCCCCTCTCCCGGTATCCGACGCGGGCCGGCGTTCGGGAGGCCAGCGGCGGCGTCGCGTCACGAGCTGACGATGTCGACCATCCACGAGACACCGAAGCGGTCGACGCACATACCGAACTCGTCGCCCCACATCTGCTTCTCCAACGGCATGGCAACGGTTCCGCCGTCGGCAAGCCTGCCGAAGTACTCGCGCAGCTGGTCGCCGTCGTCGCCACTGATGCTGATGGTGACGGTGTCGCCGGGCGTGCGCTGCATGCCGCTCGGGGTGTCGGCACCCATCAGGGTGTAGCCGCTCTCGGTCTCGAGCATGGCGTGCATGATCTTGTCGGAGTCGGGCGAGTCGGGGGCGCCGAACTCACCGAAGGTGCTCAGCGTCAAGTTGCCGCCGAAGACGTCCTTGTAGAACTCCATGGCCTGGCGCGCGTTGTCGGCGAAGCTGATGTAGGGGTTGAGGCGGGACGCCACTGGGTGCTCCTTCGTCGCGTTGTCGGGGTCGGTGCTCGGCACCCTAGCGCCGTACGCCGACACCGGCGAACCTGCGCAGACCTGGTGACGTCCCGACAGGCCGCTCGCGACTGCGGGCCCCACTCCTGGAGCGGTCAGTGGCGCGTCAGCGAAGGCGCCAGGACTTGCTCGAGACCATCATCATCGGCGCCATGTCCATGTACGAGACCACGACCGAGTACTTCTCCGGATAGGTGTTGCACACCCGGTAGATCCGCTTCAGCCCGCTGGTCCCGTAGGCAGCTCCGCTCGTGTCGAAGATCGCGTGCACGCGCTTCATGTGCATGCCCGTCTGCACCTGGCGGTACTCGGCGCGGGTGACACAGCCGGCCGTGTCGGCCGAGGCCGACGGCGCCAGCGCGACCACGCCGAACGTCGAGATGGCGGCCGTCGCCACGTAGGGCGACGGACGTGGTGAGTTGGCGCATGGCGCACTCTCCTCGAGACGAGGGGCGCCCGGTACGCCCTGAATGTTCAGGTTACGGTCACCACTCGGTTACAGTTTGTGAAGACCGGTTTACCCGACGACGCGCTGTACGAACCGGGCACCGGAGGTGTCCGAAGACTGTGGGAGGGTCGACGAATGGACGAACGCCCCTCGTACAAACGGCCGGACTGGTTCACGAATCATGTCTTCAACCCGCTGGTGGCCGCGCTGACCCGGTCCGGGGTCAGCCTGCTCGGCTCGCGGGTGCTGCGGATCCGCGGGCGCACGTCGGGCATCTGGCGTGAGACCCCCGTCAACCTCCTCACCCACGACGGCGCCGGGTACCTCGTGGCCGCGAGGGGCGAGACGCAGTGGGTGCGCAACCTGCGTGCCAGCGGCAACGGTGAGCTCCGGGTCGGGCGACGCATCCAGGCGTTCACCGCCGAGGAGATCGGCGACGACGAGAAGTCGGCCGTGCTGCGCGCCTACCTCAAGCGGTGGAAGTGGGAGGTCGGAGCGTTCTTCGAAGGGGTGGGGCCGGACTCGTCGGACGACGAGCTCCGGGCCGAGGCGCGCCACCACCCGGTGTTCCGCATCCACTGACCGGCATCGAGGCGAGCTCAGTCGAGCCCGGTGTACACGGCGCGCCAGAAGTCGTCGAAGTCGCCCGTCGGCGAGGCCATCATCCGCTGCGTCATCAGCACCGCGGCAAGGTCGTTCCCCGGGTCGACGCAGGCTGTCGTACCGCTCCCGCCGTTCCACCAGAACCGTCCGGGCCTCATCCAGGGCCGGACCCGCTCCAGGTCCAGCCCGACGCCCATCCCCCACGAAACGCCTGGTCCCATCAGCTCCTCGACCCCCTGGCGTTGGCCCGGCGTGAGGCTGTCGCCGGCCATCAGCCGTACGGTCTGCGGGTCGAGCCCGGACGTCGGCACGAGGAAGGCACTCAGGAACGCGAGATAGTCCTCGACCGTCGACACCAGCCCTCCTCCCAACGACTCGAAGACGGGAGGCTTTGCGACGGCGGCGTTGCCCGGGTCGTCCAGCTCCAGGCCGGACGTGCCCGGCCGGTACGACGCCGCCACTCGCGAGACGTCCGCGGCGAAGAAGCCCGTCGACTGCATGCCGAGCGGCTCGGTGACGTACTCGGACAGCAGCGCGCCCAACGGGCGTCCGAGTGCCCGTGAGGCCAGGACCCCCATCAGCTCGGCGCCGGTGTGGTACAGCCAGCGCTCGCCCGGCTGGTAGGCCAGCGGGAGGGTGGCGTACCGCGACATCAGCTCGTCGGGGCCGACCTCGGCCCCGTCCGGTCCGGGCATCAGGCCCCGCTCGACCATCGCGCGGCTGAGTGGGCAGTCGTGGAGGACGAATCCGAGCCCAAAGGTGAAAGTCAGCAGGTCACGCACGACGACGGGCCGCTCGGCGGCGACCGTGTCGGACAGCTCTGCGTCGGGTCGGCTCAGCACCCGAGGGGATGCAAGCTCCGGAAGCCATCGTGAGACCGACGAGTCCAGGCCGAATGCACCGGTACCGGCCAGCCGCAGCACCAGTGCGGCGCCGACGATCTTACTGAGCGAGGCGATGCGAAAGACCGTGTCGGGACGCATGGGCGTGCTCCCGCCCAGCGACGTGAGCCCGCCGGCCCGGATCTCGGTGTGGTCGCCGTGCCGGATGGCGGCCGCGTAGCCGGGGAACCGGCCGGACTCCACCTGGCCGTCCAGTGCGTCCCAAACCTCGCTGAAACGCGACGACGCCGACACGCACGCCACCCTAACGGCTCGTGCGCCGACCAAGGGTGTAGAGAACGGTGGGGGACCTGCCGCGGACGAGTACGACCCCGCGCCCCACACGAGATCGAAGGAGATGGCCATGCCACGGCGGTACGGATTGGTCGACGCCACGGTGCCCAGCGCGGACCTGGGCTCGATCGCGCAGTACATGCTCCCGCTGATGCTGAGGAACGTGTCGAGCTCCGGCTTCGTCTTCACCGACCCTGCCGACCCGGGGCGGTTCTCGTCACCGGGATGCATCATCGCGTCACCGTCGTTCGAGCTGGACCTTGCTTCCGTCCGGCAGAACTACGTCTTCAACTGGGTACGCGACGCGGCGGTTGCGGCGATCGAGATCGCCGAAGCGCACCAGCCGGTCTGGGGCGGCGGCTCGGGGCCGCTGATCGACTACGTGAGCTTCGCCGGTACGTGCCAGCAGAACGCGCCCACGCTCGCCCGGGCCTGCTTCACGATCGAGGGCCTCCCCCGCGACTGGACCGACCAGAACGACGGTCCCGCTCTTCAGACGCTGGCAGTCCTGAGGTCGTACCGCCAGCTCGACGCGCCGGCCCAGGCAAGCGCACAGACAGTCGTCCAGCGCAACCTCGACTTCGTGATGTCCTCGTACCAGAGCCCCAGCTACAACCTCTGGGAGGAGACCTTCGGCCAGTCCTTCTTCACCCGCTCGGTGCAGCTGTGCTGCCTCAGTGAGATCCGAACGAACGACCTCGGCTTCGCCGTTCCGAGCGGCGTGGACCAGGCCGTCGACTGGCTGACGGGGGCGCTTCAGGACCACTGGAACGGCGAGTACTACGTGTCGATCCTCGATGCGCAGCACCCACGAGACGGATACGACCCCAACATCGACATCGTGATGGCGTCCGTGTACGGCGCGGTCAGCTGTACCGACGTGCGACTGCTCGCGACGGCTGCAGCGCTGCGACGGACAGTGGGCCGAGCCCGGCTCACCCTCGACGTACCCGATCAACGCCGTCGACGCGTCCAGTGGTCGCGGCCCGCTGCTCGGTCGCTATCCGGGGGACGTTTACGACGGCGACGAGAACGACAGCGGCACCGCGCATCCGTGGGCGCTCTGCACGGCGAACTTCGCGGAGCTCTACTACGACCTCGCCGCAGCCGTCGTGCGAGACGCGCGCCTCCCGTACAGCTCGGAGTCCGCGGACTTCTTCGCCCAGGTCGGGGTGAGTGAGCAGACGACGCCTCCGGACACCGCGAGGCAGCTCATGGATGCCGGCGACGCCATGCTGCAGGCCGTCGTCTATCACAGTGACCACCTCGAGCTGAGCGAGCAGTTCGACGGGACCACGGGCTTCGAGAAGAGCGTCCGCAACCTCACCTGGAGCTACGCCGCGTTCTTGTCGGCCGTCCGCGCCAGGACCGCCGCAGCCTCCGCAGCGTCCAGCTGACTCGACCGGCCCAGGTGTCGGTCAGTCCGCGCTGACGTCGATCAGAACCTTACCGACGACAGCGTCCTCGACGGCCTGGTGCGCCTGGGCGGTCTGGTCGAGCGGGAAGTGGTGCAGCGGGAGACCGGCCTCGTCACCGACCCGAACGGCGCCGTCGAGCACGGCCGCGGACACGTCCTCGATCGCGTGGCCCTTCGCCTCTGCCGGGGCCGTGTACAGCAGCACGAACTGCCACCGGGCGTTCGGAGCCATCAGGGCACGTACGGGCAGACTGAAGTCGTTGCCACCGTCGTTGGCGTAGATGGCGACGCTGCCGAGCCGGGCGATGACCTCGGCATCAAGGGCAGCGTTCGCGGCCGGGGCCACCTCGACGATGGTGTCGACGCCACGTGCCGAGATCCGGTGGATCTCGGCGGCGACATCCTGCTGCTTGTAGTTGATGACATGGTCGGCCCCCGCTCTCGCGGCCAGGTTGGCCTTCTCGGGGGTGCTCACCGTGGTGATGACTGTCGCATCCGACCAGCGGGCGAGCTGGATGGCGGCATTGCCGACAGCCCCGGCGCCTCCTGCGACGAGGACCACCCGGCCGTCCAGCGTGCCGGGCCCGAGGCGGGTCGGCCCCTCCTCGGTGACCGTGAGACAGCGGTGCGCGGTGATGAACGGCACCCCGAGGCATGCGCCGAGGTCGAAGGAGGCATTGTCGGGAAGCAGCACGACCTGACGAACCGGGACGACGGCGTACTCCTGGGCCGTGCCGTCGGGCCGGCCGTACGCAGACTCCCACATCCACACCCGGAGCCCGTTCCAGGCGGCCTCGACCCCGCTGCCGACCGCGTCGACGACGCCCGACCCGTCCTGGTTCGGCACCTGGGCCGGGTCGACCCGAGCCTGGTCACCGCTCCCCCGCCGCGACTTCCAGTCGGTGGGGTTCACCCCGGAGCGGCGTACCCGGACGCGCACCTCGCCAGGCCCGGGGTCGGGCACCGGCCGGTCGACCACCTGCAGGACCTCCGGCCCGCCGTTGCGTTCGTAGACGACAGCGCGCGCGGTCCGTGCGGGCGTATGGGCGTGGTCCTCCGGCATGGCACATCCTTTCCGGGCCCCGAGGGGGCGGTCCTGCTTGTCCGGGCGATGACCTGAGGGGTACCCGCTGCAGGCCGGATGAGTCACCGCCACTCAGTCGTCGTCGACGCGGTACTCCCATCCCTCGCGCCAACGGAACTGCTCTCGAGCCAGCTGGTCGAGCGTGACGCCCTCGAGCAGCGTCTCCAGCGCCCAGCGCGTGGCCAGGTGGCCGATCACCAGGACCCGTCGCCCGGCCCACCGCGAGGGCAGGTCCTTCACGAGGCCGCTCACGCGATCGACGGCCTGCTGCCAGCTCTCACCGTCCGGGTAGCGGAGTCGACCGGATACCGATGAGTCACCGACAGGAGCGCGGTCTATACGGTGACAGTGTGTCGTCGAGCCGAGCACCGAGGAGTACGCAGTGAGCCTTCCAGAGGTCGTGGACCGGGAGACGTGGGTGGCCGCCCGCAAGGATCTGCTCGCCCGTGAGAAGGAGATGACCAAGGCACGCGACGCTCTCAACGCGGACCGGCGCCGGCTGCCGATGGTCGCCGTCGACAAGGACTACCGGTTCGAAGGTCCCGACGGCGTCGCGTCCCTGCTGGACCTCTTCGAGGGCCGTCGGCAGCTCATCGTCCAGCACTTCATGTTCGCTCCCGAGTGGGAGGCGGGCTGCCCCAGCTGCTCGGGCTTCGCCGACGACATCGGCCATCTGGCGCACCTCAACGCCACGGGTACGACGTTCGCGGCGGTCTCCCGGGCGACGTGGTCGAAGATCGAGCCGTTCAAGCGGCGGATGGGGTGGAGCTTCCCGTGGTACTCCTCCTCCGGCAGCGACTTCAACTACGACTTCCACGTCACGTTCGACGAGTCCGTCGCCCCCGTCGAGTACAACTACCGCACGGCCGCGGAGCACCGGGCGGCCGGGACGGGCTACTACGTCGAAGGGGAGCAGCCGTTCGACCTGCACGGCGTCAGCTGCTTCCTGCGAGACGGCGAGCGCGTCTTCCACACGTACTCGGCTTACGGGCGCGGTTGCGACATGCTCGGCTTCACCGCCAACTTCCTCGACCTGACAGCGCTGGGTCGCCAGGAGCCATGGGAGGAGCCGAAGGGACGCGGGAGCGAGGGCATGCAGGCCGGCAGCCCGGAGCTCCGTTACCACGACGAGTACAACACCTGACCTCCTCCGCCGAGACGTCGCCTACGGCCCTGTTCTGTCGGCGTGTCGCGCACCGATTGACGTCTCGGCGAAGGTAGTCGGTAGGCAAATCTTCGGCGCTTATCGGTGAACACCGGTCCCGCCGAAGGTATTTTCGGGGGAACAGTTGCTTGACCGGTCCATTCGGGGGCCGTGATGGGGCAGCCAAACGGGGGTTGTCCGCAGTGAGCACCGAGTCCTCGACCGCCGCCGTTCCCAGAGCCCGTGCCCGGGCGGCGAGTCTCAGCATCTACACCGACCTGGCCCAACTGGTACGCGAGGGCGGTCTCCTCCGCCGCCGATACGACTACTACTGGAGTCGGATCGCCGCCGCCGTCGTGGCGCTCGCAGGCATCGGCGCACTCGTCGCCACGCTCGGCAACACCTGGTGGCAACTCGTCCCCGCCACGGTGCTGGGCGTCCTGCTGGCGCAGTTCGGGTTCCTCGGGCATGACGCGGCCCACCGGCAGATGTTCTTCTCCGCCGCCTGGAACGACTGGACCTCGCGCCTGCTCGCCGGCGCCTTCGTGGGCATGAGCTACGGCTGGTGGAAGGCGCGGCACAACAAGCACCACGCGGCACCCAACCAGGCCGGCAGCGACCCCGACATCAGCGCAGGAGCGATCGCCTTCACACGCGAGATCGTGAGCAGCAGAACAGGTTTCGCCGGTTGGTTCGCGCGCCGCCAGGGGTGGTTTTTCTTCCCCCTCCTCACTCTCGAGGGTTTCAACCTCCAGATCTCCAGCCTTCGGACCTTCTTGCGCCCCGGTGCGATCGCGCAGCAGCGAACCGAGGCGTCACTGATGCTCCTCCGCCTCCTCGTATACCCGGCAGTGCTCTTCCTCGTCATGTCGCCGGTCAAGGCGGCGGCCTTCTTCGTCCTGCAGATGGCGGTGTTCGGGGTGTGCCTCGGTGGGTCGTTCGCACCCAGTCACAAGGGGATGCCGATCGTCCCGCCCGGAGTGAAGATCGACTTCCTCCGCCGCCAGGTACTGATGTCCCGCAACGTCCGCGGCGGGCTCGTCGTCGACTTCTTCATGGGCGGGCTGAACTACCAGATCGAGCATCACCTCTTCCCGAGCATGCCCCGGCCGAACCTCAAGCTCGCCCAACCCCTCGTCCGTGCGTACTGCGCGAAGCACGGCGTGGCGTACACCGAGAAGGGGCTGTTCGAGTCGTACGGCATCGTCGTCGACTACCTCAACAACGTCGGTCTGCGTGCTCGGGAGCCCTTCGCCTGTCCGCTGATGACCCAGTACCGCACCGAGGCCGCTCCACCACCGCCCACGCCGCCAGTGGCGGCCTCACCACCGCCCAAGCCCCGCGCCTAGCTGGTCGGCCCGCCTCTCACCTCCGCGAGACGTCACCAGCGACCCGGCTCGGTCGGCGTGTCGCGCACCGATTGACGTCTCGGCGCCGAGGTGCAGTCGGCTTGGTACTGGCCCTAGCTGCAGACCACGACGCTCACCCCCCGGTCGATCACGCATTCGCGCCCACTCGACCGCGCACTTGCGCCCACTCGACCGCAGATTTGCGCCCGGTCGACCGGGGGTCAGCCGCCGACGTGGACGCCGGGGCGCTTCGCGGGGTCCGGTTCGGCCTCGCGGAGCACCTCCCGCGTCACCGGAGCGGTGTCGCCCTGGCCGAGCAGCAGGTACTTGACGATGTGGACGAGCGGGCTGCCCTCCGCCCAGTCGAAGTAGCACTGCGGCTTTAGCCCGGTGGTGTCACGCAGGTGCAGCAGGATCGCCGCCAGCGTGTTCGGGATAACCGGACTCTGGACCCGGAGCACCGAGTACCCGTCGACCTCGACCCCTCGAACACACAGCTCGGTGGAGAACTCGGACGGGTCGGTGACGTCCACCTCGAGGAACAGGACCGGTGCATCCTCGGGGATCGGGTTCACGGCACGCTGCTCGGCCTCCTTGTCCCGGTACTCCGCCTCATCGCCGGCCTGGCGCTGGTTCGCGATGATGTGCAGCGAGCCGCCGTGCGACGCGCTCTCCACCAGCTCCTCGGCCCGATCGTCCAGCTCGATCTGATCCGCTCGCAGCTCCGTGCTTCTCGAGATCCGGGAGACGAGCGAGATCACGATGATGAAGGCGATGAACGCCGCGGACATCACGATTCCGTCGGGCTTCTCGATCACGTTCGCTATCAGCGCGTAGCCCAGCGTCAGGGTCACGAGGCCGAACCCGATCGTCGCCTTGCGGTGCTGCTTCCGGCGCGAGACGACGGTCACTGCCAGGGCGGCGGAGACCATCATCGCCAGGACGCCTGTGGCGTAGGCACCCGCCTGTGCGTTGACGTCGGCCTTGAACAGCACCGTGATGAGTATCGCGATCGCCGTGTACACGAGCACCACCGGACGCACCGCACGTCCCCAGTCGGGCGTCATGCCGTACTCGGGCAGGTAGCGCGGCACGATGTTGATCAGCCCGGCCATCGCCGACGCCCCCGCGAACCACAAGATGAAGATGGAGCTGATGTCGTACACGGTCCCGAAGGCGCTCCCGAGGTACTCGTGCGCGAGGTACGCCAGGGCGCGGCCGTTCGCGCTCCCACCGGACTTGAACTCCTTCGGCGGGATCAAGACCGTGGTGACGAACGTCGTGGTCATCAGGTAGACACTCATGATCACGGCCGCCAGGGTCAGCAGCTTGCGCGTGTTGACCACCCGCGACTCGAGACGCTGCTCGTCGTCGTCGCCGTCGGACTCGACCAGGGGCATCATGCTCACCCCGGTCTCGAAGCCCGACAGACCGAGCACGAGGAGCGGGAAAGCGAGGACGCTGGTACCGACCAGAGACCCGATACTGCCCTTCGCGCTGATCGCGTCCAGCCAGCCATGGAACGCCCCGGGGTCGCTGAAGGCGTGGGCGAGGCCGACGACGACCACGATGGCGTTCAGCAGCAAAAAGGCCGAAACGAGCGGAATGGCGATGCCGACCGCCTCGCTGAAGCCGGCCAGGAACACCGCGCCGAGGAGCGCCAGCAGCCCGACCGTCAGCAGCACCTGCTGGTGGCGCAGGAACTCCGGCGCGTACGGGTTCTCGACGAAGTGGGCGGTGGCGTCGGCAGCCGACAGCGTGATCGTGATGATCCACGAGGTGGCGACGAAGCCCAACAGGCACAGGACGAAGAGCTTCCCCCGCCAGAACGGCAGGAGATGCTCCAGCATCGCCACCGACCCCTGACCGTGGGGGCTCTCGCCCGACACCACTCGATAGACGGGCAGCATCCCGCCCAACGTCACCGCGACGATCAGCAGTGTCGCCAGCGGCGACAGCGCACCGGCGGCGAGTGCCGCGATGCCCGGGAGGTAGCTCAGGCTCGAGAAGTAGTCGACGCCCGTGAGGCACATGACCTTCCACCAGGCGTGCTGGTCCTCCGACGACTCCCGCGCTCCCGGACCGTGCGCGACGTGCACCTGGTGGTGCAGCAGCCACCGCCCCAGCGGACGGGACCGCTTGGCCTCGTCCTTCTCCTGAGCCGGTCTGCTGGGCGCTGTACTCATCTGATCGGCGTCCTTCGAGCTGGCTCGGGCGGGAGGTGGCGGAACGACGGCACCGCCCTACTCTCTACCCGATCCGCGGGGACGTCATTCCGGGGAGCGTGCGCGACAGCATGAATCCTCTGGGGCCGGCCCGCCCGTCGCTCAGGGTTGCCCGGCGAGCCGGTAGTACGCCGCGTTCCAGCGCAGCTCCTGGGCGAAGCTCCGCGTGGTCGTCGAGGAGTCGATGATGGCCAGCTCCGTCCTCGCCATGGTGGCGAAGTCCTCCAGCGCCTCGAGACCCACGGCCGTACTGAGGACGGTGTGGTGCGGCCCACCGGCCAGGAGCCAGCTCTGCGTGGAGGTGGCGAGGTCGGGAGCAGGTTTCCACACCGCACGCGCCACCGGCAGGTTGGGCAACGGCTCGTCGGGCTCGACCACGTCGACCTCGTTGGCGGTCAAGCGGAACCGGTCGCCCAGATCACAGATCCCCACGACGAAACCCGGCGCGCTGGTTGCCGTGAACACCAGCCGCACGGGATCCTCCCGGTCCCCGATCCCGAGCGGGTGGATCTCGCAGCTCGGCCGGTCGGTGGAGATCGACGGGCAGACCTCGAGCATGTGAGCGCCAAGGATCTTCGGCTCCCCAGGGCCGAAGTGGTAGGTGTAGTCCTCCATGAATGACGTGCCGCCGCCGCGCCCGATGGACATCACCTTGAGCACCCGTAGCATCGCTGCCGTCTTCCAGTCGCCCTCGGCGCCGAACCCGTACCCGTCCGCCATCAGCCGCTGTACCGCGATCCCGGGCAGCTGACGCAGTCCCCCGAGGTCCTCGAAGTTCGTGGTGAACGCCGTGAAGCCGCCGTCGTCCAGGAAACCGCGCAGGCCGAGCTCCTGCCGCGCGGCGTACCGCAGCGAGTCGCGGCGCTCGCCCGACGGCCTCAAGGCGTCGACCACCGTGTACGCGTCGTCGTACTCCGCCACGAGGGTGTCGACGTCGCTCTCGCTCACGGCGTCCACGGCGTCGACGAGGTCGTTGACGCCGTAGCCGTTCACCGAGAAGCCGAACCGCATCTCTGCCTCGACCTTGTCGCCTTCGGTCACGGCGACGTCGCGCATGTTGTCGCCGAACCGGGCCATGCGCAGCGATCGGGCCGCTCGCCAGCCCAGCGCCGCCCGCGTCCATGCCCCGATCCGCTCGGCAACGTCGGGATCACTGACGTGGCCGGCGACGATCTTGCGTGCGACGCCCATCCGGGACTGCATGTAGCCGAACTCCCGGTCGCCGTGGGCCGCCTGGTTCAGGTTCATGAAGTCCATGTCGATCGAAGCCCAGGGCAACGACCGGTTCGCCTGGGTGTGCAGGTGCAGCAGCGGCTTCTGCAGCGCGCCGAGTCCGGCGATCCACATCTTGGCGGGCGAGAAGGTGTGCATCCAGGCGACGACGCCGACGCAGGTGTCCGAGGAGGTCGCGTCGAGGCAGGCGCGGCGGATGGCGTCGGAGGTCGTCAGCACCGGCTTCCACACGATCCGGACGGGCACCTGCTCGGCCTCCCCGAGGGCCGCAGCGATCTGCTGCGACTGGTCGGCCACCTGCTCTAGGGTCTCCTCGCCGTACAGCGCCTGGCTGCCCGTGAAGAACCAGATCTCGAGGTCCGAAGGCGAGAGCTCGGGCACCCTACTACTCCTTCACTGTGAACGTCGGCCGCGCAGCGCCGTCCCGCCATCGAGCCGGCGGATCCGCGTCGGGCAGTCGAAAGGTTAGCCCTTGACCGCTCCGGCAGACAGCCCGGCCACGTAGAAGCGCTGGAGGGCGACGAAGAGGATGACGCACGGCACCATCGCGATGACCGAACCTGCGGCGAGGTACCCGTAGTTGACCTGCCCGTAGGCTCCCTGCTGGAGGTTCACGAGCGACAAGGGGAGCGTGTACAGGTCCTGGCGGGTGAGGAAGGTCAGCGCCCCGAGGAACTCGGTCCACGAGGCGAGGAAGGCGTACAGCGCCGTCGTCGCCATGCCCGGAACCACCAGCGGACGCAGTACGTGGGTGAACGTCCGCATGGTCCCGGCCCCGTCGATGCTGGCCGCGTCCTCGAGCTCGGTCGGGATGGAGCTGAAGGCCGTGCGCATCACGAAGACGCCGAACGGCAGGTTGACCGTCGAGTAGAACAGCACCAGGCCCAGGAGCGAGTCGGTCAGGTGCATGGCGTTGAGCTGCATGAACAGCGGGGTCAGGATCGCCTGGAACGGGATCATCAAGGTCACGATGATGAGCCCGAAGGTGATCCCCGAGCCGCGGAAGGTGAACCGTCCGAAGCCGTACCCGGCCGAGGTCGCCAGCAGCGTCGTGAGCACTGCGGTGCCCCCCGACACGATCAGGCTGTTCAGGACGGCCCGCGGGATGTGCCCCTGGTCGGCGATCCCGCGGAAGTTGTCGAAGGTGAGCTTGAAGAACGTGGAGAGGTCCGGGGCGGACGTGATGGTGGCGTTGGGCTGCAACGAGCGCATCAGCGCCCACACCAACGGCACCACGAAAACGATCACCGAGAGCACCGCGGCCAGCAGGTACAAGACGACCTTGACCCTGCTCTCCTGCCGCGGCCGCCCGACCGGTACCTGCCTGCCCGGGGTGGCTCCCCGCCGCGTCGGACGGTCCACGACCTGTGTCATGCGCTCGCGCTCCTCTCGCTCTCGCCGGCCGCGCCGGTCTAGTCCTTCTCGCGCAGCAGCCAGAACTGTCCCGCGCTGATGAGTGCCACGACGATCACCAAGACGATCGACAGCGCTGTCGCCGCTCCCACCTGGAGCTGCACGAACGCGCGCTGGTAGATGTAGAGGACGATCGGCGTCGTGTCGGTGCCGGGGCCGCCCTGAGTCAGCACGAAGAACTGGGTGAACGCCAGGAACGAGCCGATGACCGACAGGATCAGGCTCATGGCGATGGTCCGCCGGAGCATGGGGATCGTGATGTGCAGCTCACGCGACCACCAGGACGCGCCGTCCATCTCGGCGGACTCGTAGATCTCCCCGGCGATCCCCTGCATCCCGGAGACGAGCAGCACCATGGTCAGGCCGGAGACGCCCCAGATCACCAGCGCGCAGATGAGACCGGTGGCGAGCGGACCGTTCACGAGCCAGGCTGTGGTGCCGTCGGTGAACCCGAGCGCCTTCAGGAGCAGGTTGATGGCCCCGCTGTTGGGCTGGGCCTCCAGGACGGTCAGGAAGCTCAGCGTGCTGAGCCCGATGACGTACGGGAGGAAGAAGATCGTGCGGAGCAGGGTGGAGCCGCGCCGGTTCGCCCGGACGACGACCGCCATGAGGTAGCCGACCACCAGGATCGGCAGCGTCACGATCCCCGTGTACAGCAGCGTGTACAGCACCGACTTCCAGAAGGCGGTGTCCTGCGCGATGCTCGCGTAGTTCGCAAAGCCGACGAACTTGTACGAGCCGATGAGCGGCCAGTTGGTCATCGAGATGTACACGGCGAAGACCAACGGCACGAAGACGAAGGTGACCACGAAGGCGACCGCCGGGAGCACCAGGGCCAACCCCGTACCCGGCCGGTGCGTCAACGAGCCCGTGCCGCCGAGCAGTCCGCGCCGACGGGACGCGGGAGGCGTTGTCTCGGCGGCCGCGCGAGTACGCACCTCGGTGCCTGACAGTGTCACGGTGTCACCTCGCGATCGGGGTCGGCCATGCCCGCGCCGTCACAGCTGGGCCTGGTGGAGGATCTGGTCGAAGTCGTGCTGCCCCTGCTGCAGCGCCCCCTCGACGTCCCCGTCGAAGACCGCGCGCCGGAACATGCCGATCCAGGGGCTGTCGGGCTGGTTGAACAGCAGGTTGTACGCCAAGGTGGTCGGCGCGTAGCCGCGATCGAGGTGGTCCAGCGGCGCCACGTCGAGCGGGTTCTTCTTGCGGAAAGCAGGTGTTGCGGCGTCACCGCGTACCGGCGTGTAGCCGCCGGCCGGGATCTGCTGCTGCTGAGGCAGCGCCAATGCGAACTTCGCGAACTCCCAGGCGCCGGAGGCGTTCGTGGCACCGCGCGGTATGCAGAAGTTGTCGCCGCCGTCGAAAAACGCCGAGCCGCCGTCCGGGCCGCACAGCAGGCGCACGCCGGTCCGCTTGCGTGCCGTGTCGTCCGCGGCGAGGACCGCGGCGCTGTAGTTCGACGGGAAGAAACCGACCTTCCCGGCCCGGAAGTCGGCGCCCCAGGTGCTGCCGGTGTCCGAGAACGCCGCCTGGGAGATCAGCCCGTCCTTCCACATCGCACGGTAGAACTCCAGGGTCCGGCGCAGCGGCGCGTTGTCGGCGATGTGGCCGTGCTGCGAGCCGATCTTGCCCGAGATGTTGTCGGTGCCGGTCGCCCAGATGTGGGGCTGCACGACGAAGCCGAGGATGCCGGCCGAGTTGCCCGAGATCGACCACCCGTAGATGTCGTTTCCCAACGACCGGACCCGGTGGGCAGCCTCGAGGAGGGCGTCGAAGCTCCCCGTCGCCTTCGCCGGGTCGACCCCGGCCTTGTCGAGCAGGTCGGTGTTGTACCAGAGCACCGAGTTGTCCGCGAGGTACGGGACGCCGTACCTGCGGCCGTTGCGGGTGGCGAGCCCCAGGTGCCCCGGACTCAGCGACTTCCGGTACGGCAGCGCGTCGACCAGCGGGGTGAGGTCGGTGAAGACGCCACGGTAGATGAACAGCTGTGAGTTGATGTCGTCGATGTCGACGAGGTCGGGCACCCTGCGGCCGCGGATGGCCGTCGCCAGCTTGGTCACGTACTGGGCGTCGGGCACGGGCGTGAGGTCGATGTGCAGCCGGTCCTGGGCGGCGTGGAACCGGTCGACGGCGACCTGGACCCCCGCCGCGGTGGCGCCCCGGCACCACATCGTCACGGTGCCCGCGGCGTCGGTACCGAAGCCTGCCCGGGACACGTCCGGCTCCTCCAGCACCCCCGAGCCGCAGGCCGAGACGGCCGCCGACAACCCGACGAGTCCGGAAAGGGCGAGGAAGTCCCGTCGTCGCAGCGTCATGTCAGGCTCTTGGCGCGGAGGAGTCGGCGCGCGGCAGCCACACCCTCATGGCGCCGATCCCGCGGTTCGCCCAGGCGAAGTAGGGCACGGCGGTCACGTCGACCTCGGCGCCCTGCGGCGAGACCTCGGCGTCGGCGTCGGCGTACGGCCATGGCTCCTCCACATGGCGGCCGGCGCGCCCCTTCAGCGAGATCACCGTCACCCCGCCGAGGAGGTCCTCGCGGTACTGCGTCGACGTCTCTCCAGAGACCACCAGGTGAAGGTCGTCCACGACGACCCCGTCGGCCTGGTCGATCTGCTCGACCGCGTACACGAGCGGGCCACGCTCGATGGCGACGCACCCACGGACCGCGTCGACCCGCTCGTCGGCGCGCACCAGCCTCACCTCCATCGGCAACGACAGCTCCACGGTGTCTCCTGGTCGCCACGACCGCCGGACCCGTGCGTACGAGCCGGCGGCGACGCTGTGGTCGTCGCCGTTGACGGCGAGCCTCGCCCCCTCCGCCCACTTCGGGACTCGCAACGAGAGCGTCCAGTCGGCCCTCGGGGTCTCGGTGACCTCGACCCGGACGAGGCCGTCCCACGGGTACTCGGTGACGACCTCCAGCCGAGCCTCGCCGCCACCGACGTCGGCACGGACGGTCCCCGGAGCGTACAGGTGCAGCTGCGCGCCGTCCTCGTCGGTCGTCGCGAGGTAGCCGCTCAGCTGCGCGACGGTCCGCATGATGTTGGGCGGGCAGCAGGCGCAGTCGAACCAACCCCGCCGCCCGTGCGCCGGGCTGCGGTTCTCGTCGGGGTGTGCGCCGTCACGCATCTGGAGCGGGTTGACGTAGAAGTACTCCGAGCCGCCCAGCGACACCCCCGCAAGGAAGCCGTTGAGCAGCATGCGCTCGGCGACGTCGGCGTAGTGCGGGTCGCCGGTGGCCAGCAGCATCCGCCAGGCCCACTGCACCCCGCCGACCGCCGCGCACGTCTCGGCGTACGCGCGGTCCGCGGGCAGCTCGTACGGGTCGCCGAACGCCTCGAAGTCCCACCGCGACCCCAGCCCGCCCGTCACGTACGTCTTCGTCGCGACCATCGCTGCGAACTGCGCCTCGAGCGCGGCCATGAGCTCCTCGTCACCCAGCTCTGTCGCCACGTCCGTCGCACCCGCCGCGAGGTACACCGCCCGGACGGCGTGACCCTCGACGGTGGTCTGCTCGCGCACGGGGACCCGGTCGGAGAAGTACGTCGGCTCGGCTCCGTAGCCTGCCATCAGGCCGTGTCCGCGCGCGTCGACGAAGTACCGTGCCAGGTCGAGGTAGCGCGCGTCACCGGTCGCGCGGTACAGCTCGACGAGTGCCATCTCCACGACCGGGTGACCGTCGACGTCCTGCCGGCGGTCGGGTCCGAACGTCTCGGCGAGATGGTCGGCCAGCCGCACCGCGACGTCGAGCAGCTCCTGGTCGCCGGTGCAGCGGGCTTGGGCCACGGCCGCCTGCATGAGGTGGCCGGCGCAGTAGTGCTCGTGGCTCCAGGGCAGGTCGACGTAGCGAGCCCCGTCGCCTCGCAATTGGACGACCGAGTCGAGGTAGCCGTCGGGCTGCTGGGCCGCGGCCACCACGGCCGTCACCTCACGTTGGGCCTGCAGGAGCTCCGGGGTCGGCTGCCGGGCGTACTCCCAGGCCGCTGCCTCCAGCCACTTGTAGACGTCGGAGTCCATGAAGACCGGACCGCGCGGGCTCGCCGTTCGCGGTCCCGGCCGCGATGCGGAGGTTGTCGAGGTTGCCGGCCGACTCCAGTCGTTCGTGACCCGACGGGATCGCCACGTCGCGGTTGACCTGCTGGCGGGCGGCCCAGAGCCCACCGGTGATGGTCACCCGCTCGATCGGCAGCGGGCGCAAGACCGTGGCGGCCTGCTTCGTCGGCACGACGGGGCCGGCACCCGCCTCGCTGAAGGTGTCGGTACGGGGCTGGGGGGCGGTCCCCGGGGCCATGGCTCTCCTCGGCGGGTTGAGGCGGCGTGGACGACAGCGGAAACATCCGGAACACGTTTTCCCGCGGACTGTAGCGACGACGCGCCGAAGACGTCAAGACCTTGCCACGTAGGCTCGGCTGCAGGTCTACTGTTCGTGCGGAAAGGGGGTACCGTTGTGCGTTCCGCAGCGCGGGCCCGCATTGTCGACGTCGCGGCCCTCGCCGGCGTCGCGCCCAGTACGGCCTCCAAGGCGCTCAACGACACGGGACAGCTGCGCCCCGAGACGCGCGAGCGCGTACGGCGGGCGGCCGAGCAGCTGTCCTTCACCCCCGACGGGATGGGTCGTGGACTCTCGTCCGGTCGCAGCTACACCGTCGGGCTGGTGACGACCGACAGCTTCGGCCGCTTCAGCATGCCTATCCTGTTGGGTGCCGACGACGCCCTCGGCGCCGGCGAGATGGCCGTCCTGCTGTGCGACACCCGCGACGACCCGGTGCGCGAGCAGCACTACCTGCGCAGCCTCGTCGCCCGCCGGGTCGACGGCATCATCTTGACCGGACGCCGCACGGAGCCGCGCCCGCCCGTCGCGCTGCCGGCCACGATGCCGGTCGTCTACGTGTTCACCCCGTCGGCTGACCCAGCGGCCATGTCCGTCGTCGTCGACGATGCCGCCGGTGCGCGCCTGGGCGTGGAACACCTGCTGGAGCTCGGGCACCACCGCATCGCACACATCACCGGCCCGCAGACCCACCGCAGTGCCACCGCCCGGGCCGACGCCTGCATCGCCGCCGTCGCGTCCGGGGGCGCGGTGATGTCCGCTGCCGTGCAGTACGGCGACTGGAGCGAGCGCTGGGGTCGACAGGCCATCGCCTCGGTACTGCGGCGCGATCCAGACCTGGACGCGGTCACGTGCGGCAGTGACCAGATCGCCCGCGGGGTGTGCGACGGGCTGAGGGACGCCGGTCGTCGCGTCCCGCAGGACGTGGCGGTCGTCGGCTTCGACAACTGGGACGTCATGGCGCTGGCCTGCCGCCCGCCGCTGACCACTGTCGACCTGCAGCTGGAAGAGCTCGGCCGGCGCGCCGCGGAGCTGCTGCGGGACGCGATCGCGGGCCGAGCCAGCCCCGGCACGACCTCCTTGCCGTCGCGCCTGGTCATCCGCGAGTCCACCGTCTCCGACTAGGACTGCCGCCGACACATCACCTACGACCCACTTCTGCCGGAGTGTCGGCCACCGATCGACGTCTCGACGGCCAGTTCGGCGGTCAGTGCTGGCCGTAGACGTTCTTGTACCGGTCGTGCAGGCGCGCGATCACGTCGGGGTCGATGGGGAGCGGCTCACCGAGCTGGCGGGCGATGTGTACGGTCCTCGCCACGTCCTCGCACATCACGGCCGACTTCACCGCCGCCGCGGCGTCCTTGCCGATCGTGAAGACGCCGTGGTTGCGCATGAGCACCGCCGACGAGTTCGAGTCGGCCAGCGTCTCGACGATCCCCCGCCCGATGGAGTCGTCGCCGATGATGGCAAAGGGGCCGACGGGGATGTCTCCTCCGAACTCGTCGGCCATCGCCGTCAGCACGCAGGGCACCGGCTCCGCCCGCGCGGCCCATGCCGACGCGTAGGTCGAGTGGGTGTGCACGACTCCACCGACGTCGGGCATGGTCTTGTACACGTACGCGTGCGCCGCGGTGTCGCTGGACGGCGACAGCTCCCCCTCGACGACGTTGCCGTCCAGGTCGCAGACGATCATCGCGCCGGCGTCCAGGTCGTCGTACGACACCCCGCTGGGCTTGATGACCATGAGCTCCTCGCCGGGAACGCGCGCCGAGACGTTCCCTGCGGTCCATACGACCAGGGCGTAACGGACCAGCTCCGCATGGAGCGCCGCAACCTCCGCGCGGATCTGTCGGATCGTCTCGCGCGCCGCACTGGTCGTCGTCATCGGTTGCTCGCCTCGTTCCGGATCCGGCGCAGGCGGTGAAGCACGTCGTTGCCGCCGGCCTCGTCGCCGCGCCCGAAGTAGTCGTGGATCTGTGAGTACTCCGCGTACAGCGGGTCGTACTCCTTCTGCCGCGTCTCGTCCGGCACGTACACGTCGTGCCGGACCCGGCCCATCGCCTCGGAGGCGGCCGTCACGTCGTCGTACTCGCCGGCGGCGACGGCCGCATGGATGGCCGAGCCGAGAGCCGGTCCCTGCCCGGACTCGATGATCGACAGCGGGCGCCCGGTCACGTCGGCGTACATCTGCATCAGGAACTCGTTCTTGGTGAGACCGCCGGCGATCACGAGCCGGTCGACGGGGACACCGCGGTCGGTGAACGACTCGACGATCTTGCGGGTACCGAACGCGGTCGACTCCAGCAGCGCCCGGTAGACCTCCTCCGGTCGCGTCGCCAGTGTCAGCCCGATGATGACCCCTGACAGCTCGTGGTCGACCAGTACCGACCGGTTGCCGTTCATCCAGTCCAGCGCCAGCAGCCCGTGCTCGCCGACCTCCTGCTCGGCGGCCAGTCTCGTCAGCAGCTCGTGGATCGACTCACCGCGTTCCTCGGCCTCCTTCACGTACGCCGCGGGGGCGCCGACCCGGGTCCACCAGGCGAAGATGTCGCCCACAGCGCTCTGGCCGGCCTCGTAGCCGAAGTAGCCGGGGGTGATGCCACCGTCGACCACCCCGCACATGCCGGGGACCTCGGCGAGCGTGGTGGCGTTCATCACGTGACACGTCGAGGTGCCCATCACCGCCAGCAGCTGGCCCGGCTCGACGGCCTGCGCCGCCGGGATCGTCACGTGGGCGTCGACGTTGCCCACGGCCACCGCGATCCCCGCCGGCAACCCGGTCCAGCCGGCCGCCTCCTCGGTGAGGTCTCCGGCCCGGCTCCCGAGTGGCGACAGCGGGTGGTCCAGCCGGGTCTCGACGAAGTCGCCGAAGTCGGGGTTGAGCTCGGACAGGAAGCCGGCGTCGGGGTAGTGCCCGTCCTGGTAGATGCCCTTGTAGCCCGCGGTGCACATGTTCCGCGTCTCTTCACCGCACAGCTTCCAGATGATCCAGTCCGCTGCCTCGATCCACCGCTCGGTCCGCTGGTAGATCTCCGGTGCCTCCTCGAGGAGCTGCAGGGCCTTGGCGAACTCCCACTCCGACGACAACCGGCCCCCGTACCGCTGCAGCCACGGCTGCTCGCGCTCCGCGGCCAGCGCGTTGATGCGGTCGACCTGGGGCTGGGCCGCGTGGTGCTTCCACAGCTTGGGCCACGCGTGGGGATGGTCACGCAGGTCGTCGAGCTGGCACAGCGGCGTGCCGTCGGCCAGTACCGGGAGCACGGTACAGGCGGTGAAGTCGGTCCCGAGACCGACGACGTCGGCGGGGTCCACGCCGCTGTCCTCGAGCGCTGCGGGTACCGCAGTCTTCAGCACTTCGACCCAGTCCTGGGGGTCCTGCAGGGACCAGTCCGGCCGCAGCTTGACGTCGGTCGAGGGCAGCCGGGTCTCGATCGCACCGGAGGCGTACTCGTGCTCGGCGGTACCGAGCTCGGCCCCGTCACGTACCCGCACGACGAGGGCCCGACCCGAAAGGGTGCCGAAGTCGACCCCGATGACATAGCGGTCTTTACTCATGGTGAACGCTCACAATCTGGAGTCCGCGCCGCCGATGTCCGGGGGCTCCGGTCGAGCCGTCCCGTCGGCGGAGAGCCTGGTGGCCAGTGTCTTTCGGCCTGATGAAGACTGTCAACCTGAGGCCACGCTCCTTGACACGCATCCTGGCATCGTTAACATCGCCGGTATGCGCGAAGGTCAAGCGTCGTGACCAAGGCCGCGCAGCGGCCGGTCATGCACGACGTGGCCAGGTTGGCGGGAGTCTCCCACCAGACCGTGTCCCGCGTCCTCAACGCGCATCCCCACGTGAGCGCCGAGACCCGCGAACGCGTGATCGTGGCCATGCGGCAATTGAACTACCGGCCGAATGCCTTCGCACGCGGACTGGTCACCAACCGGTCGCGGCGGATCGGGGTGATGAGCTTCGACAGCCGCATGTTCGGTCCCGGCTCTACCCTGCGCGCCATCGAGCACGCCGCCCGGGCCGCCGGGTACGGGGTGGCCGTAGTCGGCACGACCGACCTCTCGGTCGGCGACATCAACGACGCCGTCGAGTCCCTGGACGCGCAGTCCGTCGACGGCATCATCGTGATCGCCCCCACGCAGGCGGCCGTACGCGCGCTCGGCACCCTTCCGCAAGGTCTCCCGATCGTCGCGCTCGAGGCGGAGTACCGGCCCGAGCTCCCTGTCGTGTCCATCGACCAGTTCGAGGGCGCCCGCCTCGCCACCCGGCACCTACTGGACCTCGGCCACGAGACCGTGTGGCACGTGGGCGGTCCCTCCGACTGGCGGGAGGCGCTGCTGCGCGTGGACGGCTGGAGAGCCACCCTCGCCGACGCCTCCAAGCGCACACCCCCGCTGCTGGAGGGCGACTGGAGCCCCCGCTCGGGATACGCCGCGGGACTGGAGCTCGCCAGACGAGACGACGTCACCGCCGTCTTCGCGGCCAACGACCAGATGGCCCTGGGCGTCATCCACGCCATGGCACAGGCCGGGCGGAGGGTTCCCGAGGACGTCAGTGTCGTCGGGTTCGACGACATCCCCGAGGCGGAGTTCTTCCTGCCCGGCTGACGACGGTGAGGCAGGACTTCGACGAGGTCGGACGGCTCGGGCTCGACCTGCTGGTCCGCATCCTCGACGACTCCGCAACGGAGCACCGGGAGCGGCCGACCATCGCACCGCAGCTCATCGTGCGCGCGAGCACGACACCTGTATGAGTGGTAAGCATTCCGTGGGAGGGACACTCATGAAGGTTGTCGTGGTTGGCGCGACGGGTCACATCGGCAGCTATCTCGTGCCCGCGCTCGTCGATGACGGACACGAGGTCGTTGCCCTCAGCCGGGGGCTGAGAGACCCGTACCGCAGCGACCCGGCATGGCAGTCGGTACGTCGGGTGACGGTCGACCGCGACGCGGAGGATGCTGCCGGGAACTTCGCCGGAAGGCTTGCCGACCTGCGCGCCGACGTCGTCGTCGATCTGCTGTGCTTCACCCCTGAGTCCGCTCAACAGCTCGTCGACGGCCTCGGAGCCGACGGACCGGCACTCGTGCACTGCGGCACGATCTGGGTGCACGGGCCGGCGGTCGAGGTTCCCGTGACGGAGGACAGCGCGCGCACCCCGTTCGGGGAGTACGGCATCGGGAAGGCGGCGATCGAGCGGCTTCTGCTCGAGGCGACGCACAGCGGCGGGCTCCGGTCGACGGTCCTCCACCCCGGGCACATCAGCGGGCCTGGCTGGCCGATCATCAACCCCGCAGGCAACCTGGACCCGGGGGTTTGGCGGGCCCTCGCCGACGGTGAGCCCCTGCCGCTGCCCAACTTCGGGCTGGAGACGCTTCACCATGTACACGCCAGCGACGTCGCCGCGGCCTTCATGCTTGCGGTCTCCCAGTTCGAGCGTGCGGTCGGCGAGAGCTTCCACGTGGTCTCCGAGGCGGCCGTCACGCTGCGCGGGTTCGCCGAGTCGGTGGCCGGCTGGTTCGGTCGCGAGGCCAGGCTGGCGTTCTTGTCCTGGGAGGACTACCAGAGTGCGGTCGCTCCCGAGCATGCGCAGGCGACGTGGGAGCACATCTCCCGCAGCCCCTCGATGAGCATCGCCAAGGCGCGCAGCCGCCTCGGTTACGAGCCCCGCTACACCTCGCTGCAAACGGCCGCGGACGCGGTGCGATGGCTGGCCCGAAACGGCGAGATCGACGTCGATCCGGCGGCCGTACCGGAGGTCGCGTCCC
Organism: uncultured Actinomycetota bacterium; assembly: GCA_963765725.1. Classification (GTDB taxonomy): domain Bacteria; phylum Actinomycetota; class Actinomycetes; order Propionibacteriales; family Nocardioidaceae; genus DASQEH01. Next base: position 1,435,426 of record CAVXXI010000003.1, on the reverse strand, counting down.
GATGACACCGCTGCTCGCGTGCGGTAACAACCGACGGCTGCACCACGGTGCATACGGGCGTTCTGCGCAGCCCGTTGGGCCGATACTCATCGGTCACCGTAGTGTGAGCGCCCACTTTTCCAGCAAGCCCCATGATCATCGTTGCTCCGTCGAGTGTCGTTCCCCGAGACGCCGGTCGACGGACGTCCTGAGAGGAGTCGTCGGCGGATGCCCGACCCGACCACCGCACGCGTGACGGTCAGCCCCGAGTACCACCGCGGCGAGATCGACCCCCGGCTCTTCGGCTCGTTCGTCGAGCACATGGGCCGATGCGTCTACACCGGCATTTACGAGCCCGACCATCCGTCCGCCGACGAGCACGGGTTCCGCGGCGATGTGGCGGAGCTGGTCGACGAGCTCGGCGTGACCCTCGTCCGCTACCCGGGAGGGAACTTCGTCTCGGGGTACGACTGGCGAGACGGCATCGGACCCGTCGACGCACGCCCCCGGCGCCTCGACCTTGCCTGGCGGTCGATCGAGACCAACAAGGTCGGCACCGACGAGTTCCTGCAGTGGGCCGCGCGGCGTGGCGTCGAGCCCATGATGGCCGTCAACCTCGGCACGGGAGGTGTCCTCGAGGCCGCGCACCTGGTCGAGTACTGCAACCTCGACAAGGGGACTTACTGGTCGGACCTGCGCCGGAACAACGGCAGTGCCGACCCGTACGGCGTCAAGGTGTGGTGCCTGGGCAACGAGATGGACGGCCCGTGGCAGACCGGCCACAAGGACGCCGACGCGTACGGCCTGCTCGCGGCGGAGTCGGCGAAGGCGATGAAGCTGGTCGACCCGACGATCGAGCTCGTCGCGTGCGGGAGCTCGTACCACGACATGAAGACGTTCGGGTACTGGGAGTCGACCGTCCTTGAGCATGTCTCCGAGTTCGTCGATTACATCTCGATGCACGCGTACTACCAGGAGCACGGCGACGACCGGCCGAGCTTCCTGGCGTCGGGCGCAGCCATGGGGTCCTTCATCGATGCGGTCGTGACGACCGCGGACGCCGTCTCCGCACGCAAGCGCGACAAGCGTCGGACCATGATCTCCTTCGACGAGTGGAACGTCTGGTACCAGGACCGGTTCGCCGGTCCGATCAACACCGACGTCGACGTCTCCGGACCCCGCATCGAGGACGTGTACAGCACGCTCGACGCCGTGGTCGTCGGGGACCTCCTGATCACGCTGCTCAACCACAGCGACCGGGTACGGGTCGCCTGCCAAGCGCAGCTGGTGAACGTGATCGCGCCGATCATGACGCAGGCGGGCGGTCCCGCCTGGCGGCAGTCGATCTTCTACCCGATGGCGACGACCGCGGAGCAGGCCCGTGGGGAGAGCCTCGTCGCCCGGGTGTCGGCACCGGAGCTGGCGACCGACCGGTACGGTGACGTGCCCGCGCTGGCGGCTGCCGCAACCCACGACCCCGACACGGGCCGGGTCGCGGCCTTCTTCACCAACCGCGCGACGAGCCAGACAGAGGTGCAGGTCGACCATCGCGGCTTCGAGTCGTGGTCCGTTGAGTCGGCACGGGTCATCGCCGCCGACGACAAGGGCCCGCTCTTCGGGGCCGAGGCGGCGGCCGACGCCCGACCGGTACCGCTCGAGGGCGTCCGCACCGACGGCCACACCACGTCGTTCACCCTGCCACCGGAGTCCTGGGCCGTGCTCAGCGTCCAGGCGTCCACTGCCTCCGCCTAGGGTCCCAGGGGAAGAAACCCAACCCCCACCTCCGCCGAGACGTCACCAACGGCCCGGTTCCTGCCCGCAAGTCGCGCACCGATTGACGTCTCGGCGCCGGGGTCACTCGTCCCTCGAGCGCTTCTGCGGGTAGATCGTCTCGCCGCGACCGAGCATGGCGACGTACTGCGCGATCCGACGGCTCCTCGTGTCCTCGCGCTTGGCACTGTGGATCCGGAAGAGCACCGCGAACCGGTTCTGGCTGGTCAAGATGTCGAACATCGCCGCGGCGCTGGGATCGGCAGCCAGCGCGGCCGCCAGGTCGGCCGGTACCTCCATGGAGGCTTGACCGGCGTAGGCCGAGTCCCACCGGCCGTCCGCCTTGGCCCGCTCGACCTCGGCGAGACCGCTCGGCTGCATCCGGCCTGCTGCCGCGAGCTGCGTGACCATCGCGACGTTGCGTGCGGACCACGGGCTTCTCGGTCGCCGGCGTGTGAAGCGCTGGCGAAAGGTCGCCTCGTCGCGCGGCCCCCGCTGGCCGTCGATCCATCCCTGGCACAAGGCCTCCTCGACCGCCTCGGCGTACGTCAGCCGGGTCGGGTCGGTGCTGCCCTTCTTCGCCAGTACGAGCCAGACTCCAGGTGCGCTCTGGCCGTGCTCCGCCAACCACTCCCGCCAGGCGGACACATCGTCTACGGTCAGCTCGGGCAGGTCGGTTGGTGTTGGGGACGAGGGTGTCACGGCGCAAGCCTCGCAGATCGCCGAGACCTCATCCGGTGGGTGTTGGGGACGACGGTGTCACGGCGCAAGCCCCGCAGATCGCCGAGACGTCATCCGATGGCCGACACGCCGACGGAACAGGGCCGCCGGTGGCGTCTCGGCGGAAGGCGATGGCGGGAATCCGGGCTTCGAGGGAGCGCCTGCGTGCACAATGGCGTACATGCGTCGGCGCCTCTCGGTTCTTCTGGTCCTTCCGCTTCTGCTCGCCGGTGCGTGCAGCACCACGGGGTCGCCATCCGGCCAGAGCGGCGGCGGGCAGTCCGGCCAGGCGCATCCGGGCCGGCGGTGCCGTTCAGCAACTGGTCGACCTACCACCGCACGAACTCCCGACACGGACACACCCGCCCCGCCGCCCACCTTCCCCTTCGGCCCAGCTGGCAGCGCCACCTGCGAGGTGCGGTGTACGGGGAGCCACTCGTCGTGGGCACGACCCTGATCGTGGCGACCGAGAAGAACTGGGTGTACGGGCTGAAAGCCACCACCGGGGCGCGCCTGTGGCGGCGTCACCTCGGCCCCGCCCAGCCCCTCAGCCATCTTCCGTGCGGCGACATCGACCCGCTCGGCATCACCGGCACGCCGGCGTACGACGCCGCGACCGGTTCCGTCTTCGCGGTGGCCGAGACAACGGGAGGGCATCACACCCTCTGGGCGCTCGCTGCCGCGACGGGACACCGGCGCTGGCACCGGAGCCTGGACGTCCTGCCCAACCGCAACCGCAGCGCGGAGCAGCAGCGGTCGGCACTGCTGGTCTCCAAGGGCCGGGTCATCACCGCGTTCGGCGGACTCGCGGGCGACTGTGACAACTACGTCGGCTACCTGACCTCCGTCGCCACGTCCGGCCGAGGCGCGATCTCGACGTACGCCGTGCCGACGAGCCGCGAAGGCGGGATCTGGGCGCCGCCAGGGCCGGTCACCGGCGCCAACGGGAACGTCTACGTGGCAACCGGCAACGGCGCCGAGAAGCAGGGGCGTTGGGACAAGAGCGACTCGGTCACCGAGCTGACTCCCGTCGGGATGCGCCGGGTCGCGGTGTTCGCCCCGTCGACCTGGCCTCAGGACAACGCCGACGACCTCGATCTCGGGTCATCATCACCGGTACCCGTCAACGGCCGGATCGTGATCGCCGGCAAGCGCGGGACGGTGTACCTGCTCAAGCCCGGTCTCGGCGGGGTGGGCGGGGAGGTCGCCAGCCTCGACGGCTGTACGGCGTTCGGTGGCGCCGCCGTCAGCGGCACCACGGTGCTCATGCCTTGCAAGGGCCAGAACGCCATCCGGGCGCTGTCCGTTGGCCGGTCCTCGCTGCGTTGGAGCTGGACGGCCGACGGCGTGTACGCCTCCCCCGTCATCGCCGGTCAGCGGGTGTACGTAGCCGACCTGGGCAGCGGGGACCTTGTCGTGCTCGGACTGGGCAGCGGCCGCGTACTGCAGCGGATCCACGCCGGCTCGCTCACCCACTTCCCGTCGGAGGTGGTCGACGGCGGGCGGGTGTTCGTGCCGACGCTCGATGGGATCACGGCCTTCCAAGGGTCCTGAGGGCCACGACCCGTACACGTCGTCGCCGGCCCCGTCGCCGGCCTCAGAACTCCCGCGCTGCGAGACGTCGATCGGCGGCGGACACGCCGGCAGATCCGGGCCGTCAGCGACGTGTCGGCGCAGGGTGTGGCGGATCTTGCGGAGGCTCGGCGGCGTTCCTAAGGTGATCTGTCAGGTCCGGCTGGACCGGGCCGCACCCTTACCCCGAGGAGTTGCCGTGTCCCACACAGACCACACTGAGGCCGCTCACGACACACCGCTGCCGAAAGTCTCTCCCATCGCCGACCCCGCACCCCTGGGCCTGGCCGCCTTCGCGCTGACAACGTTCGTGCTGAGCTGCGTCAACGCCGGATGGCTCGACAAGACGACCGAGCCCGTCGTGTTCGGGCTCGCACTCGCGTACGGAGGCATCGGCCAGTTCGCCGCGGGCATCTGGGAGTTCGCCAAGGGCAACACGTTCGGCTCGACGGCGTTCTGCTCGTACGGTGCCTTCTGGGTCTCGTACTGGTACCTCACGGGCCACACGGACCTGTCCGGGATCAGCGCCGACAACCTCGGCAACGGGCTCGGCGTCTTCCTGCTGGCGTGGGGCATCTTCACGCTGTACATGACCGTTGCGGCTACCCGGGTCAGCGGCGCCGTGCTGGCCGTGTTCGCCCTGCTGACGCTGACCTTCTTCCTGCTCGCCCTGGGCAACTTCACCGCTTCCACGGGCTGGACGAAGTTCGGCGGCTACGTCGGGCTGCTCACCGCGATCGCCGCCTGGTACGCCTCGTTCGCCGGCGTCACGAACTTCACGTTCAAGCGCACCGTCCTGCCCACGGCTCCGCGCTGACGCCACTTGCAGGTCCGTCCATGCTGGTGAAGTGTGAGGCGTGTGCTGCCACTCGAGGCGGCACACGCCCGCGGTGGCCTGAGGAGACGAGATGACCAACGAGACACTGTCGAACATGCTCCACGAGGAGCGGCGGTTCGAGCCACCCGAGGCGTTGGCCGCCGACGCGAACCTCAAGGCGGAGGCGTACGACCGGGCCGACGAGGACCGGCTCGCGTTCTGGGCGGAGCAGGCCGACCGGCTGACCTGGGACACCAGGTGGGACGAGATCCTGGACTGGTCCAACCCGCCGTTCGCGAAGTGGTTCGTCGGCGGCAAGCTCAACGCCGCGTACAACTGCCTCGACCGGCACGTCGAGGCGGGGCACGGCGACAAGGTCGCCTACTACTTCGAGGGCGAGCCCGGCGACACCCGTACGATCACGTACGCCGACCTGACCACGCTGGTGTGCCAGGCGGCCAACGTCCTCACGGAGCTGGGCGTCAAGGCCGGGGACCGGGTGGCGATCTACATGCCCATGATCCCCGAGACCGTCGTGGCGATGCTGGCCTGCGCGCGCATCGGCGCTCCACACACGGTCGTCTTCGGCGGCTTCTCCGCCGGTGCCCTCATCACCCGGATCCACGACTGCGACGCCAGGGTCGTCATCACCTCCGACGGCGGGTACCGCCGCGGCAGCCCGGCGGCGCTCAAGCCTGCGGTCGACGAGGCACTCAAGGAGTGCCCCGACGTGCATCATGTCCTGGTCGTCCGGCGCACGGGCCAAGACGTCGACTGGACCGAGGGACGTGACGTGTGGTGGCACGAGAGCGTCGAGAAGGCGAGCGGGGAGCACACACCCGAGGCCTTCGACTCCGAGCACCCGCTGTATGTCATGTACACGTCGGGCACGACGGGCAAGCCGAAAGGCATCCTGCACACGACGGGCGGCTACTTGACCGGCTGCGCCTACACCCACTGGGGGATCTTCGACCTCAAGCCCGACAAGGACGTGTTCTGGACCGCGGCCGACATCGGCTGGGTCACGGGGCACAGCTACATCGTCTACGGCCCGCTGATCAACGGCACGACGTCGGTCATGTACGAGGGCACGCCCGACACCCCGCACAAGGGCCGCTGGTGGGAGCTGATCGACAAGTACAAGGTGTCGATCCTGTACTGCGCACCGACGGCGATCCGGACGTTCATGAAGTGGGGCAAGGAGATCCCGGAGAAGTTCGACCTGTCGACGCTGCGGGTCATGGGCTCCGTCGGCGAGCCGATCAACCCCGAGGCGTACATCTGGTACCGGCGCTACATCGGCCACGACAACGTACCGGTGGTCGACACCTGGTGGCAGACGGAAACCGGTTCGATCATGATCAGCCCGCTCCCCGGCGTGACGGCCGGCAAGCCCGGCGCCGCCATGAAGCCGATCCCCGGCGTGAGCGCTCAGGTCGTCGACGACGAGGGCACCGAGGTCCCCAACGGAAGCGGCGGGTACCTCGTGCTCACCGAGCCGTGGCCGGCGATGCTGCGCACCCTGTGGGGTGACGACGAGCGGTACAAGGACACGTACTGGTCACGCTTCCCCGGTCGGTACTTCGCCGGCGACGGCGCCAAGAAGGACGACGACGGCGACATCTGGCTGCTGGGCAGGGTCGACGACGTCATGAACGTCTCGGGACACCGGATGTCGACCACCGAGATCGAGTCCGCCCTCGTCTCCCACCCGAAGGTGGCCGAGGCCGCGGTCGTCGGTGCGACCGACGAGATGACGGGTCAGGCGGTGTGCGCGTTCGTGATCTTGCGGAGCGAGGCCGGCGACGGCGGCCCCGACGTGGTCCAGGAGCTCCGTGACCACGTGGCCAAGGAGATCGGGAAGATCGCGCGACCGCGGCAGATCATGGTCGTACCCGAGCTCCCGAAGACCCGCTCGGGGAAGATCATGCGGCGGCTGCTCAAGGACGTCGCCGAGCATCGCGAGGTCGGTGACGTCACGACCCTCGCCGACTCGACGGTGATGGACCTGATCGAGGCGAACCTGTCCGAGGGCAAGACCGACGACGACTGAGCGTTTCGGCGTATGGGCCGCCGAGTGCGCGTCCGGCACTCGGCGGCTCCAGGTCGGACTTGGACTGCTGTGATCTAATGTGCGCACCGGTCCCGTCGGGGGACCGCTGGCCGTGTGGCCCCGTCGGGGGGCCGAGTACCGGAGGGACATACTGTGCTCAGTCGACTTGCGTCAGAGTTCGCCGCCGAGATCAAGCACCACGACTGGTCCGACGCCCACATCCGTGCCGACCGGGCCGGCCACGCGCGTGGCATGGACAGTCACCACGCGGAAGCCGGTGACCCACTCACGCCCGAGCAGACCAACCGGGTACGGGTCAACGTCATGTGGGTGACCGCGCAGGTACTGGGTCACCGCGACCCGAATTTCGACGTGGTGGAGTTCGCAAAGGAGTGCGGCGTCAGCGGCTTCTCGCAGGCCACGCTGCGCTCGGGCCTGCGCCGTGAGAAGGGCGTGTACGCCGCACCGGGCACCTGGAACCTGGGCGGCTGAGAGAGAAGGTGCGCCGACTTCCGCGTACGCATCCAGGGCCGGACGTGGCGAACGCCCGCTAGGTGCTCTACCACCACGGCCGGCTCCGGGCGCAGGCCCGCCGCCTCCGCACCCGATCGATCCGAGTCTGAGGCAGCCCCAGCTACCTCGGGGTCGGACCTTCGCGTTTCTGTCCGAGCGCAGCCAGGCAGCGGCGGACCGCCTCGACGGTGGCTTGCACGTCGGCTGACGTCGTCGACCAGTTCGACATCGAGCACCGCAGCACCGCGCGCTCCAGCCACCGCCCAGGTGTCAGCGCCGCCGTGCCCTCCTGCAGGAGCAGCTCACCCAAGGCGCGCGTCGTCGCGTTGTCGCCGGCCGCCGCCAGGACTTGCGTGAACACCACGTCGTTCAGCACCTCGACGCCCGGCGTCTCACGAAGACCGGTGGCCATCTCGGCGGCGCGGTCACAGAGGCCTTCGACCAGCCTCCCGGCACCGTCTCGCCCCAGCGCCCGCAGTGCGGCCCACACCGGGAATCCTCGGGCCCGGCGCGAGAACTCGGGAGTGCGCTCGAGGGGGTCACCGTCTCCCGCGATGAGGTAATCGGCCGTCACCCCGAACGCACCGCGCAGATCGGCATCCTCCCGGACGATCGCCAATCCCGAGTCGTACGGCACATTGAGCGTCTTGTGCGCGTCCGTCGTCCACGAGTCCGCCGCCTCCGCCCCCGCAGTCAGGTGCCGGGTACGTGGGCTCGCCGCCGCCCAAAGACCGAACGCGCCGTCCACGTGCACCCAGGCGTCGCTGCGCCGCGCAATGGCGATGAGCTCGCCGAACGGGTCGAACGCGCCGGTATGCACCTCCCCCGCCTGAAGGCAGACGATGGCCGGTCCGGTCAGGGCTGCCAACGCCGCTTCGAGCCCCGCGGGCAGCATCCGCCCTTGGGCGTCGCTCGGTACGACGACCAGCTCGTCGTCGCCGAAACCGAGCAGCCGCAGGGCCCTGTCGATCGTGTCGTGGCGATGAGTGCCGACCACGATGGCAGTGGGTGGGGCGCCCCGGAGCCCACGGGCGTCCAGATCCCACCCGGCCTCGGCGAGGACGCGACGACGACCCGCCGCGAGGCAGGTGAAGTTCGACATCATCGCGCCGGTGACGAAGCCGACCGAGGACCCACGCGGGAGCCCGAGCATCTCGACGAGCCACTTCCCCGCGACCGCCTCCGCAGCCGCGGCAGCAGGCGCCATGCTCGACAGCCCTGCATTCTGGTCCCAAGCCGACGTGAGCCAGTCCGCCGCCAGAGCCGCGGGCAGGGCGCCACCCACGACGAACCCGAAGAACCGGCCGCCGGCACTGGCCACGATCCCAGGATCGGCCAGTGCCGCCAGCTCCTCGACGACCGACGCCGCGTCGGACCCGTGCTCGGGCAGCGGCGCATCAAAAGCCGCGCGCATCTGCTCGTACGTGGCCCGTGGCCAGACCGGGCGAGTGGCCAGCGACTCCAGGAAGGCCGTCGCCTGCTTGTGGGCCGCGTCGAGGGCTTGCGAATGCTCGTCCATGGCTGGTCACCGTCATCCGTGGTCTCGGCAGGGCCAGACCAGACTATCCGTGACCGCCCACCGTCGACCGGGTGGAGACTGTTATCGCCGGTGCAGCAGGACCACGGCTCGGTCGTCGCTCTTCGAACCGACGGTGCTCACCAGCCGCTCAGCGCCGCGCTCGAATCCGTGCTTCACGAGGCGGTCGGCCTCACCCACGAGCTTGTCGATGCCGTAGCTGATGTCGCGCTTGGCAGACTCGACCAGCCCGTCGGTGTACACCACCAGCGCGTCGCCGCTCGTCAAGGTGCCGCGCGCCGTCTCGAACTCGGCAGCCGTGACCAGACCGAGCGCCGGTCCCTGCGTCCAGTGCGGTGTCCAACGGCCGGAGGCGGCGCAGAACGTGATCGCCGGAGGATGGCCCGCAGTGCGCACGGCGTATGCACCCGACCCCAGGTCGACCACTACGTGGACAGCGGTGGCGAACCCCTCGGTCCAGCCCTGCCGCAGCAGGTACTCGTTCGCAGCCGGAAGGAAGTCGTAGTCCGGAACCGCGCCCAGCAGCCCACCGAAGGCGCCGGAGAGCAGCAGCGCACGAGTTCCCGCTCCAAGGCCCTTGCCGGAGACGTCGACGACCGCGACTTCGAGGCACGCCCCGCCCGAGGTCTGCGCGGCAACGATGAAGTCGCCCGAGAAGGAGGCCCCGCGCGCCGATCGCAGCGCAGCACCGGCAGCCCAGCCGCTCGGCAGCTCCGGCAGGTGGCTCTGGCTGGTGAGCCGGTCGCGCAGGTCGATGAGCATCGACTCCCCTCGCGTCGATGCCACGCCGAGTCGCAGCCGCCGCACGGCGTGCCAGATCACGATGGCGGCCGTTACTCCCACAACGCAGGTCCCTGCCACGCGAAGCCGCGTGAGGCTCGTCTGGCTCGCCGACACGACCAGGCACGCGGTGATCACCGCATCGAGGATGAACAGGCGCCCGATGGACAAGACGTTCATCGCCAGGACCAGTGGCAGTACGTACGAGGTCAGCGGCCACCAGACCGAGAACAGGAAGCTCCCGACCAGCGACAAGATCGCCAGGGTCGACAAGACCGCGAGCCAGACGGTCTCGTCCTCACGCAGCAGGCCCCGCGCCCGCCACCGTGCTCGCACTCCCAGCCGGGCGCCGCCGCTCTGCGGCGACCGCTGAGGTGGTGGGGCGGCCATTGACCGAGGGTAGTCTCGCTGCTCGGCGGTGTTCGCGGTTCCGCAACAGCGGTCGGCGGCAGGTCAGCGGCGCCGTTGGCAGCGCGGGCACCAGAACAGGTTGCGCCCTTCCAACACCCGCGTCGCGATGGTGCTGCCGCAGACAAGGCAGGGCTGCCCCTGCCGGCGGTAGACGTAGACCTCTCCGCCGTGGTCGTCGACCCGAGGGGCGCGTCCCATCGCTTCGGGTGAGTGCTCCGCCCGTACGGTGTCGATCCTGCCGGTACGGACGCCGTACGCCATCAGCTCGACCAGGTCAGCCCACAGCGAGTTCCATCGGCGTTTGCTCACTTTGTTGCCCGGCGTCAGCGGGTGCAGCCGAGCACGGAACAGGGACTCGGCGCGGTACACGTTGCCCACTCCCGAGAGCACCGACTGGTCCATCAGCAGTGCACCGATCGGCTTGCTGCTCTTGCGGATCCGGGCGAAGGCACGCTCGGCATCGGCCTCCGAGCGCAACGGGTCAGGCCCCTGTTTGAGCAGGATCGAGGCCATCGCGTCGTCGTCGATCAGCTCACAGATGATCGCGCCGCGCAGGTCCGCGTACGCCGTGTCGGACTCGAGTCGCAGCCGTACCGCACCCACGGCTGGTGGCGCAGGCGCGGTGCCGACGCGGAAGGAGCCGATCAGCCCGAGGTGCACGTGCACGATCCGGTCGTTGCCGAAGCGGAGGAACAGGTGCTTGCCGGCGGACTCGGCCGACTCGAGGATCTCCTTGTCGACCAGGGCGGCGCTTGCGTCGAAGCGGCCTTGCGGGCTGCTGGCGCGCACCACCGTGCCTGCGAAAGCGTCCCTGAGCTCTTCCGCGAGTCGGTAGAGCGTGTGTCCCTCAGGCATCGCTCGACGGTACCTGGCCCGTCTGCTCGTACTCGCGGAGCATCGCGATGCGGCGGGAGTGGCGGGCCTCGCCGCTGAACGCGGTCGTCAGGAACACCTCGACCAGCCTGGTGGCGTCGGACAGGGAGTGCATCCGGGCGCCTATCGCGACAACGTTGGCGTCGTTGTGCAGGCGCGACAGCTGCGCGGTCTCCTCTGACCAGGCAAGGGCCGCACGCACCCCGTCGACCTTGTTGGCCGAGATCTGCTCACCGTTGCCGGACCCACCGAGGACGATCCCCAGGCTGCCCGGGTCGTCCACCACGGCTCGAGCCGCACGCAGACAGAACGGCGGGTAGTCGTCTTCAGCGTCGTACTCCCTGGGACCGTGATCGGTCACGTCGTGTCCTCGATCGACGAGCCACCCCACCAGGTGCTCCTTGAGCTCGAGACCGGCATGGTCGCAGCCGATGTGGACGTGCATGCGGCAATACTGTCAGGTGCCCCAGGCGTTCGCCCACGCGCAGACCTGCTCCACTGCCGCCGTGCTGGCGTCGAAGACCTCCGGGTGCCTGAAGAAGCCGTGCACCATGCCGAGGTAGCGTGTCGCGACCGTGGTGACACCGGCAGCGGCCATCGCCGCAGCGAGCGCCTCACCCTCGTCACGAAGCGAGTCGTGCTCGGCCGTGAGCAGCAGCGTCGGGGGCAGCCGGCTCAGATCCCCGTCGATCGGCGACAGCTCCGACGGGCCGGTGGGGACGCCGTCCGGCAGGTATCGGCGCCAGTACCAGTCCATCTCGGCGCCCGTGAGCCCGCCTGTCTCGGTGCGGTATGACGGGTAGGAGCCGCTCGGGTCGACACACGGGTACACGAGAGCCGCTGACGAGAAGACCGGGCGACGCATCGCCGCGACCAGTGCCAACTGACCGCCGGCGCTGTCACCGACGACCGCGAGCCTGCCGGTGTCGACGCCGAGTGTCGGGCCGGCGGACCCCAGCCAGTCGACAACGGCGTCGACGTCGTCGGATGCCGCGGGATAAGGGAACTCCGGTGCGCGGCGGTAGTCCACTGCGAGTACGGCCCACCCGGACGTCGCTGCTAGCCGCCGGCAGTGCGCGTCGTGGGTCTCCAGATCACCGAACACGAACCCGCCACCGTGCAGATGCACCAGCAGCGGCGTCCCCTCAGCCGGTCGGTACAGCCGGCACGGAACGCCGTTGGCGTCGACGTCCGCCACGACGTCGACCGGCTGCTTCGGCGCCCCGAGGCCCTCCGCTCGGGAGTTGAGCCGCACCCGGTCGATGTCGAAACCCTCGTCGAGGACGCTCGGCTCGGTCGCCCACAGGGCCTCGGCTCGGATCGCCTGCGGATGCAGCACGCGGACGCCTCTCGATGCTCTCGCCCCTGCTCAGTCGAAGGAGGGGTCGGCAGTTCGCGATCGCTTCAGCTCGTAGAACCCTTCGACACCGGCAACCAGGCGCACGCCGTCCCAGAGCCTGCCGGCCGCGTCACCGCGCGGGATCGGCGTCACGACGGGGCCGAAGAAGGCAACTCCCTCGACGGAGATGACTGGGGTGCCGACGTCCATGCCGACCTGGTCCATCCCCTCGTGGTGGGACTTGATCACCGCCTCGTCGTACTCTGTCGACTCCATGGCCTCGGAAAGCTCGGTCGGCAGTCCGGCCGCCGCAAGCGCCTCCTCGACGGTCTCCTTGTCACGCTCCCGGCCCTCGTTGTGGAAGCGGGTGCCCAGCTCGGTGTACAGGCGGTCGAGGACGTCGTCGCCGTGCGCCTGCGCTGCCGCGATGCAGACGCGGACCGGTCCCCAGGCTCCGTCGAGACCCCTGCGGTAGTCGTCGGAGATGTCCTTGTCGGCGTTCAGGTAGGCAAGGCTCATGACGTGGAAGCTGGTCTTCACGTCGCGGATCTGCTCGACCTCTTTCATCCAGCGCGAGGTCATCCAGGCCCACGGGCAGAGGGGGTCGAACCAGAAGTCGGCTACAGCGGTCTGCTCGGTCATTGGTCTCCTTTGGGTACGTGTCTTGATTACAAGGTGGTATGCACTGGCCGCATTCCCGTGCCCCGCATGCGAGGATTTCAACCATGCCCGGCATCAATCTCACCCGCGACGAGGCGGCCGAACGAGCGCGGATCCTGTCCGTGTCCACGTACGACGTCCACCTCGACCTGACCATGTCGGACACCACGTTCCGATCCACGACCACGCTCCGCTTCAGCTGCAGAGAGCCCGGCGCGTCGACCTTCGCCGACCTGGTCGACGCAACCGTGCACGAGATCACCCTGAACGGGCGGCCGGTCGATGCCGGAGCCTACGAGGACAGCCGCATCACGCTGAGCGACCTGGAGGGGGACAACGAGCTGACGGTGGTCGCCGACTGCGCCTACAGCCACACCGGGGAGGGCCTGCACCGGTTCGTGGACCCGGCGGACAAGCTCGTCTACCTGTACACGCAGTTCGAGGTACCCGACGCCCGGCGGGTCTTCACGACGTTCGAGCAGCCCGACCTCAAGGGGCGGTTCACGTTCCATGTGACGGCCCCTTCTCAGTGGCAGGTCGTCTCGAACTCGCCGACCCCGGAGCCGGAGGACCTCGGGATGGGGCGCTCGGTGTGGCACTTCGCGCCGACAGCGCCTCTGTCGACGTACATCACCGCGTTGGTGGCCGGTGACTACGCCGTCGTTCGCGACACCTACACCGGCTCCAGAGGAGAGATCCCGCTCGGCATCTTCGTGCGGGCATCGCTGCTGCCGCACGCCGACACCGACGACATGTTCGAGATCACCAAGCAGGGGTTCGAGTACTTCGAGGACGCCTTCGACATGGCCTACCCGTTCGGAAAGTACGACCAGCTCTTCGTGCCCGAGTACAACATGGGTGCGATGGAGAACGCGGGAGCGGTGACCTTCCGCGACGAGTACATCTTCCGCAGCCGCCAGACGCGGGCCGCCTACGAGGGCCGCGCCAACACGATCCTGCACGAGATGGCGCACATGTGGTTCGGCGACCTCGTGACGATGAGATGGTGGGACGACCTGTGGCTCAACGAGTCGTTCGCCGAGTGGGCTTCGCATCAGGCGTCGACGGCCGCAACCCGGTACACCGAGGGCTGGACCAGCTTCTGCAACTCGCGCAAGACCTGGGCGTACCGCCAAGACCAGCTTCCCTCGACCCACCCCATCGCCGCCGACAACTACGACCTCGAGGCGGTCGAGGTCAACTTCGACGGGATCACGTACGCGAAGGGCGCCTCGGCGCTGCGGCAGCTCGTCGCCTGGGTCGGTGAGGACGAGTTCTTCGCCGGACTGCGCACGTACTTCTCGCGGCACGCGTACGGAAACACCGACCTGACCGACCTCCTCAAGGCCCTCGAAGGCACCTCCGGACGCGAGCTCGGGTCGTGGACCAAGGAGTGGCTGCAGACCGCCGGTGTCAACACGATGCGGCCCGCGTTCACGGTCGACGCCGACGGTACCTTCTCGACGTTCCGCGTCCTGCAGAGCGCCGACCCCGAGTTCCCCACGTTGCGCCGGCACCGACTCGCCATCGGCCTATACGACCTGGACGAGGGCCGGCTCACCCGGCGGACAGCGGTCGAGACCGACGTCACCGGTGAGGAGACCTCCGTGCCGGAGCTCGTCGGTCAGGCTCAGCCCGACCTGGTCCTGCTCAACGACGGCGACCTGACCTACGCGAAGGTGCGCCTCGACGAGCGCTCACTGCGCACCCTCGTCCAGCACGTCGACGCGTGCGAGGACTCCCTGGCGCGCGCGTTGTGCTATGGCGCAGCCTGGGACATGACGCGCGATGCCGAGATGAGCGCGTCCGACTGGCTCGAGTTCGCCCTGCGCGCCGTCGCGAGCGAGACCGACCTCACGGCGGTCCGATCGCTGCTGTCGAGGACGACCCAGGCCGTGTCGGTGTTCTCCGCGTCCGACCACCGCGACGCCCTCCGTGGCCGCTGGGAGTCCGAGCTGCAAGATCTGGCGCTGTCGGCGGCACCGAGCAGCGACCTGCAGCTGTCGCTCGTCCGGGGACTGGTCGGGGTGGCTCGTTCCGGCGAGACGCTCGAGCTGCTCGCGGGTGTGCTCGACGGCTCGCGGGAGGTGCCCGGCCTCGCGGTGGACACTGACCTCAGATGGCAGCTGCTGTCCGGCCTCGCCCGCGAGGGCTACGCCGGCGACGCGGAGATCGACGCCGAGCTGGACCGCGACAAGACCATCGCCGGTCAGGAGCAGGCCGCGGGCGCCCGGGCATCGATGCCCACAGCGACGGCGAAGGCCAATGCGTGGACGGACGCGGTCGAACGCGACGACGTGCCCAACGAGACCATGCGCAGCATCGCCGCCAGCTTCCACCAGACCGGCCAGGCCGAGGTGCTCGCGCCCTACGTCGCTCGGTATCTGGCGAAGGCGGAGACCATCTGGGAGGAGCGCGGCGTACACCAGGCGTCCACGGTCCTGGAGTACATGTTCCCGCGCAAGCTCGCGAACGAGGCGACGCTCGAGGCAGTCGACCGCTGGTTGACGACGACGAAGGCCAACCCGGCCGCGCGCCGGCTCGTCTCCGAAGGACGAGCCGACCTGGCCCGCGCACTCGCCGCTCAGCAGCGAGACGCGCAGTCCTGAGGCCCTGATGTCCGATCGTGGGGTGCCCGCGCCGCCTCGAGGTAGGACCGGTCCAGGTCGCCCGGCGGCCTGCACCCGCCAGACGTCCGAGCCGGACCTAGCCCGAGGCACCTGGAAATCGGATCCCTCGGCTACTGCTTGGTCCACGACCGCGAAGATCTGAGTTTCAGGTAGCCCGAGCAACCGCGCAGTCGGACCTTCGGGGTAGGACGGCGTCAGAACAGTCCAGTACCGAGCGCGCGCCTGCCAGCTCGACCGACCGAACCGGCGCCGCGCCTGTGCCGCCCACCGAAGCACGCGCAACAAGACGTCAAGGTGTGTCGGTGTGCAGGCTTGTGTCAGGGACTGCCAGCGAGCCGAGCTGCACGACGCCGGCACGCAGCCCGCCGGCGAGGTCACCGGCCACGAATGCCGACTGCATCGTGAGAGATGCGAGCGCGACCTGCTGGTTGCCGAGGGCGTACTTCGACGACGACCCGGTGACGATCTCCAGCGTGCGCTGGACCGGGTCGACATGGACCAGGACGCTGGTGGCCGGATGCGGGAGCGCCGCGTGCAGCGCCTCGGCGCTACGCCGGCTGTCGCCTTCCGACGGGCCTACGTGGACGGAGAACTCGAGGCCGGAGATGCGATCGGCGTCACGGATCGCCTTCTCTATCTCACGACGCTGGTCGTCGGTGAAGGCCTCACCAGGTGACACTGGCCCCGCCTGTGGTGTCCTCGTTGGTCGTGTCCCGACGGTCCCGCGGCCCACCCGTCGCCTGCTCGCGGGTGCTCACCGCAGCCCCCGAGGAGAGCTCACGGCCCGGATCAGCCCCCGAGGAGAGCTCACGGCCCGGCTCGGCGGAGCGGGCCGGTAGCGCCCCGAACTGCTCCGGCCGGGCGTCCCACTGGCGCCCGGGTCGGTACCGCGGCCCCTTGGCCAACGACGGGGCCATCACCAGCAGGGAGATCACGACGATCGCCAACAGCGGCGTCCCGACGAACAGGAGCAGGCCATGCAGCGTCGACATGGGCGGGGGGTTCGGCCAGTCGTTCGGGGTGTCTGCGAGGGTCACAGGGCAACGGTATCGCTCCCAACCCGGGATGTACCGTCATGGGTGACCGGCTACCCGACGTCCGCCTCGGCGCCTGTGCGGAAGGAGGAGCGTGGCGAGTTCCGACTGCCCTACCAGCGGCGGCGACCTGTGTCGTCTGGTCGAGGACAGCACACACAACGCCTGGCTCGCCCGGGCGTCGAACTGGCTCATCGCCAAACCTCTGTCGATCATCGCCCTGGTATTGATCGGGCTGATCATCCGCTGGCTGCTGCATCGGGCCATCGACAAGATCACCGCGGCTGCTGCGGAGGGACCGCTCCCGTCCGTGATCGCACGCGGGCGCCTGCCGCAGCTCTTCACCGACCCGAACTCCGCGGCGGCTCAGCGGCGCGAGCAGCGGGCGACCACGATGGGCGGTCTGCTTAAGAGCATCACCACCGGGGTGATCGCCGTGATCGTCGTGTTCATGGTTGTAGCCCAGCTGGGCTACAACATCGCGCCGTTGATCGCGAGCGCCGGCATCGTCGGCCTGGCGCTCGGTTTCGGGGCGCAGAGCCTGGTGAAGGACTTCCTCGGTGGCATCTTCTTGATCCTCGAGGACCAGTACGGCGTCGGCGACAGTGTCAACCTCGGTACCGCCTCCGGCACCATCGAAGCCGTGGGTCTGCGGGTGACGCGGCTGCGCGACGTCAACGGAACCGTCTGGTACGTCCGCAACGGCGAGATCCTCGCGGTCGGCAACATGAGCCAGGAGTGGGCCCGAACGGTACTTGACGTCCCGGTCGCGTTCTCCGCAGACCTCGGGCGGGTGCGCGAGGTCCTCCAGGAGGTGGCGCAGGCGGTCTGGGAGGACCCCGAGTACCGCCCGGACATCCTCGAGGAGCCGGAGGTGTGGGGTGTCGAACGCTGGGACCCCGACGGTGTCGTCATGCGCTTGGTGGTGAAGACGGCTCCTCTCCAGCAGTGGAGCGTGGCACGGGAGCTACGCGAGCGGGTGAAGGATCGCTTCGACGCCGAGGGGATCGAGATCCCGCTCCCCCAGCGCATGGTGTGGCGCCGTGACCCGCCGCCGACGGCCGGCTCAGGTTCCGAGGCGCAGCCGGGGTGACCGGCTGACGGGTCTGCGTGTCGGCCCCGCCTTGAGCCGGCTGAGACAATGACGTCATGACCACATCGCCCGAGCAGACGTTCTACGACGCCGTCGGAGGCCACGAGACGTTCGTTCGCCTCGTCAAGGCCTTCTACGAGGGTGTCGCCTCGGACCCGGTGCTGCGCGCGGTGTACCCCGAGGAGGACCTCGGTCCCGCCGAGGTGCGCTTCCGGATGTTCCTCGAGCAGTACTGGGGGGGACCGACGACGTACTCAGACACACGTGGTCACCCGCGCCTTGGCCAGCGGCACGGCCCGTTCGCCGTCACGCCCTCCGCCCGCGACCGCTGGCTCACGCATATGCACGCCGCGCTCGAGCAGTCGGACATGTCGATGGACCACAAGCAGCAGTTCTGGGACTACGTCGTCCGCGCCGCCCACTTCCTGGTCAACAGCCCGGACGACACGGCCGACGCGCCGGGTACGTCGCACGCCTCGCCGCACGACGCCGCAGCGTCCGGCGACGACGGTGGCAGGGCCCTGCGCATCGTGCCCAACGCGGAGTAGCCACCGCCCTGGCTGCCGGGCGGGGCCGTCGGCGGCGGTCCAGGAGGAGCCGCGCCCAGGGCTGGCAAAGCCCGGCTCGGGTACCGGACACGTACGCGGCGGTCCCGGCCGGACACGTGTATCGGCACCCGCGAGGGTGCTGACGACCGGGCCCGACCTGTGACAGCCTGTGACTGTCCGTTGCTACGTCGTCACAGGAGGGCCGTCATGAGCAGTAGCCACCCACCGCCGCCGGAGGGCCACCCCACCCAGCCGCCGTACGGCGGTCTGCCCCAGTCGGGGCCGCCGCAGCCGGCGCCGCCGCCTACGGCCCGCCCCGGTCGGGGCCGCCGCAGTCGGGGCCGCCGCCCTACGGTGGTCCGCCGCAGTCAGGCGGCCCCCCTCCGGGATACGGGATGCCCGCCTATCCCTCCGCGGGCGGTCAGCCGCCGAACGCAGGCGAAGGCGGCTTTTTCGCTGCCCTGTTCGACTTCAGCTTCAGCTCGTTCGTGACCCCCAAGATCGTCAAGCTGGTCTACGTGCTCGCCACGATCGCTGTGGCCCTGTTCTACGTGGTCTTCGTGATCAGCGCTTTCGCGAAGAATGCGGGTGCGGGGATCCTGGTCCTGCTCGTCGGGGCCGTCGTAGCGCTGGTGTACCTGGCCTTCATCCGGATGACGTTGGAGTTCTACTTCGCGATCGTGCGGATGTCGCAGGACATCAACGAGCGGCTGCCTCGACGATGAGGCCCGCGATCGCTTAGGCGTCGGTGAAGCGGCCAAGCACCTCGCGCTCCGTGGTATTGAGGCGCCGCGAGCGTCCCGTCGCGAGGTCGACCGGTGCC
The DNA here is from genome assembly GCA_963765725.1 of uncultured Actinomycetota bacterium. Lineage (GTDB taxonomy): Bacteria > Actinomycetota > Actinomycetes > Propionibacteriales > Nocardioidaceae > DASQEH01. The sequence goes on along the minus strand of CAVXXI010000003.1, from coordinate 1,416,274 downwards.
TGGACGGTCGACGCGCGCCCGTACAGGATCCGGCGTCCCTGCTCGTCGTTCTCGGCGATCTCGTAGCTGATCGTGAACGACGCGGCGCCGATCTTCGACACCCACATCTCGATCGCGTACGGGTCCTGGCGGAAGAGCATCGCCCGTCGGTACTCGATCTCCGCCCGCACCACCAGCACCCCGTCCGCGAGTCCCTCGGCACCCCGGGCGGGAGCGTGGACGAAGAGCATGTCCACCCGTGCCTCCTGCAGGTACTCCAGCCAGGTCACGTTGTTGACGTGCGCGTAGGCGTCGAGGTCCGACCATCGGGGCTTCAGCATGAACACGTGGCGGGTCACACTCCATCTTGACAGCCCCGCTCTTCCACATCGGTAGCCCAAGCCGGACAGTAGGCTCCGAGCAGGACCATTTCCCTGGAGGAACCATGCCGGATGCCGTTCTCGTCGCCGCTGCCCGCTCACCGATCGGCCGAGCGGTCAAAGGCTCGCTGAAGGACCTGAGGCCCGACGACCTGGCCGCGGCCATGGTTGCGGCCGTCCTCGCGAAGGTGCCCGAGCTCGACCCCCATGAGATCGACGACCTCATGCTCGGGTGCGGACTGCCCGGCGGCGAGCAGGGCTTCAACATGGCCCGGGTGGTGGCTGTCCTGCTGGGCTACGACGACCTCTCCGCAACCACGGTCACCCGTTACTGCGCCTCCAGCGTCCAGACCTCGCGGATGGCCTTCCACGCGATCAAGGCGGGCGAGGGCGACGTCTTCGTCAGCGCCGGTGTGGAGATGGTGTCGCGGTTCGCCAACGGGAGCTCCGACTCGCACCCGAACACGCGTAACCCGGTCTTCGACGAGGCACGCAAGCGAACCGAGGACAGGGCGCAGGATCCCTCCGCGGAGTGGCACGACCCCCGGCTGGACGGTCTCGTGCCCGACATCTACATCCCGATGGGTCAGACCGCGGAGAATCTCGCCCAGTCCCGCGGGATCTCCCGACGCGAGCTCGACGAGTTCGGCGTCCGCAGCCAGAACCTCGCCGAGAAGGCCCTCGCCGCGGGCTTCTGGCAACGGGAGATCGTGCCCGTCACCTTGCCCGACGGCGCTTCGGTGAGCGCCGACGACGGTCCGCGGGCCGGCGTCACCTATGAGGCCGTGTCACAGCTCAAGCCGGTCTTCCGCCCGGACGGCCTGGTGACGGCGGGCAACTGCTGCCCCCTCAACGACGGCGCAGCAGCCGTCGTGATCATGAGCGACACCAAGGCGGCTGCGCTCGGGGTCACTCCCTTGGCGCGCATCGTCGCCACCGGCGTGAGCGGGCTGTCCCCGGAGATCATGGGGCTGGGTCCGGTCGACGCGACGCACCAGGCCCTGAGCCGTGCAGGTATGACGATCGACGACATCGACCTGGTCGAGATCAACGAGGCCTTCGCGGCCCAGGTGGTGCCGTCGTACCAGGACCTCAAGATCGACATCGACAAGCTCAATGTCAACGGTGGCGCCATCGCCGTCGGTCACCCGTTCGGCATGACGGGGGCTCGGCTCCAGGCGACGATGCTCAACTCGCTCGACTTCCACGACAAGTCCACGGGGCTCATCACCTTGTGCGTCGGGGGCGGCCAGGGCATGGCCATGATCCTGGAACGCCTCAGCTGATGGTTGAATATTGCACTATCTGTACACTGGGGCCATGGCAACGCAGTGGTTGACGACCCAGCAGCAGCGGGACTGGCGGTCCTTCCTGCTGGGAAGCACCTTACTCATGGACCGCCTCGACCGTGACCTTCGTGAGCACCATGACCTGTCGCTGCCGGAGTACGAGATCCTCGTCCGGCTCTCGGAGTCCGGCGACCGTGCGCTCCGGATGGCCGAGCTCGCCGACTCCGTGAAGAACTCCCGGAGCCGGATCACCCATACCATCGCCAGGATGGAGCGAGCCGGGCTCGTGGTCCGCAGGCAGTGCCCGTCCGATGGACGAGGTGTCACCGCCCATCTCACCGAGCGGGGCCTCGCCAAACTCGTCGACGCGGCCCCCGACCACGTCGACTCGGTCAGGAGCGCGCTCATCGACGTCGTGTCGGCAGAAGACCTGACCGCCATCGGTCGTGCCTTCAGTACCGTGGCCGAGGCGCTCGAGACCGGGGATCCCGACCCGGTGCTGTCACCCAAGTCGGCGTAGCCGTCCAGAACCCGAAGGATTCGACGTCGAGGGAGCCCCTGCTACCTGGAAGTCGGATCTTGTCGGCTGTGGGTCGAGGGATCAGTCGCGGGTGAGCCTGCGGTAGGTCATCGCGTGCGGTCGGGCCGCCTCCGCGCCGAGCCGCTCGATCTTGTTGGCCTCGTAGTCCGCGAAGTTACCCTCGAACCAGAACCAGCTGCCCGGATCACCGGCGTCGCCCTCCCAGGCGAGGATGTGGGTCGCCACCCTGTCGAGGAACCACCGGTCGTGCGAGACGACCACGGCACAGCCGGGGAAGTCGAGAAGAGCATCTTCGAGCGACTGCAGCGTCTCGACGTCCAGGTCGTTCGTGGGCTCGTCGAGGAGCAGCAGGTTGCCGCCCATCTTCAGGGTGAGGGCCAGGTTGAGCCGGTTGCGCTCGCCCCCGCTCAGCACTCCGGCGCGCTTCTGCTGGTCGGGGCCCTTGAAGCCGAACGAGGCGATGTACGCCCGGCTGGGCATCTCGAAGTTGGCGACCTTGATGTGGTCCAGACCGTCGGAGACGACCTCCCACACGTTCTTCTTCGGGTCGATGCCCCCGCGGCCCTGATCGACGTAGGAGATCTTGACCGTGGGCCCGACCCTCAGTTCGCCGGCATCCGGAGTCTCCTCCTTGGTGATCATGCGGAACAGCGTCGTCTTGCCAACCCCGTTCGGGCCGACCACGCCGACGATGCCGGCACGCGGCAGGGTGAAGGACAGGTCGTGGATGAGCGTACGGTCGCCGAAGCCCTTGTCGAGCTTGCGGGAGTCCAGCACGACGTCGCCCAGCCGAGGGCCGGCCGGGATGTTGATCTCCTGGAGGTCGACGCGACGTCCGCGCTCGGCCTCGGCGGCCAGTTCCTCGTAGCGCGCGAGCCTCGACTTGGACTTGGCCTGGCGGGCCTTCGGGTTGGACCGTACCCATTCCAGCTCACGCTCGAGGATCCGTTGCCGCTTCGCGTCCTTGCGCCCCTCGACGACGAGCCGGTCCTTCTTGGTCTCGAGGTACGTCGAGTAGTTGCCCTCGTACGGGTGCGCCTTGCCGCGGTCGAGCTCGAGGATCCACTCGGCGACGTTGTCGAGGAAGTACCGGTCGTGCGTGATGGCGAGGACCGCGCCCGGGTACTTGATCAGGTGCTGCTCCAGCCATTGGACGCTTTCGGCGTCGAGGTGGTTGGTCGGCTCGTCGAGCAGCAGCAGGTCCGGCTGCTGCAGAAGCAGCTTGCACAAAGCGACCCTGCGGCGCTCGCCCCCGCTCAGGCGGTCGACGAGAACGTCCGGCGGCGGGCAGCGCAGAGCGTCCATCGCTTGCTCGAGCCGTGAGTCGAGGTCCCACGCCCCGGCGTGGTCGAGGTCGGTCTGCAGGTCGCCCATCTCCGGCAGCAGCGCGTCGTAGTCCGCCTCGGGGTCGGCCAGCTCGGCCGCGATCTCGTTGTAGCGGGCCAGCTTCGCCTTCGTGTCCGCGACGGCCTCCTCCACGTTGTCGAGCACCGTCCTGCCCTCTGTGAGCGGCGGCTCCTGCAGCAAGATGCCGACAGTGGCGCCGGGATCCAGGAGCGCGTCGCCGTTGGAGGGCTGCTCCAGGCCGGCCATGATCTTCACCAGCGTCGACTTCCCCGTACCGTTCGGCCCGACGACGCCGATCTTGGCGCCGTGGAGGAAGGACAGCGTGACGTTGTCGAGAACCACCTTGTCCCCGTGCGCCTTGCGCACGTTCCGGAGCGTGAAGACGTAGTCGGCCATGACGCCAGAGCCTACGTCGCGGCGTGTCGCCGGCCCAACTCCGTGATGCCGTCGTCGGTGCACCCGGCGGGGTCAGCGCTTGAGCGCCGTGTCGAGTCCCCGACGGCACTCGGCATACGCGTCCAGCTCGGCCTGGATCGGGCGTACGACGAGGCTGTCGCTCACTTCGGCGATGGATGCCCGCAGCCGGTTGTCCGCCCTGCGGGCTCGACGCCGGGCCGAGATCTGCGCCAGCCGCTGACACAGCAGCGAGAGCAGGACTCCGAGGACGACTCCGGCGACGAGCAGCACGGTCGGAACCGGGATACCCCCCACGTCACCCGTGTCGGGGACGCTGAGCCGCAGGTACGACAAGCCGGCCAGCCCTGCGAGCCAGAGGGCACCGACAACGGCCGCCGAGAACAGGACCCACTGGACCACGCGCACGGCTCGCCACCACCACGGGTCGGACGAGACCCCGAGGTCGGTTCGCGCCACGGCGGTGTTCAGCGCAGACCTGAGCTCGCCGACCCTCGAGGTGGACGCCGCGCGAATCGCGTTCTGCCAAGGGGTCGCCATGCCGTCCGTGACGCTGTCGGACACGCCCCGCACGGCCGCGTCGAGGCGCGCACGCGAGACGGTCTCGTGCTGCGGCATCCGCCACTCGCTGGCCTGGCGCCGCGCCACCTGGGCGCCGTCCACGTCGACCGCGTCGACCGGGTCGGGGCCGAGACCCAGGCGCCGAAGCGGATCGCGACGGAGCCTCGAGAGCCACGACGTCACCGGCCAGCCCGTCGCGCGGGTCGCCCGCAGCAGCGTCGTGGACCGGATCGCGTCGACCACGACCGGCACTCCGGCGGCCTGGACACACGCCGCCTGGAGCTCGTCGTGCACAGGCCCGCGGACGTCCACGGGATGGCCGCTGCCCGTCGCCTCGTCGAGCCGCCGCGCCGCCGAGTCGACGTCGGCCAGGATGCGGTCGCGTGCCTGCCTCTTCTTCGACACCCGGCCGACGAGTGCCCGACGCAGGTCGTCGAGCCCGTCTCCCCGGGTCGCCGACGTCGCGAACACCGGTACCGTGTCGAGACCGTCCACGGTGAGCAGGCGCCTGACGTCGGACATGCATGCGTCGACTCCGCCGGCGGGGATCTCGTCGACGTGGTTGAGCACGACCATCATCACGTCGGAGTGCGTGGCCAGGGGCCTTAGGAAGCGGTCATGGATGGCGGCATCGGCGTACTTCTGCGGGTCGAGGACCCAGACCAGCACGTCGGCGAGCGTGACGAGGCGCTGCACCTCGAGGTGGTGCTGCACCTCAGTCGAGTCGTGGTCGGGCAGGTCGAGCAGCACGAGCCCTTGCAGGTCGCGGTCCTGCTTGGTCTCGTCGAGCATTCCCATCCGGTTGACCTGGTGTCGCGGCGCGATGCCCAGCCAGTCGAGCAACTGGCCTGCACCCTCCGGCCCCCAGGAGCAGGCCAGCGCCCACGACGTCGTCGGGCGCCGGACCCCGACACCGGCGAGGTCGAGGCCGCAGAGGGCGTTGAACAGTGAGGACTTGCCCGATCCGGTAGCGCCGGCAAGCGCGACGACGGTGTGCTGGTCAGACAGCTTGAGCCGCCCTCCGGCTCGTTCGACGACGGCGTCGGCCTCGTCGACGAGGGCCGGGTCGAGACGTCCCCGGGCCGCCTCGGCCGCACGGCGGAGCCCCTGGACCCTCTCGGCGACATCGGGTTGGCGCCCCGTCACGCGACGGAGGGTGTCGGCAACGGCGTTCACGCTGACCGCGCCTCCCACCGCAGACTCTCGATGTCCCGCGACAGCTCCAGGATCCGCTGCGCAGCCCCGACCGGCACGGCACGAGGTTCGAGCAGGTCGAGGAAACGCTGGCGGTCGGGCGCCAGCAGGTCCTCCTCGACGCGTCGGTGCAGGTCTCGCCGAGCCTCGTCGACGAGGCGGCGTACGGCCTGGTCGCCGAAGACGGCCTCGAGTATGCGCTGGCCGAGTACCGCCGTACCGCCGGCGATGCCGACCTCGGCGCCGGTCAGCCCCGCGGTCTGAGAGAACACCGCGATCATCAGCACCACGCCCAGGCTGTTGACGCCGTAGGCCAGGAACCGGGCCGTCGCCCGACGCTCGGCGCCCTCGGTGCGGACAAGGCTCAAGACGCCGTCCTGCCACTCGCGTACAGCTTTCTCGGTCCTCGCCCTGAAGTCCCTGGAGGCGCGGGTGATGTCTCCCGGCGCGGTCGCCAGCAGCTGCGCCCCCGCAGGAAGCGAGCGCCACGCGAGCGCCGCCCGTTCGGCCGCGGACTCCGCGTGCTCGACGATCAGGGTCTCGAGACCGGACTCGACCGCGACGGTGAGCCGCTGGAGCGGCTGGGTACGTCCCCGCGCCGCGCTGACGAGCCGGTCACGCAGGCGCCCGACCTTGTCCTCGAGGCTGCGCATGAACTCACCGGCACCGACGAAGTCCTGCCAGCGCGCGAGCACCTCGCCGCGCAGCAGCGTGCCGTCGCCGGTCGCATGGTCGAACGCGTCGAGCCCGTCGGCATAGGCAGCGAGCACGTCGTTGCGAAGCTGGGCGGCGATCTGCTCCTGGGTTCTGAGCGCCCGCGAAACGGTACGCACCCGGTGGCCGAGCGCCGACAGGGCTCCGTCGAGTGTCTTGCGGACGACGGCCGAGCGGGCCGTCGCGTCGGAGGCGAGGTCGTCGAGCCAGCCCCGGATGTGGGCGACCGCCTCAGCAGGCAGCAGCCCTTCGTCGTCGACGACCGACTCCGGCACGGTGAACAGCGTGGACTCGCCCAACCCGCGCGCCTCCAGCATGCGCGTGAGGTGGGCGCTCACCTCCTGCACCGCCGCCGGGGTGGTCCGGTCAAGCACGATGGCGACAGCGGTGCTCCGCTCGGCGGCCGACTTCAGGAAGTCCCAGGGCACCTGATCGGCGTACCGGGCCGCCGACGTCACGAACAACCACAGGTCGGCTGCGGCGAGCAGCTCCGCAGCCAGCTCACGGTTGCGTTCCTCGACCGAGTCGACGTCCGGTGCGTCGAGGACCGCGATCCCGGCGGGCAGCCGGTCGGTGGGCACGAGCTGCAGCGTGCCCTGGTCGTGCGTGGCATGGTCGGTGCGGACGAGCTCCGGGAGCAGCCGGTCGGTACCGAACCACTGTGTGTCGGCGACGTTGTGGACGAGCACCGGCGACCGAGTGGTCGGCCGGAGTACCCCGGGGATGGTGACCCGGCTGCCGACGAGGCTGTTGACGAGGGTGGACTTCCCGGCGCCCGTTGAGCCCCCGACCACGGTCAGGAGGGGCGCGTCGATCTGGACCAACCGCGGGACGATGTAGTCGTCGAGCTGCTTGATGACCGCAGCCCTCTCCGCACGGGCGGCGTTGGCGTCAGCAGCAGCGAACGGGAGGTATCCGTCGTCGAGCGCCTTGCGCAGCTGCACCAGGAGGGAGATGAGGTGCGCGGGCGTGTCGAACTCGCTCATCCGCACCTCCTGTCCGGGATCACCCAGATTGACCGTCAGTGGTCGAAGTGTAGGGCCAGCCACCTCCCGCTGCTCCCACGCCCGTCACCAGCTCGAGCGAGGTGACACCAGATCCGCGTTGCCCGCAAGCCCTGCCGGCAGGACGACTCTCCCCAGCTGGTCGCGTACCTCGCAGATGAGCCGCGCCTCCCGATCGAGCTCGTCGTCGCTGGCGACGCCGCGCACCATCCGGTCGCGCAGGGTCCCGAGGTCGACTCCCGCTCGCTGGAGGCTCCGCACCCGTTCGAGCTCCGGTCGCCCCAACGCCTTCGCCTGCCGGCGGAACGCGGCGCGCTCCGTCCGGGCGACCAGGTACGGGATCTGAGCGGGCTTGAGCCACCCGTACACGGTGTAGTCCTGAAGCCGGGCGGCGAGCACCCGACGCTGGTGGCGAGCTGCCCAGGCAACGATCGTCGAGACGAGGAGCAAGGTGGGGACGAGCATCCCGACATAAACCCCCACCAGCGCGCGGCCTACGGCGAAGGATGCTGCCGTGTTATAGCCCATGTGCAGGAGGACTGCCGTGCAGTAGCCCACTACGGGCGCCACCACTCGCACACCGACGTTGCGGTACCGGACGGCCAGACCGATGCCGATGCCGGTCATCATCGTGAACATCGGGTGGATGAACGGAGCAGCGACTCCCCTCCAGAGGAAGAGACTCTGGACGGCGCCCATCGCCGCGCCGTTGTCGTTACCGAGGTCGTGGACGTGCTGGAAGATCTGTCCGTAGTAGACGATGTTCTCCGTGAAGGCGAAGCCGATGCCGGTCAGCCCCGCATACACGACGCCTGCGATGACACCGTTGAAATCGTGTCGGCGCCACCAGGCGACCGCGAAGATGATCGTCGCCTTGCACGCCTCCTCGACCCACGGCGCCACGAACACGGCGCTGCGGGCGCTCGCACCGAACCGGTCGCCCAGGTCGGCCGCGAGCCAGCCGTTGAGCCGCAGCGACACGTAGGTGGCGATGAGCCCGCCCCAGGTCAGCGCGGCAAGGAGCAGCCGGGTGGGTTCAGGGCGCAGCCGGTCCAGCCAGACGAAGACGGCAACCATGGGCACGACCGGTGCGAACGCGAAGAGCACCGCATAGACGAATGCCCGTCGCCCGATCACCGCGTCCAGATCCGAGTACAGGAGCCAGCCGCACCACGCCGCCAGGGCCACGAAGACGGCGACGGTCAGTATCCGCGCCGCTCGCTGCCCTCTACCCGGCTTCGCAGGTGTGGCGCTCGACAGTCTGCCGGGGGCGGGCAGCGTCGAGGTCGTCACGGGTCGAGGGTACTCGGGCAGCGCCGGCCCGGTTGCGGCTCAGCCGTCGTCGAAAGCTTCCTGGACGAGTGGCGCGAGGGGCAGGCGTTACACGTCTCCGGAGAGTACGCGTCAGTAGACTCCGTGCGGGGTGTCCCCCCCGCGCTCGTAGCTCAGCTGGATAGAGCAGCGGACTTCTAATCCGCCGGTCGCAGGTTCGAATCCTGCCGGGCGCACCCAGTGAAACCGTAGGTCAGAGCGTTGTTTCACGCACCGTGATGGGCGTGACAGTAGCTTGAGGGCGTATCTCGGGCACATCGCGTTTTCGTGTTGCAGCGTCGAGCTGTGCGCCCACCGCGGACAGGTCGTCGTCGAACGGCATACGCATCCAGCGTCACGGCTGCTGACTTGTGCCCGAGCATCCGCTGAACTGCCTTGACGTTTCCCACCCGCGCTGATGGCCAGGCTGGCCGCTGTGTGTCTGAGCTCTTGCGGCCTCAGACCGCCGAGTTCAGTTCCTGTCACCAGGCGAACGCTCGCCTTGTGTGGTCAGTACATCGAGTCGATGGTTTCGATGACGGCTCCGGTGGTGATGTGCCCGTCGGTGAGAATGTCGGCGCGCAGGCCGCCTCGGTGGATCAGCTGGCGGAGTGCGCCTTTGGTGGTGAGCTGTTCGAGGTGTGAGCATGGTTCGCACAGACGCTGGCCCACGCACTCCACCTCGCCCACCCGGAATCGTCGTCCGACTAGGGCGTTCAGGTCGATTCCACGAGTGACGATGTTGCGGCGGGCCTCTGTGTAGCCGAGTCTCGTGCCGTTCGGCAATGAGAGGTCGTCGAGGACCCCGGCGTCGATGAGGGTGAGGTCGTAGCCGCGCACGGTGTCGTTGGTCGGCGTGAAGGTCCCTGCCTTGGCGGCGTACCGGTCGCCGTCCAGCCCTCGACCAGCCAAGGCCTGCGCGTGGTCCACCTCGCGCATGGGGTCCGTGGCCCGCTCCGCCAGCGCTATTGCCTCGACCCTTCCACGCAACGGCGGCAGCGGCGAACCAGGAGCGACGAACGCGGGATCCAGTGCACCCAGCACGTAACCTTCGCGCACCGGCAAGTCGGCCGCCGCTGTTCCCAACAGTGCGGGGTCCTGTGGGCTCAGCACCACTCCCGAGGGGGTGCCGAACATCACGACACCCATGCCGTCACCTGCACCCCGCGCCGAGCCGGTGTCGCCGATCACCGCCAGCCAGTAACCCGGCCAGTTGAACAGCGCAGGCTTCGCGATCGGCACCAGACCCACGCCTCGACCAGCGAGCCAGCTGCGCCAGTGAGCTATCGCCCCTGGCAAGTCGGCGCGCGGCAGCGGAACGACGAGGATCGGCGTCTCGGTCACCGACGCTATACACGCGGCGAAGGATCGCACCAGTTCCGGAACCTGCTCCGCGTCCGGAAGGTCGACTTCGATCATGAAGCGATCTTCACACGACCGCGGCGGCCCTACGCCGATCGGGCCCCGCTCCATGCGAACAGGACGGCTTCAGCCAGCCAGAAGCATGCCCGAGACGGCCCTGGAGCCTAGTCTGCGTTCGCCCGTGCTGAGACCTCACCACTAGTTCGGCTCTGCGTCATCGCAGACCTGGTCCGATCGCCGCTGCCCTGGTCACCTGGGCTGTGTGGCTTCGACAGCGGGCGGACGAAGTATCGAGGCTAGGGCGCGGTGTTCCGGGATGGTTTGCGCTTTGCGCACCAAGGCTTGGGTCAGCCGGCTGAGGGAGCCTTTGACGCTGCGGATCGCCATGAGAGCGCCGGGCGGGCTGTGCCGAGCGTGGACTTACTATGGTCAGCCTTTTGCCGAGTTGATTCCATCCCTGGAGCGCGAGGCATCTGCAGCGACCCGCTGAGCGGGTTCATCGACGATTCCCTGTCAAACGGTGTATCGAAAAGTGTGGTCCGGGCTCATGGTCAATGGAGGTAGCCCGAGCCGAGGTCAGTAGGGAGTGTGTCGTGTTCCCCGAGAAGGACGCTGAACCGAGGGCCTGCAAGCGTGTGTGGGCTCAGGACGTGAACGTCGCCGCAGACGTGATGGAGACCAAGCTGGACGAGCTGCGTGTCTCGACCTCGAGTTGGACGCCAGCGCAGCAGGCCCTCGAGTCCGGCGTCCGACGGCGACTGGACGCCGCCCGCAAGGCGACTCTGCGCCGCGACCCGGTCCCCGGAGGACTGAGCAATTGGTGGCGCGGAACGCTGGTCGACGCGGCCTACCAGAATCTGCACGCCGCCGAGTCGATGATCGTCGGTCTCTACGGTCCCCATGACATCGAGGCCGAAATTCCCGAGGCCGTCGCTAGGGTCGAGGCGGGGCTGGACCGTGACGACCCCCGCCGGATAGCGGCACTTCAGCTCCTGGACGGTTCCCCCACGGACCAGGGCCGCCCCGCCAGGCTGGCGAAGGCTGTGGAGATCGGGTTCGGCGCCTCGGACGCGGAGTACGCCCGACTGCGCAACTTCCGCAACACTGTCCTCGGCGGAGCCGGCGCCATGTCGTTGCTGCTCCTGGCCTTCGTCGCCTACGTCTACCGGAACCCGACGGACGTGCCCTTCTGCTTCTCCGGGACGAAGGGGCTGGTATGCGCCTCCGGAGCCTCGGCGCCCTCGGGTCACGACGTCATCACGGTGGTCCTGCTCGGGTCGCTCGGAGGGCTCCTGGCCGCCATCCTGGCGATCAAGAACATGCATGGCACGGCCTCGCCGTACAACGTCCCGCAGGCGCTCGCACTGCTCAAGCTGCCAATAGGCGCCGTCAGTGCAACCGGGGCGCTGATCGCCATCCGCGGGGACTTCATCCCCGGCTTTTCCAACCTGGACTCGCAGGCGCAGATCCTGGGATACGCCTTCGGCTTCGGCCTGGCTCAACAACTGCTCACCGGACTCGTGGACAAGCAGGCCCGCAGCATCCTGAGCACCGCACCTGGAAAGGCCACCGCAGCGTCCCGGCCCGAGCGGCACGTGCCCCGTCGAGAGCTCTCAGCGCGCATCGAGCCGGCGGACGACACGGCCGAGCCGTCGACGCCTGCGTTCGGCGCCCAACCCACCCCAGCCTGATCCGCTCCAGCATTACCGTCGTACGGTGGGCCGGCGGCACCACCATCGGTTGAAGACTTTGCCGAGCATCCTCAGCGCCGTCATCGAGCCGGTCCGCTCCTCCGAGTTGCGCGCATGTGCCGGGAGCGATCTGGATGTCGACCATGTGGGCGCTCCCGCCTGGTCGCCACGCTTCTTGTCCCCTGACCGGCCATGCTCAACAATGCGGCCTCATCGAACAGGGCGCACACCTCCTCCCTCAGCGTGGCTCGGGGGATACCTGCCCGACTCGCTCGACATTCCGCTCGCCCGCGCCCATCAGTCGCTCCTTCGGTGAGGAGATGAACCGCGACCCGAGACCATTGACAGTCCGCGACATTTCGGGTGTAGGTCTTGGCTCAAGATGTGCGGCTGGGGGCGCCATCGCCACCGATTCCGGGCTCGGTTGTGTGTTGGCACCACCAGTCCCCGGAGGCCCGAGTTCCTTCCCGTCGGGCACACCATGTGATGTCTCGAGACACCGTTGACAGGTGACTCGGGACATCGTGGCACGCCTCGGGACCGATGTCAGTCGCCGTCGACGAGCGAGCCGATGAGCTCTGGGAGCTGGTTCATGTCATCGAAGACTGTGGTGCTCGGCCCGATGAGTCGGTCCACGGTGATCAGGCCGGCCGCATAGGCGAAGCACTGCATGCCGGCTGCGCGTGCCGCCGCCAAACCCGTGGGCGAGTCCTCGATCACCGCACAACGCCCGGGGGCCACACCCATGGTGCGAGCTGCGTGCAGGAAGAGGTCGGGGGCCGGCTTGCCCTGTCGCACGTCCTGAGCGCTGAAGAACCGGCCCTCGAACGCCTCTTCCAGGCCCACCCTCCTCAGATTTGCGCGGATCTTCTCATGTGACCCGTTCGAGGCCACGCAGAACGGCACAGTCAGCGATTGCAGGACATCGACCACACCAGGCACTGCCCGCAACTCGGCCTCGAACGCGTCCCGGTACCAGGACTGGTATGGCGCCTCCCAGCCGTCATCGAGGGGCCGGCCAAGCGCGGACTCGACGCTGTCTCGCCAGTACTCCTCGGTACAGCCGGCAAATCGGCGGATCAGCTCTTCGGGGCTGACATTCCAGCCGAGGTCAGCGAGCACCGCCGCGCCGACCCGAGCCGAAATCGGCTCGCTGTCGACCAAGACACCGTCACAGTCGAAGATGACGAGTTCGATCATCGCCCCACGTGCTCCTCCCGAGTACTCGGACGGCTTCTCGCGGCTCTATTGCGGCGGCCGGGCCGACGACAACGCTCAGCCCGAGATGGTTTCATGCGCGGCCAGCCAGACCAGCATCCACCCCGACCGTTGCCATGATGGCCCCGACCCGAATGCCCGAGCGGTGAGAGCCAGGAGCGCCGCACAAGCGGACTGCTCCCGGGCTCCAAGCCGCGGCAGGACGGGGTCGCCACCCGCACGGCACGGCGCCGACGGCGCGGAACCTTCGTCGCCCGCGGCTCGACCGCTCCCCCGCCGACGAAACGACAGACGCGCTCGCTGACACGGAGCGGCCGACCTTTCGTCCGATGGTGACGGGCGGTCCGGGCAGCCGTAGCAGTGGCTCGATCCGCCACCGGCACAATGGTGGCCGTGACCACCGATCCGGCGGACCCGCTGACCGAGGCCGCTCCCGTGCTCGACGTCAGCGACATCGAGGACAACTTGGCGCGGAGCTGGGACGTGCGAGGTGCGTTGAGCCCACTCCACGGCGAGCGTGACCTGAACTTCCGAGTCGACGCCCCCTCCGGGTCGACCTATGTGCTCAAGATCCAGAATCCTGCGGACTCGGCCGAGGTGGTGGACTTCCAGACGGCCGCGGCACGCCACATCCGCCGGGTCGCTCCCGATCTGCCCATCTCCGACGTCGTCCTCACGCGGGCGGGCGCGGAGTGGACGACGACCACCGACGCGACCGGCCGTCGTTGCCTGCTGCGCTTGATGACGTTCCTCGAAGGACACCACCCGCGCCGCGAGGAGCTCGACGACGGGGATCTGTTCGTGTGGGGGCGAACCGCCGCCTCACTCGGACGCGCCCTTCGCGGCTTCTTCCACCCGGCCGCGGGCTACCGCATCGCTTGGGACATCAAGCGACTGCCGGAGCTCAGGGACTGGGCGCAGGCTCTCGACGAGGAGCCCCGCCGGGTGGTGCTCGACGTGATCTCGCAGCACGAGCAGCGAGTGACGCCGTCCCTCCCGGGTCTTCGCGCCCAGGTCGTTCACAACGACTTGAGTCGAGGGAACGTCCTCGTCGACGATCGACACGGGATCAGCGGCATCACCGACTTCGGCGATCTGACGCACACGCCTCTCGTGTGCGATCTCGCGGTAGCGATCGCCGACGTCATCGACGGACGAGCCGAGTGCCTGACACTGGCCGAGTCGATGATCGCCGGCTATGCGTCGGTCACGCCGTTGGCAGCAGACGAGATCGGACTGCTCGCCGACCTCGTGGCGGGACGCTGTGCTGCGGCACTGGTCATCCCGGCATGGCTTCAACGACAGCACGGTTTGCCGCCCGAGATGTCGCCCGGCGCATGGGCATTCCTGCAGGAGCTACGCTCCGAGGGCGTCGACCGGGTGACGGCCCGTTTCGCTCGGGCAGTCGAGCGCCCTCCGTACACACGGCGAGCGACCTCCGACCTGAAGGATGCCCGCGACCGTACTCTCGGTCCGCTGTCGTTGAGCTACCAGCGCCCGGTCCACCTCGTCGCCGGCAAGGGAGTCGAGCTGTACGGGGCGGACGGTGCCACGTACATCGACGCCTACAACAACGTGCCAGTCCTCGGACACTCCCACCCGGCGGTCTCCGCAGCCGTGACAGCCCAGATCCGCCTGCTCAACACGAACAGCCGCTACCTCCACGAGGCCCCTGTGGAACTCGCCGAGCGGCTCATGGCGTCCATGCCGGACCGCCGGTTCGACCGGGTGCTGTACGTGAACTCGGGCAGCGAGGCGAACGATCTCGCGTGGCGGATCGCCTGCTTCGCCACCGGCCACACGGGCGGCCTCGTCACCGCGTACGCCTACCACGGCGTCACGTCGGCGACCGCCGCAATGTCGCCGGAGAGCTGGCCGGCCGGTGGTCAGCCGTCGCACATCGGACTCGTCGATCCGCCGCAGCGTCCGGCTTCGCCCGAGCGCACCGTAACCTCCGCCGCGGCAGCGCTGGCAGACAGCGGTGCCGAGCTTGCTGCGATGTTCGTGGACGGCCTCTTCACGAGCGACGGCATCCTGGGGCCTGCGCACCAATGGACACGGGACGCGGTCGCGGCAGTCAGAGCGGCTGGTGGGCTGTATGTCGCCGACGAGGTCCAGGCCGGTTACGGCCGCACGGGCGACCATCTCTGGAGCTTCGCGGCCGGTCAGCTCGAAGCAGACCTCGTGACACTCGGCAAACCGATGGGCAACGGGTTCCCGGTCGCGGCCGTCGTCGGCCCCGCCGAGCTGATCGACGAGTTCATGGACACAACGGAGTACTTCAGCACCTTCGGCGGAAACATGGTTGCCTGTGCCGCCGCACTCGCCGTGCTGCGCACGGTGGACGAAGAGGGTCTCACGGCCAATGCGCAACGTACCGGCGGCTATCTCAAGGACCTGCTGAGTGACCTGGCGACGGATGATCCCAGGCTGTCGACGCCCCGCGGCTGGGGCCTCGCGATCGGTGCTGACATCCGCTCCGCGGGCGACGACCGGCCCGACCCCGGCATGGCCAAGCGGGTGGTGGACCGAATGCGCGAACGTGGGGTTCTGATCGGCCTCACCGGGGCCGCTGGGTCGACGCTGAAGATCCGGCCACCCCTGGTGTTCACGCGAGTCCACGCCGAGAGACTGGTGACGGAGCTGGGTGCCTCGATGCGCGACGTCGCTGGTCGACGGTGAGCGATCTCAGCAAGCCCGGCGGGGCCTGGCCATGGGGCATCTCGCCTCGGCTGTCGAAGGAGGGGCTCAACTCACGTCACAGGAGTAGACATCCTGGGTTCCGATCGTGCCGCGCCACGTCCCTGTCACGGTGGCGTGCTGGTCTTCATCGGCTTGAACCAGGCGGCGTTCGCACAAAGCCCGAGCACATCAGCGGCCCCGGCAGCCGGGGAGCTACCGCCACCGTGAGACCGCCGTAGCAAGTGTCGGCCTCGACGATGGGGCAGGTCCAGTCCGCCTGGCCCCTCGCGGTAGCTCCGCGCGGGGCGGTCCCGTGAGCTGTTTCGTCAACCCAGGGACCTGGAGGGCGGACCACTCGAGAGGCCCACGTCTCGTGCCAAACCCCGTACCCGACGCCACGGGGCTTATGTCGTATGTCCCCAGTGAGACGTCCCCGAGTCTGGCAATGTGGTCATGAAGTGGCACCCACTCCGACCGCGGAGCCGGTGGACGATTGCAAGCCTAAGCGCCGGAGCACAGCCCGGCGCTGGGGTCGCCCTCCATCCGGCCGAGACGACGGTTCGAGGCGTGGAGATGCTTGATGGGAGCACCATCGTGTCCTGCCCTGGCGCGACTGCCCGTCCGGATCGGCGATCCCCTGCGGTTGGCTTCACGGGTCGGGGGTCGGCCTGGTGAGGAGTCGCCCCACCAGTTCGCGGCGGCTGTGGACACCGGTCTTGTCGAAGACGGACTTGAGGTGGTCTTGGACTGTGTGCCTGGAGATGTGCAGCGCGTCCACGATGCCACGCGTCGATGCCCCACGGATAACAAGCGTTGCGACCTCAATCTCCCGGTCACTGAGTCCATGCGCGGACAGGAGGAGGGGCAGTCTGGCGCGCGCCTGGAGGGGCTCGAGGATCACCGCGATCCGCTCCGTCCCGGCCTCACCGTGCAGCCGAGACGCGTGGACGTTGAGCCACTGCCCGTTCGCTGCCTGGACGCGGGCGCTGGGCAGGACCATTGATGTGGAGGCGGCTCCGCGCATGGTTCGAAGGGCGGCCGCGACCGTGTAGACGACCATGGGCAGAGGATGCTTCGCCGCCCTGCCACGCGTCATGATCGAAAGCAGATGCTCGGCCTCTGCTGTGATGGCAACCACGGTCAGGTGCTCGTCGAGGAGGACGACCCCGGGTGCCCTGGTATCGCCTCCTCCGCTCGGTTCGTGGAGAAGAATCGCCTGTCGCAGTGCGTGAGCGATGTGCGGACCCAACCGCGCGACCGCTGCGGTCTCCGACGCGCTGAACCCGCGCGGATGGTCCTCACGATGCAGACACAGGTAGCCCCAGCAGGAGGAGCCGATCGCGAGAGCCGCGCGAAGCTCGTCACCGAGGCCCAGGGGCTGCATGATGTCACGGGCTCTCACACTGGCTCCCCGGTCCCCGCGGGTGGCGGCGTCGAGCGTCGCCACGTGCGAGCTGGAGACGGCTAGGGAGGCGAACTTGTTCACGTCGTCGACGCCGAACTCGTTGGCAAGGAAAAGCGGGGTCACCGCGGCCAGCGGCTCGTCGGCGTAAGCACTGGTGAACAGGAGTGTCTCGGGATCCGCGGTCGCGAAGAACGCGGCGTCGACGCTCAGCAGCCGCCGGAGCGAGACCAGCACCTGTTTCTGCAACGCGGTGACGTCGAGGCCGCTGTGGCAGTGGCGGACGACGTCGCTCTCCGCCTGCACGAGTGCGGCCTTGCGCGTCATCCAATCAGTGTCCCTCAGTGGTTTCCGTCAACGAAATCCCAACTAGTTGGGATGGTCGACGGCTGCGTCGTACCGCACGATCAGTCCTATGGACCCTCATCGCACCACCGCCGACAACAACGACACCAGCAACGCCAACGCCAACGACAACAAGAATCTTGTCGAAGCCTTCATTCGCGAGCTCTTCACGGATGGAGACCTGGACGCCGTCGACCGCTATCTCGACCCGGACATGGTCAACCACGACCTTCCATTCCCAGGCGCTCCCGACGGACCGGAGGGCATGCGGCACGCAGCCGCCATGTTCCGGACGGCGCTGCCTGACTGGCACAGTGACGTCGAGCAGCTC
Source organism: uncultured Actinomycetota bacterium (assembly GCA_963765725.1). Lineage (GTDB taxonomy): Bacteria > Actinomycetota > Actinomycetes > Propionibacteriales > Nocardioidaceae > DASQEH01. The sequence goes on along the minus strand of CAVXXI010000003.1, from coordinate 1,398,509 downwards.
GTCGCGGAGGGAGATCTCGTCGTGGAGCGGTTCACCGCCAGCGGCACCCATACTGGCGAGCTCATGGGTGTGGCGCCCACCGGCAGCGTCATCCGGCTACGTGGAATCCAGATGTTCCGGATCCGCGACGGCAGGATTGTCGAGCGGTGGGGTCGTCTCGACGAGGCAGGGCTGATGCGACAGCTCGGACTGATACCGAGCTAGCCAGGTGTGGGGCTGGCGCCAACGCGACCCGAGACTGCCTTCAGCCGCCGTAGTCCGCGTGCGGAGGGCCGAGGTACGGGAACTCGTCGAGCAGGTCGGTGTGCACCTCGACGCCGTCACCGCTGACCTTGCCGCTGGTGAGGAGCGGCAGGAAGTAGTCAGGCACGTCATCGGTCAGCGTCCTACGGCGCTGGAGCGTTGACGTTACACGTCGGCCGGGGCCTACTCACGGGCCCCTGGGGCTCGCCGCTGCAGCATGACGCGACCTTGCTTAACGGCGGATGTCCTTGACTCCAACGCCTCGGGGCCCCAGCCTGAGCACAGGCCAACTGGTCTTCTCGCCCTGGAAGGACTTGTTCCCCATGCAACTCAAACGCACTCTGGTCCTGACAAGTGCACTCGCCCTTACCTTTGGCCTGGCGGCCTGCGGCGGCTCCAGCAACTCGAACTCCGCGTCGGGCGGCGGAGGAGGCTCCACCAACTTCGGTGACTGCAACGTCACGAGCAAGGCGAACAGCATCAAGCTCAAGCCGGTGAAGGCAGGGACGCTCACGGTCGACACCACGCTGCCTTCCCAGGGCTGGTGGAACGGCACCACGCCGGACTCGATCAAGTCCGGCTATGAGTACTGCATGGCCGCCAACCTGGCGAACGCCGCCGGGTTGTCGTCGGTGACCGTCAAGAATGTGTCGTTCGCGCAGCTGGTCGCCGGTCAGACGAACGACTTCGACATCGCCCTCGCGGAGATCTCGATCACTCCCGAGCGGGCGAAGGTCGTCGACTTCTCCAAGCCGTACTTCGACTCCAACATCGGAGTGCTGGTGCAGTCCGGCTCCGATGTCTCCGAGAGCAACATCAAGACCAAGAAGCTCGCGGCATACTCGGGCACGACCTCCGTCGACTTCCTGAAGAAGGTCATGAAGGTCAACCCGACGATCTACCCGAACAACCAGACGCTCTACCAGTCCGTGATCTCCGGTCAGGCCGACGCGGCGTTCCTCGATACCGCCATCGTGCTGGCCGAGGCGAAGAAGTCCGGTGGCACGCTGAAGGTGGTAGGTCAGTACAAGACCGGCGAGAAGTACGGCGCGATCTACCCCAAGGGTTCCGCGAACGAGGACGCCCTCAACCAGGGGATCACCGACCTGCAGAAACAGGGCATCCTGAACCAGCTGTCGAAGGACTACCTCGGGCCGGCCTTCGGTGGCGACCCGTCGTCCGTTCCCGTCTGGACCATCCAGTGACGTCCACATGACGCCGACACACCGAATCCGCTGATGTCCTCCGCGTCCACCGGCCTGGTCAGCGAGGACCTCCAGCCGTCTCCGGTACCCAGCCAGCCTCGTCGTGTGTCGGGGCTGGCAGTCATCGCCATCGTCGTCGCAGTGGCGGGCACGCTGCTTCTGCTCGTGGCGTGCAAGTGGCTCCGCGACTACAACGGCAATGGCCCCGTGTCCACCACCGTGGCAGCAGTCCTGGTGCTGGCCAGTCTGTATCCCTGGCGGTACATCCTTGCCGCCTTCGCGGCCGATCGCCGGCGAGCGGCCCTGCTGCGCGACGACCAGCTGGTGGAGGCGCGGCGCATCTCGGCCAGCGGGCGCGAGGAGGCGCTGATAGCGATGGGCTACGCGGCTGCAGCCATCATCTTGGCGCTGCTGCTGATGTTCATCTTGACCAGCTCGGGTGCGGTTGCACAGACCTTCTTCTGGCTCGACCCGATCAAGCAGTCGTGGAAGGAAGTCACGAAAGGCTTCTGGACCAACATCTGGGTCGCAGTCGTCGCTGAAGTGCTGGTCCTCATCCTCGGGCTGCTGGTCGCGATCGTGAGGATGCTGCCTGGGCGGGCCGGTGCGCCGTTGCGTTTCCTGGCGACCGTCTACGCCGACGCCTTCCGGGCGATCCCGGCCATCATCGTGATCTTCCTCGTCGTCTTCGGCATCATCGGCTCCAAGATGCCAGTCCTGAGCAAGCTGCCCCCTACCTGGCTCGGACTGTTCGCGCTGACGCTGACCTACACGGCGTACGTCTCCGAGGTGTACCGGGCGGGTCTCTCGTCGATCCACCCCAGCCAGGGTGCGGCCGCCCGTTCCCTAGGACTGAGCTACTCCCAGACCCTGCGGACCGTGCTGGTGCCCCAGGCGGTCCGACGCGTCGTTCCGCCACTCTTGAACGACTTCATCGGACTGCAGAAGGACACCGCCCTGCTCTCGATCGCGGGAATCAGCGAGGCCTTCCAGGTCTCGACCTACTGGCAGTCGTACACCTTCAGCATGTCGCCTGTGATCGTGCCCGCCATCCTCTTCATCATCATCACCATCCCGCAGGCTCGCTTCGTCGACTACCTGATCAACCGGGACGCACGGCGACGGGCAGGCGGACACTGATGGCGTTCCTCGAAATCGACGAGGTCCACAAGTCTTTCGGGCACAACGAAGTGCTCAAGGGCGTCTCGTTGAATGTCGAGCGTCATGAGGTGGTGTGCCTGATCGGGGCGTCCGGCTCCGGCAAGTCCACGCTGCTGCGATGCGTCAACGCCCTGGAGGAGATCAGCTCCGGCTCGATCCGGATCGACGGCGACACTGTCACCGGCCCTGGGGTCGACCTGAACGTCCTTCGCCGTGACGTGGGCATCGTGTTCCAGAGCTACAACCTCTTCCCGCACATGTCGGTGATCGAGAACGTCATGCTGGCTCCCACGATGGTGGGTGGGATCAGTAAGGACGAGGCGCGCGACCGTGGAATGAAGCTGCTCGATTCGGTCGGGATGGTCGAGAAGGTGGATGCCTATCCTGACAGCCTGTCCGGCGGCCAGCAGCAGCGGGTCGCGATCGTGCGGGCTCTGGCGATGCAGCCGCGGGTCATGTTGCTCGACGAGATCACGGCAGCCCTCGACCCCGAACTGGTGGGTGACGTGCTCGAGATCGTCCGTGAGCTCGCCCACGGGGGTCTGACCATGCTGCTCGCCACCCACGAAATGGGCTTCGCCAAGGAGGTCGCGAGCCAGGTTTGCTTCCTCGACGCGGGCTCCATCCTCGAGCACGGGCCGGCCGAGCAGATCTTCGAGTCGCCGCACGAGGAGCGCACGCAGCAGTTCTTGAGCCGCGTCGTGAAGTCTGGTCGCCTCTAAGCGTCCCGGACGGCTAGGCCGCCTGGAGGCGTTGTACGAGCCAGGCTGAGACGAGTCGATAGTCCGAGGCGATAGCCTCCGCCAGCGCCGGCAGCTCGGCCGACGCCCCGCGCGCAGAGGCCTCTGCGGCGAGGAGCAGCGACGCGAGCGTTGTGGCGCCGATCAGGGCGCTCGTCGAGCGCCAGCTATGCGCCGCCGCTGCGAACGCGACGGCGTCCCCTTCGGCGGCCGTCCGGATGAGCTCCGCCGACTGTGCGGTCCCCTCCTCCAGGTAGCTGCTGACGAGCTCGGTCATGAACTCCCCGTCGGGATCTCCCAGCTCGGCGACCAGCTCCTCGAACACAGTCTCGTCGACCGCCGAGGAGAGCCTCGGGACCGCACCGGACGTGGCGGTGTCATCAGGCGGCACGTCGGTCCCCTTCGTCGAGCCCTGATCGAGCCCATTGTCGATGCTGCGCCTGATCGAGCTGATCCACTCGAGCAGAGCCTTGAGCTCCTGTGCTCGAACCGGCTTGGACAGGTATCGCTCCATGCCTGCAGCCTTCGCCGCCCGCTGGTCCTCCAACAACACGCTAGCGGTCATGGCGATGATGCGAGGCTGTTTTCCGCGAGGCAGCGCCGCCCGAATACGTCTGGCGGCCTCCACGCCGTCCATGACCGGCATCTGGATGTCCATCAGCACCACGTCGAAGTCACCTCGCATGACCGCGTCGACGGCGTCTTGCCCATTGGCCACGGTTACCACGCGGTGCCCGAGCTTGCCGAGCATGATCTGTGCCACGCGCTGGTTGACGACGTTGTCCTCTGCGAGCAGAACTCGCAACGGCACACCCACGTCATCAGGCGGCGACTCCGGAGCCTGCCGCGCTTCTTGCGACCCCTCAGCGAGTGCCGCAGCGAGGGTGGCAGCCAGGGCAGACGCACGGACCGGCTTGGCGAGCGTGGCCACGAACGGTGCCTCCGCGGCTCCCGACTGAGCGCCGACGCCGTCCAGGAGTACGAGCGGTGCGGTTCCGGCCCTAGGAAGGCGTCCGATGGCGCGTGCGAGCTCCATTCCGCTCATGCCGGGCATGGACATGTCGAAGACGCCGACATCGTAGGCAAGTCCCTCCGCCACCAGCGAGAGGGCGGACTCGGGAGACAGTGCGCTTGTACATCGCATGCCCAGGTTGGTCAGCTGCAGATCCAGCATGTGCAGGCTGGTGGCGTTGTCGTCGACAATCAGCACCGATCTCCCGTCGAGGGCCGACTGGGCCGGCGGGGTCGATGCCTCGGTCAGCCTCGGGTCCTTCGAGGAGTTGCACGTTGAGCGCAAAGCTGGACCCCTCCCCCGGAGTGCTGGTGACGGTCACGTCGCCGCCCATCGCCTCGGCGAGCCGTTGGGTGATGGCCAGTCCGAGTCCCGTCCCTCCGTGGACCCGAGTAGTGGAAGCGTCCACCTGGCTGAAGACCTTGAACAATCGGTCCAGCCGGTCGGGTGCGATGCCGATGCCGCTGTCGGTCACATTCACTGTCAGGCGTACCCCGTGCGGAGGCACCGACTCGGTGCCAGCGGACAGCAGCACCTCGCCGACCTCGGTGAACTTCACGGCGTTGCCCAGCAGGTTGGCGAGTATCTGACGCAGCCGACCGACGTCGCCGAGCACGGTGTGATGGCGGATCGCGTCGGTGAAGCACACCAGGTCGAGCCCCTTGGCGGCTGCTGCGACCGCGACAGAGTCGAGGCAACCTTCGATCTCGTTTCGGAGGTCGAAGACCATCGGCTCCAGCTCAACGTCGCCCGCCTCGATCACAGAGAAGTCAAGGACGTGGTCGATGACCGCCAGCAATGCGTTGCCGCTCGAGGAGACCGTCTCGACGAACTCCGACTGCTCGCTGCTCAGATCGGTGTCTCTGAGCAGATCGGCCATGCCGAGTACGGCGTTCATCGGGGTGCGCATCTCGTGGCTCATCGTGGCCAGGAATGTCGACTTCGCCCGCGATGCCGAGAGCGCCGTGTCGAGGGCTTCCGCGACGCGCGCTGATGCGCGCCGCTCCTCCGTAACGTCCAAGGAGATCCCTCCGGTCGCGTAGAGCGACCCGGCAGCGTCGTACATGGGGAACTTCACCGACTCGTACACGTACGTCCCGTCGGAGGCGTCGATCGATTCCTCCACTTGATATGGCCCCACCTGGGCTCGGGAGTCTTCCACGTGGGGCCGGGAGACCGGCTCATCGGTCGCCCCCTCATCCGGCAGGCCCAACAGATCGGCGTCTCTCGTGCCGAATATGCGTTCGAACGGCTCGTTCACCAGGAGATAGCGCCCCTGCAGATCCTTCACGGAGATGGCCGTCGGGCTGTTCTGGATGATCGACCGCAGCATGGCCGCATAGGAGTCGCGCTCTCGTTCGGCCTGGGCACGGGCCGCTCTCAGAGCGTGCACCGAAGCCTCCTCCACGGCACGGACGTCGTCGCGGACGTCGAGAGGAATTGCTGGGGACAACAGACGCCGAAAGAGGCGGTGGAGCGCCCGGTCAGCGCTCATCGCGCCCGTCTGCGCGCACAGCAACGATGCATACATCCCCTCCAGCGGTCACTTGTGCAAAGTAACACGAAATGGTCCGTATAGTGACGCATCGTGAGAGAGTAATGACTCTCGGTAGAAACCAACCCCGCCATCGCTTTAGCAGTCGACCCCGTCAAGGCTCGAAGGAGACCCCCCACATGGCCACCCAGACAGACGTGCGAGAAGCCGCACCCGCTCCCACCTTGGTCGAGTCAGCCCCGGCGAGTCCGCGACTTGGCCTTCGGCTGTTGCACATCGAGGACAACGCATCGGACGCGCTCCTGGCCCAGTCCTATATCCGAAGCGTGATCCCCGACGTGGTGTTCGACAGTGCCGTGCGCATCCGCGATGTGACGGCCGACATCGCCGACGCCGCATCGTGCGCCATCCTCGACCTTTCCCTTCCCGACGCATCCGGCCTGGAGGCCCTGCACGCGCTACGGCAGCTGTCACCTGACCTGCCGATCATCGTGCTGACCGGTTTCGACGACCTGGACATGGGGCTCTCGGCGATCCGCGACGGGGCAGAGGACTACCTGGTCAAGAACTACGTGGACGGCGACTCCCTGCAAAGGGCCATTCGCTACGCCATGGAGCGACGCCGCCTCACCGCTGCCTTGACGACCCACGAGAGCGCGCCGGCACCGGTGGCCGAGTCCGAGGTGGAGCTCAGCCAGGCGACGACACTCATCAGCATGGGTGCCGACGCCGTGTACTCGCGACGTGAGTTCTTCACGCCGAGCCGATGGTTCGGCTGAGGATCGACTGCACGTGACCATAAGCCCCGCTTGAGGTCCCAGTGTATCCATTCAAGCACTCTGAGTAGTGAACCCCTCTAGACTGCGGTAAGCCCCGATCTGAGGCCGACCCCCACCCGCTCGCCGTCACCCGGCCGCGCGGAACGGGCCAACTCGAAGTCCCGACTTCACGCCCAGGAGGCAGCTATGTCGCCCGCATCCGCCTCCACCGGCGACACCGTCGACGGAGCCGAACTGCTGCGCGTCCTCTCTCAGGTGCAGCAGGGCGACTTCACGGCCCGGATGCCGCTGGAGTGGACTGGCGTGGCCGGCAAGGTGGCCGACCACCTCAACGCCGTCATCGTCGCCAACCAGTCCCTCGAAGCAGAGCTCCTCCGGATCAGCAACGTCGTCGGCCAGCGGGGCGAGCTGTCGAAGCGGGCGGTGCTCGGTGCCACCGGACAGAGCTGGTCCGTGAGCCTCGAGTCCGTCAACAACCTGATCGACGACCTGGTCCGTCCGACGAGCGAGATGCAGCGAGTCATCGGCGCAGTCGCCGACGGCGATCTCAGCAAGAAGGTCTCGGCCGACGTGAGCGGGGACATGCTCGCGCTCAAGAACACCATCAACGCGATGGTCGACCAGCTCAACGGATTCGTCTCGGAGGTCTCGAGGGTCGCCCGCGAGGTCGGCACCGAGGGCAAGCTCGGTCAGGCGGCTGCGTTCACCACCGAAGTCGGCGGAGTCTGGAAGGACCTGACGGACAACGTCAACCTGATGGCGGGGAATCTGACGGGGCAGGTGCGCAACATCGCCGAGGTCACGACCGCCGTAGCCAACGGCGATCTGAGCAAGAAGATCACTATCGACGTCAAGGGCGAGTTCCTCGAACTCAAGGACACCGTCAACGCGATGGTTGACCAGCTGAAGACGTTCGCCGGCGAGGTCACCCGGGTCGCCCGCGAGGTCGGCGTCGAAGGCAAACTCGGCGGCCAGGCACAGTCGAAGGAGATCGGTGGTGTCTGGAAGGACCTCACCGACAACGTCAACCAGCTGGCGGCCAACCTCACCAATCAGGTCCGAGCGATCTCCGACGTGGCGACGGCTGTCACCGAGGGGGACCTCACACGCCAGGTCCGTGTAGACGCCAGCGGCGAGGTCGCGGTCTTGAAGGACAAGCTCAACGAGATGATCCGTAATCTCCGTGAGACCACCCGTCAGAACGTCGAGCAGGACTGGTTGAAGACCAATCGAGAACGCTTCACCCGGATGCTTCAAGGCCACGACGACCTTGCGACGGTATCGAGCACGATCCTGTCCGAGCTGGCCACCCTCGTCTCTGCTCAGCACGGGGTCTTCTACGCCTTGGATCCGGTGAGTAACGGAACGGAACGAAAGCTGCGGATGCAGGCGGGTTACGGCTACGAGGAGCGCAAGCGACTCTCCACCACCTTCCGCGTAGGCGAGGGTCTCGTCGGGCAGTGCGCGAAGGAGAAGCGCCGCATCCTGCTCACCGACGTGCCCAGCGACTACGTTCGGATCAGCTCGGGCCTGGGCAACGCGGTCCCGTTGAACATCATCGTGTTGCCCGTGCTGCGCGAGGGTGAGCTGCTCGCCGTCCTGGAGCTTGCCTCCTTTTCCGCGTTCACCGCTGCACATCAGACCTTCCTGGACTCGATCACGGAAAGCATCGGCATCACCCTCAAGACGATCCAGGCCGCCGGCCTGACCAGCGCGCTTCTCGAGCAGTCCCAGTCACAAGCGGAGGAGCTGCGCCTGCAACAAGAGGAGCTACGCGGGTCGAACGCCGACCTGGAGCGTCAGGCCAGGTTGCTCGCCGACCAGAACGCCCTCGCGGAGCAGAGAAACCTCGAGGTGAAGAACTCGAACCGCATCATCGAGGAGAAGGTCAGCCAGCTCGCCGTCTCGTCCAAGTACAAGTCGGAATTCATCGCCAACATGTCGCACGAGCTCCGGACACCGCTCAACAGTCTGCTGATCTTGGCTCAACAGCTGGAGGAGAACCCCGACGACAACATGACCTCCACACAGGTGGAGTACGCAAGCGTCATCCGCTCGTCCGGACATGACCTGCTAACTCTTCTCAACAGCATTCTCGACCTTGCCAAGGTGGAGTCCGGCACCGTCACCCCGGAGAACAGCGATGTGAGCCTGCTCGAGGTCCGTACCAGCCTGTTGAGGGAGTTCGAGCCGGTCGCGCGGCGAAAGCAACTCGACTACAGCATCACCATCGCTGCCGGTACCCCAGCGACGCTCTTCACCGATCAGCTGCGGTTGCGACAGATTCTCAAGAATCTGTTGGCCAACGCCTTCAAGTTCACCGAGCATGGCAGCGTCCGGGTCGAGATCACCAGCGTCCGGGAAGGCTGGCCGAGCGATTCTCCGTCGCTCGACGGCGCTCAGAACGTCGTTCAGTTCTCCGTTGTCGACACCGGCATCGGCATCGACAGAACGCAGCAACAGCGCGTCTTCGAGGCGTTCGCCCAGGCTGACGGCACCACTTCGCGCAACTACGGTGGAACCGGGCTGGGGCTGTCCATCAGCCGCGAGCTGGTTCGACTGCTCGGCGGGAAGATCGGCGTCGAGAGTGCTCGTAACGAGGGCGCCACGTTCACCATGTATCTTCCTGCCGAGGCGGCTTCGTCCACCGCTGTGCCGCTATCCCCGACCGAGGTCGCCCCCGCCCCAGTTCCCCTCGCGACGGCCAGGAAATGGCTGACCGAAGACTCCCTGGCCAGTCGCGACCAGAGCCGTAGCGAGCAACCCGAAGACCGACGATTCGAAGGCATGAAGGTGTTAGTCGTCGACGACGACCAGCTCAACATCTATGCCCTCACAAGGCTTCTCGAACGACATGACGTCGTGGTGACGGCGGCCGGCAGTGGCGCCGAGGCAATCGCAGCTCTGGGCCGCACACCTGATCTCGACATCGTCTTGATGGACATCATGATGCCGGTCATGGACGGCTACGACACCATCCGTGCCATCCGCTCCATCCCGGCTTACCAGTCGCTACCTATCGTGGCCATCACCGCGAAGCTCGAGCAGGGTGAGCGCGAGCGATGCATGGAGGCCGGAGCCACCGACTATGTCCCAAAGCCTGTCGACAGCACGGTGTTCTTGACTGCGCTGCAGCACCTGCTCGATGTCGCCCCCGCCATGGCGTCCGCTCGTCACCCGGCCACCACCACCGCCCAGTCGCAGAATGGACGCGCGGCCGGATCCACGCCGCTGCGACTACCGACCCTGTCTCTGCCAGCTCCTACCAGCAGCGATGATCCCTCATCCGCCGGCGGCGCGATCTCGATGAACGGGGTGAAGATCCTGTTGGTCGACGACGACTTCCGGAACATCTTCGCGATGACAGCGCTGCTGGAGCGGTGCAAGGCGGTCGTCAACGTGGCCGAAACAGGGTTGGAGGCGATCGAGGTCCTGGAGCGCAGGCCGGACATCGACATCGTCTTGATGGACATAATGATGCCGGTTATGGACGGGTACGACACCATACGTGCCATCCGGAGGATCGACCACCTCAAGGACCTACCTATCATCGCCGTCACCGGCAAGGCATCGCCCGGCGAACGGGAACGTTGCCTGGATGTCGGAGCCAACGACTACATACCCAAACCGGTCAACTCCGCCGAACTGCTCGCAGCCCTGGCGCCGTGGCTGCCGAAGACCGGACCAGCCGCCGCATGACGCCCGCGACTCGCTTTATCGGCAGTGCGCCGCCGGTTCCCGGGACAACCGAACGGCCGCCGGCGCCGATCCTCGTCGTGGACGACAATCCCGCAAAGCTGCTAGCGGTCACCGCGATACTGGCTCCCCTGGGCTACCGCCTGGTCGAAGCGGACTCAGGTCTCACGGCGCTTCGACGGGTGTCAGCGCAGAACTTCGCGGTCATCTTGATGGATGTCCGCATGCCGATCATGGACGGCTTCGAGACCGCGGCGCTCATTCGGATGCGCACACAGTCGGAGATGACGCCGATCATCTTCATCACTGCTCAGGCCAATGACGAGATCGTTCCGACTGACCGGTACGCCCAGGGGGCCGTCGACTTCATCACGGCTCCCGTACAGCCCGACGAGCTGCGCGCCAAGGTGTCGGCGTTTGCCAACCTCTTCATGCGGGCGGAGGAGCTCGCCGCGGAAGCCAAAGAGGTGCAGGCGTCAGCCGAGCATCTTCGGCTGCTGACCGAGTCCGCCCCCATCGGGATCTTCCAGACCGACGCCGACAACCGCTACATCTACACCAACCCTCGATGGGCCGAGATCACGCGAGTCCCTTCGGCACAAGCGGTAGGGCAAAAATGGGATGCGATCATCGCGGAGGAGCTGCGCCCACCTCTGCAGGAGCGGATCAGCGACGACGCGGTCGATGGCGAGGAATTCCACTACCGGTTCGACCTTCGCTCCTCGGAGGAGCATGCGACGGTAGCGCTGATCACGTCGAAGGCCATGCAGAACGACGAAGGGGCGATCACTGGCTGGGTAGGAACGTTGATGGATGTGACGACCAGCGCGCAGGCCGAGGCGGCGCTCGGGCAGGCGCGCGACGATGCTGCCGACGCATCACGGATGAAGTCGGAGTTCCTGGCCAACATGAGCCACGAGATCCGCACTCCGATGAACGCGGTGATCGGGATGACGGATCTGCTGATCGATACTGACCTCGATGCCGAACAAGCCGAGTTCCTCAACACGGTACGGTCGAGCAGCGACGCGCTGATGGCGGTCATCAACGACATCCTCGACTTCTCGAAGATCGACTCGGGAGAACTCGAGCTGGAGTCCGCGCCCTTCGATCTCCGCGACGAGGTGGAGAACTGCCTCGATCTCGTGGTCACCGCCGCCAGCTCCAAGGGCCTGGAGCTCGCGTGCTCGGTCGACGACAACTGCCCGGAGAGGGTCAGCGGCGACGTTGTCAGACTCCGACAGATCGTCACCAATCTCTTGTCGAACGCCGTGAAGTTCACCGAGACCGGTGAGGTCGTCGTGTCCGTCGAGTCGACACCGACCACCGGGAGCAAAGTGTTGCTCGCGATAAGCGTCCATGACACGGGAATCGGGATTCCGGGGGATGGTCTGGCGAAGCTGTTCAGCTCGTTCAGCCAGGTCGACGCATCGACGACTCGCGTCTACGGGGGTACGGGACTGGGACTGGCCATCAGCAGACGGCTCGCGAAGGCGATGAACGGTGAGCTGACGGTTGCCAGCACGGCAGGATCCGGATCCACGTTCACCGCCACCGTGGAGCTCGAGACAGCCCCTGCGCTTGTGATGAGTCAAGTCGCGGATCCCACCGAGGTACTGGCCGGCAAGTCCATACTCCTCGTCGATGACAACCTCACGAATCTCCGGATTCTCTGCCTGCAGGCGACCCGGCTCGGCATGAGCTGCACGTCCTGCGACGACCCGATCAAGGCGGTGCAGCTTGTCACCGACGGTCTGCGCTACGACGTCGCCGTTCTCGACATGCGGATGCCCGCGATGTCCGGCGCCGAGCTTGGTGCGACCCTTCGGGCAGTAGCCGGCGTTGGCCATGTCCCCCACGTGCTGCTCACGAGTCTCGGCACGCGGCCGGACGGCCTCGACGATTCCGTCGACAGCTACCTCACGAAGCCGGTCAAACGCGCGGCGCTGCGAGACGCTCTGGTCACTGCTCTGACCGGACAACGCGCCAACGAGCAGCGGCGAAGCGGGGCCCGACGCGAGACGAACGACGCCGACCCGTTGCGGCTGCTCCTCGCCGAGGACAACCCGATCAACCAACGCGTCGAGGAGCTGATCTTCGGAAAGCTCGGGCAGAAGCTCGACATCGTGGGCAACGGGCTCGAAGCCGTAGAAGCCGTGGAGGCGGGGGACTATGACGCCGTCTTGATGGACATCCAAATGCCGCAGATGGATGGCCTGGAGGCTACTCGGCGAATCCGGGCGCTCCCCATGCATCAGCCTTACATCGTCGCCCTGACGGCTGGGGTCCAGCCCGCCGACCGCGAGGCGTGTGTGAGCGCCGGAATGGACGACTACCTGGCCAAGCCGGTGCGGGTACACGAGGTCCGCGACCTGCTCGTTGATATCTCTGCGAAGCTCCGTGATCGGGCCATGGCCAACGCCGCTCCTCGGATTCCGGAGCCTCAGCGGTCTGCCTGAACCGTCCAGGTCGGGCGAGGCGACACGTCGGTGCCCAGCGTAGCCTGGGGGCAGGTCAACAGGAGATCAGCGACGAATGCCTCACCGCCCCAAGGCTCAACCCGCCGCGGCCGTAGCACTGGCCGTGCTCCTGGGCCTGGTAGGCGCGGCGCTCCTCTGGGTCGGTCTCGCCGACCACGGCTCGCCACCGGTTCCGGCGTCGGTACACAGCCCGTCGACGCCGAACGCCAGCCCGCATGTGGCGTCGCACCGCGCAAAAGCGCGATCAAGGCACACGCGCGGAGGTGGTATCCCCGACCCGATCGCAAAAGACGTGCTGCCCGCCTCGCGACCGGTCTCGATCGCCATTCCCCGGCTGCGCATCAGGTCCGACCTCGTGGGCCTCGGAGTGGACAGCCAGGGCGCCATGGAGGTCCCCTCCGATCCTGCCGAGGCCGGCTGGTACGACCTCGGACCGACGCCCGGCGAGCTCGGGCCGGCCGTCATCGCCGGACACGTCACCTGGAACCTCGTGCCTGCTGTCTTCTTCCGGCTCGGCGACCTGCACCGCGGTGACCGGCTGAGGGTCGTCCGACGCGACGGGGTGACGGCCATCTTCGAGGTCCGCGCGGTCCGGCGCTTCCCGAAGGTGCGGTTCCCCACCAACGCGGTGTTCGGGACCATCGACTACGCCGGGTTGCGCCTGATCACGTGCGGCGGCACGTACGACGCCTCGACGCACCGGTACCTCGACAACATCGTCGTGTTCGCGCACCTGGTCGCGGCCCGCGGGGGACGCTCGCAGACAACCACCTCCCCCTGACGCCGAGAGGCCAGAAATGTCCCGGCCGAGCGGTCACGAATGTCCGGTCCAGAGGTCACGAGTGTCCGGCCCAGAGGCCACGAATGTCCGGCCCAGAGGCCAAAGACGTCAAGTCCAACGACCGGGAACGTCCCCTGGACTGGCGGCATGGCGTCGGCCCACGACGCTCGGCCGGATTCGCTCTGCCGGTGCGCGCGTTATCTGCCCGCTCAACGCGACATACGTGCCCGCTGGACCCGACATACGTGCCCGCTCGACCCGACATACGTGCCCGCTCGACCCGACATACGTGCCCGCTCAACGCGACATACGTGCCCGCTCGACGGGCAGGCGTGGGCGGTCCGGTGGCTTACCTGACGTTGACGGTTGCGACGTTGGAGGTCTGTCCGTTGCTCCGGTCGATCATGCGTACTCGGTTGGCACCGCGATGCGCCAGCTCGACGAAGCTCTGGAACCGCCCGGAGCCGGTGGTCACGGCCGGCAAGGGGAACGTGATCCATCGACCGTGCCTGCGTAGCTGAACGTGCAGGTCCTGCTGCCCGTGCGGATGGCGGTAGCGACCCGTCAGCCGCACGATCTCGTTGGCCGCGACGGACTTGCCCCCCACCTCGAGGTGGATCGGGGGAGACACGGTACCGACCTGAGCGGCTGGACCGGAGCTCGCAGGTGCCCCGGCGCCGGACGCTGACGGGTGACGCACGGTCTGCTTCGAGCGCTGGGCGCCTTGTATCGACGACAAGGTGATGCCGACGACAGTGATCAGGCCGATCGCGACGATCAGCGCCACGATGACCATGACCGCGGCTACCAACGAGACCTCTCGCCACGCCGCCCGTCCGGTGCTCATCAGGCTCCCTTACCCCTCCCCCCGGGCGCCCTCACGCCCCGGTGTCGACACCGAGATCTACTGCCGGGAGCAGACCCGACGAGATCGCAGCCGAACGACCGCGACAAGCGCCGACGCGGCGACCATCGCCCCGCCCACGACGGCAAGGCCGGGGTTGCGGCCGCCCGCTGGGCCTCCCCCGGTCTCGACGCCTCCGTGCGGCGCCGTCGTGGCGCCGGCTCCCGTCACGAGGCCGCAGGTCGCAGGGTCGGTGGCCTCCTCGGGGACACCGGGGACGCCGAGGTTCTTCGCGAACGTGGACTCGCCGAGGGCGGCCATGTCGTACCGGCCGTTGTGGTTGACGTCGATGCCGTGCTGGACGACGTGCAGCGAGGACAGGTGCGTCAACAAGGCGTCGGGTACGCGCTTTGCAGAGAACGTGCGGCGGTAGTCGATGCGGCCCTTCGAGTCGGCCACCGGCATCCGGTCGAGAGCAAGTGCGCTCTTGGCCGAGGAGTCCCCGTGGGTCGTCAAAGAAAAGAAGATGGTGCCGTACTCGCCCATCGCCTCCTCGTTGGTGAGGATCCCGTCGCCGTTCTTGTCATCCTTCAGGGACGGGCACATGAAGTGCCCTCCTCCCTCGAGGGAGCCATGGATGTGCTGCGCATGCGGCTGCCCCGGCACGAGCCCGTGCGAGTGGATGACCACGATCAGCCGTCCATCGTCCGTGGCGGTGAGTCGGACGGTACCTCCCGCGCCGCTGCCGTTCAGCGGGTGGAGCCTCGCTGTCACGCTGGTGTCGGCCGCTGCCACCCCGGCCAGGGCGAGCATGGAAACGGCCGCCAGCATCGTCAACACGGCCAACCTGGACAGGGCTCGCAGCACCCATGCCTCCTGGAGGTAGCAAACCGGAATGTAGAGGTTTACACCTTGACATCGGCGCGGGCTCTTCGCCACTAGTGCGGCTCTGGGGCCGGTTTGACCACTTATCGTGCTGTCAGAAGTACTGACCGGGGTCGCGGGAGGTCCGTGGCCGACCGGGTGCGCTTGGCTTGCGCGAACGCGGCGTGGGCTGAGGGCGCTGGGAGTCTATCTCGCCGCCGAGGCGCCCCCCGAAGGGGCGGCCGTGGTCGGCGTACTCCTCACGGAAGTACGTCAGGCGCGCAGATCCAAGCGTGATCGCTGCACCGGTACGCAGCAGGCTCTGGTCCGCCGACAAGCCCGCGACGGTGGACGAGCCCACGGATGCGACGTGGGTAAGGACGTACTCGTCGAGATCGGTGCGCTCGATGACGGCGTGCAAGGGCTCCAGGCCCTCGATGACGACGTCGCACTCGGGGTCGCTCCCGAAGGTCGTCCGAGGCGGGACGAGGTACTCGATGCGCGGTACGTCTCCGGCGCGCGGCCACGGGCTCAGGGCGAAGACGACGCGCGGCGCCCCACCGCCCCGCGGGTCGTGCGTCGTCGTCACCGGCCGGGGTCCCGGCGACGAGACCGTGGGGAAGAGCGGCAACAGCGTCGGCGGGACAGCGGCGATGGGGGTACTGCCGCGGCGACGGCCCAACGTCCGGCGTACATCGCGGAGTCGGCCGATCCGCACGTACGGCGACCCGGTCACGATCCGCTGCCACCACGGCGCCCGAACGTCTCCGAGGGCGGCCACCACGCCGGATGGTCCGCTCAGCACGACGCGCAGGCGCTGCCTGGCGAGCGCACCCGCCACGTGGCGGATGAGCGGCCGCGGCGGCGCGGCGGCGGCGAAGGGACCGGACAGCGCCACGTGGATGGTGCTGCCGTTGGCGGTCACCGACCCGTGGACAGCCTCGGAGCCGTCTGCGGGTACGGATCGGAAGCTCACGTCTGCCTCGAACCGCAGCCTGGATGGTGCCATCGGTCGAGTCACGCCTCCGAGTGGGCGGTCGTGTCGTCGCTTGTGGTGATGCGGAGGTTTCCGTTGAACACCCAGGTCGCCCGGGGAGCATCAGCCCCTGTGTCCCGTGGTACCTCGACCGCCATGTCCTGGAACGTGTAGTTGATCGCTGCGCCGCGACCGGTCAGGTAGGCCCACATCGCCTGACCGAGGTCGGCCCAGTCGACATTGCCGTCGGCGCTGTCGGCTCGGTTGCTCAGCATTGTCATGTCTGCCCTTTCGTGGCACGCATCGTCGTCGTGCCCGCTCGAGATGTTCGCGCCGCTTTGCGACGTCCGTTCTCCCATGGTGCGGCCCCGAGCTGAACTTAGGCAACTTCCGAATTAGCGTGCATAAGTTCCTGGTGTAGGACGAGTTAGTCGCATGCTGTACTTGACTGACCGCCGCCAGACACTGGGACCGGCGCCAGGGGAGGGAACGTCATGCGGGTACTTGTCGCCGGAGCGTCCGGCTTCGTGGGGAAGCGGCTGTGCGACGCGCTGGCCGAGCAGCACGACGTCCGGGCCATGACGCGCCGACCGGAGTCCTATCGCGGCGCCGGGACCCCCGTCGGGGCAGACGTCGGCGACGAGGACAGCCTGATGAGCGCCAGCGCGGGCTGCGACGCGGCGTACTACCTCGTCCACTCCCTGGGCCAACGCGACTTCGAGACCCGTGACGCCGACGCCGCTCGCGCCTTCGCCCGCGCCGCGGCGGCGAACGGGTTGCGGCGCATCGTCTATCTCGGCGGGCTGGGCGACGACGACGACCAGCTCTCCATGCACCTTCGCAGCCGCCGCGAGGTCGAGAGCCTGCTGGGCTCGACCGACGTCCCCGTGACGACACTGCGGGCCGGGATCATCGTCGGCGCCAGAGGCATCTCGTGGGAGCTCACCCGCCAGCTGGTCGAGCACCTGCCGGTCATGGTCACGCCGCGCTGGGTCCAGACCCGTACCCAGCCGATCGCCGTGGCTGACGTCGTCCGGTACCTGGTAGCGGTCCTAGACCTGCCCGAGGCGCAGTCTCGGAGCTTCGACATCGGCGGTCCCGAGGTGCTTCGCTACATCGACATGCTGCGCCGGGTGGCGGCCATCGAGGGTCGGCGCATGCTCGTGATCCCGGTGCCCCTGCTGTCTCCGCGGCTGTCGTCACGGTGGTTGTCGCTCGTCACCGACGTCGACGTACAGACCGGACGTTCGCTCATCGACTCCATGACCAACGAGGTCGTGGTGCGAGACGACAGCATCCGCCGCCTTGTCGACTTCGAACCCATGGACTACGACTCGGCGGTGCTCCAGGCACTGGGCGAACGTGCCAGAGCCAAGCGCGACGCCGACGGCTCGAGGTCGGTGGCCGGACGCCGATGAGCAGCTCCTCGCCCGGAAGACGGTGGGAGCGGTTGCTGGGCCGGTTACCGAGCTCGCTGACCGTCAAGGTGCCCCGTAACCACCGCGAAGCCGACGAGCGGTTCGCCCGCCGCCGGCGTGTGGTTGCCGCATTCTCCGTGGCAGGCGCCGGCATGCTCGGACTGTCGCTGGCAAACCGGCCGGGATCACGGATGTTCTACGTCGGCACGCTGGCCGTGGCCGGAACCTGGACGGCCGGTGGCTTCGCGTCCGGTCCCCTGCACCTCGGGTGGGTACAGGACCGCGAGCAGGCGCTGCGCAGGCCGGTCCTCACGCCGATCGTGACCGGTGGCTGCGCCTTCGCCGTCTTCTACGCGGGCGCCCTCGTCGCCCGCCACATACCGGTGCTCGACGACGCCCTGCGCCGCATCCTGCGCTTCGCCGACCAGGGCTCCACTCCCCTGGTGCTGCTCACCACGCTCGCCAACGGTGCCGCGGAGGAGGTCTTCTTCCGCGGCGCTGTGTACGCGGCCGTCGGCGTCAAGCATCCGGTGGCCGTGTCCACTGCGGTGTACACCCTCGCCACGACGGCCACGCGCAACCCGGCCCTGGTCCTGGCGGGTGGCGTCATGGGCACGCTGTTCGGCCTGCAGCGACGGGCCTCCGGGGGCATCCAGGCGCCGATCATCACTCACCTCACCTGGGCGACGCTGATGCTCCGCTACATCCCCCCGCTGTTCCGGCGCGAGCAATGACGGCACGTCGCTGGTGACTGACCGGCCGGGGCCCGCCCGGTCAGTCGCTGCTCTGCTCGGCGGCGAGCCGCGCGGAGGCCTCGATCATCAGGGCGTGCACGAAGGCCTGGGGGAAGTTGCCGCGGAGCTGGTGCTGTGCTGCGTCGTACTCCTCGCAGTACAGCTGCGGCGGACCGCACGCGGCGCGAGTGCGCTCGTACCAGCCGAGTGCGCCGAGGCTGTCCCCCTGCTGGGACGCCGCGAGTGCCATCCAGAAGCCGCACAGCTGGAACGCACCCTCGGCCTGGCCTAGCGGGCGCTCATCCTGCTTGAACCGATAGGCGAACCCGTTGTGCGTGAGCTCGCGCTGGTACGCGGCCAGGGTCGCGACCGTGCGTGGGTCGTCGGCCGGGACGGCGCCGCGCAGACCGGACAAGAGCAGCGCGGCGTCGAGGCGGGAGTCGTCCGGAGCACGGCGCCAGCTGCCGGTCTCTGGCTCCAGGGCGTGCTCGGACGTGTCGGCGACGATCCGGTCCGCGAGACTGATCCAGTCGACGGCGTCGGCGCTCGACGGATGGGCCGACGCGATGGCGCGCAGGCCGGCCGCGCAGATCAGCCGGCTGTGCGTCCACGGCTGGTTGTCGATCTCCCAGATGCCCGCGTCCGGCTCCGTCCACCTGCTCGCGATGGCGGCTGCGGCTGCTTCGGCGGCTTTCCACCCGTCGGTGTCGAGCCGGTCGAGTCTCGACGCCGACGCCAGGAGCAGGAGCGACTCGCCGAAGGCATCGAGCTGGAACTGCCGGTTGACCCAGTTGCCGACGAGGTCGGAGCCGCCCGGGTAACCCGCCAGCCCGAGGCGGCGCTGGTCCGGTACCTCAGCACCGGTACTGGTGTAGGCCGGGGCGAGCCGCTCACCGTGCTCGTTCAGCCGCGCGCTCACGAAGCGGACCGCGTCGTCGAGGAGGTCGAAGCCACCGACCGTCGCCATCGCCTCTCCGGTGTAACACTGGTCCCTGATCCAGACGTACCGGTAGTCGTAGTTGCGGCCCTCCTCGGCACGTTCGGGGAGACTCGTGGTGGCGGCCGCGACCATCCCGCCGCCCGCTCCCGTCAGCCCGCGCAGGACGGCATAGCTGTGCCGGACGTCCGGCGGGTCCAGGCAGTCGGCCAGCTCGGGCACCGCCGAGCCCCAGTTCGCCTCGGTGGCGGCCCAGGCGGTGCCCGCATCCACCGCCTCGGCGGCCAGCTGTGTACCGATCTCGAGCACCAGGTCGTGGCTGCCGCCTGCAGGAACGGTCAGATCCATCGTGAGCAGGCGCGAACCCCGCCTCGTCGAGACTCGCGCTGCCTCCGCACCAGACCACCGGAGCTGCAGACCGTCGGTGCGCGCCGTCCACACCCCGGAATCGCGGGTGAGCCGCTGGAGCGAGCGGCCCAGGCCGTACTGGGCACGGGCGTCCAACATGACCCGGACGTGTGCGTCGCCGTCGACGGCAACGACCCTGCGGAGCAGCACGGCCCTCTCCGGGTCGCCCGGGAACGCGAGGGCCTCGCGGCACTCGATGATGCCGGAGTTGGTGACCCAGCGACTGCGCCAGATGAGCGAGCTCGGCTCGTAGTACCCGCCCCAGACGAACGGGTCGACCGGGGTCACCGCGTACGCGCCCCGACCGCCGATCAGCGAGCTGAAGACCGCGTCGCTCTCCCACCGTGGTACGCACATCCAGACGATGTCGCCCCGTGGTCCGAGGATGGCACCGCGCTCTCCGTCGGCAAGCAGCGTGTAATCGGTGAGCACATGCGGCGGGTAGTCCTCCGGCGCCGGGTTCTTGCGTGCGACCGTCATGACTTCGCCTGGTGCAGCCGCCGCGCCTGCGCCCAGGTGACGGCCGCCGATCCGGTCGCGACCGCTGCGCTGATCAGCGCGGGACGCCGGTACTCGGCACGCAGCAACGCCAGGCCGAACATGCTCGCGGCGTGGAGCGCGTCGACCACTACCGACAGCTCCAGCACCGCCGCTCGCGGCAGCGACGCCTGCGCAACGCCTTGCACGAGGTAGCGCGCGCCGAGCAACCGGACCCAACCCGGCCCCGGCGGGACGCTTCCAGCCGCCGCGTCCGCGACCGCCTCGGGCCGGCCGAGCAGTACGGCGCCCAGAGCCGTGTTGGCAACGCCGATCAGTCGCGACTGCACCTCCACGCTCTGCCCGCTCATCGAGCAGACCGCCGACTCAACAGCGCCACCGTGACGGCCGCTGCGACCGCACCCAGCGACGCCAGGACGCCGTGGTGCTGCGACGCCCACAGCTGCGGGTCGTCCTGGTGGGACCGGTCGTCGAAGACGCCGTGCGAGCCGAAGTCGTGGCCGTCGCCGCCGTCGGCGGGCTCCCAGAGGTTCGCCGGCGCATCGGGGTCCTGGGGCTTGTCGGTCTGCTGACCCGACAAGCCTGTCCGCGCGAGGTAGCGGTCGAGCAGCCCCGGCGCCAGCGCGTTGGCGGCCAGCGTGGCCGCGGTACTCGACCCGACCCAGTACTCCCGGCGATGCGGATGGTCGGCGGCGTAAACGACCGCCTTGGCGGCGAGCTCCGGCTGGTAGATGGGCGCTACCGGCTGAGGGTGGCGCGGCAGGCGTGACAGCACCCAGGAGAACTGCGGTGTGTTGACTGCGGGCATCTGCACCATCGTGACGTGGACGTTGCTCTTGGCGTTGAGCAGCTCGCAGCGCAGTGCCTCGTGGAACCCCTGGATCGCGTGCTTGGCGCCGCAGTACGCGGTCTGCAGCGGTATCCCTCGGTAGGCCAGCGCCGAGCCGACCTGGACGATGGTGCCCTTGTCGCGTGGGCGCATGTACTGCAGGGCGGCCATCGTCGCGTACACGTAGCCGAGGTAGCTGACCTCCGTCACGCGTTTGTACTCCTCGGGCTTGATCTGCTCGAACGGCGAGAAGACCGACGTGAACGCCACGTTGACCCACACGTCGATGGGGCCGACCTCCTCCTCGACCCGGCGAGCGGCGTCGAACACCGCCTGGTGGTCGGACATGTCGATGGGAATCACGACCGGTGTGCCTCCGGCCCGCCGCACGTCGTCGGCTGCCCCCTCCAGACCCTTCTGCCCACGCGCGAGCAGGGCGACGGTGTCGCCACGGGCGGCGAACGCCTGCGCGACCGCTCGGCCGATCCCGCCGCTGGCGCCGGTGACGACGACGGTCGATGCCTGACGTGGTGGGCTCATGGGGGCGGCTCCTCGCGTTCGTGGACGCGCAGGCGACGGCCTGCGACGGGTGCTCACATCCTCACCCACGCACCGAAGCCCGGCCATCGGTACCCCGCCTGCTACCTGTTGACAGCCGCCGCGACTGACGGTCTACTGGCCTGCGGATCGGGGTACCTTGGCGAAGGAGAAACGCCGATGACCACCACACCCGAAACGGAGCAGCCCGGCGGCGAAGGAGTCCTCGCCGGCCTCGACTCGCAGGTGACGACGTCGTTCTACTGGTACCTGGCCGTGCTGTCGTGCATCGGCGGGTTCCTGTTCGGGTACGACACCGCCGTCATCGGCTCCGTGCTGGACTTCATGCCGTATCACCTGTCCAGCTTCCAGACCGGGTACCTGGTCGCGGGGGCGTCCATCGGTGCGGCCGTGGGGGCCCTGGCGGCGGGACCGTTGACCGACCGCTTCGGTCGGAAGTCGCTACTGATCGTCGACGCCGCTCATCTACGCGCGTCGGGCGCGCATCCTGTCGGCGGTGACCGTCAACACGGCGATGCTGCTCATCGCCCGGACCCTCATCGGGCTCGCGGTGGGCGCCGACTCCGCGATCGCGACGGCGTACATCGCCGAGTTCGCCCCGCAGAACCGGCGCGGGTCGCTGATGATCATGCAGCAGTGGATGATCACGGTCGGCATCCTGGTCTCCTACGTGATCGCTGTCGTCGATCTTCAAGATCGCGCCCGGCTCGGCCACGGGAGCCGACTGGCGGATCATCCTCGGGCTGGGAGCGGTGCCCGCGCTGGTCGCGCTGGGGCTGCGGACGCGGATGCCGGAGTCCCCGCGGTGGCTGATGCTGCAACGAGCGCTACGCGGACACCCAGCAAGCGCTCGTCGAAGCTGGGCATGGACGTCACCGAGGACGCAGGTACGCGAGACCGCCGAGCAGCTCGCCGAGACGGAACGCCAGCTCGAGCAGAAGACCCTATGGACCCCAGGGGTCAAGCGAGCGCTGTGGGTCGTCTGCGCCTTCTTCGTGTTCCAGCAGATCACCGGCATCAACATCCCCTTCTACTACGGTCCGACCCTGCTGGCAGGGCTACTTCAAGACCGGCAGCTCCGACGTCGACATCGCCATCGCCGGCGTCGAGGCTGCGATGATCCTCGGCGCGGTCAACGTCGTCGCGACCTTCTTCGCGTTCCGCTACATCGACAAGATTGGCCGGCGGAAGCTCGCCATCGGCGGCTTCGCGGGCATGGCGGTCTTCATCCTGGTGGCGGCGTTCGGCGTGCACATCTGACCGGGCTGCCGAAGGTCTGGGTCGTCATGCTCGGCTTCTCGTTCTTCATCACGTCGTTCGCCATCGGAGTGGGCGGGCACCGGCTGGCTGATCCAGGGGGAGGTGTTCCCGACCGCCGTGCGTGGTCGCGCGGCAGCCATCTGCGCCAGCGTCGACTGGCTGGCGAACTTCGTCATCGTCCAGTGGTTCCCGACCCTGAACGACAACTTCGGGCTGGCCTGGGTGATGATCCTGTTCGCCGTGCTGGCCGTGCTCGCCATCGGCTTCGTGGCCCGCTTCCTGCCCGAGACGAAGGGGCTCGCGCTGGAGGACGTCACGGCGGTGTTCGAGAAGAGGGCGAAGGAGTCGCCGATCTGAGGGCTCAGGGTCGACGGGCCAAGGGGCACGTCCCCGATCAGCGAGGGCGCCGCGCCGCTGCCGACTTGGTGACCAGCTTGTGCGTGCCGTCGCACCACGGCTTCCTCGACGACTTGCCGCACAGGCACACGGCCACCACGGGCCTGGTGACCTGGTGGCGCTCACCGTCGCCGTCACTGACGACGTCGGCGCCGCGGACCAGGAGCGGCCCGTCGGGGCAGTAGGTCAGCTCGACCTCGTTGCGCGCGTCGGCCCCCATCAGTTCACGCCCCCACGAGCCAGCGATGGAGCCAGGCGGGATCGTCTCGCAGTACGAGCGTGCAGGAGCAGGCGCGCTCCGGACACGACGACGAGGCGAGCGAGGAACGCCGATGCGCCGCGGTCCTGAGCCGCCGACCCGCGTACCGCACCCCGCCCCGTAGGAAGGAGCCCAGAGCAAGCCAAGAGCAGACGGCCCGTTCAGCGACCCACAGCGGTGCGGACATGGTGGCCGGCGACGAGAACACCCGACGACCCCCGTCACGCCGACGGCCGACCTCGGCGACCATCATCACGGCCAACGCTGCTACAGGCGGAACGACCGCGAACTGGGAGACGCCGACCGCAAGGACCGGCAGTAGCGCCAGCTCGGCGGCTAGCCGGGCCGGCTGGGCCAGGCTGTCGTACGCCTGGCGGACGCGCTGGCCCGCGAAGTGGGGCACGCTCGGAGGCCGGCGGGCGACGAAGACGTCACGCGCGTGGTGGACCTCGAACCCGTGGGCGAGCAGCGTACGGATCAGCTCGAGATTCTCGAACAGGACCGCGCCGCAGTACCCCCGCGTGGACATGAACGGCTCTCGGCGTACGGCGATGGTGCCGGCGTAGTCGCTGCCCAGAGCCCGGTTGACCAGCGTGCGCCCGGTGTCCCAGTGGGTGTGCCGAGCGCGCGGGAGAGAAGTAGTTCTGGGGTACCACGACATCATGGCGGGCGAGCAGATCGGCGACGCCGCGGAGTGCGGACTCGTCGTAGCGGACGTCGTCGTCGGCCACGACGATCCAGGGAGTGCGCGCCGCACTCACGCCGTCGCACACCCCGGCGACCTTGCCGTTGAGCGACCGCGAGCGGACCGGAAGGTGGCGAACCGGGTCGCGCCACTGGGTGGCGTTGACGGAGAAGGCGGGGCGGGGCGAGCCGTCGACCACGATCACGTCCATCAGTGAGCCCAGCCACGCGACGTACCGCGACAGCTCGGGATCGGCCGGGCTGGAGGCTTTCAGCGGCAGGACGTAGGTGAGGTCCGCGAAGTCGTTCCTGCCTTGGCCGCCCGGTGGAGCCGTACTCACGCCCCGACGACCTCAGTGAGGCCGTCGATCGGGAGGAGGGCCGAGCCGCCCTGCTTCCACGCATCCAGGAGGAACTGAGCGGCGCGGTTGTCCACGTACAGGCACGCAGCGGTCCCCAGGGCGACCGACGCGAGGATCTCGGGGTGATCCTTGACGAGCCGTCCGCAGATGTTCCTCATCGCGAGCTGCTCATGGACCGCGTCAGCCTCGATGTGCTCCTCGAAGTAGGCGGGAGCGGGGTCGGGGAAGCCCAGCCGGCGAAGGCCCATCGCGACGCGGCGCGCCGGCAACGAGCTGGTGGCCTCGAAGGCGGCCAGGTGGCCGACGGTCGCGCCGCGCAGTCGACGGTGCAGTCCGAACATGCTCATGGTGTTGTTACCGGCGAGGGTGACGGCAGGAACGGCGTCGATGTACGTGCCGTACTCGCTGTCCAGCCCGCATGCGTCGAGGGTACGAGCGAACATCGCGGCGTGCTGCCGCGCCGGCCGCCCGGTGCCGTACTCGTCGTACTGGAGCTCGACCAGCGCGACCTTGGCAGGACCGCTGATACGGGGAATGGCCCAGGAGTGGGGATCGGCCTCTTTGAGCGTGTAGATGCTGCGGTGAGTGAGGGACTGCAGCATCTGGCCCCGAGTCGCATGCCGGTGCAGGTAGCCCGACAACGGTGGGGACTCCATGGCCTCCACGAGCCCGAACAGCCGCTCCGTACGGGGTCGGTTCCCGCGACGACGCTGTCGACCCATTCCTCAGTTGCATCGACGAGGTGCGCCTCGAGGTCGTCTTCCAGCCAGCTGCGTACCGCCAGGCACTCCGCCGACCACTCCCAGCGGTCGTCGACGTCGTCGAAGCCGCCATAGTGCAGCTCGTACAGCGCCCACAGGGTGGTCTGCAGGTCCTCGTCGAGCATGGCGTCGCCGCCTCGCGTGCGCTCGAAGGCGCCGCGAGCCGCCGACACGTCCGGCTCGGCAGCGCCCTGCAGCCACGACAGCACCAGCTTGCTCGAGCGGTCCGCGTGGCGAAGGTAAGCGCATCAGATTGCGCGCAGTCGGTAGCAGCCAGGTCCCGGTGATCCGTACATAACCGATGAGGTACCCGAACCACTGTTCGGAAAACGTCACGCCCGCCCACGAACGACAGCCCCGCGACCGGCCTTCCTCGCCGATCCCAGGCCTCACGACGTAGTGTGGCGCCAGTGAACGACAGGCTGGTATGGATCGACTGTGAGATGACCGGGCTCGACACCGACGCCGACGCCTCGATCGAGGTCGCAGCTCTCGTGACGGATTTCGAGCTCCAGGTGCTCGGTGACGGCGTGGACATCGTGATCAAGCCGCCAGCAGGCGCGATCGAGCAGATGGCCGACGTCGTACGTACGATGCACACCCATTCCGGACTGCTCGACGAGCTCGCCAGCGGCGTCGACCTCGCGACCGCGGAGCGACAGGTGCTCGACTACGTCCGCGAGTTCGTGCCGGAGGAACGCAAGGCCCCCTCGCCGGCAACACAGTGGGCACGGACCGGCTCTTCCTTACGCGCGACATGCCGATGCTCGAGGCGCACCTGCACTACCGGATCGTCGACGTGTCGTCGATCAAGGAGCTCGCTCGACGCTGGTACCCGAAGGCCTACTTCAGCAGCCCGACCGAAGACCGGCAACCATCGGGCGCTCGCTGACATCCAGGAGAGCATCGAGGAGCTGCGCTACTACCGGGCGACAGTCTTCGTACCGCCGCCCGGCCCGGACTCCGAGACCGCTCGCGCCCTCGCCGCCGAGCACGGCGGCGCCCTCACGTCGCGCGACAAGCCGTCGAGCTGACAGTCCTCGGCAGCCGCTACACTTCTCTAGCCGCAAGAGGCCGCCGGCGAGGGGCGCTGCGGGCCATGGTGGGTGTAGCTCAGCTGGTAGAGCACCTGGTTGTGGTCCAGGTGGCCGCGGGTTCAAGTCCCGTCACTCACCCCATTGTACCACGACATCGGCCAGAGCGTGAGCAGCAGACGGCAGGCACGGCCGAGCCGTCTCAGCAGGGCGGTCTCGGCGGCAGGCTGCGCGTGAGCCCGTCGCGCAGGTAGATGTCGTGGCCGCAGACCCGGGCAACGACCCGATACCGGGTGGCCCGCGCGTGCTGGAACTGCGGCGTGTCGATCCCCCACCAGTCGAAGTTGCCCACCTCGACCAGCCATGTCGGCGCCTGCTTCCCGTCGAGGACGCGCACGTACTCGGTGAGATCGGGGTCGCGAGCCCTGACCGGGAGGCTCCACGAGTACCGGTACGGCGTGGTGAGGCCGGACATCTCGATCACGTTCGGAGAGCCGTACGCGAGCATGATCGAGTCCCTGGGGGCCGAAGCGGTGCGCAGGAAGTCCGCCAGCACCTTGTCCCCCGCGTTTGGGCCGTGTCCCGTAAGCACCAGTGCGACCCCGAAAGGCGGTTGCCGCCAGGGACGCCAGCGCCGTGTACGTGGCGGCTGCGTGGCCACCGAGCCATCGGTAGGTACGCCGTGTGGCCAGAGCGGCGCCCATAGCGAGCACCGGTACGAACTGCTGGAGGTAGTGCGACCAGTAGCTGGCGCCCGCGGCGACGCTGAAGCACGCGTAGAAGAGCATCACGACCAGGGCGGTCCGCAGGGCGTACGGGCCCTCAGAACGGGTCACCGCCGCGACCATGAGCTGCCAGCAGAGGAAGACGATGCCGGTGGCGACGAAGAGTACGGCGAGAAGCCTGAGGCGTGCGAGCGGTGGCGCCAGGTTGGAGTGTTCGATGACCCTCAACGAGTGCTTGCGGAACTGGAAAATCGCGACCCAGAACCTCGAGAGCCCGGGCCCGTCGGGGCTCTGTGCCCACAGCACTGTCAGGGCGAGCGGGACGACGACGCCGACCAGGCCGGACAGCAGGAGCCGCCAGGCGCGATAGGACTCGATGCCGAGCAGCACAGCCGCGAAGATCACGGCGTCGACGAAGTTCTGCTTGGTCAGGAACGCCATCGACGCGCAGCTGCCGGCGACCAGCGCGAGCAGAAGGGCCGTCCGGCGCGAGTGCGTGCCGGCGAGCGCCTCGAGGATGAGGGCGCAGCTCGACCATGACGAAGGCTCCCGCGACGGCTTCGCCCGTGAGCGCCGCACCCGAGAGTGCGAACGACGCCGAGACACTGGCGGCGACCACGGCAGCCGCGACCGCGCCTCGAGCACCGTTGATCACGGATCCGGCGTGCCATGCCGCCGTGATCAGGACCGAACCCGACCACGAGCAGGATGATCCGGACCGTGACGACGTCACCGCCGAGGAGGTACGCGAACCGGAAGACGAGCAACAGCAGCGGGGGGCGGTCGACCCACTGGTTGGTGTACAGAGCGGTGCCGCGCTCGTGCCACTGCCCGGCGACCATCAAGAAGCCGCCCTCGTCGTCCACGAAGGGCGCGTCGACGAACGGCAGCCGGAGCGCAGCAGCGAAGACGAGGCACACGACGAGTGCTCGTACTGGGCGTGCCTCCAGCCATGCCCAGGCTGCGAAGACGCCGTGCCTCATGCGTCCGAGCGTAGATGTGCAGCCCACAGGGTCATCGGCGCGCCGCCTCTCGTCGAGGGGCTCAGCGGCCGCCGGGGTCGCCGTCGGCTTCACTCAGGAACCGACGCACCAGTGTCGGTGGCGCCACCACGCAGTACGCGTCCTCGCAGAGATCCGTCAGCTCGTCGAGGGGCAGACCTCGGTCGAGCCGGACGCCCAGCCAGCCGCGATGGCCAACGTACGGCGGTCGGAAGAACTGCTCGAGCGGTCCGCGATGAGCCGAGCCTGGACGCCATCCGCGGCGGCACACCAAAGGTGAGGGAACTCGTTGTCGTGGTGGCCGTGGCTCCAGACCGACAGGAAGGTCTTCTTGCCGCGGATGAAGAAGGTGGGAGCCCCGTGGCTCAGCCGCTCATCGACCTCGGGGAGCGCCAGACAGACGCCGCGGATGTGGTCGAGCGCCGCGTCGGTACCCTCCATCCCAGCGATTGTAGAGTCGCCCCGGACCGCTGGTATGCTTCGGCGCTTACGCGCCATTAGCTCAATTGGCAGAGCAGCTGACTCTTAATCAGCGGGTTCGGGGTTCGAGTCCCTGATGGCGCACAGAACCGCAGGTCAGCGGCGTTCAGAGTCGCTGGGAGTTTGATTCCGCACACTTTTGCCACCCTTTACTCCCTCGACGTGGAGCGGGCCGAGCGCCAGCGCGGCCTGCGCGTCGACCGACCGCTTCGCCATGTAGACGTCCTGCGTCATCGATGGACGACGATGTCCGAGCTGGTCAGCCACGAGACGGGCCAACAAGGCAGCCTGGTCGAGGATGGTCGCGGCCGTCTTTCGAAACGTATGGGACGTGATCCAACCGAGTGTCTCGGTACCACGGGCCTCGCGCAGCTCGCGACGAACGTTCGCCGGATCGCGAAAGCCACCCAAGACGTCTGGAAAGAGTGGCTGATCCAGCCGGGCGCCCGTCATGAAGCGTCGCCGAAGTAGCGCCACAGCACTCACCGGCAGCGGCAACGACCGCTCCCCCGCCTGGATCTTCGTGCCTTCACTCAGATCCTCAGCCCGGGCAACCTGCCGTTTGGTGTCCGTGTCGCGTATCTGCTGGGCTATATCGGCTACGGATGGTGGTTGCTCAGGCGGTTACCTGAAGATGCGACCGGGCTCACCTCAGATATCTCCCCCGCCCGACTCCGTCGACCCGGCGCAGCTCGGTCGGGCGCTCGCGGGGAGCGCAGAGACGGCATGCATCGTCATACCTTCACCTCGCGGTCAGGACGACGTTCCTCGGCCGGCCAGCCGAGACCGGTCGTGGCCGGCGCGTCGGGGGTGCTCGGCGTGGGCGCGGCGCCACCGGGGTCCGCCGGGCCCTGGTCCAGCCGGAACGGCGGGTAGGTGTCGGTCATCAGGGCGACGTACGCGGTCACCCGGTAGACCCACCGGCTCAGGCCGACCAGCAGGTCGAACAACGGCGCCGGGTAGCGGCCGGTGAACAGCAACATCAGTCCGGCAGCCAACGTCAGCGCGCCGATCAGACCGCCGACGGTGAACTGGAAGCCGTCCCTGTTACCGAAGTGCCACGTGCCCGCGAGCACGCCCAGCACGATCAGGTGCGGCAGCGCCAGCAGCCACGACTTGACCAGCACCAGCCCGCGCGAGAGCCGCTCGGGGTAGGCGATGTCGAGGTCGGCAGGGTAGTCGGTGTGGCCTAGGGTGAATGGCGGGTAGCGGTCGGTGCCGATCGCAGCCGTCGCGTAGAACTGCACCCGCCAGGTCCACCGCAGGATGCCGACGTTGAGGTCGAACAGGCCACGCGGGTAGCGGCCGGTGACCAGGATCGCGAGGAACGCCGCCACGGTGAGCACCACGAAGACCAGCCACAGCAGCGCGAGCACGACGAAGTGCGGGATCGCCAGGAACCACTTGACCAGCCAGAGCCCACGGTTCAGCTGCGGGTCCTTCGCGCCGACCAGGGTCACTGGGGTGTGCGCCCGGACGGCTTCCGGAGGCTGACCGGGCGCGGCCTGGCGGGGGACCCGCAGTCCCGGCGGTTTGGCGCCGTACACGACGAGCAGTGCGCCGCCGAGGATCAGGGCGCCGCCCAGCAGGCCGAGGCTCCATGCGAGAGGTGTGAGCCAGCCGAGGCGTCCGCCCGCGGACAGGTCGACCGTCGACCCCCGGGGAGCCGTCGACGTTCATGACCACGGCGGTGTAGGTGCCGGGCTTGAGGTCCCAGGTCAGCGCCTGGGTGCCGGCGCCGCTGCTCTGCGCGGTCCAGAACCCCTGGTCCGTGGGAGCCGCGCTCAGGTCACCGCCGGTGCCACGCCGGGTCAGCGAGTAGTCGAACGGGTCGGTGCGCAGGTCGCTGATCTCGTCGTAGGACGCGCTGCCCAGGTAGCGCGCGACGTCGGCGCTCGGTGCGATCCCGATGAAGACGGCCGATGCGTCCGCGGACCGGGCGCTCAGCCGCACGGTGGCGAGGTCACGGTCGGCCCACCAGTCGTCGGGGCCGGCCTCGCCGAGGTTCACGACCTCGCTGGACAGGGCCACCGTCTCGGTGGTGAGCTGCTCGGTCGGGGTGCTGAAGAACCCGTCGTCGTCGCGCTGGGTGGCCATCGCCCAGCCGAGGCCGAGGCCTCCGAGCAGCAGCGGGAAGCCCACGAGCGCGAGCAGGATGCCGATGACGAGGGGGACCGGGCGGTTCCTGCGTGAAGCGGTGCGGCCTGGTTCAGGTGGTGGGGTGTAGGTGGTCATGGTTGTGGTCTCCTTTCTCGTCGCCAGGCGACGTCATGACCGCGGCGCTGAGCCGATCCACCACGAAACGGCGGTATCCGGAACGCACAGATGAGTTCCGGATAGCGCCGCCCGTGTGTGTGACTACTTGACCTCGGAGCGGCGCAGGGACAGCAGCCCGACGACGAGGGGAATGACGATCCAGATCATCGTGGTCGAGCCGAGCATCGCCCACTCCTTACCGGTGTTCGTGGCGCCATCGAGGAGCGCCACCTGCGTGTTGTTCCAGTCGATCCACGGCTGCAGGTCCTCGAACCACGAGCGCACCTGGGCCAGGAGGACGAGGATGCCCGGCATGACCAGTGAGGCGACGAAGTAGCCCACGATCGCGGCCGCGGAGTTGCGCAGCACGACACCGAGGGTGAAGCCGATGGCCATGCCGACCAGGTTGTAGAGCACCATCTGGGGCGCCATGGACAACGAAATGTCCCACACGGTGTCGACGCCGGCGAGTGCGGAGCCGGCCACGTTGCCGAGGGCGCCCACCGCGAAGGCGACGGCCACGGAGCCGAGGCCCACCAGGAGGGTCGCGATCGCCTTGGCGCCGATCACGCGTCCGCGGCTCGGCACCAGCGTGAACGTGGTGAGCCCGCTGCGCTGGCTCCACTCACTCGTGACGGCCAGGATCGCGATCATCGGCAAGATCACCGACATCGGGAACCCGCTCGCCCTCACGAAGTTCTGGTAGGTGACGTCGCTGTTGAGGCCGAAGACGAGGAGCGACCCGGCCGAGATGGGCGACAGGACGCCGATGCTGACGAGCATCCAGAATCCCGAGCGGGTGTTGAACATCTTGCGCAGCTCGACCTTGACGAGCCGGGTGGTCGGGATGGGACGGGCGGTCCGGCGGGCCGGTGCGGCCTCGTGGTGGTGGCCGGAGGGATGATCGTGGCGGTCATGCCGCAACTCCTTCGCGTTGGGTGTCGGCAGTGAGCGACAGGAACATGTCTTCGAGGCCGGCGCCCTCGGCGGACCGGAGCTCGGTGAGGGCGATGCCGGCGGTCAGGGCCACGGCCCCGACCCGAGCGGGGTCGGCATCGGTGCGGACCGAGCCGTCCCCGGCGAGCGTGCTGGGGATCCCGGCCTGCTCGAGGGCGTGCGCGAGGTCGCGCGGTGACGTCGACCGGGCGAGCGTCCCGGCCGCGGCGAGGAGCTCTTCCTTGCTGCCGGACGCGACGATCTTGCCGTTGCCGATCACGACCAGGTCGTCGGCGATGACCTCGATCTCGTGGAGCAGGTGCGAGGACAACAGGACGGTGCCGCCCTGGCTGGCGAAGCCCGTCAGCAGGTCGCGCATCCACCGGATCCCCGCGGGGTCGAGCCCGTTGGCGGGCTCGTCGAGGATCAGCACCTTGGGGTCCCCGAGGAGTGCGGTGGCGATGCCGAGGCGTTGACGCATCCCGAGGGAGTAGTTGCGCACGCGGCGCTTGGCCTCGGAGGGGGTCAGGCTGACGAGCTCGAGCATCTCGTCGACCCGGCGTGCGGGGCAGGCCCATGGTGTCGGCGGCGATCGTGAGGATCTCGCGTCCGGTGCGACCGGCGTGCTGGGCGGAGGCGTCCAGGAGGACGCCCACCTCGAGGCCGGGGTTGGGGAGGTCGGCGAACCGTTCTCCGTTGATGGTCGCGGTGCCGGACGTCGGGGCGGTCAGGCCGACCATGACGCGCATCGTGGTGGACTTGCCGGCGCCGTTCGGGCCGAGGAAGCCGGTGACGCGACCGGGCAGGGCGGTGAAGGAGACGTTGTCGACGGCGGTGAAGCCGGCGTACCTCCGGGTCAGTGACTCAACAGTGATCATGTGACAACCCTCGCCGCGTCGCGGCGTGCGCACATCGGCGTCGAGGCCGGACCCTCCTCGGCCGCTGGGAGGAGCGGGGTCTCGTTCTTTCGGTCGGTCCCCGACGCCTGCGGCGGTCCCTAGGCTGGGTGGGTGATCACCAGCGCCCTGCGCTCGCTGTGGGCCGAGCCCCGCGCCGCCGACGCTCCCGCACGGGGGTGGCGCGACTGGGTGCTGGTCGGGGTGTTGATGGTGACGGCGCTGCTCGAGGGAGTCCTCCGGGACGACGTCGCCTGGCGGCCGTTCGCGACGATCGTGGCGGTCGGACTCGCGCCGGTGCTGCTGTGGCGGCGTACCCGGCCGTTGGCCTGTGTCGTGGTGGCCTTCGGCACCGCGATGGCGTTGGGGTTGGCGACCCTGGCGGGCGGGGCCCCCAATGTCGGCCTCGACACGATGGTCTACGTCGACCTGGTGCTCGTCTACGCGCTGGTCCGCTGGGGCTCAGGGCGCGAGATCGTGATCGGGCTGGCGGTGGTGCTGGTCGCTGCGGTCATCGGCACGGTCGCCGACTACACCGGCCCTGTCCGACGTCATTGGTGGGTTCGGCATCCTGACGGCGGCGGCCGCGGGCGGAGCGGCGTTCCGCTACCGCGCCGAGAGCTGGCGCCGGGCGTTGGACCAGATCCGCAGCCAGGAGCGGGTCGGCCTCGCGCGCGAGCTGCACGACATGGTCGCCCACCACGTCTCGGCGATCGCGGTGCAGGCGCAGGCGGGCCGGGCGATGGCCGGGCAGCGACCTGAGGCGGGGCTCGAGGCGCTGGCGGTCATCGAAGGGGAAGCGTCGCGGACGCTCGCGGAGATGCGGGCGATGGTCCGGGTGCTGCGCGACGGAGCGCCGGCGGAGTACGCCCCCCAGCCCGGCGTCGCCGACCTGGTGTCCCTCGCCCGCCGCGAACCGGTCCCGGTCGTCGACGTGGAGGTGCCGGATGACCTGGACGAACTTCCGCTCCAGGTCGACGCGGCGGTCTACCGGCTGGCGCAAGAGGCGCTGACCAACGCCCTGCGGCACGCCCGCAACGCCTCGCGCGTGGAGATCCGGGTCGTCGAGGGTGGAGGAAGGCTGCGGCTACGCGTGACCGACGACGGACAGATCGACCCGGCGCGGCCGGCGAGCCACGGCTTCGGGCTGCTGGGGATGACCGAGCGCGTGCAGCTGCTCGGCGGCACGCTGCGTGCCGGGCCGGCGCCCGAAGGCGGGTGGACGGTCGACGCCGAGCTGCCGACGGAGGTACGCCGATGACGGTGCGCGTGCTGGTGGCCGACGACCAAGACCTGGTGCGGACCGGCCTGTCCATGATCCTTGACGCGCAGCCCGACATCGAGGTCGTCGGCCAGGCCGCCGACGGCCACGCCGCGGTCGAGCTGGCGCGTCGGCTCCACCCCGACGTGTGCCTGGTCGACATCCGGATGCCCGGGCTCGACGGCATCGAGGTGACCGAGCTCCTCGCCGGGCGGGGCGTCCCGGACCCGATGGCGGTGGTGGTGATCACGACCTTCGACCTCGACGAGTACGTCCACGGCGCGCTTCGGGCCGGCGCCCGAGGCTTCCTGCTCAAGGACGCCGGGCCGGAGCTGCTCGTCCAGGCCGTGCATGCCGCCGCCGCCGGCGATGCCCTGATCGCGCCGAACATCACCCGGCGGCTGCTGTCCACCCTGGCCGCCAGGGAACCGTCGAAACGACGTACCCAACCGATCGAGCCGCTCACCGACCGCGAGGAGGAGGTGCTGGCGCTGGTCGCCCGTGGCCGCACGAACGCCGAGATCGCCGCCGACCTCTTCATCGGCCTGACGACCGCCAAGACCCACGTCGCGAGCCTGCTGACCAAGATCGGCGCCCGCAACAGGGTCGAGATCGCGATGTGGGCCTACGACACCGGCCGGGTGGGGGACTGAAGCCGCCGTCCAAGGACTCGGAGAAGCCGTTCCGCCGAAGCAAGCAGGATTCGATGAACGCGGTCTCGTCAAGGAGATGCGGCACGAGCCGCGCATCGCGTGTGCGGTGAGCTGGGCGCCCTTGTCCATCCCGATATTCGCCAGCCAACGGCGGGGTTCCGTGATCAGTCCTACAACACCACACGGGTGTCGTCGGGGATGTGTTGGCCGGCAGCCGACACGAGGCTGGCTGGCCGCGTAGTGAGTCTTTTCGCCGCGACTGACGCACGACTCCTCACACCGTTGGCGGCACGGACGACATAGAGCTGCGAGCCACCCGAGCCACGATCTGGCGGTGAGAACTTTTCTTCTCTCTGTTTAGCGCCGGCTCCGCCGGGCCAAATCCGAGTATTCGTCGAGGCAGAGAATCGTCTCACGTTGGTGAGTCCGCATAGTCCCTGGCGGACCAAATCGGATGCTTGAAACGCAGCAAGCTGGGTACACCCGGTGGATCCGTGACCGGTGTGGTCTCGCTCCCGGCACGGCGAGTCTGGTCGTTCAGGGGTGTGCGGCCAGCCGTTGCGTACAAGGTGTCCGTCATGCTCATGCCCGACAGCTCAGTCTTCGATCACATGCGTCAAACAATGTATGAACTCCGCAGGGCGGCCCCGGATTTGGCTACGCGGGTCCGGTTGGAAGCCGCGATGCGGTCACTCACGCCCCCTCCGATGGACGTCCCCGAGCGCGACGGCACCCGAAACGCACGCGAGATCACCACCGGTGAGACGCTGCGCCGTTTGATAGTGCTCGTCAAGCAGAGCCAGATCCGGTTCGGAGAAACGCACCGACACAGACTCACGAGCTGTGCCATGTGGCTTCATGCCGCGGAGCGGTACTGGAACCAGGCCGACAACCAGGCAGCGGCACACCCATATTGACAGGCTTGTTCGAGACGTCGGAAGTCACGAAACGGCGGGGACCGCTCCTGTGATTCCTGTGCAGCCCATTCAGACGATCCAGGCACGCGGCTTGTGGTCCATTCGAGTCGCGGTGCAGCCCGGTACCGCACCCCACCCGCGGGAAACATGACCTGTGACCACTGCTAGGACGGTCGGTGCTGCTGGTTGACCGAGGTGAGGAGGTCTTCAGCGACGTCACGCAGACTGCGGCTGCTCCGTTGAGACACCGCTACCAGTTC
The DNA here is from genome assembly GCA_963765725.1 of uncultured Actinomycetota bacterium. GTDB lineage: Bacteria > Actinomycetota > Actinomycetes > Propionibacteriales > Nocardioidaceae > DASQEH01. Next base: position 1,362,710 of record CAVXXI010000003.1, on the reverse strand, counting down.
GGCGAAGGCCTCCCCGTCGGTGCATCCCCGTGTTCGCATCACGACGCCTTTGGCCTGCTCGATCAGCGCACGCGTCCCCATGGCATGAACCAGGTGCTGGACCAGCTCACGCGAGCTGTCGTGGGCGCGCATGTTGGCCAATATCGCTTCGGCGGCGGCGGCCAGGTCCACGGCGACCCGGAGGGCTTCGGCATCGAACGCGTGCGGCCGGGTGGCGTAGACGTTCAGGGCGGCCGAGACCCGCGGTTTCTCCTGTACCAGCATCGGCACCGACACCGAGCTCAGCACGCCCATCGTCTCAGCCATGACGGCGTAGTCGCCCCAACGGTCATCCTCCGCGGCGTCATCGATGTGGTAAAGCTCGCCTCTCGTAGCCGCAGCGAGGCAGGGACCGTAGCCCTGCTGATACTGGTTCTCATCCGCATCGACGGCGCGGTCCCCGGTCCAGACCACCGTGTCGGCCTCGTCCCCGGTCACCAAGGTGACCGACACGTCGCTGGCGCCAGGGATCGCCTCCTTCGCGATGTCAGCCACCTCTTGCAACGCCGACTGCATGGAGTGCTCGAGAAACCTGATGCGACTGAGCCGCTGCAGCGCTGCAACGCCATGGTTTGCCTCCTGATGGCTCATCGGGTCGCCACCCATCTACGACGACACCTGCTGTTGCAAGACGAGCCTGGCGAGCTCGACCAGGGGAACACCAGCGCGTTCCGCGGCGTCACGGAGGTTGTCGTACCCATCGTCGACGGTGAGGCCGTGGCGGACGGCGTACACGCCGGCCGCGGTGGTGATGGTGTCGCGGTCCTCAAGAGTCTGGACGGCCTCCCTCGCCCGCTCCAGCGACCCCATCGATAGGTCCGCATTCGCGACGGCCTCCGCCAGGTTCGCGCCGAACATCTCAGCAAGCGTCCGCTCCCGTCCGATGAAGGCGTAGTCGGTACCCCCATAGAAGTTGATGCTGCCGATCACGACGGCTCCGTCTCGCAGCGGTAACGAGAGGGGAACTGCGCACGCCCGTAGCGGCCGTGGCCAGGGCGAACAGCTGCCAACGGTCCTCGTCGAGGATGTCATCGACCGCGACGTCCTCACCGTTCAGCGCCGACAGCTCGCAGGGCCCACCATCGAGATACTGCGCGGCGTCCACAATGCGCATCCGCTCCGACGTCGCCAGCAGGGTGAATGTCAGATCGTCGTCGAACAGCGCAATGCTCAACGCCACGCACTCCGGCACGAGCTGAACTACCCGGGCCGCAGCCTCGGTCAATCGTTGAACCAGACCGACGTCGCCCCCCACGGACAATCTCGTCAACACTTCCAAGGATTCCGGGATCGGCTCCATCACCTCACCTCTCCCCGCACGCGCTGTCAACAATGGCTCAAACCCAGGTACCCAGCAGCCCCCTGAGCATGTGTCACGCCTGCCGGGAAAAGGGACTGGCCCGGCTGACCCTGGTCACCAATGAGCCACCATAGAACCGCTTGCGGACGCCGCCCGCGACGCAGTTGGCGGAGGTTTCGGTGGCTCGTTCAAGGTGCGACGATGAGGGCTTGGGGGGCGGCAGCTTTCATGCGGGTGTTGAGCCAGGGGGGCTGCCGTGACGTGTCACGGTTGGAGCGTGTCGCGACTTCGAGCAGCTCTTGGTCTCGGAGTCCTTGAGCTCCTTGGGCGAGAACTGTCCACGTTGTTTGGACGAGGGTGGCGAGGACGTTAAGGTCCTGCAGGTCGCGGAGAAGGCCGATTTGCCCCTGTCTGGTCCCGACGAGCCCGGCCGCGTGCAGCCGTTCGGGCTCTCCAAAGCCCAACCCCAACCCAACGGGGCGGCTGCGTCTGCCAGGTCGTTCATGCCGCTAAAATGTCCGGTTTGGCGTCGAAATCACAAGCTGGCGCACGCCACTCAGGCGCTGTTTCCTCGTAACGTGTCGACCACTCAACAGGGTCCGCTGCCCTAAGCGGGCGATGTACGTGAGCGGCTCGGGATCGAGGCGGTCGAGGCGGTCGAGGCGGGCGAGGCCGCCGAGGCCGTCGAGGCAGTCGAGGCAGTCGAGGCAGTCGAGGCAGTCGAGGCAGACAACGCCGCGAATCCAGGACGGGTGCCGAACCGCTCGGGAGCACTCACCGGGATCGACCACGCGCCGCGCAGCGCGGGTCGAAGAGCATGGGTACTTGCCAAGTTGGAAAGTAAGGCGCATACTTTCCACTATGGAAAGTAATCCTACGCAGCATAACCCAGGCGATCCCCGTTCCGAGCTCGCTGTTGCGGATCAGGCGCGCCAGCGAATGGCCGCGGGCCTGCGACTGCCTACCGGCCTGCACCCGATACTGGCCTCCGCCGTCGCGGTTCAGGTGGGCGCCGCCGCCTACGGGATCGCCGCTCAAACGACCGCCGGGCTCGCGATGGCGCTGGCTGGGATAGCCGTCTTGATGGGCGTGGCGGCGCTCTTGCTTCACCAGTTCCGGCGGATCAACGGCGTCAGGCTCAGTGGTCTATCCAGCCAGATCGTGCTTGGCACCGGGGGCACGTCAACCCTGATCTATGTGGCCGGGTTCGGGGTGGCGACTTGGGCCGCCTTCGAGTCGCGGTGGTGGCTCGTCGCAACAGCGGCCGTGGCTGCAGGAGTGAGCTACGCATTCGGCACCCTCCGGTGGTGGCACGTCTACCGGCAGGACCCGTCCGCCCACGCGGGTGGCGCCTCGCCGGCGGTCCTCGCGGCCCTCGCCGTGCTCACGTGCCTGGGGCTCATTGCGATGCTGATCGCCGGCTGATGGCCGAGCTCGACCCGCTGATCCACCCCCCTGCCAGGCTGCAGGTGCTCACGACGCTGTCCGCGGTGTCCGAGGCCGAGTTCGCCACACTGCGGGATGCTCTCGAAGTCAGTGACTCGGTATTGTCCAAACACGTCTCGACGCTGGCTGACGCCGGTTATGTTCGCAGCCGTAAGGGCGTCCGGGCGGGGCGACGGACGACGTGGATAGGTTTGACCACTGCCGGTCGCAAGGCCCTGGGCGAGCACGTCGCGGCACTGCGTCGGCTGATCGACGTGGTCGACTGAGCCCCGCCAGATCATGTCGACTTCCTCGCACCGTCTGCTCATCTCCGCGCTTGGAAGTACCTGTGTCACACCGCCGCGAAGGACGCGGTCCTGCACTGTCGAGGAGACAACCCCTCGCTGTGGTGAGCAGCAACTTCAGCCCCTAACGGAGCAGGATCCGTCCACATAAGCAGTCCCATGCACTATGCCGCTCTGGAAGGTACCGACCAAGGCTGTACGGGCATCGATGACACCGAGCGGATCGCGGCATGACACTGCGGTACTCCACCAGCGAGGAACTCCCCGCGACTCCCGCTCTAATCCGCTGGACGCTGCGTCGGAACTCGGAAGCGCCGCACCTCGTGCGGCCAACCACAGGCGACTGCGGCCTTTCCAGCCCACATTCGAGCCGCCTGCTCGTCGGCCACGTTCACGATCGTGAATCCTCCGAGCTGCTCCTTGGACTCGGCGTAAGGCCCGTCGGTGAAGACAGGGGCGCCACTCGATGCATCCACGCTGAACACAGGCGCGGAGTCATCCAACCCTCCAAGGAAAACGTAGACGCCCGCCGCCTGCATCTCTGCCCGCAACGCCTTGACAGCCTTGGACCTCTCCGCCATCTCCTGTTCGCTGTAGTCGGGCACCCACTCGTCGTTGAACGCGATGAGGTATTCGGTCATGTGTACTCCTTGGGTTCAAGGTGGCGTCTTCATCCACCATCTACCCAACCCACGAACGGCGAGAAGGCGGATACGACACATCCTGGCCAAAATCAGGTGCCATGCACGCCCATCGGCTCGAGAGCGCGTATCGGCGAGTCTGGACGTCTCCACCGTCGGTCCGGCGCCGAGCGGGAGCGCACGGAACCGCCAATGGACATCGCTGTTCTCAAACCGTCATTGAGCGCAGAAGACCGACATCAGGTTGAATGCTGGAGTGGACACGGACTCGGAACTGATAATGAAGCGCGAGCTTCTCGAATGGCTCGACGCTCAGCGGGCGCATGTTGCGGAACAGGTCAGGGCGATGCCGACCGAGGCTCGTCGACGTTCTTACGTCGCCTCGGGCTGGACGCCCCGAGGTTTGATCAGGCACTTGACCCTGGACGTCGAGCGCGTGTGGTTCAGAGCCGTCATGGCTGGCCAGCGGGTCGATCTTCCCGAGGGATACGACGGCTGGACTGCGCCGGAGCTCCAGAGCGACGAGGAGCTACTCGAGCAGTACGCCAACGAGTGCACACTGGCGACAGCGGCGGTCGACACGCTGGAGTTGGACGCTAAGCCAGCCTGGTGGTTTGAAGACGGCGGTGACCCTCCGCATTCCTCGTTGCGAGAGATCCTGTTGCACGTGATCGTCGAGACCGCTACTCATGCCGGACATCTGGATATCTGTCGTGAGCTGGCCGACGGCGGACAGCGCCTCGTCCTGGACGAGCCGACGACCTGAAAGTGCACCGCATGCACCGTTCCGCGCGTAGTGAACGATCGTGCCTGGGTGTCGCCATGCCACCTCTGCGTTGTCAGCTTTCACCGTATCCCGAGGGCAGCGCGATCGCTGACAGAGACTACCGGGGCGCCAGACCGGTGGCGCCATCCAGGAGCTCTCGCGCGGCGTCAAGGTGGCCAGCGTGGCGTGCGGTCTCCTCGATCATGTGCAGGACTACCCAGCGAAGATCGGTGATGGGCTCGTCTGGCCAATCGAGCCCATGCTCGCCGAGCAGAGCCGCGTGCAGGTCCAGCGATTGCAGGATCTCGTTCGACATCTCGCACTGACGTCGGTACTGCTCGATAACGGCGGCGCCGGAGTGTTCGGTGGTGAACGGCGCCTCCGGATCGTACGGCGGGTCGTCGATGCCGTCGTCCCAGGTCACCTGCGGTTGGGTCCCGAGGACGACCCATTGGAACCACATCGCCTCGGCTCCTGCGAGGTGCCGGATCAGCCCAGCGGGCGTCCAGCCGGATGGAAGCACAGGGGCGTGCAGCTGAGGCTCACTGAGTCCCTCGATGATCGCCACCACGGCGTTGCGCTGCTCGTCGAGAAAGTACTGCAACCGATCGCGCTCGCTGATCCCGGAATCACCCACGCGCTGACTCTAGGGCAAATGGCCAAGCGATCTTCGGCTTCGCCGCCTCTATCTACAACGTCGCGCAGGTGAGCTTCCCACAGCGGCTTTGCCCAGACCGCTCCTGAGGCGGATGAACGCCACCATGCGGTTCATCGTGTGCGGCTGCATGCCGCTGGGCGGGCTCGGCGGCGGAAGCCTCGGTTCGGCACTCGGCGTCCGAACCACGCTGTGGCTGTCGGTAACAGAGGACCGGTCGAGTTACTCACTACCACCCTGTCGATTCCGCAGCTGCGCGTTCGTTGACGAAGTGAGGGCGGTCCACCCGAGTCCCACATTTCACAGCGCCACTGAGGAGGCTGACGCCATGCGGAAACTGACCTTTGCCATGAACCTGAGCCTTGACGGCTACATCGCCGCGCCCGGCGACGACCTCGGGTGGAGCGTGCCGAGCGACGAGCTGTTCCAGTGGTGGTCCGACCGGGTGGGGGCGACGGGCCTAGCGCTGTACGGGCGCAAACTGTGGGAGACGATGAGCTCCCACTGGCCGACCGCCGACCAGCAGCCCGGTGCCACACCGGCGCAGATCGAGTTCGCCCGCCGCTGGCGGGACATGCCGAAAGTGGTGTTCTCCTCAACGACGAGCACCGTCGACTGGAATACCCGCCTAGTCACCGGCAACGCCGTTAGCGAGATCACCCGACTCAAGAGTGAGGATGGCGGTCCCATGGACGTCGGCGGTGCGACCCTCGCCGCGGCGGCCATGCGGGCCGGGCTGATCGACGAGTACGCGATCGTCACCCACCCGGTCCTGGTGGGCGGCGGCACGCCGTTCTTCACGGCCCTGGACAACTGGGTGAGCCTGAGTCTGACAGAGACCAGAACCTTTCCCGACGGCGTGCTCCTGACCAGGTACACGGCCAAACATTGAGTGCTCGACATCGCATCGGCGCGGGCTTGTGGCCACCCAGGGATCTTGTTGCGCTGCGTTCGAAGGCGATCGTGACAGTACCTTGCGTGGATCACGGGCCATGTAGGTCAGGGATTCCCGCGTGCGCGTCCCGCGCGACGATCCGCTCTGTCACTTACCTCAGGTATTCATTGACGCGCACGTCGCGTGGCCGCGTACGAAAACGACTCGACGCAGCCATCCGAATCCGACCGCGACCAGCGAAGCAGTGCCGCGTGGACTTGCCACAGCCTACGCAGTTCGATGTCGCCGACATGACGTCGATCGACCCCGCCGCGGTAGGCACACCAGCCGACGCTCCGCCGTCGTCCTAAGGTCGACCATTCCAAGCCCGGGTAGGTGGTCATGAAGTCGCCCCAGAGCTGTCGTATCCGTGGGTCACCGTTCACGGACCGATGAGAAGCCGCTGCTCGGGAGGTCTGACGAGCGTCCAGTTGACGGATGAACAGGAGGCACAATGCGCGACATCAAGGTGTTGGTGACGGGAGCGAGCATCGCGGGTCCCGCGCTCGCCCACTGGCTGCGCCGACGTGGTGGTGAGGTGACCGTGGTGGAACTGGCACCCGGGCTGCGTCCGGGTGGTCAGGCCGTCGATGCGCGCGGGGTAGCCAAGGAGGTCATCCGACGGATGGGTCTCGACACGGAGGTGCGTGCGGTCTGCACCGACACCGCCGGCGCGTACACGGTGGATGCGGACGGGCACGTGTTGGAGACTTACCGCGCGGAGGACGATGGCGGTGACGGCTACATCTCCGAGATCGAGGTCCTCCGCGGCGACTTGTCCCAGGTGCTGTACGACGACACGCGCGACGGAGTCGACTACATCTTCGGTGACCGGATCGCCGAGCTCACCCAGGACGCGGACGGGGTGGACGTCACCTTCGCGAGCGGCGCTCGGCGGCGCTTCGACCTGGTCATCGGCGCCGACGGGCTGCACTCGGCACTGCGGGCGATGGTCTTCGGGCCGCGCGAGCAGTTCGTCCGTCATCTCGGCCTAGTGCTCGCGTTCTACAGTGTGCCCAACGAGTTCGGGCTGGACCGCTGGCTGATCGACTACCAGGACGCGGGCCGCTCGGCAGGGCTGCGGCCCGTCCACGACGCCACTCGGGCGATCGCCATGTTGTCCTTTCCCTCAGCCGACTTCGACATCGACTACCGCGACGTCGAAGCCCAGAAGCGGCTGCTGCGCGAGCAGATGGCCGGCTTCGGCTGGGAGACCCAGCGCATCCTCGCGCACCTCGACGACGCCCCCGACTTCTACCTCGACCAAGTCGCCCAGGTGGTGATGGACCGCTGGTCGAACGGACGGGTGGGGCTCATCGGAGACGCGGCCTTCAGCGCGTCGCCGATGTCGGGGGCGGGCACCGGGCTGGCCCTGGTGGGTGCCTACATGCTGGCTGGGGAGCTCGCCGCCGCCGATTGGAACCCGACGGCCGGGTTCGCTGGCTACGAGAGACGGATGCGCTCCTACGTCGAGGCCAACCAGGAAATCGGCCGCCTGCACGTACAGATGCTCGCCGCCTCCGACGCGGACGACGAGCCACGGCCGGAGCCCGACATGGAGGCCCTTACCGCGCTGGTCGAGCGTGCAGTCGGTGGCCCCGAGCTGCCCGACTACGAAGGCGTGCCCGACTCCGGGGCACCCACTCGGTAATCCTGGCGAACGTGACCACACGGGGGCGGGGTGATATGCCTGTGGGTGCCACCGCAGGCACACCGCCTCGTGAGTGAGGGACACTGTCAGCGTTTCCGCTGCCGCGCTGCTCCAAGGAGGCACTACGCGTGCACCGGATGCGCCCCCTCGCGGCGGTCGGTCTGACCAGGGCTCGACGTCAGTGCTGGCGATCATGCCGCGACAGATGTCTTGACGCCGTGTTGCGCTGGGCGGCGATGGAAGCGGTTGTCGTGCTGGCTTCGCGCCCGCGGCGTGGGGTTTTCATCACCGACTCCTCCCGTAGGTAGCGTTCAAGGGTGTCCGAGACACAGCCCCAGGGATTGGATTTGCGTCCGCTGTCCACGTCGACGTGGCGCCAGCGCGGACCGACCGATCGTGCCGTCCACGCGTTCGGTGTCCAGAAGCGGGCCTTGGAACGTCTTCCGGGTGGCCAGGGGATCTGCTGGACTGATGGCCGGCTCGTGCTCAAACCCGTGGGGTACGCCCCCGAACATCGGTGGGTGTGCCAGGTGTACGCCGGGTGGCACGCCCGCGACGAGGTCCGCGTCGCCGAGCCGGTGGCGCCGCGTACAGCCGACGAGCCAGGTGGCTGGTCAGTCGACCGCTGGGCGGCGTCGGTCTTCCTTGCTGTCCATGGGCTGCCGGCAGGTCAGCGCCACCGTGCCTGGAGGCACCCCGACGAGGAAGGGACGTAGCATCCCTCCCTTTCGGCCCGGACCGCTGCCAGCGTTCTGGTCGGCGCCTCCATCTTGTCCAGTAGGTGCTCCACGTGCGCGGCGACGGTGCGGGGGGCCACCGCGAGGCTCCTGGCGATCTGCTGGTTCGAGCGTCCGTCCACCAGCAGCCCGAGCACCTGGAGCTCGCGAGGTGTGAGCCCTCGGCAGTCCGCATCGGGCGTCACGAGGACCATGCCCAGCACAAAAGCAGGCACCTCGGTCGCAGCCAGGACTGTCACGCGAACATGGTCAGAGGCTTGGGGGTCGTCTCCGGCCTGCCACATGCGATCGGTACACCTGACCGCTGAGAAGGATCTCCTGGGCGATCCCCACGTCCGGCGAGTTCATGCACAGGACCGCGTGGTCCGCGAGGCCTGCGAGCGCTAGGTGGAGCCGTCTCGCAGGAGGACGGCACCCGCCTGGCACCTTCACGAGACGCGCGGTAGCCACCAGCGAACGCATGGGAGACAGAGCGCGGGCGATCAACGGCGAGATCTGCACGAGCCGGTCGCGTGTCGCAGCGGACGGCGCTGCGCCGCTGGAGAACAGGACGCTGAGGACTCCCATGTGCCGGCCACCGGGCTCGAACAGTGCGACGCCCGAAACCCTCGCGAAAGCCGGCCGGAGTGAGGCACTCCGCCCAGGTGGGCAGCTCGTCGACAGCGACCGGAAGCTCTCCAACGCTCACCGGAGGTTGGTTGCGGTTGACTCCGGTCAGCTGGATCTCCTGCGCAACCGCGGGGCGGTCCAGGAAGTCGATGACGGATCGATCCAGGCCAGTGCTGCCGACGGTCGCGTAGGCGTTAGACCCGGGATCGGACAGGGCCAGCCAAGCCGCGTCGGAGGGCACCCACGGGTCGAGCCGCTGGAGGAGTGCTTGTGCTCGTTCGCGCAGGGAGGCGGTGGAGCCAGCGATCTCGACCATCTCTGCTACGGGCAGATTCTCCCACACAGGCGCTCCATCCACCGGTACGGACCAGCGGCGTACTGGAGTCCCCAGAGACCAGAGATGCATGATCGGCCGCAGCCACTCGCTGGCTGAGGGACGGCCCTCCCGTACCCACCCGAGTCCACAGCCACACCCTCCTCACGACAGGTTTTCAATCAGTATCGGCAGTTCTGCCGATACCGACCTGCGCGCCGAGCCCGGTGTAATCGAGACTCGCCCCAGAGGGGTGGGATGGATCCGGCACGAGGGAGCAGCATGAAGGCAGTGGTGTACGAGGGGCCGCGGCAGGTCACCGTCAAGGAGGTACCGGACGCGAGGATCGAGCGGCCGACCGACGTCCTGGTGCGGATCACCTCGGCGAACATCTGCGGTTCGGACCTGCACATGTACGAGGGTCGGACCGACTTCGAGCCTGGCCGCTGGTTCGGGCACGAGAACCTGGGCGAGGTCGTAGAGGTCGGCGAAGGAGTCGACAAGGTCCAGGTCGGGGACTATGTCGTCCTGCCGTTCAACATCTCGTGTGGACACTGCAAGAACTGCGAGCGGCAGCTCACGAACTACTGCCTGACGGCCCAGCCGGAGCCGAACATGGCCGGCGCCGCCTACGGCTTCGCCGATATGGGCCCGTACGGCGGAGGACAGGCCGAGCTGTTGCGGGTGCCCTGGGGTGACTTCAACTGTCTGCGGTTGGGTGAGGACGCCGAGCAGCGCCAATCCGACTACGTGATGCTCGCCGACATCTTCCCGACCTGTTACTACGCCACCGAGATGGCCGGCGTCAGCCCGGTGACCGACGGTCATCTACGGCGCCGGCCCGGTCGGGCTCATGGCCACGCTGTCGGCGACCATTCGGGGGGCGAGCAAGGTCATGGTCGTCGACCGGCACCCCGACCGGCTGAGACTCGCCGAGTACATCGGCGCGCTCGCCATCGACGACTCGAAGGTCGATCCGGTACAGGCCGTTCTCGACGAGACGATGGGGTTGGGCGCGGACAACGGCTGCGAGTGTGTCGGCTACCAGGCGCACGAGCCCAGTGGCGAGGAGCAGGCCAACCTGACCATGAACCGGTTGGTCGCCTCGGTGCGTTTCACCGGGAAGATCGGCAACGTCGGCGTCTTCGTGCCGCAGGATCCGGGCGCAGCGACGAGCTGGCGAAACAGGGCAAACTCGCCTTCGACTACGGCTTGTTCTGGTTCAAGGGCCAGCACATCGGCAGCGGGCAGGCACCGGTCAAGAAGTACAACCGCCAGCTCCGGGACCTGATCGCAGCGGGCAAGGCGGAGCCGTCGTTCATCGTGAGCCACGAGCTGCCTCTGGAGCAGGCGCCGGAGGCCTACGAGCACTTCGACAAGCGGGACGAGGGCTGGACGAAGGTCGTGCTGCACCCGGCGATGGCAGGAGCGTGACATGGCAACGACACTGAATGGGCGACGTATCGCCATCTTGGCAGCGGACGGGGTGGAACGGGTCGAGTTGGAGCAGCCGCGGCAGGCGCTGGACGACGCCGGCGCCCACACGGTCGTCGTCTCCATCACCAGCGGCGAGATCCAGGCACGCGACCACGACCTCGAGGACGCCGGCACCTTCGCGGTCGACCAGCTGGTCGGGGAGGCGTCTGTCGACGACTACGACGGGCTGCTCCTACCGGGCGGGACGGTGAACCCGGACAAGCTGCGGATGGAACCCGCCGCAGTGCACTTCGTCCGGGATTTCGTGCGGTCGGGGAAGCCGGTCGCCTCGATCTGCCACGGCCCGTGGAGCTTCGTCGAGGCCGACGTCGCGCGCGGCCGCCGGTTGACCTCGTGGCCGAGCCTGCGCACCGACCTTCGAAATGCCGGGGCGGAGGTGGTCGACGAGCAGGTCGTGACCGACGGCAACATCACGACGAGCCGCTCGCCGGACGACTTGCCGGCGTTCTGCGAACGCATCGTGCAGGAGTTCGCCAGTGCCCCGCTGTCCGCTGGACGAGGGCGGTCGGCGTGAACTGGTATCAGATGCGTCACTCGCTCGCGGTCCGCGTCGGGGACATCGTCGTCCGCGTGTGCGGACGGCCATGGACCCGACCACGGCGGGGAGGCCGGCACCGGCGAGCCCGCCTCCGGGTGGCTCGTGGTGACCGTCATGTGCGATCCGTCCGACATCGACCGCGGCAGCTTCCGTCCGCTGGCCGAGTTCGGCGACCGGATCGAGGTCCGCGTTCGCCCGGCCGCCGACGGCAAGGGCACCGAGCACTGTTGTACCGGCTCGCGACCGGAATCTTCGGCCGCGCGTCAACCGGCTGATGGGCAGCCGGGACCCACGTCCAACGGGTCCGGCCGGTCCAACGCCCATCGAGGTCGGCGAGGTCCTGGCGGTAGACCCGCACCGCATGGCGAGCGAACGGCACGCCTGGCGGCGTACTCCTGGAGGCGTGGACCAGGGCGGCGCCGAAGGCAGGTGCGGTGAGGCGGTGACGTGGCGCGGGGTCAACGAGATCGGCGTCGAGGACGTCCCCGAGCCGACGATTCTGAACAACCAGGACATGATCCTCGAGGTGGGGCTGAGTGCGACGTGCGGCTCCGACCTGCACCTGGTGGGCGGGTACGTCCCCGCCATGCGTGCAGGGGACGTGCTGGGGCACGAGTTCATGGGAACCGTCGCCGATGTGGGCTCCGGGGTCACGAAGCACAAGATCTGTGACCGTGTTGGTGGTTCTTTCACGAGCTGTGAACAGTGCTGGTACTGCCGGCACGGGTTGCTCTCACTATGCGACGACGGCGACCCGAACCCGGGGATCACCGAGGCCCTGTGGGGCCAGTCGATCGGCGGCGACGGACACTCGCACGCCATGGACGGCTGGGCGGGCAGCTGCGCGTTACATCCGTGTGCCGTACGCCGACCAGTGGGCCTTCGCTATTCCAGACAACGTCTCCGACGAGAGGGCAGGTACGACCGCTTCAGTCGACCGCGAGACTCGAGACGGAGCGCCCGCTCGCCATCCGAAAGCCGACCGTGGTGTGTCTGCTCGGAAGGCTTGTGTCGGTCATTCGCGCCCACGGTGGCTTATCGACAAGGTCCCTGCGGGGGCGTTCATGCACGAGGGTCTGACGACGAAGACCGGACCATGCCACGTGCATCGCTGCGACTCTGCTCGCCACGGTCGGCACTTTCCAAGCCTCGTCGTCACACATCGTATGGAGGTCGACCGAGCGCTCGAGGGCTACGAGATCTTCGAGCACAAACAGGACACGTGTGTGAAAGTCGTGGTCAAACCGTGATGGCGCGGCTGAGGCAGACGCTCTGGGCGCTGCCGCTGGCGTGCGTCGCCTTCTGTGTCGCCCTCGCTGTAGGCCTCGTCGCGCTCGACCGCGCGAATCCGGGCCTGTGTCCACGACGCTCACCGGAACAGCATCGATGCACAAACGGTCCTCACGACGATCGCGAGCTCGATGATCACGCTCATCACGCTCGTCCTCACCGACATGACGGTCGCCATCCAGCACGCCATCGGCCAATACTCCCCTCGCATCGTACAGGCACTCCTCCGCGATCGCTCGAACCAGCTGAGCCTCGGGCTCTTCGGCGGCACCGCCGTCTTCACGCTCATCACCGCGGTCGAGATCGACGACCCGAGTGGTTTCGTGCCGGACGTGACAGTCCTCGTCGCGTATAGCGCTGACCCTCGCGAGCCTGGTCGTGCTCGTCCTCTACGTGCACCGTGCCGGGCAGTCTCTTCGCGTGTCCGGGCTCATCGACCTGGTCGGTGATCACCTGCACGAGCAGCTGGACAAGCGCTTCCCGGAGCGCCTCAGGCGGAGGCTGACGACCCTTCGCTCATCGCGGTGCTCGACCGGCCGGCGCGTCGTGATGATCGACGAGCGGCCGGCGCGTCGTGCCGCGCAGGGGCCGGCTGCATGCTCCGGTGATCCCGGCGATGGGCGCTTCGTCCCTGTCGGTGCGCCGCTGACCGGATCGGCGGCGACGGGACGGCTCAACCGAGAGAGGGCGCGAGCTGATCCAGGTCGCCGACGAGCGGACCCACGACACCGATCCGGCGTTCGGAATCCGCAAGCTGGTCGACATCGCCACGCGCAGCGTCGCCGGCACCACGACGGTGCAGGCGCTGCACCGCCTTCACGAGGCGCTGCGGCAACTCGCCGTCGCACGGCTGGCCTCAGGCCGGCACTACGACGACACCGGCGAGCTCCGGCTCCTCACCCGAGAGATGACCTGGGAGGGCTAGGTCCGCCTCGCGTTCGACGAGATTCCGCATCGCAGGAGCCTCCTCACCCCAGGTCGTGCGACGACTCGGGCCGCGCTGGACGACCTCGAGGCGATCGCCCCCGCTGACCGCCATATCATCCTCGACCACCAACTCGCGCTTCTCGAGGCCGGGGTTCGTCGCTCCTTCGATGACGACGAAGACGTCGCCGCCGCTCTTGTCGCCGACACGCAAGGCATCGGATCGAGCTCGGACGTCACGGTAGCCCTGCGCACAACCCCGTGGAAAGTGCCTCCTGCTCGAGAGTTGGACGGACAGGGCGCGGAGACCACGCCATCGCCCTGAACAGCTCATGGTCTCTTTGTTGGTTGGCGAGCGCCCACCCAAGTGACGACTGCAGTACGTCTTCTTCGTGGAGCCGCCTAGCTCGGCCTGGATCGGCGCCGACGTGCACGCGCACGTGCACTCGCAACCTGCAGCCGCCGTCTTCGCGATGCGCTCTGACTTCCGCACGCCTGCCGGTGCCACGGTTACCTACGCTGGATCGCAGACCACAGGTCGGGGTATGCCACTTCCGTGACCACGCGCGCCACCGCCGCGTAGTCCCAGGGTGCGCCGTCGGGACTTCGGTAGCCGTCAGCGTTGAGGGCATCGCTGATGGTGAATATGGATGCGCCGTTGTGGTGCAGTTGCAGTAGCTGCCGCAGCCCGTGCGCCGGCGTCACGGGGCGGGTGGTTCGCGGGAGGCCTTCGGGAAGAGCGGCGTTGTTGTGCCGTGGCACGCTGAAGGTTCCGTCTCGCATTGACCGAACTGTGTCGACGAGCTGAGCCGGCGGCAGGGCGGCACCCCACAAGTACCCTTGCGCCGCGGCGCAGCCCAGGCGGTGCAGAACGCCGGCCTGCTCGACTGTCTCGACGCCTTCGGCGACGGTGGTGAGCCGCATCGTTCGTGCGAGGTCGACCGTTGCCGCCACGATCGCCAACGCGTTGGCGTCCTCTGTGATGTGCTCGATGAACATCCGGTCGATCTTCAACGTCGTCACCGGTAGCCGGCTGAGGTAGGCCAGGGAACTGTACCCGGTACCGAAGTCGTCAATACACGACTCGACTCCCCGATCGCGAAGGCGTTGCAGCAGTGCCCCTGCCAGCAGAGGGTCCTTCATCAGAACGCTTTCGGTGATCTCCAGCACCAGGCCGCCGTTGGGCACGCCGTGAGCCGCAACAGCTGACAGGACGGTGTCTTCGAAGTCGGGTGCAGCCAGATGGCCAGCGGAGATGTTGACGGTGATTCTGGGTTCTCCCACAAAGGCGCCGCGGAGCTCGTCATAGTCCCTGCAGGCTTTTTCCACCGCCCACTGGTCCAAGAGGGCTGCCTGCCCCGTCACTTCAGCGCTGTGGACCAATGTCGCCGCTGGAACTGCTCCCCTTGTCGGGTGCTGCCATCGGGCCAGCCCTTCGACGGCAACCAGCCGCCCCGTGGCAAGGTTGACGATGGGCTGATAGTGAAGGGCCATCTCGTCGCCGGCCAGCGCATTCCGCACATCGTTGCTCAGCTGGTGGCGGTCACGGGACCCGTCGTGCAACGTGGTGTCAACCACCTGGCTCCGGCCACGTGCGTCGGCGCCCTGCGGGACAGTGATCGCGGTTTTTGTGGACGACGCGAGGACCTCGTTCAGGCCTGCCAAATCGCACTGCCGATAGCCGAGTTCGGTGGCCCGCGTCAGCATCTCGGCTGCGAACTCGGCGGATGGTGCCGGGGTTGCAAGCGCGTCAGCCGCGACACGTGCCAAGCGGATGTCCTTCGCCATCAGGTCCACGTCGAACCATGCCTGCTGGGGTCGATCGCGGAGCAGAGCGACACGTGCCTTGAGCATCGGCGAACCGATGGCGCTGGTGCACATGATGTCCGCCGCCAGCTCAGGGTCGATTCCGGCCCGTTGGGCCAGCAGCAGCCCTTCGCTGAACGCGAGCGTCTGTACGGCGAGGCTGATGTTGATGGCCAGTGTCATCAGCAGGCCCTGGCCGTTGGTGCCGACATGTGTGACGGTTGCGCCGAGTTCGGTCAGGAGCGGCTGGACCGCTGCGAAGGCGGCATCGCTCCCACCGACCAAGATCCCAAGTGGTCCGGCATGGGCCTGGAGGATGCTGCCCGGGACTGGCGCGTCGAGCATGAGGGCGCCGGTTTCGTTGACGTGATTGCAGAGGATTTGGCTGACCTGCGGACTCACGGTGCTCAGGTCCACGAAGATCTTCCCACTCGACAGGCCCGCGAGGATCCCGTGGGGACCGAAACTGATGGCTTCGAGCGCCGAGTCGTCGGAGGCCATGCTGAAGACCACGTCAGCCGCGGCGGTTACTTCGCGCGGGGTCTCCCGCCACCGTAGTCCGCTCTCGATCAGCCGTTCAGCGTTGGACCTGGCGCGATCGGTGCCATACACCAGCCTTCCTGAATCGAGCAGACGCTCTGCGACACGGCGGCCCATCGCCCCAAGACCGACACATCCAACGGCCGTCGTGCCTGTTTGTTCTCCGCTTGTCATGCCTTCCCTCGCGCTTGCCATCCATGCTGGGCAAGATGGCGTCTGAAGTGAAGCCGCTCGCCGATGACAGCGAGGCGGCTGCGCGGCGACGCCATCGCCGTCACCGGGATCTCCGCTCCTCCCACGCGCCGCACCCGCAGATGGCGGTTGACGCTGCCCAAGGTCCCTCTGGTGAGCTAGACGCCCACGAGGTTCCCGCAAACGAGCCCTCGGTTCGATGATGACGGCGATCTAAGTGGGCCGGGGCGGCACCGGCGACGTCGTGCGCAATCCGGCTACGAGACGGCGCTCCGCGGCTCATCGCGGGCTGTCGGGCTTGGACGAGCCGCCTAGCATGTCCTGTGTGAACCGGGCCGGACGACCGCCTCGAGGTGGCCGGAGAGGTGCGAGAACGAGCCGTCGAGTACGGCGTCATCCCACTCTGGTGCCCTGCCAGGAGACCGTAGGAGAAACGACCATGTACACCACTGTCGCCGGACGCCGTCGGCTGGGCGCGGACGAGGAGCGCCCGCGGGTGACGCCGTACACGCGGCGCACGACCGACGACCGTGACGAGGCCGAGCGGATCGTCACCGAGCTCTTTCTCCCGAACCGGCTCGACCTCTCGAGGGGTTCCGCCCCCCTGGGCATGAAGGTCGCTGGCCTGCGCATGGGTGCGCTCACCGCCGGCCGACTGACCTACGGGCCCCGGGTGCGCCTGCGCACCGCCGACGCAGAGAACTTCCACGTGAACATCCCGCTGCGCGGCCATGCGGCCACGAGGAGGGGGACCGGCGACCCGGTGACGACGAAGCCGGGCGAGGGTGTCGTCTTCTCACCTGGGGCGCCCGCCGAGATGTCATGGTCGGCCGACTGCGAGCAGCTGTGCCTGATGGTTCCGCGGGCCTGCCTGGAGGCGGAGCTCGAACAGCTCCTCGGCCGGCCGTTGAAAGGTCGACTGGCCTTCGACTTCGCCGCCGACCTGCACAGTCCCATTGCCCGGCGCTGGCGGACCGCCCTGGACCTGCTCGTGGACGAACTCGACCACCCCACCGACGTGAGCCGGAACCGCGTCGTAGGTCGACACGTCGAGGGGCTCGTGCTCGACGGCCTCCTGCTCGGTCAGCCGCACAACCACAGCGACGCCGTGACCCGGGAGCGCCCGGTGGCGCGGAGCGCGGCGATCAGGCACGCCGTCGAGCTGATCGAGGAGCGCCCGTGCGACCCGTGGACCACGGTCCGACTTGCTGCCGAGGTGCACCTGAGCGCACGGGCGCTGCAGGAGGGATTCCATCGCCACCTCGCCACGCCGCCGATGACGTACCTGCGCCAGATCCGGCTCCGCCGAGCGCACACGGCGCTCAGAGCGGCCGACCGCAACGACACCACGGTCCGTGCCGTCGCCGTCAACCTCGGGATAGTGCATATGAGTCGCTTCGCTGCTTCCTACCGCGAGGCCTTCGGCGAGGCTCCTTCGGAGACGCTCAACCGCCCGAGCTGACACCCGGTGGCCATGACCCTCGTCTAGCCCCGACAAGGTGTTCGTGCACTCGGACCACGGCGACTGTGCCCATCCGTGCGCCTCGGGGGGTGTGGCTCGGGAACCCGTCAGCACGAGACCCGTCGCACTAGAGGTCTCACGGCACGCCGCGACCACACACCGCGTGGGTTGGCGACCCGATCACGCGATCGTGAACGCACCGAGACATCGAGCCACCGTAAGGCCGGTCGACTTGCCGAGGCTCAAGTCCTGAGGAAATCGCTGGCACCCTTCCGAGCGGGCTGCGACCATCTCGGTCATGTCTGTTGGTGCAGCACCAGGGGCTTCGACCCGCGAATGCATCTTCTGCGCCATCACGGCCGGGCTGCTCGAGGCGAGCATCGTCTATACGGACGAGGTCGTCATGGTGTTCATGGACCTGAACCCGGTCACGCCCGGGCATCTACTCGTCGTGCCTCGGGTACACGCGGTGGGGTTGGAGGACCTCGACGAAGAGACCGGCAGCCACGTATGGATGATCGGGCACCGAATGGCCCGAGCCCTGCGCCGGTCCGGCCTGCGATGTGAAGGCATCAACATGTTCCTCGCCGACGGCGAAGCGGCTTTCCAAGAGGTGTTCCACTTCCACCTCCATGTGTTCCCTCGGTACGCCGGAGATGGCTTCACGATCGGCGCCAACTGGGCAGAGCGTTCTCGTGATCTCTTGGACGCCGAGGCCGAGGCCATCAAGGGCGCGGTGGCAACAGGACCGACCCGCCACTGAAGGCACTCATCCGCCGCGAGACGCGCGTCTCAGACGTGAGGCTTCCACCGCGAAGCAGGCATCTGAACTCGATCTGGCGACCCGACTGCAGGCGGACGAGAAGGCTCGGCGACGGGACTGGCAGAGCTGGTCTACTTCATGCTGGCTGCGAGATTCCCAGAGGAGGCGCTAGCGGTCGTGTGATCACAGAGTGCTTCCATGCGGCCACAGTCGAGGTCACGGCGACGCTACGAATCAGGCTCCTCCCCCGGTTGATGGATACCACCGCCAGAGCGTCCGGTCACGCGTCTGAGCCAAGGGTCGACCGCGGTGAGCCACTCTGCCGGGTCGCTGACGTGTGGGTAGTGACCGCCGGCGCTGAGCACGACCGACTGCCAGGCCGGGTGAGCGCCGGCTGCGGCTAATGCGAAGTCGAGCGGCACATAGTGATCGTCGGCCGCATGCACGATCAGCACCGCCGACGTGACCGCGTCGGTCTTTGCCCGGAACTCTGACGGATGCGCGGCGGTGCGGACCAGGTATCCGAGCCCTCGGACACCACCTGTCCGGGGGGCGACGACTTGGTTGGCCGTTCTCTGGCGCAGAAACGCCACGCGATGGCTCAGATAATCAGAGAGCGCGGCGGGTACCGACCTGCCGTTGAGCGCGGGCGGGAAGAACGGGCTGGATGCGACGACCCCGCGGATAGCCGTGCCACGCTCCGCGGCCATCACCAACGCGATGATCGCACCCATCGAGTGACCCACCACGATCGCTCCGTCGGGGGTAGATGCTGCGGCGATCCGTTGCGCACGGTTCACATCCCGCGGAAGCTCTGGAGTAACCACCTCTCCGAGCTCTGCAAGGGAGCCCCGCACACCGTTCCAGTCCGAAGGAGATCTGCCCAGTCCGTGCAGACAGACAAGCACTTGCGCCACTAATTGAATCTACGCTGTGTCGTCCCCACTGACAGTCTGCAGGCGCCTCGACTCGTCGGGCAGCGGTCAACCAAACCAGCAGGGTGCTTGGAGCCGCATCTATGGCCCGCGTGTCGACGACATACTGTGCGGCAATTTACCTGCGGCCAGGTTTCGGGTCGTGCATAGGGGGGCCCGGTTATGCGTCGGGGATGTCTCAATGGTCAAGATCGGCTAACGCGGCACCGATCGTGTCGATGGTCTCGGCGGTGATGGGATCCAGGACCAGCTGGAGGTGCGTGGCACCGGCGTCGGCAAGCCCCCGTACGTGGTCGGCGAGGCCGTCAGGGGTGACCGCGCTGACCCGCGCGTCGTAGCTGTCACCCATCAGCCGGCCCTTACCGCCCGGGAGCCTGACCAGTACTGCAGCCGTCGCCTCGACGTGGCGCCCCTCAGGCGTCGCCGAGTCGACCTCGGCCTTGATCTCCGTAAACCGCGAGACGGAGTTCTCGTACGTGCTCCACCACACGTTCCAGGAGTCGACGACCGGCAGCGAGATGCGCAGCATCCGCGGAGCGTTGGATCCCACCATGATCGGCGGCCCTGCGTCCCGCACCGGGCGGGGGTCGAGCACGCAGTCGTCGACGTCGAAGAACTGGCCGTGAAACGTTGTCCGCCCTGTTCGCAGTAGCGGCGCGATGATCGCCAAAGCCTCCTCGAAGCGCGACACCCGCCGGTCATAGGGAAAGCCGAAGGCGTCATACTCGCGTCGGTTCCAGCCCGCACCGAGGCCCAGAATGAGCCTGCCTTGCGAGATCGCGTCGACCGTGGCGGCCTGCTTGGCCAGCATCGCGGGTGCATGGAAGCTCGTCGACGCAACCAGAGGTCCGATCTCCACCCTCTGCGTGACGGCCGCGATCGCCGCCAGCGTCGTCCACGCCTCATGGGGCCCCCGGGTCGACCCGTCCGCCAGGTCGTAGATCAGGTGGTCGCCCACCCAGACCGAGTCGTAGCCGGCCTCCTCCGCTCGCAGCGCCATCTCCAGATACTCCGGCCACGGCACGAACCTCTCCACCTCGGGTAGCTGAACACCGACCTTGCATGGGCGCGTCATGCGGCAACTCTATGGATCCGACCCCCAAGAGCTCTCGGCCCCTCCCCTCCTACGCACTGCCGCGGTTTCGGTCAATCCACCGCCCTATCGGCGCCTTATCCACCCACTGATAAGGCTCCGCTATGTGTCAAGACGGCCGGAAGGTCTTAGGGTTCGCGGGTCCAGGAAGCGACTTGGACCCGATTCAGTCTCCTCGGACCCGGAGTGGCGTTCGCGTAGAGGGCCACCGAGAACCCGTTGAGATCGTCGAAGCCGACGACCGCGCCCATCGCCCCGTTCACACGTGAGGAGTTCTCGATCCGAGGCCCTGGCCGCTTGAGACTCCGGAGTTCTCGATCCCGTGGCCCTGGCCGCTGGAGACGTCGACGACAGAGTCAAGGCCGAAACCGACCAGAGCACCGACCCGACGAGGAGGCTCGCGCCGTCGCCGAACGCTGGCTTCCACCGTGTTGGAGTGACCGGCGCAGCGGCCAACGGCCGGGAGCGACGACTCAACGGCGACACTCCCCTGACTCAGCAAGAGTCATTGTTGCTTTCACAATAACTCGTAAGTAACCACCAGCTTCGGCTACTCCTCGACGTACATGACGAGCGTTTCGCCGAGCACCCCATCGAAGTCCATCGCGGCCGCGCCGGCCTCTGCCTGGAGAACCGCCATAAGCGCGTCCATGTCGGCGACGTCCATACTGATGCACACGTGGCTGCGGTCTGTTGGGTTGACGAAGGTGCGGATGTTGGTCACCCCGATTGGCCCGAAGACCTCCTCGCGCTTGGGCGAGGAAAGCCAGTGATCGACGTCTTTGACGTCGTGCGTGGCTACGACTGTGGGCATGGTGACCTCCCGGCCTGGGGGTCGAGGACCTCGACCGCTGATGCACAGTAGCGCCGTTGACCCACGCGCGGCCACGATCCGCGCGGATGATCTTCTCCTGCTCAGGCCTGCGCGCTTCACCGACGGAGTGGTTGCCCGATCTGAACGCTGATCAGGGTGGGAACACAGTGTGGTTCCGGCCAGCGCCAAGGAGCGGCGCGGCGCGAGCAAAGAACCCGACGCCTCTTCGAGGGCAGCTTTGCTACCCGCCGTCGTGCACCCACACGATGATGTCGCCGGGTTGGCAGTCCAGTTCGCGACACACCGCGTCCAAGGTCGACAGTCGCACCGCTTTGGCCTTGCCGGTCTTGAGGATCGAAAGATTGGGAACGGTGATCCCAACGCGGTCTGCGAGTTCGGTCAAGGTCATCTTCCGCTCGAGCAGCATGCGGTCCAGGTGGATCTCGATCGCCATCAGACCGTCAGTTTCTGTTCCTCAGCGAGGTCAGCGCCGTGGCGGAACAGTTCGGCGAGCAGGACCAGCAGCAGCCCGAAGGAGATTACCGTCCAACTCGGCCCGCCTGGCTCCATCGAGCCCAATGAGAGCTGTGGCCCGGGACCGATCACGACCGCGGAATAGTCGTTCGCCTTGGGGCTGAGGAAGAGCCACAGCACTGGTTCGAGAAACTCCCAGCCGACCATCGTCCAGGCGATGATGCGCAGACGACGGACCATCGGGCCGGAGAAACCCTGGCCACACGAGGCCGCCCGCAGCAACAGCCACAGCTGAGAGAGCAGGAATGCCAGCACCAACAGGGCCAGCACCTGCATGCCGTACAGGGATGCCATGAGCGAGTTCCAACCGGGCTTCGCATCCAGGAACAGTTGTCCGGAGAGGGCAGCATCGACCGGCCGCGCGTCGCCCTGCGGCAACACGTCGCCGTCCTGGCGCGGTTCGCCTTGGAAGAGCACGAGGTTGTAGCACTCCGTCGCCGGATCGTTCAGATGGACCGGGTCGCACACGTCACCGCCCTGCGACACCCCCCATGACGGCTGGAATCCCAGGTGCAGCGAGAGGCCGGGAACGGGAATGTCCACCTGGTAGCGGTACGCACCCCAACCCGTCAGCCCGATGGCTGCGAAGGTCGCCACGAGCAGCGCAACGAGCGCCGTAGCCACCCAGGCGACGAGGGCGAACCCGCTCGCCAGGTGGAAAGCCTGCTGCCGTCCCGCTGTCCACCGCTTACTGATACTCGATATCGTCATAACGTGAAACAGTATGAACTTATCGTCGCACGATGTCAATCAGGCGACAAGCCGCCAGCTGGCAGTTGTCCGTACTCGTGGCCGCTTGGCGACCCGTGGGTGCCGTGCGCGGAGCGGTCTTCCACGCCCCGCTCGGCTACAAGGCGATCAAGCCTGCGTTCGTCGGGGCAAATCCACACGCTTCCAAGTAAAAGGTCTCGAGGTGCTCCTCGAAGTCGATGTGGAGCCACTCGCACCCCGCCTCGCGCGCGGCTTCGGTTGCCACCTCGACGAGGGCTGTTCCGATTCCGTCCCTCCGACAATCGGCCGAGACGACGGTGTCGACCAGGAATGCGTGGGCGAAGCCGTCCCATGCCACGTTGACCCATCCCACGAGTCGGGAACCCTGTCGCGCGCACGCCCACCCGAGGCTATGCCCCTCAACTTGACCAACCCAGTCGTACGCGTCGTCGGCTACTCCGCCGAAGCCTTCAGCATGGAGCCGTTCGACCTCTTCGCTGGCGAAGTCGCCGCGCCACACGTATTCGACCACAGCTGAGCCTAGAGGTCGGCCGAGCCGGAAAGTAGCGGGTTCCCGTCTGGGCCTGGCGTAGTCTCCGCACATGGCCAGATCCATCGCGACTGTCAGCGCTGTGGAGCTCGGCGGGGCTCCTCGAGTTCGTCCGCCCACGCCACCGATTGCTGCTCGCCACCATGCGTAGCGACGGCCGTCCGCAGATGTCTCCCGTCACCGGTGGTGTCGACCCCGAGGGTCGGATCGTCATCTCGACCTATCCGGCCAGAGCCAAGACGCGCAATGCCGAGAAGCATGTCCAGGTGTCAGTGCTGGTCCTGTCCGACGACTGGAACGGACCGTGGGTACAGGTCGACGGCGACGCCGAGGTGCTGCATATGCCGGAGGCCGCCGATGGCCTCGTCGACTACTTCCGCTGCATTTCCGGTGAGCATCCCGACTGGGACGAGTACCGGGAAGCCATGCGGATCCAGGACAAGTCGCTGATTCGGATCACGCCTACCCGGTGGGGCCCGATCGCTACCGGTGGATTCCCGGCCGAAGTCGCCGCGCGACTCGACGGCTGATCAGCGCAAACCTGCCGTCACACCCCGATCCGCCCCACCGACGGTGACGTCCGGTGTGAGCGGAATCGCCGATGCTCAGCGGGCAGGCCTGCACCGTCGGGGACGACGTCAGGACAACGGCAGGAGGGCGTGACAGGCCTCGATGTTATGGAGCTGGATGTCGTCCCTGCGGCGCGTTTCCCAGTCGTCTCGGGTGAGTCGCCACCGGTTGAGCAGAGCGGGCTCTCCTCGCCGCGTCGCCCAGTCGGACCCGTTGGGCGCGTAACCGAGACCTCGCGAGATCGCATTCGAGCCGTGGTTGTCGACGAACGCGTCGCTGCTCGCTTCCTTCGCGCCGAGCCCGTCGAAGGCCAGCTGCAGGATCGCTGCCCGCATCTCGTGCCCGAGCCCTCGTCCCCGCTCGTCTACGGACAGCCACGAGAAGGTCGTGCACGTTCCCAGAGTCGCGAAGTTCACTCCCGTCAGCGTCTGCTCCCCGACGGGCCGCCCGTCGACCATGACCACCAGGTAGAGCCGCCAGAAGTCGGGATCGACCGTGCCCCGGCGCCGCCAGATCGCCCGAAGCCACTTGGCGACCCGCAGGTCAGGATCGGTCTCGTAGAACGATATGGGGTCGTCGTACGGCGGCGGATCGGCATGGGTCTTGCCCGCGCGCACGACGTCCGCGAGCTCATCCAAGAGCTCGTCCGTGGCGCCGTGCAGCTCCAGCGTTGGCGTGCTGACGCGCACGTCAAGCA
Source organism: uncultured Actinomycetota bacterium (assembly GCA_963765725.1). GTDB lineage: Bacteria > Actinomycetota > Actinomycetes > Propionibacteriales > Nocardioidaceae > DASQEH01. The sequence continues at coordinate 1,338,419 of CAVXXI010000003.1, read as the reverse complement.
GGGGGTAGTTCTTCATGGGGTCGTCGCTCTGCTTCCACGGTTGAGGTTTGGGCCACTGGACGGCAGAAATGGGCGCATCACGGCGCATCGTCGCACCGGAGCAGCCGAGGTCGCCATCGGTTTTCGAGCCCACGGTGAATGCTCGGTCGTCCTGGCGACGACAAGATCACAGGAAATGCTCGTGACCATGCCGGCACCTGCAGGTCGCGGCCAGCAAGGTGGCTTCGGGCCTCGCGTGACAGCATCCTCTCCGTGACAACTGTGACGGCGGACTCGCTGGAGCCGCTCCGGTCGCGGTTGGCCTCGTTCTGCTACCAGATGCTGGGGTCGCCGTTCGACGCCGAGGACGCCGTGCAGGATGTGATGGAGCGAGCGTGGCGGTCTCGGGACTCGTACGACTCGTCGCAGGCATCGCTGTCGACGTGGTGCTATCGGATCGCGCACAACATCTGCGTGGACCGGTTGCGGGGTGCGCCACGTCGACCGCTTCCGCGCGACCTGCAGGACCCAGGCATCGAAATCGGCGCCCCGTTGATACCGGCCCTCGACGTTCCATGGCTGATGCCCGCTCCGACGGGCTGGACCGCTACGTCCGAGGCAGGAGCCGCGTTGGAGCAGGCGACGCGGGTACGGCTCGCCGTCACCGCGATGCTCCAGGCTCTGCCCGCCCGCCAGCGGGGCGCGTTCGTGCTCCGTGAGGTCTTGGGCTGCACGGCGATCGAGACCGCCGCCGTGTTGTCGACCAGCGTGCCCGCCGTGAACTCAGCCCTGCAGCGCGCGCGGGCGGCTCTGAACACCGCCGCCCCTACAGCCACGTCGGGCGTGCCGATCGGACCTGATCGGGTCGAGCGTTACGCCCGCGCGATCGAGCGCGCCGACGTCGATGCCCTTGCCGCCCTGGTGGCCGACGATGTCGTGTTGGAGATGCCGCCGGTGCCGGCCTGGTCGCGTGGACGCCTGCCGTACCGCGAGTTCATGACGCATCTGTTCGCCTGGCGCGGCACCTCGTGGCAGACCAGGCTGGTCAGCGCCAACGGCCAGCCCGCGCTCCTGCTCTACCTCCTCTCACGCGAAGGGCCGGTCGCGCACACGCTCCAGCTCTTCGACGCAGACGTACACGGCGCTATCGGCCACGTGCTCGTGTACCAGGATCCGCGACTGTTCGCCCTGTTCGAGACGCAGAACGACGATCCCTCGCGGCGATGAGTCGGGCGGGTCCCGTTCGTAAGAACTGGTGACCACCCGGAACTCGTGGAAGGGATCAGTCCGATGGGACGTCTCATCGTCGTTCAGTTCAGCACTCTCGACGGCGTCGTCGAAGACCCCGATGGAAGCAGCCAAACCGCCTTCGGCGGCTGGGCCATGCTGTACGGACCGCAGGGAGTCGCCGGCGACAAGTTCCGGCTCGGGCCCATCCTTCAGCACGGAACGTTGCTCTTCGGTCGTCGCACCTGGGAGCACTTCAGCAACCTGTGGCCGCACCGAGACGGCCCGTTCTCGCAGGCCATGAACGCGGCCGACAAGGCCGTGGTCACCCACCGCGCGATCGACGAGAAGACGTGGTCCAACTCCCGAGCCATCGACCAGCCCCTGGCTGCCTGGGTGCGTCACCATCTCGCCACAACGGATCTGGTCGTGATCGGGAGTCATTCCGTCGTCGACGAGCTCGCCGAGGAGGACCTGGTCGATGAGTACCGACTGTTGACCTTCCCGACGGTCGCGGGCGCGGGCCGCCGCCTCTTCACCGACGGTCGGATGCTGGAGCTCGTCAGCGCCGAACAGGTCGGTCCGGCAGTCTTGTCGGTCCTCACCACGCGAGGAGAGTGATCAAGTCGGCGGCGGGAGCCGCACGGCCGTCCTCGGCCGGCCTGGTCCCTGCACCAGGCCGTCACGTGCAGTCGGGAAATCCTTTAGCCATGAGGGAGCCGCGGACCGCGCGGTAGCGTCCAACAGACGAAGCCGCGATGGGGGGTGGGCGCATGACGATGAAGCTGCTTGCGGCCTGTCTCCTGGTCGCGTCGCTGGCTGGATGCTCTGGATCAGGACGCGGTGTGACGAGTGACACGCCGGCTGATACCCCGGGGTCCGTCAAGGGACCGTTGCTGGTTTCGGGCAGTTCTCGGGTCGGGGAGTCCATGGCGGCCGGTCTCGCAGGTCGTGTCACGTTGTCCGGTGGTTGCCTTCGTCTGGGCGGTAGCCCGGTGGTCTGGCCTTACGGGACCCAATGGAACGCCGAGACGAGGACGGTGACGCTGACCAGTGGAGACACGGCATCTCTCGGTGACTGGGTGGAGGGCGGTGGCGGCACGCTCGGTGCAGACGAGGGACTCGCCGGCTCCGTAGGCGCCGACGTGGCCGCCGCAGCCTTGGCCTGTCGTCGCAGTCCACACGGGGGCGTGACGGTCTTCAACCGTGCCAGCAAGGTCGTTGTGAGCTCCCCCTCCTTGAGGTCCGGCCCGTCTCCGGCCGACTCTCGACGCCCTGCCTCGGGCATGTGCGAGCCGTCCGCCGCCGGTGCCATTGCGACCGTGAGGCTCGACGCGGACATCCCCGACCCACGCTGCATCGTCGTGTCCGGCGGGCAGCGACTGCGGATCGTCAACACCACTGCCAGCTCCGGCCAGCACGGGAAGAGCATCACGATCAGGTTCGCGTCCTTCCCGCCACGAGTGTTGAAGGTCCGAGCCGCCACGACGTTCCATGACCCCGTTGGGCACTACCTCGCCACGGGCGTCCACGACCTTCACGTCTCCGTGTATGGCGGAGGAGGACCGGAGATCTGGCTGAAGTGATCGCCCCGGCAAGCCGACTCCAACCTCAGTCGGACTCCTCCGCGATCCGCAGCTAACGACCTGCCGCCACGCTGCGAGTAGTGGCTCGGCGTCCGTCAGACGGTGCCCCGCGCGAGGCCGATGAGACGGTCGAGAGCGCGACCACCCCCGGTACTGAGCCCGTTGTGCAGATACTCGTCGGTCAACCAGCGGCGCATCCCCGGTAGCAGGTCGGCCGTCTCTTCGGAGAAGACGCGCTCGACGTACGGGTCGTCGGCGTAGATCAGCGCGGCGCACGGGACGTCCACGGAGGACAGGACGTCCGTGTCGTACAGACGCGGCCACGGGTGGTCAGCAACCGCGTCGGCGACCTCTCGGTAGGGGCGCAGCTCGGGCAGGTCCTCGAAGTGGACGGGCAGCACATGCTCGCCCGTGAGCAGCTGTGAGTCGCCTCGGAAATCCTCGGGCTGTACACGCTCACCAGACCACCGCGTCGCCCCGCCGTCGGCGTAGCTGGACTCGTTGAGGATGGCGTACAGGGGGTTGCGGCCGCTGAACGGGAACATCGCGGCGAGGTCGTGAACGAAGGCGGGAGACGACGGGTCCCGCTCGAGCAGGTAGTGCACGGTCTCGGCGCCGCCATCCATTCCGAGAGGGTGGCCGATGGTGCGCATGAGCTGTCGCGAGACGACGTTCCCGGCCGGATCCTGAACCCGGCCCTCGTCGCATAGCGTCAGGAGCTTCGCCAGCCGCTCTCCGTCCTGGGGGAACCGCCGGTGATAGCGCTCGTTGAGCCGTCGCATCCGGGCGAAGGTGGCGGCGTACACCTCGTCCACGGAGCGACCGACCGGCGGCAGACCGCCCGTGAAATACACCTCGCGGAGACTGTCTGGCGCGGCGCACAGGTAGCGCAGGGAGCAGAAGCCGCCAAAGGACTGACCCAGCAGGCTCCAGCGGCGTACCCCGAGGTGCTCGCGGAAGCTTTCGGCGTCCCGGACGATCGCGTCGGCTCTGAAGTGAGCCAGACGTCGGGCGTCCGCCGCCGGATCGCTCGCAGGCGCACCGTACGGGGTGGACCGGCCGGTGCCCCGCTGGTCGAACATCAGCACCCGGTAGTCATGCAGGGCCCGCTCCAGCCACGCCGGAGCGAACGGGTGCCCGGCGGGTCGCGGTGCCTCGTGGCCGGGGCCACCCTGGAGAAACACCAGGTATGGGCGATCTTCGCCTCCTGGAGCCGTCACGTCCCGGGCGAAGACCTCGATCTGTTCGCCACCGGGTTGATCGTGGTCTAGCGGCAGCGTCAGCACATGGTCGGTGATGAGCATGCCCGTGATCCGGGTCGTCCTGGGGGTCGGTGACTCTTCGTCTGCCGTCGACATCTGAGGGTCCTCTCGGGAGCGCGACGCCACCGACGGTAGCGGGGGCGAGGCCCCACCGCTTTCCTGGGCGCTTATCGCTCAGGGAGCCGCACATCACGACCGAAGCGCCTCACGGCACTGCTGTCGAGGGAACCGGCCACGTGCCGCTTTGGGGCGTCACAGCTGTCGGGTTGTCACCACTCGAGGTCGGAGTAGACGTTGTCGAGGTCGACGTCGGAAAGGCGGTCCTCGTCGGGCATCGCAGGATCCTCTTCGCGATGTGACGGCTTGACGAAGGCGTATTGCTCAAGGAACGCGTCGTCGAAGCCCTCGTCCAAAGGGTCCCAACCTGTCGTCATGACACGAGTCTGCACCGGATCACGCACCACTCAAACAAGAGGCGAGCAAACAGCAGGTGAATTGTGGGTCAGTCTGGTTAGCGACTGGCAAAATCGGGCGATGAGTTCGACGGAGCCACTACTGCCACAATCAGCCCACGTACGGTGCGTTTACTTGACGAACACCTCTTGCGACACAACAGGAAACCGACTGTTAACCTAATGGACCCTTGATTTTTAGGCGACTCACGTTGGGAATCCTGGATCGGTGGGTACCGTTTAGGCTATGCATCAAAATCGCCCTGTTGTGCGCTTTCTCGTAGGCACCGCGGATGGCCGTAACGGCGTGGTTCGGAGTGTATTCAATACCGGAGCCTATCTTGCAGACAGGTATGACGTCGAAGTGGTCGGCTTGTTCCGACGCAGACAACAACCGGTATACGAAGTCCCGCCCGGTGTGCGCCTCACCTTCCTACAGGATCTGACCCAAGATGGCGATGGCCCATCCGGTCTGCTGCGTAAGCTGCTCTCCCGGTGCGGAAGCCACGTAATAGAGCGACCTGGTACAGCCCACTTGCGCGGCAGCAGCTTGTTGACCGACATTCTCCTCATCCAGGCTATCCGCTCCATGCGCGAGGGCGTGCTCGTGACAACGCGACCCGAATTGCACGCGGTCGCCGCGCGCTTCGCGCCGCCGGGGCTGAGACTGATTGCCCAGGAGCATATGCACTACTTCCAGAGAATCGATCGCGTACGTCGCCGGGTGGATCGGCACAAGGCACGACTGGACGCCCTGGTGACGCTCACAGCACGGGATCGCGACGACTACATCGAGCGCTCCTCTTGGCCGGCAGACAAAGTACATGTAATAGCGAACGCCTCGAGAGCATCAATTCTCACGGAATGGTCGGAACGTAAGAATGTCATCGTCGCGGCGGGCCGGCTTACCCATCAGAAGGGATACGACCGGCTCATCGACGCATTCGTTCCGGTGGCGCGGGCGCATCCGGACTGGCAACTCCACATCTACGGCAAAGGCCCAGATCGCCGCGCGCTGCAGAAGATGATCAACGAGCGCGGAATCGGTCACCAGGCACGCCTCATGGGATGGGCCGACCGGTTGGACCTCGTCTTGAGTCAGGCAGCCATTTTCGCGTTGAGCTCTCGTTATGAAGGATTGCCCCTGGTCGGTATCGAGGCGATGAGCAAGGGTCTGCCTATTGTCGCGTTCGACTGTCCCAGGGGTCCCCGCGAGCTGGTCCGTGACGAACAGAACGGATACCTCGTGGCGAACGGCGACCTCCCCGCGTTCAGCACGGCCCTCGAACGCCTTGTTCTCGATGCGGAGCTGCGAGGCGCGATGGGCAAGGTGGCGCTCGAGGATGCGCTTCAGTATCAGATCCCGACAGTGGGTCAGCAGTGGGATCGCCTGCTCGGCGAGCTGCTGCGCCCGCATCCGCGTACGCGCCGGCAGCTGACGATCCGGCCCAGGAGGGCTGCGGTATGAGCCCATCGAGAAATCATCGCGCCTGACGCTGACAGGGCCGGCAACGGCACCGTGACGACAACGATTCCCCGCAGGCAGTCGACGGTCATGAGCGTTCGGCCGCTCACGTGTCACCGCCGATTCCTCCGCGAGCACCGCCTCTTCGTCCTCGCTGTCGTTCTTGCGGCAGCGGTCCGACTCGTCGTCATGCTCGGGTTCACTCCGGCGCTCGTTCTGGGTGACGGTCCCGCATACCTGTCCTTCCTCGAGACATTCGTCCCCGAGCCGACCCGTCCGGCCGGTTACGGTCTGCTTGTTCTCTACCCGTTGTCGCAGGTCACGAGCGGCCTCGTCGCCGTAGCGCTCGTGCAGCACCTGATGGGCCTGGGCACCGCGGTCATGAGCTACGCGCTACTCCGCCATTGGGGGGTCACCGCCTGGCTCGCGACGCTCGCGACCCTTCCCGTGCTCTATGACGGCATGCAGCTGATGCTCGAGCACTCCGTGCTCAGCGACACGCTCTTCGAGTTCCTTGTCGTCGCGGCAGTCGTCGTGGTGGGCTGGCGGCGCCAGCCTCCGGTGAAACTGGCCCTCGTCGGCGGGTTGCTGCTCGGGACCGCAGTGACCGTTCGGCTGGTCGGCGAGCCTCTCGTATTGGGCGGCGTGGCTTTCTGCCTGGCCGTCGGACACGGTTGGCGCAACAGGCTGTACGGCGCTGTCGCTCTCGTCCTCGGTTTCGCCGTGCCCGTCGGTGCCTACATGACGTGGTACCACCACGACCACGGTGTCTTTGCCCTCTCCCAGTACGGGGGCGAGTCCTTGTACATGAGGACCACCAGCTTCGTCGACTGCCGTAAGGTGACCGTGCCCCAGTACGAGCGCGTGCTGTGCCCGAATGCGCCGGTCGGGCACCGGCGCGCCCCGGACTGGTACACGTGGCACGACCCGAGGACGGTCCCCCGGCTGCGGCCACCGCCAGGAACGACCGCGGACCAAGCGATGAGGCAGTTCGCCCTCGCCGCCATTCGGGCACAGCCCGCCGCCTACGCCCGCGTCGTGCTGCGCGACTTCCTGCTCAACTTCGACGTGTCGCGTGGGGACCGAGCCGGGTACCACAGCGCTGTCAAGTGGCGATTCAGTCGCTATCTCCATCCCCTGCCCAGCCCGGTGGAACATTCCGCGTACCGAAACCATGGCGGCGCTCAGCTCGTGCCTCACGAGCCGTTCGCGTCCGCAATCGCCCGCTACGGCCAGTTCATCTACCTGCCAGGGCCGGTCTTGCTCGCCTGCCTCGTGCTGGGACTGATCGGGGGACTGCGCGGCGGCAGGGCCAAGCCTTCGGGCCTGCGACCGCTCTGCCTGTTGCTCACCGGTACCGGGCTCGGCCTGATGTTGTTGCCGGACCTCGTGGGTGAGTTCGTGTGGCGCTACCAGCTGCCGGCACTTGCGCTGCTACCGGCTGGGGCTGCGCTGGCCGCGACGGCACTGCGAGGCGGATTTCGGGCTCAGGAAGATTGAGCCGCCTCGCGTCATGCCCCGGGGCCGCGGATGACGTGCCTGCACCGGCGGGGTCAGCGCTGTCGCGACGCAGGGCTGACCCGCGAGCCCTGCGTCACGTCTCCGGACGGCTCCGGCTATCTCATCGACCCGCGCACGCTTCCCATCGACCCCACTACGTGCACGCGGGTCTACCCGCACCAGTACCTCAAGGTCGACACCATGTTCGAGGTCGCGCGCAGGCACCATCTTCGGACAGCCTGGGCCGACAAGCACCCCGCCTACGAGATCCTCAACGGCCCGTCGGGTACGGGTGTCCAGGACCTCTTCACGCCGGAGATCAACAGCATCGCCGACACGCGGGGCGACGACTGGACGGACGTCAACTCCCTCACTCAGCGCTACGACCACATCAAGGTCCGGGCCGTACTCAACGAGATCGCCGGCTACGACCATAGCCGTACGACCCGCGTCGGCATGCCGGCCATCTTCGGGATGAACTTCCAGTCCGTCTCCACCGCGCAGAAGCTCCCGACCTCAAACGGCAGCCTCGGCGGCTACCTCCGCCACGGCACGACACCGGGGCCCGTGCTCCGCAGCGCCCTCGACTACGTCGACTCTGAGCTGGCATCCATGGTGGCGGCGCTCAAAGCCAGCGGGCACTTCGATGACACCGCCATCATCGTGTCGTCCAAACACGGACAGTCCCCGATGCAGCGAAACGCTCTGACCCGGATCGACGACTCCGCCATCATCGCCAAGCTGAACGCTGCCTGGGCAGCAGCGCATCCAGCAAGGGTGCAACCGCTGGTCGCTGCCTCCCTCAACGATGACGGCATGCTCTTATGGTTCAGCAACGGCGACCGCGACAGGACCGCAGCTGCTTTCGCGCGCACCTTCCTCCGCAGCTACAACGGCACCGGGACGGGCGCCGACCACCTGGCCACGTCTACCGACATCAACGGCGACCCAAGGCCCTACACGGAAGCTGGTCTGCGAAGCATCAAGGCTGGGACCGCGGCCGCGGCCTTCCTTGGGAGCGCAACACACAGCGCCCGCGTCCCCGACCTCATCGGTCTGGTGCAGCACGGGGTCGTCTATACCGACAAGACCAGCAAGCTCGCCGAGCACGGCGGCAACGATCCCCAAGACCGTCATGTTCCCCTCGTGGTCTCCGCTCCGGACCTCCGACACGCCGTCCGACGCGCCCCCGTGGAAACCACCCAGGTGGCACCAACGATCCTCACGCTCCTGGGACTGTCGCCCCATGCCCTGCGGGCCGTCCGGATCGAGCACACCGCCACCCTCGACATCGGCTGACACCCCCTGCCGAGCCCGTGCTCACGCCGACACGTCGCGGCTGGCTCGCGTACGACCCCACCCGGCGACCCGTGTCCTCCTGAGGCCTGACTACGGCAGACAGCGGACCTGCCACGATCGGTTAGCCTGCGGCCATCTGTCGGTAAACGCGGCCCGTTGCCCGTCAACTGTCAGCGTCCGTCCTCTACCGTGCAGGAATCGGCTCAAGCACGGCGCGTGTGCCACTCCAGAAGCCTGGTCGTGATGAGAGCTGTCTAGCCCCTCGCCGGATTACCTATGCGCCCAGTGGAAAGTCGACTACGTGCCTGACATATCGTACTTGCAGGCTGTCGTGATCGGAGTCTTACAGGGGGCCACCGAGCTCTTCCCCGTCTCCAGCCTGGGTCACTCCGTCCTGGTGCCAGCTCTGATCGGTGGGAGCTGGCAGCACCTCGTGACCGAGTCGGCAACCGGGAACAGTGAACAGTCGCCGTACCTCGCGTTCATCGTGGCGTTGCATGTGGCCACAGCGATCGCCTTGCTGTGGTTCTTCCGCAAGGACTGGGTGGTCATCATCCGAGCGTTCTTCCGCACGCTCAAGACCCGCAAGGTCGAAACCTCGGACGAACGTCTGGCCTGGCTGATCGTGATCGCGACCATTCCCGTCGGCATCACCGGACTGCTGTTCGAGCACACCTTCCGGACCTTGTTCGCCAAGCCGCTCGCGGCCGCAATCTTCCTCACCCTCAACGGCGTCATCCTTCTGGCCGGTGAAAGGCTGCGCAGGCGCAGCGAGCGAACCGCTGACGACGGCGCATCCCCGGCGAGCGGCACGGCGGCGGCAACACGGAGGCCAGCCGAAACGCGCCAGACGGCGGCGGCGGCAACGCCATCTGGAGGCCGCCAACTCATCACGCTGGAGTATGGCGAGGCCGCTGTCATCGGGTTGTTCCAGACGTTGGCCCTCTTCGCTGGTATCTCCCGGTCAGGGGTCACGATGGTGGCCGGGCTGTTTCGTGGCCTCGACCACGAAGACGCCGCCCGGTTCTCCTTCCTGCTCGCGACACCGGTGATCTTTGCCGCCGGCGTCCTCAAGCTCCCGACCCTGGCAGGATCGGCAGGGTCCCAGATCCATGGTCAGATCATCGTTGGCATGCTCACTGCCGGCCTCGCCGCTTACTTCTCGGTGCGGTTCCTCACCAGGTACTTCCAGACCCAGACACTCGTCCCCTTTGCCGTCTACTCACTGATCGCTGGCGTCCTCTGTACGCTTCGGTTCGCTCTCGGCTGAGAGCGCAGCGCTTATCTCGCAAGGCAGGACGGTCGCCGCAAGTAAGCACAGAGCGAATGGCGCCTCGCGCACCGATGAAGGGGAGACGTCCGCTGTGTCGCCTGACGTGCTAGTGCTGGAACGTTGAGCCCATCAGGACGAAGATCACCAGCCACAGGGGCGTGACCACGACGACTCCGAACAGGACACCACGAGCAAGATCAGGCACCATGTGCCCTACTCAACAAGAAGAACGTGGCGAACGTGGACCCGTTCACGACCATCAGATGAACACTTGACGAAAGCTCTTACAGACAAGCCGTTCCACCCTCTACGGTGACCGGCATGGGAGTGTTCCACATCACCAGTCTCAGAGCCGAGCCGTGCCCTGTAGACCCCCCAGCCAGCAGACATATCCTCGAGGTGGAGCTTCACGGAGCAGACGGCTTTCACCGCGTCCCGACGCCCGTCGTCCGGCTGATGCTGAGCTCCGGCGACGCCGTCATGGGGGTTTCCACGAAGACAGGATCCCCAGCCGACGTCCGCAAGAGCAGATGCTTGTGTGGTGTGAAGACGCTCCGGTCCGTCGTCGGCTCGCGCCGCGACGATGACCTGACCTTGATCCCCGAGATGGAATGACCGCGGCGCCGCGCGGGCAGGCACCTAGCAGACGACAGCCCGGCATTCCTGCCACAGGCGTTGGTACGCCTCAGTCGCCTTCCCGCGCCATCTGCCTCACACCGGCGCACGCACCGTACGGAAGGGCGACAGGGCAAGGCCGACGGACACGACCGCGAAGATCACCACTGCGACGAGGAGGATGGCTCGGATCCCCCAAGCATCGGCCAGGATGCCCGCGAGCGGTGCGACGACGACCATGACCGCACGGTTGAGGGACCTGAGCGTGGTGTTGGTCCGGGCCTGGAGCTCATCGGGCGTGACGAGCTGTCGGAAGCTCATCTCATGAGAGTTGCTCATCCCGATAGCGAGGGCGTAGAGGCCCTGGCCGGCAGCGAGCAACGCGAAGGACCACGCCGGGAAGGACCCGCCGGCGGCGAACATCACGAGCACACCTCCGGTCGAGATCGCGTCGCAGGCGATGATGGTCCGGCCCGTTCCGAGTAGGAGACCGACTCGCGTCGTGACCGTTGCTCCGAGGAGTGCACCGATGCCGCCGAGTGCACCGATGAGGCCGAACTGGAAGGGGGTCATCCCCAGAACCTTGAGCGCATAGGGTGCGAGCACCACCCCGACGACCGCATTGCCGACGAACCAGCCTTGGGTCGCGACGGCGAGGGTGGTCAGCCCCGAACCGTGATAGATCCATCGGATGCCCTCCCGGATCTCGCGCATCAGGCTTCGAGCCGTGGCCGCCACCGGTGGATGAGGCTCGACAACGTCGATCCGGCTCAGCGTGGCGGCGGAGTACAGATACGTCGCGGCGTCCACGAGGACCGCCAAGGGCGCGCCGAACACGCTGACCAGCGACCCTCCCAGGGCCGGCCCGGCACTCATCGCGACAGCGTCAGCGCCATCATCGCGTGCGTGAGCGCGCTGCAGGTGCTCGCGAGGCACCAGACGAGGAACGAAGGACATCGCGGCCGCACCGTTGATCACCGAAGCTGTCCCGTACGCCATCACGACCACCAGCAGCGCCGGGAAGGACAGCCGGTGCAGCCACCACAGCAACGGGATCACGGCCAGCAGGACCGCTTGTACGAGGTCGGTGATGACCATGACCGGCCGCCGGGGATGACGGTCGACGAGCGCACCCACGATCACACCGACGACCAGGTACGGCAGCCAGCGAACCGAGTTCAACCACCCCACCTCGGTTGCCGACCCGTGCAGGGTCAGGACCACCAGCGTCTGCAGCGCGAGCAGCGTGATGTAGGTGCCGAAGGCCGATACGGCATTGGCCCGCCAGTACAACAGGAACGATCGCGACGGGAAGCCCTCGTCGCGCACCATGACCCCATGCTCCCAAACACCGGCACGCACTAGTCACGGCAGTAGGCGGATCCCAGGTGCCGTCCGAGACCCTGCCCCGGCGGGCAAGGCCGGTTGTGATCTCGCTCGGAAGTGCTGGGGTGAGACGTCCTGAGCCGCCGATGGGCCTCAGCCGGTGCATGCCGACGGCGCGACACTCAGCGGACCACGCGGTAGCCGACGAGCAGGTTGCCACTCGGTGAGGCTTCGCTTCGGATCGTCGCGAGCCGGATGGGTGGCAACCCGTCGAGCAGCCGTTGCCCGCTCCCGACGATCGTCGGCGCGACGACGAGCCTGAGCTCGTCGACGAGATCAGCAGCCAGGAGCATCCGAGTGACCGAGATGCTGCCGTGGACGCCGATATCGTTGCCCTGTTGCGCCCTCAGATGCCGCACGAAGTCGACCAGGCCGCCGTCGATCACATGCGAGTTGGTCCACCCGCGCTCGAGCGGCGTCGAGGTTGCGATGTACTTCGGAACGGCGTTGATGAAGGACGCGAAGGGTTCGATCTCGCTGCTAGGCCAGAATCCAGCCCACTCGTCGTAGCTTCGGCGCCCGAGAACGACGGCGTCTTGGGTAGCGATGAGGTCGGCGCCGCTGGCATCGGTCTCGTCGTCCCATGCGGTGATGAACCGGTCGGGAGCCTCAGCCACACCGTCGAGAGACAGGAAGTGGCCAGCGACGACCCTGCGCGGGGTGCGGCCGCTTGTGTTCTCGTTCGTGTCGGGCGAAGCCAAGGACGGCATGCTGGGTCTCCTTCGGAGGATGAGGGGCTTAATCGTGATGGTCACTCTCACGTCGAACACGGCTACCGCATTTCGACAGCAACGCCGAACAGGCTCTCGGGGCCGTCAAGGCAACAGCTGGACGTGAGTGGTCTCCGCCCGACTGAGGTCGAGATGTGCCCGAGGCCCGCCTGCTCACCCCCGACCTCGGGGAGCACCTGAACAGCACCCTGCTGGGGACCGCAGCGATGAGTCCGGCGAACCAGCGCGGTCCATATCCGCATCGATTCATCACACTCCAGGAAGGCACCACATGACCACGACCTACACCTTTGACGTCTTCTGCAGCCTCGACGGCTACGGCGCCGCCAGCGCCAACTGGTCCGGCTATTGGGGCAAACAGGGGCCTGAGTTGCTCGACCACCGTCTCGCCCTGTACGACGAGGAGCAGCGGATGGTCCTCGGAGCCAACACGTTCCGGGCCTTCACAGAGATGCTGGCCACGAGCACCGAAGACTCCGAGGTGCGTGACCCGTGGGTCACGCGCATGGTGAGCCTGCCGGCAACCGTGGTGTCGTCGACGCTGGAAGAACCGCTCGACTGGCCGGATGCAACCGTCGTGCGCGGTGACGCCGTCGAGGTCGTGGGCCGGCTCAAGGACGAGTCCGACGTGCCGTTGCGCTCGCACGGCAGCCTGTCGTTGAACCGGGCTCTGATGGCTGCGGGGCTGGTCGACCGCGTCCAGGTGACGCTGTTCCCTGTCATCACGGGCCAAACCGGGCTCGAGCCGATCTTCCACGGTGCGGCCGACTTCGACCTCGAGCTGCTGGAGAACCGGACCCTCGACGGCCACATCCAAGAGCTCGTCTACCGGCCGACTCTGCATTGACCCGAGCAAGGCGCGCGATGCGAGCCGTGCGGGCACGACAGCACAAGCAGCGCCGAGCGCACGCGTCGTCGCGCTGGACCGGCAACAGGTGACCGCGGTTCAATGATGCCCAGCCGGGCCAGCCGAAGGAGAGGCGAGTATTCCGCATGACCAGGTACGTGATCGGCCCCGATGTGGCCATTCGGCTGGCGCAGGACGAGGTCGCCGTCGACAAGGACCACCAGATCCTTGCTCCGACACTGATCCGGTCGCAATTGCTCGCGCGGCTCTTCGACGCGGTGCGCCGCGGTGAGCTGACGAAGAAGGATGCCGAGCGGCATCTCGACTACGTGCGCGGACTCCGGATCCGACTCCTCGGCGACCGTGTGCTGCAAGCCGTTGCCTGGAAGGTCGCGGACCAGATGAGGTGGTCGGACACGTACAACGCGGAGTACGTCGCGTTGACCCAGCTTCAGGGCGACGCATTCGTCACCCTCGACGAGGAGCTTGCGGGAGCCGTGCGGGACCTCGTCCGGGTGGCGCCCCTCGAGGAGCTCCGTTGAGCGGCGGGCGCGGAGAGTATTCCGGCCGCGGCTGACAACACTGGCGCCTACGCGACTCCATCGGCGATGATGTTCGACGTGAGGCTGAACAGCCGTTCAATTCTCCCTGCCGGGTTGCTTCTCGTCTGCGCGGGGCTCGTGCTGTCGGGCTGTACTGCGTCCAGGAGCGCGGACCAGCCCGCCCCAGTCACCCGTTCGGAGCCTGTCACCGCGACAACCGGGCCGTCGCCGGCCGGGCATGCCACCGCTCACCTGCGGGTGATGACGTTCAACATCGAGTACGGCGGAACCGGCGTGGCGTTCTCCAGCGTCGCGAAGGCGATCAAGGCGGCGCACGCCGATCTGGTCGCCGTCAACGAGGGGTACGGCAACATCCCCAGGCTGGCGCGTGCGCTGAGGTGGCCCTACTACGACGTCGGCACCCAGATCGTGTCGCGGCTCCCGCTGCTCTCACCGCCGGGGAACGACCGCTTCCGGCTCCCGCCGGGTGCGCATACCACCGACGGTCGAGCCATGTTCGTCGAAGTGTCACCAGGGCGGGTCGCGGCGGTCATCAACGTGCACCTGCCGTCCACGCCCTACTCGCCCTTCAAGGTGCAGCAGGGAGCGACTCCGCGCCAGATCCTGCGATTGGAGAGGCACGAGCGCGTGTCCGCCCTTCGGAGGCCGCTCCGGACGGCTCACCAGCTCACCGCCCACCACATACCGACGTTCCTGCTCGGTGACTTCAACTCGCCCTCGGACCTGGACTGGACTCGAGCGACCGTCGGGCACCGCGAGCAGATCAAGTACCCCCTCCACTGGCCGGCGAGTGCGGCGGCGGAGGCTCGCGGGCTGGTGGACTCGTACCGGGCCGTACATCCGGATCCGGTCACCGATCAGGGCCTGACCTGGCCGGCGAGCCGACCCTTCGTGAAGGGCTACAACCCGGGACCGGCGGGACAGGCGGCGGACCGGATCGACCTGCTCTTCAGCGGCGGACCTGCCCGGGCGACCAGCTCTCAGGTGGTGGGTGAGCGCGGCAGCGCATCGGACATCGTGGTGGCACCATGGCCCAGCGACCACCGCGCGGTGGTGTCCGGGTTCTCCCTGCGTCCAGCACCGGAGCCGGCGCTCGTGTCGGTTCGACCACGGCTGGTGGAACGCGGACGGGCGGTCTCGGTCGACTACTCGTCTCCCGACTCGGACGCTCGTGCGATCGTCGTGAGGCGCGCCGGCGGTGTAGGCGGCGGCCGGCGGACGTGGGTGGCCACCGGAGATGCACGCCGCGGCACCGTGCACGTCCATACCGGATCGCTCGAGCCCGGCCCGTACGAGGCTCGTCTGGTCGGGTCGCACGGACCGCTCGGCGTCACGATGGCGTTCTGGGTGGAGAGGCCCGGAGCCAGCACCGTGCTGCGGACCGGTCGGCGGTCGTACGACCACGGACAAGGCATCACGGTGTCGTGGACGGACGCCCCGGGGAACCGCAACGACTGGTTGGCCGTCTTCCGCCGAAAGGGCGTCCCCGGCAAGGACTCCTACCTCGGCTGGCGTTACATCGGCGCGCGGATCTCCGGCTCGGCGATCGTTAACGGCGCGATCAGGGGTGTGCAGTGGCCGTTGGCGCGTGGGCGGTATGCGGCGTACCTGCTGAAGGACGACGGCTACGACGTCTTGGCGCGCGCGGACTTCCGAGTCAGGTGATCGATCACGACGGCTCGAGCCGAGGCCGGCTCGAGGTGAAGGGTGCCAGCGCTGCTCCCATGCCAGGACGGGTAGCTCAGCAGGGCACTTCCGACCGCACGAGCGCCCGCGGATCCGCCACTGCTCGGGCGTACGCAAGGCAGTCCAGAGTTCCCCGGAACTGGTCTCCCACGCCCGAGCTCTTCGTCCTGTTGGCCACCAGGAGCGGCTGGTGGAAGTCGATGGCGCCGACCGTCCCCTTGGTCGACGTGCTGGCTCCGTCGACCGTGATGCCGTAGCTCGTCCGAGAACGCCAGCAGACGATCTCGTGCCAGTGGCCGTCGTCGATCGCCGTAGGTGGGTCCTCGACGACCGTATGGTGTGCCGCTGCCCCCTTGAAGCGACATCGGGCAAGGGCTCCGGACGGTCGTGACCACAGCTCCATCTTCCACTGGGTCGGCCCGTTGAACCTGCCCTGCTGGGCGATGTTCGGTGTGTACCGGCTGGTGACGGGCACCGCGTCGGACTTCAGGTATGCAGCCACCGCGAACGGCGCATTCCCGTCGCCGGACCCCGCCAGATCGTCGCCGGACATGCCGAACGACGGACCCCCGGCGTACTCGAATCGCACGCCTCGCCCGACCGCGCCCGGAACATCCGACCATCCACCGGTCAGCGCGAGGTCGGCACTCCCCGAGCGGTCCTTCGCCGTGTTGTTGGTGGCGCTCATGTCCCACTGGCCCACCATCCGCGTGGGCCCGGACGGTGCCGTGTGCGTGGTACATGCCGCGGAGACGAGCAGAGTCGCCGCTGCCAGCATGCCTGCGAGACGGCCCACGTCGGTTGATCGTGCCACGGCGCGTCGGTCGCTCCACATGGACGAGCCGCCGTCAGCCCTTCCGGATGGCGATCTCGTCCATGCTGCCCAGGAACTGCTCGTGGTACCCACCGGTGACCGGCTCCACACCGAGGTAGAGGGGTTGGTCGCTCGTCAGGTTGCCCAGCGCCACGACCTTTGTGTGGGTGACGCCGTCGACGCTGAGGGAGATCTGAGTAGCGGTCTTGGTGCAGATGAGCCGATGCCACGCTCCGTCATGCAAGCCGGCGGCGCTGGTCGAGACGTTCGCTCCCTTGCCGGACTGGTCGCGGAAGGCGCACGTCAGACGCAGATTGCCCGTGGCCCGGTTGAGCACGATCTCCATCTTGTAGAACGCACCGGCGTGCTTGGCGGCGCCGCGGCGGAAGATGGAGAAGTCGCGCGTGATGTCGGTGCCGGCGGCGATGTTGATGGACGCCGCGTACGTGTAGTCGACTCGGAACGGGTTGATCGAGTGTGACGCCGGCACCTCCACGTAGTCAGGGTTGGCCGGATGGGCACCGAAGACGTACGCGAGCCCGGACTGTCCCGGCCCTGGCCCGATGCCGTGCAGTGACCCGTCGTTCGCGAATGGCGTGCTGTCGTGAGCGACCCTGTCGGCGGTCTCCTCAGCGTGGTAGAGCAGCACCCTGTGCGAGGTCGTCGACGCCGACGACGGTGGCACCCATGCCATGACGGTCATGACGGCCGCCACCAGCGTCGCCATGATCGTGGCAGCGTGACCCGTGACGCGCATCGACCCCCGTGGCCCTTCTTGCCGTCGTCTCGGAAGGCGCAAGTCTCGCAGGCTTCTGTCCGATTTATGCCCTAACTGGAGAACGCGATGAGGCGTGCGCCAGTACGGCTGCTCGGCACTGGTCGATGCCTTGCGGCCCGCAGAAGTGCGGGCCCGGTGAGGGTTGCAGTGGCTTGGGGGTTGCGCACTGTGACCGACTGGTACTAGACCAGAGTCCCACGTGTTTGCAGGAGGTCTCCCCATGCGGTCGAGCCGGTTCAGAAGGGCTCGTGGCGCATCACGGGTCGTGGCGGCCGCGATGCTGGCGGCACTCCTCGCGAGCTGCGGCGGCAACGGCGGCAAGATCGGCGTCTCGCTGATCCTCAAGACCCAGTCGAACCCGTACTTCGTCTCCATGAAGCAGGCCGCGGAGACCCAGGCCGGTCAGTCGGGGGTCCATCTGTCCGTAGCGACCGGGAACGCCGACGGCGACACCCAGACTCAGATCAACGCCATCGATACAGCGATCGCGCGCGGGGACAAGGGCATCCTGATCACGTCCAACGGTCCGGCCGTCAACGCTGCTCTGCGCCTGGCCAAGCAGTACGGACTCTTCGTGATCGCTCTCGACACTCCCCTGGACCCCTCGAACACCGCCGACGTCACCTATGCCACGAACAACTTCGAGGCCGGCAAGCTCATCGGTCAGTACGCCGCCCAGCGGCTGGCCGGCAAGAAGGCCGTGATCGCGATGCTCGACCTGTACAACGACCAGGTCGTCTCCGTCGACGTCGACCGCGACCACGGCTTCCTCACCGGAATGGGCATCAACCCGGGGAGCACGACGCTGAACGCCCAGGAGGCGACCACCGGCAAGTACACCGGCGGTAAGGGCGGCAGCTACCAGATCGCGTGCCACCAGGCGACGCAGGGCGCTGTCGACGGCGGCCGGACGGCGATGGAGCAGTGCCTGTCGCGCAATCCCGCCATCAACGTGGTGTACACGATCAACGAGCCCGCCGGCGAAGGTGCGTACGCGGCCCTGACGGCCGCGAACCTCCAGGACAAGGCCTTCATCGTGTCCATCGACGGCAGCTGCCAGGGGATGAGTGACATCGAGAAGGGCGTCTTCGCCGCCGACGCCACCCAGTACCCGGGCAAGATGGCCCAGCTCGGCGTCACGGCGGTCAAGCAGGTCGGCCAGGGCGGCCATCCTCCCTCGCTGCCACCGGGGAAGAACTACCTCGACACCGGCACCAAGCTCGTCACCGCCAAGCCGTTGCCCGGCGTCAAGAGCCAGACGGTCGCCGAGGGCAAGCAGGCCTGCTGGGGCACTGCACAGTAGCGACGACATCGGGCTCTAGACGAAGGGATCCACGTGGACGACTCAGCGGTGCAGACCGAGCCGGCGCCAGAATCGGCCGACGACCTGATTCCCACCCGACACACGCCTGCCCAACGCATCCAGCACATCCTGCACGGCAACCCGGCGCTGAGCCCGCTCATCGTGCTCATCATCGGCGTGATCGTCTTCGGGATCGTCGCGGACAACTTCCTGCGCCCGCAGTCCCTGTCACTGCTCCTGCAGCAGGTGGCGGTCGTCGGCGCGCTCGCGGTCGGCCAGACGGTGATCATCCTCACCGCCGGGATCGACCTCTCGATCGGCATGGCCATGGTGCTGGCCTCCTTGGTCATGGTCAAGCTGAACCACGACCACGGCGTACCCGGCGTGATCGCCCTGCTGATCGGTATCGCCGTGGGCCTCCTCACCGGGCTTCTCAACGGCTTCCTGGTCACCCGGCTCAACCTGCCGCCGTTCATCGTGACGCTGGGCACCTTCTCCATCTTCACGGCCATCTCGTTGCTGTACGCGGCCGGCCAGACGATCGCGCTCGACCCGAACGCGTTCCTGGTCTGGACGGGCAAGACCATCAGCATCGGCAGTGTCAGCATCACTTGGGGCGTCATCTTGATGCTGCTCCTCTACGCCGGCGTGGGGTTCGCGCTGCGCAATACCGCGTGGGGACAGCATCTGTACGCCTCGGGCGACGACCGGGAGGCCTCGCAGCTGGCCGGTATCTCCACCGACCGGGTTCTGCTCAGCGCCTATGTCGTGGCCGGCTTCACCGTCGGCATCGCTGCCTGGATCGTGTGCGGCCGCGTGGGCGGCGCGGATCCCAACGCCGGTCTCAACTACAACCTGCAGAGCATCACCGCCGTCGTCATCGGCGGCACCAGCCTCTTCGGTGGGCGCGGGCTCGTCGTCGGCAGCCTGATCGGTGCGCTGATCGTGCAAGTCTTCAACAGCGGCCTCGCGCTGGCCGGCGTCGACCCGAACTACCAGGTGCTGGCGACCGGCGTCCTGGTGATCCTCGCCGTGTCCGTCGACCAGTGGATCAGGAGTGTGAAGGCATGACGGAGACGCAGGCAGCACCGAGGTCGGGCACCTCGGGCAACGAGCAGCCCATCCTCGAGGCCGAGGGACTGGTCAAGCTCTTCGGCCGTGTGGTCGGGCTGCGGGGCGTCGACCTGCGGCTGTACCCAGGCGAGGTGCTGGCTGTCATCGGTGACAATGGCGCCGGCAAGTCGACGCTGATCAAGTGCCTGTCCGGCGCCATGATCCCCGACCGCGGCACGTTGAAGGTCGAGGGCCGCACGGTGAGCTTCAAGTCGACCCAGGAGGCGAAGGCGGCGGGCATCGAGACGGTCTACCAGACCCTGGCCGTCGCGCCGGCGCTCGACATCGCCAGCAACCTGTACCTGGCCCGGGAGATCCGGCGACCCGGCTTCGCGGGCTCGGTGCTGAGGATGCTGGACAAGAAGGCGATGCGTGATCACGCGTCGGAGCACATCAAGAGCCTCGGCATCTCGACCCTGCAGAACATCAACCAGGCCGTCGAGACGCTGTCCGGTGGGCAGCGCCAGATCGTCGCGGTGGCCCGGACGGGTGCCTTCGGCAGCAAGATCGCCATTCTCGACGAGCCGACAGCCGCGCTCGGCGTACGCGAGACGGCGCAGGTGCTGCGCCTCGTGCGCGACCTGCGCGACCAGGGGCTGGGAGTGATCCTCATCAGCCACAACATGCCCAACGTCTTCGAGACCGCTGACCGGATCCACATCCAGCGCCTCGGTGGCAGGGCTGCCACGATCACCCCCAAGTCGCACTCGATGCAGGACGCGGTCGCCATCATGACCGGCGCAATGACGGTCCCGGACGACGAGCAGACGCTTCGGTGAGCCTCGACATCTCGACGATCGTACTGGGCTACCTGGCGACGCCTGAGGGCACCGCCGCGTTCGAGCACGCGAAACGGTGGGCTGCAGCCGCGGAGGCCACGCTCGTCGTCGTGAACACCGGCCGCAACGGTGACTACTCGCACCCCAACTTCGCGTCCGCGCAGGACCTGGACGCGATCCGGGCAGAGCTCACGGAGGCCGGCATCGAGCACGAGATCCTGCAGCCGACCGACGGCAAGCCCGCAGCGGAGGCGATCCTCACCGCCGCCGTCACCCATACCGCTGGCCTGATCGTCATCGGTCTGCGCCGTCGTACACCGGCAGGCAAGCTGATCACCGGCAGCACGGCGCAGCATGTGCTGCTCGACGCCAGTTGTCCTGTGCTGACGGTCAAGGCTCCGCACTAGGGTGACGCCGAAGGGGCGTACCCGCGACCTGCTGACCACCGCCGACGGGCGCTCGGTGTGCTTCGCGCAGTGGGGAGACCTCTCGGGCTTCCCGGTGGTGTTCATGCACGGGACGCCCGGGGGCCGCTTGAACCGGCATCCCGACGAGGGCGTCTACGTGGAGCTGGGGATCCGGTGGATCACGTATGACCGGCCCGGCTACGGCGGCTCGGACCGGCTGGCGGGACGAAGCGTCGTCTCGTGCGTGACCGACGTCGCTGCCATCGTCGATGCGCTCGGCATCGAGCGCTTCGCCGTCACCGGCTCCTCGGGGGCGGCCCCCACGTTCTCGCTGTGGCCGCTCGGCTGGGACATCGAGTCGTGAGAGCACGGTGCAACGTGGGGTTGGCGCCATACGGTGCGGCAGGGCTGAACTTCTTCGCGGGAATGGATCCCCTGAACGTCGCTGAGTTCGAGTGGGCTCTCGAGGGCGAGGCTCGACTCGCCCCAGAGCTCGAGCGGGAGCTTTCGGAGCTGGCAGGGCGTGTGTCAGCGGACCGGGCCCAGCTGATGATCGGCGACGAGTGGGACCTCGACGAGTCCGACCGCGCTGTCCTCGCCGAACCGAGTGCGGCGGACGTGAATCGTCAGGTCGCCACGGAGCTGGTCACGAGCGGCAAGTGGGGCTGGATCGACGACAGCCTTGCATTCGTCGGACCCTGGGGCTTCGCCGTCGAGGACATCTCCGTTCCCATCAGGGTCACGTACGGATCGAAGGATGTCGTGATCCCACCTCAACACGGAGCCTGGCTAGGAGCGCACATTCCCGGCGCCGAGGTCATCGTCGACGACTCGTCCGGGCACCTGGAGGACCTCGAGGCCGTCAGGCGCTCCCTTCAGTGGCTGGTCGAGCCCGGCTGACCACACCGCGCTGGGTCGAGCGTGGACAACACCTCCGGTGCTCGCAGGTGCACTCCTGCCCCTACAGCACTCACCGCGTGAGTCGAACAGCGGCAGCGACGGTGTCGCCGGCTGTGGGACCGTGCCATGAGACAGTGTGAACCCGGAACCTCCGGCGGTCCCCCGTCGCGGCGGTCTTGGTTCTGGTCACGGTGACATTCAAATGGGTCGACCTTCCGGGCGCGAGCCGGCCGGTGAGGTAGGTACCGGCGGTGACGGCACGGGTCACGTCCTGTCCGCTCGCCGACAGGTAGCTCACCTTGAAGCTGCGGTTCCTCGGCGTACCGGTGAGCGTCAAACGGTCTGTCGAGTCGCCCCGGTTGGTGACGCGGACCTCGAATCGGGCGACCCGGGCGCTACCGTGCAGCCGGGCGTGCACCTGCTCCTTGGTGATGTCGTAGATCCTGACGCCGACGAAGTGGCCGGGCAGTGTCCGGATGGCCGCGTCCGGCTGGTAGTGGGCCGTATGGGGCACGCCACCACCTGTGATGGTTAGTGTCTGCTCCGCGGTGCCGGTGTTCGAGGCGGCATCGGTGATCGAGGCGACCACCTGCTGGGCGCCCGTGGGCAGCGTGGTCGCGCTCACACCCCAGGTGCCCCCGGTCAGGACCGTGGCGGTCAGCGACTGGCCACCAATCGCGACGTGCACCGCCGTGCCGGCCTGCTCGGCGGTGGTGCCGTAGATCCACGGCGACGTGTCAGCCGTCGAACGCGTCGCGCCCCCGTCGATGGCGACGACGGGTACGGTCAGGTCGACCGACAGTATCTGCCTGGCGGTGCCGGTGTTCTGTGCGGCGTCCTCGAGTGACGCCACCACGAGATGAGGGGCCTCGCTCAGCGTTGCCGCGTGGACGCTCCAGGTGCCGTTCGCGCCTACCGTCGTCGTCAGGGACTGGCCGCCGACCGCGACTGTGACCGGAGCGTCGACCGGCGCGTCGGTCGTCCCCGAGATGGTGGGGGTGTCGTCGTCGGTGGCGACGGCGGCGCCCCCGTCGATCGTGACGGCCGGGGCGGTGGTGTCCACGGTAAGGACCTGACTCGCGCTGCCGGTGTTCTGCGACGCATCGGTGATCGAGGCGGCAACGTCATGGGCTCCGGGGGACAGCGCACCGGCGCTGACCGTCCAGGCGCCACCGGCAGCCACCGGCGCATGCAGGGTCTGCCCGCCGACGGCGACCGTGACCGAGGTCCCCGCGGCCTCGTCGGTGGTGCCCGAGATCGGCGGTGTCGTGTCGTTCGTGGACCTGCTCGCCCCTCCGTCGATGGTGAGCAGGGGCGCGGTCCGGTCGTCGATGGGCTCCGTGAACGGGCTGTTCGTCACCGCGATCGAGCCCGGGGTGAGGGCCCGGCCCTTGATCGAGGCGCCGTCGCCGAAGGTGATCGCACCGGCCCCGAGAATGGTCCCGACGTACTTGGCGCCGGCGCCGAGGGACACCGCACCGGTCACCTGCCAGAACACGTTGTTCGCCAGGGCCCCGTTGGTGAGCTTCACTTCACTTTGGGCGGCCGGGCTCATCGCCGCTCCGATCTGGAAGACGAACACCGCGCTCGGGTCGGCGTCGGCGTCCAGCGTCATCACACCGGTGTTGGAGAAGGCTGCCGCGCTCGTGTAGACGCCGGGGTGGAAGGTGACGCCCGCTTGGTCACCACTGATGGCGGTGGTGGTGGGCTCGGACGCCGCGGCGGCGTAGGCAGTGGCTCGGTCGGACTGAGCGGTCGCCGCGGCGTTGTCCTTGTCATGCTTGGTGCCGTTCAGGGTGCCGGGCCCGAAGCCCGTGATCGCGCCGCTGGGACTCAGGCCCAGGTCACCCGACAGCACGGTGCCAGCACCGGTATTGGCCACGCCGGTGCCGGCAAGGATGGAGTACGTCGCTGCGGTCCCGAGATCGACGAAGGTCGCCCCCGTCGCCGGCGTCGCTGCTGCCTGCGGGGAGGCCATCGAGACGGTGGCGACCTGCGCGGCGACGAGCAGCGCGGCGGCTCCGACCGCCGCCCGCGCCATCGCCGAGCCGGTGGTGAACGTAGGAGAACGTCGTGCTGCACTCATCTGGGATGCCTTCGGTCGAAGGCACCACGTTCGCGCACCTGGTCATCCGGGTGAACGGGCTCGACGGTTGCCTGCGTAGCCAAGAATACGGAGCGTAACCGGTTGTGTACGCTTTATCCATATATCCATATATCCATGGACCTAGAACCGAGCGACGTCCTGCGGCATGCCCTGGGCAGCCGCGCACGACGTCGAGCCACGCCGACAGCACGGGGCTCGACGTCGCGCAGGTACAACTCAGTGCTGCCTGCTCCGACGGTGGCTCGACCCGTGCCGTGCCCGCTCACCGGTGTTCGGGTTGAGGAAGAGCCGTTTGGCCGAAGGCCTGCCGGACAGATCCAGCATGCCGTCGAGGCTGCCGGCGTAGGCGTCATAGGACGCGTCGCCTATCCGTCGGCCGCCCACCCAGTTGTCCTCGATGAACCGCAGGATCGAGGTCTGGTCGGTGAGGCTGGAGTCGACCGTGTTGACCCGGCTGTACGGGGACATGACGAGAAGGGGCAGGCGCGGTCCGTAGCCGCAGCGGTCCTGGTAGCCACCCAGCGGCGACCCGTTCCCACAGGAACCGTCGCCCGACAAGGCATCCAGCGACGACTGTGAGGGGTTGAGGATCGGGCTCATCTGGTGGTCGTACCAGCCGTCGGAGTCGTCGTAGGCGATGACGACCGCCGTCGACCGCCACTGCTTGGAGCGCTGGAGCGCGTTCAGCGTCCGCACGATGAAGTGCTGTTCGTCGAGCGGGTCCGAGTACCCGGCGTGACCGTCCTGGTACTTCGCCGCCTTCAAGAAGCTGACGGCGGGCAGGCGGCCCGCTCGCAGGGCGGTGGAGAAGTCGTTCAGGTCGTACTGGTGGTTGGCCTGTCCGTCGTGACCGATCTCCGCCGTGTCGGCCGGCGGGAGGTGGTGCGGGTTCGCGGTGCTCTTGTAGTACTCGAAGGGCTCGTGGTGGGCGCTGTAGTCCGGAACACTCACCCCCGCGATGTTGTCGTGCGCCGCGCCGCACACCGCCGTGCCGCTTCCGGATGTCGACGTCGGTCGGAAACCCCCCTGGAACCAGCCCCAGCTCATGTTGTGGGCGGAGAGGAGGTCGCCGATGTTCCTGCCCGACATGGAGACCGTGTCACCTGCCGAGCAGTCGTCGTAGGTGGGGTCGGGATCGCCGAAGACCGTGCCGTTCGCGACGGCGTCCGGCAGGTCGCCCGGGGTGGCGCCGTGGGTCTGCCCGGACACCAGGTTGAGCGCGCCGGGGGTCGACGGGCCGAACTCGGTGCCGTAGGAGTTGTCGCTCATCGCGAAGTGCTGGGCGTAGTTCCACAACGCGGTGACCGTGTTGCCGTCGTAGTAGTCCATGACGAGGCCGGGGCGGCCGTACTCGGGGGCCGGGCACGACTCGACGTTGGTGTACTGCACGAACTTGTCCATCAGACCATGGTCGAAGGCCTGCTGCTCCGGCGTGTAGTCGTGGTCCTGGTCGCACGTGAGTGCCTGCGACCGATCGAGGCGACGCGGATCGGTGCTGTTCGGGTTGTGCTGCAGCAACGCCTGGGTCAACCCGTTGACCGTGGGAGTACCCGGTGAGGGGCGGAAAGCCGGCTCCCCTGCCGGATTGGACGCCGAGGGGTACGTGCCGAAGTAGTGGTCGAACGACACGTTCTCCTGGAAGATCACCACGAGGTGCTTGATCGGGCTCCGGCTGTGCGCCGCGGCCGCGACGCGGTGCGACGTCTGGTGTCGGACGGCCGGGGACGGGCCGGCGGCGGCCACGCTGCCCGCTGCGCCCGCTGCGCAGGTCATCACGGCGATCGTTCCCGCCGTGACCCTTCGCCAGTGTTTCTGCATGCTGGTCTCCTTCGAGAGGTCGGTAGCTCGACGATGTCGGCCGGACCTGTCCCCCACGTGACGCGCTCATGACGAGAGGGCAACGAACCGTGGACGTCTGCGTGACCCGGCGCCGGGTGGAGAATCGTTCACCGAGACGTACCTGCGCCGCTACCCACCGTTCGTCTTCGGCGCGAAACGTTGGACTTCACAACGGCCCCGAGGAGGAAACATGGCAAAGCCATATGAAGCACCGCAGGAGATCGCTACGGACGACGCCACCACTACCGGGGGAGCACGGGTCAGTCGGCGAGGACTGCTACGCGGCGCCGCGCTCGGCGGTACGGCGTTGACGCTGTCCGGCGTACCCGGGCTGTCGGGTGCGGCCGCGGCGGTACTGCGCCACCGGCCGGAGCTCACCTCGGGCGTCCAGTCCGGCGACGTGACACCTTGGTCCGGCACCGTGTGGACGCGTGCCAACCGGCCGTCCCGCATGGTCGTCGAGGTGAGCCGCCGGCCCGACTTCCGTGACGCCAGGCTCGTGCGGGGCCCACTGCTGACACCGCGGTCGGACTTCACCGGGAAGACGACGCTCCCCGACCTCCCCGCCGGCACGGAGGTCTACTACCGGATCTGGGCCGAGGACCTCGACGACGCGGGTCTGCGCAGCGCGCCCGCCGCCGGACGGTTCCGGACCGCCGGGGGAACACCCCGCGACATCAGCTTCTTGTGGTCCGGAGACCTCGGTGGGCAGGGATTCGGGATCAACCCTGACATCGGCGGCTACCGGATCTTCGAAGCGATGAGGCGACTGGACCCGGACTTCTACATCTGCAACGGCGACAACATCTATGCCGACGATCCCATCCCGGAGACCATCGCCCTGCCCGACGGGTCGACGTGGAGGAACGTCACGACGCAGGCCAAGTCCAAGGTCGCCGAGACGCTCACCGAGTTTCGCGGCAACTACCAGTACAACCTGCTGGACGACAACCTGCGTGCCTTCTACGCGAGCGTCGCCCAGATCCAGCAGTGGGACGACCACGAGACCCACAACAACTGGTACCCCGGCGAGATCCTCGACGACCCCCTGTACACCGTGAAGGACGTCGACGTGCTCGCTCGCAGGGCGCGGCGCGCGTGGCACGAGTACACGCCGATCGCGAAACGGTACGACGAGGACAACCGGATCTACCGGGTCCTTCGCCACGGGCCGCTGCTGGACGTCTTCGTGCTGGACATGCGGTGGTACCGCGATCCCAACTCGCCGAACAAGCAGCGCTTCAACGACGGCGGCATCCTCGGCTACCAGCAGGCAGCGTGGCTGAAGCGGGAGCTCGCCGCGTCGCGGGCGACGTGGAAGGTCATCTGCAACGACATGCCGCTGGGCGAGGTCGTCCTCGACGGCACGAACTACGAGGCCGTCTCTCAGGGCGACCCGGGCCTGCCGTTGGGCCGGGAGCGTCAGATCGCCGACGTACTCCGGCACCTCAAGCGCAGCGGCGTCCAGAACACGGTGTGGCTCACCACCGACGTGCACTACACCGCCGCGCACTTCTTCGACCCCGACAAGGCGGCGTTCCAGGACTTCGAGCCGTTCTGGCAGTTCACCACGGGTCCGCTCAACGCCGGAGCATTTCCTCCCGACGCGGTCGACGCGACCTTCGGAGCGCAGCAGGTGTTCGTCAAGGCCCCGCCGGTCGCGAACGCGTCGCCGGCGACCGAGTACCAGTTCTTCGGCCAGGTGACGATCGACCACGACACCTTGGCGTTGACCGTGAACCTACGTGACAACTCCGGGGCAGTCCTCTGGTCGACGACCCAGGCGCCGCGTGGATCGTGAGTTCGGCGCGACGCGGTGAGCGTGCCGCACGGAACTCGAGTGGCTGACGAAGGCGAGGGCCAGGGCGCGCCTCATCCAGCGTGAGGCGCGCCTGCGTCAGGCCGGCAGCTCGGGGCCGCGCTCCGCCGATTGACTCAGGATGATCAGAGGTCGAACTCGACCGGCCAGCCGTGAGCGACGAGATGCGCGCGAACGCGCTCGATGTCCTCCTCCGACGGGAGCTCCGACGTCACCTGGGCGATCGCCGAGCCGATGTCGACTCGGTCACCCGGTTGCACAGCCTCGCGCACGAGGAGCCGGCTGATCTCGGAGACCTCTTCGTCGCTGAGTCGTCGTCGCAGGAGCGCCAGGAGCGGAATGTAGTCGCGCTCGGGCAGGCCGGTGGGGTACTCCGAGCGGAGCCACTCGACGACCCGGGTGACCAGTCCGGTGCGCGCCCCGTTGCCGTTCAGCTCCACAGCGGCCGCGACGGGTGAGCCCAGAGGCCACCCCACGGCAGCCAACCGAGCCGACACTCTCCCGACATCGCGCTCGTCGACGGCGCCCTTGACGACGTCGGAGATCCGTTGTTGTACAAGGTCTCCCGTCAGGGCCTGATCGCCGGAGGCGGCGTCGGCAACCAGCTCGTCTACCACGCGCGACATCTCGATCGGCGTGAGAGTACGCCGCAGTATGCCCAACAGCGCGACATAGTCCTGCTGCGGCACGCCTTCGGGATAGCCGGCGCGAAGCCACCGCAGGATCCGCTGAACGACGTTCACCGGCTCAGTCGAGATGCTCATCTCCGCATCGTCTGCCGCTGAGGTCATCGGGTCAACTCTTGGGGACGAGCATCGGGAAGATGTGCTCGAAGCTGACCGTCTTGCCGAGGCCGGCAGCGACGATGACCGTGATCCCGAGCGCCACCAACAGCGCCACCGCGAGGAAGCAGACGAGGCCGAGCACGCGGAAGCCGGCCCGAGGGGCTGCGCCGGGGGCGGTGATCTCGCCGGTCCCGTCGGCGGTGAAGCGGACCCCCAGGGCGAACAGTGCAGGCAGGCCCGCGCCTAGCAGGAGCCCCGCCAGCACGACTTTCCAGGCGGCCTGCAGGAACAGGTCAAGCATCGTCGATCTCCCTTCAGACCGTGACCGGGCGGGCGGCGGCTGGTGCCGGCGTGCCCTGCCACTCGTCGTTGACGTTGCCCGCGTGCACCGCGGTGCCGCGTGAGCGCAGGTACATGTAGGTCGACAGGGCCACGAGGATGGCGACGACCACGATCCCCCCGGCGAGGCCGCCGACGAGGTGTCCAATCCACCACATCAGCGCGCCGACGACTGCCGCGGCGGGAAGGGTGATGCACCACGCCACCACCATCCGGCCCGCCACTCCCCAGCGCACCGCGGCGCCGGGCCGCCCGAGCCCGGTGCCCAGGATGGAGCCGGTGGCGACGTGCGTCGTGGACAGAGCGAAACCGAGGTGAGTTGACGCCAAGATCACGGCCGCCGAGGAGCTCTCCGCTGCCAGGCCTTGCGGCGAGCTGATCTCCACCAGCCCCTTGCCCAACGTACGGATGATGCGCCACCCGCCGATGTAAGTTCCCAAGGCGATCGACAGGGCGCAGCCGAGCTTGACCCAGAACGGGATCGCCGACGTGTCCGTCCAGTGGCCGGTGGCGATCAGTGCGAGGGTGATCACGCCCATGGTCTTCTGGGCGTCGTTCGTGCCATGGGCGAGCGAGACCAGGGATGCAGACATGATCTGGCCCCAGCGGAAGCCCTTCTCCTTGAACCGTTCGGAGACAGCTGTGGTGACCCTGTAGACGAGCCAGGTCCCGATGGCCGCTACAGCGATGGCGAGCACCGGTGACAGGACGGCCGGGAGGATGACTTTCCACACGACGCCGTCGAGCTTGGTGCCGTCACCGGTCCAGTTGACACCGGACAGGCCGAGCCCGGCGATCGTCGAGCCGATCAACCCGCCGAAGAGTGCATGGGACGAGCTTGAGGGGAGCCCCAGGAGCCAGGTCAGCAGGTTCCAGACGATGCCGCCCACGAGTCCGGCAAGGACGATCATGAGCAATGAGTACCCGTGATTGTCGAGGAAGCGGGCCTGCGGGGCTCCCGACGAGTCCTGGATCTTCACCACCGCGTTCGTGACCGTCAACGCCACGGCGACGCTCAGGAACGCGCCGACCAGGTTCAGGACCGCCGATAGGGCGACCGCGACCTTGGGTCTGAGGGCACCGGTGGCAATGGAGGTGGCCATCGCGTTGGCGGTGTCGTGGAAACCGTTCGTGAAGTCGAAGCCGAGGGCCGTGACGACCACGAGGACGAGGAGAACAGCGTCAGAGCTCACGATGCAAGAGTGTGACCGACGCCGAGACGCCACAGAAGGCAACCGGCAAGAGGTTCATCTGATGTTCACCGCCGAGCAGCACCGCGCCGATGGGCGTGTCCGGTCCATTGCGATTCCGATTGACTTGGGAGATCAGTCGTGGCTGTTGGGGTCAGCCGGAGACGCGGCTCAGCTTGGTACGCATCTCCATGAGCCGGCGGTCTGCGTAGCGCGCGTCCGCCCACGTCTTGCGCATGGCCGCGGTGAGCCGGGTGACGCTCGAGGTCCGGCCGTTCGAAGAGCTTCGGGTGAAGTGGGACATGTCGATCAGATCCTTCTAAGCCGACGAGGAGGTCCCGCCGTACCATCTATTGTTGCACATCGAAGTATTCGAAATCAGGATTGTACGAGTCCGAAGGACGTGAGCTGCGTCTCGTCTGCCCGCCCCCGGCCCCCGCCCCACCGTCCCCCTCATTCCGCCGAGACGTCACCAGCGCCCGGATTCAGCCCGCGGGTCGCGCACCGAATGACGTCTCGGCGTGCGAACCGTCCCGATCGGCCGAGCGTTCCTGCGCGGTTGACGGGACCTGACCACGCTGGACGGGACATTCCTGCCCGCTCGAGGCGACATTCGTGCCCGCTCGAGGCGACATTCGTGCCCGCTCGACCCAACTCTTGCGCCCAGTCGACCGGGCAGGTCTGCCCGCTCGAGGCGACATTCCTGCCCGCTCGACGACGGTTCACGACGTCCAGAGCTAGCATCCGTCCGCATGGAGGCGAAGCCGAAGGCGTGGGCGTCCGAGTATGCGGAATGGTTCGAGCTCGCCTCGGTGGTCGACCGGTACGACCTGAGGCCGCCGTACCCGGCTGAGACCTTCGACGTCCTGACCTCGCTGGTCGATCCGGCGAACTCGCGGGTGCTTGACGCTGGGTGCGGTCTCGGAGATCTGGCCCGGCCGCTGGCGCAGCTCGTGGCAAGCGTCGACGCGGTGGACCGGTCGGAGGCGATGCTCGCCCGGGGCCGGAGGCTCCCCGGAGGTGCTCGTGGCAACCTGCGATGGGTGCTGGGAGGTATCGAGGAGGCCCCGCTCGCCGAGGTGTACGGACTGGTCGTCTGTGGCGACAGCATCCACTGGTTCGACTGGCCGGTGGTGTTCGAACGCTTTCGTCGCTGCCTGGCGCCGCAGGGCAGCCTCGCTGTCGTGCAGCGCCGCTGGCACCTGGGCGACGTGGACACCGAGCGGCTGGCCGAGCTGTACGCGGAGCACAGTGCGAACCGGCACTTCGTGCCGCTGGACCCCGTCAGAGCACTCGAAAGCCGTGGTCTCTTCGAGAAGGCCGGCAGCCATACGACGGCAGCCGTCGCCTGGCGACCGACCGTTGCAGAGCTGATCGGCTGTCACCACTCCCAGAACGGTTTCGCGCTGGAGAAGATGGACGACCCCGCGGCATTCGACCTGGCACTGGCGCGGGAGGTCGGACGTTCGCTCGAGGCGGGCGCCGATGGCCGGTACGACCTGAGCCTCGACGCGACGATCACCTGGGGTCGACCTCGGCAGCCAGGAGGCTGCTGAGGTGTAGAACAGTGAGCATGCCTGACTCCGACGGTCGGATCCGGGTCTTCCTGCTCGACGACCACGAGATCGTCCGTCGGGGGCTCCGAGACCTCTTCGAGGCCGAGAGCGACCTGGTCGTCGTCGGGGAGTCCGGTTCCGCCGTCGAGGCGCAGAGCCGCATCCCGGCGCTGCGACCGGACGTGGCCGTCCTCGACGCGCGGCTTCCCGACGGCAGCGGCATCGAGGTCTGCAGGCACATACGATCGGTCGACCCACGTCTGCAGGCGCTGATCCTGACGTCCTATGACGACGACGAGGCGCTCTTCGCGGCCATCATGGCCGGAGCAGCTGGATACGTGCTCAAGCAGATCGGCACGACGGACCTCGTCGATGCCGTGCGACGCGTCGCGGGCGGCCAGTCGCTGCTGGATCCAGCGGTCACGTTCCGAGTGCTCGAGCGCCTGCGGTCAGGGCCGCCGGAGGAGCCCGACGAGCTGGCCGAGCTCACTGCGCAGGAGCGCAAGATCCTGGGTCTGATCGCCGAGGGTCTGACGAACCGCCAGATCGCCGAGGCCATCTTCTTGGCCGAGAAGACGGTGAAGAACTACGTCTCGAGCATCCTCATGAAGCTCGGGCTCGAGCGCCGTACCCAGGCCGCCGTGCTGGCTGCCAAGCTGCTTCACTAGGCGGCGCTACACGTGGCACCACGACGAGAGCGCACCCCGCATGGTGCAGACAGAACTCGCCGACAGCCCCCATAGCGGTCGACGTGGATGCATCCTGCCCCCCGCCGACCACCAGGTAGTCGGCGTCCACCGCCATCTCGCACAAGACCGTGCCGGCGTCGCCGCTGACGACACTTCGCATCAGCACCGGCCGAGCCTCGACCTCGCTCAAGGCGCGCGCTACTGCCGCATCCTGGAGGTGCTGGGCACGCTCGCGTCGCTGCTCCGCGTCCTCCGCCGCCGCGCCGGTCGCGGGGTCCCGGGCAGTCCACACGGTGACGACGTGCAGACTGCTTCGGCGCAGACCCGCCTCGCGCATCGCGAACGCGAGAGCGTGCTTGCTGTCCTGGCTTCCGTCGACACCGACAACGAGCTCACGGGGGTGCATGTCGTGCATGACATCCCCTCGATAGCGACGGACGACAGCCCGACCCGGGCCGACCTTGTCATAGTGCGCTGCGCTCACTGACTTCGGCCAGGGTCGCCCGAACAGGTACCCCGGGGGACTAATGGCCCGTGAAGTCAGGACGTGTGCCGCTGTGCCGGATCGCCTCCACACGGCACAGTCAGCACTACGGGAGCACGCAGCCCCCCGACGAAGGAGTTGGCGATGACCTCGCTCGCAGAGCATCTCAGGCACCCGACACAGGCACCCGCCGAACCCGGTCTGACGACCGACCCGGCTCCGAGCCGGGCCGCAGGCTACGCACTCGGAGGGCTCAGGATCGTGATCGGGTGGACGTTCCTGTGGGCGTTCCTCGACAAGCTGTTCGCTCTCGGATACTCCACCGGCCGCAACCCCGACACCGGCGCCGTCGACCGCTTCGGTCCCGACGCCTGGATCCACGGCGGATCGCCGACGGCGGGCTTCCTCGGCTTCGCAGCCAACGGCCCGTTCCAGGGCTTCTACAACTCCATCGCCGGCGCCGCCTGGACAGACTGGGCCTTCATGCTGGGACTGCTCGCCATCGGAGTCGCCTTCACCCTGGGCATCTCGACGAGGCTGGCCACTGTGGCCGGTGCGCTGATGTACCTGCTCATGTGGAGCGTCGTGCTGCCTCCGGAGAGCAACCCCATCACCGACGACCACACGATCGGGCTGCTGGCCGTCATCGTTCTCGGCCTCTTCGGTGCCGGACGATACCTGGGGCTCGGCTCCTGGTGGAGTGGTCTGGCGATCGTCCAGAGGTTCCCGATCCTCAAATAGCTCGGTACATCGACCGCGAAATGCGCCGTTCCTCCAGGGACGGCGCATTTCGCGCGCCTGGACCCTGCGCGTCGTACGAGGGCATACGCTTTCGGGAGTGACGCACTCGGAGCCTCTCGCCGACCTCCTCCGCTCCGTGCTTCTCCGTGTCGAGGACCTGGTGGCCGGAGAGGAGAGGCTGCGATCGCTTTTGGACGCGGTCAGCGCCGTCGCAGGCGACCTCGACCTGCACGCCACCCTGGAGCGCATCGTGACGGCCGCAGCCGGCCTGGCTGATGCGAAGTACGCGGCACTGGGTGTGATCAACCCCAGCGGAGAGGGGCTCATCGACTTCATCACCTATGGGATGCCGCCGCCGACCGTCGCCGCCATCGGGGACCAGCCGCGAGGACACGGGATTCTCGGGCTGATCATCGCAGAGCCGCACCCTCTGCGTCTGCACGATCTGACCAGACACCCTGCGTCGTACGGCATACCGTCGAACCATCCCCCCATGCACTCCTTCCTCGGTGTCCCGGTCCGCATCCGTGACCGCGTCTTCGGGAACCTCTACCTCACCGACAAGCGCGGCGCAGGCGACTTCACCCCTGAAGACGAGCATGCGGTCATCGCGCTCGCTGCGACAGCGGCGGTTGCCATCGAGAACGCACGCCTGTTCGAGCGGCTGCTCCGCAGAGAAGTGGCTGGAGGCCACCGCGGCCATCCAGGAGGCCCTGCTGGGCACCGTCGACGTGACCATGGCCCTGGCTCAGATCGCCGAAGAGGCGCGCAGCATCACCGAGGCCGAGCTGGCGGTCGTGGTCCTGGAGCAGAGCGACGCGACGTTGAGGGTCGAGGCGATAGCCGGTGCCGACCCAGGACTGACCGGGACGGTGCTGCCGCGCGAGGGTTCCCTTTGCGATGTGGTCGAGCATGGCGCGACCGTCATACTCGGCGAGGGCCTCCGGCTTCCCGGCCTCGAGCACCTTGCGACCGCGCTGCTGGTCCCCTTCAGCGGCCCGGGGGGTGTTGGTGGGGCGCTCCTCGTCGGCAGCGGTACTGGGGCATCGTCTCGAGCCGTCGACGACGACGACCTCCAGGCACTTCGGGGGTTCGCGGCACAAGCGGCGCTCGGCATGGACCGGGCGCAGGCGCAAGAAGACCGAGCCACGTTGGCGATCCTCGCCGATCGGGACCGCATCGGCCGCGACCTGCACGATCTGGTGATCCAGCGTCTGTTCGCCACCGGCCTCACCCTGCAGAGCCTGGCGCGCCGATCCGAGAGCTCGGAGCTGGCGGCCGGCGTGTCAGCCGTGGTGGACGGTCTGGACGGCACGATCCGCGACATCCGCGGGACGATCTTCGCGCTGGGACACGCCGAGACGGACGGCGGCCTGCGAGGCCAAGTGCCCGCCCTGGCTTCCGCAGCCAAACCGATGCTCGGCTTCGCCCCGCGCGTGACGCTTCTGGGTCCGCTCGACTCCGCCGTTCCCGACGCCGTCCGCCCGCAGATCATCGCCGTCATCGTCGAGGCGCTGTCCAACGTCGGCCGTCATGCCGCGGCGACGGCAGTCGACGTCGGCGTTCGGATCGAGGGGACAGGAGCCGCAGCGACCGTCGTCGTGGAGGTACGAGACGACGGCAAGGGTTTCACGCCCTCCATGGGCGGTAGCGGCCTGCAGAACCTGCGCGATCGGGCTGCGGAGGTCGGCGGTACCTGCAGCTTCACCTCGGCGCCGGGTGAAGGAACCACCGTCTGCTGGCGGGCGCCCTTGCAGCGCGCACCGCTGGGGCGGGCCGTTCCCATCTTCGACAATCCCGGCGCCCGCGCCTGATCAACAGACTCGACCGGCTGGCACGCTGTGCGGCTCGACGGGCCGGCTGGTCACCGCCCAGCGGGCCGGGTGGGGCGTGTACCCAGCCCGAGGCCCCGGAGCTCGAGTGCGGCCAATGCCTCGATCGCCTGGGGGTCACCGGCGCGCCAACCCTCGACGGCTGCCGGCCCGACGCGCTCCAGATCGCCGAGCGGTTGGCGCGCCAGTGCCCGCAACGCCAGAATGTCGAGGCCGCCGTGGGCACTGCGAAGTCGCCCCGCCAGGCCCGCTTCGCGTGCGAAGCGGACGCGCCGCGGCAGCCACAGACTCAGGACGAGGAGCGCCGGAACGCCACCGGAGAGCAACCCGAACAGAGTCGCCATCCTTGCCACCACCTGCTGCTGCCTGACGCCGGCGGACTCGATGGCCCGACCGGCCTGACCGGCCCCGGAGAACGGTGCGGCCAGGTCCTGGCCGGCCAGGGGAACCTTCCCGGCCGCCGCTCCCGCTTCGTCCATCTTGTCGGCGAGCGCTGCACCGGCCGACTGCAGGGTCCGACCGGGGCCGGCGAGGTCGGCCGTCAGGTGGTGAACCCCGCTGCCCAGCCACAGGCAGGCCAGCAGGGCCAGAGCCACGGCGACGTCGGCGAGCAGCTGCCGGCTGCGACGGGCGGGAGATTCGGCGTACCAGTGAGCGACCATGAGGATCTGTGTAGCCGACGTCTCGTCCCCTCGCTCGCCCTGCTCGTGGCCGTCTCGGCGTCCGGGCGGCACGAAGGCTCTGGAGACCCGGCCGACGCGAGGCCTCGGGTGGAGGGACTGGCGCGGGTCTCGCTCTTGCTACGGTGCCGTAGGTGACGACTGCCCTTTCGCCCGAACAGATCGCATCCCTGTGGTCGCCGTCCGACCCACAGGTCTCGGCCGACGGCCGCTTCGTCGCCTGGACGGCAGCCCCGTTCGGGAAGGAGGGCGAGCATCCCGAGACCGGCATCTGGGTCGCTCCGGTCGATGCCTCGACGGCACCGCGGCGATGGACGCACGGGGGTGACGACGTTTCGCCACGTTGGTCCCCAGACGGTCGTCGTCTTGCCTTCTTGTCGGATCGACGCGAGCGCGGCACCCACGGGCTGTACGTCCTGGACGCGGCCGGCGGCGAGGCCAGGGCTCTCGTCGTGCGGTCCGGATCGGTCGAGGCCTTCGCGTGGTCCCCGGACGGCGCCCGGATCGCCTTCCTGTCGCCGGACGAGCCCACCGAGGAGGACAAGCGACGGAAGAAGGAGCGCGACGACCCCGACGTGTACGGCGAACGGTGGGAGCACCACCGGCTGTGGTTCGTGGACGCCGCCGGTGGTGAGCCGGAGGCCGGGTGGGCGCCTCGTCTGCACCTGACCGCGCTCGCCTGGTCGCCGGACGGCTCCCGGCTCGCGCTGGTCGCCCAGGACGCGCCGCCGGAGGAGTACCTAGAGAGCACAGCCGTGCACGTCTTCACACCCGACACCAGTGACTCGCACGCCGTGACTGCGTGGCCTTTCATCAGCGACGTGGGCTGGTCGGGTCCGGACCTGCTCGTCTACGCGGCCCCGCACGAGGCGGTGCCGCAGAGCAGCGCGACCGTCTGGGCGGTGTCCGCGGAGGGCGAAGACCCGCAGGTCATCGGCACCGACCGCGACGAGCCGCGATGCACCGACGGCCTCGCCCATGCCGCCAACGCGGAGTGGGCAATGCTGGTCGTCGGCGAAGGGCTCGCGACCCGTCTGGAGCGGCTGTCCCCGCAGACGGGTGAGCGGACCGTTGTACGGGAGATCACGGGCGAGGTCGACGGGCTGTCGGTCACAGACACCGCTGACGGCCCGGTCATCGCGGCGGTCCAGCTGGGTGACGAGCTCGTCGCCCGCGTGGTCGCCGGGCCTCCTGGGGCGTTGCGCCCACTGTCGGACCACGGCGCCCACCTGGAGCAGGTACGGCTGGGCACCGTCGAGGCGCTGTACTGCACCGCGTCGGACGGCATCGACCTGGACGCGGCCGTGATCCGGCCACCGCTTGCCGGCGACGGCCCCTGGCCGACCGCCGTGCTCGTGCACGGAGGTCCCTACGGTCGGTCCGGTCTGTGGTCACACGCGCACCCGCTGGACTGGGGTCAGCTGCTGGCGACTCACGGGTATGCGGTCGTCCTCCCCAACTACCGCGGCGGGTACGGGCACGGCAACGCCTTCGCGACCTCGGTCCGGGGGGACATGGGGGGAGCGGAGTGGGGCGACGTCGTGGCCATCGTCGATGCCGCGATCGCGGCAGGGATAGCCGATCCGGACCGCATGGGTATCGGCGGCTGGAGCCAGGGCGGCTTCCTGACGGCCTGGGCGGTCACGGCGACCGACCGGTTCAAGGTTGGTGTGATGGGCGCCGGGGTCAGCGACTGGGGCATGCTGGCGGCGACGAGCGATCTCCCGGCCTTCGAAACAGCGCTCGGGGGCGACAACCGCTGGGACGGTCCCGGTCCCCACCACGCCGACGCCCACTCCCCCATCTCCTTCGCCGCACGCCGTGCCACCCCGTTGTTGATACTGCACGGGGCGGAGGACAAGCGGGTGCCGTTCAGCCAGGCGACCGCGTTCCACCGGGCTATCAGAGGCCAGGCGGTCCCCGTCGAGCTGGTGTCCTACCCCCGTGAGCCGCACGGCATCCGGGAGCGCCGGCACCAGATCGACGTCCAGCGACGTGTCCTCGAATGGTTCGACCGCTACGTCCGCGCCGGGGCGCGATGACCGCCGGGGCGCGCCGCGCTGGGCCGGTAGGGTCAGCCGATGAGCATCCCACCTGACAGCCGAGCGCCGCAGGGCCGCGAACAGGCCTGGTCCGATGACCCGCCGCAGTACGGACAGGTCGTGGCGGTGACGGACAACCCGATCGGCCGCGCCGTGGTGCAGATCTCGCAGCTCGCCGGCCGGCGCGCCACCTTGCTGCCCGACGAGGACGCCGAGTGGTCACCTCTGGAATGGCTCACCGACCATCCCCTGGACGAGCAGGACGCACTCGTGCTGTGCGACCACGACACTCCGCAGATGGATGCTCTGCTGCGGCACGCCCTGGCCGGAAACGCCGGCTACATCGCGATGATGGGCAGCCGACGACGGGCCGAACACGTCTTCTCGACGCTGGCCGCATCTGTCCCGCCGCAGACACTGGCCCGGCTGCGGGTACCAGCGGGCCTCGACATCGGCGGCAAGGCTCCCGGCGAGATCGCCCTCTCGGTGGTCGCCGAGGTCGTCGCGGTGTCTAACGGTCGCGCCGGCGGACCGATGAAGGCGCACTAGGACGGTCGCGCCCCTGGCTCGCCGGCCGTGGGCCGAACGCCTGCCGTCGTGGAGGTCTTCCGCCCGGTCTGGACCGGTTCAGCGGACAACTGATCGAGCACCAGGGCAAGGGGCGACCAGACGTTGCGGCCGCGACGCGTACAGGCGTACGCCCGCAACCGCACGTCCGGCGCCGTGAGCGGCAGCAGCGTGAGCCCCTGCCGCGCTGCCCGGCCGGCGGGCAGCAGTCCTACGCCCAGTCCGGCGAGGATGAGGTCCTCGACGAGATCGAGGCTGTCGCACTGGTGGGTCAGCCGCGGCTCGAAGCCGCTCATCGATGCGATGGTACGCACGACGTCCTCGTCGGCACGGTTGCGGGAGTTCCCGAT
Source organism: uncultured Actinomycetota bacterium (assembly GCA_963765725.1). Lineage (GTDB taxonomy): Bacteria > Actinomycetota > Actinomycetes > Propionibacteriales > Nocardioidaceae > DASQEH01. The sequence goes on along the minus strand of CAVXXI010000003.1, from coordinate 1,299,434 downwards.
CCACTCGTGCTCGCGGAACGCCGCGAACGTGGCCAGGGCGTCACCGGGGGCCGAAGCGACCGCCCGAGTGGGGACACCGAGGCTCCAGGGCGTGGTCCACAGTGGGCTCGTCACCATGGTGGGGTCTCGTGGCGCCGGTGCCAGGTTGTAGTCGTACGTAAGGGCCAGGTCGACGTCGTCGGCGGCCAACAATGAGATCGCCTCGGCCGGTTCATACTCCCGCATGACGATGCCGACGCTCGGGTGTGTCCGGGCAAGGTCGGCGACGACGGGCAACAGGCTGCGCCGGATGGCGGAGGCGAATCCGGCCACCCGAACCGTTCCCGACGGCTCCGCGCCGGGGTCGAGGTCGAGGCGAGCCGTCTCCACCGCGCCCAGGATGACCGCCGCATGCTCGGCGAGACGGCGCCCCGCCGGGGTCAACCGGACGCGCCGGCCGTCCGGCTCCACCAGAGCTGCCCCGGTCTCCTCGGCGAGCCGCGCGACCTGCTGCGACACCGTGGACGTCGTGGTCCCGAGCAGATCAGCGACCGCCCGCATCGAGCCGAGGCGGGAGAGCTCGACGAGCATCTGCAAGCGGCGGGTCTCCATGGTTGACCAATCATTCGTAGTTCGTGAACGAATCGTAAAGCATTGTCACGTGGACGCGTACGGATGAGTGTTGGTGTACTGGCTCCATGAGGTCAGCAGCAGAGCGCCGGGCGTCCCGAGCCGGCACGTCGATGGCGGTCGCCGCCATGTGCTCGGTACAGCTCGGGGTCGCGGTCTCGGTCGGGTTGTCGGACCGGATCGGTGCCGAAGGGGTGGCCTGGCTGCGACTGGTGTGGGCCGGGGCCATCCTCCTGGTCGTCGCGCGGCCCTGGCGCTCCAGCTTCAGCCGCACCGCCCTGCTGACCTGCGTGAGCCTGGGCGTGACGACCGCCGGAGTCACCATGCTGTTCATGGCTGCCGTCGTACGGTTGCCGCTCGGCACCGCGAGCGCATTGGAGTTCCTCGGCCCGCTCAGCGTCGCGGTGTCCCGCAGCCGCGGCGCAGGACGGCTGTGGCCCTTCGTTGCCGCGCTGGGCGTACTGGCGCTGACGGAGCCGTGGCACGGCGGTACGGACCTCGTGGGAGTGGCATTCGCGCTGGGAGCCGCCGTCTGCTGGGCCGGCTACATCCTGTTGACCCAGCGGGCGGGCGACGAGGTGACGGGCGTACGCGCCCTGGGCGTCTCGATGCCGGTGGCCGCCGTTGTGGCCACGCTCGCCGCAGGTCCCTCGGTGCTGCCCCACGTCGACTGGCAGCTCATGGCGACGGGATTCGGCCTTGCTCTCGTCCTGCCCGTGATCCCGTTCTGTCTGGAGCTACTGGCCCTGCGCCGGCTGACGACCGCCGCCTTCGGGACTCTCATGAGCCTCGAGCCCGCAGTTGCGCTCGTGATGGGGCTTCTCTACCTCGGCCAGGTGCCGCGGCCGGCAGCGATCGCCGGCATCGTGCTGGTCGTGACCGCGGGGATCGGTGCGGAGCGTACCGGCGCGCGGATCGCTAGCAGCCCCGATGAGCACGTGGATGCGACCGGCGTCGACGCCGGTCACCTCACCGTCCCCGATGATCCGGAAGGACCAGTCCCACCGGGCCGTGGCGGAGCCGTGGTTCGAGAGGCCGATCGCACCGCAACCGGCTAACCGGCATCGCAGAGGTGCCGGGCTCCACCGAGCTCGGCAACCAGGGCTTCGGGGGCACGCATGTGCCAGGCATCGGTGACCAGCTCCCTCAGCCGGTCGACGTCGACCGCCTCCAGCCGGAGCATCACCAGCGGCCAGCCGTCGTAGCCGGGAGTGCTGAAGAAGAGCTCTGGCTCGCCGAGCAGGAGTGCCTGCTTCTCCGCCTCGTCTCCCACGAACAGGACCGCGATGTCGGTACGGATCATCCGCGGCCGGCCCGGTCGTCGCTCGGGATAGGACCAGACGAAGCCCTTGTCGGCCACGCGGAAGTCGAAGCCGTCACTGTCGACCTCCTCCACGTGAGGCAGGGCGAGCGCCAGTCGGCGTACGTCGTCCGCGTCGGCCATCGAGGTCCCTCCTGCGTCTCGCCCCGGAGGATCCAGGCTAGGGGGCAGCGCCGACAACGGCGAGCGGGTCGCGAGCCGGCCCGCGGATGCGCACGAACGATCCAGCCCACCTCCCTGTCGAGCGGGCGCAAATGTCCGCCTCGAGCGGGCGGTAATCTCCCATCGAGCGGGCGGCAAATGTCTGGTCGACGGGTCATTTATCCGGCGCCGCGTCCGGCTACACAGCTGAGCGGACAAACTGACCCTCCGGCGGGAAGCACCGTCCCTTCATCCGGCGCCGCGTCCGGCTACACAGCTGAGCGGACAAACTGACCCCTCCGGTGGGAAGCTACCGACCCCTCGGCGGGAAGCTACCGACCCCTCGGCGGGAAGTCCCTGACCCCTCGGGCGCCCACGGCGGGTGCAAAAGCCGTAATGCGGGCTGGGGGTCGCTTCCCTGCGACCCCCGGCCAGGCACGGCGATGCAATCGCCTGCAGTGGGTACAACACCTCCGACCAGATGGAGGTGCGCCGTGCCCGAACCCGATCGAACGCGCAAAACACCCGCGCTTGCACCGGGCAGCCGCGTCGAACCCTGGCCGAAGGGGCACCCCCAGTGGTGCGACGGCTATGGCGACTGCACGGACCTCGACACGTCGGCGGTGCACTACGGTTCTCGCTGCTCGTGGCTGGTCGACACAGCCGACGAGTGCGAGGTCGCGCTGGAGCTGGTGCGCTCGGACGAGCTCGCAGCCTGGTTGCCGGGCCCGATCGTGGGGGATGCCCGAGTCCGGCTGTCCCTGTTGTCCGCCCCGTGCGGCTACAACGCGTACAACGAGGTCGACCTCGACGCGTCGGAGTGCCGTCGGCTCGCCGCGCAGCTGTTGGCCAAAGCCGAGCTCCTGGCGGAGAGCTAGCGGCTCTCTCCCCGCCCCGCGGGGCCGGCCGCCCCGGGCCGACCGACGACGACGGCACCGCGTCCCTCGACGACGGCTACTCGTCGAGCAGTCCCCGTTGAGCGAGATCCGCCGCCTCGGACGAGCCCTCTGGGAGAGGGTCGGTGGCCTCCGGTACGTCACTGGGCGCGTAGTCCGCGACGCCGGCCGCAAGCCGGTCACGCTCGACCATCGCGGCGAGCTCGTCGTCGTCCGGCCGAAGCGGCATGCCCCCGTGGACCCGCGGACGATGCGTCGGTGGAACGTCGAACTCCGGCTCTATCACGTCGTCGAGGGAGTCCTGCTCGTGCTGGCCCGGCTCGGTCATCTGTCTCCTCCTGCGTCGTCACCCTGGGTCGGCGGCAGCAGCGCGCCGCGGTCACCGTCTCGACGGGTCCTTGGTACCCATCGCGCCGACGTCAACGCACCACCGCGCCTCGCGGTATCGTCCTCCAGGTGCGGCCGGCGAACATCGTCTACGGCTTGATCGTCTCGAGCTTCTCGGACGCGGGGCTGCGTGGTGTCGAGGAGAAGCTGCCCTATCTGCGCCATCTCGGCGTCACCATGATCTGGCTCTCCCCCATCTTCGAGCACCCGCCGGGCAACTTCGGATATGCCATGACCGACTACACCCGGGTCGATCCCGAGCACGGCTCGAACGACGACGTGAGCCGACTCGTGCAAGCTGCTCATCGCGAGGGGCTGCGGGTCGTCCTCGACTTCGCACCCAACCACACCTCCGACCAGCACCCCTTCTACCGAGAGGTCACGTCGACCGGAGACGGCTCGGTGTACGCGGACCACTACGCCCGCGACATCGCCGGCACTTATACGCACTACTTCAACTGGACGAACCTGATCAACCTGAACTACGACAACCCCGCGGTCCAGGACATGGTCGTCGACGCGATGCGCTACTGGGTCACCGAGCACGACATCGACGGGTACCGGATGGACGCGGCCTGGGGCATCCGGCAGCGGACGCCTCAGTTCTGGCCGCAGTGCCTGCAGCGGCTCCGGGCGAGCAAGCCCGACCTCTTCCTGCTGGCGGAGGCGAGCACTCTTGACCCGTACTATCAGCGGGCTGGGTTCGACTCCGCGTACGACTGGACGAACCACCTCGGCACCTGGGCGTGGGGGCACGCGTTCACCGACACGAAGGGCTCCGCCCGCGACCTTCGGTACCACCTGGAGAGGTCGACTGCCAACGGCGACGTCTTCCGGTTCCTCAACAACAACGACACCGGGCCGCGTTTCATCACCCGCCACGGACCCGAGCTCACCCGGGTCGCCACGGCCGTCCTCCTGACCCTGCCGGGCACCCCGTGTCTGTACATGGGCGACGAGGTGGGGCTGGAGTTCAACCCGTACCGCGACCGCGGTCCGCTCACCTGGTCGGCCGACCCCGACCTGTTCGAATTCCACCGGCGCTTGATCGCTCTGCGCACCCGGCACCGCCTCGATGCCGGCCCGCTGACGCTCATCGACAACGACCGACCCGACCACTGCTTGAGCTACAGCCGGCCGGGTGCGGACGGGCGGCCGGTCGTCTGTGTGTTCAACTTCGGCCCAGACGCCGAGGTCACCGTCGCCCTCGGATCGGCGCCGACGGGCGACGCCGACGATGTGTGGAACAAGCGCGTGGCGCGGGCCGACGACGGTGCTGTACGCGTCGCACTGCCGCACAACGACTTCGCGATCCTCGCGCTCGGGCGCTGACTCGGGCCGGTACTACTCTCCCGCCACTGGAGGACGCTTCCGGCGCACGCGGTTCAGGAGCGGCGGCGACGCTTCGCCAGTGCCTTCACACCCGTGTAGGCGAGGCCACCGGCGGCGACCCACGGTGCCGCGACGATGACAGGGTCGATCGCCTGGTGCCTGACGTCGGTACGCCGCTGGCCGAAGCGCGAGGCGATGCCGTGGCGCGAGAACTCGCTGAGCACTCCGGTCTCGGTAATCGGGTTGTCGGGGCGCAGGGTCGCAAAGGACGCGACCGCACTCTCCACGGCGTCGACCCGGTCCGCTGCGATGAGGATCAGCCAGTGCGCCGCGCGGCCCTCGCTGTACCTCTTGTACGCGAGCCTGCGCATCGCACCGGATAGTCCCTTCGGCGGGCAGGAGGTACCGAAGACGGGAGTCAGGAACTTGTGCTCGATCGACCGCTCCCGGGGCCACTTCTGCGGTTGGCGCTCGGGGAAGTCCCAGTGGGCTCCGCTGAGGTCCGGGTCGAACTGCAGCCGAGGTACGGCCGGTCGGTCGCGCGGGTCCAGGTCGACACCCCATCCGGGGATGCGGGCGCGCAGCTCCTCGGGCGACTCCGCGAGCGGTGGCTTCTCAGGTGTGTACGCCATGGTCGGTCCTTCGGTCAGTTGGCGCTGGGGATCACGAGCGGCTTGATGCACCCGTCGAGCTTGGCCGAGAAGATGTGGTACCCCTCCGCGATGTGCTCCAGCGGGATCCGGTGCGTGACGATGTCGCTCGGCTTGAGGTAGCCGTTGCGGACGTGCTCGAAGAGCCGCGGCCACTGGCGTTTGACAGGGCACTGGTTCATGTTGAGAGTCAGTCCCTTGTTCATGGCGTCACCGAACTTCACCGCGCTGAACATGGGCCCGTACGCGCCCATCACCGACACCGTGCCGCCCTTGCGGACCGAGTCGATGGCCCAGTTGAGGGCCACCGGTGACCCACCCTGCAGCTTCAGCTTGGCCGATGTGACGTGCTGCAGGAGGTTGCCGTCGGCCTCGGCGCCCACCGCGTCGATGGCCACGTCGGCACCCAGGTGGTCGGTGGTCTTCTTCATCGTCACCACGATGTCGTCGTGCTCGGTGAAGTTGTAGGTCTCGGCGTGGGCGAAGCTACGCGCCTTCTCCAGCCGGTACTCCAGGTGGTCGACGACGATGACGCGCCCGGCTCCCATCAGCCAGGCCGACTTCGCGGCGAACAGCCCGACCGGCCCGGCACCGAAGACGGCGACCACGTCGCCCTCGGCGATGTCGCCGAGCTGGGCGCCGAAGTAGCCGGTTGCCAGCGCGTCGGTGAGGAGAACGGCGTCCTCGTCCTCCATCCAGTCCGGGATGAGGCTCGGCCCGACATCGGCGAACGGGACCCGCACGAACTCCGACTGGCCCCCGTCGTAGCCCCCGCAGGTGGAGGAGTACCCGTAGATGCCGCCGACGGCCGTCGCGTTCGGGTTAACGTTGTGGCAGTTCGAGTACAGGCCGCGGGCGCAGAAGTAGCACGAGCCGCAGAAGACGTTGAACGGCACCATCACCCGGTCACCCGGCTTGAGCCGCTGCACCGACGAGCCGACCTGCTCGACCACCCCGATGAACTCGTGACCGAAGGTCATGCCGACTCGCGTGTCCGGCATCATGCCGTGGTACAGGTGCAGGTCCGATCCGCAGATCGCAGCCATCGTCACGCGCACGATCGCGTCGTTGGGATGCTCGATCGGCGGCATCGGCTTGTCCTCCACGCGGATCCGGTACGGCCCGCGGTACACCATCGCTCGCATCTGCCACCTCCTGTGTGGGTTAGCGGTACCCGGACGCAGGAGCGTGAAACCCGGGTGTCAGGCGCCTGCCTGGGTGAGCCGGACCAGGGCTCGGTCGGCCGCCGCGCGTACCCGTGGCACCGCGTCCTCGCGGAGGTCCGTTACTGGCCGGAACGCCTCCGCTACGAGGTGCCGCGCCACGACCTTCGCCGCCATCTCGCGCACTCGCCAGGACTCGTCGCTCAGCGCCTCGCACACAGGGCCGGTCGCCGATCCGTGCCAGGCCCACAGCAGCCCCCGCAGCGCCCAGACGCGCAGCCAGTACGTGTCGTCATGCCGCGCGCCGTCCAGGAACTTGTCGGCGCCGGGTCCTCCCAGGCACCTCAGCAGCTCTGGGTCGTCGATCGATCCCGTCAGCAGGCCGACGCAGCCCGCTGCGAAGGCCGGGGATCCGCGCCGAGCCGATTCGGCGTCGATCCGCTCACGAGGCGTGGTCACAGGCACACGCCACCATAAGTCGCTTGTGACCACACGTGGCGCGCTGCGAGGGTTGGACGGTGCCTTCCTCGTGGATGATCGACCAGCTCGAGTACGCCGGACCGGAGCACCTCGACCCTGGGTACGTGGCCGGGTACGACCGCAAGCAGGGCTACCCCGGCGTCCAGGACGATCTGGAGGCGTTGACGGTCCTGGGGGTCCTGGGCGCTGAGTCCACGGTGGTCGACCTTGGCGCAGGCACGGGTCGGTTCGCCCTCGCCGCAGCCGCGATGTGCCGTCGCGTCATCGCCGTCGACGTCTCTGCGGCCATGCTGGCTCACGTACGCCGTACCGCCGACGAGTCCGCGGTCGCGAACGTGGAGTGCGTCCGGGCGGGCTACCTCGACTACGAGCACCAAGGGGGTCCGGCCGACGTCGTGTACACGCGCAACGCCCTGCACCAGCTACCGGACTTCTGGAAGGGGCTCGCGCTGCACCGGGTGGCGTCGATGCTGCGTCCGGGGGGCGTGCTGGTGCTGCACGACCTGGTGTACGACTTCAGCCCCGGGGAGGCCTCGGGCGTGCTGGAGGACTGGATGGCGGGCGCAGCGACCGACCCGGCCGAGGGGTACACCCGGGAGGACTTCGCGACCCATGTCCGCACCGAGTTCAGCACCTTCAGCTGGCTGCTCGAGCCGTTGATCACGCGCGCCGGGCTCCGCATCCTCTCGCGCGAGGTCAGCGGGCGGATCTACGCCAGGTACGTCTGCCGCAAGGACGCCGGCGCCGACGCCTCCGCGTGAGCCGGGTGTCGTCCCGCCCGTCTCCGCCGACCGGTCAAGAATGTTGGCTCGACTGGGCAAGAATGCTGGCCCGACTGGGCAAGAATGCTGGCTCGAGCGTGGCTCGAGCGGCCAAGAATGCTCGCCGGACCGGTACACATCGCCGCGCGACGTGTGCGTCGTACGACTCGCAACGCACTGTCCCTGCACAACGGCCTGTCGACACAGCTGCTGTGAGTTCCCTCCGGTCCCGCCACAGCTCCGCCCGCTGGGCGGTGCGTTTGCGCCCACTCAACCGGACATTTGCGCCCACTCGAACCGAGATTTGCGCCCACTCGACCGGACACTTGCGCCCACTCGACGAGGGTCAGTCGGGGCCGTGGAGTGAGGGCAGGTTGACGACGATGGCTTCCTGCGTGCTTCTCGCGATCACCACGACGGCCTCGACGTCCGCAGCGTTGTTCTCTTCGCGGTGCGGCGTGTACGGCGGCACGAAGACGTAGTCGCCCGGTTGGGCGCACAGGCGGCGCTCTTCGCCAGTCTGCTCATCGAGGAACACGAACTCGGGGCTGCCGCTCACCACGTAGATCGCCGTCTCCGCCTCACCATGATGGTGGTCCGCCGACCGCATCTGCGGTTGGACGTGCGTCTCGCCCATCCAGAGGCGCTCGGAGCCCACCTTCGCGTTGCTGATCGCGGCGAACCGCTGCATGCCGGGCGTCTGGGCGGTCTCGCTGTCGACATCCTCTGCTCGGACCCGTCGCAGATTCGGCCGGCTTCGCGCCAGGTCAGGGTGGAACGAGTCGTTCGTCATGGGGTCCATCCGCGGTCGCCGGCAGTACGTCGCCGGGCCTGCGGAACGTTACCGCAATGCCTGGTGGCGTGAGTCGACGCTGCGGAAGCCGCTGCTCGCGGCGCCACTGAGTAGGGACCCAGGCGCTCTCCAAGCGCCGCCGACACTCTGGGCCAGGTCGTCGCTCGGGAGCCGCATCGTGAAGCTGACGTCGATGGCCGCCCACTCCCACCGGTCGGGCGCGAAGAGCCGCGGGTAGCGACGCCTCAGCTCTGCACCGGTGTCGCCACCTTCGTGGGCATCACTCACCGACCGCTCCGTCGATGCCCTCCCGGAGCAGGTCCGCGTGCCCGTCATGCTGCGCGTACTCGGCGATCATGCGGAGCATGAGCCACCGCAACGTGTAGCTGCCGTTACGCTCGACTGCGCCGACCTGGTCGAGACCAGAGGCTCCCCCGACGATTTCCCGCGAGCGTTCGCACTCCTCGCGCCAAACGCGTAGGGCTTCGAGCGGATCTCCGTCCAAGGACTCGAAGTCCTGGTCGGGGTCCTCGTCGGTGTAGTGGAGCATCGGCAGGTCGAGGCCCGCGAAGTTGATCGCGAACCACCAGCGCTCGACCCCGCCGAGATGGCGTGCCAATCCGTGCAACGACATCGATGACGGTGGCGCACTCCGCTCGGACAACCGCTCCGGCGCCACCCCAGCGCACTTGAGGTCGAACGTCTCGCGGTAGTGGTCGAGGTACGCCTGCAGCATGCTGATCTCGTCGCCATGTCGAGGTATGACCGTACGACGCGGTACCGGCCAAACCGCTGGCGACGCGACCGGCGTCGCCTCCCGTGGAGTGCTGTCGCTGCTGTTCATGCCGGCCATCCTTCCCGCCGCGGCCGACAGTTGCTAGCACTCACTCGGCCGCGAGAGACAACTGCGGTGAGGCACGTACACCCAGGCGCATCTTGACCCCTGGGCGGGAAGTACTTGACCCCTCGGCGGAAACTACGTGACTCCTCGGTGGAGGGAGGGCCCGGGGACGGAAGCCGCCGCAGATCGTGATCTATAGTCTCCATTGTTCCGTATCTTCGGATCGAAGAGAGGGCTCAACAGACCATGAACCGCCTCGTCGGAGTGCTCGCCGTCACCACCGTGCTGCCCCTCTCGCTGGGCTCCTGCAGCTCACACGACGACAAGAGCTCATCGTCGACGTCCGGCTCGACGCTGACCGTCTATGCTGCGTCGTCGCTCACGGGCGCGTTCACCAAGATCGGCCAGGACTTCGAGAAGAGCCACAGCGGCGTCAGCGTGAAGTTCGACTTCGGGGGGTCGTCCGACCTGGTCGCGCAGCTGCAGAACGGCGCGCCCGCCGACGTATTCGCGTCCGCCGACACCGCCAACATGGACAAGGCCACCAGCGCCAAGCTCACCGTCGGGACACCGGTCGACTTCGCCACCAACACGATGGAGATCGCGGTTCCCCCCGACAATCCCGCCCACATCACGACCTTCGCTGACCTCAGCAAGCCCGGCGTCAAGCTGGTCGACTGCGCACCGGAGGTCCCGTGTGGCGCGGCTGCCGAGCAGCTCGCGCACGTCGCACACCAGACCCTGAAACCCGTCAGCGAAGAGCAGTCCGTCACGGACGTGCTCGCGAAGGTCGAGAGCGGGGAGGCCGACGCGGGGCTCGTCTACGTCACAGACGTACAGGCGGCAGGAAGCAAAGTGAAGGGGATCACCTTCAAAGCGTCCTCCCAGGTGGTGAACACGTACCCGATCGTCGCCATCGGGAAGGGCAACACCGACCTCGCGAAGAGCTTCATCGACGAGGTGCTCGGTGGGGAGGGCCAGCAGGTCCTGGCCGACTTCGGATTCGCCAAGCCGTAGCTGCGACGTCTCATTCCACTTGGCAACCAGATCGGCCCGCGTCGCGTCATAGTGGTGTCGCTGCGCGCGTCGGGGCGCCGGCGGTCCGCTGAGGAGGTAGTCGTGTCGATCACGATCCGGAGCGCAGCAAGCGCTCTGTCCATTGTTGCGATCTGTCTGGCCGGGGCGTCGGTGCAGGCGAACGGTGACACCGCAGCCCGTGGGCACGGGCCGTCGGTGGGTTCGCTTGGCCCGGTGCCCCTTCTCGGGTCGAAGAACTTCTGGCCTGGCGACGCCGACCGCGGGTTCGGAAGGGCGCACCCGCGCAGGATCTTCAACGGAGGAGACCCATCGGGGCTCGTTCACCACATCTCCTGGTCCCACTGGGGGGCGAAGCGGTCGTACGGCCGGGGCAAGACCTACATCTTCAAACCCGGCGGGGGTTACTACCGCCGGGCCGTCCACGCGAAGCTGCGTGCCGGCAACCTCGGGCACTGCCACCCTCACAGCCCCCTCGCCTACCGGCATCTGGAAGTGCGCGAGCCCCGCAGGCCTGGTGGCAGGCTCGGACCGTGGTTCGTGTGGAGCGGCCGGAACTCCCTGTGTTGACCTGACATCCTGGTCGGGCTCTGGTTCGCCTGCTACGTTCGTGCCGCCCCCTCGCACCGAGAGGCTGCGACCGGACGAGGCGAACGCAGTCCAGCCAGGTCAGTCAGGAGCGAAGCGATGACCCAGTCCGCGACTTCCCCATCGCCGAGCACCGTGGACAGCAAGGGCCTGAAGTCGGGGGCGTTGGGCCTGCTGGGCAGCGTCGTGGTGGGAATGGCCTCCACAGCGCCGGCGTACTCCCTCGCGGCCAGCCTCGGGTTCGTCGTGTCGGCGGGCGCGGGCCTGAAGGCACCGGCGATCATGCTGCTGGCGTTCATACCGATGTACTTCATCGCGGTCGCCTACCGCGAGCTCAACGAGGCCGAGCCCGACTGCGGCACGACCTTCACCTGGGCGACTCGCGCCTTCGGTCCCGTCGTCGGCTGGATGGGCGGCTGGGGCATCATCGCTGCGGACGTCATCGTGATGGCCAACCTGGCCCAGATCGCGGGCTCATACTCGTACCAGCTCGCGGATCAGCTCGGCATCCACAACAGCCTGGCGAGCAGTGCCGTCTGGTCGATGATCGCCGGACTCATCTGGATAGCGATCATGACCTACATCTGCTACCGCGGCATCGAGATCTCCGCGCGGATCCAGTACGCACTGCTGTCCATCGAGATCGTCACGCTGGTGATCTTCGCCGTGGTCGCACTCACCAAGGTGTACAGCGGCAACGGCAGCCCCGGTGCGGTTCACCCCCAGCTGTCGTGGCTTTGGCCGGGCGGGCTCTCGATCTCCAACGTGATCGCACCCGCCGTACTCGTCGCGGTGTTCATCTACTGGGGCTGGGACACTGCCGTCGCGACGAACGAGGAGGCCGACGACCCGGGCCGTACCCCTGGCAGAGCCGCCGTCATCGCCACGGTCCTCCTCCTCCTGACCTACGTCCTGGTCTCGACGGCAGCGGTATCCTTCGCGGGCGTCGGGGACCAGGGGATCGGTCTCGGCAACGTCAACAACGCCGATGACGTCTTCAACGCGATCGGCCCGACCCTGTACGGCAACGGCACCCTCGGCAAGATCGGCCTCGACCTGCTGGCCATCTCGATCCTGACGTCGGCGTCGGCATCGACGCAGACGACGATCCTCCCGACGGCTCGCACGACGCTGTCCATGGCGGTGTACCGGGCCATCCCGGCCAAGTTCGCCCGGATCCACCCCAGGTACCTGACGCCCACGTGGTCGACGATCGGGATGGGGCTCGTCTCCGCAGCCTTCTACCTGCTGATGACCGCGCTCAGCCAGAACATCCTGCTGGCGCTGATCGGTGCGATCGGTCTGCAGATCGCCTTCTACTACGGCCTCACCGGCATCGCGTGCGCGTGGTTCTACCGCAAGACCCTCACCGACTCCCTGCGGCACCTGCTCACGCGCGGCGTGATTCCGGTGGTCGGTGGGGTCTTCTTGTTCGTCATGTTCGTCTACGCGACCCATATCTACGCGCAGGCCGACAACCTCACCGACGACAACGGCAACAACATCACGATCTTCGGGATCGGAGCTGTAGCGGTCGTGGGCATCGGCTCCCTGCTGCTGGGCTTCGTGCTGCTCGCCGCCCAATGGGTGTCGTCACCGGCCTTCTTCCGTGGTGAGACTCTCCCCATGCGCCACAGCGGTGACCTGCTCCTGTACGGCGATACCCAGCCCTTGCTGGCGGACCCGCTGACCCTGCCGGACTCGCGCGAGCACACCGTAATCGCGCCGGACCTCTCGAACCTCCCACCGGGTACCCGCGCGGTGGACCCGACCACCTCGAAGACGTTCGACAAGGACGGCGACTGACGCCGCGGCTATCCGAGCGACGACATGTCCATGTGGATGAACGACCACTGGTGGCCGTCCAGATCCCGGAAGGCCCGCATGTACATGGGTCCCTGTGCGACCGCGTCACCCAGCGGCTGACCTCCGGCGGACACCGCGATGTCGACCAGGTCGTCGACCTCGTCCGGGCTCGTCGCCGACAGCCCGACGATGACCTCTCTGGTCGTCCCGCCGTTGCCGGTCCGCTGGCCGGTGAACCCGTCGAAGACCGGCTCGAGATGCAGCATGGCAACCGTCGAGTCGCTGATGACCATGCAGGTGCTCTCCTCGTTGGCGAACTGCGCGTCGAACGAGAACCCGAGCTTGGTGAAGAACTCCGTCGTCGCTGCGAGGTCCTTCACCGGTAGGTTGACGAACGCCATTCTCGACATGTCGGGTTCCTTTCGTGCGCTGTGACAGTTGCTGCCTTATAGACCGGCCGATGCGTCGGGAGTCATCGTTGCGAGGACGGCGCGACGGTGATGACATTGGTCCTACGCAGCAGGAAGGACGGCCATGCCGAAGACGACAAAGGGCGGCAAGCCCATTCCGGACGAGCTTCCGAGCACGATCCGGCGGTCCGGGAAGAAGGCGCAACGTACGTTCGCGAAGGCCCACGACTCCGCGGTGGAAACCTACGGAGAGGGTGAGCGCGCGAACCGGACGGCCTTCTCGGCGCTGAAGCACACCCACGAGAAGGTCGGCGACCACTGGGAGCGCAAGGGCAAGTCCGGACCCTCGGACGCCCAGGCGGCCGGCAGCCGCAAGACCGGACGGAAGACGGCCGAGGGCGTCGACGCGAACGCGTCCAAGGCGCACCTGTACGACGTGGCCAAGCGACTCGACGTCAAGGGCCGCTCGAAGATGGGGAAGAAGGAGCTGGTCGAGGCGATCCAGAAGGCCAACCGCCGGGCGACCAGCAAGGCCCGCCGGTCCTGACGGATACGACCCCGAGTCGCCGGTCAGTCAGCCGGCGCGCAGAGCGCCACCACGAAGAGCGTCACGGCCGCGACGAAAGCACCCTCACCGAGTCCCTGCAGCCACCGCTGAGCGGCGGCATCGGCGGCGTACCCTGCGTGCACCGCCGCCGTGATGTTGCGCGTCAGGCCGAGGATCCGGTCGGCCACTACGAAGTCGTCGAACACCGACGAGACGGCCAGGACAGAGCCGACCTCGAAACCGGCCGACCGGCCCAGCCGAGCCAGCTGCCGTCCGATACACGCGTTGCGTACGACCTCGTCGCACGTGTAGCGCGTGAACGCCGCGCTCGTCGCGAGATGAGCGGAGTCGATCGCCAGCGTGGCCCAGTCGGGCTCCGCGAGCACCGCGACCCCGCCAGCCCTGCACACCCGGCGCAGCTCCCTGACGACGTCGATCGGTGAGGCCATGTGCTGAAGTGCCCGGTCGACCCTGATCCGGTCGACGCCAGCGGTCGCCACCGGAAGGTGGTGGGCGTCGCCCCGTCTCACCTCCACCTGCGGCAGGTCGGCCGTCGAGGCCCTGGCCGCCCGGACCATGTCGGCGTCGTGGTCGACGCCGATCACCGACCCCGAGGGTGTCACTGCGGCCGCGAGCTCACCGAGGTCGGCACCCGGACCACACCCGACGTCGAGAGCCGTCAGGCCGGGGCGCAGGTCCAGCTGATCCATGACCACCGCTTTGTACCGACGGCCCTGGTCGCTCGCCGTGACGTAGTGCATGTACTCGGCGGGGTCGGGTCGCAGCGAGGTGTCGGACGAGGCCATGGCTCAGTCAACCAGCAGCAGGCGGCTGAGGCGCCTGCGTACCCCGAGGTGGCGTCGGCTCCCGGCCAGTAACCGACGACGTCGGATCGCTCAGCGGGACTCGTCCTGTGTGCCACGAGTGCCCGTGTCGTCTGACGCTGCGGCGTTCATTCCGGCGAGCTGGGGTCTGCGGCCGGTCGAGTAGAAGACCACCAGGATGACGACCCCCAGCGCGAGCCAGCTCAGGCCCAGCCGCTGCGCCGCCACATTGGCCTTGATGATGACGTACCCGATGATGAGGAACCCGATCACGGGCGCGACGACGTGGGGCCAGTACTCGCGACTGCCGCTGCGAAGCACGTAGTGGTTGACGACGGAGGCGTGCAGCAGCAAGAAGGCGGTCAGGGCTCCGAAGTTCACCAGCGTCGACAAGACGGTGACGCCATCGGATCGATGCGCCATGTACACGCCGACGACGAGCGAGACGGCAGCGACGAGGAACGTCGCGTTGGCCGGCACCTGGTGCCGCCCGTCGATCTTGGCCAGGAAGCCGGGCAGCTGGCGGTCGCGGGCCATGGAGTACAGCAGGCGCGACGTCGCCGCCTGCGCGACCAGGGCGTTGGCGAAGCCCCAGGCGATGGCCGTGGCGATGGCGGTGAGCACGGACAGCCAGTGGCCACCGGCGAACTCCGCGACATCGTAGAACGCCGTGCCGGCAGGATCGCCGTTCGTGACGAGCTGGTCCCGATTCTGGACCAGCAGAGCCGCGACCCAGGTCTGGACGATGAACAGCGTCCCGGCCAGCGCCAGCGCGGCGACCGTGGCGCGGCCGATCTGCCGAGCGCCCTGCTTGTTCTCCTCGGCCAGCGTGGAGATCCCGTCGAAGCCCAGAAAGGACAAGACGGCGACCGAGACGGCGGAGAAGGCCACCCCGATGTGGAAGTTGGAGGCGTCGTACAGCGGGCGCCACGAGAAGCCGTCGCCCTTCCCCCGCACGATCGCGCCTATCCCGATGACCAGGAACAGCAGGAGGACGAGGATCTCGGCGACGAGGAGGATGCGGTTCACCTTCGCGGTGGCCTCTATGCCGAAGTAGTTCACGGCGGTGTTGACGACGATGAAGAGCACGACCCAGCCCCACACCGGGATCGAGCCGACGAACGAGTGCATCGCGATCGCCGCGATGATGTACAGCAGTGCCGGCACCAGTACGTAGTCGAGCAGGATGAGCCAGCCGGCGAGGAACCCGGCTGCGGGGTGCAGCCCCCGGCCGGAGTACGTGTAGACCGAGCCGGCCATCGGAAAGGCGCGGGACATCTGCGCGTACGACAACGCGGTGAACGCCATGGCCACCATCCCGAGGACGTACGCGAGAGCGACCATGCCTCCGGACGCCTGGAAGACGACGCCGAAGATACCGAACGGCGCGATCGGGACCATGAAGATCAGCCCGTAGACCAACAGGTCCGTGAAGGTCAGCGACCGCTTCAACTCCTGGCTGTAGCCGAACTGCTCGACGTCTTCGGTCGAGGCGTTGCCGGCACGGCTCGATGTGGCCACGAAGTCCTCCTGCTTGTCGGCGCGGATCACGGCGACAAGCAAGATAGCCCCGGCCTCCGGGGGTCCGCATTTCGTACGCGCGGGCTGTACTGGGTGTACCCACCGGAAGCCGGAGGCGTTCACGACTGCTGCAGCAGGAGGCCTCGACGCCTAACGCTGGGGGTGCTGCGACCTGGCGACGACATCGTCGAGGTCGTGCAGGCTCAGCAGCCGGCGCGGATCGCCCGAGAACGCGATCCGCGTCTCCACGCGCAGGTCGGAGTGGACGTGGATCAGCTCGCCGCTCTCCAGCAGACGCCAACCCGGGTCGTCGTCCATCCGCTCGCTCGCGACGACCACGGCCGGGGCCATGGCCAGCTCGTCGGAGTGGGCGCTGATGCGGCTGCTGCGGGCCTCGAGCTGCCGACGGCCGGCCGGTCCGCCTGACTGCCGCTCCAGCACGTACAGCTCGTGAGTCGCGGGGTAGCGCAGCGCCCAGAGCTCGGTCGCGGTGCTCAGTACGACGTTGAGCGCGTACAGCGGGAGGTTGTCACTGATCCACTCGACCGCAGCGACCAGACCGCCGGTGACGTCGTCTCGCCGTCGACACTCCAAGGTGACCAGCGCGAAGACGCGCTCGCTGTCGGTGTCGCCGATGACGAGATCGCCGCCGCCGAGCTCGGCGAGCCGCTCGTCGAGCCGGTCCAGACCCTGCACCACGCCGTTGTGCGCGAACAACCGCCCGTCCTGCAGGAAGGGGTGGGTGTTGGCCGCCGTGAGTCCTCCCGTGCTGGCGTAGCGGACGTGCGCGACGAAGGTGGTGCCGCGACGATCGTGCGCGTCGCGAGCGAACTGCGCGTCCTGCCACGCCGGGAGGGGTGACTTGTCGAGAGTCGCGCGGCCGTCCGGGCCGAACACGCCGATCCCGACACCGTCGGGGTTGCGGTGACTTTGCGCGGAAAGGCTGTCCGGCGCGTCGAGCAGCCAGAACGTCGCCCGTACCGGCGACCGACCGGCGTGCAGGCCGAAGAGTCGGCACACGACAGACCACCGCCCTTCCTCGCGAGCAGGTTAGCCCCGTCGCGGCGACGGGAGGCGCATAGTGTCCGTATGGCTCTACACCGCGGTTCGCACTCCCCCACGTCACCGGCCCGGGGCTCCAACCCCATGGTCACGCAAGCGAACCCCGCATTCCGGGAGCGGCTCAGCCCGCCGAAGGACCGCCTCGCCCGCACCCCGGTGCCGGCCGACGTCGCCTACCAGCTCATCCACGACGAGCTGCTGCTCGACGGCAGCGCGCGCCTCAACCTGGCGACCTTTGTCACGACCTGGATGGAACCGCAGGCCAGGCAACTGATGGACGACTGCGTCGACAAGAACATGATCGACAAGGACGAGTATCCGCAGACGGCCGAGCTCGAGCACCGGTGCGTGGCGATCCTCGCGGACCTGTGGCACGCGCCCGACCCCGACCACGCCACCGGCTGCTCGACGACGGGCTCCAGCGAGGCGTGCATGCTCGCGGGCCTTGCCCTCAAGCGTCGCTGGGCCGCGCGGGTCGACGACCGGACGCGGCGGCCGAATCTGGTCATGGGTGCGAACGTCCAGGTGTGCTGGGAGAAGTTCTGCCGGTACTGGGACGTGGAGCCCCGCATCGTGCCGATGAGCGGCGAGCGCTACCACCTCGATGCGGAGCACGCCGTCGCGCAGTGCGACGACGACACCATCGGCGTCGTGGCGATCCTGGGTTCGACCTTCGACGGAAGCTACGAGCCCGTCGCCGACATCGCGCAGGCCCTGGACCAGCTGGCCGCGGGCGGAGGGCCCGATGTGCCCGTACACGTCGACGGCGCCTCCGGCGCGATGATCGCGCCGTTCCTCGACCCGGACCTGCCCTGGGACTTCCGCCTTCCACGGGTGGCGTCGATCAACACGTCGGGGCACAAGTACGGACTCGTGTCTCCCAGGGGTGGGATGGGTGCTGTGGCGGGATGTGGACGCCTTGCCGAAGGAACTGATCTTCAACGTCAACTATCTCGGCGGCAACATGCCCACCTTCGCCCTGAACTTCTCGCGACCGGGGGCGGAGGTGGTCGCCCAGTACTACACGTTCTTCCGCCTCGGCTACGAGGGCTTCCGCGACGTACAGCAGTCGGCGCGCGACGTCGCCACGTCACTCTCGGACCAGATCGCGTCCATGCCCGAGTTCCGGCTGATCTCGCGGGGGGACGAGCTGCCGGTCTTCGCCTTCACCACGAGCGACCAGGTCACGCGGATGGGATGTGTTCGCGCTGTCGCGTGGCCTGCGCGAACGGGGCTGGCAGGTTCCGGCGTACACCTTCCCCGCCGATCGCGAGGACCTGTCCGTGCTGAGGATCGTCTGCCGCAATGGGTTCAGTCACGACCTCGGCGAGGCTCTGCTGACCGACCTGCGCACGGCCGTGACCCAGCTCGACGAGCACAGCCGTTCCGCCACCGTCTCCGGACCTGCCGCCTTCCGCCACTGATCCCCGGCCGAGCGGGCGCAAAAGCCCGGCCGAGCGGGCGCAAATGCCCGGCCGAGCGGGCGCGAAATGTCCGGCCGAGCGGGCGCAAACAGCCCCGTCGACCGGGCGTACGGCGCCGCACCAACCCGCGCCTGCGCGTCAGTTCCGCGGGGTTCCAGCAAGAAGCGGGCAGAGGTTCCGCGCTCGGCCGTGCGGCCGCCCCAGAACCAGGGAAAGGGTGCCGTCAGGGTTCACGGAAACCGACGACCATCGCCCGCTCACCCGGTACAGGCCCCGATGTGGCTGGCTGCCTTTCGGCAGACCGGCTCCGAAGTGCCCGCGCTGGATAGTCAGCGACTCGAAGGCTCCGTTGCGCGCCAAGATCTCGATCGCGCGGCCAGACAGGTCGCGTCGGATCGACCTGCCGGTGTCGGTGTTGGTCACCTTCACGAACAAGGGCCCCCGGAACAGCTCCAGACGCGGCTTGCCGTTGGCGTACCGGGACACGACCTTGACGAACTCGCGGTCCCGCGTGACGTGCTCGTACACGGGGAACTTGCAGACGGCCCCGGCCGGGTAACGGATGTCGGCCTGGTGGTAGCGGACCCAGTGGGGACCGGCGGCATCGCCGATCGAAGCGCTGGCCACCAGCGTCGCAGTCAGCGTCACCAACACCAGGACAACGCGACGCAGCATGCGCGCCTCCTCTTCAGCGGAATAAGTAGCGGTCAGCACTCAACCACGTCGCCGCGGCGTGCGCTCGCGGGGTGCCGCTGGCCGAGGCTAGGCAATGCTCGATGAACACCCGATCCGTTTCCCCTTGTTTCGAGCTGTGGAGCAGCGCGTACGCGCGCCGAGACGTCACGCCGACAAAACAGGGCCGCTGGTGACGTCTCGGCGTCGCCGGCTTGCGCACGGACGACGACAGAACTCCGGTTCACGGCTGTTCCGGGCCGGTCGGGCCGATGACCTGGCGTTAGGCTGCTCATCATGCCGCAGATCCGGATTCGTGACGCCGCCACGTACCTCGGTGTCAGCGACGACTCCGTACGGCGCTGGATCGAGCAGGGACAGCTGGCGGCACACACCGACTCGAGCAACCGGATGGTCGTCGACGGGTACGACCTGGCCACGTTCGCGCGCGCCCACGCGACAGCCGCCGCCGACCCGTCGCGGGTGGAACGGTCGGCGCGGAACCGGTTCGTCGGGCTCGTCACCGACATCGTCACCGACAAGGTGGCCGCCACCATCGAGCTCCAGTGTGGTCCGTACCGCGTCATCTCCTTGATGACCAGCGAAGCCGTGCGCGAGCTCGACCTGGAGCTGGGATCGGTGGCCGTAGCGGTGGTCAAGGCCACGACCGTCATCATCGAGAAGCCCCAGGAGCGGACATGACGCGCCGCCCGACCCGGTGAGATGCGCGCCCTCGCCGGCTCCTCCGGACTGCCTCGTTGGATCTATCTACCGGCCGCCCTCGCCGCGGTCTTCATCCTGCTACCGCTCCTGGCCATGGCGACGCGAGTCCGGTGGGGCGACTTCGGCTCCCTGATCACGTCGGAGTCGTCTCTCGCGGCCCTGAAGCTGAGCCTGCGTACGTCCGCGGCGAGCACGGTCGTCTGCATCGTCCTCGGGGTGCCGATGGCGCTGGTGCTGGCGCGCACGTCGTTTCGCGGTCAGGGACTGCTGCGCTCGCTCATCCTGCTGCCGCTGGTACTGCCGCCGGTCGTCGGCGGGATCGCCCTGCTGTACACGTTCGGCCGGGAGGGGCTGCTCGGGCACACCATGGACGTGCTCGGCATCCACGTCGCGTTCTCGACCACGGCCGTGGTCATCGCCCAGGCGTTCGTGGCGCTGCCGTTCCTGGTCGTCAGCCTCGAGGGCGCGCTCAGGACGGCGGGGCACCGGTACGAGGCGGTCGCGGCGACACTCGGCGCGAGACCGACGACCGTCCTGTGGCGGGTGACGCTGCCGCTGGTGCTACCCGGGCTGCTCTCCGGGGCGATCTTGTCGTTCGCCCGAGCGCTGGGTGAGTTCGGGGCCACCATCACCTTCGCCGGAAGCCTGCAGGGGGTGACCCGCACCCTCCCGCTGGAGATCTACCTCCAACGGGAGACAAACCCCGACGCGGCGGTCGCGCTGTCGTTCGTCCTGGTGGCGGTGGCCGTCGTGGTCATCGGGCTGGCCCGCGGGTCGCGGGAGCTCGGATGACGCTGCAGCTGCAAACCCGGCTGGCAGCTCGCAACCTCGACATCGCGTTCCACCTCGACGACGGCGAGACCCTGGCGATCATGGGCCCGAACGGAGCGGGCAAGTCGTCCATCCTCGCGATCCTGGCGGGGCTTCTGAGGCCCGACTCGGGGCGCGCCGAGCTCGACGGGTCCGTGCTGTTCGACGTGGGGCCCGGCAGCGCCTCCACCTGGACCCCTGCCCACCAGCGCCGCATCGTCCTCATGGCCCAGGACCCACTGCTGTTCCCCCACCTCAGCGCGCTCGACAACGTCGCGTTCGGACCACGCAGTGGCGGGGAGCGAACGGGAGGCGCCAGGGAGATCGCGAGGCACTGGCTCGACGCTGTCGACGCCGCGCAGCTGGCACACCGCAAGCCGGGGCAGCTCTCGGGCGGGCAGGGGCAACGCGTCGCGATCGCCCGCGCCCTCGCTGCCCGGCCGCAGCTGTTGCTGCTGGACGAGCCGATGGCCGCGCTGGACGTCGATGCCGCACCCACCCTGCGCCAGGTCATCCGCCGCGTGCTCGTGGACCGGGCCGCCATCGTCGTGACGCACGACGCCCTGGATGCCCTCGTGCTGGCGACCCGAGTGCTCGTGGTCGACGGTGGCCGCATCGTGGAGTCCGGGCCGACCAGGGAGGTTCTCAAGCGGCCCCGTACCGCCTTCACGGCCCGGGTCGCGGGGCTGAACATGGTCACCGGCGTCGCCGAGGGAGCCGGCGTGCGGGAGTCGAGCGGCCGGGTCATCGAGGGGATGGGCGCCGGCTCGCTTCCCGCAGGTACGCCTGCCGTCGCCGTGTTCAGCCCGAGCGCCGTCTCGGTGTTCCGTGAACGGCCGCACGGGAGCCCCCGCAACGTGTTGTCGGTGACCGTCACGGGCCTCGAGCCGCGCGACGAGCTGGCCC
The DNA here is from genome assembly GCA_963765725.1 of uncultured Actinomycetota bacterium. Taxonomy (GTDB): domain Bacteria; phylum Actinomycetota; class Actinomycetes; order Propionibacteriales; family Nocardioidaceae; genus DASQEH01. The sequence continues at coordinate 1,277,732 of CAVXXI010000003.1, read as the reverse complement.
GGATCCGGGCGGACGACCTGAGCGCCGACGTCACCTCGCCGGCCGTGGCGGAGCTCGACCTCGCCCCCGGCGCCGAGGTCTACTTCTCGATCAAGGCGAGCGCCGTCACCGTGTACGGGATCTGACCGGCTCCGGGGGTCATTCGGCCGGAATCCCGAGGTACATACGCGCCATCAGGGTCTCGAAGTGGTACACGCCGTCCTCGGCGGGCGCGAGCAGGCCCGGGGTGTACCGCCGCGACCTCATCCCGCGCTGTACCGACTCGCACGCCGACCAGTCCTGCCGGTTGGTCAGGTCCCAGAAGTCCACGGCGTACGAGGCGTCGAATCCTTCTCTTTCCATGGCCTGAGGCGGGAACGCCCACGAGCAGGTGATCGCCGTCCGGTCCGGGGAGATCGGTGTGAGGAGGTGCGTCATGACGTAGTCGGGATGCAGGCTGATCAGCAGGTTGGGCATCACCGCGATGTACATCACGGTGCGCTGCTCCTCCTCGTCGAGCCGGGCCATCGCCACGCCGCCGCTTCGCCCGTCGAGCGACATCGTCGCGGCGCCGTCACGCAGCTCCATCCACCCGCCGACCCAGTCACCCTCGCGCTGGAGGTTCTCGCCGCTCTCGGGCGGGCTCACCCGGCACAGCTCTGGGTGGATCATCGAACAGTGGTAGCACTCCTGGTAGTTCTCGACGATGACCTTCCAGTTGGCCGCGACCTCGTACTGGTGGGTCTGCGCCGTGCGCAGCGACTCGGCGTCGTACGGCGCGATGATGTCCTCCAGCTCGCCGATGTGCGCTGTGAAGTCGGACTCCACGCCGGACGGGTCGACGAACACCCAGCCGTGCCACTCGCGCACCGGTAGGGACGCCAGTCCCAGCGGTCGACTTGTCGAAGCCCTCGACGTCCTTGAACCCGGGGGCGCCGCGCAGCGAGCCGTCGAAGTCGTACGTCCAGGCGTGGTAGGGACAGACGATCGCGGGTGCCTGCGCGGAGCCCCCGCAGGGCAGCAGCTCATGGCCTCGGTGCCGGCACGCGTTCTCGAAGGCGTACAGCTGGCCGGTGCGGCTTCGGGTGACCAGGATGCCGCCGTCGGCTCCCGCGAACGCCTTCATGCTCCGCCGCTCCGGCACCTCTGACGAGCGACCGACACAGATCCAGCCGCCGAAGACGTTCTCGAGCTCCCAGTCGAACACTTCGGCCTCGAGGTAGGCCGCCTTGGGCAGCATTCGGCTCGTGCCGAACGGGTCGAGCGACCGGGCCAGCTCCGCTGCGTCGAGGTGGGCCGGGGTACGAGACGTCGCCTGCTGATTGAACATACAGTCAGGATAGACCGTCGAGCTCTACTCGGTAAAGCATCGGCCGAGCGGGCGCAAATGTCCGGTCGACTGGGCGCAAATGCTTGCGCGAGCGGGTGCAAATGTCGCCGGGTCGAGCGGCCGCACATGCCGCCGGGTCGAGCGGGCGCAAATGCTCCGTCGACTGGGCGCAGATGCTTGTCCGAGCGGGCGCAACTGTCGGGGCGATAGGAAACGCTCGTCGCCGGCTGAGGCCGGCTACTGCTGACTTCGGTACGGAGATCACACAGATTTGTGTTATCTCAGCGATCTGCGTAAGGTCTGGCACATGCCTACCGACGGTGAGATCACGTTCGCCGACCATGTCGGACGCTTCTATGCCCGGCGCTACGCGATGGCCCCCATGGTCGGCCGCCTGATCGGCTATCTGGCGGTGTGCGAGCCGCGCGAGCAGAGCATCAGCGACCTGGCCGATGCACTGCTGGCGAGCCGGAGCGCCATCGCCGGTGCGGTGAGCGTGTTGGAGCGACTCGGGCTCATCCAGCGCTCTCGAGCTGCGGGCGACCGGATGGACAGGGTGCGCATCGACATGTCGTCGTCCCATGCGATGGGTTTCGACGTGTCCGAGTACCTGGAGATGGCCGCGCTCGCCCGTGAAGGTCTACGCACGCTTGCCGACGCACCGCCTGAGCGGCGAGCGGTCCTGCTGGAGTGGGAGGCGTTCTCCGAATTCCTGGTGAAGCAGCTACCGAGCCTGGAGAAGGACTGGATCGCGCACCGCGAGGCGCTGCGAGCAGCGGGTGAGCTTCCCGACGACTCGACCGCAGCGCGTGGAGGGACGACGTCATGACCGCAGAGTCCGCTTCCAGCGGCATCGTGGCTCACGGTGTGCGCAAGTCGTTCGGCGACCATCTGGTTCTCGACGACGTGAGCTTGGCCGTGCAGGAGGGAACGATTTCCGCACTTCTCGGCCCCAACGGGGCCGGCAAGACGACGATGGTACGGATCCTGTCCACCCTCATCCCGGCCGATTCCGGATCCATGCGCGTCGCGGGGCACGACGTGGTCACCGACGCCGACGCAGTACGGACCGCCATCGGGGTCACAGGTCAGTTCTCAGCTGTGGACAACCTGCTCACCGGGGCAGAGAACCTGCAGCTGATGGCCGATCTCCGCCATCTCGGCCGAGAGGCCGGTCGTCTGCGGGTGGCGGAGTTGTTGGAGCAGTTCGAGCTCACCGACGCCGCCCACAAGTCGCTGGCGACCTACTCGGGCGGGATGCGGCGACGGCTCGACCTCGCGATGACCCTCGTCGGCGAGCCTCGAGTGATCTTCCTGGACGAGCCCACCACCGGGTTGGACCCGCGCAGCCGCCGGACCATGTGGCGGATCATCCGCGAGCTTGCTGCTGGTGGGGTCACGATCCTGCTCACCACCCAGTACCTCGACGAGGCAGACCAGCTCGCCGACCGAGTCGCGGTGCTCGACGAGGGCAGAGTCGTCGCCGAGGGCACCCCGACCGAGCTGAAGGGCCGCATCCCCGGCAGCCACGTACGGCTCCACTTCTCCGACCCCCGTCTGCTGCGCTCTGCGAGCGAGCTCCTTCCGGCAGCCGTACCCGACCCCGACCAGCTCGTCCTCCAGGTCCCGGACGACGGCACCGTCGACTCGCTTCGAATCCTCCTCGACGAGCTGTACGAAGCCCGTATCGCCGTCGAGCGTCTGACGGTCCACACCCCCGACCTCGACGACGTGTTCTTCGCCGTCACCCGCAGCCGTGCCACGGGGCAGCTCGACAGGAACCCTGCCCCAGCCTCACCGCAAGGAGCTCCGCAGTGATGACGACCACGCTTGCCTACACGCTCAGCGACTCGTGGGTGATGTTGCGCCGCAACCTCAAGCACCAGCTCCGCTACCCGTCCATCACGTTGATGCTGATCGGCATACCTGTCGTGATCCTGCTTCTCTTCGTGTACGTCTTCGGCGGCCAGCTCGGCGCCGGACTAGGCCCCCACCAAGGGCGAGGAGCCTACCTCGACTACGTGGTTCCAGGACTGCTGCTCCTCACCGTGGCATCCGCCATCCAGGGCACCTCGATCATGGTCGCCATGGACATGACTGGCGGCATCATCGACCGCTTCCGTACGATGGCCATCGCCCGTTCCGCGGTTCTCACGGGTCATGTCCTGGGCAGCCTGATACAGACGCTTGCGGCCATGGCCGTCCTGATCGCAGTCGCCTTCGCGTTGGGGTTCCGCGCTACCGCGGGGCCACTGCAATGGCTGGCCGCCATCGCGATCCTGGCCGTGTTCGCCTTGGCGCTGATCTGGCTGGCCGTCGCGCTCGGCCTCGCCGCGAAGAGTGTCGAGACCGCAAGCAACACACCGATGATCATGTTCCTGCTGATGTTCCTCAGTAGTGGCTTCGTGGCTACGGCCACGATGCCTGCGGGCCTGCGCCAGTTCGCCGAGTACCAGCCGTTCACTCCCGTCACCGATGCCGTGCGCGCGCTGCTCACCGGCGGCCCGAGCAGCGACCATGCCATCGGCGCGCTCGCGTGGAGCGTCGGCATAGCCTTGCTGGCGTACCTGTGGGCCATTCGCCTGTACAACCGGCGTCACGCTGCCGAGCCCTCGTGAGGCGCGAGCCGTACCGATGCGGCCGGTACCGCGAGGTATGCGGCGCCGAGTACACGGCTGCACATTGGCGCCCGCTTGACGCGACATCTGCGCCCACTCGACCCGACATTTCCGCCCACTCGACGCGACATCTGGGCCGACTCGACGCGCTACAGCTCCGAAGCGAACGCCTCGATGCCGCCGGAGTCGGAGCGCTCGCCGCGCGTGACATACCGGTACGCGAGGTAGCCGAGCAGGATCACACCTATCGAGGCCGCCAAGACCAAGGTGGCGAGCGCGTTCAGCGCCGGGGTCGGCGCTCCCCTCGCGGTGTTGTAGATCTTCACGGAGACCGGCTCTGTCGAGGAGTCGCCGGACAGGTACCGCACGATAACGAAGTCGTCGATGACGTCGGCGAAGACGAGTACCGTGCTGGCGAAGATGGCGGGCAACAGCATCGGCATCAGCACGCGGCGAACCGCTTCCAGCGCGGAGGCGCCGAGGTCGACGGCGGCCTCTTCGTACTGCGCCCCGATTGTCAGAAGCCGGCTTCGTACGATCACCACGGGGTAGGACAGCTGATACGTAACCAGGCCGGCCACCTGGCCTGTGATGCCCAGGTGCAGCGGCTGCCAGGACCCAACCACCGCCGTCGCGACGAAGAAGAGCGCTACCGCCAGAAGCGTTTCGGGCAGCACGAACGACAACAGCACCGCGAAGTTCGCGCCGTCCGGCAGCCGGCCGCGCCAGCGGTCGAGTCCGAGGGCCATCGCGACGCCCAGCGGCACCGTGATCAATGTCGCGAGCAGCCCCAGCCGGAAGGTGTGTATCAGCGCCGTGTGGAGGCTCGCGTCGTGCCACACCGACCGCAGCGGGTCCCCGTAGTACCAGCGCATCGAGAATCCCTGCCAGACGGTGCGCGACCGTCCGCTGTTGAATGAGAAGGCCACGGCGATCAGCACGGGCAGCAGCGACCACGCGACGTACAGCGCCGTGAAGGCCCACAGCATCCTCGGCTTGCGCCAAGGACTCCCCCACCACCCTCGCACGCCCGGCGGCGGCTCCGTCGTGCTCACGAGCGCATCGCCTCGCCCTGGCGGCCGGCACGCACGTAGACGAGCATCGGCACGAGCGACACCAGCAGCACGATCATGACGAAGGCGCCGGCCTGGCCGGTCTGCCCGGGAGTGAGCACCGAGGTGTTGATCAGGTTACCCACCATTGACGTGTCCGGCGAGCCGGACAGCATGTCATTGGTGAAGTAGTCACCAAGCATCGGCAGGCAGGTAAGCATCATGCTCGTGATCACCGCCTGCCGGCTCAATGGCCACGTGACACGGCGGAACGCCTCGAACCGGCTGGCCCCCAGGTCTCGAGCCGCTTCGAGTGTCGACGCGGGGATGCGGTCGAGACCCGCGAACAGCGGCAGGATCATGTACGGCACATACCCGTACGTCAGGCCGAGGATCACGGTGTAGGAGTGACCCGACAGCCAGTTCACGTGTGCATCCGTCAAGCCGCCGAGGCTGATGGCCTTGTTGACCAGCCCCTCGTTTTGCAACAGGTTGATCCAGGCCAGCATGCGCATCATGTAGCTGATCCAGAACGGTGCGATCAACAACGCCAGCAACAAACCCTTCCGACGTGCGAAGCGCGCGGTGTAGTAGGCCACGGGGTAGGCGATGAGCAGACAGAGAGCACTCGCGACCCCGACGTACACCGCGGTGCGCAGCAGCGCCGGTCCGAAGTAGCCCTCGGATCCGACGATGTGCTGGAGCACGTACTTGAACTGGATCAGGTTCCACTCGACCGGGTTCCAGACCGGTACGGGTTTGCGGAGGATCGGATCGATCTGGCCGAAGAGGATCGCCATGACGACGTACAGGGGAAGCACGAACAGTGCCGCGATCCACAGCATGCCCGGCAGGGCCAGCACCGGCCAGATCAGCCGTGGTCCACGGTGCCTCGTCGGTCGATCAGCCACCTGCCTTGAACTCCTGCCAGATCTCGTGCCACTGGCCGTCGACCGTCGGCGGGAGCTCGAGCAGGTGCACTCCGTGGGTGAAGTACCGGGGCAGGACGGCCGCCGTGGCAAGATTCGGCGGGACGAAGCCCTGCTTGACGAGGGTCGTGGGACTGATCGACCGCTGCGGCGGCTGGTACCCGATGTAGCCGAAGTTCAACGCGGCGACAGCCGGATCGAGCATGTAGTTGATGAAATAGTGGGCCGCGACCGGGTTCTGGCCGCCGGCCAGGCAGACGATGAGGTCGTTGTCCACCATTCCTCGGCCGTCGCTCGGGAACCAGTACCGCAAGATGTCCGGAGACTGGTGCTTGGGCAGGTAGTAGACAGCATTGACGATGTCCCCCGACCACATCTGGGCCAGCGAGATCTGCCCGGCCGGCAGGTCGTTGTACATCGTGATGGTCACCTTCGGATGGGTGACGCGGAGCAGGTCCATCAGCTGCTCGCGCAGCAGCTTGAGGTCGGCCACGTCGGCGGTGTTGGCGTCGTAGATCCCGTTGCGGAGCAGCACCAGGTCCATTGCCGTATGCCAGTCGTCGATGACCTCGAGTCGCCCGGAGTACTGCGGGTCCCAGAAAACGTCGTATGGGTTGGATCGCTGTGCGATGTCCTCACTGACCTGGTCGGTACGCCAACCGATACCGGTCGTGTAGACCGTGTACGGCACCGAGTACCGCCACCCCAGGTCGTACCACGGGTTCTTGAACTGTGGCCACAGATCGTCGATGTGGGGGATGTAATCGTGGTTGAGGGGCCGCAGCAGATCGGCGGCCACCATCTTGCCGATCTGGTCGTAGCTCGGGTTGTAGACGTCATAGGACAGGTTGCCCGAGGCGATCTTCGTGAGGGCCTCGTCGGTGTCGTTGAACGTCGAGATGCTCACGTCGGTGTCGTAGGTCTTCTCGAAGTTCTTGACCACTCGTGGGCTGATGTAGTCGCTGTAGCTGTACAGGCGGAGGGTGCCCCCGGCCTTCGGCTCGAGACCTGACTCTATCGGCGCGAACTTGTCGGAGAGCGGCCATCTGACCGGGTGATTCGGCGAGGCGAGCACGAGGTTGCCGGAGGTGTACAGCTGGTTGCCGCAGGCGGCGAGCAGCGCCGACAGCGTGGGCGCGGAGGCACCCATGACGAGGGCACGCGCAAGAAGGGAGCGACGGGTGAAGGAGGCGCGCGTCCGCCGGGGCCGGTGCCCACCGCCAGCTCCTTGCATCCGGCCTCCGAAGCGTCAGACCCGACAGCTGTCGACCGTGACGGTTGTCACGCGAGAAAACGGTCGCATAAACTGAACAATCAGTCAATGATGCCCTTGTGGCCGGCAGGAGCGAGCAGTGACCAGCACAGTGACCCCACGCAGCGCGGGTACCGACCTCGACGAGCTGATCGAGGAGGAGAGCGCGGTCTTCCTCCGGCGCCAGCCGCGCAGCCGCGAGTTCATCGACCGCGCCACGGGCGTACTGGCCGGTGGGTGCACGTCCAACTGGCAGATCGCCCTCCCCCAGGCCGTCTGGATGAGCCATGGCGCCGGCCCCAAGGTGTACGACGTCGACGGCACCGAGTACTCCGACTTCCACGGCGGCTACGGCGTCAGCGTCGTCGGCCACGCCCATCCCGCGATCGTCGCGGCGGTCAGCGACCGGGTCCGCAAAGGCACCCACTTCGCTCAGCCGACCGAGGACGCGATCGTGGTGGCCGAGGAGCTGCGCCGCCGATTTCTGTTGCCGCTCTGGAGGTTCGCGAACTCCGGCACCGAAGCCACGATGGACGCGGTCCACATGATGCGGGCCGCCACGGGCCGAGACCTGATCGTCAAGGTGGAGGGCTGCTACCACGGGCACCACGACTCGGTACAGGTCTCCGTGCTGCCGGAGGCCGACGAGATCGGGCCGGCCGAGGACCCGATCGGAGTCGCCGGAAACACCGGCATCCCCCACCAGATCCGCGACCTGGTGTGCATCGTCGGCTTCAACGACCTCGACGCGGTCGAGCGGGTGCTGCGCCACCATCCCGGTCGGATCGCTGGGATGATCCTCGAGCCCATCATGATGAACGCGGGCATCATCCACCCGCAGCCTGGATATCTCGCCGGCCTGCGCACCCTGCTGCACGAGCACGGTGCCCTGCTGACCTTTGACGAGGTGAAGACCGGGTTGACGACGGGTCCCGGCGGCGTCACCGCCCTGTCAGGAGTCACGCCCGACCTTGTATGCGTTGCCAAGGCCATGGGCGGCGGCATCTCGACGGCCGCGATCGGCGGTACGACCGAGCTGATGGCGATGATCGCCGACGGGCGCTACGAGCAGGTCGGAACCTTCAACGGCAACCCGTTGGCTATGGCTGCCGCCCGCGCAACGCTCTGCGAGGCCCTCACGCCCGACGCCTACGCGCACCTTGACCACCTCCGCGACCGAATGCGAACGGGCATCGAGGCGACCATCGCAACGTACGACCTGCCCTGGCATGTCGTGACAGCCGGAGCGAAGGGGTGCGTCATCTTCCGCGCCGATCCGGTTCGCAACTTCCGCGAGTTCCTCGGCATCGACGAACGTCTCGGGCAGGCGCACTGGCTGATCCAGCACAACGGCGGGGTCTTCCTGCCCCCCTGGGGCAAGGTGGAGCAGTGGCTGCTGTCCGTGCAGCACACCGACGACGACGTCGACCGCTTCGTCCACAACTTCGACGACCTGGCCGACCGCGTCACGGCCGGATCTAGGTGAGGTAGCCGGTGCCGGACGTGGGCGAGCTCGCGCTTCGAGGCCTCGTCAAGACCTTCGGCGACAGCGCTGCGGTCAACGGCCTGGACCTCGATATCGCCGCCGGCGAGTTCTTCTCGCTGCTGGGGGCGTCGGGCTGCGGCAAGACGACCACCTTGCGGATGATCGCCGGCTTCGAGCAGCCCGACGCCGGGGAGATACTGCTCGATGGGCACAACCTCGTGGAAGTGCCGCCGCATCGTCGGCCAGTGAACACGGTATTCCAGTCCTACGCACTCTTCCCCTTCTTGTCAGTCTGGGACAATGTGGCATTCGGGCTCCGCTACCAGCACGCCGGCAAAGGCGACATCCAGCAGCGCGTAGGGGCGGCTCTCGAGCTCGTCCAGATGGACAAGCTCACCAAGCGGAAGCCGCATCAGCTCTCCGGCGGTCAGCAGCAGCGCGTCGCGCTGGCTCGGGCCCTGGTGCTCGCCCCGACCGTGCTGCTGCTGGACGAGCCCCTCGGAGCACTCGACGCCAAGCTTCGCAAGCAGCTGCAGCTCGAGCTGCGAACGCTGCAGAAGACCGTGGGTACGACGTTCGTCTACGTGACCCACGATCAGGAAGAGGCCCTGACGATGTCGGACCGGCTCGCCGTGCTGGTCGACGGCCAGGTCGAGCAGGTCGGGACCCCGAGTGAGGTGTACTCCCAACCAGCGACCGCATACGTCGCCGGCTTCCTCGGTACCGCCAACCTGTACGACGCCGTCGTCACCGCCGTCCGCGACGACTTGACGACGTGCCGGGTGGGTGACATAGACCTCTTCGCCAGGACCACCGACTTCGCCTCGGTAGGCACCGGCGTCAGCGTCGTCGTCAGGCCCGAACGTGTCGAGATAGCTCCGGCTGAGCAGGTTCGCCGCGACGGGGAGGCAAACGTCTACACGGGAACCGTCGCCCACCTGGTGTTCCTGGGAGCTCAGACCCATGTACGCGTCCAGCTCGGTAACTGCCTCGTGGTGGCCGAGGTGGCCAATGTCCACGGCGAGGCGCCACCATGGCTGCGCGAAGGTCAGAAGGTATGCGTGCGCATCTCGACCAGTGCACCCCAGTTGCTGCCGCGCACCTCAGCGATCGCCTGAGCTCCCCGAGACCTTCGCGCCGGCCGCAGCACCGGGGTGCGGCTTCCACGCGAACCCGAGCTCGCGGGACGCGAAGCTCATGGCGACGCGAAAGGCTCGCTCGGGCACGACGACCGGGTCCTTGAGCGCGACCTGGATCGAGAGCCCGTCGAGCAGGCACGAGAAGGTGACGGCGAACTCCTCGGCGTCGACCGCGGCGATCTCGCCGGCCTCGACACCGTCGTGGACGACGCGCTCGATCACGTCGCGCCAGCGCTGGTCGAGCTCGATCCGGTCCTGCTCCACCTGAGGCTGCCGGAAGGCCTGTGCCCAGAGGTCGAACCAGAGCCCCCAGCCGGCCGGTACGTCGTCGCTGCCCTGCGGCACGCACGTCATGTCCACAAGGGTCTCGAGCCGACGGCTCAGCGAACGGGTGCGGGTGAGCATCTCCTCCGCCGCCGCGTAGAACGCGGTCTCGGAGTAGCGCAGCGCCGCGGTGAGCAGGCGGTCCTTGGTGCCGAAGTAGTACACGACCAGGGCCGGGCTCGCACCCACCCGCTCGGCGACGTCGGCGATCCGCGTCTCGGAGAAGCCACGCTCGGAGATGAGTACGGCAGCGGCCAACAGCATCTGATCCCGCCGTTGGTCGGGCAAGCTGCCGACCGCAGACCTCGGCGCCATGGCCCACCCTCCGTCAGGCTCCGGTTCTTGTGAGGCAGACTAACACCTCCATAGACTGAACAGTCAGTCAGCACACGTAGGGACGGTAGGAGCCGATGGCGAACGACGACCGCCTCTCGGCGATGCTGGGAGCCCGCTCGATCGCTGTCGTCGGCGCCAGCGACCGCCCGAGGTCGTTCGGTGAGCGGCTGGCCACAGAGGCACTGCGAAGCCCCTCTGCGCCGAAGGTCCACCTCGTGAACAGGCGCCGGCCGCAGGTGCTCGGGCACGACTGTGTCGCCTCGCTCGCCGACGTACCGGGTCCCGTCGACCTGGTGCTGTTGGGTGTACCTGACAGCGTGGTGGTCGGCCAGCTCGAGACGGCGGCCCGTCGCGGCGACGCGGGCGCCGTGATCTTCGGCTCCGCGCACGGGCTGGGGCCGCAGCTGCGCAGTGCCGCCGGGGCGATGGCGCTCGTCGGTGCAGGATGCATGGGTTTCGTCAACACGGCAACGGGTGTACGTGCGATCGGGTATATCGAGCGTCACCCGCTGCCGACCGGGTCGATCGCACTGGTCACCCATTCCGGGTCCGCGTTCTCGGCCCTGCTCCGGACCCATCGCAGGCTGGAGTTCTCGCTGGTCGTCTCGTCCGGCCAGGAGCTCGTCACGACGGCAGCCGACTACCTGACGTATGCCCTGCGTCTCGGGCAGACGCGGGTCGTCGGCCTGCTGCTCGAGACCCTTCGCGACGTTCCCAAGCTGCGCTCGGCGCTGCGCGACGCGGCGGACCGGGACATCCCCGTCGTCGCGCTGACGGTCGGCGGCTCCCCGACCGGACGCGCGATGGTCAGTGCGCACTCCGGAGCACTCGCCGGCGACGACGCTGCCTGGGAGGCGTTGTTCGCCGCGTACGGGGTCCACCGCGCGTACGACCTCGACGAGCTCGCGGACGCGCTGGAGGCCTTCGCCATCGGGCGCCGCGTCCGGCGGTTGTCGGGCCGGCAGCCGGGTCTGGCGACGGTGCACGACTCCGGCGCCGAGCGTGCCCTCGTGGCGGATGTCGCCGACGACGTCGCCGTGCCGTTCGCCCAGATCTCCGCCGCCACCCGCGACCGGCTGACGAGCCTCCTCGACGAGGGTCTGGTCGGCGAGAACCCGCTCGACGTATGGGGCTCGGGCGCCGACACGGCAGAGCTGCTCACCGAGTCCATGACCGCCCTGGCCGACGACGAGTCGGTCGGGGTCGTCGCGCTGGCGGTGGACCTGGTGCCCGAGTACGACGCCGACACCTCCTACCCGGACGCCGTCGAAGCGGCGCTGCAGCGGACCGACAAGCCCGTCCTGGTCCTGAGCAACAGCGCGGCCGCCGTCGACCAGGAGAAGGCCGGGCTGCTGCGGGCCCTGGGTGTCCCCGTCCTCGAGGGCACCCGGACCGGGCTCCGGACCGTACGTCACCTTCTCGACCACGCGAGTCGGTCCCCTCGAAGCGAGGAAGTGCTACCGGTGAACTCCAGCCGCAGACGGTTGTGGCGCTCCCGGCTGGTGACTGCCGCAGCCGCAGGCAGTCCGCTCGACCCGGTCTCGGCATTCGCCCTGCTGGAGGACTACGGCCTGCGGGTGGCGATGCCCCACCCGGCCGCCTCTGCGGCCGACGCGGTGCGGGCGGCAGACCGGCTCGGATACCCGGTCACCGTGAAGACGGGTGAGCCGGCGGTGGAGCACAAGACCGAGGCCGGCGGGGTCGTCGTCGGCTTGTCCGACGGCCCCTCGGTCGCCCTCGCGTACGCCGACCTCGCCAGTCGGCTCGGCGAGCGCGTGCTCGTCCAGCCTCAGGCGGCGGCGGGTATCGAGCTCGCGATAGGCATCGTCCGCGACCCGCTGGTCGGACCACTCGTCCTGCTCGCCGCCGGAGGTACGTTGATCGAGCTGCTGTCGAGTCGCAGCGTCGCCCTGCCACCGGTGGGGCGCACGACGGCGGACGAGATGCTCGACGCACTCGACGTCTCGCGCCTGCTCGCGGGCGTCCGGGGCTCCCCACCCGCCGACCGGGCCGCGGTCCTCGCCGCCGTTGTCGCCGTCTCCCGGATCGCGGTCGAGCTCGGTGACCTGCTGGCTGCGGTCGACGTGAACCCTTTGATCGTCACGGCCACGGGCGCGGTGGTGGTCGACACGCTGGTACTACCGGAGGCGGCCGCCGCTGCCTCCCAACCCTGAAGCTCCCCTGTGACCGGTAGTCGCGAACGGAGGGTCAGGCGCTCTCGGGGAAAGGCAGCGCGATGGGGTCGGCGGCCAGTCGGCTGCGACCGTGCTCGTCGAAGCGGTCGAGTCCCAGCTCCGCCGTGTCCAGCACCTCCGAGGTTCCGTGGAGAAGCAGGTCAGCCGCCGCTCGAGACACCCCGGGACCCCACATCATCCCGTGCCCACCGGCGGCGGCGACCACGGATCCGTCGACCGGCCCGTCTGGGGTCAGGACCGGACCGAGGATCGGAAGGTGGTCGGGAGTGAAGTCGATCGTCGCGGCCCAGACGCGGCGTACGCCCAGCTCCGCGGTCAGCGGGACCAACTGTGCCATCCGGTCGCGCATCACCTCGTAGTACGACCAGTCGAACTGTGTGGCTTCCCCCGGAGACTCGTCGGGGTTGCTCATCCCCCACATGATGCCGCCCTCTTCGGGACGCCAGTAGATGCCGGACGCCAGGTCGAAGACCATCGGCAGCCGGTCGGGCGTGAGGTCCGGATGAGGTGACGTGACGACGACCTGGTGGCGTGCTCCACCGGCGGCGATCCGCGTGCCGACTGCGCGCCCGACCGCGGCGAGCGTCGGCCCTCCGGTCAGCACGACCTTCTCGGTGGCGATCTCTCCGTCACTGGTGTGCACCCCGACGACCCTTCCGGCCCGGGTATGCAGTCCGGTGAACGCGGTTCGCTCCCTCACCTCCACTCCGGACGAGAACAGGGCGGTGGTGTAGGCGAGGACGTTTCGCGGTGGGTCGATGTAGCCGTCGCCCGACGCGTACGAGGCGCCGAGCGTCTGCCCTGGCCGCATCGCGGGGTTCAGGTCGTCGACCTCCGAGGCCTCGACCCACCTGACGTCGAGGCCCAGCCGCTGCTGCATGGCAATCCGGGACCGGGCCTGCTCCACCTCGGCCGGACGGAAGCACGGCATGAAGTAGCCCTGCTCCACGAACCCGGAATCGATGCCCAGTGTCTCGGGCTGGCGGGCATAGAAGTCCCGGCTGAACAGCCCTAGCCGGACGGCGGCCGGCGTGCCGCCCTGCGCCCGGACCATTCCCGCCGCTCGAGAGCTGGCGCCCTTGCCGAGGGTGGCAGCCTCCAGCAGGACCACCCGTGCCAGGCCCGCCTGCTTGAGGAACCAGGCACACCAGGCTCCGATCGTCCCACCGCCCACCACGACCGCGTCGACGGCACCCGGTTCGGCGAGAGGGTCGGTCACAGCGCCGACGCTGGCACACGCTGAACGGTCAGTCAAGACGACCCATGCTGGCGCGCATGGCAGACCGACTACCGGTGCCCAGCGCGGGAGGACCGGCCGATCATCAGATCTGACTCTGTGTATACACTATGGTCACAGTTAGCGACTAATGCTGGGAGATCTGACGTTGATGCGCTCACGCGTGCACCGGCGCGCCGGCCACGGCTTCGCGCTCATCGAGCTGCTCGTGGTCGTCGTGATCCTCGCGATCCTCGCCGCGATCGTGGTCTTCTCGGTAAACGGCGTCAAGGACAAGGGCAGCACCGTCGCCTGTCAAGCCGACGTCAAGACGGTCACCGTGGCGGCCGAGGCGTACAACGCCAAAGTCGGCCACTACGCGGCATCCATGGACGAGCTCGTGACGGCGGGGCTGCTGCACAGCGTCCCGTCCAGCAGGACGTACACGGTCACCTACACGGTCAACAGGAATGTCGCCACCGGCAACTCGTCGGTCGACGTCTCGAGCAGCTACTGCGCCCAGGGCAGCTCGACCGGGACCGCCTCGAGCTCCGCTCCTCCAAGCAGCTCGGCCAGCCCTACCACGACGATCGGCAAGGGCAGTGACCCCGGCTCCAAGTACTGCGTGGAGCTGGGTACGGCGCAAGGCAAGTACGGCACGCTCGACCTTGCGGGGTTCGACGGCCAGGGTCTTCCGGCGGTGCGGAACTCGCTCGCGAGACTGCAGAGTCTGTCCGCCGACGACCAGCTGGCGTCGAGCTGGAAGACGGTCTCGGGGTCCTACGACTCGGTGAACTCCATCCTGGAGGGCGCCGGCCTCAAGTGGAGCGTCGACCTCAGGACGCTCGACAGCGGTCAGACGCCGAAGGGCATCGACTCGAAGACGGCCGACTCGATCCGAACCGACATCCAGCGGCCGCTGACGACCAAGGAGTTCGCGACGGCCACGCAGTTCATCGCCGTTCACGCGGGGGCGGTCTGCGGCATCAGCCTGGGCTGAGGGCGGACCGGTCGCAGCCTCGGCTATCCTCGCTTAGACTGAACAGTCAGTCAGGACCCGTCACCGCTGCCCAGGGAGGTGTGATGTACGGCCTCTCTGCGAGTGATCTCGAGATCCAGCAGCGCGCACGGGCCTTCGCCGACGAGCTGATCCCGTACGAGGTGACCGCCGAGCTCAACGCGGGCCACCTACCGGACGGGGTGGCGCAGGCGCAACGCCGACGGGCGCTCGAGCTGGGTCTGTACGCGACCAACATGCCGGTCGACGTCGGCGGGCGCGGGTGCTCGTCACTGCAGCAGGTGCTGGTCCAGGAGCAGGCGGGACGGGTCACCAACGCGCTCGGGTGGTGCATGCACACTCCGCCGGCCTGGTGGCCACAGGTGGCCGACGAGTACCAGCGCGAGCGTTGGCTGCTCCCGACCGTGCGCGGTGACAAGCAGGAGTGCTACGCGATCACCGAGGAGCTCGCGGGCTCGGACATGTCCTCGCTCACGACCACTGCGGGGCGCGACGGCTCCGACTATGTGATCAACGGCGAGAAGTGGCATGTCACCTCGTACAACGAGGCTGCCTACGCCTTCGTCGAGGCCGTGCTGACGGAGGGACCGCATGCGGGAGGGCACGGCCTGTTCGTCGTCGATCTGCCGAGCCCTGGTGTCCGCGTCGTCCGCTCTCCTGCCTACTCCCACACCATCGCGCACGAGCACCCGATCGTCGCGTTCGAGGACGTCAGCGTTCCGCAGTCCCACCTCGTGGGCGACGAGGCGTCCGGGATGACGTTCGCCTACGAGTGGTTCCGGTTCGAGCGCCTGATGGTGGCCGCGCGTTGCCTGGGGGCCACCGAGCGGCTGATCGACGAGGTCACCGCGTTCGCTCGCGACCGCAGGGTGAAGGGGTCGCCCCTGCTCGATCTCCAACTGGTACAGGCAATGCTCGCCGACAGCACGACCGAGCTGTTCGCGGCGCGGGCGATGGTGTACGAGACCGCTCGCTCGATCGACCAGGGCGTCGATCGCAAGGTGCTGCACGCCCGGTGCTCGATGGCCAAGCTGTTCGCGTCGGAGACGTCCAACCGGGTCGCCGACCGCGCCGTCCAGATCTTCGGTGGTCGCGGATACATGCGTGAGAACGTGGCCGAGCGGTTCTTCCGCGAGCTCCGTGTGGAACGGATCTGGGAGGGCGCGAGCGAGGTGCAGCGGCTCATCATCGCCGACCAGCTGGCCAAGCGGGGCCTGACAGCGCTGGTGTGAGTACCGTGAGCCGATGCGTCCCTTCGCTCTGACCACGCTTCGTGACCACCACGGCGAACGCGGCGAGCTCTTCGACGAGTTCCTCCGCGTCGAATCCCTCAGCGCGGGCATGTATGTGCTGCCCGCAGGCGAGCCGGACCCCCAGACGCCGCACGACCAGGACGAGCTGTACGTCGTCCTCGCCGGGTCCGCATCCTTCACCGCGGCCGACGAGACGATCAGGGTGGGGGCCGGAACGACGATCTTCGTCCCCGCCCACGAGGTGCACAGATTCCACGACGTGACCGAACGACTCGAGGTGGTCGTCGTGTTCGCGCCACCTGAGTCGACGCAGTGACAGCCTGAGCGGCAACGCGTCCCGGCCTGATCAGCGGGTCGACCAGCGGCGCGGAGGCGACGGGCGCAATGCTCGGATGAGCACTGCCGAACGGCGCCGGTCGGCCGCTCGGAGACACCGGGACGCAGCATCCAGACGCGTTTTACCCCGTTTTGCGTAAAGACGATACTCTTTCACCACGAAGAGTGATAGGTTAACCACGAAGCGTCACGATCCGGGGTCTTGCAGGGCATATCGAGCCGGGAATGCCCCAGTCATCCTAGATCATGCCACCCGCACCGACACGTTGAACCCGTGGACCGATCGATGGAACCAGAACCCGTCCCCTCCCCCTCCCCCCTCACCAGCAAGGACACCCCCTCATGACCAGCAGCAGCCTCCTCCGTCGCGTCTCCACCTCCGCCGTCGTCATCGCAGCCGCTGCGGCGATCGGCATGGGCGGCTCCACCGAGGCCTGGGGACAGACCTCCTCGACCACGGTCCACCACGCGGTCAACGCCAAGACCTCCACGTGGGAGATGACCGGACCGCACGGTCGCACCTCCACCTGGGAGATGACCGGACCGCACGGCCGCACCTCCACCTGGGAGATGACCGGAACCAAGGGCCACACCTCCACCTGGGAGCTCACCGGACCGCACGGCCGCACCTCCACCTGGGAGATGACCGGAACCAAGGGCCACACCTCCACCTGGGAGCTCACCGGACCGCACGGCCGCACCTCCACCTGGGAGATGACCGGAACCAAGGGCCACACCTCCACCTGGGAGCTCACCGGACCGCACGGCCGCACCTCCACCTGGGAGATGGCCGGAACCAAGGGCCACACCTCCACCTGGGAGTGATGACAAGTCAGCAGACGTAGTGACAAGTCGGCCCGCAAGGGCCGACTTGTCGGTACGGTACGCACGTGAGGGGTTCGCGAACGGCCGCATCTGCAGGCGGCATACAGATCGCGTGCCTGGCCACCCTGATGGCCGGACTCGTCGCCTCTGCGCTCGTCATCGAGCTGGTTTCCACCCCGAACGACACCTACCCGGCGATGTTCGTCCTGCTCGGCGTCGTCCTGGTCATCCTCCAGACCCGCCCGCGGCGTAACGTCACTACGCGGGGAAACGTCGAGGGAATCCCGCTCGACGAAGTGCCGTTCGTCCCGGCCCTGCTGATGATCACGCCGTGGCAGTGCCTGGTCGTGATCACCGTCGCGTCCCTGGCGGGCAGCATCGTGCTCCGCCGGCAGTGGCTCAAGGCAGCGTTCAACCTCGGAAGCCTGCTCCTGTCCGGCGCCGTCGGCATTGCCGTCGTAGCACTCCTCCACGTCTCGCCTCAGGAGAGGCCGGGCATCACCGAGGTCGCCGTCGGCATGGTCGCCGCCATCGCCCTCACGACCGTCTCGGCCCTGACCGTCCGAGGGATCGCCTCCTACCACTCCGGATCGGCCTACCTGCCGATGGTGAGGGAGCTCTCGGGCCGGGTCGTCCCATGGACCGGTGCGGTGACACTCGGTGGCGTCGCCGCGCTGTGCGTGGGCGTCTACCCGCTGTCGGCGGTACTCCTCATCGGTGTCGTGATGTTCTTCTACCGCGCCTACGCCGCGTCAGTCACCGAGCAGCTCGGACGCCTGCACGCGGAGCGGCTCCAACAGGCGATCGTCTCGCTGCGCACCCACACCGACCCCTCCGAGGTGCGCGAGGACCTGGTCGCGGCGGCGAAGGACCTCCTCGGTGCGGAGCTGGCGGACATCGTGCCGGAGGGAGAGGCGGACAGTGCGCGCTCGACGAGCGCCCCCCTGCTTGACGGTCAGCGGCTGCGTGTCGACAAGCGTCTCGGCGTCGAGCAGTGGGACGCCAATGACCGCGACACCCTGCTCACCTTGGCCGGTGTGGCGGGCGACGTGATGAGAGCGGCCGACCTGATTGCCCGGCTGCGCACGATCACCAACTCGCAGAGCGAGGGCGTCATCGCGCTCGACATGCGCACCTGCATCACCTTCGCCAACCCGGCAGCGGTGCGAATGCTCGGCTGTACCAGCGACGCCGAGGTGCTCGGCGAACGGATCCGGGACAAGCTGACCCTGCGCAACCGACGCCTCCCCATCGACTTCACAAGCATGGTCGAGGGCCAACTGGTGGCCCACGACGCCGATGCGACTCTGGGCCCGCCCGACGGAGACACCCTCGACATCGCGTACAGCATCACCCCGCTTCGCGCCGAAGGCGAGCACGTCGGAGCTGTCCTGGTGCTGCGCGACGTGACCGAGCGCCGGGCCTTCCAAGACGAGCTCACCCGACGAGCACTGCACGATGAGCTCACCGGGCTGCCGAACCGGCGGCTGCTGCTCGAGCGCCTCGACCATGCGCTCACCCGAAGCAGCTCCACCGGCCTCCACCACGGGCTCCTCTTCTTGGACCTCGACCGGTTCAAGCTCGTCAACGACTCCTACGGCCACATCGTGGGTGACAAGCTGCTGGTGCAGGTCGCCGCGCGGCTGCGTGCCGGGCTGTCGCCGGTGCACTCGGTCGCTCGCATGTCGGGCGACGAGTTCATCGTGCTCATCGAGGACGCGCCCGACATGGAGGCTGTCACGACGATCGCCGAGACCCTCCTTCAGGTGATGAAGGAGCCGTTCATCGTCGACGGCCAACGTATCTTCATGTCGGCGTCGATCGGAGTCGGCCTCACCCAGGACAACCAGGGCCGCGATGTCGTCCTCGCCGGTATCGACGCGGCCGCGTACGCGGCGAAGGCCTCGGGGCGCAACTGCTACTGCGTCTCCACCGACGCGTCGGTCGACGAGACCCGCGCCCGGCTGGATCTCGAGGTGAGCCTGCGTCACGGCCTCGACGAGAACGAGCTCGAGTTGCACTACCAGCCGATCGTCACGTCCGACGTCGGTACGGTCGTCGGCGTCGAGGCGCTCGTGAGGTGGCGTTCACCCCAGCGAGGCATCCTGTGGCCCCAGCAGTTCGTGCCCATCGCCGAGGAGACGGGACTCATCGTCCCGATGGGGCGATGGGTGCTCGAGGACGCGTGCCGAACGTTGCGGGCATGGACGCTGGACCACCCCGACCGCCCACCGCTGCGGGTGTCGGTGAACCTGTCGGCCCTGCAGTTCGCCCAGCACAAGCTGGCCGAGGACGTTGCCGAGACGCTGACGGCGACCGGCCTGCCGGCCAGCCAGCTCTGCCTCGAGATCACCGAGACCGTGCTGATGAGTGACACGATCGGCACGGTCACCACCCTGAACGCCCTTCACGACCTGGGCGTCGCCGTCGCGATCGACGACTTCGGGACCGGCTACTCGTCCTTGTCCTACCTCAAGCGATTCGCCATCGACGTCGTGAAGCTGGACCGCACGTTCATCGAAGGGCTTGTCACCGACGAGGTGGACATGGCGATCGCCGGCGCGGTCATCAAGCTGACGGAGGCCCTGCACATGACCACCGTCGCGGAGGGTGTCGAGACCGACAGCCAGCGGCAGGTGCTGGTGCAGCTGGGCTGCCCCTTCATCCAGGGTTACCTCACGTCAAGACCGCTCCCCGCGGCCGACTTCCTGGACTTCTGGGCCAGCACGTATCCGCAGGCACCCGTACCGCCGGTCACCATCCTGCCGGCCCGGGGCCAGCGCCGCGCGAGCTGAACGACACAGCGGCCCCGCGACCTGTTGTCACAGCGCCCGGGTGCAGGGTCAGCGCCGGGCGGCCAGGCGTGCCTTCAGCCGGTCCCGCTTGTCCTCGAAGCGTGAGGCCTGGGCGTCGAGGTCGTCGAGGAACTCCGACAGCTCGATCCGGGCCTGCTCCCCCTCCGCGGACAGTCCCTCGACGTCGAAGACCTTCCAGTACCGCAGTACCGGCATGACCACGTCGTCTCGGTGCTGGCGGAGGTCGTAGATTCCGTCGATCGCCATCTCGACGGCCTTGCGCTGGAAGCCCGGGATGTCGGCACCGGGCATCTCGAATGTCTTCACGACCTCGGTGATCGCGCGCATGGTCTGGTCGGGGTCGAGCTGGAGGGCCGCCTGCAGCAGGTTGCGGTAGAAGATCATGTGCAGGTTCTCGTCCGCCGCAATGCGGGCGAGCAGCTGGTCGGCGACCGGGTCGCCGGTGGCCCGGCCGGTGTTGCGGTGCGACACCCGGGTCGCGAGCTCCTGGAACGAGACGTAGGCGAGTGACCGCAGCACGCTCTGGTCGTTGGCGGACTTGTAGCCCTTGGACATGTGCTCCATGCGGAGTCGCTCGAGCTGCACCGGGTCGACCGCCCGGGTCACGCTGAGATAGTCGCGCAGGGCCAGCCCGTGCCTGCCCTCCTCGGCGGTCCAGCGGTGGACCCAGTCGCCCCACGCCTGGTCGCGGCCGAACAGCACCGCGATCTCGTGGTGGTAGCTGGGCAGGTTGTCCTCGGTGAGCAGGTTGATGATGAGCGCGGAGCGCGCCACATCGGTCAGCGTGCTGTCGGTCTCCGTCCAGGGCTCGCCGCCGAGGACGCCGTCGTACGTGCGACCGTCGCTCCAGGGGATGTACTCGTGCGGGAACCACTCCTTGGCAACCGGGATGTGGCGGTTGAGCTCACGCTCCACCACCGGGTTGAGCTCGACGAGGAGCTCGGTCTGCGTCAGGCTGCGTGCTGCTGAGATCGTCATGGGTCCACTTCCGGGAGGCGACTTACGGTGTCGTAACCTACGCTACCGTAACCGGGCGGCGGATGACGCGCGCGAGCGAGCCTCGCCCGGCCGAGCGAGGCTCGGCTGCCACGCGAGATGGCTCGGTGAGGCCGGGCTCAGTCCTCGAGATCGTCGAGGCCCTTGATGGCCATCTCCAACAGCTCCGCGAGCCGCACCCGGTCCTGCTTCGACAGGCAGCTGAGCACGTCGGACTCGACCAGGTTGGACTCCCGGATCGCGGTCTGGAAGAGCTGCCAGCCGTCGTCGGACAGCCGGACGCGGACCCGGACGCGGTTGTCCGGGTCGGTGTCGCGAGTGAGCAGCCGGCGCTTGGCCAGCCGGTCGAGCCGGTGCGTCATCGACGAGGGAGCCACGTTGGCGGCATCGGCCAGCACGCTGGGCGACAGCCCCACGTCACCACCGTCGCGCACCAGCTTGCTCATCACGGCCCAGTCGCCGGCCGTGAGGTCGAGGTCGGCCAGCTGACGGTCGTACCACTGGTTGAGGCGTCGCGACAGTCCGTGTACGGCCGTGATGACCCGCTGTACGGACTCGGTCGCGCCCGCGGCGACGAACAGGGCGACGTCTTCGCGCAGTCGCTCGGCCTCTGATCCCGAGCGTCGCGATGGAGGGCGTGTGCTCACGAACCTAGTGTGGCACGTCACAGTCTTCGACTTCGAAGTCTTCGATGTGCGACGTACACTTAGTTAGGTATCGAACTGTTTGATATCAAATGATGACGATGGGAGGGATCTCCGTGAGAAGCCGTACCCGACTGATCACCGCCGCCTCTTTCGCGGGCAGCCTGGGCTGGGGGACGATCCTCCCCTTCCAGTACGCCTATGTGGTCAACGCCCGGCACTGGGGGCCGACCGCGGGCGTCCTTGCGGGCACTGCGTTCTGCATCGGCGCGGTCCTGGCCGCCCCGGTTGCCGGCCGGCTCGCCGACCGGTACCCGGCGGGACCGTTGGCGACGCTCCTGACGCTCGCGGCGGGTGTTTCGAGCATCGGCCTCGGCGTCGCGACCAACCCCGTGCAGTTCATGGCGGCGATCGCCTTCTTCGGCGGCGCTGTGACGGCGATCGCCCCCGCCACGCAGGTAATGGTCCTCGGGTGCGTGGAGCCGGCAGAGCGCCGCTCGGTGTTCGCGTACCAGTTCACGGCTCTCGCGCTCGGCATGGCCGCAGGCGCGTTCGCCGCAGGGCTGGTGGTCGACCTGCAGCGACCCGGTGGCATGTGGCCGGCGTTCCTCGCCGCCGCAGGTGGCTTCGTCGTCTCCGCGCTTCTGCTGCACCTGGCCTCCGACGAGTCCGGTGACTGTGCGCCGGTCGTGGGCGAGCTCGAGACGACCAAGAGCGGCCTCGGCGCCTTGCAGACCTACCGGCACTTCGTGACGAACCGTCAGCTCCGCCTGCTCGCGCTGGTGTCCATGGCGCTCGCAGCGGGTTTCTACGCGCAGTTCGAGACCGGACTGCCGGCGTTCGCCCTCCAGGCGCTGTCCGTCTCGCCCAGCACCGTCGGTACCGCGGCCGCGGCCAACTGCCTCGTCATCGTGGCCCTGCAGTGGCTGGTCGTACGTCTGACGGGTCGCCACCCCGGTGCCGCTCTGCTGATCGCCGTGGCGGCGATCTGGGTCGCGAGCTGGCTGCTTCTCGAGGTCGCGCTGTTCGTGGACTCGTCGACGGCGGGGCTGCTCTTCGTCGTCGCGTTCATGACCTTTGCCCTCGGCGAGACGATGTACGCGCCGATCCTCAGCCCGCTGGCGGCGTCGATCTCGCCGCCGGGCATGGTGGGGACGACGCTCGGCACCTTGTCGGCCCTGCGAACCGGAGTCAGCGCGGCGGGTCCGCTCGTCGCAGGAGTGCTGCTGGCCCTGAACGTGCCGCACGTCTTCGTGCTCCTCCATGTCGCGATCAACGCGCTCGGTGGCGTGCTCGCGTGGAGGTTGCTGCGTGCGCAGCGGAGCGCTGTGGTGCAGGTGGATAATGGACAGGCCGACCCGATGAGGAGTGTCCATGTCTGACCGTTTCAAGAAGGCCACCTATCCCGTTCCCGCGAGCGACGCGCTGGTCTCGTTCATGCGTGAGGGGTGGCAGGACGGCGACGACGACGTCGAGCGGCTCCCTGTCGCCCGGTGGGCCGAGGCCCGCCGGGCGAAGCTCAGCTCGCGGTTCGCCGGCGAGCGGCTGGTGATCCCGGCCGGCGGTCTCAAGCCCCGGGCCAACGACACCGACTACCGGTTCCGCGCCGACACCGCACACGTGTACTTCACCGGCAATCAGACGTCGGACGCCGTCCTCGTCATCGACGACGGCGATCCGACGCTCTTCTTCCGCCCCCGCCATGCCAAGAGCGACGACGCCTTCTGGCGCGACGGGCGCTACGGCGAAGCCTGGTCCGGCCGCCGTCGCTCACTTCGCGAGGCCGAGGAGCTGTACGGCGTGCGGTGCCGCCACATCTACGAGCTTCCCGACGTGCTCCAGTCCGGCGGTGAGGCGCGGCTGCACCGCGGCGTCGACCCGGACGTCGACGCCCTGGTGAGCGCCGCATTCCGACCCCCGCGCCGACGTGGAGCTTGCCGTCTTCATGTCCGAGATGCGGCTCGTGAAGGACGCGTGGGAGGTCGACCAGCTTCGCGACGCGATCGACTCGACAGTCCTGGGCTTCGAGGACTCCGTCCGCGAGTGGGACAACGTGCTGACCTACGGGGAGAGGTGGATCGAAGGCACCTTCCACCGCCGGGCGCGGGCGAACGGCAATGACATCGGCTACGAGTGCATCGTGGCCGGTGGGCCGCACGCGACCACCCTGCACTGGATCGAGAACGACGGTCCGGTGACTCCGGGCAGCCTGCTCCTGCTGGACATGGGCGTGGAGAACCCGTCGCTCTACACCGCGGACGTCACCCGTACGCTGCCCGTCGACGGCGAGTTCACCGACGACCAGCGCCATCTCTACGGACTGGTCCACGCGGCCCAGGAGGCTGGCCTCGCGGCGGTCAAGCCGGGGGCGCCCTACCGGGACTTCCACGTCGCCGCGATGACGGTACTCGCGCACGGCCTCGACGACATGGGCGTGCTGCCCTGCTCGGCCGACGAAGCGCTGGAGAAGGACAGCGGCGTCTACCGCCGTTGGACGCTGCACGGCACCGGCCACATGCTCGGACTCGACGTGCACGACTGCGCCGCCGCGAGGAGCGAGAGCTACCTCGACGGCAAGCTCGAGCCGGGCATGGTCTTGACCGTGGAGCCCGGGCTGTACTTCCAGTCCAGCGACCTGCTCGTGCCGGAGTCCCTTCGGGGCATCGGGATCCGGATCGAGGACGACGTCCTGGTCACCGACGACGGCTGCTCGAACCTGTCGGGGCACCTCGCGCGGACTGCCGACGACGTCGAGGCCTGGATGGGCCGGCTGCGCGCCTGACCTCGCCGGCCCCGCCGCGATACGCGGGGGGCGACGACCGCAGCGACGACCGCAGCGCTGACCGCCGCGCTCAGAGGTACAGGCCGGTCTGTCCGTCCTCGAGGCGCTCCGAGGCCACGGCGTGGAGGTCACGCTCGCGCAGCAGCACGAACACCTCCCCGCGGACCTCGATCTCGGCCTTGTCCTCGGGGTCGAAGAGAACCCGGTCCCCGACCTCGACGGTGCGTACGTGCGAGCCGACACCGGTGACCCTGGCCCAGGCGAGCCGGCGGCCCATCTGCGCCGTCGCCGGGATCACGATGCCTGCTGACGACCGTCGCTCACCGGCCTCGGAGTCGCGCGAGACCAGCACCCGGTCGTGCAGCAGCCGGATGGGCAGCTTGTCGAACGCCTGCGAGCGTGCATCGTCCACCAAGGTGTCAAGCCCCCCAACGGCCGGTCAGCCGGCGATCTTGCGGATGGCCACGATGAGCGCCACGACGCCTACCGCCACCCCGGCGACGATGGCCACCCTGTCCTTGCGCAGCGCGCCGTTCGCGTCGTAGAACGACGCCTTCGTGCTCTCGAGCTGCCGCTGGGCGATGGTCTTCGGCTTCGCGCGGTAGACGAGCTGGTCGATGGTGCCCGCCAGTCGGTTACGGGTGGTCGCGATGTCCGCCGTGATCTGGTCTGGCGTGCGGGCGTCCGAGCTCACGTGTTCCTCCTGCTTTCGAATGCGGCTGCAAGTGTCGCACGTCCACTCTGGACCCGCCTGCGCGGGCGGCGGCGCCGAACCGCGCCTGCACAGGTCGGTGTCGAGGTCGTGGGCGTGGCAGAATTCCCGGCTGGAGGAGGCGCGACGTGCTCCCCCACCCCCACCCGGCGCATGACAACAGGAGACCTCGATGGGACGGCTGGCAGCGGGCGACACCGCACCGGAGTTCACGCTTCCCGACGACACCGGACGGCAGGTGAGCCTTTCGGGTTTCCGGGGCAAGAAGGTGATCCTGTACGTATACCCCGCGGCGATGACGAGGGGCTGTACCACGCAGGCATGCGACTTCAGGGACTCGCTCGAGCCCCTCGCCGCGGCAGGTTACGCGGTCGTCGGCCTTTCCCCGGATCCGCCCGAACGGCTCGCCGAGTTCCGCGCCCGCGACGGGCTGACGTTCACCTTGCTGTCCGACATCGACAAGTCCGTCCTGGACGCGTACGGCGCCTGGGGCGAGAAGCAGCTCTACGGCAAGACGGTCGTCGGCGTCATCCGGTCGACGTTCGTCATCGACGAGGAGGGCAGGGTCGAGCGCGCGATGTACAACGTGAAGGCGACCGGTCACGTGGAGAAGCTGCGGCGCGAGCTCATCCACTGAGCTCCGGCCCTGCCGCCGCGCTTCACCCTCGGCCCGGACGTGTCGCGACGTCCGTAGGCTGTGCTGGACGCGGCCGTAGCCCAACGGCAGGAGGCACAGGCCTTAGGAGCCTGACAGTGTGAGTTCGAATCTCACCGGCCGCACGAGCTCGCCGGGACCTCACGGTCCGAGGATCCGGTGAGGAGCACGAGCCGGGCCGTCAGGCGAGGGTCGCCGCCACGCGGGGAGCGAGCGAGCGCAGAGCTTCGCCGCGGTGCGATATCGCGTCCTTCTCCTCCACGCTGAGCTCAGCGCTGGTCCGGCTGTCGCCATCGGCAACGAAGACGACGTCGTAGCCGAAGCCGCCGTGGCCGCGCTGCTCGCGGATGATGTTGCCGCGCATGGTGCCGAAGGCGATCTCCTCGCGACCGTCCGGCAGAACAAGGGCCACGCAGCAACGGAACTCCGCACCCCGTCGCTCGTCGGGGACGTCGGCCAGCTGCTCGAGCAGCAGCGCGTTGTTGGCCCCGTCGTCCTTGGCCACTCCCGCCCAGCGCGCCGAGAGCACACCCGGCATCCCGTTCAGGGCGTCGACGCACAGCCCGCTGTCGTCGGCGATCGACGGCAGTCCGGTCGCCGCCGCGGCGGCGCGGGCCTTGAGGAGGGCGTTGCCCTCGAACGTCGGCTCCGTCTCGGCCGGCTCCGGGTACTCCGCCACATCGCCGAGCCCCACCACCTCGATGCCCAGCGCCAGCGGGACGAGGACGCGCCGGAGCTCGGCGAGCTTCTTCGGGTTGCGGGAGGCCAGCAGGACGCGGGTCACGAGGCCAGGACGCGCTGCTGGATGTCCGTCAGCTCGCGGCAGCCGTCGACCGCGAGGTCGAGCAACGCGTCGAGCAGGGGCCGGTCGAACGGCGTCGTCTCGGCGGTCCCCTGGACCTCGACGAAGGCGCCGGCTCCCGTCATCACCACGTTCATGTCGGTGTCGGCACGCACGTCCTCCTCGTAGGGCAGGTCCAGCCGCGGCTCACCGTCGACGATCCCCACCGAGACGGCGGCCACCGACCCGGTCAGCGGCTCCCCGGTGAGTGCGTGCTCCCCGCGGAGATGGGCCACGGCGTCGGCGAGCGCGACATAGGCGCCGGTGATCGCCGCGGTACGGGTGCCTCCGTCGGCCTGGAGGACGTCGCAGTCGAGCACGATGGTGTTCTCCCCCAGCGCCCGGTAGTCGATCACCGCGCGAAGCGAGCGTCCGACCAGTCGCGAGATCTCGTGCGTACGTCCGCCGATGCGACCCTTGACCGACTCGCGGTCCGAGCGGGTGTGCGTCGAGCTCGGCAGCATCGCGTACTCGGCCGTCACCCAGCCGAGACCGCTCCCCTTGCGCCAGCGTGGGACGCCCGTGCTGGCGCTCGCCGCGCACAGCACGCGGGTCCGTCCGAACTCCACGAGGGCCGAGCCTGCTGCATGGTCGAGCCAGTTGCGGGTGATCGTGATCGGTCGGAGTTCGTCGGCGCGGCGGCCGTCGGCGCGGGTCATGCAGTGACCCTACCGAGCGGCCACGACGGCGCCGCGACGCTTCGCCCCGCATCCGTTGCGTCCGACTCTGCCGAGGCGGGTCAGATCTCGAAGACGCCGCCCTGCCGGGCCAGCGAGGTGAGCCCGGCGAAGTGCGGGGCCGCCTCGGCCAGCACATCCTCCGGCGAGTGCCAGGGCGGGATATGGGTGAGCACCAGCTCACGGACCTGCGCCCGCTGCGCCACCGAGGCCGCTTCCTTGCCGGTCATGTGCAGGTGACCGGGGTTGTCGGAAGCGTCCAGGAACGACGCCTCTGCCAACAGGACGTCCGCCCCTTCGGCGAACTGCTCGAGCGACGTACACAGCGCGGTGTCCCCCGAGTACACGAGAGTGCGGCCGGCATCGACGAGCTTGATCGCGTAGGCCGCCACCGGGTGGTCCACCAGCGCCACGCTCACCTCGAACGGTCCCAGCGCGAACGTCTGGTCGGGGAGCCCGCGGAAGTCGAACTGGTTGCTCATAGCGGCCCCCGACGGGAGGTCGTAGGCGCGGGCGATACGGTCGCCGGTGCCCTCGGGGCCGTACACGGGGAGGACCTGCATCGGTCCCGAGGGGTTGTACTTGCGCACCACGTAGAAGCTGCACATGTCGAGACAGTGGTCGGCATGCAGGTGCGACAAGATCACGGCGTCGACCGACTCGAGTGCGACGTAGCGCTGCAGGTAGCCGAGCGCACCGCTGCCCAGGTCGAGCACCAGGCTGAAAGTGCCACCCTCGTACGCCGCCTCGACCAGGTAGCACGACGCGGGCGAGGCCGGTCCGGGGAACGAGCCCGAGCAGCCGACGACCGTCAGCCTCATGCGACCGTCCAGGCGAACTGGTCGACCTCATCGAGCTCCGGGCCCAGGAACCTTCGCCCGAGCTTGCGGAACTCGCCGGGCCGCCCCGTCGTGAGGAAGCGGTGCCGCGGCGGTGGCAGGTCCGGCGGACGCTCGAGCTGTCGTCGCACGAGCAGACTGTAGACGTCCTTGGCCGTCTCCTCAGCACTGGAGACCAGCGTGACCCCGTCCCCGAGCACAAAGGAAAGCACACCCGTCAGCAGCGGATAGTGCGTGCAGCCGAGGATCAACGTGTCGACGCCCTCGGCGACCAGTGGGTCGAGGTAGCTGCGGGCGACGGTGACCAGCTCCGGGCCGCTCGTGACCCCCCGCTCGACGAAGTCGACGAAGCGGGGGCAGGCCTGTGTCGTCAGGACCACCCCGGGAGCCGCGGCGAACGCGTCGTCGTACGCCATGGACGCCTTCGTGGCGACGGTGCAGATGACGCCGACTCGGCCAGTACGGGTCGCCGCGACCGCGCGCCGCGTCGCCGGGAAGATGACCTCCACTACCGGGACGGGGTAACGCTCCCGGGCGTCTCGCAGCACGGCCGCGCTCGCCGAGTTGCAGGCGATCACGAGAGCCTTGACGCCGGCCGCGACCAGGTGGTCCAGACATTCGAGCGCGTACTCGCGAACCTCACGGATCGGTCTCGGTCCGTACGGCTGGCGCGCTGTGTCACCGAGATAGAGCACCGGCTCCTGTGGAAGCTGGTCGAGAACCGCCCGGACGACGGTGAGCCCACCGAAGCCCGAGTCGAAGATCCCGATCGGTGCGTCTGCCACCCATGCAGGCTACGGCCGATCGCGCCTCACCAGCGACGGTTGGCAGGCACACCCCGTATGACTCTCACCACGTTCCGGTGCGGCCGAGTAGGAGGCCTGCCGGTCCGCGCGCCGGCCCTCGGCGCCTCCACCGGGCCTATGGTGTTGCGATGGCGCTGTGTCGCTCCTGCGGCTTCGGTAACGCCGAGGGCATGAGGTTCTGCGGCGACTGCGGCATGCGCCTGGACACCGCCGCGGCTCCGGCCCGGCGCGAACGCAAGGTCGTGACCGTCCTGTTCTGCGACCTGGTGGGCTTCACGGCCGCGTCCGACGGCGCCGACCCCGAGGAGGTACAGGCGGCACTTTCGCCTTACCACGCGACGGCACGCGTCGTCATCGAGAGGTTCGGCGGCACGGTCGAGAAGTTCATCGGAGACGCGGTGATGGCGGCGTTCGGTGCCCCGGTGGTCCACGAGGACGACCCGGAGAGGGCGGTCCGGGCCGGCCTCGAGCTGCTCGAAGCGGTAAGCGATCTCAGCTCCGAGTACGAGATCGACCTGCAGGTCCGGATCGGGGTCGCCACCGGTGAGGCGGTGGTGTCCACCGGCGCCCACCCGGAGCGCGGCGAGGGCATGCTCGCCGGAGACGTGGTCAACACCGCGGCCCGGCTGCAGACCGCTGCTCCCGTGGGTCGTGTCCTGGTCGGCCGCTCCACCCGCGACGCCACTCGCGCGTCCATCGAGTACGACGCCCACGAGCCGGTCACCGTCAAGGGCAAGGCCGCCCCGCTCGAGGTATGGGTCGCAAGGCGTCCCCGCGGCTCCGCGGGCGAGGCTCT
This sequence comes from uncultured Actinomycetota bacterium, assembly GCA_963765725.1. Classification (GTDB taxonomy): domain Bacteria; phylum Actinomycetota; class Actinomycetes; order Propionibacteriales; family Nocardioidaceae; genus DASQEH01. The sequence continues at coordinate 1,247,880 of CAVXXI010000003.1, read as the reverse complement.
GGCGGACGTGTCCCGGCCGATGGTCGGGCGCGCGGACGAGCTCGGCGTCCTGCAACGCGTGTACACCCGTGCCGTCCGGGGGAGCTCGGTGCAGCTCGTCACCGTCGTCGCCGAGCCGGGGCTCGGCAAGTCCCGGCTCGTCCAGGCGTTCTTCGACTGGGCGGACGGACGCGAGGAGCTCGTCTGCTGGCGGCAGGGGCGCTGCCCGCCGTACGGAGCCGCCGTCACGTTCGAGGCGCTCGCGCAAGTCGTGAAGGCCCAGACGGCGATCCTCGACACCGACACCGCTACGCAGGCCGCGGAGAAGCTCACCGACACCGTCCATGCGTTGGCCCACGGTACCGACCTGACCTCCCAGGAGTCCTGGCTGACGACACGGCTGGCAGCGCTCGTCGGACTCCCAGCCCCCGTGTCGCCCCGGGAGGAACTCTTCGCGGCCTGGCGGAGGTTCCTGGAGGCGCTGGCCGCCGTGAGCCCACTGGTCATGGTCGTCGAGGACCTGCACTGGGCCGACCCGGCTCTGCTCGAGTTCCTGGACTACCTCCTCGACTGGGTCGCCGACGTCCCTCTGGTGATCATCGCGACGGCGCGTCCGGAGCTGTACGACGCGGCGCCGGGCTGGGGCTCCCGACGCGCGGTCAGCACCACCACCCTGAGACTCACACCGCTGTCCGACACCGAGACGGCGCAGCTGGTCTCGGGCCTGCTCGGCACCGCGGTGCTGCCGGCCGATGTCCACGGCGCCCTGCTCGCCCGCGCCGCCGGGAACCCGCTGTACACGCGCGAGTACGTCAACATGGTCACCGAGCAGGCGGGCCGGCCGGGCGGTCACGGCGCGCTCGCGGCCCTGTCGGATGCCCTACCAGGCTCGGTACGCGCGGTCATCGCCGCCCGGCTGGACGCGCTGGCCCCTGAGTCGAAGTCGTTGCTGCAGGCCGCCGCAGTGGTCGGCTACACGTTCTGGACCGGCGCCGTCACGGCTCTCACCGGGGACGACCCCGACGACGTGACGCAGCGTCTGCACGATCTCGTGCGTCGCGACTACCTCCGACCATCCCGGTCGAGCACCATCGCCGGGGAGACCGAGTACTCCTTCAGCCATGCGCTGATCGCCGACGTCGCCTTGTCCCAGCTTCCGCGTGCGACGCGTGTTGCGCACCACCGCGCGGCCGGCGCCTGGCACATCGGTGTCACCTCCGGTGACGAGGCGGCGCCTGCCGGCCGGCAGGCGGCCGTGATCGCCCACCACTACACACACGCTCACCGGCTGACCGCCACGGTCCGTGTCGAGCAGGCGATCGCCGCCGAGCTGGCCGACCTGGCCGCAGACTGGCACGGCCGGGCCGCTCGGCAGGCGCAGCAGACCGACCTGGGTGCAGCCGAGAGCCATATCCGTGCTGCCCTCGCCCTGGGCAGCGCCGACGACCGCCGCCGGCTCGACCTGCTGATCGAGCTCGCCGATATCGTGACCGACGCGGGCCGCGCAGGCGAGGCGGACCAGGTGTACGCACAAGCGCACCAGACGGCCGAGGCCCTCGATGACCCGGTGGCGGCGGCCCTCGTCGACGTCCACCACTCGATCTGCGTCCAGGCCTTCGGCCGCTTCGCGAACGCAGCCGAGCTCGCGGATCGGGCCGTCGCCGTGCTCGAGCAGGCGCACCCCACGACACGGGAGCTGCTCGACGGGTACGTGGCGTTGGCGAGCCTGTTCATCGTCCAAGGCCTGTACCTACAGGCGCGCCGTCGGGCCGATCAGGCGTTGGAGCTCGCCGGGCGGCTCCCGGACCCGGAGCCGCGACAGGTGGCGCGCGCACTGCACTGCCGCGGTATCAGCCGGGTGTGGTCAGGCGACCGGGAGGGCGAGTCGGACCTGGCCGGGGCGCTCGACCTCGCCCGCAGGCACGACCTGACCGCAGGGTTGATCACGACGCTCAGTGACATAGGTCTGTTCAAGCTGCTCACGCAGTCCCCTGGAGCGGCGATCCCCTTCTGCGAGCAGGCCGTGGCGCTCGCCGGCGAGCGCGGACACCGAGGCGCACTGCTGTTGAACACGGGCAACCTGGCCGAGACACTCGCCCTCGCCGGTCGCGTGGACGACGCACTGGACGTGTGCGAGCGCGCGGCTCGCGAGCTGGCCGACACCGACAGCCCGCGCCACGCCATGGCACTCCAGCTGTACTGGTCCTGGGTCCTCTGTTTCCGGGGCGCCTTCGACCGCGCGACGGCGCTGATCGGCTCAGCCCTGCCGGTCGCACGCGGAGCCGAGGCCGGAGCCCTCGTCGAGGCCCTCCTCGTGGCCGTCGACTGCGCCCGCGGCCGCAGGGACCACGGCGCAGCCGCCGCGTTCATCGACGAGCTGGTCAGGGCACTGGACGACCCCGAGGTCGACGCCGACCTCGGGCAGGACGTCCGCCTGCTGGCCCGCCTGCTCGCGCCCGCCGGTCACGGCGCTCTCGTCGAGCGCATCGTCGAGCACATCCCGAGCGGCATCGCGTTCTACGACAACAACATCCTCGCAGCTCGTGCGGCTCTCGCCGAGGCCGCAGGCGACCACTCCGGTTCCCTTCTCCTCCACGAGCAGGCCGCTGTGGCCTGGTCCTCGTACGCCTGCCCCATCGAGGAGGCGCAGGCACTGCTGGGGGTCGCGCGCTGCTCCGTGGCGATGGGCCGCCACGCCAGCGAGCCCCTGGCGGCCGTGCGAGCCCTGTTGTCGGAGCTGAATGCCGGTCCGCTCCTCGCTGAGGCCGACACCATCGTCGCGCGGTCGACGGCGCTAAACCATTAGTTCACGGCTCGGCCGGGTGCTTTCATGAGGAATGCGCATCGACCGTTACGAGCCTGCCCTCGTGGACAGCGGGCTCGCGCACGACCTCGCCGCGCTCCACAACGCCGCGGCCCTGCTGGACGCCCCCCACGTGACTCCCGTGTCGGCGGAATGGGTACGCCTGCGCACGCTGCACGCCGACGAGGACCGGCCGGTGCCCCACCTGTTCGTGGCTGTGGACGACCGTGGCGCCGTGATCGGCTGCGCCGAGGTACGGGTCGAGACGTGGGACAACCACCACGTTGCGTCGATCGACGTGGAGACACACCCTGCCGTTCGGGGGCAGGGAGTCGGCGACGAGCTCTACGCCGAGGCACTCGGCTGCGCACGGTCACTCGGCAAGACACTGCTCATCGCCGGTACCTGGGCGGGAGGCCATCGGGAGGAGTTCTGGCGGCGCAACGGCTTCTCCGTCGCCGCCCGCGACGCCCAGCGGCGGCTCGTCGTGGCCGACCTGCCGTGGCCCCGGCTCGACGAGCTGCACGGCCAGAGCATCGCGGCGTCAGCGGGGTACGAGATCGCCACGATGCCGACGCCGACCCCGCCGGAGGAGGTGGCCGCGCTGCTCGAGCTCAACCGCGCCATGAACGACTCGCCGATCGACGACCTCGAGATCGATGACGACGTCTGGATCGAGGAGCGGTTGCGCAACTACGAGCGGGCAATGTTGGCGCGCGGGATCCGGCTGCACCGGCTCGTCGCGCGTCGGCTCGCCGACGGCGAGCTCGCCGGCCATACCGTCGTCGCGGTGGAGGACGAGCGTCCGCAGCTGGGGTTCCAGGAGGACACCGCCGTCACCCGCGGCCACCGCGGCCACCGGCTCGGCATGCGCCTGAAGATCGAGATGCTGAAGCTCCTCGCCGACGTCGAGCCGCAGATCGTGCACATCGACACCTGGAACGCGGAGTCCAACGCGCACATGGTCGCGGTCAACGACGCCCTAGGCTGCGTGGTCGTCGGGCGCAGCGTCGAGCTGCAGTTGCGCCTGCCGGTGGCCGGTCAGGCCCAGAGCTGGCCCTCGAGCCGGTCCTCGGCCTCGTCGACCGTGCCTTCATAGGCTCCCGTCGACAGGTACTTCCAGCCGCCGTCGCAGACGACGAACACGATGTCGGCGGCCTGCTTGGCCTTGACGGCCTTCGCTGCCTGCGCGAGCGCGGCGTGCAGTATCGCGCCCGTCGAGATGCCGGCGAAGATCCCCTCCGACTCCAGCAGCTCGCGGGTGCGGCGTACGGCGTCTCGCGGCCCCACAGAGAACCGTGCGTCGATGAGGCTGGCGTCGTACAGCTCTGGGACGAAGCCCTCGTCGAGGTTGCGCAGCCCGTAGACGAGCTCGCCGTAGCGTGGCTCGGCGGCCACGATCCTCACCTCCGGCTTGTTCTCCCTGAAGAACCGCCCGACCCCCATCAAGGTGCCGGTCGTCCCGAGCCCCGCCACGAAGTGCGTCACCGACGGCAGGTCGGCGAGGATCTCCGGGCCCGTGCCCTCGAAGTGAGCCTGGGCGTTGGCGGGATTGCCGTACTGGTAGAGCATGACCCAGTCCGGGTGCTCCGCCGCGAGCTCCTTGGCGACACGGACGGCCTCGTTGGAGCCGCCCGCCGCCGGAGAGGTGACGATCTCGGTACCCCACATCTGCAGGAGCTGACGTCGCTCGACCGACGTGTTCTCGGGCATCACGCAGACCAGCCGGTAGCCGCGGAGCTTGGCGACCATCGCGAGCGAGATCCCGGTGTTGCCGGACGTCGGCTCGAGAATCGTGCACTGGGGCCGGAGCCGGCCCGACTTCTCCGCCTCGACCAGCATGGCCAGCGCGGCGCGGTCCTTGATCGAGCCGGTGGGGTTGCGGTCCTCGAGCTTTGCCCACAGACGTACGTCCGGAGACGGCGACAGCTGCGGCAGTCCGACCAGGGGCGTGTTGCCGACGGAGTCGAGCAGCGAGTCGTACCTCACGGTCCGCTATCCGCCGGCCACGGCCGGCAGCACGACCACGACGTCGCCGTCGTCGACGGGCGTCTCGAGCCCACCGAGGAAGCGGACGTCCTCGTCGTTCACGTAGACGTTGATGAACCGGCGGAGGTCGCCGCCGTCGACCAACCGGTCCTTGATCCCCGGGTTGTCCGCCTCCACGCTCTCGATGACCTCCGACAGCGTGCCTCCGCTGCCGCCGACGGACTTGGCGCCGCCGGTGTACGTGCGCAGGATCGTGGGGATCCGTACTTCAACTGCCATGGGAGATGACCTCGACTTCTTCTTCGGTGACGACACCGTCAACAATCCGGAACGAGCGAAATTCCACCGGCCCCGGACTGTTCCCGTACTCGGCCGTCGACACCAGCACGTAGTGGGCGTCCGGCTCGGCGGCCAGGCCGACGTCGGTCCGCGACGGGAAGGCCGGTGTGGCCGTGTGCGAGTGGTAGATCACGACGGGCACCTCGTCGCGGTCGTCGAGCTCGCGCCACACCCTCAGCTGCTCGGTGGAGTCGAAGCGGAAGAACGTCGGGGAGCGCTCCGCGTTGGTCATCTCCACGACCCGGACCGGTCTGTCGGAGCCCTCTGCACCGGCGACGATGCCGCACGCCTCGTCGGGATGGTCCCGCTTGGCGTGGGCGACGATCTGGTCACGGAGGTCGGCGGCGATGGTCAGCACGCTTTGCAGCCTAATAAGGGAGCCGCTCAGCGGCGCACGGCGTCCAGAAGGGACTCCAGCAGATACCCGAGCCAGCCGTAGATCTCGTAGACCCCACGCCGCTCGTCGTCATCGGGAAGGCTCTCCCAGAAGCTCTCGTCGTCGGCGCGGACACCCAACCGCGCCGCCAGGGTGAGGCGCAGATCGGTGAGGCAGCGCATCCACGCCCGCGCCTGCTCGGCGTCGAGCTCGAACTCCAGGTCGTCGGGGACCCCGTCCTCGAACGCCTCCAGCTTGCCGATCACGACGAGGGCGTCGCGGACCTTGCCGTCGCGCAGGTCGCGCTCGGTGAAGCGGCGGAACTCCGCAGCCAGCTCGTCGTCGGTGCGGTGTGCCGGGGGGAGCAGCCGGAGGAGGGCGGGGTCGTCCGGCTCGTCTCGCGGCAGGTCGAAGTCGAGCAGCGCCTCGAGCGGGTCGGCGCCGGCGGGCTGGACCACCTCACCGTCACTGAGCAGCTCGACCAGCTGACGGGCCAGGTTGGCGATCAGGCCGGCCGCATAGGGGGGCAGTACGACGTAGACCCCACCCTTGCGTCGCGACTTGAAGGTGGTCATGCCTCGGTCTTCTCCAGAGTCGCCCACAGCCCGTACGAATGCATCGCCTGTACGTCCCGCTCCATCTCCTCGCGGGTTCCGCTGGAGACCACGGCCTTGCCTTCCGTGTGGACCTGCATCATCAGCTTCTGGGCCTTGGCCTTCGAGTAGTGGAAGTAGTCGGTGAACACGAACGTGACGTAGGTCATCAGGTTGACCGGGTCGTCCCAGACGATCGTGATCCAGGGCAGCTCCGGTTGGACGACCTCGTCCACATCGGGTCGCTGCGCTGTCGCGGCATCGGGGGTTGCGGTCACGTCTGCCATTGTCGCCTAGGCTTTCGGCGTGCTCCAGACCGGCTTGCTCACCGACCAGTACGAGCTGACCATGGTCCAGGCGGCGCTGCGCTCCGGTACCGCGGACCGCCGCTGCGTGTTCGAGGTGTTCGGTCGACGGCTCCCGGGCGACCGGCGCTACGGGGTGGTCGCGGGTACCGGCCGGGCCCTCGATGCGCTGGAGTCGTTCGCCTTCAGCGACGACGACCTGGGCTGGCTGCTCGACTCGCAGATCGTCGACAGACCCACCGTCGACTGGCTGTCGACGTACCGCTTCGGCGGCAGCATCTTGGGATACGGCGAAGGCGACGCGTACTTCCCGGGAAGTCCGCTGCTCGTCGTCGAGTCGACCTTCGCCGAGGGCGTCGTCCTCGAGACGCTGCTGCTCTCCATCCTCAACCACGACTCGGCGGTGGCATCGGCCGCATCGCGGATGACCGACGCCGCGGGCGACCGGCCGTGCATCGAGATGGGCTCGCGCCGTACCCACGAATGGTCCGCGGTCGCCGCGGCGCGCGCGGCGTACATCGCGGGGTTCACGGCCTCGTCGAACCTTCGCGCGGGAGTGGAGTACGCGATCCCCACGACGGGGACCGCTGCACACGCCTTCACGCTGTTGCACGACACCGAGCGGGACGCGTTCCGGGCCCAGGTCGACTCCCTCGGTGAGGGCACCACGCTGCTTGTCGACACCTTTGACATCGGCGAAGCCGTGAAGGCCGCCGTGGACATCGCTGGGCCGGACCTCGGCGCCGTCCGAATCGACTCCGGGGACCTCGCCGGGCTGGCACACACGGTTCGCAAGCAGCTCGATGACCTGGGCGCCGCGAAGACCCGAATCATCGTGACCAGCGACCTCGACGAGTTCGCGATCGCGGGGCTGTCGGCTGCCCCGGTCGACGGCTACGGCGTGGGAACGTCGCTCGTGGTCGGGTCGGGCGTACCGACGTCGGGGTTCGTGTACAAGCTCGTGTCGCGGGCGAGGTCGTCCGCGGCCGACGCGCCACTCGTGTCGGTTTCGAAGCGGAGCTCGGACAAGACGTCCATCGGCGGCCGCAAGTGGGCGCTGCGGAAGCGGTCGCCGGACGGCGTCGCCGAGACCGAGGTCATCGGCATCGAGCAGCAGCCGGTCGACGACGGCGACGACCGCCCGTTGCTGCGCGACCTCGTCCGTGACGGGGAGGTCGTCGGGCGGGAGCCGCTCGCGGCCGCTCGGGAACGACACACCGCGGCCCTCGCCGAGCTGCCGCCGGAGGCGCACAAACTGTCGCGCGGAGAGCCGGCGATACCGACGACGTACCTGGGAGAGGGCGGTCCCGCCGGCCGCAAGCCGCTCGCCGGGCCGTAAGGGGGCGCCGGTGCCCGCTACGGTAGGGGCCACCGGTTCGACGGAGGAGGGGTTTCGTGCGCAGGGCTCTGATCGTCACGGATGTCCAGAACGATTTCTGTGAGGGCGGCAGCCTGCCCGTGGCGGGCGGCGCCGAGGTCGCGTTCCGGATCGGCGAGCTGCTGCACGCCTGGCAGCAGGCCGACGAGCCAGACCGGGAGTACGAGATCGTCGTCGCGACCCGCGACCACCACATCGACCCGGGCGAGCACTTCTCCGACGCACCGGACTTCGAGCGGTCCTGGCCGGCCCACTGCATCGTCGGGACCGACGGTGCGGCCTTCCATCCCAACCTGGACCCCCAGCCGTTCGACGCGATCTTCCTCAAGGGCGAGCATCAGGCGGCGTACAGCGGCTTCGAGGGCAAGACCTCCGACGGCGTCGACCTGGCGGCCTGGCTGCGAGCGCACTCGGTCACCGACGTCGACGTGTGCGGGATCGCCACCGACTACTGCGTCCGGGCGACCGCCCTGGACGCCCGGCGGGAGGGCTTCTCGACCCGCGTACTGAGCGGCCTGGTCGCCGGGGTCGCGGCCTCGTCGAGCGCCGCGGCGCTGGAGGAGCTGCGCGCCGCCGGCGTCGCCCTTGTGCCCTAGCCCCCCGTCGAGCGGGCGCAAAAGTCGGCTCGAGCAGGCCCAAAAGTCGGCTCGAGCGGGCGCAAAAGTCGGCTCGAGCAGGCCCAAACGGTTCGGGCGCGGGCTCAAGGGCTAACACCGGCGAAGGAGCCCTGACCGGCGGACGCCGTCGGTCGGATTCACAACGGGACAGGTTTCACTATAGTTCTCGCGGGTGCGGCTCCCGTGGCCTCCGACCACACTGCCCCCACGCCGAATCCAGCGCAGCGGACATCGCTGTCGCAGAGCCGGGGACCCACGGTTCCTGGGGTTAATCAGCCTTGCGCTGTAGGGCAACTCTTTCCTGCCCGCACCCGTCAGCTAACCCGGTAGGCGGTCAGGAAGAGGAGTAGATACTCAATGCAGACCTCCCAAGGTAATGTCGCCTGCCCATCGCCCGGCGGTCGACAGCAGCACCACCGGATGCGCAAGCTGACACTGTGTCTCGCTGCAAGCGTCGTCGGACTGAGCGTGGGGTTGGCGGCACCGGCTATGGCGGTTAACCACATTGTCATCGGCGCGTCGGGGGACGTTGCCGGACTGCAGAGCCACGCCGGCACGCAGCTCGCTCGCCATGTGTACGGCAAGCTGTCCGGCCCCGCACAGGTCGCCCAGCTCGTCAACATCGAGACCACCGTCAACTGGAGTCAGGTCGCGGCCGGCAGCCAGGATGCGAACATCAAGCGCTGGGCCAGCGCACTCAAGGGCCGCGACATGATGGTCTCGTTCTCCCATGAGCCGATGGCGAAGCAGAACTCGCACTGGGGCTCGTCGGCGGACTTCATCGCAGCGTGGAAGCACGTCGTGAACGTCTTCGACGCGCAGGGCTCCACGAGCGTTCGATGGGTCTGGAACGTCACCAGCGACTCGTTCCGGGTGCCGTCCTCGAGTTGGCAGTACGGAGCGAAGTGGTACCCCGGCGACTCCTACGTCGACTACGTGGCGGGCGAGGCGTACAACAAGGCGGGGTGTGGGCAGTCCGAGGCCAGCTTCGCGGAGAAGATCCAGCAGATCTTCGCCTTCGCCAACCAGCACAACAAGAAGTTCGTATCGGCGGAGTTCGCCAGCAACGCCTACTCGGGACGTGCGGCGTGGATCAACGCGGCCCACGCGTTCATGGCGTCGCACCAGAGCCAGTTCGCGGGTGCGTTCTACTACAACTCGACGAGTACCGGGTCCTGCGTCTGGCATCTGAGCACGAGTGCGGAGTTTTCGGCGATCCGCTCGCTCGCGACCGACGCCGGCTTCGGGCCCTGAGGGGAGCCCTGCCCGCGAGGTGGCTCTCCTGTCGGCCGGTCGCCCGCCCATGCTGCAGATCGGCAGTATGGGCGGGCCGCGGTCGTCGCTACCCGGGGGGACGCCTCGACCGGACATCTGCGCCCACTCGAGCCGACATTTGCGCCCACTCGACCGGACATCTCTAGCCGCTCGGCCTACCGGGTCGGGGTGGGAGGAGGCGTACCTCCGGACGCCGAGCTGACCTGTAGCCAGTCGGTCCCGACCCGCTCCAGCGCCTCACGGGCGACGGCCTGCTGCTCGGTGATCGCGCGCTCCGAGCGATCGCTCCCCAGGAAGCTGACGCTCCAGTGCAGCAGTGTCGTCACCCGCTTCTTGAAGCCGGTGATGTACACGATGTGGACGCCGAGCCACAACAGCCAGGCGACGAAACCGCTGAGCCTGAGTGGCCCGATCATCGCGACGGCACTGAAGCGCGAGATCGTGGCCATGCTGCCCTTGTCGTGGTACCGGAACGGGGCGTCGGCCGGCTCGCCGGCAATCCGGTCGGTGATGCGGCGGGCGGCGAAGCGGCCGGTCTGGATCGCCACCTGAGCAACACCCGGCAGGTCGTCGAGCGCGATCATGTCTCCGATCACGAAGACCTCGGGATGCCCCGGCAATGTGAGGTCGGGCTGTACCCGAACCCGTCCGGCCCGGTCGACCTCCGCACCCGTCTGGCGGGCGACCAGGGCGCCGAGCGCGCTCGCGGCGACTCCGGCGGCCCACATCTTCGTCACCGCCTCGATCCGCTCCTCGCCGCCGTCGGGATGCTTGACCGTGATCCCCAGGTTGTCGACGTCGACCACGGGCGTCGAGGTCTTGACCTCGATGCCGAGCCGGGTGAGCCTCTTGACCGCCTTGCGCCCGAGCCGCTTGCCGAACGCCGGGAGCACGACCGGACCGGCGTCGAGCAGGATCACCCGGGCGTCGCGCGTGTCGATGCGCCGGTATTCGTTGCGCAGCGCCCGGTGCGCCAGCTCGGAGATCTGTCCGGCCATCTCGACGCCCGTCGGCCCGGCACCGACGACGACGAACGTCATCAGCCGCTTCACCGTGGCAGGGTCGGTGCTCAGCTCGGCGAGCTCGAAGGCTCCGAAGATCCTGGCACGCAGCTCCAGAGCGTCGTCGATCGACTTCATGCCCGGCGCGAAGTCCGCGAACCGGTCGTTCCCGAAGTACGACTGGGTCGACCCAGCCGCGAGGATGAGGCTGTCGTACGGCGTCGTGGTGACCAGCCCGACGGTCTTCGACGTCACCGTCCGGTTCGCGATGTCGATGTCGGTCACGTCGCCGAGCACCACCCGGACGTTGCGCTGCCGGGCGAGGATCTCACGCGTCGCGGGTGCGATCTCGCCCTGCGACAAGATCCCGGTCGCCACCTGGTACAGCAGCGGCTGGAAGAGGTGATGTGACGTCTTGGCGACCAATGTGACGTCGACGTCGGCGCGCTTCAGCGCCTGCGCCGCGAACAGCCCACCGAACCCCGAGCCGACGATCACCACCCGGTGGCGGGTCGATGTCGTGCTGGGCGTCGTCGGCATGAGCAGCCTCCTGAGGGACACGGGTACGTCCCAGCCAGTATCTCGTGAGGCCGACTGGGATGCTCCGCCGCGTCTGCCGGCAAGCCTGCGACGACACGCCGCACGACGAACGCGAGCACCCTGGCGTCGGGCGTACCCAGGTCCTAGCCTGCTGAGGAATTCGACCAGCGGCGCCGTCACGGAGGAGGCCGAGATGTCCGATGCTGCTTCGAGGAAACTGCCGACCGGGGTCGCCATCGGCGTCGGGGTGCTCCTCGCCATACCCGTCCTGGCCCTGCTGCTCGTGAAGGTCTACGCCAAGGACGGACCGCACCTGTGGGGGTTCCCCTTCTTCTACTGGTACCAGTTCGCCTGGGTCTTCCTCGCGAGCGGGTTCACCTACGCCGCGTACGCGCTGATCCGCCGGACCCGCGGTGAGGAGGACGGCGCGTGACCACGACCCTGATGGCCGACACCCACGTCGACGGCGTCGCCCTCACCGTGCTCATCTTCTTCTTCGCCGTCGTCACGCTGGGCGGCTTCTACGCGGCTCGCTGGCGCAAGCCCGAGTCCATGCACTCCCTCGACGAGTGGGGCCTGGGCGGGCGGAGCTTCGGGACGATCACGACCTGGTTCCTGCTCGGGGGCGACCTGTACACGGCGTACACGTTCGTCGCCGTCCCGGCCGCCATGTACGCCACCGGCGCCGTCAGCGGGTTCTTCGCCGTGCCGTACACGATCGTGGTCTATCCGCTCATTTTCATCTTCATGCCCCGCCTGTGGTCGGTCGCCCACGCCAAGGGGTACGTCACCCCCGCCGACTTCGTGCGTGGCCGGTACGACTCGAGCGGGCTCTCGCTCGCAGTCGCCCTCACCGGGATCCTGGCGACCATGCCGTACATCGCCCTGCAGCTGGTCGGTATCCAGGCTGTCCTCGACACCATCGGACTTGGTGGCTCCGGCAACGTGTTCCTCAAGGACCTGCCGCTCTTCATCGCGTTCGCGGTACTGGCCGCCTTCACGTACTCCTCCGGCCTGCGGGCGCCCGCGCTGATCGCGTTCGTGAAGGACACCCTGATCTATCTGGTGATCGTGGTCGCGATCATCTGGCTGGCCGTACACCTCGGGTTCGGAACCGTCTTCAACGCCGCACAGGCGAAGATGGACACCCCGACCCCGCCGGGGTCCGCCACCCCCACGGTCGGCGTGTTCATCCCCGGCGCGACCGGCTACTGGGCGTACGCGACTCTCGCGCTCGGGTCCGCTCTGGCGCTGTTCATGTACCCGCACTCGATGACCGCGGTGCTGTCCGGCAAGAGCCGCAACACCATCAGGCGCAACGCGACCATCCTGCCGGCGTACTCCCTGATGCTCGGCATGCTGGCGCTGCTCGGCTTCGCGGCCATCGCCGCGAAGACGTCGGTGTTCGGTCTGGACGGGGTGGCGAACGCGCAGCTCGCCGTGCCGCACCTGTTCCAGGAGAACTTCCCGAGCTGGTTCGCCGGGATCGCGTTCTCGGCGATCGCGATCGGGGCCCTCGTCCCCTCCGCGATCATGTCGATCGCAGCCGCGAACCTGTTCACCCGCAACATCTACAAGGAGTACATCAAGCCCGACGCCACCCACCATGACGAGGCCAGGGCGTCGAAGATCACGTCGCTCGTGGTCAAGTTCGGCGCGCTGCTGTTCGTCCTCGCTCTCGACAAGCAGAACGCCATCAACATGCAGCTCCTGGGTGGGGTGTGGATCCTGCAGACATTCCTCGCCATCGTTGCCGGGCTCTTCACCCGCTGGTTCCATCGGTGGGCACTGCTCGCCGGCTGGGCCGTCGGCATGGTCTACGGGACGATCGCGGCGTACAACGTCACGGCCCCGAAGGTGGTGCTGAAGGTCGGCGACACCAAGCCGGAGGTGCTTGGCACGCGCCACTTCGGCGGGTCGCTCGCGTCGTTCCCCTTCACCGACACCAAGGTGTACATCGCGCTGACCGCCCTGCTGCTCAACGTCATCGTGGCGGTCGTCCTCACGCTCGTCTTCCGGGCGATGAACCTCGCAGCCGGCAACGACGCGACCACACCGGACGACTACTACTCCGACATGGGCACCACCCCGGTGCCGCCACCCGGCCACTACCTCGGCGAGGACGAGGAGCGGGCGGTCACCTGAGGCCGCGAACACGAGGCGGCGGGCCCTGGCATTGCCAAGGCCCGCCGTGTATCGCTTCCCTCGTCACCTGTACAGACGCCTTCAGCCGGCGAAAAGTTGCATCGCGGGTTGGCAGTCGTCGAGCCTTGGATCGCCTCAGAGGTTGCCGCGAGCGTCCTGCTCACGCTCGATGGCCTCGAAGAGTGCCTTGAAGTTCCCCTTGCCGAAGCCCAAGGAGCCGTGCCTCTCGATGAACTCGTAGAACACCGTAGGGCGGTCACCGATCGGCTTGGTGAAGATCTGCAAGAGGTACCCGTCCTCGTCGCGGTCGACGAGAATGCCGCGCTGCTTGAGGTCGTCGATGTCGACGCGTACCTTGCCGATCCTGGCCCGCAGCTCCGGGTCGTCGTAGTAGGAGTCGGGAGCGGCGAGGAACGAGATCCCGTTCGCCTTCAGCTGGTCGACGGTTCGCAGGATGTCGTTGGTGGCAAGAGCGATGTGCTGACAGCCCGCGCCGCCGTAGAACTCGAGGTACTCGTCGATCTGCGACTTCTTCTTCGCGACGGCCGGCTCGTTGAGGGGGAACTTCACCCGGTGGTTGCCGTTGGAGACCACCTTCGACATGAGCGCCGAGTAGTCCGTCGCGATGTCGTCGCCGATGAACTCGGCCATGTTCACGAAGCCGAGCACGACGTTGTAGAACTTCACCCAGTCGTCCATCCGGCCGAGCTCGACGTTGCCGACGCAGTGGTCGATCGCCTGGAAGAGTCGCTTGGGGTGCCCCTCGGGACGCGTCACGGTCGTCTCGGCCGCTACGAACCCGGGGAGGTACGGCCCGGAGTACCGGGACCGGTCGACGAGCGTGTGCCTCGTCTCGCCGTACGTTGCGATCGCCGCCGTACGCACGGTGCCGTGCTCGTCGCTCACGTCGTGCGGCTCCTCGAGGATCGTGGCGCCGGTACGCCGGGCGTGCGCGATGCACTTGTCGACGTCCGGTACCTCCAGAGCAAGGTCGACGACGCCGTCACCGTGGCGGCGGTGGTGCTCGAGCACCGGGCTGTCGGGCGTCACCCCGCCGCGGAAGACGAAGCGCGCGGAGCCGGCCTTGAGCACGTAGGCCTTGTGGTCGCGTACCCCGGTCTCGGGCCCGGCGTAGGCGACCAGGTCCATACCGAACGCGAGCTGGTAGAACTGCGCGGTCTGCGTCGCGTTCCCGACGACGAAGACGACCGCGTCCATCGCCGTGACCGGGAAGGGGTCCTTGGACTCGTCGTAGTCCACGAGCCCCACGAGCTGCTTCAGCTGCTCGAGCGTCAGGTCCGCCTGCAGTTCTTCGGGTGTCAACGTGTCCGTCATGCCTTGAGGATGCCCATCGAGCGACACATTGCGCAAGAGATCGTCGATACACTGGTCGAAACGACCAGTGTTCTGGCCGATATCTTGGCGTGATGCGTGCATTGTGACCAGAGGCTGAGCAAGGAGGATGGACCATGCCGCTGGACTCCCTCGACGCCCGGCTCCTCGAGCTGCTCGCCGACGATGCGCGGATCGGCGTGATGGAGGCGTCGCGGCGCCTCGGCGTCGCGCGCGGCACCGTACAGGCCCGGATCGACCGGCTGGAGCGTACCGGCGTCGTCCGCGGCTGGGGACCCGACCTGGACCCCGAGGCCATCGGCTTCCCGGTCACCGCGTTCGTGACGCTGGAGATCAGGCAGGGCGGCGGTCACAACCCGGTCGGAGAGCACCTGGCACGGATCCCGGAGGTAATCGAGGCGCACACGGTCAGCGGGCCCGGTGATCTGTGGTGCCACGTGGTGGCGAGGTCCAACGCCGACCTGCAGCGGGTGCTGGATACCGTCGTCTCGCATCCCGGCATCGAGCGGTCCGCCACCATGATCAGCCTCACCCGGCAGGTCGACCATCGGGTACTGCCGTTGGTCAGGGCGACCACGACCGGAGCCGAATCCGGGGCGGAAAGCTCGCGGTGACACAGATCACAAATTATGCAAAACTCTGAGCTCCACCTTTACGACGGATCGTCCGGCTCGTTCCAGCCGGTGAAGGGAAGCGACCCATGGCCACAGTTACGTTCCAAGACGCCACCCGGGTATATCCGGGGTCGACACACGCGGCAGTCGACAAGTTCAACCTCGAGATCGGTGACGGCGAGTTCATGGTGCTCGTCGGACCGTCCGGCTGCGGCAAGTCCACGTCCCTGCGCATGCTCGCGGGGCTGGAGGAGGTCAGCGAGGGCGATATCTACATCGGCGACAGGCAGGTCACCAACGCCGCCCCCAAGGACCGCGACATCGCGATGGTCTTCCAGAACTACGCGCTGTACCCGCACATGACGGTGGCCGACAACATGGGCTTCGCGCTCAAGATGGCCGGCGTCAACAAGGACGAGCGCGACAAGCGGGTACGCGAGGCCGCGGAGCTGCTCGGGCTGACCGAGTTCCTCAACCGCAAGCCCAAGGCGATGTCCGGTGGCCAGCGCCAGCGCGTCGCGATGGGTCGTGCCATCGTGCGGAGCCCGCAGGTCTTCTGCATGGACGAGCCGCTGTCGAACCTCGACGCGAAGCTCCGCGTCAGTACGCGTACCCAGATCGCCGCCCTGCAGCAGCGGCTCGGGGTCACCACGGTGTACGTGACGCACGACCAGGTCGAGGCCATGACGATGGGCGACCGCGTCTGCGTGCTCAAGGACGGGGTGCTCCAGCAGGTCGACACGCCGCTCGGGTTGTACGACCACCCGGCCAACCTGTTCGTCGCCGGCTTCATCGGCTCGCCCGCCATGAATTTGCTCCGGGCGAAGATGAGCGACAACGGCGCATCGGTCAACGGGCACGAGGTACCGCTGGCGATCACGCCCGCCGACCGTCAGGGCCACAGTGGCGACATCACGATCGGCATCCGCCCCGAGGACTTCCGGGTCTCGGAGTCCGACCAGGGCGTGCCCGTCAAGGTGACCCTCGTCGAGGAGCTGGGCGCCGACGCCTTCGTGTACGGCGAGGCAGAGGACAGCCAGAGCTCCGCGATCGGGGAGGGTACGCCGGTCGTCGTCCGGGTCGAGGCGCGTCGCCGCTTCGAGAAGGGCTCGACGATCTACGTCACCGCCGACCCGAAGGAGGTCCACGTCTTCGACACGGACTCCGGCGAGCGGATCGGCAAGCGCGACTGAGGCGATGCGCCACGACGACGTCCGGGCTCAGCGTGTACTCGGCCGCTGGGCCCGGACCCTTGCCCCCGCCGAGGAGTCAGGTAGTTCCCGTCGAGGAGTCAGGTAATTCCCGCCGAGGAGTCAGGTAATTCCGCCTAGAGACGGGTCCTTTCGACAGTAATTACCCGCAAGGCATGCCATTGAGCTTTGCGCCCACTCGACCCGACATATGCGCCCACTCGAGCCGACATATGGCGCCCACTCGAGGCGACATATGCGCCCACTCGAGGCGACATTTGCGCCCACTCGAGGCGACACTTGCGCCCAGTCGGCTGCGGGGGTCAGGGGCGGACGCGGAAGGCGACGACCACCGCCAGCAGCATGACGGCGAACGACAGCGCGAACACCAGCGAGAACAGCGGCGTCTGGGCCAGGCTGTCGCGCCACACGGCGTACACGACGCCCGCGGCACCGATCGCCAGCAGGCCGCCGAGGGAGTCGCTCATCTGAATGGCGGCGGAGTTCGCGCCCCTGTCCTCGACCGGTGAGAACTCGAAGAGCAGGACGGCGTTGCTGGACATCGACAGGCCCATCCCGAGGCCGCCGACGAGCAACCCGACCCCGGCCATCACGGCCGGGACCGTGAAGGCATCGGTGACGATGGCCGCAGCACCCGTGACGAGTACGCCGAGCGTGGTCACCGCCGCCCCTAATGGCACCAGGCGGCTGCGGGCCAGTCCCAGCGAGGGCCGGCTCTGCCACCATGAGCCGGCCGACCAGCCGACCGCGGTGCTCGCGACCGCCAGTCCCGCTAAGGTGGGCGTCGCGCCGCGGTGCTCCACGAGCATGAGTGGTACGTAGGCCTCGCAGCAGAAGAAGCCACCGGCGATCACGCCGCGGAACGCAATCACCGACGGCAACCCACGCGCGAGCCGGAGGGTGCCCCGAGGAAACAGCCGGCGCGCCGCGATCACGACCAGCGCGGCACCGGCGACCGCAGCCAGCGCGGTCGCCACCCAGCGGTGACGCTCGGCCTCGATGCCCGCCCACTGCAGCGACGCCGCCCCGAGCGCCATCGTCGCTGCGAGCTGCACCCGCCCGCTGCGGCGGATGTCGGTCCGAGTCGTGGCCGACATCCGGGGCATCACCGCGATCAGGGGCAGCGGGACGAAGGGGGCGATGGACAAGAACGCCCAGCGCCACGAGATCAGCTGCGTCAGGCCGCCCGCGACGAAGGGACCGACGACGGAGGGCACGACCCATGCGGTCGACAGCAGCGACATCATCCGTGGTCGGTGGGTCTCGGGATAGCACTGCCCGATCACGACGTACACGGCGACGATGAGGAACCCCGCACCGAGGCCCTGCACGATGCGCCCGCAGATGAGCATCGGCATCGACGTGCTCAGCCCCGACACCAGCAGCCCGCCGCCGAACGTCAGCGTGCCGCCGAGCATCGGCAGACGCGGGCCGATCCGGTCGCACACCTCGCCGGCGACACCGTTGCCGAACATGGCGCCACCGAGGAACCCGGTCAGGGCCCACGGGTACAGGCCGAGGCCGCCGAGCTGGCGCGCCGCGACCGGTAACGCGGTCGCAACGGCCATGAACTCGAAGGCCACCGCCAAGATGAGCCCGAAGATCCCCCACGACAACGGGCGCAGGCCGTCGGAGAACGGGCTCGCCGAGGCCGACGTCTCGTCGGCGACGGCGCTCACGTCGACGCTCCGCCCGCGCGCAGCCGACTCCACTGGTCGACCATCCGGTCCACCTGTCCCGCGGTGAACGAGTTCATGCACGCGTCGTCGCCGTAGTCCATGAAGTTGTGGACGGGATCGTCGCCCGGTGACGCGCAGGTGTCCCGTTCGAGGTGGCACGAGTAGCTCGGTCGCGCCTCGGCAGGAGTGTCGGCCACCCTGTCGCCCGGGCCCGAGCAGCCGCCCTGGAACGTGTGGTACAGACCCAGCCAGTGTCCCGTCTCGTGGACCGCGTCGTCGCCGGCGCTGTACCGGCCGTGCCTGCCGCCCGGCAGCGTATGGCGGGCGATCACGACTCCGTCGAGCCTCGGCTGTGCGCCGTACGCAGTCGGCTGCGTGCCCCACCCGAGGATGCCGGCCGCGTTGGCGCCGATGTAGAGGTTGAGGTCGTCGGCGGTGCCCCGGTGGAGGGCGCGCTTGGCGTGCTGCTCGGCGAGCGTCCCCTCGTCCATCCGGTACCACGCCCGGTTGGTCGACACGTCGACGCCGGCGAGAAGGAAGTGGAACGGCGACTTCGCGGAGTACGGGCTCTCCCGACCGGCGAACGCGGCGTTGAGCACACGCAGCTGGCTGCGGATCCGTGACCGCGGGACACCCCCGTGAGTGGGCGTGCGCAGGACGTGCACGAAGACCGGGACGTCGACGCGGGGCGACCGCCGGCTTCCGGCGGTGACCGCGGTGCGCCGGCCGGCTTGGGTGGCCGCTGCGTCCGCGGTAGCTGGGTACGCGCGGTCGACCGAGGCGGCAGCACGGCCGTCGCAGCTCGGCCCGCGGACGAGGGTCGCCGGCGCGGGCCGGGAGATGGTCGAGACCGACTGCTCAGCGGGCCGCGTCAGCACGGCCGAGCCGGGGGCCGCGGGCGCCACGGCGGCGACGGCGGCAAGGCACAGCGAGGTGACGGTCGCGGCCAGCGCCGCTCGCACAGCAGGACTCCCTCAGCGACGACGCTCTACTCCCCGTCCCCGTCGTCGCCACCCTCGGGCAACGACTCCCAGACCTCCTTGCAGGCGGGGCACACGGGGTACTTCTGCGGGTCGCGGCTGGGCACCCAGACCTTGCCGCACAGGGCGACCACCGGAGTGCCCATGACCATCGCCTCGGTCAGCTTGTCCTTGCGGGCGTAGTGGCTGAACCTGTCGTGGCCGCCTTCGTCGAGGGACTCCTCGGTACGCCGGTCCTCGATGGTTTCGACGCCGGGGCTCAGTTCTGTCGTCACCGGCACCAGTGTACGGCTCGACCAGGCGACGTCAGTTCATGGTCGGATCGGCTGGATAGTTCGCGACGTAGGCCAGCTCGCCCGGCTGTCGACGCAGCACGACCCTCCATAGCTGGTCGGGCTGGTGGTGCAGCAGGTCGGACGGCAGCGCGCTGACGACGTACCACGAGCCTTCCGCGATCTCCTCCTCCAGCTGCCCGGCCCCCCAGCCGGCGTACCCCGAGAAGATCCGCACCCCGGCGAGGTCCGGGAGCACGGCGTCCGGCTCGGTGTCGAGGTCGACGAGCCCGTAGTCGCCCACGAGACGCTTGAAGCCGACGGCAGGTCCGCTGCCGATGCACAGTGCCAGCGCGAGCGCCGAGTCGGGCGCGACCGGACCGCCTGCGAAGAGCATCTGAGGCTCGGTCACCGCCTGCCCCCACCCCGGCAGGACCGCACGCACCGGGAGCTCGGACGGCCGGTTGATGATGACGCCCAGCGCACCGTCCTCGTCGTGGTCGAGGATCAGGATCACCGCACGGGCGAAGTGAGGGCTGATCAGACTCGGCGTCGCGAGCAGGAGCTGTCCGGGGAAGTACGCCATCGCGTCAGCCTGCCGCCTGGGCCGCACCGCGCACCGCGGCGGCGACGGCCTTGTGGACCTCTTCGTGGAACACGCTCGGGATGATGTAGTTCGCGTTGAGCTCGTCGCTGTGCACGGTGGACGCGATGGCATGGGCCGCCGCGACCAGCATGGAGTCGTCGATCGTCGTCGCGGAGGCGTCGAGCAGCCCCCGGAAGACGCCGGGGAAGGCCAGCACGTTGTTGATCTGGTTGGGGTAGTCGGAGCGGCCCGTCGCGACGACTGCGGCGTACCTGCGGGCGATCGCCGGGTCGATCTCCGGCTCCGGGTTCGCCAGCGCGAACACGATCGCCTTGTCCGCCATCGCCTCGACCTCGGCCTCGGTCACGATGTTCGGCGCCGACACGCCGACGAACACGTCAGCCCCGTGCAGGGCCTCCTTCAGGGACCCCTCGACGGACAGCCGGTTGGTGTTGTCGGCGATCCACTGCAGCGAGTCGTCGAGGTCGGTGCGACCTCGGTGGATGACGCCCGACACGTCGGCCACCACCACCTCCTGGGCGCCGGCACGGATCAGCAGCCGCACGATCGCCGAGCCGGCCGCACCCGCACCGGACATCACGATGCGTGCCTCGGCCAGCGACTTGTCGACGACCCGCAGGGCGTTCGTCAGCGCCGCCAGCACGACGATCGCCGTGCCGTGCTGGTCGTCGTGGAAGACGGGGATGTCGAGCAGCTTGCGCAGGCGGGCCTCGACCTCGAAGCACCGCGGCGCCGAAATGTCCTCGAGGTTGATCCCGGCGAAGACGGGGGCGACGATCTGCACGGTACGGACGATCTCGTCGACGTCCTGGGTATCCAGGCACAGCGGCCACGCGTCGATTCCCGCGAACCGCTTCAGGAGGGCCGCCTTGCCCTCCATCACGGGAAGGGCAGCCTCCGGGCCGATGTTGCCGAGCCCCAGCACCGCCGAGCCGTCGGTCACGACGGCAACGGAGTTCCGCTTCACGGTGAGGCGACGGGCATCGCTCTTGTTCGCTGCTATCGCCAGGCACACCCTGGCCACTCCGGGCGTGTACACCATGGAGAGGTCGTCACGGTTACGGATCGGGTGCTTGGACGCCATCTCGATCGTGCCGCCGAGGTGCATCAGGAACGTACGGTCGGAGACCTTGTGCACGTCGACGCCCTCGACCTTCCGGAGCGCCTCGACGATATCGTCCGCATGGTCGGTGTCGCGGGCCGCGCAGGTCACGTCGATGCGCAGCTTGTCGATACCGGACGCCGTCACATCGAGAGCCGAGACATACCCGCCCGACGCCTCGACGGCGCTCGTGAGCTGGCTCACGGCCGTGCCGCCGGCCGGCACGACGAGGCGAACGGTGATGGAGTACGAGACGGAGGGGGCGGCCATGCGACCATCATGGCAACAAAGCCGGACGGGCGTGCGATGGCCCGCACAAAGGCCACACCACCGACTCCGCTGCTACTTGTGCAACGCGACGGCACCCGTGTCGGCCGGTACCAACTCGATCCACGTGCGCCCCGGCGGGACCCCGAGCGGCCGGCCGTGCTTGGTCGCCAGTCGCAGCTCGCCGGCCTTGTCGCGCTTGCGCCACGTGCACCGAACGGCCGCGTCCCCGTGGACCAGGACTGCCGGCCCCGTGCCGGAGAGGTCGGTCTCCGGGACCGGATTGCCTGCCGGGTCCAGGTAGCCGGCATCGCCGATCTTCACGCGCAGCAGCAGCACGTTGTCGGCGACGAAGTCGTCACCCGTCGTGGCGTACGAACCCGGCCGGACCCAGCCCGCGTTGGTGTAGCGCCAGTCGGTCGTGTGGCCGCCGGAGAACGTGACGGCCATCGACGTGACCGGCGAGGACGGCACAGAGGAGAAGGTGCGGCCGCCGAAGCGCATGTACGGGTGCAGTGGCGTGCTCCAGTGTGGGCCGAGATGACGTCCGAGCTCCGGGAGCCGCATGAACAGGTTGTAGGGCGCGGCGCGGCTGGTGTCGCGGTAGAAGCCCGGACGAGCCCCCTCGGTCACGGTCCTGACGTGGTGGTTCCGGAGGACTCTCGTCGTCCGGCGGGCAGCACCGGACGCGACCAGCAGAGCCGAGGCCGGCTTCACGATGCCGACGTCGGACGCGCGCATCGACCGGACCGGACCGACGACCGATGGGATCGAGGAGTCGTAGAAGACCGCGAGACGTGTCAGGCCGCCCTCGACGAGCTCCTCGACGATCATGTCGGCGGAGCCGAGCCCGACCTGAGGCGCGGAGCTGGACGTGTTGTCGATCTTGACGACGTACACCGGGTGCCCCGGCACGTCGCCCTTGAGCGCCTCTCCGGTGAGCGGCCACACACCGGGAAGAATCACCGCACTGGCCGTCGCCGGCGAGCCCTCGGCCGACGTCTTCGCCCCCTTCACGTCGGCGTTGTCCGAGCCCCCGCCGTCACAGGCCGAAAGGACGAGCGACAAGGCGAGACCCACCGCCACCCCCGACATCAGGCGCCGCCAGTGCATGGCGCGGCTGGGGCAAGGTCGACCTGACGGCATGGCTTCAGTGTGACGCAGGGCCGCCCCCCAGAGGAGGCGACCCTGCGTCGGTGGCGTGTCCCGAGACGCCGGAGCGTGTCCGGCGCCAGCTCAGCGGTGGCGCAAGGTGCCCGCCCACCACTGCGACGTCCACGCCGGGTCTCGCTGGACGACCGAACCTGTGTGCGGTGCCTCAAGGAGCCAGACGTGGTGATGCCGGCGCCTGAGGAAGATGGCGACGTGGTAGACGCTGCTGCCACTGTGGAAGAACATCAGGTCCCCGCGGTGGAGATGGCGCTTGGAGATGTGGCGGACGTAGTTGTACTGCTCCGCAGCAGTGCGGGGCAGGTGGATACCGGCCTTGCTGAACGAGTACATCGTCAGCCCGGAGCAGTCAAAGGCGTGGGGGCCTTCAGCGCCGTAGACGTACGGGTCGCCGATCTTCGAGATGGCGACCTTCACGGCGTGGTGGATCTTGTGCTGGCGCAGCGACATCTTGGCGTCGGCGATCGACGGTGATGACATCGAGAAGGCCAGCGAGGCGGCGAGAATCAGCGAGAAAATGGCGAAAAGGCGTCGCCAGGGCGCAGGAATAGACATGAGAGGTCTCCTTCTCACGCCTGTGAGGTGAGCTGTCGGGTTCGGGCGAGAAGGTGCCCGGCCGCCGTACGGCGACTTAACCCCAAGCGCAGCCGACATCGCTGCGCACTTCGTGGGTCCCCCACTCCTGCCCCGTGTGAGAATTCATTTCGTTCTCGAGGGAAATAGGACACGCCTGGCGAGGGGCAGGATTCGGCGTTCGCTCAGGCGTTCTTCAGTTGTGAACCTCGCTGATCATAAAGGCAACTCCGCGATTTGGGTAGCCGAGGCGACGCAGAGTGCCATAGGCCGGTGCATCGACCGCGCGTCAGCGGATCCTGATTGCACCAGGCCCCACGGCCGCTACCAACTCGCCGACGACCGGGTAGCCGGGGACCTCCCCGGCCACGAGCAGGCCGCCCGACGTCTGTGCGTCTGCGAGCAGCAGCAGCTCCATCTCTTCAACGTCGGAGCGCAGGTGGGGCCGTACCCAGTCGAGGTTGCGTCGGCTGCCACCTGGTATGTAGCCGAGGGCAGCCGACTCCCGGGCCGCGTCGAGATACGGCACCGATGCCGCGTCGAGCACCGCCGAGACGCCGCTTGCGCGCACCAGCTTGTACAGGTGGCCGAGCAGCCCGAAGCCGGTGACATCCGTGGCGCAGCGGGCACCGGCAGCAAGGGCGGCTCGGGACGCGTCGCGGTTGAGCGTCGTCATCGCGGCGATCGCCTCCTCGAAGGTGTCGCCCGTCGCCTTGTGCCGGTTGTTCAGGACACCGATACCGAGAGGCTTCGTCAGGGTCAGAGGCGTGCCGGGAACGCCGCCGTCGTTGCGCAGCAGCCGGTCGGCAGCTGCCAGACCTGTCACCGCCAGGCCGTACTTCGGTTCAGGGTCGTCGATGCTGTGCCCGCCGCCGACATGGCATCCGGCGGCGCGGCAGACCTCTGCACCGCCACGGAGCACCTCGCCGGCCAGCTCGAACGCGAGCGTGGCCCTCGGCCAGCCGAGCAGGTTGACGGCGACCAGCGGCTCACCACCCATGGCGTACACGTCGGAGAGCGCGTTTGTCGCCGCGATCCGTCCCCAGTCGAACGGGTCGTCGACGACGGGTGTGAAGAAGTCGGCGGTCACGATGACCGCACGCTCGCCGTCGATGCGCACGGCGGCGGCGTCGTCGCCATGCTCGATACCGACCAGGAGGTCGCCGCTGCCGGCAGATCTCGGGAGACTCGTCAGCAGCTCCTCGAGCTCCCCGGGGGGCACCTTGCAGGCGCAGCCGCCACCGGCCGCCAGCGACGTGAGGCGGACAGCTGGGGTCGTAGTCGTCACACGGGAACAGTACGGGCAGCGTCCTGCTTGCGTTGCACCCGCTCACGCTGCGGCACCACCGTGTACTTGGGGTCCTTGGCCGACGCCAGCCCCGCCTGAAAGACACCGAACCGGGTGAAGAGGGACGCCGACAGGTACGCCAGACCGGAGGCGACTGACAAGACCCGTGACCGCCCGCCCAGCGCGGACCCGACCAGCCCGGTCATCGTGAGCCTGCGGGCGGTCCGCATGAAGATCCCGGGCCTGCCCTGCTGGTACGGCTCGGCCAGCATGCCGAGGCGCTGCTGGATGCGTTCGCTGGCCGCCAGCTCGACTGCCGCCCCCAGGACCGCCATCCGGCGGGCCGGACCGGCCTGGTCGGGCGGCGTCGCGATCATCGCCAGACCGCCGGCGGCGGCCATCCCGCTGCCCGCGAAAAGGAAGGGCATCTCGCGGTAGCCCTCGTGCCAGGCAGGCACCGCGGTATTGCAGAGCAGCGCTCCGGTGTAGGTCACCAGCGGCGGACCGAGCGTCGCCGCGCCGACACCGGCGACGCGCCCCAGCCGCGGCATCACACCCGTGAGGTCGGAGGCGAGCGCCGCCGAGGAGAAGGCGGCGAACGGGGAGAGGATCCAGGACCCGACGGACAGCGGTGACGTCGGCTTGAACACACGGAGCATGTTCAAGAACCGCTCCGGGCGTCCGAGGTCGTGGATGAGGGCCACCGTCCCGAGCGCCGCGCCGCCCGCCGACGCGATGCGCGCGACCCGCTGAAGGGCCGGACGCCCGGTCAGGGCCGCACCCTCGGCCAGTACCGCGGACGAGCCCGCCAGCCCGCCCAGGAAGAGGTAGAGCGGGACGTCGGGCTGCTTCCAGACCGGTGGCTTGAGGATCGGGCGGCCGTAGTACGAGCGGAACTCGGCATCGGGGACGAGCCGCTGCTCCTTCATCGGCGCCGTCCCAGGAACACGGCCGCCCCGACGCCGAACAGGGTCATCGCGGCGGCACCGACGTGTCGCCAGATGTCCGGGAGGTCGCGTGTCGTCACGACTGGGTCGGGCGGCAGTCCGTACACCTCCGGCTCGTCGAGCAGCAGGAAGAACGCCCCGTCGCCGCCGACCCCGTCCTCGGGGTCGCGGCCGTACAGACGTGCGACGTCGACGCCCTTCTCGTGCAGCTCGGCAACCCGCCGGTCGGCGCGCTCGCGGAGCTCGTCGAGCTCGCCGAACTGGATCGACTGCGTCGGGCACGCCTTCGCGCACGCCGGCTCCTCGCCCACCTTCAGCCGGTCGTAGCACAGGGTGCACTTGAAGACGCGACCGTCGTCCTCGCGTTTGTCGATCACGCCGTACGGACAGGCGGGGACGCAGTAGCCGCAGCCGTTGCACACGTCGGCCTGGACGACCACCGTCCCGAACTCGGTACGGAACAGTGCCCCGGTCGGGCACACGTCGAGACAGGCCGCGTGCGTGCAGTGCTTGCAGACGTCCGACGACATCAGCCAGCGGACGTCGCCGTCGTTGGTCGTCGTGCCCTGCGGGTCGTTCGGCCCGATCGTCGGCATCCCGAGGTCGGTGGGCGGCCGCGCAGCAGGTGCCGGCGCGCCCGCGGGCTCGAGCACCGGCGCGATCGGCGCGGACTGCTCGACGAAGGCGACGTGGCGCCAGCTGTTCGCGTCGAGCTGCTGCGTGTTGTCGTACGACATCCCGGTCAGCAGGAGCCCGTCCTCGGGCACGCCGTTCCACTGCTTGCAGGCGACCTCGCAGGCCTTGCAGCCGATACAGATGCTGGTGTCGGTGAAAAAGCCCATCCGAGGCGGCGGAGCGGCATATCCCGCGTCGGCGCTCACGTCGTGCAGGGGCCCCGACAGTCGATGGCTCATGACGGCTCACTCTCTACGACACCAGCGCGGTCACGGTAGTCCTGGACGTAGGTGAGCAGATCGGGACCCCGCGGCCTGCGCCCAGGCCGGATGTCGCAGGTACCGACCTTGTCCTGGATCCGGACGTTCGGCTCGACCGTGACGTTGACCAGGTCGTTCGCCGAGTCGCCCGTGGTGAGGCCGGTCGAGCCCCAGTGGTAGGGCAGGCCGACCTGGTGGACCTGCTGGTCGCCGACGCGGAGCGGGCGCATCCGGTCGGTCACGAGCACGCGAGCCTCGATCGCCGACCGGGCCGTCGCGATCGTCGCCCACCCGCCGTTCTCCAGGCCCCGCTCCGCTGCCAGCGCCGGTGACACCTCGCAGAAGAACTCCGGCTGCAGCTCCGACAGGAACGGCAGTGTGCGGCTCATTCCCCCGGCCGTGTGGTGCTCAGTCAGGCGGTACGTCGTGAAGACGTACGGGAACACGTCACTTTGCTGCGGGTTCAGCGGGTTGACCGGTATCCGGTAGTGCACCCGCGTCGGGTTGGCCTGCTGGTCGTACAGGGCGTTGGGCACCGGCGACTCGACCGGCTCGTAGTGGGTCGGCAGCGGCCCGTCGGCGAGGCCGGCCGGCGCGAACAGCCAGCCCTTCCCGTCGGTCTGCATGATGAAGGGGTCGGAGCCGCCGAGCGCTTCAGGCCCGGAGGCACCCTCGGGCGGCACGTGGTGCGGCTCGAGGTCGGGGATGAAGTCGGGGACGTCGTGGCCCGTCCACTTCCCCTCGTCCGCGTCCCACCAGACGTACGCCTTGCGCTCGCTCCACGGCTTGCCGTCGGGGTCGGCGGACGCCCGGTTGTACAGGGCGCGCCGGTTTGCCGGCCACGCCCACCCCCACTCGGGCGCGACCCAGCTCTGCTCCCACCCGGGTTTGCGGCGGGCCGACTGGTTGACGTCGTCGGCGTACACCCCGCAGTAGATCCAGCAGCCGCACCGGGTGGACCCGTCGGCCTTGAGCTCGGTGTAGGCGGTCAGCGCCGCTCCGTCGGGTCCGACGCCGTTGATCTCCCGCAGCACCGCCTCGGCGCTGGGGTCTTCGTCGGGGCCGTCCACCGGGTAGTCCCAGGCCAGGTCGAGCAGCGGCCGGTCCATGGCGTCGATGGAGTCCGCGAGCTTGGCGCGGATCCGCTTCCCGAGGTGGTAGTAGAACCACAGGTCGCTCGTGGCGTCGCCGGGAGGCTCGACCGCCTTGTGGTGCCACTGGAGCAGCCGCTGGGTGTTGGTGAACGTGCCGCTCTTCTCGGTATGGGCCGCCGCCGGCAGGAAGAACACCTCGGTGCCGATGTCGTCGGGCCGCATCTCGCCCGTCTCGATCTCCGGGCCGTCCTTCCAGAAGGTGGCGGACTCGATCATCACCAGGTCGCGGACGACGAGCCAGTCGAGGTTGGCCATGCCCAGGCGCTGCATCTTCCCGTTCGACGTGCCCACCGCGGGGTTCTCGCCAACGAGGAAGTAGCCCTTGACCTTGCCCTCGATCTGGTCGACGACGGTCTGGTACGTGCCGTGGTCACCGGTCAGCCTCGGCAGGTAGTCGAAGCAGAACTCGTTCTCGGCGGTGGCGGCGTCACCCCAGTAGGACTTGAGCAGGCTGACCATGTAGCTGGGGATGTTGCCCCAGAAACCGGCAGCGCCCTCGTCACGGGCGACGTACTGCTCGAGGCTCTGGTGCTGCGTGGCGCTCGGCATCGGGAGGTAACCGGGAAGGATGTTGTACAGCGTGGGGATGTCGGTGGATCCCTGGATGCTGGCGTGTCCGCGCAGCGCGAGGATCCCTCCCCCGGGCCGACCGATGTTGCCGAGCAGCAGCTGCAGAATCGACGCGGTCCGGATCATCTGCGCGCCGGTCACGTGATGGGTCCAGCCGACGGCGTAGCAGAAGGCCGTGGTGCGCTCGCGGCCGCTGTTCTCGACGAGCGCGTCGGCTATCTTGGCGAACTGCTCCGGCGGGATGCCGCACACCTCGTGCACCATCTGCGGTGTGTAGCGGGCGAAGTGCCGCTTGAGGATCTGGAAGACGCACATCGGGTGCTGGAGCGTGTCGTCGCGGTCGGGCTTGCCACCGACAGTCGGGCCACCGGAGCCGGCCGTCTCGGACTGGCTCGTCTCGTGGGTCTGCTGGCTGTCGCCGGGATTGGTGTCGCCCTGGCCGCGGTCCGGGTCGACGTTCGCGTAGTGCCACGACGTCGGGTCGTAGTGCTTCGTGTCCTCGTCGAAGCCGGAGAACAACCCGTCGAGGTCCTCGGTGTCGCGGTACTCGTCGCTGACGATGGCCGGCGCGTTGGTGTAGGCGACGACGTACTCGCGGAAGTCGAGGTCGTTGCTCAGCACGTGGTTGACCAGGCCGCCGAGGAACGCGATGTCGGTACCGGCGCGGATGCTCGCGTGGATGTCGGCGACGGCCGACGTGCGGGTGAAGCGCGGGTCGACGTGGATGATCGTCGCCCCGCGGAGCTTCGCCTCCATCACCCACTGGAACCCGACCGGGTGGCACTCCGCCATGTTGGAGCCCTCGATCAGGATGCAGTCAGCCTTCGCCAGGTCCTGCTGGAAGGTCGTCGCGCCGCCTCGACCGAACGAAGCCCCCAGACCGGGGACTGTGGACGAGTGTCAAATACGGGCCTGGTTCTCGATCTGGATCGCGCCCATGGCGGTGTAGAGCTTCTTCATGAGGTAGTTCTCCTCGTTGTCGAGGGTCGCTCCTCCAAGACTGGCGATCCCGGTCGTACGCCGGACGCGGTGACCCTCGTGCTCCCACTCCCAGTACTGCTTGCGGGTCTCGATGACCCGGTCGGCGATCATGTCCATCGCCGTGTCGAGGTCGAGGTCCTCCCAGTCCTTGCCGAAGGGCCGCCGGTAGCGGACCGTCGTGACCCGCCCGGGCGAGTTGACCAGCTGGGTGCTCGCGCTGCCCTTCGGGCACAGCCTGCCCCGCGAGATCGGGCTGGCAGGGTCGCCCTCGATCTGCATGACCTTGTCGTCCTTCACGTACACCTTCTGGCCGCAGCCGACGGCGCAGTAGGGGCAGATCGAGTCGACGACGCGGTCGGCGTCGGTGATGCGCGCGTGCCACGACGCGGTCTTCGAGGACTTGACGGCGGCACCCCGGCCGAGCTCGTCGTCGCCGCGCAGCTGCCGCAGCAGCGGCCAGGAGCCGATGAACTCGCGTGCACCCATCCCGGTCTCCGTCCACCCGGCCCGTGACGTCGCCGTCGCGGGGCATCCTCCAACTGGCAGTACCGTAACCCCAAGCACCGACGGCCACATCTGGTGGTCGGCCCGCCTCCCCGCCGCAGCACCGGTCAGCTGTGGCTGGTCGAGCCTGGTTGGTCGAGCCTGGCTAAGGTGGCGACGGAGGCGTTCCTCGTCTGGTGACGGGCGCGGTCCTCAAAACCGTTGTGACCGAGCATCTCGGTCAGGCGGGTTCGATTCCCGTCCGCCTCCGCCAGCCGTCAGCCGCCACGACAAATCGAGGAGTCGCAGTGCCGGACCCGCGTCGGCGCGTGCCCCGCACCGACGTGCTGCTCGGCGACCCGAAACTGGCGGCCGCGCTCGAACGGCTCGGCCACCGTCTTGTCAAGCGGGTGGTCGCCGAAGCGCAGTCGCGCTGCCGAGCGGGCGAGCTCGAGCCGTCGGACGTGTTCACGGCGGTCCTCGCGGCTCTGCCGGACACCGCGACGACGCTCCGCCCGGTGATCAACGCGACGGGCGTCGTCATCCACACGAACCTGGGCCGGGCGCCCCTGTCGGTCGCTGCCGTGGAGGCGATCCGCGCGGCAGCCGGTACCTCGGATGTCGAGCTCGACCTGGGCACAGGTCGCCGGGGGCGCAGGGGCCGCGGCGCGCTCGAGGCATTGCGCGAAGCGGCTCCCGACGCTCAGGACGTGATGGTCGTCAACAACGGTGCCGCGGCGCTGGCGCTGGCCGCCTGCGCCCTTGCCGGTGGCCGACAGGTGGTGATCGCCCGAGGCGAGCTCGTGGAGATCGGCGACGGCTTCCGGATCCCCGAGCTGCTCGAGGCGGCAGGGGCCGTCCTGCGCGAGGTGGGGACGACGAACCGCGTCCGGGCCGAGGACTACGCCACTGCGATCGGACCCGAGACGGCGTTCGTCCTCAAGGTGCACCCGTCGAACTTCGTGGTCGACGGCTTCACGGCCTCCGTACCGGTGCGCGAGCTGGCCGCGCTGCCCGTACCGGTCGTCGTCGACATCGGCTCCGGGCTGCTCTCGCGGCACCCGAGACTCCCCGACGAGCCCGACGCCGCGAGTGCTCTTCGCGCCGGGGCCACGCTCGTGACAGCGTCGGGCGACAAGCTGCTGGGCGGGCCGCAGTGCGGGCTCGTCCTCGGCCGCCGCGACCTCGTCGAGCGCCTGCGGCGCCACCCGCTGGCTCGGGCCATGCGGGTCGACAAGCTCACCCTGGCCGGGCTCGAGGCGACACTGACCGGGCCTGTGACACCCGTGCAGGCGGCGTTGGCGACGTCGCCGGAGCTCCTGCTGACCCGGGCGGAGGCGATCGCCAGCGCCGTGTCCAGTACGGGTGTCACCGCGCAGGGTGTCAGGTCGGAGGCGACCGTCGGTGGCGGCGGCGCACCGGGCGTGGTCCTGCCCAGTGCCGCGGTGTCATTGCCGGCAGAGCTCGCCCAGCGGCTGCGCGCAGGCGAGCCGGCCGTCCTCGGACGGGTCGAGCGCAACCGGCTGCTGCTCGACCTGGTCGCGGTCCCGCCCGACGCCGACGAGCGGCTGAGCGCGGCGGTCCGCCGCGCGATCGGGTACAGCTGACCCGTGCATGTCATCGCGACGGCTGGCCACGTCGACCACGGGAAGTCCACCCTCGTACGGGCTCTGACCGGGTCCGACCCCGACCGGCTCGGCGAGGAGCATCGCCGCGGGCTGTCGATCGAGCTCGGCTACTGCTGGACGAATCTTCCCGGAGGCGACGAGGTGGCCTTCGTCGACGTCCCCGGTCACGAGCGGTTCATCTCGACGATGCTCGCGGGGGTCGGACCGGTGCCAGCCGTGCTCTTCGTGGTGGCCGCCGACGACCCGTGGATGCCGCAGGCGGCCGAGCACCTTGCCGCCCTCGACTGTCTGCGGGTACGCCACGGGCTGCTCGCGGTCACCAGGTCAGACCTCGCGGATCCGGCGCCGGCCGCGCGGCGCGCCCTCGACGAGATCGCGAAGACCTCGCTCGGCAACGTCGCGGCGGTCGCCGTCAGCGGCCGTACGGGCGCGGGCCTCGACGAGCTCCGCGCCGCGCTCACGGACCTGGTGCGGCGGCTGCCGCCCGCCCGGGTCGACGGCGACGTCCGGCTGTGGGTCGACCGTCGCTTCTCGATCAGGGGCGCCGGCCCGGTCGTTACCGGGACCCTGACGGGAGGACGGATCGCGGCAGGTGACCGACTGTGCATCTCCGACGGCCCGCGCGTACGGGTCAGGGGTGTGCAGACGCTGGGCCGGGACGTGCCCGAGGTCGCCGGCACCGCAAGGGTCGCACTCGGCCTGTCCGGCCCCGTGCCCGTCGAGCTGACCCGCGGCAGTGCGCTCGTCACCCCCGACGCGTGGCTCGCGACCACGACGATCGACGTCACGACGCCGACGCCGGACGACCTGCCCGCGCACCCGCTGCTGTACATCGGCGCGACCTCGGTCGGGACCCGTACCCGGGTCCTCGGCGGGTCGTTCGTCCGGCTGTCGCTGGACAGGCCGCTCCCGCTGAGGGTCGGCGACCGGGTGCTGTTGCGCGACCCCGGGAGCCGTGCGCTGTGGGGCGCGGACGTGGTCGACCCGGATCCGCCTCCGCTCCGGCGCAGGGGCGCCGGTCGCGATCGCGCCGCAATGCTCGCAGCCACCACCTCTGACCCGCCGCGCCTGCGCGACGAGCTCCGACGCCGCGGCACCGTACGGGCGTCAGTGGCGCGCCGGCTCGGCTACTCGCTCGATGGCGCCGACGAGCTCGCCGTACGGGTCGGTGACTGGCTGCTCGACCGAGCCGAAGTGCCGGGTCTGCAACGGGAGCTGCGCTCGCTCGTGGAGGCGCACTCACGGGCCACGCCGCTCGACCCCGGGCTCCCGCTGTCGGTCGCCGCCTCGCGGCTCGGCCTTCCGGCGCCCGACCTGGTGGCCGCCCTGGTCGCCCCGCCGCTGCGGCTCGACGACGGCGGCAGAGTCACCGCGGCGGCTGGGTCGGTGCTTCCGCCTGCGCTTGCCGCGGCGTTGGATGCGCTGGAGCGCGAGCTGGCCGACAACCCGTACACCGCGCCGACCGCGGACCGTCTGGCCGAGCTCCGCCTCGACCCCCGGTCCTTGGCCGCGGCGGTCCGAGCGGGGCGTCTGGTCCGCCTTGCCGACGGGATCGTGCTGCTGCCGGGTGCCGACCGCTCGGCAGCCACCCGGCTTGCGTCGCTGCCTCAGCCGTTCACCACGAGCCAGGCGAGGGTCGAGCTCGGCACCTCGCGGCGGGTGGCACTGCCCCTGCTGGCCCATCTGGACCGGCTCGGCTTGACCCGTCGCCTGCCGGACGACCGGCGGGTGATCACCGGCAAGGCCACCTGACCACCCGCCCAGGAGTCACTTCCTTCCCGCGAGGAGTCACTTCCTTCTCCCCCGAGGGGTCACGTAGTTCCCAGTGAGGAGTCGCGTGCTTCCCGCTTCGACGTAGAAACGCGTCCAGCAGACGGCCCACAGACTCGTCGGTAGGAACACCTGCCTCCTGGGCAGGAACTATCTGACTCCTGGGCAGGAACTACCTGACTCTTCGGCAGGAGCCACCCGACTCCTCGGCGGGAGCTACCTGACTCCGCGAGCCCCCGAGGTCGGTCCGTCGGACCTCAGAGCAGGACTTCCCGCCCGGTGAGATCTGTCCGGGCCGCGGCCTCGGCGAGCAGCGCCTCCCAGTCGGCGAGGAAGCGGCCCAGGCCGTACCGGGACAGCGCGGCCTCGCGAGCCGCGGCACCGACGCGCTGAGACTCCGAGGGGTCGTGGACGAATCTCCAGACCGCCGAAACGAGGTCCTCGACCCGCGTCGAGATCACTCCGGCTGCCGGAGGGACGGCCATCATCGCCTCCGTCGTCGCCAACGCGACGACCGGCATGCCCAGGTGCATGGCCTCGAGCAGGGACAGCCCGAGCGACGTCCAGCGCGACGTGTGCACGTACACCCTCCGGCGGGCGAGCTGCCGGTGCAGCTCGTGCTGGGGCAGGTCGTCGAACGTCCAGAGCCGCTCCGGCGCGATGCCGAGATGTGAGGGGAGGCCGTCCACGTTCATCCCGAACACGTCGAGCGGGGCCGCGGCACTCAGCGCCGTGAGCAGGTCCGTACCGACCGCTCGACCCCGCCGTACCGGGTCGTTGACGACGACGGCCGCACGCGGCCACTCGCCCGAGTACCGGTGGCCGGGGTCGACGATGCCGTGCTCGACCACCTCCGTACGGGCCGTCCCGCAGTCCCAGATGAGCCGGTTGAAGTGGGTCACGTGCACGACGGGGATCTCCGCCTGGTCCGCGAGAGGGTGCCGGGAGTAGGGCACGTTCCCGCCAGGCGTGTTGTGCTCGAGGTACAACGCCGCGACGTCCCGCCCGGGTCGCCGGCCGGTCCACCGCTCGACGAGCTCGATCTCGTGCGGGCGCTGAAGCACGACCACGTCGAACGGCTCGTCCGCGAGCTCCTCGGGGCTCACCTCCCGCGCCGAGTCGGGCCAGTCCCACGTACGCGCCCGGCCACGCCCGTCGGCCGAGCGGTCCGGAACCACTGGCAGCAGGTACTCGTGACCACCCTGCAGGAACGACGTCGCCCAGGAGCCGTGTACGTGCCACACGAGGACACGCACTCAGACCGCCCTCCGACGCCCGAGCGCATGGAAGTCCCAGTCCGCCGCCCGCCACTTGTCGGGGTCGAGCACGAGACGGCCGTCGAGGACCCGCCGGGAGGCGACGACTTCGGACAGCTCGAACGGGTCGAGAGCCGCGAACTCCTGCCAGTCGGTGAGCACGAGCACGGCATCGGCGCCGCGGCACGCGGCCAAGGCGGACTCGCAGTAGTCGAGCTCGGGGCACACGCGCCGGGCGTTCGGCATAGCCGCCGGGTCGTACACGCGGACACGGACACCGCGCGCATGCAGCGTCGCGGCGACGTCCAGTGCCGGCGAGTCCCGTACGTCGTCCGAGCCCGCCTTGAACGCGGCACCGAGCACGGCGATCGTCGCGCCGCGACCGTGGCCCACCAGGTCGAAGGCGAGGTCGACCGTCCGCGCCCGCTGGCGCATGTTGATGCAGTCGACCTCGCGGAGCAGGGCGAGCGGCTCCCCCACCCCGAGCTCTTCCGCCCGAGCCACGAAGGCCCGGGTGTCCTTCGGCAGACAACCCCCGCCGAAGCCGACGCCCGGCGTCAGGAACAGCGAGCCGATCCGCGAGTCGTGCCCGAGGATCGTGGTGAGGTCGCCGACGTCCGCCTGGGCCGCCTCACAGACTTCGGCGAGCATGTTGACCAAGGAGACGCGCGTCGCCAGCATCACGTTGGCCGACACCTTCGCCAGTTCGGCGGTCGCCAGATCGGTGGTCACGACGGGGATGCCGGCTTCCAGCAGCGGCGCGTACACCTCGCGGAGCGTCCGGTCCGCGGCGTCAGTCTCGACGCCGAACACGAGCCGCTCGGGTCGCAGCGAGTCGTAGACGGCATGGCCTTCGCGGAGGAACTCCGGGTTCCAGGCCACCTGTACTCCGCCGCCCGCGGGGGCTCGCTCGCGGAGCTCGGCGCCTACCCGCTCGGCCGTCCCCACCGGGACCGTCGACTTGCCGGCCACGAGGCACGGCTGTTGCAGCAGCGGTGCCAGCGAGCCCACGACTTCCCACAGGGCAGAGAGGTCCGCTGCGTGGCTGCCGGCCCGCTGCGGCGTGCCGACGCAGAGGAAGTGCACGCTGGCGGCGGCCGCCTCCTCGATCGAGGTCGTGAAGCACAGGCGGCCGGACCGAACCCCCGCGCTGAGGAGCTCGTCCAGCTCCGGCTCGTGGAAGGGCGCCCGCCCCGACGACAGACGCTCGACCCGCGCCGGATCGTTGTCGACCCCGACGACCTCGTGGCCGCACGAGGCCAGGCACGCGGCATGGGTAGCACCGAGGTATCCGGTTCCCAGCACAGAGACGCGCACGTGGGTGCTGTGCCCGAGAAGGGCTGGTTCATGCGCAGTCAGGCGGTTGCTAGCCCTCGCCCCATCCGTCCGACCGAGCCCGCGAGCGAGCGCAGCCGACCGTCCGCCGGTACAGCCCGCGAACGCGAGAGAGCACGGGGACCCGCTCGCTCACCTCGGCCGCGAGCCGGTGGAGCGGCCGCCGTGCCTCGTCGGCGAGCCGGTTGCGTTCTGCTTCCACGGCAGCGAGCCGGCGCTCCAGCTGCGTCAGCCTGCGGGTGAGGGCGGTGACCTGGCTCCGCGCCGCCCGCAGTTCGGCGCGCA
This sequence comes from uncultured Actinomycetota bacterium, assembly GCA_963765725.1. Classification (GTDB taxonomy): domain Bacteria; phylum Actinomycetota; class Actinomycetes; order Propionibacteriales; family Nocardioidaceae; genus DASQEH01. The sequence goes on along the minus strand of CAVXXI010000003.1, from coordinate 1,212,080 downwards.
TCTCGGCACGCTCGCGCCGGACCTGCGCGAGCTGTGCGCGGGCCGCTTCCACACGACCGCCCAGCTGCTGCCGCTTGGCGGCCGATGTGACGGTCTTCGCGTTGTACGAGTCGAGCAGGCCGGCGAGAGCTGCCACGGCCTCGTCCCGGAGAGTGTCGCCTCTCACCTCGTATCCGGCAGCAGCGGCCGAGCCCGCCTCCGTGGAACGCTCCACGGGGACCAGGTCCGCCAGGTCGCCGACGACGTCGACGCCCATGGCAGCGAGGTCGTCCGCGACACCGCGGGAGAGCTGGGCGGCGTACTCCCGATCGTCCGGCCCGAGAACCAGGCGCCGCCCCGGACGCCCACTGAGGATCCGGTGGGCCAGCAAGGTGATGACGACAGGGTGGTAGGGGCCCGGTTTCGGGAGCCGGTCCCCCAGCTCGGCGTTCACCAGCCGAAGCAGCTCGGCCTGCTCCGCGCCGAGGGACTCGTTCCTCCGGACCCCGTCGAGCCGGAAGTCCCCAGGCGTCAGCCCCACCAGCGACGCGAACCGCTCCCACAGCACCGCCGACGGCGACGACGGCGGTGGCACGGTCACCACGTGGAGCTGCGAGGCAGGCAGCGAGCCCCCCCAGCGTCGCAGCACGCCCGCGAAGTCCTGGACGGCCCAGAACCAGCTCTGTCTCGCTTCGTCGACGCGGAGCCTGGCGATGAACTCCGGTAGCGTCGCGACGTCTCGGCTCTTGATGTGCTGTTGCCACTCGGCCGGGATCTGGCGGACGAGGTCACGCGCCGTCACCACGATGTGGACCTCGAAGGCGTCCTCGAGGGAAGCGACGGCTCGCGCGGCCTGCTCCGCCGTCGCCGGCGCGAACAGCTCGTGGGACACCAGCACGTCGCCACCCCAGGACTTCGCCTCCTGGACCAGCCGTCCCCAGGCTCCCGACGCCTCGCCGGGCCGGTGCGGCTCGTCGGCGACCTCCCGCACGTCGAGGGAGGCGTAGTAGTGGTCGGTGACGCGCGTCAGGGGCAGCAGCAGGCCCTGGTCCCGGGCGACGTCTCGCTGTGCCCACAGGACCTGCTGCAGGAACGTCGTGCCCGTCTTCGGGCTGCCGACGTGCAGGTACGCGCGACGGGTCATGGCGGCATCTTAAGGCCCGGTCACGCTGAGCGAGGGACCGTCCACGCCGTGAAGCGGTGCTTCCCCCGGACGTTTCTCGGGGGGACAAGTGGGCACAGAATCCGTACTACCGATGGGTAACGACGGGAGCAGGCGTGAAGGTACTGGGTATCAACGCGATCTTCCACGACCCGGCTGCGGCGCTCGTGATCGACGGGCAGACCGTGGCCGCGGCCGAGGAGGAGCGCTTCTCGCGCCGCAAGCACGGAAAGCGGCCGGTGCCGTTCTCCGCGTGGGAGCTGCCGGAACAGGCCGCCGCCTGGTGTCTGCGGTCAGCGGGTATCGCTGCCAGCGACCTCGACGCCGTCGCGTACTCGTTCGACCCGGCGCTCGCCCGGCCGGCCGACGAGATGGGGCTGCACGACCCCTGGGACCACCTGCGGCTGACGTACGCCCGGACGGCACCGGGCTTCCTCGCCACCGCGCTGCCCGGGCTCGATCCCGCGGCCGTGCGGTACGTGCCCCATCACGTGGCCCATGCCGCCTCCGCCGGGTTGGCGTCACCGTACGACGACGTCGACGTGCTCGTTCTCGACGGGCGCGGGGAGTCGGCGAGCCATCTGTCCGGTCGCTACAACGGCGGTGTGCTGGACGTATTCGCGAGCCAGTCGCTGCCGCACTCGCTCGGCCTGCTGTACGAGGCGGTGACGGAGCATCTCGGTTTCCTGCGGAGCAGTGACGAGTACAAGGTGATGGCCCTCGCCTCGTACGGCCGCCCCCGACACCTCCCGGAGCTGCGCCGCTCGGTCTACACGACCGGCGACGGCGGCTTCCGCACCGACCCCGTCGACTGGTCGAGCCTGGTGAAGGCGCGCGCCGCCGAAGAGCCGTGGAACGACGACCATGCCGACCTCGCGGCCAGCGTGCAGCAGCTCCTCGAGGAGATCCTGCTCGACCTGGTCGCCCAGCTGCGCGGGCGCACCGGCGGGGAGTACCTGAGCCTGGCCGGCGGGGTCGCGCTCAACTGCGTGGCCAACACCAGGCTCTACGCCGAGAGCGGCTACCGCGACGTCTGGGTACAGCCAGCAGCCGGTGACTCCGGCACGGCTCTCGGCGGTGCGCTCCATGTCGCCCGGACCGACGGCGGGGCCACGTCGCCGATGCCCGGCGCCGACCTCGGGCGGAGCTGGTCCGACGACGAGCTCGAAGCGGCGCTCATCACGGCCCGAGTGCCGTATACACGGTGCGACGACATCGCCGACGAGGTCGCGGCAGCGTTGAGCGACAACGCGGTCGTGGCCTGGTTCCAGGGCCGCAGCGAGTACGGCCCGCGGGCGCTCGGGAACCGCTCCCTGCTCGCGCACCCGGGGCATGCCGCCAACCTCGAACGGCTCAACGACGTCAAAGGCCGCGAGCAGTTCCGTCCGGTGGCGCCCATGGTCCGCGCCGAGCGGGCGGCGGACATCTTCTCCCGCGGCCCGCTCCCGTCGCCGTACATGCTGTTCGTCCACGACGTCGCGCCTGCTTGGCGCGAGCGCATCCCCGCGGTCGTGCACGTCGACGGCACCGCCCGCGTGCAGACGGTGGACGCCGCGGACGACCCCCTCGTGGCACGTATGCTCGCCGCGTTCGAGGGCCGCACGGGCTTGCCGGTCGTGATCAACACCAGTCTCAACACCGCAGGTCGGCCGATGGTCGACGACCCCCGCGACGCCTTGGAGTGCTTCGGGTCCGCTCCGGTGGACCTGCTGGCGATCGGGCCGTTCGCGGTGCGCCGTCCGGAGCGGGCCTGATGCCCACGACCGCCACGACGGTCGTGGTCCCGACGGTCGGCCGGCCCAGCCTCGCGGTACTGCTGCGGGCCCTGGCCGACGCGGCGGGACCGGTCCCCGAGGCGGTCATCGTGGTCGACGACAGGCCCGAGGGCGATCCGCTCGAGCCTGCACTGGCCGGTATCGACCTGCCGGGTCTTGCTGTGGTGCGGTCGGGCGGCGGCGGTCCCGCCCGTGCCCGCAACGTGGGCTGGCGCCAAGCCCGTACGCCGTGGGTCAGCTTCCTCGACGACGACGTGCTCCCCGACGCGGACTGGCCCCTCAGGCTCGCAGCCGACCTGGCGGGTACGCCCGGCGACGTCGCCGGCTCCCAGGGCCGGGTCCGGGTGCCGCTGCCCGCCTACCGCAGGCCCACCGACTGGGAGCGGACCACCGCCGGGCTGGCGACCGCCCGCTGGATCACGGCGGACATGTCGTACCGCCGGTCGGCGCTCAGCGCGGTCGGTGGCTTCGACGAGCGCTTCCCGCGCGCCTTCCGCGAGGACTCCGATCTGGCCCTGAGGGTCGTCGCGACGTCGGGACGGCTCGTCACCGGCGATCGGTGGATCTCGCACCCCGTCAGGCCGGCGGACTTCTTCGTGAGCGTGCGGCAGCAGGCCGGCAACGCCGACGACGTGCTCATGCGCCGGCTGCACGGACGCTCCTGGCGGCAGGCGTGCGGGGCGGGGCGAGGTCGGCGCCGAAGGCATGTCGCCATCACAGCGGGCGCCGTGTCGGCGGTCGCTCTGCTCGCCACCGGCCGACCCGGACTGGCCGGGGCGGCGGCAACCGGCAGCATCGTCGGCGTCGCCGAGTTCGCCGCTGCGCGCATCGCCCCCGGGCCGAGGTCTCCCGACGAGTTCGCGCGCATGGCAGTCACCAGCGCCCTCATCCCCGCCGCCGCGACCTGGCACACGCTGCGCGGTCAGTGGCGCCACCGCCGGGCGGGACCGTGGCGCGGGCTCCCCGACCTGGTCCTGTTCGACCGCGACGGCACTCTCGTCCACGACGTCGCGTACAACCGCGACCCTGCGCTCGTCCGGCCTGTCGACGGAGCCTCCGAAGCGTTGGCCAGGCTGCGCTCGGCGGGCGTCCGGACCGGCGTCATCACGAACCAGTCCGGGGTGGCCAGGGGGCTCATCTCGCCTGCGGAGCTCGCCGCCGTGAACGCTCGCATCGACGAGGTGCTGGGGCCGTTCGACGTCTGGGAGGTCTGTCCGCACGGCCCGGAGGACGGCTGCGGGTGCCGCAAACCCGCCCCGGGCATGGTCAAGCACGCCTGCCGCGAGCTCGATGTCGAGCCGTCGCGCTCGATCGTCGTCGGTGACATCGGTAGCGATGTGGAGGCTGCGGAGGCCGCAGGCGCCGTGGGCGTACTCGTCCCCACGGCACAGACCCGCGCGTCCGAGGTCCGCTCCGCGCGACGGCGTCACGTCGACCTGTCGACGGCGGTCGACCGAGTACTGGCCGGTGACTGGTGACCCGGATGCTCGCCGTGCGGCTGGACAACGCCGGTGACGTCCTGCTCACCGGTGCGGCGCTTCGCGCCGCGTCCAACACCTTCGACGAGGTCGTCCTGCTCGCCGGCCCGCACGGGGTCGAAGCAGGCCGGCTGCTGCCCGGCGTCGACAGGGTGGTCGAGTGGCGGTGCCCGTGGATCGACCCGAACCCGAGGCCGGTCGACGCCGATGACCTCCACCGCCTGGTCGACGAGCTGCGCGCCCTCGAGCTCGACGCGGCACTCGTCTTCACCTCCTTCCACCAGTCCGCCCTGCCCACGGCGCTCGCGCTGAGGCTCGCGGGCGTCGGCTGGGTCGGCGCCATCAGCGAGGACTACCCCGGCTCGCTTCTCGACCTGCGTCACCACGTCGACGACGACCTGCCGGAGCCTGAACGCGCGCTCTCCCTGGCGGCTGCCGCGGGGCTCAGCCTGCCTCACGGTGACGACGGCGGCCTCCGCCTGCGTACACCGCTGCCGCCGCGGAGCCGGTTCGTCGGCGCCGGGCCGTACGTCGTCCTTCACCCCGGCACGTCGGTACCGGCCCGCGCCTGGCCCGAGTTCCGCTTCCGCGAGTGCTGCGAGGAGCTCCTCGGGCTCGGCTGGCAGGTCGTGGTCACCGGGGCGCCGTCCGAACGCGGCCTGACCGCCAGGGTCGCCGCAGGCACGGCTGCCTGCGACCTCGGCGGCGCAACGACGCTGGCCCAGCTGGCGTCCGTTCTCGCCGGGGCAGCGGCGGTCGTCGTCGCCAACACCGGCCCGGCCCATCTCGCGGCCGCGGTGGGTGCTCCCGTGGTGTCGCTGTTCGCGCCGACCGTCCCGTCGGTGCGCTGGGCACCGTACAAGACCCCGCACGTCCTGCTCGGAGACCAGCGGGCGGCCTGCCGCGACAGCCGGGCGACACGATGCCCGACGCCGGGGCACCCGTGCCTTACCGACGTGACCGCGGCCGACGTCGTCGAGGCGATCGACCACTTGGTCGCCGAGACAGCGGTGGTACCCCTCCACCGCCGGAAGCGGAAGGAGCTGGCGGGATGAAGATCGCCATGGTTTCCGAGCATGCCAACCCCCTGGCCGACGTGGGCAGTGTCGACGCCGGAGGTCAGAACGTTCACGTCGCAGCTCTGGCCAAGGGTCTGACTTCGCGAGGGCACGACGTCACCGTGTTCACCCGCAGAGACGACCCGTCGACGCCTCGACGGATCACGTCGGCCGACGGGTACGTGGTCGAGCTCGTGGCAGCCGGGCCGCCGACTGACATCCCGAAGGACGAGCTGCTGCAGTACATGCCCGCGTTCGCCGCACGCCTGCAGGACCGCTGGCTCTCCGAGCCCTTCGATCTCGCGCACTCTCACTTCTGGATGAGCGGGGTCGCGGCCACGTCGGCCGCGGCTTCGGTCGGGCTGCCCGTCGTGCACACGTTCCACGCCCTAGGGACCGTGAAGCGCCGTCAGCAGGGCCGACGCGACACCAGCCCCGCCGACCGCGAGGCCATCGAAGCCCGGCTGTGCGGCACGGTCGACCACGTGATCGCGACCTGTACCGACGAGATCGCGGAGCTGCGACGGATCAAGATGGACACCCGGCGGGCGACGGTCGTGCCGTGCGGTGTCGACGTCGCGTCGTTCGTACCCGTGCCGCGCGAACCGACCGGTCGCCCCCGGCTCCTCGTGCTCGGCCGCCTCGTCGAGCGCAAGGGTGTGGGCAACGTGATCACCGCGCTCGGACGGCTGCCGGGCGTCGACCTCCTGATCGCGGGCGGCCCCGCACGCGACGCCTTGTCGGCCGACCCGGAGGTCTGTCGCCTGCGCGAGCTCGCGGTCACGGCAGGCTGCTCCGACCGGGTGCAGTTCCTCGGACGCGTGCACCGCGCCGACGTGCCGGCACTGATCGCGTCCGTCGACCTCGTCGTGGCGGTCCCGTGGTACGAGCCGTTCGGAATCGTGCCCCTGGAGGCGATGGCGTGCGGACGCCCCGTTGTCGGCAGTGCCGTCGGGGGGCTGCTCGACACGATCGTCCCCGGAGTCACCGGAGAGCTGATCCCGCCGCGACGTCCCGACCTGATCGCCGACACCGTACGAGCGCTGCTGGCCGACCCGGAGCGCCGCGCGGCGTACGGCCGGGCCGGCTACGAGCGGGCGGTGAGTATCTACCGCTGGGAGCAGGTCGCGGCCGCCACCGAGACGGTCTACGAGACGGTCCTGTCGCGCCGGCCACGCGAAGCCGCGGAGCTGCTGCGATGAGCGCCCAGGTCTCGACCCCGTGTGACCACGACCACGTCAGGGAGCTCCTGCTCGCGCTCGACACCTTCGACGACGGCATCGAGGCCGCCAGCGAGTGGGGTCGCACCATCGCCACCGCCCTGACCGGGGGCCGGCGGGTGCTGGCCGCGGGCAACGGGGGAAGTGCGGCGCAGGCGCAGCACCTCACCGGAGAGCTGGTAGGGCGCTATCGCGAGGACCGGCCGCCCTTCTCGGCCATCTGTCTGAGTGCGGAGACCTCGACGCTCACCGCGATCATGAACGACTATCCGGTCGAGGAACTCTTCGCCCGTCAGGTAGAGGCTCACGGCCGGCCCGGTGACGTGCTCGTACTGATGTCGACCAGCGGCCGCAGCCCCAACGTCGTCACCGCGGCGCAGCGGGGGCGTCACCTGGGCCTGACGGTGCTGGCGTTCACCGGTCCACGACCCAACCCCCTCGCCGACATCGCAGACCAGGCACTGAGCGTCGGCTCGCCCTTCACGGCGACCGTGCAGGAGCTGCACCTGGTCGCGCTGCACGTCCTCTGCGCCTCGATGGACCGGGCGCTGGGGCTCACCGTCGTCGCCCGTGCCGGGCTCGAGGACGTACCCGAGCTGCACAGCGCCGCGTCGACCGCGGTACTGACGTGACCCGGCTGGTGGTGGTCGGGGACGCGCTGCTCGACATCGACGTCGTCGGCGTCGCCCGGAGGCTCTCGCCCGACGCGCCCGTGCCCGTGCTCGACGACATCGTCGAGCACCCCCGGCCCGGCGGGGCCGCCCTGGCAGCCGCGATGGCTGCCAACGACGGCCACGACGTCACGCTGGTGACGGCCCTCGGCGACGACGACGGCGGTCGCCGGCTGCAGGGGCTGCTGGGCGGGGTGACGGTCGTCGCGCTGCCATACACGGGACCGACCCCCGTCAAGCGCCGCGTACGTTCGGCCGGACAGTCGCTGGTCCGGCTCGACAGCGGGTCGACGCCGGGTGAGGTCACGGATCTGCCCGCGGCGGTCGCGACGGCCCTGTCACGGGCCGACTGCGTGCTCGTCTCCGATTACGGCCGCGGGGTCTCGGCGCTGCCCGCGCTGCGAGACCTCCTGCAGTCGCTGCCCTCCTCCGTACCGCTGGTCTGGGATCCCCATCCGCGCGGCGCTGACCCCGTACCGGGGTGCCATCTCGTCACTCCCAACCGCAGCGAGGCGGCAGCGTTCGCACAGCGGCCGGAGCCCTCCCGGGGTTCGGCGGGGTCACAGCTGGCGGATACGCAGGCGGACGCCGTTGCCCTCGTGCACGGCTGGCAGGCACGGGCGGTCGCGGTGACCCTCGGCGGCCGGGGAGCCCTGCTGACGTACGGCAGCGGCGCGCCTTCGGTCAGCCCCGCGCCGTCGGTGCACTGCGTCGACCCGTGCGGTGCCGGTGACCGGTTCGCCGTCACCGCGGCACTCGAGCTGGCGCTCGACCGGCTGCCCTCGGAAGCCGTGGCGGCCGCAGTGCTGTCGGCCTCGGGATACGTCGCCCAAGGCGGCCCCGGCGGTCTCTTCGCGTCGTCGTACCCTCACGACGAGGGTGCGCCGGGAGCCCCAGCGGGGTTCGTAGCTGCCGCCGACGTGTGCGCACTGCTCGACGGCGTACGCGCCCGCGGCGGGACGGTGGTCGCCGCGGGCGGCTGCTTCGACCTTCTCCACGCCGGCCACATCGCTACCCTGCAGAGCGCGCGCTCGCTCGGCGACTGCCTCGTCGTCTGCCTCAACTCCGACGCCTCCGTGCGGCGCCTGAAGGGACCGCAGCGGCCCCTCGTCAGGCAGGCCGACCGGGCCAGGGTGCTGAACGCCCTGGAGTGCGTCGATGCGGTCGTGGTGTTCGACGAGGACACCCCGGCGGAGATCCTTGACCAGCTCCGTCCCCATATCTGGGTCAAGGGAGGGGACTACGCCGGCGTCGACGTACCCGAGGCGGCGGTGCTCGAGCGGTGGGGCGGACAGGTCGTGACGCTGTCGTACCTGCCGGGGCATTCCACCTCGCAGCTCGCCAGCGCGGCCGCCGGCTCGAACCCCACAGTTGTCCACGAGATCGAGGAGATGCAGCGATGACACTCGGAACAGTTCTGGTGACCGGAGGAGCCTCCGGGCTGGGCGCGGCCACAGTCGAAGCGGTCACGATCGCCGGGGGACGAGCAGTCGTCCTCGACCGCGTGCAGGCGCCGGACGGGATCGAGTTCGAGATCGCCGACCTGGCCGACCGGGAAGCGACCGAGACGGCCGTCCGCGAGGTGTCGAGGCGTACCGGAGGGATCGACGCCGTCGTGACCTGTGCCGGCATCGACTCGTGCGGCCGGCTCGAGGACGTGCCCGCCGACCAGTGGGACCGGGTCGTCCTGGTCAACCTGGTCGGCACCGCGGCCGTCATCCGGGCCGCGATGCCCGACCTCACGAGCCGGCACGGGCGGGTGGTGACGATCGCGTCTACATTGGGCCTGCGCGCCGTCAGTGACGCGACGGCGTACTGCGCCTCCAAGTTCGGCGTCGTCGGCTTCACCCGCGCGCTGGCGGCTGAGACCGCCGGTCGGGTCGGGGTGACGTTGCTCGTGCCCGGAGGCATGCACACGCCGTTCTTCGACGACCGCGACGAGAAGTACAAGCCGCCGGCCGACGCGAAGCTCAACCGTCCGCAAGACGTCGCGGCGACCATCGTCTTCGCGCTCCAGCAGCCGGACGGCTGCGAGGTACGCGAGCTCGTGGTGGCGTCGTCGATGGAAGGCTCCTGGCCCTGAGCCACCTCCGGCCGGTCGTCTTCGTGCTCCGCGCGCTCGGACTCGGCGACCTGCTGACCGCGGTCCCGGCGCTGCGCGCGTTACGGGCGGCGTACCCGGAGGCTGAGCTCGTGCTGGGTGCGCCGGCGGTGTACGAGCCGCTCGTCGCGCTCATGGGCGCCGTCGACCGGGTGCGCTCGATGTCGGGCCTGGTCGACGTACCCGACGAGGAGCGACCGGTGGCCGTGGCCGTCAACCTCCACGGTCGAGGACCGCAGAGCACCCGGCTGCTGCAGTCCCTCGCACCGGAGCGGCTGGTCGCCTTCGCCTCCCCGGAGTGCGGCAACGCCGGGCCGCAGTGGGATGAGGACGAGCACGAGGTGGCCCGCTGGTGCCGGCTCGTCGTCGAGACGTTGCACGTACCGGTGCGACGCGGGCGACCTGCTGCTGGCACGGCCGTCGGACCCTCCCGTCGTAACAGACGCCGTCGTCGTCCATCCCGGAGCAGCGCACGGGGCGCGGCGATGGCCGGCCGAGCGGTTCGCCGAGGTCGTCGCCTGGGCGACCGCCCGCGGGCTCGCGCCCGTCGTCACCGGTACCGACGCCGAGCGAGACCTGGCCCGTGCGGTGTCGCGCGGGGCCGGGCTGGGAGACGACGCGGTGCTCGCCGGCCGACTGAGCCTGGGAGAGCTGGCAGCCCTGGTCGCGTCGGCTCGCTTGGTGGTCTCCGGGGACACGGGAGTGTCGCACCTGGCGACGGCATACCGGACGCCGTCGGTGACCCTGTTCGGGCCGACCCCGCCGCAGCTGTGGGGGCCGCCGCGCGACGCGCGCCACATCGCGCTCTGGAACGGAACCGGTCGCGGTGACCCGTTCGCAGCGGCTGTCGACCCGGCCTTGCTGACGATCGACGTGGCGCAGGTGACCGCGGCAGCGGCGCAGGCGCTGGCCGCCGTCCCCGCCTGACCCGCCGAGAGGGCGCAAATGCTGGGCCGAGCCGACATCTGCGCCCGGTCGACCTCAGAGGGAGGCGGCGAACCAGGCGATCGTCTGCTCGAGGCCCGCGTCGGGAGGTACGACGGGCTCCCAGCCGAGCCGTTCGCGGGCCCGGGTGATGTCCGGGCAGCGGACCTTGGGGTCGTCGACCGGGAGATCGACACGCCCGATCGGTGACGACGAGCCGGTGAGGTGGCGGATCCGCTCCGCTAGGTCGAGCATCGACATCTCCGCCGGGTTGCCGAGGTTGATGGGCTCGTACTCGCTGCTGTCCGCATACGCGAGGAGCCCGGCCACCGTGTCGTCGACGTAGCAGATCGAGCGCGTCTGACTGCCGTCGCCGGCCACCGTCAGCGGCTCCCCCCGCAGGGCCTGCCGGACGAAGTTCGGAATCGCCCGGCCGTCGTCGAGCCGCATCCGCGGCCCGTACGTGTTGAAGATGCGGACGATCCCGGTGTCGACCCCGTACGCGGTGCGGTACGCCGTCGTCAGCGCCTCACTGAACCGCTTCGCCTCGTCGTACACCGACCTCGGCCCGACCGGGTTGACGTTGCCCCAGTACGTCTCGCGCTGGGGATGCTCCAGCGGGTCGCCGTACACCTCCGAGGTCGACGCCATCACGAAGCGCGCCGCCTTGACGCGGGCGAGGTCGAGCGCGTGCAGGGTCCCGATGCTCCCGACCTTCAGGGTCTCGACCGGCAGGGCGAGATAGTGCGGCGGGGACGCCGGTGACGCGAGGTGCATTACCGCAGTCAGCTCCCCGTCGACCGCCACGCCCTCGGACACATCGCACTCGACGAGCTCGAAGCCGTCGCGTCCGAGCAGGTGCTCCACATTGGCCTGCCGGCCGGTTGCGAAGTTGTCCGCGCAGACGACGGCGTCCCCGCGGTCGAGCAACCGCTCGCAGACCCAGGAGCCGAGAAACCCCGCGCCACCGGTCACGACAACCCTGCCCGACACCGCACCGGACCGATCCGTATCGGGAGGCATGCGGCGCCCGTACCCCCATCGGGTCTGCTCATGCCCGACCCCGCTGGCGGTACCGGCTGCCCCGCCCCGACACTTGACGTACGCATGCTGCCCCCCTCCGACCTTGCCAGGAGAAATCCGTGCCGATCCCCGCCTCAACCGCCACCGTGAACGAGTCCGTCGATGCGCTGGTGGCCCGACTGCGCGAGCCCGACGAGCGGGAGGTCGCAGCCGTCGACGCCTGGTGGCGGGCCAACAACTACCTGACGATCGGCCAGATCTACCTGCAGTCGAACCCTCTCCTGCTGGAGCCGCTGCGACCCGAGCACATCAAGCCGCGACTGCTCGGACACTGGGGCACCAGCCCCGGCCTGTCGTTCATCTACGCCCACGCGTCGCGGCTGATCCGGCACACCGGCCAGCGATGATCTACCTCGCCGGCCCGGGCCACGGCGGTCCGGCGCTGGTCGCGGCGGGCTACCTCGAGGGCACGTACTCCGAGATCTACCCGCGCGTCACCCAGGACCGAGAGGGGATGCGCCGGCTGTTCCGCCAGTTCTCCAGTCCCGGCGGCATCCCCAGCCACGTCTCGGTGACGACGCCCGGGCTCGATCCACGAGGGGGGCGAGCTCGGCTACGTCCTCGTCCACGCCTTCGGCGCCGTGATGGACAACCCCGACCTGATCGCGCTGGCCGTGGTCGGCGACGGCGAGGCGGAGACCGGACCGCTGGAGGGCTCGTGGAAGGGCATCTCGTTCCTCAATCCCGCCCGCGACGGCGCCGTCCTGCCGGTCCTGCACCTCAACGGCGCCAAGATCTCGGGTCCGACGGTGCTGGGCCGCAAGGATCCCGCCGAGGTGCGCGGCGCTCCTCGAGGGGCACGGGTACGACGTCCTCGAGGTGGAGGGCGACGACATGCCCGGCATGCACCACCGGTTCGCCGCCGCGCTGGCCTCGCGCCTGGGGCCGGATCCGCACGATCCAGGCGGAGGCCCGGTCCGGCGGCTGGGACGGCGGTCGGCCGCGCTGGCCGATGATCGTGCTGCGCAGCCCCAAGGGCTGGACCGGGCCGGCGGAGGTCGACGGCGTCAAGATCGCCGGCACCTGGCGCGCCCACCAGGTACCGCTCTCCGGCGTTCGGGAGAACCCGGAGCACCTGGCCCTGCTGGAGACATGGATGCGGTCGTACCGCCCGGAGGAGCTCTTCGACCGCGACGGCAGGCCGGTCGACCTCGTGCTCGCCGCGAACCCGAGCGGCGACCTGCGGATGAGCGCCAACCCGCACGCGAACGGCGGTCTGCTGACTCGCGACCTCGACCTGCCCGACTTCCGCGACTACGCGATCGACGTCCCCGACGCCCGCCGCGGAGCATGCCGAGTCGACCCGCCAGCTGGGCGAGCTGCTCCGCGACCTCTACACGCGCAACCCCGACCGGTTCCGGCTGTTCTGCCCGGACGAGACCAACAGCAACCGGCTGGGCGCCGTGTTCGAGGTGTCCGACCGGGCGTTCATGGAGGCGCGTCACCGACGACGACGTGACGATCTCGCACGACGGACGGGTGATGGAGGTGCTCTCGGAGCACAACTGCCACGGCTGGCTGGAGGGCTACACGCTCACCGGCCGGCACGGCATGTTCGCCACCTACGAGGCCTTCGCCATGGTCAGCGCCTCGCAGACCATCCAGCACGCAAGTGGCTGGAGGAGGCGATCGCGCTGCCCGTGGCGGGCCCAGGTCCCCAGCCTCAACGTGCTGCTGACGTCGACGGCCTGGCGCAACGACCACAACGGGTTCTCGCACCAGGGGCCGGGGCTGATCCAGAACGTCATCACCCAGCGCGGCAACGCGTCGCGCGTCTACCTGCCGCCGGACGCCAACTGCCTGCTGTCGGTCGCCGACCACTGCCTGCGGTCGCGGTCGTACGTCAACCTGATCGTGATCGACAAGCAGCCCCAGCTGCAGTGGCTCACGATCGACGAGGCCATCGACGCACTGCGCCCGGGGCGCGGGCATCTGGGCCTGGGCCGGCAACGACGACGGCAGCCGCGAGCCCGACATCGTGCTGGCGTGCGCCGGTGACGTCGTCACGATGGAGACGGTCGCGGCGGCCAGATCCTGCTGAAGGAGCGGCTGCCCCGGCCTCTCGGTCCGGGTGGTCAACGTCGTCGACCTGATGAGCCTGCCCCGGCCGAAGGACCACCCGCACGGCATGGACGGACACGCTGTTCCGGGAGCTGTTCACCGACTCCACCGACGTCGTCTTCGCCTTCCACGGCTACCCCGGCGCGATTCACCAGCTGGTCCACGGCCGCCCCGACGCCGACCGCTTCCACGTCCGCGGCTTCATCGAGGAGGGCACCACGACCACGCCGTTCGACATGGTCGTACGCAACCGGGCCTCCCGGTACCACCTCGTGATGGACGCGATCAACAACGCGCGGCGCACCCCGGCGGGGGCCACCGACCTCAAGGCATACTGTCGCTCGGAGCTCGCCCGTCACGAGGCGTACGTGGTCGAGCACCTGGAGGACATGCCGGAGGTCACGGCCTGGACCCTCGGCGACTGGGCGACCCCCGCCTGAGCGAGCTGACACCGAGACAAGGAGCACCTGTGGGCACCTACCAGGGAACGCGCGTCGTCGCAGCCGATCCGGACGCGGTGTTCGCCTTCCTGCGGCGCGTCGACAACCTTCCCCGCTACTTCCCGCGTATCACCGCGGCCGAGCGCACCGGGGACGAGACGGTCGACGTCACCGCGGTCATCGACCCGCCCGGCGAGGACGAGCAGACGGTCAGCTCCGAGGCCTGGTTCCGGGTCGACGAGGAGCGACTCCAGATCGAGTGGGGATCGGAGGGCCCGAACGACTACCAGGGCGACCTCGAGGTGACCGGAAGCCCGGAGGAGTCGAGGGTCAGCCTCACGCTGCACACCGAGGCCGACCACCCAGGGATCCAGGAGAGCCTGGAAGAGACACTCGACACCGTCGCCCGGCTCGTCGAGGGCCGGTCGGCGTCGACGAGGTAGCCGATGAGGCCCGCCGTCACGCCGACAGGGCGACCGTCTCGCCACGCCGAACCGGGCGGACGACCGTGGACATGTCCTCGCGCCCGACCCGCTCGAGGAAGGCCGACAGCGGCGACCTGAACACGCCGTAGTCGTCGTAGTGCACCGGTATCGCGGACGCCGGTGACACCCGGCGCAGGAAGTCGGCGCCCTGCTCGGCGTCCATCGTGACCGTGTGCGCGAGCACCCGCGTTCCGCCGAGATGGACGACCGCCGCGTCGATGTCGGGGTACCGCTCGTGGATGGCGTCGACGTGGTCCCCCGTGAGCGTGTCGCCGCTGACGTACACCCGGCGCCGTACGTCGTCGCCGACCCGGTGCTCCAGCATGCTCCCCATCACCGGCGGAAGCAGCCGCCTCATCGCACCCCGCGCATGCACGCCGGGCACCGACACGACGGTGAGCTCGTCGGCACCGCGACGCAGCACGTGCGAGCCCCACGTGGGCAGGCCCTGCGTGGAGAAGCCGTAGCGCTGCAGCCGGCGCGCCGCCTGCGGTGTGGTGACGACGGGCGCGGACCGGTCCAGACCCCTCCGCGCGACCCGGTCCCAGTGGTCGCCGTGCAGATGCGAGAGGACGACGGCGTCGAGCGGGGGCAGGTCGCCGATCCCGATGGCGGGATCGGTGAGCCGTCTGCTCCACAGTCCCTTCCCGAGGTAAGCGCGTTGCCCCCTGCGGAGGAAGTTCGGGTCGGTCAGCAGGGTGAACGGGCCGATCCGCAGGATCGTGGTCGCCGTGCCGACGAACGTCAGCGTGTCAGTGCCGACCGGGGCCGGTGAGGTCGATGCCATGGTTGCGGCGTACCCCCATGGCGGCGTTCGTAAGCCCGGGTCAGACCGACGAGTCCTCCCGGCGGTGGCCTTTGGCGATCTCGACCAGCACCTCGGGCTTGACGGTGTCCCGGCCTGCGACCGCCACCCTGCAGCGGGTCAGTGCGGTCAACGACGCGGTACGACGTCCGGACTCGAGGATCGCTCGCTCGCCGAGCACAGCGCCCGGCCCGATCTCCGCCACGGTCTCGCCGTCCACGTCGACCCGGAGCAGACCGTCGAGCAACAGGTACAGCTCGTCGGACTCCTCCCCCTGCCGCGTCAGGAAGTCGCCCTCCTTGATCCGTCGGATCTCCGGCTTCACGCCCGCCCGCATGATGGAGCGGGAGAGCTCGCGCTCGAGTGCGGACTCCGCGGCCGTGACCACCACCGGGGAGTCGTAATCGCCCCACGGGGTACGCCGGCCGAACGCCTCGGTGCTCCAGCGGTGGTAGTTGATGCGCGCCGACTTCGCACTGAGCCGCATGTCCTGGTCGTAGACCCAGTGACGCGGGAAGGGGCTGGCACCGACGAGCTCGAACTCCTGACGGCCGTCGGCATGAAGTGTCAGCGCGAGGGTCGTCCAGGCGATCGGCGCGGCGAACTGCACGAACGGCGGCCGGTCGACCCGTCGCGGAGCCGGGACGCCCGTACGCCCGCCGCAGGTCTGCTCGAACCGGACGGCGGCCGTGTCGATCAGCTCGGCCTTGCGCCGGTCGGGGAAGGACACGGCCTGGAAGGCCATGCCCCTTCCGCCCAGGCGCAGCGTCGTCACACCGATCCGGCCGCGGCCGGTGTGCCCATGGTCCACGACGACGCCGTTCTCGACCTCGATCCAGGCCCTCAGCTCGTTGAGGAAGCGCGCCCGGTCGGCTGCGACGAACTCGTCCAGGTCGGGCAGTTCGTCGGGCGGCGGCTCGTCGTAGTGCGACATGCCCACCTCGAACGGGACCCGGAAGACCACCCCGGTGACTGCCTCGCTCGGAATCCAGGAGACGGAGGTGACAGAGCCCTCGATGCGCATGGCGCGACCTTTCGACCGTGGCGACGGTGTGTCGACGATATCCGGAATCGGGGATAACGTCACCCTCCGCACTTCAGCACCTCCACCGGCCCATTCGGGTGGGTTCGGGGGGATACTAGCGGGCATGGTCGACCTGCCGAGCGGTGTCATCACGATGCTGTTCAGTGACATCGAGGGGTCGACGCTGACGCTGAGCCGGCTGGGTCCGCGGTGGGGTGAGGCGCTGTCGGCGCAGCGCGCGATCCTGCGCTCGGTGTTCGCCGCGCGCGGCGGCATCGAGATGGGTACCGAGGGGGACAGCTTCTTCGTCGTGTTCACGTCCGCCCGTGAGGCGGTGCTGGCCGCCGTCGAGGGGCAGCGGCGACTCCAGCAGCACGAGTGGCCCGACTCGGTGCCGATCAGAGTACGCATGGGCCTGCACACGGGCGAGCCGCAGCGGCACGAGGACGGGTACATCGGGCTCGACCTGCACCGGGCTGCGCGGATCGCTGGCACGTCGGGCGGTGGCCAGATCGTCGTGTCGGAGGCCACCCGGCTGCTCGCCGGAGCACTGGGCGAGCAGGTGGGCGTGCGAGACCTCGGATGGCATCGCCTGAAGGACCTGTCCGAGCTCGAGCATCTGTTCGACCTGGTCGTCGACGGCCTGGTGTCGGAGTTCCCGCCGGTGCGGAGCATCGGCACGTCGGCCAATCTGCCGACGGCGACCACACCGCTCGTCGGTCGCGAGGGCGAGGTCGACGAACTGCGAGCGAAGGTCAGCGACCCGCAGGTACGGCTGTTGACCCTCACCGGACCGGGAGGGACCGGGAAGACACGGCTCGCGGTCGGCATCGCGCAGACGCTCGAGCACGCCTTCCCGGGAGGCGTCTTCTTCGCCGACCTGAGCGCCGCCACGCGCGATGTGACGATGTGGCTCGGTGTCGCCGATGCCTTGAATGCCTTTGGCGGGGCTGACGAGCTCCCGCGCGACCGGGTCTTGCGGTACCTGGCGGACCGCTCGACCCTGCTGATCCTCGACAACCTCGAACAGATCGCGGACGCGGACCGGGTCGTCGGCGAGCTCCTGAGCGCCGCGCCTGCGGTCAAGGTCCTCGCGACGTCGCGCCGTCCACTGCACCTGGTGAGCGAGTTCGAGCACCCCGTACCGCCCCTCGACCTCCCCGCGAGAGCGGTCGCGGACCCGGCCGCCGCCGCGCGCTCCGGCGCTGTGGAGCTCTTCGTCCGCCGGGCGAGAATGGTTCGTCCCGCCTTCGAGCTGACCGCGGCCAACGTCACGGCCGTGGTGGAGCTGTGCAGCCGCCTCGACGGGCTGCCCCTGGCCATCGAGCTGGCGGCCGCGCGCTCGAAGCTGCTCTCCCCGCAGGCCCTGCTCAGCCGGCTCGACCACACGCTGGGGTCGGGAGTCGTGGCGACGGACCGCACGGAGCGCCAGCGCACCCTGGCCGCCACGATCGCCTGGAGCTACGAGCTGCTCTCAGCGGCGGAGCAGGATGTCTTCAGACGGCTCGGTGTCTTCGCGTCACAGTGCGACCTGGCGGCCGTCGAGGCCGTCCTCGACGTCCAAGGCGCGGACCCGTTGGACGCGGTGGCCCATCTCGTGGATGTCAGCCTCGTCCAGATCGTCGACGGGCCCGACGGCGAGCCGCGGATCTCAATGCTGGAGACCATCCGGGCCTTCGCCCGGCACGAGCTCGAGGTCAGCGGCCAGGGGGACGAGACCCGGCTGCGGCACGCGCGCTGGTGCAGCTCGCTGGCCACCGAGATGTGCGAGCTGATGACCGGCTCACGGCAGATGGAGGCGCTCGACCGGTTGTCCGGCGTCGAGGACGACATCCGCGGCGCCCTCGACTGGTGCCTAAGGCCGGCGAGCGAGGTCGGTGGCGAGCGGACCGCGCTCGGGCTCGAGCTCGTCAGGGCCATGACCAGCTACTGGTACCACCTCGGGTACGCAGCGGAAGGACGCGGCTGGCTCGGCCGCGCGCTCGGGGTCGTCGGAACGACCGACAGCGCCGAGACGGTCGACACCCTGCACGGTCTGGCGATCCTCCAGCTCCAGCAAGGAGACGTCGACCCCGCCGCCGACGGCTTCCGGCAAGCGCTGGAGATGACCCGCCGGTTGGGCGACAAGGCTCGGCAGGCGCGGGAGCTCAACAGCCTGGGGGTCTCACTCAGGGCGGACGGAGACATCGCCGGGGCGCGACCGCTCATCGAGGAGAGCGCCCGGCTGGCCCGTGAGATCGGCAACCGAACGCGCGAGAGCACAGCGGTGTCCAACCTCGCGATGCTCCTCATCGACGCCCAGGAATGGTCTGCAGCCCTGGCGGCGTCCCGTGAGGCCGTGGCCCTGAGCCGGACGCTCGACGACGAGTGGGGCCTCGTGGCCGACGAGTTCAACTCCACCTTGCCACGGCTGCATGTCGAGGGCGCCGAGGCGGCGTACGTGCACCTCGCCGAGCTGACCCCCGGGGCCCTTGCCCTCGACGACGCGGAGCTGAGCGTCGAGATCGCCGAGATGTTCGCGATCGTCGTGTTCGAGCTCGGCCACCCTGCGACGGCGGCGCGCCTGCTCGCGGCGGCCGACCAGTACCGGACCAGCGCGCGGATCCCGCGCACGGTCGCCGACGAAGCCCTGATCAACAGCTCCATACGCGCGTCACGGTCGAGCCGGGAGTGGAGCCGGGCGTACGAGGAGGGCCGCTGCCTCGATGTCGAGCAGGCCGTCGCGGAGGCACTGGCGGTGGGCGCCCCGAGCGAGATGGCGGCCGAGTAGGGCGGGACGTCAGTGCCCCTCGGCCGCGGCCAGGGGCCGGGCCCGCCCGGAGGTCACCAGGCTGAGCGCGATCGCCACCAGCACGACGTACAGGGCTTCCCTCACGCCCACGGCGTCGGCGAGGAAGCCGACGATCGGAGGGCCGGCAAGGAACGCGGTGTAGCCGATGGAGCTGACCACCGACACGTGGATCGCGGCCCGTGGGACGTCGTCGGCAGCCGCGCTCATCCCGGTCGGGAAGCCCAGCGCGGTCCCGGCCCCCCACAGCAGGCCGCCAACCAGGACGACCGGGAGCGCGGGACCGACGATGACGAGGAGCAGGCCCGCTGCCGCCACGAAGACCGAGGCCCGCAGGACAGCCACCCGCCCCCACCGGTCCAGGAAGCCGCCGCCGAGCACCCTGCTCAAGGTCATGGCGCTGACGAAACATCCGAACGTGACCGCCCCCAACGCCTGGCTGACGCCGAGCCCGTCGACCGAGGCCAGCGCTATCCAGTCGTTCGCGACTCCCTCCATGAAAGCGAAGGCGAGCACCATCAGACCGATCACCAGGGTCCGACGGTCCCGCCAACCCTGACTGAGCGAGCTCCGCCCGGACCCGTCGCGGGAAGGTACCGGAACGTGCGGCACGAACCTCAGGTAGCGCGAGACGCCCACGGCCGCGAGGACGGCGATCACGACCGCGGTCGCGACCAGCTGGGCCGACACCCCGATGTCTGCCGCGGCCAGGCCGGCGCCGAGGGCCGCGCCCGCCACACTGCCCAGGCTCCAGGCCGCATGGAAGCGCGACATGATGCTGCGGCCGAGCCGTCGCTCCACCTCGGCACCCTCGACATTCATCGCGACGTCCCAGGTACCGATTCCCAGCCCCGTCAGGACCAGGCCGGCTCCGGTGACCAGTACCCGGCCGGACGACAGGCCGAACGCCGCCAGCAGCAGCCCCGACGTCTCCAACCCCGCGCTGCCCAGCACCGCCCGGCGGGTGCCGAAGCGCTGGACCACCGCACCCGAGACGGGCAGGGCGACCAGCGACCCGATGGAGATGCAGATCAACAGCACCCCGAGGCCGGATGCGCGCAGGTGCAGGGCGGACTTCACGGCCGGCGTCCGTGAGGCCCAGGAGCCGAACGCCATCCCGTTCGCGGCGAACGTCAGTGCGACCGCGCGCTTGGCCCATTCGAGCGTCAGCCGCGGCGCCGGGGCCAGCGCTGCCGAGGAGTTCACGGGCAGAGTCTTCCAGACCCGCGTGGCCGGTTGCGGCACGATGGACCCGTGCAACCACCTACGGCAGACGACTGGGACGCCTACGCCGAGAGCTTCGACGCCGAGCCGGACCACGGGCTGGGGAACTCTCAGGTACGGGCAGCGTGGGCCGACCTGCTTCTTCCACAGCTGCCTCCCGCCCCCGCCACAGTTGCGGACATCGGCTGCGGCACCGGCACCCTGAGCGTTCTGCTGGCACTGGCGGGTTACCAGGTCAAGGGCATCGACACGTCCCCGCGGATGCTCGAGGTGGCGCGTCGCAAGGCGGCGAGTGCCGGCGTCGATGCGACGTTCGAGCTGGCGGATGCGGCAGACCCGCCGTATCCCGCCGCCTCCGTCGACGCGGTGGTCGTGCGGCACGTCCTGTGGTCGCTACCGGATCCCGGCGCCGCGGTGGAGCGGTGGGCGTCCCTGCTGCGTCCCGGCGGCGTACTGCTGTTGGTCGAGGGGTGCTGGTCGACCGGCTCGGGCCTGTCGGCGGCCGAGTGCGAGCGGCTGGTACTCGGTCACCTCGACTCGGTGACCGTCCGCCGGCTGGAGGACCCGGCCCTGTGGGGTCGCCCGATCGATGACGAACGCTTCCTGCTGCGCGCGCTGAGCCGCGACGTCAGATGACCGTGGCCGGTACCGCCTCGACATGGGACAGCTGCAGGGCAGTCGACTCGACGCGGTCCGGCCACGCCGGGATGGAGGCCGACAGCAGCTGCACCATCTCGTCGCACGGCATGGGCCGGCCGAAGAGGTAGCCCTGGCCGGTCGTCGCAGCCGCGTGGAAGGTCACGTGCTCGAGCTGGCTCCAGCGCTCGATGCCCTCCACCACCACGTCGAGGCCGAGCGCCTCGCCCATCACGACCATCGAGCGCACGAGCGTGCAGGCCTTCGAGTCGTGCTCGATGTTGGTGACGAAGGTCTTGTCGACCTTGAGGATCCGCACCGGCAGCCGTTGCAGGTACTCCATCGACGAGAAGCCGACGCCGAAGTCGTCGATGGCGAAGCGGATGTCGGCGGCCGCGAGGGCGTGCATGGCCGCCAGGGTGCGGGGCTCCTTGTTGACGAAGTCCCGCTCGGTCACCTCGAGGATCAGGTGCACGTCGCCCATCGCCTCGTGGGCCGCCTTCACTCTAGGCACGAACCCTTCGCTCACGAGCTGCTGGGCCGAGACGTTCACGGCGACCGACAGCGTCCTACCCGCTGCGGCCAGGAGCTGGGGTGCGTCCGCGGTGACGACATCGAGAACGATGTCGCCGAGGCCCACGATCAGGCCGCTCTGCTCGGCCGTCGGGATGAAGAGGTCGGGGGGCACCAGCACACCGTCCCGGCGCCAGCGGACCAGCGCCTCGACCCCGACGATGGTGCGGGAGTGCAGGTCGACAACCGGCTGGTAGTACACCTCCAGGGCCTTCGTCTCGACTGCCCGGCGGAGGTTCTCGACGAACTCGATCCGCTGGCTGCGCTGGTCACCGAAGGACAGTCGGTACACCTCATACCGGTCCTTGCCCTGGCCCTTCGCGTGGTACATCGCGAGGTCGGCCTGGCTCAGCAGCGAGTCCGCCGTGCCACCCGTCTCGGACAGCGCCACCCCGATCGTGGTCGTCACACTGACGTCCTCGCCGAACATGGGGAACCGGGCACGCAATGCGGTGAGGATCCGGTCGCAGGCCAGGTGGACCTCGCCGCTCTCGGACACCTCCTCGAGCAGCACAGCGAACTCGTCGCCGCCGAGCCGGGCGACGGTGTCGGTCTCCCGGACAGCTGCCCGGATGCGGCGACCGACCTCGGTCAGGAGGCTGTCGCCCGCCGCATGCCCGAAGGAGTCGTTGACGCGCTTGAACCCGTCGAGGTCGCAGAACAGGACCGCGAGGTGGCCGCCGCGCCTGCGTTGCATCTCCATCGCGTGCGCGGCCCGGTCCATGAACAGCGACCGGTTCGGCAGTCCGGTGAGCGGATCGTGCCAGGCCTGGTGCGACATCGCGTTGCTGAGGCGCAGCCGCGCGAGCGCGTCCTCGGCCACGACGACGAGTGCGGCCAACCCGGCCTGGTCGTCCTTCGCGGTTGATCGTGCCCTGTTCAGAGCCGGGGCGACCAGCCACTGCTGGTCATCGCCTCCGGGTACGAGGACGCCGATCTCGTTCGAGTTGGGAGCGGTCGGGCGAAGGGTGAACCGGGGGTCGTGCAGCAGATCGCCGGCACCCTCCCGGAGCACGCCTAGGAGGGCGGCTCGGTCCACGACGCTCTGCGCCTTGACCACGGTGTCGAACAGCACCTGCAGCCGACGCGCCAGCTCGCCGCCTCGAGACAGCGCCCTGGATGCGACCAAGATGGTGACCACCGGCACCGCAAGCAGGAAGGCAGACCAGTGCGGCAGCGGATGGTCCGCATGGTCGGTGGACATCGCGTACACGACCAGGGCCGCCAGGTAACCCAGCGACGCGATGGCGAGGAACGAGACGAAGGCCGCCAACGCGCCCCTCGGGACCACCTCGGCGCGAAGGCTGGTGCCCTCCTGCAGGGTCAGCGACGTCGCGGACAGCAGGTAGTCGACAGCGAAGTACACAGCCGCGCCAGCACCCATCGCGAGCAGGCCGCGCCACGAGACCTTGGCGCCCGCGTCCGCAAGGTGGATGACAAGCAGGGCGAGTCCGCCGGCAATCGTGCCGAGTCCGCTGTTGAACGCTTTCGTCGCCCGTCGCTTGTCCGACACCAGCTGACCGATCGTGGTACCGATCGACCAGAGCAGCAGCGCCTCCCACGGTTGTGCCACGTTGGCCAAGAAGATGAGGACGCAGGAGTCCAGGCCGATCTCGATGCCACCGCCCGTACGGCCGATGAGCATCGGGAAGTAGCCCATCATGGCGATCATCGGCACCGCGAAGACCGTCAGCAGGTCGACGGCTCGGGTGTCGACGAACGTCGCAAGGCCGACGTCGGCGGTGTGCATGGTCACGGCCATGACAGCGGCCAGCGCGATGCACAGCGCCCGACGCGATCACCACCGCGTTGAAGATCCGGCTGGGCAGTGGCGGGGCCGTCACGTGGCGCCCGAGATCACGAGGACCCCTCGGTGGCGACGTCGACGGACACGGTCACGGCCTTTCGTCTGAGCCCGCGATCGAGGTTCCCCTCGGCGGATGTCACTACAGAGAGTAGCGTGATCGTCGCTCAAACGGTATAAGACGCCGGTTTTAGACCTGTCTGCCGGGGTCGTCCCGCTCGTTGGCGCACGTCACGAGCTCCGCGGCCACGAACCGTACCTTGCGCTGACTAGCCTGTGACGTCCGGACGAGGTACTCGAACGCCCGGGTCGAGCTCAGCTCGAACCGCTCCATCACGATGCCGATGGCCTGGTTGATGACCTGTCTGCCGAGCACCGCATCGGTCAGGGTCGAGACTCCGGCCGCTGGGCCTACGGCGGGCTCCACCTGCTGGGCGATTCCGCTGGCGAGGGCCGGCACCTGGGCCTGGAGGTCGCGCGACGACCGGGACGAGATGCTCACGAGGCACACCTGCGGCTCATGACCGTGTACTAAAGCATCGCCGCCTGCGACGCAGAAGCCTCGAACTTATGCATTGCGGCAGAGGCTCGCTGTGCAACTGGTGGCCGTCTCACCGGCGAAATGCACAGGATCAACGGCCTGCAGGGTGGCTACTGCCCGGTCAACTGATGCGTGCCACCAGATTGTCCGCATAAGATATCCACAGTCGGTGGCTCGAGTGCCGATCATTGCGCCGCGCGACCGGAGGTCTGCACATGAACCAGGGTTCGGGAGGCGGTCCCGACGGCGAGCCCGAGATCGGTGCAGGGTTGTCGATCCGGGCGGTCAGCGAGATCCTTGCCGTGCCCGCGCCGACCATCCGGTCCTGGGAGCGTCGCTACGGGATCCCGACGACACCGCGCAGCACGGGCGGGCACCGCCGCTACCAGACGTCGGAGCTGGCGGCGCTGCGTACGATGCGCGACGAGATCGCGCGGGGACGGCGAGCGGCGGACGCGGCGGCGCTCGTGCGCCTCGGAGCCAGCACCACGAGTCCGAACCAGCCGCTCATCGCCGCCTTCCTCGAGGCGGCCTACCGGTTGGACCCGGGCAGCCTGCGGGCCGTCCTCGACCATGCCCGCGACAAGCTGGGGCTCGACGAGTCGGTCGCCGGTGTGCTGCTGCCGGCGATGCACCAGATCGGCCTGTGGTGGCAGAGCGGGAGATGCGACGTCGCGCACGAGCACCTCGCCACCGAGGCCGCACGCGCCTGGCTGAGCAAGCTGCAGCACCTCGGCCCGTCGCCGTGGCACCCGGAGACGATCATTCTCACCTGCGGCCCGCGCGACCTGCACACGCTGGGTCTCGAGGCGATGGGAGTCCTGCTCGCCGACCGCGGCTGGGAGTGCCGGCTGCTGGGGGCCCGGACACCGGCCCGTGCCCTCCTGTCCGCCGTGGAAGGCACCATGGCCGCGGCGGTCGTGGTGGTGTGCCACCTCGCTGTCGGGCGGCGGGCGGCGGTGGAGTCGATGGTCGGAGTGCAGGCCACGCCGGCTCGGATCTACTACGCGGGCAACGCCTTCTTGTCCGCCAGATCCCGACACGGCGTTCCGGGCACCTATCTCGGCGAGAGCGTCTCTGGCGCGGCGGAGCTGATGTCGGACGACCTGCTGTCGCACCGCCGCGAACGACGGCCCGACACCGGGGATCCGAAGCTCAGGTAGTCCCGACGCTCAGGGAGCCGTGGGCCACTTCGTAGCCCGGCCCGGCGGGAGTAGTCCCTGGTGCGAGCGCATCCTCGGGAGCGGCTCCGAGCGCCCCGGGCGCCAGGCCGAGCTCGGACTCTGCGTACACCAGCGACCAGCCGATCACGTGGTGCCGGTCGATGGCCCCGGCGTGCGCGACGACCTGCAGCGCCAGGCCGTCGAGCAGGCACAAGATCCGCCACGCCGTCGCCTCGGGGTCGGTGCACGACACCTCGCCGGAGGCGACCCCCGCGCGGATCGTGTCGGCCAGCAGCCGCTGCCATGCTCCGTTCAGCCGCCGAGAGGTCGCCTGCACCGCAGGGCGGCGAGCCGCCTCGGCCCAGGCGTCCAGCCAGAGCTGGAAGGCCCACGTCTGCTCGGCCCGCGCATAGGTGCCGAAGAACGTGGCCAGGCGCGCCACCGGACCGCCGACCGCGGCCATCGCCGTACGCGTGACGTCGAGGTCTTGTCCCGCGGCCCGGTCGAAGGCGGCGGCCAGCAGGTCGTCCATCGACATGAAGTAGTGGTGGATGAGCCCGCTCGAGGTGCCCATCTGCTCGGCGACGTCGCGCGCGGTGGTGGCCGCGATGCCCTTGCGGAGCATCACCGTGACCGTCGCGTTGACGATCTCCTCGCGACGCTGCGCCGGCGTCATGCGCGTCATGGCGACACCCTACGTGCTATTGCACAAGTGTCCAATGAGCCTCTAAGGTTACGGGACCCACTCGGGACGAATATCCACCTACCGGGAGCCGGCGAGCGACGATGAAGACCACCCCTTTCCACGACCGGCTGAGCGAGCTGAACCGCACCGGGCTGTACTCCCACTGGTCGGGATACCTGAGCGCACTGCGGTACGACATGTCGGCCAAGCACGAGTACTTCGCGGTCCGCAACAGCGCCGGCTTCTTCGACACCTCGCCCCTGTTCAAGTACTGGATCCGCGGCAAGGACGCCGAGCGGTTCCTGGCCGGCGTGCTGACCCGTGACGTCAGGCAGTGCCGGCCCGGGCGGGCGCAGTACACGATCTGGTGCGACGACCGCGGGTACGTGCTCGAGGACGGCGTCGTCTTCCGGCACTCCGACACCGAGTTCTTCATGACGACCGCGCGGCCGAACCTCGGGTACTTCACCGACCTCATCGGCCGCCTCTCGGTCGAGATTGAGGACGTCAGCGACGACTTCGGCGTGCTCGCCGTCCAGGGACCCCGCTCGCGCGAGATCCTCGAGACACTGACGCCCGACGTCAACGGCCTTGCCTTCTTCGACCTGTGCTCGACCAAGATCGGCACCGCCCCCGTGACGCTCTCCCGCACGGGCTACACCGGCGACCTCGGCTTCGAGATCTTCGTGGGTGCCGACGACGCGCTGCCGGTGCTCGACGCGGTGATCGACGCCGGCGCCGGCAGGGGACTGCGCCCGTTCGGTGAGGATGCACTGCTGATGACCCGGATCGAGGCGGGCCTCGTGCTGATCGACGTCGAGTTCAGCTCGAGCCGACTGGCGTACAACGACAACGAGCGCATCACGCCACGCGAGCTGGGGTTCGGCTGGATGCTGCGCGGGATCGACGCGCCCGACCGGCCGTTCATCGGTCGCGCCGCCCTCCGCAAGGAGCTGGCCGACAAGACCTCCCGGTGGCTCACGGTCGGGCTGAGTGTCGACTGGCACCAGTTCGACCGGCTGCACACCGAGGCAGGGTTGCTCACGCCAAAGGACGAGACACCGTTGTCGTACGAGTCCATGCTGTACGACGACGAGGGGGAGCGCATCGGCTACGCGACCGGCCTGATGTACTCGCCCATGCTGCAACGCCACATCGCGATGGCACGGGTACGTCCCGACCTCGCGTCGCCGGGGTCGCGCGTCAACCTCGAGATCACCATCGACCACCGCTACCGAACCGTCGCCGCCGACGTCGCGCGGCTGCCCCTGTTCAACCCGACCCGAAAGACGGCCTGACACCATGTCCACTCCACGGAACTACGACGCCATCATCGTCGGTGCCGGACACAACGGCCTGGTCAACGGCGCGTACCTGGCCAAGGCCGGCCTCAAGACACTCATCATCGAGCGGCGCGACTTCGTCGGGGGCGCGGCCATCACCGAGGAGCTGTACCCGGGCTTCCACTTCACGACGTTCTCGTACGCGCTGAGCCTGCTGCGCCCCGACATCATCCAGGACCTCGACCTGGTCCGGCACGGGTTCATGCCGATCCTGATGCCGTCGTCCTTCGCCCCGATGGAGAACGGCGACTACCTCCTGCTCGGAAGCGATCACGACGAGGCGATCCAGGAGATCAAGCGGCACTCGCCCCACGACGCCGACGCGTACGAGCGCTACGAACACGACATGAACCGGGTCTGCCAGGTGGTCAAGCCGCTCTTCGACAAGGCGCCGCCCGACATCTTCGGCAAGTCGGTGGAGGACCTCGAGGCGCTGGCCGACCTGGCCTCCCACCTGCGCGGGGTCGAGCCCAAAGTCATGCACGACCTCGTCCGGCTACTGACGGGGAGCGTCGCCGACTTCCTCGACGACTACTTCGAGAGCGACATCCTGAAGGGGTACCTGGCGTCGTCGGGCATCATCGGGACCAAGGTCGGGCCGATGTCGCAGGGCTCCGGGCTGGTGCTGCTCTTCCACTCGCTCGGCGAGCACGACGGCAACTTCGGTGCGTGGGCGTTCCACAAGGGTGGCAACGGCGGGTTCACCCAGGTGCTCGCACGGGCCGCCCAGGCGTACGGCGCCGAGATCATGCTCGACTGCGAGGTCGACAGCGTGCTGACCAAGGACGGCCAGGCCGTCGGCGTCGCCCTGGCCGACGGCACCGAGCTCAACGCGGGCACGGTGGTCAGCGCGCTCGACCCGAGGCGTACCTTCCTGGAGCTGGTGGAGCCGCGTGAGCTGCCGAGCGACCTGGTCGAGAACATCACCCGCTTCAAGTTCCAGGGCACGTCGGCGAAGGTGAACTTCGCCCTCGACGGCCTGCCGGTGTTCCCCGGGCTGCCCGACCGCACCGACCAGTACGGCGGCTTCATCAACATGGGGCCTTCGATGGAGTACCTCGAGCGCGCCTTCGACGACGCCAAGTACGGCTGGTACAGCAAGCGTCCCTACATCGACGGCGCCATCCAGTCCGTGATCGACCCCGACATGGCGCCTCCCGGCAAGCACGTCATGTCGTGCTTCATCCAGTACGCGCCGTACCACCTCAAGGGCAGTGACTGGGACACCGAGCGCGAGCGGTTCGCCGACACGGTCCAGGCGACGCTGGAGTCGTTCTTCCCCGGTTTCGGAGACCTCGTGCTCCACCGCGAGATCGTGACGCCTCTGGACATCGAGCGGAAGGTGGGCCTGAGCGAGGGCAACATTTTCGCCGGCGAGTTCCTGGCTCCGCAGATGTACTTCTTCCGGCCGGCACCGGGGTGGAGCTCGTACCGCACGCCCATCGAGGGCTACTACCAGTGCGGCTCCGGCACCCATCCCGGCGGCTGCGTGATCGGCGCCCCCGGCAAGCTCGCGAGCCAGCGCATCCTCAAGGACCGGGCAGCGGCCGCGAAGGCCTGACCGCCCGCTCCAGCGGACGTCAGCTCGGGGCCGACACGCCGGTGGATCGGGCCGGTGGTGACGTGTCGCGGGGATAAACGGGGGTCGGTTGGCCGCAGGGTGCCGATAGCGTGAGACCGTGACCGCCGCGCTGCGGATCTTCACCCAGGTCGCCCGGAGCGCGGCGCTCGTGCGAGTGGTGGGCGCGTACGCCCTGTTCATCATCACCGAGTACGCCGTATGGATAGCCATGCTGGTGTACGCCTACGCGCACGGCGGCGCGACGCAGGCGGGCCTGATCGCGCTCGCCCAGCTCCTGCCGGCAGCCGTCGTCGCCCCCCTGGCATCGGGGCTGGCCGACCACCACCCGCCGGTGCTGGTACTGGCCGGCGGCTACGTGGCGCAGGCCCTCGGCACGGCGGCGACCGCCGTCGCGATCCTCTCCGGGGCGGCACCCCTCATCGCCTACGTCGGTGCGGTGGTCGCGTCTGCCGCGGTCTCGCTGACCCGGCCGGCGCAAGCGGTCGTCGTCCCCGCGCTCACCGTCGACGCCAACGAGCTCACCGCCACGAACGCCCTGATCGGCTGGATCGAGAGCGTCAGCATCATGGTCGCCGGTGCCCTCGTCGGTGTCACCCTCGCCGTGTGGAGCGTCGGCTGGGTGTTCGCGGCCGCCACCGTACTGCTTGCGGGCGCGATAGTCCTCGTGTCCCCGCTCCGGGCGCGTCAACCCGGCCATGGGACCGGCGGCAGCTCCGTCCTCACCCACGTCGCGGACGGCTTCGGCGAGGTGTACCGGAGCCCGCCCGCCCGACTGCTGGTGGGCATGCTGGCGGCCGAGGACGTCGTCATGGGTGCCCTCGACGTGCTGTTCGTCGTCGTCGCGATCGACCTCCTAAGGGCGGGTCAGGCGTGGGCCGGCTACCTCAACACCGCGTACGGGGCCGGTGGTGTCGTCCTCGGCAGCCTGGGTGCGCTCTTCGTCGGACGCCGGCTCGGCCCCGTCATCGCCGTCAGCGCCGTGCTGCTCGGGGCCGTGCTGGCGGCCACGTCGCTGACGTCGAACAGAGCGGTCGTGGTCGCCCTGCTGGCTCTCGTGGGCGGCAGCCGCGCCCTCTTCGAGGTGGCCACGCGGACGCTGCTGCAGCGGGCCGTCGCCGCGGAGATGGTCGCCCGGGTCTTCGGTCTGGCCGAAGGGCTCAACATGGCCGGTCTCGCCGTGGGATCGGTGCTCGCGCCTGTCCTGGTGGCGCTGGGAGGCGACCGCGTGGCTCTCGCAGGAGTGGCGGCGGTGCTGCCGCTCGTGGTCGCCGTCAAGGGCAGGCTGCTGATGCGGATCGACCAGCACGCACAGGTACCCGTCGTCGAGATCTCGCTGCTGCGCTCGATCCCGCTGTTCCGTGTACTGCCCGGCCCGTCGCTGGAGGGTCTGGCACGAGCGCTGCAACGGGTGCAGTACCCCGCTGGTGCGACCCTGATCAGTGAGGGCGCCGCCGGCGACCGCTACTACGCGGTCGCCGACGGGACCGTCGAGATCAGCCAGGGGGGTCGCTCCATCGCCCGGCTCGGCAGAGGAACGGGTCTTGGTGAGATCGCGTTGCTGCGGGGAGGCCCTCGGACAGCGACTGCCCTGGCCGAGACGCCGGTCACCGCCTACGCCTTGGACCGCGAGTCGTTCCTGACCGCGGTGAACGGGCACGTCCCGACCCTCCGCTCGGCGACGGACATGATCGACGACCAGCTCGAGCAAGACCGACGGCGTGGACCGGGCGCGTCTTGACGCCGCGTCAGCCGGTCGACGGTGACTCGTCCTCGAGACCTCCGGGCGTGCTGTCGGTCGCCGTCACCTCGTGGCGAAGCAACGGGAACCGGACCACCTGCCGGGATGTAGCCCGGAGCCGGTCGACCGCCTGTGAGGCCGTGGCCCGCTCCTCCCACTCCCGGCGCCGGCGTGCCCGCTGACGCAGCCGCTCTTCGACGTCGATCTCGCGCAGCACCCGCTCGACGCTCGCCAGCACGGTGCCGTTGAGGGCCCAGCGCTCCGGATCGTCGTAGGGATCGAGCAGGAGAAGGTCGGTCAGCCGCGCCCGGGCCTCCCGGACCGTGTCCAAGGCGGTCGCCAGAGTTCTCTTGTCCGGGTCCGCGACGGTCTCCGCCTCGGCGCGGACCAGCCGACCGAACGCAGCGACGGCGGCGGCGAGGTCATGGAACAGCACGGCGAAGACCTCCCGGACATCCTGTGAGTACCCACCCTGAGCATCGTCGGGGGCGTGGCGGACCTGGTCCAGGAGTGCCCGGCACAGCGAGCGCAACGCAAGCACGCAGTGCTCGAGGGCGTCGAGCCCGCTCCGCAGGCTCGGCGCGGTGTCCATCGTGCCCAGCGCGCGAACGTTGAGCTTGCGACTCTCCTCGGCGTTCACGAGCTCCCGGTCCACCCGCCCTACCTGGTGTGTGAGGGTTCGGATGCGGTCGAGCCATCGACCCGCCCTCTCCTCGGACAGCCCGTCGCCCAGCTCGTTCGCCATCGAGGTGAGGAACGCCGACATGTCGTCCGCGAAGGCCTCGACCGCCTCCCCCGCCGTGTGCGACTCGACCGGCCCCGGCAGCAGCACGTTGTACAACACGCCGACCGCGGCCCCGACAAGCGTCTCGGTGATCCGCCCGGCGGCCGATGCGGAAGCGCCGGTCGCGCCGACCGCCAGCACCAGCATCGCGCTGATCGGTACCTCGAGCATCTGCTCGCGAAGGTGGAGCAGCTGACCAATCATGATCGAGCCCGCGATCAGGACGGCGAGGCTCCAGGGGCTGAACTCGAGCAGGCTCGACACGAAGAGGGCGACGAGGACGCCGGCCACGACGCTGGCGACGCGTTGGACGCTCGCCAGCAAGGTGCTGTACAGGGTCACCTGCACGACCAGCAGAGCCGTCAGCGGCGCGAGGAGCGGCTTGGTGCCGGGGAACATCTGCTCGGCGACGACGTACGCCGCCACTGCAGCTCCGGTCAGTCGCAGGGCCCGACCGACCGCCTTGGCACCGCGTTCCCGGGCCCGCTCCGTCCCCCGGCGGATCCACCGCTTCAGCACCTGGCGACCTGTCCTCAACACGGGCTCACCTCAACACATCGGGCCGCGAGACGGTAACGTCGTCCGGAATTGCTATCTACACCGTACGCATCAGGGTCGAGGGGGCGACACGATGAGAATGAGAGAAAGCCCTTATGACTCTTACCCGACGAAACCTCCTGGTCGGTGCCGGAGCCGGCGCGATCGGCGTGGCTGCCGGCACCTCCGCAGGCACCGCTGACGCGGTCCGGGCCGCTGCTCGAGCGCGGGCCGCAGCCCGGCGACCATTCCGTCCCTACACCGCCTCCTCGTACTTCAAGCTTCCGGTGACCGGCCACCGCATCGACGGGTCGCGGACGCGGGCGTTCCACCAGTTCATGAAGACTTTCAAGGCCCAGGCACGCTTCCGCTACCCCACCATCTCGGGCGTCGACGGCAGTGACTGGGGCACCGCTTACGCGATGGGCTCGCGGCAAGACCCCGTCTGGAGGCTCACCGGGAGCATGGACCGGAAGTGCGCGATCTTGAACTCGCGTGGCTTCCATGCGCCCGACTGGTTCGGCTCGATGTTGACCGGGACGCACGACTCACCCTTCTGTGTCATCGACCGCGCGTCGGGATACACGGTGTTCGGGTCGGGCGCCACCGTCGCCGGTCACCACCTCATCCACGTCAAGACCGCCGGGATCACCTACCACTCCTCGAACGGCCTCACCTGCTTCAACCCGCGGAGCGACGACCGGCGGAACTTCACCGGGCGGGGACGCATCGCCGACGCGATGGTGATCCGCAAGGACCTGATGGACTTCGGCCTCGCGAACCGCACCGGGCTCGGTCACGTCCTGCACCTGTTCATGACGGAGACCAACTCCGCCGACGGGTTCTGTAACCCGATGGTCTCCTGCGAGGGAGGCTTGAACGGGTTCGGCGCCGAGGGCGAGCGGATCGCGCTCAGCCGGCACATCGACCTCGGCAAGCGGGGCATGTCGCCTGCGGGCATGGTGATCGCCAGGACCCTGCAGGAGCACGGCGCCTACTTCGGCGACAACGCCGGCAAGCAGTCGACGTTCAAGGCGGAGCAGGAGGACCGCAGCCGGCCGATCTGGCACGGCCTGCTGAACCGGGACTCGCTGCGAGGCATCACCTGGGACGACTTCGTTGTGCTCGAGCGCCCTCGCCACTCCGGCCGCCGCAAGCACCGCTGAGGTAATCCCCCGGCGTCGAGCGGGCAGGAATGTCGCCTCGAGCGGGCAGGAATGTCGCCTCGAGCGGGCAGGAATGTCGCCTCGAGCGGGCCGGAATGTCGCCTCGAGCGGGCAGGAATGTCGCCTCGAGCGGGCCTGGAATGTCCGGTCGAGCGTGCCTGGACTGCCTCGCCCGCTCGGCCCGACATCCTCGCCTCCTCGACCGGACATCTGCGCCCACTCCACCAGACATCTGCGCCCACTCGACCGGACATTTGCGCCCACTCGACCGGACATTTGCGCCCACTCGACCGGACATTTGCGCCCGCTGGAGCGGACATCCTCGCCCACTCGACCGGACACCTGGCTAGGCTGCGGGACAGGCTGGCGAGGCGGCCGGACGGGCCTGGGCGGGCCGGCCGACCCGGGAAGGGAGTCGCGCGACATGCAGTACAGCTCTCGCGGCGGCGTCTGATGCGGGTCGTTCTGCACGGCGTTCGCGGCTCGACGCCTGCGCCGGGGCAGAGCTTCCTGCGCGTCGGCGGCAACACGTCGTGCGTCGCCATCACCCCGTCCGGCCACGACTCTCCTACTCTCCTCCTGGACGCAGGGACCGGTCTGTCGTCGGTGACCCGCCAGCTGAACGGCAACGCCTTCGTGGGAGATCTCCTGCTCACGCATCTGCACTGGGACCACGTACAGGGTCTGCCGTTCTTCGCCGCCGGAGACCGAGACGACGCACGGGTACGCCTGCTGCTGCCGGCCCAGGGCGACGCCTCCCCGGACCGCGTCGGTTCGGCAGCCGAGCTGCTCGCCGGCTCGATGTCACCGCCCCACTTCCCGATCCGCCCCGAAGGGCTGCGCGGCGAGTGGAGCTTCGAGGCGATCGCTCCCGGTACGTTCACCGCCGGCGGATGTCAGGTCACCGCAGTGGAGATCCCCCACAAGGGCGGGCGGACGTTCGGGTTCCGCGTCGAGGCCGACGGCGAGAGCCTGGCCTACCTGCCCGACCATCATCCGGCGATCGACCAGGAACCGGGCCTGGAGCTGGCCCGCGAGGTCGACGTGCTGTGCCACGGCGCCATGTTCCGCGACTCCGAGCGTGAGACCGCCCATGCCTACGGCCACGCCACTCTCAGTGAGATCTGTCGCCTCGCCACCGAGGCGCGTGCCGGTCGACTGGTCCTCGTCCACCACGCCCCCGCGCGTACCGACGACGACGTCGACGCCATGGCGGCTGAGATCGCCGGGAGTGGCTGCCCGCCCACGGTGGTGGGGCACGAGGGCGACGTCGTCCTCGGCGACGACGCCGCCACGGCCCGGCGAGCCGGGCCTGCGATTGATCGCAGACCGGACCACATCTACCGTTCTCCCTGAGGCGAAGGGGTGCACATGCAGTGCTCGGCGTGCGGAACCGACAACCCTCTCGGGAACCGGTTCTGCGGAGAGTGCGGCGCGACACTGGCGCCCGCGTGTCCGAGTTGCGGCGCAGCGAACCCCGCCGGCAAGAACTTCTGCGGCGAGTGCGGCTCCCGTCTTTCGTCGTCGCAGGCGCCGTCACCTCACTCGCGGGCTGTGCCGGACCAGGCCGACGCCGCCGACAGCGTCCAGCCCTCGCTCGCGACCCTGGTCGCCGAGCGACGGGTGTGCTCCGTGCTGTTCTGCGACCTGGTCGGTTTCACCTCCCTGTCCGAGGCGAGGGATCCCGAAGAGGTCCGGGAGCTGCTGTCCCGGTACTTCACGGTGGCCCGTACCGTGATCGGGCGTTACGGCGGCGTCGTCGAGAAGTTCATCGGCGACGCCGTGATGGCCGTGTGGGGCACGCCGACGGCGACCGAGGAGGACGCCGAACGCGCCGTGCGTGCGGGACTCGACCTCGTCGACGCCGTCGCCCACCTCGGGGACGAGGCCGGTGCCGACGGCCTGCGCGCCCGTGCCGGCGTCGTCACCGGACCCGTCGCGGTCACCGTCGGGGCCGCCTCGGAAGGGATGGTCGCCGGTGACGCGGTCAACACCGCAGCCCGCGTACAGACGGCAGCCCGGCCCGGTGCCGTCTACGTCGACGAAGGGACCTGGCGCGTGGCGCGCGCAGCGGTCGGCTTCACTCCGGCGGGCGACCACGTCGTGAAGGGGAAGGCAGATCCGATCCCGCTGTGGCAGGCCGGCCCGATCCTGTCCGGCGTCGGAGGGGCGCAGCGCCACGACGGCCTCGAGGCGCCGTTCGTCGGCCGGGACACCGAGCTCCGGCTCGTGAAGGAGCTGTTCCACGCCTGCGTCGACCGCAGGGCGCCCCGCCTCGTGAGCGTCACCGGAGTCGCTGGGGTCGGCAAGTCGCGGCT
This sequence comes from uncultured Actinomycetota bacterium, assembly GCA_963765725.1. Taxonomy (GTDB): domain Bacteria; phylum Actinomycetota; class Actinomycetes; order Propionibacteriales; family Nocardioidaceae; genus DASQEH01. The sequence continues at coordinate 1,176,932 of CAVXXI010000003.1, read as the reverse complement.
CGGCTGGGAGTTCGAGAAGTACATCGACGGCCTGGTCGACTCGGTGGCCTGGCACCGCGGCCGGTGCCTCTCGTACGGCGAGGGGGTCGCGTTCTGGGCGCTGGCCGAGATGGTCAGGCAGCGTCTCGGCATCGCCGAGGAGGACCGCACCGCGGTGGCGGCAGAGAAGCTGGCGACCGGGGTGGAGCAGTGGTTCGGCGACCCAGTCGAGCGCCAGTACGTGAGCGCGCGACTCGGCCAGCTGCTCGGCATCGCGCCGCCGGGCGAGGTCCGCACGCTCCCCCGCGAGGAGCTCTTCGCCGGCTGGCGGCTGTTCTTCGAGCGGCTCGCCGGTTCCAATCCCGTGGTGCTTCTCGTCGAGGACCTGCAGAACGCCGACCCGGGTTTCCTCGACTTCCTCGAGCACCTGCTCGACTGGGCGAGGGACGTCCCCGTCTTCGTGCTCACGATGGCACGCCCCGATCTGCAGGACCGCCGACCGGGCTGGGGTGCGGGCCGGCGGAACGGGACCACGATGACCCTGGACGCCCTGGACGCGACGTCGATCGACGCACTGCTCGAGGGCCTCGTTCCGAGCATGCCCGCCGCGGCCAAGGCAGCCGTCGCCGACCGCGCCGAAGGGGTACCGCTGTATGCCGTGGAGACAGTACGCATGCTGGTGGACCGCGATGTCGTACAGCCTCGAGAGGGCGTGTACCGGCTCGTCGGCGACATCGGCGAGCTGGGCGTCCCAGCCACGCTGCAGTCCCTGCTGGCGGCACGGCTGGATGCTCTCGAACCGGCGGCCCGTTCCCTCGTCGCCGACGCCGCGGTGCTCGGCGGTAGCTTCCCCGTCGAGGCGCTCGTCGCCGTGAGCGGCCTTCCCGAGGCCGAGGTCCGGCGGCAGCTGAACGAGCTCCTCCGGCGCGAGGTGCTCGGCGTACGCGCCGACCCGCTGTCGCCGGAGCAGGGCCACTACGGCTTCGTGCAGACGATGTTCCGCCAGGTCGCCTACGACACGTTGGCACGGCGGGAGCGCAAGGCGCGCCACCTCGCGGTCGCCGAGTACCTGGAGTCGGCGTTCGCCGACAGCGAGGAGGTCTCCGAGGTCATCGCGGCCCATCTGCTCGCCGCCCTCGACGCCCTGCCGGACGATCCCGACACCGGCAGCATCCGCGAGCGGGCCGTGGCGATGCTCAGCCGCGCCGCCGACCGCGCCCTGCGCACGGGCGCACCGCTGGCAGCTGCCGCGGCGTACGACAAGGCGGCGCTCCTGCTCTCGACGATCGGCACCGATGAGGCGGAGCAGGAGGCCGCCGTCGTACGCGAGCACGCGGGCACGGCCGCGGGCGCCGGCGGCGACTCGCATCGCGCCCTGGCGTACCTGCGCAGCGCGCGCGAGGTGTTCGTCCGGCACGGCCGGGCGCGTGACGTCGCACGGGTCACCACGCGCGAGGCAGAACAGCTTCGCGCCATCGGGCAACCGGAGCAGGGGGTTGCTCTCCTGCCCGACGCACTCGCCGTGCTGCGGTCCGAACCGGCCGCCGACACGGTCAAGGCGCTCGAGGTGCTCGCCACTCTCGAGGCGTTGCGCGGGCACGACGTCATCGCCGCGCAAGCCTCCGGCGAGGCGCTCGCGCTCGCCCAGGACCTCGACCTGCCCGAGGCCACGCTGGCCCAGCTTTTCGTCACGCGCGGCGTCGGACACGGCTTCGCCGGGCGCCAGGCCCAGGCGCTCGCCAACATGCGAGAAGGGGTACGCCTGGCCGAGATCGCGGACGACAGCCTGGCCACCAGCCGGGCGTTGCTCAACCTCGCCGACGCGGTGACCACCACCTCCCCCCGCGAGGCCAGGGAGGCGTCCCGCCTCGCGAGTGCGCAGGCGCGGCGGACCGGGAGCTGGTACATGCTCTCCACGGCTACGTGCAACCTCATGCAGGCCCTGCTCCTGCTCGGGGAATGGGACGAGATCGAGCAGGTGTACTCCGATGTGGCCGACCTCGAGGGTGCCGACGACGATCTCACGATCACCTACGGGGTCGTGCTGGTCCGGTCCTTGCGCGGCGACCTCGCCGGCCTGGCACCACTGCTCCCGGCCATGGTCCGAGGCCAGCACACCGAGGACCCCCAGGACGCGGCCGAGGCGGCTACCGCACTTGCCGCCGCTGCAGCAGCGGGCTCCGACCACGCCGGCGCATTCGCCTACGCCCGGCAGGCCCTGGCCAACGCGGCCATCCTCGGACCCCGCCACGACGGCATCCGCTGGGCGTGGCCCATCGCCGTTGACGCTGCGCTCGCCCTGGACCTCTCGCAGGAGCTTTCACAGCTGCTGGACTGGATCGACGAGCGTCCGCCCGGGCAGGTACCGGGCGTGCTGAGAGCCGAGCGGCTTCGCCTACTCGCCCGCTCTCAGGCCCGACGCGGCGAGCCGGCAGCCCGCGCCACGTTCGACGCGGCCGTTCAGGCGTTCCGCGAGGTCGGGTCGCCCTACCACCTCGCGGTCGCCATGCTCGACAGCGCCGAGCACCGCGCTGCCGGCGAGGGCGTGGACGCTGCGGCTGTGGAGATCGCCGAGGCCCAGGCGATTGCGGCCCGACTCGGCGCCGGGCCCCTGATCGAGCGTGCGAGCCTTCTACCGGTGAGCTACGGCGACCTGCGCGAGGGCGCCACCTCGACCGCCTAGGTGAGGAGCCGTTGTCGGTCATGACGGCCTGCACGGCGATCCCGGCGGCGGCGAAGTAGGCCTGGGCTCTCACCCAGAAACCGGCTGCGGTCTGTTTGCGTTCGTCGAGGAGTTGTTCGGAGTAGGCCAGTCGGGAGTGGTCGTCGACGGCGTGGTGGAGAAACACGTAGCCGCGTGCGGGGGACGCTCCAGCGCGAGCAGCGCGTTGGGTGACTACCTGTGTGTGCTTGTGTTGCGCTGACCCTCGTCCGAAGATGCGCCAGCCACCTCCGTTCGGGATCCGGCCGAGCTTCTTGATGTCCACGTGCACCAGCTCGCCTGGCGCGGCGGCTTCATAGCGCAGCGGCGTGGGCTAATATGCCCGCTCCGCGCGGGCGACACGCCATGCCACCGGGAAGTTTGCGTTCTCCGGTCGTGCACTCGAGCACCGGCAGGTAGCCTTCCGCGGGGAGGAAGTGACTTATGCGCATGGTGAGGCCGAGGTTGTCAGGGGTGTACAGGAGTTCGTCTGCGGTGCTGCTCGCCGCGTGTGCCGCGCTGCTGGTCTCCACAGGGACCGTCGCACAGGCTCAGGGGCACACCCCCGCGTACGCCCCGGCACGGGGACCGGTCTTCAACCGTCCCGCGCCGGTCGGGACCGTAGAGCAGCAAGAAGCCATCCAGACGAAGATCAGTGCGGCCATCGACCATGCTCCGAAGGGCTCGACGATCCGGATCGCCACGTACGGCATCGACCGCATCGACAGCGCGAAGAAGCTGCTGCGCGCGTACAAGCGCGGAGTTCACGTACAGATCGTCGTCAACACCAAGCGGCGGCCCCTGGCGACCCGGATGCTCAAGTCCGGGCTCCACAGCCACATCACGCACAAGAGCTTCATCGCGTTCTGCTACCACGGGTGCCGCGGGCGTGCCGCGAACATGCATGCGAAGTTCTACACGTTCTCGCAGACCGGGACGGCGAAGGACGTCGTGATGATCGGGTCGGCCAACCTGACCCAGTCCCAGATCAGCCTGGCCTGGAACGACATGTACACCCTCGTGGACAACAGGGCGATCTTCAAGGCGTACAAGGACGTGTTCGCCGAGATGAAGCACGACAAGCGCGTGAGACACCCCTATCGGCAGCTGACCGTGGGGAAGTACACCAACTACCTCTTCCCGAAGCCAGGCGCCACCATGCAGCAGGATCCGGTCTACCAGGCGCTCTCCGACATCCGCTGCAACGCCGCGGCGGGCGGCGCCGGCAAGGCCGGGCACACCCTCGTCCGCGTGGCGATGTTCAGCATCCTCCAGAACCGTGGGCTCTATCTGGCCAAGAAGCTGGTCTCCCTCGACAATGCCGGCTGCGACGTGCGGGTCATCTACGGCGCCCCCTCACGCGTCGTGGTGCGCGTCCTCGCCAACTCCGGTGTCGTCGTCCGCGACTCCCGCTACGACCTCAACGGCAACGGCACGGTCGATCACTACAACCACCTCAAGGTCCTCGCCATCAACGGCGCCGTGAAGGGCGACTCGTCGGCGTGGGTCACCTACACCGGCTCGGAGAACTGGACGGCGTTGGCGCTGCACCGCGGCGACGAGGACATGATCCGGATCAACAGCCGGCACGTCTACTACCAGTACGCCGCCGAATACTCGGACATCGTGCACAACGGATCGTACCCGGCCGGCAAGCGGTCCGACCTCGCGCCGCAGACGCGGTTCAATCCGCAGGAGGTGTACTGAGGCAGCCGCACCTCAGGGCTGTTGCAGTACCAGGATCTGGCCGATGCCGTAGCCGCCGCGGCTCGACACCGCGACCATCGACCGCTGCGGCCCGTCGACGTCCAGGAGCTCGGCGCTCCCCGCGGTCACCGACGTGCCGTTGCTGGCGTCGCCCTGGACGACGTTGACCACCATCTCCGGTGGTGTGGTGAGCGCAGCCTTGGCTGCGACGCTGAAGAACCCGACCACCGCGCTGCCCGGCTGCCGGACGTCGACTGCGGGCAGGGTCACCTCATGAGCGGAGGTGCTCCCCGCCTGGCCGGAGGAGACGCCCACGGGATCGTGTGCCGACGTTCCCGCGTAGACGGCCAGCGTCACGACCGCGTTGCGTGCACCTCCGACGTCCCAGGAGTACTCCTTCGGTGCACCCTTGACCGCACGGAAGTACGTCGCCATCGTCAGCGCCTTCCCCGCGACGGTGCGGCGTACGAGGTGCCAACCCGGCGGTGGGTGGTCCGGAGCGCTCCCGTCCGCGCTGATCGACGCCAGTAGCAGGTCGCCCCGTTTCGCGGGTGGTGCCACCAGGTCGACCCGGGTACTGCCGTGGGCACGCGCCGTGGTCACCGACCGGAGCCATATCCCCTGGCCGCGGCGAACGGCATCCGGCGCCGTGACCGTCGCCGAGGGGTCGCCCCTCGACATGTTCCCAGCGGCGTCGACCGCCGAGACCGTGTAGCGGTGCGTCGAGCCGCAGTCGACGGTGGAATCGGTGAAAGCCGTCTCTGCCGTGGACGTGAGATACCTGCCGTCTCGCGTGACCACATACCCCGTGACCCCGACGTTGTCCGTGGGCTGAGTCCAGGACAGGTTGACCTGGCACCCCGAGGTCACCTGGGGTGGGAGCAGCACGGGTGAGCTCGGCGCGGACGTGTCGGCCGGCGTGCGCGGCAGAGGCAGCGTCGCGTGGAAGTACCTGTGCCGGCCCTGCACGGAAGCCAGCACGACCATGCCCGTATGGCTCGTGACAGCCCACTTGCTCGATGTCGGGTTGTCGACCCCCGGTGCCACCGACGGCGGCATCAGTGGTCTCCAGGTGCCCTCGAACGACAGTCGGTCAAAAGGAGCGGCCTTGTAGTAGATGCCTGCACCCCACGACGCCGAGACCACGTACAGCTGCCGGTGAGACCGGTCCACCACGAGGATCGGGCGGGTAGGACCGTCTTGTATCGTCCCGGCCGGCAGCGCGCGCCAGTGTCCGTCCGCTGCGCGCACGAGTACCTCGATCTGGTTCGCTGTGGGGACGACAGCGGGTAGGTCGTCGAGACTGGTCTTGACGACAGCGACGACCTGAGTGCCCGAGGCGGAGGGGATCGTCGCGAGATGGATGTGGTCGTCGGCGGACGCCAGCCCTGACGACGCCACCTCCTGCGACCAGGCATCGTCTGCGTCTCCGTCTTGGTGGACGGCGAAGTGGAACTCGTCGTTGTACTGGTCGGACCACATCACGCCGATCTTGGAGCCGAAGCTCACGACGGCGGAGATGTCGTCGGAGCTGGCGCGCATGTCCACGCCAGGCTGGAAGGGAGCTGTCCACCGACGGTCGTCGCCCGTGGAGTGGGCGACCCAGACCCGCCGCTTCGAGGTGTAGGTCACCCACAGCGTCCGCGTGGAGTCCTCGGCGATCGTGGCCGACTCCGATCCGGTGCCGAGCCGTACCGGGAATCCGTCGTCGAGCGACCAGGTGTCCTTGTGACGGTCGTACGAGAAGCGGGCGACGGCCAACCGGGCTGCGGGCGACCGGGAGGCCACGTAGAGCTTGCGGCCGTCCCACAGCACGTCACCCGTACTGTCCGGTCGCGGGTCCACCTCGGCGCCCGTGCGTTCCCAATGGTCGGAGACGAGCTTGTAGATGCGGGTTCCCCGCGGTGCGGTCCGCACGGCGGCGGCCAGTACTCCCCACCAGGAGCCGTGGGCGTACCACAGCTTGCTCTGCGGTTTGTCGCCCGACGGGTTGTCCGCCCCACCGGTGTAGCGGAAGTCCTGCGTGACGGTCGGTTGTGGAGCTGCGCCCGAGGTCACAGCAGCGGTGACATGCGACGTGAAGGTCAGGAGTAGGCCCGCCAGGCCGACTCCCACGATGCCCCAGCGGGCGCGTGCCGTCACTGCGGACCGTCCAGGCCGGCGATGACGGCGCGTGCGGAGGCCAGCAGCTCCGGCGGCGGCTGCCCTTGGGAGGTCGGTCGCCCGAGTTCCACCTCGACGGTGACGGAGCCGTCGAGGATGACCGCGGTCGATGACGACGTCGACAGCGAGAGGGCCGCCGGCCGCCTCGACACGGTGATCTCTCGAGCTCCGGTCGAGCGGCTCGCGGTGTACTGCTTGCGAGCGTCGGCGCGCGTGGCGAACTCCTGGGCCGAAACGGTCAACGCGGTACCGTCGGCGCTCACGCCCTGCCGGCAGGACATGCCGCGGAGGAGTCCCGGCTGAGCTCCCGGGGCGGAATAGGTGTAGGTGCGTTGTCCCGGGTCGGCCCGGTCCAGCAGTTTGGCCACGGTGACGGGCGAGATGAGGTCGTCGCACATGTTCGGCAGCCGTCCGGCGTAGGCCTTCGTCGCCTGCGTATGCGCAGGCTCGGGCGCAGCGTCGTCATCGGAGGTGCACGCGCTCAGCGTCAGCCCGAGGCACGTGGCTACAGCGAGCGTAAGGGTCGGTAGGTGCACCGTGTCAAAATACTCGGCCGAGGGAGAATACGCCCAAACGGAACGTAGTGTGACGTCCCGCCTACAGTGCACCGTTGCCGAGTGGCTCGATGGAAGGTGGGACCTGTACGGTCCGCTTCATGCAGAGAGCACTCGTGGACGGAAGACAGTGACGGTATGAGGGTCGTGTACCAGAGCTTCGAGGGCCGCTACTCCGACAGCCCCCGCGCTCTGTACGAGTCGTGGGTGCGTCAGCGCTCGGGCGACAGCCACACCTGGCTCGTCGACCCTGCGCACCAGCACGGCTTCCCCGCCGGTGTGGCCACCGTCCCGCCGTCCGGGCAGGAGTGCGTCGATGCTCTGGAGGGCTCCGACCTGCTGATCGCCAACACTCACACAGACCTGGACTGGGACAAGCGGTCCGGCACGCGCTACTTGCAGACGTGGCACGGAACCACGCTGAAGCGCGTGCACAACGACATTCTGTGGGCGCCGCCCGGCCGTCTCGATCGGCTGAGTCGTGACGTCGCCCGCTGGGACATGCTGGTCTCGCCGAACTCCGTGAGCACGCCCCTCCTGCGCGGCGCGTTCGACTTCTCCGGCGAGGTGCTCGAGACGGGGTACCCGAGAAACGACGTGCTGTCCGCTCCTGAGCGCGGCGCGATCCGCGATCGGGTGCGGGCGGCTCTGCAGATCGAGGCGGACACCACCCTCGTGCTGTACGCGCCCACGTTCCGCGACGATGCCGTCTTCTCCGAGGGGCGGCCGGAGATCGAGCTCGGGCTTGACGTGGAGTCCCTGCTCGAGCGCCTCGGCGACGAGTACGTGCTCGCGCTCCGACTCCACTACCTGATGTCGGACCGTCGACCGCCGCAGGGCGGCGACCGGGTTCGCGACGTCACCTACTATCCCGACGTCTCCGAGCTGTTCCTGGCGGCCGACGTAATGGTCACCGACTACTCCTCGTCGATGTTCGACTTCGCCGTGACCGGCAAGCCGCTGGTGTTCTTCGCCTACGACCTCGACAGGTTCCGCGACGAGGTGCGCGGTTTCTACTTCGACCTCGAGGAGTACGCCCCCGGACCGGTGGTCCGGTCGCAGGAGGACCTTGCGGACGCGCTGCTGGACCTGCCGGCATCACAGTCCCGGCACGCTGATCGGTACCGGCGCTTCCGCCGGCGCTTCTGCCATCTCGATGACGGCCACGCCGGCCAGCGGGTCCTCGACCGCCTGTGGAGCGCGGAGCTGCCGGCGGGGCGTGGGGGCCGAGACCGTACCCAGTACTAGCGCGACGATGGCTCGGCGCTGAGGCCCGTGCACCCTCTCAGGCTGCGCCAGCGTCGACCGCCTCCGCGGCTGCGCTGCTGTCCAGCGCCAGATGCCCCCACGGTCGACCGGCAACCTCGGCAGCTGCCTCGAGCGACCGTTGACCGCGTCCTTCAGCCACGCCAGTGGGAAGGGTCTTGGCCTTAAAACGGCCCCACGTCGGGTCGTAGTAGCGGGTGAAGTCACGGTAGGCCCCCGTCTGGTACTGCTCATCACCCAGGGCCAGTACGCGAGTCGGCGCCAGCGACCGCACCAGGTTCGACGTGCTCCGCTGGTGAGCCAGGCCCGCCGCCGAAATATGAGCGGTACGTCGTACTGCACCCGCTCGACACCCTCCCCACTCGGCGTGACTGCCGACTCTACTAATCCGTTGCCCCGCCCAGCTCCAGGCGCTTGGTCAGGCGGTGGTAGCCGGTCTCGACTGTGTATAGCCATGACCGCGTTGTTCTCAGAGTCGTCTTCGCTGTCGCTGAGGGCGTTCCCTGCGGTCACCTGACGCTGGACCCGTGTCGCATCCAAGGGCCAGTCAGCGGGGGACTTTGAGCCTTAGTGCAACTCATGCTCCTCACATTGCTGCCGTGGGTAATACATCGGCTTGATGTTGCCGTGGAGCCTGGACGATGTCGTAGCGGAGGCAGAGGCTCGGCCACGCAAGCGGGGATAGGTGTGGCCGGTCCACGGCTGTCTGGACATGCCGGAGGGTGTCGGCGACCAAGGGTGCTGGTAAGTGGTCGAGGAGGTTGTGGGACCGACCCACCCTCGACCGAAGGTCCGTCGGCGTGTACCACTGGCTCCGCCGTTGTGCGCATTCTGCGGCTTCTGCGGCACCGACGATTTACCCGTCTGCGTGGCAGTGACGGCCTCAAGACGACACTCGGAAGACAGCAAGGTCGCCAATGGCGATCGATCCCGTCAGTCCGCGGTCAGTCCGCAAGACGTTCAATTGCAACAAGTGGTGTTCATGGTCAGCCAACGCAAAAGCGCAGGTCACGGCAGGCATCGACCCCAAGAGCGCAGCGCAGCAAGGCGTGCAAACAGAACTCTTGAGCCGCGTTTCGTGGTGATTTCACCGTGACAAGCCGTTAACCTGCGCAAACGTCAAATAGGGCTGGCGCCGCTCCGCTAAACTCCCGTTGATCCCTGGGACTGCCATACCCCCCATCACGGCCACGATTTCGTGGCGCTTGGTGACCACAGTGCAGTAGGAGGTGGTGTGCGCAAACTCCTCACCGACCTCGACGGCGTTGATGAGACTCTCCATATCGCCAAAGCACAAGGGGAACTCCCGCACCCGCAGGTCCGACAGGTGGCGCGCACCACGACGTCTGGGAGGCACGAACAAGCCAGCTCCGGCGACGGTGGGTCCCAGTCAATTGTCGTTGAGCACTTGCCCTGGATCTGAAGGAGGACGTGCTTCTGAAAGTACCGATAGGCCAGCTCGGGCTCAAGATGCCGGGGAGGGCCGAGGCTCCCGCGGTGGAGTGCCACTACCTGCATGAGAGCAACGATCTGGTGCCCATTGTCGCCCTCGCTGCAGTAGAGGTGAGAGTTCGGTGCCTCCAGGATGCCGACCACTTGACTGAGGTCGAAGTTGCACGGGGGGAATTCCCGCACGCCACAGGTACAGCAGGTCACGCACGCGATCACATCGGCCTCGGCGTCACAGGCAAAGTTCGGGGGCCCCGCCTCCCACTCGATTCTCACGACCACCGAGCAGCAGCCCTCCCCCGCACCCTCACAGACGAGGTAGTAACCGGTGTCATCCATCCCGGAGCCGGTCGATCCGAGCGCCCACGGTTCGGCAGGTCTGATGAACCCCCGCGCAGACACACCAGCCCGAGGTGATGGCGGCCACGAAGTAGCTCGCCACATGCCCTGGGCACATAGGCCGGTGGTGGATCAGGTTGCGGGGCTCGTCAGCGAAGGACACCACGTAGAGGGCCTGGGCGTCGCAGCGGACGTGATCGGGGTGGCGGCTGTCCGCGCAGACCTGGCCGGCGTCAAAGATGGTTTTCCACGAGAGGCTGCGTTCAACGTCGATGACCCCGCCGCCGCTCTCCACGTACTCCCGCACAAGTCGGGGGACCACGCGACGCGCCCAGCGTCTAGGGTTTATTTGCGGCGTGTCGTGCGCTGTAAGACAGAGGCCGCTCCGGGCTTGGCCGGCGACCCATCGCGTCCGCAGTGCCCGACAGAACCCGCCAGGCCATCGAACCTGTCGCGGTCCTGTGAGAACGCGGCCGAGAGCCGGACCAGCATGCAACCCGGAATGCCCCGACGGAGGTTGAATCCGCAGGTCAACGCACTATGGCGGTTCGAGCAGACGTCGAAGGGGAAGGTATGCCCCACGTTGTAGACGGCCAGGCCACACGCGTTCCCGCGGGTCAGAGCAGGTAATGGCGTGGTCATCATGCATCGACGGCGGTCACCGATCGGCAACCCCACCCGGACTAAACCCGGACCGAATTAGTCATGCCACTGCCGGCAGACATCCAACCGAGCACGGTCGTGCAGTTCAACGCGGTTGACTCCTCAGCCGGCTGGCGACCCGTGTACTGCCTAGCGGTGCCGCCCCTCATGTCCAAGCAGGCTGGCGGCCGGCGCCAACCTCACTGCGCATACCCCGTCAATGACCCTTGTCGCGTCCGGCGCAGTCTTGACGCCGCGCCCGGCCCGGAGTTGAGTGTAGAGATTACTGAGTACTCCAAGCGGATGACGGCTGGTACTTAGGAGTCGGCCGCGACCCGTCCCGAACACTTGAAAGGAAGGCGCGAGCATGCCCAATGTGGAACTCGGCGGGAGCCCGAAGGATGGTTATAACGAAGCGGACACGTCGACGGATCTCTCGTCCGCTGACGTAACACGCACAACTGGTTCATTCAACACCGCGGGCGGGAGGGGTCTTTATGGCGAGAGCGCCCAGGGCGACGGGACGTGGGGGTACGCGAATGCTTCCGGATTCAGCGGTGTCGTCGGAATTCATAGCACCGATGGTAACGGCGTCTTCGGTAGGAGCAGCCAGGGCGACGGAGTGTGCGGAGTCGCTGACGGCCAGGGCCGCAGTGGCGTGGTCGGCATCCACCACGGAAAGGGAAACGCGGTGTTTGGGCGCGCTGCGAGTCCTGGATACGCGGGGTGGTTTGACGGAAACGTAATGGTCTCCGGCGACATCATTCTCGAGAACGCCGACTGCGCCGAGGACTTCGACGTCTTGGTCGATACTGAGGTTGCACCTGGAACCGTGATGGTTCTCGACGAATATGGGGCACTCCAAGAGAGTGATGGACCATACGATCGTCGTGTGGCTGGCGTCGTGTCAGGGGCGGGCGACCTTAAACCCGGTGTAATCCTTGACCGGCACCGTGGCCGCCCAAACCGTTTGCCAATTGCGCTTCTCGGTAAGACGTACTGTCGGGTCGATGCGACCACGCTTCCCATAGCTGTGGGAGATCTCCTGACGACGGGTACCGAGCGTGGTCACGCAATGAAGGCTGACGACCCTGCGAGAGCGTTCGGCGCGGTGATCGGGAAAGCGCTCCGCGCCTTTCCCTCGGGTCAGGGGTTGATCCCAATCCTGGTTTGCCTGCAATGACGATTCACTCGCAGAGCACACCGCACCTAGTGCTCCAATACGATGACGCTGTAATCCCGGCGAACGTTGGAGACGCGTGCCTGGTCGCGCTGAAGGGGTCCGGCGAGAATGACTTCGCGATTCTGCAAGCAATCTTCGGTGGCACTACGCCGGCGCAATCGATTGTCGTGACGGTGATCAATGGTGCCGGCGGAGTTAATAATGGTCGAGACACGTCGATTGGAGCTAGCGGAGCCGGACCGTTCGGTAGTTTCGACGGCTTGCGTAGTGCCTATATCGCCGAAGTGTCCGAGATATTCATGAGTGCACAGGCAAAAGGCTGGCAGGCGGGCGACAGCAAGGGGGAGGCGCTTTCACGAGCGCTCAGCGGTGTTATGTACCCACAAGGTCAGCAACCAATGTTCACCGTCCACCAGTGGGTCGACAACCTCCCTGATGCGCGCATCGACGGCGAGGCATCACTAGGTGCGTCCGGACGTCAGGACTGGGTGTCGAGAACGTTCAAGGGCAACGCCCAAGTGGCTGGCGATAACCCTGCGAAGACGACCGGGTGCGGGGTAGCTTTTCTGTACTACCTGCACGTGCAGCTGGGATTCACTTGGACTCGGATCGTTACTACCCAAGCGGACGATTTCGAGGGCATCTACAGAGGCTTGACGGGTTCCAGCGGGGGCTGGACTGCATTCGATGAGGCTGTCACTCATGAGTTCCCGCCAGGAGTGCCCTCTAATCTCAATGGGGACTCACGGGCTCCCTTCTCCGACGGATTCGAGCAACAGGCGCGACCTGCGAAGGAACATCCACGCGCGTTGGTCTCACCTAATGCCCTGACGCCCACTCCGCTTCGAACCGCGCGACGGTGCAGCGTCAAGCGGTATCTAGGCAGCAAGGGCATCCATGGTCGAGTGGGTCTCCGCGATCTTGCGGTCGACGCTGCAGGGCGCGCGGGTGGGCCGCGGGGCCACGACTCTATGTCGAGTGTCGGAGTGCGGGGGTTGGTAAACGGCCAGCGACAACAGAGCCTTATTTGATCCGACTTCGTCAGATTCGTTTCGCTCGACCGCCGCGCTCCTCGGCTGCGAGGGGCCCGATGAGGGGTCAAGCAGACGGTCTTACCCAAACACGCGCGACGCGACAGCGTCGGCCTCTTCGTGCGCCATCGCGGGACTCACATGTAGGTAAAGGTTTTGAGTCGTCTCGACTTTGGTGTGACCGAGCATCTCAGAGAGCACCTTCAAGGGCATATCTGACTCAGGGGACCGCGTCGCGAACGTATGGCGAAGTTCATGTGGAGAAAGTCGCGGCAAGTCTGCGCGGTCAGCTAGGCAAGCCAGGCGGTCGTCAAAAGAAGAGGGAGCATACGGCTTTCCCTCACGAGTCGTGAACACAAAGTCTTCCCCAGTCCATGCATCACCAAGCGACAGACGCTGCGCAGCCTGATACGCGCGCCACTCTCGTAGTAGCGCGGCCGCTTGCGCTACCACCGGGACTGTTGGAGAGCCTTTCCGGGTCTCGGTGGGACCCTCTACTATCGCCCCTTGTGCCGTGAGCGTTCGCTGCCAATCCACAATGATTTCGCGAGCGTCAGGATCAAGTTTCGACCACCGAGGGCCACGGATTTCTCCTCGACGCACGCCGGTCGTGACCCAGGTTGTCGACATTGCGGCATCGCGCTCGGTGCGGGCGGCGCCCAGTGGCCGGTCACGCATCTTGTGACCCTCGATACCCTGGCGTCGTCCTGTCACGGCGGTGGTGCCCGGCCGTATGCCGTAGCAGCCCAGAATCCACCCCCTCATCTGAGCGAGTGCCGCTCAACCGGAGTACGGTCACAGCTGTGCAGTGGGATACGAGCCGTCAGCTTGAGGCGTGGTGGGGCGGGCTATCCCAGGTACAGCGCGCGAAACTGCTACCCCTGCAGGACGGCGATGAGGTCCCCCCGGGTCACCTCATCGCGCTGACGAATGCCCTCGGTGTCGGCCCCGCCGGCGCTCGGTGGGAACACGACGGTTACACCTACCGGGTGGACGCTCGTGTCTCAGCCTTCCTCCGGCACAAACGTGGCGGCGTCTGACGAACTCCCGGGCGTGCACGGTGGCTGCTTCTATTAGAGGGCTGCTTCCTCAGCCTCGGTGAGGCAGCGAGACTAGAGAGCGGCCTTGTGGTCTGCGATCGGCCCCACTCGATGAACTCGGCAGAGGCGGGCTCAGGCGCTGCGGCGTGGCACCGCACGCTCAGGTCGTCGGTGCTGGGGTGAGTGGTTGCCATGATTCCGCACCGCTCCTCGTCTGTGCGCGCTGGTAATGATTCGGGCCCAAACTGCACTTCGGTGCGATGCGCCCTCCTGCGCGGAACAGGGCGACCGCTTATGCCACGTCGCGTCGTCAGCGCGGTGCTGTCGATGGGATCGGTCACGGTCGGTGGGTTCGTCTTCGGTGTGGTGATTCCGTGGGGTACTCCGAAGTGGAAACGCGGAGACAACACTCGCCGCTTGGCGGACATGCTCCGTCAACCGAGATAAAGGCTCCGTACCCCCGGAGTCGACCTGACCCACTCGAGTCGACCATTGTGGTCGGCTCGATTCTGTGTGTCAACCGCGGTCGATGTGGCCCCGCGAAGCGTCCGCCGGGATGGTTTCCGTGCGCATGCCAACGGCGCTTCGGGCTCCGGGGTCCGTCTCGAGCAGAGCGCGTCGCGGCTGCCCGAGCGACGCACCGCGGCTGTCTCGCCGGGGGTCTTTCAGGTGCGTGGTGGCCGCTGCTGGCGTTCGGCGAGGAGCGCCTGGTCGGCACGGGCCAGGAGCGCGTCGAGGGAGTCGTGGATCTGGTACCCGGCGAGCCCCACGCTGATGGAGGCGTGCGCCGCGGCGGCCAGGGATGCGCGGATGATGGTGAACCGCTCGGTGGCCTTATCGGTGTCGAGGGCCAGCAACGCGCAGACGAACTCGTCGCCGCCGAAGCGCACGATCAGGTCGTAGGCACGCACATGCGTCCTCAGGGTCTGCACGACTTTGCGCAGAAGGAGATCTCCGGCGGCGTGCCCGAGAGAGTCGTTGGTCTCCTTGAGCCCGTCCACGTCGAGGAAACGCCACCACGAACCCCTGCCCGGTCCGGTCCGCCCGCGCCGTCTCCCGCTCCAGCTCCAGCTCCAGCTCCCCATCCCAGCGTCGCGGCGGTACGCCCCGGTCAACTGATCAAGCGACGACGTTCTCCGGTCCTCGGCCGACAGGAGTCTGTCAGTCGCCGCGGTTCGACGGTCCGCTGCGGCGTGGGCACGGTCGGTGGCGCTCTCCTGACGGTCTGCCCGGGCCGCGATCCGGTCCGAAGCCGCTCCAGCGTTCAGTCTGGCGTCGAACAGATCACGGGCCCCGGCATAAACGTCGCGGGCATCAGCGTGTTCGTCGCGAAGCGCCGACTCCCGATCCCGGTCGTCGGCGCCGTGGTCCCTGTTCTGAGTGGACCGGTCTCGATCGTCACAAGCCAGGGCAAGGTCGTCATCGGCCGGGGACCGCGTCCCGGGGAAAGTCGTATCCGGTGGCAGCGCGGACAACGTCATCGACCATCTCCCCCGTCCTGTAGGCAATGGTGCCCATTATGAATGGTCTCACATGGATCGTCCCTGTTGCGCACTGTCTGTAGCAATTCGATCTCGGGTGCAGCGATCACCCAACCCCCGAGCGCCGTAACCTGGGGCCGGGGCGCTGCCCTCAGGTGATGCCCTGGCGCAGCACCAGATCGGCGAGGGCGATGACGTGGACGCCGGCTCGCGTGGCCGCGTCCACGAGGCTCTGCTCGGCCTCGGTGAGGGTCATGCCGTGCCGGGCTGCCAGCACTCCGACGGCCGTGTGGATCCGGTCCCGTTCATCGAGGGTGGTGACCGCCCGCCTGGCCCTTCCGACCGACGCCATCGACAGGTCCGCGTTGGCGACCGCTTCCTGGACCGACGCGCCGAACATCACCGCCAGGTCGCGCTCTCGACCCATAAACGCGTACTCGCTGCTGGCGTAGAAGTTGACACTGCCGTAGACCGTGTCGCCGCGACGCAGCGGCAACGACAAGGAGCTGCGTACCCCCTGGACGGCGCTGGCAAGCGCGAACAGCTGCCAGCGGTCCTCATCCAGAACGTCACCAACGTCCACCTCATCGCCGTCGACGGCCGCGACCTCGCACGGTCCTCCGTCGAGGTACTGCGCGGCATCGAGCAGGCGCAGCTCGTCCGAGGTTGCGGTGAGCGTGAACGTGAGGTTGTCATCGAAGTGCGCGATGCTCAACGCCACACACTCCGGCACCGCCTTCACCACCTGGCCGGCTGCCTGTTTTAGGTTCTCCACCAAGTCCACTTCGCCGGTCGATGACAGGCGTCTCAATACCTCCAACGACTCCGGAATCGGCTCCACCAGGGAAACCTTGCACCCTACTTACAACCTGTGCACCTCGTAGTACCCGCCGTAGGCCACGACTCAGCGCCAAATCGGGGTGGCCGTCCCCCCCGAGTCAGCCGAAGAGCGTTGCCACCGGCCTCTTCTACACCGGTTTGGGCTATGGGGAGCAGCTCTTCAGGCCCAACGATGCTGCCTCCGCCACGGCGGCCACCCCGCTCGGCTGCAGCTCGCGGCTCACGGCCGCCTCGAGGCGCTCGACTGCTCGTGGCGTCCTTCCAAGGCGGCTGCGCGTCCGTCACCACTACTGCCTACGTCGGCGAGGACGATCGATCCACCTGTGAGGGAAGGCGGATCAGCTTTCGCGTGGACCCGACCCAGCCAGCGAGCGTCGCTGTGCCGTCCTGGTGTCGTCAAGATCGGGGAACGGTCGCTACGGCAGGTTTCGCCTGATCCCTCCGGCAACGTCCCCTCACCGGGCCTATCTACGCATGCTCCCGGCGACGGCTCAGAGGACCCCCAGCGCCACCTCCACGTAGCCCGATCCGGCTCCCCTCTGTTGTGGGTTTCTTGTAACGGCAACGGCACAGTCCACAGCCCCCTCTGGCGATCTGGTCTGGGGCGGGGCTTTGCCGATGTCCCGGGCGCCTCACGCCGAGGCAGATTACCTTGACGACCTACGGATGCCGAGGGCAGAGGCCACGCCGCGGCCCGGGAGGGTTCACGGCGTGGTCTCTTGATCGTGGAGCGTCTACCGGGGTTTGTGGCCGCTGGTGTTGATGGTGCCGTTGACGCCATGGGGGTAGAAACCGCCGTGGTTGACCTTGTTCGGGTTGAGGTAAACGATGTTGAGGACGCGCTGGGGGGTGCGGCTGAAGGCGATGCCGTTGCCGTCGGTGGGGACCAGGTTCGCGTGCTTGTGTCCTCCGATGCCCTGGTCGTCGTTGGACCTGCCGTCGAGGCTGTCCCGTGCGGCGGAGATAGCGCGCACTGCCTGGTTAAGGCCCTTGGCGTAGAGGTTCGTCCGCACGATGCCGGCGTGATAGGCCTCAACCGCGAGGATCCCAGCGGCTGCCTCCAGGTACGTCTTGTTGTCGATCAGAGGGGCGGCGCCCTTGTATGCGGTGACGCCGACGTCTTCGAAAAGGAACGCCGCGAGGAGGAAGTTGTTCTCATTGGCGTACGGGTCGAAGCTCTGGTGCGGACCGATCAGACCGGCCGCCCGCGCGGCCGCGGTGAAGCTGTACTTCAGGTTGATTTCGGGGCGGGCCACCCTTGCCGAGCCGAGCGCGGAGCGCAGGAACTTGACGTGCGACACCTCGTCATGGGCGATCTCGGTGGCGTACTTGCGGATCGCGGGCGTCTGCCAATTGACCGCGCGGCCTCCGGTCACACCACCATGTCGGCCCTTACCAGTCGTGAACTGGTGCGCCAGGCCATGGCCGAAGGCGGCGTGAGAGTAGAACTCGGCCTCGAGGTACTCGAGGTTGAGCGCAAAGTTCAAGATCGCCCCGTCACTTGGCCCCCCGGCAGCCAGAGCGCTACTGGCACCCGCGCTCGACAGTGCCGTGGCGCCGACGACACCGAGACCGGCGACACCGGCACTGCGCAGGAAGTTGCGCCTGTCCGTGTCATTCTCGGCGCTGCGCTCGATCATCGAGCGAACCATCTGCTTTCCGAACATCAATCCTCCAAGGATCATTACTGCATGGGGGACCGGGCGCGCAGGAGCCACCCGATCTGACGGTGGTGAGGTCGAAGCCATGAGCTTCCCCGGGGGACGACCTGTTCGCCTTTCCGCGATGACCGAGTCACCGCCCCGTACCGAGACCTGTCGCCCTAACCCGAGACGAGCGACACGGCTTACACCGTAACCCGGGCGACGAGGTATGTCACTAGGACACACGACCCGAGTTACCCTATGCAATCATCTCCGGTGACGATGCTTGCCGCTGCTGACCGCACTTCGGAGGCGTCATGCCCGATGCGATGTGGCTGAGTTTCGTCGTTCCAGGTGACTGACGGGTCCCTGTTGACCTACAGGTCGACGGGCAACCCCAGCGGTCGTCTACTCGGTCGCTCGAACCAACTCCGACGGCGGGCTCCCGGCGCATCGGGGAGTCGCTCGGTGGGCCGTCCACCGAGAGATCCCTGCGTTGGCACGGGCATGGACGGGTCTTGGCGACTCGCCTCGCTCAGCTTCCCGCAGCGCCGATTGTGGGTTCCCGAGGCTTAGTGGCAGGCGACGGGTCCGCCGCTGTCGCGGACGGTGCCGCCTACGACGACGTAGTGCCAGCTGTACACGTGTGGCCGTAAGCGCAGTTTGAGTACGCCGAAGGTGCCGGGGATCCTCTTTTGGCTGTGGGGCTGGGTCGCACCGAAGGGGTAATGGCCATAGCCTCCGGTGCCCACCACAAACTCTCGGATTCCGTTCCTGCCAGCTCGCCCTGTCGCGTCCTGCCGGCCGAACCGCTCGTAGTTGTGCTCATGTCCGTTCAGGACCACGTCGGCGTGAGCCCGATAGAGAACCCGCCAGAAGGGACCGACGCTGCGGTCATTGCCGTGGTCCGCGCCGGAGCTGAACCGAGGGTGATGCCAAAACGCGAGGATGCACCGCTGCGAGGTGTTAGCAACGTCAGACCGCAGCCACCGAAGTTGTGCGGAAGCTGAGCCGTGGGCGATGTTGGAGTTCAACGAGATCAGATGCCACGTGCCGAGGTCGGCGCTGTAATAGCTTCGGCCGTGGGGCGCAGCGGCACCGCCGAAATAGCGAAAGTAGCCCCGGGCGGACGGCGTTCGGTACTCGTGGTTTCCCGGTGTGGGAAGTGTCTTGGCCTTGAAACGGCCCCACGTCGGGTCGTAGTAGCGGGTGAAGTCCCGGTAGGCACCCGTCTTGTACTGCTCATCACCCAGGGCCAGTACGCGAGTCGGCGCCAGCGACCGCACCAGGTTCGACGTGCTCCGCTGGTGAGCCAGGCCCGCCGCCGAAATATCACCCGCTGCGACAACCGTCGGATAATGGCTCGGCCCACTGGGATTTCGACTAACCGCTAGCCCATCCACCTCAACGCGACCGGCTGGGCGTGGTGGGAGGCCGTCGCCGGTCGATCCTTGGGCGTAACTCGACACTACAGTCGCACACAGTGCCGTCGCGGCCAGCGACAAGGCGCACCGAAGGCGCGAAACGCTTGACGTCGTGATTTTGACGCTCCATCCCGAGTTGGTTCGCCGGGCATCACATCAAACGATGCGGCCACGACGCAGCCTAAACGCTCCGAAGCACCGCGTGTGTGAGATACCCAATCTGCGATCGAGACACCTTCTGCCCGAGCACTTGAACGGGTTGCACGCCAGCGAAATCGCAGGGCAGGTTCAGGCCGGGATGATGCTGACCTGGTTCAGGTACCCGTTCAGGAAGTCGTCGCCCGGCTTGGCTGCGATGTATAGCGCGCTGGTGTTGGAGATTGCTCCCACGGCGGCCGCGACCTGCTTGGTGGCGCCGTCGACGACGAGCGTGACCTGCTTGGCTGCCTTGGTGCATCGGATGGTGTGGAACGCACCAGGAGCGATTTTGGCTGTGCTTTGCACGGTGACAGCGCCGCTCGCACCCTCGAACCGGCATAAGGCGGTGCCGCTGGCGAGGACTTCGAGCTTGTACTCCCCGCCCTTTGTACCGGCGAGGCCCTTGCGGACGATGTCGTAGTCGTTCCCGGCGGTCGGGAGGCTGTTGATCTTGACCGTTGCACTCAACCGGACATTCAGGGTGCCGGGATTGAGCGACGCGGAGTTCGGCACGGACACGTACGAGCTGGTGCCGTTGAAGCCGTATGCCGAGCCGTTCAGGGCGACGTTGTGCAAAGTACCGTCGTTGCCGTTGCCCGACGAGTCGTGCATCACCGTGCCGGACGTCTCGTTCATCTGCCAGTTCGCTCCGATCGTGGCCGCGCTGGCTGGGGACTGATTGGCGGTCAGGGAAGCGGCCGCGACCATCACGGCAGCGCCGACGGTGCGGCGGCCTCGTTTGCTGATCATCAAGAACGTCCTCTCGGAGACTGCGCCTTGGGAGCTTAGAGGTCAGTCGTGTGTATTAGCGGCAACGAGACGGTGACGAGATGGTTACGGCCGAGGGTCCTCACCGGCCGTCCGCCGACGACAAAGCAGCACATGCTGTGCGTTCAGGGCGATTGCGCGGCGGGTTGTTCGTGCCACCGGGCGTATTGGCGTGTCGGCGTCTACGTCCCCCGAAGACCCCGACGCGGCCACCGAGCAAGCGAAGAAGGGCCGCATTGCCTTGGAATACGGCACAGCGTTCACGCAGCGCATCGGCATCGGCTCCGGCCAATGCCCGGTCATCCAGTACACGAAGGCCTCGACACCCCTGAGGGGATCTTCAGCTTCAACTAGGGTCCGCTCTCGCCATGGAGCACGACACCCCTGACCCGCCCCGGTTCAGTGACTGGCGAGTTCTCCCGACAGCGGCTGCTTTGCGGGGTTGAACTGACGCTAGTGGTGCTGCTTGAACTCGGCCGGGGATGTTGCCCCAAAGGCGCCGTAAGCCGGTACTCGTTGAGCCAGTGCATCCCGTTCAAGGTGGCCAGATCGAGGTTCTCGACGCCCGCCCGCCCGCCCTCCGGCCCGATGGCCCGTCTCAGCCCGAACCGCCGAAGGTTTGCTTGATCGTCTCGATTACGGCGTGGGCGGAGAACGAGGGTAAGCGGGCCCACCAGAAGGTCGCCGCACCGCAGCCTCCGAACCGGCCTCGAGCCTGGGGGTGCGGCATCCGTCTCCGCGGCCGGGCGCCGGGGGATCGCCCAGCACGGGGCCAGGATGCCCGAGGCCGTCCAGAGCTCATCTGGACGGCCTCAGCCCATTCGCCTCACCTGTTCAGGCGACGGGTGCGCACCAGCCAAGAAGGGTTAGCCGTTGGCGCCGCTCGTGTGAATGGTGCCGTTGACGCCGTCGGGGAAGAAGCCACCCTGGGTTGCCTTCTTGGGGGTGAGGTAGACGACGTTCAGCACCTGAGGTGCGGTGCGGCTGAACGCGATGGAGTTGCGGTCGGCCGGTACCAGGTTCGCATGCTCCTTGGTCCCGATTCCCTGGTCGTCATCTTGGGGTCCGTCGAGGCTGTCGCGGGCGTTGGAGATGGCGTTCGCCGGGGCCATCAGGTCTTTTGCGTACAGGTTCGTGCGGATGATGCCGGCGTGGTACGCCTCGACGGCGAGGATGCCCGCGGCGGCTTCGAGGTACGCCTTGTTGTGGATGCAGGGGGGCGGCGCCCTTGTAGGCGGTCACGCCTACGTCTTCGAAGATGAACGCCGCGAGCAGGAAGTTGTTCTCGTTGGCGTAGGGGTCGAAGGTTTGGTGGGCACCGATCAGTCCGGCTGCTCGTGCTGCCGCGGTGAAGCTGTTCTTCAGGTCGATGGCCGGTTCGGCGACCTTCGCCGCGCCGAGCGCCGAGCGCAGGAACTTCACGTGGTTGATCTCATCGTGGGCGATCTCCACCGCGTACTTGCGGATGTTGGCAGAGGAGAACTGCACCATGCGGCCACCGACGACGCGGCCGTGCATGCCCTTACCGGTCGTCATGTCCCGTGCGAGACCGTGCCCGAACGCGGCATGGGAGTAGAACTCCGCCTCCAGGTACTCCAGGTTCAACGCGAAGTTCAAGATCGCGCCATCACTAGGCGCAGCATCCGCCAGAGCACTACCGGCTCCGACGCTGGACAAGGCGGTAGCACCGACCACACCGAGACCCGCGACGCCGGCACTGCGCAAGAAATTACGCCGGTCGGTGTCATTCTCTGCGCTGCGCGAAATCATGTCACGAACAACTTGCTTACCGAACACTGATCCTCCAAAGACCATTTGCGACATTGAGACGTAGGCATCGCAAACCACGTCACGAGGTTTGAGGACATTCGACGGGGCTTTGCGCACGGCCGTCTCACCGAGTCCCTCCCATCATCCGCACAATTTATGTAACGGTATAGAGCCATTTGCGTGACTGCATACACGTCGCGCCCTACTGTGAGGTTGCCGACGGCACCGTCAAGGACGCACTGCTCGCAAGCCCACCCGCTTGATGCGGCCACGGCGAGCCATCACCGCAGACCCACTCCGCCCGCGGCATACTCACCGAGGTACGCGCCCGATGGAAGGCCAACCCGCTCCAACCCTCGTAACTATGGACCACGCAAGGGCCCGGTCACCGCCGGAGCCCACCCTGGCCGAACAATCCACTGCGAGGGGGGCACCTCGTCACGGTTTCGTAAGCAGTTACGCGTCTTCTCGTGGCTCTGTACGACTTAAGGTCGGAGAAACACAAGGAAGGTGCGCTGTGCTCCATTCGGTTCACATGCATATGCCGGTCGGGGTCGCACTGATCGCTCTGTTGTTGGTTCTCATTGTCGCAACCCTCTTTATTGCTGTTCGCGTTTTCGGACAACGGCTGGTCAACGACGAGGCGTTGGAAGCGAAGCCGCCACCATCAGATGACACCTTTTGACGGAGCCTGTCTTGGACTTTCTCAGGGCCGCTGGGTACAGATGTTGGTTGCAGCAGCCCTCGACGCCTCGATCAGCGACCGCCGGATGCTCAAGCCTTCCGAGTCTCGGGGGTCCGCGAAAACGCGACAATATCGCTGGGACCAGGCAATTCGATCTTTTCGGAGGCACACTTTGCCGACACCGTTAGAGTGTTGTAAGCACCTATCGCCTGCATCCCGCACTTGCCGCCGTAGCGTCGGTTTCATGTCGGCTCCCGTTCAATACCTGTCCGCTGCAGGCATAAAGGCGCGAAGCGGGTTGGATTGCCCAGACAGACTCATGAGCTGCCCCGGGCGCTGACCGAGCCGCAGTCGCTAGCGTCCGTTGTATCCGAAAGGATCGTATCGGTCGACAAGACGTCATGCGATTGCCTGAACGGGGCACCCCGGGGCGGCCTCTCGCATGCCATGACCGGGGCGCACTCACGGTGGTCGGTGTCGGCGGGGGCATGGTGTGAGGTCCGGGGTGCTGGTGGTGGCCAAGTCGCCGGTGGCGGGGCAGGCGAAGACTCGGCTAGCCCGGGGCATAGGGATTCAGGGCGCGGCCGAGTTGGCGGCCGCTGCCTTTCTGGACACTTTGGACGCCTGCGAAGCCGCCTTTCCTGAGGGTCGCCGTGTGCTGGCTCTCAGCGGGGATCTTCGCGGAGCCGCTCGCGGCGCCGAGTTGGCGAATCGGCTTAGGCGGTGGACCGTGGTCGGTCAACGAGGCCACGGGTTTGGTTGTCGATTGGCGGCTGCGCACCGTGACGCGGCTGCGTTCTTGCGTATGCCTGTGACACAGATCGGCACAGACACCCCGCAACTCACGGCAACAGACTTGACCGTACTCGCCCGGACACTCGAGGCAGGACGGTGCGATGCCGTGCTAGGTCCAGCTGAGGACGGAGGCTGGTGGGCCTTGGGACTGAGGGATCCCCGGTCGTCACGAGGGCTCAGCAGTATCGTCATGTCGACATCCGGCACTGGGCTGGCAACCTACGGAATGCTGATGGCTTCTAACGTCAGAGTCGCGCTGGCGAAGCGGATGCGTGACGTTGATGCCGTCGACGATGCCGTAGCCGTGTCTCGCATCGCTCCTTACAGTGAGTTCGCTCGTGTTTGGCGTGGCATCGTGAGCGAAGCCCGTCCACCGGCGGAACTGTTCGACACGGCGCTCGCCGGTGCCGACTGCATTGTGCACGGCATGCCAGTGGGACCTGTCCAACTTCCGATTGACAGGTGGCGTGCCCGGTGTGATCTGGGGGACGAGGCGCTCCTGGACCGGTGCTCGGGGGCGACCCTCGACGTCGGCTGCGGGCCGGGGCGTCTGACCGAGGGCCTTGCTCGGCGCGGACATGTGGTTCTCGGCATCGATGTTGCGTCACACGCGATACGCCTCACCAGGGACAGAGGCGCCCCGGCGCTTCGCCGCGACGTCTTCGGCGCGGTGCCGAGGCAGGGACACTGGGACTCGGTGCTGCTCGCCGATGGAAACATCGGCATCGGCGGTGATCCAGCGCAACTGTTGCGACGGGTTCGTGACCTGCTCGCCCCCGGAGGGCGGGCTGTGATCGAGGTGGCGCCACCCGGAACCAGCTTGTCCCGGCATCTTTTGCGAATCGAGGTGAACCGACAACTGTCGTCTCCTTTCCACTGGGCGGTTGCCGGACCTGAGGCCTTGGCTGAACTCGCGCGTCGTGCTTGCCTCCGCATGTTGAGCGTCACCGGACATGGCGATCGCTGGTTCGTACAACTACAGAAAGGGGGTGGCGTCAGTGGCGCAACCGGAAACCGGTAGAAGCATCGAGGCGTGTCGGGGGGAGGTCAGTTCAGCCCGCTCGCCGGTCGCCATCTCAAAGCAGGTACACGCACATGGGTCAGTCACATGACCGTCGAC
Organism: uncultured Actinomycetota bacterium; assembly: GCA_963765725.1. Classification (GTDB taxonomy): domain Bacteria; phylum Actinomycetota; class Actinomycetes; order Propionibacteriales; family Nocardioidaceae; genus DASQEH01. Next base: position 1,152,154 of record CAVXXI010000003.1, on the reverse strand, counting down.
GCGACACCTCCCGTGGAGCCCCGCAACCTGGACCTGAAGCCTGAGGACTGCGACAATCCCGAACGCGCGGAGTACGGCTTCCCAGTAGCCCTGTGGCGTGCCCTCGGAAGCCGCCGCCCTCCAGGCTTGCCAAGCTCCGGGGCGTGGCGCAGCCCCTTGCGGGGTCCATGGCTGACGTCTGTGTTCGGGGTTGTGCTGCTGGCGGCTCTGCCGCTGGTCATCATCACGGGCCTGCTGGACTACGTCGCGTACAGTCCGCAGTTCGGCCAGGCCCAGCCCGCCGACGTCGGGTGGCTTCATCTGCCGATCTTCACCTGGCCAACTCGACCATCGTGGCTGTTTCGGCTCACCGAGGGTCTGCACGTTGGTGTCGGACTCATCATCATTCCCGTCGTGTTGGCGAAGCTGTGGTCGGTGGTGCCGAAACTGTTCATCTGGCCACCGGCGCGTTCGGTGGCGCAACTCTTGGAACGTCTGTCGCTGGTCATGCTCGTCGGCGGCATCTTGTTCGAGATCGTCACCGGTGTGCTGAACATCCAGTACGACTACGTGTTCGGCTTCAACTTCTACACGGCCCATTACTACGGGGCTTGGGTGTTCATCGCCGGCTTTGTCGTCCATGTGGCGATCAAGGTTCCGGTCATGATCGCCTCGCTGCGTTCACGGTCCTTGCGAACTGAGCTCCGCACGCCGCTCGCTGACACGCGGCCCGAACCGGTGGACTCCCACGGACTCGTCGCCATCGACCCCGGCCCGGCGACGATCAGCCGCCGGGGCGCGCTGGGGCTGGTCGCCGCCGGCTCTGGCCTTATCGCGGTCCTCACCGTCGGGCAGACCCTCGGAGGTCCCTTCCGGGCGTTGGCGCTGTTGCTTCCACGCGGCCGCTCCTACGGTGACGGGCCAAACGACTTCCAGATCAACAAGACTGCCCTCGCGGCGAACATCAAGCCGGCCGAAACCGGCAGCAGATGGCGGCTCACGCTTCAGTCTTCCGGGCACCCGACTGTCACGTTGAGCCGGGCCGACCTCCTCAGCATGGATCAGCACACCGTGACGCTGCCGATCGCCTGCGTCGAAGGTTGGTCAACGAATCAAACTTGGACAGGTGTAAGGCTCTCTGACCTGGCCGCGGTCGCCGGTGTCAACAGACCTTCGTCAGCCCAGGTGACGTCCCTACAGATCGGCGGGTCGTTCAACCAGGCAGTGCTGCAGTCAAACCAAATCCTCAACCCGGACTCGCTGCTGGCCCTGCGCGTCAACGGGGCCGATCTATCCCTGGATCATGGCTACCCCGCCCGCATCATCGTCCCCGCACTACCCGGCGTCCACTGCACCAAGTGGGTCCGCTCGATGAGCTTCGAGAACGCCTGATGCGCCGATTGCGCCGCTACTACGGCTCGACCCCCCTCCACCTGCTGGTGCTCATCGCCGGTTTCACCGTGGCCGGCTACGCCGCAGCCCGCACCGCGGCTGACTCACGATGGCCCCTCATGTTGCTGTGGTTCGTCGGCGCCCTGCTCGGCCACGACCTCATCTTGTTTCCCCTGTACGCCCTCGCCGACCGACTCTTCACAAAAACCCCGCAGGCGTTGGAGAGGCGGCCAAAGCCAACCACTCTTGTGCCGGCATTGAACTACATCCGAGTCCCGGCCCTCGGCGCTGCCCTCACCCTCATCGTCTTCCTGCCTGGCATTGTGCGCCAGGGAGCCGATAGCTACCAGCGGGCAACCGGACTTACCCAGCAACCATTCCTCGCACGATGGCTCCTCGTTACCGCCGCCATGTTCGCCCTGAGCGCCGTTACTTACGTCATACGAGCCATCCGCATGAAGGGGCGTCGACCCGCAGTTCAACTGCCTGCGGAACAGCACAGTACCGCCGCAGTCGAGTGATCCGGCCGGTGCGACGAAGTCAGGCAACCACCAGCCTCGGGCGCTCCGATGCACCCAGTTCAAGCATGCCCCGTTGCAAGCCAGCAGTTTCGCCTACGAGCTCACGGACGCCCAAGAGAACCAGACAAGCAGTGAGCTTCTCAATTCTGCAGGTGAGCCGAGCCACGCGCGAGCAAGGCGGCAGCCAGACTCGCGCACCATGGCGCGCGCCTGCGCCTGCGATCGGGCTGATGTCGGCGTTGCTCTTGATGGCTGCCGCAATGATCGTGCCCGCTGTCACCGGCTGGAACGTGCACATCGGCTTCCCGCCACTGTTCGCTCGGTGGATGCCACGGGTAGGTCCAGGATCTCTGGTAGCCGTGCCGCTGGCGGTCCTGGCGGTTCTCTACGCAGGACGGCTCAGCCAGGCGCTGACCTGGCCACGGCTGATGGGCGTCACGTGGCTCAGCAGCCTTGGATGGCTGGCGTCGCTCGCGCTCGTCGATAGCAGATCGGGCCGACAGAGCTACCCGGACACCAGTCAGTTCCTCTCGGCCGCACGGGCAACTACGAACCTCTCGCAGACTCTTCACACCTTCGCTGCCCGGATCCCGCTGGTGTCCCATGCCTGGCCGACCCATGTCGCGGGCCATCCTCCCGGCGCATTGCTGTTCTTTATCTTGCTGGTCCGCCTTGGGCTTGGCGCCAACATCGTCGTCGGCATCGTGGTCACGCTGCTGGCCTCGACGATCCCGCTAGCCACCATGACCACCCTGCGTGTGCTCGACGCCGAGCGTGCGGCCCGACTCGTCGCACCGTTCTTGGTGTTCACGCCGGCCGCGGTCTGGGAAGCCGTCTCAGCCGATGCGGTGTTCAGCTGCGTCGCAGCATGGGGTTTGGCCGCCCTGTCTGTGGCAGCCGCGCGGCGCAGCGTCATCTGGTCCGGCATTGCTGGGGTGTTGTTCGGCGCCTGCGTCGAGATGTCCTACGGACTTCCCCTGCTGGCCATCTTGGCACTCGGTGTCCTCATCGCCGCCCGTTCATATCTGCCACTGTGCTGGACCGCTGGAGCGGCACTGTTCGTCGTGGGCGGGGTTCAACTCGCCGGGTTCTCCCTGTGGAGCAGCTATCCCGCCCTCCACCAGCGCTACCAGGACGGGATCGCCGCCGTACGCCCGGCGTCCTACTGGTGGTGGGGTGACGTCGCCGCACTCTGCTTTAGCGCCGGCCCGATCCTCGGCGCATGCATCGCCTGTTGGATCACGAATGTCCGTGACAAGCGGCCCTCCCTTTTCGGCACAGCTGCCGCCGGCCAGCACCGCGTCGTCAACACCCTGGGAACCGCCGCCATATTGTGCATCATTGCGGCTGACGTCTCACTTATGAGCAAGGCCGAGGTCGAGCGGATCTGGCTGCCGTTCGTTCCCTGGCTGCTCATCCTCTGCGCCCTACTACCTGCGCGGTGGCAGAAGCCAGCACTTGCGATCCAGGTCATCACTGCACTGGTCGTCCAACACCTCCTCGTCACCGGATGGTAGATCATCACCATCGCCCAGGCGTGGCCGCTGGCTCCTGAACACCGCCAGCCGTCGCAATACCACCGGCAGGCTGGGTGATCCGCCAGCATGTCGTCGCCTATGGTCCCAGCGCGCTCAAAGGACGACGTTCAGATCTCCGGCTCGCTGAGCTACTCGTACGGCGCTGGCTATGACATCGCGAACGGCTCCAACGTGCGTGACGCTCCACGGCCCCGTCCGGACTCCGCCGGAAAGATCACGCCACGCGATCTCACACCCATACTGCGTTCTCGTCGCTGCGGAAGCGCATACCCTACGTCGGCAGCCGGACAAGAAAGCGGCAGCCGCCGTCGATGTTGTCGACGCGTACGGTTCCCCGGTGGGCCTCGACGATGCTTTTCACGATGGCCAGCCCCAGCCCGGAGCCTGCCGAGGCCTCGGGCGTGCGCGCGTGGCTGCCACGCCACGCGACGTCGAACACGCGGGGCAGATCGTTGACCGGGATGCCGCCGCATCCGTCGCTCACGGCGAGCTCGACGGCCGTACCGTCCGAGCGGGCGACCACCTCGACCGCCCCTTCACTGGGCGTATGCCGGATCGCGTTGGTGACCAGGTTGCCGATCATTCGGCTGAGCTCCCGGGAGTCGGCCAGCACCGCCACGCCCGGCTCCGCGTGACCACCCAGCCGTACGCCGCTGGCGCGGGCGACTGGGCCGCTTGTCGACAGGGCCTCGCTGATCGACTCACTGAGCGCAACCGACTCAAGGGTGAGCTGGAATGATCCGGAGTGGAGGCGGGATAGCTCGAACAGGTCGTCGACCATCCGGGCCATCCGGTCCACGGTCTGGCGCATCTGAACGTGGTAGCGGGAAGGTTCGTCGACCATGTCGTCCTCGAGCGCCTCGGCCATTGCTCGCAATCCAGCCAACGGAGTCCGAAGATCGTGGGACACCCAGGCGACAAGTTCGCGTCGCGACCTCTCGAGCGCCTGCTCCCGCTCCCGGGATTGCGCCAGTCGCCGCGATGTGTCAGCCAGTTGTGCGGACAGCTGCGACAGCTCGGACGACGTACCCGCGGGAACGACGAACGCCCCGTCCTCACCGAGTCGCCGGGTGGCCTCCTGGACGGCGCGCGAGCCGAGCACCGCTTGCCGGGCGACGAGCAGCGCGAACGCCAGCGACACCAGACCCGCCGGGGCAGCCACCCACAGCACGACCCGGAAGTCGTGGTGGGACAAGAACATAGCGTTCGCGGCGCCGACCACGCCGGCGATCAGGCCGAGAGCGGCGCTCAGGGCGACCGTGGCGAAGGCCCAGCGCAGCGACCACCGCCGGACGAGATGGGCCACTCCCAGACCGGCGGCGCCGACGGCGGCCGCCCACCCGGCCGCGATCAGGATCACCATGAGCACGTCGTGCTGTTTCATGTCCGCCCCCATCGGTAGCCGATGCCCCAGACCGTCAGCAGCCGGGAGGGGTTGGTCGGGTCCGCTTCAATTTTCTCGCGGAGGCGGCGCACATGCACCGTCACCGTTGACTGGTCACCGAACGACCAGCCCCACACCCGGTCGAGCAGTACTTCCCGAGTGAACGCCACATCCGGGTGCGAAACGAAGAAGCGCAGCAGGTCGAACTCCCTGACCGTGAGCGCGATCGACGCGCCGGCCACGCTGACCTGGCGGCTCGGACCGTCGATGACGAGGTTCCCGTCGACGAGCACTCTTGTGTCCGCGGTCACCGACTCCCCCGTGCGCCTCAGCACGGATGCCACCCGGAGGACGAGCTCGCGAGGGCTGAACGGCTTCGTCAGGTAGTCGTCGGCGCCCAGCTCCAGACCCACCAGCCTGTCGGACTCGGTTCCGAGAGCGGTCAGCATGATGATCGGGATCTGGCTCATGGTCCGGACCCGCCGGCACACCTCCAGCCCGTCGACGCCAGGCAGCATGATGTCAAGAACGATTAAGTCAGGTGACTCCGACTTGACCTGGGCGAGCGCCGTCTCGCCGTCGGCGGCCTCGCTGATGGCATACCTTGCGGCCTTCAGGTATGACACGACGACCTCGCGCACGGTCGGGTCGTCGTCGACCACGAGGACACGGGTCATATCGGCGGGCACTGCGCGCCCGCGCCATGCGCTGGATACCTGGGGGCGAGCCCCCGGGCAGAGCGGCGCCGCCGATCCGCCACGCCGACGGCCACGTCGGCGACGGGAGCCAGGATCGCGTCGGGGGCGATGACTTCCCCACCCCGCGTGTCGGGCGCCCGACCGACGCCGCCAGCTGCCAGGGCCGTGTCACCGGTGAGGGCGATGGTTCGCCGTCCATGTGGCAGCGATTCCTTCACCCCGTCGAGGGTGAGGAGCCGAGCCGCCAGACCCGATGCCGCGCTGTCACCGATCTCGGCTGCGGGGGAAGGCATTATGACACCAGGGATGGAAGCCGTCGCCAGCGCGAGGACGCGGACCTTCACGGCAGCACGCGAGCAAAGTCACGAGCGGCCTTCCAGGACCCCCTGATCGAGCCAGAGACCTTTGATGTCGTACCCACAGCGCGCGGTCCGTAGCCAATGTCGTGCTCGGTCAGCAACCAGCCGGCACGCTGTGCCTTGACCAATAGCTCGACAGGGTATCCGAAGCGGCGGTCCTGGATTTCGAGCGCCACCAGATCCGCTCGCCAGCACACCCGCATCGGCGCGATGTCGCGCACGACGAGCCCGGTACGCCAGCGCAGCCAGGCCAGCACCAGGTAATTCCCCAGTCTGGCGTGCCACGGCCAGGCGGCGCAGTGGTCTGGTCGGCGACGGCCGAGCGCCATCCTGGTGCTGCCGTTCTGGACGTCTTGGATCATCGGCAGCAGGTCTCGGGGATCCATCGAGCCGTCCCCGTCCATAACGGCGACGAGGGGGGCGGTGGCGGCCTCAAGTCCCGCCTGTACAGCGGCGCCGTAGCCGGGACGAGGCTCCATGACAACGACCGCTCCGAGGCGGCGGGCCGTGGCCGCGGTGCCATCCCGAGAGCCGTTGTCAACGACGACAACTCGCAAAGACGGCGGGACCAGTGCCAGAACCCACGGAAGCGCGGCTGCCTCGTCGCGACAGGGAATGACCAGATCACAGGGCGTTGTCATCCACCCACCCTAGGCCGCAAAAGGTGAGCCGCCGCCGATGTTGCGCTTACGAAACGGTGACTTCCGCGGCTCCCTTGACTCCGATCAGTTCGGTCCTGCGGGCGCGCCTCATCGAACGAACTTGGCTGCCGTTCGTCCCTGGCTGCTGGTCGGATGCGCTCAAGCTCCGGAGCCAACGACCGACCGCGCACCAGGGAATCGAAGAGCCAGAACCTCCGAGGAAGTGCGGTCAGCGAGCCCGCAGAGGGGCAGAAGCGAATGCCGCCAGTCCGGCGACCGGCCCGACCTCAGCCGAGAAGCCGAGCTCGGACGCCGCGCGCCGTGGGCTCGCCACTACATGCCGGACGTCGCCCGGCCGAAACGCCCCGGTCATCACCGGCGCCAACCGGCCCGCTCCACCGCGACTCGTCCCGCCGTTCCCGACGGCCACGGCGACGTCCGCGATGGACACTGGGCGACCGGAACAGATGTTGAAGGCCGCGAACACCCCGGGCGGCTCGGTGCCGACCCGCTCCACCGCGAGAGCGTTGGCACGTGCGACGTCATGGACATGCACGAAGTCCCTCATCTGGCCACCATCCTCGAAGACCGCGGGCGCCTCGCCACGCTCCACCGCCGAACGAAAGATAGCGGCCACCCCGGAGTAAGGGGTGTCACGCGGCATACCCGGCCCGTACACGTTGTGATAGCGCAGCGCGACGACCGAGCCGGGCAGCTGACGTGCCCAAGCGCCCGCAAAGTGCTCCTGCGCCACCTTGCTCGCGGCATAACTGCTCAATGGCCGGAGCGGAGCGTCCTCGTCGACCAACTCCCAGCGCATCGCCCGTCCGCAGCGGGGGCACGACACGTCGAACCGTCCCATCCGAAGGTCGGCCACCGCGCGTGGCGGCGCCGGCTGAGGGCCGTCCGTGGGGCACGCGTAGCGACCGTCCCCGTACACGACCATCGACGACGCCAGCACCAGCCGCCGGACACCTCGCGCCGCCATCTCGGAAAGCAGGACTGCGGTTCCGAAGTCATTGTGCGAGGCGTAAAGCGGGAGATCAGCGGGATCAACACCTGCCCCCACCATCGCCGCCTGGTGACACACCACGTCGACGCCGTCGAGCATCTCAGCGACCACTGCGGCATCGCGCACATCAACCCGCCCAGAATCACCCTGGACTGAGCCGGCGTCGCGCGGCAAGGTTCCGGTGTCGCCCTCCGACGACTCCTGCGACCGGCTCGCTGACGTCCCGCCGCGAGCGGGCAGGCCATGTCCGCCTTCGTCGCTCGCAGCGGCGCGTGCAAGGCCAGACTTCGCGTCCTTGCCACCGTGGGCCTCGGGGATCAAGGCGTCGATGCCGACCACGTCGTGCCCGCGCCGGACCAGTTCCGCGCTGACCGCGCTCCCGATGAACCCGGCTGAGCCGCTAAGCAGAACCTTCACGGCAGCTCGAAGCCGACGGTGATGCCCTGCAGCGCCTCGGCGCAGCTACACCCGCTGCGCTCCGACGGAAGGGTCGAGATCACGTCGACCAGCAACTCGCGCAGCCGCTCGATGTTGCGAGAGAACTGCGCGAAGACGTCGGCTTGGGTGACGGCCTCGCCGCTGGAGATACCGGCGTCGCGATCCGTCACCAGGGCGACCGCGGCGTAGCACAACGCCAGCTCTCGGGCGAGCACTGCCTCCGGATAACCAGTCATATTGACTAGCGACCAGCCCTGCGCGGCGTACCACTGGGACTCGGCGCGGGTTGAGAAGCGGGGGCCCTCGATGACCACCATCGTTCCGCCGTCGACCAACCCCTCCCCCTGCGCAAGGAGCGATCCCCGCAGCGCCGGACAGTACGGGTCAGCGAACCCGACGTGCGCCGCCCCGGCGTCCATGAACGTCTGCACCCGTCCGCTCGTTCTGTCGACGAGCTGGTCGGGCACGACGACAGTCCCGGGACACAGGGCAGTCTGAAGGCTCCCGACGGCGCAGGGCGCCAACACTCGTCGGACACCAAGCGAGCGCAACGCCCAGACGTTTGCGCGGTAGTTGACGCGATGAGGCAAGTACTCGTGGCTAGCGCCGTGCCGGGGCAGAAAGGCGACTGACCGCGCGCCAACCCGACCGACCGCGATGGCCGCCGACGGCGGCCCGTAGGGTGTCGACACCGCGAGGTGTTCCGGCTCGGCGAGGAACTCGTAGAATCCCGACCCGCCAATAACCCCGATGTCGGCGCGCACAGACTCAGCCATACCGCAAGTGTGTCAGCACGTCGAAAGCGGCCCCGCGCAGCAGCGCGGCCGGCCGGTTCGAGTACCTCCCCAGCTCCTCCAGCAGCCCACGCCGCGGAACCACGGAGCCGCGGAGCCGATCGGCCCCCCTTGTCCAGGACTGATCCTCGAGGAATTGGCTACGGCTGGGAGCCGATTCCGAGATCGGGCTTTACAGGGCCGAACTCACTGGCCCGAAGGACGAGCCTCGCGATACATCGCCAGAGCGAACCGGCAACAGCGGAAAAGGGACGATCCAGGTCCGCCGCACACGGCAAGGCGCTCCTGACGGGCTCAGGACCTCTTCAGGAGCAAATTACGTGGCCATGCACGGCCGAAACCGTGAACACCCCTCCGTGGAGCTGCCGGGAATCGAACCCGGGTCCTCTGACGCCGAACCAAGCCTTCTCCGAGCGCAGTCTGCTGACCGCTTTTCTCAGCCCCGGCACTTGAGCAGACACATTGCCGACAGGCTCAGTCGCTGTTGAAGTCCCGCAGACACCCCGCGACCGGGCATCTACAGCAAGCCTCCTTAGTGAGGCCGGTTACTGGCTCGGAGGCACATCCAGACCGACCCTTCGATTACTGCTTAGGCAGCAAGAGCGAAGTTAGTGCGCGTTGAATTGGCACTTATTGGTTTCCAGGGATCGTTAACGAGACAACCCTGGGTCCTCGGCTCGCTTCTCTTGGCTCCAACGACCAAAGTCGAAACCGTTCAGCCCCTATTGAGTTGTGACGCAGCCCTCAGGCTACCCGGTACAACCGACGATGCGCAGCCGGCATTCCCGTCGCTGCGCACGGGCAGCCGGCGCAGCTCAGAAACCCTTGGCCTGGCGGCCGAACTCCCGAGTGGCCTCGCGCTGAGCGTCTCGCGTTGCGATCGCCTGTCGCTTGTCGTAGGACTTCTTCCCCTTGGCCAAGGCGATCTCGACCTTGGCCCGACCGTCCTTGAAGTACATGGACAACGGCACGAGAGTCAGCCCGCGCTCGTTGACACGGCGCTCGATCTTGTCGATCTCGTGTCTGTGGAGCAGCAGCTTCCGCTTGCGGCGAGGAGTGTGGTTGTTCCACGTCCCTTGCAGGTACTCCGGGATGTGCGCGTTGTGGAGCCATACCTCGTTGTCGACGATCTCGGCGTAGCCGTCGACCAGCGACGCGCGACCCGCCCGCAGTGACTTCACCTCGGTGCCCATCAGCACCAACCCGGCCTCGAAGGTGTCCTCGATCGAGTAGTCGTAGCGCGCCTTGCGGTTCTGGGCGATCATGTTTCGCCCGCGCTCCTTGACCATGAGCCCATTGTCGCGCATCGGCCAAGCGCCGACCAACTCCGCTACAGCCAGGTCATCGGGTCGACGGTGGCTCCGTTGACGTAGACCATGAAGTGCAGGTGGCAGCCGGTCGAGTAGCCGGTCGTTCCCGAGTAGGCGATCAGCTGGCCACGCCGGACGTGTGCGCCGACGCTCGCAACGAACGACGTCAGGTGGTTGTACGACGTCGCCAGACTGACACCGTGCACGTAGCCGTTGTCCATCAGGACGCGGTTGCCGTAGCCGGTGTTGTAGTACTCGTCGGTCACGGTGCCGTCAGCGGCGGCGTACACCGGCGTTCCACAGTCGGCGTGGAAGTCGGTGCCGTCGTGGAGCTTCCAGATGTGCAGGATCGGATGCATCCGCATGCCGTAGGGCGACGTGATGTACGTGTTCTTGACCGGATAGCTGAGATAGCCGCCGTCGTTCTGGGTCACCGTCACTGGAGTGGTGCTCGTCGTCGCCGCAAGGCTCCTGTGGTGCTGGCGTGCGCGCCGCTCGGCAACCTGTCGCAGCCGCTGCTCGACCCGCCGCCGCTCCGCGGTGAGGGCGTTCAGGCGACGGATCTCCGCGGTCTTGGCCGATGCCAGCTTCCGACGGTCGCTCCGCAGGACGGCGACCCTGTGCTCGACGTCGGCCTTGGCCGACCTGGCCGTGGCCTCCAGTGAACGCTTCGCCGACAAGTTGCGGGCCGCGTCGAGACGACGCTGGGCCACGTCGTCCTTGGTGGCGCGAACGCGCTGCGCGGTGAGCGTAAGCAGAACCTGCATGGCCTGGAGCCGCTGGAGGCCAACGGCTTGCTTGTTCATCACGCTGTCGGCGTCCTGCAGCCCGTTCACGACCTGGTGGGCCGTCGCCGGGTTCAACGACATGCCGAGACCGGAGATCGTAAGGCTGCCCGACGAGTAGCTCGACACGGCGTAGGCGGTGAGCTGTGCGCGCACCGTGGCCAGCTCGGCCCGCCCGCGCGCCATGTCGCTGCGGGCGGACCGCAGGCGCAGCACAGCGTCGGCGAGCCGGGCGGAAGCCCGCCTGTCGGCCCTCTGCGCTGCCCCGACCTGCGATCGTAGGTCGACCAGCCGCGCCCTTGCGGTGACCAGGAGGGCAACCGAGTCGTCCAGGCGTGCCTGGGCATGCAGAAGCTGTCGCGAGATGTCATCGACGTCTGACTTCTGCGACGCGATCCGATTGTCGAGCGCGTTGCGTCGCGAGTTGGGGCCATGGCCGTCGCCGGACCCGCTCGCCGGCACGCCCGCGAAGCCGGCCGCCATCACGGACGCCAGCAGTACCAGAGTCACGCTGACGCGGGCAGCCGCCTTGACCCGGGTGAGAAGCACGAGCGACCTCACATCTTCCGATCGAGGGTTGTAGCTCGACGGTAACCCACAGTGGTCGGCGCTCCAGGCATCACCGCGCCGGTTGCCGTCTCTCCCGGTGATCGGTTCAGGCGGCGCCCGGAGCGGTGCCGCGAGCAGCGAACGCCCTGTGGACACCCGGTCCTGCGGGCGGTGGACTGTCGGTGGTCGGGGCTAGTTTGCCGGTATGCGGGTGAATGGCGAGGTTTTGCTCGGGCGGTCGGAGAGCATCGAGACTTCGCCCCGCGCGCCCGCTGGTGCAGATGTCTGCGACGCGTCGGTGGCCGAGCTGGACGCGGTGGTGAGGTTGCTGGGTCGGCTGGACCGCGACTGTACCGACTCTTTGCGCATCGACCGTGACGCGGCGTTGGAGCGGTTGCAGGCGGCGGCGTTCGCGGCGCAGGCCGTGGAGATGGCCCGGTTCGCGGACTCGCAGGAGGCCGGGCAGCGGCGGGCGGGGGTGCCGGCGCGTCGAGTGGGGGTCGGGAAGGGGACGCGTCCTCTGACGATGCTGCCCAACGGGCGCGACGGTGTCTCATCCGGCGGATCCTCACCGACCCCGTCGACAACACCGTCGTCGCCGTGGACACCCTGCAGACGCCGTTTCGACGGCCCGCTGGCCCGCTACCTGATGGCGCGTGACCAGCACTGCCCGATGCCGTACTGCACCGCCCCCATCCGCCACCTCGACCACATCACGCCGTGGCGCGACGGCGGACCCACTACCGCCACCAACGGGCAAGGCCTGTGCGAACGCCACCCCTACACCAAAGAAGCACCCGGCTGGCACCTCCGAGTCATCGAACCCGACGGACCAGACCGCTCAGTGCACTCCACCGTCATCATCACCCCCCAGCGGCCACACCCACCGATCCCAAGCACCACCCGCCTCCGGCTGACAGCGCTGACCTGACGAGATGTGCTTGCTGTTAGAGCCTCACTCCCTCGGCGTCGATCCTGGCCCGAGCAGGTGCGGCAGCGCCAGCTCCAGACCACTCCGCCACGCGGACAGCTCGTGTCCCCCCGGATGCTCGAGATGAACCAGGTCGAAACCGGCGGCGTCGGCACGCTCCCAAAGGTCCCGGTTACTCGGCAGCAGGTCGGGAAGCTCGGTGCTGCCGGCCTGCATCCACAGCCGCAGGTCTGTGGATGCGAGGACCTCCTCGACGACGTCGCTTCCCGGCATCTGTACCTCGTCACCTGGCCACCACAGTGCGGCCGAGCCCGTCGCGACGGCGCCGAACAGATGCGGCCGACGGCACGCGACGTGCAGCGCCGCGTTGCCGCCCAGGCTGTGCCCGAGCACGACGTGTCGGGTCCGGTCCTGCGAGATCCCCGACAGGTCGCCGAGGAAGCCCTGCAGGGCCGCGACGAACCTGTCCAGCACGGCAGCGTCGGTCAGTGACGCCACGCGCGTCGGCCCTCGGGTGGTAGCGCCCTCGATCGACTCGACGTAGATCGTCGTCAGCGGACCGACTACACCCCCGTCCTGGAGCGAGCGCATCGTGTCCGGGATGCCTTCCTCGATCATCGGCCGGCCGTCGAACAGCACCGCCAGCGCCGACCCGTTCGCGGGTCCAGCTGCCACAGGCTGCTGCAACGACAGGACCGTCCCGTCGTCGAGCCGGTACCGACGCATGGCACACCTCCTCCTCGCACGGAGCACTGACCGACGTTCTAGCAGCTCCTTCAGGCGGCGCGCTTGATCGTCCTTGCTGTGCCGGCACCCCGGTCGTGCGGGGCGCCGCACCACCGGGAAGGAGGTGGCTAGACCTTCAGGTACTTCCGCGTCATCAGCAGCGTCGGGACGATCGCCAGCAGGACGCCGACGATGACCATCTCGAGCAGCACGGGGCGCGCCTGGCTCCATCCCACCCACGGCCACGGCCCGGTGTGGCGGTGCAGCCAGGGAACGATGGTACGCATGCCGACGGCGAGCCCAGCGCAGGCCAAGGCGGCACCTACAACCGCCGCGACGAGGATCTCCAGCAGGAAGGGGAGCTGGATGTACAGGCTGGAGGCACCGACGAGGCGCATGATGCCGATCTCCCTCCGCCTGGCCATGGCGGCCAGCCGGATCGTGTTGGACACCTGGAGGACCGCCGCCAGCACCAGGAGGCCGGCCGCTCCCAGGGCCAGCCACTTGAGCAGGTTGAGCACCTCGTACAGCGGAGCCAGCCGGTCTCGAAGGTCCACCACCTGTTCGACGCCGGGCAGGTTCGCCACCTGGCTGACGAGCGCCTTGTTGTCGTCGGGATGGGCCAGCGTGGCCCAGTACGACGTCGACATGTCCGACGGTTTCAGGTCGAGGATCCCGGCGATCGACGGTCCCGAGTTGTTGTCCGAACGGATCTGGTAGCCGCGGAAGGCCTCGCCGCGGGTCTCATAGCGGTAGCTCGACACGTACTTGCTGCTCGCGAGCGTGCTCTGCACCGCCTTCTCCTGTGCTGGCGTCGCCTGGCCGGCGACGCACGACGGGGTGAGCGAGTTCTTGGCGCAGAAGACGATCTTGACCTCGAGCTGGCCACCGAGATACTGCTCGAACATCCCGACCTGCGACCGCATCATCAAGCCGATGCCGACGAGTGACAGGGAGATCCAGATCGTCAAGATGACGGCGATGGTCATCGACACGTTGCGGCGCAGGCCGGTGCCCAGCTCGCTGGCGACATACCTCATGTGCATGGCGACCCGCCCCTCAGCTCTGGTACCCGTACACGCCACGGGCCTGGTCGCGGACGACCGCCCCGGACTCCAGCTCGATGACGCGCTTGCGCATCTGGTCGACAACCCCCGAGTCGTGCGTGGCCATCACGACAGTCGTCCCCGTGCGGTTGATGCGGTCGAGCAGCTTCATGATGCCTACCGAGGTCGTGGGGTCCAGGTTGCCGGTCGGCTCGTCGGCGAGCAGGATCATCGGCCGGTTGACGAACGCACGAGCCATGGCGACCCGCTGCTGCTCGCCGCCGGACAGCTCGTCGGGCATCCGGGCGCCCTTGCCCTCCAGCCCGACCAGCTCGAGGGTCTCGGGGACCAGCTTCGAGATCGCGGACTTGGGTTTGCCGATGACCTGCAGCGCGAAGGCGACATTCTCGGTGACGGTCTTGTTGGGCAGCAGCCGGAAGTCTTGGAAGACCGTACCGATCGAGCGGCGCAGACCCGGCACCTTCCAGCCCGCCAGCCGGTTGATCTCCTTGCCCGCGACGAAGATCCGACCCGCCGTCGGCCGCGCCTCGCGAAGTACGAGCCGCAGGAACGTCGACTTGCCCGACCCGGACGCCCCGACCAGGAAGACGAACTCCCCCTTCTCGATGTCGACGTCGACCGTGCCTCCAGAGCAGGGCGGTGCTGGCCGTCATAGGCTTGCTGACGTTCTCGAACCGGATCACTGGCCCGAGTTTAGGCGACCGCAGACACGTCTCCGCGACCGCCGCGCATCGCCGCCCGGCGTACTGCGGCCCCCCGAAAGCGCCTTCAGGCAGCCCGTAGCACGGTCGCGGCAGCCAGCCGCATCGTCTCCAGCTCGTAGATCTGCGCGTGGGCGCGGGTCTCCAGCTCCTCGAACTCCGATGCCTCGAGCCTGGTGTCGGTCGCGGCGAGCATGCGCAGGGACCGCCACAGGCACCCCTGCCCTCGATCCCGAGCCGCATCGCCTCGAGCTCCACCAGGTCGCTGAGCGGAGAGCGCCGCAGCAGCGTGCCGTTCAGCTTCAGCCGGCCCGCCTTCTCCCCGAGCCATCCGCGGCGACCCGGCTCCGGGCGGCCGGGATGCCCAACCGGCCCATCACCTTCAACAGCGTCGCCCGGCCTCCTCCACCTGGTCACCGATGCTGGACAGGGCGGTACGCCGCGTCTCGTCGGTCTGGCTCTTGGCGGCCCTCCGGAACAGCTCGACGCCGCCCGTCGCTGCAGCCAGGTGGTCGTTGAGGTAGATCGACAGATTGTCGTCGGCCGACAGCTCGGCGCCAGGTGTTCTCATGTAGAGGCGATACCCACGTACGGCCGAATCAACCGAGCGGGTCGACCGGGTCGGCGATGCGTCAGACCGCGACGTGCGACCTGCGCCAGCGGATGCCGGCCTCGATGAACGCGTCGATGTCGCCGTCGAGGACGCTGGCGGGGTTGCCCTCCTCGTACTCGGTGCGGAGGTCCTTCACCATCTGGTAGGGGTTCAGCACGTAGTTGCGCATCTGGTCGCCCCAGGACGCGGCGACGTCGCCGCGCATCTCGTCGAGGGTGGCCTTCTCCTCCGCGCGCTTCAGCGCCAGCAGCCTGGCCTTCGAGGATCGACCATCGCGGTGTTCTTGTTCTGCAGCTGGCTCTTCTCGTTCTGCACCGCGACGACCAGCCCGGTGGGCAGGTGGGTCAGCCGAACCGCGGAGTCGGTCGTGTTGACGCTCTGCCCGCCCGGCCCGGACGAGCGGAACACGTCGACCCGGATGTCCTCCTCCGGGATGTCGATCTCGTCGGTCTGCTCGATGACCGGCACCACCTCGACGGCGGCGAACGACGTCTGGCGCCTGCCCTGGTTGTCGAACGGGCGAGATCCGCACCAGCCGATGGGTTCCCTGCTCGACGCTCAGCGTGCCGTACGCGTAGGGCGCGCTGGATGGCGAACGTCGCCGACTTGATCCCGGCCTCCTCGGCGTACGACGTGTCGTACACCTCGGTCGGGTAGCTTGTGGCGCTCGGCCCAGCGCAGGTACATCCGCATCAGCATCTCGGCCCAGTCGGCGGCGTCGACCCCGCCGGCGCCCGAGCGGATCGTCACCAGGGCGTCGCGCTCGTCGTACTCGCCGGACAGCAGCGTGCGCACCTCGAGCGCCTCGATGCGCCTTCGCGAGCCGGTCCAGCTCGGTGTCGGCCTCGCCGAGCGTCGTCGGCGTCGCCCTCCTCGCTGCGCGAGCTCGACCATCACCTGGACGTCGTCGAGTCGCGAACGCAGGCTCGTCGACCCGGTCGATGCTCGGACTGCAGGGCGACAGCCGGCCGGTGACCCGCTGGGCGTTGGCCTGGTCGTCCCACAGATCCGGCGCGGCGACCTGCGTCCCCAGACTCGTCGATCTCGGCACGCATCGCGTCCGACATCGAGCACCTTCTCGATGCTGGTCAAGCGTGGCGTCGAGCTGCTTGATCCGCTCGGCGAAGTCCGGGCCGGCCACGCGGCCAAGCCTACGGGGTCACCAGACCGTCACGGGCGGACGTCGTCGGGCCGGTCGAGCTCGTCGTCGTCCGAGGCGGCACCGACGCCCGAGTCGTCACCGGCATCGGGCCCGACGGACTCCGTCTGCGGCGCCCGGTTGGGGGCGTTCGGCTGCTCGTGAGGGTCGAGGTCGACACGCTCCTTCACCTGCGCCTCGTCGGGCTGGTTCCCTGCGACATCGTCGGCGGGAGGCATGGCTGCTTCACTCATGCACGGACCGTACCGCGCGCGACCCTCAGTCGCTCTCCCAGCTGAAGAACCGGCTGGCCACGAGCAGGATCACGACCGTGAACGCGAGCAGGATGCCCATCGGCGCCAGTGCGGCCGACGGCGGCTTGCCACGCACCATCACGTCGAGCATGCCGTCGTTGAGGTGCCTGAGCGGGAGCAGGTGGGACACGATGTCGAGCCACCTCGGCGCCGCGTCAAGCGGGAAGAACGACCCGGAAAGGAACGCCATGGGCAGCACGAAGATGTTCGCCAGCGCCGTCGCTCCCTCGACCGTCTTCGAGATCGCCCCGGCGAGCAGCCCCAGGGCCATGAACGACAACGTGCCGCAGATCAGCAGGGGCACCGACATCCACCAGAAGCCGGACAGCTTCAGACCGAACAGAGCCACCGCAAGCCCGACGAAGATGAGCATCTGCAGCAAGGCGATCGTGACGGTCACGCCGATCCTGGCTGCCACCACCGATCGCGTGCTCACCGGGGCCAGCCGCAAGCGCCTCAGCAGCTTCGAGCGCCGCCACCCGACCAGGGTCGACGCTGCACCGAACGTCGCACTCGTCGCGATCGCCCAGCCGAGCAGCCCGGGCGTCACGAACTGGATGGTCTTGAGGGAGGTGTCCTCGACGCCCTGGGCGGTGTACCGGAATGCCGGCGGCTTGCCGGTCGCGGCGACGTTCGCGGATTGCACGAACGACTGCAGGGTTCCCTGTGCGGTGGCGGCCTGGACCGAGTCGGCCTGACTGAAGTGGACGACGATGGTACGGCCGCGCTGCTCGATCGCCAGCGTCTCGTCGCCGTCTCGGACCTTCTTCACGGAAGCGGCGAGGTCGTCGGACTTCGACACCCGGAACGCGTCGTCGAAGGCCGCGCGGCTCTTGGGCGCCAGGTCGTCGATGAGACCGACCTTCCCGACTTCGACCACGTCGATTCTGCTCTGCCCCGAGTTGGAGAAGACCCCTCCGAACAGGACGAGGAACATCAGCGGGAAGAACACCGAGAAGAACACCGCCTGACGGTCGCGCAGGAACCCCTTGAGGATGGCCTCGGCAAGGCTGCGGAACCCCCTCACGCGCGGTACTCCCGGCCGGTGAGGGTCGAGAAGACGTCTTCGAGCGTGGCGCTCTTCACCTGCAGGCCCTGCAAGGCCTGCCGGGACGCGAGCTCGGCGAGGACAGCGGTCGGGTCGTGCGTAGCCAGTGTCACCGACGCGGCATCCTCCTCGACGCTGTCCACACCCTCAGCGCCCGTGCGGTGGCGGCGTCGAGACCGACCGGCTCGACGCTGATGCGGACGCCTGCGTCCAGGGCGCGGATGAGCGCGGCCGGGCTGTCGAGCTGCAGGACGCGACCTCTGTCCATGATGGCCACCCGGTCGCACAGCACCTCGGCCTCGTCCATGTAGTGGGTCGTCAGGACGACCGTCCGACCGTCCTCGTTGAGCGAGCTCAGGAGGTCCCAGAGGTTGCGCCGTGCCTGTGGGTCGAGGGCGGCGGTCGGCTCGTCGAGGAAGACGACCTCCGGCTCGTGGACCAGCGCGCAGGCGATCGACAGCCGCTGCAGCTGACCGCCCGACAGCTTCTCGGTCCGGGTGTCGCCCTTGTCGTCGAGCCCGACCTTGCTGAGCCACTCGTCGCCGGATGCGGCTCCGAGGCCGTACAGGGAGGCGAACGTACGGATCTGCTCGCGCGCCGTCAGCCGCTCGAAGAACGCCGAGGCCTGTAGCTGCACGCCGATCCGCGGCAGCAGCCGGTCGTTGCGTGGCCACGGCGGCATCCCCAGCAGGGACACCGAGCCGCTGTCGGCCGCGCGCAGGCCTTCGATGATCTCGAGAATGGTCGTCTTGCCCGCTCCGTTCGGCCCGAGGATCCCGAAGAACTCACCGGGTTGCACCTCGAAGCTGACCCCGTCGACGGCCCGCAGATCGCCATAGGCCTTACGAATCTCCTCGGCGACGATGACGGCGGGCATGCCGTGGATACTACGTGGCGACGACCATGGTCCTGACGACGCGCAGACCCACGGACAGCCGGGCAAGATCGGCTGCGTCGCCCGACAGGATCTCTTGCAAGGTTGTCGTCGCACGCCGGACCGCCACGCTGTCGGCGGTCTTCCAGGCCGTGACCCGGTCCGGTGCGGACAGGGCCGCGTCGGTGGTGGCCAGCACCTGCGACGTGAGCGCCGCATGCACGGCATGCAGGTCGTCGCGCAGAGATGCCCGCGCCATGGTCTGCCAGCGGTCGTCGCGCGGCAGGGCGAAGATCATGGCCATCAGCGAGCTCAGGCCCAGCTGGTCGGCGAGCGCGGAGTGGACGTCGGCGACCTGCACCGCGTCGAGGCCGTCGCGTTGGGCGATCTGCGCGATCTCCAGCGCCGCGTACGCCGGCGGCAGGACGGCCACGGAGGTGGCGATCTCCTCGGGAACCCCGGCCGTGACGAGTGACTTGTGGCGTGCGGCCAGCTCGTCGGCCTGGATGCCGCGTACGAGCCCGGGCAGCGCCTCCACGACGCGTCCGACGTCGGGGCAGAAGTGGGCGATCGTCGCCTCCGAGTCGCCCGACGGGCGCCGGTTGTTGACCATCCACCGCGTGGCCCGCTCGATCAGGGTGCGCAGCGACAACCGCATGTCGGTCTGCACCGCGGCATCGACGACGTTGTCGAGCCCGTTGATCTGTTCCAGGATCTGGCGGGCGCCGTAGATCTCGCGGCAGACGAGGTGGGCTCGCGCGAGCTCGTCCGCACTGGCGCTGGTCTCCTGGCTGAGCCGGTGGTAGAAGGTGATGCCGGCGAAATTGACCATGTCGTTGACGACCTGCGTCACGATGATCTCGCGGCGCAGGGGGTGCGACTGCATCTGCGCGTCGTACCCGTCGCGCATCGTGCTCGGGAAGTACCGGGTCAACTCGCCGTGCAGGAACGGGTCGTCGGCGAGGTCGCCGTTCACGAGCTCGGCCGCGAGCACGATCTTCGTGTAGGCGAGCAGCACCGACAGCTCCGGTGCCGTCAGCGCCGTACCGGCGGCGCGTCGGGCGTCGATCTGCTTGCTGGAAGGCATGAACTCGATCTCCCGGTCGAGCAGGCCGCGGCGCTCGAGCCGGCGCATCCAGGCCTCGTGGACGTGCACCAGCGACCTTGCCACTGCCTGGGCGTTGGCTAGCGCGAGGTTCTGGCCGTAGTTGTCCGCCAGCACGAGGTGGCCGACCTCGTCGGTCATCGAGGCCAGGAGCTTGTTGCGCTGCTTCTCCGTCATGTCCCCGGAGGTGACGACCCGATCCAGCAGGATCTTGATGTTGACCTCGTGGTCCGACGTGTCGACCCCTGCGGAGTTGTCGATGGCATCGGTGTTGATCCGGCCACCCGACTGCGCGTACTCGATGCGGCCACGTTGCGTGAAGCCGAGGTTGCCGCCTTCGCCGACGGCGGAGCAGCGCAGGTCTCCCCCGTCGACTCGGATCGCGTCGTTGGCCTTGTCGCCGACCACCGCGTTCGACTCTCCCGAGGCCTTGACGTAGGTGCCGATGCCGCCGTTCCACAGCAGGTCGACCGGCGCGAGCAGGATCGCCTTCATCAGCTCACTCGGAGTCAGCGCCGAGACGTCGCCCTCGATCCCGAGAGCCTTCGCTGCCTGCGGCGAGACCGGGACGGACTTCGACTTCCGGGAGTAGACGCCTCCTCCCTCGGAGATGAAGGACGTGTCGTAGTCGGCCCAGCTCGACCGGGGCAGCTCGAAGAGCCGTCGCCGCTCCCCGAACGACGTCGCCGCATCCGGCGCAGGATCGATGAAGATGTCGCGGTGGTCGAACGCCGCGACCACCCGCGTGTGCTCGCTCAGCAGCATCCCGTTACCGAACACGTCGCCGCTCATGTCGCCGATGCCGACACAGGTGAAGTCCTCGGTCTGGCAGTCGATGCCCCGCTCACGGAAGTGGCGGCGTACCGAGACCCAGGCGCCTCTCGCCGTGATACCCATCACCTTGTGGTCGTAGCCGACCGACCCCCCGGACGCGAAGGCGTCGCCCAACCAGAAGCCGTACTCCTTCGCGACGCCATTGGCGATGTCGGAGAACGTGGCGGTACCTTTGTCTGCCGCGACGACGAGGTAGCTGTCGTCTCCGTCGTGGCGAACGACCCGCTCCGGAGGCTGGGTCTTGCCGTCCACCAGGTTGTCCGTGATGTCGAGTAGCCCACAGATGAACGTCTTGTAGCAGGCGACGCCTTCGGCGAGCCACGCGTCCCTGTCGGCTGCCGGGTCGGGGAGCCGCTTGCAGTAGAAGCCACCCTTGGCGCCTACCGGGACGATGACGGCGTTCTTGACCATCTGCGCCTTGACCAGGCCGAGGACCTCGGTACGGAAGTCCTCCCGGCGGTCCGACCACCGCAGCCCGCCCCGCGCCACGGCACCGAACCGTAGATGGACGCCCTCGACGCGCGGCGAGTAGACGAACACCTCGAAGGCCGGACGCGGGTCGGGGAGATCCGGTACGGTCCGGGGGTCCAGCTTCAGCGACAGGTAGGACTTCGGCTCCCGGCCGGAGTCGGGCTGGTAGTAGTTCGTGCGCAGGGTCGCCTTGATCGACAGCAGGTAGCTGCGCAGGATGCGGTCCTCGTCGAGGCTTGCCACGTCGTCGAGCGCTGCCAGGATGGAGCTCTCGATCTCGGCCGTGGCGGAGTCACGATCTGCTGCGGTGTCGGGGAGGCTGGGGTCGAACCGTGCCTCGAAGAGGTCGACCAGGAGCCGGGCGATCGACACGTTCGAGACCAGCGACGCCTCGATGTAGTCCTGGCTGAAGGGCGAGCCGCCCTGGCGGAAGTACTTGGCGTAGGCGCGCAGGATGGATGCCTGCCGCCACGAGATGCACGCGTCCAGGACCAGCGCCGAGAATCCGTCGCTCTCGGCCCGGCCCGACCAGACGGCCAGGAAGGCGTCCTGGAACAGCTGCCGCGCCCCGTAGGGCAGCGCCGATGCCCGGCGCAGGCCGAAGTCGTAGATCCACGCCTTCTCACTCTCGTGTTCGAGCTCGTACGGGCGCTCGTCGACGACCTCCACCCCCATGGACGACAGGACGGGCAGCACGTCGGACAGACTCAGCGGGCTCTGCTTGCGGTACACCTTCAGGCGCGCCTCGCCCGGGGCGGCGTCGACGGGTGAGTACAGGGACAAGGCGATGGGGTCGGACCCGAGCTCCTCCAGCCTGCGGACGTCGGCGGCTCCTGCCCGCGCCAGGAAATCCTCCTTGTAGGCCTCGGGGAACGCTGTCCCGTAGGAGCGCAGCAGCCGCGAGCCCTGCTCCTCCCCGAACTCCTCGATCACCGCGACGGCAAGGTCGTCGGTCCACAAGCGGGTGGCGTCGGCGAGGCGCTGCTCGAGGGTGTCCTGGTCGAAGTCGCGCAGGGTGCCGCCCGGCGCGGCCCGCACGACGAAGTGCAGCCGGGCCAGGATGGACTCGCTGACGCGGGCAGTGAAGTCGATTGAGTCGGCCCCCAGCGTCGACTTGAGTATCTTCTGCATCCGCTCGCGTACCTGCGTGGTGTAGCGGTCGCGGGGCAGGTAGACGAGGCAGGACAGGTACCGGCCGTAGGTGTCGCGGCGGACGAAGAACCTCAGCTGGCGCCGCTCGCGCAGGTGCAGCACGGCCTCGGCCACCGGCAGCAGCTCGTCGACCGACGTCTGGAAGAGCTCGTCGCGGGGATAGGTCTCGAGGATGTCCATCAGCGCCTTGCCGCTGTGGCTGAGCGGCTCGAAACCGGCCCGCTCCAGGACCTGGCGCGCCTTGTCACGGACGACCGGGATGTGGGTGAGGCTCTCGGTGTACGCCGCCGAGCTGAACAGACCGAGGAAGCGCTTCTCACCGTCGACCTCCCCCGACGCGTCGAACGTCTTGACGCCCACGTAGTCCAGGTAGACGGGGCGGTGCACGGTCGAGCGGGAGTTCGCCTTCGTGATGATCAGCAGCTGCTTCTCGCGGACCTTCGCCCTTACGGCGGGGGGCAGTCGACCCGACGATGGTGACATGTCCTGGTCGGCTCGCAGGATGCCGAGACCGGTGCCCGGGACGGCCCGCACGACGTCCTCGCCGTCGACCGTCTGCAGCTTGTACTCGCGGTAGCCGAGGAAGGTGAAATGGTCGTCGGCGAGCCAGTCCAGCAGCGCGCGCCCCTCGCGTACCTCGGTGTCGGGCAGCGGCGGGGGCTCCTCCTCGAGCTCGTCCACGATGTCGCGGGCCTGCGTCTGCATCTTCTGCCAGTCCTCGACGACCTCGCGGACGTCGCGCAGCACGTTCGCCAGGGTCCTCCGGATCTCGTCGAGCGCCGCCGGGTCGGTCTCGCGGTCGATCTCGATGTGCATCCACGACTCCCGGACCAGGTCCGTCGAGCCGTCGGCATCGGGCGAGTGCTCGATGTCGAAGACCTCCAGCAGCGCGCCGGTGACGTCGCGGCGCACGACGAACTGCGGGTGGGTCACGACGTGGATGGCCCGGTCCTCGGCGGTGAGGGCCATCGTGACGGAGTCGACGAGGAACGGCATGTCGTCCGTGACGACCTCGACGACGGTGTGACTGGCTGCCGCCCACTCGTTGTCGTCGACCGTCGGCGTGAAGACCCGGACGGCCGCCGACCCCTGGGGGCGGTTCGCCGCGAGCTTGTAATGGCTGAGGGCGGCGCCGTACACGTCGACCGGGCCGCGGTCCAGCAGCCCCTCGGGATCGGCGTGACGGTAGTACGCGTCGAGGAGCTCGCGGGTCTGGCCCGCGTCGAGCGCGGCCCCGCTGCCCTTGCGGTGCTCAGCTATCGAGGCTGCGTCTGCGAGGAGTTGCCGCTTCGCGTCTTCCAACTTGCTGAGCATGAGACCGACACCTGTTTCGCCCTGCCAGGGACGGCGTCGCGAGACGCCGTGGCCGAGCGCCGTTGCACGGCCAGATCCGACACTAGTCCGGTGTGGTCGTTACGACACCGTTTGACGCCCGTTTTGCGGCACCGGTCAGTGCGGTCCGGTCGCGGCGACGTCGTCGGGTGCCTGCAGCGGCGGCCCCTCGACCCCGCAGTAGTGGCGGCGGTCCGCGGAACGGACGTGAGGAGTGGCGCCCGGGTTCCGGATGGTCAGCGCAGCGATGAGCGCTCCGGCGAGTAGGAGGCCCGCACAGACGATCACGGCGATGCGGAAGCCGTCCGAGAAGGGAGCCGCCTGCTCGTAGTCGGTGCCGGAGATGCCGGCCACGACCGGCAGCACGGCGACGGCCAGGAGCGCTGCGGCGCGGGCGATGGCGTTGTTGACACCGGAGGCCACGCCCGCGTGCCTGTCGGCCGCTGCCGCGAGCACGGTCGTCGTGAGCGGGGCGACGAGCAGGGCAAGACCCAGCCCGAAGACGGTGACCGCCGGCAGGACGTCGACGACGTACGAGGACCCCGGCCCGATGCGCAGCAGCAGGAGGACACCGGCGGACGCGACGACTGGGCCGAGCGTCATGGGGAGCCGGGGCCCGATCCGGCCGGCCAGCGCACCCGCGCGAGCCGACAGGACCAGCATGATCGCCGTGACCGGCAGCAGCGCCGTCCCGGCGAGCAGCGGCGAGAAGCCCGCGACGACCTGGAGGTCCACGACGAGCAGGAAGAAGACCCCGCCGAGGGCGGCATAGACGGCGAACGTCACCAGGTTCGCCGCCGTGAACTGCCGGTTGACGAAGATGTCGGGCGGCAGCATGGGGTGGCGGCTGTGCTGCTCGGTCCAGACGAAACCGGCCATCGCGGCGAGACCGACCACGAGGCTCCCGACGACCGATGGTGACAGGCCCGACCCGGCGCCGATGAGGGCGTACGTGACCCCACCGAGCCCGAGCGCCCCCAGCGCTGCACCGCTCAGGTCCAGGTGCGGCGCGGCGTCGGGGTCCCGGCTCTCGGGGACGTGACGCAGCGCGATGTAGATGACGACCGCCGCGAGGGGGAGGTTGATAAGGAAGATCCACCGCCATCCGGGACCGCTCACGAGATACCCGCCGATGAACGGGCCGATGGCGCTCGCGATGCCACCGAAGCCCGACCAGGCGCCGATGGCTTTCGCCCGCTGGTCCGGCGCGAATACCGCGGAGATCATCGCGAGGCTGCCGGGGGTGAGCAGCGCACCACCGATCCCCTGCAGGGCACGTGCAGCGATCAGGACGCCGATCGTGGGAGCGACCGCGCACAGGGCCGACGCCAGCGCGAACCACGCGACCCCGACGACGAAGACCCTGCGTCGGCCGAACTGGTCGCCGAGGGATCCGCCCAGCAGAATCAGCGACGCCAGCGTCAACGTGTAGCCGTTGACGGTCCACTGCAGACCGTCGAACCCGGCGTTCAGGTCCTGGCCCAGTGCTGGAAGGGCGATGTTGACGACGGTTGCGTCGATGCCGGCGAGTCCCGAGCCCAGCACCGTCGCAACGAGAACCCACTTGCCGGCCGCCTCGTCGAGGCGGACCAGCCCTGGCGCGGCGGAGTCAGCCCGCACTGGGCCCCGGCAGGTGAGAGCGCAGATCCCAGAGCAGCGGGTAGTAGCGGAGCGGGAGCCGGCTACGCAGGTACTCGCTGCCGGACGACCCGCCGGTGCCGGTGCGGGCACCAATCATCCGCTCGACCATCAGGACGTGACGGCTGCGCCACGCGGCGGCGAGCTCGTCGTGCTCGATCAGCGCCTCGGCGAGCTCCCACACGTCGAAGTAGCTTGCCCGGTCCTGGGCGACGGTCTGCAGGGACAGCCGGATGTCGTCGTCGGACGCGGCCGGCAGACCCCGGGAGCCGAGCACGGCCAGCAGCGCGTCCCAGAGAGTGGGTTCGTCCAGGCGCCTGCGCAGCCGCTCGGTCTCCGCGTCGGTCAGCCCTCGGAAGCGGCGTACGAATGAGGGGTCCTTCGCACCCGACACGAACTCCAGCTCACGGAACTGTACCGACTGGAAACCGCTCGCCGGTGCCAGCAGCTGACGGAACGCGAAGAAGTCCTGCGGAGTCATCGTCTCGAGCACGTCGATCTGCTGCACGAGCACAGCCTCGATCACGTGCATCCGGGCGAGCAGGTGACGCGCCCACCAAAGCTGGCCGTCGAACATCGCGTCGCGGGCCGTCTCCGCCTCGTGGAGCAGCTGCTGGAACCACAGCTCGTACACCTGGTGGATCGTGATGAACAACAGCTCGTCGTGCGCCGGCGGATCGGAGGCGAGCCGCTGCGAGCCCAACAGCGTCGGCAGCTGGAGGTAGCTGCCGTACGTCAGCTTGGCGCCCGCCTCACCGAAGCTGATCGCGTCGCCCGCCCACTCGCCGACGGTCGGGTCCGGCCGGGGTCGCTCGCTCGGGCTCACCGCGTCAGGCTACGCCGCGGGCGCGATGACAGAATGCAGTCATGGAGGTTCGGGCCGAGATCAGTTATCCGACGGGCTCCGCCGACGACGTGTTCGCGATGGCTGTCGACAAGGACTTCAGAGTCGCCGTCTGTGAGGCGACCGCTGCCGTGGATCACCGCGTCGACATAGACCTGGGCCCCGACGGAGGCGCCACCGTGACCGTCGAGCGTACGGTCCCGGCGGACGTGCCCGACATGGTCCGGTCGTTCGTCGGCCAGACGATCACGGTCGTGCAGACCGAGGCGTGGGGGCCCCGGCGACCGGACGGCTCGCGCGTCGCCGACCTGCGCATCTCGGTCAAGGGCCAGCCCGCGACGATGAAGGGGACCCAGTCTCTGGAGCCCGTCGGCGCCGGGACCCGGCAGCTGATCCGCGGTGACCTCACGGTGTCGATCCCCTTCATCGGCAAGCGCATCGAGCCCGAGCTCGCCAAGGCGATCGTCGCCGCGGCCGCCAAGGAGCAGCAGACGGGCACGGCGTGGCTGGCTGCCCGTTAGGCACCGGTTGCGCCCGATTGGGAGGCGGTGCGGCGAGCCTCTCCGGAAGTGTCGGCCGGACCTGGCAGCCTGTTCCCCATGAGTGATCCAGCCGACGTCTTGATGCTGAGCGCAGTGGCCCGGTACTGCGCCGACTGCCGTGCCCAGAGCCTCTTCCTGCCGGTCGACGACTGCAACGGCGACTCGTGTGAGTTCTGCTGCGCGTCGTGCGGCGCAGCCATCGTGATCGACCCGGCGCTCGAGGAGACGGTTCCGCTCGTCCGTGTGGCCTAAGCCGGCGCTCAGCCGCCTTCGCTCGGGTAACCGCCCATGTGCGGGTAGCGGTAGTCGGTAGGTGGCGCGAAGGTCTCCTTGATCGACCGTGGCGAGGTCCACCGCAGCAGGTTCGACGCGGCGCCGGCCTTGTCGTTCGTCCCCGACGCGCGGGCGCCTCCGAAGGGCTGCTGTCCCACCACGGCGCCGGTCGGCTTGTCGTTGATGTAGAAGTTCCCGGCCGAGAACCTCAAGGCGTTCATGGCCCAGGCGATCGCTCCCCGGTCCTGCGCGATGACCGCCCCGGTCAGCGCGTACTTCGAGAACGACTCCATCTGATGGACCGTCGACTCGAAGTCGGCATCCTCGTAGACGTAGACCGAGAGGATGGGCCCGAAGTACTCCGTGTCGAACACCGTGTCGGTGGGGTCGGTCGACATGATCACCGTCGGACGGACGAACCATCCGACCGAGTCGTCGACCTGACCGCCGGCGAGGACCGACAGGTGAGGTGTCTGGTGAGCCCGCTCGATGGCCGCCTTGTGCTTGTCGAAGGCACGCTGGTCGATGACAGCACCCATGAAGTTCGACAGATCCGTGACGTCGCCCATCGTCAGGGACTCCACCTCGGCGACGAACTGGTCGCGGAGCCTGTCCCAGACCGAGCGGGCCACGTACACGCGCGAGGCCGCAGAGCACTTCTGGCCCTGGTACTCGAAGGCTCCACGGATCATCGCCGCGCGCAGCACGTCGGGGTCTGCGGATGGATGAGCGACGATGAAGTCCTTGCCGCCGGTCTCGCCCACGATGCGCGGGTACGACCGGTAGGAGGAGATGTTCTCGCCGACGGCCTTCCACAGGTGCTGGAACGTGGGAGTCGAGCCGGTGAAGTGGATACCGGCGAGGTCGGGGTGGACGAGGGCCGCCTCGGACACGGCCACTCCGTCGCCGGGAAGCAGGTTGATGACACCGGGAGGCATCCCCGCCTCCTCCAGCAGCCGCATGGTGAAGTGCGCCGCGTACTGCTGGGTGGGCGACGGCTTCCACAGCACCGTGTTGCCCATCAGTGCCGGCGCCGTCGGGAGGTTGCCCGCGATGGCGGTGAAGTTGAAGGGCGTGATGGCGTACACGAACCCTTCCAGCGGGCGGTGGTCCATCCGGTTCCAGACGCCCGGGGCGTTCGCGATGGGCTGCTCGCGGAGGATCTGCTGGGCGTAGTAGACGTTGAACCGCCAGAAGTCGATGAGCTCGCAGGCCGCATCGATCTCCGCCTGCCACGCCGTCTTGGACTGTCCGAGCATGGTGGCGGCGTTCAGGGTCTGCCGCCACGGTCCCGAGAGGAGGTCGGCCGCCTTCAAGATGATCGACGCCCGGTCCTCGAAAGCCATCGCCCGCCAGCCGGGTGCGGCGGCCGCGGCCGCCTCGATGGCCGCCTTGGCGTCCGCCGTCGACGCGCCCCGCGTGACACCCAGGACGTGGTGACGGTTGTGTGGCTGGACCACCTCGAAGGGCTCGCCCTGGCCCCATCGCTGCTCCCCGTCGATGGTCGCCGTCAGGTCGACGCGGGACTTCTGCAGCTCGGCCAGCTTCTGCTCGAGCTCGGCCAGCTCAGCGCTGCCGGGGGCGTAGTGGAGGTTGGTCTCGTTCTGCGGGGTGGGAACGGTTGTGGAGGCGTCCATGGACCGATCTTGCCACGCGGCGACAGGCGCCGTGCAATCCGATCAGGCGGACTTCTTCGCCGGTCGCTTCCTCTCGGAGGTCTTTCCCGACGCCTTGGCGGCCTTCTTCGCCGGTGCTGTCTTGCTCGCCGACTTCGTCGCCTTTTTGGCCCCTGACGACCCGTTGGAACCGGTGGCCCCGTGGGAACCGTCGGTCGCTGTCTGTCGGGAGCCCGACTCGGAGTCGGCCTGCTCGTCGTCGCCGCCGTTCGATCCTGCACGCCTCTTCTTCGCGGCATCGACGCTCGCACGCAGCGCTGCGACCAGATCGAGGACCTCGGCCTGTTGGCCGTCGTCCTCCTCGGCCTCCGGCATCGGCAGCCCGGACGCCTTGGCCTCGACCAGCTGCTCGAGCGCCTCGCGGTAGTCGCTGTGGTAGCGCGCGGGGTCGAAGTCGTTCTGCAACGTGGCGATGTACGACTCCGCCATCTTGACCTCCTGGCTGCGGATCTCGACCGAGTCGTCGGGCACCGCGAAGTCGCTGTCGCGTACCTCGTCCGGCCACAGCATCGTCTGCAGCACAAGCGCCCCGTCGCGCTCCCTGAGCAGGGCCAGTGTCTCGCGCGTACGGATGGCCACCTTGACCAGAGCGCACTGGCCGCTACCGGTCAACGCGTCACGCAGCAGGACATACGGCTTGGCGCCGACGCCGTCCGCGGCAAGGTAGTAGGCCTTCGCGAAGTACAGCGGGTCGACCTGCTCGGTCGGGACGAACTCCAGCACCTCGATGGCCCGAGTCGTCGGCAGCGGAAGGCTCGAGAAGTCGTCACTCGTCAGTACGACCATGCGTCCGTCTGGCATCTCGTAACCCTTGCCGATGTCGGAGTACGGCACCTCCTCGCCGTCGACCTCGCACACCCGCTTGTAACGGATGCGGCCACCGTCGGCCTCGTGTACCTGACGGAACGAGATGTCACGCTCCTCGGTCGCCGAGTAGACCTTGACCGGGATCGTGACCAGGCCGAATGAGATCGTGCCCTTCCAGATCGCGTGCATGGCACCTTCCGTCGTCGCCTCGTGCAAGTCTACAATCCGCCGCTTTGCGAACCATGCCAGTCCGTGGGCGATGAGGCAACATGGCGCCGAACTCCGACCGTGCCGTCAGCCGGAGGTCGGTGGTGCTTGGGATTGGTAGGTGTGGCCGGTGGGGGTGATGATGATCCTCCCCGACCGGCCCCCAACGCTCACCATCCACCCGCATACCGGCAAACTAGCCATGACCACCGACAAATCCTGCCGGCGAAGATCGGGCTGTGGACGACCTGCGACGACCGTCCAGGCGCAACCGCAGACGTCCGAGTCTGTCCTGCAGGCCGGTTCCGAGCCACGACGCGGAACTCTCGAGGCGCCGTACTCGTAGGAACTCTTGGCGCCGGGTGTGAACCGGCGGGTCGGCGCACGCGCACCCAGACGCGGGACCGGCGGTCATCACTGCACTCACGTCGCCCGTCAGGAGGTAATCGTTGTTCGGCTCGGCTCGAAGGTCCACCCTCCTCGCGGCGATGGTGCTCACGGGTCTGTCGCTGGCCGGATGCGGCGGCTCGGGTTCGGGAGGTTCCAACGACGGCTCGAGCAGCAAGCCGGTGACCGTGACGATCACCGAGAAGAACGGCGCCATCAGCCCCGACGACGGCCATGTGGTCGACGTGGAGAAGGGCCAGAAGGTCCAGCTGGTGGTCACAACCGATGCCGACGACGAGATCCACGTCCACTCGATCCCAGAGCACGAGTTCGAGGTGAAGGCCGGCGCCTCGGCAGAGAAGCTGCCGCCGTTCTCGATCACGACACCTGGCCGCTTCATCATCGAGTCGCACGGGCTCGACGTCACGCTGGTCACCTTGCAGGTCAGCTAGCGCGACCACGTGGGCACGCACAGCCAGCTCCTGGCGCACGGTATCGGCGGGCAACAAGACCTGCCGATACCGGCGCACTACGCCTACCTGGGCGCCGCGGCCGCCCTGCTCGTCTCGTTCGGGGTGCTCGCCTTCGCGTGGCGCACGTCCCGCTTCCGCGGGGATGCGAGTGGCCGCCCTCTCTGGGCCTGGCTGGCCGCGATCGTCGAGTCGTCCCTCACGCGCGCGGTGGTCGTCGTGCTGGCGCTGCTGTTCACGGCGTGGATATCCATGGCCGCGATCTTCGGGCAGAACACGCTGGTCAACCCGACCTTCGGTGCCGTCTACGTCGCGCTGTGGGTCGGACTGGTCCCCGCCGCGCTCGTCTTCGGGCCGGTCTACCGGCTGTGCAACCCGCTGCGCTGGATCCACCGGGGCGTCTGCCGACTCGCCGGAATCGACCGGTCGCAGGGCCTGCTGACGTACCCCGCCCGGCTCGGCCTGTGGCCCGCGGCCTTCTTCTTGCTGGCGTTCACCTGGCTGGAGCTCGTCAACCCGGCCACGTCGGCCAGTCTCCCCTCGGTCCGGCTGTGGTTCGCGCTGCTCGGTGCCTTCACCCTCCTCGGAGCCGCCCTCTACGGCGACACGTGGTTCGCGCGCGCCGACCCGTTCGAGGTGTACTCCTCACTCGTGGCGCGGCTGTCGCCGTTCGGTCGCCGTACCGACGGAGTGCTCGTGCTGCGGAACCCGCTCGAGAACCTCGACGGCATGCCGGCCCGACCGGGCCTGCTGGGCGTCGTGTCGGTGCTGTTCGGATCGATCGGCTTCGACAGCTTCAAGGAGTCACCGCGATGGCTCGCCTGGGCTCAGCAGTACTCCGAGCACAGCACGCTGCTGAACACCGCGGCGCTCGTACTCTTCCCGGCGGTGGTGTACGTGACGTTCACCCTGGCCTCCATCGCCACCGGCGGTCTGGGCGGGATCCGGCGAGGCTCCCTGCCCGACCTGCTGGCCCACTCGGTGATCCCCATCGTGGTGGGCTACGTCGTGGCGCACTACCTGTCGTTCTTCGTGTCAGAGGGCATCGCGTTCGTCCAGCTCATCGGGGATCCGCTGTCTCGCGGCTGGAGCCTCACCGCGTGGGCCGACGGGATCGACAAGTACTCCATCTACAACCACCCAACCGCGCTCGCCGTGATCAAGGTCGTGTCGGTAATCCTCGGGCACGTGCTGGGAGTCGTCGCCGCCCACGATCGAGCCGTCCGCCTGCTGCCCCGCAGGCATGCCCTCGTCGGCCAGCTGCCGATGCTCGTGGTGATGGTCTGCCTACACGTTGACCGGGCTGTGGTTGCTGCTGTCCTACTGATCGGCCGCGTCGACCGCGCCCAGGAACCGCATCGACCGCCCGACCGCCCGACCGCTCAGCGCCGGCGGCGCAGGGAGCGGCGCGCCCGACCGGCGCGGAAACCTCCGCCCACCACATCGGTAGCGAGCCCGCCGAAGGCACGGCTGAGCCGAGCATCGGGGGCACACTCCGCCAGTGAACGCCCGTGGACGAGCGCCCGGTCACAGGCCGCGGGGTCGTCGGGGAGCAGCCGGGTCACGCGCGCACCGGTCGCCTTCTCAACGGTCGAGACGATGTCGTCATCGGACCAGCCGAGGCTCGAGCGGACGCGGTTGACGACGACCAGCGGCGTCACATCGGGTACCACCGCCGAGAGCTCGTGCAGGCCGCGGATAAGGCGCGCCAGGCCGACCGGGTCGGCACCGCCGACGACGAGTACGGTGTCGGCGCTCTCCAGCGCTTCGACGGTGGCACCGTTGCGGCGAGGAGCGGTGGTGTCGTAGGAGATCTCCTCGTCGAGCTCGAGGCTGAAGCCGCAGTCGACCACCGTGAACGCCGACAGCGACCGTGACACGGCGAGGACGTTGCGCAGCAGGACCGCCTTGACCTCCGTCCACCGATCGGCCCGCGGCAGGCCGCTGAGCACCCGTCAGGTGGGGTGCGACCTCCCGTGCGTGCCGGGCCAGCACCTCAGCCGTCAACGACCCGGTGTTCGCGGCCCGCGCGGCGGCCAGCAGCCCCGAGGACTCGTCCAGCATGCCGAGCTTGGCCGCGATCGAGCCTCCGTACACGTCGGCGTCGACCAGCAGGGTCGGCGTGGCGAGCCGGGCGAGCTCGGCGCTGAGGCCGAGAGCCACAGTGGACCGGCCGGGGCGCCCGTGGGTCCCCATACCGCGACGACCCGGCCCGACCGGGCGAGATGATCTCGTACCTGGCGCCCCGACGCGTCGTCCTCACCGGCGCGGGCCGTCGCGGACGCACGACTCGGCCGGGCCACCAGCTCCACGACGAGCTCGGCGAGTGACAGTGGGTCATCGGCGGGCGCCACCTCGCTGATGCCGATCTGCCGCAGCAGCGCCTCGTCGGCGCTGGAGCTCTCGGCGATCACGCCGACGACCACGACGTTCTCGCCTCTCAGCCGGTCGACGACCTCGGCGTCCAGGCCGCGCAGCTGCGCGGAGACCAGCGCGGCCGGTGCCTGTCTCGTCGCCGCCGTGGCGACGAGGTCCGCGACATCGACGCACCGGCGTACGACGTGGATGTCCGGCGAGGACGCGACCGAGAGGACGGCCGGCTCGAACCCGACGGGACCCACTGCCACCAGGACACCGGTCGACACAGGTCAGGAGCCGTTCTGGATCAGCACCACGGACGAGCCGTTGAGCGCCGCCAACGCGCGCGCCACGTCGGTATGCGGCGCCAGCGTCACCAGGATCTGGCGATCTCCGCCGAGCCCTCCGAGGCCGGTACCGCCAACGGCTGTGACGGTCACGCCCCGCAGCACCGCGACAGGGGACCGCCGGCGGGACGAGTCGCTCGCCGGTACCGCCCAGACGTCGACGCGGTCGCCTGCCGCCAGTCCCTCCGGCATCCCCGACGCCCCCACGCCGAGCGGAAGCTGCTTGTCGACCGGGCCGCCCCCCACCGACACCGACGTGGCGGTGAGCAGCTCACCGGCGCCCACGTCACGCGTAAGGGTGGCGCCGGCCACGATGGCCGCCGCTGTCGTGACGTAACGCCTCGCCTGGGACGAGTCGGCGAAGTGTACGGACGTGAGGTGGAGGTCGGCGGGTGTCAGGGCCGACCCGGCGACCGCGTCATGGTTCATGGTCTCGACCGCGACCGTGTCGTCCGCCGAGGCGAAGACCCTCGCCCCCACGAGCAGCGAGGCCAGGACCAGCAGGACGCCTACCCACAGCCGCGGGTCCGCCCACCGGCTGCGACGCCCCCGGGACGCGGGGGGTGACGCGGGTCCGTCATCCGGCGGCGGCGCGGTCTTGCGGCGCTCTGAGCCGAGCCGGTGCGAGAGGGACACGGGCGTATTCTGCGCAGAACGCCGACCGATTGGAAAGGTTATCCACAGGCTGTGAGCGGCTCCTGCTGCAGGGTGAGGGCGTGACAGACTGACCGCCATGGCCGAGCCGACGCCACGATTCCTGCCGCTCGCCGACGTGGCCGAGATCCTGAACATCTCCGTGGCACAGGTGTACGCCCTGGTCCGGCGCGGCGACCTGCCCGCGATCAAGATCGGCGGCCGTGGCCAGTGGCGGGTCGAGACCTCGGCGCTCGAGGGCTACATCGAGGCCGCGTACTCGACCACGAAGCAGTTCATCGCGGAGCACCCCTACGCGGGAGACGACGCCGAGCCGCCGGGCGTGCAGGACGAGTCGCCGCGAGGGGTCGGCTAGCAGCCCCTAGGAGCCCCAGCCCGTGGGTCGTCGCCTGATGCACGCGATGGCTGCCAAAGGCACCGTCGCTCGCGACCGCACGTCGGTGCGACGAGGGGTTTCGGAAGGGTCGTGCAGGGCGAGGTCGACGAAGTCCGCTCCGACTCGGTCGGGAGTCCCGGTGAGTGACCGGCCGTCGAGCCGGGTGAGGACAACGACGCTGCGGTCTCGAGCGGCGGCGCGCAGAACCGAGGTCAGCCGAAGGCCACTCGCGACGACGCCCGAGCTCTGCGGGCTCAGGGCGTCGGGCGGCAAGTCCCGCAGGGCCATGACCGCCGCAAGCGGCACGATGACCTCGTCGGGCGCTTGGAGAAGTATCCAGTCTGCTCCGGTGCGCTGAAGCCGACCCGTCACGTCGCCGAGGCCCTGGATCGACACGGTGACCTGGCGAGCCACCGAAGCCCGCAGCCGGTTCATCAGGGTCACCTGGGCCATCTCGCCACGGATCCGATCGGAGATCTCACCCTCGTCGGCCCGCTCCAGGCAGAGCGCCTGCGCTTCCAAGTCGGTGAAGAGCTCGTGCCAGCGCATGGGTCGACGGTAGCGGCGCCGCACTGCCTGGAAGCAGCCGGTTGTGGACGACTGCTTGCGGGCACGCCAGATGATCGCTAAAACAGGTGAATGGAAGCAAACGCAAGTAAACAGCAGTGACTGCCATGGCCTACACGCTCCGACTCTGCGTGGTGTTGGTTACCGAGGCACTGCTCGCGCTCGCGCTGCGATGGGCTGGCGCACCCTTGCTGCATGGGGGTCTCCTGCCGACCGCCGGTGCGCCGGGCGTCACCCGATTGACACTGGCCCAGCTGGTCGTCACGTCGGCTCTCATCGCCGCCTGGCTGGCGTTCGTCTTCCTCGTGGTCAGCACCCTGGCGACGGTCCTGCTGGTGCCGCTCGAGCGCGGACGGGCTCCGCTGTCGACGCTCGCGCGACTCACCGGCCCACCGTGGTGGCGCCAGGCACTGGTAGGCGCGTGTGGACTCAGCCTCGCCGCTCCGGTCGCAGCGCACGCCGCGCCGCAGCATGAGCAGTCGCCTCACCGGTGCGCGGTCAGCTGCCGAACCGGGGATCAGCGGCCATCCGTGCTGGCCGGGCTCGCGTTCCCCGACCTGCCGGACGCCGCCGGTACCGCCTCTGGCTCACCGGAGCGGCGCACCGTCCGCCGTGGTGACTCGTTGTGGCGGATCGCGCGCGACGAACTGGCACCCCGCGCTACCGACTCCGCCATAGGCCGCGAGGTGGTGGCCGTCTACGCCGCCAACCGCGCGGTCATCGGGCCCGACCCCGACCTCATCCTGCCCGGAACCGAACTCACTCTGCCCGGAGGCACAGCATGACCGAGTACGCGCGTCGCACCACTGCGAGGCCCATCCCCATCGCTCGTGGGCTGCGTTGGGCCAGCGTCGACGGTGCAGACCCGGGCTCCGATGCCCGGTACACGCAAGGGGCGCTGGCGCTCAGCTTCCCGCTCTCCACGGGCCTGGACTGCGAGCCGGTCTCCGACGCGCTCACGGTCGTCTCAGGTGCGCCGCATCAGGCCTATGCCACGCCCGACCCCCAGCCGTGGGCGGCACGATTCCTGCAAGCGGTCGTCGAGGTCGTGGCCAGCGAGCGACCACTCGCCCAGCTGGCGCGCTGGACCGATGCTGCGGTCTTCGCCGAGATCTCCGACCGCCGCGATCGCGTCGCCGACCGCCGCGCAAGAGCTCGCAGCCGCGGCGGGCGACAGGTCGTCGCTACGGTGCACATCTCCCGACCCGAGGGCGCCGTGGCGGAGGTGGCGGCCAGGGTGACAGCTGGCCGCCGGTCCAGGGCCATCGCGGCCCGGCTCGACTACTCACGCGGTCGCTGGCTGTGCACAGCCATCGACTTCGGCTGACCGGCTGCTGCAACGGCTTCGTGACGCTCGGCGGACGAGCGCGCGGTCGAGCAGACAGCTGCGCCCGGTGGAGCCGACATCTGCGCCCGCTCGAACGTGCATTTGCGCCCGGTGGAGCCGACATCTGCGCCCACTCGAACGTGCATTTGCGCCCGGTCGAGGTCTAGTTGTTGCGGCGGGCCGGGTCTCCGTGGCAGCGCTTGAACTTGCGGCCGGACCCACACGGACACGGCTCGTTGCGTGACACACCGGCGAACTCGTTGCCCGCGGCGTCGTCGTCGCCGTGCACCTCTGTGGCGGCGTCCCCGTCGACGGTGGGCGCCGAGTAGGACAGGTGCCTCGGCTGGGAGGGCGCGTTCAGACCCTTCGCAACGATGTTCGGGTGGTGGTCGCCGTCGGCGCCTACCGGCTCCGCGACCGGCTCATCGACCGCATCCGGGTCGAAGCCGGCACCGGCGGCCGAGCCGGTCGGACCACCGGCGACCAGCTCTGCCGCCTCGTCCTCGAGTTCGCTGGTGTCGTCGGGGGTGATCTGCACCTCGATGTTGAACAGGTACCCGACCGACTCCTCCTTGATCGAGTCCATCATCGCGCCGAACAGCTCGAACCCCTCGCGCTGGTACTCCACCAGCGGGTCACGCTGCGAGTACGCCCGCAGGCCGATGCCCTCACGCAGGTAGTCCATCTCGTAGAGGTGCTCGCGCCACTTGCGGTCCAGCACGGACAGCATGACGCGGCGCTCCAGCTCACGCATGACCTCTTCGCCGAGGGCCTCCTCACGCAGCGTCGTAGGCACGCTGCGCGTCGGCCTTCAGCTCGTCCGATCAAGAACTCGCGGGAGAGGTTCTCGACTCCGCCCGACCTCGTCCTCGAGCTCGGCCTCGGTCACCGACACCGGGTACAGCGTCTTGAGGGCGGTCCAGAGCTTGCCCAGGTCCCACTCCTCGGGGAAGCCCTCGGTCGCGCCGACGACGTACCCCTCCACCGTGTCGTCGATCATGCCGCGGATCTGCTCGTGGAGGTCGGCACCCTCGAGCACCTGCCGGCGCTCGCCGTAGATCACCTCGCGCTGACGGCTCATCACGTCGTCGTACTTCAAGATGTTCTTGCGGGTCTCGAAGTTCTGGCTCTCGACCTGGGCCTGCGCCGAGGCGATCGCACCCGTCACCCGCTTGTTCTCGATGGGGACGTCGTCGGGGATCTTCATCGTGGTCAGCACCCAGTCGACCCAGTCGGACTTGAACAGCCGCATCAGGTCGTCCTCGAGCGACAGGTAGAACCGGGACTCACCCGGGTCACCCTGGCGGCCGGAACGACCGCGGAGCTGGTTGTCGATGCGGCGCGACTCGTGCCGCTCGGTGCCGATGACGTACAGCCCGCCGACGTCGTTGACCTCGTCGTGCTCGGCCTGTACCTGCTCCTTCATCTTCTCGTGGGCGGCGGGCCAGGCGGCCTCGTACTCCTCGGAGTTCTCGATCGGGTCGAGGCCGCGCTCGCGGAGCTGCTCGTCGGCGAGGAAGTCGACCGAGCCGCCGAGCATGATGTCGGTGCCTCGGCCTGCCATGTTGGTCGCGACGGTGACCGCGCCCTTGCGGCCGGCCTGGGCCACGATGTGAGCCTCGCTGGCGTGGTGCTTGGCGTTCAGGACGGTGTGCGGGATGCCGCGCCGGGTGAGCAGACCGGAGAGCCGCTCCGACTTCTCGACCGACGTCGTGCCGACGAGCATCGGCTGTCCGTGGCCGTGACGGTCGGCGATGTCGTCGACGATCGCGTGGTACTTGGCGTCCTCGGTGCGGTACACGAGGTCGGGCTGGTCGACCCGGGCCATGGGCATGTTGGTCGGTATCGCGATCACGCCGAGCTTGTAGATCTTGTCGAACTCCGACGACTCCGTCATGGCGGTACCGGTCATCCCGCCGAGCTTCGTGTACAAGCGGAAGTAGTTCTGCAGGGTGATCGTCGCGAGGGTCTGGTACTCCTCGCGGATCGTCACCTTCTCCTTGGCCTCGATCGCCTGGTGCAGCCCCTCGTTGTAGCGGCGCCCGTGCAGCATCCGGCCGGTGTGCTCGTCGACGATGAGCACCTCGCCGTCCATGACGACGTAGTCGCGGTCGCGCCGGAACAGCTCCTTGGCCTTGATCGCGTTGTTGAGGAACGAGATCAGAGGCGTGTTGACCGCGTCGTACAGGTTGTCGATGCCGAGGTGGTCCTCGACCCGCTCGATGCCGTCCTCGAGCACGGAGACGGTGCGCTTCTTCTCGTCGACCTCGTAGTCGACGTCGTTGCGCAGCCGCCCGACCAGGCTGGCGAACTCGTCGTACCACTGCACGGACTCGTCCGACGGCCCGGAGATGATGAGCGGTGTCCGCGCCTCGTCGATGAGGATGGAGTCGACCTCGTCGACGATGGCGTAGTGGTGTCCGCGCTGGACGCACTCGTCCAGCGACGCCGCCATGTTGTCGCGCAGGTAGTCGAAGCCGAACTCGTTGTTGGTGCCGTACGTGATGTCCGCCAGGTAGGACGCCCTGCGCTCCGGGGGCGGCATGTCGGGGAGCACCATCCCGGTGGTCAGGCCGAGGAAGTGGTAGATCCGGCCCATCCACTCGGCGTGGTACTTGCGCCAGGTAGTCGTTGACGGTCACGACGTGGACGCCGTCGCCGGCCAGCGCGTTGAGGTACACCGGAAGAGTCGCCACCAGCGTCTTGCCCTCACCGGTCTTCATCTCGGCGATGTTGCCCAGGTGCAGCGCCGCGCCACCCATGATCTGCACGTCGAAGTGGCGTTGGCCGAGGACCCGTTTCGCCGCCTCGCGTACGGTCGCGAAGGTCTCGGGAAGCAGGTCGTCGAGGCTCTCGCCGTCGGCGTAGCGCTGCTTGTACTCCTCGGTCAGCGCCCTCAGCTCCTCGTCGCCCAGCCCCACGAAGTGGTCCTCGATGGCGTTCACCTGCGAAGCGATGGCCTGGAGCTTGCGCAGCTGTTTTCCCTCGCCGATGCGGAGGACCTTGTCGAGCAGAGCAGGCACGGATGCGACTCCCTTGTCGTGGACGACGTGTACGGGCGGGTGCGCAGGCGGCTCGCCTGCGAGCGTCCTGTCAATAGTAGGCGACCTCGACTGCGCCTCAGTGCCGTGAGCCGACACCCCGCAGGGCACCGGCGAGATCACCCTTGTCGGCGACCTGGACCGCCTCGAGGCCCAGCCAGTCGGCCATCGTGTGGAGCGCGGCGCTGAGCCGCTCGGCCACGTCGGTCGGCGCCGACGGCTCGCTCCACGCGGCCTTCACGCTCAGGACGCCCGCGGGCCGGTCGGCCTTGAGGTCGACGCGGGCCACGATGCGCTCGCCGAGAAGGAACGAGTAGACGTAGTAGCCGTACGTGCGCTTGGCGGCCGGGACGTAGATCTCGATCCGGAACCGGTAGTCGAACAGCGCCTCGGTACGGGTCCGCTCGAAGACGAGCGAGTCGAACGGGCTCAGCAACGCGCAGGCGTCGACCCTGCGGGGCAGCCGGGCCGCGTGCCACAGGTAGGCCGGGCGCCGCCAGCCCTCCACCTGGACCGGCAGCAGCTCGCCCGACTCGACCAGCTCGGCCAGCGCCGAGCGGCGTGGGCGCGGGTGACAGCCGGAAGTAGTCGCGCAGGTCCTGCTCGGTGCCGACGCCGAGGGCGCGCGCCGCGGTGCGGACGAGGATCCGGTGCGACTCCTCGACCGATGGTGTCGGGGCCGCGAGGACGGCCGGTGGCAGCACCCGCTCGGGGAGGTCGTAGACCCGCTCGAAGGCCGAGTTGCGGCGCGCAGAGGTGACCTGCCCGCTGTAGAAGAGGTACTCGAGCGCGATCTTGACGTCGCTCCAGTTCCAGCCCCAGCTGTCGCGCACGCGCGGAACGTCGTACTCGATCTCCCGCGTCGTCAGCGGCCCGCGGCTCTCGACCTCGCCTCGCACCCACGCGACGAAGTCGGGCCGCTCCGTCCACAGCCGCCGCATCGAGCCCCAGGCGGCGTCCGCCGCGCGGGCCATCCGGAACCTCAGCGCAGGGTGCAGGTCGGTGCGGACGAACGAAGCCTCGTGGCCCCAGTACTCGAACACCCGGCGAGGCGCCCGCCCCGCCGCGCGGTGCAGCAGCTCGATGTCGTACGGCCCGATCCTGCTGAACAGCGGAAGGTAGTGCGCCCGCCGGACCACGTTGACGGAGTCGATCTGGAGCAGCGCAACCTTGTCGAGGACACGCTGCAGCGCGCGCATGTCCGCCCGGGCGGGCGGCCGGTCGGCGAACCCCTGGGCCGCGAGCGCGATCCGGCGCGCCTGCGACCGGCTGAGCGCCGCCCGGCTCACGGGATGTCGAGGAGCTTCTCGCGCACCGCGTACATCACGGCCTCCATCCGGGAGTGGAGCTGCAGCTTCTCCAAGATGTTGCGGACGTGGTTCTTGACCGTGTTCTCGCTGATGAAGAGCTCTTTGGCGATGTCTCGGTTGGCGAGTCCGTGAGCGACCAGGTTGAGCACCTCGAGCTCGCGTGGCGTGAGCTTCGGGTTGAGGGCGTCGTCCCTGCCGCCGGAGCGCGACATGGCCTTGAACTCGTCGAGGAGCTTCACCGCCATCGACGGGCTGATCAGGGACTGCCCGTCGGCGACGACGCGGACCGCCTCCGCCACCTGGTCGATGGAGGCGTCCTTCAACAGGTAGCCGGAGGCGCCGTTCCTGATGGCATCGTAGAGGTCCGCTTCCTCGTCGGACATCGTCAACATCACGATCTTGGCGGAAGGGTCGACGGACTTGATCTCGATACAGGCCTCGATCCCGGACTGCTGCGGCATCCGGACGTCCATCAAGATCACGTCGGGCGCGATAGCGGCAGCCAGGCCCGTGGCCTCGGATCCGTCGGCGGCCTCACCGACCACGTCGATGTCGTCCTCGGCGGCGAGCAGCATGGCGAGCCCCCGGCGGAAGAGCTCCTGGTCGTCGACGATCATCACCCTGACGGGCTCGCGACGGCCGATGCGTGAGGTAGGCCCGCTCACGTGTCGAGACGGATGACGCCGTAGTCGTACCCCTTGCGCCGGTAGACGACGGCCGGGGAGTCGGATTCCTTGTCGATGAACAGGAAGAAGTCGTGCCCCACGAGCTCCATCTCGTACAGCGCCTGGTCGAGCGTCATCGGGTCGGCGGCGTGCGTCTTCTCGCGGACCACGAGCGGGCCGTCGCCCATCACCGTGAGCGGCCCGACCTTGTGCACGGAGTCGCCGGCCTCGCCGTCGACGCTCTGCGCCACCGGCTCGCCGACTGCCGCCATCGCGTGCGCGAGCGACGTCGGGCTCCGCGTGCCGTGGTGGACCCGGCGGCGGTCGTGCGCCTTGCGCGCCTGGGCGACGAGGCGCTCCAGCGCCTTGTCGAGCGCACTGAGCTTGTCCTCGGCACACGCCTCGGACCGCATGATCGGGCCCCGGCTGCGGATCGTGATCTCGACGCACACCGTCTCCGAGGTCAGCTTCGGGCTGCTCTCCTGCGTCACCTCGACGTCGACCCGGATGATGCGCTGGTCGAACTTCTCGAGCCGGGTCAGCTTCTCCTCGACGTGACCACGGAACCGGTCCGACAGCTCGCAGTGGCGTCCCTTGACCACGATCTCCACGCATGCCTCCTTCAGCGATGCCGGCGCGCCGGAGGACCGGCCACGCTCACGCGGACAGCAGCGGTGACACTCGCCCGTCCGACCTGGTCTTCGTCCCCACACTCGCCTGCTGAGGTTTTGCAGCTTGTGCCACGCAGACCCTTCTCCCGGTGACGCAGGACATCGTGACCTGCGGCGGGGCAGGACTTACTACTAAGCCGCACCGTGCTCAGCGCGGACGGCGTCAGCTGGTGAGCCGCCCGCACCTTACGTGGGCCGTTTCGCCTGCGGCTGGCATCGGCTTGCCGGCCGGACGCCCGACGTGTCGAGCCCCTGTCGGCGCAACCACGGACCCGGACGAGTGCCATGACGAAACAGTAGCCGCTCGCTCCGACGTCCGACACAGGACCGGAATTGTCACCTCCGGTCAGCGAGCAGGCAGGGGGCGACGTCGAGCGGTCGCCGCGATGACCGCAACGCCGACCACCTCGGCGCCGACGACACCCAACGCCCGACACGCCTCGGTGGCCGTCGCTCCCGTCGTGACGATGTCGTCGATGACGACCACCGCACCGCCGAGCGGCCGCCTTCGGCCCACCTCGAAGGCCCCCTGCAGGTTCGCGTGCCGCTGCGGTGCCGACAGCCCAGCCTGGTCCTCGAGGGGCCGAACGATCCGGAGCACCGGCTCCACCGAGGCGGTCACGCCTGCCGCCCGCATCGCGCGGCGGCACTCGCGCGCCACCCGCACCAGCGGGTCGTGCCCCCGCTCACGGACCCTGCCGGCAGCGGACGGCACCGGAACGAGGCGGACGTGCTCGGCGCGGCGCGCGCACAGGGTGAGCACCGCGAAGCAGCTCAGGGCGAGGGCGCGGCCCAGCGGGCGGGCCAGGCTCAGCCGCCCCTGCTCCTTGTGCGCCAGCAGGGCCGCCTGCGCGACCGCCTCGTACGTCGCCACCGCAAAGGTGGCAGGCAGTCCGGGCGGCGCGGGAGTCGGCGACACGCGGCGCGGGAGCCCCTCCAGGCACGCGCCGCATTCCGGGCACAGGGCCGGACCTGGCCGGGCGCACCCGACGCAGGTCCCGCCGAGCAGCAGGTCGAGCGTCGCGGCGAGGTATCCGTCTCCTGGGCTGTCCAGCACGCTGCCACGCTGCCCCCTGCCGCTCCCCGGGGGCTCTCGTACCCCGACCCTTGGGGACGACGCCACCACGGGGAGGTGCTGTGGACAGCCGGTCAGCCGGCGTAGACGGGCATCCGCAGCGCCGGTCCTTCTCCGATCCGCACCCACTGGAGGTCGGGCTCCTGCAGGTACAGCTGCCCGCCGCGCGCGCCAACCGCGATCGGGGCCTGCGAGTTGGCGCCGGCCGCGAGGCTGACGGGCCGAACGGGCAGGAACTGGCCGACGTCGGTGGTTCGCGACCCGTCGATCTCGACCTGCCACGGATGCCGGACCCCGGCGTCCCCGCTCGCCAGCACGACCACCGCGGTGGGGCTCACCCAGGAGAGCTGGGACATGTCGCGAAGCTGGATCCCCGACGTCCGCGAGGTCAGCGCCAGGACCGTATGGGGAGGTCCGAGCCGGACCCGCTCGCGATGGGCGGGATCCCGGTCGATGATCGAGATCTCGAGCCGGGTCGTGCCGCCCCG
This sequence comes from uncultured Actinomycetota bacterium, assembly GCA_963765725.1. Lineage (GTDB taxonomy): Bacteria > Actinomycetota > Actinomycetes > Propionibacteriales > Nocardioidaceae > DASQEH01. Next base: position 1,108,725 of record CAVXXI010000003.1, on the reverse strand, counting down.
GCGGACGATCGCAGCGAACCGGACGCCGTCGCGAGACACCGCGAACGACACGATGTCGCTCCCGGCGAGTCCGGGTGCCCGGACCGTGTGCACGGCCGTGCCCGTCGCCACCTTGATCTCGCTGCCGTTCGGTGACCGGTCGACGACCCACAGCAGACCGCGGAAGTCCCAGGACGGCCGCAGCAGTGACGTCGCGCCGAAGACCCAGGTACTGCGCCCAACGTCCGCGCCCGCCGGGATGCCGCTCACGACGACCGAGGAGCCGTCAGACGTGACGTACGCGACGAGGGACCCCCTGGTGTCGATGGCGGCCGAGCGGGGGTCGGCTGCCTGCAAGACCGGCGCGACGGTGCTGTTGGCGACGGAGACGACGCCGGTGTCGTTGAGCGCGAAGAGCCGGCGCTCGCCGGTCAGCCCCGCAGGGTCGTAGCCGCTGAAGCTGTTGACGTTGAACGAGCTCCCGAAGCCGGGGACGTCGATCGCGCGCCCGTCGACGCTGATCGACAGGGTGTGGATGTCGGAGACCTGGCGCAGCGTCCACGCGAGCTGCGCCGCAGCGAGCTTTCGGTCGTCGGGCGAGAGCCGCAGTACGTCGTCGCTCAGCGGTACCTCCGCGAGGCCGGGATGGGACCGCGAAGCCGCGACGGAGACCGCGATCTTCGTCTGCTTCGGGATTGCGGTGGTCACGGCGCCCGACAGCGCCGACGTCGGGCCTTGGACCAGGTCCGCGACGAGCGCCGTGGCGGCGGTGTCGTCGTCGACCAGGTACACGGGGTCGGCGGCAAGGACCTGCTTGCTCGGGTCGAAGAAGTACAGCGCGAACTTCTTGTAGTCGTTGTCGAAGTACTCGTTGTCGATGTACAGCCCGGGCGGCGGGTTCGCGATCCGCCACTGTCCCCTGACCTTGAGCAGCCGCAGTGTCAGGGCCATCTGCGACGCCTTCGGGCGTACCGATGCCCAGACGCCGCGCCGGTCCAAGGTGCCGAGGATCTGGGCACTCACCGCGACCCCGCTCCTGCCGGGGATGAAGCTCTGACCGTCGTAGACGACCACACCCGCGCTCGGGTCCCAGTGCGCCGCCGCGCTGGCCGTGAGGTACTCGCGAGCCGTCGTCACCGTCTGCGGATAGGCGAGCATCGCGGCGAAGAACCCGGCCGCGACCTGCCGGCGGCTGGCGCCCGGCCGTGGACCGGGCGGATCGTTGGTCACGTGCTGAGGTTCGTCCTGGACGCTCAGCTCCCGGCCGGGCTGGATCTGCGAGCTGTGAGGTATCGACACGCAGCCGGACAGGATCAGCGCGGCCGCGAGGAGGAGAAGCAGGTCGACCGGGCCCCGGGCGCCGCCACATGCCGGCCTCAACGGGTGCTCCGGTCGGATCCGGCGGGGCGCGTGTACGGGCCGGCGCCCGCCGGGGGTCGCTCGCCGCTCGGGACCAAGGGAAGCGGGGAGCCGGACAGCGCGTCGCCCGCCCGACGCGGCAGGGTCAGCCGGAACACCGAACCGAGACCGGGTCTGCCCCACGCCTCCAGTCGCCCTCCGTGCAGCGTGGTGTCCTCGATCGCTATCGAGAGCCCCAGCCCGGTGCCTCCCCGGGTCCGGGCGCGGGCGGGGTCGGCGCGCCAGAACCGGCTGAACACCATCACGTCCTCCCCCGTCTTGAGTCCGACGCCGTGGTCGCGCACCGACAACGCGACGGCGTCGTCGGCGGCGGCCACCCGGACCTCCACCGGCCGGCCCTCGCCGTACTCGATGGCGTTGACGACCAGATTGCGGACGATCCGTTCGACCCGCCGGACGTCGGCCTCGACGAGGCAGAGGCTGCCCGGGACGTCGACGGTCAGCTTCGAGCCCCGTCGCTCCGCGAGGCCGGCGGTCGCGTCACAGACGCGGTGCGCGACCGCGCGCAGGTCCACATCGGCCAGGGTGAGCGATGCGGCGCCAGCGTCGAACCGGCTGATCTCGAGGAGGTCGGTCAGCAGGGACTCGAAGCGGTCGAGCTCGCCCTGGAGCAGCTCGGCGGACCGGGCGGTGGCGGGGTCGAACGAGCTCCGCTTGTCGTGCAGCAGGTCGGCGGCCATCCTTACGGTCGTGAGCGGGGTGCGCAGCTCGTGGCTGACGTCGGCGACGAACCGCCGCTGGACCCGCGCCAGCTCCTGCAGCTGCCGGATCTGGCGCTGCAGGCTGGCGGCCATCTGATTGAAGGAGATGCCCAGCCGGGCGATGTCGTCCTCTCCGCGGACCTGCATGCGCTCCTCGAGGCGGCCGGCGGCGAGCCGTTCGGAGATCCTGCGTGCCAGCCGTACGGGGGTGACCACCTGACGGGTGACGAGCCAGCCGATCGTGGCGAGCAGCACCACCAGGACCGCACCGGTGGTGATCAGGGCGCTCCGTACGACGTAGAGCGTCTGCAGCTGCTCCTGGAGTGGGAACACGTAGAAGAGGGAGTAGACCTGACCGGTATTGGGCACCCCGATCTGCGACCCCACCACGAGTCCGGGTTTGGGAGGCATCGCGGGGGCGTCGTAGCGCACCGTCGAGTACGCCCACCAGCTGCCGGGCGTCGACTGCACCTTGGCAAGCAGGCCGGGCGGGACGGACTGCCGGTTGGGGGACACCTCGCCGGACGTCAGCACTCCCTCCTGAGAGCCCGGGGCCAGAGGGTCCGACGGACCGATGATCACGACGCCGTAGTCGTCTCGCGCCGTGTCGCTCGGTGACAGGGCATGCGTGAGCTCCGGGACGACGCTGCCGAGGTCCAAGACGTTGCCGACCTCGGGCGCGGCCGCCAGCTTGGCCTGCGCCGTTTCGAAGCCGGCTGCGGCCAGCGAGAGGGCCGACTGCTTCTTGCTGTCCAGGAGGCCCTCGGTCACGCGGCTCATCAGTACCCATCCCGCGAGGATCGCGAGGACCGCCGACAGTGCGAGGGTCCCGATCACCACCCGGGCCTGGATCGAACGCCGCCAGACGTGGAGCAGCTCCAGGAACGGAGCAGCGATCGCACGGAGCACACTGACCCCGGCGTCGGCGACGCGCTGCCTGGTGGTGCGGGGCTCTGCCAGACCGGGAGCATCCTCGCCCGCCCCTGGCTGCTGCGAGAGCGACCTCTCCGTGTCGAGCGCCATGCCCTACCGGCTGCCTGGTGCCTCGCCGGCCTTGTACCCGACGCCGCGCACGGTCAAGACGATCTGGGGGTTCTCGGGGTCGATCTCGACCTTTGACCGGAGCCGTTGGACATGCACGTTGACGAGCCTGGTGTCGGCCGCGTGCCGGTATCCCCACACCTGCTCGAGCAGGACCTCGCGCGTGAACACCTGCCACGGCTTGCGAGCCAGGCAGACCAGCAGGTCGAACTCGAGCGGGGTGAGCGAGAGCATCTCGCCGTTCCGGCCAACCGTGTGCCCGGCAACGTCGATGAGGAGGTCGCCGATCTGGAGGGACTCCGGGGCGGACTCCTCGAACTTCCGCAGCCGGGCCCGCACGCGCGCCACCAGCTCCTTGGGCTTGAAGGGCTTCACCACGTAGTCGTCGGCGCCGGACTCCAGTCCGACGACGATGTCGACCGTGTCGCTCTTGGCGGTCAACATGATGATCGGGACACCGGACTCGCTGCGGATCTCCCGGCAGACGTCGACACCGTCCTTGCCCGGCAGCATCAGGTCGAGCAGCACGATGTCCGGACGGAACTCCCGCACGGCACCGAGCGCCCGCTCACCGGTCGAACAGACCCGCGACTCGAACCCCTCGCCGCGCAGCACGATGGTCAGCATCTCAGACAGGGACGAGTCGTCATCGACGACCAGGACCCTGCCCCGGTGAGTGCGTACCGCTTCCAAGGATTTCCCTCTTGTCGCCGTCAGCGGTGTGACAACCAACCATGTACACCGTAAGAGAAGCGTACTTCGTACCTGTTTGGCGCAAGGGGCATGCAGCGAATGTGCCGGCCGGAGCCGGCCGTACCGGTGGTCAGTAGCGGTAGTGGTCGGACTTGTAGGGGCCTTCGACGGCGATGCCGAGGTACTTCGCCTGCTCATCGGTCAGCGTGCTGAGCGAGACCCCGAGCGCCTTCAGATGCAGGCGTGCGACCTCCTCGTCGAGGTGCTTGGGGAGCGTGTAGACGTCGGTCGGGTAGTCCTGGGGACGTGTGTACAGCTCGATCTGGGCCAGCACCTGGTTGGTGAACGAGTTGGACATCACGAACGACGGGTGCCCGGTCGCGTTGCCCAGGTTGAGCAGCCGGCCCTCGCTGAGCACGATCAGCTTGTGCCCGTCGGGGTAGGTGAAGACGTCGACCTGTGGCTTGACGGTGACGCGGGAGATGCCCTCGGTCTCCTCGAGGCCGGCGATGTCGATCTCGTTGTCGAAGTGGCCGATGTTCCCCAGGATCGCCTGGTGCTTCATCCGGCTCATGTGCTCGGGCGTCACGACGTGGTAGCAACCGGTCGCCGTGATGACGATGTCGGCGATCTCCACGACCTCGTCGAGGGTCGACACCTGATAGCCGTCCATCGCAGCCTGCAGCGCGCAGATGGGGTCGATCTCGGTGACGATGACCCGGGCACCCTGGCCGCGCAGCGCCTCGGCGCATCCCTTGCCGACGTCGCCGTAGCCGCAGACCACCGCGACCTTGCCGCCGATGAGGACGTCGGTGGCCCGGTTGATGCCGTCGATGAGCGAGTGGCGGCAGCCGTACTTGTTGTCGAACTTCGACTTGGTCACGGAGTCGTTGACGTTGATGGCGGGGAACAGCAGGGCGCCGTCGCGCTGGCGCTCGTAGAGCCGGTGCACGCCGGTGGTGGTCTCCTCGGTGACACCGCGGATGCCGTTGGCGATGGTGGTCCACTTCGTCGAGCTCGCGCCCAGGCTGGAGCCCAGCAGCTTCAGGACCTCCTTGAGCTCGGCGTTCTTGGTCGAGTCGGGCGAGGGTACGGCGCCCTCCTTCTCGTACTCGACGCCGAGGTGAACGAGCATCGTCGCGTCGCCGCCGTCGTCCAGGATCATGTTGGGGCCGCCTGCGGCCCCAACCGAAGAGTCCGTGGGGCCGCCTGCGGCCCCAACCGAAGAGTCCGTGGGGCCGCCTGCGGCCCCAACCGAAGAGTCCGTGGGGCCCCCTGCCCCGGCGTCGCCGGGCCACGTAAGCGCCTGCTCGGTGCACCACCAGTACTCGGCGAGCGACTCGCCCTTCCAGGCGAAGACGGGGACTCCCCGCGGGTCGTCGGCGCGGCCGTCGGGTCCGACGACGACCGCGGCGGCGGCGTGGTCCTGGGTGGAGAAGATGTTGCAGCTGGCCCAGCGGACCTCGGCGCCGAGTGCGGTCAGCGTCTCGATGAGCACGGCCGTCTGCACGGTCATGTGCAGCGATCCCGTGATGCGGGCCCCGGTCAGCGGCTTCGACGCGCCGAAGCGATTCCGCATCGCCATCAGGCCGGGCATCTCGTGCTCGGCGAGCCCGATCTCGATCCGCCCGTAGTCGGCCAGCGAAAGGTCAGCTACTTTGAAGTCCATGCCTCCAGGGTAGTGGCCCCGCCTGTCGCGGCGTGAATCCGCTCAGTAGGCGATATCCGGCTCGATGAAGATGAACACCGCCTCCGGAACGGCCGCCCGGATGCGCTCCTCGGCCGAGTTGATCGTGTCCGTGATGTCTCGCGCGCTGTCGGTCGGAGCGACCGAGATCTTGCAGGCCACGAGGATGTCGTCGGGCCCGACGTGGACGGTCTTGAGGCTGAGGATGTCGAGCACGTGCTGCTCCCTGCGGAGCGCCGCCTCGATCTGCTCGAGGTCACCGGCTGCGGCCGACTCACCGACGAGCATGCTCTTGGTCTCGAGGGCCAGAACGACCGCGACGGCGACAAGCAGAAGCCCGATCGCGGCAGTGCCTGCGACGTCCCAGTAGCCGTTGTCGGTGAGCAGGGTGAGGCTGACACCGACCAGCGCGAAGACGAGACCCAGGAGCGCAGCCAAGTCCTCGAACAGCACCACGGGGAGCTCGGGGGCACGGGCGTCGCGAACGAACTCCCACCAGCCCGCCGAGCCACGGACGGCGTTGGACTCGACGACCGCCGTGCGAAGCGAGAAGGACTCCATGCCGATCGCCGCGACCAGTACGACGAGCGGGACCCACGACCACCGGCTACTGAGGAGCTCGTTGTGGTGGCCCGCATGGACGTCGTGGAACTTGTGGTACGCCTCGTACAGGGCGAACAGCCCGCCGACGCTGAACAGCACGATCGACACGATGAAGGCGTAGATGTAGCGCTCGCGGCCGAAGCCGAAGGGGTGCCGGGCGTCGGGGGCGCGGATGGACCGCTTGGATCCCAGCAGGAGCAGGCCCTGGTTGCCGGAGTCCGCGATCGAGTGGATCGCCTCGGCGAGCATCGACGAGGCTCCGGTGAGCAGCCAGGCGACGAGCTTCGTGACCGCGATTCCGAGGTTGGCGACCAGAGCGGCGATGATCGCCTTCGGGGAGCCCTCAGCGCTCACCCGGTTCCCTCGGCCGTCCCCCGGTGCGTTGCGGCTGCACCGTGCAGCCCGACACCGAGGTACGTGGCCGTGTACAGGCCGGTGCTGAGGAGGGCGGCGTAGCGGGCCACTTCCGGCCCCTCGACGGCGCTGATGGTCTGGACGTGGACGTCGCGCGCCTCGGCCGTCGAGGTGAGCCAGCCGCGCTGCTCCCGGATCGAGGACTCCTCGGTGCCGTCGTCCAGGACCAGCAGCCCCGGTCGCAGCGGTACGGCACCGTCCTCGCTTAGAGGGTCGGCGAACAGGTCACGCGACCTGGTGGCGGCGAGGACCGGGTGCAGGTGCTCGGCGTCGGCGGCCAGGGCCGGGCGGCCCGTCTCGCGGCGGACGGCCTCGGCGACGCGGCGGGCGGCGCGCGCGGCCAGTACCGACCCGCCCCACACCAGCGGCGTCGAGTCGGCGAGAGCCAGCGCCAGCTCCTTGGCCGGGTTGGTACTGATGTCGCACAGCGGGGAGCAGGCGATGGCGACGTCGTCGAGCACCCGTGCGACCTGGTCGGGGTCGATCTCCGGCCCGACTCCCATCCCGTGCAGGCCCTGCAGCATGACGACCGCGACCGCGAGCGTGTCGTCGGTCTGTGTGGGCAGGACCGTGCTGTGCCTGCCGGCGGCGTGCTCGGCCAGCAGCGAGTGGGGAGGACAGGCCGTGATCAGCGAGCAGCCCCGCCGGACCGCCTCCCGCACGGCGGAGAACGCCTGCACGTCGCCTCCGCCCGGAGCGAGGACCACCACGAGGTCGAGCGCGCCGGCCCAGCCGGGGAGACTGGGCCCGGGCCACGCCACGAACGGGACCGGGCACCACGGCTCGAGCACCGCGCGGAGCAGTCGCGCATCGGCCCCGGCCGCGACGATGGCACGGGGTGCGGCCTCCCGCTCCAGCAGCCGCAGCGCCGCTTCGGACTCACCAGCCTCGGTACGGACCCGCGCACCGGCCTCGGCGAGCCGGCGCAGCATCGGGTCCGCCGCAGCCAGTACCTCCGCGTTGTCGAGCCTCGTGTCGTCGAAGACGTCGGCCATGGCTCAGCCGGCGGGATCGTCGTCGTCGACCGCAGCCGGTACAGGCTCGGGCTCCGGCGGGGGCGGCTCGCGGCGGGCCTCGTCGACCAGCATGATCGGGATGTCGTCGCGGACCGGGTAGATGAGCCCGCACGCGTTGCAGATCAGCTCCTCGTTGTCGTAGTCGACGGTCAGCGACCCCTTGCAGTCGGGACACACCAAGATGTCGAGCAGTACCGGGTCGAGCTTCATCGCAGTCTCCTTACTCGCCTCGTGGACGTACTGTCAGGCATGGTGGAGCCGATGCGTGACAGCACCTCGTCGCGGATCCGCTCCATGGTCGCGGCGTCGTCGGCTTCGACGTTGAGCCGCAGCAGGGGCTCTGTGTTCGACGGTCGTACATTGAACCACCAGGTCGGCCCGGTCACGGTGAGGCCGTCCAGGCTGTCGAGCGCGACCCCCTCGGTGCTGCCGAAGAACGTGGCGATCGCCTCGAGCACGGCGGGCACGTCGGTGACGGTCGCGTTGATCTCACCGGACGCCGCGTAGGGGTGGTACCCGGCCACCAGGGCGGAGACGGGCTCCGGGGTCGCCGCCAGGGCCGCCATCAGGTGCAGCGCCGCGAGCATGCCGGAGTCGGCGTACCAGAAGTCCCGGAAGTAGTAGTGGCCCGAGTGCTCGCCTCCGAAGACGGCGTTCGTCCGAGCCATCGTCGCTTTGATGAGGGAGTGCCCGACCTTGGTGCGGACGGGGACTCCCCCGTGGCGTTCGATGGTCTCGGGGACGGCCCGGCTCGTGATCAGGTTGTGGATGACGTGTGCGCCGGGCTGCCGGGCGAGCTCCCGCACGGCGATCAGCGCGGTGAGGGCCGACGGGGAGACCACCCGGCCCTGCTCGTCGACGACGAAGCACCGGTCGGCGTCGCCGTCGAACGCGAGGCCGAGGTCGGCGCCTACCCGTACCACTTCGTGCTGGAGGTCGACCAGGTTCGCGGGCTCGAGCGGGTTCGCCTCATGGTGGGGGAAGGTGCCGTCGAGCTCGAAGTACAGCGGCGTCAGCTCGAGGTCGATCCCCGCGAAGACGGCCGGCGCGGTGAGCCCGGCCATGGCGTTCGCCGCGTCGACGACGACGTGCAGTCGGCGCCCCGAGACCGGCACCAGCGCCTTGAGGTACGCGGCGTAGGGCTCGAGCAGGTCGCGTCGCTCGAGTGCCCCTTCAGAGCACGCGGGTAGTCCCTGCCCGGCGTCGGCCAGCCGACGGCGGATGGCGTCCAGGCCCGTCGCCGCCGACATCGCGACGGCTCCCGGCCTGCACAGCTTGATCCCGTTGTAGCCGGCCGGGTTGTGCGAGGCGGTGACCATGGCGCCGGCGAGGCCGAGCGAGCCGGACGCGAAGTACAGCATGTCGGTGGACGCGAGGCCGATCATGACGACGTCGGTGCCCCGGGAGCGCACTCCGTCGGCAACCGCGCCGGCGAGACCCGGGGAGCTGGTCCGCATGTCGTGACCGATGACCACCGCGTCGTGACGGGACGACCCTGACACCTCGGCAGCGAACGCGGTACCGATGTCGCGGGCGACCGGTTCGTCGAGCTGGCTCGGTACCAGCCCCCGGATGTCGTACGCCTTGAAGATGCGCTCGACGTCGGCCACGCCGACATCCTTGCAGAGGCTCACTGCAGCACCCGGTGCAGGAACTCCCTGGTCCGGTTCTCCTGCGGCGCTGTGAACACACGCGACGGGGCTCCGCGCTCGAGGATCCGGCCGGCGTCGAGGAAGCACACCTGGTCGGCGACCTCCCGGCAGAACTGCATCTCGTGCGTCGCCATCACCATCGTCATGCCGCCGGCCTTCAGGTCGCGGATGATCGTGAGGATCTCGCCAACCAGCTCCGGGTCGAGGGCGGAGGTCACCTCGTCGAGGAGCAGCACCTCCGGGTCGGTCATCAGTGAGCGCGCGAAGGCGACCCGCTGCTGTTGGCCTCCGCTGAGCCGGTCGGGGTACGACGAGCCCCGGCCGGCAAGACCGAAGCGCTTCAGCAGCTCGTCGGCCTTCTCGGTGGCCGGACCTCGCTTCATCCCGTGCACCTTGCGCGCGGCGAGCGTCACGTTCTGGAGGACGGTGAGGTGGGGGAACAGGTTGAAGGCCTGGAACACCATCCCGATCCGCCGACGCACCTGGTCGGGCCTGACCGACGGCTCGGTGATGTCGTCGTCGCCCAGCCAGATCCGGCCGTCGTCGACCCGCTCGAGCAGGTTGATGCAGCGCAGCAGGGTCGACTTGCCGGAGCCCGAGGAGCCGATCAGGGCCACCACCTCGTGGAGCCCCACCTCGAGGTCGATGCCCATCAGCACCACGCGGTCGCCGTACTGCTTGTACACACCCTCGAGGCGCACGGCGCTCATGCAGGACCCGCCGAGTGCTGCCGCGCGAGCGCGCGGTTGCCGAGCCAGTCGGTGAAGCGGGCGAGGGGGATCGTCAGCGCGATGAAGAAGACGGCGGCGACCAGCAGCGGCGTGTAGTTGAAGTGGAACGACGCGGACACCTGCGCCTGGCGCAGCGCCTCGGCCGGGGTGAGGCCGAGTGCCGCGACCAGGGCGGTGTCCTTCTGCAGGGACACGAAGTCGTTCAGCAGCGGCGGCGCCACGCGCCGTAAGGCCTGGGGCAGGACGACACTCCTCGTCGTCTGCCCGGCGCTGAGCCCCAGCGACCGGGCGGCCGCCCGCTGGTCCGGGTGGATCGACTCGATGCCGGCCCGGATCACCTCCGCGACGTACGCGCCGTAGGAAAGCGTCAACGCGATGAGGCCCAGCCGGAACGTGTCGGCCGGTATCCCGCTCAGCCGAAGGGCGGGCAGCCCGAACCCGACGAGGTAGACCAGTAGCAGGGTCGGGACGCCGCGGAACAGGTCGACGTAGACCACCGCGAGCGCCCGCAGGGGGAACATCACGGCCGTGCGCGTGCCGCGGGCCAGCGCTACGACGAGACCGATCACCAAGATGATCGGCTCGGCGATCATGAACAGCTTGATGTTGACAAGGAATCCACGGGCGATCGCGGGGAAGGACGCCTTGGCTTCAGGCCAGGAGAAGAAGGTCTCCTTGACCCGGGGCCACCCCGGAGAGCTCACCGTGACGAGCACCAGCAGGGCGAGCACGACCACCGTCGACAGCGCGGCGACGGCGAACGACCTGCGGGAACGCCGCGCGCGCGCCTGCTCCCGCTCCAGCTGTAGGGCGCTCTTCTCCCACCCCGAGACGGCCGTCGAAGGCAGGGCCGGTCAGCTCAGCTCGGGCACGTGCACGTCCGAGCTCAGCCACTGCTTCTCGATGCGGTGGAGAGTTCCGTTGCGCTTGAGCGCGCCGATCGCCTTGTCGACGCAGCCCACCAGCGGGTTGCCCTTCTCGAAGAGCGCCCCGAACTCCTCGGGGTGCCCGCTCGTCGTCTGGAACTGGCCGAGGATCTTGGAGCCCTTGATCTGGGCAGCCGTGATGTAGAAGGCGGTGGGCAGGTCGGCGACGATCGCGTCGACCTGGCCGTTGAGCAGGGCCTGCTTGGCGGCGTTGGTGTCGTCGAACACGGCCACCTGCGAGCTCGGCTTGATGTCGTTCTGGGCGGCCAGGAGCGAGGTCGTCCCGATCTGCGCCCCGATGTGGGCGCCCTTCAGCCCGGCAAGGGTTGTGACGTGCGCGTACTTGGAGTTGTTCATCACGATCACCGCCTGCGCGGCCCGGTAGTACCCGGTCGAGAAGTCGACCACCTTGGCGCGGGCCGGCGTGATCGAGATCTGGTTGACGTCGAAGTCGAAGTCCTTGCTGCCGGGGGCGTACGACTTGTTGAACGGCTCGACGACCCATTTCACCTGCTGCTTGGTGAACCCGAGCTCCTTGGCGACCGCGTAGGCCACCGCGCTCTCGAAGCCCTTGCCGTTGGTCGGGTCGTTGTTCGAGAACCATGGGTCGTAGGCCGGTTGGTCGGTGGCCACGGTGAGGGTGCCCGGCGTGACCAGTTTCAGCGAGTCGACCGAGCAGCTGTCGGCCGTCGCGCTCTTGCCGCTGCTCGGCGCCGGCGACCCGCCGCCCGACGACGAGTCGCTGGGCGCGCAGGAGGTGACGACGAGCGTCAGGGTCCCGGCGAGGGCTGCCGCCCACACCCGCGCTGCCGGTCGGGAGGCGAGAGTCATGGGCTAAGAGTAGGGGGTACCGCGCGGCCGCCGGCTGTGCCGTCAGGGGTCGATATCGGAGGGGTCGCGCCCGAGGAGGTTGGCGATGTGCTCGACGAGGACCTCGTTCACCAGCGCAGCGCGTTCCAGGCGTGACGTGGCCCGGAGCTCGATGGGCCGCCGGAACAGCACGATGCGATGGGGGCCGGACGGACCGCCGCGGATCAGCGAGCCGAACGGCACCGGGTCGTCGGTCCAGTCGTCGGGCAGCTGGGGGACGTCCTCGGTGCCGAACTCGACCTGCGCGAGCTCCGTCTTCCACCGGCTGGAGAGCCGCTCCACGAGGGAGAGCACGAGGTCGTCGAACTCGTCGCGTCGCGTCGGTCGCACCGCGGGGCTGCGGGGGCTGAGCGGCCCGGGTAGGGCCAGCGGGCCCCGGAGCCCGCGGCCGCGCCGGTCCCGGACCGGCCCCTCGCGGCTGCCGACGACCGGCAGGCCGAGGCTTCGGGGCACGGAGTCCACCACGTCGACACCTTATGCCGCCGACACGACCGCCCGGCGGCTCGCCAATGCGTCGGCGACGATCGGCTCGGCGGTAGCGTCGCCTCGTGAGTCGACGCCGCACCTGTTCGCGCAGCACGTGCGAACGGGGGTCGGTGGCGACCTTGACGTACGTGTACTCCGACCAGACGGCCGTCCTCGGGCCGCTCGCGACGTACGCCGAGCCGCATGCCTACGACCTCTGCGAGTTCCACGCGGAGCGTCTCAGCGCACCCCGCGGCTGGGAGGTCATCCGGCTGCCCACGGACAACACGTCGCCGTCCCCCACGGGCGACGACCTGCTCGCGCTTGCCGACGCGGTCCGGGAGGCGGCTCGCCCACAGGTGGACGACGAGCCCGTCGGCCAGGCCGTCGAGGTGGGCCGCCGGGGGCACCTGCGCGTGCTGCGCTCCACCGATGTGTGACCGGGGCGACTACGGCGTGGTCACACTCGCGGTGACCGCGGGACGGACGACCGTGTAGGTGCCCGGCCGCACCGCGAGCGCGGAGATACCGGCAGGACCGGTGTAGTGGGCGACGGCGTACAGGCCGACTGCGCTCCCGTCGGCCAGCAGGACCACGTACGCAGCCCTGCCCTTCGAGCGCCGCAACGTCCAGTCGGTCACCGTGCGGCCGGGTACGGCCACCCGTTGGTGGCCCAGCGACCTGCCGCGCGTGCTGAACGCCTCGACCGTCACGGCAGTGGCGGTACGCGACGTCGACACCAGCCGCACCGTGAGGGAAGCCTCCGGTACCACCGGCACGACGCCCGCCCTCTGGAGCTGAGGACCGCTCGCCGTCACGGCGAAGTCGGCCGCGCGACCGGACCGGGTCGCAACCGTGGCCGCTACCACCGGTGTCGTGGACGTCAGGTGTACCGCCGCGCCGGGTCCCGCTGCCGCCCGACCGAGACGGAGCTGCTTGACGCTCCCGGGCGGCAGCCGCAGGTCCGTGAAGCCGACCGGGGTGAACTCACCGCCGCTGTCGATGACCTGCGCCTGCACCAGCGCCTCCCGCGACGTGGGGTTGGTGACGACGAGCCGGCGATCTGCGGCGGCGGCGGCCGGCTCGACGAGCACATCGGTCGACGGGGGCTCTGCTGCCGGGAGCCATTCGTTGCCCTGCCGATGCGAGCCGTCGGACCGCGAGACGTGCACGGCCGCTCCGACGAGTCCCTGGGCTGCGTGCACGTCGACGGTCAGCGTGCTGACCGCGGGTGCGAAGGCCGACAGGCCGACCGACCTGCTGGACCGCGGCGCCACGGCGACGCCCCGGCTGCCTGGCGTCGCCACCTCTCCGGCCGGGCCGAAGAACGTGAGATCGACGACCGCGACGGAGCTCGACGGGTTGCTGAGTACCAATGTGGAGGTCGAACCGACCGACGTCGCGGCCCCGGCGAACCACCAGTCGGCGGCGGGTGGGAGGCACTGCGCCACCGCAGTCCCGGCCAAAGCCGCCCCACGACGGGGCAGCGACCACTGGGCTCCCACGGCGCCCGGAGCCAGCGAGCCGACCCCCCTCAGCACCGTCGCTCCCAGCGCCGGGCGCCACGGCACGACCGTGGCACGCTGACGGTCGGTCAGCCTGAGCTGCGGTCCGGAGGCGGCAGCGGCAACGGGTCCCGCGGTCAGGGCACCGCCGCCCCGCTGGGCCCGGGCACCCACGGTCGTGGCGAACACACTGGTGTTGGAGCGCGGGTCGAGCCCGGCTCCTGGACAGGTCCGCACGGCGGTCGAGACTGCCACGGTCTGTGCGTGCCGACCGGAGCTCGGGAGCGGCCCGCCCGCCCGGCCGGCGGTGACGACGGCAGCAGCAGTGACCACGAGAGCGAGGGCCGACACGCCAGCTGTCCCCCGGCTCACCGGTCCTCCTCCTCGCCGGGGTCGCCGCGGACGTACGACGGGGCGGCGAGGACGAGCGCCACCAGGCACGCGACCGCCTCGGCCGTGAGCCACCAGGCACGGTGCCGGGCGAGCAGCGCCGGCTGGGAGCCGGCCGGGGCTACGACCGAAGCGCCCCGGGAACGGGCACTGACCTGCCACCCGTAGGACGTGGCGAGGTCGGTCGATGCCCTCGTCAGGCCGGGCAGCCGGTCGAGAGCGGCAACGTCGTGCTGCTGCGCCGGGCTCGGGAGGACCACGTACGCGACGCCGGCGTCGGCCAGCCGACGGGCGGAGGCCGGGCGCGGTTCGGACAGGAGCTTGGCGACCAGGCGGTCGAGGCCGAGCGGTTCCTGCTCCGGCAGCACGCTGTCGTCCCCGAGTCGCAGGCCGTCCCCCGAGACGAGCTGGTACGTCACCCCGGAGCCGACCCGGCGGAGCACCAAGGCACGCCGGGAGGTGTCCCCCGCGAGGTCGTCGCTCATGTACACCGGCAGCGGGCTCGCCTCCTGGCGGGAGAGCTGGCCGTGCGGTGCGGCCGCCACCCACCAGACTGCGCCCGCTACCGGCGCGGCCAGTGCGGCTGCCGCGACCACGGCCGTGAGCAGCTCCCTCCAGCCGAGCCTGCCGCGTCTCCACCCGGCGACGGCGCCGTCGCCCGCCAGACCGGCGGCCACCACGGCCGCGCCCTGGCCCACACCCACCGGCACCCCGAGCCAGGCGTGCGCAGGGCTCCCAGCCAGGGGGACCGTCACGGTGAACGCGGACAGGACCGCGGCAGTGACCGACGCCACGGCGATCACCAGCCAGGCGGCGGCGACTCCGGTACGGTCCCGGCCGCGGCTGAGAACCGAGCAGACAGCGGCGATGAACACCCCAGCGGTCAGTAACCACGGCGCCGCACCCGCAGCCCCGAGCCGACCGAAGGGTAGCTGCCACGCGACGCCCGCCACCGAGCGCGTCGATGCGCTCACCAGTCCGGCCTCGGTCAACACCATGCTCGGGTCCGCGAGTACGCGCAGCGACCACGGCACGAGCACCACCACCGGCAGCAGTACCGCCACGGCCGCGTACCTGATCCTCTTTGTCTCGCCGCGCGCGACCAGCAGGGGTGCACCGACGAGAAGGACCGCCACCGCCATCGGCTCGGCGATGGGCGCGAAGGCGACGACGAGGGCGAGCACCAGCCCGAAGAGGCAGGCAGCCTGCCACGTGGGCGTACCCGCCGGGTCGAACAGCGCGACACCGGCCCGGAGCAGCCACGGCAGGGCGACGAGTGCGGCGACCGTACCGACATGACCTGTCGTCACCGCCCCCGTGACCACCGGTACCAGCCCGTACGTGGCCGCCATCCAGAGCCGGACTGGCACCGAGCGCACCAGCCGGATCGCCGCGGCGTAGGCTCCGCCGGCCGCCAGCGGTACCGCCAGCAGCATCAGCACGTCCACGACCAGCCAGGCCTTGCCCAGCAGTACGCCTCCTGCCGCGCCCAGCACGACCACGTAGGGAGCGGTCACGAGGTCGGACCCGAGGACACCGCCGTGGCGGGTCTGGCCGTAGAGCCGCCACCAGTCGGCGGCGCCGTCCGGCGCCGGCAGCAGACTTCCACCGTGCAGCAGCCCTGCCCCGAGCAGCCCGCGCGCCGCTACCACCGCGGCCACGACCAGCAGGCCCGTCACCAGGAGAGGGGCTGAGCCCAGGCGCCGTCTCGTCGTCGCGGTGGAGTCGGCTCGGCGAAGCGATCCGCCGAACCGGCTCAGCAGTGCATCGAGCCCGTCGAGGTAGGGCGCCGGCCAGGGCGGGAAGAGCGGCCTGAGCTGGCGGGCCTCGACCGTGGCGGTGCGGCGGCGCGCCGCCCTTGCCGCGAGGATGCCGCCGGGCCGAAGGACTGTCGTCAGCGCTGCCGCCTCGTCCAGGGCGGCTGAGGGCAGCTTCGCGACCAGGTACCCGAGGGCGCGCAGAGCCGAGCCGCCGACGAGGCGCACGTACTGCCACGGCAGGGACCGCCCCGTAGCGTTGGCCAGCAAGATGAACAGGGCGGCGCGGCGATCGGCCCGGTGCGGGCCACCGGACGTGCAGGCGATGGCCCGGACACCCCGAGTCGACGCCTCGGAGTGGAAGACGACGGCCGCGGGCGCGACGACGACGCGCCAGCCGGCCCGAGAGGCTCTCCAGCCGAAGTCGACGTCGTCGCGGAACAACGGCAGGGCAGGCTCGAAACCTCCCAGCTCATCCCACACCGCTCGGCGTACGAGCATGCCGGCGCTGCTGACCGCCAGGACCGTGCGTACCTCGTCGTGCTGACCCTGGTCGTACTCCCCCGGCTCGAGACCGGTGTCGCGCCGGCCGGTGCCGGTGACGGTGACGCCCACCTCGAGGAGCCGCCGGCCACGGGGCCACGACCTGATCCGGGCGCCGACCACACCGATGCTCGGATCACTGGTCGCGGTCTGGAGCAGCTTTTCTAGGGCGTCGGGCGCAGGAGCGCAGTCGTCGTGGAGCAGCCAGACCCAGCCCTCGCCGGTGGACGCCGGGGTGCCGGTGACGGCGGCGTGCCTGCCGCGCCGACTGGAGTCCGACCCGGCGAGCCCGAGCGCGACCGCGGCGCCGAAGCCGGTCCGGACGGGGGCGTGGAGGACCGCGGCCGGCCCGAAGGCGTCTGCGAGCATCGCCACGGAGGAGTCGACGGAGGCGGTGTCCACGCAGATCACGTGGTCGGGGGCGACGGAGCTCGCCTCGAGCGCGCTCAGCAACCTCGGGATCCACCGCTCGCCGTCGTGGGACACGATGACCGCGGTCACGGGTCCGGCGTCGACAGGGGGGAGCCGTGGACTCATGGCGGCTGGCCACCCAATCGGACGAGGTCGGGGCGCGGTTGCGCCGCCTCACCCTAGCGGTCGTGCTGGATGCCGCTGGCCGGCGGTCAGCCGGCGCGCTTCTTCAGCTTGCGCCGCTCCCGCTCGGAAAGGCCGCCCCAGATGCCGAAGCGCTCGTCGTTGAGGAGGGCGTACTCGAGGCACTCGCCGCGTACGTCGCACGACAGGCAGACCCGCTTCGCCTCCCGGGTGGACCCACCCTTCTCCGGGAAGAACGCCTCCGGATCGGTCTGCGCGCACAGCGCGCGCTCCTGCCACATCAGTTCGGCGGTGTCACCGTCAAGCACCTCGAGATCATGCACGTCTCTGCCTCCTCGACCCTTGGCATTGCCCGGCGGTTGCGGGGCAAAAGACATTAAGGGAATTACATGCCTGTAAGCCGCAGAAGTCAAGGCGATCAGAAGAATTCACCGCGACACGCCGCACGTTTCCTCAGCCGCGCTGGCAACTCGTGCTAGGCGGCCGGGCCCGGTGCGGACGACGAAGGCGTGATGCCTAGCCGCGGCGCTCCGTGGCCTCGTCCGGCGTCTCGGTGGACGGGTCGGGTGGATCGGTCGCCACCTGGTCGGCCGACGTGGCTCCGGGCGTCGGTGGATGGTCCGGAGTCTCGCTACCTGACGAGTACTCGCCCCACCCGGGCTGGTCGGCGGTCGGCTGCCCCCAGGCCTGCGGACCTGGCCCGGACGGCGGTGCCCACTCCTGCTGGGCGGGTGGTGCGCCCCAGTGCGGCTGCTCCCCAGGCGTTCCCCACGCCGGCTGAGCCGGCGAGGGTGGTGGCCATGCCTGCTCAGGCGGCGGTGCCCACTGCTGCTCCGGCTGCGGAGCCCAGCCAGGGTGTCCGGGAGGCGCAGGAGCGTACCCCTGACCAGGCTGGCCGTACGGCGCGTACGGCTGGCCGCCGGGGTAATGCTGCGGGCCGTACCCTGCCTGCGGACCCCAGGGCTGCTGCGGGGCGCGAGCGCTTCTCGGCAGCCGGGAGAAGACCGAGTACGCGAAGAGCAGTATGAGCGCCAGCAGCCCCAGCTTCGCGAGGGCCAATGCCAGGCTCGCGAACTTCACCTGTGCGATCCCGAACCCCTGCCCGACTCGCAGACCGTTGGACCCCAGCGACGTCACCCAGCAGATCAACCCGAACAACAGGGCCAGACCGCCGATCACCAGGGCGGCGAGGACCACGACCCTCGCTCGCCGGCTCGGCTCCCCGAACGCAGCGGCGAGCAGCACCGCCCCGACCAGCGACAGCAGCAGGATCGGGACCGTGAACAGGTACTCGTACAGGCCGGCACGGTACGAGAACGGCTCCCCGATCTGTGAGCTCTTGAAGATCAGGACCAGGGCGCTGAGGAGGTAGAGGCCGGCGACGCCCAGGAGCGCGAACGCGAAGACGTCACGCAGCCTCTTCACGACGTCGGTGACCATCGGTGACCTCCTCGTACGGCTCCGGGGCGTCCACCGGTCAGACTGCCACATGTTCTGCGCGGCTGGTGGCTACCCTGCCTGCATGCACATCACGGTTCTGTCGGGGGGCGTCGGCGGGGCCCGCTTCCTGACCGGGCTGCGGGACGCCGTGGACAGCGCCCACGACTCGATCACGGTCATCGGCAACACCGCCGACGACATCTGGATGTTCGGGCTGCGGATCTGTCCCGACCTCGACACCGTGATGTACACGCTCGGGGACGGGATCGACCTCGAGCGAGGCTGGGGCCGGCGTGGCGAGACGTGGCACGCGAAGGACGAACTGGCCGCCTACGGCGTGGAGCCCGGCTGGTTCGGGCTCGGCGACCGCGACATCGCGACGCATCTCGTGCGCACGCAGATGCTCAACGCGGGATTCCCGCTCTCCGCCGTCACCGCCGCGCTGTGCGAGCGGTGGCAGCCCGGCGTCGACCTCATTCCCATGACCGACGACAGGGCCGAGACGCACGTCGTGATCGACGACGACACCACCGCGGCAGGGCGGCGGGCCGTGCACTTCCAGGAGTACTGGGTGCGCCTGCATGCCCCCCGCGCGCACTCCGTGGTCGTGGTGGGAGTCGAGGAGTCGAGCCCAGCGCCCGGCGTCCTCCAGGCCATCGGCAACGCGGATCTGGTCCTGGTCCCGCCCAGCAACCCGGTGGTCTCGGTCGGCACCATCTTGGCGGTACCCGGGATAGCCCACGCGCTCCGGGCCACGAGCGCCCCGGTCGTGGGTGTCTCCCCCATCATCGGCGGCTCACCCGTGCGAGGAATGGCCGACAAGCTCCTTCCTGTCATCGGCGTGGAGGTCAGCGCGGCGGGCGTCGCGCGCCACTACGGCTCCCGCGGCGCGGGGGGGCTCCTCGACGGCTGGCTCGTCGACGAGGCGGACGCGGCCGCCCTACCAGCGATCCGGGAGCTCGGCATCACCGCCGAAGCCGTGCCGCTGTTCATGCGCGACGCCGACTCGACCCGCGACATCGCGCGGGCGGCGCTCGACCTGGCCTCGGCTCCGGCACCCGGATGACCGGGGAGCCCGAGACGCCGCAACGGATCGAGATCAGCTCGTTCTCCTGGCCCGAGGTCACCGCCGGAGCCGACCTCGCAGCGCTCGTCGCTGCGCACGTGGAGCTCGTCGACGGCGACGTCGTCGTCATCACCAGCAAGGTGGTCAGCAAGGCGGAGGGCCGGGTACAGCCAGGCGGGCGGCCGCAGGCCGTCGACCGGGAGCTGACGCGGGTGGTGGCACGCCGCGGCCCCAACGTCATCGCCCAGACCCGGCACGGGCTCGTCATGGCGGCTGCCGGAGTCGACGCCTCGAACGTCGACTCCGGGTCCGTCGTCACCCTGCCAGGGGACCCCGACGAGTCCGCGCGCCGGCTGCGCGAGGCCCTGTTCGAACGGACCGGCTGCAACGTGGCAGTCGTCGTCACCGACACCGCCGGCCGGGCCTGGCGCAACGGGCAGACCGACATGGCCATCGGCTGCGCCGGGATCCCGCCGCTCGTGGACCTCGCCGGCACGGTCGACCGGTACGGCAACGTGCTCAGCGTGACCGCGCCCGCGGACGCCGACGAGATCGCAGCGGCAGCCGACCTCGTGAAGGGCAAGACCACCGGACGTCCGGTCGCCGTCGTCCGCGGTCTGCGAAGCCGCGTACTTCCCGCTGGCGTGCCCGGTCCGGGCGCCGCGGCCCTGGTACGCGGCAGCGACGACGACCTGTTCGGCCTGGGATCGCGGGACGCGGTCGTGGCCGCCTCGCTGCGGGTCGACCCTATCGCCCTGTCCTCGTTCCCCCAGCGCATCCAGTCCGACCCCGACCCGTTCGACCGGCTGACGTCGCAGTGCGAGCATGTCCGGATAACCAGCAACCCGGAGCCCGACGCTCCCGGCGTCTTGGGCGCGGCGACGTGGCTGGTGCAGATCGAGGTCTGCCACCCCGCCGACCCCGAGGACTGGATCGAGGTCGGCGCACTGTCGGAGCGCGTGCGAACTCTGGCTGCCGCGAACCGGCTCACGGCACAGGAGCGGGCTCCGGCCGCCGGTACGAGTGGCCCGGGTTGGCGAATCGTCAGCCGTACCGCTTGGTCGGTTGCGTAGACTCGATCGATGTGACAAGACCGGGAGGGTCGAGCCGCTGGTGAGCAAGTCCAAGAGCAACCGCGACCGTCGCGAGATGGTCGAGCAGATGCGTAAGCAGGCGAAGACTGCCGAGCGACGCCGTACTACCGCCGTGGTCGCGGTCTGCGTCGCGGTGGCGCTCATCATCGTCGGCGTCGCCGGGTACTCGGTCTACCGCAACACGCAGCAGCAGAACGCCCTCGACAACACCGCCCTCGGCGACATCGGCGCGCCGGCCACCAGCGCCGGCTGCGAGGCGATCCGGCAGAACTCGGCCACCGGGGCCGGTCAGCACACGACCGCGAAGGTGCTGTACAAGACATCCCCTCCGTCGTTCGGCCCGCACAACCCGACCCCCGACAGCTCCGGCCTGCACTTCTTCACGGCCGCCGACCGGCCACCCGTCGAGGTCCTCGTGCACAACCTCGAGCACGGCTGGACCATCGTCTGGTACGACGACACCGTGGCGAACAACAGTGCCGAGATGCAGAACCTGAAGGCCACGGCCAAGAAGTTCGACCAGCACGGCAACGACCCCCACTACAACATGATCATCGCGCCCTGGCTGAAGACCGACGGCGACGGGCAGCCCATCCCCGACGGCAAGCACGTGGCGTTCACGCACTGGTCGGTGCACCAGCCCACGTACGACCCGAACTACTACGCGACGGCCGAGTCCGCTGCGAAGTCCTGGGGCGAGAGCCAGTACTGCTCGACCTTCTCGGGTGGTGCATTGAAGGACTTCATGAAGAGGTTCCCTTACGACGACGCGCCCGAGGGTTTCCTCTGGCATCAGTGACCGCCACTGTCGAGTGAGAGAAGATCGTCAGGTGACGGTTAGCGGTGGCGATGTCGACGGCTGCTCACATCGCGAGTGCGCGCAGGCCGGCAACGAGCGTGTACTGACACTGCCCACCGTCATCTCGTTCGCCCGCACCGCGGCGACGCTCGTGCTGGCCCTGCTCGGTGCCCACCAGCATTCTCTCGCGCTGCTCCTGTGGGCGCTCGGCGTGTACTGGGTGGGCGACATGGCCGACGGCGCCGTGGCACGGCTCACCGACCGCGAGACCCGGACCGGCGCGACGCTCGACATCATGTGCGACCGGATCTCGGCGGCGGTGTTCTACGTCGGGTTCGCCTGGTACGACCCCACGATGGTCGTGCCGGTGGGGCTCTACCTGGCCGAGTTCATGGTCATCGACATGTACCTGTCGTTGGCCTTCCTCGCCTGGCCGCTCTCGAGCCCCAACTACTTCTACCTCGTCGACAGGCGGATCTGGCTCTGGAACTGGTCCAAGCCAGGCAAGGCCCTCAACTCGGCGCTGTTCGCCGTTTTCATGGTCTGGACCCGGGACGCCTGGGTCGCCGGGGTCATCGCCTGCGGGCTGCTCGGCCTCAAGACGATTTCCCTGGGCTGGATGGTCAGGCTCGGCCTGCCCGTCCCCTCCGGATGCGCCAAGGTCAGCGACGTACATCGGGGCACCGAGAACGCGGCTCTGTGAAGGTACTGCTGGCCACCTTCGGCGTGGCCGTGGCGTCTGCGCTGTTCCCGCTCATCAACATCGAGGCGTACATCGCTGGTGTGGCGGCTCTGGGAGGCTCGTCCGGCGTCTGGGGCCTGTCGGTAGTGGCGGCGGCGGGGCAGGCGGTGGGCAAGGTCTTCTGGTACGAGATCGGCCGGACGTCGATGAACTGGAGCTATATCAAGAAGAAGATGGACACGCCACGCTGGCAGCAGCAGTACGACAAGTGGACGTCGCGCATCGACGACCGTCCGTGGGTCGGCATGGCGCTGCTCTTTCTCTCCGCCACCCTCGGATTCCCTCCGCTCGCGATCATGGCGGTGCTCGCGGGCCAGCTCCACTTCAACCGCTTCTGGTTCTACCTGACCACCTTCGTGGGGAGGGCATTGCGGTTCGCCGCCGTCCTCGGCGGCGTCGGCCTGCTGAAGGGCAGCGGCCTGTTCTCCTGAGCCCCTCCCCCGCCGAGGGGCCAGGCAATTCCCGCCGAGCGGTCACTTCCTTCCCCGCGAGGGGTCACATAGTTCCCTCTGAGGAGTCAAGTAGTTCCCCTCGAGGGGTCCTTCCTCACCGCCGAGGGGTCACTTCTTTACCGCCGAGGGGCCACTTCTTTACCGCCGAGGGGCCACGACCTTCCCGGCTGTTGGCCATGTCCGTCAGACCAGAGCTCTGGTCGGACACGAGTGACCCCTCGGGCGAGACAGAGTGACCCAACGTTGCTTAGACCGATTGACATCGCCGACTCCTCAAAGGGAACTACCTGACCTCGACCGGAATTGCCTGACTCCTCGGCGGGAGCTACGTGGACTCCTCGGCGGAACTTAGTGACTCCTCGGCGGGAACTGAATGACTCCTCAAGGGGAATTACCTGACTCCTCGAAAGGAACCACGTGACTCCTCGTGGGGAACTACCTGACCTCTCGGTCAGAGGAGGTCGGGGCGGCCGCGGTCCCGCCAGGCCGCGACAAGGTCCTTCACCCGCTGCGCGTCGGCCATCGTGGTCACGAGTACCGCGTCGCCGGTGTCGAGTACGGCGACGTCACGGACGCCCAGCAGCGTGACGGTCCGGTCGCCGGACTGGGCCACCAGGCCGGTCGAGTCCACGGTGAGCACCCTGGAGCGGTCACCGAGGATCTGCACGTCGCCCGGGCCGCCCAAGATGCCAGCGAGGGCGACCACGTCGCCGACGTCGTCCCACCCGATGTCGGCAGGGATCACGGCGAAGCCGCCTTCTGCCGCGACCGGCTCTGCGATGGCGTAGTCGATCGCGATCCGGGCGAGCGCGGGCCAGTGGCTCGACATCGCCGAGTCGCGGTCCCCGCAGTCCCACGCGTCGGCGATCGCGCTGAGGCCGTCGAACAGGAGTGGCTGGTGCCGAGCGAGGTGCCCCAGCAGGACGTCGGCCCGGCTGACGAACATCCCGGCGTTCCACCAGAAGGCGCCGCTGCTCAGATAGGCGGCGGCCGTGGGCCGGTCCGGCTTCTCGACGAACCGCGTCACGCTCAGCGCGGAGGGGGCACCGGCGATGTCCAGGCGTTCGCCGTTCTCGATGTATCCGTACGCCGTCGCCGGGTACTTCGGGCGCACGCCGACGGTGGTCACGTACCCGGCTCTGGCAGCCGCCGCGGCCTGTTCCACGGCCGCTCCGAAGGCATTGACGTCGGAGATGACATGGTCGGCGGGGAACGAGCCGATCACCGCATCGGGGCTTCGGCGCACGAGGACCGCCGCAGCCAGCCCGATAGCTGCCGTGGAGTCCCGCGGCGAAGGCTCCAGCAGCAGGTTCGCCGCGGGCAGGTCGGGCAGCTGGGCTCGCACGGCCTTCCCGTGCGCCTGTCCAGTCACGACCAGAACGCCGTCGGGGCCGACGAGTGGAGTGAGACGGTCCACCGTCTGCTGGAGGAGGGACCGGCCGGTACCGGCGAGGTCCAGCAGGAACTTCGGGGCCGCCGAACGAGACAGCGGCCACAGCCGCGTGCCGGCGCCCCCCGCCGGGACCACCGCGAAGAGGTCGACGACTCGGCGGCCGGCGCTCGCAGACATTGCGACACCCTAGTCTTTGCAGATGCCTGCACGCCCCGACACAGTGATCGATGCGCTCGCCCGGGCACTGGCGGTCGAGCCCGGTCGCCCTCTCGTCACCTTTTACGACGGGTCGTCGGGCGAACGCGTCGAGCTCAGCGTCACGACGTTCGACAACTGGGTCAACAAGATCGCCAACCTGTTCGCTGACGAGCTGATGCTCGACCCCGGCGACGATGTACGGGTTCGGTTGCCGACCTGCTGGCAGTCGACGGTCGTCCTGCTCGGTGCCTGGACCACCGGCCTGCGTGTGACTGCCGACGCTTGCGACGTCGATGCCGACGTCGTCGGTCCCGACGCCGTCGCACCCGGGGCTACGCTCGCGGGCCAGGTGGTCGCCTGCTCCCTCCGGCCGCTCGCGGCCCCGTTCACCGAGCCGCTCCCCCCAGGCTGGCTGGACTTCGCCATCGCCGTTCCGAGCCAGCCTGACGCCCTGCTGTCCCCCGTCCAGGTCGAACCGGACGACGTCGCGGTCGTCACCGCAACAGCAGAGCTCAGTCACCGCACGCTCGTCGACCGCGCCGTCGAGTCGGCGGCGGAGGTCGGGCTGGCATCCGGCGGGCGCCTGCTGACCGATGCCAACCCCGCCGACCCCGACGACGTGGGCACGGCGCTCGTGGCACCGCTGGTCAGCGGCGGGTCCGTCGTCCTCGTCACGAACTGCGACGAGGCTGCACGCAGCTCGATCGCCGCGCAGGAGCGGGTGACCAGCACAGTCTGGGCGTCGCGCTGACCTGCCAGGACCGCCGCGGCGGCACAGCGGTACGCGGGCCTGGGCGCTACCTGCGGCCGGCGCGCACCGGGAGCCAGATCGCGAGGGCCAGGACGGCCATCGCCAACGGCACGTGGACGGCCGTCCTGGTGTCCTTGCCGTCGTCGCGGATCAGACCGCCGATGTACGACTCGACGACGAGCAGCGCGGTCAGGAGGCCGCTCCCGAGCCACAGGTCGCGGCGTGCCCGAAGCCGGACGATGGCGGCGACGGTAGCGAGCAGTGCGAGCACGACCGCGACGTCGGCGCCGCGGGCGTGCACGTCGATCCAGCTCGACGCCGCGTCCCGCTCCCCGTCGTGCTCGAGGAAGATGCCGGCCCAGAGCTCTTGCAGGATCACCACAAGGCTCGTCAGGCCGCTCAGGACCCGGTACGGCGTGGTCCGTGGTCGGCGTCGGTCGTCGGTCGTCGGTTGCCGGGTCGTCGCAGTGGCAGTCATGGGTTCTCCAGTGGGGGTCCGAGATCGGCAGAGCGCCGTCGATTCAGTGGTGCTGCTCGCGGGATCCCTTACCCCATAAGGGAAAGCCGTTGCCGAGAAACCCAGTGAAGACCGCCGGCAAAACCTATGCAGCCGCTCCGGCGCCCGAGCGCCAGCCCGCTAGGCTTCGTGCGTGACCATCCTCGTGACCGGTGGTGCCGGCTACATCGGCGCACATGTCGTGCGACTGCTCCGGGCGCGCGGTGACGCGGTCGTCATCGACGACCTCAGCACCGGCGTGGCCGACCGCGTCGGTGACACCCCGCTCGTCCAGATTGACATCGCGACCGACGACGCCATAGAGAAGCTCGTCGCGATCTTGCACGAGTACACGGTGGAGGCCGTGATCCACATCGCGGCGAAGAAGCAGGTCGGGGAGTCCGCGCAGCGTCCGGCGTGGTACTACACCCAGAACGTCGGCGGCCTGGCGAATCTCCTCGTCGCGATGGAGTCGGCGGGCGTCGACAAGCTGATGTTCTCGTCGTCCGCCGCCACGTACGGCATCCCGGACGTGGCCGCCGACGCCCCGCTCGACGAGGACGTCACCTGCCGACCCATCAGCCCGTACGGCCGGACGAAGCTGATCTGCGAGTGGCTGTGCCGCGACGCGGCGCAGGCATGGGGGCTGCGCTGGGCCGGGCTGCGCTACTTCAACGTCGCCGGCGCTGGGTGGCCCGAGCTGGGCGACCCCGCCGCTTTGAACCTGATCCCCATCGCGCTCAAGGCGCTGGTGGCAGGCGAGCAGCCTCAGATCTTCGGCGACGACTACGACACGCCCGACGGCACCTGCGTACGTGACTACGTCCATGTGGTCGACCTCGCCGCGGCTCACATCGACGCCCTCGACTACCTCAGCCGGGACGACCGTCCGCACGAGATCTTCAACGTCGGCACCGGCAGGGGGGCCTCCGTCCGGCAGGTGCTGGAGCAGATCGCTGCGACGACCGGGTACGCCGTGAACGCCCCCGTCGTGGAGCGGCGGACCGGGGACCCCGCTCTGCTGGTCGCCGACGTCTCCCGGATCAGGGACACCCTCGGGTGGCGCAGCGAGCGGACCCTGGCCGAGATGGTCGACTCCGCCTGGCAAGCCTGGGCACCCGTCCACGGCGAGCCGGCCGTCCCGCCGCCCTGAGGTCGACCCTCAGTCGTCCTCGGTATCGGTGTCGAGCAGGTACCCGACCGCCTTCACCGCATCCTCGGCGGACCCTTCGAAGATCATCCTGCCCGCCTCCAGGACCAGCCCCTCTCACACAGGCTGAGTACCTGGTGGGGCTGTGGCTGACGTACACCATTGTGCGGCCCTCGCCCTTGAGCTCGCGGATCCGCTTCATGCACTTGCGCCGGAAGGGCTGGTCTCCCACGGCGAGCACCTCGTCGATCAGGAAGATGTCGCACTCGGTGTGGACCGCGACCGCGAACGCGAGCCGGATGAACATGCCGGACGAGTAGTGGCGGACCTCGTTGTCGAGGAAGGACTCGAGCTCGGAGAACGCGACGATCTAGTCGAACTTGCGGTTGATCTCCGCCTCGGCTCATCCCCAGGATCGCACCGTTGAGGATAGATGTTCTCGCGCCCGGAGAGGTCGGGGTGCAGCCCAGCCCCGACCTCGATCAGGCCGGCGATCCGGCCCCGCGTCAATACGGTCCCCTTGTCGGGCTTCATGACCCCGGAGATCAGCTTGAGGAGCGTGCTCTTGCCCGACCCGTTCAGGCCCATCAGGCCGATCGAGTCGCCCTGATCGAGGGTGAAGGAGATGTCGCGCAACGCCGTGAACGACTTCGACAGCGGCTTGCGACGTAGCGGCGTTGACGACGAACTTCCGGAGTGTCTTCTGGTTGTCGTCTTGAAGTGTTTCGTCGCCCGGTCGACCACCACCGACGTACTGGTCACAACTTCTCCGCGAAGTTGCCCTCGAGCCGCGCGAAGACCGCCTGGGCGAAGAAGACGAACGCCACCCCGACGACGATCATGATCGCCCCGCGGCCGAACAGGTGTGTCGGGAGCTCCTGCCGCTCGAAGATCTTCGGAGTCGGCGACGACGGCGTCCAGAAGCCACGGTTGTTGAGTAGCACCGCGATGCACAGCGGGCTGGACAGGTAGATCTCGTACACCACGGCATGGACATGCTGCAGCCGGTCCATCACGATGCCGAAGGGGTAGATCATCGGCACGGTCCAGGTGATGACGGTCTGGAGGACGTCGACGACGTTGGAGACGTCGCGGAAGTACACGTTCCAAGCGCTGAGCAGCAAGGCGACGCCCAGGCCGAAGAGCATCACGATCGCCAGCGCCATCCCGGCGGCGACGAAGGCCATCATGTCGGGGTGCCAGCCCGGACAGGAACCCGCCGATCAACAAGATGACGTACATCGGAACGAGGTGGTACGCCGACACGGCGATCGTCGCGACGGGGAACATCTCGCGCGGCATGTTGATCTTGCGAACCAGTGACTTGTTTTTGCGAACCACGGCTTGGAGCCCGAGGTGAGGGCGTCGGTGAAGAACGACACCATCACCATCCCCCGAGAAGATGTGCAGCGCGCGGTCGGGCAGCTTGTGTGCGCCGATCAGCAGCCCGATCACCCAGAAGTACATCAAGAACCGGACAGCGGGTTTTCACGTACGACCACAGCAGACCGACCGGCGAGCCCTGGTAGCGGACGCGCAGCTCCTTGCGGACCAGCAGCCTCAACAGGTAGCGCCGCCGGAACACGTCGACGAGGCCACCGCCGCGACCGGGGTTCTGGAGAGGTCCGAGCGGGTTGGGCTCCCACTCCCGCTCCAACGTCTGCTCGATCGTCACTCCACACCGCCGCTCTCGAGGAGCGCGCCATCGGCGAAGTGCGGCCGCAGGACGTTGTCGTACATCGACAGTGCGGACCCGATGGCCATGTGCATGTCGAGGTACTTGTCGGTGCCGAGCCGACCGCCGAACAGCACGTTGGGCTCAGCCTTCGCGAGCTCTCGGTACCGCAGCAGCTTGCTGCGGTCCTCGGCCGTGTTGATCGGGTAGTAGGGCTCGTCGCCCGACTCGGCGAAGCGCGAGTACTCGTGCACGATGACGGTCTTGTCCTTCGGGTACCAGGTGCGCTCCGGGATGGAAGTGCCGGAACTCGTGGATGCGCGTGTAGGGGACGTCCTCGTCGGCGTAGTTCATGACCGAGCACCCCTGGAAGTCGCCGACGTCCTTCACCTCGACCTCGAGGTCGACGGTACGCCACGACAACTCACCGGCCGAGTTCGCGAAGTAGGCGTCGAGCGGGCCGGTGTACACGATGGGCACCTGCCCGACGTAGGTGTCGCGGACGTCGAAGAAGTCGGTCTCGAGCCGGACCTCGATGTTGGGGTGGTCGACCATCCGCTCGAGCCAGGCGGTGTAGCCGTCGACGGGCAGGCCCTCGTACTTGTCGTTGAAGTAGCGGTTGTCGAAGTTGTAGCGGACCGGCAGCCGGGAGATGATCTCGGCCTGCAGCTCGCTGGGGTCTGTCTGCCACTGCTTGGCGGTGTAGCCCCGGATGAACGCCTCGTACAGGGGCCGCCCGATCAGGGAGATCGCCTTTTCCTCGAGGTTGCCCGCGGTGGCGCTGTCGAACTCGCCGGCCTGCTCGGCCACGAGCGCGCGGGCCTCGTCCGGGGTCTATCCAGCTGCCGAAGTACTCGCAGATCGTCGCGAGGTTGATGGGCATCGGGTAGACCTTGCCCTTGTAGATCGAGAAGACCCGGTGCTGGTAGCCGGTGAAGGCGGTGAACCGGTTGACGTACTCCCACACCCGCTGGTTGGAGGTGTGGAACAGGTGGGCGCCGTACTTGTGCACCTCGATGCCGGTCTCCGGCTCCGCGTCGCTGTAGGCGTTGCCGCCGACGTGGGGGCGACGGTCGAGCACCAGCACCTTGAGACCCGAGGTCGTTGGCGCAGCGCTCGGCGACCGTGAGGCCGAACAAGCCCCGTCCCGACGACGACCAGATCCACGTCGAACACTCTCCTGATCAGAACGTCGGAACCGCACAATGCGCGGGGACGCCCCACAGCGGTGGCGCACAAGTCTAGCGGCGGCCCGCTGTCCGCCCGGTCAGCGTCGACCCCCCCGCTCGCCCTGGCGCGCGATGAGCAGCCGGTACGCCGTCCTCCGCAGCCGCTCTGGTACGAGCCGGTAACCGCCTCGCACCACCATGTTACGGACGAACTGCAGCCCGATTCGTGAACCCCAGCTCCAGCAGTCGCCGCTGCAATCGCCACTCGGACTTGAGCAAGATCACTCCGCCGCGCCGCGCGTAGGCCCCCGCGCCGACCCGGTAGCAGCACCAGCGGCTCGGCGACGTTGGCCGCCCGTGCCCCCTGGCCGATCATCTTGGCGAACAGCAGGTAGTCCTCCATCAGCGCCAGGTGGCGGTAGCCGCCGGCCGCCTCGACCGCGCTTCTGCGGTAGACGACTGTGGGGTGGTTGAAGGGCTGGTGGAACCGGGCGTACCCGGACGATCTCTCCGGGTCGATGGGCGGCACCCGCCGGCCGACGACGTCGTCGGGTCGACTGCCGAACTCGAGAAGCGCCGAGCCCACGATGTCGGTCCCCTGCCTCGACCAGCGGGCACCTGCACCTCGAAGCGGTGCGGCAGCGGCGATGTCGTCGGCGTCCATCCGGGCCACGATGTCGTGCGCGCAGGCGGACATGCCCTGGTCGAGCGCGGCGCCGAGGCCGACGTTGGCCTCGAGCGCGAGCAGTGGTCGTCGGTACCGGGCGCGTCTCGATCAGCTCGCGCGATGCACCGCCGCCAGCGGCGGCGGCACCGGGCCGTCCTGGACCAGCACCACCTCGTCGGGCCGGCGGGTCTGGTCGTGCACGCCGGACCGGAATGCCGCGTCGAGGAAGCCCGGGTCGTCGCCGCCCCAGACGCTCATCAGCAGGCTGAACGTCCTCAGCCATCGCGGGCGCGCTCCGGTACCGGCCGCCGTCGCGGAGCACGTCGCCGTCGGGCGTGGGCCGCTCAGTACCCCGGTCCGCAGGCCCGCGCCGAGGCCGCACGAAGCAGGGTGCGGCCGGTCGGAGGACGGCGCGAATGGTGCGGCCCAGCGGCGCAGGGTCGAGCCGCCGTAGAGCGCCTTCTCGGCCGGACTCAGGCCGCGCGAGCGCGGGAACAGCCACACCTTGTTGCGCACCTCGTAGTAGAAGCGCGTCGCCGGGATCGGCGTCGGTCGAGCCGAACGTCGCGGTCTTGTGGACCACGAGCGCGCCGGGACAGTACAGCGCCCACGCTCGCCGCGGATCAGCCGGGTGGTGAACTCGAAGTCGTCGTTCCACAAGAAGTAGTCGGCGATCGGCAGCCCTCGCTCCCGCGTCCACGCCGGCATCGACCATCACCGAGACGAACGACGCCGAGCGGACCGGGACACATCCGACTTCCGCTGCGGCCTCGAGCTCGGCAGCCGTCGCTCCGGGCTTGCGGCGCGGCGTGTTCATCGGGTGCTCGCGACCGTCGGTCCAGACGACCCGGACGGCACCAGCGCCGGCACGGGAGGGCCGTAGTCGCGCCGGGCGGCCAGCAGCGCAGCGAGTGCCGTCGGCTCGGGGATGGTGTCGTCGTCCATCAACCAGACCGCGTCACATCTTGTCCGCAGGGCGCGGTCGAGCCCGACCGCGAAGCCGCCCGCGCCTCCGAGTTTGGCGACGGTCGAGACGACGTCGAGCGAGGCGAAGTCGCGCCGGAGCAGCTCTGCGGTGCCGTCGTCGGAGGCATTGTCGACGACGATCGTCTGCTCAGGCGGCTCGGTCTGGTGCTGGATCGCGCGCAGTGACTCGGCGAGGAGGTCTCGGCGGTTCCACGTCACGACGACGGCGACGACACGCTCGTGCTGTGACACGTCGGCCGTCTCCTTTGCCTCAGCTGAGCCGCCCGATCGGCCAGTCCTCGTCGTCGGGCGTGTCGGGCGGCGTCGGCTGGGGCGGACGGGCGGCCGGCGCAGACGTCAGCAGGACCCGGCCAGGTCTGCCGTGTCGTTGGCGTCGTGGTGCTTAGTGCCGGCGTGCGGGCGATGTGTGCCGCCGGAGTCACGCGCCTCGGCCTTGGCGATCGCGTGCTTGGTCATGGAGCGGATCAGGGCCCAGTTCGGGTTGCCGGTGTCGATCTTCGGCGGCACGAAGGAGACGCTCGTCACGGGCAGCTTGCGAGTCTTCAGCGCCAGCCCCGCGAATGTACTCAGCTGACTCGCCGGGATCGACGTGGAGATGACCTGCTTGCCGGCCTTGGCGATGTCGCCGAAGTTCGCGATGACCCTGCTCGGGTTGAGCTGGTGGAGCATCGCGTTCATCAGGCACTTCTGGCGCGCCATCCGGGAGTAGTCGTCCGTGGTGGCGCGGCTGCGTGCGTACCAGAGGGCCTGGAAGCCGTCCAGGTGCCGCTTTCCTGCGGGGATCCAGCCCGTGATGCGCCCGACGCTCCCGATGGGGACCCGGTCGGCGAGCTTCAGCGTGACGCCTCCGACCGCGTCGACGAGGTCCTGGAAGCCCTTCAGGTCGATGAGCACGTAGTAGTTGATGTGCAGGCCCGTGATCGCCTCGACGGCCTGCGTGGTGGCGGTGACGCCGGGGTCCTTCGAGTGCGGGAAGAGGCTGCTGTGCTCGGTGGCCCAGGTGTTCACGCCGTTCAGATAGCAGCCGGAGCAGCCGAAGCCGTGCGGGAAGTGCCGGTCCATCACGGACCCGGTCGGGAACGGGACGTCCTCGAGGTTGCGCGGCAGGCCGAGGAGTACGGTCCGCCCGGTCTGCTCGTCGACGCTCGCCACGGTGATGCTGTCGGGCCTGAGGCCGACCCGGCGAGGCCCCGCGTCGCCGCCGAGCAGCAAGCATGTTGTACCGGCCGTGCTCGGCCTGCGACGTGACACCGTCCCCGAAGACCGTGGCGATGAAGTCGCGCTGGACGGCCACGAGGTGGCTCGCGAAGAGAAGTGCCCCCGTCACGGCGAAGCACGCGACGCCGTTGAGGCCGGTCAGCATCAGGCGTTGCTTGCGCGCGAGGCCGAGCGGGTCCGCGATCCGCCAAGCGTCGACGAGGAGGTACGCCCAGGCGAGGGCGTACGCGATCAGGGCGAAGCGCAGCAGGCGGAGCACCCACAGGTTGGTGAGACACCGAGATCAGCTCCGTCGGCCGCCACAGGCCGACGAGCACCACCAGCACGACGAGCCCGAGCGCCGAGGCGAAGGCGGCGAGGGCGAAGCGGCCCACGCGCTTGTCGCCGGCCGCGAGCTGGGCGCTGGCCCGGCGCCACCAGGGTCATCCCCATCAGCACCAGGGCACGCCGGAGCCGGACTCGGCCCGCTGCGACTGTGGCTCCGGACGCGGTGATGGCCCCCAGGTGGAGGTTGCTCGGACGTGAGGGCACGCGCTCAAGTATCACCAGTCACAGCGGCCCCAGCCGCTTCGACCCGCCGTTGAGCACACCCGGACTTGTGGCGCGAAGGTAGCGTGAGACGCATGGGCGACCAGCAGGAGCCGCGGGACCCGGCCTACGAGTGGCTGTACTCCGCTCGGCGGAACCGGTCCGGGCCCGCCGACGACGAGACCCGCCCGATACGCAAGCAACCGGCGCAGCCACCGTCGGCTGGGTCTCAGCAGCCGCCTCGATCGGGGCAGTCGGCCGGATCGGGGCCGTCGGCCGGATCGGGGCCGCCGGCCGACGCCACGCAGGTCCTCGGGGTCCAGCCGCGTCCGACCCGCCCGGGCGGCGCGGCACCCGCGGGGTCCCCGGACTCCTTCGGTGGGACCTTCCCCACGCCGCCGCCCGGCGGACAGCCGAAGTTCGCCACGCCCACACAGACGTACCCGGCGACGCCGCCGCCTCGCCCGCCTCTCGGCGCAAGCACTCCCGCGCAGCAGCGTCCGCGCCGGAAGCGGCGCAACTGGTGGCTACGGGGCCTCCTGCTCCTGCTCCTGCTCTGGTTGGTGTTCCTGCTGGCCGTCCCGATCTGGACCTGGCAGCACATCAACAAGGTGGACGCACAACCCGACGGCGCCCGGCCCGCCTCCACGCCCGGGACGACGTACCTGCTCGTCGGCTCCGACAGCCGGGCCGGGCTGACCAAGCAGCAGCGGGGAGACCTCGGTACCGGCCAGGCGGCCGGG
This sequence comes from uncultured Actinomycetota bacterium, assembly GCA_963765725.1. Taxonomy (GTDB): domain Bacteria; phylum Actinomycetota; class Actinomycetes; order Propionibacteriales; family Nocardioidaceae; genus DASQEH01. The sequence continues at coordinate 1,075,210 of CAVXXI010000003.1, read as the reverse complement.
CAGCGTACCGACACCATCGTGTTGCTCCACGTGCCCGACGGCGGGGGGCCGAACCTGCTGCTGTCGGTGCCACGCGACTCCTACGTCGACATCCCCGGTCATGGCATGAGCAAGATCAACGCGGCGTATGCACTGGGCGGCCCCAAGCTCCTGGTCAGGACGATCGAGCACGACACCGGCATCCGCGTTGACGACTACGTCGAGGTGGGCTTCGCGGGGTTCGTCGACGTCGTCGACGCCGTCGGCGGGATCCAGGTGTGTCCGACGCAGTCGATCTCCGACCCGAAGGCGGGCCACCTGAAGATGTCGAAGGGATGCCAGCAGGTGGACGGGCACACGGCGCTGGACTACAGCCGCTCGCGGGCGTTCGCCCTCGGCGACATCACCCGGGCGCTGCACCAGCGGGAGGTCATCAGCGCGGTCGGCAAGAAGGCCGCCTCGTGGCAGACCGTCGTGCTCCCGTGGCGCTACCTCGCCGTCAACCGGGCCGCCGCCGACAGCCTGACGATCGGCGACAACGTCGGGCCGTTCGACCTCGCGCGCTTCGCCTGGGCCATGGCCCACTCGAGCGGTTCGAACGCCAAGCGCTGCGTCGTCCCGTACTCCAGCCTCGGCGCCGCGACCGCCGCGGGCTCGGCCGTGATCTGGGACGTACCGAAGTCGAAGGCCCTCTTCGCGGCCATCCGCAGCTGACGACACCTCCTCGATCCACTGCGCGGCCCAGTAGCCGTCGACGGGCGCAATGCTGGGTCGAGCGGGCGCAAACGCTGGGTCGAGCGGGCGCAAACGTTTGGTCGAGCGGGCGCAAACGTTTGGTCGAGCGGGCGCAAACGCTGGGTCGAGCGGGCGCAAACGTACCGTCGGCAAGCCCGGATAGCCTGCTCCGGTGCTGACCACGCTGGCGATCGAAGGGTACCGATCTCTGCGTCGGCTCATCCTTCCACTCGAGCAGCTCACCGTCGTCGTGGGCGCCAACGGCACCGGGAAGTCAAGCCTGTACAGGGCGATCCGGCTGCTCGCCGAGGCCGCGCGCAACGGAGCAGTGGCAGCCCTCGCGCGAGAGGGCGGTCTGCCCTCCACGCTCTGGGCAGGACCGGAGGTGATCGGTAAGGCTGTCCGCGAGGGCGTCCACCCCGTACAGGGCACCGTCCGCTCGAACCCCGTGAGTCTCCGGTTGGGATTCGCTACCGGTCGGTTCGGTTACGCCATCGACCTCGGTCCCCCTCAGGTGTCGAACAAGAGCGCCTTCCTGCTCGACCCCGAGGTCAAGTGCGAGTCCACGTGGAGCGGTGAGCTACTCCGACCCGCCGCGGTGCTCACCGAGCGGCGGCACGGCCTGCTCAGGTCGCGATCGGCCGACGGCTCCTGGTACGAGCTGCCATTTCCGATCGCACCGTTCGACAGCATGCTCAGCGTGTATACCGACATCGAACGCGCTCCTGAGCTGATGGGGCTGCGTGAGGAAACCAGGTCGTGGCGCTTCTACGACTCGTTCCGCACCGATCCCGCGGCGCCCGCCAGGCAGGTACACATCGGTACGCGTACGCCGGTCCTCGACCACGACGGGTCCGATCTGGCCGCCGCGTTGCTCACCATCCGCGAGATGGGCGAGCCCGACCGGCTCGACGCGGCCATCGACGGGGCATTTCCCGGCAGTCGGCTCTGCGTGACCAACGATGCGGGACGCTGTCGGCTGTCACTGATCCAGAGCGGCCTGCTCCGCCCGCTCGGCGTCGAAGAACTCTCCGACGGCACGCTTCGGTATCTGCTCTGGATCGCGGCACTCCTGACGCCGCGGCCACCGTCGCTGCTCGTTCTCAACGAACCCGAGACGAGCCTGCATCCGGACCTGCTTCCGGCGCTCGCAGAGCTCGTTGTCGCTGCGTCGCAGCGCACCCAGGTCATCGCCGTCTCGCACTCCGCTGCCTTCGTCGACTCCCTCGCACGAGGGGCGGGGTCCGCGCGCGTACCCGCCGCGACGGTCGAGCTCGGCGAGACGTTGGTCGCGGGACGGGACCGGCTGGGCGGGCCCAGGTGGAGCTGGCCGCATCGCTGACGCGCACTTTCCCGCCCACTCGGCGCGGCATTTGCGCCCGCTGGACCCGACATTCCTGCCCGCTCGTCGCGGCATTTGCGCCCACTCGACGCGAAGGGCTAGCCGGAGCGGTCTCGGGCCCGGGTACGAGCGCGGTCCCGGGTCCGGAGGACCAGGCCGAGCGCCTTCGCGGCCGCGGGCGAGCGGTCGGCCAGGCTGACCGCGGAGCGCTGGCCGCGAAAGATGACGCCGCGGGCCCGGCTCGCGAGGTCACCGGTGCGGGCATGCGGGGCGTCCAGGGTGGCACTGCGCCGTGCCCACCAGGTCGTGGCGTACTTCTCGGCCAGCAGGGCGAGCGCGTCGAGGGAGGTCTCCAGCAGCTCGGACTCCGTCGCGTCGTCCGGGCGCCGAGATCCCGGGCGCAGCCGCGGCCGCAGCTCGTCGAGGTCGCCCGTCACTGGGTACCCGCGCTCCCGCAGGGTGGTGATGGCAACCTCGGCGCGCCTGGTCACCCAGTCGATCTCCTCCTCCGGGAGGCTGAACCGGACGGGCTCGGTACGTTTGGCGAGCATCTGTACCACCGTGAACTTGATCACCCGGTCGTACGCGCGCTGGTTGAGCCGACCCCCGAACCGTTCGTTGAGCCGGCGGATCACCTCCGTCGCCGCGACACCGACGGTCTCGTTGTTCCAGGTCGGCTCTTCGGTCAGTCGCGACGCATCGAACCCGACGACCGACGCGAACCGCTCCAGCAGCACCTCGGGCGACGCCCCCGACTGCGGGACCGTGATGATGTGCAGACGCTCGGCCGACACGCTCGCCTCCCAGGTCTCGCAGATCTTCGTCACGTCCTGGCGGAGCCAGAAGCCCCTGGCCGGGCTGGTAGCGACCCGCGCCTCGTCCTTCACCGCATCGACGAACTCCTGCCAGGTCCACGTCTGGTCGTTCTTGATCTCCTCCTGCCACGCGGACACCACGACCCGGCCCAGGTCCCGTACGGTCACGACGACGTGCACCTCGGAGTCCGGGAAGGCCGCCACGGCCCTGCGCGCCTGCTTGAGGCCCGAGAGACTGAGACGCTCTTCGGAGATCAGCGCGTTCGGGAGCCCGCTCGTGTTCACTGCGTGCACCAAGGCGTCCCAGGAGCCCCCGATCCGCTTGTCGGTGACTCCGCGCGGGCGACGGCCCTGCAGGTCCCAGACCGCGAAGGCCTGTACCGGCTCGCCCGCCGCCCCGGGGAAGTCGACGCCTTGCGCACGCAGGCCATCGCGGTTGGCCCGGAGCAGGTTCTGCAGGTACGTCGTGCCCGTCTTGTGCAGCCCGATGTGCAGGTACACCGTCGCCGGCGCGGCCGTCACTGCCGCTCGCTCTCAGCCGCCGCAGCCCGCACGGCCTCACCCTTGCTCCGGGCGAGGTCGCGCAAGGAGCGCTGGTAGTCGAGCATCGCCGTGGCCAGTCGCTCGTCGGACGAGGCCAGGATGCGCACCGCGAGCAGGGCGGCGTTGCGGGCGTTCCCGATGGCCACGGCCGCGACCGGTACACCGACCGGCATCTGCACGATCGACAGGAGGGAGTCGATGCCGTCGAGGTTCTTCAGCGCCACCGGTACGCCGATCACCGGCAGCACCGTCACCGCTGCGAGCATCCCGGGCAGGTGGGCGGCTCCCCCGGCCCCGGCGATGATGACCTTCAGTCCCCGGCCGTGCGCGTTCCGCCCGTACGCGATCATCTCGTCGGGCATCCGGTGTGCGGAGACGACGTCGGCGTCGTACTCCACGCCGAAGTCCCTCAGGGCCTCGGCGGCCGCCTGCATGGTCGGCCAGTCGGAGTCGGAGCCCATCACGATCCCGACGAGCGGGGCGCCCTGCGTCATGTCGTCAGACCTCCTCGGCCGTCGAGTCGTCGTCCACGGAGCCCTCGAACCAGGCCGCTGCATGCCGGGCGCGCTCGAGCAGGTCGTCGAGGTCGTCGCCGTACGCGGTCACGTGGCCGACCTTGCGTCCGGGCCGGACCGACTTCCCGTACAGGTGTACCCGCATGGCGGGGTCGCGCGCCAGCACGTGCGGGTACCCGTCGTACAGCGTCGGCGCCGAGCCGCCGAGGATGTTCACCATCACCGACCACGTGGCGCGCGGCGCCGGCGACCCCAGCGGCAGGTCGAGCACCCCTCGCAGGTGGTTCTCGAACTGGCTGGTCACCGCGCCGTCGATCGACCAGTGCCCGGTGTTGTGAGGGCGCATGGCGAGCTCGTTGACCAGGATGCGCCCATCCTGGGTCTGGAAGAGCTCGACGGCGAGGATGCCCGTCACGTCGAGCTCGGCCGCGATCCGCATCGCGACGGACTGCGCCCGCACCGCCAGCTCGGGAGCCAGGCCCGGGGCTGGCGCGACCACCTCGACGCAGATGCCGTTGCGTTGCACGCTCTGGACCACCGGGTACGCCGCCAGCTGACCGCTCGGCGACCGTGCCACCACGGCCGACAGCTCGCGGGCGAAGTCCACCCGCTCCTCGACCAGCAGGGGCATGCCAGCCGCCTCGTGCCTGACCAGCTCGTCGGCCTCGCTTGCGCTGTCGACGAACCAGACACCACGGCCGTCGTAGCCGCCGCGCGCCGCCTTGACCACGACCGGATAGCCGCCGACGGCACGTGCGAAGGCATCGATGTCGGCCCCGGTCTCCACGACGGCGTTGCGAGGACAGGGCAGGTCGAGCTGGCGGAGCCGGGCGCGCATCACGGCCTTGTCCTGGGCATGGACCAGGGCGCCAGGGGCCGGCCGGCACACCCGACCCGCGGCCGTCAGCTCGTCCAGATGGCCGGTAGGTACGTGCTCGTGGTCGAATGTCACCACCGCGCAGTCGGCTGCCCAAGCCCGCAACGTGTCCAGGTCGCGGTAGTCGCCGACCGTCGTCGCCGGCACCACCTGTGCCGCGGCCGCGTCGCCGGACTCGGCGAGCAGGCGCAGCGGCACGCCGAGCCCGATCGCCGCCTGCTGCATCATCCGGGCCAGCTGGCCGGCACCCACGACGCCGACCACGGGAGTGTCCACGGCCGCAACCCTAGTGCGACGGCTCCCCGGCGGCTGGAGCCGATGCGCTCCTCGCGGGAGCGGACTGAGCCCCGTGCCCGCGTGCGGCCTGAGCCACGGGACAGTGCCCCTCGTCTCGACCGCAGCCCCGCATGTCGCACAACCTGCACATCCAGCGGACGGCACCCGGGCCTCGCATCCGGCCGACGAGCACCTTCGCCAGCAGCGCGTCCAGCTGACGGCGCTCGGTGCCGCTGAGCACCGCGAGGCTGGCCTCGAGCACTCCCGCCCGTGCCTCGCCGACCCGGCGCGCCGCGCGGCGGCCGGCCGCGGTGAGGACGACCGACGTGGACCGTCCGTCGACGCCTGCGCCACGGCGTACTAGGCCGGCCGCTTCGAGCCGATCGACGAGCCGTACCGTCCCCGAGGGAGTGAGGCCGAGGACCTGGCGAAGCCCGTCGACCGACGGCCGAGGCAGGAAGTTCAGCATCGCCGTCAGCGCGGCCGCGTCGGAGGGTGAGCGCTCCGCGTACTCACCGATCGCCTCCGTCGTCGAGTCGGTGATGATCAGCGCCAGGGCGCCGAGCAGGTTGCCGACGCGGTCCAGAGCCATGAGGGCCGCTAGTCGAGGTCGTAGTCGAAGGTGAACGTGCCTTCGGTACCGGCTCCCGCGGTTGCCGTACCGTGTCCGCCGATCCGGGCCAGGTCTCCCGTGCCGGACCCGGAGACCACCGTCCAGTGGGTGGTGGCCGTCTCACCGTCGTAGCCGCCGGAGGTGGTCGCGACGAAGGAGCCCTCGCGGCCCTCCAGCGTCGCGACGAAGCGGAGCAGCCCGTTGTACACGGCCGTGCCGTCGGTGCGGTAGTACATCTGGCCCTCCCAGGCCACCGCCGCCTCGAGGTCGCCGCTGAAGTCCTGGACGATCGACACCTTGGTCAGCTTCGAACCGCCGCCGATCTCCTCGTACGTGTCCTCCTCCCACTTCGACACCTGGAACGAGCCCTTCGCCGTCGCGGTCATCCTCGCGCCCTTCTCGGGATATGTGTATGAGTCACACATTATTTCCGGCGACCCGCGCCTGCAACCGGTCATCTCAGGGCCGGTTCAGGTGCCTCCCGTAGACTTCCCTGCTGGCGGCTTGACGACGGGAGGAGTGCCTGCGTGCTGCAACGCCTGCGGGGCCTGGCGCCCGAGGGGCTCAAGTTCGGCGTCGTCGGCGCGATCGGCTTCGTCATCGACGTCACGGTCTTCAACGTGCTGCGGTTCGCCGGCCCCGGCCTGCTGGAGCACAAGCCCCTCACCGCGAAGGGCATCTCCGTCGCCGTGGCGACGATGGTCACCTACGCCGGCAACCGCCACTGGACCTGGGTCGACCGCGCAAGGTCGGGCGCCCGCCGGGAGGTGACCCTCTTCTTCGCCCTGAACGGCGTGGGCATGGTGATCGCCGTCGCCATCCTGGGCGTCTCGCACTACGTGCTGGGGCTGCGTAGCCCCGTCGAGGACAACATCTCGGGCAACGTAGTCGGGCTCGTGGCCGGCATGATCTTCCGGTTCTGGAGCTACCGCAGGTTCGTCTTCAGGCCCGCCTCCGAGGCACCCGGCGACACGGATCTCGCCCCGCAACCGGCCGACGGAGTCCCGGACGGCGAGGCCGAGACGCCGGTCCACAGCTGACGGAGCGGCACAGCCCTACCTCGAGCCCCGCGACGGGTCCGCCCTGCGCTCGGGGAGCGGCCGTTCGGGCGCGATCCGCCTGATGGACATCGGCTGCATGGTGCCGAAGCCGCGGATCTGCCGTGCCGTCATCGCACGGACCACGTAGCGTCCCGCGTCGCGTACCGCGTCGGCGGTGGCGGCGTCGCACAATACCCGGTTGCGGCGGGCGATCCCGGTGAGCCGGCTGGCCAGGTTGACGGGCGGGCCGAAGACGTCACCGAGCCGCATGGCCACGGGACCGGTGGCCAGGCCGACGTGGACGTCGGGCAGGCTCTCGTCCGCACCGATCCTCTCCACGAGCGTGCAGCCGATCTCGGCCGCGGCATGCGGTCCCGGTGCGATGAACAAGACGGAGTCCCCGAGCGCCTTGATGACCCGACCGCCGTTCGCGGTCACGATGTCGGAGCAGACCGACTCGAAGTCCTCGACGACATCGGCGATCCGATCCTCGTCCACGCCGTTCGCGAGATGCGTGAAGCGGACGAGGTCGGCGAAGCCGACCGACACGATCAGGGTGTGCAGGTCGGAGTCCTTCGCCCCGAGGGCCTCAACCCTGCTGACGGCGGCCGCGAGGTGCCGGCGCCACGCGTAGGTCATCAGCTCCTCGAAGGCGGGCTCCACCGTCTGCAGCACCCCGAGCGCGCTCTGCAGCCGGGACCCGGTCCCGCGGCCGGCGAGCTCGAGGGCCTCGATGTAGTCGCTGAGCGTCGCGACCTGCCAGTCGGCCAGCCGCGCCATCGTCTGCCCGACCGCCCGGACGAGCTTGATGGCGGTGTCCAGGTCGACGTGGCCGTCGTCCACCAGGGAGCCGACCAGGCGCATCGCCTCGCCGTCGGCGCTGGTGAACGCCGGTGCCCCGCCGGCATCGGGGAAGCCGAGGGCCCGCCAGAGCCTGCGTGCCGTGTCGAGGGACACCTCCCCGTCGCCGAGGACCGCATCGACCGTCAGGCTCGGCCGCTCGCCGAGGATCTCCCGCTCGAGGTCCTCGCGCGTCGGGGGCTGCCCGTGCGGGTGATGCGGCTCCGAAGCCGTCACCGCCGTCGGGTCGGCGGCCGCGTGAAGCCGCCGTCCCCGGTGCCGTCGCCGCCATCGCCGTCGGGGCCGTCTCCGAAGAGCAGGTCCGTGATGACCAGCTGGAGCTTCTCGACGTTCGGGACGTCGGGCAGCACCGAGCGACCCTCCTCACTGGCATCGGAGATGATGAGCGTGCCGCATCCGAGCACCCGGTCGAGCACGCCCCGCTCGTACTTCACGTCGTTGATCCGCTGCAGGGGGATGTCGCGCCCGCGGCGGGTGAAGACGCCGGAACGGTTGATCAGCCGGCGGTTGGTCACGGTGTACGACGCGGTCAGCCAGACGAGGAAGGGCCGGACGGTGGCGTACACGATGACGAGCAGCGCCAGGACGACCACGACCCATACGCCGGCGTTGGACGAGGTGGACGGCACGATGGCGATCAGGAAGCCGGCCACGGCGCACGTCACCAGCAGTGCGAGCACGGGCAGGACGAGCGCCTTCCAGTGCGTGCGGGTCGAGGCGATGACGTGTTCGCCGTCGCCCAGCAGCTTCGGTGAGATGGCCATGGTCCCTCGAATGGTGTCATGTCAGCGGGTGGAGGTGCACGACATCGCCCGCGCCGAAGGCCCGGGTGCCGGCGTCGGTCGACACCACCAGCCGGCCCGTGGCGTCCACACCGACCGCCTCACCGATGACCTCGCCGCCGGCGGGAAGCGCCACGCTCACCCGTCGCCCGACCGTGCTGCACGCCTGCACGTACGCGGTGAGCAGCCCCCGCTCGGCGTCGCCACCCGAGCGCTGCCAGTCGCCGAGCAGGCCCTCGAGCGTACGGAGAACGGCCCGGGCCAGCACGGACCGGTCGGTGGTACGCGCACCCTCCATGCTGAGCGACGTGGCGGTCGGGACAGGAAGCTCATCAGCCCTCGCCGACACGTTCAACCCGATGCCGATCACGGCGGCCGGCGGGTACGGCCCCACCTCGACCCGCTCGACCAGGACGCCTGCCACCTTGCGCTCACCGATGACGACGTCGTTCGGCCACTTCAACGTGGCGGCCACGCCGGCGGTCGTGTTCAGGGCCGCGCCGACAGCCAGACCGGTCAGCAGGGAGATCCAGGGCCAACGCGACACCGCGACGTCGTACGGACGCACCAGCGCCGACAGGGTCAGCCCCGTTCTCGGCGGCACCGCCCAGGTACGGTCCAGCCTGCCGCGGCCCGCCGTCTGGTGCTCGGCGAGCAGGACGACGCCGGACCCGCCGTCGGTCGCCGCCCGCCGAGCCAGGACCGCGTTCGTCGACGACACCGACTCGACGACCTCCAGCTCGGACCACAGCGACCCCGGGGTCAGCAGCGCCCGGCGGAGCGGCTCGGCACGCAGGGGTGGGCGCTCCAGGTCGTCGTACGTCGAAGCCACTTCGTCACGCTACGCTGCCCAGCGTGAGCGACATCGACATCCACACCACGTCCGGCAAGCTCGCCGACCTCGAGGAGCGACTCGATGCCGCGATCCACTCCGGCTCCTCGCGGGCGATCGAGAAGCAGCACGCCAAAGGCAAGCTGACCGCCCGTGAACGGGTCGAACGGCTGCTCGACGACGGTTCGTTCGTCGAGCTCGACGAGCTGGCCAGGCACCGCTCCACCAACTTCGGCATGGAGCGCAACCGGCCGTACGGGGACGGTGTGGTGACGGGGTACGGGACGATCGACGGACGACAGGTGTGCGTGTTCGCCCAGGACTTCACCGTCTTCGGCGGAAGCCTCGGGCAGGTGTTCGGCGAGAAGATCGTCAAGGTGATGGACCTCGCCATGAAGACCGGCTGCCCGGTCATCGGCATCAACGACTCCGGCGGCGCCCGGATCCAGGAGGGGGTCGTCTCGCTGGGGCTGTACGGCGAGATCTTCCGGCGCAACGTGCACGCCTCCGGTGTGGTGCCGCAGATCTCGCTGATCATGGGCCCGTGCGCCGGGGGCGCCGTGTACTCCCCGGCGGTCACGGACTTCACGGTCATGGTCGACAAGACGTCCCACATGTTCATCACGGGTCCCGACGTCATCAAGACCGTCACCGGCGAGGACGTCACGATGGAGGAGCTCGGCGGCGCACACACGCACAACTCCCGAAGCGGCGGGGCCCACTACCTGGCCTCCGACGAGGACGACGCCATCGACTTCGTCAAGGCTCTGGTCGGCTACCTGCCGCAGAACAACCTCGAAGACCCACCGGTCTTCGACACCCCGGTCGACCTCGACCCCAACGACGACGACCGGGCTCTCGACACGCTCATCCCCGACTCGCCGAACCAGCCCTACGACATGCACAACGTCATCGAGTCGGTGCTCGACGACGGGGACTTCCTCGAGATCCATGCGCTGTTCGCGCCAAACATCGTCGTCGGCCTGGGCCGGATCGAGGGCCACTCCGTGGGTGTCGTGGCCAACCAGCCGATGCAGCTGGCAGGCACCTTGGACATCGACGCGTCGGAGAAGGCGGCGCGCTTCGTCCGGACCTGCGACGCGTTCAACGTGCCGGTCCTGACCTTTGTCGACGTGCCCGGCTTCCTCCCCGGTACGAGCCAGGAGTGGGGCGGGATCATCCGGCGCGGCGCCAAGCTGCTCTTCGCGTACGCGGAGGCGACTGTGCCGCTCATCACGGTGATCACGCGCAAGGCGTACGGCGGGGCGTACGACGTGATGGGCTCCAAGCACCTCGGTGCCGACGTCAACGTCGCGTGGCCGACGGCGCAGATCGCGGTGATGGGAGCCCAGGGCGCCGTCAACCTCCTGTACCGCTCGGAGCTGCGTGCTGCCGACGACCCCGAGGGCCTGCGCGCCGACCTGATCTCCGAGTACGACGACACTCTCGCCAACCCGTACCTCGCGGCCGAACGCGGCTTCGTCGACGCCGTCATCGCGCCGCACGAGACGCGGGCCGAGATCGTCCGCTCGCTGCGGCTGCTGCGCAACAAGCGCGAGATCCTCCCGCCGAAGAAGCACGGGAACATCCCGTTGTGACCGAGCCGGACGAGCCCGCCCTCGTACGTGTCCTCCAGGGGAACCCTTCGCCCGACGAGATCGCTGCTCTGGTCGTCGTGCTCGCCTCCTCGTCGGCATCGGGCGCATCCCGCCCGACTGAGCCGCGCCGCTCGGCCTGGGCTTCGCCGCTACGACGGGTGCGGGCCGTCCACCGGCACGGCCCAGGGATGTGGAGGGCCAGCGCCTGGCCCGGCTGACGTCGCCGGCGAGGTCTACAGTCGCGGGGTGAACGACTCCCCTCCCTCTCCCGCGTCTGGCGGCCGCGAGGTCGACGACATCGCCGAGCGGTTCGTCGACGACTGGGCCGCCTTGTCGCCACTCACCGCGACGTACCTCGGGATAGCGGGCCACGAGTCCGAGCTCCCTGATCTCAGCCTCGACGGCTATGCCGCCCGCGAGGAGCTGATGCGGCGGACTCTCTCGGCGATGCGCTCCGCCGAGGCCCGAGACGAGCGGGCGCGGGCCGCCCAGGCGTCGTTCGTGGAGCGGCTGACCGTGGACCTCGAACAGTACGCGGCGATGACGCCGCAGTCGCAGGTCAGCGTGATCGAGAGCGAGGTGCATGCGCTCCGGTCGGCCTTCGACCTGATGAGCACCGACGGCGAGCAGGCGTGGGCCGCCATCGACGCCCGGTTGTCCGGAGTGCCTGCCGCGCTGGCGGACTACCAGCAGACGTTGGTCCGATCCGCCGACGACGGACACGTGTCGGCGCAACGACAGCTCGCCGCCGTCGCCGACCAGATCCGCGGGTGGACCGGAGAGAAAGGTGCCGCAGGCAACCTCTTCGCCTCCCTGGTGTCACGAGCTGCCGTAGACGACACGTTGAAGCGAGGCCTCGAGGCGAGCGCTTCGGCCGCGACAGCGGCGTACTCCGACTTCGCACGCTTCCTCGAGCGCGACCTGTTGCCGCGCGGCCGCGAGCGCGATGCGGTCGGACGAGAGCGCTACGAGCCGGCCTCGAGGTCGTTCCTCGGCGCCACCGTCGACCTCGACGAGACGTACGCCTGGGCCTGGGAGGAGCTCAAGCGCATCGAGGACGAGATGCAGCGGGTCGCGAGCCGGATCGTGCCGCGAGGCACCGTCGCGGACGCGATGGAAGCCCTCGACTCAGAGCCCGGCCGGGTCATCGAGGGCAAGGAGCGATTCCGCGACTGGATGCAGGAGCTCGCCGACACGACAGTCCGCGAGCTCGCCGACGTCCACTTCGACATCCCCGAGCCGGTCCGGCGGATCGAGTGCTGCCTCGCGCCGACGAGCGACGGCGCCATCTACTACACAGGCCCCACGGAGGACTGGACCCGGCCCGGCCGGATGTGGTGGGCGGTACCCGAGGGCGTCGACCGGTTCTCCACCTGGCAGGAGGTCACCACGGTCTACCACGAGGGGGTGCCGGGACATCACCTGCAGGTCGCGCAGACGGCGTACCGCAGGGAGCGCCTCAACCGCTGGCAGCGAACCATGTGCTGGGTGTCCGGCCACGGGGAGGGCTGGGCCCTGTACGCCGAGCGGCTGATGGACGACCTCGGCTATCTCGAGGACCCGGGTCACAAGCTCGGCATGCTCGACGGGCAGAGCGTGCGGGCGACGCGGGTGATCGTCGACATCGGCATGCACCTGGAGCTCGAGATCCCGGCGGACAACCCGTTCGGGTTCGCGCCCGGCCGGACCTGGACTCCAGAGCTCGGGCTGGAGTTCCTGCGCCAGCACTGCAGGCTCGACGACGCCGTGATCCGCTTCGAGCACCTGCGCTACCTCGGCTGGCCGGGCCAGGCACCCTCGTACAAGGTGGGCGAGCGGATCTGGCTGCAGGCGCGTGACGAGGTCCGGGCCCGTCAGGGCGCCGCATTCGACCTCAAGGAGTTCCACCGGGCTGCCCTCGATCTCGGCTCGATGGGCCTCGACCCGTTGCGGGAAGCCCTGGCGAGGCTGTGACGGTCCGGCTCGTCCTCGCGTCCGCGTCGGCGGCGCGGCTGCGGACCCTGCGCGCGGCCGGTGTGGCGGCCGACGTCGTCGTGTCGGGTGTCGACGAGGACAAGGTCACCGAGACGGAGCCCGCCCGGCTGGCGCAGCGGCTGGCGGAGCTCAAGGCCCGAGCCGTCGCCGCCCGCGTCGCCGGTACCGCCGCGCCAGCCGAGGAACGCCTGGTCGTGGTCGGCTGCGACTCCGTCTTCGAGCTCGACGGCCGCGCGTACGGGAAGCCCGGCTCGCCCGAGGAGGCCCGGCGGCGACTGCACGCAGTAAGCGGCCGCTCGGGGCTGCTCCATACGGGCCACTTCGTCATGGAGCCGGCGACGGGCCGCCAGGTCGGGCGCGGAGCCTGTACGGTCGTCACCTTCAGCGAGATGTCGGACGCCGAGATCGACGCCTACGTGGCGACCGGTGAACCTCTCGAGGTCGCCGGCTCCTTCACTCTCGACGGCAGGGCCGGGGCCTTCATCGACGGGGTCGAGGGCGACCCACACAACGTGGTGGGCATCTCCTTGCCGCACTTACGACGCATGCTCGGCGAGCTGGGCATCGCCTGGACGGACCTGTGGGGGCATCCGACCGACGGACCGGCAGGCTCACTCGACGGGGAGGCCGAGCCCGCGCGCGATGAGCATCCGCTGGACCTCTGACGTGCCTTCGCCGATCTCCAGGACCTTCGCGTCGCGGTAGAAGCGGGCCACCGGGTACTCCTCCATGAAGCCGTACCCGCCGAACACCTGCGTCGCGATCCTCGTCGCGGTCACCGCGGCCTCGGTCGAGTACAGCTTCGCGACGGCGGCAGCCTGCTTGAACTCGTCGGCAGGACTGCCGGCGTCCTTCAGGGCGGCCGCCTTGTAGGTAAGCCCGCGCGCGGCCTCCACCATCACGTGCAGGTCGGCGATCTGGAACGCGACCCCCTGCTTGGCTCCGATCGGGACGGAGAACGTCGTGCGCTCTCCGGCGTACTGGACCGACATGTCGAGGCAGGCCTGGATGCAGCCGACGGCCAGCGCGGCGATCGCTACCCGGCCGTCGTCCAGCGTGGCGAGGAACTGGGCGATGCCGCGGCCGCGGGTGCCGAGGAGGTTCGCCTCGGGAACGTGCGCGTCGGCGAAGCTGAGCGGGTGAGTGTCGCTCGCGTGCCAGCCGAGCTTGTCGTACGCCGGCTCGACGGTGAAGCCGGGCGTCTCGGACGGGATGATGATCGTCGATACCTCCGCGCGACCGTCGGGGCGCTCACCGGTGCGGGCGGTGACGGTGACGAGCGACGTGATCTCCGACCCCGAGTTGGTGATGAACTGCTTGGACCCGTTGACCACCCACTCGCCGTCCTGCACAGTCGCGCGGGTCGCCGTCGCGCCCGCGTCGGAGCCGGCGCCCGGCTCGGTCAGGCCGAAGCCGGCGAGCGCCTCCCCCGCCACCAGATCGGGCAGCCAGGTCTGGCGTTGCTCCTCGGTTCCGAACGTCAGGATCGGGTTGATGCCCAGGCCCACCGCCGCCTCCAGGGTGATGCCCATCGACTGGTCGACGCGGCCGATCTCCTCGATGGCAACGCACAGGCTGGTGAAGTCTCCGTCGGCGCCGGCGCCACCGTACTCCTCGGGCGCGGTGATCCCGAACAGCCCGAGCTTGCCCATGGCACGCACAGTGTCGACGGGGAAGAAGTGCTCCTTGTCCCACCGCGCGGCATGCGGGGCGATCTCGGCCTCGGCGAACTCGCGAACGACCCCCCTGAAGTCCTCGTGATCGGCTGACAGGACGAAGCTCATCGGGGTGTCCTCCTCGATCGTTGCGGGCCAGACTGGGCGCTATGCCGTCCCGGTTCACCGTACGCCCGCTGACACCTGACACGTGGGCAGACCTCGAGGAGCTCTTCGGGCTTCCCGGCGGGTCGATCGTGCGGGGCTGCTGGTGCATGTTCTACCGTCGCACGGGCAAGCACTCCGGCGCCCTGAACGGTGAGCAGAACAAGCCGCAGCTGCGCCACCTGGTCGACGAGGGCACCGTCCCCGGTCTCGTGGGCTATCTCGGCGGCTCCCCCGTCGGGTGGATCAGCCTGGGTCCCCGCGGGGACTACCTCAAGCTGCAACGCTCGCCGATCATGAAGCCGGTCGACGGCGCCGACGTCTGGTCGATCGTGTGCACCTACGTCGCGAAGAGCCACCGGGGCAGGGGGCTGCAGCATCGGCTGCTCGACGCGGCCGTCCGGTACGCCCGCGACAACGGGGTACGCCTGCTGGAGGCCTACCCCGTCGACAAGCCCGAGCGCAGCCACGACGACTTCATGTTCTTCGGGTCGCGGAGCCTCTACGAGCGCGCCGGCTTCACCGAGGTCGTGCGCCGCTCACCTACCCGTGTGGTGATGCGCCGGCGGCTCCGGCCGCGCACCCCCTGACCCGAGCGGGAGTTGTGGTCGAGCGGGCGCAAATGTTCGGTCGAGCGGGCGCAAATGCCCGGTCGAGCGGGCGCGAATGCCGCCGCGCCGGCCACCGACTCGGGCTGAGTCAGCGGGTCGTCGAGTCCGTGTCGTCGGGGACGTCCTGCTCGGGGTCGTCGTGGTCGGAGTGCCCCTGCTCGTACACGCCCTGGCCGTGCCGATGCTTGTGCTCCGGGTGGCCCTGGTCGAACACGCCCTGCCCGGGCTCCTGCGGGGGCTCGGGGTGGCCCTGGTCGAAGACGCCCTCCCCTGGCTCCTCCGCCTCATGACCCTGGTCGAAGATCCCCGTGCTGTACGACTCGACGCCGCTGTCGTCGTGTGTTCCCCTCGCGGCCGCTGTGCCCGTGGCGCCGGCGTCGGAATCGGGGTCGGTGCGCTGCGAGTCGCTGTCGCTGTTGGACTCGGGGTACTGCGAGCTGGTCATCGGTCCGAACTCCTTGCGTCGAGATGCGGCGGTGTCGCACCCTCACTCTAGGGGTGCGGACACACGAACGGCCAGGCGACCGGGGCCCGGCGCGACCTGGGCCGCGTCGCCCTAGACTGCCGACGGAGCAGCAGACCGCCGACGAAGCAGCCGGTCGTCTCGACGCCAAGGAGTCCCCGTGCCCGACCTGAGCAAAGTCCTCGTCGCCAACCGCGGCGAGATCGCGGTACGGGTGATCCGGGCCTGTCGCGACGCCGGGATGGCAAGCGTGGCGGTGTACGCGGACCAGGACCGCGACGCCCTGTTCGTGCGGCTCGCCGACGAGGCGTACTCCCTGAACGGCGCGACACCGACCGACACCTACCTCTCGGTCGACAAGATCGTGGCTGCAGCCCGGAGGTCGGGAGCCGACTCCGTGCATCCGGGCTACGGGTTCCTGGCCGAGAACGCCGGGTTCGCCCAAGCGGTCCTCGATGCCGGCCTGATCTGGATCGGGCCGCCGCCGGCCGCCATCGACGCCCTCGGCGACAAGGTCGAGGCCCGTCACATCGCGCAACGGGTCGGGGCTCCCCTGGTGGCCGGTACCCCGGACCCCGTCGGCGGCGCCGACGAGGTCGTCGCGTTCGCGCGCGAGCACGGCCTGCCGATCGCGATCAAGGCGGCGTTCGGAGGAGGTGGCCGCGGACTCAAGGTCGCTCGCGAGGAGGGTGAGATCGCCCAGCTGTACGAGTCCGCCGTACGTGAAGCGGTGACCGCCTTCGGCCGCGGCGAGTGTTTCGTCGAGCGCTATCTCGACCGCCCCCGGCACGTGGAGACGCAGTGTCTCGCCGACTCCCACGGCAACGTCGTCGTGGTGTCGACCCGCGACTGCTCTCTGCAGCGCCGCCACCAGAAGCTGGTCGAGGAGGCCCCCGCCCCGTACCTGTCCGACGCTCAGCTGAAGACGCTGTACGAGTCGTCCAAAGCCATCCTCGCGGAGGCCGGCTACGTCGGGGCCGGTACCTGCGAGTTCCTGGTCGGGCAGGACGGCACTATCTCGTTCCTCGAGGTGAACACCCGGCTGCAGGTCGAGCACCCCGTGACGGAGCAGGTCACCGGCCTCGACCTCGTCCGGGAGATGTTCCGGATCGCCGCGGGCGAGGCGCTCGGGTACGCCGACCCGGTCGTCAGCGGGCACTCGATCGAGTTCCGGATCAATGCCGAGGACGCCGGCCGCAACTTCATGCCGGCTCCTGGCACACTGACCGGCTGGCAGGTCCCGGCCGGCCCCGGCGTAAGGCTGGACGCCGGCTATGACGTCGGCGAGACGGTACCGGGCTCGTTCGACTCCCTGATCGCCAAGCTGGTGGTGACGGGCGCGAGCCGTGACGAGGCCCTGGCGCGGTCGAGGCGCGCGCTGCGGGAGTTCGTGATCGAGGGGATGCCCACGGTACTGCCGTTCCATCGCCGCGTGGTGGAGGATCCGGCGTTCGTCGGCGACGCCGAGGGGTTCGGCATCCACACGAGCTGGATCGAGACCGAGTTCGAGAATGACATCGCGCCCGACACCACGGCTGTGCCGGCCGACGAGCCGGCCGAACGGCGGACCGTCACCGTCGAGGTCGACGGCAAGCGGCTCTCGGTGTCGGTTCCCGCGGGCCTCGGAGGAGCAGACGGCGCGGGTGCCGACGGTGCCGGCCGGCCGGTACGCCGCAAGGCCGCGAAGAAGGGCGGCGCGGCCGTGAGCGGCGACGCCCTGACGTCGCCGATGCAGGGAACCATCGTCAAGCTCGCGGTCGCCGAGGGCGACACCGTCGAGGCCGGCGCGCTCGTCGTCGTACTCGAGGCCATGAAGATGGAGCAGCCGATCAACGCACACCGCGCCGGCACCATCAGCGGGCTCAACGCGGAGGTCGGCGCCACGGTCTCCACCGGCGCCGTGATCTGCGAGATCACCGGCTGACACCGCCCGACATTCCCGCCCACTCGACCCGACATTCCCGCCCGCGTCGACCCGACATCTCCCGCCCGCTCGACCCGACATTCCCGCCCGCTCGAACCGACATTCCCGCCCACTCGACGGGAGGGAGGGCGCGAGGCAATAGCCTCGTCTGCATGTTCGCGAAGGTGCTCGTGGCAAACCGGGGCGAGATCGCCGTCCGGGCCTTCCGAGCGGCGTACGAGCTCGGCGCGAAGACAGTGGCCGTCTTCCCGTACGAGGACCGCGGCTCCGAGCACCGCTTGAAGGCCGACGAGGCGTACGAGATCGGCGTGCACGGCCACCCGGTCCGCGCCTACCTCGACCCGGCCGCGATCGTCGGCGCGGCCCGGCGAGCGGGCGCCGAGGCGGTGTACCCGGGGTACGGCTTCCTGTCCGAGAACCCGGCGCTGGCTCGAGCGTGTGCGGACGCCGGCATCACGTTCGTCGGACCGTCGAGCGACGTGCTCCGCCTGACCGGCAACAAGGCCAGCGCCGTTGCCGCGGCCCGGGCGGCGGGCGTTCCCGTGCTACTGAACGCCGAGCCGTCCCGAGACGTCGACGAGGTCTGCCGGTCGGCCGCGGACCTGCGCTTTCCCGTCTTCGTCAAGGCGGTCGCCGGCGGGGGCGGGCGCGGCATGCGGCGCGTACAGGATCTGTCCGGGCTGCGCGCCGCGGTCGAAGCCGCGATGCGCGAGGCCGACGGCGCGTTCGGCGACCCGACGGTCTTCGTCGAGGAGGCGGTCGTCGACCCGCGGCACATCGAGGTGCAGATCCTGGCCGACACCACCGGCGACGTCATCCACCTGTTCGAGCGGGACTGCTCCCTGCAGCGCAGGCACCAGAAGGTCGTCGAGATCGCGCCGGCACAGCACCTCGACCCAGCTCTGCGCGAGCGGATCTGCCGCGACGCCGTGGCGTTCGCGCGCGCGATCGGGTACACCAACGCCGGCACGGTGGAGTTCCTTGTCGACCCCGACGGTCGCCATGTCTTCATCGAGATGAACCCGCGGATCCAGGTCGAGCACACCGTGACGGAGGAGATCACCGACGTCGATCTCGTCCAGGCCCAGTTCCGGATCGCCGCGGGCGAGACGCTCGCCGGCATGGGGCTGCGCCAGGAGACGATCGTCGTACGCGGCGCCGCGCTGCAGTGCCGGATCACCACCGAGGACCCGGCGAACGGGTTCCGTCCCGACACCGGGCGCATCACGGCGTACCGCTCACCCGGCGGCGCCGGTGTACGCCTCGACGGCGGTACGACGTACACGGGCGCAGAGGTCTCGGCGCACTTCGACTCGATGCTCACGAAGCTGACCTGCCGCGGGCGAACGTTCGCCATGGCCGTCGACCGGGCGCGGCGGGCGATCGCCGAGTTCCGGATCCGAGGCGTGGCCACCAACATCCCTTTCCTGCAGGCGGTGCTCGACGACCCGGACTTCCGGGCCGGACGCGTGACGACGTCGTTCATCGAGCAGCACCCGGGGCTGCTCACCGCCCGGTCGTCAGCCGACCGCGGCACCCGGCTGCTGCACTATCTCGCCGACGTCACCGTCAACCAGCCGTACGGCCCCGCGCCGACGCAGGTAGAGCCCTCCGGCAAGCTCCCCCCGATCGACCTCTCCTCCCCACCGCCCGCAGGCTCGCGCCAGCGCCTGCTCGACCTCGGTCCCGAGCAGTTCGCCGCGTCGCTGCGCGCGCAGGTCCCCGTCGCCGTCACCGATACCACCATGCGCGACGCTCACCAGTCGCTGCTGGCCACGCGGGTCCGCACCCGTGACCTCGTCGGGGCCGCGCGGCACATCGCGCGGATGACACCGGAGCTGCTGTCGCTGGAGGCATGGGGAGGTGCGACGTACGACGTTGCGCTGCGCTTCCTGGCCGAGGACCCGTGGGAGCGGCTGGCGGCGCTTCGTGAGGCGGTCCCGAACATCGCGCTGCAGATGCTGCTTCGCGGCCGCAACACCGTCGGGTACACGCCCTACCCGACACAGGTCACCGATGCGTTCGTCTCGGAGGCGGCGGCAACCGGCGTCGACATCTTCCGGATCTTCGACGCCCTCAACGACGTCGACCAGATGCGTCCGGCGATCGAGGCCGTACGCACGACGAACACAGCGGTCGCGGAGGTGTGCCTCTGCTACACCGGCGACCTGTCGGACCCCGGCGAGACGCTGTACACACTGGACTACTACCTCAAGCTGGCCGAGCAGATCGTGGCCGCGGGCGCACATGTACTGGCCATCAAGGACATGGCCGGCCTGCTGCGCGCCCCTGCCGCCCGCGCCCTGGTCACCGCGCTTCGAGAGCGGTTCGACCTACCCGTCCACCTCCACACGCACGACACGCCGGGCGGCCAGCTCGCTACCCTCGTCGCCGCGATCGACGCGGGAGTCGACGCCGTTGATGCGGCCAGCGCGGCGCTGGCCGGAACGACCAGCCAACCTGCCCTGTCAGCACTGGTCGCCGCCACCGACTCCACCGGGCGGGAGACCGGGCTCTCGTTGCGGGCGCTGTGCGACCTCGAGCCGTACTGGGAGGCGACGCGACGCCTGTACGCGCCGTTCGAGTCGGGGCTGCCGGCGCCGACGGGCCGGGTGTACAGCCACGAGATACCGGGCGGTCAGCTGTCGAACCTGCGACAGCAGGCGATCGCGCTCGGTCTCGGCGACAGGTTCGAGCAGGTCGAGGACATGTACGCCGCGGCCAACGGAATCCTCGGCAATATTGTCAAAGTGACTCCTTCAAGCAAGGTGGTCGGAGATCTCGCGCTGCAGCTGGTCGCGATCGGTGCGGATCCGAAGGCGTTCGCCGACGACCCCGCGTCGTACGACCTTCCGGACTCGGTCGTCGGATTTCTGTCCGGTGAGCTGGGTGTGCCTCCGGGCGGATGGCCGGAGCCGTTCCGCACCAAGGCGCTCGCAGGACGGGTCCCACGACATCATGAGACTTCGCTGGACGACGCCGACCTTGCGGGGCTGCGGACCGATCGCCGTACGACTCTCAACCGGCTGCTCTTCCCCGGACCGGCGAAGGACTTCGCGGACTCCAGGGAGCGTTTCAGCGACCTTTCGGTGATACCGACGCGCGACTTCCTGTACGGGCTCTCCTTCGACGAGGAGCACGACATCTACCTCAACGAAGGCGTCCGGCTGATCATCGGCGTCGAGTCGATCAGCCAACCCGACGAGCGGGGGCTGCGAACCGTGATGTGCACGATCAACGGTCAGCTCAGACCTGTCTCCGTACGCGACCGATCCATCTCGTCCGACGCGCCGGCTCGCGAGCGCGCCGACCCGGCGCAGACGGGACACATCGCCGCACCGTTCGACGGCGTGGTATCGGTGACCGCGGCTGTCGGTGACCGGGTGGTGTCCGGCGACGTGGTCGCGACCATCGAGGCCATGAAGATGGAGGCGGCGATCACCTCGCCCGTGTCCGGCACCGTCCAGCGGGTTGCGCTCGACGGTCCACGCAGCGTCGAGGGGGGCGACCTCGTCGTGGTGGTGACTCCCACGTGACCCCACCGCCGAGCGGGCTCGACGCGACATTTCTGACTGCTCGACCCGGCATTTCTGCCCGCTCGACCGGACGTACTCTTCTGTTCGGGGGGTTACTCGACGCGGAACCAGTCCGACGGCAGCCCGTACGCCCAGCGGATGTCGTCACCGGTGACGTGGGCCTTGCCCTTGCTGCCGCGTAGCACGACGCTCTCGACCCGCCCGCCCCACGCGCCATGGCCATCGCGTGTCAGCACGTGGATGGCCAGCAGCCGCCCGATGCCGGGATGGTCGCGCTCCAGCACAGACGCGGACACCCGGTCGGACCAGGTGTGCATGGGGTTCCCGGAGAACCTGTCCCACGGGTCCTTCTTCGCCGGCAGGTACGGCTCTCCGCCGTACGACGTCCAGCCACCCGACGACGACGCGAACTGTGCCATCGCCGGCCGCCCGTGGTACGTCACGATCTTGCCGGCGGTCGCGTCGACAGCCCGGTTGCTGGAGTCCTGCTCCGCGGGAAGTCCCCCGTAGACCTGGCACGACGTCGTGTCACAGATCTGGTAGTCGCTGTCGCGGTTCTGCGAGCGCTCCCAGGCGGCGAAGGTGCGCGCCGCCACGGCTTGCGCGCGCAGGGCGGGCTGGCGCCACGATGCGGGCATCTCGTACGGGACCACCCCTTTGACGTACGCATCCAGGCTCAGCACGTTGACGGTGTCTCGAGCCCGCGAGCCGGACGACGGGCTCGCCAGCCTCAGCGTCCCCCGGTACGGCACGCCGACGACGTCACGCCCGCCGGGCACCAGCAACCGCAGGGGACCGCGGGCGTGGAACTCCGCATCGGTCTTGAACGTCTTGCGGCCGTCCGGGATGTGCCAGCGGTGCCAGCCCGACTTGCTCAGGTACTCGACGGCTGTGAAGCCGTTCGGTAGCGGATGCAGGCGCCAGCGGTAGTAGCGGCCGCCGGTCGGGAGGGTCCACGAGTGCTGGCGCCTGGAGTCACGCACGACCAACCCGGGCGCTGGCCGCACCTCCAGGTCCGAGGTCGTGTCGGCGCTGATCAGTACGCGGATGCGACCGTGGGCCTGCGCCCAGGCGGTGTGCGGATAGTAGAAGTCGACGATGTGGCGGTACTTGACGCCCTGCAGGGCCGCACCCTGGGCCCCGTACTGGCTCATGCCGTGCCCGTGCCCGAACCCGTGACCGACGATCACGAGCGAGCGCTTGTCGGCGTGCCCGGCCTTTCCGGCGTGCGCGGCATGCCCGGCGTGCCGGGACGAGCCGGATGCGGCGTCGCCGTGGGCCGCGGTCGTCGCCGCGACCGTGAGCGACACGGCCAAGGCTGCTGCCGTACCGCTGACGATCACTGTGGACCGCAGGCCCGACACTGTTCTCGTCATCGTGTCGTCCCCCTCATCGTGTCGTCACCGTGGTCTTCCTCGTCGAGCGGTCGTACGTGATGTAGCCCTGCATGAACCCCGCTCGCCTGCCACCGGAGATCGAGTGCACCGAGCTCGTGGGGAATCCCAGCCGGCCGGCCGCTCCCCCGACGTGCAGGTACCTACGCAGGATCGCCCCGTGCGTCAGGCTGTGGCTGTTGCTGCTGTCCGACCAGTACACCCGTCCGCCCGCGAACTTCGCCGTGAGGCCCGACGTCGCAGTCGGGTTGACGCCGCTCTCCGGGTAGCCCAGGTCGCCACGGACGCCACCGGAGCCAAGGTAGTAGTGCAGGATCTGACCGGGGTAGAAGGTGAAGATGCCGTAGGAGCTCTGGTACATCCGGCCACCGTCGAACCGGGTGTTGTGTCCGCCGGCCTGCATCCGCTCGCCGACGCGGACCGGTCCGAGCCGGCTGTGCCCGCCGCCGTCGGCCTTCCACGCCTTCTCGATCGGCGACTCGAAGCCGGACAGGCGCGCGGCGACCCGCTGGCGCAGATGGGGCAGCCAGGCATAGACGTACTGGCCGGGGCAGGCCGTCGACATGACGTCTCGGTGCCCCGAGATCCGGTCGAACCTTCCGTCGAAGAGGAACGGATGACCGTACGCACCGTGGTAGGCCGTCCCGAGCCGCCAGGCGACGAGCGCCACAAGCGAGCGCTTCATCGGTCCCGTGGGCGAAGCGATGTCGAAGTTCCCCATCAGCGAGATGCCGGTGGTGTCGACGTTGTAGTCGCCGGCATGGGCGCCGCGTACGGGCTGGCGAATGCCGCCCGCGCGGCCTTCGTAGATGGTTCCGTAACGGTCGATCAGGAAGTTGTAGCCGATGTCACACCAGCCACGCGAGACGGTGTGGTACGCCAGCACGCCGCGGACAACCGACGCCGCGTCGCGTCGCGAGTAGGTGTTCGTCCCCGCCGTGTGGTGGACGATGACGGCGTCGAACCGCGTGCCGACCCTGGGGTCCCAGCACGTGCTCCCGAGACTCTCGTCGGCACCCCACTGAGCCCGGGTGACGATGTCGGGGATGCTGGGGAAGCTCCCCGCCGCTGCGGAGCTGCGTTTCGCCTGGTCCGTCCGCGACGTGCCCGCGACCGTCGCGTCGTACGCCGACGTGCCAGGGTCGATCGTCGCGACCGACAGGCCGTTCGGGTGGCGAGCACCGACGGCGTACACCGCGACCTCGACACCGGTGGCGTGCCCGACCCAGTACGGTGTCGTCCCTCCGCGCGCCGACGAGCTCTCGGCGACGGACGGCCCGTCAGCGTCGACGCCCAGCTTCGTCCAGCCGGTCCAGTGGCCGGCGTACCGGGTCCGCAGCTGGATGGTCAGCCCGTCGGCCGAGCGCGACGAGTTCCAGGTCACCGCCACCATCGAGAACTGCCCCACCGCCGGCCGCTGTACCAGCGCTACCAGATGAGCGCGGCCCGAAGCCGGCAGGCCGGAGACGGCGTGGGGGCCCGCGTGCCTGGCGGCCGACACCTCCGGGATGGCCAGCGAGTCGACCGTCGGTGCGACGGGGTGCGCACCACTGACGGCTTTCGCCGGTGCACCACCCGTGGCGGCCGCCGGCGTCATCCAGACGCCGCCGATCACCAGGGCGACCGATGCCGGCACTGCCGACGCCGCCAGCCATCGGGCTCTGGGCGCGCTCATGGACAGGTGGTGGACTCGCATACGGGACTCCTGGCGCGCGACTCGGGGCTGCGGTCCGGGTGGTGCTGCAGTGACCGCTGGGGAGAATGTGGCTGGCGCGTAGAAGTCGATTACACCGAGAAACCCATTCGGTCACAGCGAGTGGCCGGGATTCTTAGAATACGGCGGTGTAACTACGTCGATGTGACGAGAAGCCGAGGTACGCGGCTCGGTCGGGCGCCTTCAGGCGTGCGTATGCAGGCGGCGAGCCGCCTCGGCGACGGACCCCGACATCGAGGGGTACACCGTGAAGGCCTGGGCCATGTCGTCCACCGTCAGGCCACCCTCGACGGCCAGCGACACCGCGTGGATGAGCTCGCTGGCGCGCGGCCCGACGACCACGCCGCCCACGACGGTGCCGGGACCCGGCCGGCAGAACAGCTTGACGAAGCCGTCCTGGACACCCTGCATCTTCGCGCGCGCGTTCCCCGCGAGCGGCAGCGTCAGTGACCGGGCGTCGATCTCACCTGCGTCGACCGCCTGCTGGCTCCAGCCGACCGTGGCGATCTCGGGCGCGGTGAACACGTTGGACGAGACGGTCTTCAGGTCGAGCGGCTTGACCGCGTCGCCCAGGGCGTGCCACATCGCGATGCGCCCCTGCATGGCGGCGACGGAGGCCAGCATCAGCACACCCGTACAGTCGCCTGCCGCGTACACGCCGCGTGCCGACGTCCTGGACACCCGGTCGACGGTGATGTAGCCGGCGTCGTCGGTCACCACGTTCGCCGACTCCAGGCCGAGGCCCTCGGTGTTCGGCACCGACCCGACGGCGACCAGGCAGTGCGACCCCTCGACCGTGCTCCCGTCGGAGAGAGTGACGACGACCCCGTCCCCGGTGCGATGGACATCGGCGGCTCGTGAACGTCCCAGCACGGTCATGCCCCGGCGTTTCAGCACGTGCTCGAGGACCTCGGCCGCATCGGCGTCCTCGCCGGGAAGCACGCGGTCGCGGCTGCTGACCAGGACGACGTCGCAGCCGAGGGCGTTGTACGCGCTCGCGAACTCGGCGCCGGTCACTCCGGACCCGATGACGATCAGGCGCTCGGGCAGCTCCTCGAGGTCGTAGACCTGGGTCCAGGTGAGGATCCGCTCGCCGTCGGGCGGGGCCGTGTCGAGGATCCGTGGATGGGCGCCCGTGGCGACGAGGATCGCGTCGGCGTCGAGCCGCTCCTCGCCGTCGTCGGACGTGACCACCACCGTCTCGGCACCGTCGAGACGTGCGCTTCCCTTGATGAACCGCACGGACTCGGCGTCCAGCTTGCCCGCGATGTCGCTCGACTGGGAGCTCGCGAGCCGCTTGACGCGTGCGTTGATCTTGGCGAGGTCGACCGTGGCGACGGCGTCGATGTCGGCGACGTGTCCGAAGCGCACCCCGAGCTCCCGCGACTCCTGGATCGAGGTCATCAGCTCCGCGGTCGCGATGAGGGTCTTCGACGGCACACAGTCGGTGAGCACGGCGGAGCCGCCGAGTCCGGTCCGGTCGATGATCGTGACGTCGGCGTCGAGCTGCGCCCCCACGAGCGCGGCCTCGTAGCCGCCCGGACCGCCGCCGATGATCACCACGCGCGTCACGCAGTCACGATAGCCTGCAGCCCGTGGTCCTCTACGCTGCGTACGGCTCGAACCTCGACCCTGCCGTCATGGTGCGACGCTGCCCGCACTCGCCGTTCCGGGGCACCGGCTGGCTGATGGGCTGGCGGCTGACCTTCGCGGGCGAGGAAGCCGGCTGGGACGGTGCGATGGCGACGATCGTGGAGGATCCGCAGTCGCAGGTCTTCGTCGCCCTGTACGACCTCACTCCGGCCGACCAGGCCGAGCTCGACAAGTGGGAGATGGGCCTGTTCCGCAAGGTGCGGCTTCGGGTGCAGACGCTCGAGGGCGAGGAGCTCGTCTGGCTGTACGTCCTGGCCGCGTACGAGGGCGGCCTCCCGTCGGCGAGCTACCTGAGCGTGATCAGCGAGGCGGCCCTGGCGGCAGGCGCCCCGGACGACTACGTGCACGACCTGCGGACCCGTCCCTGCCGAAGCGTGAGCGAGTAGACGTGCGCATCCTCATCACCGGCGTCGCCGGTCGGATCGGCTCCGTCCTGGCGACGGGGCTGGCGCCTTCCCACGACATCCGTGGGCTGGACATCCGGACCCCGGACCGCTCGTTCAGCGCCGGTCTCGTCGTCGGTGACTGCGCCGACCCGGAGATCGCGGCCCGCGCGGTCGACGGCATGGACGCGGTCGTCCACCTCGCCGGCGTACCCAGCGAGGCCGACCTGCCGACGATCCTCCACGGCCATGTGGAGAGCACAGCAGCGCTGCTCGACGCCATGGTGCAGAGCGGCGTCAGCCGGATGGCGTACGCGAGCAGCAACCATGCGGTCGGAATGACCCCGCGCACCGAGCTCGTGACGGTCGACGTGCGAACGAGACCGGACACGTTCTACGGCGTCGGTAAGGTTGCCGCCGAAGCGCTGCTCAGCCTGTACGCCGATCGCTACGGCATCACCTCGGTGGCGATGCGCATCGGCAGCTTCCAGCCGGCCCCGAGGACCCGCCGTCATCTTGAGACGTGGCTGTCCCCCGATGACTGCGTACGCATGGTCGAGGCCGCCGTCACGGCGGACGTGCAGGGGTTCAACGTCATTTACGGCATCTCGGCCAACCGGGACGCCTGGTGGGATCTCAGGCCCGGGCGTGCTCTGGGCTTCGAGCCGCAGGACGACGGCTCGGACTACGAGGCAGCGATCGTGGACCGACCCGAGGACGCAGTGGAGGCCGCCCACGTCGGCGGCGACTTCACCGGCGGCGGCATGGATCGTCGGCCCTTCGACGCGGCCGGGGACGAGCCGGCGTGACCGTCTCCGCAGCCTTGCGCGAGCGGGTGACGGACTGGATATCCGACGACCCCGACGAGCAGAGCCAGGCGGAGCTCCGCCGGCTCCTCGAGGCTGCGGGCGACCACGAGGAGGCCGCCTCGGAGCTGGCCGACCGTTTCGCGGGCCGGCTCGAGTTCGGTACGGCGGGTCTGCGCGGGCAGATCGCGGCCGGGCCCAACCGGATGAACCGTGCAGTGGTGATCCGCGCCGCCGCCGGGCTGGCTGCCTACCTGAAGGACACCGGCGCCCTCGGTACGGTCGTCGTCGGCTACGACGCCCGCCACTACTCCGACGTGTTCGCCAGGGACACCGCCGCCGTCGTGACCGCGGCAGGCCTCGACGCCGTGGTGCTGCCGAGACCGCTGCCGACTCCGCTCCTCGCCTTTGCGATCCGGCACCTGGGCTGCGTCGCGGGCGTCATGGTGACCGCGTCGCACAACCCCCCACGCGACAACGGCTACAAGGTCTACCTCGGTGACGGGAGCCAGATCATCCCGCCGGCCGACGCGGAGATCGCCGCGCGCATCGAGGCGGTCGGCGCGGTCCGCGACGTACCTCGTGCCGACGGCTGGGAGGTCCTAGGCGAGGACGTCGTCGACGCGTATGTGGAGGCGGTGGCCGCTCTGCTCCTCCCGGGCTCACCCCGGGACCTGTCCATCGTGTACACCCCGCTGCACGGCGTGGGAGCGACGGTCGCCGAGGAGGTGCTGAGGCGGTCGGGTTTCGACCCGCCCGCAGTCGTCCCCGAGCAGGCTGCGCCCGACCCCGACTTCCCCACCGTCGCCTTCCCCAACCCGGAGGAGCCGGGCGCCATGGACCTGGCCACGGCGCTGGCGCAGCGACAGGGCGCCGACGTGGTGATCGCCAACGACCCCGATGCAGACCGGTGCGCGGTCGCCGTCCCCACCCTCCACGGCTGGCGGACGCTGCGCGGCGACGAGGTGGGCGTGCTCCTCGCCGACCACCTGCTGCGAAGCGGAGTCGCCGGCGTCTACGCCACCACGATCGTCTCGTCCAGCCTGCTCGAGCAGATGGCGTCCGCCCATGGAGTCGGCTACGCCGAGACGCTGACCGGCTTCAAGTGGATCGGCCGCGTCGAGGGCCTGTGCTTCGGGTACGAGGAGGCGCTGGGGTACTGCGTCGCTCCTGAACTCGTCCGCGACAAGGACGGCCTGTCGGCCCTGCTCCGCGTGGCCGCCCTGGCCGCGGAGCTCAAGGCGCAGGGGCGTACGCTCCTCGACCGGCTCGACGACATCGCCCGCGAGTACGGTGTCTACGCCACCGACCAGGTCTCGGCGCGCGTCGACGATCGGTCGCTCATCGACTCGGCCATGCACCGGCTCCGCTCGTCACCGCCCCAGCACCTCGGAGGCTTCGCTGTGGACGGTGTCGACGACCTCGGGGACGGTGGACGGGGGCTGCCACCCACCGAGGGGCTCCGTTTCCGGCTCGCGGAAGGCGGCCGCGTCGTCGTCCGCCCCTCGGGCACGGAGCCGAAGATCAAGTGCTACCTGGAGGTCGTCGTCGGCGTCGACACCGGTGACGTGGCCGCTGCGCGCATCTCGGCGGCCGGTCGCCTCGATGCGATCCGCTCCGACGTGGTGGCCGCAGCCGGCCTCTGAGAGCCGGTGTCAGGTGAAGATCAGCAGCACCTGCAGGACGACCGCGACGGCGAGTGCGGCGAGGGGCAGCAAGGACCACGCCACGACCGGCTCGAGATCGTCGGCGGAGGACTGCCGGGCGCGAGCGGAGATCTTGTCCTCGACGTAGTCCTGGTAGACGACGCCTTCGTGGGTCCGCTGCGACATCGGGCGGGCGGGTGCCTCGGGACGCGTGTCCAGAGCTCGGCCGACACGGCCGGTCAGCATGCCGGGCAGGATCAGCGACGACCGGCCGTAGCCCTTTTTCACCATGCTCCGCGCCGAGCGACCCACTCCGAGGCCGTGGAAGTGCTGCGCGTCCTCAGTCGCGATCTGCAGCGTCTGCACGACTCTGCAGCGGTCGATCTTGGACCAGGGGACGAACGTGTCGCGAAGCATGTTGCGGAGCACGACCCCGTTGGCGTTCGACGACACGGACGGCCGGATCAGCACCACCCAGCAGACGGCCGCCAGCCCCACGGCGAGGTACAGGGTCTTGCGGTCCCGCACCGGGTCACCCGTCACCGCCAGCAGGCCCATCGCCACGCCCGCGGCCACGCCGACCCAGCCGAAAAACCGCCCGCTGGTCCCGCTGAAACGCTCGTCCTCAGCGCCGGCCGCGTCCACCGCCGCGTTGCTCACGGGCCTACTGTAACCGCCGTCGCAGGCGCACCCCCGATGCAGCGAGGACGGGGAAGGCTCGTCTCGTAGTGATGACCCCCGCAGCGCGCGGCCCCTAGACTGACGCGGTGACGGCATCGGTGGCTCGACCCGATCTGCGCCTCGTCGACGAGGCGGCGTCGGGGCCGGACGCCCTCAAGCGGTTCCTCTACGGCCTGCCGGGTGTCGACGCGGTGGGCTGCGAGGCGCGGGCAGCCACCTTGGCGACCCGCTCGATCAAGACGACGTCGAAGGCCTGGGCGCTCGACCTCGCGATCTCGATGATCGACCTCACCACGCTGGAGGGGCAGGACACCGCCGGCAAGGTGCGGGCCCTGTGCTCCAAGGCGATGCGCCCCGACCCCGCGGACGCCACCTGCCCGGCGGTCGCGGCGATCTGTGTCTACCCCGACATGGTGGAGACGGCACGGGCCGTCCTGGGCCGCTCGGGCGTACGGGTCGCGTCGGTCGCCACCGCCTTCCCGTCGGGTCGATCCGCCCTCGAGGTCAAGCTCCTCGACGCTCGCAACGCCGTGGCGGCGGGCGCAGACGAGATCGACATGGTGATCGATCGCGGTGCCTTCCTGAGCGGCGACCTGCAGCTCGTCTACGACGAGATCGTCGCCGTCAAGCAGGCGTGCGCTCGCGGCGGCAGCGAGGCCGCCCACCTCAAGGTCATCCTCGAGACCGGCGAGCTGATGACGTACGACAACGTCAGGCGGGCGTCGTGGCTCGCGATGCTGGCGGGCGCCGACTTCATCAAGACCAGTACCGGCAAGGTACAGCCCGCCGCGACGATGCCCGTCACGCTCACCATGCTGGAGGCCGTACGTGACTTCCGCGACGCGACCGGCCGTCAGGTCGGCGTCAAGCCCGCGGGCGGGATCAGCACGGCGAAGGACGCGATCCGCTACCTCGTCATGGTCAACGAGACGCTCGGCGACGACTGGCTCGACCCGGCCTGGTTCCGGTTCGGCGCCTCGCGCCTCCTCAACGACCTGCTGATGCAACGCACCCGGCTGGCTTCCGGGCACTACTCCGGTCCCGACTACTTCACGTCGGACTAGGAGCGGGTTCATGGCATTCGAGTACGCACCGGCGCCGGAGTCGAGGTCGGTGGTCGACCTGAGGTCGTCCTACGGGCTGTTCATCGACGGGGAGTTCGTCGCGGGCAGCGGCGCGAGCTTCAAGTCCGTGAGCCCCGCGACCGAGGAGGTGCTCGCCGAGGTCGCCGAGGCCGGCAGCGAGGACGTCGACCGTGCCGTCCGGGCGGCCCGGCGGGCGTACGAGTCCGTCTGGTCGACGATGCCCGGCGCCGAACGCGCCAAGTACCTGTACCGGATCGCCCGCATCATCGCCGAGCGCTCGCGGGAGCTGGCTGTGCTCGAGACGCTGGACAACGGCAAGCCGATCAGGGAGTCCCGCGACGTCGACATCCCGCTCGTGTCTGCATACTTCTTCTACTACGCGGGCTGGGCCGACAAGCTCGAGCACGCAGGGTACGGCGCCTCGCCGCGTCCGCTCGGCGTCGCCGGCCAGGTCATCCCGTGGAACTTCCCCCTGCTGATGCTGTCGTGGAAGATCGCGCCGGCGCTGGCCTGCGGGAACACGGTCGTCCTGAAGCCCGCCGAGACCACCTCGCTGACGGCCCTGCTGTTCGCCGAGATCTGCCAGCAGGCTGACCTTCCGCCCGGTGTCGTCAACATCGTGACCGGAGCCGGCGCCACCGGGCAGGCCCTGGTGTCACACCCCGACATCGACAAGGTGGCCTTCACCGGGTCGACCGAGGTCGGCAAGGAGATCGCCCGGCGGGTCGCCGGGACGCCGAAGCGGCTGACCCTCGAGCTCGGCGGCAAGGCGGCCAACATCGTCTTCGACGACGCTCCGGTCGACCAAGCGGTCGAGGGCATCGTCAACGGGATCTTCTTCAACCAGGGACACGTCTGCTGTGCGGGCTCCCGGCTGCTGGTGCAGGAGAACGTCTACGACGACGTGCTCGAGCGCCTCAAGCGGCGGATGGCGACACTGCGGATCGGCGACCCCCTCGACAAGAACACCGACGTCGGTGCGATCAACTCCCCCGAGCAGCTCGCCAAGATCCGGGAGCTGTCCGAGATCGGTGAGGCCGAGGGCGCGGAGCGCTGGTCGGCTCCGTGCGAGCTGCCCGACCGCGGGTACTGGTTCGCGCCGACGATCTTCACGGGCGTGTCGCAGGCTCACCGGATCGCCCGGGAGGAGATCTTCGGCCCCGTCCTCTCCGTGCTCACCTTCCGGACGCCGGCCGAAGCCGTCGAGAAGGCGAACAACACGCCGTTCGGGCTGTCGGCAGGGGTCTGGACCGACAAGGGCTCGCGGATCCTCTGGATGGCGAGCTCGCTGCGCGCGGGCGTGGTGTGGGCGAACACCTTCAACCGCTTCGACCCCAGCAGCCCGTTCGGCGGGTACAAGGAGTCCGGCTTCGGCCGCGAGGGCGGCAGGCACGGTCTGGAGGCGTACCTTGCCCACTGATCGACAGCCCACCCGCCTCGAGGTGCGCAAGACCTACAAGCTGTACATCGGGGGCTCCTTCCCCCGCAGCGAGTCAGGGCGCACGTACGTCGTCATCCGACGCCGAAGGACCGCTTCGTCGCCAACGCCTCGCGGGCCTCGCGCAAGGACGCAAGAGACGCGGTCGTCGCGGCACGCAAGGCCTTCGGCGGCTGGTCGGCGCGTACGCCGTACAACCGGGGGCAGGTCGTCTACCGGATCGCCGAGGTGCTCGAGGGTCGACGGGCACAGTTCGCCGACGAGGTGCAGGCCGCCGAGGGCGTGTCGAAGGCGGTCGCCGCCGACACGGTGTCGGCGGCGGTCGACCGGCTCGTCTGGTACGCCGGCTGGGCCGACAAGGTCGCGCAGGTGCTGGGCTCGACCAACCCGGTCTCCGGGCCGTACTTCGACTTCTCCACACCGGAGCCGACCGGGGTGGTGGCGGTCGTGGCCCCCCAGTCGTCCTCGCTGCTGGGTCTCGTGAGCGTCGTCGCGCCGGTGATCACGACCGGGAACACGTGTGTACTCGTGACCTCGTTCGCCCGGCCGGTCCCGGCCGTCACACTGGCCGAGGTCATGGCGACGTCCGACGTCCCGGGCGGCGTGGTCAACGTGCTCACCGGCGACCCCGCCGAGGTCGCCCCCTGGCTCGCTTCCCATGACGACGTCAACGCGATCGACCTGACCGGGGTCACCGACCCGCAGCTCGCCACGGAGCTCGAGGTGGCGGCCGCCGGAAACCTGAAGCGCGTGCTCCGGGCCACCGGGGTCCCGGTACCCAGTGAAGGCGCGGCCCCTTCGACGCAACCGGCAACCGCCGAGCCCGACTGGTCCGCCGACCCGGGTACCGCGCGGATGACGGCCTTCCT
Source organism: uncultured Actinomycetota bacterium (assembly GCA_963765725.1). GTDB lineage: Bacteria > Actinomycetota > Actinomycetes > Propionibacteriales > Nocardioidaceae > DASQEH01. The sequence goes on along the minus strand of CAVXXI010000003.1, from coordinate 1,042,405 downwards.
CGAGACCAAGACCGTCTGGCACCCGATCGGCCTCTGACCTCCTCCCGGTCGAGCGGGCGCAAATGTCGGGTCGAGCGGGCGCAAATGTCGGGTCGAGCGGGCGCAAATGTCGGGCCGAGCGGGGCGCAAATGCGCGCGGGCCGACGCGCCCGGCCCAAATGTCCGGACGAGCGGGCGCAAATGTCCGGACGAGCGGGCCCAAATGTCCGGCCGAGCGGGCCCAAATGTCCGGTCGAGCGGCCGGAGATGCCCGGGTCGAGGGGGTGCAAATGCCGGGACCCCTGGACGGGAACTACCTGACCCCTGGACGGGAACTACCTGACCCCTGGACGGGAACTACCTGACCCCTGGACGGGAACTACCTGACCGCTCGACGGGACTACCTGGCCGCTCGACGGGACATACTTGGCCTTTTGAGCGGCAGGGGGTGGCAGTGGGGACGGATGGGGACCCGTTCGCGAGCTGGCCGGACCGGACCCGCCTGTACGACGGCAGCGGCGGCCTGCTGCTGGTCTACTCCGAGTCGCAGGACGCCCGCGACGGACGCCCTTGGGCCGACGGCGCCTGGCGACCCGCGTCGGCGCCTGTCGACGCGACCTTGGCCGCGGTGACCGACCGCCTGCGCGGCTATGCGTTCTCGACGTCGGACGAGGAGCTGGCCCGGTCCCTCGAGGCCGCGGGCGCGGTACAGCTCCGCCACGCGCACACACTGAGCCACCCCCTCGAGCACCTGGTCCCCAGCGCGGCCGACGACCCCGAGCTCGCCATCGAGCCGCTGACCGCCGGACAGCTGAGCCGGCACGCGCAGCGTCTCGGCGAGCTGCACCACGCCGCCTACCCGGTTGGCCACGTCGACCACACCGACGACGACGTGTCCGCGGCCGTGGAGCACATCCGCGCGATCGGCCGGGGCGAGCTGCTCGGACCGCTCATGCAGGTGTCGCGCGTGGCCATCCACGCCGGACAGATCGTGGGAGCCTGCCTCGTCGTCGACCGCGACGGAACGCCGCCCGACGGCGGCCCCTGGGTCATCGACATCTTCCGCGACCCGACCAGTTCGGTGCGCGGGGTCGGCGCCGCCCTGCTCGGTGGAGCCCTGGCGGCCGCCCGGTCGGCGGGCCTCAGCGGGGTCTCGCTCGCGGTGAGCCACCAGAACACGCGCGCCCTCAGGCTGTACACGGCCCTTGGTTTCGTCGACACCGGGCAGAGCTGGACGCTCTCCCTCCCTACATGAGCGGTGTGACCGGCCCGACCGGCCGACCGGGCGTACGGACCGCCCGGGCCGAACGGCAGGATGGACGCCGTGGCAGCCCGAGTGATTCTGCTGGCCGGGCCGTCCGGGGCCGGCAAGACCCGACTGGCACGCCGTTCGGCGCTGCCGGTGATGGCCCTGGACGACTTCTACAAGAACGGCTCCGACCCGACGCTTCCGCGCCGCGACACTGGCCTCGTCGACTGGGACGACCCGGCGGCCTGGGACCTCGACGCCGCTCTGCAGTCGCTGCACGAGCTCTGTACGACCGGAACCACCCGGGCACCGGTCTACGACATCAGCGCGCAATGCCCGGACGGGCTCCCAGGAGCTCGTCCTCGGTACGGCCCGATACCTCGTCGCCGAAGGCATCTTCGCAGCGGAGCTCGTCGGCAGGTGTCGTGACGCGGGACTACTGGAGTCCGCGATCTGTGTACGCCGCTCCCGCTGGGTCACCTTCGTGCTGCGGCTCTCCCGGGACCTCCGCGAGCACCGCAAGCCGCCGGGCGTCCTGCTCAGGCGGGGCTGGCGGCTGGCCCGCCGGGAGCCGGCGATCGTGGCCGCTCTCGAGGCCAGGGGGTGCCGTGGCGATGACGCCTCGGGAGGCGGCGGCCCACATCCGGGGCCTGGCTAGTGAGGGATCGTCAGCGCCGCGTAGCCGGGCTTGATCACCCGCTCGATCAGGTGCAGGCGCTCGTCGAACGGCAGGAACGCGCTCTTCATCGCGTTGATCGTGAACCACCGCATGTCGTCGAGGTCGTAGCCGAACGCGCTCGACAGCAGCTCCATCTCCCGGCTCAGCGACGTGCCGCTCATCAGCCGGTTGTCGGTGTTGACCGTGACCCGGAACCGCAGCTGCGGTCAGCATGCCGATCGGGTGCTCGACGATCGACCCGGCCGCGCCGGTCTGCAGGTTCGACGACGGGCACATCTCCAGCGGGACCCGGCGGTCACGCACGTAGGACGCCAGCCGGCCGAGGTGCAGGCCCGCCGGGGTCGCCTCGGATGTCGTCGACGATGCGCACGCCGTGGCCCAGCCGCTCGGCGCCGCACCACTGCAGGGCCTGCCAGATCGACGGCAGCCCGAACGCCTCCCCGGCATGGATCGTGAAGTGGAAGTTCTCGCGCTGCAGGTACTCGAAGGCGTTGAGGTGGCGAGTCGGCGGGAAGCCCGCCTCGGCGCCCGGCGATGTCGAAGCCGGCGACCCCGCGGTCGCGGTGCCGCACGGCGAGCTCGGCGATCTCGCCCGAGTTGGCGGCGTGCCGCAGAGCCGTGAGCAGCTGCCGTACGACGATCCGCCGGCCCGCGGCCGCAGCCGCTGCGACGGCCTCGTCGAAGCCCGCCTGGACGGCCTCCACCACCTCGTCGAGACTCAGCCCGGCCGTCAGGTGCTGCTCCGGGGCGTACCGGACCTCCGCGTACACCACTCCGTCGGCCGACAGGTCCTCGACGCACTCCCGCGCCACGCGGCGCAGGTCGTCGGGCCGCTGCATGACGGCGACCGTGTGCTCGAACGTCTCGAGATAGCGCACGAGGCTGCCGGAGTTCGCCGCGTCGACGAACCACCTGTCGAGCTCCGCAGGGTCGTCCGTCGGCAGCTCGTGACCGACCGCGTCGGAGATGTCGATGACCGTCTCGGGCCGCAGCCCGCCGTCGAGGTGGTCGTGGAGGAGAGCCTTCGGGGCTTCGACGAAGCGCTGGTCGGTCGCTTGATGCACCTCGATATCCTCCCAGGGAATCCCGCCCCGTCAGAGAGGTTTGCGCATGGACACGAGTGAACAACGCGTTGCGATCGTCACAGGCGCCGCCCGGGGCATCGGAGCGGCCGTCGCTCGACGGCTCGGCACCGATGGTTTCGATGTCGCGGTCCTCGACCTCGACGAGTCCGCCTGCGCCGGCACCGTCGAGGCAGTCACCGGCTCCGGACGTCGAGCGGTCGCCGTCGGTGTGGACGTCGTCGACGCGAGGGCCGTCGAGGCCGCGGTGGCGCGGGTCGCCGACGAGCTGGGGCCGCCGACCGTCCTCGTCAACAACGCCGGCATCACGCGCGACAACCTGCTGTTCAAGATGACGGAGGACGACTGGGACTCCGTGCTGGCCGTACACCTCCGGGGCGCGTTCCTGATGAGCCGAGCGACGCAGTCGTACATGACATCGGCGGGCTGGGGGCGGATCGTGAACCTGTCGAGCACGTCCGCGCTCGGCAACCGCGGCCAGGCCAACTACGCCGCCGCAAAGGCCGGCATGCAGGGCTTCACGAAGACGCTGGCCCTGGAGCTCGGGAAGTTCGGCGTCACGGCCAACGCGATCGCACCTGGTTTCATCGTCACCGACATGACCGCCGCGACCGCGGAGCGGCTCGGCGTGAGCTTCGAGGACTTCCAGGCCGCACGCGCCGCCGAAACGCCGGTCCCCCGCGTCGGCATCCCCGACGACATCGCGCACGCCGTCTCGTTCTTCGTCAGCGAGGGCGCGTCGTTCGTGTCCGGCCAGGTCCTGTACGTCGCCGGCGGCCCCCGTGCCTGACCCGCGACTCCTCACCAGCGGCCCGCAATGTCCGGCGTGTCGAGCATGCATTGACGTCTCGGCATGACGCATATCTTCCGCAGCGCCGACGATCTCGCTGCCGCCGTCGGTACGCACCTGGGCTTCAGCGACTGGCTCACCGTCGACCAGCACCGTATCGACACCTTCGCCGACGCCACCGGCGACCACCAGTGGATCCACGTCGACCGAGAGCGGGCCGCGGCCGGGCCGTTCGGCACCACGATCGCCCACGGGTTCCTGACCCTGTCTCTTGTCCCCCGCCTGCTCCGCGACCTGGTGGACTACCCCGCCTGGCCGGTCCGGATCAACTACGGCTCCGACCGGGTCCGTTTCCTCGCCCCGGTCCCTGTCGACAGCCGGGTCCGAGCGGGTGCGGAGCTGGTCGCCGTCCGGCCGTCCGGGACGGGAACGCAGGTTACTGTCTCGGTGACGGTCGAGATCGAGGGCAGCGACAAGCCGGCCCTCGTCGCGCAGACGCTCACCCTGCTCGCCTGACGCCGCGTAGGAAGTGTCTCCGTCGAGCGGTGCAGAATGTCCGGTCGAGCGGGCAGGAATGTCGGCTCGAGGGGCGGAAATGTCCGGTCGAGGGGTCAGGTGCCGGGTCGAGCGGGCGGGAATGGTCGGGTCCAGCGGTCAGGAATGTCTGGTCGAGCGGGCGCAGACTACCGGCTCCCTGCAGGAGCGCGTTGTCCCACAGTTGACGTGGCGCCGTTCCCAGTCGTGCAACCGCACGCGAGTGGAGTGTTCGCCCACCCAGCAAGATTTCTTGGCCTTCTCGGCGGCACATTCTCGGCCTCTCGAGCCGACATCTGTGACCTCTCGGCCCGACATTTGTGGCCTCTCGGCCCGACATTTGGCGCCCGGTCGGCTAACGCGCCTGGATCCGGTCCAGGACAACGTCGACAGCCGCCTGATGGGCGTCCTCGGAGTCGCTGACGTCGTACCCACCGGCCAGCGCCTCCTCGGCCCGGGCGAACCGGTCCTCGTCGTCGCTCAGCAGCGTCAGCAGCGGCTCCCCCTCGCGCACCCGGTCGCCGGGCTTGGCGTGCATGACCACCCCCGCTCCCGCCTGTACCGGGTCCTCCTTGCGGCTGCGCCCGGCCCCACACCTCCAGGCCGCCACTCCGACCGCCCGGGCGTCGAGGCGCGTGAGCACGCCCGTCGACGGAGCCGGCACGACCGAGCTCTCCTTCGCCTGCGGCAGCTCGGCGTCGGTGTCTCCGCCCTGCGCGGCGATCATCGAGCGCCAGACGTCCATCGCCGAACCGTCCGCCAGTCGGTCGGCGGGGTCGACGTCGTCGTGGCCGGCCGCCGCCAGCATCTCCCGGGCAAGCGCCAACGTCAGCTCCACCACGTCGGACGGACCGCCACCGGCGAGGACGTCGAGCGACTCCTGTACCTCGACGGCGTTGCCGGCGGTACGCCCGAGCGGGGTGGACATGTCGGTAAGCAGAGCCACCGTGGTCACGCCCGCGTCGGTGCCCAGCTGGACCATCGTCTCGGCCAGCTCCCGGGCGTCGTCGAGGTTGGTCATGAACGCGCCGGTCCCGACCTTGACGTCGAGCACCAGGGCGCCGGTGCCCTCGGCGATCTTCTTGCTCATGATCGACGACGCGATCAGGGGGATCGACTCGACAGTGCCCGTCACGTCCCTCAGTGCGTACAGCTTCTTGTCCGCGGGCGCCAGCGACGACCCCGCTGCGCAGATCACGGCCCCCACGGACTCGAGCTGCTCGAGCATCGACTCGTACGACAGGTCGCTCCTCCAGCCCGGTATGGACTCGAGCTTGTCGAGGGTGCCACCGGTGTGCCCGAGACCGCGGCCGGACAGCTGGGGCACCGCCACACCGCACGCGGCCACCAGCGGCGCGAGCGGCAGGGTGATCTTGTCACCGACACCACCGGTCGAGTGCTTGTCGGTGGTGTCCCTCGACAGCGACGAGAAATCCATGCGCATCCCGCTCGCGATCATCGCCGTCGTCCACCGGCTGATCTCACCCCGGCTCATGCCGTTGAGCAGGATCGCCATCGCCAGCGCGGACATCTGCTCGTCGGCCACCGCCCCTCGCGTGTAGGCGTCCACGACCCAGTCGATCTGCTCGTCCGACAGCTCACCGCCGTCTCGCTTGGTCACGATCACGTCGACCGCGTCGAACGCCTCAGCCACCTCGCACCTTCTCTCTCGTTCCCGCAACTACGGGCATCCTGCTGTACCCGCGCAGCACAAAGGTCGGGCGCCGCTCCAGCTCAGCGGCGTCTGCCAGCGTCAGTTCCGGGTACGTCGCGCTCAGCAGCCGCAGCGACTCGGCCAGCTCCATCCGCGCCAGCGGCGCGCCGAGACAGAAGTGCAGGCCGGCCCCGAACGCGAGGTGCGGGTTGGGGTCGCGCCCGGCGTCGAACGTCTCCGCACGGTCGAACACGGACTGGTCGCGGTTCGCCGACCCGAGTAGCACGGCCACCCGCTCACCCTCGCGGATCGACTGCCCTGCCACCTCGACGCCCGTCGTGGCCGTCCGCTCGAAGAGCTGCAGCGCCGAGTCGTAGCGCAGCATCTCCTCGACGACCGTCTCCGCCGGTACCTCCCGCCGGACGAGCCGCGACCACTGCCCGTCGGCCCTCAGGAGCGACGCGAGGCCGTTGCCGAACACGTTCACCGACGCCTCGTGGCCCGCGTTGAGCAGCAGGATCGCCGAGGCCAGCACCTCGTCGTCGGTGAGCCCGTCGGAGCCGGACTGCGCCTCGATCAGGTCGCTGAGCAGGTCGTCGCGCAGGTGCGCCCGGCGCTCGGCGATGAGGTCGCGCATGTAGTCGGCGAACTCGATGCTCGCCGTGACCGCGGCAGCTTCGTCGTCGGGCGGGATCGTCGGCTCGTACATCCGCACGATCGCCTGCGACCAGGCGCGCAGGCGAGCGACGTCCGCGCCGGGGGCTCCCAGGAGCTCGGCGATGACCTGTACGGGCAACGGCTCGGCGTACGCCGCGAGCACGTCGAACTGCTCGGCGCCCACCTCGTCGAGCAGCGCGGCGCCCAGCGCCACCACGCGCGGGCGCATCCGCTCGATGTGCCTGCGGGCGAAGGCGGCCGAGACCTTGCGACGCAGCCGGGAGTGGTTCGGCGGTTCGTTCTCCATCATCTGGTGACGGTGCAGCAGGTTGAACGGCGCGTAACGCTCGGCGGGCTGCCGGTCGCTCCAGATGCGACCGAGGCGCCGGTCGCGCAGGACGGCACTGCAATGCTCGTGGGAGACGACCACCCACAGCTGCAGGTCGTCGTGCCACCCGATCGGCCCGAGTGCGCGTTGCGCCGCCAGGGCCGGGTACGGGTCGCGGATGAACTCTGCGGACGTGAAGTCCAGCTCGCAGCGCGGGCGACTGCTCATCTCGAGGTCAGGTCGTCGGGTCCGAAAGCGTCGGGCAGGACGTCCTGCATGGAGCGCACCCCGCCCGCCGTCTCCAGCAGCATCGCCGGGCCGCCGTTCTCCCACAGCAGCTGCCGGCACCGTCCGCACGGCATCAGCACGTCACCCGAACGGTCGACGCACACGAGCGCGACGAGCCTCCCGCCGCCCGTACTGTGCAGCTGCGACACGAGCCCGCACTCCGCGCAGAGGCCGAGCCCGTACGACGCGTTCTCGACGTTGCAGCCGACGACCACCCGACCGTCGTCGACGAGCGCGGCCGCGCCGACGGCGAAGTTGGAGTACGGCGCGTACGCGTGGTGCATCGCCTCAGTGGCGGCTTCGCGAAGCCGCGGCCAGTCGATCTCCTGAGCCATCAGACCGACTGCCCCCGTCGATATCGCAGCCCGTCGGCGGCCGGCATCCGCAGCCGCTGAGCCGCCAGGGCCAGCACCAGCAGCGTGACGACGTAGGGCGTCATGCCCGTGAAGTCGCGAGGCACCTCGTTGCTGAGCAGGTACCACACCAGGAAGCCGACTCCCAGCGCTCCCATCACGGCCGCAGCGGTCAGGTGCGCAGTGCGGGCCCGCCACACCGACACCGCGATGAGGACGATCGCGACGAGCAGCAGGAGCGCGTGGACCGACGCCGCGTCTCGCAGTTGGAGGCTGTCGGTGTAACCGAACATCAGCGCACCGAGGACGATGCCGCCGGGGCGCCAGTTGCCGAAGATCATCGCCGCGAGGCCGATGTAGCCCCGACCGCCCGTCTGCCCGACCGTGAAGCCGCTCGACGAGACCAACGTGAGGAAGCAGCCGCCGATCCCGGCCATCGCCCCGGACACGATTACGGCGATGTACTTGTACCGGTAGACGTTGATGCCGAGACTCTCCGCTGCGGCCGGGTTCTCGCCGCAGGAGCGCAGGCGCAGGCCGAACGAGGTCCGCCACAGGACCCAGGCCGACGCCACGACGAGGGCCGCGATGAGTACCGTGAGCAGCGACAGGCCTGCGGTGACCGCGGCGATGAGTGACGCGACGTCGGAGACCAGGAACCAGTTGCGTCCCGAGATGCGGTTCATGGCGTCGGACAGCCCTGGGATCGTCAGTGTTCCAGGCTGCTCGAGGCCCGTCAGTTGCTTGAACCCGCCGCCCTCCAGGCCGGTGAAGTACGTCTCCGCCAGGAACTGCGCAGCGCCGGCCGCGATGAGGTTGATGGCCACTCCGGACACGATGTGGTCCACCCCGAACGTCACGGTCGCCAAGGCGTGGAGGAGCCCGCCGATCGCACCGAGCGCGGCCGCGCCGAGTACGCCCGCCCACGGGCCGTAGTAGTACGTGAAGTACGCCGACCCCCAGGTGCCCAGGATCATCTGTCCTTCGAGCCCGATGTTGACCACGCCGGAACGCTCGCTCCAGAGCCCGCCCAGCGCCGCCATCAGGATCGGACACGTCGCGATGACGGCGGCGCGGATCGTCCCGGGCGAGTCGATGCCGTCGGCGCCGGTGATGATGCGTACCGCCGACACCAAGACGATGGCCCCGATGCCGAACAGCAGCCAGGTGTTGGCGAACTGAGCCGTACGCATCCGCCGCGCCTCGGGTGGGCTCGTGACGGTCGTCATGCCGCCACCGACGTCGGCTCGGGCGAGGTACCCGCGGGAGGCGAGGCGCCCACCGACGACTGCTCGAGCCGGATCCGGTACCGCCGGACGATCTCGTACGCGATGACGACGGTCAGCACGATCGTGCCCTGGGTGATCTGAACGACGTTCACGGAGATGTCGGTCTCGAAGGTGAGCTGGTTCGCCTGCTCACCGAGGAACGCGAACAGCAGCGCGCCGAAGACGATGCCGACCGGCTGGTTGCGGCCGAGCAGCGCCACGGCGATGCCGATGAACCCGAGGCCCGCCTGGAACGCGGTGCCGTACGAGTGCGCCGAGCCGAAGAGCGCCGGCATCCAGATGAGCCCGGCGACACCGCCGGAGATCAGCATCGAGACGACGACCATCTTGTTCACGTTCACCCCGGACGCGACGGCCGCGGTCGGCGAGGCGCCGGTGGCGCGCAGGTCGAACCCGAACCGGGTCTTGTTGAGCAGCACCCAGAACCCGACGCCGACGAGCACGGCGAGCGGTGTCAGGGTCCAGATGGGCCCGTCGGCGACGGTGAACGGCTGCCAGCCCCCGAGCTGGCTGCCACCCGGGATGACGGTGCTCCGGACCCCGTTGCCCACGTGCTCGCCGTACTTGTCGAGGAGGTAGCCGGCCAGCGTGACCGCGATGGCGTTGAGCATGATCGTCGAGATGACCTCGCTCACCCCTCGGGTCACCTTCAAGACCCCCGCGATGCCGGCCCACGCCGCCCCCACGACAACGGCCACGACCAGGGCGACCACGATGTTGAGCTTGCCGGGGAACAGCGCCAGCCCTGCCACGCTCGCAGCGGCGTACGAGGCGATCGTGTACTGGCCCTCGACGCCGATGTTGAACAGGTTCATCCGGAAGCCGATCGCAGCGGCGGTTCCCGCGATGTAGATGAGAGCCGCCTGGTTGATCATGTTGACGATCAGCCGGTTCTCAGGGCGCGAGAAGATCACTCTCCAGAAGTCGCCGGGCGAGCTGCCGGACAGCGCGATGACGAGGCTGGTGATGACCATCGCCGCTATCAGGGCGCCCACCGGCGCGAGCACCGCCATCCCCATCCTCCGCAGCGTGCTCATGCCGGCTCCTCGCCACCGCCGGTCATCGCCGCGCCCAGGTCCGGCGGGGTGACGCGTCGCGGGTCGAACTCACCGACGATCGCACCGCGCAGGATCACCTCGATCCGGTCCGACAGCCCGATCAGCTCGTCGAGGTCGGCGGAGATCAGCAGGACGGCGAGGCCGGCGCGGCGGGCCGTCTTGATGTGGTCCCAGATAGCGGCCTGGGCACCCACGTCGACGCCACGGGTGGGGTGTGACGCGATCAGCAGGACCGGGTCGCCGCTCATCTCGCGTCCGACGATGAGCTTCTGCTGATTTCCGCCCGACAGGGCCCGCGACAGGGTGTCGATGCTGGGCGTCCGCACGTCGTACTCGCTCACGATGCGTGTCGTGTCGTCCCGGGCGCCCGAGCGGTCGATCCAGAGCCCGTGTACGGACGGTGGCACCGTCTGGTGGCCGAGCATCCGGTTCTCCCACAGGGGTGCGTCGAGCAGCAGGCCGTGTCGGTGCCGGTCCTCCGGGATGTAGCCGATGCCGGCCTCACGCCGCGTCCGCGTGTCCCACCGGGTCATGTCGGTGCCACCCAGCGAGATCGTGCCGGCGCTGGGGCTGCGCATGCCCATGATGGTCTCGACGAGCTCGCTCTGGCCGTTGCCCTCGACGCCGCCGATGCCGAGGATCTCGCCGCGGTGCACCTGCAGGGAGATGTCGGACAGGAGCCGGCGCCCCCGCTCGTCGGTCAGGGTCACGCCACGCAACTCCAGCTGCACGTCGGACGTGACCGTGGACTCGCCGGACTCCGGTGACGGAAGCTCCGAGCCCACCATCAGCTCGGCCAGCTCGTGCTTCGACGTCTGGCCGGGCGTCGTCTCTCCGACGGTGGTCCCCCTTCTCATGACCGTGATGTCGTCGGCGATCGTCAGCACCTCGTCGAGCTTGTGTGAGATGAACAAGATCGTGTGGCCCTCACGCCGCAGCCCCCTGAGGTTCTCGAAGAGCGCGTCCACCTCCTGCGGCACGAGCACGGCGGTGGGCTCGTCGAGGATGATGATCCTCGCGCCCCGGTACAGGACCTTCAAGATCTCGACCCGTTGGCGGTCGCCCACACCGAGCCTCTCCACGAGCTCGTCCGGGTCGAGGCCGAAGCCGTACTTCGTGGAGATCTCGGCAACCGCTCGCCGAGCGTCGTCCCCGATACCGTGCAGCTTTTCGGCGCCGAGCACGACGTTCTCCAGCACGGTCAGGTTGTCGGCGAGCATGAAGTGCTGGAAGACCATGCCGATGCCGCGCGAGATGGCGTCGGTCGGGGAGCTGAACGACACCGTCTCGCCGTCGACGCGGATGGTGCCCTCGTCGGGCTTCTGCACGCCGTAGAGGATCTTCATCAACGTCGACTTGCCGGCGCCGTTCTCGCCGATCAGGGCGTGGACCGTGCCGCCGTGGATGGTGATGTCGACATCGTGGTTGGCCACGACTCCGGGAAAGCGCTTGCCGATACCCCGCAGGACGACGTCGTTGTCCGTCTCGGTGGCGGCCATCGCTCTCCTCGTGAGCAGAAGCAGACTCTCGCAGCCTGCACGAGCCCGGGACGCACGCTACCGTGTCGCCCCGGGTCGGTGCCCGGTCTCAGTCGCTCGGCGTGGTCGGTACCTTGATCTGGCCGCTCTTGATCTTTGCCGCGTAGGCGTCGATCTTCGACTTGATGTCGTCGACGAAGCCGCCGGAAGTCGCGTATCCGACGCCGTTCTTCTTGAGGTCGTAGGTCTGGTAACCGGTCAGGGGCTTGCCGTCGGCGACCGACTTGATCATGTCGTAGGTCGCGGTGTCGACGCGCTTGAGCGCCGAGGTGAGGATGTGCGGCTTCTGCTGGGCGCTCGCAGTCAGGTACTGGTCGGAGTCGACGCCGATCGCCCACTTGCCCTTTCCTGCGTCGACCGCTGCGTCGAAGACACCCGAGCCCGACGCGCCGGCGGCCGCGTACACGACGTCGGCGCCGGCGTCGTACTCGCCCGCTCCGGCCGCCTTGCCGCCGGCCGAGTCGTTGAAGCCGGACAGGTCCGACTCCTCGATGTACTTCACGTCCACCTTGATCTTGGGGTTGACCGCCTTCACACCTGCCGTGTAGCCCGCCTCGAAGCTCTTGATGAGGTCGTTGTGGACGCCGCCCACGAAGCCGACCTGGTCGGTCTTGGTCTTGAGGGCTGCCGCGACGCCGACGAGGAACGAGCCCTGGTTGGCCGCGAAGGTGAGGTAGGCGACGTTCTTGTTCGGCGTCTTGTCAGGGTCGAAGCCGTCGACGACGGCGAAGCTGATCTTCGGGTAGTCCGGCGCAACGGCGTTGACGGCGTCGCTGTAGGCGAAGCCGACTCCGATGATGGGGTTGGCGCCCTGGTCGGCCAGGCCGCGCAGGCGCGTCTCCCGGGCCGACTCGGGCTCGTTGAGCTGGGCCTCGCCCTCGACGCAGGTCGCCTTGAGGTCCTGGCCCGCCTTCTGCACCCCGGTTGCGGCCGAGTCGTTGAAGGAGTGGTCGCCCTGCCCGCCCACGTCGTAGGCGATGCCTACCTTCGGGCCGTTCCCCTTCAGGCTCTTGCAGTCGAGGCCCGAGGAGGACGTCCCGCCGGTCGCGGTGCTCGAGCTGTGGCTGCTCTTCGCGCACCCGGCGAGGGTGAGCACGGCGGCGACCGACACGGCCGCGATCTTGGTCGACCGACGCAAGACGACTCCTTCCACGGGGCGCACGCAAGAGTCGGCGCCGTACGTCGGCATCCTAGTGGAGCGTGAGGCCCCGCCCGCGAATCCCGCCGCCGCCCGCGCGCCCTCGATACGCCTTTGTGACCTAGCGGCGACCGGTGGAGACGGCGAAGCTGCTGAACAGCCGGACGCCGACCCCGATGGCCGCTTCGTCGAGGTCGAAGCTCCCGCGGTGCAGGTCGCCGCCGTCGGCGACGCCCATCCGGCGTACGCCGAGCCGGACGAGCGCCCCGGGGACCCGTTCGAGGATCCAGGCGAAGTCCTCCCCGCCCAGGCTCTGGTCGGTCGTCGTCACCTGGGCCGTCCCGAAGACCTCGCGGGCGACGGCACGCAGCAGGTCGGTCGACACCTCGTCGTTGACGCAGGGCGGGACGCTGTTGTGCATGTCGACGTCGACGTCGACACCGAACGGAGAGGCCAGCGAGCGGACGAGGTCTGGTACGACGGTATGGGCCGACTCCCACACGCGTGCGTCGAGGCAGCGGATCGTGCCTTCGACGAAGCCGTCCTGCGGGATGGCGTTGGCCACGCCACCGGAGTGGACCTGGCCCCACACCACGCTGAGCGCCGCCCGCGGGTCCGCGAGGCGCGACAGCAGCCCCGGCAGTTCGGTGATGACGGCGCCGAGCGCGTAGACGAGGTCGGCGGTGAGGTGCGGACGGGCGGTATGACCGCCGGGGCCGTGCATCGACACCCTGATCCGGTCGGCTCCGGCCGTGATCGGCCCGGAGCGGAACCCGAGCCGGCCGACCTCGATCTTCGGGTCGCAGTGCAGGGCGAACACCCGCTGCAGACCGTCGATCTCGCCGTCGGCCAGTACGTCGAGGGACCCGCCGGGGGTGAGCTCCTCGGCCGGCTGGAAGATCAGCCGTACCGAGCGGTGCAGGAGGTCCTGGCGCCGGAGCTCGGCAAGGACGAGAGCAGTACCCAACAGCGCCGCGGTGTGCGCGTCGTGGCCGCAGGCGTGGCAGATGCCGGCTCGCTGGGACCGGTACGGGACGTCCTTGACGTCCTGCAGCGGCAGCGCGTCGATGTCTGCGCGAAAGCCCAGGGCCGGCTGGTCGCCCGTGGTGCCCAGCACGTCGCAGATGACGCCGGTCCCGCTCGACAGCACCCGGGGCTCGAGACCCGCGGCGCTCAGCCGGTCGCCGATCGCCGCGGTGGTGACGTGCTCCTCGTGCCCCAGCTCGGGGTGGCGGTGAAGGCGGCGGCGGAACTCGATGAGCTCGGCATCGAAGCTCTTCGCCAGCGTCTCGATCTCGTCACTGGCCGCGGGGGGAAGCATCCTCCTAGTCTCCCATCCGTGAGGTCGTGCGTCTCGCCGACGGTCGGCTCCGGCACTGCAGCACCGAGTCGTCAGAACGCGTCGGGCGGTGTGTAGACGCCCCAGACGTCCCGCAGGGCGTCGCACACCTCGCCGACGGTCGCGCGCTCGGCGAGTGCCGCCTTCATGGGTACGAGCACGTTCGCCGTCCCGTCGGCGGCCGACCTGAGGGCGTCGAGGTGACGGTCGACCTCACCGGAGTCACGGGTCGAGCGCAGGTCGGCGAGCCGTTTTGCCTGCTCGGCCTCGATGTCGGGGTTGACGCGGAGCGGCTCGTACGGCTCGTCCTCGTCGAGCACGAACCGGTTCACCCCGACGACCGTCCGCTCGTCGGCGTCGATCTCCTGTGCGATCCGGTAGGCCGACTTCTCGATCTCGCTCTTCTGGAACCCGGTCTCGATCGCGGCGACGGCCCCGCCCCGGTCCTCGACCGCAGCCATCAGGTCGCGGGCCGCGCGTTCGACGTCGTCGGTGAGCGACTCCATCGCGTAGGAGCCGGCGAACGGGTCCACGGTCTTCGTGACGTCGGTCTCGTACGCGAGCACCTGCTGGGTGCGCAGAGCCAGCCGCGCCGCCTTCTCGGTCGGCAGCGCGATCGCCTCGTCGAAGGAGTTGGTGTGCAGGGACTGGGTGCCTCCCAGCACGGCGGCGAGGGCCTGCACGGCGACCCGTACCAGGTTCACCTCAGGCTGCTGGGCGGTGAGCTGGACGCCCGCGGTCTGGGTGTGGAAGCGGAGCATGTGGGACCTGGGGTCCTTCGCGCCGAAGTCGTCGCGCATCACCTCGGCCCAGATGCGGCGGGCGGCGCGGAACTTCGCGACCTCCTCGAGCAGGGTGGTCCGCGAGACGAAGAAGAACGCCAGCCGCGGCGCGAACTCGTCGACGTCCTGACCGGACTCGATGGCCGCCCGGACGTACTCGATGCCGTTCGCCAGCGTGAAGGCGATCTCCTGTGCCGGGGTCGCTCCCGCCTCGGCCATGTGATAGCCGGAGATGGAGATCGTGTTCCAGCGCGGCATCTCCTGGCGGCAGTACGTGAAGACGTCGGTGACCATGCGCAGCGACGACTTGGGCGGGTAGATGTACGTGCCGCGGGCGATGTACTCCTTGAGCACGTCGTTCTGCGTCGTACCCGTGAGCTGCGTGCCGGCAACGCCCTGGTCCTCGCCCACGAGCTGGTA
The DNA here is from genome assembly GCA_963765725.1 of uncultured Actinomycetota bacterium. Taxonomy (GTDB): domain Bacteria; phylum Actinomycetota; class Actinomycetes; order Propionibacteriales; family Nocardioidaceae; genus DASQEH01. The sequence continues at coordinate 1,027,248 of CAVXXI010000003.1, read as the reverse complement.
CAGGAGCAGGAGCAGCGACGCGGGCGCATTGATCGTCATCGACGTCGAGACGCGGTCGAGCGGGATGTCGTCGAGGAGCAGCCGCATGTCGTCGAGGGAGTCGATGGCGACGCCGACCTTGCCGACCTCACCGGCGGCGAGCGGCGCGTCCGAGTCGTAGCCCATCTGGGTCGGCAGGTCGAAGGCGACCGACAGGCCGGTCGTCCCGGCAGAGATGAGCTGGTGGTAGCGCGCGTTGCTCTCGACGGCCGTCCCGAAGCCGGCGTACTGGCGCATCGTCCACGCCCGGCCGGTGTACATGGACTCGTACACGCCGCGGGTGTACGGAAACGAGCCGGGTCTGCCCAGCTTGGCGCCCGGATCCCACCCGTCGAGGGCCGTCGGTCCGTACACCGTCTCGAACGGCTGGCCCGACTCCGTGATTCCGGTCATCGCAGCAGCGTACGCGCGCCGCGTCAGGCGGGGAGCGAGTCGTCGTTGCCGCCGGAGACGACGACCGCGACCGTCTGGCCGGCGCCGACGTCGAGCGAACCGGTGAGAACAGCCGCCAGGGCGACGCAGGCGCCGGGCTCGGCGAGGATGCGCAGCCGGGACCAGAGGAACCTCCGGGCGGCGAGGATCGCGTCGTCGTCGACGAGCACGGAGCCGACCTCGTTCTCGACGGCCGCCTCGTAACCGAGCTCTCCGATCATCGGCGCGCCGAGGGAGTCGACGGCGACCCCGCCCACCGTAGTCAGCACCCTGGTGCCGGCCCGCAGCGCGTCGAACAGAGCAGGGCACTGCCGAGGCTCGACGGGCTGCACCGTGGCGACACCGTCGAAGGCCGCACACAGGCCCGCGAAGAGGCCGCCACCGCCGCACGCCACCACGACAAGATCGGCCTCCGGTGCCTGGTCCTCCAGCTCCAGCCCCAGAGTTCCCGCCCCGCAGACCGTCTCGAAGGTGTCGTACGGGTGGATCACGGGGACGTCGTTCGCGTCGGCGAAGTCGCGGCACGCGTCGAGCGCCTCGCGGACGTTTCCTTCGACCAGGTGGGCGCGGCCGCCGTACTCTGCGATCCGGGCGATCTTGGCGGGCGTCGCCGTCCTCGGCACGAAGACGTCGGCGGTGACGCCGGCGCGCTGCGCCGCCCAGGACACGGCGCCGGCGTGGTTGCCGCCGGACGCGGCGCAGACGCCGGTCACTCCCGGCTCGAGGGACAGCACACTGTTGAGCGCCCCGCGCGCTTTGAAGGATCCGCTGTGCTGCGTGAGCTCGAGCTTCAGGACCACGCTCGCCTCCAGACCCGTCTCCACCGGGTCGAGCGTCATCGACCGGGGTACGGCGGATGGCTCCGCCGAGTCTGAAGGCGGCGGTCTCCACGTCGGGACGACGGGGTCTGCGGACACTCATCGGCTCGACCGTCCCCACAGCGTGGCCGCGACGGCGCCGGCGACCGCCCCGAGCATCGCGCTGCCCGCGTCGAAGCGACCACGCGCACCGTCTGCGGTGGCGGTGGCGACCGCACCGACCGCACCGACCGCACCGACGGGTAGACGTGACTTCGGGTCGGCGAGGTCGGCGACCGCCACCGCCGCCTCGGAGCGGTCGAGCGGTCGCGGCCGGGCGTCGTCCGTGTCCGCTGTCATCGCCCACGAGGCGCCGTAGAACACCAGCCGCGAGAAGTAGTTGATCCAGACGACGAGGGTGATGGCGATCGCCAGCGGCGCCAGTGCCGATCCGCCGACCTTCCCAAGCACGTTGACGACGAGCAGCTTCAGGACCTCGAAGCCGAAGGCGCCGAGGAACGCGCCCTGCAGGAGCGGCTTGGCGGGAAGGGTCGGCCGCCCGAGGAGCTTGATACATGACGAAGAACAGCACGGTGCTGGCCGCCAAACCCAGGACGACCCCTACCGCCCAGATCAACGGCTCGCCGAGAGGTGAGCTGTCGAGGCCCACCCAGCCGAGAATGGTCCCCGCCCACCCCTTCACGGCCCCCGCGATGCCGACAGAGACGATCATCACCGCCCCCAGGATGACGAGCACCAGCAGGTCGGTCAGCTTGCCGACGATGAAGTTCCCCTGTCGGTACCGGGGCACGCGGAACGCGTCCTGCAGGGCGGTTCGCAGGCCGGAGAGCCACCCCAGCCCCGAGTACAACAGGCCCAGGAACCCGACGATCCCAGCCGCCTGCTTGCTCGACTCGATGTCCTGGAGGCTGATGGTGTGGCCGCCGCCGTTCGCGCTGACGATACCGGGAAGGACCTGCTCGATCGCCGTCGTCAGCGAGTCCTTGGCGCCCGGGTAGGCGATGCTGACGTACCCGACGACAGCGAAGCCGAGGGCGAGGATCGGGAAGAACGACAAGAACCCGAAGTACGTCACCGCTCCGGCCAGCACGCTGCCCTGGACGGTGCCGTAGTGCCCGTTCATCTCGATCACGTGGTCCAGGAAGCGGTAGCGCTCCCGGAGCGCCTGAATCCGCGCCTTGACCTTGTCGACCAGGCCCGGCGACCCCTCAGCCATTCCGGCTCCTACCTAGGTGGCGATGTTCGCGCAGTCGGCGCGGACGCCGCGTGGTCCAGAACATAGTCGGCGGCCGCTCGCCACAGGCCGTCGGCTCCGTGCACGTACAGGTGAAAGGAGTCGACCTCGAACGAGGCCTCGTAGTCGGCGAGCGTCTCGTACGCCAGGTCGAGCGCGTCCTCGGCGACGTCGTGCGCCACCGTCACGTGGGGGTGGAAGGGGAAGGCGAGCTCCTGCGCGAGCGGGCCCTGGCGGGAGTCCTCCGAGAGCAGCTCGCACGACGAGATGCCTTCGCTGACGTTGACGAAGACCACCGGCGAGACCGGACGGAAGGTCGCGGTCCCGCGCAGCCGCAGGGGAAAAGCGGGGTGCCGCCGCGGCGACCTCGGCGAGGTGCGCCCGGACGGGCTCCAGGTCACCCTTCACCTCGGTCGGCGGTACCAGCGTGATGTGAGTGGGGATAGCGTCCGCCTTCGGGTCTCCGAAGGACGCGCGGAACCGCTGCAGCTCGTCGCCGTACGGCTGCGGAATGGCGATCGCCACGCCGATCGTCGACACCTGCTCAGCCATCCGCGGCCATCAGCGGGCGGTCACGAAGCCGACGCGGTCGTACACGGCTGCCAGGGTCGCCGAGGCGACCGAACGGGCTCGGGAAGCGCCGTCGGCGAGGACGGAGTCGATCTCGGCGCGGTCGTCGAGCAGCTCGACCGTACGCTCCCGGATCGGTGTGACGAGGTCCTCGACGAGGCCGGCGAGGTCACGCTTGAGGTCGCCGTACCCGCGGCCCGCGTAGTCGGCCACGATGTCGTCGACGCTTCGTCCGCTCAGCGCCGAGTGGATCGTGAGCAGGTTGGACAGCCCGGGCTTGTCGACCGGGTCGAAGGTGACCTCGCGACCGGAGTCCGTCACCGCCGACCGGATCTTCTTCGCGGAGACGCGCGGCTCGTCGAGCAGGTCGACGATGCCGGCGGGCGACGACGCGGACTTGCTCATCTTGGCGTCCGGCTGCTGCAGGTCGAGCACCTTCGCGGTCTGCTTGAGGATGTGCGGCTCCGGTACCACGAAGGTCTCACCGAAGCGTGAGTTGAACCTCCCGGCCAGGTCGCGGGTCAGCTCCAGGTGCTGGCGCTGATCCTCGCCCACCGGTACCCGGTGCGCCTGGTACAGCAGGATGTCGGCGGCCTGCAGCACCGGGTAGGTGAACAGCCCGACGGTCGCCCGGTCCTGCCCGCCGCGTGCGGTCTTGTCCTTGAACTGCGTCATCCGCGCGGCCTCGCCGAAGCCCGTGATGCACCCGAGCACCCAGGCGAGCTGAGCGTGCTCGGGTACCTGGGACTGAACGAAGATCGTGCACTGCGTCGGGTCGAGCCCCATCGCCAGCAGCTGGGCGACGGCGACGCGGGTGCGCTGACGGAGGGTGGCGGGGTCCTGCTCCACCGTGATCGCGTGCAGGTCGACGATGCAGTAGAAGGCGTCGTGGTCGAACTGCAGCGCGACCCACTGCCTCAGCGCGCCGAGGTAGTTGCCGAGGTGGAACGAGTCCGCCGTCGGCTGTATCCCGGACAGGACGCGCGGGCGGTCGGGAGCAGGTGCGGTCGACGGCATGGCCGTCATCATGCCAAATCGATTGCGGTGGCGGCACCACGCGACGCGCGGTGGTGGTCTCGGGTGGCCGAGGCGGTCCTGTCAGGAGCCGACATCCACGGCGGCTTCCTCCGGCTGCTCGGCCGGGGCCGGTGTACTGGGCCCGACCGGCGCCACCTTCACGCGAGCTACCCGGCGGCCGTCCAGCTCGACGACGGTGAGCACGTGTCCGTCGATGCTCGCGGTCTCGCCGATGCTCGGCACGTGGCCGAGCTGCTGGACGATGTAGCCGGCCACCGTCTCGTACGGCCCCTCGGGGATCGTCAGCCCGGTCTCGTCCTCGAAGTCGTCGAGGTTGAGCAGGCCGTCCAGCTCGAGCTCACCGGTCATCGACCGCGTCGTCTCGGGCTCGTCGACGTCGTACTCGTCGCGGATGTCCCCGACGATCTCCTCGACCAGGTCCTCGAGGGTGACGATGCCGGCCGTGCCGCCGTACTCGTCGACGACGATCGCGAGGTGGGCGCCTTCACGGCGCATGTCGGTCAGCGCCGACAGCAGCTGCCGCGTGGCCGGGAGCATGAAGACCTCGCGGACGAGCTCGGAGATCCGCACTGTACGCCCGGCCATCGCGGGGTCGAAGAGGTCACGGACGTGCACGAAGCCGACGATGTCGTCGGACGACTCCCCGATGACGGGGTACCGGGAGTGCCGGCGCTCCATCGCGAACTGCGCGGCCTTGTAGGCGGGCGTCTGCGCGGGAATGAAGTCGACCTCCGTCCGCGGCACCATGATCTCGCGGATCTGGCGGTCACCGGCCTCGAAGACCTCCTCCACGATCTGCCGCTCCTCGGCACCGAGCGTCGGCGAGCCCGAGACCAGGTCGCGGATCTCCGCGTCGCTGATCTGCTCGCGCTGGGCGGTCGGGTCGCCGCCGAAGAGGCGTACGACGACGTTGGTCGAGATCGAGAGCAGCCAGATCACCGGCCGGGCCAGCTTCGCGATGCGGTCGACGGTCGGCGCGACCGCCAACGAGATGGACTCCGCCCGCTGGAGCGCGAGCCGTTTGGGTGCGAGCTCACCGACCACGAGCGAGACGTAGGAGATGGCGAGCGTGATGATGACCAGCGCGACGGCGTCGGCCGCCCCAGGTGAGAGGCCGCGGCGCTCCAGTACCGGGGCCAGCCTCCCGGCGAGCGTCGCGCCACCGAACGCCGCTGACATGAAGCCGGTAAGCGTGACGCCGACCTGAACGGCGGCGAGGAACCGGTTGGGGTCGCTGTTGAGCTTGGCTACGATCGCCCCGCGGCGGCCTCGTCCCTCCAGACCCTTGGCCTGGCTGTCGCGCAACGAGATCAACGCGATCTCGGCCAGGACGAAGCACCCGCTGCAGGCGATGAAGACCAAGGATCGAGCGCGATTCCGCGAAGCGTGCCGCTCATGATGCACCGACGCGGAGCCGACGCACCAGCGAGCAGCACGGCCTACTGCACGGGTCGTCCATGACGACAAGCGTAACGATTCCGCGATCTGGTTGGGGGCCGTGCCGGTTTCCCCGCTCGCGAATCCCGTTGAGTGCTCGGGAACGTTGCGTGCAGGGTTCGGCGGATTGACGAGATTCCCCGACGACGTGCCCGTTCTGGGCGACGGTGACGTCCGGCTGCGGGCGCACCGGCTGGAGGACGCCGACGGTGTTGTCGAGCAGTGCACGGACCCGGTGTCGGTGCGGTGGACGACGGTTCCGCTGGGTTACACCACTCGCGATGGCGGTGGACTGGGTCACGCAGGCCGCGAGGGAGGCGCTGGGAGTCGAAGTCGGATTACCTGTTCGCCATCGAGAGCACCCACCCCGACGGGAAGCGGCGGTTCAGCGGCTCGATCTCGCTTCGCGACGAGGGGCAGCGGCGGGCCGAGCTCGCCTTCGGCGCGCACCCGGCTGTTCGCGGTCACGGAGTCATGACGACCGCGGTCGGGCTGGTGCTCGACTACGGCTTCTCGGCGCTGGGCCTCGAGACCGTCATCTGGATGGCGAACGTGGGCAACGTGGCGTCGCGACGGGTGGCCTGGAAGGCCGGGTTCACGTTCGGAGGGACGATCCGGCGGTGGCTCCCGCAGCGGGGTGAGTACCTCGACGGGTGGGTCGGCGACCTGCACCGGACGGACCCGAGGGAGCCCAAGACGAGCTGGTTCGACGTACCCGTGATCGAGGGCGTCCGGTCCCGGCTGAGGCCGTTGCGCTACGACGACGTGCCGCGGGTGGTAGAGGCCAGTGCCGACGAGCGCTCGCAGTACTGGTTGAGCTTCCTGCCCGACCCCTATACCGAGCAGGACGCGCGTGAGTTCGTCGACCGGTGCGGTACGGCCGCGATGAGCGGCGGCGGTCTGACCTGGGCGGTCGCAGACGCGCAGACCGACGTACTGCTCGGCACCCTAGGGTTCCCCCACGGTGACCGGCTCTCGTGGGAGATCGGGTACCTGGCCCATCCCGACGCCCGAGGTCGCGGGGCGATGCGCGAGGCCGTCGGCCTGGCGACGCGACACTTGTTCGTGAGCACCGAGGACGGCGGGATGGGAGCGTCGCGCGCGTACATCCGCGCCGCCTCCGACAACACGGCATCGCAGTACGTGGCGCTGGCCAACGGCTTCACGCAATGCGGCCGCGAGCGCGGGTCCGCGACGCTGCGCGACGGCACCTGTACCGACCTCGTGCTGTTCGACCTTCTGGCGTCGGAGTGGCAGGAGACGCGGGTTGGTGCCTAGTCCCCGGCGCCGCCGCTGCTGGTGACCATCGTCCTTCAGCGTCGCGGCCGATGCCGTAGGGAAGTACGGCAACGCTTCCGAGAGATACCGCTGTTCGTTGTGCCTACTCCAACCGACGAAGATGACGGCGACCAGCACCGCGACCAGAGCGGGGGCGATCGACCATGGGCTGAAATCAGCATGCCTGTTGAAATGCTTCCCTGCCCTGAAGAACCCGATGGCCACGGCTGCCAGCACCAGAGCCGCTACAACCCGGCGGTCCTCGGGCGAGGGAAGAATCGACGGTGAGGGCATTACGCCGCGGGTGGCAGACAACGCCTCCAAGAACAAGAAGACGACAGACATCCCTAACAGTGCCGCGCAAGCGATTCCCAGGCCTGTCAGCAATGCGTTCAGCACTGGTCTCTGGTCGATGAACTTCTTCACGAGCTCACGCCTCGGCCATCTGTGGGAACCCGGGATGGACAGAGTACGCGTTCGGCCACGTCCCGCCGCTGCGCTGCGACATCGCGCCGAGCCGCCGTCAGGCGTCGAGAACCAGACGCGGGAGCGCCGAGCCGCCGTCAGGCGTCGAGAACCAGACGCGGGAGCGCCGAGCCCGGATCGCGGCGGACGACTGGGTCCTGGTCGCTCCACGGGAAGTTGATCCACTTGTCGGTGCGGCGCCAGACGTAGTCGGACTTCACGACCGATCGGCTCTTCTCGTACAGGACCGCGGTGCGCACCTCCCCGACCTTGCCCTCGCAGAACTGCTGCACACTGCGCAGGGTCTGCCCGGTGTCGGCGACGTCGTCGGCGATGAGGATCCGTGCATCTGCCAGGTCGACGAAGTCCGGCGCCGGTGGGAGGATCCGCGGTACGTCGAGCCGCTCGTCGACGCCGGTGTAGAACTCGACGTTCATCGTGTACACGTTCTTCACGGCAAGTGCGTAGCCCAGGGCACCGCCGATGAGCAGCCCGCCGCGGGCGATCGACAAGATCATGTCGGGTGTGTAGTCGTCCGCGATCTGCTGAGCGAGCTCTCGGCTCGCCACGCCGAACAGGTCCCAGGTGAGGATCTCCCGCTCGGGCGTCATGGAGTCACCCTAAGGCAGCCGGATCCGCGCAGCCGGTCACGGCGTCCGGGGGTACGGTTCTCAGGTGGCGGACGCACGATGACCTCGACCTGGACCGCGCCGGGCAGGGTCAACCTGATCGGCGAGCACGTGGACTACAACGACGGCCTGGTCCTGCCGTTCGCCCTGCAGTTCACGACGACCGCGACAGTGAGCCGGCGCGACGACGATCGCGTGAAGGTGACGTCGGAGGGCTCCGGCGACGCGGACTTCCCAGCGGCCACCGCACCCGGCGACGTCGACGGCTGGGCGGCGTACATCGCGGGAGTCGTGTGGGCCCTGGGCGAGCGTGGGCAGGTACTGCCGGGTTTCGACATCACCATCTCCAGCGACGTCCCGCTGGGGGCCGGACTGTCGTCGTCGGCAGCCCTCACCTGCTCGGTCGCCTGTGCGATCGACGACGAGGTGGGCAGCGAGCTCAGCCGCCGGGACCTGGCGGCGGTCGCACGGGACTCGGAGAACGACTACGTCGGTGCGCCGACGGGCACCATGGACCAGCTGGCGGCAATGCTGTGCGAGGCCGACTCGGCGCTGCTGCTGGACTGCCGTGACCTCACCACCCGGTCGATACCCTTCACGATCGCCGACGCAGGTCTGACCCTGCTGCTCATCGACACCAACGTGCGGCACTCGCTGGTGGACAGCGAGTACGGCGCCCGCCGGGAGGACTGCGCCGCCGCCGCGGCCGATCTCGGTCTGCGCTCGCTGCGGGACGCGACCGCCGCACAGCTTGTCGGGCTCGACGACGAGCGGCTGCGCCGTCGGGCGCACCACGTCGTGAGCGAGATCGCCCGCGTGGAACAGGTCGCCGCGATCCTCGACGCCGGCCGGCCCGGCGACATCGGCGCGCAGCTGACGGCCTCACACCTGTCGCTCCGCGACGACTACGAGGTGTCCTGCACCGAGCTCGACGTCACGGTCGACGCGGCGCTGTCGGCGGGGGCGCTGGGGGCGCGCATGGTGGGCGGCGGATTCGGCGGCTGTGCGCTCGCGCTGTGCCGAGACGACGACGCCGAGGCGGTGCTCGCCAAGGTACGGCGGGCGTACTCCGACGAGGGATGGAAGCCCCCCACCGTGTACGACCCCAAGCCGTCCCAGGGCGCCCACCGCGTCCCCTGACCCCCGCCGAGGAGTCAGGAACTTCCCGTCCAGGAGTCACTTGGTTACCGCCGAGGAGTCAGGAACTCCCCGTCGAGGGGTCACTGAGTTACCGCCGGAGGAGTCAGGAACTTCCCCGTCCAGGGGTCAGCAACTTCGCCCGAGCGGTCAACGCGAGGTAGCACACTAGTGCCCCGCTCGACCGAACATCTCCGCCCGGTCGACCGGACTTTTGCGCCCGGTCGACCGGACTTTAGCGCCCAGTCGGGCGGACTTTTGCGCCCATTCGACGGGGGGTGACGGTCAGACCATCTTCTTCTGCAGGTTGTCGTCGAGCGCGGCGAGGAACTCCTCCGTGGTGAGCCACGACTGGTCCGTGCCGACGAGCAACGCGAGGTCCTTGGTCATCTTCCCGTCCTCGACGGTCTCGACACACACCTCCTCGAGTGCCTCGGCGAACGCCGTCACATCGGGCGTCGAGTCGAGCTTGCCGCGGTGCTTCAACCCTCCCGTCCAGGCGAAGATCGAGGCGATGGGGTTCGTGGACGTCGGCTTGCCCTGCTGGTGCTGCCGGAAGTGCCGCGTCACCGTGCCGTGCGCCGCCTCCGCCTCGACCGTCTTGCCGTCGGGCGTCATCAGCACCGAGGTCATCAGCCCGAGTGAGCCGAAGCCCTGCGCCACGGTGTCGGACTGCACGTCGCCGTCGTAGTTCTTGCACGCCCAGACGTACCCGCCCTCCCACTTCATCGCCGCCGCGACCATGTCGTCGATCAGCCGGTGCTCATAGGTCAGTCCGGCGGCGTCGAAGTCGGCCTTGAACTCCTCGTCGAAGATCCGCTGGAAGATGTCCTTGAAGGCCCCGTCGTACGCCTTGAGAATCGTGTTCTTCGTCGAGAGGTACACCGGGTAGTTGCGCTGGAGCCCGTACGACAGCGACGCACGCGCGAAGTCCTCGATCGACCTGGTGAAGTTGTACATGCCCATGACGACACCGCCGCCCTCCGGCATGCGCACGACCTCGTGCTCGATCGGTTCGGAGCCGTCGCGACGGCGTGTACGTGATCGTCACCGTTCCGGGCCCGGGCACCGTGAAGTTCGTGGCGCGGTACTGGTCGCCATGGGCGTGACGGCCGATGACGATCGGCTTGGTCCAGCCCGGTACCAAGCGCGGGATGTTGCTGATGATGATCGGCTCCCGGAACACCACGCCACCGAGGATGTTGCGGATGGTGCCGTTGGGCGAGAGCCACATCTTCTTCAGCCCGAACTCCTTGACCCTCGCCTCGTCGGGCGTGATCGTGGCGCACTTGACGCCGACGCCGTGCCGTTTGATCGCCTCGGCGGCGTCGACGGTCACCTGGTCGTCGGTGGCGTCCCGGCTCTCGATGCCCAGGTCGTAGTAGTCGAGGTCGACGTCGAGGTAGGGGTGGATCAGGCGCTCCTTGATGAACTGCCAGATGATCCGCGTCATCTCGTCGCCGTCGAGCTCTACGACAGGGTTCTGGACCTTGATCTTCGGCATATGGCTCTGGCTCCCGCGGGTCGTCTTGGCAGATCTCTTGACGACAAGATATCCCATGGGGAGCCGGCAGGCGTTGCGCTCCTCGGGCGGCCGATACGCCGCGGGACTCCCGTGCGACATGGCCGACCGGTCACCCCGTACGCCCGGGTGTGCCCGGAGTTGCTAGCGTCGCGGTACCCCAGTACGAGTCGTCGAGGAGTCCCAGTGAGCGCACGTCCAGTCAAGGTGGCCGTCACCGGCGCAGCCGGTCAGATCGGCTACAGCCTGCTGTTCCGGATCGCCAGCGGGTCGCTGCTCGGGCCGGACACACCCGTCGAGCTCCGCTTGCTCGAGGTCACCCCCGCCCTCAAGGCGCTCGAGGGCGTGGTCATGGAGCTGGACGACTGCGCGTTCCCGGCCCTCGCCGCGGTCGAGACCGGTGACGACCCGGAGACCATCTTCGACGGGGTCAACCTGGCGCTGCTGGTCGGAGCCCGGCCGCGCACCAAGGGGATGGAGAGGGGCGACCTGCTGGAGGCCAACGGCGCCATCTTCACCGGTCAGGGCAGGGCGCTCAACGATCACGCCGCCGACGATGTCCGCGTCGCGGTGACGGGTAACCCGGCCAACACCAACGCCCTCATCGCCATGTCGAACGCGCCCGACATCCCGCAGAGCCGTTTCTGCGCGCTGACCCGCCTGGACCACAACCGCGCCATTGCCCAGCTGGCGAAGAAAACCGGGCGCTCGGTCAACGACATCACCAACATGACGATCTGGGGCAACCACTCGGCCACCCAGTACCCCGACATCTTCCATGCCCGGGTCGACGGGAAGAACGCCGCCGAGCTCGTCGGTGACCAGGAGTGGCTCGAGAACGACTTCATCCCCACCGTCCAGAAGCGCGGGGCGGCCATCATCGATGCCCGCGGGGCCTCGAGCGCGGCCAGTGCAGCAAGTGCGACCGTCGACTCCGCCCGTGACTGGCTCCGCGGTACGGCGCCGGGCAACTGGACCTCGATGGCGGTCGTGTCCGACGGGTCCTACGGGGTAGCGGAGGGGCTGATCTCGTCGTTCCCCGTCACGACCGCCGACGGTGACTGGGAGATCGTGCAGGGACTCGACATCAACGACTTCTCACGCGCCCGGATCGATGCCAGCGCGGCCGAGCTGAGCGAGGAGCGCGATGCAGTCAAGCAGCTGGGGCTCATCGGCTGACGGTGCCGCCGGCTCGACGCCGCTGCCCCTTTCACCAAACGCCGTACCTGCTCCGCGTCGGCAGTTAGGGTGACCGGACCAACCGACGACACTCAGGGGCCGACGTGCGACATCTTCGAATACTCGTGACCTTCGCCGCCTCACTGGCCCTGATGGTGCCGGTTGTGGCGCTCGCCGGCGTGTCGGCCGACGCCGCCGCCAAGCCCCATCGCCAGATCACCGCGAAGATCGTGAAGCTCGGTCCGCAATCTCTCCAGATCCGCGCTCGCGTCCCGAATTACCCGATGCGGCACACGTTCCTGGACAAGAAGAACTGCATCAAGTGCAGGTGGCACATCGTCGCCCGGAAGAACACCACTCGGTACGGTCGTGTCTTCTACCCCGTCGGCGCGCCGGGAAGCGGTCGCTGGTACTTCCGGGTCGGGACACCCGCGACGCCCGGTTTCGCGACGTCGTTCAGCCCCACGTTCTACACGTACCGGCTCTGACACCACGCTCGCCGGTCTGCCAGAGGCTGTCCTCGCCCGTACGCGGGCGGGCGGCCCCGGAGCACTCGCTGCCACCGGAGACCGCCTGACTCCTCGCGCGGAACAATCTGACTCCTCGGCGGGAACCAACTGACTCTTCGCAGGGAACTTCTTGACTCCTCGGCGGGGGATCAGGCGCGGCGTCGGCGGAGCTCGGCGTTGATCGCCGGCACGATCTCGTGCATGTCGCCGATCACCGCGTAGTGCGCCTTGGTCACCATGGGCGCGTCGGCGTCGTTGTTGATCGCGAGGATGGTCTTCGCGCTGGAGCAACCGGCCCAGTGCTGGATCGCGCCGCTGATACCGCAGGGGATGTACACGTCGGGCGAGATCCGGCTACCGGTCTGTCCGACCTGCTCGTTGTGCGGCCGCCAGCCCAGGCTGGTGACCACCCGGGAGACGCCGAGGGCGCCGCCCAGCAGCTCCACCATCTCGAGGAGGTCGCCGAAGCCGTCCGGGCCTCCGGCGCCCCGTCCGGCCCCGACCACGACTCTGGCCGACTTGAGCGCACCGGACTCGTCGGGATCACCGGCCTCGGTACGCGTGACGCGGGCACGCAGGTCGCCGTCATCCACCGGCACGTCGAGCTCCTCGACCTTCGTGGACACCGACGTGGCGCTCGGCTCCGCTTCGCATGCATGGCCTGCGATGGTGAGAACGGCCGTGGCGGCGTCGAGGCGCAGCTCCTCCAGTGCCGACCCGCCGAGAACCTGCCGGCTCACCTGAAGCGGACCGATGCCGTCGATACTGACGACGTTCGCCGCCATCGGCACGTCCAGGCGGCAGGCGACGTGCGCCATCACCTCACTGCCTCGCGGCGTGCCAGCGGCAACCACCACGTCATCACCCGACGTCGACGCAGCGGCCACCACGGCGGCCGCCGACGCCGCGGCGGCGTACGCGGTGAAGGCGGAGCCGTCGGCGTGGAGCATCGACTCCACGCCGTACTCGCCGAGCTGGTCGACCAGGCCAGCCGGGACGTCTCCGACGACCAGCGCGTGAACGGGCGAGCCGAGGTCACGGACGAACGTGAGGGCCTCCTGCGACACCTCGATGGCACCGCTCGCGTCGGTCTCGACAAGGACCAGGGTCATCGCGACACTCCCAGACTCTCGAGCAGGTCGACCACCGCTGACGCAGCTTCGGGGCCGTGACCCAGTATCTGTACCTGGCTGGGCTGCACCGGTGGCAGCTTGAGCCGCACCCGCCCGGGACCGGCAGGCGAGACCGACGGTGCGACGGTCTCGACCGCCACCCGCTTGGCCTTCATCCGGCCGGGGATCGAGGGATAGCGCGGCTCGACCCCGCCCTCCATCACCGTCATCACCGCGGGGAGGTCGACTTCGAAGATGTCGGTTCCCTCTGCAGCGGTGGCGCGGGCGATGACGCGATCACCCACCACCTCGATCGTGGAGACGCCGGCGACGACGGGACGGCCGAGCGCGTACGCGAGCCTGATGCCGACCTGGAAGTCGCCCGTGTCGGCCGCGTCGTTGCCCAGCAGGATCAGGTCGTACGTCCGTCCCTCCTGCTCGTGCGCCCGCACGACGGCGGCGATGGCAGCCGCGACGTCCGCGGGACCGAAGCGCTCGGCTTCGGCCTCGACCAGCACGGCGCCGGTACAGCCGACCGCGAGGGCGTCGCGGATCTGCTCCAGGGAGTCGGCCGAGCCGAGCGACAGGACCGTCGCCTTCCCGTCGCTGGCCTTGGCAGCCTGGATCGCGAGCTCGACGGCACACTCCTCGTGCGGGCTCACGGTGTGCCCCAGTCGGCTCGTGTCAACGGACATCGAGTCGGTGGTGAGCGAGATCTCCCCGCCGAGGTCGGGTACTCGCTTGATGCAGACCAAGATGTCGGCCACGGCTAGCTCCTTGTCCGCTCGTTGGCAGGGTCGAAGAGGCTCGTGCTGTCCGTCGAGCCGACGGTCACCGGGTACAGCTCCTCCATGTAGCTGACGGCCAGCTCGGTACCGACGACCGCCTGAGCAGGCGGCAGATAGGCCAGGAGCAGGTGCTTCCCCAGGGACGGCGCCGAGCCGGCAGTGGTCACATAGGGCCGGTGACCGTGCCCGTCGACCAGCTCCCCGCCGTCACGGGTGAGGATCGGCTCGCCGCCGAGCATGTACCTCTTCATCCCTGATGCCGACGTGTGGTCGTCTACCGTCAGGGTGCACAACACGGCCTCCGGGCCCGCGTCGCGCTGTTGAAGGTACGCCTGCTTGCCCACGAAGTCCGCGGCCTTCACGCGCGGCCGCGCCATGCCGGCCTCGATGATCGTGCGCTCGGCGTCGAGCTCGTACCCGAAGGCCCGATAGCCCTTCTCGATCCGTCCCGTCGTGGCGTAGACACCGATGCCCACCGGAACGGCGCCGTACTGCTTGCCGGCTTCGTGCAGCAGCTCCCACAGCTTCAGGCCCTGCTCGATCGGGACATGCAGCTCCCACCCGAGCTCGCCGACGTACGAGATCCGTGACGCGAGCACACAGACGGAGTCGACCTCGATCTCCCTGCAGGTGCCGAACCCGAAGCCCTCGTTGCTGACGTCGTCGCCGGTGAGAGAGCCGAGGATGTCACGGGCACGCGGTCCCCACAGGCCGATCGTCGTGTACGCCGACGTCAGGTCGACCACCGCGGCCGTACCGTCCTTCGGAAGCCGGTCCGCGAACCACTTCAGGTCCACCATCCCGTGCGCTCCGCCCGTGACGACCCGGAACCGGTCGTGGGCCAGGCGCATGATCGTGAGGTCCGAGCGGAACCCGCCTCCCTCGTCCAGCACTGGGGTGTAGATCACCCGCCCGACTCCGACGTCGCACTGCGAGACCGCGGTGCGCTGGACGGTGTCGAGGGCGCCGGTGCCGACCACGTCGAAGATCGCGAACGCCGACAGGTCGATGATTCCCGCTCTCTCGCGCATCGCGAGGTGCTCTGCATTGATGATCGGCGACCACCACCGCTTGTCCCACTCGTGCTCGCGCGACATCAGCTGGTCGTCGCTGTACTGGTCGAGCAGACCGGCGTTGGACTCATACCACATCGGCCGCTCCCAGCCGGCGGCCTCGACGAAGACGGCACCGAGCGCCTTTTCACTCTCGTACATCGGTGCCAGGCGCTGCTTGCGGTCACTCTCCCACTGCTCGCCGGGGTGCACGATGCCGTAGGTCTTGTTGAAGGACTCGGAGGTACGAGCCCGGATATGGGCCCTGGTGCGCTGGTGGGGGTAGAACCGGGCGATGTCGGAAGAGCTGAGGTCGATCTCGGGCCGTCCGCTGGTCATCCACTCGGCGACCGCCCGACCGACGCCGGGCCCCTCCTTGATCCAGACCGCGGCAGCGGACCAGAGCCCGGCCACCTCGGGCGTCTCGCCGAGCACCGGCGCCCCGTCCGGCGTGAGCGAGAGCAGCCCGTTGATCGCGTACCGGATCTCGGCCTGCTCGTCACCGAGGATCTCCGGCATGATCTCGAGCGCCTCCTCGAGCTGCTGGTCGAAGTCGTCAGCCGTGAACGGCATCTCGGTCGGCGACAGCTTCGCCTGGTCGATCGAGGGGATGTCGTCGGGGTCGTGCAGGATCGGCCGGTGCGCGTACGAGCCGACCTCCATGTCGGCTCCGTGCTGGCGCTCGTAGCAGAAGGTGTCCATGTCGCGGATGATGGGGAACGAGATCTCCCCCTCCTTGGCGGCGAGCACGGGCACCGGTCCGACGCTGATCATCTGGTGCACCGCCGGGGTCAGGGGGATGTGCGCCCCGGCCATCGCCGCCACTCGTGGGCTCCAGACGCCGCAGGCGATGACGACCGTACTGGTCTCGATGTCACCCGCCGACGTCCGGACCCCCTTGATCCGGCCGGCTTCCACGTCGAGGCCGACCACCTCGACCGTGGGGACGACGGTCAACGCATTGAGCTCCAGCGCGCGCTCGCGCATGATCGTGCCGGCACGGAGCGAGTCCACCACGCCGACGCTGGGCGTCCAGAACGCCCCGACGATCACGGACGGGTCGAGGAACGGGACCTTCTCGACCACCTCGTCAGGCGTGACGAGCGAGGAGTCGATGCCCCATGCCTTCGCCGAGGACATGCGGCGCCGCAGCTCCTCCATCCGCGCCTCGGTCCGGGCGACCTCGAAGCCCCCCGACTGCGTGAAGACGCCCATCTCCTTGTACTGGCGGACGCTGTCGAGGGTCAGGTCGGTGATCTCCCTGGAGTGGTCGACAGGGAAGATGAAGTTCGACGCATGACCCGTCGAGCCGCCGGGGTTGGGGAGCGCTCCCTTGTCGATCTGAACGATGTCGCGCCAGCCCAGCCGTGCCAGGTGGTAGACGAGGCTGTTGCCGACGATCCCGGCGCCGATGACGACGACCCGTGCGGAGGTGGGCACCGCTGCCATGCTGCTTCCCTTCTGGCCGCGCCGCCCGGATCACCATCAGTGGTGTTCCTTATGACGCAACACGTTGCTCCTATGCGAGACAAGTTCTCCAAGCATCGAACACTTACCGCCACGTGTCAACCGAGCGCGGCGCCTGCCAGGTCACGGCGACGAAAGGCCTGAGGGGATCGCGTCGCACGAGCTCCTGGATGAGCCCCGTCGTCACAGCACCAGTGATCGCACGTACCGCCGCGTCACCTCCGGCTCGAGGACGACCGGCCGGTCGGCCGCGGGTCCGTGCGACCCCTACTTCCCCAGCCAGCTGTTGACGACGGCTGGGTGTGCATCGATCCACTTCTGGGCGGCGTCCTTGTCGTCCATGCCGTCCGCTGTGATGTACTTCGCCACGAGGTTCTGGTCGTCGTTGGTCCACTTGAACCGCTTGATCAGGTTGACCGCAGGGCTCCCGGAGTCGACGAAGCTCTTGGACGCGATCTTGTTGAGGTGGTACACGGGGTAGTCGCATGCCACCTTTGACGGAACCGCATCACAGCCCGGCTTGTACTTCGGCAGGTTGATCTTGACGAGCGGCACCTCTGACAGGAACCACTGCGGCGAGTAGAAGTAGCCCAGCACCGGCTTGTGGTCGGTCTCCCCAACCCGGAAGGCCTGAATCAGCGCGGTCTCGCTCCCCGCGAAGACGACCTTGTAGTTGAGGTGCAGATTCTTCACCAGCGCCTCGTCATTGGTGACGAAGCCAGGGTCGCCGTCGAGCAGTTGCCCCTTGCCTCCGGACTCCGATGTCTTGAACAGGTTGGAGTACTTGTTCAGGTTCTTCCAGTCCGTGATATCCGGGTACTTCTTCTTCATCCACGGCGGCACGTACCAGCCGATCACACCCAGGTTGCCGTTGGGTCCGAGGTCGACCGCCTCATGGAGGTCCTTGATGTAGAGGCTCACGAGCTCGGGATGTCCCCAGTTCTCGATCACGACGTCGACGGAGCCGTTGGCGAAGCCCTGCCACGACGTCTGCTCGTCGACGAACACGTAGTTGACGATGCAGCCGAGTCGTTCCTGCGCCACGGTGCCGATCACATAGGCGCTGGCCTCGAACCCGACCCAGTTGTTGACCGCCATGTTGACGGTGCCGCACTTGGCTCCGCTGACGACGGGAGCGTTCTTGACGTCACTGTGCGCGCCCGGCAGTGCGAATGCGGCAACCAGCGCCACGGCGGCTGCCAGCGGTGCGACGAGGCTCTTAGTGCTTGCCATCTCGAGCTCCCTCTTCGGAGGAGAAGCGGACGGGTACCGATGGGCACGGCATCGTCGTCACGCCGTCTGTACTCTGCCGCGGTCTGCGGCGTAGCGGGTGATGCGGTCGAGCAGCACACCGAGCAGCACGATGCTGAAGCCCGCGGCCAGCCCTCGGCCAGTGAAGGCGTACTGCTTGAACCCGTTGACCACGTCGTAGCCGAGGGCGCCGGCGCCGACCAGGCCGCCGATGACCACCATCGACAACACGTACAGCAGCCCCTGGTTCGCGGCGACCACGAACGACGAGCGCGCCATCGGGATCTGTACCTTGGTGACGATCTGGAACGGGCTGGAGCCGGCCGACTGGGCCGCCTCGATCGTGTTCACGTTGACGCCCTTGATGCCGTCGGCCACGATCTTGATCGCTGCAGGGGCGGCGTACACGACACCAGCGACGATCGCTGTGAACCGGGTCGGACCGAACAGTCCGAGCACCGGGATCAGGTAGACGAACGGCGGCATGGTCTGGCCCGCGTCGAGCACCGGGCGGATCGTGCGGTCCACCGCGGTGTTGCGGCCCATCCAGACACCGAAAAGGACGGCGAGGATCATCACGAAGACGGTGGCGATCAACGTCGACGTCAGCGTGATCATCGCGTTGTTCCACAGACCGAGGTAGAGGACGCCTCCGAGGCAGATGACCGCCGCGATCAGGGCGCGGCGCCCGCCCACCGCCAACGCGGACAGCACGATCGCCGCCGCCGTGAGCCACCAGGGAGAGTTCGCGATCAGGTCCTGCAGCGGGTTGAGAAGCCAGACGGTGAACTTGTCGCTCAGCGTTGCCGTGGCACTGTGCCAGTGCGTCGAGATCCAGTCGGCGAAGGTCTGTACCCTGTCCGCGATCGGGCTGCCGAGCTCGTGCTTGGTCGAGAAGGTCGCCGCCCAGGTGTAGTTGCGGGACAGGTAGACGGACACCGCGACGACGACCGCTCCGACGAGCAGGATGGTGCCGCGGTGCTCCTCCTCCGGGCCCTTGGACCGGGCGCGGTGCTGCGCGTGCACGCTGGCAGCGGTCGTCACCCGGTCCAGCATGATGGCCATCAAGACGATGCACATACCGGCGACGAACGCCTCGCCGACCTTCAGCTTGTCGAGTGCCTGCACCACGGGCTGACCGAGGCCGGGCCCGTTGATGAAGGCGGCGATGGTCGCCATCGACAGAGCCGCCATCGTCGTCTGGTTGATGCCGAGGATGACAGTGCGCTTGGCCATCGGCAGCTCCACGCCGTACAGGCGCTGCCAGGTGGTCGCCCCGAGCGACGAGGTCGCCTCCAGGGTCGTCGGCGAGACCGACCGGATCCCGAGACTCGCGATGCGGATCACCGGCGGCAGTGCGTAGATGAACGTGCACACGACCGCGGCGGGCGCGCCGATCCCGAAGAGCAGTGTGAGCGGGAGCAGGTAGGTGAACGAGGGCAGCGTCTGCATCACGTCGAGCACGGGGGTGATGACGGCATTCACGGCGCTGCTGTGAGCCATCAAGATCGCGATCGGCACCCCGATGGCGATGCAGATGACGACCGCGACCAGCGTGACGATCAGCAGGTTCATGCTGTCCTGCCAGTAGCCGAGGACGCCGAAGGCCACGAAGCTGCAGACGGTCAGCAGGGCCATCGCACGCCCCGCCGTCGCGTACACGACCCAGGCCGCGATCGCGATCACCCCGAGATAGCCGATATGCGGGATGGGCCGCGGGAACGCGGGCAGGCTGACCAGCACCTGGAGCTGCGTGATGACCCAGCCGAGCGCGTCGGCGATCGCTCGGGTTACGACGATGAACGGGTTATGGGGGCTGGCCAGCACGATGTCGTGGCCACGGGCGCCGAGCCAGTTCTGGACGCTCGTGGAGTCGGCGCCGCCGATGACCTTCGTCATGTGACCGCGAGTGAATGACCAGAGGACTACCCACGCGACGATGATGGCGCCGAGCGCCGACAGCGCCGGGCGGCGGCGTACTGCGGCGACGAGACCGGTCGGAGACGAGGGAGCCGAGGTCGCCCGGGTCTGGCTCGCGGCGGTGCTCATACGGTCACCGCCTCCGCCTGTGCGCCCTCTTCGGCCACGACCACCCGCAGGATCGCCGCGTCGTCGACGATCCCGACGAGCTTGCCGTCGTCGATGACCCTCACGACGTGCTCGGACGCGAGCGCCGCCTGTGCGGCAGCTCGCACGATGGTGTCGGACGACATCACCGGACCCTCCGACGAGTCGCCCGGGCGAGGCTCACGCATGACGTACTTCAATGTCAGCACGTGCGAGCGGGGCACGTCGCTCACGAAGTCGCGGACGTACTCGTCGGCGGGGTTGGCGACGATATCTGCGGGAGAACCGATCTGGACCACCTCACCGTCGCGCATGATGAGGATGCGGTCGCCGAGCTTGAGGGCCTCCTGGAGGTCGTGGGTGATGAACACCATGGTCTTCTGCAGATCCTCCTGCAGCCGGATGACCTCGTTCTGCATGTCCCGCCTGATCAGCGGGTCGAGCGCAGAGAAGGGCTCGTCGAAGAGCAGCAGCGAGGGGTCGCCGGCCAGCGCCCGCGCCAGCCCGACGCGTTGCTGCATGCCTCCGGAGAGCTGGTCGGGGAACGAGTTCTCGTACCCGGTGAGGCCGACCAGGTCGACGATCTCGCCGGCGCGCTTGCGGCGCTCGGGCTTGCTGACGCCACGGATCTCCAGCCCGTACGCCACGTTGTCGATGACCTGGCGGTGAGGCAGCAGGCCGAAGTGCTGGAACACCATCGACACGTACGTGCGGCGCAGGTCGCGGAGCTTGCTCTGCGAGGCGCTCGTCATGTTGTTGCCGTCGATGGTCACCGTGCCCGCCGTCGGCTCGATGAGCCGGGTCAGGCAGCGTACGAGCGTGGACTTGCCGGAGCCCGACAGGCCCATCACTACGAACACCTCGCCCGGCGCCACGTCGAAGGTGATGTCCTTGACAGCGGCGACGCAGCCGGTACGCGACAGCATCTCCGAGCGTGGCAGGTCGGCTTCGGGGGTGCCGATGAGCTTGTCCGCCTTGCCCTTCGGGCCGAACACCTTCCACAGGCTCTCCACTGTCAGGGTCGGAGTGCCAGTGTCGTTGGTCTGGGATCTCGTCATGACTGGTGCTCGCTTTCTTGGGTTGCCCGGGCTGCGGCTGACTCGAGGGGCATGCCGTCGCGGTACCGGTAGTACGGCACCTCCGCTGCCAGTAGGGGTGTGTTGCCGAGGATGAGGTCCGCCGACTTCTCCGCCAGCATCATCACCGGTGCGTAGATGTTGCCGTTGGTGACGTACGGCATCGCGGACGCGTCGACGACCCTCAGCCCTCTGACACCATGCACCCTCATGGATTGCGGGTCGACAACCGACATGCCGTCGGTGCCCATCTTGGCGGTGCACGACGGGTGCAGCGCCGTCTCGGCGTCCTTCGAGACCCACTCGAGGATCTCCTCGTCGGTCGAGACGTCCGGCCCCGGAGAGACTTCCCCGGCGTTGAAAGGCCCAAAGGCAGGTTGGGTCAAGATGTCGCGCGCCACGTGGATCGCCTCGACCCATTCGCGCCGGTCGTTGGGCGTCGAGAGGTAGTTGAACCGGAGCGCGGGGTATCGCTTCGGGTCGGTCGAGGCGATCTTCACGGTGCCGCGGACGTCGGAGTACATCGGCCCGACGTGCACCTGGTACCCGTGGCCCTTCACGGGCGAGGAGCCGTCGTAGCGGATCGCCACCGGCAGGAAGTGGAACATCAGGTTGGGGTAGTCGACGTCGTCGTTGCTGCGGCAGAAGCCGCCGCCCTCGAAGTGGTTGGTCGCACCGAGGCCCTTGCGGAAGAAGAGCCAGTCGAACCCGATCTTCGGCCGGTTGCGGTAGCGCAGCCCGGGGGCGATCGACACCGGCTGCTTGGACGCGTACTGGATGTACACCTCGAGGTGGTCCTGGAGGTTCTCACCGACTCCGGGTGAGTCGTGGACGACGTCGATGCCGAGCGCTCTGAGCTCCTGGGCGTTCCCGACGCCCGACAGCTGCAGCAGCTGCGGGGTGTTGATCGCGCCGCCGCAGAGGATCACCTCGCCGGCCTTGACGGATCGGGGCAGCCGGCCCCCTCTCAGGTAGTCGACGCCGACGGCACGGTCGCCGTCGAAGACGACCCCCGTGACGAGGGAGAGCGTCTCGACCCTCAGGTTGCTGCGGTGCATGACGGGGTGCAGGTACGCCCTGGCCGCGGAGAGGCGGCGGCCCCGGTGGACGTTGCGGTCGAAGCGCGCGAAGCCCTCCTGCCGGTAGCCGTTGACGTCGTCGGTGAGCGGGTATCCCGCCTGCTGGACTGCCTCGAAGAACGCGCTGAACAGGGGGTTGGTCGCCGGACCGCGCTCGAGGATGAGCGGCCCGTCGCCGCCGCGCCACTCGTCGGCGCCGGCGAGGCAGGTCTCCATCCGCTTGAAGTACGGCAGGCAGTGCAGGTAGTCCCACGAGTCCATGCCCGGGTCGGCGGCCCAGCGCTCGAAGTCCAGCGGGTTGCCGCGCTGGAAGATCATCCCGTTGATGCTGCTCGACCCACCGAGCAGCTTGCCCCGGGCGTGGAACACGCGACGGCCGTTCATGTACGGCTCGGGCTCGGTGCGGTACTTCCAGTCGTACAGCCGGTTCCCGATCGGGAGCGGGAGCGCCGCCGGCATGTGGATGAGCGGGTCGAACCGGAAGTCGGAGTGGCCCGCCTCCAGCAGGAGCACGGCGTTGGCGGGGTCCGCGCTGAGCCTGTTCGCGAGGGCGCATCCGGCCGACCCGCCACCGACGATGACGAAGTCCCAGCTGCCGCGCCGACCGCTGCTCATTGTTCGCCGCTGAACCAGCGCTGAACCCGCGGGCTGACGTTGTGCCAGATGTGCTTGGTCTCGCGGTACTCGTCGAGACCGGCGACCCCGAGCTCCCGGCCGGTTCCCGACTGCTTGTAGCCGCCCCACTCGGCCTGCGGGACGTACGGGTGGTAGTCGTTGATCCACACCGTCCCCATCCGCAGCCGAGCGGCCACCCGCTCGGCACGCCCACCGTTGGTGGTCCAGACGGCGCCGGCGAGGCCGTAGATGCTCTCGTTCGCCAGCGCGACGGCCTCGTCGTCGTCGCTGAACGTCTCGACGGTGAGGACGGGCCCGAACGACTCGTCGCGCACCACGCTCATCGAGGGCTTGCAGTCGTCGAGGACCGTCGGGAGGTAGAAGTACCCGCCGGTGAGCGCCTCATCGTCGGGTCGGGCGCCACCGCACCGAAGGGTCGCCCCCTCGGCGAGGCCGCGTGCCACATAGGCCTCGACCTTCTCGCGGTGGGCCGCAGAGATGAGCGCCCCGGACTCCGCGGACGCGTCGAAGGGGCCGCCGAGCCGGATGCGCCGGGCGCGGGCGACGAGCTCGTCGACGAAGTCCTCCTTGACCGGCTCCTCGATCAGCAGCCGCGCCCCGGCCGAGCAGACCTGGCCGGAGTGCAGGAACACCGCGGTGAGGGCGAAGTCGAGTGCTACCTCGAGGTCGGCGTCGGCGAAGACGATGTTGGGGTTCTTGCCGCCGAGCTCGAGGGCGACCTTCTTCACGGTGCCGGCGGCGGAAGCCATGATGGTCTTGCCGGTCTCGACGCCCCCTGTGAACGACACCAGGTCGACGGCGGGGTGCGACGACAGCGGCGCCCCGACGACGGCACCGGCTCCGAGGACCAGGTTGCCCACACCGGCGGGTAGGCCGGCCTCCGCGAGGTAGCGCATGAGCAGGATCGCCGTCGAGGGGGTGAGCTCGCTCGGCTTGAGGACGAAGGTGTTGCCGGCGGCGAGCGCCGGGGCCACCTTCCACGACGTCTGCAACAGCGGGTAGTTCCAGGGGGTGATGAGCCCACAAACGCCGATCGGCTCATGGACGACCCTGCTGCGGACCTCGGTGCGGCCCGTGTCGACGACCCTGCCCGCATCGACCGCCGCCGTGTTGGCGTAGTACCGGAAGACCTCGACGATGTCGTCGACGTCGTACTCACTCTCGACCAGCCGCTTACCCGTGTCCAGGGACTCGGCATGTGCGATCACGGCCTTGTTGGCGGTCAGCAGGTCCGCCACGCGGTGGAGCAGGGCGCTGCGCTCGTGCACGCTCGACGTCGACCAGGCACCGTCGTCGAAGGCCCTGCGCGCAGCCTCGACCGCGGCCACGGTGTCCTCGGCCGTCGCCTCGTCGACGGTGACGACCGGATCGCCAGTAGCCGGGCACCGGATGTCACGTCGGCCCCCCGCGGCAGCCGACCTCCACTCGCCGTCGATGAACAGGTCGGCCACACTACCTCCGGCTGCAGATTTCGTTGCGCATGATGAAACCGTTGCGTTGTCTGCGCAACAATCTAGGGAGTCGCTCCCTGGCCGTCAAGGGAGGTCCCGCCCAGCACACTGCCGGCGTCACCACGCCAGCCCAGGCGCCGGGACACGTCGTCGGCGGCCGCCATCACCGCCTGTGCCAGGTCGGGCAGCCGGCGCGCGTCGAGCCGGAACGTCGGGCCCGAGACGCTTATCGAGGCCAGCACGTCGCCGTTGCCGTCCCTCACCGGCGCGGCCACGGCCGTAAGGCCGATCTCGAGCTCGTCGACGGCGATGGCGTACCCGCGCGAGCGGACCTCTTCGAGCTCCTTGTTCAAGGCCTTCGACGTCGTGATCGTACGGGGGGTGTACGGCTGGAGGACGGGCACCTGCCGGGACACCTCGGCCCGCTCCAGGGCGCTCAGCAGCACCTTGCCGTTCGACGTGGCGTGCAGCGGTATCCGTTGTCCCACCCAGTTGTGCGGCTGCAGCGCCGACGACCCGGCGACCTGGTCCATGTACAGGGCGGCACCGTCGCTCAGGACGGCGAGGTTGACGGTCTCCCCTGTGCGCTGGGCCAGCGCGCGGGACACGACGCGGCTCTCCTGTACGACGTCGCGTCGCGACGTCGAAGCACCGGCCAGCCGCAGGATTCCCGGACCGAGCCGGTACTTCCCGCGGCCGGAGTTCTGCTCCACGAGGTCGCGGCGCTCCAGCGCCGCCACCAGGCGGAACGCCGTCGACTTGTGCACCCCGAGCTCCTGGGCGAGCTCGGTGACGCCGACGTCCCCGGATCGGGCCAGGATCTCGAGGATCGACACGGCCCGGTCGACCGACTGGACGGTGTTTGACGCATCACCGGCCCCCACGCCGCCAAGGATTGCGTTGCTCATGACGAGACAGTAGTGCATGTGACGCGACACCAGTGGAGTGCGCGATCCATACTTCTCGACATGACCGACGCCACCTCGCGCAGCGACTTCGTGCTGACTCTGCTCTGCCCCGACACACCTGGGATCGTGCACGCGGTCTCCGGGTTCCTGCTCGAGCACTCCGGCAACATCATGGAGAGCCAGCAGTTCGGCGACTCCGAGACGGGGCGGTTCTTCATGCGCGTGCGGGTCGAGACCACCGATCCCGCCGTCGACCTGGAGAGCCTACGCGCCGGCTTCGGCTCGGTGGCGGACCGCTTCGGCATGACCTGGGAGCTGTGGAGCGCGGGTGCGCCCTACCGGACCCTCATCATGGTGTCGCGGTTCGGGCACTGCCTGAACGACCTGCTGTTCCGGACCAGCACGGGGGCACTGCAGATCGAGATCCCTGCGATCGTGTCGAACCACCGCGACTTCGAGCGGCTCGCCGACTCTTACGGGATCGCGTTCCACCACATCCCGGTGACGCCCGACACCAAGGTGCAGGCCGAGCAGCAGCTGCTCGACCTCGTCGACGGGCTCGGGATCCATCTGGTCGTGCTGGCGCGCTACATGCAGGTGCTGTCCGATCCGACTTGCCGGGCGCTGGCCGGGCGGGCGATCAACATCCACCACTCGTTCCTGCCGAGCTTCAAGGGCGCCCGGCCGTACCACCAGGCGCACCACCGCGGCGTGAAGCTGATCGGCGCGACCGCGCACTACGTGACCTCGGACCTCGACGAGGGGCCGATCATCGAGCAGGACGTCGCTCGCGTCGACCACAGCTTCACCGCCGAGCAGCTCGTGTCGGCCGGGCGCGACGTGGAGAGCCAGGTGCTGTCCAGGGCGGTCCGCTGGCACTCCGAGACCCGGGTGATGCTCAACGGGAGCAAGACCGTCGTCTTCCGCTGAGGGGTCAAGTCCTTCCCGCCGAGGAGTCAGGTAGTACCCGCCGAGGAGTCAGGTAGTTCCCGCCGAGGAGTCAGGAAGTTGCCGCCGAGGAGTCGGCGTGGTTGCCGCTAGGCGTCATTCCAAGCCCGCCGAAGGCCGGGCCGGAAGCGCGTTGTACACAGGAAAGGCCGCCGTCACGCGCCGTCGCCCACAGATTTGCCCGCACGGTCGGGCCCAGCCATCGGACTCCCCAAGACTGACCGGATGCCGGTCATCACGTCACTTCCGCCTCGGCCGTTCACGTGGCAGCAGGCCACGACCCTTGGCATCACCCGCAAGGCGCTGCAGTCCCTGATCGAAAACCGCCAAGTCGTCCGCGTGTTGCGCGGCGTCTACCAGCCGGCGAGCCTTCCGAGTACCGCAGCTCTGCGTATAGAGGCAGCCAGGCTCGTCGTCAACCCGTTCGTCGTGGTCTGCGATCGCCTGGCAGCGTGGGTATACGGCGTCGAGGCGTTCTCAATCGTAGAGCTGCAAGCGCTTCCAGCGATCGACACGTGCGTACCGCCGGACAAGACCCGGGTGCGTCGCACAGGGTTTACGGGTTGCCGCCGCGATCTCGGTCCGGAAGATGTGGTCGTGTTCAACGGGGTGCGGATCACCAGCGACCGGCGGACGGCTCTGGATCTTGGCTGCGGACTCGGCAGGCGCGATGCCATGGCAGCGCTCGACGGCTTCATGCGCGTACGAGGGCTGACACGATCGGACCTCGAAGTGGAGCTTCCCAGGTACGCCTCGCGACGGGGAGTCGTACAGCTCCGCCGGCTGATCCCCTTGGCCGACCCACGTGCGGAGTCAGCGGGCGAGTCCTGGACCCGAATGGCGATCCTCGATGCCGGTCTTCCCGCTCCGGACCTGCAGTACAGCGTTCGCGTCGGCGGCCGCGAGCTGTACCGCCTCGATATGGCGTACGTTCGCGAGCGGATCGTCGTCGAGTACGACGGGGTGCGTTTCCACGACTCACCCGAGCAACGCGAGTACGACCGGGTGCGTCGACAGTGGCTCCGAGCGCATGGCTGGACGATCATCGTGGTTCACAAGGAGTCGTTCACCGGGGATGCGCTCATGGAGTGGACCGAGCAGCTACGCAGGATGCTTTGGATCGCTTCCTGACCGTCGACAATTGCAGGCGGTCGTTCAGGGGCGACCCTCGACGGGAAGGACTTGACTCCTCGACGGGAAGGACTTGACTCCTCGACGGGAAGAACCTGACTCCTCGACGGGAAGAACCTGACCCCTCGACGGGAAGAACCTGACCCCTCGACGGTCAGTCGCCGAGCTCGGCGCGACGTCGCGTGACGTACTCCTCGAGCTCGGCCCGGATCGCGTCGTCCAGGGGAGGCGGCTCGTACGCCTCGAGCGTCGCCTTGTAGATCTTCGTCGCCCGCGCCGACGTGTCGTTGCCTCCCAGGCGCGTCCAGCGCTCGTAGTTCTCCGACGAGGACAGCAGCGGCCGGTAGAAGCACGTGCGGAACCGCTCCATGGTGTGCATCGCCCCCAGGAAGTGACCGCCGTGGCCGACCTCCTGGTGGGCGTCGAACGCGAGCGTCGACTCGTCGATCTCCAGCGGCGTGAACTCCACCTTCAGCATCTGCAGCAGCTCGATGTCGACGATGAACTTCTCGAAGCCGGCGACCAGCCCACCCTCGAGCCAGCCGGCCGAGTGCATGACCCAGTTGGTGCCCGCGAGGAACGTCGGGATCATCGTCATCGCCGCCTCGTAGCCGGCCTGCGCGTCGGCTACCTGGCTCGACGTCAGCCCGCCGCCGGAACGGAACGGCAGCCCGAAGTGCCGGGCGATCTGACCGGTGCAGAACAGGCCGATCGCCGACTCGGGCGTACCGAACGACGGCGAGCCGGACTGCATGTCGATGTTGGACATGAACGACCCGAAGATGACCGGGCAGCCGGGCCTGATGAGCTGGCTCAGCGCGATCCCGGTCAGCGCCTCGGCGATCTGCTGCACGAGCGCCGCCGGGATCGTCACCGGGGACATGGCCCCCAGCAAGATGAACGGGGTCAACACGACCGGCTGGTTGGCGGCGCTGTACTCGAACTGTGCGTCGAGCATGCGGTCGTCCCACCTCAGCGGCGAGTTGCAGTTGATCAGCGAGATGGAGACGGGCTTCTCCTCGATGACGTCCCTGCCGCCGAAGAGGATGGATCCCATGGCGATGGTGTCGACGGCGTTGGGGCCGGACACGACATTGCCCATGTAGATCTTGTCGGTCAGCGTCTGCAGTGCGTAGGTCATGTCGAGGTGCCGCGAGTCGAGCGGGGTGTCGTTGGGCTCGCAGACCACGCCTCCCGCCGAGTCCAGCGCGTCGAACGACTGCGCGAGCCTGGAGAAGTTGCGGAAGTCCTCCATCGTGGCGTCGCGGCGGACGTCGCCCTCGCGGACGAACGGCGGTCCGTACACGGCGCCGAACGCCATCGAGTCGCCCCCGATATGCACTGTGTGAGCGGGGTTGCGCGCATGCACGTCGAACTCGCGAGGCGCCTTCGCGACCTGCGCCAAGATGAACTCCGGGTCGAAGAAGACGGTGTTGTCCTCGACCCGCTGCCCCGCCTCACGGAACAGGTCGAGCGCGCGCTGCGACATGAACTCGACACCGATCTCGGTGACGAGCCGTCGCCACCCCTGGTCGAGCTTGTCCATCGCGTCGGCCGACAAGATCTCGTAGCGGGGCATTGTGTTCTGGAACATCGGGCCTCCAAGCTCGACGGGGTGTCGCGCGAGGCGACGTGCTCGCCCTACCCTATCCGTCATCATGTGGAACAGCAGTTCCATATTGTGGTGCATGGTGATGTACCGTGGGAAGACCAAGACGACAGCCACCACCACTGACGACCCGAGGTGCACCAGTTGACCACGACCGGCACGCAGGCCATCGACCGCGCAGCCGAGCTGCTGTCGCGTGTCGTACTGGCCGACGAGCCACCGGGGTTCGGCGAGCTGGTCCTTCACACCGGCCTGGCCAAGTCGACGGCGTCTCGGCTGCTGCAGGCGCTGGAGCGGCACCGGCTCGTCCACCGCGACGACTCGGGCGGGTATGCCGCCGGACCGCTCTTCGCCCTGTACGCCAGCCGTCGCGAGCCGTACGACGAGCTGATCCGGCTGGCCCGTCCGACGCTGGAGCAGCTCGGCGTCGCCACCGGCGAGACGGTCAACCTGGCAGTCGCGCGCGGCAACGCCGTCGTCCAGATCGCCCAGGTCGACGCCACCTACCTGCTCGGCACCACGAACTGGGTCGACGTCGACGTACCGCCCCACTGCTCGGCGCTCGGCAAGGTCTTCTTCGCGGCGGGCGTGCTGCCGCTTCCCAGCGAGCCGATGGAGCGCCTCACCCGCCACACGGTCACGAGTCTCGACGCACTGCGCGCGCAGCTCGACCGCTACCGTGCGCAGGGGTATGCCGAGGCCCTCGGAGAGCTCGAGATCGGCCTCGACGCGGTCGCCGCACCTGTTCTCGACGCGACTGGCGACGTCGTCGCGGCCGTCGGGGTCTCCGGACCCAGCGACCGGGTCCACTCCCAGCTGCCGCAGCTCGGGGCGCTGCTCACCTCTCAGGCCAAGGCGCTGTCCGGCGTCTTGGGTTATCAGAATCGAAAGGATGGCGCCGCATGACACCCGAGGAGCTCCTCAAGACCCTGTACGACGAGACCCTTGTCGGCAATGCGCCCGCTGTTCTGGCGCTCACCCAGCAAGGGCTCGACGAGGGCCTCACGCCGGAGACCCTGCTCTTCGACGCACTCATCCCGTCGCTGGAGGAGGTCGGTGCCCGCTTCGAGAGGGGCGACTTCTTCGTCCCGGAGATGCTGATCGCGGGGCGTGCCATGAGCGGCGCCCTCGACCTGCTGCGACCGCTCCTCGCCGAGACGGGTGTCGAGACCGTCGGCACGTTCGTGATGGGAACGGTCAAGGGCGACGTGCACGACATCGGCAAGAACCTCGTCAACATCATGCTCGAGGGTGCCGGGTTCCACGTGATCGACCTCGGTGTGCAGGTGCCGCCGGAGAAGTTCGTGGAAGCCATCAACGAGTACAAGCCCGACATCGTCGGCTTCTCGGCCTTCTTGACGACGACGATGCCGATGTTCAAGGCGAACATCAACGCCCTCGAGAAGGCCGGTATCCGCGACAAGGTGGTCGTCATGGTGGGCGGTGCTCCCGTCACCCAGGAGTATGCCGATGCGGTCGGCGCCGACGCGTACGCCGCCGACGCGTCGCAGACCGTGAAGAAGGCCAAGGACCTCATCCAGAAGAAGCGCGCCCTCGCGGCGGTCTGACCTCACCGCACCGACCCACCTCCTCTCACGAAAGCGACCCATGCACACCGTTTTGAGCTCCGCCACCAAGGAAGTCGTGATCGGCGACGACCAGCCGTTCCGCCTGATCGGGGAGCGCATCAACCCCACCGGACGGCGGATCTTCCAAGAGCAGCTGCGGGCCGGCGACCTGTCCGCGATCGAGCGTGACGTCGCCGCGCAGGTCGCAGGCGGGGCCGACGTACTCGACATCAACATGGGGGTTCCGCTCACCGACGAGCCGGCGCTGCTGAAGAAGGCGATCCAGCTGG
Source organism: uncultured Actinomycetota bacterium (assembly GCA_963765725.1). Lineage (GTDB taxonomy): Bacteria > Actinomycetota > Actinomycetes > Propionibacteriales > Nocardioidaceae > DASQEH01. The sequence continues at coordinate 996,528 of CAVXXI010000003.1, read as the reverse complement.
TGCAGACCCTCACCGACCTGCCGATCTGTATCGACTCGTCGGTGGTGGAGGCGCTCGAGGCCGGACTGTCGGTGTACCAGGGCCGCGCCCTGGTGAACTCGGTCACGGCCGAGGACGACCGGATGGCCGAGATCCTGCCGCTGGTCAAGCGCTACGGTGCGGCCGTGATCGCGCTGCCCAACGACCACGACGAGATCCCGATGGAGGCCGACAAGCGCCTCGTCCTGACCCGGAAGATCCTCGAGACGGCGGTCGGCACATATGGGCTCGCGCCGGAGGACATCGTGATCGACCCGCTGGCAATGCCGATCGGCGCCGACCCGACGATCGTCAAGACCGCGTACGACACGATCCAGCGCATCCGCGACGAGTTCGGCCTCAACATGACGCTGGGCGCCTCCAACGTCTCCTTCGGGATGCCGGGCCGGCACACCATCAACGCGACGTTCCTGCCGATGGCCATGACCGTCGGTCTCACCAGCGCGATCATGGACACCCGTACGCCGCAGATCGTCGAGGCGGTCAAGGCCGCCGACCTGCTGCTCGGCCACGACGAGTGGGGATCCGCCTGGATCGCCGCATACCGGGCCCGTCAGGCCGCCGACAAGGCTGCCGCGCAGACTGCTGCGGCAGCCGCCGACGGCTCCGGGTCGGCCCCGACGTCCCCACAGGCGGTTGCCGCGACATGAGCCTCGGCCTCGACGACGAGGAGGAGCGCGCCTCGCCCGACGAGCTGCGCCGGGAGGGGCTGATCGTCCGTCCGGCCGACCCCGGCAGGCTGTCCGGCGCCGCGCACGACGGCACCGGCCGGGTACGGCTGCGGTTCACCCCGGCCGACCGCGAGGTGAAGGTCCCGCCGGGAGTGAGCGTCTTCGACGCGGCGAGCTGGAACGGCATCGCCATCGACTCCACGTGCGGCGGCCACGGGACCTGCAAGAAGTGCAAGGTGCAGGTGACCGAGGGCCAGGTGCCCGTGTCGCGGCTGGACGTCCGGTCGTTCTCGGCCGAGCAGCTCGCCGCCGGCTGGCGGCTGGCGTGTCTGGCTCAGGCGACATCCGACCTCTCCGTCGACGTACCGCCGATGATGACGCGGCCCAAGGCGGCCACGGTCGGTGTCGGCCGGCAGGTGATCCTGCGGCCCGCGATCCAGAAGCGGTACGCGGAGCTGACCGAGCCGACCTTGTCCGACCAGGTGACCGACCTGGCGCGGCTGCTGGCGGCGATCGACGACCTCGAGCTGCGCGTCGACATTCACGCGCTCCGCCGCCTCCCTACCGTGCTCAGAGCGTCCGACTTCAAGGTCACGGCGGTGGTCGTGGACAACGTCCTCATCGACGTCGAGCCCGGCGACACCACCGCCTCGCGGTACGCGATCGCGTTCGACCTGGGCACCACGACTGTCGTCGCGACGCTGCTCGACACGTCGACCGGCACACCGGGAGCGGTTGCGTCGATGCTCAACAAGCAGCAGCCGTTCGGGGCCGACGTGATCTCCCGCATCAGCGCCACCATGCTCGACCCCGACGCGCTGGGGCGGCTTCAGGGACTCGCTCATGCGACCCTCGACCAGCTGGCCGGGGAGGTCTGCTCGCAGGCGGGTGTGGAGCCGGCTGAGGTGTACGAGATCGCCGTCGCCGGGAACGCGACAATGGTCGCGCTCGCCCTCGGCATCGATCCGGAGCCGCTGGGCGTGGCGCCGTTCATCATGTCGAGCGCGACCCTGCCCGAGCTGTTGGCGAGCGACCTCGGTGTCAAGGTCCACCCACGCGCGAGAGCCGTCGTGCTGCCCGCGCTCGGTGCGTACGTCGGTGGCGACATCGTCGCCGGCATGCTCGCGTCGGGGATGGACCGCGACAAGCGCATGCGTCTGTTCATCGACGTCGGCACCAACTGCGAGATCGTCCTGGGCGACGGCGAGCGCATCCTGTCGACCGCGGCCCCGGCTGGACCCGCCTTCGAGGGCGGCGCCATCCGGTGCGGCATGCGCGCCGCCGAGGGCGCGATCGAGACGGTGAAGGTGACCGACGACGACGTCGAGTGCTCGGTGATCGGTGACGTCACGGCGCAGGGATTGTGCGGATCCGGCCTCGTGGATGCCGTCGCGGAGCTCGTACGGGTGGGCCTGCTCGACAGCAGCGGCCGGTTCGTCCCCGACGACGCCGCACGGCAGCTGCGGCCGGGGATCGCCGACCGGCTGGGAGAGATCAAGGGCGAGCGCGTGTTCGCGCTGGTGTGGCGGTCCGGCGAGGCGTTCGAGGACTCGGTGTACCTCAGCCAGCGCGACGTTCGCGAGCTCCAGTTCGCGAAGGCGGCGATCTCGACGGGCTGGTCACTCCTGCTGGAGGAGCTCGGCGTCGAGCCCGGCGACGTACAGCAGGTGCTGCTGGCAGGCTCGTTCGGCTCGTACCTGTCGCCGGCGAGCGCGGTCCGCATCGGGCTGGTGCCGAGACTTCCGGTCCTGCGGATCGTGAGCGCGGGCAACGTCGCGGGGGAGGGCGCCAAGATGACGCTACTGAGCGTCCAGGAGCGCAACGGCGCGCAGGCTCTGCTGGAGGAGGTGCGCTATGTCGAGCTCTCCGACCGTCCGGACTTCAACGACCGCTTCATCGAGCAGCTTGCCTTCCCGGGGTGACGCTGCCGTCGCCGTGATCGCGTGCGGAGCACTCGCCCAGCACTGCAGCGCGATCGTTGCCGACCGCGGGTGGTCGGTCGACGTACACCCGTTGCCACCGTTGCTTCACAACCGGCCCGAGCTCATCGCGGGGCAGGTCGAGGCGCTGGCACGGGAGCTGCAGCCGCGGTACAGCCGGGTGGCCGTCGCGTACGCCGACTGCGGGACGTACGGCGCACTCGACGATGTCTGTACCCGTCTGGGCATGCCGCGGCTTGCCGGTGCGCACTGCTACGACGTCTTCGCGGGACCGGAGCGGCTGCAGCGGTTCTTCGACGAGCAGCCGGGAACCTACGTGCTCACCGACTTCTTGGTGCGGTCGTTTCGGCGCTCGGTCATCGTCGAGCTCGGCCTGGACCGTTACCCCGAGCTGCGCGACGCGTACTTCGCCCACTACACCCGGGTGGTGTGGCTGGCGCAGCAACGTGACCCGGAGCTGGAGCTTCTCGCCGCTCAGGCGGCCGCTTCCCTCGGGCTGCCGCTGGCGACCGTCGACGTCGGCCATGGCGGTCTCGAGCTTGCCCTCGAGGACCTGCTGGCCGCCGCCACCGTCGCGTCCTGAACTCCCGTCGACCGGGCGCAAATGCAGCGTCCAGTGGGCGCAAATGCGTCCAGGTCGGCGGGGGCGTCAGGCCGTCAGCAGCTGCTGGCGCCAGGCCTCCGTCTCGGCAACCTGGTTGAACGTGAACATGTGCAGCCCGGTGACGTTCATGGTCTCGTCGGCGAGGAAGCCGGCGGACTTCTGCAGGAACCGTTCGGGGCTGTACCCGCCCGGTGCGGCGATACGGGCGAACGTGGAGACGTGGGAGCTCAAGAACTTGACCGACTGCCCGACCCCGATCTTCGTCGCCATCGACAGCAGCTTCGCCCGCTCGACGGGTCCGGGTAGGCCGATCAGCACCGGCAAGGTGATGCCCCGTCGGCGCATCCGCTTCAGCCAAGCATGGATCGTCGCGGCATCGAAGCACAGGTTGGAGACGACGTACGTCCCGTGGGCGCGCTTGTCCCACATGGACTGGATCGTGATGTCGTCCTCGATCGCCGGGTGGCTCTCGGGGTACCCCGTGATCCCGACGTGCGCGAACGGCCGCCCCATCGACGTGAGGTGCTCCAGCATGGGCACCGAGCCGGTGTACTCACCAGCAGGGGGGTCGGCATCGCCTGCGGGACAGAACACGTCGTCGATGCCGAGTCCCTTCAGCCGCGTGACGATGACCTCCAGCTCCGCCGGTCCGGAGATCATCCGTGCGGCCAGGTGCGGGACGACCGGGTAGCCGTGCCCGATCAGTCGCTCGGTGAGATCCAGCGTCGCCCCGATCCCCTTCGCTGGACTGGCCGTCACGGTCAGCGTCATGTCGCGGGGTACGGAGTCGATCACGGCCGCCTCGATCTTCGCGGTGGGGAGGACCTCGTAGCGTGCCGAGCGCAAGGATGCCTTGACCACGTCGCTAGAGAGTTTCACGTTGCGCATGGATCAACTCATTTCTTATGACGCACCAACCGCTCTTTCACTGTAGTGGTGACGCGCCGCCGTGAACAGGCAGAGGGTGAGGACCACCGTGCACATACGCAGTGGCTACGGCCGGTTGGGGATGACGGCCGCGAGTACCAGCATGCCGACGCAGCAGATGCCCATCGCCGTCAGATCGACCACCCGGCGGCGAACCCTGAGCATGCCGGCCCGGTCGTCGGGAAGAATGGTCCGCGCCACGAAGGCCACCCCGAAGCTCGCACCCATCAAGGCGACCCCGCTGCGCCACGCGCCGAGCGTCACCACTGCGAGACCGGCCAGCAGCATGGCGACGACAGTCAGGTAGATGATCCCGCCCGTCGTCGAAGGCTTCTGCAGCAAGTTCACATCAGGCTGACGCCCGCTCGGCGGCCTCGACCACGTTGGTGAGAAGCAACGCCCGGGTCATCGGCCCGACCCCGCCCGGCATCGGCGCCAGCCAGCCGGCGACATCGGCCACCTCGGGCGTGACGTCCCCGGCTATCCCCGCCTCGGTACGGGACACGCCGACGTCGAGGACGGCAGCGCCCGGCTTGACCATGTCGGCGGTGATGAGGCCGAGTACACCCGCCGCCGCGACCACGATGTCGGCCCTGCGTACGTGCGAGGCGAGGTCCTTCGTGCCGGTGTGGCAGAGCGTCACCGTTGAGTTCTCGCTGCGACGGGTCAGCACCAGCCCGAGCGGTCGACCCACCGTCACCCCGCGCCCGACCACGCAGACCTCGGCGCCGTTGAGCTCGACGTCGTACGCGCGCAGCAGCTCGACGATGCCGCGCGGTGTGCACGGAAGCGGAGCCGTGTCCATGTGCACGAGGCGCCCGAGGTTCGTCGGGTGCAGGCCGTCGGCGTCCTTCGCCGGGTCGACGAGCTCGATCGCCCGGTGGGTGTCGAGGTGTCGCGGAAGCGGCAGCTGCACGATGAACCCCGTACACGCGGGATCCTCGTTCAGCTCGACGATCCGCTCCTCGAGGAACTCCTGCGTGATGTCGGCGGGGTGATGGGAGCGGATCGACGCGATCCCTACCTGCGCGCAGTCGCGGTGCTTCCCTGCGACGTACGACAGGCTGCCGGGGTCGTCGCCGACCATGACCGTCCCCAGGCCCGGTGTCACCCCGCGCTCGGCCAGCCTCGCCACCCGCTCGGTGAGGTCCTCTCGTATTGCAGCAGCGGTCGCTTTGCCGTCCAGGATCCGTGCGGTCACCAGGCGATTGTGTCAGAAGGGGGGCCACGGATGGCCGGGGTCGGGGTCAGTGGAAGAAGTGGCGCGTCCCGGTGAGGTACATGGCGAGGCCGGCGGCCGCCGCTGCCTCGAGGACCTCCTCGTCGCGCATCGAGCCGCCAGGCTGCACGACGGCGCGTACGCCGGCGTCGGCGAGGACCTGCAAGCCGTCGGCGAAGGGAAAGAAGGCATCCGAGGCCGCTACCGCCCCTGCCGCGCGGTCCCCTGCCCGTGTCACCGCGAGCCGCGCGGAGTCGACCCGGTTGACCTGCCCCATTCCGACGCCGACCGTGGCCCGATCGGCGGCGAGCAGGATGGCATTGGACTTGACCGCCCGGCAGGCCCGCCAGGCGAAGTCGAGATCGGCGAGCTCGGCGTCACCGACCGGTGCGCCTGTCGCCAGCGTCCAGCTCGCGGCGTCGTCGCCGGGGGCGTCGACGGCATCGACCGATTGCATCAGCAGCCCCCCGCTGACGGGCCGGGTCTCCACACCGCCCCGAACGGCTGGAGCAGCACGCAGGATGCGAACGTTCTTCTTGGCCGTCAGCACCTCCAGCGCTTCGTCGTCGTAGTCCGGGGCGATGACGACCTCGGTGAAGACCTGCGCGATCTGCCGTGCCATCTCGACATCGACGGCGCGGTTGGCCGCGATCACGCCGCCGAAGGCCGAGACGGGATCGCAAGCGTGCGCCTTGCGGTGTGCCTGCGCGATGTCGGTGCCGGTCGCGATGCCACAGGGGTTCGAGTGCTTGATGATCGCCACCGTCGGCGCGTCGAAGTCGTACACCGTCCGTCGCGCGGAGTCCCCGTCGACGTAGTTGTTGTACGACATCTGCTTCCCGTGCAGCTGCTCGGCCTGGGCCAGCCCCGGTGTGGGCACGAACCCGCTGACGTACAGCGCGGCACGTTGGTGCGGGTTCTCGCCGTAGCGCAGCACGTCCGCGCGGTCCCAGGTCGCCCCTGACCACGCGGGGAACCCGCTCCCGTCGCTCGTGTCGGAGACGACGTTGCCCATCCACGACGCCACGTGGACGTCGTACGTCGCAGTGTGGACGAACGCCTCGGCGGCCAGTCGCCGTCGTTCGTCGAGGGTGAATCCGCCGGACGCCAGCGCCGCCCCCACCTGGCCGTACTGCGCCGGCGACGTCACGACGGCGACGCTCGGGTGGTTCTTCGCCGCCGCGCGGACCAGGGCCGGTCCCCCGATGTCGATCTGCTCGATGCACTCGTCCTGCGAGGCACCGGACGTGACCGTGTCGGTGAACGGGTACAGGTTCGAGACCACGAGGTCGAACGCCTCGATGCCGAGGTCGCGCAGCTGGTCGCGGTGCGACTCGAGCCGCTGGTCCGCCAGGATCCCAGCGTGCACACGGGGGTGGAGGGTCTTGACGCGACCGTCGAGGCACTCGGGGAAGCCGGTCAGGTCCTCCACCCGGGTGACGTCGATGCCGGCCCGCTGGATCCGCGCCGCCGTCGACCCCGTGGACACCACGGCCACCCCGGCCCGGGCCAGCTCCCCCGCCAGGTCCTCGAGCCCCGTCTTGTCGTACACGGAGATGAGCGCCCTGCTGAGGCGGCGCCGTTCGTGAGTCAAGGGATCGTGACCTTTCTGCCGTCGACCGTGTACCCCTCGCGGACCATCCGGCCGACCGCGTCGACCAGCATGACGCGCTCCGCCGCCTTGATCCGCTCGTGCAGGCTCTCCTCGGAGTCATCCTCGCGTACGGGGACAGCGGTCTGCGCGACGATCGCGCCCGTGTCGACACCGGCGTCGACCAGGAAGAGCGTCGCGCCGGACACCTTCACGCCGTACGCGAGCGCGTCGCGCGGCCCGTGCATCCCCGGGAACGAGGGCAACAGAGCCGGGTGGGTGTTCACACAACGCCCACCGAACCGAGCCAGGAACGTCTCCCCCGCGAGCTTGAGGAACCCGGCGAGCACGACCAGGTCGGGCTCGAACGAGGCGACTCGGGACGTCAGACGCTGGTCCCACTCAGCGCGACTTGGCGCCGCCGACAGGGGTAGTTCGAACGTGTCGACGCCCGCGGACCCCGCCCGCTCGAGCGCCGGCGTACCCGCCCGGTCGGCGCCGACCGCGACGACCGACGCGCCGTACCCCGGATCGGCACAGGCGTCGAGGAGGGCCTGCAGGGTGGTTCCGGTCCCCGACACGAGGACGACGAGACGAGCGGGCACCGACGCGACGGCTCCTCACGGGCGAGAACGGACGCTGCGCTCACGATAGCCAGTCGCGGTTGCGGAGGGCCCGACGGTGTCAGGACCGGACGCGGTCCACCTTCGAGTGGTACCGGCGCCCGACCTTGCCGCCGACGAAGGCCGCGAGCAGCGTGCCGACCAGGATCGCGGCCAGGGTGATGATGCCGCCCCAGGTGGCCGTGTCGCTGGGGATCGGCACCGACGGCAGGTTGACCCGCTGGAAGATGTCGTACTCCGAGCCGAAGACGACGCCGACGGCGACGACGACGATCGTCACGACCACACCGATCAGCCAGACCCCGAAGCCCTGCCGACCGCCGTCGTACCGCGACATCCTGCCCGCGACGTAGCCACCCGCGTAGTAGGCGATCATCAAGACCACTAGCAAGGCGATCGCGGTGGCGACGCCAAAGGTGCCGGCCCGGCGTTGGGCGTCGGTCTGCGTCACGTGCAGGCTGGACCCGACCGCGGCCGCGACCGCCCCCACGATGCTCGCGAGCAGGACCGCCATCGCGACGGCGACGAGCCACCCGAAGAAGTCGGCGCCCAGGTTGAAGCCGCCGAACTCCTCGCGTCGTCGGGCTTCGGTGGCCTCCGGGTCACGGTCGATCCTTGCTTCCCGGTCGCGGTACTCGCCGGCCGACATGCTGCCCGTATGGCTCGAGTCGGTGGAGCCGGTGCCCTGCGGCACCGGCGTAATCTCGGTTCGGTCGTTCGTCATGCTTCCTCCTGGCGACTGCGGGCACCCGGGCGGCCGAGGCCGCGGCGGGTACTTCCAGCCGCTGGTTCAACGTTCCCGGGCCCTGCCGGAGGCACCCCAGCGGCTTTACGGAACGTCACCTTACGTTGTAAATTTGCCCGTGACCAATCCGTTACGTCCCCCCGAACTCGGGTACGGACGCGGGGAGGACATTGGCAGATCGCCGAATTTCCTACAGCTTCAGAGAGGAACTACTTCATGCTTGATCAGGGTCAGATCGACCAGGTCGCGGGCAGTGACGCGTACGGCTCAGACGGAAGCAAGATCGGGAGCGTCGGGCAGGTCTACCTGGATGACCAGACCGGTCAGCCTGCGTGGGTGACGGTCAACACCGGCCTGTTCGGCACCAACGAGAGCTTCATCCCGCTCTCGGAGGCGTCGTTCTCCGGTGAGCGGCTCACCGTCCCCTACGACAAGAACAAGGTCAAGGGCGCCCCGAACGTGGCCGCCGACGGGCACCTGTCGCCCGACGAGGAGCGTGAGCTGTACGCCTACTACGGCGTCGGCTACACCGACACCGACTACGACACCACCACCACCGGCACCGGTACGCCGGCACCACCACCGGGACGGGTACCGGGTATGCCGACACCACCGGGACGGGTACCGGGTACGCCGACACCACCACGGGACGGGTACTGAGGGCTATGACACGTCGGGTCCCACCACCGACGACGCCATGACCCTGTCCGAGGAGCGGGTCAACGTCGGCACCTCACGCCGCGAGGCCGGCCGGGCCCGACTGCGCAAGTACGTCGTCACCGAGAACGTCACCCAGACGGTCCCGGTCACCCGCGAGGAAGTCGTCGTCGAGCGCGAGCCCATCACCGACGCCAACATCGGCGACGCCACCTCCGGCCCCGACATCTCCGAAGAAGAACACGAGGTCGTCCTGCACGAAGAGACCCCCGTCATCGAGAAGACCGTCGAGCCCGTCGAACGGGTCCGCCTCGGCACCCAGCAGACCACCGAGCAACAGACCGTCACCGAACAGGTCCGCAAGGAACGCATCGACACCGACACCGACCTCAACACCACCAACACCACCAGCACCGGCGACGACACCATCCGCTAACACCCACCACCCCCGGCCAAGCCCCGCCACCACCCAAGGTGGCGGGGCTTCGCCAACTCTCGAGCACCGACACATCAGGGCGAGCACGTCAACGCGTGACGCCTTCGCCGGTGCTCTTGCAAACGCAGAGTTTTACGTCGTAAATCGCGGGTAGCCGTGTGCTGCGCCTCAGGAGGTCGATACGGTGGTAGTGAAGCGAAATCCAGGCTCGTCGGGCCACCACACGTTGGTGCGCCTTGTCGACACAGAAGGGTGGCCGATCATCGACGCGGACGCAGCAGTGCTGGCGGGACGCACGCCGCCGTCGACGCGGATACCGCTCGACCGTGGGCGCATCCTCGCCGCCGCCATCACCTTCATCGACGAAGAGGGTCTTCCCGGCCTCACCATGCGACGACTCGGGCGCAGTCTGGGAGTGGAAGCGATGTCGCTGTACCGGTACATCCCGGGCCGCGAAGAGCTCCTCGACGGTGTCGTCGACACGATCATCAACGAGATGTACGACGACGAGGAGATCCTGCAGTCCCCCCAGCACGGGTGGCAGGACTTCCTCCAGCGGCTGGCGCACGGCGTGCGGCGCGTGGCCTTGGCGCACCCCAAGGCCTTCCCCCTGGTTGCCTCTCGGCCGCCCGAGGCGCCGTGGCTGCGCCCGCCACTCCGCAATCTCAAGTGGGTCGAGTCGTTCCTCGACGGGATGACGAGCGAAGGATTCTCCGAGGACGCGGCGGTCGCGGCCTACCGCGCGTTCACCAGCTTCCTGCTCGGACACCTCCTGCTGGAGGTGTCCGCGCTCGGCGCCGATGTGGGCCCGCTCGACGTCCTCGACGACCCCGAGAACGAGGATGCCAGCCTGCGGGAGTACCCGCACGTGGAGCGGCTGCAGCACGAGCTGGCCGAGGACCACTCGGCACCGGAGTTCGAGGAATCCCTGGAGAACCTGCTCGACCGCGATCTCGCTGCTTCAGCTCGAGAACAAGTAACGAGCGGAGACGAGCGCAGGCGGGCCGGGTACCGTCGGCCGTCGCTAGCGCACGCCGCGCGGCCGGAACTGGACGCTGATCCTCGGGCCGACCGGTTTGGCCGTCTTGGGAATGGCGTGCTCCCAGGTGCGCTGACAGGACCCGCCCATCACGATCAGGTCGCCGTGGCCGAGCGCGAAGCCCGTGGACGGCCCGCCGGAGCGCGGTCGCAGCATGAGCTTGCGGGCAGCGCCGAGCGAGACGATCGCCACCATCGTGTCCTGGTAGCGGCTGCGGCCTATGGTGTCGCCATGCCAGGCGACGCTGTCACGGCCGTCGCGGTAGTAGCAGAGCCCGGCCGTGACGAACGGCTCGCCGAGCTCGCTGCGGTAGTGGCGGTCGAGCAGCTGTCTCGCCTCGGACAGCAGCGGGTCGGGCAGCTCGGCACCTTCCCCGTACCAGCTGAGCAGACGCGGCACGTCGACCACGCGGTCGTACATGGTGCGCCGGTCGGCGTGCCACGGGACGGTCTCGACCAACCGGAGGAACAGCTCGTCGGAGCCGGTGACCCACCCCGGCAGTAGGTCGATCCACGCGCCTGAGCTCAGGTGGATCCTGGTCAACTGGCCGGCGAGCGGTCGAAGTGCCGGGCCGCCGGCTGGAGTCACGTCGAGCAGAGACGTCTGGAGGTGCGTCGTCATACCCGCCAGAATACCCTCGTTCGAACGTATGTTCTAGTCGTTGGGAGCGCGGGGCTTCATCCGTCCTGACCCTCGCCGACCCTTCGGGGGGCGAGCCGACCCGCTGCCTCGGAACCGGCGGACCCCTCGAGGCGACGTCCGTGACTCCTCGGCGGACGTACCCGGCTCCTCGGCGGGAGTGGCCGACTCCTCGGCGGGAGTAGCCGACACGTCGACTGACGTACCTGACTCCTCGGCGGGAGTAGCCGACTCCTCGGCGGGAGTAGCCACACGTCGACTGCTACCTGGCTCCTCGGCGGAACCGGGAGAGCCGTCATGGGGACGAGCCGCCAGGCGGCGGATACGGGCACCGCCCACCCAGCTCGCCCCTGTCGCTGTGACCGAGCCACCGAGCAGCCCCGCAACGGCGCAGACGAGCAGTGTCGCCGCAACGCGGGGGCCGACGTCGTGCATCCGGCCCGGGCCGACCGCACCAGACGCCAGCTGGCACAGGACGGCGAACCCGACCGCGCCGAGCACCCCCGCCAGCCCACCCAGCAGCCCCGCTCGCACGGATCCGGCCGTCGGAGAGCGACGGGCGACGACGAGACCCGCGAGGACGCCCGCGAGGACCGGGACGACGACGAGAGCCTGCAGCCAAGCGGCAGACACGTCACGGGGAACCGCCGCGAGCAACGGGAACGCAGGCAGCGGCCCGAGCCGTACACCGCCCGGAGCGACCGCCGTGCCGGTACCGAGTGTGAATCCCGGGCCGGCGGCGAAGGCGCCGGCGTACACCACAGCGTTGGGAGTCAGGCATACCCCGGCAAGCACGACGAGGGCACCGCCCACGACCCCGGCCCGCATGCCCACCGCGATGTTGACAGCCGTCGAGAAGTGGGCGACGAGAGACCCTGCGAACAGCAGCGCACCGGCTCCGAGCATCGTCGCGAGCCCAGCAGCGGCACCCCTCAGCGTCGCGCGTGCCTCGGCGGGAATGCCCGCGAGGAGGCGGGGCGACAGCCCGCTTCCTCGGAGTGTGCCGGCGCCGCCCGCGGCGAGCCCGACGACGACCGCCGCCAGCCCCGTTCGGGCGAGACTCGCGTCCACACCCGGGCCACGGCCCACCAGCGCAACGCCCACCGCAGCCAGACCGTAGACGGCGGCCAGCACACCGGCACTCCGGGCCACGTCGCGCAGCGACGCCGACGGTGAGCGCGCGCCCGACCAGCACCCACCGCGGTAGACGAGCCAGGCCACCACCATCAGCGCACCGAGTGGGACGGCTGTGATGGTGGCCGCAGGCGTGTGGAGCCCGGTGCCGTTCGACATCAGCCAGGCGAGGGCGCCCGCCCGGACCGCAGCCGAGAAGGATCCGGTGCCGGCTGAGAACCACCCTGCCACGGCACAGGCCAGGCACACGACCAGACCGGCGGCGGCCGCTGCGAGCGCGGCGACGACGGACGGCAGCGGGCTCGGCCGCTCTGGTGCGGGGGGGCCAGGCTCGACGCGCAGAAGGGGACGAGACGCCAGATCGGTCATTGCGTCACATCGTCTCCGAGGTCTCCGCGCAGATCGCGCTGGACACGCCGTCGCCGACGGCGACGAGCCCTCAGCACGCCGGCGGGGTGGTCTGGCGCCGAGTCCATCAGTACCGTCGAGCTGACAGCGGCGTCGTCGGGCGCCCCGGACTACTCAGGAGGAGCTCGGTCGATGTCGGGTAGGGACGCCTTCACCGCGTTCTACCACGAGTCGCGCGACCGGCTGCGAGTGCAGGTCTACGCGTTCTGCGGCGACTCCGAGGTGGCGAAGCGCGCGCTGGCCGACGGGTACCTCTCGTCAGCCCAGCACTGGCGGACTGCGCAGCGCGACCCGGACGCCTGGGTACGCCGCTTCGCCTTCCGGGCCGCCGGGCGCCGCCGCAACCGCAGCAGCGAGCCCTGGTACGCACGTGCACAGCGCGTCCCCGACGACGACCGGCCGTTGCTCGCTGCACTCGCAGATCTGCCCACGCCGGACCGGCACCTGCTCATCGCCCACGAGCTCGCCGGGCTGGGTGTGCCGGCCGCCGCCCGGGAGTCGGGAGTCGGCGACGGTCATGCCGCCGGCTCGCTCGCGCGTTCGGTGGCGGCGCTTCGAACAGCCGGCGTCGAGCCGGAACAGGTGCCGACGGCTCTCGCCGGCCTCGGCACTTCGCAGCCTGTCGAGCACGTCGACGCGGCGAGCCGGCTGAAGGCCCGGGGCGACCGCCGACGCCGGGAGTCCTGGCTGCTCGTCGCCGGCGTCGTCGTACTGGCCGCGGCCGTCACCTTGGGAAGCATCAACGCCGCCCGCCGCCCCGACTCGCCCTCCCACGCGCCTGTCGCCAGCCCACCGACCTCCGCCGCCACCACGGCGACGACGTCCACGCCGTCGGCTCCACCTCCGCCGCGGGTGCGGCGCACCGACCTCGCCAGGGTTCCGCAGGTGAACCGCCTCGTTGCGTCCAGCACGTGGTCGCTGGACTCCACCTCCGCCGACTTCGGCACCGCCCGACCCCCGGACGAGTGCCTCGACGTCGTCCCGACCTCCGCCACGGCCGTCCACTACTGGTCCCGGACCTTCACGGCCGGCCGCATCGGGATCACCGTGCACCAGACCCTGGAGGTGGCCGGGACGGCCCGCTCGGCGCGCAGGGCGTACGAGGCGCAGCTGACGCAGTTCGGGACGTGCTCGGCCGGCTCGCACCGCGTGGTGGCCACGAAGAAGGTAGGAGGCGTCGGTGACGCGGCAGAGCTCGTCACCCTTCAGTACGCGGGCGACGCCGCAGTCCGCACCGAGCGGGTCGCCATCGGCCGGACCGGGTCGGCCGTCACGACCTGGGTGGTCGACGAGCCCCATCTGCTGCCGGTCAGGACGGCCCCGCTGGTCCGGTTGCTGGGGTCGTCGGTCGACAAGGTCTGCCACCCCGCCGGTGGCGCGTGCGCGGCTCAGCCCTACCGGACGGTTGACACCGCGCCGCCTCCGGATCCCGTCGCGCCGGGCTTCCTCTCGACGGTGGACCTGCCCCTGTTCGACGGCCTGAGCTCGCCGTGGGTGGCGACCCGGCCCGCCGCCACGTCGTCCAATCCCTCGGCCACCGAGTGCGACCGCGCGGACTTCGCCGGAGCCGGCGCGGACTCGGTGCAGGCACGCAGCTACGTCATACCGGCGGCGCAGCAGCTACCCGACACCTTCGGCATGACCGAGACGCTCGGGACGTTCCCGTCGCCGAAGCAGGCCGACGCATTCGTCAGCGCGGTCGCCGCATCCGTGGCCGGCTGCGCCAACCGGCAGCTGACCCTCGGCGTGAGCGACACGGCCCAGCTCACCTCCGGGCCGGGTGGGGGCTATGTGTGGCGGATAGGGCTACAGACCTCCTCGAGCACGACGCTGGAGTTCCGCGTCGCCGTCGTTCGGGTCGGTACCCACGTCGCCGAGGTGACCTTCACGCCGAGCAGCGCGTACGACGTCGACCCGGCGGGTTTCGCCACCCTGGCGCACCGCGCGACGCAGCGGCTCGCGCAGCTCTAGACCGCCTGGCTGCACCCCGGCGGTGCAGCCCCGGCACGGGGCATCGGTCAGGACGAGCTCAACACGTCCCGCATCAGCTGGGCCGTCGCGCTGGGGGTCCGGCCCACCTGGACCCCGGCCGCCTCGAGCGCCTCCTTCTTTCCCTGGGCGGTACCCGACGATCCCGACACGATCGCGCCCGCGTGGCCCATCGTCTTGCCTTCGGGGGCGGTGAAGCCGGCCACGTACCCGATGACCGGCTTCGTGATGTGCTCGACGACGTATGCTGCCGCCCGCTCCTCCGCGTCTCCGCCGATCTCGCCGATCATCACGATCGCGTCGGTCTCCGGGTCGTCCTGGAACGCCTGGAGGGCATCGATGTGCGTGGTGCCGACGATCGGGTCGCCGCCGATACCCACGGCCGACGAGAACCCGAAGTCGCGCAGCTCGTACATCATCTGGTAGGTCAGCGTCCCGGACTTGGACACCAGCCCCACGCGTCCCGCCGAAGTGATGTCGGCGGGGATGATCCCGGCGTTGGACTTCCCCGGGCTGATCAGGCCGGGACAGTTCGGCCCGACGATGCGCGAGCCGCCCTTGGACTGTGCGTACGAGAAGAACTCCGCCGTGTCCTTCACGGGGACGCCTTCGGTGATCACCACGATGAGCGCGACGCCGGCGTCGACGGACTCGATGACCGCCGCCTTCGTGAAGCGGGGCGGCACGAACACCACCGAGACGTCGGCGGCGGTGGCGTCGACCGCCTCGCCGACAGAGCTGAAGACGGGCACAGCCGTCCCCTCGAAGTCGACACTCTGCCCACCCTTGCCGGGCGTCACCCCACCCACGATGGCCGTGCCCGAGGCCAGCATCCGGCGCGTGTGCTTGGACCCCTCGGAGCCGGTCATCCCCTGCACGATGACACGGCTGGTGTCGGTCAAGAAGATCGCCATGCTCAGTCCCTCCCCTGGCCCGGTCCGCCGGCGGAGGCCAGCTCCGCGGCTCGCTCGGCAGCGCCGTCCATCGTGTCGACCATGGTCACGAGCGGGTGCTGCGCCTCGGTGAGGATGCGCCGGCCCTCGACGACGTTGTTGCCGTCGAGCCGGACGACCAGCGGCTTCGTCGCGGCGTCACCGAGGATGCCGAGCGCGTCGACGATACCGTTCGCCACCTCGTCGCAGGCCGTGATCCCGCCGAAGACGTTGACGAAGACACTCCTGACCTGGTCGTCACCCAAGATGATGTCGAGACCATCAGCCATCACCTGCGCAGAGGCGCCGCCGCCGATGTCCAGGAAGTTCGCCGGCTTGACCCCGCCGTGCGTCTCTCCGGCGTACGCGACCACGTCGAGGGTCGACATGACCAGCCCGGCTCCGTTGCCGATGATGCCGACCTCGCCGTCGAGCTTGACGTAGTTGAGGCCCTTCGCCTTGGCCTTGGCCTCTAGCGGGTCGGCGGCTGCGTGGTCCTCGTAGACGGCGTGCTCGCGGTGGCGGAAGCCCGCGTTGTCGTCGAGCGTCACCTTGCCGTCGAGGGCATCGAGGGAGCCGTCGCCCAGCACCGCCAGCGGATTCACCTCGACGAGCGAGGCGTCCTCCTCGACGAAGACCGTCCACAGCCGCTTGGCGAAGTCGGCGGCCGCATCCGCAAGCTCGTCGGGGAAACCCGTCGTCTCCACGATCTCGCGCGCCTTCGCGTCGTCGACGCCGACCAGCGGGTCGATGGGGATCTGGGCGACCGCGTCGGGCTTGTCGTGCGCGACCACCTCGATCTCGACGCCTCCCTCGGTGCTGGCTATGCACAGATACCGGCGCGCGGTCCGGTCGACCAGGTACGAGAAGTAGTACTCCGAGGCGATGTCTGCCGTCGGCGCGACGAGGACGCGGTGAACCGTCAGCCCCTTGATCTGCATCCCGAGGATCTCGCGGGCACGCGCGACGGCCTCGTCCGGGCCTTCGGCCAGCTTGACTCCACCGGCCTTGCCCCGGCCGCCGGCCTTCACCTGCGCCTTGATGACAACCCGCCCGCCCAGCTCGTGGGCGGCGAGCCCGGCGTCCTCGGCGTTCATGACGACCGTCCCCAGCGTGACGGGTACGCCGTGCTTCGCGAACAGCTCCTTCGCCTGGTACTCCATCAGGTCCACGCCGCGGCCGTCCTTTCATTGAGGAGACTCTGTGTTGAGAAGACACTGTGTTGCCACAGAGACTGTGTCGCACGAGAAACACTGCCGCCGGGCTGCCCGGCCCCGTCGCCCCGGCTGCCCTGGGAGCCTACCCAGACTTCGGGGTATGGCGGACTCGGGGTGGCCGCTCCCGAAGGGACCCGCATGCCGGATACGCCCTCGTCAGCCGCGCGCCGGCTCGACGTGTCCTCGTCGCGGCTGCAGCTCGCCGCCTGGCGTTCAGGGGAGGTCGGTGAGCCGGTGGTCCTGGTCCACGGCTACCCGGACACCCACGCCGTCTGGGACCTCGTCGTCGACCGGCTGGCGGGCCGGTTCCGCTGCCTCACGTACGACGTGAGGGGGGCCGGCGCCTCCGACGCCCCCGAAGGGCGGAGCGGGTACCGGTTGAGCAGCCTGGTCTCTGACCTGGCCGCCGTGCTGGACGCCGCCTTCCCCGCCGAGCCCGTACATCTGGTGGGACACGACTGGGGCTCGATCCAGGCCTGGGACGCCGTCGTCCGGGAGAGGTCCGACCCTCGGCTGCAGGGGCGCATCGCGTCGTACACCACGATCAGCGGGCCGTGCCTGCAGCACGCCGACGCCTTCGTCGGCTCGGCCCGCCGGGGGAGCTGGTCGCAGCGCCGCCAGGTCATGAGGCAGCTGCGGCACTCCTGGTACGCCTACGCCTTCGGAGTCCCCGTCGTGCCGGACCTGGTCCTGCGCAGGTACGCGGGTGCGCTGATGCGGCGAGCCGACCCCGGACGGCGCAGCTTCGCCGACACCTTGCCGAGCGACGCCGCCAACGGGCTGGAGCTGTACCGGGCCAACATCTTCTCCGGGAGCGGTGCTCCGGTGCCGGGCGGCCCGCGGACGTCGCTACCGGTGCAGCTCGTCGTCCCGCTTCGCGACGCGTTCATCACCCCGGCGTTCGTCGCCAACGTGGGCCGCTTCGCCCCGGACCTGACCCGGGTCGAGATCGATGCGGGGCACTGGGTTCAGCGCAGCCGTCCCGACGAGCTCTCGACCGCGATCGCCGCCTTCGCCACCACCCACCCCGCGACACGTCAGTGACGGCCCGGAAATGCCGGCGCGTCGCTCACGCGATGACGTCTCGGCGTGCTGACGGGCGCGCCTTGTCGTCGGGAAGGGTCAGTCGCTCGGGGCCATGGCGGCATTGACCCAGTCGACGACGTCCCGGGTCTTGGTTCCGGGAGTGAAGATCCGGGCGACGCCCGCCTCCTGGAGCAGCGGGATGTCGGCCTCGGGGATGATTCCGCCACCGAAGACCACGATGTCGGACGCCTCCCGCGACTCGAGCAGCTGCAGCACCTTCCTGAAGAGCGTCATGTGGGCGCCGGACAGCACCGACAGCCCGATGATGTCGGCGTCCTCCTGGATCGCGGTCTCGACGATCTGCTCGGGTGTCTGGTGCAGGCCGGTGTAGATGACCTCCATGCCGGCGTCGCGCAGCGCGCGTGCGATCACCTTCGCGCCCCGGTCATGGCCGTCGAGGCCGGGCTTCGCGATCACGATCCGAACCGGGGCCATCGGGGCTCCTTACCGCCTTCGAGACGTTCCACGAGCAGAGTCCCGCGGCGTCGTACGACGTCGTCAAGCCTAGTCAGTTCATGAACCGCGGGCCGGTGAATCGGCCGCGAACGACGGGGTACAGCTTGAGTAAGAGCGGTAGTTGTAACACTACGTGACCGTTCACAGGCCTTTTGGTAGCGAATTTCCGTTACCGCCGCCGGCTCCGTTACCGTCGTCGTCGCGTTACCGTCTCGTTACCTGCCGGAAAGGACCTCCTGCGTGGCCCCGCATCGCGCCGCCAAGCACCGCTCAGCAAAGCCGTCGCCGGCGCTCGGCGCCGCGTCCACGGCGCGACCGACGTCGTCGGGGCGACGCCGGCGAACCGGTTCGGCTGTCGTGGCCGCGGCGTTGGTACTGGTAGCCGGTGGTACCGCGACGGCCGTACACCTGCGTGGGTCGGACGGCCAGCCGAGGGCGACCGGCCGCGTCGCGAGTGTTTCCGCGGGTCACGGCGTGGCAGCGTCGGTCTCGGCGAGCTCGAGACGCGGGACCGAGCGGGCAAGCCGGTCCGGATCGCGTCCCGCGATCACCCGGTCCCGTACGGCCGTGACGCCGGCGCGCAGTGCAACCGACGGCGACTCGTCGGCGACCGCCGGGCTACCGGCCGCCCGACGCGCAGCGCAGGAGGCCGCCCGGCGAGCCGCGTCCCTACAGAGCGCGGTCGCCGCCTCTCAGCACCTCGAGAAGGCACTGGCGAGCCGGCAGTGGGTGCTGCCGACCAGCGGCTTCCACATCAGTGTGTGGTTCGGGGAGGCGGGGCCGTACTGGTCGTCCGGCTACCACACCGGGATCGACTTCGCGACGGCCTGTGGCACCCCCGACGTCGCGGTCGCCGATGCGACAGTGGCGCAGACCGGGTGGGACGGACCGTACGGGAACCAGATCCGGCTGCAGTTCTATAACGGCGACCAGATCTGGTACAACCACCTCAGCGCGATCGAGGTGACGACGGGCCAGGCCGTCCGCCAGGGCCAGCAGATCGGGCGCGTCGGCGAGACCGGCAATGCCTTCGGCTGCCACACCCATATCGAGTACCGGCTCGCCTCCGACCTGCAGACTCCGGTCGACCCGCTCCCGTTCTTCGAGAGCCACGGCATCCATCTGCGCTGAGCGTCCAGGATGCGCGGCACGCAGCTGTCCGACCGGCTGGAAGAGGCATGGGACCGCCCTGGGTCGACCGAGTACGGACACCTCTCACAGGCCGTTTGACACCGGGAGTATGTCCCCGCCAACACGTAGCATGACGTCAACATGACCGCGCTGTTCTCGCTCCCCTCGCTGGACGACCCTGACCGGCTGCCGGTCTCCGCCGACGAGCCTGGGCGCCGCCGGCAGCCCACCCCCGACGAGCTGCTCGACGGCCTCAACCCCTCCCAGCGCACCGCGGTCACGTACGTCGGCCCGGCGCTCCTGGTCGTCGCCGGTGCGGGCTCGGGCAAGACGCGCGTGCTGACCCGGCGGATCGCCTGGCTGTTGGCCGAGCGTGGTGCGCACCCGGGCTCCATCCTCGCTATCACGTTCACCAACAAGGCGGCCGCGGAGATGAAGGAGCGGGTCACCGAGCTCGTCGGGGGCCGAGCCAAGATCATGTGGGTCTCGACCTTCCACTCCTCGTGCGTACGCATCCTGCGCAAGGAGATCGCCCGCTTCGGGTACGGCTCCAACTTCTCGATCTACGACGACGCCGACTCCCGGCGGCTGATGGGGCTGGTCTGCCGCGACCTCGACCTCGACCCGAAGCGGTACGCCCCGCGGGCGGTCCTCAACTGGGTCAGCAACTGCAAGAACGAGCTGCTCGACCCCGAGGCGGCCGCGACGAAGGCGCACAACTCCCTCGAGCGCACGTTTGCGGAGTGCTACTCCACCTACCAGGCCCGGCTACGTGAGGCGAACGCCCTCGACTTCGACGACCTGATCATGACCACCGTGCACCTGTTCCAGGCCTTCCCCGAGGTGCGCGAGACCTACCGCCGGCGGTTCCGGCATGTCCTCGTCGACGAGTACCAGGACACCAACCACGCCCAGTACGTCTTGATCCGGGAGCTGTGCGGGGCCGGTGCGTCGCGGCGAACGGCCGACGGCGACCTGGTCGGAGCCGCGCCCGACGACCTGCCGGCCGACCCCGTCGCCGATCCCGCCGAGCTGATGGTGGTGGGTGACGCCGACCAGTCGATCTACGCCTTCCGGGGCGCCAACATCCGCAACATCTTGAGGTTCGAGGAGGACTTCCCCAACGCCAGGACGGTGATGCTCGAGCAGAACTACCGCTCGACCCAGACGATCCTCGACGCGGCCAACGCGGTCATCTCCCGCAACACCGAGCGCAAGGCCAAGAACCTGTGGTCGGAAGCGGGGATCGGCGAGCTCATCACCGGCTACGTCGCCGACAACGAGCACGACGAGGCGCAGTTCGTGGCGGAGGAGATCGACCGCCTCACCGATGCCGACGAAGCCCGCCCCGCCGACGTTGCCGTCTTCTACCGGACGAATGCCCAGAGCCGGGTCTTCGAGGAGGTGTTCATCCGGGTCGGGCTGCCTTACAAGGTCGTGGGCGGCGTGCGGTTCTACGAGCGGCGAGAGGTCCGCGACGTGCTCGCGTACCTGCGCATGCTGGTCAATCCCGACGACACCGTCTCGCTCCGGCGGATCCTCAACGTCCCCAAGCGCGGCATAGGCGACCGGGCGGAGGCGTGCGTCGACCTGCTGGCGCAGCGCTCCTCGACCTCGTTCTGGAAGGCGCTCTGCAACGCCGCCGACGCGCCGGGCATCGCTACTCGGTCGCTGCGCAACATCGAGGGGTTCGTCGCGATGATCGAGTCGCTGCAGCAGCTGGTCGTCGACGGAGCCCGTCCCGACGACATCGTCGACGCGGTGCTCACGCGCTCGGGCTACCTCGCGGAGCTCGAGGCGTCGACCGACCCCCAGGACGAGACCCGGGTCGAGAACCTCGGAGAGCTGGTCGCGGTGGCCCGAGAGTTCGCCGACGAGCAGGACGGCGCGACGCTGGCCGAGTTCCTGGAACGGGTAGCTCTGGTCGCCGACACCGACCAGATCCCCGACGACGACGAAGCGGGCGGCGTCGTGACGCTGATGACGCTGCATACGGCCAAGGGCCTGGAGTTCCCGGTCGTCTTCCTGACCGGGCTCGAGGACGGCATCTTCCCGCACTCGCGGTCGCTGGGCGACGCACCCGAGCTCGAGGAGGAGCGACGGCTCGCGTACGTGGGTCTGACCCGCGCGCAGCACCGCCTCTACGTCTCGCGGGCGATCGTCCGCTCGGCCTGGGGCGCGCCCCAGCACAACCCGCCGTCGCGGTTCCTCGACGAGCTGCCGACGACGCTCGTCGACTGGAAGCGCACGGAGTCGGCCCAGGTCAGCTGGGGCAGCAGCTCGGCATCCTCGCGCTACGCCGACTCCGGCGGCTACATCTCCGCCGCGGCCAGCGCGGTCGCGACACGGCGGGCACGGCCCACGCCGCCGGCGAAGCCCACCGCTGGGACCCGCCCCGTACCCTCGCTCGAGCCGGGCGACCGGGTGGTCCACGACACCTTCGGGATGGGGTCGGTGGTCACCGTCGAAGGAGTCGCCGAACGCGCGGTCGCGACCGTCGACTTCGGGTCGGTCGGGGTCAAGCGCCTGCTGCTGCGCTACTCCCCCGTCGAGAAGCTCTGACCCCTGCCCGCCGAACGGGCCTAAATGCCCGGGTCGAGCGGGCGCAAATGCCGGCCGAGCGGGCGCAAATGCATGGTCGAGCGGTGGCAAATGCACCGTCGAGCGGTGGCGAATGTCGCGGCGAGCGGTCGCAGATGTACGAGCTGAGCCAGGCCTCACCACGCTGGTAGTGAACGTTGCTGCACCTTGGCCTGTCTCTGCCCTCTCGACCGGACATTCCTGCCCACTCGGCGAGGGGGCGGGCCGCTACCAGGGGACCGAGATCGCGAGGTCGCCGAGGATCAGCAGCACTATCGCGCCGAACAGGCCGCGCGGGACCCGGCTGCGTGAACGGTTCGCCCAGCACAGCAGCCCGATCACCAACGCCACCGCGAACTTAGCAACGACCTTCGGCCGGTCCACCGTCTCGTCCAACCCCTCGAGCACACCGACGAGCGCGATGCCGGACACCACCACCGTCAGTGCACCCCGCAGCATGGCCGCGTTGACGACCTTGACGCGGTCCCCGAGCTGGACGAGCGCTCCCCCGAGCAGAGCAGCGAAACCGAGCAGGTGGACGAATACCAGGATGTCTCGAGCCAGCCTCACCTATGACCCCTTCACCAGATCCTGGTACTCGGGACGCGCGGCGATGAACCGCTGGACGAAGGAGCACACGGGCCGCACCTGCCTGCCCGCGCCCCGGATGTCGTCGAGCGCCGCCGCGACGAGCTGGGAGCCGTACCCGTGGCCCTCGTGCGCCGGGTCGATCTCGGTGTGCGGGGTGACCACCGTGTCGCCGTCGACGCGGTACGCCAGGTGCCCGATCGGTTGCGCGTCGAGGAAGATCTCGTACCGTGACCGTTCCTGGTTGTGCCGGACGTCGACCATGACCTCCATCATGGCGCCTCAGAGCAGCCGACGCTCGGATGCCCAGCGGGTGAGTTCGTGTCGGCTCGAGAGCTGCAGCTTGCGCAGCACGCTCGACATGTGGGTCTCGACCGTCTTGATCGAGATGAACAGCGCCGAGGCGACCTCCTTGTACGCGTAGCCGCGGGCGATGAGGCGCATGACCTCCCGTTCGCGCTCGGTCAGCCGATCGAGGTCCTCGTCGACGGCGGCCACCTCTATCTGGCCGGCGAACGCGTCGAGGACGAACCCGGCAAGGCGTGGTGAGAACACGGCATCTCCGCCGCTGACCCGCCGGATGGCGGCCACAAGCTGCTCACCGGTGATCGTCTTGGTCACGTACCCGCGCGCCCCGCCCCGAATGACCGCGACCACGTCCTCCGGCGCATCGGACACGCTCAGCGCGAGGAAGCTGACCTCGGGCGCTCGCGACGTCACGCGCCTCAGGACCTCGGTCCCGCCGCCTCCCGGCAGGTGGACGTCGAGGAGCACGACGTCGGGCACGACCCGGAGGATCGCCTCGACGGCCGAGTCGACGTCGGCGGCCTCCGCGACGACGTCGACCTGCGACCCCAGCTCGGCACGGACGCCGCTACGGAACATGGCGTGGTCGTCGACCAGTACGACGCGGAGCGGTGTCGTCATCGGGGTTCCTCCTGAGGCGTCGTGAGCGGTACCCACATGCGTACCTCGGTACCGCTGTCGAGGCTCGTGGCGATGTCGGCGTGCCCGCCGTGGCGGCTGAGCCGCTCGACGATCGACCCGCGGACACCGCGGCGGTCGGCAGGAACCAGGTCCGGCTCGAACCCGCGTCCACGATCGCGGACGCCGACCTCCACCCGACCGGACTGCACTTCCGCGTACACGTCGATGCGAGCCGCACCGGAGTGCCGGGCGGCGTTGAGCATCGCCTCGCGGCTGGCGGCCACCAGCGCCCGGGTGGCTTCGTCGAGGCTCACGTCTCCGACGACGACGAGCTCGACGGGCACCCGGTGGCTCGCCTCGACGTCGGCCACAGCCCGCTGCAGCGTCGCCTTGAACGTGTCCGCAGCCGCGTCACCGGGCTCGAACAGCCAGGTACGCAGCTCGCGCTCCTGTGTACGGGCCAGCTGGACGACGGTCTGGGCGTCGCCAGCTTGGCGCTGGATCAGCGCCAGCGTCTGCAGGACGGAGTCGTGCAGGTGGGCGGCTACGTCGGCGCGCTCCTGACTGCGGATCCGCTCGGCGCGCTCACGGCTGAGGTCCCGGGACAGTCTCAGCAGCCAGGGTCCGAGGACGAGCGCCCCTCCGGCAAGAGCCAGGGCGAGCACGATCCCCAGCTGGCCCAGTGAGCCTGCGTGTGCCTGGACCAGGGCGAGCCATGCGGCACTCCCGATCAGCAGTACGCCCGCGGCGACACGCAGCAGCTCCGTCCACCCGCTCGACGCCGACAACCACGGCCGGCGGTCTGCCGCGTCCGACTGCCACCACAGCAGTGCCACGCCGGCGCCGGCGACGACGAGCGGCCAGAACACACGAGGGCTGATCCCGAAGCCGGCGTTCTGCATGAACACGACGCCACCCAGCCCGACCAGGCAGAGCGAGACGGCGACGCCGGTGTCGCGCGCACTCGTCGTGGGCATGGCCGTGCGCCAGCCGCGGCGTGTCGCCGAGGCGAGGCCCGGCGCGGTCGGCTCGGGTGAGACGTCGTCGCGTTCGGGCAGCAGGACCCACAGCGCGCCGTACACCAGGACGCCGAACCCGCCCAGCAGGGCCAGCACGACGAACACCGCACGAGCGAGCAGGGTGTCCACGCCGAGGTGCCGGCCGACGCCGGCCGCGACTCCCCCGAGCACCCGCTCCTCGGGCACGCGGTAGGCCCGCCTCGGCTCCCGGACAGCACTGGACATGGCTCCATGATCCACGCCCGGAGACCGCCCGACCATCGGTTCCGACCCTGGGCGCGCCCTGACCGTACCCCGGGCCGTCGTCGTGACGAGCTCAGGGCTGCGAGCGCTTCAATGGGGGTGATCCCCGATGGTGCAGGCGGAAGGTCCGCACCAGGCTTGCCCCATGACCGAGATCCCACCCACCACACCTTCGTACGGGCCACGGGTCACGCGCGAAGAAATCCGTGACCTGTCGACGCTCCGCAGGGCCTCCGACCGGCCCATGCTGGGAGGCGTGGCCGAGGGCATCGGGCGACACCTCGACGTCGACCCGCTCCTCATCCGGGTGGCCTTCGCCGCATTGACCGTCTTCGGTGGCGCCGGGCTGGTCCTGTACGTGCTGGCCTGGCTGACCATCCCGCGAGACACCGAGCACGACTCGATCCTCTCGCGTCCGCTGCGACGAGACCCCGACCGGGTGATGACGGTCGGTCTGGCGATCGCGGCGGTCGTCACCGCTGCGACGATGATCGGAGCCTTCAGGTTCGGTGCCCCCAACCCCGTGCCGTTGCTCGTGGTCAGCCTCGTGGCGCTCGGTGTGTTCAGCCTGCTGTCGAGGCGGCCCGACCGGTTGGGCCGGGAGACACCGACCGGCACCGCGCAGGCGGTGGCGCCCAGCGGTGGCGCCGCGACCCAGCCCTTGGGCGACCGGGAGGGGACCACGGACGTCCTGCCTGTACAGGTTGGCGACGACGGCGGCGCGACGGGCTATCCGCCGCCGACTCCCGGGGTACCGCCACCGCAGCGGCCACCGCGGGCCCCTCGCTCACACCTGTTCGCCATCACCATGGCAGTCATCGCGATCACGCTCGGCGCGCTGTGGGTGTACGACGAGGCCGGCCACACGGTCTCACCGTCGGTGTACCCGGGGACGGCGCTGGCGATCATCGCTGCCGGACTCGTGGTCGGTGCCTGGTGGGGACGTTCGCGGCTGCTGGTCTTCGCCGGTCTGCTGGCCACACTTCTCACGGTGGTCACCTCGGTCATCGGACCCGGCCCGAACGGGGAGCGCATCTACACCCCTGCATCCACCGGAGAGCTGCACAGCACGTACAGGCACGGGGCGGGACGGATCGTCGTCCACCTCGAGGACCTGGTGGACCCCGCGAACCTGAACGGCCGGACGGTCTCCATCACGAGCGGAGTCGGCCAGGTACAGCTGATCGTCCCCAGCTCGATCGACGTGGCCGTCAACGCGCACGTCGACCACGGCGACATCCAGGGACTCGCCGGCAAGGAGGACCTCGGGCAGGGCGAGGAGCAGGTGACTGCGGTACCGGGCAGCCATGACCTCACGGTCGACATCCACCTGGGGCTGGGGCAGATCCTCGTCCAGCGGATCGACTGCCCAGGCTCGACCATCCCGTCCGACAGCCCGATCACCTCGACCACATCTGCAGGAGGAACCGATGTCCCAGCGGCATGCAACTGACGTCGTCTCACTGATCTTCGGGATCATCTTCGGCGGCATCGTCGTCGTCTGGGCCCTGACCGGCGCCGACCTCATCGACGCGCACTCCGTGGCGCTGGCCGGACCGGCGATCCTCATCGCCGCTGGCGCCGTCGGGCTCACGGTGGCCCTTCGCAGCGGCGCGCAGCGAGGCTGACCCGCGTTCACGAAGGGGAGAACTCGCCCTAATTGGTTGGCGTCGCTCGCAACCGGGTCCGTACCGTTGGCTTGCTATGCGTCGACTCCCCCTCTCGGATCCCGGGACCCCTGATGTCCGGTCCCCCGGGCGCTATCTGCTCTGGATCGCCGGCCAGCAGAGGTCGACCATCGCGGGCGGGACGGTCTTCGGGGTCGTCTGGATGGTCTCCCAGGCGGTGATGCCTGCCATCATCGGGAAGGCGATCGATCAGGGGATCCGGCCGAACGACAGCGCCAAGCTGGTCCAGTGGGCCGGCGTCCTGCTCGGCGTAGGTTTCATCCAGGCCTCGACCGGCATCTTCCGCCATCGGTTCGCCGTGGCGAACTGGTTGATCGCGGCGTACACGACGGTGCAGGTCGTCTCCCGCCACGCCGTCCGGCTCGGCGCCACCCTGCCGCGTCAGGTGTCGACCGGAGAGGTCGTGTCGATCGGCTCGTCCGACCTCAACCACGTCGGCAACGCGATCGAGATGGTCGGCCGGGCAGCGGGAGCACTCGCGTCCTTCTTTGTGGTCGCGGTCATCTTGCTGAACACGTCTGTCACGCTCGGCCTCGTCGTCCTGATCGGCGTACCGGCGCTACTGCTCCTCCTCGGCCCGCTCCTCAAGCCGCTGCAGAAACGCAACCTCGCACAACGCGAGATGATGGGCGAGCTGAACGCGCTCGCGTCGGACATCGTCGGCGGGCTGCGCGTACTGCGCGGCATCGGCGGCGAAGAGGTGTTCCACCGCCGGTATGCAGCGGAGTCCCAACGGGTCCGCGACGCGGGGGTGCAGGTCGGGAAGCTCCAGTCGCTCCTCGACGCCCTGCAGGTGTTCCTCCCCGGAGTCTTCGTCGTGGTCGTCGTCTGGCTCGGTGCGCGCTTCGCGGTACAGGGGACCATCTCGCCGGGTGAGCTGGTCGCGTTCTACGGGTACTCGGCGTTCCTGATGGTTCCGCTGCGCACGGGCACCGAGACGGCCAACAAGGTGATCCGCGGCCTCGTGGCGGGGGCCCGGATCTGCCACGTGATGTCGGTACAGCCCGATGCCGTCGACATCGCGAAGCCCAGGAGCGCGTCGACCCGCGGCGACCTCGTCGACGTCAGGTCCGGGCTGCGGGTGCGGCCCGGGCGGATGACGGCCGTGGTCGCCGACGCACCGGACGAGTCCGCAGCGCTCGCCGACAGGCTCGGCAGGTTCGCCGAGGGGCCTGCCCTGCTCGACGGGGTCTCGCTGTCGGAGCTCGAGCGCAACTTCGTCCGGCGGGCGATCCTGGTCAGCGACTCCAAGTCCACGCTTTTCAGCGGGCGGCTCCGAGACGAGCTGAACATCCGCGGCGACACGTCCGACGACGACATCTGGCGGGCCATCGCGACAGCCTCCGCCGACGACGTACTCGAGACGGTGGACGACGGACTGGACACCGAGGTCGAGGAGCGCGGCCGGACGTTCTCCGGAGGGCAGCGCCAACGCCTCATCTTGGCCCGCGCCCTGGCCGCCGAGCCCGACATCCTCGTCCTGGTCGAGCCGACGTCCGCGGTGGACGCCCACACGGAGGCGGCCATCGCCTCGCGGCTGCGCGAGCACCGTACGGGTCGCACGACCGTGATCACCACCACCAGCCCGCTGCTGCTCGACCAGGTCGACGAGGTGGCGCTGCTGGAGGACGGCGAGGTCGTCGCGACGGGCACGCACCACGAGCTGATGGAGGACCCCCGGTACCGCCGGGTGGTCGTCAGGGGCGAGGACGAATGAGGCAGCTGCTTCCCGTCGCGAACGGACCCGAGGTCCGCCGGTACGCCCGGGACCTGGCGAGGCGTCACCCGCGACAGCTCAGCCTGGCGCTGGTGCTGCACGTGCTGGCGGCCATCGCCGGGCTCGCCGCCCCTCGCCTCATCGGCAACCTCGTGCAGGACGTCGCGACGGGTACGACCGTTTCGACGGTGGACAAGACGATCCTTGCGGTTGCCGCCTTCCTGATCGCGCAGACGGTACTCACCCGGTACGCCCGCTACGTCTCGTACACCTTCGGCGAGCTGGTGCTGGCCGAGCTGCGCGAGGACTTCGTGGCGCGGTCGCTGCGGCTGCCGATCGGCACGGTCGAAAGGGCGGGAACCGGCGACCTGATGACCCGCAGCTCCCGCGATGTCGAGACGCTCGGCTTCTCGGTCCGCTTCGCCGTCCCCGAGACGATGATCGCGGTCGTCACGACCGTCTTCTCGATCGGTGCCTGCCTGTTGGTCGGGGTGTGGGTGCTCGTTCCTCTGGTTCTCGGCGTCCCGCTGCTGTACGTCGCGACCCGCTGGTACCTGAAGCGGGCGAAAGACGGGTACCTGCGAGAGTCGGCGTCGTACGGCGCCATCAACGCGAGCCTCGCCGAGACGGCAGAGGGCGCCCGTACCGTCGAGGCGCTGGGCCTCGAGTCGCGGCGTGTGCGTCGCATCGACGCCGACGTCGCCGAGTCGTACGCGGCCGAGCGCTACACCCTGTACCTGCGGACCGTCTGGTTCCCCGCGGTCGAGATCGGCTACCTGCTCCCGACGGTGGTCACGCTCCTCGTCGGCGGCTGGCTGCACACCCGCGGACAGGCATCGCTCGGCGACGTGACGGCCGCGACCCTGTACGTTCAGGCGCTCGTGGACCCGGTCGACCGGCTCATCTCGTGGCTCGACGAGCTGCAGATGGGGACAGCGTCGCTCGCCCGGCTGCTGGGCGTCGCCCAGGTGCCAGACGACCGGGAGGTGACCGGGCGCCGTCCCGCAGGCGAGGAGATCGACGCAGCGGGAGTCCGGTTCGCATACGTCGACCGTGACGTGCTGCACGGCGTCGACCTGCACGTCGACCCCGGCGAGCGGATCGCCATGGTCGGGCCGTCGGGTGCAGGCAAGTCGACCCTCGGCCGGCTGCTGGCGGGGATCCACCCGCCCCGCGAGGGCACCGTCACCGTCGGAGGCGTCGGGATGACCGAGCTGCCCCTCGACGAGCTGCGCGGCCATGTCGCTCTGGTCACGCAGGAGCACCACGTCTTCGTGGGTACCGTCCGCGACAACCTGGCGCTGGCCCTCGACGACCTGGTGTCGGACACCCGGATGCGGAGTGCACTGAGAGCCGTGGACGCGCTGGAGTGGGCCGAGGCGCTTCCTGACGGTCTCGACACGCGGATCGGCTCCGGTGGGCTCGCGCTCTCCCCGGCGCAGGCGCAGCAGCTGGCGCTGGCTCGGCTGGTGCTCGCCGACCCGCACACGCTGGTCCTGGACGAGGCGACCTCGCTGATCGACCCCCGTTCCGCGAGACATCTCGAGCGGTCACTCGCGGCCGTGCTGCACGGGCGGACCGTGATCGCGATCGCGCACCGGCTCTTCACCGCGCACGACGCGGACCGGGTGGCGGTCGTCGAGGACGGAAGGATCTCGGAGCTGGGTTCGCACGACGAGCTGATCGCGAGCGAGGGCTCGTATGCGGCCCTGTGGCAGTCGTGGCACGGGGAGTCCGAGGCAGCGCCGGCGTGACGCCTGCACCGCCGCGTCGAGGGGTCACGAACTTCCCACCGAGAGGTCAGTTGCTTCCCACCGAGAGGTCAGTTGCTTCCCGTCGAAGGGTCACAGACTTCCGCTCAGAGGTCAGCAGACTCCGGTCGAGGGTCGCTAAGCGCCTGTACCGGCGGCGGGGTCGAGGTCGAGGCAGCATTTGCGCCCGCTCGAGCCGACATTTGCGCGCGGTCGAGGCAGCTTTTGCGCCCGGTCGAGGCAGCATTTGCGCCCGGTCGACGGGGCAGGCGCGCCCGGTCTCGCGGGTCCTTAAGCACGCTCTCAGACAAATAGGGCACGCTTGGATGTTCACGAGCAAGCGCGGACGGAGTCCGGGCGGAACAGCAGAGGGGCGAGCGTGACAACCGGGGCACATCCCCTGCAACGAGATCCGGGGGCCGAGTCGGGCTTGCGACCGCACACGGCGGGCGTGGCACGAGCGGTCGGGATGATCGCGCTGGCGGTTGCGGCGTTCCTCGCTACGTACCTCGTCTTCGTCCGTACGGGGACCGGCCAGCGCCTTGATCAGGTGGCCATCGACCATGTCGGGCAAGCTTGGCGTACCCGTGCGGCCGTGGCCAACGTGCTGGACTGGATCACCAGCGGCCTCATCGTGCTGGTGTCCGGGGCGTGTGTCCTGATCGCCGTGATCCGCCGGCGTTGGCTGCTGGCGGCCGGAGCCCTCGTCGAGGTCGCAGGCGCCAACATCACGACCGAGCTGTTGAAGAAGGTCGTACTCAGCCGCCCGGACTTCGGCTACGGCGTGACGAATTCGTTCCCCAGTGGCCATACGACCGTCGTCACCTCGCTGGTTCTCGCGGTCCTGCTCGTGGCGCCGCGCTCGTCGCGCTGGCTGGTGGAACTCGCGGGGTCCGTGTGCGTGGCGGTCATCGGCGTCGGGACCGTGGTCAACACCTGGCACTACCCCAGTGACGTGATCGGAGGACTGCTCGTCCCCCTCGTCTGGGGTCTGGCCGTGCTGGCGACGATCTCGGTGGTGGAGCCCTCGGATCCCCGCCGGACCCCCAAGTCCCACCCGCTCGCCCTGCTGGTCGGCCTCGTGATCGCCGCGTTCATCTTCGTCTCGTTCGGCGTACGGCCCGGAGGGTCGACCAGGGACCTCGTGGTGATTGCCACCACTATGTCCGGCCTCGCGGTCGCGGGAGCCCTCGCCGTGGGCACCTTCGCGCGGATGCTCGACGCACGGTCCGTCTGACCTGCCCCCCGCCGTGCGCCGATCGCACCCGTCGGCCAGACTGACCACCCGCCGCCAGCCGACGCGGGCCCGGCACTCTCGGAAGGGACGCCCCATGTCTGACTCGATGGATCTCGACAAGGTCCACGAAACGCTCGCGGACGCGATCAGCTTGCAGGCGCAGAGCGTCCTGACGATGGCGGTGATGGCCGGCACCGTACGCGGCGTCGGAGGTGCGGCGATCAAGCAGAGCCTGCGCGAGTTCGTACTCGCCGAGCTCGCGGACAGCTACCAGCTGATCGAGAAGCTGTCCGCCCTCGGCGGTCGCGTCGTGATCGACATCCCGGCGATCGACGTGTCTACCGAAGCCGGGCCCGCGCTCCGGTCGCTGCTCGAGCACGAGGTGGCGACCGTGTCCGCCCTCCACGGCGTCATCCCGCACTCGGGGCAGGAGGCACGAAGCGAGGCACTCGAGCACCTGCTCGAGCACGTCATCATGCGCAAGCAGCAGCAGATCGACTACCTCTGGCACGCCAGCTCGCTCGAGGAGCCCCTCGGCGCAGGGGACTCGTAGCCCGCACGGACGCTGTCAGGGCGGAACGCGGACCCGGCCGCGGCCGCGGCCAGTGCCCTACGCCGAGGGCCTCACGAGGTGCCGCCGGGCTCTCCGCGGCCGTCCTCGACTGCCTCGTCCGCGCGCATGTCGGTCGGGAGCAGCACGGTGAAGCGGGTCGTGTCCGAGGTCCAGGCGTGCAGCAGCCGCCCACCCTCCCCGGCGGTGAGACCCTGAGCCAGACCGATACCGAGTGCACGCCTGCCGTTCGTCGTCACCGCGCTGCTCGCACCGCTCGGCCACCCCGTCGCCGAGGCTTGTACGAGGTTGCGGCCCTTGGTGCTGCCTTCGTCGGCGACGTCGAGGGCCAACGCCCCGCCGGCGTCGCGGGCGACGATGCTCACCGTTCCGCGTCCGTGGGTCAACGCGTTGGAGACGAGCACGTCGAGGACCTGTCGAGCCGCGGCGACCGACGCGGAGCACCCCGGGGCATCCTCGCCCACCAACACCTTCATGTCGCGGCCCGCGGTGGCGAGGGCCGGCCGCCACCGAGCCTCCACCTCGGCGAGCAGGGCGCGCACATCGAGCGGTCCGCGCGTCGCACGGTCCGGGTCACGGGTCAGCATCAGCACGTCGTCGACCGTGCCAGCCAGCCGGTCCACCGTCGCGAGCGCGTCGCCCAGGGTGGCACGCGGATCGGACCGCGGGTCCGCGAGGGCGGTCTCCAGGGACAGTCGCAGGGCGGTCAGCGGGGTCTGGATCTGGTGCGACGCGTACGCCGCGAAGTTCTGCTCCCGCGCCATCAGGTCGCCGAGGCGGGTGGCGGTCCGGTTGAGCGCGCCCGCCGCCCGGTCGATCTCGCCCACGTCGCTCGGCGGCACCGTGACCGCGAAGTTGCCGGATCCCAGCTCCTCGGCGCCGCGCTCGAGCCGCAGCAACGGCTCCGTGAGGCGGCGCGCCTGCCGGCGTGCCAGGGCCGCCGCGATGAACGCAGCCACGACGGCAAGCACTAACATGCCCGTCCAGCCCGCCCACACGCTGGCAGTCAGCAGGCCGCGGGAGTCGGACGCCCGGACGACTCCCACGACCTTGCCCGAGGAGAAGACCGGCACGGCGGAGACCTCCTCGTCGGACGTGTTCCCCTGGGCGAGTCCACCGTGCTCGGCTTTGAGCACGAGAGGGTCTGCGACGCCCGGGCCATTGCCCGCGACCCTCCCGCCGTTTTCGTACAGCGCGACGCTGCCGTTCGACTCGGCGCTCAGGTCGAGCCCCGGCCATCGGTGGACCGGCGTCCGGGACACGACGACCGCCGCCCGCAACGCCTCGCGCACGAGCTCCTCGCGCTGCCCAGAAACCAAAAGCCGCTGTACGGCGATTGCTAGTGGCACCGCGAAGATGAGCTCTGCGATAATGACTGCGACCACCGCAACGCCCAGAATCCGTCGTCGCACCCGGGCTCCTGGTCTCCCTCGAGGATTTTAACCGTCCGTTCACCCGCGGTGGCACGGATCGTCACTCGATCGAGCCTAGCGTCGAGAGCGACGACAGCGTCGAACGAGAAGGAGGGTCGTGAGGTGTCCGCGGTGATGGAGCGACGCAGCTGGTGGCTGCGCCTCGTGCTCGCCGTGGCGATGCTCGCGACCGGTGCCTGGGTCGTCGACCATGGGGTCGCCGGTATCGCGTTCGGCGCCGTGGCGCAGGTCGTCGGCGACGTCGGCGCGGGGCACCTCGCGCTCCTCGCCCTCATCTGGGCCGGCGGACTGCTCATGTACTGCGTCGTGCTGTCGTCGGCCATGCCGGGCCTCGGTGCCCTTCGTACGCTCACCGTCAACCTCACCGGAAGTGCGGTGGCCAACGCTATCCCGCTGGGCGGTGCCGTCGCGACGGCGCTGAACTGGCGCATGCTGAAGGGCTGGGGGCACAGCAACGCGGCCTTCGTCGCGTTCTCCACCGTCACGAACGCGCTCGCCGTCTTGATGAAGCTCGTACTGCCCGTCGTCGCCGTCGGCTGCCTCGTGGCGGCGTCCGTCCAGGTGCCCGTGGTGCTGTGGTGCACGGCCATCGTGTGCGCTGGGCTGCTCGCTGCAGCGGCTGCCACCGCCGTGTGGCTGTCCTACCGCCCGCCGAGCGCGCCGCCGGCGCGCCACCGGTGGCTGCGAAGGGCCGAGGCCTTCCTCGCCGGGTCCGGCACCCAGATCGTGGCGATCGTACGCCGGCGCTGGGCGTGGCTGCTCGCGGGCAGCATGGCGTACACAGGCGCACAGGTCGTGCTGCTGGGTGTCTCCCTGCGAGCTGTCGGGCTCGTCGTCCCCGTCTCGACCATCGTCGCGGCCGCCGCGATAGAGCGGCTCGGCACGGTGATCCCGCTGACGCCAGGCGGTGCCGGCGTCGCCGAGGCGGGCACCGTCGCCTGGCTCATCGCGACCGGTCTGGACCCGACCCAGGCGGTGGCGGGCGTCCTGCTGTACCGGGCGTTCGTGGTCGTGATGGAGATACCAGTCGGCGGGGCCGTGCTGGCGGGCTGGGTGTGGCAGAACCGCGGCGGGCCGACGAACGACCTGAGGAGACCGGCGTGCGCATCGCTCACGTAAGCGACGTCTACCTGCCGGCACTGGGCGGGATCGAGCTGCACGTCGCGGACGTCGCCCGGCAGCAGGCGGCCCGCGGCGACGAGGTCACCGTGCTGACCTTCACGGCCATGTCGCAGGACCGGGTGGAGGTCGTCGACCCGACCGCAGACGTGACGGTCCTGCGACTGCCGAGCCTGGCCGCCGCGGTACGGCTCGACCTCGGACGCTTCGACGTCATCCATGCCCATGTGTCCTCGGTGTCCCCGCTCGCCAGCACACTCGCCTCGTACGCCAGCCGCCGGGGCATTCCGACGCTCGTCACCGTGCACTCGCTGTGGACCGGGCTCGGCCCGCTCCCGGCCGCATCGGCAGCGGCCTTCGGGCTTCGCTCCGCTCCCGTGACCTGGACGGCGGTCAGCGAGGTCGCCGCCGAGACGGTACGCCGGTGGTTGCCCCGCGGCTCGACGGTCGGCGTGCTCCCGAACGCCGGGGACGTCGATGCGCGTCCCGCCACACCGCAGCGCACTCCTGGGAGCCCGGTA
The DNA here is from genome assembly GCA_963765725.1 of uncultured Actinomycetota bacterium. GTDB lineage: Bacteria > Actinomycetota > Actinomycetes > Propionibacteriales > Nocardioidaceae > DASQEH01. Next base: position 961,651 of record CAVXXI010000003.1, on the reverse strand, counting down.
CGCCTGGTCAGCACGATGCGGCTCACCCGGCTGAAGCGACCAGTGCCCCTGCTGCGCATGTTCGCGCGGGTCCGCCGGATGACGGCCGCGCCGGTGCACCTCACCATGGTCGGCGACGGCAAGAAGCGCGCTGCAGTGGTGCGCGCGATCCGCAGGGGCGGGCTGTCTGACGCCGTCCAGCTGACCGGCCGGCTGGACGGAGCGACGGTACTGGAGACGCTCGCCGACTCCGACATCTATGTCGCCCCGGCTCCGTTGGAGTCCTTCGGTCTCGCGGCGCTCGAGGCCAGGTCCGTCGGCCTCCCGGTCGTCGCCGTGGCGGGCAGTGGCGTCGGGGAGTTCGTGACACACGGCCGTAACGGCTATCTGGCGAAGTCTGACGCCGACATGGTGGCGTGGATCGCCCGGCTCGTCGACGAGCCCGACCTGCGTACCGCGATCGCCGAGCACAACCGGACGACGACGTCGGCCATGTCGTGGGCAGCCTCACTGATCCGTACCGACGCCGCCTACGATCGCGCCGCCGCGCGCGCCGGTCGCCGGCTGGGCCAGACCCGGCAGGTCGAGGTTGGGCGCGGCCATGACCCGGCCAGCTGACCCCAGCCGCTTCACGCTCGTCTCCTTCCACGCGCACCCCGACGACGAGTCGTTCCTGACCGGCGGCACGCTGGCGAGGGCCGCAGCGGAGGGCCACCGCGTCGTCCTCGTGACCGCTACCGACGGTGAACTCGGGCTGGCGGCGGCCGCCGACGGCACCGGCGCCGCCCTTGCCGACGTGCGGCGACGCGAGCTCGAGGCCGCGGCACATGCGCTCGGGTGCGCCCGGGTCGTCCGCCTCGGGTACGGCGACTCCGGCCTCGCGCCCGAGGCGGGCAGCGCGGCCGGCTTCTCCGACGCCGACGTCGACGAGATCGCCGCGAGGCTTGCGTCGATCCTGGTCGAGGAGCGGGCCGACGCGTTGACGGTGTACGACCCGCAGGGCGGCTACGGTCACCCGGACCACGTTCAGGTACACCGGGCGGGAACCCGGGCCGCAGCCCTCGCGGGGACCCCCCTGGTCCTCGAGGCGACGCTCGACGGTGACCTCGTCGACATCCTGCTCCGGGTACTGAGACTCGTCCGCAACCCCCTGGGCCGAGCCGCGCCCCTGGGCGGGCGCCGGCTCTACACTCGTCGCCGGGCGCTCACCCACCGGGTCGACGTCTCGCTGCACCTCGCCGCCAAGCGGAGCGGGATGTCGGCACACGTGTCGCAGCAGGGCGCGGACACGTCGGTGCGCATGCTCACCCGCTTCCTGCGGCTTCCGACCCCAGTGTTCAACCTTGTTTTCCGCCGCGAGTGGTTCGTGGAGCGGGGCCGCCGGCCGGGACCGTTGCTCGACGACATCTTCGCCTCGCTTCGCGGCACCCCCGATGTGGCAACCCCGGAGGGCCGCAGGGCCGTGCGTGACGGCCGGGTCCCGTGACGGCCACCTACGATGAAGCCATGGCCTCCGTACTGCTCGTCGAGGACGACGCCCAGATCGGCCGGTCCGTGCACGCGGCGCTGTCGGCCAACGGGCACGACGTCGCCTGGGTGCAGCGGGCGTCGCAGGCCCGCGAAGCCGTCGCGCAGACCCGGTTCGACCTCGCCCTGCTCGACCTCAGCCTTCCCGACGGTGACGGCGTCGACGTCTGCCGCGAGCTCAGGCTGGCGCAGCCGAGCAGCATCATCGTGATGCTGACCGCACGCCGTTCCGAGATGGACGTCGTCGTGGGTCTCGAGGCCGGCGCCGACGACTACCTCACGAAGCCCTTCGGCCTCACCGAGCTGCTGGCGCGGGTCCGTGCGCACCTTCGCCGCAACGAGTCGCGGGGGGCCCTCGACCCCTCGCCGCTCCAGTTTGGCGACCTGCATCTCGACGTCGACGCCCGGCGCGTCTTCGTGTGCGGAGCCGAGGTGCAGCTGCGCGCGAAGGAGTTCGAGCTGCTCGCCCGGCTCGCTCGCGACCTCGGTCGTGCGGTCAGCCGCGAGCGGCTCATGTACGACGTCTGGGACGAGAACTGGTTCGGCTCCACCAAGACGCTCGACGTCCACATCGCCGCCCTGCGCCGAAAGCTGCAGGAAGCGGGTGATGCCCGCAGCACGCGTGACCTGCCCGTCCTCACCACCCTGCGAGGGCACGGCTACCGCCTCGACCCGCCTAACGGCTCGCCTGACACGACTCGCGAGACTGCTTCGCCCTGACGGCAGGCGACGATCTTGTTCAGCTGGGAAGGCGGCGGTTTCGCCAAGCCGCCGCGGGTACAGCGCTGGACATGCGCAATGTTCTGGTCACAGGTGCATCGAGCGGTATCGGCGAAGCGACCGTGCACCACCTCGCCGGGCTCGGGATGCGAGTCTTCGCAGCGGTGCGTGACACCGTCGACGGCGAGGCGCTGCGGACGCAGGCGCAGGGCGCCGGCCCCGTCGTGCCGGTCGTCCTCGACGTACGCGACGAGGCCTCCATCGCCCGGGCGGTCGACGAGATGCGTGCGGCCGTCGGAAGCGAGGGACTCGCCGGCCTGGTCAACAACGCCGGCGAGGGAATCCCCGGGCCGCTCGAGTTGGTCGACCTCGCACAGCTGCGCGAGCAGCTCGAGGTGAACGTCGTCGGCCAGGTCGCCGTGACCCAGGCGGCGCTGCCGTTGCTGCGCCAAGGGAGGGGACGCATCGTGTTCGTGGGCTCGATCGGTGGCAAGGTGGCGGTCCAGCTCGCGGGGCCCTACCACGCCTCCAAGTACGCCATCGAGGCGATCGGCGACTGCCTGCGCCAGGAGCTCGCACCGGACGGCATCGCGGTGGCGATCGTCGAGCCGGGACCGATCTCGACCGGCATCTGGGACAAGGCGGCCGCGCGCATCGACGACCTGCTGACCCGTACGCCGGAGGTGGACCGGTACCGCGAGCGGCTGCTGAGTCTGCGCGAGAGCCTGCAGAGCGCGGACGAGAAGGGGGGCTCCCCGGACGACGTCGCCAAGGTGATCGGCAAGGCGCTCACCGCGTCGAGCCCCGCTCCTCGCTACCCCGTCGGCACGGCGGCCATGCTCGCGTCGGCCGTCAAGCCTTGGATCCCCGACAAGCTCTACGACGCGGTGGTACGGCGCGCGGTTTGACGCCACGGCGCGCGGCCTGACGCCCCGGCGTCCGGTCGACCACCCGGCGCCGGGTGTCCGAACGGCTACTTCGCTGTCACTGTCCGGGCATCCGGTACGTCCTAGTTCATTACTGAACGTAGTGTTTTAACCACTTAGCGTAATTAGTGCGCTTTTGGTGCCGGCGCTTCTCCGCCGGCGACACTCGTCTCAGAAGAGGTGCCGCGATGAGCGGTTATTCCCGACGTGACGCCTTACGGATCGGCCTCTCCGCCGCAGCCGTCGGCGCCACGTCCACCTGGTTGCTTCCCGGCGGCTCCGCGCTGGCCACCCGTGCCGCCCGCGGAAGCACCGCGAGAACAGCCACCGCCCCGTTCATGGCCTACTCCGCCGGCTCCTTCTTCCAGGGCTCGGTCATCGGCGCCCCGGTGGATGGAGCCCGGACGGCGCTCTTCCGCACGTTCATGAAGACCTTCGCCGACCAGAGGAGCTGCGCGTACCCCGTCATCAACGGGCTGGGGAGCAACAAGTGGGGGACGGCCTACGCGATGGGCGCGGCCACGGACCCGATCTGGAAGCTCACCGGTACGGTTCCGTCGGCGGTCTCCATCCTCAAGACCCAGGGCTTCCATGCACCCGAGTGGTTCGGCAGCATGCTCAGCGGCACGACAGACTCGCCATTCGTCGTCATCGACCGCGGCTCGGGCATCTCGGTCTGGGGCGCCAAGGCCGCCGTCGCAGGCTCGCACACGGTCTCGGTGGGGGCCGCCGGGTACTTCGAGCACGCCTCGAACGGCCTCGACAAGCGCAACCCCAAGTCGGACAGCACGCGGAACTACCGGTCCAGAGGCGGTATCCCCGACGCGCTTGTCATCCGCCGCGACCTCGTCGACGCCGGCATCGCCAACGGAACGGGGCTGGGCCACGTCCTCCACATGTTCTTGGCGGACACCCGCACCACCGACGGGTTCTGCAGCCCGATGGTGGGGTGTGAGAGCGGGCACACGGGTTTTGGTGCGGAGGGCGAGCGCGTGGCGATCTCGCCGACCGTCGACCTGACCAGACGCGGGCTCTCCCCCGCGGGTCTCGTCGTCGCACGTACCCTGCAACGAAACGGCGCCTACATCGGCGACAACTCCGGCACCGGCACTGCCCTCAAGGCGGAGCAGACCTCCTCTGCCCGGGACGTGTGGAACGGTCTGCTGACCCAGAACGCCCTGCAGGGCGTCACGTGGGACGACTTCGTCGTGCTCCCCAAGGGCTGGCAGTAGGCCGTCCCGCGCGGAGTACGGTGGCTGCGTGATCCCCGAGCATCGGCTGGACCGGTTGCGCCACCACGCGCGACGACCGCTGGCGCGCACGCCGTACCTCTGGGATGCGACGATGTACGCCCGGAAGGGGAAGCGTGCGACGCTTGCGCGCAAGGACACAGCGATCGTCATCGACGGCTTCCTCCGGTCGGGGAACACCTTCAGCGTGGCGGCGTTCGCCATCGCGAACGGCCGCGACCTGCACGTCGGCAGGCACCTCCACGGCGCGCCGCATCTGCTCCGGGCCGTCCGGCTCGGGCTGCCCACGGTCGCACTGATCCGGGAGCCCGCCGACGCGGTCGCCTCGTACCTGATCCGGCGCCCGACGCTGAGGCCCGCCGACGCGGTCCTGGAGTACCTCGACTTCTACCGGACCGCCTGGAGAGGCCACGACGGCTTCGTCGTGGGCCTCTTCGACCAGGTGGTCTCCGACTTCGGGGCCGTCATCGTGGAGGTCAACCGCCGCTTCGGCACGTCGTTCGTCCCGTACGAGGCGACGGCGGCGAACCGGGCCGCGGCGTTCGCCCTGGTCGAGGAGATGAATCGCCTCGAATGCCGAGGTGAGGTCGTCGAGACCCACGTAGGCCGCCCGTCGGCAGAGCGGGACGAGCGCAAGCTCGAGATCCGCACTCAGATGCAGCAGCCGCGGACCCAGGAGCTGCTGCGCCGGGCGGACGACCTCTATCGCCGGTACGCCGCCCTGGCGCCCGCGAGCGGGGGTCCCCGGGCCGACGTCTCGACGTGATCTGGACCGCATCTTCTCTGTCCGTGCGCGGGGGCGAGCGGTCACGGCTACCCTGTGGGACGTCAGAGGTGCCCGAGCGGGCGCTTACCGCAGGCTAGATCGGATCGTCGTGCTGCCCGCCACCGGCCCAAGCTGCCACCAACTCATCGTCGCCACCGGAAGCGCGCTCGCCTCATGAGCCGGATACTGCTGGTCGGGAAGGGCGCACCGGACCGGGGTGGGATACCGACGTTCCTGGACACCTTGCGGTTCGGGGACCTGTCCCGAGACCATGACGTCACGTTCTTGAACGTCGCGCACAGCGGCACGCCGGAAGGTGGGGAGGCGTCGGTCGGCAACGTCGTGCGGACGCTCCGCGACGCGTATGCCGTGTGGCGTGCCGCCGGCGACGCCGACGTCGTGCACATCCACTCCGCCCTCGCACCGGCCGTCACGGTGGTCCGCGCCGGCTTGCTGGCGCTTGCGGCCCGCCTGCGGGGAGCCGGGGTCATCGTGCACGCACACGGCGGGAACATCGAAACCTGGCTCACCAGCGGCCGCGCCCGAGTGGTCATGCGTCTGGCCATGCTGCCTGCGCACCGGGTCGTCGCGGTCTGGTCGGCGGGCCGGCGTGCGTTGGCCTGCGTGCTCGGCGACGAGCGGGTGAGCCTGGTCGACAACGGGGTCGACATCGCTCGCTTTCCCGCCCCGGAACCGTCGCACGACCCGCCGCGGGTGCTGTACGTCGGCCTGCTGACGCCGCGCAAGGGCGTCCTCGACCTGCTCGAGGCGTCGAGGCTGCTGCGTGCCGACGGGGTGGCGCACGAGCTCCAGCTGCTCGGCGGCACGCCCGACGAGGGCCCGGCGGCAGCGGTGCCCGTCCACGACGCTGCGGTGGGGAACGCGACCCTGCTGGGTACCCGCCCGCCGGAGGAGATGCCGGCGGCGTACGCCACCGCCGACGTGTTCTGCCTGCCCTCGTGGTGGGAGGCCATGCCGTTGTCCATCCTCGAGGCGATGGCGGGCGGGCTTCCCGTGGTGGCGACGGATGTCGGCGACGTCAGGCGGGCCGTCGACGACGGCCGGACGGGGTACGTCGTACCGATGAAGGCTCCCCACGAGCTGGCCGCCAAGTTGCGGCCGCTGCTGGTCGATCCCGATCTCCGACGGCGGATGGGTGCCGCGGCCCGGTCCCGGGTGGAGGAGCACTTCTCCAGCGCCGTGACCGCCCGGGCGGTGTCCACGCTGTACGCCGAGGTGGAGAGCAGACGATGACGATCCTGTGCTACCACTCGGTGCAGTCGGACTGGGGCTCACCGCTCGCGGTGGACCCTGAGTCGTTCGAGCGTCAGTGCGCGTGGCTGGCCGGCAGCCGGCAGGTGGTCCCGCTCCTGGATGCCGTCGGCCGCCTCGACGGCTCCGGACGACTGCCTCGAGGGCAGGTCACGCTCACCTTCGACGACGGCTTCGAGGCACTGTACGAGCACGCCCTGCCGGTACTGCTGCGCCACCGGCTCCCCAGCACCGTCTTCCTGGTGGCGCAGACCCTCACGCCCGCCGGTCAGCAGGTGGACTGGGTCGACACCCCCCCGGACCACCCGCTCACCACCCTGAGCCGCGACCAGGTCCTCCAGATGCAGAGCGACGGCGTCGACTTCCAGTCACACAGCTATGCCCACCTCGACCTCACCTCGCTGAGCTTCGACGACTGCGTGCGGGACCTGCGCGACAGCAAGGACCTGCTCGAGACGCTCCTCGGCCGTCGTGTACCGCTGCTCGCCTACCCACGCGGGCGCCACGACGACGGTGTACGCGCCGCGGCGGTCCGTGCCGGGTACACCCACGCGTTCACCCTGCCCGAGACCCGAGAGGTCGCCGGGCCGTACTCGGTGCCCCGGGTCGGGATCTATCGCGGCAACGGCATGCGCAACGTCCAGGTGAAGGCTGCCCGCTCGTACCTGAAGGTGCGGACAGGCCCCGTCTACGGCATCGCCAGGAAGGCCCGCCGGGCAGTGTCCGGACTGACGAGTCGATGAGCGACCCCGCCGCCCTCCGGCTGCCCAACCTGGTCATCGTCGGGGTGGGCAAAGCCGGCACCACGTCGCTGTTCCACTACCTGCGACAGCATCCGGACATCTGCGGGTCCGACATCAAGGAGCTGCGCTTCCTCAACCCGCTGCGGCGTGGAGAGCCGCTCGCGCCGCTGGCTGACTACGCGAGCCACTTCGCTGCCTGTGGTGACCAGAAGTACGCCATGGAGGCGACTCCCGGGTATTTTTACGGTGGGGCCGCGTTGGCGCACGGCCTGCGCCGGATCAGCCCCCAGGCGCACGCGCTGTTGAGCCTGCGCCAGCCGGCCGACCGCTGCTGGTCGTGGTTCCAGTTCGTCAAGAGCCGAACCCGCATCCCGAAGGACATGAGCTTCAGCGACTACCTGGACCGGTGTGAGGAGCTGCACGAGCAGGGCACCGACGGCGACGTGGACAACCAGCCGTTCTGGGGCCTGGGCGGTGGCTGCTACGCGAACTGGCTCGACGCGTGGGTGGACGAGATGGGCGAGCGGCTGCGCGTGGTCTTCTTCGACGACGTCGCAGCCGACCCTCGGAGCTCGGTGACGGGCATCTGCGACTGGCTGGGGATCGACACGGCCGTTGTCGCCGACTTCGCGTTCTCGGTGACCAACAAGACAGAGCAGTACCGCAACCGCTCGATTCAGAAGGGTGCCGTCGTGGTCAACCGTAGCGGTGAGCGGTTCTTCCACCGACACCCGACAGCGAAGCGACTGCTGCGCCGCGCCTACTACTCGGCCAACAAGGCGCCGCACCACCCCACGATGTCCCGGCGTGAGCGCGACCGGCTGACCGCGTTCTACCGGCCTCACACCGCACGGCTGGCCGAGCAGCTGAACGGTCTCGGTCTCGCCCTGCCGCCGGCCTGGACGCAGCCCGCGCCACCTCACTCCGCCCGGGAAGGGGCCCACCGCACGTGACCGCATCACAGGGACCGATCTTCGTCGTCGGCTCCATGCGCTCGGGATCGACGATGCTCAGGCTGATCCTCGACAGCCATCCGAACATCGCCGTCGGCGCGGAGACGGGGTTCATGGGTGCCGTGATGGGCGCGAAGGCCATTCCCAGCTGGAAGCACGGTACCGACTGGTACCAACGGATCGACTGGACCGAGGACGAGTTCGACGAGCGGTTGCGCGCGTTCTACGGCGGCATGTTCGAGCGTTACGCCAGCGCCCAGGGCAAGCGCCGATGGGGCGAGAAGACGCCCTTCCACACCGAGCACATTGCGGTCATGGCCCGGCTGTTCCCAGACTCCGTCTTCGTGGGGATCGTGAGGCATCCCGGTGCCGTCGCCGCCTCCCTTCGCAAGAACTTCCACTACACGTTCGCGGAGGCGCTGTCGTACTGGTGCGCCACGAACCTGGACATGATCCGCGCCGCGACCACGTTGAGCACCAGGTTCGCCGCCGTGCGGTACGAGGAGCTCGTCACCTACGGCGAGCCGGTGCTGCGCGAACTGATGGACTTCCTCGACGAGCCGTGGACACCGGCGCTGCTGGAACATCACCGGGTGCAGCGAAGCAAGGGCGCACCGCGGGTTGCCGACGGGAGCACGATCACGAGTGACCCCATCGACGCCAGCCGGGCGACGCACTGGGCGGCCCAAGCGACAGCGCAGGACTACGATGCGCTGCGGTCCATCGCCGATCTCGCGGGATTCTTCGGCTACAACCCGACGGAGCCGGCGAGCTCGCAGCCGATGCTGGCCTCTGGAGGCTCGCGGACGTGGCTTGCGACGGGCGACGACCTGCTGCAGCGCCGCGACGAGTGGGCCGACCGCGTCGACTTCGAACACCGCCCACCGCCTGCGCTCGTCGATGCCAGTCCCGAAGAGCTGGCGGCACGACTGGCGCGTGTCGAGCAGGCGCTCGCCCGGACGCGGACCCGCAGATCGGTACGGATCGGCGAAGCCGTTCGCACCGTGCAACGCGGGCGGTCCCCGGCCGCCGTGCGTGCGGCGTGGACCCTGCTGCGCTCATCGCCGCGCTGACCTCCCCGCCCGACCCCGGCGCACAGCGCCAACCCGGGTACCCACATGATTGCGAGGAGTAGGCAACTCACCACTAACCGTGAATTTGGCGCCAGACAATAGCGGATTCTGCTCTGCGTCGTTAGTGCTTGATCATGGTGAAACATTTAAAGACTACCCACTCCATTGACAATTGCCATCACAATGTAAATGGGCAATCACTAGTTGTCACAATGATCATTCGCCTTGTCGGGTCCCCTGTCCTGTGTTTGGATAAGGCACTGTTTGTCCCGTATTCACAGTCGGTTAACGCTTTGGCTCAGCTGGTCGCATCCACCAGGGGTTGGCGTCTTTGGAGGATTCGTGTCAGCTGATGTTGCGTCGGGAGACGCCCCGCCCAGAGCGGACCGCGGTCTTGCGTTTCGTGACCGCGTGCGGTCCCGCTACCGTCGGCCCGCGTCGCCCTCGACGAAGTTCCGTCGGGGTTTTGGTCCGTTGGGTGTCGATGTCGTCCCGATGGCGGTGGTTGTCGATCTGGTGGCGTTGGTGGGGGCTCACTACGTCACGGCGTTGAGTGCGCGCGCGTCGGTGTTGTTGACGGTGTTGACGGTGGTGCTGAACGCCACCGGGGGGCATTACCGGGCGCGGGTGGCGCCGTCGCTGTTGGACGAGCTGCCGGGTCTGGCCGCGCGGGCGTTGGTGGCCGGCGCGTTGACCAGTGCGGTGAAGCTGCAGGTGGGGATCCCGGTCGGGAACGGCCCGATCGACGCCGCGTTGGTTTTCGTGGCGTTGGCCGCGGTCGGCCGCGCGGTCGGCTACCAGTACGTCCGGCACTACCGCACCGTCGCCGAGCAGGGCCGGGCGACCATCATCGTGGGCTGCGGTCGGGTCGGGAACCAGCTCGCGGAGACGCTGCTGAACCATCCCGAGTACGGACTGAGCCCGGTCGGGTACGTCGACGACGAACCGCTTGTCCCCGCCGCCGAACGCCACATCCCGCTGCTGGGCGGCACCGAGTCATTGACCGACCTGCTGCTCGAGCACCGCATCCGCAACGTCATCGTCGCGTTCATGTCCAGCCGTGAGTCGGTCATGGTCGACATGCTGCGCACCTGTGACCGGCTCAAGTGCGAGATCTTCTTCGTCCCCCGCCTGTACGAGCTGCACGGCCAGGGCCCCGAGACGGAGGTCATCTGGGGCCTGCCCCTGACCCGCCTCAGCCGCGCTTCCTACCGGTCACTGACCTGGAAAACCAAACGCGTCTTCGACTTCATCCTCGCCAGCATCGGCCTCATCGTGCTGAGCCCCATGCTCGCCGCGTGCGCCCTCGCCGTCCGCCTCGAAGGCGGCCCCGGAGTCATCTTCCGCCAAGAACGCGTCGGCCTCGACGGACGACGCTTCGAGATCTTGAAGTTCCGCTCCTACAAACCCACCGACGACACCGAGTCCGCCTCCCGCTGGACCATCGCCACGGACTCCCGCCTCGGCCCCGTCGGACGCACCTTGCGCGCCCTGTCCCTCGACGAACTCCCCCAACTGTGGAACGTCGTCCGCGGCGACATGAGCCTCGTCGGCCCCCGCCCCGAACGCCCCGTCTTCGTCGACGAGTTCACCAAACGCTTCCCCCGCTACATGGCCCGCCACCGCGTCCCCGCCGGCCTCACCGGCTGGGCCCAAGTCAACGGCCTACGCGGCGACACCGACATCGCCGACCGCGCCAGCTTCGACAACTACTACATCGAGAACTGGTCCATGTGGACCGACGTCAAGATCATCCTCCGCACCATGACCCAAGTCATCGCCCGCAAAGGCCGATGATGGCCATCGCCTCACTCGACGCCTCCGACAGCGACACCGGCGACGGCACCGTCCAGGACTTCGATCTGCACGGGATCGTCGGGATCCGCGTCCTCGACGCGACCGTCGGCGACATCGCGAAGGTGCAACGGCAGCTCGGCCCGCTGCAGGCGACGCTGGACCGCGACCCCGACATCACCATCCGCTTCGTCGACCGGGCCACGACGAAGACCGTGACGTACGCCGGGCTCAACGAGGGCGGGTTCAACGAGGACGGGTTCTTCGTGCTGCAGGGCCGCGACGGCGTCGTCGCAAAGGTGCTGCTCCCGTTCGAGCAGATCGGTCACGATCTGCACATCAGCTGCGAGCGGGCCATGCCGATGGTGCCCGACCTCCTCGCGATCATCAACCTCATCGCGCTGACGAAAGGCGTACTGCCGCTGCACGCCTCCGCCTTCTCCGTCGAGGGCACGGGAGTGCTCATCACCGGATGGGCGAAGGCGGGCAAGACGGAGACGCTGCTCGGCTGCATGAACCAGGGCGCACGATATATCGGCGACGAATGGGTGTACCTGACACCGGACGGGTCGATGCTCGGCCTGCCGGAGCCGATCCGGCTCTGGGCGTGGCACCTCGACCAGTTCCCCGAGATACTTCACGCTCGTCGTCGACGCGACCGGGTGCGCCTGTCGGTATGGAACCGGGCCGCGCTGTCGGCGGGTCGACTCTCGCGAATGTTCCCCGGTGCCGGGGTGCTGCGCAAGGGGGCCCCGGTCATCACCCGGCAGGCGTACCTGCAGGTGCCTCCGGAGGAGCTCTTCGGGGCCGACGCGATGCAGCTGAAGGGTCCTCTCGACGTCGTGGTGCTCGTATTGAACCACGACTCGCCGGAGATCGTCTCGCAGCCCGTGAGCCCGGCAGAGATCGCCGGGCGGATGGCCGCCTCCCTGGCCACCGAGCGCGCGCAGTTCATGGAGCACTACGACCAGTTCCTCTACGCCTTCCCCGACCGGGTCAGCGATGTGGTCGAGCGGGCACACGAGACCGAGACCGCGCTGCTCCGGCAGGTCCTCGAGGGCCGTCCCGCCGCTAAGGTCCTGCATCCCTACCCGTGCGACATCACCGAGCTCGGCAATGCCGTCATGCAGGCAGTACGGACGTGCATGACCCGTCATACTGAGTCGTGAGCGCAATTGCCCGCCTCAGGGCCGGGCCGGAGTCTGACCGCGCTGTCGCCCTAACCAGCGCCGGCCAGCCAACAGAGGACGCACGGATGCCAGGGAATCGAAGCGCCCCATGGGTGTTGGTGACCGACGACGTCAACGGCCAGAACCGGTCGGCGGTCTCCGCGGTGCGTGCCCTGGCGCAGTGGGGATACCGCCCGGCCGTCAGCACCTGTGGCCGGCTGTCGGTGGCTGCCGCCTCGCGGTACTGTGCGCGCCGCGTCCCCCTCCCCCCGGCGAGCTCCCCGGCATATGCCGAGGCGCTGCAGCACGAGGTCGACGCGGGCGGGTACTTGAGCGTGCTGCCCGCCAGCGACGTCGCTCTGGTGGCGCTGCGGGCCCCCGGTGCCGAGCTCGTCGACAAGGCGATCCTGGGCCGCCGGGCTGCCGAGGCAGGCATCGCGACGCTGCCGGGACAGGTCTTCGCTTCCGTCTCCGAGCTCCGCGACGCCGCCGACCAGCTGGCTTACCCGATCGTGGTGAAGGCAGTTCTCAAATCCGGGCAAGGCGACTTCCAGGCCCGGCGTCTCGACTCGGCGCAGGCTGTACGCGCGCTGGACGCACCCGGCAGCCTGTACGTCCAGCCACACGTCGCCGACCAGCTGCGTGCTGTGTGCGGTGTGGTCTGGAAGGGCCGGTTCCTCGCCCTGTCGCACCAACGCTATGTGCGGTTGTGGCCCCGGCAGGCCGGAGTCGGGTCCGCGGCGGTCACGGTAGCGCCCGACGAGACGCTCGAGGGGCCCCTGGCCCGGCTGCTCGCGGACCATGACGGGGTGTTCCAGGCTCAGTTCCTGGGGAGGTACCTGCTCGACATCAACCCACGAGTGTTCGGGTCCATGCCGTTGTCCGTCGCCGCCGGGGCGAACCTGCCGGCGATCGCGTGCGACGCCGGCCAGGGTATCGAGCGGCCCCTGCTGCGAACCCGACCCGGCGTCCGGTACCGCTGGATCGAGGGTGACACGAAAGGCATCGTCCAAGCGGTGCGCCACAAGGAGATGCCCCTCGGCGCCGCGGTCCGCGAGATGTTGCCGCATCGAGGGACCGCCCACAGTCTCGAGAGCCTCACCGATCCCGGCCCGGCCCTTGTCCGACTAGCCCACCTCGCAGGCAGGGCCAGGTCGTGACGCTCACCGACGAGGCACTCGTCGCCAACAGCTCGGCCGGCCACCTCAGCCGCAACGCGGTGCCGACCCCCGAGCAGGACGGTGACCGCGATCGGGCTCGGCTGCTCATCCACACCGAGCTGGAAGACCTGCTCACCACCGATGGCGTGACGGGCTCGCCTGCTGGGACCGCCTGGACCGCCGTGTTCGAAGCCCGGGTGACCGCCATGCCCGACGAGGAGCATCTGCTCCGACTGGGTTGGCTGCGCCTCGACGACCTGCTCACCTGCATCGGTGAGCCGTCGGGCGGTCGCTGGGCCGTGGTGGCGGACTCGCGGGTACTGGCCGGTGTGCACATCAGCACCGAGGACGCGGCCGATCCGGTGCCGGCCGTCATCGAGCGGGCCACTCGACGTCGCGAGGTGCGGCTGGTCGACGTGCTCGAGCTGCGCGCGCTGCTCAGGCAGGGCTCCCGCTTCCCGGCCGCCTCGGCCGTGGTCCGCACCGCTGCCGACATCGAGTCCGGGCTGGGCGGTCGCGAGCTGGTCCGCTGGACCAGTGGCCGCCGGCTGGCGGCGCCGGCGGCGCTGCCGTCAGTGCCGGGATCGATGAGAAAGCGCTACGTCGTGTCGTTCAGCGGGGTCGACGGTTCGGGCAAGACGACCCTGATGGACGCACTCACGACGGATCTCGAGAGTGCCGGCGTGCCGACGAGCCGGGTCTGGCTGCGCCCGGGAATGGGTCTGGGCTGGATCGCCGCCCTCGCGGGCCGGGTCAAACGGCTGCTCGGCGCGGATCCGCGGCCCGGCGTGGGAGTTCTGGCGGCCGACCCCGACTCTGTCCTGCCCTCGCGGCGCGGCGTCCAGGGCTGGGTCTGGTCGCTGATCGTCGTTACCGCGTTCGTCGTCGGCGTCCGCCGCCAGCATCGTGCGAGCAGCGGTGTGGTGCTGTACGACCGTCACGTCGCGGATGCCCTGGCCACCCTCGACTTCGCCTACGCGGGCACCAACCTGGCGTTGCAGCGGTGGATGGTCACGACGTTCACGCCGTCCGCCGACGTGGCGTTCTACCTCGACATACCCGCAGACGTTGCGCTGGCCCGCAAACCCGGGGACGTGATCGGTGCCGCCGCGGTTCGGCGTCAGCTCGAGGCGTACCGGAGCTGGCTGCCGACGACTGCGCGGTGTCCGACGACTGGACGCGACCCGCGCACCTCACGAGCTGAGAAGCGACGCGATCGCACAGCTGTGCAGCGTCGGGACCGCTGACCGCGAGCCGGGAGCACGGCGTTGACCACGCGGCTCAGGTCGCCTCGCGGCCGTCCACACCCGTGGCTGCGGCTCCTGGTGATGGTGCTGCTGGCGCCCGTACTCGCGAGCTGTTGGCTCTCCGGCGGGTCGCCGCAGTCCCCCACCGGCCCCTCGACGGTTCCTGGGGCAGTAGCGGCGCCCCGCTATGTCAGTCCGAGCGGGCGGGACACGTGGCCGGGAACCAAGGCACGCCCCTGGAAGACCCTCGGGCGGGCCCTGCCCGCGCTCACGCCGGGCGAAACGCTGTACGTCCGTGGAGGTACGTACCGCGAGCATCTCGTGCGGCTGAACGTGCATGTAGGGACCCCTGCCCACCGCATCCTCGTCACGGCGTACCCCGGCGAGCGGCCGGTCGTCGAGGGCGTGCTGTGGCTGTTCCGCCCGTCCTACTGGACCATCGACGCGATCAACGTCACCTGGGACAACTCCTTGAAGCCCGCCCCTCTCCACATGGTGAAGGTCACTGGAGGAGTGGGGTGGTCCTGGCAGAACAGCGAGATCTGGGGCTCCAAAGCCGCGGCCAACGTCTTGATCACCGGCTACGGCCGCACGGAGCCGTCCCGGTGGCGACTGACCGGGAATTGCATCCACGACCTCGAGCCGCCGACCCGCCGCAGCGCCAACCTCACCATCGGCCCGATGAAGGGCGCCGGGCCGGGAACCGTGACCCGCAACCTCCTGTTCAACGCTCCGGGGCCACAGAACGTCGCCTTCGGCAGGCCGAGAGCGGGCGGGCCGAACGACGTGGACTTCAGCTACAACACGCTGTTCGGATCGAAGGTCGGCCTCGCGTTCGCCGGCGACGTCCGCAACGTCACCGTGGAACGCAACATCGTCGCAGGCGTCACCTCCGGGGTGGCCGTTCGTTGGACAGTCAAGAAGGAGTCTGGAAACTCGATCCGTCAGAACCTCGGAGTCGACGCACGGCGGTTCATGCGCCCAGCGGCGGAGCTGAAGGTCGGTGGCCCGGGAAACGTCCTGAGGGACGACATCGCCTTCCGCAACACGAGTTCCTGCCGCGGATTCACCTCCACGTCGCCGGCGACGTTCCCGTACGGGCGCGGGGCGCTCGGCTAAGGACTCGATAATGAAATAGCAGGCAAGCGCCCGTTCGGACCACGGACGGCGTGCTGGGAAGTAAAATGCGGCGACGGCTTCGAAAGGGTTTTACCAATGAACGGTGGCGGGGATTTCTTGAGCGCAATGGGCTGGGCTCTGCGCAGATACGCCTGGCTCGTCCTTGCCTTCATCGTCGGCCTTGGTGTGCTGATTCCCTTTCTGCTGAACCGCGGACCGACGACGTACGAGGCGCAGGCCCAGGTCGGTCCTACCGACAAGGTGCTGCTGCAGCCACTCGACCCACTGCCCAGGATCGGGGACTCGGTGTTCAACAACGGTGCAGTGGCGAAGGCCGTCCGCGATACCCTCAAGCTCGGACCCGGCGCTACCGTCTCGCCGAAGTACGTCGAGCTGGTTGCGGCCCAGGACAACCTGGTTTTCACCGTGCTCGGCCACGACAAGAACGCGCAGACGGCTCAGAAGCTCGCGAACCTCGCTGCTGCCACGTTCACCGTCGAGCTCAACAAGTACTCCGGCTCAGTCGGTCAGTTCCAGGTCCAGCACGGCGCACCGCTGCCGGCAACACCGACGGCCACGCTCGGCGGCGGCAAGCTCGCCATCGCCATCGGCCTGCTGGCCGGTCTGATAGCCGGCCTGGCTGCCGTCGCCCTCATCGTCGTGTGGCGTCGCCCTGTCCTCGACGCGGCCAGCGCGGAAGAGGCGACCAACGCCCCCGTGTACGGGCTCGTCAAGCTTCCGCGCGGACGCGGACCAGTCGACTCCTACTCGATCAGAGGTCTCGCGCCGTTGTGTCGGCGGGTGCTGGCGAGCTCCTACGACACCGTCCTGCTGGTCAGCTCCCCCAAGGGTGAGACACAGCTCCGCGATCTCGGCAGCGCCATGTCGAACCTGCTCAACCGGGTGCAGAGGACTCCTCGACCGACGCCCGGAAGCCAGTTCGGGGCGAGCGGGGCCTCCACCGTCGGGTGGAACGACCCCGGGGCGTCGTCGGCGAACGGAGTCCCGCCCCGCACGAACGTCCAGCTGCAGGTGGCTACGAGTGACTCGCTCGAGCAGGTCGCGACGCTCCCCGACTCCGCGCTGACCCTGCTCGTCATTCCTCGAGGAACGAGCCTGAAGGAGCTTCGAGACGCCGCGGGCGAGTACTTCACCGGCGGCGCCGGCGGACTGGTGATCGTGGCCCAGGCGAGCCGCAGGATGGGGCGCAGCTCTGGTGGGTCGACGAGTCGTGGCTCGCGCGGTTCGAGCACCCCTGCGCAGCAAGACGTCACCGTTCCGCAGTAGCGCCCGCGGCGCAGGCCCCGCCCGGGTCGGTCATCCGGCCATAGGCATCCCAGGGGCCTGTAGCGCGGCGCCAGCGGCCGCACAGGCATCCCGCTGGGACCCCCACAGGGGCCCTACAGGGCCCTCTTTGCGCGCCCTGGGCGCCTGGGTTCGACGGGCTTCGACGGGCGGACTACCTGGGCAGGCGGCACGCCGACCACGGCCGACGAAGTGCTGGCCTGCCGGGACTGCTTGCGTCGGGCAGGACGACGCCACCACCGTTCGACGGCGGGTGGGCTCCTGGCGGTGTCGCACCACTGCTGCCCTGCTTGCACCTTGTGCGTACATGCCCTCCTGGCGGGCCTCGTCACTCGCCGCCTGGAGGCTTGGATTCACCGTCCGACCAGCTGCAGCCGGCTCAGGGCCAGGTAGTCGGGGGCCTGCCGCGGCTAGACGCCGGCAGGGACCGAGACCGGGCCTTGGCCGATCCCCGGGCCGTAGGTCTGCTGTGAGGTGCCCAGCCGGCCGTCCGCGGGCCGGGACTCGACCAGGGCCACGTTGCGAGACAGCGCAACCATGATCAGCGCCATCCAGAAGAACTTGTACTCGAGGTTGGACAGGAACAGCGCCGCCACGATGGTGGCGATGAACCCGCTCATCGGCGGGCCACGCATGGCAGTCGGCAGTCGCAGCGCCTCGTAGAAGGTGACGATCAGCACGCTGGCAAGAAGCACGAGACCCGGCAGGCCGAGCTCGATGGCCACCAGCAGCCAGACGTTGTGCGGTTGGTAGTTCCCGCCGCCGACCAGCACCGCGGCATCGGGCACCGACGCCTGTGTGGCGGCGTACACGTCAGGGAACGTCTCCCAACCCGACCCGAAAACGCAGTAGTGCGGACATGCGGCGAGCCCCACGCGCCAGATGTCGGTACGTCCGGAGGACGAGGTGGTCGCGACGTCGCGGGTGGCGATGCCCCCGGGGTGGTAGACCCAGGCCACCGCGACCAGCGCGATGCCCGCCACCAGTCCCTTGACCAGGGCGCGCCGACCCTGGGGGTTGGCCATGGCCAACACGATGACCGCAACCAGCGTCGCCAGAATCCCACCGCGTGACCCGGTCATCAAGACGCCGATGAACAACACGAGAGCCAAAAAGCCGTGGAGCACCCGCTTCGATCGGTCGGGAAGTGTCAGCGACCGGCTCAGCGCCACCAGGAGCGGCAGGAGCAACGCCACCGCCTCGTTGTTCGGACCCAGCATGTCGTTGCCGAACCGGCCCACCTGGTGAGACACAGACACGGTCGTGTCCTGCGGGAACCCTCCGAGGAAGAGCAGCTGTGCGAACCCGTAGCAGGTGACCAGGATGCCCCCGATGAGCAGGCCGTTCTCGGTGCGCGTGAGCACCGAGCGGTCGGCGTTGTTGATGCCGACCAAGACGTAAATGAGCACCAGGCTGCTCAAGATGAGGAAACCTGCGGCCGTCTGACCCGGCGAGACACTCCACAGCTCCGTGGCGGCCGCTACCGCGAGGAACAGCAGCCAAATCGGTATGGTTGCGGATACCCGAACGCCCCGGGTCCTGGCCGCGAGCAACTCACCGACCAACCCGACGCCGAGCACGATCCCGATCAGCGACGACGACGATCCGAACCGAGATGATCCGAGCGACAGCAGCCCTCCGAACGGCATGAGTATCGCGTACGCGGGCAACGCGATTCTCATCGGCGAGCGCAGGCACATCACGAGAAGTCCCAGGAGGAGCGGCGAGAAGATGAGCAGCAGAACGAGCCGTGTCATGCTGTCCTTCCCCTTGTTCCGTCCCTGGGCCAAGGATCATCGTACTGCCCGCAGCAGCGCCGCGCTGCACCATCGGGGACCTGTTAACCGTTCGTTGGGCAAGGCTTCAGGGGAACGCAGAACAGATGTCGACCGCTGAGCGATCGGGAACTGGCGAAGCCGGCAAGAACGCCGACATCGAGGACGTCATCAGAGCCCGGGTGAGCAGTCGGGCGCAGGAGTGGTTCCCCGGTGTCGGGCAGTCGCCCGCGGTGCAGATCGACATCCTCAGCCGGAGGCCTTCGTGCTCCCTCTTCGTGGCTCGGGTGGGCTCCGAACCAGGCGCACCGCGCCTCCTGGCGAAGGCTCGGTCCGCTTCGGCCGGGCCCGACCCCACCGCCCTGGTGCCCGATGGGAAGGTCCCGCGACCCACGCTCGGCACGGGTTCGCTCACGCCCTTCGAGCAGACGGCAGCGGAGTTCCGCGCCCTGCAGTCCTTCCGTGCGCTGTTCGGCGGCGACGATCCGGCGTTCGGTGCCGTCCGGCCTCTCGACTGGCTGGCGGCGGAGGCGACGATACTCATGGACTACGTCGAGGCCGGCACGCTGAGGCAGCGGGTCATGGAGGAGCTCCGGGTACGCCGCCCCCTGGCGAGCGCCGACGCGCGGGACTCCCTTCCGTGGCACCGGGCAGGTGAATGGCTGAGGGCCTTCCAGAACTCCCCGACGACGCAGCCACTGCCCGCGCGACAGTCCACGCGGGACGAGGTCGCCGAGCGATTCACGGCCTACCACGACTACCTCGCCGGAGAGCTCGGTGCTCGCGGCGTCGGTGACGTCGCGCGGCGCGGGGCGGCGTTGGCCACCGAGGTACTTCCAGAGCAGCTGCCGCTCGCTGTCGGACACGGGGACTACGCGCCCCGGAACATGTTCGTCTCGACCGACGCCCGAGTGACCGTGTTCGACCCGCTGCCGCGCTGGAGGGTCCCCCGCTACGAGGACCTCTGCCGGTTCATGGTCAGTCTCCGGCTCCTCGGCGTGCAGGTCCATACCCGCGGGGCGGCCATCGACGAGCGGCGCATCGAGGAGCACGAGCGCCAGGTGCTCAGCGGTTACCTCGCCGACGACCACAGCTGCCTTGCCCAGGTCCGCACATACCAGCTGCTCATCCTGCTGGACAAGTGGTCGGCGCTCGTCGCGGCATCACAGTCCGGGAGGTCGCTGAGCCGGCGCGTCCAGCGAGCATCCCTTCGCCTGGCCAGCGGCTACATGCGTGGGCAGTCGCGACGGCTACTGGAGCTCGCGGCGCAGGCGGCCTGACCGGTCACGCCGCCTCGCCGCCCTGCACGGCGTACCCCCACCGGGCGGCGACCGGGGACCCGAGCAGGGAAGTCAGCGCCTCGACCTCCGGTGCGAACACGCGGCGAAGCTCCTCGGCCACGACCGGGTCGAGCTGTGGGCGGTCGTCGGCGTAGGGACGATAGAGCAGCTGGCGGACCGCTATGGACCGCTTCACGCGCGAGCGCAGCCTGCGAAGCCCCACCTGTCGGGCGACGGCGGACGCTCGCTTGGCCGCGGACGCGAGCGCGCGGCTGCGGGCCGTGCCGGCCGGTTGCCGGCGCTTGAGAGCGGCGGACGGGAGCTGCAGGCGGTCGACCCCGAGGAAGTCGAACGTGGCGTCCGCGTAGGACTGAGGGTCGACGCGCAGGTCGTCGAAGAGCTGAACGGACATCTGCTCGGCCGCGAAGATGCTGCGGTACCGGCGCAGGTGGGTGGCGTAGCGCCCTCGGTCGACGAGCCGGGGGTACCGCTCGAGGGCTGCCTCGAAGGAGCCGTCGAACTGGCCGTTCTTCACCAGGTCGAGGTAGTCGGAGAATGCCCGGTCGACCGGCTCACGCAGGCACACCAGCAGGCGCATGGCCGGGTTGAGCTGCTGTATACGCTGCTCCGCGTCCGGCGAGGACGAGGTACGAGTGCGAGATCTCACCCATCGCACGCGCGTCGCCGGCACCGCCGAACTGGTCGAGGTACCAGTCGATCCCTCTGTCGTAGTGCTGGTCGAAGAAGTACAGGCCCTTGCTCGAGGCGAGGTGCACCTCGGGGTGGATCGCCAGTGTGTTGAAGAGCCACGTCGAACCGGCCTTGCTGGTGCCGATGTAGAGAAAATCCGGCAGCCGGCGCTCACTCCCCACGGCTGGGATCGTACCCTTCCCGCACGACCTCCCAATAGGCCGGCGTGAACGGCAGCGCGCACAGGTCGGTCGGCTTCAGGTCCCAGACCTGCCCGAGACCCTCCGTCTTCGTGTCTTCCAGCTTCACGGCGGTCGTGACACCGGAATCTCCGAGGTAGATGCCGTAGCGCTGCATGGCGGTAGCGATCACCAGTGCCTGTGGCGCCAGGTGAAGGGCTGCGAGGTCCACCGACGGCTTGACGCGAAGCCGGAGCCCTTCGGGAGGGACGGCGGGGTTGTCGCCGTTGTAGCCGCCGTCGGAGCCGACGAGCGGGAACACCCACCGGTTGGCCAGCTCGGGCCCGGAGGCGACCTTCAGCACATGAGTGATCCGCCCGGCCTTCACCATGTCCCATCGGATCGCCATCGTGGCTGCGTTGTTGCCTCGGTGACTTCCCGTGTTGTGAGGGTTGTCCGAGCGTCCGGTGAGGACGTTCAGGCCGTTGGAGTCGAGGTAGGTCACTGTCGCCCCCGATGCCGTCCAGCGGTCGGCCCGCGGGTGGTAGGAGGCGTCGGTCAGAGCGGTGACGTATCCCGCTGTACGGTCGAAGATCGTCATCGTGCCGTCGCTATTGGAGGCCGAGCGCGCGTCCACGGGGATGCGCAGGTTGTCGAGCTCTGGCGGACGGTAGCGGGGCACGACTCCCTGCACGTCGTAGGCGGGATCAGACGGCTTCGCCCAGTAGATGGGTTGCCCCCAGGGGCTGCCGGGCGTCCCGGCGAGGTTCAGGCAGCCGTTGCCGCTCTGTGGGGCCGTACGCAGGTAGTGCAGGACGGCTCGCCCGTTCGGGTCCAGCGGGGCAGCGTCGGGAATAGGGGTGTTCCACCACGAGCCGGCTTCGAAGGCGCGGAACGGCTGCGTCCGGGTATGACCGCCCGAGCTGGTGGCCCGCTGACGATGGTGCTGGGGGGTGGCGGCCGACGCCGTTCCCGGTCCCCCGACGTGTCCGCAGAGTTGCGGTTCTCCTGGCCGCCGGCCCCGACGCTCGCGGCCCAGACGGCGGCCCCCACGACGAGGATCAGGGCAGCGGCGGTCGCCATGGCGCGCCACCGGCGACCGGCGAAACGGCGGAGCGGTATGCCCACGCGTCCGCGATGTCTCCCCCGTGCATAAAGCATGCCTGAATTGTACCCTTTTCCCGGTGTCCGCCACCAGGAACTCGGAGCGTACCGATTCGTCGCTGTGCGCAACCCATTGACAACCGTCTGCAGGATTATCGTGCGGACAGTGCCCCGATGCAAACACGGTAATACCGGGACAGAAAGCCTGTGTTAACCTTCCGTTTGCGCGGACTGTTTCCTACGGGGTGTGGTGGTTTGGATTGCGCAGTCGTCGAAAGCCATTCAAATGGAGGACACACAGATGTCGCGAACAATACGTATGGGAATTGCCGGACTCGGCGTCGCCGCCCTTGGTGCGATGGCGATGCCTGTG
This sequence comes from uncultured Actinomycetota bacterium, assembly GCA_963765725.1. Taxonomy (GTDB): domain Bacteria; phylum Actinomycetota; class Actinomycetes; order Propionibacteriales; family Nocardioidaceae; genus DASQEH01. Next base: position 939,247 of record CAVXXI010000003.1, on the reverse strand, counting down.
GGGACAGCGCAAGCCGCCGGCTTCGGTGCGAGCTGGCAGATGAACGAGAAGACCGGGGTCGCGGTCGACTCGTCGGGCAACGGCAACAACGGCACGCTGCACGGCGGCATCGTCCGCACGGGAAGCGGGTACCACTTCGACGGAAGCAGCGGTTACGTGTCCGTCCCGAACTCCGCGTCGCTGAACCCGGGGTCGGGCAGCATCACGCTCACCGTCAAGTTCACGCTCGACGCCAAGCCCGCCTCCGGCAAGGACTACGACCTCGTGCGCAAGGGCCTGGCGGGCACCAAGGGCGGCGACTACAAGATGGAGGTGCTGTCGAGCGGCAAGGCGCTCTGCCTTTTCGCGGGAACCAACTCCGTCTCCGTCACCGGCGGCTCCAATCTGGGCACCGGGACGCACACCGTGAAGTGTGTCAAGACGAGTAGTGCTGTGAAGCTGATCGTCGACGGCTCGACCACGGCCAGCAAGTCCGCCACAGTGGGGCCGATTTCGAACACGTCGTCGGTGATCCTGGGAGCCAAGCCGGGCGACGACTTCACCAAGGGTCTGATCGACTTCATCACCATCACCTGACGTCGGCCCCCCTCCGGGGACAGGATCGCGGGCCGGTGATGGCAGCTTTCCCGTGGGTGCCACACGGGTCTTCGCGCGCCAGTACAGTGGCCGAGGTTGCACGACGCGCGACGTCAGCGGGTGTCGTGGCACTGAAAGCGGGAACGTGAAGACGCCTAGGGCGGGAGAGACCATCAGCGACGACCAGGACCCGGCGTCGCCGCCTCCCGGGCACGACGCCGCGCGCATGGGCCGTCAGCACGTACGCGGCTCGATGCTATTGCTGGCCGGCCGCCTGCTGTCGCTCCTCTTCACGACGGCGACCCAGGTCGTGCTCGTCCGCGCCCTCTCGAAGGGCGATTACGGGGTCTTCGCCTATGCCTTCACCTTGGTCGCCTCGGGCCGGATCCTGCTGAGCCTGGGTCAGGGGCAGCTACTCAGCCGGTTCATGACCAAGTACGAGGAGGAGCGCGACTTCCCTCGCATGTTCGGGAGCATCCTGCTCGCCGTCGGAACGATCTTCGCCACCAGCACCGTCGTGCTGCTGGCGTACACCTTCTTCGCCGGGCCGCTCCTCGGCAGCTCACTGGACAACCCCGGCGCGATCAAGGTGCTGCTGATCTTGATGTTCTGCGCACCGATGCAGGCACTGGACCAGGTCTTCGTCTCCATCTTCGCCGTCTTCTCCAAGCCGACCGCGATCTTCTTCCGGAAGTACATCGTCACGCCGCTGCTGCAGCTGATCGTCGTCGTGGCGATCTGGCAGTTGACCAACGGCAATGTGTTTCTGCTGGCCACTGGGTATGTCATCACCAGTTTCATCGGCATCGCCATCTACGCCGTGCTGCTCGTGCGCGTGCTTCGCGAGCGCGAGATCTTGTACCGCTTCCGGCTTCGTCGCGTGGTCTTGCCGTGGAAGGAGGTGTTCGCGTTCTCGATCCCGACGATGACCACGCAGCTGGAGTTCGTGATCACCAACATGGGCACGGTCGTCTTGTTGGCGGCCTACGGCGGCCCCACCGACGTCGCCGCCTACCGCGCGGTCTTCCCCGCAGCCCGGCTGAACCAGGTCGTGTACCAGACCTTTGTCACGATGTTCCTTCCGATGGCCGCGCGGCTGTTCTCGCGGGGTGACCACAAGGGCATGCGCAACAGCTACTGGCAGACGTCGGTCTTCCTTGCCGTGGCGACCTTCCCGATCTTCATCCTGACCACTGTCTTCGCGCAGACCACGACGGTGACGTTGTTCGGCAGCCCGTATGCGGGATCCGGGTGGGTGCTCGCCGCGACAGCGTTCGGTTACTACTTCAGCGTCACGCTCGGCTTCAACGCCTACGTGCTCCAGGTCTACGGACGGTTGCGCTTCCTCGTCGCCTCGAACGCCGGCTCACTGGTCGTCAACATGGGACTTGCCTTCCTTCTCATCCCTCCCTTCGGCGCCCTTGGAGCCGCCATCGCGGGTGGGGGGACGATGGTGGCCCAGAACGTCGTCAACCAGATCGTGCTGGGCCGTACCCTGCGCGGCGGCGGCAAGGGCGAGAGCTTCGTTCGTCCCTACCTGACCATCGCCGTGGTCAGCGTCGCCCTGTCCGTGTTCGAGCTGGCCGTCCATCCGGGCATCGTCGTGGCGCTCGCCGTCACCGCAGTCGCCTCACTGGTGGTCCTTCGCTTCAACCGGGCGTCGATGCGGCTGGCGAGCACCTTCCCGGAGCTGCTCAAGATCCCCCTGCTCGGGAGGTTCCTGGCGTAGCCGGCTCCGACGTCGGCATCGCGTCAGGTCGGCGATCCCGCTGCTTGCGCCGCACGGGCGGGCAGACGATGTCGAGGACGACACGGGCGCCCTTGCCCTCGGCCGCCTCGATGCGGACGGTTCCGCCGTGGTTACCCGCAACGGCCGCCACCACGGCGAGCCCCAGACCCGAGCCGGTGGTCGTGCGACTCTCCTCGGCCCGGCTGAACCGGTCGAACGCCTTGGCCACGAAGTCGGCGGGAAAGCCCGGACCCTGGTCGGTGACACTGACGCGAACCCGGTCACCGTCGACCCGCGCCACGATGCTCACGTCGCCGGCACCGTGACGCAGAGCGTTGGTGACGAGGTTTCCGACAGCGGCATCCAGCCAGCGGGGGCTGGCCAGCACCGTCACGTCCGGGGCGTCGACACGGATCCGTCTGCCGGCCTGGGCGAAGGCAGCCTGGCAGCGCTCGGCGACCGCCCCGATCAGGTCCGACACGTCGACCTCAGATCGCGAGACGTTCGGCAGACTGTCGATCTCCTCCAGGTCGAGCAGGGTATTGGCGAGGTCGACGAGGCGGTCACTTTGGGCCTGGACCGACCTGAGCGTGCTCAGCGTCTGCTCCTGGCTGCGAGGCCGGTTGAGGGCGAACTCGATCTCGGCCTTGAGGAGGGCGAGGGGCGACCGCAGCTCGTGCGACGCATCGGCGAGGAACTGGTGCTCGCGCAGCGTCGAAGCCTCGAGACGGCCGAGCAGGTCGTTGAACGTGTGCCCGAGACGAGTGAGCTCGTCGTCCCGGTCGGTCGCGACGGGCAGCCGCGCGCCAGGTCGTTCCCCCGCGACCTCGGCGGCGCGCCGGTACCGCTCCACCGGGTTCAGCGCACCTCGGGCGGTCCGGTACCCCACGTACGATGCGGCCAGCAGCACCAGGACGTCGGCGATCGCGAGCTGCAGCATGAGCTCACGCAACGCCTGGTCCCGGTGGGCCCGGCTGATCGCCGTCGCCACAACGACGCGGCCGGACGACGACCTGACCGCCGATGCGACGGCGAGGTACGACCTGTCCCCCGGATGGAAGAGCGCGTCGCGCTGAGTGTGCATGACGTGACCCGCCAAGGCACTGCGCAGCGCGGACGCACCGAACAGCTCCGACACCGGTATCTCGGTGCTCTGAGCCTGCACCCTTCCGTCCGGGGCCACGACCTGGTACCAGACACCGGGGCCTTCGACCGGGAGGTCGCCGTTGGTCCTGACGTCCTGGACGACGATGGCGTGGTACGTGGCGAGGTCCTGTCGGAGCTGCCTGTCGAGGCCCTGTTGGACCCGCCAGCCGACGAAGCTGGCCGTCAGGATAAGTACTCCTGCCATGGCGACGGCGACGCTGAGCACCAGCCTCGTGCCGATGGCCAGCCTTGAGCGCCAGCGCAGGAGTGGTCCCACTACGCGCGGGTCTCCAGTCGGTAGCCGACGCCTCGCAGCGTGGTGATGGTGTCGGTACCGAACGGTTTGTCGATCCGGGCCCGCAGCTTCGACACGTGCACGTCTATGGCGTTGCTGGATAGGTCGGCTTCGCCGTCCCAGACCTGGTCGAAGATGAAGGACCGACTGACGACCCGTCCGGCGTTCTCCATGAGGGCGCGAAGGACGGCGAACTCGCGACGAGACAGGTCCACCTCGGTCTCGCCCCGCCAGACGCGCTGGGCCAACGGGTCGAGCACGAGGTCGCCGACCGTCAGCCGTCGCTCGTCGTCGTCCTGCCGTCGGCGGTGGACCGCCCGCAGGCGGGCCGACAGCTCCTCGAGCGCGAACGGCTTGACCAGGTAGTCGTCGGCCCCGGCGTCGAGCCCGGCGACCCGTTCCCGCACGGTCCCACGGGCGGTCAGCATGAGCACGTACACGTCGCTACCAGCACTGCGCAGTGCCCGGCAGACAGCAAGCCCGTTCATCCGCGGGAGGAGGAGGTCGAGCACGACGGCGTCGACGCCGGGCTCCCGCGCCGCCTCCAGCCCGGTCACCCCGTCGCTGAACCCGGCAGCGGTGAACCCGGACTCCTCGAGGTGGCTGACCACGAGCTCCAGCAGGCGGGGCTCGTCGTCGACAACCACCACATGCATGGCCTTAGCCTAGTTCGGCGCTCCCCGGTGACCGTCCGAACGGACGAGGCACCCTCGTTGTTTCACTGTTACGTCACCCCCGCCCCGTAGCCTCATCTCAAGAGGTGCTTCCCCGCAGCCCATTGCTAGCGTGGCGGCACCGTCGGTCAGGCTGCGACAAGGGAGACTCCGTGAACGACTCGGTAGCGCCGATCAAGGTGCTGTCTGTGGTTGGGCCCGGTCGCAGCGGCACGACCGTGCTCGGGAGCATCCTCGCCGAAGTCGACGGCTTCTCCTGCACCGGCGAGCTTCGCTGGCTGTGGGAGCGAGGGGTCCAAGAGCGGCGGCCCTGCGGCTGCTCCAAACCGCCGGCAGAGTGCGTCGTATGGGGTCCGGTGGTCGCCTTGACCTCCTCGAGCACCGAGCCCGGCCGCCCGGAGTGGACCTTGGAGTCGCTCGTCACCTCCCAGCATGAGATCGCTAGCCTCGGCAACCGCCAACGCGTGCTGCGCAGCGCGCGTGGCCCACACGAGGCGTGGGACTCCCTCGACCGGGTGCGTGCGGCCATCGGGACCGCCTGCCTGTCCTTCGCCGACATCACCGGTTCGAGGGTCGTCGTCGACACGTCGAAGCGCCCTCACGACGCCGCCGTCTTCGCGGGTGTGAAGGGTATCGACCACTACATCGTCCACGTGGTGCGCGATCCACGCGCCGTCGTCCACTCGTGGCGGAAGGCCAAGACGGTCACCGTCGCGGGCACGGTGCGGACGATGAAGTCGCGGCGCATGCCGTCGTCGGTACGCCGGTGGATCGCGAACTGCCTCGGCGCCGAGCTGCTACGCCGTCAGATACCGCCCTCGAGGTGGTTGGAGATGCGCTACGAGGACTTCGCGCGCGACCCACGGCAGGCGATCGACCGCATCCTGGAACTCGTGGACGAGCACGGGCAACCACCCTTCGAGAATGACGACACCGTGCTGCTTCATCCGAACCACATGGTCGCCGGGAACCCGAGCCGGTTCACGGTCGGCTCGGTCAAGATCCGGCCCGATGAAGCCTGGCGCACGCAGATGCCTCGTCGCGACCAGAATCTCGTGGCCCTGGCCACGAAGCCGCTGATGGCGCGCTACGGCTACAAGAGCTGCTCCGACGCGTTGCCGACGGCGAAGAGCGCCTGAGCGGCAAAAGCGTCAGCCCAGGAGACCGGTGAGGCGGACGGCCTCGGAGGCGAACCACCCCGTGGTGATCCGTACCCGTCCCTGGCGGAAGCTCTCCCGTCCGCGCCCGCCCTGCGGGCGTTTGCCGAGCAGCTGGGACCAGCGGTCGAGGAGGAGCACCGCCTGGTAGACGTGCAGGAGGTCTCGAAGCGGTCTGGCGCTCCCCGAGTAGGCGTCTAGCAGGTCGGACTCCCACCGATCCAGGTGTGCGGGGCTGAACAGCCGTCCGCGGGTGACCGCCTGAGGACCCAGCAGCCGAAGGCCCATGGTCATTCGGGCCAGGTCCTCGAACACGCAGACCCGCCAGAGCGGGAGCGGGTCGAAGATCGTGATCCTCCCCTCCGGTGCTACGAAGACGTTCTGGGCCGTGAAGTCGCCGTGCCCGAGCGCGCTGGGGAGCTCCGACGGCCAGCCGGCGTGCAACCGGCGGATCACGGACTCCCTCAGACGCCTGATGCCCGAGACGTCGACCCCGGCACGGGCGACGAACTCCACGGAGCGGTCGAGCTGGTCCACGACGTCGTCGCTGGACGTCATCCGGTCCGGTAGGGAGTCTCCCGGGTGCGCTGAGTGGAAACGCGCCAGCCACTCCCCCAGTGCGGTCCAGACGCAGTCGCGGAGAAGCCCAGGTGCCCGGCGCCCGGGTCGTGCCCGCGGGCGCGCGACGAGCTGGCGCAACGTCGGCTGGTCCACGTACTCCATCACGACGGTGGCCCGGTCGGGCAGTTCGGCAAGCGCCCGCAGGACCCCTAGACGCTGTGGGTCCGCTCCCCGCAGCGCCGCAGCGATCTGGTTGAGGCCGACGTACTCGAGGTGTGCGGCCTCGGCGTCGGAGATCGAGCGGTGCGGTGTCAGCTCTGGACGGTCGGGGTAGCGGTCGGCGCGGCGATGCTGCGGATCGGAGTGCCGGACCTTGGCGACGATCTCACGCCGAGCCGACGGTGAGGCCAGGGTGAATCGGTACAGGTAGCAGCGCGGCCGCACGCTGTAGCTCACCAAGGACACCACCGGCCGGGTGCCCTCGAACGGCGAGAACCAGTCCGCTGCTCGTTGCTCCGCCAGCGCCACGACGTCGCGTACCAGCCCGGCATGGTCGTCGGGTACGGCCGGCGGTGTCATTGCGCTCTTCTCGCGATCACATCGGTCGAGGCTGTGGCGGGCTGCTGGTCAATGGGTGGGCGGCGCTCCATGCGCAAACGAGAAACCGCCCCCTGACGGGCGACCGAACGGTCGCCGCGGGGGCGGCCTCACTCGAGACCTCGTCTCACATCGGGAAGAAGGCGAGGTAGGGGAAGCGCTTCGGCGGTGTCGGGCCGGCCGCCGTGAAGTGGCCACCGACGTACAGGGTCGAGCTGTGCGCGTCGAGCGCCCAGACACCGGGGTAGCTGGTCACGAAGTTCGCCGAGAACGGGTCCAGCGCACCGGTCGTCTCGTTGACTGCGGCCACGATCTTGCGCGGCTGGCCGGCTATCGACGCAAAGTGACCGCCCGCGTAGACGAGGCCCCCCGAGATCGTCAGCGCTTGGACGTCTCCATCGGCGACGATCGTCTTGAATCGTGGTGTCCCGTTGGTGATGTCATAGGCACCGAGTCGACCTCCAGGGCCGGACGAGCCGACGTAGGCCGTGTTGCCGTCGACGGCAACGTCCCAGTACTGGTCGCAACCCGAGCAGGTCCGCGCCGGGTTCCAGTTGTCCAAGGTGTTGCTGGTCAGGCTCCACGAGGAGAGCGAGTTGCGAGGCGAGCCGTTGACGGCTGTGTAGTTGCCGGCGATGTACAGCCGCGACCCCGCGATGGCCAGACCGAAGACCGACTTGTTCGTCGACGCGTTGAACGTGGGCACGACCTTGCCGGTGTCGACGTTGACAGCTCCGAGGCCGCCTTGAACCACGCCGTTCTGCTTGGTGAAGATCCCGCCGAAGTAGGCGGTACTGCCGCTCACGACGATGTCGCGCACGGTGCCGCCTGCGGCGGCCTTCCAGGTCGGCACGACGGCGCCGGACGACACAGCGAGGGAGGCGAGCTTCTTGTGCGTCGCGCCCGCGACGGTGGTGAACGCTCCACCGATGATCAGTTGCGAGCCGTCACTGGAGAGCGCGAGGGCCCGGACGTCGCCGTTGGCGTTGCCGTTCCACAAGACCGCACCGGTCGAGGAGTTGATCTCGGCCACCCCGCCGGTGAACGCGCCGCCGACATAGGTGACGCCGCCGGCGTTGAGGACCGCGTGGACAGGGCCGTCCGGCGTCCAGCTGAGCGGGCCGCTCGGTGTGGTCGAGTAGGCGGACGCGCTGGTGGCGAAGCCCACGGTTGCTGCCATCGTCAGTGCGAGGCCAGAGGCTATGGCGGCGGCGCGGGACATTGTCGTCAAGAGTCGTCCTTCGGTTGTGACGCACCCCGACACCGTGTCAGGGCGCACTGTGTGACCTTAATCGTTTCTTAACATGATGCCAAATTGCACAAAATGATTACCTTACGCAGTTATCTTGTCGCTTTGCGCGCATGCCCCCGCTTTCTGCGGACCACCGTCATTCCCTGCTCGAGCCGGTGAATCAGTTGAACATCGCGAAGTACGGATAGCGCTTTGGCGGTGTCGGCCCGGCGGCGGTGAAGGCGCCTCCCACGTACAGCTTCGCGCTGGTGGCGGAGAGCCCCCAGATGCCCGGGTAGTGCGTGGTGAACCGCGGGGTGAACGATGCGTCGACGGCGCCGGTCCTCTCGTTCAGCGCCGCCAGGATCGCGTGGGTCTGGTTGCCGATCGTCCCGAAGTGGCCACCTGCGTACAGGACGCCTCCGGAGACCGCGAGCGCCTGGACGTCGCCGTTGGCCGCCACCGCATGGAACGGCGACCCCGCCGCGCTGATGTAGAACGCCCCGAGGTGGTTGCCGGACGTACCGACGAACGCCGTGCCATTGTCGACAACGACATCCCAGTACTGGTTGCAGATGCTGCAGGCACGAGCGGGTGCCCAGGACTCGAGGCCGTTGGTGGCCATGCTCACCGACGCCAGCGAGTTGCGGACAGAGCCATTGACATGGGTGAAGTTGCCGGCCACGAAAAGCCTGCCTGCGCTGGCCGTGAGACCGAAGACCGTGTTGTCCGTTGACACCGTGAAGGACGAAACGAGCTTGCCCGTATCGACGGTGACCCCTCCCAGGCCGCCTTGCGGCTGGCCGTTCTGGTGCGTGAACGCTCCGCCGAAGTACTCGGTGTTGCCGTTGACGACGATGTCACGGACGGTCCCCCCGGCTGCCGCCTTCCAGTGTGGCTCCGCCGGCAGGCCGGTCGCGATGCTGAGGGAAGCCAGCTTCTTGTGCGTAGCCCCGTCGACGGTCGTGAACGACCCCCCGATCAGCAGGTGTGAGCCGGAGACCGCGAGCGCCCGGACGTCACCGCCGACGTTGGCGGTCGTGATCAGTGCCCCGGTGGCCGAGTCGATCTCGGCCACGCCGCCGGTGAACGCTCCTCCGACGAACGTGACGTTGCCTGAGGTCACGACGGCGTGTACCGCCGCATCGGGCGTCCATCCCGTCGGGCCGCTGGGGGTCGACGAGTACGCTGAGGCAGCGGCGGCGAATCCCACCGTCGCCACCATGCTGAGCCCGAGGCCGGCGCAGACCGCCGCCATGCGAGAAGTAGTCTTCACTGCAGTTCCCCCTGTCAAAGCGCTGCCGACTGCTGGCGCATAAGCGACAATAGGGGACATTGTTCGCTAGTACCGCCGATAACCGATAACTACTGGACGCCGATCGCGTGCTGTGTGGAATTGATTACTGCAGGTATTGAGACAGCCGGGAAGTTCGCTTTGTGCATTGCTTCGACCACGCCGCGTGCGGACGCGCGGAGAGGTCCTATGCCGAGCAGAAGGGAAAGACATGAGTGCTGACGAGCTCGTCACCGTAATGATTCCGGCTCGAGACGAAGAGCGCTTCATCGGTCGCTGTCTGGACGCGGTACGCAAACAGGACTACGCCAACCTTCAGATCGTCGTCGTCGACGGAGGCTCCCGGGACGACACCCTGCGGGTGGTACGGGACCAGATGGCCGCAGACGACCGGATCGAGCTGGTGCACAACCCCCAGCACGGCATCCCGATGTCGCTGAATCTCGGCCTCGCCGCCGCGCGCGGCAGGTGGCTCGTCCGCATGGACGCCCACTCCACCGTCGACGAGTCCTACGTGCGCACGGCCGTCGACCGGCTCGACCAGGGGTTGTGGGGGGGTGTGGGCGGCCGCAAGGACGGCGTCGGCGAGACCGCAGCCGGCCGGGCCATCGCCGCAGCCCTGGGCAGCCGGTTCGGCGTCGGCAACTCGATGTATCACCACGGCGTCACCGCGCAGGAGGTGGACCACATCCCGTTCGGCGCCTACCCCCTCGAAGTGGTGCGTGAGCTCGGCGGGTGGAACGAGCAGCTTCCGGTCAACGAGGACTACGAGTTCGACTACCGCGTCCGGCGGGCCGGGCACAGGCTGCTGTTCGACCCCGCGCTGAAGATCCGGTGGTATTCGCGTCAGTCGATCCCGGATCTCTTCCGGCAGTACCTCCGCTACGGCCGGGGCAAGGTGGATGTCGCGCTGCTGCACCCGGACTCGATGCGCCCGAGGCATTTCGCGCCGCCTGTGCTGGTCGCCTATATCGCGGTCACGGTCCTCATCGGCTGGCGCCACCCGCGTCGCCTGCTGCTCCTCAACAGCCCGTACCTGCTTGGGCTGGCCGTAGCCTCGGTCCAGACGGCACGCCGGTTGGAGACCCCGGCCGAGCGGGCGTACGTGCCGCTGGCCTTCTCGGCGATGCACATCGGGTGGGGACTGGGCTTCTGGTCGGCAGCGCGCTCAGCGGTCGTCAAGCGCCTCCGCTGACCGCCGACCGGGCGCGAATGTCGCATCGACCGGGCGCAAATGCATCGCCGAGCGGCGGGAGGTCAGGTGCCGTCTCGACGGTAGGGGACGTAGGTGCCGTGTCCGCTCCAGTACGGGTACGGGATCGTGTGGTGGCTGGCCCCGGTGCTCGGTGTCTCCTCGTACACGACGTACGCCGTGTGCGCCGCATCGACCCACCGGTCGAACATGACGACGTGACCGGAGGTCTTGCGCGTCGCGAGGTGCAGCAGGATGTCGCCTCGGCGCAGGTCCGACTCGTCGATGGCGAACGACACGTCAGGCAACGTGGCGGTCGTGTAGCTGCTCGGCAACGCCCATGCCAGCGACACGAAGCCGGAGCAGTCCTGACGGTAGGTGCCGTAGCGGTTCGTGTGGGTCCGGCTCTGGCTGTAGCTCACATGGTCATCCACCCACGACTGCGCTCGCTTCACCGCGTGGCGGATGAACGGGGTGGTGACGAAGACGGACACCATCGCGCTGTAGCCTGCGGCTCGCGAGGGGGTCGCCGGCTGCTTGACGCGAAACGCGTACGTCCCTACCCGGTTCGTACGCGTGAAGGCGTAGCTGCCGTTGGACGAGACCGTCGCACTGCCGACTCTGGTGAAGCGGCCGTCGACCTCCCGCTGCAGCCGGATCACCTGGCCGGGAGCAGACGGCGAGACCGTCCCCGAGATCTGGAACGCTGTTCCGGCCGTCGGATCGGAGGCCGGTCCGACTGCGGTGACGGTGTACGCGGACTGCGCCGCAGCCGGCGACGCGGCAGCGACAGTAGCGAGCAGTGCCCCCACTCCGACCGCGGCGAGAAGTCGGCCTACGCATGTCCCGTAAGAGTAGTTTGACATAGAGTGATATTACGATCACTCTCAGTATTGGTCAGTAGTTCGGAAGAAGTGGTCGTCGGTCCTGCTCTGAGCCCCGGACGTCGGCCGAGAGCGTCCGGTCGTCAGCCGGCGCCCACCGCTTCCTGTCGCCGCGGAGTACGGGTTCTGTGAGAGATGTGGAAGCCGCCGTCGCGGCGGCGGCGCCGGTACCGGCGCCGGTCACGACAGTCCGCCTGGTCCCTTCCGTTCACCCGACCGCGGTAACTGGGCGATGTGCTTGCCTGGTGCGAGTGGGGGCTCCCCGACGGGACGCCGCTGTTCTACCTGCACGGAACCCCGGTGGACGGCTGTTCCGATCCGCGGGTGGGGAGTACGGGCGCCACGGCATCCGGGCGATCACGTTCGACCGGCCGGGCTACGGCCAATCGACCCGTCAACGGGGCCGCCTCGTGCGCGACGCGGCAGCCGACGTGCGGGCCATCGCTGACCGGCTGGGGATCGACCGGTTCGCAGTAGTCGGTGTCTCGTCGGGCGGTCCGCACGCCCTCGCGGTCGCGGCCGGGCTCCCTGATCGGGTCACCCGGTGCGCGACGATCAAGGGTCTGGGACCGCCCGACGCACCAGACCTGGACTTCTTCGAGGGGGTGTCCCCGGAGGAACTCGCCGAATGGCACACCGTCGCGTTGGGCGAGGAGTACAACGATCGGCAGTTTTACCGAGACACCCTGGCGTTCGTCGACTCGATCAAGGCGATGACGGACCTTCCTGCCCATATCCGGGACATGGTCGTGGAGGGATTCAGCGACGCCCTCGCCCCGGGACCGGGTGGCCTGTTCGACGACTACAGCGCGGTGCCACAGCCCTGGGGCTTCGACCTGGACGCCGCCTCAGGCCCGGTCACGATCATGGTCGCCGAGCACGACACCAGCGTGCCACCTGCACACGGTCACTGGCTGGCGAGACATCTCCCACGGGCGCAGGTAGTTGCCGTTCCCGGGGGGCACCTAGGCCCCCATGAGGAGCCTGAAGAGCGGATCTTGGCCTGGGCAGTCGAGGCAGAGTAAGGCTAGGTGATGGGCCGCTATCCGCCCCCAGGCGGCCGGCTCCCACCGCGCTGGACAGCATCTGGAACCGGGCTGTTTGGACTTACCAGCTCCGCTGTCACGAGTACCAAACCACCACGGCTGCCGCATGGTTCAACATGGGAGCCGCAGATCATACAGAGGCCCCCGGGTAGCGATGAGGTATGAGGGCCGTTCGGTGCCTCACCTTTACACGCAACGTCGATAGCGAGGCGCAAAAGGCCAGGTCACGCTCTCTGGCTTACTCCCACTCGATGGTGCCAGGGGGCTTGCTCGTGACGTCGAGAGTCACCCGGTTGATCTGTCTGACCTCGTTGGTGATCCGGGTGGAGATCCTCTCGATGACGTCGTAGGGCAGCCGGGCCCAGTCAGCGGTCATCGCGTCCTCCGACGTGACCGGACGCAGCACCACCGGATGCCCGTACGTCCGCCCGTCGCCCTGCACGCCGACAGAGCGGACGTCCGCGAGCAGCACGACCGGGAACTGCCAGATCTCGTCGTCGAGGCCGGCCTCCGTCAGGACCTGCCGAGCGATTGCGTCGGCCTCGCGCAGGATGTCCAGCCGCTCGGCCGTCACGGCACCGACGATCCGGATCGCCAGCCCCGGCCCGGGGAACGGCTGCCTCCCGACGATGCCCTGCGGCAGACCGAGCTCGATGCCGACCTTGCGGACCTCGTCCTTGAACAGGATCCGCAGCGGCTCGATCAGCTCGAACTGGAGATCCTCAGGGAGCCCGCCGACGTTGTGGTGCGACTTGATGGTGGACGTCCCCGCTCCACCTCCGGACTCGACCACGTCGGGGTACAGGGTGCCCTGGACCAGGTACCGCACCGGCTGTCCCGCGTTGCCGCTCTGTTCGACGATCGCCCGTTCGGCGCCCTCGAAGGCGCGGATGAACTCCCGGCCGATGATCTTCCGCTTGGTCTCGGGGTCACTCACTCCGTCGAGTGCCGCGAGGAACGTCGACGACGCCTCGACGACGCGGAGGGCGACCCCGGTCGCGGCGACGAAGTCCCGCTCGACCTGCTCCGCCTCCCCCTGCCGCAGCAACCCGTGGTCGACGAACACACACGTCAGCTGGTCGCCGATCGCGCGGTGCACGAGTGCTGCCGCGACAGCTGAGTCGACGCCGCCCGACAAGCCGCAGATCGCCGCGTCGCTGCCCACCCGCTCACGGATCGACGCGACCTGCTCGTCCACGACATTCACCATCGTCCAGGTCTGCCGGCACCCGGCGATCTCGACCAGGAACCGCTCGAGCACCTGCTGGCCGTGCTCGGTGTGGAGCACCTCGGGATGCCACTGCACCCCGGCGAGCCGGCGTTCGCTCGACTCGAAGGCCGCGACGGGGGCTCCTGGGGTCGACGCGAGCGTCGCGAAGCCCGACGGCGGTGCGGCGACCGCGTCGCCGTGGCTCATCCACACCCGGGTACCCGCCGGCACGCCCGTCAGCAGCGTGCCCGCCGACGTCACGTCGACGACCGTCCGGCCGAACTCCGACAGGCCCGTACGGCGCACCTCACCTCCGAGCACGGACGCCATCGCCTGGAAGCCGTAGCAGATACCGAAGACGGCCGCATCGCCGTCGAAGATCTCTGCGTCGAGCCGAGGTGCCCCCGGCGCGTACACCGACTGCGGTCCCCCGCTCAAGATGATGGCCTTCGGCTTACGGGCCAGGATGTCGGCGGCGGGCGTCGTGTGCGGAACGATCTCGGAGTACACGCGGGCCTCGCGCACCCGGCGCGCGATCAGCTGTGCGTACTGCGCTCCGAAGTCCACGACGAGAACCAGGTCATGATCTTCGGTCAACATCCGTCCTTCGCTACCGGCGACACCGGCAGTCTATCGGCGAGCGGGTGGCCGACGCCCTCGACGCGACGGAGCGGGCTGCAGACGCAGATGGGGTGTCGCCCCCCTGAGAACGACACCCCTTGCGCTGCTCGTCGACGGAATACGGCTCAGCCGCAGTCGACTCTGTTCACTGAAAGCGAGACTATCACTACTTGGCGTCACGGGTCTAGGGGCTATCGAAGCCCCGACCGTCCCGCGTCACCAGAGCGGTCACCCGCTCCATGGCGTCGTACACGTCGACGAATCGAGTGGTCAGCGGCGCGAGTCCCAGACGGATGCCGTCGGGCCGCCGGAAGTCGGGTATGACGCCGCCAGCCATCAGCTCGGCTGTCAGCTCACGGGCGCCCGGAGAGGTGAGCGTCACGTGGCCTCCGCGGCGCTCGGCGTCGCGGGGTGACGCGAGCCCGACACCGAGTGGCTGCAGCCACGCGTCATAAAGCTGGACCGCGAAGGTGGTGAGCGCAACGGACTTCGCCCTGAGCGCCGGCATGCCCGCCTCGGCGATCATCGCAACACCAGGCTCGACGGCCGCCATCGACAAGATGCCCGGCGTCCCCGACAGCCAGCCGCGCATGCCCGGCTCGGGGTCGTAGCCCTGCTCCATGTCGAACATGTCGCGGCGACTCCACCAGCCCCAGATCGGCTGGTGCAGCTGCGGCTGCAGGTCGTGTCGCACAAAGGTGAAGGACGGGGCGCCCGGTCCGCCGTTCAGGTACTTGTACGTGCAGCCGACCGCGATGTCGACGCCGTCGGCAGGCAGGTCGATGGGGACTGCTCCCACCGAGTGGCACAGGTCCCAGACCGTGAGCGCCCCCACCGCGTGCGCCGCCTTCGTGAGCGCGCCCATGTCGACCAAGGCCGCCGAGCGGTAGTCCACCTGCGAGAGCACCGTGACGGCGACGTCGTCATCGAGGACCGCCTCGAGGTCCTCGCGCCGCACCCCGTCGACGCCCGCGTCTTCGACCCAGCGGATGTCCAGGTCCCGCTGGACGGCCAGGGACTCGACGATGTAGCGGTCGGTCGGGAAGTTGTCGCGCTCGATCACCACCGACCGCCGCCCCGGCCGGGCGTCGAGGGCGGCGGAGATCACCTTGTACAGCGAGACCGTCGTCGTGTCGTTGACGATCACCTCCCCACTTCGCGCTCCCAGCAGCTGGCGGCCGATGAGGTCGCCGATCCGGGTCGGCAGCTCGAGCCAGTGCCGGTCCCACGAGCGGATCAGACCGCCGGCCCAGTCGGCGTCGAGAACTTCGAGCAGTCGTGAGCGGCTCGCCTTCGGAAGTCGCCCGAGCGAGTTGCCGTCGAGATAGATCAGGCTGTCGTCGTCGATGACGAACCTTTCCCGGTAACCGGCGAGCTCGTCCGCGGCGTCCAGGGCGAGTGCCGCCGAACGCTCCGGCCGCACCTCAGCTCCGGTCCGCGCGGACCGGAGCGGGCGTCGCCTCGAGCCCCGAGCCGTGCACGAGAGCGCGACCGCCCAGAGCTCGCGGCCGGTCGGCTGCGAACGGGTTGATCCGGCGCGCCTCGTCGACCAGCGACCTGTCGAGGTCCGCGACGGCGAGCCCCGCGCCCGCGTCGACACGGGCGACCACCCTGCCCTGCGGGTCGTAGACGGCCGTGCCGCCGCTGAAATCCAGCTCTCCGCAGCGCCCCACGAGATCGGCGAAGACGACGTACATCCCGTTGTCGAGAGCGCGGGCCGCGTAGTAGAGGTCGCGCCGATGCTCACTGCCCACGACGTAAGCCGACGGGCACGCGTAGGCCAGTGCGCCGTCGTCCGAGGCTGCACGCGCATGCTCGGGGAAGCAACCGTCGTAACAGATGCCGAGTCCAACAGGCCAACCGTCCACGAGGAGCGACGCGCCATGCGTACCCGGCGTGAAGAGGCTCTGCTCCACGCCGGAAAGGTGCTGCTTGTCGTACGCGACCGTCACCTCGCCGGCCGCTGTGAACGCCAGCAGCGACAGTGTCCGCGGCTCCCCGTTCACCCGTACCGACGCGCCGACGAGAACGACGACCCGGCGGGCACGGGCCACGTCAGCGAGCACCGAGAGTCGGGCGTCGGCGGGCGTGATGTCGCAGTCGTCCGGCCGGTCGGCCAGCGTCCGGGGGCTGTATCCGCACAAGAAGAGCTCCGGCAACACGACCAGCCGGGCGCCCTCGTCTGCCGCGGCCGAGGTCCACCGCGCAGCCGTGGCCGCGTTGGCCTCGACGTCTCCCGCGACGGACTCCGCCTGGACGGCCGCGACCCGCAGGACGGGCTGCGTCACTGGACCACGACCTCGACCCGCTGGAACTCCTTGAGGTCCGTGTAACCCGTGGTGGCCAGGGCCCGCTTGAGCGCCCCCACCAGGTTCATGGTGCCATCGGAGACGAGCGACGGTCCGTGGAGGATCTGCTGCAGGGTCCCCACCGTGCCGATGTCCACTCGCTCCCCGCGAGGAAGCGACTCGTGCCGCGCCTCCGCACCCCAATGGAAGCCCCGCCCCGGCGCCTCCTTCGCGCGGGCGAGGGGCGAACCGATCATCACGGCGTCGGCGCCGCAGGCCAGCGCCTTCGCCAGGTCACCGCTGCGGCCGATGGAGCCGTCGGCGATGACGTGCACGTAGCGACCGCCCGACTCGTCGAGGTAGTCGCGCCGAGCCGCCGACACGTCGGCGACAGCCGTGGCCATCGGCACGGCCACGCCGAGAACCAGCCGGGTCGTGTGGGCGGCGCCACCGCCGAAGCCGACGAGGACGCCCGCCGCGCCGGTACGCATCAGGTGCAGCGCCGCCTGGTACGTGGCGCAGCCGCCGACGATGACCGGGACGTCGAGCTCGTAGATGAACTGCTTCAGGTTGAGCGGCTCTGCCTTTCCCGACACGTGCTCGGCCGACACGGTGGTCCCGCGGATGACGAACAGGTCCAGCCCCGCCTCGATGACCGACGCCGCGTACTGCTTCGTCAGCTGGGGTGACAAGGCTCCCGCGACGGTGATCCCGGCGGCACGCATCTCCTTGACCCGCTGCACCATCAAGTCGGGGACGATCGGCTGGGCGTAGATCTGCTGCATCCGCCGGGTCGCCTCCGCGCCGTGCAGCGAGGCCACCTCGTCGAGCAGCGGCTCCGGGTCGTCGTACCGGGTCCACAGCCCTTCGAGGTCGAGCACGCCCAGGCCGCCCGCGAGCCCGAACGCCACCGCCGTCGAGGGCGACATCACGGAGTCCATGGGTGCCGCGACCACCGGGATGTCGAACCGGTAGGCGTCGATCTGCCACGCGACCGACACCTCCTCCGGGTCGCGGGTGCGGCGACTGGGGACGATCGCGATGTCGTCGAAGGAGTACGCGCGCCGGCCTCGTTTGGCGCTGCCGATCTCGATGTCCATGAGTGCCCTCGCGAGTCGCGTCAGCGCGACGAGTAGTTGGGTGCTTCGACGGTCATCTGGATGTCGTGCGGGTGGGACTCCTTCAGGCCCGCGGACGTGATGCGGACGAATCTTCCCCGCTCCTGCAGCTCCGGGATCGTGGCGGCGCCCACGTAGAACATCGACTGGTGCAGGCCGCCGACGAGCTGGTAGGCGACCGCCGAGAGCGGGCCGCGGAAGGGGACCTGCCCCTCGATGCCCTCCGGGACGATCAGGTCGTCGCGGTTGACGTCGCCCTGGAAGTAGCGATCCTTGGAGTACGAGAGCGTCTTGCCGCGCGAGGCCATCGCACCGAGCGACCCCATCCCGCGGTAGCGCTTGAACTGCTTGCCGTTGACGAAGACCAGCTCTCCCGGACTCTCCTCGCAGCCCGCCAGCAGCGACCCGATCATGACGGTGTCGGCGCCCGCGACCAGCGCCTTCGCGATGTCCCCGGAGTACTGGAGCCCGCCGTCGCCGATCACCGGCACCCCCGCCGGCCGGCAGGCCAGGGAGGCCTCGTAGATGGCGGTCACCTGTGGCACACCGACACCTGCCACGATTCGGGTCGTACAGATGGACCCCGGGCCGACGCCTACCTTCACCGCGTCGACGCCGGCCTCGACCAGCGCCTGGGCACCGGCGCGGGTCGCGACGTTGCCGCCGATCACCTGCACGTGCCGGGTCGCGGGGTCGGCCTTCAGCCGGCGCACCATATCGAGCATCAGCCGGGCGTGCCCGTTGGCGACATCGGGGACGAGGATGTCGACGCCGGCATCGACCAGCGCCCGAACCCGCTCCCAGGCGTCACCGAAGTACCCGATCGCGGCGGCCACGACGAGCCGGCCGTCGGCGTCCTTCGTCGACAGGGGGTACTGCTCGGACTTCACGAAGTCCTTGACGGTGATCAGCCCCGTCAGCTTGCCCTGGTCGTCGACGAGCGGAAGCTTCTCGAGCTTGTGCTTGGCCAGCAGCGCTGCGGCGTCGTCGGAGGAGATCCCGACCGGAGCGGTCACCAACGGCATCGGGGTCATCACCTCGCGGACGCTGCGGCGCTCCCAGTCGCCGACGGCGACGAACCGCAGGTCGCGGTTGGTGATGATGCCCAGCAGATGCGAGTCGGCGTCGACCACGGGCAGCCCGGACACCCGGTACCGGCCGCAGATCTCGTCGAGCTGCGCCAGGGTCGCGTCCGGCTCGACCGTCACCGGGTGGGCGATCATGCCCGACTCCGAGCGCTTGACCAGGTCGACCTGTTCCGCCTGGTCCTCGACCGACAGGTTGCGGTGCAGGACGCCGACGCCGCCTTGACGCGCCATCGCGATCGCCATCCGGGACTCGGTGACCGTGTCCATGGCGCTGGACACCAGGGGGATCCGGATGTCGATCTCCCGCGTGAGGCGCGACGTCGTGTCGACGTCGCTCGGGACCACGTCGGTCTCACCGGGCAGCAGCAGAACGTCGTCGAACGTGAGGCCCAGCGTCGAGAACTTGTCAGGCACTCCGGAGGGCGTCAGGTCCATCGGCTCATTCTACGGCGACGGGTGGCGCCGGACGTCGCGCGAGTCCGGTCGGTGCTGGGCCGGCTCACCGGGGCGCTGCAGGGACCGCGAGGTCTCCGGCACGGCGGCCCGTCGCGGATCGAACCCGACCCTGTCGCCGGGCGACCCGGGAGCGAGGTGGGCCTGGTCGTGGCGCAGGTGCGTGAACTGGCGCTTCACGAAGTGCAGGGGTGACAAGGGGTCGCCGCTGACCGCCGTGGCCAGTCCTGACGACGAAACCGTCAGCGCGAGGGTCAGGGCCGCGACCCGGCGCGCGAGCTCCGCTGAGCTGGTCGCCTTCGCGACCGGAGGCAGCGGCCGGGTCCACGGCGCCATGGGCTGCGAGTCGATGCGCCGGACCCACGCCTCGAGCGCGCGAAGCACCGGGTCGCCAACGTCGATGCGACGGCGCTCGGACAGTGCGGAGATCAGCGCGTCGCTCGCGGCGACCGGGTGCACGGTCTCAGTCATGTCCGGGCCCGTCACCGTACCGGGCGATCTGGCGCATCTTGACGAGGGCCCGGTGCTGGGCGACACGGACGGCGCCGGCGGTCATGCCGAGCGCCGCGCCAGTCTCCTCCGCCGAGAGTCCGGACGCTACCCGGAGCACCATCACCTCGCGGAGGTTCTTCGGGAGCTTGCGCAGCAGCTCCGCCGCCGACTCCGCTTCGCTGAAGGCCACGACGTGGTCCTCGGGCGTCGGCGCGTCGTCGACGTCTTCCGGGAGGTCGGCGACGAGCAGCGGGTGGCGTGCGAGCGCCCGGCGCGCGTCGGCGACCTTGCGCGACGAGATGCCGTGCACGAACGCCTCGAAGGGCCGCCCGCGGTCGCGGTAGCGGGGCAGGGCCGCGAGGATGGCGAGGCAGATGTCCTGGGCCACGTCGTCGACCAGGTGGACACCACCGGGGTACGTCCCCAGCCGGCCCAGGCAGTAGCGGTGGGCGATCACGCGCACCCGTTCCAGCAGTTCCTCGACCGCCGGGGCGCTGCCGGCCTGGGCCGCCATGGCCAGCTCACCCAGGTCCGGTGGCTCGGTTGGAGCCGGTGGACGCCGGTCCGACAGCGCGCGCGAAATGCTCCCCGACCCGATCACCGCTCAAGCCTCGCACGACTCGGCCGGGTTGTGCATTCCGAGGCCGATCGGCCGCTGAAACCGTTGCGTCCGCCCGCTTCGAGGGGCGGATTTCGCGGCGCTGACGACAAAGGCCCGGCGGCTGCAGGGCAGCCACCGGGCCTCTCGTCGAAACAGCGCGTCAGCGGGTCAGTGCCTCAGCGGGTCAGTGCCCGTGCCCGTGGCCGTGGCCACCGGCTGCGTCGGGCTCCGTGTCGGCCGGCTTCTCGACCACCAGGGTCTCGGTAGTCAGCAGCATTCCGGCGATCGACGCGGCGTTGACCAGCGCGGACTTCGTGACCTTGACCGGGTCGAGCACGCCCTGGGACACCAGGTCGCCGTACTCACCGGTCGCGGCGTTGAAGCCCTTGCCAAGGCCGGCCTCGCGTACCTTCGCGACGACGACGTAGCCCTGGTCTCCACCGTTCTCGGCGATCCAGCGCAGCGGCTCGTCGATGGCGATCCGGACGATCCGCACGCCCGTGGCCTGGTCGCCGCTCAGCCCGAGGCTCTTCTCGAGCACCTGGGCGGCGTGGACGAGCGCGGAGCCACCGCCGGCGATGATGCCTTCCTCGATCGCTGCGCGAGTCGCGGAGACGGCGTCTTCGATGCGGTGCTTCTTCTCCTTGAGCTCGACCTCGGTGGCCGCCCCGACCTTGACCACACAGACGCCGCCGGCGAGCTTCGCCAGCCGCTCCTGCAGCTTCTCGCGGTCCCAGTCGGAGTCGGTGTTCTCGATCTCGGCCTTGATCTGGGCGACCCGGCCGCTGACCTCGGCGGCGTCCCCGTTGCCCTCGACGATCGTGGTGTCGTCCTTGGTGACGACGATCCGGCGGGCGGACCCCAGCACCTCGAGCCCGACCTGGTCGAGCTTCAGCCCGATGTCGGGTGACACGACCTGGGCGCCCGTCAGCACCGCGATGTCCTGCAGCATCGCCTTGCGGCGGTCGCCGAACGCCGGGGCCTTGACCGCCGCGGCGTTGAAGGTGCCGCGGATCTTGTTGACGACCAGCGTCGAGAGGGCCTCGCCGTCGATGTCCTCCGCGATGATGAACAGCGGCTTGCCCGCCTGTACGACCTTCTCCAGCAGCGGCAGCAGGTCGCTGATCGCCGAGATCTTGCCCTGGTTGAGCAGCACGTAGGCGTCGTCGAGGACGGTCTCCATGCGCTCGGCGTCGGTGACGAAGTACGGCGAGATGTAGCCCTTGTCGAACTGCATGCCCTCCGTGAACTCGAGCTCGGTGCCGAGCGTGTTGGACTCCTCGACGGTGATGACGCCGTCCTTGCCGACCTTGTCGAAGGCCTGGGCGATGAGGTCACCGATCAGGGAGTCGCGGGCCGAGATGGTCGCGACGTGCGCCATGTCCTCGGTCGAGTCGACCTCTCGGGCCGCCTCGACGAGGGCGTTGTTGACGGCTTCGACGGCCTGGTCGATGCCGTACTTGAGGTCCATCGGGTTGGCGCCGGCGGCGACCGCGCGCAGACCCTCGTGCACGAGCGCCTGGGCGATCACGGTCGCGGTGGTGGTGCCGTCACCGGCGACGTCGTTGGTCTTGGTGGCAACTTCCTTGGCGAGCTGCGCGCCGAGGTTCTCGAACGGGTCGTCGAGCTCGACCTCACGCGCGACGGTCACGCCGTCGTTCGTGATGGTCGGAGCGCCCCACTTCTTGTCGAGGACGACGTAGCGGCCCTTGGGGCCGAGCGTCACCTTGACGGTGTTGGCGAGGGCGTCGACTCCTCTTTCGAGGGCTCTGCGAGCGTGCTCGTCGAACTCCAGGATCTTTGGCATGAATGTTCCTTCGTGAGCTTGCGGCCCCTGTCAGAGACGGGGCGCTGTCTCGACGGCGTGTCGAGGACGGGTGTCCCGCAGCTGCGGGCCTTGCGGTGCGGTGCGAAGAGCGACGCCCCGGCGCCCGGGGTCGGACGGCCGGGGCGTGCCTGGAGAGGGTGGCTTACTTGTCGACGATCGCGAGCACGTCGCGAGCCGACAAGATCAGGTACTCCTCGCCGGAGTACTTCACCTCGGTGCCGCCGTACTTGCTGTAGACGACGGTGTCGCCGACGGAGATGTCGAGAGGGACGCGGTTGCCGTTGTCGTCGACGCGACCGGGGCCCACCGCGAGTACTTCACCCTCCTGGGGCTTCTCCTTGGCGGTGTCCGGGATGACCAGGCCGGAGGCCGTGGTCTGCTCGGCTTCGAGCGTGCGGACGACAATGCGGTCTTCGAGTGGCTTGATGCTGACAGACACGTGCTGAACCTCACCTTTCACGGGATGAGAGAGGCGTAACTTTGGCTTGTCGGGGCGAGCAGTTCGCGTCGTCGCGGGTGCCGTGAACCGATCGCTGTTGGCACACTCCGGTGGAGAGTGCCAACTCCGAATCTAGGCGCTCATTAGCACTCGGTCAAGCCGAGTGCCAGTGAGCGGGAGATCTCCGAGCCGTGCCGGCCGCTCTGTCACGATGGCCCGGTGGACCTCGCCGAGCTCGACTACCTGCTGAGCCCGAGCGGCGGGCAGCTCCTGAGCGCGGTCACCGCCGCGTACGACGGCACCAACGCCCTGCCGGTGTCGGCCGCGCTGCGCGCCCGGTACGAGCCGTCCTACGTCGCTGCGGCACTGAGCCAGGTGGCGTTGCGGCGCCAGGCCCTGACCAAGTTCGGGACCGACGCGGCCGTGATGTTCTTCACCCGCGACGGTCTCGAGCAGGCCACACACCCCGTCGTAGCCGGCCACCGGGCCGAGCGGGCGGTCTCCTGTGGGTTGGGGAGCGTGCTCGAGCTCGCCTGCGGCATCGGGGCCGACCTGGTCGCCTTCGGGCGGGCCGGCTTCGGCCTCACCGCCGTGGACTGCGATCCGCTGACAGCGGGCATCGCTGCCGCGAACCTGCAGGCGCTGGGCATCGCCGGGCGAGTAGGCGTCGGCACCGCTGAGGCACAGGACTGCGGCGTCGCGGACCTCGTGTACCTCGACCCGGCCCGGCGGTCGGCACGCGGCCGGGTCTTCGCGGTGGACGCCTACTCGCCGCGGTGGACGTTCGTCGAGTCGCTGTTCGGACGTGACAGCGTGGTGAAGACCGCGCCCGGGATCGCTCACGAGATGGTGCCGCCCGCTGTCGAGGCGGAGTGGGTCAGCCTCGACGGACAGCTGCGCGAGGCGGCGCTGTGGTCGGGCCGGGCGTCGTCGGCGCGCCGACGTGCCACGCTGCTGCGCACTGGCCGGCCGGCGCATACGGTCACCGACGCCGACGACCCGGGGCCGGCCGAGGTACGTCCCGCCGGGCGATTCGTTTACGAGCCCGATGACGCCGTGACTCGCGCCCACCTTGTGACCACCGCCGCCGCAGCCGTGGGCGGGTGGTTGCTGGATCCTCATCTGGCCTACGTGTCGTCCGACGAGGAGCGCCCCGGGCCGCTGGTACGGGCGTACGAGGTCCTCGAGGTGCTGCCGTTTCGCGAGAAGGCCCTGCGCGCGGCGCTTCGCGCTCGCCACGTCGGCCCGCTCACGATCAAGAAGCGCGGTGTCTCCGTCACCCCGGAGGCGCTGCGAGCTCGGCTCCGGCTCACCGGCAGCGAGCCGGCCACCATCATCGTGACGCGCACCCCGTCGGGCGCGGTCGCGCTGCTGGTGCGCCCGCTGCCCATCAACCCCACGGAAAACGCCTGGGCCGGGGCGCCACCGCGGCGCTAACGTCTCGTGATGCGCCACAGCGTCGAGCACCTCACTCGGGCGGGAGCCGACGGGGCCATCGACGCGCTGATGTCGTGGGAGGCGCCCGGCTGCTATCCGACCGGTCTCCACGCAGGTGACGTCGGTTGGCAGCTGCGGATGGACGACGACGTCGTCGACCGGTCGCTCATCGTGGTCCGCGACGGGGCGGACGTCGTCGCGGTCGCGATCCTGGACAAGCCCAGCCTGCTGCGGCCCGCGGTACGACCCGACCGGCTCCACGACCTGGAGCTTGCGAGCGTGCTGGCCGACCTGGCGGACGGCACGGAGGGGGCAGGCCCGTCGTCGTCCTCCGAGGCGCCGGGGGGCTCGGCGTTGCGCACGGTCTTGTCGTCGCGGGGCTGGACGGTCGACACCGACGCCTGGACCGTCCTGTACAGGCCGCTCACAGCGGCGGACGCCGCCGACGACGACCCGCTGTCGCGTCCGCTCGCCGACGACGGTGACATCGCCGACCGGGTCGAGGTGCAACGGTCGGCTTTCGAAGGGTCCACGTTCACAGTGCAGCGGTGGCACCAGATGGCGGACGGTCCCGGCTACGACACGGCGCTGGACCTGCTCCGGCGAGCCGACGACGGCAGCCCTGTAGCGGCCGCGACCGGGTGGTCCGCCGGTCCAGGCAGATGCGGCATCCTCGAACCGGTGGCCGCGCATCCCGACTCCGCGGGTCAAGGTCACGGGCGGGCCGTGTCGCGTGCAGTGATCGCCGCCCTGGCGCGGGCGGGGGCGAGCGGTGTCGCCGTCCACACACCGGTGTCGAACGCGGGTGCCGTACGTGCGTACGAGGCGTGCGGGCTGCGCCGGCTGGAGCTGACCACAGACCTTGTGCGTGGGGTCGCCGCAGGCTGAGGGCCGCGGACCGCCGGCCGGTCCGGCGGTCGGGTCAGGCGACCACCGTCGTCAGCGGCATGGACGAGTCGGCGCCGAAGTCGAGGGCCGAGGCCGTCCTGCCACGGCGTACCAGCTCGGAGCCGAGCGCCGCGACCATCGCGCCGTTGTCGGTGCACAGCCCGGGCCGTGGCACACGGACTCTCACGCCGATTCGCTCGGCCCGTTGCTCCGCGAGCGACCGGAGCCGAGAGTTCGCCGCCACTCCACCGCCGATGACGAGATGGCGCGCGCCCGTGGTGGTGCACGCGTCGAGGGCCTTCCGGGTCAGCACGTCGCAGACGGCTTCCTGGAAGGCCGCCGCGACGTCGGCGACCGGGACCGGCTCGCCGGAGCGCTCGCGCGCCTCTACCCATCGCGCGACGGCCGTCTTGAGGCCGCTGAACGAGAAGTCGAACCGGTGACGCTCGAGGTCACGCCGCGACGAGAGCCCGCGCGGGAAGTCGATGGACACCGACCCACCCTCCCTCGCTACCCGATCGATGTGCGGCCCACCGGGGAACGGCAGGCCGAGCAGCCGGGCGACCTTGTCGAAGGCCTCTCCTGCGGCGTCGTCGACGGTGGCGCCGAGGGGCTCGACGCCGGCGGTCACATCCTCGACCAGGAGCAGGCTCGAGTGACCACCGCTGACGAGCAGGGCGATGCACGGCTCGGGCAGCGGTCCGTGCTCGAGCTGGTCGACGGCCACGTGGGCGGACAGGTGGTTGACCCCGTACAACGGCTTGCCCAGCGTCAACGCCAGCGCCTTGGCAGCAGCCAGACCCACCAGTAGCGCCCCCGCCAGTCCAGGACCCGACGTGACGGCGAGCGCATCCACGTCGGAAAGCGCCACGCCCGACTGACGGCAGGCGCGCTCGATCATCGGCTGCATGGCCTCGAGATGTGCGCGGCTCGCGACCTCGGGCACGACGCCCCCGAACCGGGCGTGCTCCTCGACACTCGAGGCGACCGCGTCCGCCAGCAACGTGGTCCCTTGGACCACGCCGACGCCCGTCTCGTCGCATGACGTCTCTATGCCGAGCACCAACGGCTGCTCCGTCACCGCGCGTCGTCCTCGTCGGCCCGCCGGCCCTGCAGGTGTCCCGCATCGACCGGGCCGGCGTCGACAGCCGGACCCCCTGACGCGGACCGGACCTGCTGCGCGCCGGCGGCGGTCAGCACACGCTCCATGACCACGGCATCCGCCGACCCCCCGTAGTACCGCCGCCGCCGGTCGATCTCGGCGAACCCGAGCCGCGAGTACAGCGCCGTCGCCGCCTCGTTGTCGGCGGCCACCTCGAGCAGGACCCGCGTACCTCCCGGCCCGACGCCGGCGAGGATCTCGTCGCAGAGCCGCCGAGCGACGCCCTGCCGGCGACGGTCCGGGTGGACGGCGACCCGCAGCAGGTCGGCGGAGTCGTCGTTGTACGCCAACGCCGCGTACCCCACGACCTCGCCGCCGTCGGCGGCCACCAGCAGCAGCCTTCCCTGACCGGCTCGCTCGAGCTCCTCCTCGAGCGACCGCGGCGACCAGGCGCCGTGGTCGAACACCACCCGCTCGAGCGAGGCGAGAGCGTCGAGGTCGGCCGGGGAGGCACGGCGGATGCCTATCACGACACCCGCTTGCGTTCGCTGGGGTGCGCGACGTCGGGCCGCCGCAGGTACAGCGGCGTGGCGGGGAGGAGGCTCGCGCCGCCGGAGACGACCAGGCGGGCCAGATCGGCGGCACGCGGGAGCTCCGGCTCGACAGCGGTCGGGAAGGCGTCCGGGTACAGCAACGGGCCGCGCCCGGCTACCGGGTCATCGCAGGCGACTGCGGCCGGGACGTCCACGGCCGGCTCGGTCAGGCGCCGGCCAGAGGCGTCGTAGCGAGCCCAGTACACCTCCTTGCGCCGCGCGTCGGTCGCGACCAGGAAGGGCGAGCCATCCGACCGTACGGCCGCCGCGACGATGTCGAGCGTGCACATCCCGTCGACCGGGACCTGCAGCGCGTAGCCCATGACCCGGGCGGTGACGATGCCGACCCGCAGGCCGGTGAACGGTCCCGGGCCGACTCCGACGGCGATCCTCGTGATGTCGGCTGGCCGGGCGCCGGCCTGGGTGAGCACGCGGTCGATCCCCGGCGCCAGCAGCTCCCCGTGCCGGAGCGCGTCCACCACGGTCGACTCGGCGACGAGATCACGGCCGTCGTGCAGTGCGACCGTGACCGCGTGCGTTGCGGTGTCGAAGGCGAGGAGCATGGAGACCGAGCCTAGGCGGAGTCCCGGCGCGACCCAGCCATCGCGGTACGCACGCCGGCTCCCACCCACCGCGCGCCGACGGGCGTCACGAAGATCTCCCGCGTGTCGTCACCGGTGTCCGACTCGTCGGCTCCCCCGTGGCGCCGGGCGAGATGTACGCGCAGGCGGTCGGTCGCGAGACCTTCCGCGACGCCCTCGCCCCACTCGACGACCGTGACGGAGTCCTCGACGTACGCGTCGATGTCGAGGTCGTCGAGCTCCGCTTCATCGCCGAGACGGTAGGCGTCCACGTGCACGAGCGCGGGACCGCCGACGAGCGACGGATGGATGCGTGAGATCACGAAGGTGGGCGAGGTGACGTCGCCCCGGACGTTCAGTGCGGCGCCGATCCCCTGTACCAGGGTCGTCTTGCCGGCGCCGAGATCACCGGTCGCGATGACGAGGTCGCCGCGCCGGAGGAGGCCGGCGAGGCGTCGCCCGGCCTCACGCGCGTCGTCGGCGGCAGGCGCGCGCACCTGGACCGGCAAAGCCTTGGCCAGCGTCACGCTGGTACCGGCGCGCGAGACCTCGGCGTACCCCCGGCGGCGCCAGAACGTGACCGTGTCAGGGAGCTCCGACCGTGCCAGGAGGGACACGTCGTCGTACCCGCGGGCGGCGGCGACCTCCTCGGCGACGCCGACCATCGCTGACGCGACGCCACGGGACTGGAAGCGGGGTACCGCGCTCACGCGTTGCAGGCGCAGGGCCGAGCCGGTGTCCGCGAACAGCAGCGCCCCGGCCGCGACACCGTCCACGTGACACAGCAGACCCCCGTGGTGGTGCAGGGCCGCCCGCACCGAGTCGACAGTCTCGGCCAGCGCGGTGGTAGGAGGGTCGAGGGCCGGGCGCGCCTCGAACGCGGTACGGATGACGTCTCGCACCACCTCCGCGTCGCCAGGCACCGCCTCCCGGACGCTGAGGTCGCTCATCGGCTCACCGGCTCACCGGGCGTCGCGCCCAGGTCGGCCCGCGACAGCAGGTCGGTAATCGCGTCGGTGACCTCATCCGGACGCTCGAGGATGACCATATGGCCGGCGTCGGCGACCTCGACGAAGTCGGCCGACGGCACGAGCTCGGCGATGCGACGGCAGGTCTCGACGGGGGTGATGGCGTCCAGACTGCCGCAGACCACGACGCACGGCAGCGACTGCAGCGCCGGCAGGGCGTTGCGCTTGTCGTGCACGTCGAAGCCGGGGAAGAAGTCCGCCACTACCTCGAACGGCGTCGCGGCCAGCATCGCGTCGGTGAACTCCACGATCTCCGGTGCGACGTGCCGACCGAACCCGAGCCTGCGCGTCAGCACGTACGAGAACTCGGACCCGGCGCGCCGGCCCGTCTCCACGAGACGGGGGGCGTGCGCCAGCGTGGCCATCAGCGCCGGCGTGAGCTGGTGGAGCAGCCGGCCGGGAAGCCCCGGGAAGCCCAACGTCTCGGCATTGAGGCTGTCGGCGCTGGTGGAGGCGAGCACGACGCCCGCCACCCGGTCACCGAACCACTCGGGACGCTGCTCGGCGAGGGCGAGAATGGTCATGCCGCCCATGGAGTGTCCGACGAGGACCACGGGATTGTCGGGGACCAGCGCGTCGAGAACTGTGGCGAGGTCGCGACCCAGCTGGTCGATGGTGCAGTGGTCCGACGGCGACCGGGCCGAGCGGCCGTGCGACCGCTGGTCGTAGAGGACGAGCCGGTGCCGGCCGCGCAGCGCCTTGCGCTGGAAGTGCCAGCTGTCGAGGTTCAGGGCGTACCCGTGTACGAAGACCAGGGTCGTACCGAGCCCTCGTCCGTCACCGCCGGCGATCCCCACCGCTGCTTCGTCGACCTCGACGGCGAGCCGTACGCCGTCATCCGCGACGACGTCGCGGCGCTCGCCGCGCAGCGACCCCAACTCGGGACGGAGTCGTGCACGCCGCCGGGATGTGAGCCGGCGCTCGGCCAGGACCGCCGCGCCGGCCCCGGCCGCCGCTACACCGAGTACCCCTCCGGCGAGACCCGCATAGCGCCGTACAGTCGAGGCCGCGGTCACGTGCCGCCGCCGAGGTAGCGCCGGGGCACCCGCGAGCTGAGGCGGGTGACGATCTCGTACCCGATCGTGTCGGCGGCCGCCGCCCACTCGTGAGCCGTCGGCTCGCCTCGCCGGACGTCTCCGAAGACCACGGCCACCTCACCAGCCCTGACGTCGGTGTCCGCCACGTCGAGGACGAACTGGTCCATGCATACCCGCCCGGCGACGGTGAACCGCTGGCCGCCCACGACTACGGGGCCGCGCCCCGACGCGTGCCGCGGGATGCCGTCGCCGTAGCCGAGCGGTATCAACGCGAGCGTGGTGTCGCGATCGGTGACGTAGGTGTGTCCGTAGGAGACGCCCTGCCCGGCGTGCACCCGTTTCGTCAGGGCGACCGTCGCGTGCAGCGTCATCGCCGCTGTCACCGGCACGGTCGACGAGCCGTCGGCCGTCGGCGAGATGCCGTAGACGACGATCCCGGGACGCACCATGGTGAACCAGGTCTCGGGCAGGTTGAGCACGCCGCCCGAGTTCGCGAGGTGGAGGTGTTGCGGGTCCAGACCGCTGTCGCGGGCGCACTGCACGGCCACCTCGAACTGCGACGTCTGCGCGCGTACGGAGGGGTGCTCGGGATCGTCGGAGCACGCGAGATGCGACCACACGCCGGTGACCTCGACGGCGCCGAGGGACTGCAGGTGGGCCGCTTCGTCGACGAGCACCGGCCAGTCGTCGGGGTGCGCGCCGCCCCTGCCCAGGCCGGAGTCGACCTTGAGCTGAACCCGAGCTCGCCGACCGGTGTGCCGTGCCGCGGCGGCGATCTCGGCCAGCTGCTCGACGCTGTACGCGGCGACCTCGACGTCGGCTTCGATCGCGTCGGCGTACCGCTCACCCGGTACGGCGAGCCAGGACAGGATCGGGCCCTTGTCGCCTCTGGATCGCAGGTACAGCGCCTCGTCGAGCAGGGCGACGCCGAGCCAGTCGGCGCCGCCTCGGCGGGCGGCGGCCGCCGACTCCACGATGCCGTGGCCGTAGCCGTCGGCCTTCACCACGGCCATCAGCTCACGTCCGCCGACGTGCTCGCGCAGGGCGGCGACATTGGTGCTGATGGCGTCCAGGTCGACGACCGCCTCGGCCCGTACCGGCTTCTCCTGGCCCGAGAGCACCGCGGTACGCAGCCGTTCGGCGGTACCGTCCCGCTCGACGCCAGCCGGGGCATTGGCCGTACCGGCGGGCCTGGCGCTGCCGGTGGCGTCGGCAGTACCTGAGGCGTCGGAGTGGGCGGGGGTCATGACGCTGACATTGTGCCAACCTCCCGTCGAGTGGGCGCAAAAGCAGGGTCGAGCGGGCGCAAATGTCGGGCCGAGCGGGCGCAAATGTCGGTTCGAGCGGGCGCAAAAGCAGGTTCGAGCGGGTACAAAAGTCGGTCCAGTGGGCGCAAAAGCTTGGTCCAGCGGGCGCAAATGCGGGGCGCCGACATCTGCGCCCAGTCGAGGCGACATTCCCGCCCAGTCGAGGCGACATTCCCGCCCAGTCGAGGCGACATTCCCGCCCAGTCGAGGCGACATTCCTGCCCGGTCGAGGCGACATTCCCGCCCGGTCGGCGGGACAGCCCTGGACGGTCGGCGGTCAGGCGAGGACGGCCCGAAGCGCGTCGGGGATCGACGCCACGACCGAGGTCGCGCTGAGCGGGCCGCCGCGCGAGGCGAGCGTCGCCGCCGACCCGTGCAGCCACGCCCCGGCCGACGCGGCGTCGAAACAGTCGAGTCCGGCGGCGAGGAGCGTCGCGGTGATGCCCGCGAGCACGTCGCCCGCACCCGCGGTGGCGAGCCACGGCACCCCCGTGGCGTTGACCCGGATCCGCCCGTCGGGAGCGGCGATCACCGCACGTGCGCCCTTCAACACAACGACCGCGTCCCACCGCTTCGCCGCGGTAGTGGCGGCCTCGAGCATCCGGGCCTCGACGTCCGTACGGTCCCGGTCCAGCATCCGTGCGAGCTCCCCTGCGTGCGGGGTCAGCACCACCGGACCGCTGCACCGGGAGGGCAGCTCAGCCAGCGCGTCGGCGTCGACGACCGTCGGCAGCCCGTCGGAGAGCACCCGCCGCACCGTGTCGCCCTGTCCCTGCCCCAGCCCCGGGCCGACAACGTGAGCCTGTACCTGTCCCGGACCGATCACCACCTCCGGGTGTGCGCTGCGCACGAGGGCGTCCGCTCCGCCGTTGTACCGGATCATGCCCGCCAGCCCGGTCGCCACGGCAGCCGACGTCACCAGCAGCCCCGCCCCCGTGTACTGCGCCGAGCCCGCCTCGATCCCCAGCAGGCCACGCGAGTACTTCTGGGCGTCGTGGGCGGGCCTCGGCACCAGGCGGCGCACGTCGTCGTCCTGCAGGACCTGCACCGCGGGGTCGCCCAGGTACGGGTCGAGACCGATGTCCACCAGCTCCACCGAGCCCGCTGCCTGTGCGGCGGGGTCAACGAACAGCCCGACCTTGTGCGTACCGAACGTGACCGTCACCGCCGCCTCGACGTGCGGGCCGGCCAGCTCACCGGAGTCGACGCCGATCCCGCTGGGGACGTCCACCGCCACCACCGGTGCCGTGAGCCCGTCCACGAGCCCGGAGGCCCGCTCGTCGAGTCCTCCTCTGCCACCGATCCCGACGATCCCGTCGAGCACGACGTCGTACTCACCGGGTTCGTCGACGACGTACCCGCCGGCGGCGAGGAAATCGGCGAGGCCGCCCTCGTGTGCTGTCTCTGCCAGCAGAACGGCCTCCGCACGGGCACCCCGACGGACGAGCCGGGCCGCGGCGTACAACGCGTCGCCACCGTTTGCGCCGGAGCCTGCGAGCACGAGCAGGCGCGCACCATAGACACCGCCGAGGAACTGCGCGCACGCCGTCGCGAGCCCCGCGGCCGCCCGCTGCATCAGGGCACCCGCCGGCAGCGTCGCCATCAGCTCGCCCTCGGCCCGACGGATCTGCTCGACCGTGTACGCCGACCTCATCGATTCGCCTCCAATACGACTACCGCCGACGCGATGCCGGCGTCGTGGGACATCGACACGTGCGTGACGTCGACGCCGAGCTCCGCGGCACGCCGCGCCACCGTGCCCGACAGCGACATCGACGGACGCCCGCTCGCGTCGGTACGGACCTCCACGTCGACCCACCGCAGGTCCGCCGGCGCGCCGAGCGCCTTCGCGAGCGCCTCCTTCGCCGCGAAGCGCGCGGCCAACGACGCCAGCGAACGCTCGAGCTCCAGCTCGGTGAAGAGCCTGGTCCGGATGGACGGGGTACGAGACAGTGTCTCGGAGAACCGTTCGATGTCGACCACGTCGATCCCGACGCCGACGATCACCGCAGCCGCCTCATGGGCGTCAGCCTATCCACCGACGGCGGCCCGGTCCGACGTGACAATGTGGGCGCATGCCCTCCGAGGACCAGTCGCCGTACGTCGAGCTCGACCGCTCGGCCTGGGCGGCGCTGGCGGAGTCGATGTCGCTGCCGTTGTCGGCGGCGGAGATCGAACGGCTCCGGGGGCTCGGTGAGGAGCTCGACATCAGCGAGGTGTCGGACGTCTACCTGCCGATCTCGAGGCTGCTGAGCCTGTACGTCCGCCATGTCGGCGCCCTGCACCGCGCCACCCAGTCGTTCCTCGGCGACTCCCAGCCACAGCGCACCCCGTTCGTCATCGGGATCGCCGGCTCCGTCGCCGTCGGCAAGTCGACGACGGCCCGGCTGCTGCGTGAGCTGCTCGCCCACTGGCCCGAGCACCCTGACGTCGCGCTCGTCACGACCGACGGCTTCCTGTACCCGAACGCCGAGCTCGAGCGCCGCGGCCTGCTCGACCGGAAAGGCTTCCCCGAGTCGTACGACCGCCGCTCGCTGCTCCGGTTCGTCATCGACATCAAGTCCGGAAAGGACGACGTCTCCGCGCCGGTCTACTCCCATCTCGTGTACGACGTCGTCCCCGACCAGCGCCTGGAGCTGCACCGGCCCGACATCGTCTTGATCGAGGGGCTCAACGTGCTGCAGCCCGCCCGGGTGACGGCACGCGGTCAGGTGGGCCTGTCGGTCCGCGACTTCTTCGACTTCACCGTCTACGTCGACGCGGCGACCCCGGACATCCGTCACTGGTACACGTCACGCTTCCTCCGGCTTCGGGAGACCGCCTTCCGCGACCCCGCGTCGTACTTCAGCCGCTACGCGAGGCTCACCGAGCCGGAAGCCATCGCCGAGGCGCAGCGCATCTGGGACACGATCAACGGTCCCAACCTCGAGGAGAACATCAAACCCACCCGCAGCCGGGCGACGCTCGTGCTCCGCAAGGACGCCGACCACTCTGTGCGGTACGTCCGGCTCCGCAAGCTCTGACCCCGGCTAAACCGTTGGCTCGCGGCGCAGCCGGTGCCTAGCATCTCTTCGTGCTGACACGCCCCGTCGACATGGCGGACAAAGCCGAGTTCACGGCGTGGTACGGCCTGCTGCGCGAGGCTGACCTCAGCGGGCGGCCCGAGCATGCCCCTTTCTTCTCCGAGCGCGAGGCCGAGGTGATCTTCTCGGGCGCCGACCCGTCAGAGGAGGTGACCGCGTACGCCGGCGTCGAGGGCGACATCGTGCACGGGACGGGATTCATGTCCCTCCCCCTGCTCGACAACCTCGACAAGGCCACCGTCTATGTCGCGGTGCCGCCGGCTCGCCGTCGCCGGGGAGTCGGCGGCGCGATGCTGACCGACCTCGTTGCCCTTGCCGCCAGGGCCGGCAGGACCACGATCGTGACCGAGTGCCACGTCCCCGCCGACCAGATGGAGTCGCACGGCTCCCGGAGGTTCGCCGAGAGGAACGGCTTCACCCATGCGAACACGGAGATCCGCCGCGAGCTTCGGCTCCCAGTGCCGGATCGGACGCTGTCCGCGTGGGCCGCTGAGGCGTCAACCCATCACGCCGGCTACACCGTCGCCACGTACGTCGACGACCTACCGCAGGAGCTGGTGAGCTCCCTGTGCCACGTATCCAACCAGCTGGGCCTGGACGCGCCGACGGGCGACATCGAGCGCGAGGAGGAGGCGATGACGCCCGAGGCGTTCCTGCAGCGGCAGGCCATGCAACGCGACATGGGCGTCACGACCTACTGGGCACTGGCAACCGACGCCAACGGCCAGGCCGTCGCATTCACCGCCTTGGGCGTGCCCTTCGACCCGCCCGACTGCGTGTACCAATGGGGAACCGTCGTCCTGCGCGACCACCGCGGTCACCGACTCGGGCTGGCCGTCAAGGCGGCGAACCTCGCCGCCCTGCAGTCGGACCACCCCGAACGATCGCTGGTCAGCACGCAGAACGCTGAGACGAACACCCCCATGGTCGCCATCAACGACAAGCTGGGGTTCCGTGCGGTGGAGGTCGTGCTGGAGTTCAAGCGAACGGTATCCGCACGGTCGAACGTTGCCGTGGCTGCGGCCGGCGCTGAAAACCCTTCGTTGGCCGGCGTGAGGCAGCCGTAGCATCGGCGGGTGCAGATCCGGCCGATCGACGTCGGCGACCTCGCGCAGTTCCGGCGCTGGTACGCGATAACTCGCGAGGCCTGGCTTTTCCAGCGACCTGACGCACCGGTGTGGTCCCGGCACGAGCTCCAGGTCGCGCTCTCCCGGGCCGACGGCGCCGAGCGCCTGACCGCGTACGGCGCCTTCGACGGCGAGAACGTGCTGGCGGCCGCCATGATCGCTGTGCCACTGGTCGACAATCTCGACAAGGTCAACCTGTACGTCTGGGTCGCACCGTCCCGGCGTCGCCAGGGGATCGGCGGGGCGCTCTTGGAGCACCTGGTCTCGGCGTCCGTCGGCGAAGGGCGCTCGACCATGCTGGCCGAGTCGTGGCTGCCCCAGGACGCGCGAGACGACCATCCGTACCACCGGTTCGCACGCAAGCACGGGTTCGCCCTCGCCAACACCGAGATCCGGCGGACACTGGCGCTACCGGTGCCGAACGACAGGCTCGAAGCCCTGGCCGCCGAGGCGCGTGACCACCACGCCGGCTACCGGATCCAGACCTATGTCGACGACGTGCCGAAGGACCTGCTCGCGTCGTACTGTCACCTGCGCAACCAGGTAGGGCTGGAAGCCCCGACGGGTGACGTCGTACTCGAAGCGAGGGCGCTGACCCCGGAGATCGTGCTGCGGCGCCAGGCCATCGCCAAGGAGCAGGGGCGCACCACCTACCTCGCCTTCGCGGTGGAGCCTGGCGGTGAGGCCGTCGCCTACACCTCGCTGGTCGCCCCTGATCAGGATCCGGTTTACGTGTACCAGTCAGGGACGCTGGTGCGCCGAAACCACCGCGGTCACCGCCTGGGACTCGCGGTGAAGGTCGCCAATCTGGTCTCGCTCCAGCAGCGCTGCCCCGGCCGCCGGTTCGTCAACACGGAGAACGCCGAGGTCAACGGCCCGATGGTGCAGATCAACGAGAGGCTGGGCTTCCGACCCGTCGAGGTGCTCGCCGAATTCCAGCGCAGGGTGTCGGCGGCGACCGCTACCGTGCCCGTATGACCGAACAGACACCGCCTGACGACCGGGTCGAGCCCTCCTTCGTAGCCGACGAGCGGGCGATGCTCGACGGCTGGCTCGACTACCACCGCCATACATTGCTCTGGAAGTGCGAAGGGCTGAGCGACGAGCAGGTGAAGACGGCGTCAGTGCCGCCGTCGAAGATGACGCTGATCGGGCTGGTCCGCCACATGTCCGAGGTGGAGCGCGGCTGGTTCGCCGAGTTCTTCGGCACCGACGAAGCCGAGATCTACTGCACCCCTGACAACCGCGAGGCCGAGTGGGACGACGTTGCCGGCGACCGATGTCGCCGCCGACCTCGCGACCCTGCGCCGCGAGATCGAGACCTACCGCGAGCAGGCCGCCCGGTCGTCCCTCGACGACGTGCAGACCCACTCGACCGGCCGCGACATCAATCTCCGGTGGATCTACACCCACATGATCGAGGAGTACGCCCGGCACAACGGGCACGCCGACCTCATCCGCGAGCGGATCGACGGCGCCACCGGCGACTGAGTAGGGCCGTCGGCGGCGATGCCGGGCCCCCCGCCGGCCGGCGTCGAACGGGCCTCCCCGCCTCAACCCGACCCAGGCGTGGCGTCGATGCAGTCCATCGCGACCACCAGGTCGGCCGCTGCCCGGGCGATCCGCACCCGTCGGGCGTTGGCCTCGTCCGAGCGGTCGACCCACTCGGCGGCGGACGCGGGCGTCTTGCCGAACTCCACGTGCCGGTCCACGAGCCGACGGCGCCGAAGCTCGTCGTCGACGTCGCAGTACCAGACCTCGG
Organism: uncultured Actinomycetota bacterium; assembly: GCA_963765725.1. Taxonomy (GTDB): domain Bacteria; phylum Actinomycetota; class Actinomycetes; order Propionibacteriales; family Nocardioidaceae; genus DASQEH01. The sequence goes on along the minus strand of CAVXXI010000003.1, from coordinate 902,782 downwards.
CCAGGTGTGCGCGTGCCCTCGGCCACGCACCCTCGTCGAGCAGCAGGTAGTTCCCCTCGGTCACGACGAGACGGACCGAGGGAGGTACCGCGATGCTGGCGGCGATCGGCTGCTCGATGTCGCGCTCGAAGCCGGGCAGGTACACCACCTCGTCGGTATCTCGGCGCAACCGGTCGAGCGCGGCGGCGTATCCGCCAGCGTCGAACGTCTCCGGTGCCCCCTTGCGGTCGAGCAGGCCGAGCCGGGCCAGCTGTACGTCGGCCAGGTGGAACCCGTCCATCGGAGCATGTGCGACCCACTGGCAGTCCGCGTCCAGACCCGCGCCGTCAGCCAGCTCGTCCAGCAGCAGCGAGACCAGCGTCGTCTTCCCGGCACCCGGAGGCCCGGTGATGCCCAAGATGGCCCGGCGCTCGGTTGTCCCCAGCGCGCGGGCGCGCTCGACGAGCGACGCCAGGGTGGTCAGATCACGCCCTTGGTGACGAGGAAGCAACCGTACGGTCGGTCCTCTGTTGTCGCGACGACCAGGAACGCCTCGCGGGCTCTGCGATAGAAGTCGAACCGTTCGAGTGGTTCGACGGGTACTTCACGACCCTCGGCCGCATCGAGGACCTTTCTGAAGTCGTCATGGACGTCGAGCATCGAGGACTCCGCACCGACCGGACCCATCCGGAAAACCGCCGGCTCGACGAAGGTGTCGACGGGCAGCACCGACAAGACAGCGGCCGCCGCCTCGTCGACCGATGCACCGGACAGCCGCACGACGTGTCGCCCGGTGGAGACCGCCGGGTAGTTGCGATCCACGATCGCCACCACGTCCCCATGGCCCATGTCCTGCAGCAGCCCGAGCAGCTCGCCGTTGAGAAGAGGATCCACGTTCTTCAGCATGCGGTACACCGTAGAGCGTCGGCAGTGGGCGCGGCGGGTGAGACTGCGTCCGGCGCCGACGTCGTTGAGGGGCGAGCTGCCGCACCCGAGGTGGACCGGTCGGGTCAGCCGAGCCGGTTGCGCTCGGCCCACAACGCCGCCTGGGTGCGGTCGCTGACCCCGATCCGTTGGAACGTCGAGGTGAGGTGCGCCTTGACCGTCCGCTCGGTGATTCCCAGCCGTCGAGCGATCTGCTTGTTGGCGAGGCCCTGGCGTACCAGGCCAAGTACCTCGAGCTCGCGCGGAGTCAGGTCCACCGTGAGCACGGGTGTCGAGGTGCGCGCCGTCAGCAGCTGTCGCGCCGCGCGCGGGTTGAGCGGCGACTCACCGCGAGCGGCCGCGCGGACTCCCTCCAGCAGATCCTCCGGCTCGGTGTCCTTGAGCAGGTACCCGATGGCACCGGCGTCGAGGGCGGCGACGATGCGCTCGCTGTCGGAGAAGGAGGTCAGGACGACGACCTGCGACTCGGCGCCGGAGGCGACGATCTGACGGGTGGCCGCCACCCCGTCGATGCCCGGCATCTGCAGATCCATGAGCACGACGTCCGGGCGGAGCTCGAGCACCATCGTGACCGCCTGAGCGCCGTCGGCCGCGGAGCCGACCACCTCGATCCCGTCGGCGCCGGCGAGCAGCTGTTCGAGCCCGAGCCTGACCATGGCGTGGTCGTCCGCGAGCACCACACTGATCATCGGGCGGTCTCCAGTCTCACAGCAGTACCCGAGCCCGGTGCCGACTCCACAGTGAGCGTGCTGCCCGACTCGGTGATGAGGTCGCGCAGACCCCGAAGGCCCAAGTGTCCCTCACGTGCCGGCTGGCGCGGGTCGAAACCCACGCCGTCGTCGACGACGTCGAGCGACACCGTGTCGCCGCGTACACCCACCCGGACGCTGAGCTTCGACGGGCGCCCGTGCCGCAGCGCGTTGCGGACGGCCTCCTGCGCGACCCGCCAGGTGAGCGCAGTCGCCTCCTCGCCGACACTGCTCGTGTCGTCGACGTCGAGCTCCACCTCGACCCCGGAGGCCACGGCAGGCGCCACCAGGTCGTCCAGCGCGGCCGCGAGACCCTCGGTACGAAGGTCTGGAGGGTAGATCTCGACGAGCAGCGACCGGAGCGTGCGGAGGCTCTGGCGGATCCTCGTGCCCAGCGCCTCGACGCGGCCGGCGAGCTCCGGTCGGTCGGTGAGCTCGCGCGCTGTCGCCGACGCCCCGAAGGAGATTCCCGCCAGGTCCTGCACCACACCGTCGTGGAGGTCGCGGGCGATGCGTCTTCGCTCGGCCTCGGATGCCTCGACGGCAGCCATGAGCAGCCGCTCGCGTTCGGCAGCCGAGGCGTCCAGCCGCCGGGCGAGGACCCAGACGACCGGGATGGTCAAGGCGACGAAGATCAGCAGCCCGGCGACCGTGATCGGACGGAAGGCCGCCAGCACAGCGGCGCTGCGCCGCGACACGTCGTCGTAGGAGTAGTACGCCTCGAACAGCAGCGGCTGGCCGCCGTGGACGCGCACCTGCGTGTAGACCTCGAGCAGTGGCCCCCAGTTCTTCTCGTACCTGTTCTCCGGCTCGGTCAGGTCCGAGACCGCGGCGGCGGTTCCCCCGGTCTCCAGCACGCGGAGCTCCGCCTGGCCCAGGCTGAACCGTTGCCCGATCAGCCGCGTCTCGTCGGAGTACACGATCCGGCCGGTCGAGTCCCAGATCTTGATGCGCAGCACGTCGCCCACGATCAACCGCTTGAGCGCGAAGACGTCGAAGCGGTCGAGCGAGGCCGACTGCTGGCGGACGAGCCCCCGAGTGAGAGCGGGCTGGACGACCGTCGTGGCGAGCAGGCGTGTGGTGGCGCGCGCGTCAGCGATCGCCTCCGCGGTCGCGGCCCGCTTGCTGAGCCACCCCGATCCGACGATCAGCACGATCAGCGCCACCAGGCCGGCGGCGACGAACTGGAGCACCGGGCGGGTCCACCGCGGTCGCCGGACCGCCGCCGGCCCCTTGGCCGACGACGGTCCGCGTTGACCTCGTGACGGTGACCACCTCATGGAAGTGACACCAGTATGGTCTGCCCGACCCCTCAGATCTGCAGGGTTCCGTGACAACGCGCACCGCTTCTCAGGTTGACCGCGCGCAGGCCGATCCGGTCCGGACCCGACGTGTTGACGAGGCGCCGCTCGACGGTGAACGACCCGCTGGGCGCGCGCGTCGTCGCCGTACCATGCGCGGAAACCCGGCCGTCGTGGAAGATCCGCCATCTCCAGTGCTGACCCACGTGGTTGCCGTCGACCTCTGCCTCGACCTCGAGGCGGCCGTTGTCGGCCTTGGCCTTCAGCTTCCATACCGCCGCCGAGCTGCAGCCTCCGCTGCGGCGCACGTCGCCGCCGCCGCCATGGCTCGCCAGAGCAGGGGTGGTGCCGACCGCCACCAGGCCGAGGGCCATCGTGACAGCGGCCAGACGCGATGAGACAGTGGTCATGATTCCTCCAGGGGTAAGAGATGGAGTCGCGTGCATCGCGACTCCTCAACTGTCGCTTCTCCCGGGGGCAGTTCTCTATTGGCCGGTGGTGCTACGACCTGACATGGGCGTCAGGCGACGCGAGCGCCGAGTCGGTGGCCGTTGTGGCGTCAGAGTTTGCGCTGCATCTCGACGAGCCGCTCGACCGCCCGGAAGCCGAGCGTGTCGTTGATGGCCACCATCGGCCCGTTCTGCTCAGCGTTCCACGAATGGACGGCACGCACCGTGGGGAACCGGGCCTGGAAGCGGCGCAGGTTCGCGACCTTGCCGCCCAGGCCGAGGCGATGCCCGCGGTGCTCCGGAAGGACCAGGGTCCCGCCCTGGAAGCCGATCGTCGGCTGGGACTCGCTCGTCAACATGTCGGTGAGCGCCACCATGGACCCGTCCGGCGCGAACGCGACGGTCGAGCAAGTGTGGCGCCCCGACTTGCGGAAACGGGCCTCGGTCTTCCGCACCCGGTCGGCGTCCCACGCCTCCGGCTCGACGTCGAGGTCACCCGTGGGAGCCTCGTCGTTGAAAGCGGACTGCAGGGCGCAGTAGCCCTCCAGGTACCCGTCCGGGACGACGTCGCCGAAGGTCTGGAGCCGGTAGTCGGCGTGGTGCGGGGCGGCCGAGGCGGCCAATGCGTCCAGCCGGTCGCGGTCGAGGGGCAGGTCGAGGACTCGGCGCCGTTCGACGATGCCGGTCGTGAACCCTCGTCGCTCGAGGAACTCGCGACCGTCCGAGCGGCCCGCCAGGGGCATGCTGACCTCGACGATCACCGTCGAGCGGCTCTTGGTGCGGGCCAGCTGCAGCCCTGCGTCGAGAAGGGCGCTGCCCACTCCTCGGCGGCGCGCTCGCGGCCGCACCAGGATCTCCATGTACGCGACATGGATGTTGTCGAGGACGGGCAGGATGACCTGGTTGGCAGCCGAGGATCTGACCGTCCTCGACGGCGGCGAGAGGATGCTGCTCCATCGAGTTGTCGGTCGCCCGGAAGGCAACCTTGGCGGACAGCAGCGGCCAGAAGGTCGCGTACGGCCGCTCGTACTCGTCGGCCTCCTTGCCGGCCTCCCAGAAGCGTCGGACGAGGTCGTCGTCGTGCACGTCGATCTCCGCGACTTCCATCTGGCCGAGGGTAGGCAGGATCGGACGGCCCGCCAACCGGTTATCCGGGCGCGGCGCAACAGCGGCCGCGCGGGCTCAGAGGGCGAGCGCCGACTTCACGACGTCGGCGAGGCGCTCGGCCATGGACCGGGCATCGGCCTCGGACTCGGCTTCCACCATCACGCGCACGAGCGACTCGGTGCCGGAGGGCCTCAGCAGCACCCTTCCGCGGTCACCCAGCTCGGCTTCGGCGTCCCTGACCGCCGCCAGCACGGCCGGCTCGCGGTCGGCGCGGAGCTTGTCGACGTCGGGGACGTTGATCAGCACCTGAGGCATGCGCTGCATCACGCCGGCGAGGTCGGCGAGACTGCGGCCGCTGGCAGCCATCTGCGCCACCACATGCAGGGCGGTGAGCGTGCCGTCCCCTGTCGTGGCGTGGCTGCTCATGATGACGTGACCGGACTGCTCGCCGCCGAGGGTGTAGCCGCCGGTGCGCATTTCCTCGAGGACGTACCGGTCTCCGACCTTGGCCTGCACGACCCGGATGCCGGCCGCCCGCATCGCCTGCAGGAAACCAAGGTTGCTCATCACGGTCGCGACGACGGTGCCGCCCACCAAGGTCGCGGCCTGGTGCTCGGCGAGGGCCAGGACGGCCAGCAACTGGTCGCCGTCGACCACCTGCCCCGACGAGTCCACCGCGAGGCACCGGTCGGCGTCGCCGTCGAAGGCGAAGCCGGCATCGGCGCCGTGAGCCACCACCGCCTCCTGCAGCTCACCGAGATGGGTCGACCCGCACCCGTCGTTGATGTTGAGCCCGTCCGGCCGGTTGTGGATGGCCGTTACGTCAGCCCCGGCCTGCTGCAGTGCTCTCGGCGCCGCCAGGGACGCCGCTCCCTCGGCGCAGTCCACGACGATGCGCAGGCCCGAGAGCGGTACGGAGATGGTGGAGAGGAGGTGCCGGACGTACCGGTCCACCGCCCCCGGGGCGTCGAAGACCCGGCCCACTCCGGCACCGGCGGGTCGGTCGCCTCCGACGTCGAGGGCGGCCTCGATCGCGTCCTCGAGGTCGTCGTCGAGCTTCAGACCGCCGCGCGCGAAGAACTTGATGCCGTTGTCGGGCATCGGGTTGTGGGACGCCGAGATCATGACGCCGAAGTCGGCACCGTCGGCTGCTGTCAGGAATGCGACCCCCGGCGTGGGCAGGACGCCGACGCGGCACACGTCCACGCCGGCCGATGCGAGGCCGGCGACGACGGCCGCCTCCAGGAACTCCCCGGACGCCCGGGGGTCGCGGCCGACCACCGCTAACGACCGCCCCGTGGCCGATCCCCGCGAACGGCCGAGCACGTGTGCCGCGGCGAAGGAGAGCTCGAGCGCCAGCTCGGCGGTGAGGTCGCGATTGGCGATGCCCCGAACGCCGTCAGTGCCGAAGAGTCGTGCCACGGGAGGGGCGGCCGGGACTCAGCGCTTGCTGTACTGCGGCGCCTTGCGGGCCTTCTTGAGACCGGCCTTCTTCCGCTCCTTGATGCGGGCGTCGCGGCGCAGCATCCCGGCCCGCTTGAGGGCCGGACGGTTGGCCTCCACGTCGGTCTCGTTGAGCGCACGGGACAACCCAAGACGCAGGGCACCCGCCTGGCCGGACAGGCCGCCGCCGTGGATCCGGGCGACCACGTCGTACTGGCCGGTCAGCTGAGTGAGGACGAACGGCTCGTTGACGAGCTGCTGGTGCAGCTTGTTGGGGAAGTACTCCTCGAGCGTGCGGCCGTTGACCGTCCAGGTGCCGGTGCCCGGAACGATGCGGACGCGCGCGACGGCTTCCTTGCGGCGACCGGTGGCGCCGGCCGCGGCGATGTTGACCGAGCGGGCCGGAGCGTCCGATGCGGGCGCGCTCTCGGTCGTGTACTCGCTGGGGACGTCGGTGTCAACGGGAGTGTCGGTGGTCTGCGCCACGGAAGGTCCTCACTTCGTGCTGCGGTGGAGTGCCGGGCTGACCCGGCGGGGAGGTCACTGCGAGATCTGGACGATCTCGAACGGTTGGGGCTGCTGGGCCTTGTGGGGGTGGTTGGGCCCCGAGTACACCTTCAGCTTCTTGAGCAGCTGGCGGCTGAGACGGTTCTTGGGGAGCATCCCCCAAACGGCCTTCTCGACGGCGCGACGCGGATCCTTGGCGAGCAGGTCGCCGAACGACATCGTCGACAGACCCCCCGGGTAGCCCGAGTGACGGTAGGCCATCTTCGTCTCGCGCTTGTTGCCCGACAGTGCGACCTTGTCGGCGTTGACCACGATCACGAAGTCCCCGGTGTCCATGTGCGGGGCGAACGTCGGCTTGTGCTTGCCGCGCAGCAACGTCGCGACCTGGACGGCCAACCGACCGAGCACGACGTCCGTGGCGTCGATGACATGCCACTCATGCGTGAGCTCGGCTGGCTTCGGGCTGTACGTGCGCACGGTCGTCGACCTTCGTTCGTCTCGGGTGGTGTTCGCGTCCTGCGGCTGGAACGGGACTCCGGCAGCCGGCATGGACGGTCGATAGGGTGTCTGTTGCTCGTCGCCGGCCGAAAAGCACGGCGACCGCCCAGAATACCGGCCGTTGGCGGTCAGGGTCAAAACGCCGCGGAAGCGGGCTGGCGGCGACCGACTCGCGGTCCTGCAGTCGGAACGCCGGAAGCGGACCGGGTGCGTTAGCCCAATTCTCGACTAGGGCTTAGGTTGGACCCGAACACCTCCAGTCGTGACGCCTCCGAGGTGGCGCCCGCTGCACCCCCACGTGTCCGACGTCCGGCCCACGATCTGGGCCCCGATCGCAAGGAGAGCCGAGTGCCGGACGACACCCGACCCGCTGACGGCGCTGCCGGTGACTCGTTGACAATCCGCGACAACCGCACCGGCAAGGAGTACGACGTCCCGATCGTCGACGGCACGGTCCGAGGCTCCGACCTCGCCAAGATCCGGCACGGGGAGGACGACTCGCCGCTGGCCGTGTACGACCCGGGGTTCGTCAACACCGCCTCCTGCCGCTCCTCCATCACCTTCATCGACGGCGACAAGGGCATCCTCGAGTACCGCGGCTACCCCATCGAGCAGCTGGCCGAGAAGTCGAACTACCTCGAGGTGGCGTACCTGCTGGTGCACGGGGAGCTCCCGACCAAGCAGCAGTACGACGCCTGGCAGCACCAGGTCACGTTCCACACGTTCGTGCACGAGAACGTGAAGAGCTTCATGGAGGGCTTCCGCTACGACGCCCACCCGATGGGCATGCTGCTGGCGTCGGTGGGCGCTCTCTCGACGTTCTATCCCGAGTCGCGCAACATCTTCGACGAGAACGTCCGGCAGATGCAGATCGTCCGGCTGATCGCGAAGATGCCCACCCTCGGCGCCTGGGCCTTCCGGCACGCGCAGGGCAAGCCGTACGTGTACCCCGACAACGACCTCGGGTACGCCGCGAACTTCTTGTCGATGCTGTTCAAGATGAGCGAGCAGAAGTTCGAGGCCGACGAACGGCTGGTCAGGGCGCTCGAGGTGCTCTTCATCCTGCACGCCGACCACGAGCAGAACTGCTCGACCAACGCGGTCCGCTCGGTCGGCTCGTCGCAGGTCGACCCGTACTCGGCCGTCGCCGCGGGCATCGGGGCGCTCTTCGGGCCGCTGCACGGTGGTGCCAACGAGGCGGTCCTCAAGATGCTGCGCCGCGTCGGTTCGCTCGAGAACGTGCCCGACTTCATCGAGGGAGTGAAGAACGGCAAGGAGCGGCTGATGGGGTTCGGCCACCGCGTGTACAAGAACTACGACCCCCGCGCCACGATCATCAAGAAGGCGTGCGACGACGTGTTCGAGGTGGTCGGGGTCAACCCCCTGCTCAAGATCGCGGTCGAGCTCGAGAAGATCGCGCTGGAAGACGACTACTTCGTGTCGCGCAAGCTCTACCCGAACGTCGACTTCTACAGCGGCCTGATCTACGAGGCGCTCAGCTTCCCGCCGGAGATGTTCACAGTGCTCTTCGCCATTCCGCGCACGTCGGGCTGGCTGGCCCAGTGGCTGGAGCTCGTGCAGGACTCCGACCAGAAGATCGCCAGGCCCAAGCAGATCTACACCGGCGCCCGCCGGCTCGACTTCGTGTCCTCGACGGACCGCTGGAGGCAGAGCTGATCGGCTGAGCCCGTCGTCCGGGTCGAGGGCTCCAGCCGTCGGCTCAGCGCACGCGGACGACCCTGCCCTCGTCCCAGACGGCCTCGTCGGACTCGTACACGGTCCCATCGGCCCCGAACACCAGGAACCGGTCGAAGCCGCGGGCGAACCACCTGTCGTGCGTCACGGCCACGACCGTGCCCTCGAAGCTCTCCAGACCCTCCTCGAGCGCCTCTGCGGACTCGACGTCGAGGTTGTCGGTGGGCTCGTCGAGAAGCAGCAGGGTCGCGCCGGACAGCTCGAGCAGCAGGATCTGCAGCCGCGCCTGCTGTCCGCCCGACAGGGAGTCGAACTTCTGCTCGGAGGCGTACGCCAGCTCGTACCGGTCGAGCGCGCGCGCCGCCTGCTCGCGCGGCATCCCGTCGCGGTGATGGTCGCCCCGGTGCAGGATCTCGAGCAGCGTGCGACCTCTCAGCTCCGGGTGCTCGTGCGTCTGCACGAACCACCCCGGCCGCACGCGCGCGCCCAGCTTCGCCCGCCCGGTGTGCGCGACGGGTTTGATCGGCACCTCGCCGACGGGCCGGTGCTCGACGTCGGGGTCGGAACCGCCCGCGGCCAGCAGCCGGAGGAAATGCGACTTTCCCGAGCCGTTGGACCCTAGTACGGCCACCCGCTCGCCGTACCAGACCTCCAAGTCGAAGGGCTTCATGAGGCCGACGAGCTCGAGCCCCTTACACACCACTGCGCGCTTGCCGGTGCGGCCGCCCTTCAGGCGCATCTTGACGTTCTGCTCGCGTGGCTGGTTCTCGGGCGGCCCGGCGTCCTCGAAGCGCCGGAGCCGGGTGACGGCCGCGTGGTAGCGCGAAGCCATCCCGTCGTTGTACGCCGCCTTCTGCTTGTACATGAGCATGAGCGCGCGGAGCTTCGCGTGTTCCTCGTCCCAGCGCCTGCGAAGCTCCTCCAGCCGTGCGAAGCGGTCGCGCCGGGCCTGGTGGTAGGTCGCGAACCCACCGGGGTGTACCCACACGGTGTTGCCGGCGGCCCCGAGCTCGACCGTGACCACGCGCGTCGCGGTGTTGTTCATCAGCTCCCGGTCGTGGCTCACGAACAGAACCGTCTTCGCGGACTCGCGCATCCGCTCCTCGAGCCAGAGCTTGGCCGGGACGTCGAGGAAGTTGTCGGGCTCGTCGAGGAGCAGCACCGTGTCGGGGCCGCGGAAGAGGGCCTCGAGCACGAGCCGCTTCTGCTCGCCGCCGCTGAGCGTGGTCAGCGCCCGGTACTTGGCCTTGTCGTACGGGACGCCGAGAGCCGCGACGGTACAGACGTCCCAGAGCACCTCGATGTCGTAGCCGCCGGCGTCGGCCCACTCGCTGAGCGCCCCGGCGTACCGCATCTGGGTCTTTTCGTCTTCGGCCTCCATCATCGCGAGCTCCGCCTCGTCGACACGGGTGGCGGCCGCGCGTACGCGGGGCGGCGCGACGGACAGCAACAGGTCGTGGACCGTCCGCCCCTCGTTCCCCTGGGTCACCATCTGCCGCATGACGCCGAGCCCGCCGGAGCGGGTCACCACGCCCGCATGCGGCTGCAGGTCGTCGGTGATGATGCGCAGCAAGGTCGTCTTGCCGGCACCGTTGGCACCGACGAGAGCCACCTTGGCGCCCTCACCCACCCGGAACGAGACGTCGTCGAGCAGCACCCTGCCGTCGGGGAGCTCGTACCGGACCCCGGCCACGTCGACGTGCCCCACCGCTGTCCCATCCTCGCTGTGTCGTGCCGGGGCCGCCCGCGAGCAGACCCTCGCCGCCGCGCGCACGAGCGCACGGGCCTCGGTCGCGGCCTCCCGCGAACGTCTCATGATCCCCCGCCGGGGCCACCCCGCGCACCTCCTTTTCCCCCTCCGCCGAGCGGTCGCAAATGTCGGTTCGAGAGGGCAAGAATGTCCGGTCCAGTGGGCGCGAATGAACCTTCCAGCGGGCCTATATGTACCGTCGCGCGGGCCAATCGTGGACATCCAGCGACGCCATGCCGGGACGGCAGTCCTCTCGGCGGGACACAAGCGACCCCTCGGCGGGACACAAGCGACCCCTCGGCGGGACACAAGCGACCCCTCGGCGGGACACAAGCGACCCCTCGGCGGGACACAAGCGACCCCTCGGCGGGACACAAGCGACCCCTCGGCAGGGCACGAGCGACTCCCGGGTCAGTGGAGGTCGTCGATGGCCTGACCGACGGTCTCGTAGAACGTCGGGAACGCATAGATCATCGTGTCGAGCGACGCGGTCGGCACGCGGGCGTGTACGGCGAGCGTCAGCTGGCCGAGCAGCTCCCCGGCTCTCGGCCCGGCGACCGTGGCTCCCACCAGCACCGACGACTCGGCGTCCTCGACGACCTTCACGAGCCCGGCGTTGCCGGGGCCGTGTACCCAGCCACGCGGGGACGCCGCGAGGTCGGCGCAGCCGACACGTACCCGGAGCCCCGCCTCGCGCGCAGCTGCCTCGGTCATACCGACCGAACCGATCTCAGGGTCGGTGAACGTGACGTTGGGTACGGCGCGGTAGTCGGCCTCGTGCCCGCCGTCGCCGTCCACGATCGCGGCGACGGCGATCGCGGCCTGATAGTGCGCGACGTGCGTATAGGCGCCCTTGCCCGTGATGTCGCCGATCGCCCACAGGCCGTCGGCGACCCGCATGTGGGAGTCGCAGTCGATCGTCGCCATCGTCGGGTCGAGGCCGACCGTCTCGAGGCCGACGTCGTCGAGGTTGCTGGTACGTCCGGAAGCGACGAGCAACCGGTCCGCCTCGACCGCGTCGCCGCCCAGCGAGATCGCAAACCGGTCGCCGAGACAGTCAACCCCCGTGATCTCCTGCCCCGTGACCACCTGGATCGCCTCGTCGGCGAAGCGGTCGGCAAGCAGGGCGCTCGCCTCGGGCTCCGACGCCGACAGGATGCGGTCCTCCGCCTCCAGCAGAGTCACCGCGACGCCGAACCGCGCGAATACCTGGCACAGCTCGGCCCCGATCGAGCCGCCGCCGATCACAGCCAGCGAATCGGGAAGGGTGGTCAGCCGTACGACGTCCCGGTTGGTCCAGTACGGAGCCTGCGCGAGTCCGTCGATCGGAGGTACGGACGGCCGCGTCCCCGTTGCGAGCACGACTCCGCGACGCGCGACGTACCGCTCCCGCCCGTCACCGACCACGATGGTCCGCGGCCCGGCCAGAGCCCCGTGGTCGCGGACGAAGGTGACCCCGCTGCCCGTCAGCTCCGCGACCTCGGCGTCGTCAGTCCAGGCGTGAGTCGCCTCACCGGCCACTCGTGCAGCGACCCGAGACCAGTCCGGTCGGACGTCCGAGGTCCCGGCGAGCACGGGTACGCGGCGCGACTCGGCCAGCAGCTCGGCTGCCCGCACCATCATCTTCGTCGGAGTGCAGCCGAAGAACGGACACTCGCCGCCGACGAGGCGTTCGTCGATGCCGACGACGTCGAGGCCAGCCTGAGCCAGCTGTGACGCGGCGTCACGCCCACCCGGACCGAGACCGAGGACGACGACGTCGACCTCCCTCACCGCGACCCCTGCCGGCACGCCCGCCGAACGGCGAGGCCCTCAGTCACGGTCACGGGCAAGCTCCTGCAGCGCCGCCTCGATGGCCCGGTGGAAGGTCGGGTAGGCATAGATCATCGACCGCAGGCGCTTCGTGGGCACCTCGCCGTGTACGGCGACGGCAAGTGCCGACAACACCTCGCCACCGTTCGGGCCGACGCTCGAGGCGCCGACGAGCACCCCTCGGTCGGCGTCCTCGACAAGCTTGATCAGCCCGGCGTTGCCTGCCTTGTGGATCCAGCCGCGGCTCGACGTGGCCAGGTCGGTCACCCCGACGCGGACCCGCAGGCCGGCGTCTCGGGCCTGCTGCTCCGTCATGCCGACCGAGCCCACCTCCGGGTCGGTGAAGGTCACCCTCGGCACCGCCCGGTAGTCAGCGGTGGGTGCGTCGTCCGAGCCCAGGATCGACGCGATCGCGATACCCGCCTGGTACATCGACACGTGGGTGTAGCCGCCCTCGCCGGTGATGTCGCCGATGGCCCACAACCCCGGCGTCACCCGCACCTGCTCGTCGGTCGCCAGCGCCTTCGAGGTGGGGTCGATCGACACCGTCTCGAGCCCCAGCTCACCGAGATTGGTACGGCGCCCTGTCGCGACGAGCAGCCGATCGGCCTGCAGCGCGGAGCCGTCGACCGTGACGGTGAAGCTGTCGTCGGCGTACGCCACCGACGAGATCGACGCGCCGGTCAAGACCTCGATGCCCTCGGCGTCGAATATTCGTGCCAGCAGCTCGCTCGACTCGGGCTCCTCCGCAGCGAGTACTCTCTCGGCGGCATCGACCAGCGTCACCCCGACACCGAACCGGGAGAACACCTGGGCGAGCTCGACGCCCACGGCTCCTGCGCCGATGACGATCAAGGAATCCGGCAGCTGCTCGAGGCGGACCGCATCCCGGTTCGTCCAGTACGGGGTGCCGTCGAGACCGGGGATCGGCGGCACTGCGGGCTCTGTCCCCGTGTTGAGCACGACACCCCGACGGGCCTCGAACGTCTGTCCGCCGACCTCGACCCTCCCCGGACCGACAAGCCTGGCGTGACCTCTGACGAACGTGACCCCGGCCTTCACTAGTCGGTCGACGGCCACCTGGTCGTTCCAGCCGTCGGTCGCCTCGTCGCTGATCCGGGTGGCGACAAGGGTCCAGTCGGGCGTCACCGAGCTGGCACCGGACATCTCGGGGATCCGGCGGCCCTCGGCCAGCAGGTCGGCGCCGCGGATCATCATCTTCGTCGGAACGCAGCCGAAGTACGGACACTCACCGCCGACCAGCCGGCGGTCGACACCGACGACCTCGAGGCCCGCGGTGGCCAGCTGGGTGGCCAGGTACTCCCCACCGGGCCCGAGGCCGATCACGACGACATCGACTTCGGTGCTCATGAGGCTCCTCCCGCCAGATCCGGACGCCGCCACCGGCTACCGGTGCCGTGCTCCGGGTCGGGGCAAGACTGCGTACGACGCGGGCACGACCAGAGCACTGTACGCGGCCCGGGTGACACGATGGCCGGATGGATCGGCGGCTCCCCCGTGTGGCGTGGGCGCTGGCTGCATCGTGTCATCCGGTACCGACCGTCGCCGTCACCGTGCTCAGCACGGTACTCGTCGCAGCCGCCGGCAACGCTCTGGCGACCTGCGTCGCGGCCGCAGCGGCCGTACTCACCGGCCAACTGGCCATCGGCTGGTCGAACGACGCGCTTGACGCCGGACGGGACCGGGCAGTCGGCCGTACGGACAAGCCCGTAGCGCAAGGCCTGGTCTCGCAGCGGGAGATCTGGACCGCCACGGCGCTCGCGACAGCCGCGACGCTACCCCTGTCGCTCCTGCTCGGCTGGCGAGCCGGAGCCCTGCAGCTGTCGGTGGTGGTCTGGGGTTGGCTGTACAACGCCTGGCTGAAGTCGACCATGCTGTCCCCGCTGCCGTTCCTGCTGGCGTTCGGCGGGCTGCCGGCGGTAGCTACTCTCGCGCTCCCGAGCCCCCGCTGGCCCCCGGTCTGGACCCTGGCCGCCGCCGGGATGATCGGGGTTGCTGCCCACTTCGGCAACGTCCTCCCGGACCTGGACGACGACCAGCACACGGGGATCTCCGGACTGCCGCATCGACTCGGCCGGACCGTGTCGTCGTACGCCGCCGTCGGCGCCGCCCTCGCTGCAACCGTGGTGGCGGTGGCGGCCACGGCCGGCCAGGGCTCGGTGGCCACGTGGCTGCTGGCTGCCGCGGCGGTGGCGTTCGCGGGGCTCGGATACGTCGCCTCGCGCAGGGACCCCGCGTCGGAGGCGGCCTTCTTCGCGACCATGGCGATCGCTGCCGCCGATGTCGCGCTTATCGTGTCCTCTGGTGCGCTGCGCTGAGGCCGGCGGGTCCGCGGCGGCGCCACGACGGTAGCGCTACGGCCGTGGCGCTACGGCCGTCGCACGGCCGCCGACCTCGAGCACCCGGAAACCCTTGGCCGAGCCCAGCCGGTCGCATCGCCAGCCGCTGTCGCGGATCCAGCGCTGCAACGAGTCGGCGCCCAGGTGCCGACCGACGACAAGTACCGCTCTGCCGCCGGGAGCGAGCCTGGGCAGCCATCGCAGCAGCAGCTCGTGCAGAGCCGCCTTGCCGACCCTGATCGGCGGGTTCGACCAGATCTCGTCGAACGCCAGGTCCGGCGGCACGTCGTCCGGGAGCGCAGTGGACACCCGATCAGCCACGGAGCACGCGGCCGCGTTGTCGGAGGTCAGGCTCAGCGCCCGCTCGTTGACGTCGACCGCCCACACCTCGGCGGCGGGGGCCGCCGTGGCGAGAGCACACGCGATGACGCCGTACCCGCAGCCGAGGTCGAGGTACCGCCCGGGCCGGGTGGGCGGCTCGGTCTCCCTGAAGAGCACGGCGGTACCGATGTCGAGGCGACCCGACGCGAACACTCCGGTCGCCGACTGCAGCGTGAGGTTGCGTCCCCACACCGAGAGCGTCACCGGCTGGCGTACCTCCTGCGACTGCGGCCGGCCGGAGAAGTAGTGGTCGCTCATGTACGCGATGGTGCCACGGGGAACCTGAGGAGCGCGCTTCGCGTCGGCAGCCGCCGAGACGGCGATCGGTGACCGACACCCCGGCAGAACCGGGCCGTGGTGACGTCTCGCGAGGTTAGGGGGTGGGGAGGCGGAGACGGCGGGCCTGGTGCGCCCGGGCGGCCAGTTCGGAGTCGGGCGGGTACCCGACCTCCTCGAGGGTCAGACCGCGGGGCGGCAGCACCCGTACCCGTGGGTCGCGCTGCCGGCCACCCAGCACGGCGGCGGGCCAGCTCTGCGGACGCTTGCCCTCCCCAACGACCACCAGGCATCCGATGAGCGCGCGCACCATGTTGTGGCAGAAGGCGTCGGCGACGATCGCGAAGGTGAGGTCGTCGCCCTCGCGGCGGGCGTCGAGGCGCAGCAGCGCCCGGACGGTGGTGGCGCCCGCACGGCGGCGGCAGAAGGCGGCGAAGTCGTGCTCCCCGGTCAACGACGTCGCGGCCAGCGCCATCGCCTCATCGTCGAGGTGGCGCGGCCAGGCAAGCACGTGCCGACGTGCCAGCGGGTCGGCGCCGGGGGGACTGTCACAGATGCGGTACGCATACCGCCGCCAGACGGCGGAGAACCGCGCGTCGAAACCGTCGGGTGCGACCGACACCCGCCTCACCCGTACGTCGTCGGGCAGCAGCCTCGCGAGCCGGCCCGTGACCCGGTCGAGTCCACCGGCGTCTGCGCCGAGCACGCCCCGGTCGACGTCAGCGTGAGCAACCTGGCCGCGCGCGTGCACCCCGGCATCGGTCCGCCCAGCCACCGTGAGCCGGGGCCGGGTTCCGCCGAGCACGGTGGCGAGGGCCTGCTCCAGCGTTTCCTGGACCGTACGCCGACCCGGCTGGGCCGCCCACCCCGAGAACTCGGAGCCGTCGTACCTCACGTCGAGGCGCAGCCGTATCGGGGGTGCAGGGTCGGCTGCATGGGTCACCATGCCGCGGCCCGCGAGGCCAGGTCGCCCGCCGTTCGGCACGGTGACGGGCAATCGGCGGACGTCGGTGCTACCGGCCGGCTACTTCGCCTCGTCGCCCGGCGACTCGTCGGCAGGGGATGCATCGGCGGAGTCGTCGGCCGCGGACGCCTCAGCGTCCGGCACGACCGCCTCACCCTGGGGCTCCTGGTCGGCAACTGCCTGCTGCGCCTCCACCTGCTCGTCGGCCTCGCCGACCTGGCCGTCGACGGACGCGCCCGCCGACAGCTCGGGGTCGTCCGACGCGACGTCCGGCTGCTCGGAGGCGACATCCGACTGCTCGGACTCGTCTGGCTCGGCCGCCTCGTCCGTCGCAGCCGCGGCAGCCGGCGCAGCGGGCGTGGAGGACCCGCGGGCCGGAGCACGCGTGGCTCCTCCCTGTCCGCTCGGACGGCTCGCCGCAGCCACCGCCTCCTCGACCAGGGCGATGACCGCCATCGGCGCATTGTCGCCCTTGCGGGGGCCGATCTTCGTGATCCGCGTGTACCCGCCCGGGCGCTCGGCGTACCGCGGCCCGATCTCGGTGAACAGCACGTGGACGACCGTCTTGTCGCGGATCACCGACAGCACCTGCCGGCGGTTGTGGAGGTCACCGCGCTTGGCCTTGGAGATCAGCCGCTCGGCGAACGGCCGAAGCCGGCGTGCCTTGGCCTCGGTCGTCGTGATCGAGCCGTGCTCGAACAGGCTCGTCGCCAGGTTGGCCAGAATCATCTTCTGGTGCGCCGGCGTGCCGCCGAGACGGGGACCCTTCGTGGGGGTGGGCATGTCGTTCTCACTCTCCCGAGCCGTGTCAGGTACTCGGATAGACGGTGCTGAGACTTAGTACTGCTCGTCCTCGGCGAAGCTGGCGTCGTCGTCCTCGTCGTAGGAGTCGATGACGAGGCTGGGGTCGAAGCCGGGTGCGCTGTCCTTGAGCCCGAGGCCCATCTCGGCGAGCTTCGCCTTGACCTCGTCGATCGACTTGGAGCCGAAGTTGCGGATGTCGAGCAGGTCCTGCTCGCTCCGCGACAGCAGCTCACCGACGGTGTGGATCCCCTCGCGCTTGAGGCAGTTGTACGACCGCACGGTGAGGTTGAGGTCCTCGACCGGCAGTGCCAGGTCGGCAGCGAGCTGCTCGTCGACGGGTGAGGGGCCGATCTCGATCCCCTCCGCCTCCACGTTGAGCTCTCGGGCCAGGCCGAACAGCTCGACGAGCGTCTTGCCGGCGGAGGCGAGCGCGTCGCGAGGCTTCATCGACGGCTTGGTCTCGACGTCGATGATCAGCCGGTCGAAGTCCGTACGCTGCTCGACACGGGTCGCCTCGACCTTGTAGGTCACCTTGAGCACGGGTGAGTAGATGGAGTCGACGGGCATCCGGCCGATCTCGGTGTCACCCGCCTTGTTCTGCACGGCGGACACGTAGCCGCGGCCGCGCTCGACGACGAGCTCCATGTCGAGCTTGCCCTTGTCGTTGAGGGTGGCGAGCACGAGGTCGGTGTTGTGCACCTCGACGCCGGCCGGGGGCGCGATGTCGGCTGCGGTCACCTGACCGGGGCCCTGCTTGCGCAGGTACATGGTGACGGGCTCGTCGTGCTCGGAGGAGACGACGATCTGCTTGAGGTTCAAGATGACCTCGGTGACGTCCTCCCGGACACCCGGGATCGTGGAGAACTCGTGAAGCACCCCGTCGACCCGGATCGACGTCACCGCCGCACCGGGGATGGACGACAGCAGGGTGCGTCGCAGGGAGTTGCCGAGGGTGTACCCGAAGCCGGGCTCGAGCGGTTCGATCGAGAAGCGCGCGCGGTGTTCACCGACGACCTCTTCGGACAGGGACGGACGCTGGGCGATAAGCACGGTAGCTCTTCCTTCCTGCGCCACCCTTCATTTGACGGCGCAGATTGCGGACAGGTGTTCTGGCGTCGATCCCGGCCACGACCCCTTCGAGGCGGGGCCGGTCTCGACTCCCTCGGGCTGACGCCCGCGGGTTACTTCTTGGAGTAGTACTCGACGATCAGCTGTTCCTGGACCGGTACGTCGATCTGCTGGCGGACCGGGAGCTGGTGGACGAGCACGCGCATCTTGTTGGGGATGACCTCGAGCCAGGCCGGGACGATCCGCTCGCCATGCGTCTCACGGGCGATGATGAACGGGGTGGTCTCGATGGACTTGGCGCGAACGTCGATCACGTCGTGCGCCGCCACCTGGAACGACGGGATGTCGACCTTGCGGCCGTTGACCTGGAAGTGGCCGTGGTTGACCAGCTGCCTCGCGTGCCGCCGGGTCCGGGCGAACCCGGCGCGGTACACGACGTTGTCGAGGCGGCCTTCGAGCAGGGCCAGCAGGTTGTCGCCGGTCTTGCCCTTACGACGGCTGGCCTCCTTGTAGTAGTTCGCGAACTGCTTCTCCAGTACGCCGTACGTGTACCGGGCCTTCTGCTTCTCGAGCAGCTGGTTGCGGTACTCCGACTCCTTGATCCGGCCGCGGCCGTGCTGGCCGGGCGGGTAGGGCCGGCGTTCGTACGCCGCGTCCCCGCCGATGAGGTCGACCCCCAGGCGACGGGACTTCTTCGTCATGGGTCCGGTGTAGCGGGCCATGTGAACTCGTCTCCTTCTCGTGCTCGGGGATCAGACGCGGGGCCGCTTGGGGGGGCGGCATCCGTTGTGCGGGCTGGGGGTGACGTCTTGGATCGTGCCGACCTCGAGGCCGACGGCGCCCAACGAACGGATCGCGGTCTCGCGTCCGGAGCCGGGGCCCTTGACGAAGACGTCGATCTTCTTCATGCCGTGGTCCATCGCGCGCCGTCCGGCCGCCTCGGCGGCCATCTGCGCGGCGTACGGCGTGGACTTGCGCGAGCCCTTGAAGCCGACGGTGCCGGCGCTGGCCCACGAGATCACGCCGCCGTTGGGGTCGGTGATCGTCACGATGGTGTTGTTGAAGGTGCTCTTGATGTGGGCATGGCCCACGGCGATGTTCTTCTTCTCCTTGCGGCGGACCTTCTTCGTGCCGGCCGCCTGGCGGGCCTTGGGGGGCATCTCACTTACTCCTGACGACGACGGGACGGGTCACTTTCCGGCCTTCTTGCGGCCGGCGACCGTGCGCTTGGGGCCCTTGCGGGTACGCGCGTTGGTCTTGGTGCGCTGACCGCGGACGGGCAGGCCCTGACGGTGCCTGCGGCCCTGGTAGCTGCCGATCTCCACCTTGCGGCGGATGTCAGCGGTCACCTCGCGGCGAAGGTCACCCTCGATCTGGAAGTGGCCCTCGATGTAGTCGCGGAGCTTGACCAGGTCGTCGTCCCCCAGCGCGTTGGTACGCGTGTCGGGGTTGATGCCGGTCGCGTCGAGCAGCTCGTGTGCCCGGGTCTTGCCGATTCCGAATATGTAGGTGAGTGCGACCTCGATGCGCTTGTCACGCGGGAGGTCGACACCGACGAGGCGTGCCATCAGGCGGTGAACCTTTCGTTGGTCGAAGGTGTCTCACGTGTCGCGTCCCTGCCCGCCTCTCGCGGTAGCTCGCCGCTCCTTGCAGGAGGCGGTCCGCCGTGCGAATGGCAGGGCCCCGGCCTTCGGTCCGGGGGTGACATCGTCATGCCCTCTCGGGTACGGCGATGAGCGGCCACGCTTGGGTGAGGTACGCCTGCTGGCGGCCCTCGGAGGTTGCGATCAGCCCTGCCTCTGCTTGTGGCGGGGGTTCTCGCAGATGACCATGACCCGCCCGTTGCGGCGGATCACCTTGCACTTGTCGCAGATCTTCTTGACGCTCGGGTTGACCTTCATCGAGCTCTCCAGGTCGGCTCGCCGGCCACGGCTTGGAGAGTCGCGGACGGCGGGCGGGGTTGACGGCGGGTTCGGACTGGACTGATCACTTGTACCGGTAGACGATGCGTCCGCGGGTGAGGTCGTACGGCGACAGCTCCACGACCACACGGTCCTCGGGGAGGATCCTGATGTAGTGCTGGCGCATCTTGCCGCTGATGTGGGCGAGAACCTTGTGCCCGTTGTTGAGCTCGACCCTGAACATGGCGTTCGGGAGCGCCTCGACGACGGTGCCTTCGATCTCGATGACCCCTTCCTTCTTCGGCATATCCTCCGCAATCTGTCGCAGTACTGGTGGGTGGTGGTGACGTGAGCCCGGTCGAGCCCGCGTAACTGATGGTCTGCTCCCGGCCGCCTCGGCGCACGCCCTCCTGTGACGAGGAGTCAGCAGGCAGCCGCGGGGCACGACGATACGGGCCCGGTTGCGGGCCGACCTCCAAGTTTACGCGCAACAGGGCGAAATCAAGAAATCCGGCCCGTGGTCCCCGAGTCGTGGTGGACGGGGCCTGTGGCGAGACCCGGACGGACCACGGCCTCACTCGCTGACGTCGATCCCGAGCTGCTCGGCGAGCAGGAGCAGCTGCACGGGATCGAGCTTGGTGCGGCGCCAGTCGAGGCCCCGAAGGTCGACACCGTCGAGGGCGGCACCCGCGAGGTCGGTCTCGTCCAGCCTGGCACCGGCCAGCACCGAGCGCGACATGCGGGCTCCGCGGAACGTTGCCCGGGTCAGGTTCGCGCCGGACAGGTCGGCCTCGTCGAGGCGTACGCCGGAAAGGTCCACCCCGGTGAGGTCCGAGCCCTCCAACGACACGAAGGACCAGTCCCCGCCCTCGACCCGCATTGGCGTGAGCGCGCAGGACGAGAAGGCCGAGCCTACGAGCTTGCAACCGAGGAGGGCGGCTGCGAAGAACGACGTGCGGCGGAAGGTGCATCGCGCGAACACCGTGTTGCGATGAGTCGACGCGTTGAGTCGGCAGCCGACGAGCTGGCACGCCTCGAAAACCGCCCCATTGGTTGTGCACTCCGTGAGGTCGCAGTCGACGAAGCGGCAGCCGGTGAACTTTCGGGCTGCGAGGTCCTCGCCGTACCAGTCCTCACCGGAGAAGAGCTGCTCGATGTCGTGCGGTGCCGCCTCGGACTCGGTCAGCCTTCGTACCTCTCTACGACGTCTTCGGACCGGAGGCGAGCCTCGTCGGGGTTCTCACCGAACTCCCTGCGGGCCTCGCGCTGGCGCAGCAGGTCCCAGGCCTGGTCGAGCTCGGTCTCGATCTCCCGCAGCCTGGCGTGCTCGGCGTCGGCGGAGATCTCCGCGCGCGAACGCTTCTCCCTGAGCCGGTGCTCCTCGGCAACCAGGTCCCCGATGTGACTTCGGATCTCCTTGTCATCAGCCATGGGCTCACCCTAAGGCCGCGGCACTCCTCGAGCCCAACCGCTGTGGTCGCCCACTGTGGTGTGCTGTGGTCGCCCGACCGTTTCCTGCTCGGTCGGCAGGCGTCCCGTCGCCTGGGCACCTTGCCGCCAGCAAGATCCGACCTCCAGGTAGCTGGGACTACCTCGAGCTCGGATCGCTCGGGGCAGGGGGGCGGCCCACCCGACCCGGGCCAGGGCAGCCTCAGGCGGCGCAGGGGACGCCGAGCTCGGCGAGCTTGGTCGCGCCGCCGTCTGCGGCGGTGAGGACCAGCGCGCCCTTGGGCGTCAGCGTGAACGAGTGCTCGAAGTGCGCCGACCACGACCCGTCGTCGGTCTTGACCGTCCAGTCGTCGTCGAGGACGTGCGTCTCGATCGTGCCCAACGTGATCATCGGCTCGACGGCGAGCGCCATCCCCTGTACGAGCTTGGGACCCTTCCCTGGCCGGCCGAAGTTGGGAACGCTCGGTGGCATGTGCATCGCCGAGCCGATCCCGTGGCCGACGTAGTCCTCGACCACGCCGTAACGGCCGTGCGAGCACACGTAGGACTCGACGGCGGCGGAGATGTCGCTGACGTGGCCACCGAGGTGCGCCGCGGCCATCCCGTGCCACAGCGACTCCTCGCATACCCGCACCAGCTCCATGAGCTCGGGGCCGACCTCGCCGACGGGGACGGTGATCGCCGCGTCACCGTGCCAGCCCTCGACGATCGCGCCGCAGTCGAGCGACACGACGTCGCCGTCGCGCAGTACCCGTGCGCCGGGGATGCCGTGGACGACCTCGTCGTTGACCGAGGTACAGATCGTGGCGGGGAAGCCGTGGTAGCCGAGAAAGTTCGGCGTGGCGCCTCGCGAGCGGATGTGCCGTTCGGCGATGGCGTCCAGCTCGAGGGTCGATACACCGGGTGCGACTGCCTCGCGGAGCAGCTCCAGCGTCTCGGCCACCACCAGGCCCGCCTGCCGCATCAGGGCGATCTGATCAGGCGTCTTGATCTCGATGCGGCGGTCGCGCAGGCCCACCGCTCAGGCCTCGTTCACGTCTTGCATGGCGAGGGCGTTCCAGATGCGCTCGGCGACCTCGTCCACCGTGCCGTGCCCGTCGACCTCGACCACCAGTCCGCGCTCGGAGTACAGCGACAGCAGCGGGGCGGTCTGCTCGGCGTACACCTCCTGCCGGTAGCGGATCACGTCCTCGGTGTCGTCGGCACGCCCGCTCGTACGGGCGCGCTCCAGGAGCCGCGCGATCAGCTCCTCGCGGTCGACCTGGAGCACGATGACGCCGTCGAGGGAGGTACCGAGGTCGGCGAGCATCTCGTCGAGCCGCGCGACCTGGTCGACCGTTCGCGGGTAGCCGTCGAGCAGGAACCCCCGCCTCGCGTCGGGCTCCGCCAGCCGGGCCCGGACCATGTCGTTGGTGACCTCGTCCGGCACGTACTCGCCGGCCTTCATGTACCGCTTCGCGATCAGCCCGAGCTCGGTACCTGCCGCGGCATTGGCCCGGAAGATGTCTCCGGTCGAGATCTGGGGCACCTCGAAGTGCTCGGCGACCAGGGCCGCCTGCGTACCCTTGCCGGCTCCTGGCGGGCCCATGAAGAGGACCCGCATCAGCGCAGGAAACCTTCGTAGTGCCGCTGCTGCAGCTGGCTCTCGATCTGTTTCACGGTGTCGAGGCCCACCCCGACCATGATGAGCAACGACGTGCCACCGAAGGGAAAGCTCTGGGTGGCGTTCAGCAGCCGCAGCGCGATCAGCGGGACCAGGGCGATCAGCCCGAGGTAGAGCGAGCCGGGGAACGTGATTCGGGACAAGACATAGGCGAGGTAGTCCTCGGTGGGCTTGCCGGCCCGGATACCGGGGACGAACCCGCCGTACTTCTTCATGTTGTCGGCGACCTCCTCCGGGTTGAAGGTGATGGCGACGTAGAAGTACGTGAAGAAGATGATCAGGGCGAAGTACAGCAGCATGTAGTCGGGGTGGTCGCCTTTCACCAGGTGCCCGTTCACCCAGGCCGACCACGGAGCCGTCTGGTTGAACTGAGCGGCGAGCGCAGGCAGGTACAGCAGGCTGCTCGCGAAGATGACGGGGATGACGCCGGCCTGGTTGACCTTCAACGGGATGTACGTCGAGGTGCCGCCGAACATCTTGCGGCCCACCATCCGGCGGGCGTACTGCACCGGGATCCGGCGCTGGGCCTGCTCGATGAAGATGACCGCCGCGATGATCACCAGACCGACGCCGATGACGATGGCGAACACGTCCCAGCCGTGCTCGTTCTTGATGCCCCACAGCGCGCTCGGGAACGCCGACACGACCGACGTGAAGATGAGGATCGACATCCCGTTGCCGATCCCGCGGTCGGTGATCAGCTCACCGAGCCACATGATCGTCGCCGTGCCCGCGGTCATCGTGATGACCATCAGCAGGGTCGTCGTGAGCTTGTTGTTCACCAGCAACGGCAGGTCGCAGGAGCCGCGGAAGATCTGGCCGGTACGTGCCAGGGCGACGATGCCCGTCGACTGCAGGATCGCGAGCCCGAGCGTGAGGTACCTCGTGTACTGGGTGATCTTGGCGGTACCGGCCTGACCCTCCTTCTTGAGCGTCTCCAGGCGCGGGATGACGACGGTGAGGAGCTGCAGGATGATGCTCGCGGTGATGTACGGCATGATCCCGAGGGCGAAGATGGTCAGCTTGAGCAGCGCCCCGCCCGAGAACAGGTTGATCAGGCCGTAGATGCCCTGGGACTTCACCGAGTTGATGCAGGTGTGCACGTTGCCGTAGTCGACGCCCGGCGCCGGGATCGTCGACCCCAGCCGGAACAGCGCGATCATGCCCAGCACGAAGAGGATCTTGCGGCGCAAGTCCGGGGTCTTGAACGCGTTGACGAAGGCGCCTAGCACCGGGTCCTCCCTGCGATCCCCCGGTCGGGGAACTCTTCCGTGTCACAAGCGATGACGGCAGCGCCACGCGGACGCACTCGTTCGGACTCTAACAGTTCCACTACTCCCCCAACGTAGCCTCGGGCGCAATCGTCCCCGTCACGACTGCTCGGATCCGGTCGCGCCCCCGCCCCTGGCGGCGCTCAGAGCTGCGTGACCGTACCACCCGCTGCCGTGATCTTGTCTCTGGCGGACGCCGAGAACGCGTGGGCGCTTACCTGCAGCGCGACCCCGATCTCACCGCCTCCGAGGACCTTGACCGGCGCGTTGTCACGGACCGCGCCGTGAGTGACGAGGGTCTCTGGTGTCACCTCACCGCCGTCGGGGAACAGCTCGGCGAGCCGGTCGAGGTTGACGACCTGGTACTGGGCGTGGAAGGGGCTCTTGAAGCCCCTCAGCTTCGGCATCCGCATCTGCAGCGGCAGTGCGCCGCCCTGGAAGGCGGCCGAGACCTGGTAGCGCGAGCCGGTGCCCTTGGTACCGCGGCCGGCCGTCTTGCCCTTGCTGCCCTCGCCTCGCCCTACGCGCGTCTTGGCGGTCTTGGCGCCCGGGGCCGGGCGCAGGTGGTGAAGCTTGAGTGTCATGTCAGTCGACCTCCTCGACGACGATGAGATGCGGCACGGCGGCCAGCATCCCGCGGATCTCGGGGCGGTCTTCCTTGACGACGACGTCGCCGATCCGCTTGAGCCCGAGGCTGCGCAGTGTGTCGCGCTGGTTCTTCTTGCGGCCGATGCTCGACCGGATCTGCTGGACCTTCAACCGCGTCATCACTCGACCACCTCGGCACGGGCCCGCAGCAGCGCGGCCGGGGCCACCTGCTCCACGGTCAGTCCCCGCTGCAGGGCCACCGCCTCGGGGTCCTTCAGCATCCGCAGGGCGGCAACCGTCGCGCCGACGATGTTGAGGGCGTTGGAGGAGCCCAGCGACTTGCTGAGCACGTCGTGGATGCCCGCGCACTCGAGGACGGCCCGCACCGGCCCGCCGGCGATCACGCCGGTACCGGGGGCGGCGGGGCGCAGCAGGACCACGCCGGCCGCCTTCTCGCCCTGGACGGGGTGCGGGATGGTGCCCTGGATGCGAGGAACGCTGAACATCGACTTCTTGGCCTCTTCGACGCCCTTGGCGATCGCCGCCGGGAACTCCTTGGCCTTGCCGTAGCCGACTCCGACCCGCCCGTCACCGTCACCGACGACAACGAGGGCCGTGAAGCTGAACCGACGACCACCCTTCACGACCTTGGCGACACGGTTGGTCGCCACGACCCGCTCGAGGTACGCGGTCTTGTCCGACGCGGAGCCGCCGCGACGGTCGTCGCGTCCTCGGCCGCCGCCGGCACCGCCACTGCGGCGCTGGGGTCCGCTCATTCGAACTACCTTCTCTCTTGTACGTCGTGGGGACTGGTCACAGGGCCAGGCCACCCTCGCGGGCGCCGTCGGCCAGGGCGGCCACCCGCCCGTGGTACTTGTTGCCGGCCCGGTCGAAGACGACCGAGCTGATGCCGGCGGCCTTGGCACGCTCCGCGACCAACTCGCCGACCCGGCGTGCCCGGGCGGACTTGTCGCCGTCGAGGGCCCGGATGTCGGCCTCCATCGTGCTGGCGGAGGCGACCGTCCTGCCCCCCAGGTCGTCGACGACTTGCGCGAAGACGTGCCGGCTCGACCGGGTGACGACCAGGCGCGGCCGCTCGGCCGACCCCTGGAGCTTCTTGCGCCCGCGCATCTGCCGACGCGCGCGCGACGTGGTCTTGGCTGCCGTGTGCTTCCCGGCTTTGAGTGCGATCGGCATGACTACTTACCGGCCTTTCCGACCTTGCGGCGGATCTGCTCCCCGGCGTACCGGATCCCCTTGCCCTTGTACGGCTCGGGTTTGCGGAGCTTGCGGATGTTGGCCGCGACCTCGCCTACTGCCTGTTTGTCGATGCCCTGGACCGAGAACCGGGTCGGAGCCTCGACGGTGAACGTGACGCCCTCGGGGGCGTTGAAGGTGATCTGGTGGCTGTAGCCGAGCGAGAACTCCAGCGCTGTCGGGCCCCTAGGTACGACGCGGTACCCGACGCCGACGATCTCGAGCCGCTTCTCGTAGCCGGCGGTCACGCCGGTCACCATGTTGGCGATGAGGGTGCGGGACAGGCCGTGCAGGGCCTTGCTCTGGCGCTCGTCGTCGGGTCGCCGGACCTCGAGCGTCCCGTCGTCGGCCTTCTCGACCGCGATGGGCTCGCTGACAGTGTGCGACAGGGTGCCTCGCGGGCCCTTGACCGTGATGGTCTGGCCCTCGATGGCGACGTCGACCCCGGACGGGACCGGGATCGGGAGCTTGCCGATACGTGACATGGTCTTCCTCTTCCTGGTCCGCGCTACCAGACGTAGGCGAGGACTTCCCCACCTACGCCCTTCTGCTTGGCCTGCCGGTCGGTGAGCAGTCCCGTCGACGTGGAGATGATGGCGACGCCCAGGCCACCGAGGACCTTCGGCAGCGCGGTGGCCTTCGCGTACACGCGCAGGCCGGGCTTGCTGATCCGGCGGATGCCGGCGATCGAGCGCTCCCGGTTGGGGCCGTACTTGAGGTCGACAACGAGCATCTTGCCGACGACCCCCTCCGGGGTGCGTCGACCTTCCAGGAGCCGATGTAGCCCTCCTGCTGGAGGATCTCGGCAACTCCCGCCTTCAGCTTGCTGTAGGGCATGGTGACCGTGTCGTGGTATGCCTGGTTGGCGTTGCGCAGACGGGTCAGCATGTCCGCGATTGGGTCTGTCATCGTCATGGCCGGTGGCCTTCTCTCCCGCTGTGGTTTCGGCTGTCGTCTCGACGGCCGACCTTCGGCGACTCGTGTATCGGTGGGTTTACCAGCTGCTCTTGGTGATGCCGGGGAGCTCGCCGCGGTGCGCCATCTCGCGCAGGCAGATACGGCAGAGTCCGAACTTGCGGTAGACCGCCTTGGGCCGCCCGCAGCGCTGGCAACGGGTATAGGCGCGAACCGCGAACTTTGGTTTGCGCGCGGCCTTCACCCGTAGGGATGTCTTGGCCATCAGTTCTCCTTGCTCTGCTGTGTCATCGCTTCGGCTCTCATCGCTGCCAGCTCTGCATACTCATCGCTCCGCGCTCTGCACATTTCATCGCTCCGCGAAGGGGAAACCAAGATGCCGCAGGAGCGAGCGACCCTCGTCGTCGTTCGTCGCGGTCGTGACCACCGTGATGTCCATGCCGCGCTGGCGGTCGATCCGGTCCTGGTTGATCTCGTGGAACATGACCTGCTCGGTCAGCCCGAAGGTGTAGTTGCCGCGGCCGTCGAACTGCCTCGGCGACAGGCCCCGGAAGTCCCTGATGCGGGGCAGCGCCAGGGTCAGGAGCCGGTCGAGGAACTCCCACATCCGGTCGCCCCGCAGCGTCACGTGGGCGCCGATGGGCATGCCCTCGCGGAGCTTGAACTGTGCGATCGACTTGCGTGCCCTGGTCACCTGCGGCTTCTGCCCGGTGATGGTTGCCAGGTCCCGGACCGCGCCCTCCATCAGCTTGGAGTCGCGGGCGGCCTCACCGACGCCCATGTTGACGACGATCTTGGTCAGGCCCGGGATCTGCATGACGTTGGCGTAGCCGAACTCCTGCTTGAGCGCGGGCATGATCTCGTCGCGGTAGCGAGTCTTGAAACGCGGAGCCGTCCGGACCTCGGGCTCGGTGGCGGTCTGCGCCGACTCTTCGGTCGTGGTCGTCATCAGATCTCCTCCCCGTTCTTGCTGGCGACGCGCACGCTGCGGTGGGCGGTGTACGTGGTCCCGTCGGTGCGGCTCTTGGAGACCTCGACGCGCTTGGCGCCGATCCGGGTCGGCACCTTCTTGCCGTCGACCTCGGTGAGCAGCATGACGTTGGAGGCGTGGATCGACGCCTCCTGGGTGATGATGCCGCCGGTCGAGCCGGCGCGGCCGCCCTGGTTGACGACCTTGGTGTGCCGTTTGACCCGGTTGACACCCTCGACGATCACCCGGTTCTGCTCGGGCAGGACCGCGATGACCTTGCCTTCGGCGCCCTTGTCCCTGCCCGCGATGATGCGGACGACGTCGCCCTTCTTGATCGTCAGTGTTCTCGCCATGTCAGCGCTCCCTTGCTGCGGTTCGCGACGTTCCTGAGTTGTGCCCGGTGCAGCTCCGGGCCCGACGTGCTTCGGTTCGCGAGGTCCCTGGACGTCCGCATTTCTGCCCGGTGAATATCGGCGACATTCAGAGCACCTCCGGTGCGAGCGAGATGATCTTCATGAACCGCTTGTCGCGCAGCTCCCGGCCGACCGGGCCGAAGATGCGGGTACCGCGCGGCTCACCGTCCGGCCGGAGGATTACCGCGGCGTTCTCGTCGAAGCGGATGTACGACCCGTCCGGGCGCCGACGCTCCTTGACGGTACGGACGATGACCGCCTTGACGACGTCGCCCTTCTTGACGTTGCCGCCCGGGATCGCGTCCTTGACCGTGGCGACGATGACGTCGCCGATGCCGGCGTAGCGGCGGCCGGAGCCGCCGAGCACGCGGATGCACAGGATCTGCTTGGCACCGGTGTTGTCGGCGACCTTGAGCCGCGACTCCTGCTGGATCATCGGGAATCCCTACTGGCTGACGAGCCGGACAGCACAGCCGTCCGGCGGGTAGACGTTTCGTTCGGGCGCGCGCAGCACCTACTCGTGCGGCCGGTCACTGTGCCTTCTCGAGCACGGTCACGACGCGCCATCGCTTGGTGGCCGACAACGGGCGGGTCTCCATGATGAGGACCCGGTCGCCGACGCCGCACTGGTTCTGCTCGTCGTGGGCCTTGAGCTTGCTGGTACGCCGCAGCACCTTGCCGTACAGCGCGTGCTTGACCCTGTCCTCGACGGACACGACGACGGTCTTGTCCATCTTGTCGCTGATCACGAGCCCTTCGCGGGACTTGCGCCGGTTGCGGTCCTCGACGGTGGACGAGGTGCCCGACCCGGTCGCCGACGGTCCTGATGTCGCTGGTGTCGTCTCGGTCATGCCGCTCCCTCGTCGTCGTTCGTCGCAATGTCACTGATGCCGAGCTCGCGCTCACGGAGAATCGTGTAGATCCGGGCGATGTCGCGGCGGACCGCACGCAGCCTGCCGTGGGACTCGAGCTGGCCCGTCGCGGCCTGGAAGCGCAGGTTGAACAGCTCTTCCTTGTGCTCGCGGAGCTTCTCCTCGAGCGAGTCGGCGTCGAGATGCCGCAGCTCGGCCGCTGTCGAGATGTCACTCATCAGAACTCCCCTGACTGACGGCTGATGAACTTGCACTTCATCGGCAGCTTGTGGATCGCTCTGCGCATGGCTTCCCGGGCGACCTCTTCGGTGACACCAGACAGCTCGAACATGACCCGGCCCGGCTTGACATTGGCGATCCACCACTCAGGCGATCCCTTACCGGAGCCCATCCGCGTCTCTGCGGGCTTCTTGGTCAGCGGACGGTCGGGGTAGATGTTGATCCAGACCTTGCCGCCGCGGCGGATGTGCCGTGTCATCGCGATACGGGCCGACTCGATCTGCCGGTTGGTCACGTACGCCGGCTCGATGGCCTGGATGCCGAAGTCGCCGAAGTTGAGCGCCGTACCGCCGGTGGCGGCTCCGGTGCGCTTCGGGTGGTGCTGCTTGCGGTGCTTGACCCTACGGGGGATGAGCACGTCAGGCCCCCTGTCCGGAAGTCTCGACGGGAGCGGTTGTCGGGGCTGCGGCGGCACTCGCCACGGGAGCAGACGCTGTCTCCGGCGCCGCAGTTGTCTCCGCGGGCGCAGCCTCGGTCGCCGGTGCGTCCGGGCGCCGGTCGGGCCGGTCGGTACGACGGCCGCGCGTGGTAGGCCGGTTGCGGTTGCCGGCCTGGGCCAGCACGGCCGCCTGCGCCTCGCGCTCGGCGCGGGTACCGGCGACCTCGCCCTTGTAGATCCACACCTTGACGCCGATGCGCCCGAAGGTCGTCTTGGCCTCGTAGAAGCCGTAGTCGATGTCGGCCCGCAGCGTGTGCAGCGGTACCCGGCCCTCGCGGTAGAAGTCCGAGCGCGACATCTCAGCGCCGCCGAGACGGCCCGAGCACTGGATCCGGATGCCCTTCGCACCCGAGCGCATGGCGGTCTGGATCGCCTTGCGCATCGCCCGGCGGTACGCGACGCGGCTGGAGAGCTGCTCGGCAACGCCCTGCGCGACGAGCTGGGCGTCGATCTCGGGGTTCAGGACCTCGCGGATGTTGAGCTTCACCTGCTTGCCGGTGAGCTTCTCGAGGTTCTCGCGGATCCGGTCGGCCTCGGCACCACGGCGCCCGATCACGATGCCCGGGCGGGCGGTGTAGATCGTCACCGAGACGCGGTCGCGGGTGCGCTCGATCTCGACGCGGCTGATGCCGGCGCGGTCCATGCCCTTGGTCAGCAGCTTGCGGACGGCGACGTCCTCGCCGACGTAGGACTTGTACAGCTTGTCGGCGTACCAACGGCTCTTGTGGTCGGTGGAGATGCCGAGGCGGAATCCGTTCGGGTTCACCTTCTGGCCCATTAGCGGGATCCTCCCCTTCTGCGGGCGGTGGTGCTGGTGGACGAGGTCGCCCTGCCGGTGTCACCGGGCTGGACGACCAGCGTGATGTGGCTGGTGCGCTTGAGGATGCGGGTGGCGCGGCCCTGCGCCCGCGGCCGGAACCGCTTGAGGGTCGGCCCCTCGTCGACGAGCGCCTTCGTCACGACCAGGTCGCCGCGCTCGAGGCCCTCGGTCGTCGTGGCGTTGGCGACAGCGCTCTCGAGCACCTTGTAGACCGTCTCGCTGGCCGTCTGAGGAGCGAACCGCAGCGTCGCGAGGGCGTCGTCGACGGCGACACCGCGGACCATGTCGACGACCCGGCGCGCCTTCATCGGGGTGACCCGGACGAAGCGCGCAACGGCGAAGGCTCCCTGCTGGTCGCCCAGCAGGGTGTCGCGGCGGGCGCTCGTACGCCTGCGCTCGGTGGCGCTCATGCTCTTCCTTCTCTCACCATGTCGTCGGCCACCGCGTCAGCGGCGGCGGCTCTTTCGGTCGTCCTTCTCGTGACCGCGGAAGGTCCGGGTCGGCGCGAACTCACCGAGCTTGTGGCCGACCATCGAGTCGGTCACGAAGATCGGCACGTGCTTGCGCCCGTCGTGGACGGCGATCGTGTGACCGATCATGTTCGGCACGATCATCGACCGGCGCGACCAGGTCTTGATGACGTTCTTGGTGCCCTTGTCGTTCTGGACGTCCACCTTCTTCTGCAGGTGGTCGTCGACGAAGGGACCCTTCTTCAGGCTACGTGGCATCGCTTTCGCCTATCTACGCTTGCCGGACTTGCGGCGGCGGACGATCATCTGGTCGCTGGCCTTGTGCTTGCGGGTACGGCCCTCGGGCTGGCCCCACGGTGACACCGGGTGGCGTCC
Organism: uncultured Actinomycetota bacterium; assembly: GCA_963765725.1. GTDB lineage: Bacteria > Actinomycetota > Actinomycetes > Propionibacteriales > Nocardioidaceae > DASQEH01. The sequence continues at coordinate 871,012 of CAVXXI010000003.1, read as the reverse complement.
ACCGGACGTCTTGCCCTCACCACCGCCGTGCGGGTGGTCGACGGGGTTCATGGCGACACCACGGACCGTCGGGCGCTTGCCCTTCCAGCGCATCCGCCCGGCCTTGCCCCAGTTGATGTTGGACTGTTCGGCGTTGCCCACCGCACCGATCGACGCACGGCAGCGGACATCGACGTAGCGGACCTCCCCTGACGGCATCCTGAGCTGGGCGCGCAGGCCCTCCCGGGCGACCAGCTGTACCGACGCACCGGCCGAGCGGGCGATCTTCGCTCCGCCGCCGGGCCGCAGCTCGATCGCGTGCACCGTCGTGCCCACGGGGATGTTGCGCAGCGGGAGGTTGTTGCCCGGCTTGATGTCGGCTCCGGTGCCGTTCTCGACCTGCATGCCTTGCCGGAGACCGTTCGGCGCGATGATGTAGCGCTTCTCGCCGTCTGCGTAGTGCAGCAGGGCGATGCGAGCGGTCCGGTTGGGGTCGTACTCGATCTCGGCGACGCGGGCGGGCACGCCGTCCTTGTCGTAGCGCTTGAAGTCGATGATCCGGTACGCGCGCTTGTGCCCGCCGCCCTGGTGCCGGGTGGTGATGCGGCCCTGGTTGTTGCGGCCGCCGTTCTTGGGCAACGGCACGACCAGCGACTTCTCGGGGGTCGTCCGGGTGACCTCGGCGAAGTCGGCGACGCTCGAGCCGCGTCGACCGGGTGTCGTGGGCTTGTACTTGCGGATAGCCATGAGTTCTCAGTCCTCGTCGTCCAGCCCGGTCAGGAGACCGGACCTCCGAAGATGTCGATGCGCTGCCCGGCGGCCACGCTGACGATGGCGCGCTTGGTGTCGGGGCGGCTTCCCCAGCCGAAGCGGGTACGCCGGCGCTTGCCTGGCCGGTTGATCGTGTTGACGCTCGTCACCTTGACGTTGAACACCTTCTCGACGGCGATCTTGATCTCCGTCTTGTTGGAGTCGGGGCGCACCAAGAAGGTGTACTTGTTCTGGTCGAGCAGGGAGTAGGACTTCTCGCTCACCACGGGAGCGACCAGCACGTCGCGGTGGTCCTTGTACAGGTTGCTCACTTGTCGGCCTCCTCGTCCTTCGCCTCATTGGCCTCGATCGACGCGGTCGATCCCGCCTCCACGAACCCGGCGGCCTCGGCGGACTCAACGCCGTCGAACCACACGTCGGCGACCGTCTGCTCGTACCACTGGCCCTCGGGCGTGTGGTACTTCATCGACGTGGAGTTGCCCTTGACGGTGTACCCGGCCGGCGCTTCACCGCCGTCGAGCGACTGAACGGAGCCGGCCCCGTACGGCGCGGCATCTGACGCGTCGGCGGAGTCGGGCTCGGCGTCGGGCGAAGCCGGAGCCTGTGTGGCACCGGTCCTGGTGCTGTCCGACACGTTGTCCTCGCGAGCCGCCGGCTGAGCCGGCTTGGCGGCGCGACTCCCGGCAGAGCCCGAGACGAAGGTGTCGTAGGCGCCCTTCGTGAACACGACGTCGTCGCTGAGCAGGACGTCATACGTGTTGAGCTGGTCGACGTGCAGGACGTGGATCGTGTCGACGTTGCGCAGGCTCAGCCAGGTGACGTCGTCGCCCCGGTCGAGCACCACGAGGGTGCGGGGGCGAGACGTGATCGCTGCCAGCGCGTTCCGCGCGGCCTTGGTGGACGCCGTGTCGCCGTCGACGAGGCCCTCGACGACGTGGACGCGGCCGTCGCGGGCACGGTCGGAGAGCGCTCCGCGCAGCGCCGCAGCCTTCATCTTCTTCGGGGTGCGCTGGACGTAGTCATGCGGCGTTGGCCCGTTGACCGACCCGCCACCGGCGAACTGGGGGGCGCGGATCGAGCCCTGACGGGCCCGGCCGGTGCCCTTCTGCCGGTACGGCTTGCGGCCGCCACCAGCGACCTCGCCGCGGTTCTTGGTGGAGTGTGTGCCCTGGCGGGCCGCGGCCTGCTGGGCGACGACCACCTGGTGGATCAGCGGGATGTTGACCTGTACGTCGAAGATCTCGGCGGGGAGCTCGACCGTGCCCGACTTGTTTCCGGAGGCGTCGAGGATGTCGACCGTGGTCACTGCTCGTCTCCCTTCGCCTTGGCCGCACTGCGGACGATGACAACGGTGCCGCGCGCGCCGGGGATGGCGCCCTTCACGAGGATGAGGCCGCGGTCGGCGTCGACGGCGTGCACGGTGAGGTTCTGGACCGTGATCGTCTCGACGCCCATCCGCCCGGCCATCCGCATCCCCTTGAAGACGCGGCCAGGGGTGGAGCAGCCGCCGATGGAGCCAGGCTTGCGGTGGTTGCGGTGCGAGCCGTGCGACGCGCTCACGCCGTGGAACCCGTGCCGCTTCATCACACCGGCGAAGCCCTTACCCTTGCTGGTGCCGGTGACGTCGATCTTCTCGCCGGCCGTGAACAGGTCGGCGTTGAGCTCCTGGCCCGGCGCGTAGCTGCCCGCGTCGGCGGTGCGGATCTCGACGAGGTGGCGGCGAGGGGTGACCCCGGCCTTCTCGAAGTGCCCCGCGAGCGGCTTGGTCACCTTCGAGGCCTTGACCTCACCGAAGCCGAGCTGCACGGCGGAGTACCCGTCGGTGTCGGCGGCCCGGACCTGGGTGACGACGTTGGAGGCCGCCGAGATGACGCTCACGGGTACGACGCGGTTGTTCTCGTCCCACAGCTGCGTCATCCCGAGCTTGGTGCCCAGCAGCCCACGGACGGTTCGTTCGGGGGAGAGTGAAGGAGTGCTCATGGGTGTCGGTGTCCTCAGAGCTTGATCTCGATGTCGACGCCGGCAGGCAGCTCGAGCCGCATCAGCGAGTCGACCGTCTTCGGCGTCGGGTCAATGATGTCGATGAGACGCTTGTGCGTACGCATCTCGAAGTGCTCCCGGCTGTCCTTGTACTTGTGCGGCGAGCGGATGACACAGAACACGTTCTTCTCCGTGGGAAGCGGCACCGGGCCCGCGACCTTGGCGCCCGTGCGTGTCACCGTGTCGACGATCTTGCGCGCCGACGAGTCGATGACCTCGTGGTCGTAGGCCTTGAGCCGGATGCGGATCTTTTGTCCCGCCATGCTCTCGCTTCGTCCTATCTCGTTCGTGCAGAAGACGTGCCCACGCCTCGGTGAAGAGGGGAACCCGTCACTGTCTCCGACCCCCGAGGTCGGGTGTGTCGCGCCTTTTGGACGTGCCACGCCAGATGTCGTGCTGGTCTCGGGAGTTGGTTTGCCGCTCCCGGCTACCGAGGTCGGTGCCGGGTCGGCGGTGTCTCCGGTGCGGCGAAACCGACCGCCTCACCTGGCCCCGGCACTGCGTGACCTCGGCGTGAGTGGAACTCGGCTCGCCCCGGCGATCCCGCCTGAGCAACCCCGATAGTCTGCCAGATGCAGCCAGGCATGCCAAATCCGGGGCGAGGTCTCAGTCTTACACCAGAAGGTCCGGTTCGTGGCGGTCAGCACTGCCGAACGTCCCCGAGGAGTCACGTAGTTCCGGCCGAGGGGTCAAGTAGTTCCCCCCGGGGGTGTAGTACTTCCGACCGAGCGGTCACGGAGTCCCCTCGAGGAGCCACGTACTTTCCCCCAGGAGTCACCTACTTCCCTTTGAGGGCCAGGACTGCCCCTCCGAGAAGTCAGCACCGCCTTCGGGTTCTGGCTTGAGGTAACGGAGCGCGGCCGTGCATAGGGTGAGTCCGTGCCTATACCTGTCTTCATCGAGACGCTCCGGACGAAGATCGGGCACGACCTGCTCTGGCTATCGGGTGTCTCCGGGGTCGTACTCGACGATGACGGACGGGTGCTCCTGACGCGCCGGGCCGACTCCGGACGGTGGGCCGTGGTGAGCGGCATCATCGAACCCGGCGAGCAGCCCTCTCCGGCGCTCATCAGGGAGATCGCCGAGGAGACCGGTGTCGTCGCCGAGACCGATCGACTTGTCTCTGTGGTGTCGCTGGAGCCGAAGGTGTGCCCGAACGGCGATCGGGTGCAGTTCCTCGATCTGACGTTCGCCTGCCGGTACATCTCGGGGACCGCTCGTGTAGCCGACGACGAGAACCTCGAAGTGGGCTGGTTCGACCCGTCGTCCCTGCCGGACATGAACCTCAACAACCGGACGCGGATCGAGCGCACCCTCGCCGGTGAGCGAATCACCTACTTCCAGCCCTAGTAGCGCCCGCTGCGTCCGCGCGGACACCGGACCACCCTCCAGACCCTCCGCGGGGAACGACCTGAACTCTCGCCCGGACGAGACGGCCCCCGGGCGGCAAGAACATGGCCCCTGGGCGGGAAATTACCTGACTCCTCGGCGGGAATTACTTGGCCCCTGAGCGGGAAGAACTTGACTCCTCGGCGGGAAGAACTTGACCCCTCGGCGGGGACCGTCAGGCGGGGACGCCCGAGAACTGGGCGGCGTACAGCCGCTCGTAGGCACCGCCGGCTGTGAGCAGGCTCTCGTGCGTACCCTGCTCGACGATGCGTCCGCCCTCCATGACCACGATCCGGTCGGCGTCTCGGATCGTCGACAGCCGGTGCGCGATCACGAAGCTGGTGCGGCCCTCACGCAGCTGCTCCATCGCACGCTGTACGAGGGCCTCGGTACGGGTGTCGACGGAGCTCGTCGCCTCGTCGAGGACCAGGATCGCGGGGTCGGCGAGGAAGGCGCGAGCGATTGTCAGCAGCTGCCGCTGGCCCGCGCTGATGTTCGTCGCCTCGTCCTCGATCACGGTGTCGTAGCCGTCGGGCAGGGTGCGGACGAAGTGGTCGACGTACGCCGCCTCCGCCGCCCGGTGAATGTCCCCCTCGGATGCGTCGGTAGCTCCGTAGGAGATGTTGTCGCGGATCGTGCCACCGAAGAGCCAGGTGTCCTGGAGGACGACCCCGAAGTTGGCACGCAGCACGGCCCGGTCGATGCCGGCGATGTCGACTCCGTCGAGGGTGATGCGGCCGCCGCCGACCTCGTAGAACCGCAGCAGCAGGTTGGTCAGCGTGGTCTTGCCCGCACCGGTCGGGCCCACGATGGCGACCGTGCTGCCGGGCTCGGCGGTCAGGTCGAGATGCTCGATGAGCGGCTCGTCGGGCGAGTACGAGAACGACACGTCCTCGAACGCGACCTCACCCACGATCGCGACCGGTCTGACGGCGTCCGCCGGGTCGGGTATCTCCTCGGCCGTGTCGAGGAGCTGGAAGACACGCTCCGCCGATGCCATCCCGGACTGGAGCAGGTTGAGCATCGACGCCACCTGGGTCAGGGGCTGCGTGAACTGGCGCGAGTACTGGATGAACGCCTGGACGTCGCCGATGCTCAGGGAGCCGGACGCCACCCGCAGGGCCCCGATGACCGCTACCGCGACGTAGTTGACGTTCGAGACGAACATCATGGTCGGCTGGATGATGCCGGAGATGAACTGGGCGCGGAAGCTGGCGTCGAACAAGGCGTTGTTGTGGCTCTCGAACATCTCGCGCGCCTGCTTCTGACGACCGAACACCTTCACGATCTCGTGACCCGTGAAGACCTCCTCGATGTGCCCGTTGAGGCGTCCGGTCGAGGCCCACTGCTCCATGAACTGGGGCTGCGAGCGTTGGGCGATCATCTTGGTGATCACCGCCGCCACCGGGACGGTGACCACCGCCACCAGGGCGAGCAGCGGCGAGATCGAGAACATGACCGCGAGGACTCCGACGACGGTGAAGGCCGACGTCAGCAGCTGGCTCATCGTCTGCTGCAGTGACTGTGCGACGTTGTCGATGTCGTTGGTGACGCGGGACAGCAACTCGCCGCGCGGCTTGGAGTCGAAGTACGAGAGCGGCAGGCGCCCGAGCTTGTCCTCGACCTCCGACCGCAAGGTGGCGACCGTGCGCTGTACGACGACGGTGGTGAGGCGTCCCTGCATGAGCATGAAGCCCGCCGACGCGATGTAGACGCCGAGGGCGGCGAGGAGTACCCAGGCCAGCGCCGCGTAGTCGATGCCGTGGCCGGGATGCAGGTGCAGAGCCTGCACGACGGCCGCCGCCTTGTCATTGCCCTGCCGGCGAAGGTTCGCCACCGCCTCGGCCTGGGACACCCCGGGCGGAAGTCGGCTGCCGATGAAGCCGGTGAAGATGATGTCGGTGGCGTGGCCGAGGAGCTTGGGTCCCACGACGCTCAGCCCGACGGCGACCACCGCCAGGGCGCCGATGGCCCAGACCAGTGGCGCCTGCGGGTGCAGGTAGCTCAGCAGCCTGCGCGCCGAGGTACGGAAGTCCTCGGGCTTGGCGGGCGGTCCCTGCATCGCCAGTGGGCCCCGGCCACTCATGCGGCCTCCGCCTCACTGAGCTGGGACAGCACGATCTCTCGGTACGTGGCGCACCCGGCCATGAGCTCCTCGTGGGTGCCCGTACCGACGACGCACCCCTCGTCGAGCACCACGATGCGGTCGGCCCGCCGGATCGTGCTGACGCGCTGGGCGACGATCACGACAGCGGCGTCGCGGGTCACCGGCCGCAGGGCCAGCCTCAGGGCCGCGTCCGTCGCGTAGTCGAGCGCCGAGAATGAGTCGTCGAAGAGGTACACCCGGGGCCGCTTGACCAAGGCCCGTGCGATGGCGAGGCGTTGACGCTGTCCGCCGGAGACGTTGGTCCCGCCCTGGGCGATGGGCGCGTCGAGCTCCTCGGGCATCGCGGCGACGAAGTCGTCGGCCTGCGCGATCTCGAGCGCCTCCCAGAGCTCCGCGTCGGTCGCGTCGGGACGTCCGTAACGCAGGTTGCTCGCGACGGTACCGGTGAACAGGTACGGCCGCTGGGGCACCAGGCCGATAGCGGACCACACGTCGTCGGGCACGAGCTCGCGGACGTCGACCCCGTCGAGCCGGACGGCGCCGCCTGTCACGTCGATGAGCCGCGGGATGAGGTTCAGCAGGGTGCTCTTGCCGCTCCCCGTGGACCCGATGACGGCCGTCGTCTCACCCGGCCGCGCGACGAGGTCGATGCAGTGCAGCACGTCCTTCTCGGCTCCCGGATAGGCGAAGCTGGCCCCGCTCACCTCCACGAGCCCGGCCTGCACCGGGCGCCGGACCGCCCCCTCGCGGGCCACGACGCTGGGTCCCGTGTCCAGCACCTCGCTGATCCGCTCGGCGGACACCTCCGCGCGGGGGAACAGCATGAACATGAAGGTGGCCATCATGACGGCCATCAGGATCTGGATGAGGTAGCTCTGGAAGGCCACGAGCGTCCCTACCTGCATGCCGCCGCTGCCGATCCGGAGACCGCCGAACCAGGTCGCCGCCACGACGGACGCGTTCAGGGTCAGCATCACGATCGGGAACATCAACGAGGTCAGCCGGCCGACGGCGATGGCGGTCTGCATGTTGTCGCGGTTCGCCACCCCGAACCGCTCGCGCTCGTACCCCTCTTTGACGAACGCCCGGATGACCCGGATACCCGTGATCTGCTCACGCATGACCCGGTTGATCGTGTCGATCTTCGTCTGCATGAGCCGAAACAGCGGGCGCAGCCTGCGGATGACGAGCCCGACGCTCAGTGCGAGCGCCGGCACCACGACCACGAGCAGCGTGGAGAGCTTGAGGTCCTGACGCAGCGCCAGCACGATCCCGCCGAAGCACATGATCGGCGCAGCGACCATGAACGTGAACGTCATGAAGACGATCATCTGTACCTGCTGGACGTCGTTGGTCGACCTCGTGATGAGCGTGGAAGCGCCGAACTGGGCGACCTCGCGGGCGGCAAAGGTCTGGACCTTGTTGAACACCGCGGCGCGGAGGTCCCGGCCGAGCGCCATGGCTGTCCGGGCCCCGAAGTACACCGCTACCACAGCGCAGACGATCTGGACGAGGGTGACGACGAGCATCACCGCGCCGGTACGGACGATGTAGCCGGTGTCGCCGGCGACGACGCCCTTGTCGATGATGTCGGCGTTCAGGCCGGGCAGGTACAGGTTCGCCATGGTCTGGACGAGCTGGAAGACGAGCACCATTGCGATCGGGCGCCCATAAGGACGCAGATAGGCGCGCAACAGCGGTATGAGCATGGTCCTCCGCAGACTTGTCGGGCACCGGCCGAAGGCGCCCGGACCAGGCTACCCGCAGACCCCGGCGGTTCCCCTGACGAATGTCACGACCCGGCGCACCCGCCGGTCACGTGTCGCGGAGAGCGCCGTGGAGCACCGTGTGCTCAGCGGCCTGCATGAGTGCGGCGAGCGTCAGGGCAGCCCCGCGCAGGCGTGACCGCTCCAGGTCGCTCATCCGCGAGAGCACGGGCTGGAGTGCGGCGGCCCGGGCTCGACGAACCTCCTGCAGCACGCCGCGCCCCTGCGGCGTCAAGGAGATGAGGACCGCCCGGCCGTCGGCAGGGTCGAGATCCCGGGCGACCCAACCGTGTTCCTCGAGGCGTTGCACCTGGTTGGTCATGGTCGGCTGGCTGCAGTGGTCGGCCCGGGCGAGGTCACCGATCCGGGCTGCACCCATCGTGTCGATCTGGGCCAGCAGCCGGGCCTGAGCGGGAGGAATGGCGAGCTCGGCGTGGAACGTCGCCCACCGGTTGACCCGCGCGATCACGCTGAGCAGCTCCGCACCGTCTGCCGTCAGCTCCTCGTCTGCCACGGCACCCAATCTACCCAGCGGGCGGATGCGCGACTCTGCTCGGCCGATGATGTGTCCGTGCCGGCGCGCAGTTCCTCGAGCAGCCGCCGCCTGTCCGTCTGGTTAGGGCTCGCTCTGTTCGTTGTCCTCCTCGACCCGGGCCCTTATCGGGAGCACGACCCAGAGCACGAAGAAGATCACGGCGAGAACGGCGGTGACGGTGACGGCCAGGACCCGCGACGTCAGGAAGTCCAGGACCATCAGCATCGCGCCGGTGATGCAGACGAACAGGAAGGCGAGACCCGCTCCGACGTACCGCGTGGACGCCCGGATCAGGTCGTCCTTCATCCCGCGGCGGAAGATGAGCCGGTGGAAGGGCACCGGCCCGATGATGCACGCGGTGGCCAACGCCGCGGACACGAGCGTCACGAGGTAGACGTCTCGCTGGAAGGTGTCCACCTCGACGAAGCGCTGCTGGAACGCGATGCTGAGCAAGAACGCGAACAGGATCTGCATACCGGACTGGAGGACCCGCATCTCCTGCAGCAGCTCGTTGTAGTTGCGGTCCAGCCGCTGCTCTTCTGTCTCCCCGGGACGGCTGTCCGTCCGTACCCTCTTGCGATCGCCGGCCATCCAGCGATTCAACCATCCCGGACGACAAAGATCCGGCCCTCAGACAGCAGTTGCTGCCTGAGGGCCGGATCTCTGGGTGAGACGTGAGGTCAGACCGAGGTCACTTGTTGATCTTGGTGACCCGGCCCGCGCCGACCGTGCGGCCACCCTCGCGGATGGCGAAGCGCAGGCCCTCTTCCATGGCGATCGGCTGGATGAGCTCGACGGCCATCTCGGTGGTGTCGCCGGGCATGACCATCTCGGTGCCCTCGGGCAGCGTGACGACTCCGGTGACGTCGGTGGTGCGGAAGTAGAACTGCGGCCGGTAGTTGTTGAAGAACGGCGTGTGCCGGCCACCCTCTTCCTTCGACAAGATGTAGACGTTCCCGTCGAAGTTGGTGTGCGGCGTGGTCGAGCCGGGCTTGATGACGACCATGCCGCGCTCGACGTCCTCACGCTTCGTGCCGCGCAGGAGGAGCCCGACGTTCTCGCCGGCCTCACCCGTGTCGAGCAGCTTGCGGAACATCTCGATACCGGTGACGGTCGTGGTCTGCTTCTGCTCGCGGATGCCGATGATGTCCACGGTCTCGTTGATCTTGACGACGCCACGCTCGATGCGGCCGGTGATGACCGTGCCGCGACCGGTGATCGTGAAGACGTCCTCGACAGGCATGAGGAACGGCTTCTCGGTGTCACGTGCCGGCTGCGGGATGAACTCGTCGACGGCGTCCATGAGCTCGAGCACCGAGGCGCCCCACTTCTCGTCGCCGTTGAGGGCCGGCGCCGCGGCCACCCGGATGACGGGGGTGTCGTCGCCGGGGAACTCGTACTCGGAGAGCAGCTCCCGCACCTCGAGCTCGACGAGCTCGATCAGCTCGTCGTCGTCGACCATGTCGCACTTGTTGAGCGCGACGACGATCGCAGGCACGCCGACCTGGCGGGCGAGCAGCACGTGCTCGCGCGTCTGGGGCATGGGGCCGTCAGTGGCGGCGACGACGAGGATCGCACCGTCCATCTGCGCCGCGCCGGTGATCATGTTCTTGATGTAGTCGGCGTGACCGGGGCAGTCGACGTGCGCATAGTGCCGCTTCTCGGTCTGGTACTCGATGTGCGCGATCGAGATCGTGATCCCGCGCTGTTTCTCCTCGGGCGCCTTGTCGATGTCGTCGAAGGCGAACTGGGGGTTGAGCGTGGGGAACTTGTCGTGCAGCACCTTCGAGATCGCCGCGGTCAGAGTGGTCTTCCCGTGGTCGATGTGGCCGATGGTGCCGATGTTGACGTGCGGTTTGGTCCGCTCGAATTTGGCCTTCGCCACTTGGACTTCCTCCTAGATCGAAACTTTGAACGTTGCGGGTTGCGCCGGGCCGATGTTACTCGCCGCGGACCTTCTGGATGATTTCGTCAGCGACGTTACGGGGAACCTCGGCGTACGAGTCGAACTGCATGGAGTACGACGCCCTGCCCTGCGTCTTGGAACGCAGATCGCCGACATAGCCGAACATCTCCGACAGTGGGACGAGGGCCTTCACGAGCTTCACCCCGCCGAGACCCTCCTCCATGGCCTGGATCTGGCCGCGGCGGGCGTTGAGGTCGCCGATCACGTCGCCCATGTAGGACTCGGGCGTGGTGACCTCGACGGCCATCATGGGCTCGAGCAGCGCCGGGTCAGCTCTGCGCGCGGCCTCCTTGAAGACCATCCGTCCCGCCATCTTGAACGCCATCTCGGACGAGTCGACGTCGTGGTAGGCACCGTCTCGCAAGGTCACCTTGAGGTCGACCATGGGGTAGCCGGCGAGGACGCCGAACTCCATCGCCTCCTGGATGCCCTCGTCGACGGGCGGGATGTACTCGCGCGGGATGCGCCCACCGGTGACGGCGTTGACGAACTCGTAGCCGCCGTCGCCTCCGCCGGTCGGCTCCATGTCGATGACGACCTTGGCGAACTGGCCGGAGCCACCGGTCTGCTTCTTGTGGACGTAGTCGACCTTGCTGACGGCCTTGCGGATCGTCTCGCGGTAGGCCACCTGCGGCTTGCCGACGTTGGCCTCGACGCGGAACTCGCGACGCATCCGGTCGACGAGCACCTCGAGGTGCAGCTCGCCCATACCGGCGATGATGGTCTGGCCGGTCTCCTCGTCGGTGCGTACCTGGAAGGTCGGGTCCTCCTCGGACAGGCGCTGGATAGCCATGCCGAGCTTCTCCTGGTCGCCCTTCGACCTCGGCTCGACCGCGACGTGGATGACCGGTGCCGGGAACGTCATCGACTCCAGGACGACCGGGTCGTTGATGCTGCACAGCGTCTCGCCGGTGGTGGTGTCCTTCAGACCCATGACGGCGACGATGTGACCGGCGCCGATCGACGCGATCTCCTCACGCTTGTTGGCGTGCATCCGGTAGATCTTGCCGATCCGCTCCTTGCGCCCCTTGGTGGGGTTGAGCACGGTCGTACCGGTGTCGAGGCGGCCGGAGTACACCCTCAGGTAGGTGAGCTTGCCCAGGTGCGGGTCGGCCATGATCTTGAACGCCAGCGCCGAGAACGGCTCGTCCTCGTTGGGGCGGCGCTTGACGACGACAGACTCGTCCTTGACGGAGTGGCCCTCCACCGCGTCGATGTCGATCGGCGACGGCAGGTAGGCGACCACGGCGTCGAGCAGGGGCTGTACACCCTTGTTCTTGAAGGCGCTGCCCGTGAGGACGGGCGTCAGCTTGGCGGCGAGGGTCGCGCGGCGGATGGCCGCGTGCAGCGCCTCGACCGTGGGCTCCTCGCCCTCGAGGTACAGCTCCATCATCTCGTCGTCGGCCTCGGCGATGGTCTCGAGGAGCCGGTCACGCCACTCGCGTGCCGCGTCGAGGTGCGACGCGGGGATCTCCTCGATGTCGTAGTCCTCGCCCTTCTCCGTCTCGCCGCGCCAGGTCAGCGCGCGCATGTTGATCAGGTCGACGACGCCGATGAAGTCGCTCTCGGTGCCGATCGGGATCTGCAGCACGAGCGGTACCGCACCGAGACGGCTCTCGATCATCTCGACGCAGCGGTGGAACTCCGCGCCGGTGCGGTCGAGCTTGTTGACGAAGCAGAGTCTCGGCACGAGGTAGCGGTCTGCCTGCCGCCAGACGGTCTCCGACTGCGGCTCGACGCCGGCGACCCCGTCGAAGACGGCCACGGCGCCGTCGAGGACGCGCAGCGAACGCTCGACCTCGACGGTGAAGTCGACGTGTCCCGGCGTGTCGATGATGTTGATGGTGTGGTCGTGCCACATGCAGGTGGTCGCGGCGGACGTGATGGTGATGCCGCGCTCCTGCTCCTGCTCCATCCAGTCCATGGTGGCCGCGCCCTCGTGGACCTCACCGATCTTGTAGTTGATGCCGGTGTAGAACAAGATGCGCTCGGTCGTCGTCGTCTTGCCGGCATCGATGTGAGCCATGATGCCGATGTTGCGAACTCTGCCGAGGTCGGTGGTGATGTCGATTGCCACGATTGGCGTTCCCTAACGGTAAAAGTGATGAGTGCGGTGACGTTGGTGTACAACGCTCCGGAGGGCGATTTCATGCCGTGCCGGAGGCGTACAGGTCACCAGCGGTAGTGGGCGAACGCCTTGTTGGAGTCGGCCATCTTGTGGGTGTCCTCGCGTCGCTTCACGGCGGCTCCGAGGCCGTTGGAGGCGTCCAGCAGTTCGTTCATCAGCCGCTCGGACATGGTCTTCTCGCGCCTGGCCTGCGAGTAGCGGACCAGCCAGCGCAGGGCGAGGGTCGTGGACCGGACGGGCCTGACCTCGACGGGGACCTGGTAGGTGGCACCGCCGACCCGCCGGGGGCGGACCTCCAGCGTGGGCTTGACGTTGTCGAGTGCGCGCTTCAGCGTGACGACCGGGTCGGTGCCGCTCTTCTCACGGCAGCCCTCGAGTGCGCTGTGCACGATCCGCTCGGCGACCTGCTTCTTGCCGTCGACGAGCACCTTGTTGATGAGCTGGGTGACCAGTGGGCTGCCGTAGACCGGGTCGATCTCGATCGGCCGCTTGGCGGCGGGTCCCTTGCGCGGCATCAGCTCTTCTCCTTCTTCGCGCCGTAGCGGCTGCGAGCCTGCTTGCGGTTCTTCACGCCCTGCGTGTCGAGCGAGCCGCGGATGATCTTGTAGCGCACACCGGGGAGGTCCTTCACGCGACCGCCGCGAACGAGCACGATCGAGTGCTCCTGGAGGTTGTGCCCGACGCCGGGGATGTACGCCGTGACCTCGATGCCGCTCGTCAGCCGGACGCGCGCGACCTTGCGCAGTGCGGAGTTGGGCTTCTTCGGCGTGGTCGTGTACACGCGCGTGCAGACGCCGCGCCGCTGGGGCGATCCTTTCAGGGCCGGCGTCTTCGTCTTCGACACCTTGTCCTGGCGGCCCTTGCGGACCAGCTGCTGGATGGTGGGCACCGCGTCGTTCTCTTTCCTGTCGTCGAAGCTTTTCGGGGGTGCAGGACACTGTGTGGCGTCGGCGGACAGATCCGCCCCGACGCACCGTGCGCACACGAGAGGGCCTGGAGTTGCCCAGGCACAGTTCTCAAGATTACCGGGTGGGCAGAGCAGGGTCAAAACGAGTAATTCCCTCGTCTCGGCCCCTCCTCGGCGCGGCCCACGATGGATGCGAGGAGTCCGCCGGCCGATCAGCGGTCGGCAGGGTGGCCCCTCAGCAGCTCGGCCAGGTGGACGGCGTCGACATCCGCGAGAGAGCCCAGCTGAGTACGGCAGCTGAACCCGTCGGCGAGGACGATGCTTCCTGGCGGCGCCGAGCGGACCGCCGGAAGCAGGTCGAGCTCGGCCACCGCGACCGAGACGTCGTAGTGGCCCTTCTCCATGCCGAAGTTTCCGGCGAGGCCACAACAGCCGCCTACCCTCGTCACCTGCGCACCGGCTCGACCGAGCAGTGCCGCGTCGGCCTCCCAGCCCAGGACTGATGCGTGGTGACAGTGCGGCTGGGCGACCACCGAGACGTCACGGAGGTCCGGCGGCTCCCAGCCGGGCGTTCGGGCGAGAAGCTCGGCCAGGGTGTGTACCTGCGCCGCCAGCCGTTCTACCCGCGGGTCGTCGAGCAGCTCCCTGGCATCTGCTCGCAGCACCGCCGTGCACGACGGCTCCAGTCCGACCACGGGTACTCCGCGGTCGGCGTACTCCGCCAGCACGGCCACTGTGCGGGCAAGGGTCTTCCTGGCCCGGGCGAGCTGTCCGGTGCTGATCCAGGTGAGGCCGCAGCAGAGGGAGTCGCGCGGCACTTCCACGCGGTAGCCCGCCCGTTCGAGCAGGTCGACAGCGGCGCGGCCGGCGGCCGGGCTGAAGAAGTCGGTGAACGTGTCGGCCCAGAGCACGACAAGTGGACGGTCGTCGGGTTCCTGAGGACGCTCGCGGCTCCACGCCCGAAATGTCTGCAGGGCCAACGCGGGTAGTCGCCGTCGCTGGTCGATGCCCGCGCTCCACCTGACCACGCGGGCGGACAGCGGCCGGCTGAAGGCGACGTTGACAAGACGGGGCGCGCGCTGGGCGAGCGCAGCCCAGTACGGGAGCCAGCCGAGCGTGTAGTGGCTCCGGGGTCTGAGGCGGTCGAGATACCGCTGGTGCAGGACCTCCGCCTTGTACGTCGCCATGTCGACGCCGGTTGGGCAGTCCGACGCGCATCCCTTGCAGGCAAGGCACAGCTCGAGGACATCGGCGACCTCGTCGGCCCTCCACGAGGGGCCGGGGCCCTCCGTGAACGCTCCCGACACCATGTCCTGGAGCACCCTGGCGCGCCCTCGTGTCGAGTCCTTCTCGTTGCGCGTGGCGCGGTAGGAGGGGCACATGACGCCGCCCGCGGCGCTGTTGTCGGCCAGACACTTGCCGACGCCGGTGCACCGGTGCACCGCGGCGGAGAAGTCACCGGCGTCGGCGGCCAGCCGGACGCCGAGGCCGCCTCGGACCTCCCTGCGGGAGGTGAGCCGCAGGTCGGCGTCCAGCGGGCGCGGGTCGACGAGAACGCCTGGGTTCAGCAGTCCCGCCGGGTCGAAGATCGACTTCACGTCCGCGAACAGCTCGAGGATGCGCGAGGGGTACATGAGGCCGAGCAGGTCGCTGCGGGCGCGACCGTCTCCGTGCTCTCCGGACAACGACCCGCCGTACGACGCGACGAGGCGGGCCGCGTCCTCGACGAAGCTCCGGAGCACGTCTGCCCCGGACTCGGTGCCGACGGGGAAGTCGATCCGTACGTGGACGCAACCGTCGCCGAAGTGCCCGTAGGGGACACCGTGCAGCCGGTGTTGTGCGAGCAGGGAGTCGAAGTCGCGCAGGTAGCCGCCCAGCCTCGCAGGTGGGACGGCCGCGTCCTCCCAGCCGGGCTGGCCCGGCGGCGTCAGGGCGCGCGCCGCGAGACCCGCGCCGTCCTCGCGGATGCGCCACAGAGCCTGCATGCCTGCGATGTCGTGCACGACGAGAGCCGACGACGTACCCGCGTCTCGGCGTACCAGGGCTGCGGCGGCAAGTGCTTCCGCGGCGGTGTCGCCGACGACCTCGACGAGCAGCCAGGCGTCGCCATCGGGCAGGGCGGGTACCGCCCGCAGTCCGTGGGATGCGCGCACCACGTCGGTGATCCTGGAGTCGAGGCCCTCGCACGCCGTCGGCCGGTGCGCGAGGAGCTGTGGTGCGTCGTCGGCTGCGGAGGCGATCGACGGGTAGCCCAGCACCACGAGCGCCCGGTGAGCCGGCTCCGGCACGAGGCGGACCGTGGCGCCCAGCACCACCGCGAGCGTCCCCTCCGACCCCGCCAGGGCGCGCGCCACGTCGAAGCCGTGCTCGGGGAGCAACTGCTCCAACCCGTAGCCGGAGGCCTGGCGAGGGAACCTGCCGAGGTCCATGCGGATGTCGGCGAGGCTCCGGCCGACCCGCTCGCGCAGACGGTCGAGCACGCCGGAGCCGGGTCCGCTGTGTCCGTCCCGATCGGAGAGTGGATCGACGCTGTCTGCCCTGCTGGCGTTGCCGGGATGGCCTGGCGAGCCGTGCCCGAGGAGGATCCGCTCCCCGGCAGCCGTCGCGACGTCGAGCGCGACCAGGTTGTCGGACGTGCGCCCGTACCCGAGCGCCCTCGACCCGCAGGCGTTGTTGCCGATCATGCCGCCGATCGTGCACCGGGAGTGAGACGACGGGTCCGGCCCGAAACGTAGCCCGACCGGGCGTACGGCGCGCTGGAGCGACGCGTGTACGACGCCAGGCTGCACCACCGCCGTGCGGGCTTCAGGATCGATCGAGTCGACGCCGTGCATGTACCTGCTGAAGTCGAACACCGCTCCGGGACCGACCGCGTTGCCCGCAATGGAGGTGCCGGCGCCCCGCGCGGTGACGGGCAGACCGGCGCCGCGACAGGCGGACAGCGCTGCCAGCACCTCGTCGGCGTCGCGGGGCCGGACAACGATCGCCGGAGGCACCCGATACAGCGAGGCGTCGCTGCTGTACAGCGATCGGGCGAGGCTGGACGAGTCGACGTCGGCCACGCCTGACCTGCGCAGCTCAGCGGCGACCGCCTTGGCCCGGTCGGTGAGGTCCTTCACGCGACCATCGTGCCTCACCCGTACGGTCCGCCACCCCGCCGAGCGGGCGCAAATGCCCGGCCGAGCGGGCGCAGATGTCGGGTCGACGGGGCGCAAGTGCCCGGCCGAGCGGGCGCAGATGTCGGGTCGACCGGGCGCAAATGCCCGGCCGAGCGGGCGCAGATGTCGGGTCGAGCGGCCAGGATGTCCGGTCGACCGTTTCCGTCAATCCCCGCCCCGCCGCACACCTTCCGCCGAGAAGTCAATCGGTGCGCGACACGCCGACAGAACAGGGCCGCTGGGGACGTCTCGGCGGTGGGGGGTGGCTCTACTGGGCGGGGGTTAGGCGGCTGGGCCCTGCTCACGCACGGCCTGCACGTTCTCCATGGCGGAGCGGAGGTCGTTGAGCCACTCCTCGCTGTGCTGGCCGACCAGTCTCACGCACCACTGCAGCGCGTCGGCGCGGGACCGGGCCACGCCGGCGTCGACCAGCGTGTCCAGTACCTGGCGCTGCGGCTGCCGCAGCCGAGTCATCACCGGCACGGCGAGGTGCGTGAACAGGACCCGGTCGTCGCTGAGGCTTGCTCCCCAGGAGACCTTGCGCTCGAAGCGGCGTTGGGCTTCACTCGCCACACTCATCCTGGCCTCTCGGGTGTCCTCGCGCCAGCCGGCGATCCTGCCGGCGGCTGCCTCGGCCTTCGCCTCGTCCGAGGCGTCGGCACCGAGGTCGACAGGCTCGAGCCGGATGGTGACGGTGATCTCTTCACGGTCGATGGTGATGGTGGGTGCCTGCGCGGTCCACTCCTTGGGGAGGCGGCCGGCGAACCACGCCTTGATCTCTGCGTCATTCGATGTATTCATGTAATCAAGATTACGTCACTCTTGGCGGGTGTACCAGGCCCCAAGCGCGCTCATCCTCCTCCGACGACACCGGCCAGGAGCTGGGCCGCCTCGTCGACCGTCCAGTCGAGCGTCGAGTGCGCCACCGTGAACTCCGTCCACGACCAGCCCGGCACGTCCGCCGCCTGCCAGAGGAACGTCAATGCCGTGCGCTCACGCTCCATGAAGGCGATGATCCGCTCGTTGAGCTCCGTGTGCGGTACTGGTGCGAAGAGCCGGAACGCGTTGGTGTGCGGCGGCTCGGGGAACACCCGGATGCCCCGCGACGGCAGCGCGGCCGCGAGCTCAAGGGCTCGCGCGTGGTAGGCCGGTGCATTCGGCAGCTCCTCGCGCAACCCGCGCAGAGCCGAAAGGGCGTACGGCATCAAGGTGAACAGCGTCCCGCCGAGTCGGGTCCGCCAGCGCCGGGCGGCCGCGACCACGTCGACCGGTCCGCAGACCGCGGCGCCGGCCAGCCCGCCGAGGCCCTTGTAGAACGACACGTACACGGTGTCGGCCAGCGCGGCGATCTCCGCGAGTCCGTGTCCGAGGTGCGGCTGTGACTCCCAGATGCGGGCTCCGTCGAAGTGCAGCGGCACGTCCCGCTCGCGGCAGGCCCGCGAGAACGACTCCAGCTCGTCCCACGACGGCAGCAGATATCCGCCGTCTCGAAGTGGGAGCTCCAGCACCACCGCACCCAGCCTCCCCGGGATCTTCTCCAGATCGCAGACGCCTGGCACCGACGCACTGGTCGTCAGCCGCTCGTAGCCGAAGCCGTGCAGAAGCTGCGGTCCGTCCAGCTCGTGCACGAGCAGATGCGACAGGCCCGGCAGGGCCACCCGCCGTGACCCGCTCTCGTCGCACAGCACCCGGAGCACCGACTGCTGAGCCATGATCCCGCTGGGGAACATCGCGGCCGCGGGTTTGCCCAGCAGCCGACAGATCTGCTGCTCGAGCCGCTCGACCGGTCCGGACTCGCCGTACCGGTCCCACGCGTAAGGGTCGTCCTGGCCGGACACCTCGTCGACGAGCTTGCGCAGCTCCTCCGAGGGGGCGTCGCGGCCACCGCCCGACAGCCGTCGCTCGGCTCTGCTGGACAGCTCCCTGTACCGCTGTTCGACCGCCTCGGCTGCCTCGGCTGCCCCAGTTGGCTCGGCTGCCTCAGTAGGCTCGACGGGGGTCATGGTCGTGGATCGATCGTCGTCATCCGCTCATCCTGCCCGAGCCCAGGTGTCAGATACTTCCCGCCCAGGTGTCAGACAGTTCCGGCCCACGAGTCAGATAGTTCCCGCCCGGGGTCAGGTGGCCCGACCGCTCTGCTTACGAGTGCACCTTCGGCCGTACGAACCGGATTCTCGAAGCGCACACCTGACCCCTGAGCGGGAATCACTTGACTCCTCAGTGGGGATTACCTGACTCCTCGGCCGACAGGAGCTACCTCTCGGTGACACCCGTGCCCCCGCGGCCGGGGGGAACCGGGTACGGCACAGGGCGGCCACCTCGTGCGAGGTGACCGCCCTGTGCGCGGTGGTACGAGGCTCGGCCTCAGTTCCGGTAGGAACCGAAGTCGAAGTCGTCCAGGGCCACCGACTGCCCGGCCGACTGACCGAAGTCGTACTCGTAGGTGTCGTAGTCGATCGAGTACGCCTGTGCGCGCGCTTCCTCGGTCGGCTCGACCCTGATGTTGCGGTAGCGCTCCAGCCCGGTGCCGGCAGGGATGAGCTTGCCCAAGATGACGTTCTCCTTGAGCCCGCGCAACGAGTCGGACTTCCCGTGGATGGCCGCATCGGTGAGCACCCTCGTGGTCTCCTGGAAGGAGGCCGCGGAAAGCCACGACTCCGTCGCCAGCGACGCCTTGGTGATGCCCATCAGCACCGGACGACCCGAGGCGGGGGTGCCGCTCTCGGCGACGACCCGACGGTTCTCGGTCTCGAACCGGGTGCGCTCGACGAGCTCGCCCGGCAGCAGGAGTGAGTCGCCGCTCTCGATCACCGTGATCCGGCGCAGCATCTGCCGGATGATGATCTCGATGTGCTTGTCGTGGATCGCGACAGCCTGGCGCCGGTAGACCTCCTGCACCTGGTCAACCAGGTGCTCCTGGGTCTTGCGAGGCCCGAGGACCCGCAGGACGTCTTGGGGATCTGCCTTGCCGACGGTCATCTGCTGACCGACCTCGACATGCGTACCGTCCTCGACGAGGAGCCGGGTCCGCTTGCTGACCGGGTAGGCCACCTCCTCCGACCCGTCGTCGGGAACGACGACGATCTTGCGGGTCTTGTCGGTGTCCTCGACGCGCACGCGGCCGGCCGACTCCGAGATCGGAGCCTTGCCCTTGGGCTGGCGGGCCTCGAAGAGCTCGACCACGCGGGGCAGACCCTCGGTGATGTCGTCTGCCGAGGCGACGCCGCCGGTGTGGAAGGTACGCATCGTCAGCTGGGTACCGGGCTCGCCGATCGACTGGGCCGCGATGATGCCGACGGCCTCGCCGATGTCCACGAGCTTGCCGGTCGCCAGCGAGCGGCCATAGCACTTGGCGCACGTACCGGTCTTGGCGTCACAGGTCAGGACCGAACGAACCTTGACCTCGTGGATGCCCGCTTCGACGAGCCGGTTGATCAACACGTCGCCGATGTCGTCACCGCCGTGAGCCAGGACCTCCCCGCTCTCGGGGTGCTCGACGTCGACGGCCAGGTTGCGAGCGTAGGCCGAGGTCTCGACGTACTCGTCCTTGACCACCCGTCCGTCGTCGAGCCTGACGCCGATCACCTTGCTGAGGCCGCGCTCGGTGCCGCAGTCGTCCTCACGGATGATGACGTCCTGCGACACGTCGACCAGACGCCGGGTTAGGTACCCGGAGTCGGCCGTCCGCAGCGCGGTGTCGGCCAGGCCCTTGCGGGCGCCGTGCGTCGAGATGAAGTACTCGAGCACCGACAGTCCCTCGCGGAAGTTGGCCTTGATCGGCCGCGGGATGATCTCGCCCTTCGGGTTGGCCACCAGACCTCGCATGCCCGCGATCTGCCGGACCTGCGTCATGTTCCCGCGGGCACCGGAGTTCACGATCATGTAGATCGGGTTGGTCTTCTCGAACGTCGCCTCCATGGCCTTCGCCACGTCGATCGTCGCCGAGTTCCAGATCTCGATGAGCTCCTGGCGGCGCTCCTCGTCGGTGATCAGGCCACGCTCGTACTGCTGCTGGACCTTCGCGGCCTGTGCCTCGTAGCGAGCCATGATCTCGGGCTTCTCGCTCGGCGTGACGACGTCCTCGATGGAGATCGTGACACCGGACCGGGTGGCCCAGTAGAACCCGACGTCCTTGAGGGCGTCGAGAGCCGTGGCGACCTCGACCTTGGTGTAGCGCTCGGCGAGGTCGTTGACGATCACCCCGAGCTGCTTCTTGCCGACCTCGGCGTTGACGTAGGCGTAGTTCCACGGCAGCGCCTCGTTGAAGATCGCCCGTCCGAGCGACGTCTCCAACGTGAGCGGCTGACCGGGCTCCCAGCCATCGGGGGTCTGGTACCCCTCCGGCGGGACGACGTCGTCGAACCGGATGCGGATCTTGCTCTGCAGCGCGATGTCGCCGCGGTCGAGCGCCATCAGCGCCTCGGACACGGACGCGAACGAGCGGCCCTCACCGACGTGACCGTCACGGTCGAGGGTGAGGAAGTAGATGCCGATGATCATGTCCTGCGTCGGCATCGTGACCGGGCGACCATCGGCCGGCTTCAAGATGTTGTTGGTCGACAGCATCAGGATGCGGGCCTCGGCCTGCGCCTCCGCGGACAGCGGCAGGTGCACGGCCATCTGGTCGCCGTCGAAGTCGGCGTTGAACGCCGAGCACACGAGCGGGTGGATCTGGATGGCCTTGCCCTCGATCAACTGCGGCTCGAAGGCCTGGATGCCCAGCCGGTGCAGCGTCGGTGCCCGGTTGAGCAGCACCGGGTGCTCGGTGATGACCTCCTCGAGGACGTCCCACACGACCGGACGGCTTCGCTCGACCATGCGCTTGGCGCTCTTGATGTTCTGCGCGTGGTTGAGGTCGACCAACCGCTTCATGACGAACGGCTTGAAGAGCTCGAGCGCCATCTGCTTGGGCAGACCGCACTGGTGCAGCTTGAGCTGCGGCCCCACCACGATCACCGAACGGCCCGAGTAGTCGACGCGCTTGCCGAGGAGGTTCTGGCGGAACCGCCCCTGCTTGCCCTTGAGCATGTCGGACAGCGACTTCAACGGCCGGTTGCCGGGGCCCGTCACCGGGCGACCGCGGCGGCCGTTGTCGAACAGCGAGTCGACGGCCTCCTGCAGCATCCGCTTCTCGTTGTTGACGATGATCTCGGGCGCGCCGAGGTCGAGCAGCCGCTTGAGCCGGTTGTTGCGGTTGATCACGCGGCGGTACAGGTCGTTGAGGTCGGAGGTCGCGAACCGGCCGCCGTCGAGCTGGACCATGGGCCGCAGGTCCGGCGGGATCACCGGAACGCAGTCGAGGACCATCCCGTCGGGGCTGTTGGTGGTCAGCATGAACGCCGACACGACCTTGAGGCGCTTCAGCGCCCGGGTCTTGCGCTGGCCCTTGCCCGTGTGGATCGTCTCGCGCAGCGACTCCGCCTCGCTCTCGAGGTCGAAGCTCGTAAGCCGCTTCTGGATGGCCTCGGCACCCATGGCGCCTTCGAAGTACTTCCCGAAGCGCAGCTTCATCTCGCGGTAGAGGATCTCGTCGCCCATGAGGTCTTGCACCTTCAGGGTCCGGAACGAGTTCCAGACCTCCTCGATGCGGTCGAGCTCGCGCTGAGAACGGTCGCGCATCTGCTTGACCTCACGCTCCGCGCCCTCCCTGACCTTGCGCTTGGCGTCGGCCTTGGCGCCCTCGGCCTCGAGTGCGCCGAGGTCCTCCTCGAGCTTGCGTGTCCGCGTCTCGATGTCGGCGTCGCGACGCTGCTCGAGCTGCTTGCGCTCGACGTCGATGCGGGCCTCCAGCGACGGGAGGTCGCGGTGACGCGCCTCGTCGTCCACGGCGGTGATCATGTAGGCGGCGAAGTAGATGACCTTCTCGAGGTCCTTCGGAGCGAGGTCGAGCAGGTACCCGAGCCGGCTGGGAACACCCTTGAAGTACCAGATGTGGGTGACCGGGGCGGCGAGCTCGATGTGGCCCATCCGCTCACGGCGTACCTTCGACCGGGTCACCTCGACGCCGCAGCGCTCACAGATGATGCCCTTGAAGCGGACCCGCTTGTACTTGCCGCAGTAGCACTCCCAGTCCCGGGTGGGGCCGAAGATCTTCTCGCAGAAGAGGCCGTCACGCTCCGGCTTGAGCGTGCGGTAGTTGATGGTCTCGGGCTTCTTCACCTCACCATGGCTCCACTGACGAATGTCGTCGGCGGTGGCCAGGCCGATGCGAAGCTCATCGAAGAAATTGACGTCTAGCAAGACACGTCCTTTATTAGTACTGCCTTTATTAGGTTCCGCTTCAGCTGGTTCTGCCTGGTGTTCATCGGGTCATCACTGACCCCGGGAGCCTCGCCGACGAGCCGGCGAGGCCCGGCCGAGGGGATGTGACGCGTCTGCGTCACACCTCCTCGACGCTGGAGATGCCTTCGTTCGGACGGCGAGCCAGGTCGATGCCGAGCTCCTCGGCCGCCCTGAAGACGTCCTCGTCGGTGTCCCGCATGTCCATCGCGACCCCATCGCTGGAGAGGACCTCCACGTTGAGGCAGAGCGACTGCATCTCCTTGACGAGCACCTTGAACGACTCAGGGATGCCCGGCTCGGGGATGTTCTCGCCCTTGACGATGGCTTCGTAGACCTTCACCCGGCCGAGCACGTCGTCGGACTTGATCGTCAGCAGCTCCTGCAGCGCGTAGGCGGCACCGTAGGCCTCGAGGGCCCATACCTCCATCTCACCGAAGCGCTGACCACCGAACTGCGCCTTACCACCCAGCGGCTGCTGCGTGATCATCGAGTACGGACCGGTCGAGCGAGCGTGGATCTTGTCGTCGACCAGGTGGTTGAGCTTGATGATGTAGGTGTAGCCGACCGATACCGGGTCGGGGAACGGCTCGCCGGTACGGCCGTCGAACAGCCGTGCCTTGCCGTCGCCCTTGACCAGGCGCTCGCCGTCGCGGTTCGGCAGGGTAGCCGCCAGCAGACCCGAGATCTCGTCCTCGCGAGCGCCGTCGAACACCGGTGTCGCGACGTTGGTGTCGCCGGCACCCGAGCTGACGCCGATCCCGGCGAGCCGCTGCTTCCACTCCGCGTCGTCGCCCTCGACCTGCCAGCCGTTCTTCGCGACCCACCCGAGGTGGGTCTCGAGGATCTGGCCGATGTTCATCCGGCCGGGCACGCCCAGCGGGTTGAGGATGATGTCGACCGCGGTCCCGTCCTCGAGGAACGGCATGTCCTCAGCCGGCAGGATCTTCGAGATGACGCCCTTGTTGCCGTGACGTCCCGCGAGCTTGTCGCCGTCGGAGATCTTGCGCTTCTGGGCGACGTACACCCGGATCAGCTGGTTGACGCCCGGAGGCAGCTCGTCGTCCTCCTCGCGGTCGAAGACCCGTACGCCGATCACGATGCCGCTCTCGCCGTGCTTCACCTTCAGCGAGGTGTCACGCACCTCACGGGCCTTCTCCCCGAAGATCGCGCGCAGCAGGCGCTCCTCGGGCGTCAGCTCGGTCTCGCCCTTGGGCGTGACCTTGCCGACCAGGATGTCGCCGGGCACGACCTCGGCACCGATGCGGATGATCCCGCGCTCGTCGAGGTCGGCCAGCATCTCGTCGGAGACGTTGGGGATGTCCCGCGTGATCTCCTCGGGTCCCAGCTTCGTGTCACGGGCGTCGACCTCGTGCTCCTCGATGTGGATCGAGGTGAGGACGTCCTCCTGGACGAGCCGCTGGCTGAGGATGATGGCGTCCTCGTAGTTGTGGCCCTCCCACGGCATGTAGGCCACGAGCAGGTTGCGCCCGAGCGCCATCTCGGCCTTGTCGGTGCTGGGGCCGTCGGCGATGGGGTCACCCTTCTCCAGGCGGTCACCCTCGGCGACCGTCGGGCGCTGGTTGACGCAGGTGCCCTGGTTGGAGCGGCGGAACTTCGCGAGCCGGTAGGTCTCGGAGTGCCCGTCGTCCTCCAGCACCTCGACGTAGTCGGCGGACACCGACGTCACGACCCCGGCGGCCTTGGCCAGCACGACGTCGCCCGCATCGACAGCCGCCCGGTACTCCATGCCGGTGCCGACGAGCGGCGCCTCGGCGCGGATCAGGGGTACGGCCTGGCGCTGCATGTTGGAGCCCATCAGGGCGCGGTTGGCATCGTCGTGCTCGAGGAACGGGATCAACGCCGTCGCGACGGAGACCATCTGGCGCGGGGACACGTCCATGTAGTCGACGTCGCTGCCGAGGACGTAGTCGACCTCGCCACGACGCTCCCGGACCGTGACCCGCTCGTCCTCGAACGTGTTGTCGGCCGTGAGCCCGGAGTTGGCCTGGGCGATGACGACCCGGTCCTCCTCGTCGGCGGTCAGGTAGTCGATCTGCTCGGTGACGACCCCGTCGACGACCTTGCGGTACGGCGTCTCGACGAACCCGAACGAGTTGACCCGTCCGAACGTCGCCAGGGACCCGATCAGCCCGATGTTGGGACCTTCGGGGGTCTCGATCGGGCACATCCGGCCGTAGTGCGACACGTGCACGTCACGCACCTCGAACCCGGCGCGCTCACGCGACAACCCACCCGGGCCGAGCGCGGAGAGCCGGCGCTTGTGCGTCAGACCCGCCAGCGGGTTGATCTGGTCCATGAACTGGCTGAGCTGCGACGTACCGAAGAACTCCTTCAGCGCGGCGACGACGGGCCGGATGTTGATCAGCGTCTGCGGCGTGATCGCCTCGACGTCCTGAGTCGTCATCCGCTCGCGGACGACGCGCTCCATCCGGGCCAGACCGGTACGGAGCTGGTTCTGGATCAGCTCGCCCACCGTACGCAGCCGCCGGTTGCCGAAGTGGTCGATGTCGTCGGCCTCGACGACCATCGGGCCACGAGGCGACTGCATCTCCGTACGCCCGTCATGCAGGGCGACGATGTAGCGGATCGCCGCGACGATGTCGTCGACAGTGAGCGTCTGCTGGTCGAACGCCTCGTCCTGGCCGAGCTTCTTGTTGATCTTGTAGCGACCAACCTTGGCCAGGTCGTAGCGCTTGGGGTTGAAGTAGTAGTTGTTGAGCAGCGTCTGCGCCGCCTCGCGGGTCGGGGGCTCTCCCGGGCGGAGCTTGCGGTAGATGTCGAGCAAGGCGTCGTCCTGCCCCGACGTGTGGTCCTTCTCGAGCGTCAGGCGGATCGACTCGAACTCGCCGAACTCCTCGAGGATCTGCGCCTCGGTCCACCCGAGCGCCTTGAGGAGCACCGTGACGTTCTGCTTGCGCTTGCGGTCGAGGCGGACCCCGACCATGTCACGCTTGTCGATCTCGAACTCGAGCCAAGCGCCGCGCGAGGGGATCATCTTCGAGGTGAAGATGTCCTTGTCGGACGTCTTGTCGATGCTGCGCTCGAAGTACACACCGGGCGAGCGCACGAGCTGCGAGACGACGACACGCTCGGTGCCGTTGACGATGAACGTGCCCTTGTCGGTCATCAGGGGGAAGTCGCCCATGAAGACCGTCTGGCTCTTGATCTCGCCGGTCTCGTTGTTCATGAACTCGGCCGTGACGAAGAGCGGCGCGGCGTAGGTGAAGTCGCGCTCCTTGCACTCCTCGACGGTGTTCTTCGGGGGCTCGAAGCGGTGATCGCGGAACGACAGGCTCATCGTGCCCGAGAAGTCCTCGATCGGGGAGATCTCCTCGAAGATCTCCTCGAGACCGGACTTCCGCGAGACGTCCGTGCGTCCCTCGGCCTGTGCCTGCTCGATCCGGCCGGTCCAGTCGGCGTTGCCTACCAGCCAGTCGAAGCTGTTGGCCTGGAGGGCAAGCAGATCCGGGACCTCGAGGGGCTCTGCGATCTTGGCGAATGAAACTCGACCTGTGCGGTCTACATCGGTGGTTGCGGTACGGGGTGCTGAACTGTTGCTGGCGTTGCGCGAGGCGGCCAAGAGTGGTCCTTCCGAAGGCTCGCGGACTCATCCCAATACGCATGCCAAGTCACCCGATAACGGGTCGAAGGGAGAGGGAGGCAGCGCAAACTAGCAGTTTACCCCATGGGACCACTGCTGTGCAACCGGGGAGCCGACGGGATAACCGTGCTCAGACCCGATTCGCAAGCAGAACTGCAGTGAGCATGCCCAACGCAGGCCGCCGAGTCAAGCAAGAACGCACTATTGCCTAAAAGAATCTTCCCGCTGAGCCGGACGAAACGGGCGTCGTCTCCGGACCCGGACGCGGGTGAGGCACCCGGTCGACCGGGTGCCTCACACGCAGGGATCCGAACGGCCGCCACGCCGTCGCGAGACGGCTGGCGCGCCGCGGGCTACTTGACGCTGACGGTGGCGCCGGCGCCCTCGAGGGACTCGCGGGCCTTGTCTGCCGCGTCCTTCGCAACCCGCTCGAGCACGGCCTTGGGAGCCGCCTCCACGAGGTCCTTGGCCTCCTTGAGGCCCAGACTCGTGAGGCTGCGGACCTCCTTGATGACCTGGATCTTCTTGTCTCCGGCCGCTTCGAGGATGACGTCGAACTCGTCCTGCTCGACGTCCTCGGACGCCGTGTCACCACCCGAAGGGGCGGCGGCGGCAACGGCGACCGGTGCGGCCGCGGTGACGCCGAACGTGTCCTCGAACTGCTTGACGAACTCGCTGAGCTCGAGGAGGGTCATCTCCTTGAACGCGTCGAGGAGTTCGTCGGTGTTGAGCTTCGCCATGGTGGCGTTCCTTCCGTAGTGCTGGCCGACGGCGTTCTGTTCGCGCCGTGAGCCGGGATATGGGTTGTTCCGGCGAGTCAGCCGTCGGTGGGGGTGTCCGGCGCCGCCGCTGCGGTGTCGGGCGGGTCTGCGGGTACTGCCGGCTCCGGTGCCTGCGGTGCCGCCTCGGGATCGGGATCTGCGACCGCCGCCTCGGGCTCGGGTACGGCGAGCTCAGCCTCGGGCTCGCCGGGGGTCGTCTCGGGCTCGACGGCGGCCGTCTGGGGCTCGGGGACGGCCGAAGCAGCGTCGGCCTCGGGCGCAGCCGCCTCGGGATCGACCGTGGTCACCTCCGGCTCGGTCGCGGCCGCTGCGGGCTCGGCGGCCGGCTCACCGGCACCGCCCGCGAGGACCGACGGGTCCGACTCGGCCTTCGCCTGCAGCGCGGCCGCCAGTCGGGCGACCTGGGCGACGGGCGCGTTGAACAACGAGACGGCATTCTGCAGCGACGCGAGCAGCGCGCCGGCGAGCTTGCCGAGCAGGACCTCCCTCGACTCGAGATCGGCGAACCGGCCGATCTCGGCGACGCTGAGCGTCTTGCCGTCCAGGATGCCGCCCTTGATCACGAGCGGCGCGTTGGCCCGGGCGAAGTCACGCAGCCCCTTGGCGACGACGACCGCGTCACCCTTGATGAACGCGATGGCGGTAGGCCCGACGAGGAGGTCGTCGAACCCCGCGATGCCGGCGTCTTGAGCTGCGATCTTGGTCAGCGTGTTCTTCACCACGGCATAGCTGGCGTTGTCGCCGAGCACCCGTCGGAGCTCCTGCAGCTGCTTCACGGTCAGGCCGCGGTAGTCGGTGAGGACGGCCCCCTCACTGGTGCGGAACTCGTTCGCGAGCTCCGCGACGGCGGCCGTCTTGTCGGGCCGAGCCATGGCTCTCCTTCCGGTGGATCGGGTGGCGCGTACATCGCGCCCGCCGGCGACGAGGGCCTCGAACACGACAAACGCCCTGTGCAGGTGCACAGGGCGCGGGCCGCGAGTACTACGGCCGGTTCCGGTTCACCTGCGCGGGCCGCCCGTCTCGGGGCCTTCGGTCAGCCGACCTGCGTCGACGGACAACCAGCGGTCTTCGGTGACTCCAGCCTACGCGGACGGGCCGCGGCGGCCAAATCAGCCGCCGAGGCTGAAGGTGCCCACTTGAGCCGCGGGCGGCGCGTGCACCGCGACGGGCTCACCGTACTTGGACACGTGCACCTCGAGCGACAGCAGCTTGCCGATGACGACCGTCATCTTCACCGGGCGGTTGTCCGAGTCCAGCCAGACGTCGGTGTGGAGAGTCTTGGGCATCCCCAGCTTCGACAGGTCCTGCCCCTTGAACGCCGGGTTCGCTGCCAGCGCCTTCGCGGTGTTGATCGTCACCGTGTAGTGGTGTGCCTGCACCCCGTCGACCGACTGCATGCCCTTGTCGTCCAGGCTGGTGACAGACCGGAGATACGTCAGCATGCTCCGCGGTCCGGCGGTGTCGAGGATCTTCGACAGCGGGTTGTTCGCGTCGTTGAGGTCGACCTTCACCCAGGACTTGCCCGCTGGGGCCGGCATCCCGGCCCCGTGCAGGTACAGGACCTTGTGGACGAGGCGCATCTCGATGCTCTTGCCGGATGCCTTCACATTGAGGTCCATGGCCGCCGACGCCAGGTCGGCGAACCCGGAGGCATCGCCCGACATCGAGATGGAGTGTCCCGCCGCCTTGATCGACGCCACGAAGTGGGCAGACTTCGCCGCCTGCTGCGCGCTGGTGACGGTCTGCGAGAAGTTCGCCTGAGTCAGGGCAGCCGCATCGCCACTCGACGACCCCGTACTGCTGCCGCATCCGGACAGGCTCACCATCATGCCTGCGGCGATCGCGCCGGCGGCCATTCGGCGAAGTCTCATCAGTGCGCTCCTCGTGTCGTGGCGCCCCACTCGACGAGCGCTGGAGGCCAGACTACGTCGCCGCCGGCGGCGCCGACATCCCGAGCCGGCCATTGTGGGCAAACGGTGACCGCTCAGCCGTCGTCGTCTGCGGTGAGCTTGCGCGCCCGATTGGGGTCGACCGGGATGCCGGGGCCCATCGTCGTAGAGAACGTGACCTTGCGCAGGTAACGGCCCTTCGAGCTCGAGGGCTTGAGCCGCTGTACCTCTTCGAGCGCGGCCGCGTAGTTCTCCGCCAGCTTCTCGGTGTCGAACGACGCCTTACCGATGATGAAGTGCAGGTTCGCGTGGCGGTCGACGCGGAACTCGATCTTCCCGCCCTTGATGTCGGTGACGGCCTTCGCCACGTCGGGCGTGACCGTACCGGTCTTCGGGTTGGGCATCAGGCCACGCGGGCCGAGCACGCGGCCGAGGCGGCCGACCTTGCCCATCATGTCGGGCGTGGCCACGACGGCGTCGAAGTCGAGCCAGCCACCGCCGACCTTCTCGATGAGCTCGTCGCCTCCGACGAAGTCGGCGCCCGCCGCCCGAGCCTCCTCCGCCTTCGCCGCGTTGGCGAAGACGAGAACCCGGGCGGTCTTACCGGTGCCGTGGGGCAGGTTGACGGTTCCACGGACCATCTGGTCGGCCTTGCGTGGGTCGACACCGAGGCGCATGGCGACGTCGATCGTCGAGTCGAACTTGGTGGACCCGGTGTCCTTTGCGATCTTGATCGCCTCGACGGGCGCGTACACCGCGTCCTGGTCGATCTTCTGCGCTGACGCGCGGTAAGCCTTGCTGCGCTGCATGAGCTGGTTCCTTCCTGAGTGTGGCCAGTTGTGGTCGGACGGGCCAGCGCGGCCCTACCACGGGGTAGCGGTGTCAGCCGCTGACGGTGATGCCCATGGAACGGGCAGTGCCCTCGACGATCTTCATCGCGGCGTCGACGTCGTTGGCGTTGAGGTCGGGGAGCTTGGTGTTGGCGATCTCGCGCACCTGCTCACGGTTGATCCTGCCGACCTTGTCGGTGTGCGGGGTCGACGAGCCCTTGGTGAGCCCGGCGGCCTTCTTGATCAGCTCCGCGGCGGGCGGGGTCTTCGTGACGAAGGTGAAGGTGCGGTCTTCGAAGATCGTGATCTCGACGGGGATGACCGTCCCGCGCATCGCCTCGGTGGCAGCGTTGTAGGCCTTGCAGAACTCCATGATGTTGACGCCGTGGGGGCCGAGGGCCGTACCGACGGGCGGCGCGGGAGTAGCGGCGCCGGCGTTGAGCTGCACCTTCACGAGAGCAGCGATCTTCTTCTTCTTGGGAGGCATGGTGGTGTCCTAGCTAGTCGGGTGGATCAGTGGTGCCGGGGGCTGAGGCGGGGCGCCGGCTCAGACCTTCTCGATCTGGGTGAAGCTCAGCTCTACCGGGGTCTCGCGGCCGAAGATCTCGACGAGGGCCTTGACGCGTTGGGCGTCGACGTTGATCTCGGTGATGGTGGCGTGCAGGGTGGCGAACGGCCCGTCGACGACCATGACGGAGTCACCGGCGTAGAAGTCGGTGAACTCCACCTTCTTCTGCTTCTGCTGCTGCGGCGACTCGGCCTGGGTGATCACGGCCGGCGCGAGCATCGCCTCGACCTCGTCGAGGCTCAGCGGCACCGGCTGGTGGCTGTGGCCGACGAAGCCGGTGACGGAGGGCGTATGCCGTACCGCTGACCACGACTCGTCGGTCAGGTCCATCCGGACGAGCACGTAGCCCGGAAGCACCGTTCGGCGGACCATCCTGCGCTGGCCGTTCTTGATCTCCGCGACCTCCTCCTGAGGCACGTGGACCTCGTGGATGAAGTCCTCCATGTTGAGCGAGGTGATCCGGTTCTCGAGGTTGGTCTTGACACGGTTCTCCATGCCCGAGTACGTGTGCACGACGTACCACTCGCCCGGCTTGGCGCGCAGGGCTGCCCGGAACTCCTCGAGCGGGTCGGCGGCGACCTCGGCGTCTGCGCCGTCGACGGGCTCGACGACCCCGTCGGTGGCCTCGACGTCGGCAGGAGCCGCCTCGGCGGCCTCGAAGTCGGCAGGGGGCGCGTCGGCAACCCCGAGATCCGTGGTTGCCGCGTCGCCGAGTTCGACGTCGGCGCCTTCGGCGTCGCCGACCTGGACGTCGGTCGGGTCGAGGGGTTCTGACACTGTCTGTTCGGTCATGGGTGGACGCTCACATACTTCCGCTGATCTCGTGGCAGACGCGAGGCGCGTCAGCCGAAGATCTTGAACATCGCCGAGTTGAACACGTAGTCCAGCACCGAGACGAACAAGATCATGAAGAGGACAAAGACGAGCACGACCACGAAATAGGTCACCAGCTGGTCGCGCGTGGGCCAGATGACCTTGCGCAGCTCAGCGATGACCTGACGCAGGAAGAGCCCGATTCCGGTCCGGCCGCTCGGCGGCGGGCGACGCGAGCTCGCCGAGCTGGTGGCACGGGTCTCCGTCATCTGGCTCTCCTTTCTCGCAACTCTTGTGCCGTCTCGCCGCAGGGCAGGAGGGACTCGAACCCCCAACCGCCGGTTTTGGAGACCGGTGCTCTGCCAATTGAGCCACTGCCCTCCGGTGGCCGCTCCCGGCTACGCGACTCGACCCGAGGTCAAGGCACCGTGAACGACAGATGCCACCAAGAACCCGAGTGTACGGGGTGAGGCCTCGCCAGGTCGAACCGAGCGCCGCGGCCCTCGGGGTGGTGCAAGGATGGTCGCATGAGTGACGACATCTCCGCGAAGCGGCCCGACCGCGTCTCCCAACGCGTCGCCGGCATCGCCGAGTCGGCGACCCTGGCAGTGGACGCGAAGGCCAAGTCGCTGAAGGCGGCCGGCCGGCCGGTGATCGGATTCGGCGCGGGCGAGCCCGACTTCCCCACGCCCGACTACATCGTCGAGGCCGCCGTCGAGGCCGCCAGGGACCCGAAGAACCACCGGTACACCCCGGCCGGCGGCCTGCCCGAGCTGAAGAAGGCGATCGCGGAGAAGACCCGCCGTGACTCCGGGTACGACGTCGAGCCGGCACAGGTGCTGGTGACCAACGGCGGCAAGCAAGCGGTGTACGAGAGCCTGGCAGCACTTCTCGACCCCGGCGACGAGGTACTGCTCCCCGCCCCGTACTGGACGACGTACCCCGAGGCGATCCGGCTCGCCGGCGGCGTACCGGTCGACGTCCTCGCCGACGAGACCCAGGACTACCTGGTCACCGTCGCCCAGCTGGAGTCCGCGCGCACCGAGCGGACGAAGCTCCTGCTCTTCTGCTCCCCCTGCAACCCGACCGGCTCCGTGTACAGCCCCGAGCAGGTACGCGAGATCGGCCGGTGGGCGCACGAGCACGGCCTCTGGGTCGTGACCGACGAGATCTACGAGCACCTGGTGTACGGCGGCACCCGCTTCAGGTCGATCGTGGCCGAGGTACCCGAGCTCGCCGACACGGCCGTGGTGCTCAACGGGGTCGCGAAGACCTACGCGATGACCGGCTGGCGGGTCGGCTGGATGATCGGTCCGGCCGACGTCGTGAAGGCCGCCACCAACCTGCAGTCGCACCTGACGTCGAACGTGGCCAACGTGTGCCAGCGCGCCGCCCTGGCCGCCGTCTCGGGCGACCTGAGCGCGGTGGAGGCGATGCGCGCGGCCTTCGACCGTCGCCGCAGGACCATCGTCTCGATGCTCAACGAGGTCGAGGGGTTCGAGTGCCCCGAGCCGAGGGGCGCGTTCTACGCCTACCCCTCGGTCAAGGGGGCGTTGGGCCGCGACATCGGCGGCCGGACCGCCTCCACCTCGGCGGAGCTGGCAGAGATCATCCTCGACGAGGCGGAGGTGGCGGTGGTGCCGGGTGAGGCCTTCGGCAGTCCGGGATACGTCCGGCTGTCGTACGCCCTGGGCGACGACGACCTGGCCGAGGGCGTCACGCGCCTGCAGAAGCTCTTCGGCTGAGCAGAGCTCGTCCGGTTGACCGCACGCCCGCTCGCCGCGCTCCCGAAGGCCCACCTCCACCTGCACTTCACCGGCTCGATGCGCCACCGGACGGTGGTCGAGCTCGCCGAGGAGCAGGGCGTGTGGCTGCCGGACGCACTTACCGACGAGTGGCCCCCCGACCTGTCTGCGGCCGACGAGAAGGGCTGGTTCCGCTTCCAGCGGCTCTACGACCTGGCGCGCTCGGTGCTCCGGACGGAGGCGTCCGTTCGCCGGCTGGTGCTCGAGGCGGCCGAGGACGAGCGCGAAGAGGGATCCCAGTGGCTGGAGATCCAGGTCGACCCGAGTGGCTACGCGGCCTCGTTCGGTGGCATCACCGCCTTCACCGACCTCGTCCTCGACGCGGCACGGCAGGCCACGGCAGCCACCGGCGTGACCATGGTGCTCGTGATCGCCGCCAACCGGATCCGGCATCCTCTCGACGCGCGTACCCTGGCGCGCCTGGCCGCGACAGTACGCCGGACGCGGGGTCGTCGGCTTCGGGTTGTCCAACGACGAGCGCCGGGGTGAGGCGCTGGCGTTCGCGAAGGCGTTCGACATCGCCCGCAACGCCGGCCTCCTGCTCACGCCGCACGGCGGCGAGCTGCGGGGGCCGGAGAGCGTCTGGTCCTGCCTCGACGGGCTGGGCGCCTCCCGGATCGGACACGGCGTCCGCTCGGTCGAGGACCCGATGCTCGTCGCGCACCTCGCCGACGCCGGCGTCACGCTGGAGATCTGCCCCCGGTCGAACGTCGCGCTCGGCGTGTACCCGGACATCGCATCGGTGCCGTTGCGTGCGCTCTACGAGGCGGGCATCCCCGTCGCGCTGGGCGCGGACGACCCGCTGCTTTTCGGGTCCCGGCTGCTCGACCAGTACGAGGCGGCGCGCGACGTGCACGGCTTCACCGACCCCGAGCTGGCCGAGCTGGCGCGGATGTCGGTACGCGGGTCCGCCGCCCCCGAAGAGGTCCGGCTACGGATGCTCGCCGACATCGACCGCTGGCTCACCTCCTGACCGATTCTCGAGCGGGCGCATCACGAGCGGGGCGCCGGTCGAGCGGGCGCTAGCCCGGTCCTCGCAACCCGTCGACGGGGCAAGCGAGCGTGTCGACTCGCAGCGGGCGCAAAAGCTCAGCCGAGCGGGCGCAAATGCATCGACCGCCGAACGCGTCAAAGGGCGCAGCCGACGCAGACGGGCTCGGGCTGCAGGGTGATCGCGAACCGTCGCCGGACTCCGTCGCGGATCTCGGCGGCGAGCGCGAGCAGGTCCGAGGTCGCCGCCCCGCCGCGGTTGGTGAGTGCGAGCGAGTGCTTCGTCGAGATCCGCACTCGGTCGTTCCCGTACCCCTTGCCGTAACCCGCCTGCTCGATCAGCCAGGCGGCGCTCGTCTTGACGCGACCGTCGGGCTGGGGGTACGCCGGTGCGCCTGCTGGCACCTCGCCGGGCGTGACGAACGGGTTGGTGAAGAACGAGCCCGCGCTCCAGGTGTCGCGGTCGTCGGCGTCGAGCACCATGCCCTTGCTCGCGCGCAGCTCCAGCACGGCCCGCCGGACCTCGACCGACGGCACCCGCGCGCCCACCGGCACGCCCAGCACACCCGCCAGCTCGCCGTAGCGGATCGCCTCCCCCAGGTCGCCGAGGCGCAGGGAGAACGTGACGGCCCCGACGACGTACCTGCCCGGCTCCTGCTTGAAGACGCTCGTGCGGTAGCCGAACCGGCAGTCCGTCGCGAACATCGTCCGGGTACGCCGCTGCAACCTGTCGAACACGTCGACGCTCGCGATGGTGTCGGACACCTCCTGCCCGTAGGCACCGACGTTCTGGATCGGTACGGCGCCCACCGTGCCGGGGATCCCGGACAACGCCTCGACCCCGACCCACTGCTCGTCGACGGTCCGCGCGACGATCTCGTCCCAGTCCTCGCCCGCCTCGACGGTCAGCTGGGCGCCCGAGCAGGCGTCCGCCGACGCGGCCTGCCCACGACTGCCGACGTGGACGGCGAGACCGTCGAACCCGTCGTCGGAGACGACCAGGTTGCTCCCGCCCCCGAGCACCAGGACCGGCGTACCCGCCTCGTCGGCGGACGCGACGCGGTCGTACAGCTCCGCGCGTGACGACGCCTCCGCGAAGGCGCGCGGGGGTCCGCCCAGCCGCAGGGTGGTCCACCGGGACAGCGGCTCGGCTTTACTGGTCAGCACCGCACCACAGCCCGGCACATGCCCAGTACCTTCGTGCCTTCACTCGTCACGGTCAGCTCGACCGTCGCCGATGTGTCGTCGACGCTCTTGACGACGCCGGCGACGTCGACCCGGACGCCCTCATCGTTGTCAGGCACGACCACGGGCTTGGTGAAACGGGCACCGAACGACGTCACCGCCTCTGGCCCGCCGACCCAGTCGGTGAGAGCGCGCGCGGCGAGCGCCAGCGTGTACATGCCATGGGCGACGACCCCCGGAAGGCCGACCGACTCCGCGACCCTGTCGCTGTAGTGGATGGGGTTGAAGTCGCCCGACGCCCCGGCGTACCGGACCAGGTCCGCACGGGTGACGACGTAGGACGCAGGGCGGAACTCGTGCCCGGACTCCCAGCTCATGCGTCGCCACGATGCAGCAGGAGGGCGAACGCGGTGGCGACGTGCTCACCGGAGGTGGAGGTGACCTCCGTACGCGTCGCGACCATGTCCATCCCGGCGGCTGCCCGGACCGAGTCGACCGTGAGAGTCGCGACCAGCTCGTCGCCCGCGCGGATCGGCCTCGTCTGCTCGAAGCGCTGATCGCCGTGTACGACGTTGTGAAGGTCGATCCCGACCTCTGGGTCCATCATGAGCGCGGTCATTGCCCGGAACGCGACCACGATGGGAAATGTCAGCGGAGCTGTCCGCCCATCCTCGATCGGCTCGGCCCGGATGGCTTCGGTGAACTCGGCGATCTTCTCCCGGCTCACGCCGTACGGCGCCGTCGGCGCGAACGTCCGGCCCGCGAGGTCAGGGTCGAGAGGCATGCAGCGACGCTATCCCACTCCCCTGCCGGCCGACGGCAGCCGCCTCGACCGGCAGCCTCAGCGGGTCTCGCGGTGGGCGCGGTGGCAGCGACAGCGGGGACAGTACTTCTTGAGCTCCAGCCGGTCGGGGTCGTTGCGGCGGTTCTTCCGGGTGATGTAGTTGCGCTCTTTGCACTCGGTGCACGCCAACGTGATCTTTGGGCGGATGTCTGTGCTCTTCTGGGCCACGGGATGCCTTCTTCGTTCGTGCTGCGCGGGGTGCCTGGTCGGTCGCCGAGTCGTGCTGTAGCGGGGGCGGGACTTGAACCCGCGACACCACGATTATGAGCCGTGTGCTCTGACCACCTGAGCTACCCCGCCGTCCACGCCGGCGCCTCACCCGAGCTGTCAGGCGAGGTCCGACGTCCGAGCCCCAATACGGATTCGAACCGTAGACCTTCTCCTTACCATGGAGACGCTCTACCGACTGAGCTATTGGGGCAGGCGACGTATGAGGATACACAGCCGTGGCGGGCGACCGTTAATCGGTAACAGGCGACCGACGCGGCAACGGTAGCCCCAGCGGACAACTGGCCATCGGCTCGCGTGGCAGCCTCTCCGGGCCGCACCTAGGCTCGCAGGCATGACTTCTACCCCCTCGACCGACCGTCCGTACGCACGTCGGCCCGTTCGCATCGGCTTCCAGCTCCAGCCCCAGCACGCCGAGTACTCGGAGATCCGCCGGGCCGCGGCGCAGGCGGAGGAGATCGGCGTCGACGTGCTGTTCAACTGGGACCACTTCTATCCCCTGCGTGGCGAGCCCGAGGGCAAGCACTTCGAGTGCTGGACCATGCTGGGCGCATGGGCAGAGGCGACCGAGCGCGTCGAGATCGGTGCGCTCGTCACCTGCAACAGCTACCGGAACCCCGACCTGCTCGCCGACATGGCCCGTACCGTCGACCACATCAGCGGCGGGCGGCTGATCCTGGGCATCGGCTCGGGCTGGTTCGAGAAGGACTACGACGAGTACGGCTACGACTTCGGCACCGCCGGCGGCCGCCTCGACGCGCTCGACGAGGCGCTGCCTCGCATCGAGCGGCGGCTGGGCCGGCTGAACCCCGCACCGACACGCGACATCCCTGTCCTCATCGGCGGAGGCGGCGAGCGCAAGACGCTGCGCATCGTGGCTCAGCACGCCGACATCTGGCACGGCTTCGGCGACGTCGCGGCGATCACCCACAAGCACGACGTGCTCGACGAGTGGTGCGCGAAGGTCGGCCGCGACCCCGGCGACATCGAGCGCTCGGCCGGCGTCCCCCAGGGTGAGCCCGGCGAGGCCGGGCCGCCGCTGCTGGAGGCCGGTACCCGGCTGTTCACCGTCGGGGGCGACGGTCCCGACTACGACATGGGCAAGCTGAAGGACTGGGTCGCCTGGCGCGACGAGCAGAACGCCCGCTCCTAGGTACAACAACGAATCCCCGGGTGGTGCGCACATGGCGCCCGTCGATCGCGCGAACGGATCCACGAGGAGGTACGTGGCTCCTCGCGGAAGTAGGTGACTCCTCGGCGGGATGTACCTGACTCCTCGGCGGGAACTACCTGACTCCTCGGCGGGGGGTACGTAGCGCGGAGGTCGCAGCAGGGGTCGACGCGAACACGGCAGCGGCGGCCTCCGGCGGCTGAGACGCCGACGCCCAGTCCGGGGACTGGGCGTCTGGTGGCAGGTGTTGGGTTCGAACCAACGTAGGCTGAGCCGGCAGATTTACAGTCTGCTCCCTTTGGCCACTCGGGCAACCTGCCAGGTGCGCCGCGAGCGCTGGGCGCCACGGCGAGCGCCCACGATACCGCGTCACCTAAGGTGTTGGCGTCCAGGGGCGGGCAGCTTCCTCACCGCGCAACACGAGGACAACGAGCAGGGAAGGAAGGGTCATGGCCGGCGACTCGTCGTTCGACATCGTGAGCAAGATCGACCACCAGGAGGTCGACAACGCCATCAACCAGACCGCGAAAGAGGTCTCGCAGCGCTTCGACTTCAAGAACACCGGGGCGTCGGTCAAGCGACTCGGGGAGTCGTCGATCGAGGTCACTGCGAACGCAGACGAGCGCGCGCTGGCCGTCATCGACGTTTTGAAGGAGCGGCTGATCAAGCGCGGGCAGTCGCTGAAGATCCTCGACGTCGGTGAGCCGAGGACGTCCGGCAAGGAGGTCAAGATCGCCGTCGACCTCAAGGAGGGCATCACCCAGGAGCACGCCAAGAAGATCGGGAAGCTGATCCGCGACGAAGGACCCAAAGGTGTGAAGGTCCAGGTCCAGGGCGACGAGCTACGGGTGTCGAGCAAGAAGCGCGACGACCTCCAAGACGTGATCGCGCTCGTGAAGTCCCAGGACTACGACTTCGCCGTACAGTTCACCAACTACCGCTGATCCGGCGAGCGCGGAGGCGGACGACCGAGCCGCGTGGCGCGGGCAACTCCGCTCTCGCCACGGCCCCGCGGCATCCCAGTCCATCGGGGGGCGCGCCTCAACCAGAGGCCTGACCGAGATGGGGTCGGACTTCTTCGCTGAAGATCTCGAGTTGCTGAATGGGGTCGTGGATCGGCCAGAGCAGGATCGTCCTCGCCCCCGCGTCGGCGTACGCGTCGAGGAGCTCGACGCAGTGGTCAGGAGTTCCGATCGGCAGCTGGGCGAGGAGCTCACCGAGATGACGTCCCAGGAGAGGTGCCAGCGTCTCGGACACCAGACGAACAGCTCGCGCGTGGTCGTGGGTGACATACATCCAGGCTGTTGCGATGGCGTCGGGAAAGGTCGCTGGGTGCCTGCCCTCGGCCAGCAGATGTTCGTCGAGCCGCGCTCGGGCCTCGGCGAAATGCTCAGGCGTCGTGTTGTACGCGGACGCCAGCCATCCGTCGGCCGCCCCGGCCATGCTGCGCAGTCGGACGTCCGACCCCCAGCTTCCGAACCACACCTGAGGTGGCACGGACGGGAGAGGATCCAGCCGCAGGCCCTCGACCCGGTAGTACCGTCCGCCGTCAGGTGCCTCCCCGCGCACCAGCGCGCGCACCAGGCGCAGACCTTCGTCGAAGCGCGCCCAGCGCTCCGTGAACGGCAGCCCGACCGCCTGGTAGTCCGCCGGTGACGAGCCAGGACCGAGTCCGGCGATGACCGGGCCATCCGACAGCACGCCGAGGGAAGCGATCGCCTTGGCCAGCACCACCGGGTGACGCACGGCGGGCAGCGCGACACTGGTCGCCAGCTTCATGCCTCCTGCAGACCCGGCAACGCTGGCCAGCGTGGTCAGCCCGTCCAACCAGGGACGCCGCCACACGAGATGGTCGTTGGCGGACACAATGTCGAACCCCCGTTCGGCCGCTGTTGCGGTATAGACGCGAAGGTCGCCACCGCCGAGGAGGCCCTGACCGAGATCGGCCAGCGGGAGGTGCACCCCGAAGTCCATCGCCAACCTTTCGCCGCCTGCTCGGTGGGCTCGCCCAGCCTCGCGGTCGCAAGTGATTGAGTCAACGACCTCAGGCAGTCGTCAGCACACGGTGGGAGCGCCCGCGCGGGCAGCCGACGGATGGCTTTCACAGATCAAGGGCGGTGGACACCGTCCTCGGGCACCGCGTCGGTCAGGTCGAGGACGGTCGGTGGGTCGCTCCAGATCGCCCGTGAGACCTGTTCGGGATACTCGGCGTTC
The DNA here is from genome assembly GCA_963765725.1 of uncultured Actinomycetota bacterium. GTDB lineage: Bacteria > Actinomycetota > Actinomycetes > Propionibacteriales > Nocardioidaceae > DASQEH01. The sequence goes on along the minus strand of CAVXXI010000003.1, from coordinate 831,043 downwards.
GCGGACTCGGCGTCGAACAGCCGCATCGTGCCACTGTCGAAGGTCGGCCACCCAGGGTCGCCGTCGGTGGCGAAACTCGTCCACGCGGTCCGCATCTGTTCGGACATGTGTACCGCCTCGGGCGTCGGGTCACCGATCAGCGTTGCCGGCTGACCGGCGCTCAGATTCCCGAAGACCAACGGCACGTCCAGTCCGTGACAGGAACCGAAGATGCCGCCCATGCCCGGCGCGGGCCACGTCAGCTCGTAGAGGTACGCGGGCCCGCCTGCCCGTACCTGCGACTCGGCCAGGTGCAGAGACGGCATCCGGAACAGCCAGTCGGAACGTACGACCTCGAACAGCTCACCCGGATCGGGGAAGCTCTCCCGGTACCGCTGGGGGTCGGGCGCAAGGAGGTCTGCGGTCTCGGCCGCCTGCGCCGGTGTGATCTCACCCAGCATGCCGCTCACCACGGTGAGAAGCCGTTGCTCGTCACGGGTGTGCCCGACGATCAGGTCGACCTCGCCGGTCAGGCCGTGCCACGGCGTCGTCGGCAGCACGTCGCCGTCGACGACGGGGGCGAACAGGACGCGCCCGTGTGCTGCTCGGCCCCAGCGGTGGGCGAACTGCTCGATCCTGGCGATCACCTCGTCGCTGGCGGCGGGCAGCAGTCGGGGATCCACGCCAGCAAGGTCGTCGGGTTCGAGTCCGAGCTCGGCCGCACACACCCGCGTGATGTCAGCGGCCAGCGCGGGAGTGAAGTACGCGCCTGGGACGCTCTGCGCGATCGCCCGCCGGAAGAGGCCGGCCGCTCGCGGCATGGCCATGAGCGCGGCCACCGACCCGCCGCCTGCCGACTGGCCGAAGACCGTGACGCGGTCCGGGTCGCCGCCGAAGGTTCGGATGTTCTGCTGTACCCATTCGAGTGCCGCGACCTGGTCCAGGAGGCCACGGTTCGGCGGCAGACCTTCGATGAAGCCGAATCCTTCCAGCCCGACGCGGTAGTTGAAGGTCACCACCATGACGTCGCCGCGGGCGAGGTTGGCACCGTCGTACTCGGGAAGTCCGGACGTCCCGAACATGTAGCCACCGCCCTGGATCCACACCATCACCGGCAGGGCGCCGACGAGATCGGGCGACCACACGTTGACGGTGAGCCAGTCGGCGCCTCCCTCGCCCAGCGCATCCATGCCGAAGAGCGCCGACTGCGGAGGTGGTGCCCCGAACCTGGTCGCCTCCCGCACCCCGTCCCAGGCCCGTACTGGCCCGGGGGCGGCAAAGCGGGCCGGAACAGCCGCGAAGGGGATACCGCGGAACACCGCAAGGCCCGCCTCATCGCGGCCACGAACGACCCCGCCCGAGACCCTGACGTCGATGTCCACTGAGCGATCATCGCGACAGGGCCCCCGCGCCACCACCCCTTTCGGGCCTGACTCGCCCTTCAGCCGCGCTTCGGGCTCCTCAGTCGACGGCGTCCTTGCGCATCACGCAGAGCACCAGGCCGGCGATGACCATGACAAACGTCGCCCAGAAGCCGAAGCCACGCCCGATGTTGACGAGGCCACCACCGTTGGCCGGGTCGACGAAGAGCGCGAGCAGCGTACAGAGCGTGGCCCCGGCGAACGCGACGAGCGCGGCGAGCCGGGTGGGGATGCCCAGACGCACTCCCAGCAGCGGCAACGCCACCAAGACGGCCCCCGCGAGTGCGAGGAGAACGCCGAACCAGCCGAAGAAGCCGTGCCAGGCACTGGTCGAACCTCCTCCGAGACCTCCGAGTCCCTTGACACTCACGGTGTAGTACGGGAACAGCGAGAAGATGAAGGCCAGGAGCCCGGCCGCCATGATGCCGAGGTCGAGCCGGTTGGCGTTCTGGAAGGCGACCTTGACCTGGTCCCCGGTCATCGAGCCCGCCGGTCGCCCGGTGCCGGATGCCGGCGCGCTGTAGGGCGCCGGTGGAGGCGGGCCCGGCATGTCGGCCGGGTTGGTGTAGACGGGCTCAGTCGGAGCACCCGACGTCGCGTAGTCGCCCTGGCCGGCTGCGGGCGGGTAGGCCGGACCACCGGTCGACGACCCACCTGCGGTGTCGCCCGTCGGTGGCGGGTAGGCGCCGGGTGGCGGCGGCGTACCTGCGGGTGTCGCGCCGCCGGGCTGGGGCTCGTCGGGCGTCGACGGGGGGAACGGATCGGACATCTGAGTCTCCTCGAGATTCATGGCGCGGCGTGACCGGAAAGTCACACAACGGACCGAGATACTTCTCATGGTGGCGCAGTGACGTGATGTTGGGAACCGACTGCTACATTTGCCCGTTTCTGTGCGAGCCGCCCGTATTGCGAGTGACACGCGCCACGCGAGATGACTTCGGTGCATGCAAGATCCGCGGCGTAAACTCAGTTAGGCGACAAAACGTGACGAGAATTGTGGCGAAGTGAGGATGGAGTGACCAAGCAGGTCAAGCAGCTCGACAGGGTCATCATCCGCTTTGCCGGGGACTCGGGCGACGGAATGCAGCTCACCGGCGACCGTTTCACCCAGGAAACCGCCGCCTTCGGCAACGATCTTTCGACGCTCCCGAACTTTCCAGCGGAGATCCGAGCGCCGGCGGGCACGCTGCCCGGCGTCTCGTCGTTCCAGCTCCACTTCGCCGACCATGACATCTTGACGCCGGGCGACGCTCCCGACGTCCTCGTCGCCATGAACCCGGCGGCGCTGCGGGCCAACGTCAAGGACCTCGCGCACGGCGCCACGATCATCGTCGACAGCCATGACTTCACCGCGCGCAACCTGGCGAAGGCCGGCTACACCGCGAACCCCCTCGAGGACGGCTCGCTCGACGCGTACAGCCTGCACGAGGTCGACCTGACCACCATGACGGTCGAGTCGGTGAAGCCGTTCGGGCTAAGCCGCAAGGACGCCTCCCGCGCCAAGAACATGTTCTCGCTCGGGCTGCTGTCGTGGCTGTACGGCCGCCCGGTGGAGTCGACCGAGTCGTTCCTGAGCAACCGGTTCGCGAACAAGCCCGACATCCGCGACGCCAACATCGCGGCCTTCCGGGCCGGCTGGAACTTCGGCGAGACGACTGAGGCGTTCGCGGTGTCGTACGAGGTCAAGCCGGCTCACATGAGCACCGGTACCTACCGCAACATCTCCGGCAACCTCGCCCTGAGCTACGGCCTGGTCGCAGCGTCCGTACGATCCGGGCTGCCGCTGTTCCTCGGCGCATACCCCATCACGCCGGCGTCCGACATCCTGCACGAGCTCAGCAAGCACAAGCGCTTCGGAGTCACCACCTTCCAGGCCGAGGACGAGATCGCAGGTATCGGAGCAGCCCTCGGGGCCGCCTTCGGAGGCTCGCTCGCGGTGACGACGACCTCCGGGCCCGGCATCTCACTCAAGAGCGAGACGATCGGCCTCGCGGTCACCCTCGAGCTGCCGCTGGTCGTCGTCGACGTGCAGCGGGGCGGGCCGTCGACCGGGCTCCCCACCAAGACCGAGCAGTCCGACCTGCTGCAGGCCATGTTCGGCCGCAACGGTGAGGCGCCGCTCCCGATCGTCGCGCCACAGTCGCCCGGCGATTGCTTCGACATCGCGATCGAGGCGGCCCGGATCGCGGTCACGTACCGCACGCCGGTGATGCTGCTGTCCGACGGCTACCTCGCCAACGGGTCGGAGCCGTGGCGGCTGCCCGACACCGACCGGCTGCCGGCCATCGACCCCGACTTCGCGACCGGCCCCAACCACGAGACCGAGTCCGGCGACCACGCGTTCTGGCCCTACGACAGGAGCCCGGACACCCTGGCACGCCCGTGGGCGGTCCCGGGCACGCCCGGCCTGGAGCACCGCATCGGGGGGCTCGAGAAGGCAAACGGCCACGGCAACATCTCGTATGAGCCCGCCAACCATGACCTCATGGTCCGTACCCGCCAGTCGAAGGTCGACCGGGTCGCCGACACGATCGCACCCCTCGAGGTCGACGACCCGAGCGGCCGGGCCCGTCTCCTCGTGCTCGGCTGGGGATCCACGTACGGTCCCATCGGGGCCGCCTGCCGACGACTGCGCAACCAGGGGCTCCACATCGCGCAGGCGCATCTTCGCCACCTCAACCCGTTCCCGGCAAACCTCGGCGAGGTGCTGCGCAAGTACGACCGCGTGGTGGTGCCCGAGATGAACCTCGGCCAGCTCGCCATGCTGCTGCGTGCCAGGTACCTCGTCGACGTGGTCGGCTACAACCAGGTACGCGGCCTGCCTTTCACCGCATCCGAGCTCGAAGCAGCATTCACCACGACGATCGAGGAACTGCACCGATGACCACCGATCTCGACATGCCCGGCCTGCGCCAGGTACCCGCCGCCGACGCACCTGCCACGCGCAAGGACTTCACCTCCGACCAGGAGGTCCGGTGGTGCCCGGGCTGCGGCGACTACATCATCCTCAACGCCGTCCAGGGCTTCCTGCCGTCGTTGGGGCTGCGTCGCGAGAACATCGTCTTCATCTCCGGCATCGGGTGCTCGTCAAGGTTCCCCTACTACCTCGAGACCTACGGGATGCACTCGATCCACGGCCGCGCGCCGGCGATCGCGACCGGTCTCGCGACGGCACGACCGGACCTCTCGGTGTGGGTCGTCACCGGTGACGGGGACGCCCTGTCGATCGGGGGCAACCACCTGATCCACGCGATGCGACGCAACGTCAACCTGACGATCCTGCTCTTCAACAACCGCATCTACGGGCTCACCAAGGGCCAGTACTCACCGACCTCCGAGCGAGGCAAGATCACGAAGTCGACGCCGATGGGCTCGATCGATCGACCGTTCAACCCGGTCTCGCTGGCGCTGGGCGCCGAGGCCACGTTCGTCGCGCGCACCCTGGACTCCGACCGCGCGCACCTCACCGAGGTGCTGAAGGCGGCGGCGGCGCACCGCGGCACCAGCCTCGTGGAGATCTACCAGAACTGCCCGATCTTCAACGACGGCGCCTTCGACGTGCTGAAGGACCCCGAGCAGGCCGAGGCGCGCCTGGTCCGGCTGGAGCACGGCAAGCCGGTGCAGATCGGCGACCGCACCTGGACGCACGACGTCCACGCCGACAACCCTGCGCAGGCGTTCGAGATCTCGCGCCTCGACGACGGCACGATGGCGCACGTCCCGATCGGGATCTTCCGGCAGGTCGAGCGGCCGACGTACGACGACCTCGCCCGGGAGCAGGTCGCAGCCGCCCGGGCCAAGCAGGGCGACGGCGACCTTGCCTCGCTCCTGGCGGGCAACGACACCTGGACGGTTACTGAAGAGTCGTCGTGAACACCGCGCTGTACGAGCGGACGAAACGTACGCTCGGCGGAGTCGACACCCGCCAGTAGTACTTGTGGTGTCGCGGGGCGGTCGTCGTGAAGCTGAACCTGCTGTGGGCACCGGTTCGGCCGGAATCGGCCCCGTGCCAGCTGCAGCCGCCGCACCGGCGCCGGTCGAGGTACACGGTGTGGTGGCGGTACGCCGGCGCGATCTTGCCGTGGAAGCGTCCACTGCCGTTCTCGATGTTGGCGTCGAAGGTCCGGTACACGTCGATGCCGGCGTCACCGTGCGTCCGGCTGTAGGTGGAGTTGCCTCTGAACACGACGCGGTAGGTCGCGTTGCCGTGGGCGGGGACGGCGAAACGGAACTTGGGATACGCGCCTATCGACGTGCGACGGGTCTCGAGGTACGTCCAGTTCGAGTGGCCGTTGGGCTGGCGGTACAGCCGTACGTGCGCGCCCTGGACGGCGCCGCCGAGCGCCGGCACGTACAGCTGGCCGCGGACGTGGATGTTGCTCCCGTACGCACGGACGCGGTCGAAGTCGAGGAACCGGATCGAGGTCTTGTGCGCGGCGGCGACTGCTGCTGCGGGCGCGCTGGCGCCCCGCGACGGCGAGGTCACGGCGTTCGCGGCGAGAGGAGAGACCAGTACAGCCGCGGCACAGGCGCCTGCGAGAGTCGTACGGAGCAGTTTCACGGCAGCAGCACCTCGAGGTGTTCGGACGAACCGGCAGCTTCACCGGTGACTTGACCCTGCACCGTAGGCGGCATCGGGCCGGAAAGCCAAACCGGCTTGGGCGGAGCCCGGGGTGGATCCGGTCTCACGACAGGGACAACGGCGTGTTTTGGTCCTGACCTTCGCTAGGCTGGGCCGGTGACCGAAGAGCGCCGCGGACTGTTCCTGGGCGCGGCGGCTTTCGGTCTCTGGGGCCTCTTCCCGCTGTACTGGCCGTTGCTCGAGCCCACCGAGGCGGGCGAGATCCTGGCCCAGCGGATCGTGTGGTCACTGGTCCTCACCGGTGTACTGCTGGCGGCCACCCGGCGGACCGCGGCGCTGAGGGCGATGTGGGCGACGCCGCGGGTCCGGTACCCGATGATCGCCGCTGGTGTGGTCATCTGCCTGAACTGGGGCACCTACATCTGGGGTGTCAATCACGGCCACGTCGTCGAGACGTCACTGGGGTACTACATCAACCCACTCGTCACGGTTCTGCTCGGGGTCGTGGTGCTGAAGGAGCGGCTGCGCAGGGCGCAGTGGGTCGCCCTCGCGGTGGCCGGCGTGGCAGTCGTGGTGCTCAGCGTGCAGGTCGGGCATCCACCGTGGATCTCGCTCATCCTCGCGTTCAGCTTCGGCACGTACGGACTGGTCAAGAAGCAGGTGTCGGTCGGTCCGGTCGAGGGGCTCACCTACGAAGGGCTGGTCCTAGCACCGGTCGCGCTCGGCTACATCGCGTGGGCTCACCGTCACCGGCCAGAGCACGGCGTGGGGCCAGGGGCCGGTCCACATCCTCCTGCTCGCCGGCACCGGCGTAATCACCGCGGCCCCGCTACTGTGTTTCGCCGGGTCGGCCAACCGGGTCTCGCTGACGACGCTCGGGATGCTCCAGTACATCGCGCCGACGATCCAGCTCTTCTTGGGCGTGGTGGTCTTCTCCGAGCCGATGGGGGCCCTGCGATGGGTCGGCTTCTCGCTCGTCTGGGTCGCGCTCGCCATCTTCACCGGCGACTCGGTCGCGGCATACCGCCGCCGCCCGCCGACCCACCACCCCTCCCCCGAGGAGTCACCTGCTTCCCGCCGGGGGGTCACTTCGTTGCCGCCCGAGGAGGCAGCCGCGTAGCTCGCGGTCGGCTCGTCCGCCGAGGGGTCACCTAGTTCCCGCCGAGGGGTCACGTTCTTCCCCCCGAGGAGTCAGGTTCTTCCCGCCGAGGAGTCAGATGATTCCGGTCGAGGTGTCAGGTAGTGCCCGGCGAGGGGTCACATAGTGCCCGGCGAGGGGTCACATAGTGCCCGGCGAGGATCCGTTCGAGCGACTGCGGGGCAACGTCTGCGCACCAGCCGAGCGTTCGCCGGTACACCCCGCTGGATCCCTCTCGTAGCCGGGCCACGCGCGTACCCATGACAGGCACGTGTACCACCTGAGGTGGCGCCTTGCTGGCCACCCTCGCCGCCCTTCTCTGCGGCTCGGCGAGAAGGCAGTTGTCCCCGCGGGGGGAACTGTCGACCCTCGACGGGAAGTAGCTAGCCCCTCGACGGGAACTACCTGACTCCTCGACGGGAACTACGTGACTCCTCGACCGGAATTACGTGACCCCTCGGGGGGAAGAACGTGACCCCTGGGCGGGGTCAGGAGGTGCGGGTGGTGACGAGGTCGCACAGGGCGACCAGGGCATCGCGGGCCGGGATGTCGGGCAGCGAGTCGAGCAGCGCGCGGGCGGCGTCGGCCCGGCGCTGGACCTCGTCGCGGGCCAGCTCCATGGCGGGGCTGCTGCGGAGCAGCCCCAGCGCCTCGGCATGCTCGTCGTCGCTTCGGATCGGCCCGGACAGCAGGTCGAGGAGACGCTCGTCGGCCGCCCGGGCGGACCTGCGGGCCATCAGGCTGGGCAGTGTCAGGACGCCCTCGCGGAGATCGGTGCCCGGCGTCTTGCCCAGGTCGGAGCTGTCGCTCGCGACGTCGATGATGTCGTCGGACAGCTGGAAGACAGTACCGATCTGCTCGCCGAACGCGGCCAGCGTCTCCTCGACGTCGGGTGACGTGCCGGACAGCCGAGCGCCGAACCGGGCCGAGGTCGCGATCAGCGAGCCGGTCTTGTCGGCCACCACCGACAGGTAGTGCGCGAGCGGGTCGTCGCCGGCGCCGGGACCGACCGTCTCGCGGATCTGACCTTGTACGAGGCGGCGAGAAGGTGCGGGCCTGGATGCGTACGGCGTCGGGACCCAGGTCGGCCACGATGGCGGAGGCCTGGGCGAAGAGGAAGTCGCCGGTGAGGATCGCTATCGAGTTGCCCCACCGGGCGTTGGCGCTCTGCGCCCCGCGGCGCAGGTCGGCCTCGTCCATCACGTCGTCGTGGTACAGCGTCGCCAGGTGAGTCAGCTCGACGACGAGCGCGGACGGGATGACGGCGGGCGAGTCGGGGTCACCGAACTCGGAGGCGAGCACGACGAGCAGCGGCCGGAACCGCTTGCCACCCGCGTCGAGCAGGTGGTGCGCCGCGGCGTCGATGAACTCGTTGTCGGACGCGACCGCCGCCCCGAGGGCCGCCTCGACGTCGAGCAGCTTCGACCTGACGCGCGTCTCGAGGTCGGGGTCGACGAACGGCAGCCCCAGCGACACGGTTGCCATGGTCTGCGTCTCCATCAACGAATGAACTCTCCCGCCTGGCGAGCCAGGTCCAGGACAGGCGAGGGAACGACGCCCAAGATCAGGGTCATCGTCGCACCGATCGTGATTGCGATGGTAGTCAGAACGCCGGGCACCACGACGGTGGGGCCGTCACCGACCGGCTCGGAGAAGAACATCAACACGATGACTCGGACGTAGAAGAACGCGGCGACCACGCTCATCAGCACGGCCAGCACCACCAGTGGCCACGCCCCGCCGGCCCAGGCGGCCGTGAAGACCGCCCACTTGCCCGGTGAAGCCGCTGGTGAGCGGGATGCCGGCGAAGGCCAGCAGGAAGAACGCGAAGACACCGGCCACGACCGGGGCCTCCTTCCCGAGCCCGGCCCAGCGGGACAGGTGGGTCGTCTCGCCGCCGGCGTCGCGGACGATCGTCACGATCGCGAACGCGCCGATCGTCGTGACCCCGTACGCCACCAGGTAGAAGAGCACCGCCTGCAGGCTGGTGATCTCCTTGCCGGCGACCTCGATGGCCTGGTGCGCGCCGACGAAGCCGGTGACGAGGAACCCGGCGTGGGCGACGAGGAGTAGGCCAGCATCCGCTTGACGTCGGTCTGGGTGATGGCGATGACCGACCCGACGGCCATCGTGAGGACCGCGATGATCCACATCATCGGCTGCCAGTCCCAGCGCGCGCCGCCGAGCGCGACGTAGAACACCCTGAGCAGCGCACCGAACGCGGCCATCTTCGTGCACGCGGCCATGAACGCCGTCACCGGCGTCGGCGCGCCCTGGTAGGCATCGGGCGTCCACGAGTGGAACGGGACGGCACCGACCTTGAACAGCAGCCCCACGGCCAGCAGTCCCATGCCGGCGAGCAGCAGCCCGCTGGCGCCGACCCGGGAGGACACCGCGGCGTCGATGGCGGACAGCTGCAAGCTCCCGGCGTACCCGTAGACGAGCGCGATGCCGTACAGGAAGAACGCCGACGAGAAGCGCGCCCAGCAGGAAGTACTTCATCGCGGCTTCCTGGCTGATCAGCCGGCGGCGGCGGGCGAGCCCGCACAGCAGGTACAGCGGCAGCGACAGGACCTCCAGCGCCACGAACATCGTCACGAGGTCGTTGGCAGCCGGGAACAGCATCATGCCGCCGACCGCGAACATCATCAGCGGGAAGACCTCGGTGTGCTCGACCCCGAGCGTCGACGCCTCACGCTCCGCCTCGGTGCCGGGCATCGCGGACGCCTGCCCCGCGAACGCGGTCACCCCGCCCTCGAGCTTGCGCTCGGCGAACAGCAGGACGCTGATGATCGAAAAGACCAGCAGGGTGCCCCAGATGAACAACGACGGTCCGTCGATGGCGATCGCGCCCATCGCCTCGACCGAGCCGTGCGCCGAGCCGCCGCTGTCGGAGGCCGCCCCCCGGGCCACGAGCACGACCCCCACCAGGGCCGCGAGCAGGCCCAATAGCGACAGCGTGGCCTGTACGACGTAGCGCCGGTCCCTTGCGACGAAGGCCTCGACGAGAACCCCCGCCAGCGCCACGGCGAAGACGATCAGCAGCGGGTACAGCTTGTCGTACGCGATGTGGGGCGCGGTGAACGTGACGGCTGCGAGCGAGGTCACTTGGGCGATCCCTCCTGGCCGACCGCGACGGTCGGCGTCGGGTCACTCACGCCGACGTGCTGCAGGACCGAGTCGACGGTCGGTGTGAGGACGTCGAGCGCGGGCTTGGGGTAGAACCCGAGGACGAGGATGAGCACGAGGAGCGGTGCCAGGGCGACGATCTCCCGTGGCCGCAGGTCGACGAGGTTCTTGGTCGACTCGCGCACCGGCCCGGTCATCGTGCGCTGGTACATCAGCAGGATGTAGAGCGCCGCCAACACGATGCCGAGCGTGGCGAAGACCGCGGCCACGATCGAGGTCGTGAAGGTGCCCGCGAGCACGAGGAACTCGCTCACGAACGGCGACAGCCCCGGCAGCGACAGGCTCGACAGGCCCGCGCACGAGGAAGATGCCGGCGAGCACCGGGGCGACCCTCTCGACGCCCCCGTAGTCGGTGATCATCTTCGAGCCGCGGCGGGTGATCAGGAAGCCGGTGACGAGGAAGAGCGCCGCCGTCGACAGGCCGTGGTTGAACATGTACAGCGACGCTCCCGCCTGCGCCTGGCTGGTGAAGGCGAAGATGCCGAGCACGATGAACCCGAAGTGGCTGACCGACGTGTAGGCGATGAGCCGCCGGATGTCGTTCTGGCCGACCGCCAGCAGCGCGCCGTACAGCACGGAGATGACGGCGAGCGTGATGATCACCGGGCTGGCCCACCGCGAGGCCTCCGGGAAGATGTTGAGGCAGAACCGCATCATCCCGAACGTCCCGATCTTGTCCAGGACGCTGACCAGCAGGACCGAGGTGCCCGGGGTCGCCTCACTGGCGGCCTCCGGCAGCCAGGTGTGCACCGGCCACATCGGCGCCTTCACGGCGAACGCGATGAAGAACCCGAGGAAGAGCCAGCGGCCGGTGCTCTGCGACATGTTCGCGTTCATCAGGTCCTGCAGCAGGTACGACGGGCCGCTCGCCGAGTTGCTCGACACGACGTAGAGGCCGACCACGGACGCGAGCATGAGCAGGCCGCCGAAGAGGCTGAACAGCAGGAACTTGACCGCCGCGTAGGACCGCCGCGCACCGCCGAAGCCGCCGATGAGGAAGTAGATCGGGATCAGCGTCGCCTCGAAGAGCACGTAGAACAAGAAGACGTCGGTCGCCGAGAAGACACCGATCGCCAACCCCTCGAGGGCGAGGATCCACGAGAAGAAGGTGTTGCTGCTCCAGCGCATGCCGTCGCCGTCGTTCCACGACGCCAAGATCACGACCGGCGTCAGGATCGTCGTGAGCAGCACCAGGGCAAGCCCCAGGCCGTCGAGGCCGAGTGCATAGTGCGCGCCGAACGAGGCGATCCACATGTGGTTCTCGACGAACTGGAACCGCGTGGACCCGACGTTGTACGAGATCCCTATCCCGATCGAGACGGCGAGGACCAGCAGCGACAGGCCGAACGCGACCTGCTTGGCCAGCGCTGTTCCGCGCGGCAGCATCAGCACCGCGACCGAGCCCAGCAGGGGCAGGGCGGCCAGGATCGTCAGCCAGGGCAGGCTGCTCGAGGTTCCGTTCATGCGAGCTTCACCGCCAGCAGGGCGAGCACGACGAGCGCTGAGCCGCCGAGCATCGACAGCGCGTAGGACCGGACGAAGCCGGTCTGCCATCGGCGGACCCGTCCCGACGTCCCACCGACGAAGGCGGCGACGCCGTTGACCGCCCCGTCGACACCGCGGTTGTCGAGGTAGACCAGCGACCGGGTCAGGTACTGGCCGGGACGCATGAAGGCCGCCTCGTTGATCGCGTCACCGTACAGGTCCTGGCGCGCGGCCTTCGTGAGCGGAGACACGCGGGCCGGCGCCACGGCCGGCACCGGGCTGCGGCCGTAGCTGAGGAACGCGATGCCCGCGCCCACGACGACGAAGGCGAACACCAGCAGCGAGATGACGATGGCGGGGATCGGGAGGCTCGACGTGCCCCTCGGCGCCGACGACCGGGGTCAGCCAGTCGACGATCCAGTTGTTGAGGAGCAGCACGCCGCCCACGACCGACAGCGCGGCGAGCACCATCAGCGGAACCGTCATCACCAGCGGCGACTCGTGCGGGTGCGTGCCCTTCGCCCAGCGCTTCTCGCTGACAAAGGTCATGATCATCATCCGGGTCATGTAGAACGCGGTGATGCCGGCTCCGACCAGGGCGCCGATGCCCGCGACGAGGTTGTGGCCGAAGGCGGCCTCGATGATGTGGTCCTTGGACCAGAACCCGGAGAACCCGGGGAAGCCGATGATCGCCAGATAGCCGCAGGCGAACGTGACGAACGTGATCGGCATCAGGGCGCGGAGCCCGCCGTAACGCCGCATGTTCACCTCGTCGTCCATCGCGTGCATGACCGAGCCTGCCCCGAGGAACAGGTTGGCCTTGAAGAACCCGTGGGTGAGCAGGTGGAAGATCGCGAACGCATACCCGGCGGGCCCGATGCCCGCGGCGAGCATCATGTAGCCGATCTGGCTCATCGTGGAGCCGGCCAGTCCCTTCTTGATGTCGTCTCGGGCGCACCCGATGACCGCGCCCCACAGCAGCGTGACGACGCCGACGACCACGACGGCGGTCTGAGCCGCCGAGCTCTGGGCGTAGATCGCGTGCGACCTCGTCACGAGGTACACCCCTGCGGTCACCATGGTCGCGGCATGGATCAGGGCCGACACCGGGGTGGGGCCCTCCATCGCGTCGAGGAGCCAGCTCTGCAGGGGTACCTGCGCGGACTTCCCGCAGGCGGCGAGCAGGAGCAGCAGACCCAGGGCGGTGGCGGTGGCGCTGGAGGCCGAGGCGATACCGGCATTGACTCCGATGAAGGAGCTGGTCCCGAACGTCTTGAACATGAGCATGATCGCGAGCGCCATGCCGATGTCCCCGACCCGGTTGACCAGGAAGGCCTTCTTCGCGGCGACGGCGGCGCTGTCCTTGTGCTGCCAGAAGCCGATCAGCAGGTACGACGCGAGGCCGACGCCCTCCCAGCCCACGAACAGCGCGAGGTAGTCGGTGGACAGCACCAGCAGCAGCATCGACGCGATGAAGAGGTTGAAGTAGCCGAAGAACCGCCGCCGCCGCGGGTCGTGCTCCATGTAGCCGACCGCGTAGATGTGGATCAGGCTTCCGACTCCGGTGATCAGCAGCACGAAGAGCCCCGACAGCGGGTCGAAGAGCATGTTGAACTCGACGTGGAACCGATGCACGTCGATCCAGGTGAACAGGTGCTGGTTCAGCGCGTCGGCACTGCCCGTGCTCAGGTCGACGAACGCGATCACCCCGACCACGAAGGCCGCGAGCGAGGCGGCACAACCCAGCAGGTGGCCCCACGCGTCGGTCGCCTTGCCGCCGAGCAGCAGGACCGCAGCGCTGGCCGCCGGTATCGCGACGATCAAGTACAACAGGCTCACCGTGTGGACTCCTCAGTACTTGAGCAGGCTGGCGTCGTCGACCGACGCCGACCGACGGGTCCGGAAGATGGTCATGATGATGGCCAGCCCGACGACGACCTCGGCCGCCGCGACGACCATCACGAAGAAGGCGGCGATCTGCCCGTCGAGGTTGCCGAACTGCCTGGCGAACGCGACGAACGCGAGGTTGCCGGCGTTGAGCATCAGCTCGACACACATGAACACCACGATGGCGTTGCGCCTGACGAGGACTCCGACAGCCCCGATCGAGAACAGCAGCGCGGACAGCACCAGGTAGGGAGTCGTGCTCATCGGTCGCCGCCCTCCTCGAGCTGCGGGTTCTCACCCTCGAGCTCCAGCTGGGCCACCCGGTCGGGACGGACGTCGCGGACCGTGCCGCGAGCCCGCATGACGCGCGAGATGGACAGCTCGGATGTGGCGCCGTCGGGAAGCAGCGCCGGAGTGTCGACCGAGTTGTGGCGGGCGAAGACGCCAGGGCTCGGCAGAGCGCCCGGGTGCAGACCGGTCGTTGCGTAGTCCTGCATCCGCCGCAGCGAGAGGTCGCGCTGGCTCGGCTTCGGCGTCAGCCGCTCGCGGTGGGCGAGCACCATCGCGCCGAGCGCCGCCGTGATGAGCAGCGCGCTCGTGACCTCGAAGGCCAGCACGTACCTGCTGAAGAGCAGCTGCGCGATGCCCGGGATGTTCTGCACCGAGGAGCCGAAGCCGCGGGTGCCGCCGATCGCGGTCTGGGTGATGCCCATGATGATGAGCGTGGCGAAACCGGCCCCCAGCACGATCGCCGTCGCTCGCTGGCCGCGGAGGGTCTCGACCAGCGAGTCGGAGGAGTCGACGCCCACGAGCATCAGCACGAACAGGAACAGCATCAGCACCGCGCCCGTGTAGACGATGATCTGCACCGCGAACAGGAACGGGGCGTCGAGGGCGGCGTACAGCACCGCCAGGCTCACCATTACGACGGCGAGCAGAAGGGCGGAGTGGACCGCCTTGCGCACGAGCACCATCCCTAGCGCGCACACCACCATCACCGGCGCGAGGATCCAGAAGGCGATCACGCGGGCACCTCGCCCTCGTTCGCGGAGTGGGCCGTGGGGGCGCTGAGACCGCGGTAGTAGTCGCCCTCCTCGCTCCCGAGCCGCATGGCGTGAGGTGGCTCCTCCATACCGGGCAGCAGGGGCGCGAGCAGGTTCTTCTTCTCGTAGATGAGGTCGGCGCGCGAGGAGTCGGCCAGCTCGTACTCGTTGGTCATGGTCAGTGCGCGTGTCGGGCACGCCTCGATGCAGAGGCCGCACAGGATGCACCGCAGGTAGTTGATCTGGTAGACGCGGCCGTAGCGCTCCCCGGGCGAGAACCGCTGCCCGGTCGCGTCGTTGTTGTCGGCACCCTCGACATAGATCGCGTCGGCCGGGCAGGCCCACGCGCAGAGCTCACAGCCGATGCACTTCTCGAGCCCGTCGGGCCAGCGGTTGAGCTGGTGCCGCCCGTGCCACCGCGGTGCCGTGGGCTTCTTCTCGAACGGGTACTCCTCCGTGACGACCTTCCTGAACATCGTCCGGAACGTGACCCCGAACCCTGCGATCGGGTCCCAGAGCTGCTCCTTCAGGCTAGCCACTAATACGCTCCTGTTCCGGCATCGGGGGCACGGGGTAACCGCCGGCGAACGCGTCGAACTCCTCCGGCGCCTCGACCTCGTCCTCGGCCTGGCGCTCGGGCAGGAAGCCGAGGCCGACGAAGAGGATGAGGGCGACGACGGCGGCCACGATCAGCCAGGTCCGGTTGATGGGGCCCTCGAGGCTCAGCGCGCGGATCGTCCCGACGGCGAGGATCCACACCAGCGAGACCGGGATGAGGACCTTCCAGCCGAGGCGCATGAACTGGTCGTAGCGCATCCGCGGGAGCGTCCCCCGCAGCCAGATGAAGAAGAAGACGAAGATGAACACCTTGGCGAAGAACCAGAGGACCGGCCAGTAGTTCTCGTTCGAGCCGCTCCACAGCGACAACGGCCACGGGGCCCGCCAGCCACCGAGGAACATCGTGGTGGCGAGCATCGAGACCGTCACCATGTTGATGTACTCGGCGAGGAAGAAGAAGGCGAACTTGATCGACGAGTACTCGGTGTGGAACCCGCCGACGAGCTCGCCCTCGGCCTCGGGGAGGTCGAACGGAGCCCGGTTGGTCTCGCCGACCATCGAGATGATGTAGATGGCGAACGACGGCAGCAGGATCACCGCGAACCACAGGTGCCGCTGGGCCGACACGATGCCCGACGTCGACATGGACCCCGCGTACAGGAACACGGCGACCAGCGAGAGTCCCATCGCGACCTCGTAGGAGATGATCTGCGCCGACGAGCGAAGAGCCCCGAGCAGGGAGTACGTCGAGCCCGACGACCAGCCGGCGAGGACGATGCCGTAGATGCCGACCGAAGCGATGGCCAGGATGTAGAGCACGCCTACCGGCAGGTCGGTCAGCTGCAGCGGCGTGTGGACCGAGCTGAACGGGACCCTGACCTCGGGGCCGAAGGGGATCACTGCCACCGCCATGAACGCCGGTATGGCCGACAGCAGCGGAGCGAGCACGAAGATCAGCCGGTCCACCGACTTCGGGACGATGTCTTCCTTGAGCATCAGCTTGACGCCGTCGGCGAGGCTCTGCAGCAGCCCGAACGGCCCGTGCACGTTGGGGCCGAGCCGGTGCTGCATCCGGGCGACCACGCGACGCTCCAGCCAGATGATGAAGAGCGTCATCATGAGGAGCACGACGAAGGCGAGCAGCACCTTGATGACGACGACCCACCAGGGGTCGTGGCCGAAGCCCGCGACCTGTTCGCTGGCCATCGGAACGCTGGTCATCGCAACGCCCGTCATCGGGCACCGTCCCTCTCGACTCGGACGATCGAGCCCGCACGCGCCCGCAGGTCGCGGTGCAGGCGGACTCCTCCATTGTTGGCGGGCAACCAGACGGTCTGGTCGTCGATGTCGCCGACGACGACCGGAACGGCTACCGACGCGGCGTCCGTCGACACCCGCACCAGGTCGTCGGGTCCGACGTCGAGACGGCGGACCGCTGCCGCGGACAGTACCGCGACCGGGCGGCGACCGGTGGCGGCGAGGTGCGGCTCGCCGTCGATCGCCCTGGCGTCGTCGATCAGTGTCCGCCAGGTGGACAGCACCATCTCGTGCTCTCCCGGCCGGGCGAGGCCCTCAGGGGCCGGCGTGGGGCGGAAGCCCGCCCGGGCGCCGTCCCACGGCCCGATCTCGCGCATCTCGGAGCGCACCTCCGCGACGGTGCGGAAGCCGAGCGGCCGACCCAGCTCGTCCGCGATCCCGGACAGCGCACGGATGTCGCTGAGCCCGTTGGACTCGATCACGCGCTCGAAGGGCCGCACCCGCCCCTCCCAGTCGACGAACGACCCGGCGCGCTCCTCCATCGGCGCGACCGGGAGGATCACGTCGGCCCGGGCCGTCACGGCCGACTCGCGTACCTCGAGGCTGACCACGAAGTCGGCGGCGTCGAGCGCGGACGCGGCCGCCACGGGGTCGTCGAGGTCGTCGATGTCGACGGCTCCGACGACGAGAGCCTTGAGCTCGCCCCGAAGCGTTGCTGCGAGGATCTCGCCGGTGTCGCGACCCTCGGTCGACGAGAGCAGGTCGAGACCCCAGGCCGCGGCCAGGTCGACGCGGGCCGACGCGTCGGAGAGGGGCCGGCTCCCCGGCAGCAGGTTCGGCAGCAGACCGGCCTCGACGGCGCCGCGCTCGCCGGCTCGGCGCGGCACCCAGGCCAGCCGGGCGCCGGTCGACGTCGCCAGAGCCGCGACGGCGCTCAAGGCACCCGGTGACGTGGCCATCCGCTCACCGACACAGATGACGGCCCCACCGTCAAGGGCGACGTCGGGGTTGACGGCGACGGACGCGATCACCGCAGCCTCGGCACCCGGCCGTGCCCTCAGCAGCGTGCCGCCGAGCTTCTGCAGTCCTCGTGACGAGTGCGAGGCGACCGAGTACACCCGGGTCCCGTGGCTGCGTACGGCCCTGCGCAGCCGCAGGAACACTATCGGCGACTCGTCCTCGGGCTCGAAGCCGACCAGAACGACCGCCGTCGCGTGGTCGAGCGCTTCGTAGGTCGGGGTGGGGAGCGTGGCGACGTGCGCGGCCAGGAAGTCCGCCTCCTCGGCGGACGAGGCACGAGCCCGGAAGTCGACGTCGTTCGTGCCGAGGACCGCGCGCGCGAACTTGCCGTAGGCATAGGAGTCCTCGACGGTCAACCGGCCGCCGGCGAGCACACCTACAGAGCTCTGCGCCGCCTGGAGACCGCGAGCCGCGATGGCGAACGCCTCGGTCCACGACGCTGGCCGCATCTCGCCGCTGTCGGTGTCGCGGACCATCGGTGTGGTCAGCCGGTCCTCGAGCCGGGTCGAGCGGAACGCGAACCGGCCCTTGTCGCAGTTCCACTCCTGGTTGACGCTGGGGTCGTTGCCGGCCAGCCGGCGCATGACCTTGCCGCGCCTGTGGTCGGTGCGCAGGGCGCAGCCCGACGCGCAGTGCTCGCAGATCGTCGGTGTCGACACCAGGTCGAACGGCCGGGCCCGGAACCGGTAGGCCGCCGACGTGAGCGCGCCTACCGGGCAGATCTGGATCGTGTTGCCGGAGAAGTACGACTGGAACGGTTCCTTCTCGTAGATCCCGACCTGCTGCAGCGCCCCGCGCTCGATCAAGGCAATGAACGGGTCGCCGGCGATCTGCTCGCTGAACCGGGTGCAACGGGCGCACAGCACACAGCGCTCCCGGTCGAGCAGGACCTGCGCGGAGATGCTGACAGGCTTGACGAACGTGCGCTTGGTCTCGGTGAACCGGCTCTCGCCGCGGCCGTTCGACATGGCTTGGTTCTGCAGCGGGCACTCGCCGCCCTTGTCGCACACCGGGCAGTCGAGCGGGTGGTTGATCAGCAGGAACTCCATGTTGCCCTGCTGTGCCTTGTCGGCCACGGGCGACGAGTGCTGTGTGCGCACGACCATCTTGTCGGCGACCGTCAGCGTGCACGACGCCTGCGGCTTGGGGATCGGCCGGCCGTTCCCGGCGTCGGGCACGTCGACCAGGCACTGCCGGCAGGCACCGATGGGGTCGAGCAGCGGGTGGTCGCAGAAGCGCGGGATCTGGACGCCGATCATCTCCGCGGCACGGATCACGAGCGTGCCCTCGGGCACCGTCACCTCGACGTCGTCGATGGTCAGCGTGACCGTCTTGACGTCCTGCTCGGTGGCCAGGTCCGCCGTCATACCGCGGCTCCCGCGGTGGACACCGTCGCTCCGGCCGTGGACAGGGACGTGTCGGTGGTGAACAGGTTGGACTCCGCAGGGTCGAAGGGGCAGCGGCCCAAGGTGAGGTGGGCGATGTACTCGTCGCGGAAGTACTGGATCGACGAGGTGATCGGGGAGGTGGCGCCGTCACCCAGCGCGCAGAAGGAGCGCCCCAAGATGTTGTCGCACAGGTCGACGAGCATCTCCAGGTCGGACTCGGCGCCCTCGCCGTGCTCTAGCCGTTCCAACGCCTGGACGAGCCACCAGGTGCCCTCACGGCACGGCGTGCACTTGCCGCACGACTCGTGCTTGTAGAACTCCGTCCAGCGCAGCACGGCGCGCACCACACACGTCGTCTCGTCGAAGATCTGGAGCGCCTTGGTACCGAGCATCGAGCCGACACTGCCGACGGCCTCGAAGTCGAGGGGCACGTCGAGGTGCTCCGCGGTCAGGATCGGTGTCGACGACCCGCCCGGCGTCCAGAACTTCAACTCGTGACCCGGCCGCACCCCACCAGCGAGGTCGAGAAGCGTCCGCAGGGTGACGCCGAGCGGCGCCTCGTACTGTCCCGGTCGGACCACGTGGCCCGACAACGAGTACAGCGACATCCCCTTGCTCTTCTCGGTGCCCATGGAGCTGAACCACTCGGGGCCGTTCGCCACGATGCACGGCACCGACGCGATCGACTCGACGTTGTTGATGACCGTCGGGCAGGCGTAGAGGCCCGCGACGGCCGGGAACGGCGGTCGGAGCCGCGGCTGCCCGCGCAGACCCTCGAGCGAGTCGAGCAGGGCGGTCTCCTCCCCGCAGATGTACGCACCGGCGCCGGCGTGGACGATCAGCTCGAGCCCGTAGCCGGAACCGTGGATGTCACTGCCGAGGTGACCGGCGAGGTACGCCTCCTGGACCGCGCGCTGCAGGCGCCTCACGACGTGGAGCACCTCACCGCGGACGTAGATGAAGGCGTGGGTGGCCCTGATCGCGTACGCGGAGATGATCACGCCCTCCACGAGGGTGTGCGGGCTGGCCAGCATCAGTGGGATGTCCTTGCACGTCCCCGGCTCGGACTCGTCAGCGTTGACGACGAGGTAGTGCGGCTTGTCGTCGCCCTGCGGGATGAAGCCCCACTTCATGCCGGTCGGGAAGCCGGCGCCACCGCGACCGCGCAGGCCGGAGTCCTTCACCAAAGTGATGATGTCGTCCTGCTTCATGTCCAGGGCCTTGCGCAGCGCCTTGTAACCGCCCGCCTTCTCGTAGGCGGACAGCGTCCAGGCGCGATCGGTGTCCCAGTCGTCGGACAGGACCGGGGTGAGCGTGTCGACCATCATGAGCCCTTCGGGTCGGCGTCGGTGCCGCGAGCGGCTTGGCCGGACGGTTTGGCGGCGGGTGCGGTGTCGGCGGACGAGTTTTGCACCTCGGACTCGGACTGCGCCCGGGAGGTGTCGGCCTGTGCCGCGGCGGCGACGGGATGCGAGTCGCCGGGGGCGCCGTCGGAACTGCCGTCGGACCCCCGCTCCGGTGCCTGCCAGTTGTGCTCGCGAGCCAGCCGGAGGCCGGCCAGCGACGCGGGACCGGCCGTCGGGCCCTCGTCGGCGCGGTCGTCGGGAAACCCCGCCAGCACCCGCTCACCGTCTCGCCAGTTGGTGATCCGGGCGCCCCGGGTGGCGTGCACCTCGTGGCCGGCGCGGAGGTCGTCGACCAACCTGATCGCGGACTCCGGGGTCTGGTTGTCGAAGAACTCCCAGTTGACCATCATGACCGGCGCGTAGTCGCACGCTGCGTTGCACTCGATGTGCTCGAGCGAGATCCTGCCGTCATCGGTGGTCTCGTCGTTGCCGATGCCCAGGTGGGACTTGAGCCGCTCGAAGATGAGGTCGCCGCCCATCACGGCGCACAGAGTGTTGGTGCAGACCCCGACGAGGTGGTCACCGACCGGCCGGCGCTTGTACATCGTGTAGAAGGTCGCCACCGCCGACACCTCGGCGGCCGTGATGCCCAGGATCTCCGAGCAGGCCTCGATGCCTTCTGGGGTGACACAGCCCTCGACGCTCTGCACCAGGTGCAGCATCGGCAGCAGCGCCGACCGGGCCCGCGGGTACCGGCCCGCGAGCTCGGTCATCTCGGCGATCGTCGCCGAGGGAAGCTCGCTCATCTGTCGACTCCGCCCATCACCGGGTCGATGCTCGCCACCGCGACGATGACGTCGGCGAGCATGCCGCCCTCGCTCATCGC
Organism: uncultured Actinomycetota bacterium; assembly: GCA_963765725.1. Lineage (GTDB taxonomy): Bacteria > Actinomycetota > Actinomycetes > Propionibacteriales > Nocardioidaceae > DASQEH01. The sequence continues at coordinate 809,864 of CAVXXI010000003.1, read as the reverse complement.
AGGTGCGCACTGCAGGTTGACGAAGGAGGGGTCGCGGAAGTGGGCCCGGTAGGGCCGGGTCCCGCCGTCGGACACCACGTGCGCCCCGAGCTCGCCGCGCGGCGACTCGATCGCGACGTACGCCTGGCCGGTCGGCACCCGGAAGCCCTCGGTGACCAGCTTGAAGTGGTGGATCAGTGCCTCCATGGACTCGCCCATGATGTGGCGGATGTGGTCGAGGGAGTTCCCCATCCCGTCCGATCCCACCGCGAGCTGGCTCGGCCAGGCGATCTTCTTGTCCCCGACCATCACCGGCGCGCCCTCGAGCCCCTGCAGCCGCTCTGCGCACTGCTCGATGATCTTCAGGGACTCCCACATCTCGTCGACCCGGATGCGGAACCGGCCGTAGGCGTCGGCGGTGTCTCGTGTGATCACGTCGAAGTCATACGTCTCGTAGCCGCAGTACGGCTGCTTCTTGCGCAGGTCCCAGTCGAAGCCGGTCGACCGCAGCACGGGGCCGGTCGCTCCCAGCGCGAGACACGCGGCCAGGTCGAGGTACCCGACGTCGACGAGGCGCCCCTTGAAGATCGGGTTCTCGTTGCACAGGTCGGCGTACTCGGGCAGCCGCTTCTTCATGACCCCGATGAACTCCTGGATCTTCTCCAGAGCACCGGGAGGCATGTCCTGGGAGACGCCACCGGGACGGATGAAGGCGTTGTTCATGCGCAGCCCGGTGATGAGCTCGAACAGGTCGAGGCAGAGCTCCCGCTCGCGGAAGCCGATCGTCATCACGGTGAGCGCACCGATCTCCATCCCACCGGTCGCGATCGCGACGAGGTGGGACGAGATGCGGTTGATCTCCATCAGGAGCACCCGCATGATCGTGGCCTTCTCGGGGATGTCGTGCTCGATGTCGAGGAGCCGCTCGACCGCGAGGCAGTACGCCGCCTCGTAGTGGAAGTTCGACAGGTAATCCATGCGCGTGCACAGCGTCACGCCCTGGGTCCAGTTCCGGTACTCCATGTTCTTCTCGATACCGGTGTGCAGGTAGCCGATGCCGCAGCGGCACTCGGTGACCGTCTCGCCGTCGATCTCGAGGATCAGCCGGAGGACGCCGTGCGTCGACGGGTGCTGCGGGCCCATGTTGACCACGACCCGCTCGTCGGCCTCGAGGTCGAGCCCGGCGATGACGGAGTCCCAGTCCTGCCCGGTGACGGTGAAGACCTTGCCTGCGGTGGTGTGGCGCTCGCTCGCCGCGTACGGGTCGCGCATCGTGTCTGTCATCAGCTGTATGCCCTCCGGTGGTCGGGCGGCGGGATCGTCGCACCCTTGTACTCGACCGGGATACCGCCGAGCGGGTAGTCCTTGCGCTGCGGGTGTCCCGGCCAGTCGTCGGGCATCTCGATGCGCGTGAGCGCCGGGTGCCCGTCGAAGATGATGCCGAAGAAGTCGTACGTCTCGCGCTCGTGCCAGTCGTTGGTGGGATAGACCGACACGACCGACGGGATGTGGGGGTCGGCGTCCGGGCAGGTCACCTCGACGCGGATCCGCCGGTTGTGCGTCATCGACAGCAGGTGGTAGACCGCGTGCAGCTCGGCCCCCGTCTCGTGAGGGAAGTGCACCCCGCTGACCCCGCTGCAGAACTCGAACCGCAGCTCGGGGTCGTCGCGCAGGCTCTTCATCACCTCGACGAGGTGCTCGCGGTGGACGTGGAACGTGATCTCACCGCGGTGCAGGACCACCTTGTCCATCGCGCCGGTCACGCCTGCGGTGCCGAGGGAGGTATCGAGGCGGTCGGCCACGGCGTCGAACCATCCGCCGTACGGCCGCTCCGTCGCACCGGGTACGGCGACGCGGCGGACGAGCCCGCCGTAGCCGGAGGTGTCGCCGGAGCCGGCGACGCCGAACATTCCCTCTCGGACGTCGACGACCTCGAGCTGCTGGCGTGGAGGCAGCGGACCTGGGTCGTCACCGAGGATGAGGTCGTCGCCGTGCAGCGACTTGTCCTGGATCGAGCGCTCCTCGACCGGCTTGTCGGCGAGCGACCGCTCGCTGGTCGGCTTCTCCGGCACGCCGCTGGGCTGGCCCGCCGGCGGCGGCTCGGCCGGCTTGTCGTCGTCGCTCATCGCAGCAGCCCGGTGAGGTCGGAGGTGGGGGTGGCGGTCAGTGCCGCCTGTTCGTTGTCGACGATCTCGGTACGCCGGTGGGCGCCCAGGTGCGAGTGCTGGATGTCATCGTGCAGCTTGAGGATCGCGTCGATCAGCATCTCCGGACGTGGGGGGCACCCGGGCAGGTACATGTCGACGGGGACGACGTGGTCGACCCCCTGCAGGATCGCGTAGTTGTTGAACATGCCTCCGCTGCTGGCACAGACGCCCATGGCGAGCACCCACTTGGGGTTGGGCATCTGGTCGTAGATCTGCCGGAGGACCGGGGCCATCTTCTGGCTCACCCGCCCCGCGACGATCATCAGGTCGGCCTGGCGCGGCGACGCGCGGAACACCTCCATACCGAACCTGGCGAGGTCGTACCGGGGGCCGCCCGACGTCATCATCTCGATGGCGCAGCAGGCGAGCCCGAAGGTGGCCGGCCACAGCGACGCCTTCCGGAAGTACCCTGCCAGGCCCTCGACCGACGACAGCAGGATGCCGGACGGCAGCTTCTCTTCGATGCCCATGTGACCTAGAGCTCCTAGTCCCATTCCAGTCCGCCGCGACGCCACACATAGGCGTACGCGGCGAAGACGGGTGCGATGAACAGCAGCATCTCGACGAGGCCGAACATCTTCATCGAGTCGAAGAAGACCGCCCACGGGAACAAGAAGATGATCTCGATGTCGAAGACGATGAAGAGCATCGCCGTGATGTAGTACTTGACCGGAAATTTCCCGCCTCCGACGGGCTGCGGAGTCGGCTGGATCCCGCACTCGTACGAGTCCAGCTTCGCCCGGTTGTAGCGCTTGGGCCCGATCATCGAGCTGACGGCGACCGAGCCGATGGCGAACAGCGCCGCGAGCAGCGCGAGACCCAGGATGGGAATGTAGACCTTCATGCCGCCACGCTCCCGTCAGTAGTGCCTGCGACATCGTCACGCACAGGTGGAATCATAAGACCGGGCCTCCTCACGCCGCCGGGGCGACCTTCGACAGCCCGTTGATGAGACGGTCCATCGCGTCGCCTCCGTGCGGGTCGGTCAAGTTGGCGAGCAGCTTGAGTGTGAAACGCATCAGCGTCGGCCGCGGGAGGCCGTACCGGGTGGCCAGCTTCATCACGTTCGGGTTGCCGATCGCCTGCACGAACACCCGGCCGAGCGTGTAGTAGCCGCCGTATCGGTCGTCGAGGGCGGTGACATACGCCTGCAGTGCACGCTCGCGCCCCGCGGGCGTCGTACGGCTCAGGGCCTGGGTGATGACCTCAGCAGCCATCTCGCCCGACTCGAGCGCGTAGGCGATGCCCTCGCCGTTGAAGGGGTTGACCATCCCGCCGGCGTCACCGACCAGCAACATGCCGTTGGCGTAGTGCGGCTTGCGGTTGAAGCCCATGGGAAGTGCGGCCCCGCGGACGGGTGCCGTTCTGTTCTCGTCGCGGAATCCCCACTCCTCAGGCGTGTGGTCGAGCCAGGTCTTGAGGAGCTGTTTGTAGTCGACGTGCTGGAACGCCGACGAGGTGTTGAGGATACCGAGGCCGACGTTGACGGTGCCGTCGCCGACGCCGAAGATCCAGCCGTAGCCGGGGAGCAGGTTGCTGGAACCGGGCTCTCCGTCCCAGAGCTCGAGCCACGACTCCAGCCAGTCGTCGTCGTGGCGGGGGCTGGTGTAGTACGTGCGCACGGCCACCCCCATCGGCCGGTTCTCGCGCTTCTGCAGGCCCATCGCGAGACTCAGCCGCGTCGAGTTGCCGTCGGCGGCCACCACGATCGGTGCCCGGAAGACCGAGCTCGCCCCGGCCTTTCGGCCGTCGTCGTCGACCGGTCGGGCCGTGACCCCGACGATGCGGCCGGTGTCGTCGAGGACGGGACCCGTCACCGCTGTGCGCTCGTACAGTTGAGCGCCGAGCTTGACGGCGTTGCGGGCCAGGATGTCGTCGAAGTCCAGCCGCGTGCGGACGAGACCGAAGTCGGGATACTCCGCGAGCAGCGGCCAGGGCAGCTCCAGCCGGTGACCGCCGCCGACGATCCGCAGGCCCTGGTTCTTCATCCAGCCGGGCGCGTCGACGTCGATGCCCATCGCGACCAGCTGCCGGACCGCGCGAGGCGTGAGCCCGTCGCCGCACACCTTCTCGCGCGGGAAGGCGGTCTTCTCCAGCAGCACCACGTCGACGCCTGCGGAGGCCAGGTACGCGGCCGTCGCCGACCCGCCCGGGCCGGCTCCGACGACGATCACGTCGGCCTGCCGTTCCGTGGCGGACGGCTCGGTCATGGGTGCTGACCTGACTTTCCCAGTGGAGTACGAGCTGGCGAAGGGCGGCGACAGCGCGCAAGTGAAAAGCTTCACGAGCGCTGACAACGTCATCTTAGCGCGTTCTCAGGCGGCCGCACGTGCAGCCGCGGCCGCTCGCGCTACGTCCGCACCATGCCGTACGCGTGCTCCACGCGGAGCCTCAGGACGAGCCTGCGGTCGGCCACCATCGCGTGCCGGTACTCGTCCCAGTCAGGGTGCTCCTCGCCCCGGATCGAGCGGTAGAGGTCGACCAGCTCCCCGACCGTGGCATCGCCGGGATCACTCGCGACCGCGGTCAGCTCTGACGTCCCCTCCAGAACGGCATACGACCAGCCGTCGGCGGACGACACCGAGATCGATGCCCGGGGGTCCCGCCGGAGATTCGCGACCTTGGCGCGGCCGTCGACCACCGATACGCGTACCAACGGGCCGTCGGCGTCCAGGTGGAAGTTGACGTTGGACAGCTGCGGCCGGCCGTCGCGTTTGATCGTGGCGAGCACGCCGAGGTCGCGGCCGGCGGCGAGGTCGAGGAGGGCACGGTCGACGGGCATACCTCGATTGTGACCGATAGGCAGGGTCGTTCGGTCCGGGGGTGCAGCGCCTGGCCCATCCGCGGCCCAGCATCGCCTGTCCGCCCGAACGATCCCACCCTCGGGTAGCCATAGCGACCCCAGACTCGGACCCTTCGGGTAGGGCCGCGGCGACGCCGACACGTCGGACCCCTTGTCGGCGGCGGTCGGCTCCTTCGGCAGGACGTCAGCGCAGCGCGCGGTGCAGGGCGACGATGCCGCCCGTCAGGTTCCGGTACCGGACCTCCCGCCAGCCGGCGTCGCCGATCACCCCCGCGAGCGCCTGCTGGTCCGGCCAGGCGGCGATCGACTCGGCCAGGTACACGTACGAGTCCGGGCTCGAGGACACCGTCGTCGCCACCCGGGGCAGCGCCTTCATCAGGTACTCGGAGTAGACCTTGCGGAATGGCGCGAAGGTCGGCGAGCTGAACTCGCAGACGAGCAGCCGGCCACCCAGCCGCGTGACCCGGAGCATCTCCCGCAGACCGAGGGCCGGGTCGACGAGGTTGCGAAGCCCGAACGAGATCGTGACCGCGTCGAAGGTCTCGTCGGCGAACGGCAGCGAGAGCGCGTCACCGGCCACGAACGGGACCCGCGGCCGTGCCCGCTTGCCGACGCCCAGCATCCCGACGGAGAAGTCGCAGGCAACGGCACTCGCACCCTGGAGGATGAACGGGACGGTGCTCGTCCCGGTACCGGCCGCGAGGTCGAGCACCAGCTCGCCCGGTCGGGCGTCCACCGCCGAGACGACAGCGCGCCGCCAGAGCCTGTCCTGCCCCAGCGACAGCACGTCGTTGGTGACGTCGTAGCGCTTCGCGACGCCGTCGAACATCGCGGCCACCTCGCGCGGCTGCTTGTCCAGACGGGCGCGAGTCATGCTCACCAGCGTCGCATGCCGGCCGGCGGGCCGGTGCGCCGACGGGAGTGCGGGCCCGCGACGGTGCGGATTACGCTGGTGAACTGTGACAACCCTCGCGAGCAGTGCGCACGCCGCCGCCCCCCTGGTCGTCCGCAGCACGGAGGTCGAGGCACCGGACTCGCTGATGTCTGTGCTGCCGGCGCAGTCCCCGTTGTCGTGGGTGCACCGCGGGGACGGGCTGGTCGCGTGGGGAGAGACGGCCCGGTTCGAGTGCGGCGGTCCGGATCGGTTCGAGACCGCGAGCCGCTGGTGGCGCGAGCTGACCCGGCACAGCGTCGAACGCGACGAGGTCGACGTCCCGGGCAGCGGTCTGGTCTGCTTCGGCTCCTTCGGGTACGCCGACACGCCTGGCAGGTCGGTCCTGGTCGTACCCGAGGTGGTCGTGGGCCGGAGAGGTTCGCGGGCCTGGGTCACGACGATCTCCGCCGGGGCGCTGCCGGCTGCGCCGGCCCTGCGACCGCAGGAGCCGTTCGTCGCCCCCACCGGAGCGGTATTCACCGACGGCGCCCAGAGCGGCGCCAGCTGGGGACTCGCCGTCGCGGAGGCGGTACGACGTATCAGGGCCGGCCGGCTCGACAAGGTGGTGCTGGCCCGCGACCTGATCGCGCAGCTCGACGAGCCACTCGACGTACGCTCGGCGCTGGCCTGGCTGGCGGATCGGTACCCGTCGTGCTGGACGTTCAACGTGGACGGTCTCTTCGGCGCCACGCCCGAGATGCTGGTCCGCCGCGAGCGTGGCCTGGTGACGAGCCGGGTGCTCGCCGGGACGATCCGCAGGACGGGAGACGACGCGTCCGACCTGGCCCTCGCGGCGACCTTGGCACGCTCGTCGAAGGACCTGGAGGAGCACGAGTTCGCCGTACGGTCGGTCGCCGAGGCGCTGGCGCCGTACTGCACCAGCATGAATGTCCCCGAGAGCCCCTTCGTGCTCCACCTGCCCAACGTCATGCACCTCGCCACCGACGTGACCGGCGTCCTCGACGGGCCGGCCTCGGCGCTCGAGCTAGCGGCGGCGCTGCATCCCAGCGCGGCCGTCGGCGGCACCCCGACCCGGGAGGCCGTTGCGCTCATCGCCGAGCTCGAGCAGATGGATCGCGGCCGCTACGCCGGTCCGGTCGGCTGGATGGACGCCGACGGTGACGGCGAGTGGGGGATCGCGCTGCGGTCCGCCGAGTACGACGGCGCCAGGGTACGGCTGTTCGCCGGCTGCGGCATCGTGGCCGACTCCGACCCCGAGTCGGAGCTCGCAGAAGCGGCGGCCAAGTTCGTCCCAGTGCGCGACGCCCTGACCCCTTGACGACCGCTTGACCTCCGCAGGGGCCCCGACGCCACCGCCACCGCCTGCACGACCCGCTCCGCCGTGGCGACCCGATGGATCCGACGTCGAGGGCGCGGGGGCCGCCCCTGGGTCGGACGCTTCGGGTGGAGAGGGAGGGTCGGCGGCGGATTTACGCCGCCGGCTGGGTGCGGCCTTCGGCCGCGAGGCCGAGGTGTACGCGACACACCGGCCCGGCTACCCTTCCGGCGCCGTCGCGTGGCTGGTCGGCAGCGTGCGCAGGAGCGTGCTGGATCTCGGCGCCGGAAGCGGGTCGCTGACCGATGCGCTGGTCGCAGCCGGCCACACCGTCGTCGGAGCCGAGCCCAGTCGCGCCATGCTGGCGGAGCTCGCCGCCCGTGGCCTCGAGGTGCCGCTCGTGCAGTCGGCGGCAGAGGCACTGCCGTTCTCGCCGGGGTCGTTCGACGTGGTGACGGTGGCGACCGCCTTTCACTGGTTCGACGCCGCGGCCGCGCTGCCGCAGGTCGCAGCCGTACTGAAGCCGGGTGGCCGGCTGGCGCTCGTGTGGAACATCCGCAGTGAGGACGACGGATGGGCCGCTGAGCTCGGCGAGCTCCTCCGGGCCGCCCAACCACCCGGTCTCGTCGGACACTGGGCCACCGACTCCGTCCGGGCAGTCGAGGAGAGCACGCTGTTCGGACCCTTGGAGGCGGCGGAGTTCCCCTTCACCCAGACGCTGGACCGCGCAGGACTCGTCGGCCTCGCCGCGTCCAGGTCGTACGTCATCGCGCTCTCGTCGACACGCCGTCGTCGGCTGCTGGAGAGTGTGGGCCGGCTCTTCGACTCGGCGGCGGGTGCCGACGCGCGGGTCGAGCTGCCCTACACCGCCAGATGCTGGCGATCAGAGCGGCTCGACGGTCCGGGCTGAGCGGCCGGCCTCTCCCGCCTGTGGGTCAGACCGTCTCGGCGACCCACTTCATCGGATCGCCCCAGCCGAGCTCGGGGATGCCGGCCGCGTCGAGGGCTCCCACCACGAGAGTCCGCCGGTACGCCGCGAAGGTCAGCACGTGGGCGATCATCCCGCCGTACGTGTACACCTCGGCCGGCTCGCACAGCGCGTCGACGAACGTCTCGTCCAGACGTCCCTGCTCGGCCACCTCACGCACGTGCGCTACGAAGACGGGAGCCACCTCGGCCAGCCGGCCGCGCATGGCGTCGATGCTCTCGTGTGACTCCTGGCTCCAGTCGTAGTCGCGCATCGCGAGAGCGCAGTTCCACATGTCCATCTGCCCGATCAGCCGGGAGAGCAGCGAGCGCATGGTCGGCAGGTCGTCCTCGATCCCGGTGCCGAGCGTGGCGTCCAGCTGGTCGTCGGACAGGGTCGACGCGCGGTCGACCATCTCGCCGATGAGCCATACGTGGTGCTCGACCATCTTGATGATGAGGTCCATGGAGGTCACCTTCGTCTGTGCAGGCAGCCGCAGGCCGCTGGGTGGGTGGAAGTGGACGCCGTTCGGGGTGTCGAGGTGGATCTGCTGCGGTGACGTCCGCCACGACGACGGGCCGGTGCCGTACGCGCGCCGGAACGCCCGGGTGAACGCCTCGTTCGACGAGTAGCCCGCCTCGACCGCGATCTCGAGGACGCCGCGGTCGCTCGTCACCAGCCGGTACGCCGACCGCTCCAGCAGCACCCGCCGACGAAAGCGGGCCGGTGTCTCGCCTGCAGCCGCGGCGACCACCCGGTCGAAGTGGAACCGCGACAGGTACGCCCGCGCCGCCAGCGCGGCACCGTCGGCGTCGTGGTCGTCGAGGTTCGACGCCAGGGTGTCGACGAAGCGGGCGAAGGTATCGCTCGACGTGGTCATGACCGCAGTCTGCCCGCTCTACGCCGGGTACCACTTGATCGACTTTGCTGTCTGCGCGGCGACCTCACGCCAGGGCGCGGATCCGCCCGTCCAGGGCCCGCCTGGACGTCCGTTCGATCGGCACCTCGACGACCCGGATCCCCCGCGCGTCCACCGACAGGGCCGCCCGCAGCGCGGCCGCGTCGGTGACCCGCTCGTACGCTGTGCCGCTCGCCCGGCACAGCGCCTCGATCGACACGCCGTGCGGTGTCCCGAAGACCCGCTCGAACGAGGCGGCGAAGGCGGGGCCGCCCTGCTCCAGGGTGGAGAAGATCGCGCCCCCGTCGTCGTTGGCGACGACGACCGTGAGATCCGGCCGGGGCTCGCGCGGCCCGAGGATCAGGGCGTTCGCGTCGTGCAGAAAGGTGAGGTCGCCCAGGTAGGCGAGCGCGCGGGACGACGCCCGTCCCAGCGCCGCACCGATCGCCGTCGAGACCGTGCCGTCGATGCCCGCCAGGCCGCGGTTGCCGACGACGAGGCGGCGCTCACCCGCCCCGAACGGTGCCGCCATCAGGTCCAGGTCCCGAACGGGCTGGGAGGAGCCGACCGTGAGCAGCGCTCCGGGCGTGACCGCAGCCGCCACCTCGGCGGCGACCTGAAGGGCAAGTCCGGAGGGCTCCGTAGCCACCTCATCTACCGCATCGCTGACACGTCGGTCGGCGGCCCTCCACGCGGCGACCCAGTCGGGTCCGTCGGCGCCTTCAGCGACCGGTACGGAGTCGACGTGGCGGGCGACCCGACCCGGATCAGTGCAGATCCCTGCGGCGGTGCGCACGGAAACCACCTCGATGTCGCGACGGGAAATAAGGTTCGTTACCGGACGCGACAGTGTCGGGTGTCCGGTGACCACGACCCGTTCGACCGCCGCGCCCAGCTCGCCGCCGAGCAGCAGGCGGTACGTGCGGATCGCGTGGGAGCCCGTCCGCGCGCCGGAGGTGGGCTCGGCGAGAAGTGGCCAGTTCGCGTCCTGGGCCAGCAGTCTCGCCGGGGGTCCGGCGTCGTCGCCGGCCACCACGACCGTCCGGGGGCCGAGCGGGAGACGAACCGAGCCGTCGGGCGGTGCGAGATGCGCCCGCGCGTACGTCTCGGGGACAGTGCTCGACGCCGCTGCCGAAGGGGAGTGGAACTGGTTGACTCCTCGACGGGAAGAAGTTGACTCCTCGGCGGGAAGGAGTTGACTCGTCGGCCTCGGGGGTTCAGCGGTGCCGGCGTCCGAAGCGCCGCCTGCGGCGGCCACGTCCGGCAGGAGCGGGCCGTCGAACTGCAGGTTCAGCTGCGACGGCCCGCGCCGGTGTACGGCGGCGTCGACGGCAGCCACCGCGGACGCTGCGTCACCGGGGGCGACGTCGGCGCAGGGCACCCGAGGTCCGAACATCCCTGCCTGCTCAGTGGTCTGGTTCGCCCCTGTGCGGCGCAGCGACGCCGGGCGGTCGGCTGAGATCACGACGAGGCGCTCCCCGACGTGCAGGGCCTCCAGTACGGCTGGATGCAGGTTCGCGACGGCCGTCCCCGACGTCGTGACGACGGGCACGGGCCGGTGCGAGCCCTTGGCGAGGCCGAGCGCGAGGAACCCGGCCGTCCGCTCGTCGATGCGGACGTGGAGCCGTACCGCACCCGCGCTGTCAGCGTCGTAGAGGGCGAGCGCCAGAGCGGCAGAGCGTGAGCCGGGTGCGAGCACGACGTCGGTGACGCCGGCTCTCCGCAGCGCTTCGACCACGGCCGACGCGACCATCGTCGAGGCGTTCACCCGCGCCGCTCCTGCAGCACCTCGGCACAGCGCTGCAGCCGAGCCAGCCAGCGCCCTGTGACGGACTCGTCCGGCGTGGCGGCCGCGACCAGGTCGTCGTCGGGCAGCACGCGGCGTACTGGCAGCTGCCCGTCCTCCACGGACAAGGGCCTGTGGGTCACGTCGTGGGTGAGCATCGAGGTGGTGGCGAGTCCGCACGCGTACGGCAGGCTCGGCAGTGCTGCGGCCAGCGCGACACCGAAGCCGATTCCCACCGACGACTCCAAGGCGCTGGACACGACCACCGGCAGCCCGACCGCCTCAGCCAGCTCGAGACAGGCCCGGGCACCGCCGAGCGGCTGCACCTTCAGCACGGCGATGTCGGCAGCCTCCAGCAGCTTCACCCGCATCGGGTCTCCGGACCGCCGGATGGACTCGTCGGCGGCGATCGGCACATCGACGAGCCGGCGCACCTCGCGCAGCTCCTCGACGGCCGCGACGGGTTGCTCGACGTACTCGAGGTCGAACCCGCGCAGCTCGCAGATCGCCTCGACGGCCTCCCGCACGGACCACCTGCCGTTGGCGTCGACCCGCACGCGACCGCCTGGTCCCAGCGCATCACGGACGGCACCTACTCGGGCGACGTCGTCGGCGAGCCTCTGGCCGCGCTCGGCGACCTTCACCTTCGCCGTCCGGCAGCCGTTGCTCGCGCGCACGATGGCGGCGGCGCGTTCGGGGTCGACCGCCGGCACGGTGCAGTTCACCGCGACGGCGGTCCTGACGGGCCGAGGGTACGTCTCGTCCGCCGCCTCGAGCGCTGCGGCAAGCCACGCCGCGGACTCCTCGTCGCCGTACTCCTCGAAGGGGCTGAACTCACCGACTCCTGCGGCACCCCAGATCAGCACGCCCTCGCGCCGGACGACACCACGGAACCGCACGCCCATCGGCAGCGAGAACACCTCGACGCGTCGATCCGCCAGCGGCGCTGCTGTCCTGCCCGCCGGGAACGTCGCGCGTCGCGTCACCCGATCAGCCTACGGACGCGGCTTCAGCGCACTCGTCGAGCAGAGCTTGGCACGGTCGATCTTGCCCGACTCGAGCAGAGGAAGCCGGTCCTCCAGCACGAGCTCCCTCGGCGCCCAGCTGCGCGGATGGACCGCCGTCACGAAGTCCCGGACGGACGCCAGGCTCGGCGCGACCACACCGCGCGCGAGTACCACGTGGGCGACCACACGACGGCCCCACTCGGGGTCGGGGGCCGCCACGACGGCGCACTGGGCGACCTCCACCATGGCCTGGATGCGGCGCTCCACCGCCGGCAGAGCGACGTTGACGCCGCCGGACACGACGACGTCATCGGCTCGGCCGATCACGTCGAGTCGCCCGTCCGGGCGCAGCCGGCCGAGGTCGGGCGTGACGAGCCATCCGTCGCGCAGCACGCGCGCGGTCAGCTCTGGGTCACCCACGTAGCCGTCGAAGAGCACCGGTCCCGACAGCCTGATGACTCCGTCGGCGCCCACCTGCACGCTTACCCCGTCGAGGGCGAGACCGTCGTACACGCAGCCGCCGCAGGTCTCGCTCATCCCGTAGGTGGTGACGACGGTGATCCCGTGCGCTCGGGCGGCGTCGACCAGCGATGCCTCCGCCGCGCCCCCGCCCACCAGGACGGCGTCGAAGCCCTGCAGCGCCTCCACGTCGGCCGGGTCGGACATCCAGCGGTAGAGCTGCGTGGGGACGGCGGCCAGATAGCGGCGCCCGGTGGGCAGGCGAGCGGTCGCGGACGTCAGGTCCGGGTGCTCGGTCAAGACGACGGCGGACGTCTCGGCGAGGTACGACCTGACGAGGACCTGCAGTCCCGCGACATAGTGCGCCGGCAGCGCCAGCACCCAGCTCCCCGGCCCGCCGAGGCGGCTCAGGGTGGCCCGGGCCGAGGCGAGCAGCGCGGGCGCCGACAGCGCGACGTCCTTGGGCGTACCGGTCGACCCCGAGGTGCGCACCACGACGGCCCCCGGGCCGCCGTCAGCGAGCCAGTCCGCCACCAGTCGCTCGATCGCTCGCGGCGAGCCTGCGAGCGGGTGCAGCGACGCGACCGGTGCCGGGCGTTCGGCACTCGGCGCGGCTGCAGGCATCCCTCAACTCTAGGCTCGGGCCTGGCTGCCGACGGCACCGTGCCGACTCGCGGGCTGGCGGCTCCGCCGCGCGTGACACGGGGCGCGACCCGGCTGCGACACTTGACTACCGTGACCACCACAGCCGAATGGATCGAGGGTGCCCGCCCCCGAACGCTTCCGGCGGCGGTGTCCCCCGTGGTGGCCGGAACCGCGGTCGCCGTCCTCGCGCACTCGGCCGTGTGGTGGAAGGCGCTGCTCGCGCTCGTCGTCGCTCTCGCGCTCCAGGTGGCGGTCAACTACGCCAACGACTACTCCGACGGCGTGAGGGGCACCGACGACGACCGCGTCGGGCCGCTACGCCTGGTCGGCTCCGGAGCGGCGCCGGCCGGCCACGTCAAGGCGGCCGCCTTCGCGAGCTTCGGCGTCGCGGGGCTCGCCGGCCTGGTGCTCGCGGTGACGACGGCGTGGTGGCTGATCGCGCTCGGGGCCGTGGCGATGGCAGCAGCCTGGTACTACACCGGCGGCTCGAAGCCGTACGGCTACCGGGGTCTCGGTGAGGCCGGTGTCTTCGTGTTCTTCGGGCTGGTGGCGGTGCTCGGGACGACGTACGTGCAGACCGAGGACGTACGGCTCGGCGACTTCTGGGTCGCCTGCGGTGTCGGCTCGCTCGCCTGCGCGATCCTCGTCGCGAACAACCTGCGCGACATCGCCAGCGACTCGGTGGCCGGGAAGCGGACCCTGGCGGTCGTCCTCGGCGACCGGGCGACACGCCTCGTCTTCGCGCTGCTGCACCTGGCCGCGGCCGTCGCTGCGGTGCTGGCCGCATACGCCCTCACCTGGTGGGCCCTGCTCGCGCTCGGGTGCCTGCCGCTCTCTTTCATCGCGGTGCGGTCGGTACAGCGCGGGGCCAGGGGCCAGGCACTGATCCGGGCGCTGCGCGACACCGGTCTGGCGGAGCTCGTCTTCGCGGTCGGGTTGTTCGCGGGGCTCGCGATCGCGGCCGGCTAGGAGCGGCCGGGTTCGCCCTCCTCGACGTCCTCCGCTCGCCGCTTCGCGTCGAAGGCGGCCACGGCCCGGTCTGCTCGCGACGCCACCTGGGCGGCGAACCTGGCTCGAAGCGACTTGAGCACGAACAGTGACAGCACCGACGACATGATGAGCGCCACGAGAGCGGTCGAGAGCGCGTCGAGCGAGTTCCAGCGGATGAACCATCCGACGACCAGCCAGACGAGTGCGTAGCAGACGAGGAACAAGCCGAGCCGCGCCGCCGTGTACTGCACGAAGCCCTTCACGCAGCGCACCTCCCTCGGCTCGTCCCGTCGGCTCGTCCCGTCGGATCAGCCTAGGTCAGTCGGCGAGGACACGGGCCAGGAGGTCGGGGGTGACGTTGCCTCCCGAGACGACCGCCACAGCCGGCCCGGACGACGCGGTCTGCGGGTGCGCGAGGAAGCCCGCGACACCGACTGCTCCGCTCGGCTCGCAGACCACGCGGGCATCGAGGACGACCGAGCGCATCGCGGCGAGGATCTGCTCCTCGCTCACCGTCACGACCTCGTCGACGAGAGCCATGACGTGCTCCCAGTTGAGGACGCCGACCGACGAGGTACGCAGCCCGTCGGCGATCGTCCGGCCGGTCAGAGCCGTCTCCCAGACCATCCGCTCGCCGCGCGCGAAGCCCTCGGCAAGGTCGCCGGCGAGCTCCGGCTCCACCCCGACGACTCTCACGCCCGCCGAACGCGCCTTCGCCGCGACCGCGATCCCGCTCACGAGGCCGCCACCGCTCACCGGCACGTACACCGTGGCCACGCCGGGCAGGTCGTCGACGATCTCGAGCCCGACCGTCCCCTGCCCGGCGATGATCGCGGCGTGGTCGTACGGCGGGACGAAGACTGCTCCCGTCCGCGCCTGGATCTCCTCGACCGCCGACGCGCGCTGGGACGCGTCGACCAGGACGACCGTGGCGCCCTGTGCCTGCGTCGCTCGCCGCTTGAGATCGGGCGACTGCCTCGGCATCACCACCGTGGCCGCGATGCCCGCCTGCTTGGCCGCCCGGGCCAGGGCCTGAGCGTGGTTGCCCGAGGAGTGCGTCACCACGCCGCGCGCTCGCTCGTCGGGGGAGAGCAGTGCGACGGCGTTCAGCGCCCCGCGCAGCTTGAACGAGCCGCCGATCTGGAGACACTCGGCCTTCACGGACAGGTCGTGGCCCTCGACGCCCAGCGACGTCGCGATCAGGGGCGTTCGCAGGACACGTCCCGAGATCCGCGAGGCGGCGGCTTCGACATCGGCCAGGGTAACCAGCGGCGCGGTGTTCACCAGCCCGACCCTATGCGTTCGAGGCGCCCGGCTGCTCTGGAGGAGCGCCGGTTGCCAAGCGGATTACGCTGGGAGTATGCACACGTGCGCGGGTGGTTGTTCATGAGGTATCTGCCGATGATCCTGCTGGTCGTGCTGGCCATCTACTGCTGGGTCGAGATCGCCATGTCCGACCCGCTGCAGGTCCGGCAGCTGCCCAGAAGCCTGTGGACTCTGGTGGTGTTCGCTCCGCTCGTCGGGCCGATCGCCTGGCTCGTGTTCGGACGACCCAACGGCGACGAGGTCCCCGCGCCGACGCCCCGCCCTCGCCCCCGTCAGGTCGCACCCGACGACGACGCGGAGTTCCTGCGTACGCTGCGGAGCCGGCCACGCCCGCCCGACGACCTGGTCTGACAGCGCACTCCTGCCCGGGCGCGATCCCACGCGATAAGGCCGGCACCAAGGCAGCTCTACGTCGGACTCCGCCGGTCCATGCCGCTCCCCAGCGACCGCCGGGCTACATGCCCGAGTACGAGTGCAGCCCGGTCCCGAACAGGTTGATGCCGACGAAATTGAACAGGAACGTCGCGAAGCCGAGCAGCGCGACATACGCCGCCGCCTTGCCCCGCCAGCCGGCCGTCGCCCTCGCGTGCAGGTACGCCGCGTAGACCACCCAGGTGATGAACGCCCAGACCTCCTTCGGGTCCCAGCCCCAGTAGCGCCCCCATGCGTACTGCGCCCAGATCGCGCCCGCCATCACCGCGAACGTCCACAGCGGGAAGGCGAAGGCGTGCACCCGGTAGGCCAGCCGGTCGATCGCCTCGGCCGGTGGGGTGCGCCACAGGAACCCCTTCCGCGGCATCGCCGGGTCCGCCACCGCCTTCAGCTCGAGCCGGCTGCGCAGCAGGTACAGGACCGAGGCCAGCGCGCCGATCGTGTAGGCGCCACCCGCCGTGGCCGCCGCCGACACGTGGATCAGCAACCAGTACGAGTGCAGGGCGGGCACGAGCGGTCCGAC
Organism: uncultured Actinomycetota bacterium; assembly: GCA_963765725.1. Lineage (GTDB taxonomy): Bacteria > Actinomycetota > Actinomycetes > Propionibacteriales > Nocardioidaceae > DASQEH01. The sequence continues at coordinate 793,632 of CAVXXI010000003.1, read as the reverse complement.
CGGTCGGTACAGCACCACGACGGCCAGACCGAGGAGGGTCGTCAGGCAGCCGGTCACCAGCAGCCCCAGCCAGCGCACGTCGTAGCGCCGCACCAAGAACACGTACGCGACCGCCGCCGCGAGCGACCCCGTGATCGAGAACTCGTACATGCTGCCCCAGGGCACCCGATGCGCCGCCAACCCCCGCGAGACCACGCCGACGGCGTGTACGAGGACGCCGAGCATGGTCAGCGACAGGCCGATCCGGCCGAACCGGTCGCTTCGCTCGACGGCTGCGTCATCGGCACCGCTCCCGCCCGGCCCAGCGACGCGGCTGCCCTGCACCGTGGCGTCACCCGCACCAGACATCTCGATCGACGACCGCTCGGCCGTAACCGACCGCTCACCCGCAGCCGTCACGCCTGCGGCGGCGACCAGGGCCGACCGTGGCGCCACCTGCGCGGCCGTGAGGTCCCGGGCCATCGCCCACTCGACCATGTGGGCGATCATCGCCAGCGCGTAGACGAGCGTGGCGGAGATCAGGGCGTTGTTGCTGAGGTGGGCGAACGTCTCGGTCACAGCTGCGATTTCTCCCTTGTACGCGTCGCGTCCAACTGACCCGCGATCTCCGCTACGTGGGCGTCGGGGTCGCCTCCGGAGACCCGGTCGAGCGCGGCGACCTCGACCACCGTACGCCCGTCGACCGGGCGCATCCTGACCCAGGTGCGCCGGGGCCGGATGAACAGCGAGCCGAGCAGCCCCAGGATTGCCCCGAGCACACCGAGCAGCGGCACGATCTTGCCCGGTGAGTGCGCGATCTGGAGCTTCACCCACCGCTGGTACCCGTCGAACCGGATGGAGCCGGCGCCTCCGGGAAGCTTGAGCGTCTTGCCCACTTTCAGCAGCAGCGGCTGCGGTCTGCCGTTGCCCATGGTGAACGGCGTGAGCTTGTCCTTGTCCAGCGTGTAGACCGACTGCGGCACACCGCTGTCGACGCCGAGGTCACCGCGATAGCCCACCAGTGACAGCACCGGGTTGTCGGCGTCGGGGAAGGCGGAGTACGGGTTGCCGGTGCTGCTGAGCGCCGCAGTCGGGAAGAAGTAGCCCTCGAAGCCGAGCTGGGTCGGTGAGGCGTCGGGCACCTTGATGACGCCGAACGACGTGAACGATGCGTCCTGCGGCAAGAAGACGACCGGACCGGAGAAGGCGACCCGGCCGGTCCCGTCCCTGACCGTGACGACCGGCGCGTAGCCGTGCCCGACGAGGTACACCGACGTGTTGTCGACGACCAGCGGGTGGTTGACCCGAAGGTCGTACGAGTACGGCGTCGCCCCCGGCTGGGACGTCACCGACAGGTCGGCGTTGAAGGCGAGCGGAGTGCCCACGCCCGCGCCGCTGCGCTTCCACGACACGTGGAAGTTGGTCGACCTTGAACGAGAACGGCGCGAGGTTGGCCGTGTCGAAGCGTGCGCCGGGCGTGAAGTCGTCGTACTGCGTCAAGGTGTTGGAGAAGCCCGTGCCGCTGATCACCGCAGCCGTGCCCTTGAACCCGTACAGCCCGGTCACTGCGACGCCGACCAGCACCACGAGCACGGCCACGTGGAAGAGCAGGTTGCCGGCCTCGCGCAGGTAGCCCTTCTCCGCGCTGACGACGATCTCGTCGCCGCCGGCGTACACCTCGGTACGCCGGCGCTGCCGGCGGAGGAGGTCTCGCGCGTGCTCCGCGACGACGTCCGGGGGGTCGTCGCTGGTCCAGCTGGCGTAGGCCGGGAACCGGCTCAGGTTCCGTGGCGCGCGCGGCGGCCGGGCGCGGAAGTTCTTCGCGTACACCCGGGCCCGGGGCACGATGCAGCCGATCAGCGACAGCATCAGGAGCAGGTAGATCGCGCTGAACCAGACCGAGCTGTACACCGTGAACAGGCCGACCCGCTCGAAGACCGGGGTAAGGCTCGGGTGGTTGGTCTTGAACGCGAACACCGCCGACGGGTCGACCTTCTCCTGCGGGATCAGCGAGCCCGGGATGGCGGCGAGGGCGAGCAGGAACAGCAGGACGAGTGCGGTACGCATGGAGGTGAGCTGTCGCCAGGTCCAGCGAGCGAACTCCAGCGGCCTCAGCGCGGGGACGGCGGGCGGGGCGGGCGGCCCCGGCGGCTCCTGCCCCGGCGCGAGCAGGTCGGGGGGGTCGAGCTGGTCCACGGGGCCGGCGAAGTCGTCCGGGCGGCCGCTATACGGGGAGGACATAGCCACCCACCCAGGACTGCATCGCCTGGACCATCGACGTCCAGACCCCGGTCAGCATCAGCAGGCCTACGGTGACCAGCATGGCGCCGCCGAGGCGCATCACCCATACCTGGCGCCGCCGCACCCACGCCACCGCGCCCATCATCTTGCGGAACGACACGGCCGCCACGAGGAAGGGGATACCGAGGCCCAGGCAGTACACGAAGGCAAGCAGCGCGCCCCGGCTCACGTTGGCGTCGGTATTGAGAGTGCTCGTGAGGTTGAGCACCGCCGCCAGCGTCGGGCCCGTGCACGGCGTCCAGCCCAGGCCGAAGAGCACTCCGAGAAGGGGGGCGGCGCCGAGGCCGACGGCCGGGACGCTGTGGATGCGGACGTCCTGCTGCAGCCACGGCACGACCCCGGCGAAGAGCAGGCCCAGGCCGATGGTCACTGCGCCGAGGATCCGGGTGAGCTCCTCCTGGTGGGCGATGAGCTGCTCCCCGATCCCGAACGCGCCGGCGAACGCGACGTACACGAGGGAGAAGCCCAGCACGAACAGCAGCGCGCCGGCGAACATCCGCCCACGGATGCCGCTGCTGCCGTTGGCGACGATGTCGGCGCCGGAGAGTCCGGTCATGTAGGAGAGGTAGCCGGGCAGGAGCGGCAGCACGCACGGGGAGAAGAACGAGACGGCGCCCGCCGTCAGCGCGACCGGCACGGCCAGCAGCAGCGAGCCGTCGAACGCCGTCTGCTGGAACCACGTCCCGACGGACGCGGCGGGCATCGCCAGCTCGGCGATCACCGTCCGCTCGCAACGTCGTGCACGAGACCGACGAGGGTGCTCGTGTCGACCCGACCGAGGACGAGCGCCGCCACGCGCCCGGACTTGTCCAGCACCATCGTCGAGGGCAGCGAGCTGGGTGACAGCAGCCCGTGGAAGGCCAGCAGCGCGCTCCCGTCCTCGTCGTAGATGCTGGGGTACGGCACGTGGTAGTCGCGGACGAAGGCTGCGGCCGCCGACTTGTTGCTCTCCCGCGTGTCGATGCCGATGAACGCGGTGCCCGGCAGCCGGTGGGCCGCAGCCACGAGGTCGGCGGCCTCGGCCCGGCAGTCGGGGCACCAGGCCGCCCATACATTGACGACCACGATCGAGCCGCGGTGCTCGGCGAGATCGACGCTGCTCCCGCCGAGAGTGTCGCCGCTCAGCTCGGGGGCGGGCTTGCGGTCCCCTGGGGCGATGGTCGTCACCACCCCGTCGCCGGTGATGTACCCCGTGTTGCCCCCGGACGGGCTCGACGTGGAGCACGCCGAGACTGCCGCCGCCAGTGCGAGCACGAGCACGACGACGACCGCACGCGAGTGGAGTCGTCGCTGCGGGCCGGTGGCAGTCGGGCGCGCGGGCACGCTCACACGCTCACGCCCCGGCTGTGAACTTCTTGGCCGCCTTGAGGGGGACCAGGTCGGCGGCGGGCTCGGAGTAGGAGACTGACACCACGTCGTCACCGGAGTAGGTGAAGGTGGTCAGGCTGGCGAGGCTGCACTGCCGTTTGCGTGGGTCATGCCAGAGCCGCCTGCCCTCGAGGAACGACCGGAGGGTCCAGATGGGGAGCTGGTGCGACACCACCAGCGCCTCGTGACCCGTGGCCGTCGCGCGGGCGTCGTGCATCGCCGCGAGCATCCGCACGGCGATGTCCTTGTACGGCTCGCCCCAGGACGGCCGGAAGGGGTTGTAGAGGTACTTCCAGTACGACGGCCTGCGCAGGGAGCCGTCGCCGACACCGAACTGCCTGCCCTCGAACCGGTTCGACGCCTCGACGACCCGGGCGTCGGTCACGATCTCGAGGCCGAGCGCCTCGGCCACCGGCCGGGCCGTCTCCTGCGCCCGCTGCAGCGGCGAGGAGACCAGGTGGACGATGTCGCGGTCCTTGACGGTGGCCGCCACCCGCTCGGCCATCTGCCGACCCGCGTCGCTCAAGGAGTAGCCGCTGAGCCGGCCGTAGAGGATTCCGTCGGGGTTGTACACCTCGCCGTGCCGCAGCAGGTGCACGACGGTGGTCGGCGTGCTCGCGCTCACGAGCGCACCTCGTCGTCGGGTCGGGCGGCCGCCGCGGCCGCCGCCGCACGGGGCAGCGCCGAGGCGATCCGGTCCACCGCGCGGTCGTCGTGCGCGGTGCTGACGAACCAGGCCTCGAAGGCGCTCGGCGGCAGGTACACGCCAGCGTCGAGCATGGCGTGGAAGAACGCACGGAACCGGTACAGCGACTGCCGCGACGCCTCGTCGAGGTTCGTGATCGACGTCAACGCCGTGCCCTGCCCTTCTCCGCCCCCCTGCTCTACGAAGAACGCGCTGAAGAGGTTCCCGGCGGACTGCACCACGTGCGGCACGCCCGCGGTGTCGAGAGCGTCGTCGACCAGGCGGGCGATGGTGTCAGCCGTCTTGTCGAGCGTCTCGTAGACCTCGGCGGTCGCCAGCCGCAGTGTCGTCAGCCCGGCGGTCGTGGCGATGGGGTTGCCGGACAGCGTGCCTGCCTGGTAGACCGGCCCGACCGGAGCGAGGGAGGCCATCACGTCGCCGCGCCCACCGAAGGCCGCCGCCGGGAACCCGCCGCCCATCACCTTGCCGAAGGTCATCAGGTCGGGCGCCCAGCCTTCGCGGGCGCCGTCGAGTCCCCAGTAGCCGGCCGCGCTCACCCGGAACCCGGTCATCACCTCGTCGCTCACGAACAGCGCCCCGTACTCGCCGCACAGGCGGGACAGCGCCGCGTTGAAGCCTGGTACCGGCGCGACGGCGCCCATGTTGCCCGCAGCGGCCTCGGTGATCACGCACGCGATGCGGTCGCCGTGCAGCCGGAAGGCCTCGGTGACGGCGTCGACGTCGTTGTAGGGGAGCACGAGGGTGGCGGCGGTCGCGGCGGCCGGTACGCCCGGCGTACCCGGGAGGCCGAACGTGACCACACCGGAGCCCGCGGCGGCGAGCAGGCTGTCGACGTGGCCGTGGTAGCAGCCGGCGAACTTGACGACGACGTCACGTCCGGTGAACCCGCGGGCCAGCCGGATGGCCGACATCGTGGCCTCCGTGCCCGACGAGACGAGCCTGACCTGCTCGACGGGGGTCCGCGCGACGATCTCCTCGGCAAGCTCCAGCTCCGGCAGCGAGGGGGTGCCGAACGACGTGCCCGCGGCGACCGCCCGCTGCACGGCCTCGACCACCACCGGGTGGGCGTGCCCGAGGATCAGCGGTCCCCACGAGCAGACCAGGTCGACGTACTCGTTGCCGTCGACGTCGTACAGGTACGGCCCCGCTCCGCGCGCCATGAAGCGGGGGGTGCCGCCGACGGCGCGAAATGCCCGGACCGGGCTGTTGACGCCGCCGGGAGTCACGTCGAGCGCGCGGGAGAAGAGGTCGCCGGACCCCGCAGAAACGGGTACGGACTCGACAGGTGACGTCACGCCCCTATTGTCCCCGAGGTCTGTTCTGCCCATTCAACCGCCTCTGTCCTGATCACGCTGGAGGCGCCGGCCCGGAGCGGGTCAGCGAAGCCAGCCGGCGACCTCGGTCGCCCAGTAGCTGAGTACGACGTCCGCGCCCGCGCGCCGGATGGACGTCAGCACCTCCAGGATCGCCGCCTCACGGTCGATGTAGCCGGCCGCCGCGGCGGCCTCGACCATGGCGTACTCGCCCGAGACGTTGTAGGCGGCGACCGGCACGTCGGACACCGCCGAGACCTCGCGCAGCACGTCGAGGTACCCGAGTGCGGGTTTCACCATCACGAGATCGGCGCCTTCGGCGAGGTCGAGGGCGACCTCACGCCGTGCCTCCCGGCCGTTCGCCGGGTCCTGTTGGTACGTGCGGCGGTCGCCCTGCAGCGTCGACGACACCGCCTCCCTGAAGGGGCCGTAGAAGGCCGACGCGTACTTCACCGAGTACGCGAGGATCCCTGTGTCGACATGGCCCGCCGCGTCGAGCGCGGCGCGGACGACGCCTACCTGTCCGTCCATCATCCCGCTGGGGCCGACGACGGCGACCCCTGCCGTGGCCTGGGCGACGGCCATCTCGGCGTACCGCTCCAAGGTGGCGTCGTTGTCGACCGACCCGTCGGCCGCCAACACACCGCAGTGCCCATGGTCGGTGAACTCGTCGAGGCAGAGGTCGCTCATGACGACGATGGAGTCGCCGACCTCGCCGACGACATCGGCGATCGCCACGTTGAGGATGCCGTCGGGGTCGGTGCCGCCGCTGCCGACCGCGTCCTTCGTCACCGGGATGCCGAAGAGCATCAGTCCACCGACACCGGCCGCGGCCGCCTCGGCGGCGGTTTTGCGCAGCGACTCGCGTGTGTGCTGAACCACTCCCGGCATGCTCGCGATGGGCACCGGCGCGGTCAGTCCCTCACCGACGAAGAGCGGCAGGACGAGCTGCCGCGGCGCCAGCGACGTCTCGGACACCAGCCGCCGCATGGCCGCCGACGAGCGGAGGCGACGCGGGCGCGACGCGGGGAAGCCCATCGCTCAGGTTCCCCGTCGCCGGCTCGGCAGCCGCCGTTCGGACGGCTTGGTGACCGGCTCACCGGCCTCGAGAAGAGAGAGCCGGCGCGCCTCACCGAAGTCGGCCAGCGCCTGCGCCAGCGCCTCGACGGAGGGCTTCGGCGACAAGACGTCGACCCGCAGGCCGTGCTCCTCGCAGGTCTTGGCTGTGGCCGGCCCGATCGCGGCGATCACCGTGTTGGTGTGGGGCTTGCCCGCGATCCCGACCAGGTTGCGGACCGTCGACGACGACGTGAAGACGACGGCGTCGAACTTCCCGGTCTTGATCGCGTCGCGGGTGGGGGCGGGAGGCGGCGCCGCCCGTACGGTGCGGTACGCCGTCACGTCGTCGACCTCCCAGCCCAGCTCGTGCAGGCCGGCCACGAGCGTCTCGGTGGCGATGTCGGCACGAGGCAGGAAGACACGGTTGATCGGGTCGAGGAGGTCGTCGTACGGCGGCCAGTCCTCGAGCAGGCCCTGTGCCGACTGCTCGCCGGACGGTACGAGGTCGGCACGGATGCCCCAACCGGCGAGGCTCTCGGCGGTCTTGTCGCCGACCGCGGCGACCTTGAGACCGCTGAAGGCCCGCGCGTCGAGGCCGTACTCGTCGAACTTCTCGCGCACCGCCTTCACGGCGTTGACCGAGGTGAACACGATCCACTCGTAGCGGCCCTCGACCAGACCGCGCACCGACTTGTCCATCTGGACGGGGTTGCGTGGCGCCTCGACGGAGATCGTGGGGACCTCCTCCGGAACTCCCCCGAACCCGCGCAGCGTCGACGACAACGACCCCGCCTGCTCCTTCGTCCGGGGCACCAGGATCCGCCAGCCGAAGAGGGGCTTGGTCTCGAACCACGAGAGGGCGTCCCGCATCATCACCACTTCACCGATGACCGTGACGGCGGGCTCGCCGATGGAGGCGGCCGCCGCGTCGGCCGCGATGTCGGCGAGCGTGGACACGACCGTTCGCTGCCTGGTCGTGGTGCCGACCGACGTCATCGCGACCGGCGTGTCAGCGGACCGGCCGGCGGTGACCAAGGCTGCGGCCGCCTGTGCGATGCCCTTCGCGGCGGCGAGCAGGACGAGGGTCTGCGTCTGGGTGTACGCGGACCAGTCGACCGTGGTGTCGGAGACGTTGACGACGGTCACCTCGCGGGACGTGCGGGTCGTGAGCGGCACTCCCGCGTACGCCGGGACGGCGGTCACCGAGCTGACGCCGGGGACGATCTCGAACAGCAGCGACGCCTTCGCGCACGCCGCGGCCTCCTCGGCGCCGCTGGCGTACATCCACGGGTCCCCGGAGATCAGCCGTACGACGTTGCCGCCCGCCTGCGCGTGCTTGACGACGAGCTTCGCGCGGGACGCATGGGTGAGCGGTTGCCCGTCTTCGCCGTAGCCGCCGTCGACGACGACGTAGTCGTCGAGCCGGCTCCCCAGCAGGTTCGCCAGCAGGCCGGCATGCTCGGGCACCTCGGTGATGACAACGTCCGCCGCCGAGATCAACTCGATCGCACGCACCGTCAACAGTCCGGGATCTCCCGGACCGGTGCCGACGAACGCGACGCACCCGGTGTGGCGCGACGCCGCGATCGGTTCGTCGACTCGAGCCGAGGCTGCGCGACTCGATGTCTTGGCTGCTGCCGTCTTCGGCATGTTCGTGCTCACCGTCTCGCTCTTCGGGGGGTGGTGTCCTGAGTCAGGACCGGTCGATGCATCTCTCACGAGGCCCGCTCCCGCATGAGGGAAGCCGCCCCTTCGGTCAACAGCTCGCGCGCGAGGGAGTTCCCCAGCGCTGCGGCATCGGTGGTGGTGCCGACAGCGGACAGCCGTACGAGGGAGCTGCCGTCGGGCGCGGCGACCACGGCTCGCAGCCACATCTCCGGGCCCTCGTCTCCCTCGGCGACGTCCGCCAACGCACCGACCGGCGCCAGGCACCCTGCCTCCAGGGTTCGCAACAGCGCGCGCTCCGCCGTCACCGCCGACCTGCTGTCGGGGTCGTCGAGCGCCGAACCGATGTCGTCGGCGAGGGCGGTCGAGCCCACTGCGACCTCCACGGCGAGGGCACCCTGGCCGGGAGCCGGAAGCATCTGGATCGGGTCGAGCGTCTCCGTGATCTCGCCGACAAGGCCGAGCCGGATCAGACCGGCCCGTGCGAGCAGCACGGCGTCGACCGTTCCCGCAGCGACTTTGCGCAGTCGGGTGTCGACGTTCCCGCGGATGTCGACGACGCGCACGCCGAGTCCGAGCGCACGCAGCTGAGCCGCGCGTCGGGGCGAGCCGGTGGCGACCGTCGAGCCCGCGGGGAGCTCACCCAACGTCAGACCGTCGCGCGCCACCAGGGCGTCACGAGGGTCCTCCCGCCGGGGGACGGCAGCCACGACGACCCTGTCGTCCGCGGCTGTAGGCAGGTCCTTCAGCGAGTGCACGGCCACGTCGACGTCGCCGGCCGCCAGCGCATCCCGCACGGCGCCCACGAAGACACCCGAGCCACCGATCTGGGTAAGCGGCGCGACCGTCCGGTCGCCTTCGCTGACGACCGTGACTAGCTCGACCGTGACGCCGAGGGCCGAACGCAGCCGCTCCGCGACCGCCTCGCTCTGCGCGCGGGCGAGGACGCTCGCCCGGGTACCGACCCGGAGCACGGTCATCTCGGCTCTCCGGCTCTCGACACGGCCTCGACGGCTGCCGGGTTCAGCGCGAAGAGCTCCGCGAGCGCGTCGGCGTACGACGAGTCCGGCGAGCGGCCAGCGAACTGCTTGATCCGCACGGTCGGCTCGTGCAGAAGCTTGTCGGCGACGCGCGTGACGGTCGCGGTGATCTCGTCGCGTTCGGCTGCCGACAGCGGGCCGAGCCGGGTCCAGAGCCGCTCGAGCTCCGCCGCCACGACAGCGGTGGCCATGGACCTCAGGGCAACGACCGTGGGGGCCACGCGGGCCGCGTCGCGGGCTGCAGCGAACGCGCTCACCTCTTCTGCGACGATGGCCTTGACGGCGACCACGTCCCGCAGGGCGGAGCCGTTGTGCACCGACGCGGCGAGGGCCTCCAGCGAGATGATGAGGGCATCCGCGGTCGCCGCCGCAGCGGGCTCGACGTCGCGTGGCAGGGCCAGGTCGACGATCACGAGAGGCCTGCTCGAGTCGCGGTCGGTCGTCGCCGTGGTGACCATCTCGGCCGTGATCACCGGACCGGTCGCGCCGGTGCACGAGATGACGAGATCGGCCCGAACGATCTCGTCGGCCAGGTCCTCGAACCGTGCCGACCGCCCGCCGACCGACGCCGCCAGTCGGGTCGCATGGGCCTGCGTGCGTGAGCAGATGACGATGGTCGCCGCCGATGCGTGGCGACGTACCGAGGCGACGGTGAGCGCCGCGACCGAGCCGGCGCCGACGATGCAGACGCGAGCCTTGTCGAGCGGTCCCAGCACCTCGGCCGCCTCCGCGAGGGCAACGGACACGACGGACTGTCCGGCGTGGTCGATGTCGGTCTCGGCGTGCGCGCGCTTGCCGACGCGCAGGCCCTGCTGGAACAGCGTGTTCAACGACGCGCCGACCGACGAGTCGCTTTGTGCGTCGCGCAGTGCCTCGCGTACCTGGCCAAGGATCTGGCTCTCCCCGACCACCATGGAGTCGAGTCCGGTCGCGACCTCGAAGAGGTGGGCGACCGCTGCTTCGTCGTAGTGCACGTAGAGCGAGCCCAGGACGTCTTCCATCGTCGATGCCGCGTGATCGACGAGCAGCGCGGTCAGGTCCTCGACGCTGCCGTGGAAGCGGTCGACCTCGGCGTAGATCTCGATCCGGTTGCAGGTCGCGAGGACGAGGGCCTCGCCGACGTGGTCGGAGTCCAGCGCCGCCCTGCGCAGCTTGGCCGCACCGGCCGGGTCCAGGGCCAGCCGCTCGAGGAGCTCGACGGATGCAGTCCGATGCGAGGCGCCGACGATGAGCACGCTCATAGGACACCCGCCGTGGCGACGGCGTCGTCGCTGAGAAGGGCGAGCCCGTGCGCCTTGCGCTGCTCGTGGTAGGCGAGGATCTGCAGCTCGATGCTGAGGTCGACCTTCCGTACGTCGACCGAGTCGGGAACGGTGAGGACGGCTGGCGCGAAGTTCAAGATGCTGCCGACGCCGGCCTCGACCAGTCGGTCGCACACGTCCTGAGCCGCGCCCGCGGGAGTCGCGATGACGCCGATGGACACCGACTCGCTGCGCAGGATTGCGTCGAGGTCCTCCAGTGACGAGACCGTCAGCTCCCCGATGCGTTCGCCGACCCGCTCGGGGTCGCTGTCGATGAGGGCGACCACCTGGAAGCCCCGGGAGGCGAAGCCAGAGTAGTTCGCCAGCGCCCGGCCCAGGTTGCCGATTCCCACGATCACCACCGACCAGTCCTGGGTCAGCCCGATCTCGCGGGCGATCTGGTAGCGCAGGTAGTTGACGTCGTACCCGACGCCGCGGGTGCCGTAGGTGCCGAGGTACGACAGATCCTTGCGGAGCTTGGCGGAGTTGACCCCGGCAGCACTGGCCAGATCCTCGCTGCTCGCGGTCACGACGTCGCGGTCGCCCAGCGAAGTCAGGGCCCGCAGGTAGATGGGGAGGCGGGCCACGGTCGCCTCGGGGATCCCTCGCTCGGCGCGCTCGACGTGAGAGCGACTCCCCTTGCGGCTTCCTGCAGTCACCATGCTCCCCTGCGCGCCAACGCGGATCGGTGCTCCGGCAGTCAAGGCACCCGTGGCCAACGGCGCTTAGATCGCCACTCTAGGAGCTTGTGAACGAGAGAACAAAATCGTGCCGGACCGTGGGATCGGCAGGTGACGCAGGTCACCTCCCTTCGCCGGTGCGACGCCGCCCGAGCCTTGCCTTGCTCAGACGCGGCGCAGCGCCCGCCGCAATCTGCCCGGGTCGACACGCCAGAAGTCGTGCTGGCGTCCGTCGACGAACGTCACCGGGATCTGCTCCGCGTACCGGCTCTCCAGATCGGTATCGCTGGAGATGTCGACGTCCTCGTAGTGCTCGCCGAGCTCGGCACATACCGCGTCGATCACCGAGCGGGCGTCGTCGCAGAGGTGACACCCTGGCTTCGACAGCAGGCGTACGCGGGCCTGCTGGACCAGTACCTCCTGGTGCCCTCTATTCACGCTGAGTAGTCTCTCCGACGCAGTAGGAGCCCGTCGCCGCGAGCGCGGCCGTCAGATGGCCCGTACAGTAATCCTTTCACACGCTCGGATGTTCACATCTGCTGCAGGTGCGACTACGATCACCCGCACACGGCGCGCGGGGCGGCGGGAGGCTGAGCAGATGACTCGGGGTAATCGCCCGGTGCGCGCCAACTATGACGCACTGCGCCTTGCCGTCGCCGTCCTCGTGCGCCCGGATATCATGCTCGCCACCGGTGCCTCGGTCGGAGACGCCGACGGCGGGCGCGAACGGGCCGTCCAGCCTCCCGACACGCTCGCGGCGAGCGACACGACGGACGGGCGGGGAAGCTCCCTGCGGCCACCCGGCGATCAGGCCGACGCGCTCCGGGTGTCGGCGCTCGTGGACCTGGCCCGGGGAGGGGACAGCGAGGCCTTCGGCCAGCTGTACGACTTCTACCAGCCGTCGGTATACCGGTTCGTGTACTACCGAGTTGCGACGTCCCAGCTCGCCGAGGACCTCACGAGCGAGACGTTCTTCCGTGGGCTGCGTGCGATCAGCTCGTTCCAGTGGCAGGGCAAGGACTTCGGTGCCTGGCTGATGACGATAGCCCGCAACCTCGTCGTCGACCATTACAAGTCGGCTCGCAGTCGGCTCGAGACCTCGATGCCGTCAATCGGTGATCGCGAGGAGACGGGGGCCAATCCCGAGGAGCACGTGCTCCAGAGCCTCACCAACGAGCTGCTCAGGGAGAAGCTCGCGGAGCTACCCGGAGACCAGCAGGAGTGCCTCGTGCTGCGTTTCCTGAACTCGTACTCGATCGCCGAGACCGCGAAGGTCCTCGGGAAGTCCGACGGGGCGGTCAAGCAACTGCAGCTGCGAGCCATCCGCAACCTCGCGCGCCTGATGCCCGAGGACCTGCGGTGAGGGTCCGTTCACGTCGCCACTGCTCCGACGGCATAACTTTTGGCCCGTCTGGGTCGTTTTGGTCCGTGAGAGCCAACCGCTCTCGACGCACCCGACCCGACATCACGGGGGACCCACGATGAGGTGGCCGCTAAGCAGCCGCGCAGCGCAGCAGTTCGCTGCGCGGCTCGAGGGACGCCAGGTGATGGGGAGCCTCGACGACGACACCGCCGCGCTGGTCTCCCTCGCGGAGCGCCTGAGCCGGGTCGAGCCGCCGGTCATGAGGCCGGTGTACGCCGCCGAGCTCCGCACCCGGCTGCTGACCGCTGCGCCCGAGCTGCTCGACTCCTCGGCCCCCGTCGACGCACGGACCGCCCACCAGGCTGCGACGCGGCGACGCGGCTCGCGCCAGCTCCGCCTCCGCATCGCGGGCGCTACCGCGATCGTGGTCGCCACGGGAGTGGGGATGGGCTTCGCGAGCCAGAACTCGCTGCCCGGCGATCCCCTGTACCCGATCAAGCAGGGCATCGAGAAGGTTCAGGTGGCCACGGCCGGCTCGCTGCTCGACAAGGGCAAGCAGCAGCTGGACCAGGCAAGCACCCGGCTGACCGAGGTGCAAGACCTCGTCAACGAAGGTTCGTCGGACCGCGACACATCGTTCCGAATCACGTCCGCCCTGTTCGACTTCAGCAACCAGGCTCACGACGGCACGGCGACGCTGTTGCGGGCCTACAGCGACGACCACGCCGAGCAGGCGATCGTCGACCTGCGGACGTTCACCGGCCGCTCCGTCGACACACTCACGACGCTGCAGACCCAGGTGCCGCCGGCGGCGCTGAAGTCCGTCGGAACCGCCGCATACCAGATGCAGGCAGACGACGCTGTTGCCGTCGAGGTCTGCTCGAACTGCACCTCACAGCCGGCGCTGGTTCTCCCCTCGGCGCTTGCAGCCATCGTGCCGAGCTCGGCGGGCGGCACCGTGCTGCCCGGCGCCACGTCACCCGTGACCCCGACGCAGGTGCCCACCGCCTCGTCCTCGTCGACCGACGCGTCCGTCTCGGCGGATCCGACGGCGGCCGTGCCGTCGTCGCTCCCCCCGAGCATCGTCATCCCGCCGCCCGGCTCCGGAGCGCCCTCCACCGTCCCGGACGGATCGTCGGCCCCGACCACCGCGGGGACTGGCACCACCGCACCGCCCCCGCCGGTGACGGTCCCGGACCCCAGCAGCAGTACGTCCGGAAACCCGACAACCGAGCCCCCGACATCTCCGCAGTCGAGTGATCCGAGCACCTCCATCCCTCCCTCGGACGTCAGCGAGCCGACGCCGCCCCCGGAGACGACGGAGCCGATCGAGCCGCAGTCGAGCGGCCTCACGTCGGCACCGACGATCTCGGACTCGGCCCCACCCTCCAGCGCCACGACGTTCTAGCCGAGCGGGCGCAAAAGTCGGCTCGAGTGGGCGCAAAAGCCGGCTCGAGCGGGCGCAAAAGTCCGGCTCGAGTGGGCGCAAAAGCCGGCTCGAGCGGGCGCAAACGTGCGGCCGAGCTGCAGGCGACTACTGAACTACCGCTTCGTACTGCCCGTTCGGGTTGTCGCCGCGCCGGTCGAGGCGATCCCCGCTGAGGCGGGCAGCGCCTCCTGTTCCTGGATGCGGCGCCGCCCGAGCACCACGTAGCCCACGAAACCCACTGCCAGCGCCACGATCACGCCGAGGTTGGCGTACGCCCAGTCGCCGCTCTTGCCACCGAGCCCGAAGGGCCCGAGCAGATAGCCCTGCCAGTCCAGCCACGAGGCGAGAGTGTTCGTGACCAGGCCCCACCCGAGCACGGTGGCGATCACGATCAGCCCTATCGGCATCCAGCGGACATCGCCGTACCGGCCGGAAGGAGCGAACAGGTCCATCTCCGCGTAGTCCTTGCGGCGCAGCATGATGTCGGCCACGAAGACGCCGCACCAGGCGGCGACGGGGACGCCCAGCGTGATGAGGAACCCCTCGAAGGGCCCGAGGAAGTCGCTGGCGAAGAAGACGACGTAGACCGTGCCGATCACCATGATGCAGGCGTCGATGCACACGGCGACGTATCGCGGCACCCGGAGTCCGACGTTGAGCAGGGCCAACCCGGACGAGTAGATGTCCATGACCGCTCCGCTGACCAGCCCGAGAACCGCGGTGACGGCGAACGGCACGAGGAACCAGGTGGGCAACAGCTCCGTCAGCGCGCCAACGGGATCGTTCGCGATCGCCGTGCTCAGGGTGTTCGACGATCCGGCGAGCAGGATACCGAACACGAGCAGCACGGCCGGCCCCAGCGAGGAGCCGAGGGTCGTCCACCCGACCACGCCGGTACTGGGTGAGCTGCGGGGCAGGTACCGCGAGTAGTCAGCGGCGGCGTTCACCCAGCCGAGACCGAAGCCCGTCATCGTGAACAGCAGCGCCCCGATGACCGACTGAGTCGACCCGCTGGGGAGGTCACCGAGCCGGCTGACGTGGATGTGGTCGGCCGCGAAGATGATGTACAGCACCGTCAGGACGCCGGCGACCACCGTTATCCACTTCTGCATCCGCATGATGAGGTCGAAGCCCAGCGTGCCGCCGAACACGATCATCGCCACCACGACCACCAAGGCCGCGACCTTGATGCCGTTGCCTCCACCCCATCCGAGGCGGTCGAAGACCGTCGCCGTGGCAAGTACGGCCAAGGTTGCGAGCGCCGTCTCCCAGCCGACGGTGAGCATCCACGAGATCGCCGACGGGAACCGGTTTCCGCGAGTACCGAAGACACTGCGGCTGAGCGTCATCGTGGGCGCGGAGCCCCGTTTGCCGGCGAGCGCGATGTAGCCGACGAACAGGAACGACACGGCCACGCCGACGAGCGCGGCGAACACCGCCTGCCAAAAGGAGATGCCGAAGCCGAGGATGAACGAGCCGTAGCTCACGCCGAGAACGGAGACATTGGCCGCGAACCAGGGCCAGAACAGGTCGCTGGGCCTTCCCTTCCGCTCCTCCTCCGAGATCAGGTTGATCCCGTTGCGCTCGATGACGAGTGCCGACTCGCCACGGTCGCTCAACGCCGTGTCATCGCTGTGCCTGGTGCTCACGAGCCCTCCCGAGGTGTCGGTGTGACGGCGCCAGCCGCGCCGACCTGACCGCGGCGCCGGACGTGGCGGGGGTGGCTGGGCGCACACTGGGTGAAGGCGGCTGGCGAAACCACGACCGGTGGAAGACTATCGGGTTCGGCACAGATCCTCCGCGGCGAGAC
The DNA here is from genome assembly GCA_963765725.1 of uncultured Actinomycetota bacterium. GTDB lineage: Bacteria > Actinomycetota > Actinomycetes > Propionibacteriales > Nocardioidaceae > DASQEH01. The sequence goes on along the minus strand of CAVXXI010000003.1, from coordinate 777,618 downwards.
GAGTACCACGACCGGACAAAGGTGGCCCTTCAAGGGGACACGAGTGACCCTTCGACGGGACACGAGTGACCCTTCGACGGGACACAGATGACCCCTCGACGCAAGCGCCCGTCAGGAGAAGGCGCCGCCGCGCCGGCCGAGCAGCGAGTACAGCGTCTGTTGGATGGTCTCGCGTACATGGTCGGTGACGTCGAAGACGACCATCGGGTCGTCGGCGTCGGCGGCGTCGACGTCAGGGATGACCGGCTCGCCGAACTCGATAAGCCACTTCGACGGCAGCGGGATCAGTCCCAGCGGCCCGAACCAGGGGAACAGCGGGGTGACGGGCACGTACGGCAGCCCGAGCAGCCGGGCCAGCGAGGAGATGTTCCCGACGAGCGGATAGATCTCCTCCGCACCGACGACCGAGCAGGGGATGATCGGGGCGCCGCTGCGCAGCGCTGAGGAGACGAAGCCTCCACGGCCGAACCGCTGCAGCTTGTAGCGCTCGGAGAACGGCTTGCCGATCCCCTTGAAGCCCTCCGGCCAGACCCCGACGAGCTCGCCGCGAGACAGCAGCCGCTCGGCGTCCTCTGCGCTCGCCAGCGTGACGCCTCCCTTGCGTGCCAGCGCACCGACGAACGGCAGCCGGAACAGCAGGTCGGCACCGAGCATGCGCAGGAACCGGCCGGCCCGGTCGTGCGTGACGAGCCCGGTCATGAGGCAGTCGAGCGGAATGGTGCCCGAGTGGTTGGACACGACCAGCGCGCCACCTTCGCCCGGGATGTTGTCGACGCCGTACACCTCGATGCGGAACCACTTCTCGGCCAGCGGGCGCAGGGTCGTGAGCAGGAACTGCTCGGTGAGCTCGGCGTCGAACCCGAAGTCGTCGACGACGTAGTCGCCGGCGAGGCGGCGGCGCAGCACCTGCAGCAGCTGCCCCAGGCGCTGCTCCCAGGCCGACTCGCCGAAGGTCTCCCGGGCGGCATCGGCCAGCGCGTCGGCGAGGTCGTCGGCGCTTGGCGCGGACGAACCCGCCTTCGGGCGGCGTCGTTCGTGCTCGCCCATCGAGATGATCTCAGCGTCGGCCATCGGCGCCCACCGCTGCCGCCCAGCCCTTCACCTGCTGCTCGAGCTCGGCAAGCCGCTCGGCGCCGAGAACTCCTGGCGGCAGTCTCGCCGCGAAGGTGTCGAACGCCTCGGGGGTCGTGTACGACGGCTCGAAGCCGAGCACCTCCCGCATAGCCGTCGTGTCGAGGCCGCGTCCATAGGACAAGAACGCGGTCTCGTCCGACGACAGATCGGCGCGGCGCGCAGCCGGCAGTAAGGCGGCCAGCGCCCCGAACGTCACTGCGGGCAGCGCCACACTGGGGCGCCCGAGGCGCCGGACGGCCTGGGACAGCATCAAGACGCCGTCGCCGGCGACGTTGAAGGTGCCGTCGGCCGTACCCAGCGTGGCGAGGTGCAGAGCCGCGAGGGCGTCGTCCTCGTGACAGAACTGCAGGCGGGCGTCGAATCCCAGCACCGTAGGGATGACGGGAAGCTCGAAGTACCGCGTCAGCCCGGTCTCGATCGTGGGTCCGATCAGGTTGGCGCACCGCAGCACGGTGACCTCGACGTCGCGCCTGCGGCGTCGAAAGCTTCGCACGTAGCCCTCCACCTCCACAGAGTCCTTGGCGAAGCCGTGGCGGGGAAGCTGCCGGGGCGTCACGTCCTCCGTGAACATGGCGGGGTCGTCCGCAGAGGCGCCGTACACCTGCGCCGACGACTTCACGATCAGCCGCTTGACTCCTGGGGAGTGCTGACAGGCAGCGAGGAGCTGCATCGTACCGATGACATTGATCTCCTTCATCGACGTACGCCCGCCCGCACCGCCCGGGGTGGCGATGACACTGAGGTGGACGACCGTGTCGACACGCTCGGAGGCGAGGATCTCGGCCATCACGGGGGTACGGATGTCGGCTCGGATGAAGCGGACATCACCGAGGTCGCCACGCGGCGGCACGACGTCGACCCCGACGACGGAGTCGACCTGCGGGTCGGCGGCGATCCGCCGCGCGAACCGACCGCCTACGTCGCGGCACACGCCCGTGACGAGCACGACGCGACCCATGGGCGGCTTCCGGCCTACTTGCCCTGGCGGCGACGCTGGATGCGCGTCTTCTTCAACAGCTTGCGGTGCTTCTTCTTCGCCATTCGTTTGCGACGCTTTTTGATTACTGAGCCCACGGTCTGCCTTTCGGGCGTCTACTTCGGGTGACGTACGAGCATGCCGCGCGCAGTCGAGACGGTGTGAGGGTCGATGACCGGCCAAGCCTAGCGTCAGCGGCGACGACGCCCCAATCCGCGGGCGATGCGGACCGGCGTCAGCCCGCTTGGTAGAACGACTTGCGCAGGTAGTCGTCCACCGCGTCCTGCGGGACACGGAACGACCGTCCGACCCGGACGGCTGGCAGCTCGCCTGCGTGGACCAGACGGTAGACGGTCATCTTGGACACGCGCATGGTCGCCGCGACCTCCGCGACGGTGAGGAACGTGACGTCGGAGAGACTTCCCCCGGTCGGGTGTCCTGCCATGGTGGCACCAACTTCCAGCGCAGGCGGTGGTCCGCTGCGTTGAGGTGAGAGTAGTGGCAAATGGTGCGCGTGGGGAAGTAAACGCGTCAACTCCCCTCCCGCGACGCGCCCCCAACGGCCCTGTTCTGCCGGTGTGTCGGTCCCGTATCGACGTCTCGGTGCGCCGCTCGCTCAGTACGAGACGTCGAGACCGTGCCACGGGAAGACCTCTCGCCGGCATTGCTCCACACAGCGGTCGAGCCACGAGTCGGGGTTGTACCCGTTCGACCAAGGCGTGTACACCGGGTCCCGCCCGTCCGACATGGTCGAGGGCGCCACCTTTCCGGTGACGGCGGCGACGTGCTGCCGCCAACCCCAGGGCACCGGCGTCGCCGGATCGAGCGGGCTGCCACCGATGACGGCGAGCAGATGGGTCCAGGTACGCGGCACGACCTCGACGATCGCGTACCCTCCCCCGCCCGTCGCGACCCACCGGCCGCCGCACACCTCGTGCGCCAGCTCGTGCAGGGCGAGGGACGCGGCGCGCTGACCGTCGACGCTGAGCATGAGGTGGGCCAGCGGGTCGTCCATGTGGGAGTCACAGCCATGCTGGGTGACGAGCACGTCGGGCGCGAACTCCGCGAGGAGCGGCGGGACGACGGCGTGGAAGGCCCGGAGCCAGCCGCCGTCGCCGGTGCCGGGCGGCAGTGCGACGTTCACCGACATCCCCTCCGCGCCGCGGCCCCCCGACTCGGTGGCCTCGCCGGTACCCGGGAAGAGCGTGCGCGGCGTCTCGTGCAGGCTGATGGTCAGCACGCGCGGGTCGTCGTAGAACGCATCCTGCACGCCGTCCCCGTGATGGACGTCGACGTCGACGTACGCGACCTTCGACGCCCCCTGGTCGAGCAGCCACCGGATGGCTATCGCGGGGTCGTTGTAGATGCAGAAGCCGCTGGCGCTCGCCGCCATCGCGTGGTGCAGGCCGCCGGTGATGTTCGCCGCGTGCAGCGCCGTGCCCTCCCAGACGTGGCGGGCCGCCTCCAGGGTCGCCCCGACGATGTGCGCCGACGCCCGGTGCATGCCCGCGAACGTCGGGTTGTCCTCGGTGCCGAGCCCGTGCGCGAGGTCCCGCAACTGCGGCGAAGCGCTGATTCTGCGTACGGCGTCGATGTACTCCGTCGTGTGGACCCGCGCCAGGTCGTCGTCGGACGCTGTCGGGGCCCGGACGACGGACAGGTCGGGAAGGTCGAGCACGCCGGTCGCGCGCGCGAGCCGTACGGTCAGGTCGACACGAACGGGCGACATCGGATGCGCCGGCCCGAAGTCATAGCTCGTGAGGTCGTCGTCGAAGACGAGGTAGGCCGGGCCGGTCATCTCCGGACCCTACCGCCGGCCCGTGGTGGCGCCGGCCCGTGTTCGTGTGCCCCGGCTTCGCGGGTCACAGGAGCACCGAGACCGTGTAGATCAGCAGCCCGGCGAGGCCGCCGACGATCGTGCCGTTGACGCGGATGAACTGCAGGTCGCGGCCCACGAACAACTCGATCCGCCCGGCCGCCTCCTTCCCGTCCCAGCGGTCGATGGTGTCGGTGATGACCGTGGTGAGCTCGGTGCCATACCGCTCGACGAGGAAGGCAGCCACGTCGGCGGCGTACGCGTCCAGCCGGGTACGGAGTGCCTCGTCGGTACCGAGGCGGGCCCCGAAGGCGGACAGGCTGGCGACGGCTCGGGCCTTGACCGCGCTGTCGGGCGACTCGAGCGACTCGAGCAGAGCCCGACGCAGCGCATTCCATAACGAGGTCGCGGTGGTCGCGACCTGCGGCTGGCTGAGCACCCGCTGCTTGAGGCGCTCGGCTCGCTCGATCGTGTCGGGGTCGTGCTGCAGGTCGTCCGCGAGCTGCTTGAGCAGGTCGTCGAGGGCGCGCCGCGCGTGGTGGCGGGGATCGTCGCGGATCTCGGCCACCCAAGCGATGGCCTCGCTGTGGAGCTTCCGGATGACCTGCTCGTCGAGCCACTGCGGAGTCCACCAGGGTGCTCGGGTGCTCAGCGCGGTCGCGAACGCCGCCTCGTTGCCGCTGAGCCATCGATGCGTCTCGGACAGCGTGAGATCGACGAGCCCGTGATGCGCCTCCTCGGCGACGACGTCCTGCAGCAGGCGCCCGACGACCTCGCTCAGCGGCTCAGCGGCCAGCCGGGGCAGCAGCTCGGTCTCCACGAGGACTGCGACATCGGCGTCCTGGATCCTCTCCAGGACCGTTCTTGCCAGCGTCGAGGCCTCGTTGACCGCCCAGGTGCAGTTGGCCGGCTCGGTGAGCCAGGCGCCGAGCCGCAGGCTGGGCTGCGCATCGGCGACACGGGTCCGGATCACCGACTCGGACAGGAAGTTAGCGGTGAAGAAGTCCTGCAGGCTGCGAGCCAGGGACGCCTTCCGGGTCGGGATGATGGCCGTGTGCGGGATCGGCAGGCCGAGCGGGTGGCGGAAGATGGCCGTGACGGCGAACCAGTCCGCGATCGCGCCGACCATGGCGGCCTCTGCCGTCGCATGGATGTACGGACCCGCCCCCGACACGTGCAGCGTCAAGACATAGACGACTGCTGCGAATAGCAGCAGCGACAGGGCGACCGCACGCATCCGGCGCAGTCCACGCCTGCGGGCCGCGTCCTCACTGCTCGCGAAGATCGGGACGCTCACCCGCGCGACTGTACCCGCGCGCGGTCGCCCGCCTACTCGCCTTCGCCGTGCGCCAGCTCACGCGAGCGGTCGCGCGCGCTCTCGAGCGCCGTCATGAACGCCGCCCGGACGCGATGGTCCTCCAGCTTGCGTACCGCCGCCGCTGTGGTCCCCCCGGGTGAGGTGACCCGCTCGCGAAGGACCGTCGGGTGCTCGCCCGTCTCCCGGAGCAGCTTCGCGGAGCCCACCATCGTCTGCACCACGAGCTCGGTCGCCGTCGAGCGCGGGAGCCCGAGGTGTACACCCGCCTCGATCATCGCCTCGACGACGAAGAACAGGTACGCGGGCCCCGAGCCGGAGATCGCGGTGACCGCGTCCTGCTGCTTCTCGGGTACCCGGATCACCCGACCGGTCGCCCGCATCAGGTCCTCGGCCTCGACCAGGTGCTCCTCGTCGCAGTGGGTGCCGCGCGAGATGGCGGCCATGCCCTCGTCGACCAGCGCGGGTGTGTTCGGCATGACCCGTACGACGGCCGTCTTGTCGGGCAGTCGTGCTTCGATGGACGCGGTGGTGATGCCCGCCGCGAGCGACACGACGAGCTGGCCGGGACGTACCACCGGTGCGATCTCGTCCAGCACGTCTGCCATGTCCTGCGGCTTCACCACGAGCATGACGGTGTCGGCGCGGGTCACCGCCTGGACGTTGTTGACGACGTCTACTCCGTAGCGCTCGCGCAGCTCGGCCGCCCGCTCGGGGCGACGCTCGCTGACCACGAGGTCGGCTGGCGACCTTCCGGACCGCACCAGCCCGGACAGGACGGTCTCCCCCATCACCCCGGCGCCGAGGATGGCGACTGTCATTGCTGCCTCCGATTCGGCCGGCTCAGCCCTTCGTGGCCAGCGACCGCAGGAAGAATGCCAGGTTGGCCGGGCGCTCGGCCAGGCGTCTCATCAGGTAGCCGTACCACTGGTCGCCGTACGGGACGTACACGCGCATGCGCTCCCCCGCCGCGGCCAGCCGCTTCTGCTCGTCGGGTCGTATGCCGTACAGCATCTGGTACTCGTACGAGCCCTTGGCCCGCGAGTACCGCGACACCAGCGCGCCCGCGATGGCGATCAGGGTCGGGTCGTGGGTGGCCACCATCGGGTAGCCGTCCCCGGCCATCAGCACCTTGAGGCAGCGGACGTAGGACAGGTCGACCTCCGCCCGATCCTGGTAGGCGACAGACTCCGGCTCCTTGTAGGCCCCCTTGCACAGGCGAACGCGCGACCCGGCGCGGGTGAGGTCGCGGCAGTCGGCCTCGGTACGCCGCAGGTAGGCCTGCACGACCGCGCCGGTGTCGGGGAAGTCCTGCCGGAGCTCGTGCAGGATGCCCAGCGTGGAGTCGGTCGTCGTGTGGTCCTCCATGTCGAGGGTCACGGTGGTGCCGGCGTTCGCGGCCGCCTGGCAGATCCTGCGTGCGTTGTCGAGTGCCAGCCGGGCACCGTCGTCGCCCAGGGCCTGTCCGACCGCCGACAACTTCACGGAGACCTCGGCCCCGTGCGTCAGTCCGCGGTCGGCGAGCCGCTTCAGCACCTCCAGGTAGGCCTGTACGGTGCTGTCCGCCTGCTCCCGGTCGAGCGTGTCCTCCCCGAGATGGTCCAGCGACACCAGCCTGCCGTCGGCGATGAGGCTCCGTGAGACCTCGACCACGTCGTCGACGCTCTCGCCGGCCACGAAGCGGGCGACGATGCCGCTCGACACCGGCATCGAGCTGGCCAGGTGCTTGATCTGGTCGCTGCGCGCCAGCATGAGCAGGGAACGACGAAGCACGCATCCTCCTTCGGCTCGACCCCGCCCCGTCGGGGCGGGCTCCAGGCTACGCCGTACCCGACCTTGGCGACGCGGCGGTAGCAGGCCGCCGTCGTCGAGGCGTCCGACCGCAGCCGTCGGTGACACTAAGATCGTGGCCAGCCGCGTCGCCGGCCGGCCGACGGATGGAGGAGCCATGGGTCATCTCGTCAACGCCGAGCTCGTCGCCAGCGTCTTGAAGGTGGTCGCTCGGACCGGCGACCGGGTCGCCCCCGACGACACCCTCGTGCTGCTCGAGTCGATGAAGATGGAGATCCCGGTGGCCGCCGAGGTCGCCGGGACCGTGACCGAGATCGCCGTCTCCGAGGGCGACGTCGTCACCGAGGGCGACCTGCTCGCCGAGATCCAGGAGGACTGACCCGCGACACGTCAGTAACGGCCCGGTTCCGTCGGCGTGTCCCACGCTGATTGACGTCTCGACGGGAGCTCCGTACGGCCCCGCCACGGTCCGCCCGCTCCGCCCGGCCTGGCTGATGTCGCCGCCGGGTCCGTGCGCGCAGGCTCAGGCGGTCCGGCGCCGCAGCGTGGCCGCTCCGAGCGCTACCGTGGCGGCGACGAACGCCGCGATCACGACCAGGTCGCGCCAGAAGTCGGCGGACAGCCCGACCGAGCCCTGCAGACTCTGCATCGAGTCGACCGCATAGCTCAGCGGCAGGACGTCGGAGACCCCGTGCAGTACGCCGGGCAGCGCCGCCCGTGGGACGAAGAGGCCGCACAGCAGGATCTGAGGGAAGACGATGGCCGGCATGAACTGGACCGCCTGGAACTCGGTCTCGGCGAAGGCCGACACGAACAGCCCCAGGGTCGTTCCCAGCACAGCGTCTGCGACGGCGATCAGGGCGAGGGCCCAGAGCGGACCCGCCACGTCAAGGCCGAGTATCCCGACGGTGAGGCCGACGGCCAGCAGCGCCTGAAGCAGCGCCGCGACGCCGAACGCGAGCGCGTACCCGAGCAGGAGGTCGAGCTTCGCCATCGGCATCGACAGCAACCGCTCGAGCGTCCCGGACGACCGCTCCCTGAGCGTAGTCACCGACGTGACCAGGAACATCACGATGAACGGGAACATCGCCAACAGCGGCGGCCCCAAGGTGTTGAACGTCGAGGCGTCGCCGTTGAACATCCACCAGAGCAGGACGAGCAGGACGCACGGCACGAGCAGCAGCAACGCCACGGTTCGGCGGTCGCGCCGCAGCTGCAGCAGCACGCGGCGGGCGACCGCGAAGGTGATGGACGGGTTCACGAGGAGACCTCCGCTTCGACGAGCTCCAAAAAGGCCGACTCGATGTCGGCGGTACGTGTGGCGGCCAGCAGTGCCTCCGGCGTGTCGTCGGCGATGAGCCTGCCTTCGCGCATCAGCAGGAGGCGGTCGCACCGCTCGGCCTCGTCCATCACGTGGCTCGACACGATGATCGTGGCGCCCGCTCGGGCGAGCTCGGCGAACGTTCGCCACAGCTGCCTTCGCAGGACCGGATCCAGGCCGACCGTGGGCTCGTCGAGGACCAGGAGCTCGGGCTCGCCGAGCAACGCGACGGCCAGCGAGACCCGGGAGCGCTCCCCTCCCGAAAGGCGGCCCACGACGCGATCCTCAGCCGACTCCAGCCCCACCGTGGCCAGCGCACGCGCGGCCGCGCTGCGGTCGACACCGAGCACCGCCGAGAAGAAGTCGAGGTTCTCAGCGACCGTGAGGTCCGCGTACACACTGGGCGCTTGCGTGACGTAGCCGACCGTGCGGCGCAGGCCGGCCGAGCCGGCAGGCTCACCCAGCACGTCTACCGTGCCGCCGGCCACCTTCTGTACGCCGACGATGGCCCGCATCAGGGTGGTCTTGCCGCATCCGGACGGCCCGAGCAGCCCGGTGACCTGGCCGCGGCGGATCGTCGCGGACAGGTCGGGGATGACGACGTTCTCCCCGCGAACGACGTGCAGCGAGGAGATCTCGACCCCTGAATCAGAATTCATCACGCGTTGAATTCTGCCACGCGCCGGCGGCCTCGTCAAGCGCCAGACGAGACATCCCCGTCGAGGTAGCGCTGGAGGGTCGGCCCGACGGCGGCGCTCACGACCTCGGACGGCGCCGACGCCAGCGGCTCGAGCCGTAACACGTAACGAGTCACCGCGAGGCCGAGCAGCTGCGATGCCACGTACGAGGTCCGGAGATCGGCCTCCGGGGTGGCGATGGCCTCCCGGATCGGACGCAGGATCATCCGCGCGACACCGTTGGTGAGCAGGTCCTGAGCCGCGGCGCTGCTCATCGAGGCACGCACGACCGTCACGAGTCGGGTCTGGTTGGCCGGATCATCCCAGATCGCGAGGAAGCGCGACGCGATGCGGTGACCGAGCCCGGCCACGCCTGCCTGGGTGAGGGCCGGTATGACCTCGCGCGGGTCGAAGGGCACGTCGAGGGAGGCGAGCAGCACGTCGTCCTTCGACCCGAAGTAGTGGTACATCAGGGACGGGTCGACGCCGGCGGCCTTGGCGATCCCCCGCATCGAGACCCGGTCGAAGCCCTTCTCGGCGAACTCCGACTGTGCCGCGACGAGGATCGTCGCCCGCGTGTCCGGGTTGCCCCGGCGTCTGCCCGCGCGAGCCTCAGTGGCCATCCGGGTCGCCCGGGCTCGTGTGCCGCGGGCGGGAGGCGGCGGCGAAGTCCGGGTCCGGGGCCGCGAAGTGCAGCCGGGTGAAGGCCAGCGACTCGGCCAGGTCCGCCTGGCGAGCCGATCGCGTCGCGGCCCTGCGGGTGTTGATCTCCAGCACGATGCTGCCCGCGTAGCCCCGTACCGCCAGCTCCTCGAGCAGCTCGGCGCACGGCTGGGTCCCGTGGCCGGGGACCAGGTGCTCGTCCTTCGCCGATCCCGTGCCGTCGGTCATGTGTACGTGCCGTAGCCGCGGCCCGAGCCGGGCCACCATCGCCATCGCGTCACTGCCCGCCGTCGAGCTGTGAGACAAGTCGACCGTGACGTTCGCATACGCCTCGTCGACGGGGTTCCACCCGGGGGAGTACGCCTGCAGCTCGCGCCTGGAGGCCCGCCACGGGTACATGTTCTCGACGCCGAAGGCGATCCCGGTCGACGCCTCGAGGTCGCCGATGCCCTCGACAAACCCGGATGAGTAGTCGCGCTGCCAGCGAAACGGTGGGTGCACGACCACTGTGTCGGCGCCGAGTGCGACGGCCATCTCGGCACTGCGGCGCAGCTTGCCCCACGGCTCGGTGCCCCACACCCGCTGCGTGATCAGCAGGCAGGGCGCATGTACCGCGCAGACGCCGATGCCGTGGTAGTCCACCAGCTTGGCGATCGCGCCGATGTCCTGGCTGATCGGGTCGACTCCGACCATGACCTCGATCGCGTCGTAGCCGAGCCGTGCCGCGAGCTCGAACGCCGTGGCCGCGGACTCCGGGTATACCGAGGCCGTCGACAGGGCGATCCGGGCGCACGGTACCCGCAGCGGGCTCGCCGGCCGCGTCTCGGGCTCGTCACTCACGCTCCAAGCCTAGGTGCCGGAGCCGCGACAACCGCCGAGGCTCACATGGCGTCGAGCTTCTGCAGCAGCACACCTTCCCTCAGCGCCCACGGGCACATCTCGAGGGCCTCGATGTCGAAGAGATCCATCACAGCCTCTGCCACGAGTCCGCCGGCGACGAGCTGGTGGGCACGCGCAGCCGACACACCGGGCAGGTTGGCCCGCTCACGGCCCGACATCTTCGCGATCTTCGGGAGCAGGCGCTTGAGCTCGGCCCGGGGGAGCATCCGGCGGACGAAGTCGCCCTCGTCCGACGGAGGGGCTCCGCAGATGCGCGCCAGCGAGCGGAACGTCTTGGAGGTGGCGACCATGTGATCACCCACGCCCGCACGCAGCAGCGAGTCGGCTTCGCGGGCTATCTGGGCACGGACGTACTTGCGCAAGGCTTTCACCTCGGCGTCGGTCGGCACGTCGTTGGGCAGCCATTCCCGGGTGAGTCGCCCGGCTCCGAGCTCGAACGAGCGTGCCACGTCGGGGCGCTCGTCACTGCCGGCCGCGATCTCGAGGGAGCCGCCCCCGATGTCGAAGACCGCGAGGCGTCCCGACGACCAGCCGAACCAGCGACGGACCGCCAGAAAGGTGAGGCGGGCCTCGTCCTCACCGGACAGGATATCGAGGCCGACCCCGGTCTCGCGGCGGACGAGCGCGATCACCTCGTCGGCATTGGTGGCGCCGCGGATCGCCGAGGTGGCGAACGCCGTGACCGACTCGCAGCCCTGGTCCTCCGCCTCCGACAGGGCGTCCTTGATGAAGCCGATCAAGGCGTCGACGCCCTTCTGCGCAAGGATCGCCTTGTCGGTGAGGTGCTCGGCCAGCCGGAGCGGCTCCTTCTTCGAAGCGGCCGGGAGCGGCGCCGCTCCCCGGTGGGCGTCGACGACCAGCAGGTGGCCTGTGTTCGACCCGATGTCCAGCACCGCTTCTCTCATGGGTAGCAAGGCTATCGGCGCGCATCCGTACGGACCCGGGCCGGCTGCGAAGTCAGCGGCCGGCCCTAGGCTTGGCGTCATGCCCGAGGTGCCCCTGGACTTTCCGCGTGCCTGGGTGGAGTTCGACGATCCTGCCGACGAGACGCAGCGCTTCCGATGCGACCTGACCTGGCTCGCGTCCCGGTGGACGTGCATCTTCGGGTCGGGATGCCGTGGGATCTATGCCGATCGCCCGGACGACGGCTGTTGCACTCTCGGCGCGCACTTCTCCGACAAGGCCGACGAGAAACGGGTCCGTACGTTCGTCCGGCTCCTTCAACCCGCCGACTGGCAGTTCCACGGTCGACGCAAGGGCAGCGCCTGGATAGAGACCGACGACGACGGTGAGCGCAAGACAGCCGTCCACGAGGGCGGCTGCGTCTTCCTCAACCGTGCCGGCTTCCCGGGGGGCGAGGGCTGTGCTCTGCACGGCTGGGCACTGCGCAACGGCCGCCACCCGCTGGAGACGAAGCCGAACGTCTGCTGGCAGCTCCCGGTCCGGCGACTCTTCCGCGAGGTGACCCGCTCCGACGACACGACGTACACCGAGGTGACCATCACCGAGTACGACCGCAGGGGCTGGGGTGCCGGAGGTCACGACCTCGACTGGTACTGCTCGGGCAACACTGAGGCGCACGTCGGTCGCGAGCCGGTGTACATCTCGTACCGGCCGGAGCTCGTCGAGCTGATGGGCCAGCAGGCGTACGCGGTCCTCGCCGGCCACTGCGCGGACTTCGTCAGGAGCAGGTCGGCGCTCGGCCATCCTGCAGACCGCCGCTGACGCGAGGGCGGACCCCGCGTGCGTACGGGCGCGGCTCACCCGTCACACTTCAGGAGTGCACCTGGACCACGTCTCCTTCGCTGCCGGCCCGGCAGGCATCGAGGAGACCGCCGAACAGCTGTCGCAGCAGCTCGGTGAGGATTTCGTGGACGGCGGCGTGCATCCACGCTTCGGCACGCGCAACCGGCTGCTGCCGCTGGCTCGCGGTCAGTACCTGGAAGTGGTCGAGGTGCTCGACCACCCCGCGTCGGACAAGGCTCCCTTCGGGCAGGCGGTCCGCGCGAGATCCGAGGCCGGCGGTGGCTGGTTCGGCTGGGTGCTCGCGGTCGACGACATCTCCGAGGTCGAGGCCCGGCTGGGCCGACATTCCGTACCCGGCAACCGCCACCGCCCCGACGGGGTGGAGCTGCGGTGGCGTCAGATCGGTGTCAAGGGGCTGCAGTCCGACCCGCAGCTGCCCTTCTTCATCCAATGGGAGACCGACGCCGAGCAGCACCCGTCCCGGCACGCGAGCGGCACGCTCAGCCTCGAGAAGCTCGAGATCGCCGGTGACGCCAGCCGGGTCTCCGAGTGGGTGGGGACGCCGTCGATCGAGTCGATCGGTGGCGTCGACGTGCAGTGGACGGCGCCGAACGGAACACCCGGCATCGTCGCGGCGAGCTTCGCGACCGCCGACGGCGTCGTGCGCATCTGATCGTCGTACGGGTGGGTCGGATCGCGCGAGGTGCTCAGGCCAGCCCCAACATCTGGCGGTCGCCGGCGGTGTACGAGATCGAGAACCGCGCCGTCGACCCCGACGGGGTGATCGAGCAGACCATGCGGGAAGTGAGGCCGTGGTCGGGTGTGGACCTCCTCGACATCGGCTGCGGGACCGGCTTCCACCTGCGGCGCTTCGCCGCTGAGGCCGCCCGTGTCGTGGGCGTCGAGCCGCACGGCGACCTGCTCGAGGCGGCATGTCGACGTTGTGCACTGACACCGAACGTCACGCTGCTGCGCGGGACGGCCCAGCAGCTGCCCCTACCGACAGCGGGCGTCGACGTCGCACACGCCCGGTGGGCGTACTTCTTCGGTCCCGGCTGTGAACCCGGTCTGCTGGAGCTCGACCGGGTGATGCGCCGCGGAGGCGTGGGGTTCATCGTGGACAACGACATCACGCGGAGCACGTTCGGTCGCTGGTTCTCGACGGCGTACCCCGACTACGACGCGACGGGCGTCGATGCTTTCTTCTCCCGGCACGGCTGGTCGGCCCTGCGCCGGGAGATCCGCTGGGAGTTCGACAGCCGGGCCGACCTGGAAGCCGTGGTCGGGATCGAGTTCCCACCCCGGGTCGCCACACGGATCCTCGCCGAGCACGACGGCTGCCGCGTCGACTACGCCGTCACCATCCGCGTGAAGCACTTCTGACCCGTCCGGTCGAGCGTCCAGAGAGTTCCGGTCGAGAGGCCAGAAAGTTCCGGTCGAGAGGCCAGAAAGTTCCGGTCGAGAGGTCAGAAAGTTCCGGTCGACGGGACAGAGGTGCCCGGCTCCGGGGACACACGGCAGTCGACGGGGTGAACAGGCGGCGGTGCCGGTACCTGATGTGAGCCACGTTGACACTGCCCGGATGCTCCCTACCCACGCAACCGAACCTTCTCACCCGGCCCGGGGGACATCTGCGCCCACTCGAGGCGACGACATATGCGCCCACTCGAGGCGACATATGCGCCCAGTCGGCGCGACAATCTTGCCCGGTCGAGGGTCATCGGGGACCGGCCTGCGTGGGGAGGCGGGAATGTCGGTGGCGTCGCCTAGCGTGCAGGGATGAGCAAGGTGGCGACATCGCGAGCCAGCAGCTACCGCTGCGCCGAGTGCGGGTGGACCGCTGTGCAGTGGGTCGGCCGGTGCGGCGAGTGCCACGCCTGGGGCACGGTCGAGGAGCTGGGGGCGCCCAAGCCGGTACGCCTGACGGCCGGCCCGGTCACCAGTGCTGCGGTGCCGATCCGAGACGTCGAAGCGGCGGCGGCCGTCTCCCACGACACCGGCGTCAGCGAGCTCGACCGTGTCCTGGGGGGTGGGATCGTGCCCGGGGCAGTCCTGCTGCTGGCCGGCGAGCCCGGCGTCGGGAAGTCGACGCTGCTCCTGGAGGTAGCCGCACAGGCTGCCCGCAGGGGTGCCAAGGCGCTCTACGTGTCCGGCGAGGAGTCCGCTGCCCAGGTCCGGCTGAGAGCCGAGCGCACCGGCGCCCTCGAGGACCATCTGTACCTCGCCGCGGAGACCGACCTGGCCGCGGTGCTGAGCCACATCGAGGCCGTCGATCCCGACCTGCTGGTGATCGACTCGATCCAGACGATCGCCAGCGGCGACGTCGAGGGCGCAGCGGGAGGCGTCACCCAGGTCCGCGCGGTCACCGCCGCGCTGGTGAGGGTTGCGAAGTCCCGGCACCTGCCGACCCTCCTGGTCGGCCATGTGACGAAGGACGGCTCGATCGCCGGACCACGCGCCCTCGAGCACATCGTCGACGTCGTGCTGCACTTCGAGGGCGATCGCGGCTCTCGGCTGCGGCTGTTGCGGGCAGTGAAGAACCGGTTCGGTCCCGTCGACGAGATCGGCTGCTTCGACCTCTGCGACGACGGCATCGTCGAGGTGGCCGACGCCAGCGGCCTGTTCATCTCGAGGCACCCGGTGCCCATGTCCGGTACGTGCGTCACCGTGACGCTGGAAGGCAGGCGGCCACTCATCACCGAGGTGCAGTCCCTGGTGACGTCTCGTGAGGGTCCGCACCCGCGGCGGGCAGTGAGCGGGCTGGACTCGTCCCGACTGGCGATGCTCATCGCCGTTCTCCACCGCCGGGTCGGGCTCGACCTGACCGCGCGCGACATCTACGCGTCGACGGTGGGTGGGGCGTCACTGCGTGGGCCGGCAGCCGATCTCGCCGTGGCCGTGTCGCTCGCGAGCGCGGCCGTTGACCGGGCAGTACCCGCGGACACGGTCACCATCGGGGAGGTCGGGCTCGCGGGTGAGCTTCGTCGCGTGCCCAACATGTCACAGCGGCTGTCCGAGGCCGCCCGCCTGGGCTTCACCGCTGCCGTGGTTCCGTCCGAGCACGGGCCGGCTCCTGCTCGCGTCGCCACGGTCTGCGGCCTTGCCGTCGTCGAATGCCCCGATCTCCGGTCGGCGCTCGCGGCGGTGAGGCTGGTGCCTCGAGACGGGGCGCGCGACCCGGGCGGCCTGCAGGTGGTGAGGTGACTCCCATCCCGCCGATTGAGCTTCCCAGCGCAGGCGGGACCACCTCCGCCTCTAGACTGAAGCGCAACTTCATCATTCCGTGACACGAGGGGCGATCGTGGCGAGCGGGGACCGACAGACGCTGGAGCCGAGGCTGCGGGCGACACTCGCGGCAGTGGCTCCAGGTACGGACCTGCGCGAAGGGCTCGAGCGGATCCTCTCCGGCCGTACCGGCGCCCTGATCGTGCTCGGACACGACAAGACGGTCGAGTCCCTCTGTACGGGCGGCTTCACCCTCGACATCGACTTCAGCGCGACCGGTCTGCGCGAGCTGGCGAAGATGGACGGCGCCATCGTCTGCGATCGCGAGGCGCATCGCATCATGCGCGCCGGGGTCCATCTGATGCCCGACTCGACGATCGCGACCGCAGAGACCGGTACCCGGCACCGCACCGCCGACCGGGTGGCCCGGCAGACCGGTCTGCCCGTCATCTCCGTGTCGCAGTCGATGAACATCATCGCGCTGTACGTCGGCGACACCCGTTACGTGCTGGAGAACACCGGCGCCATCTTGTCCCACGCCAACCAGGCGCTCGCGACCCTGGAGCGTTACAAGATGCGCCTCGACGAGGTGTCGGACACCCTGTCGGCCCTCGAGATCGAGGACCTGGTGACGGTACGAGACGTCGCCTCCGTGGTCCAGCGGCTCGAGATGGTGCTGCGGATCTCGAACGAGATCAACGACTACGTGCTCGAGCTCGGCAACGACGGACGGCTGCTGGCCCTTCAGCTCGACGAGCTCGTCGCCGGCGTGGACACCGAGCGCGAGCTCGTCATCCGCGACTACATGCCCACCGCGCGGCGCAGTCGAGAGGTGAGCTCGGTGCTCGCCGAGGTAGGGGCCTTGTCGGCGACCGACCTGCTCGACATCGCGATCGTCGCCGGACCGCTGGGGCTGGGAGGCCCGGAGAACCTCGACAGCGCGGTGAGCCCGAGGGGCTACCGGCTGCTGGCGAAGGTGCCCAGGCTGCCGGGCACGGTGGTCGAACGACTCGTCGAGCACTTCGGCAGCCTGCAGAAGCTGCTGGCGGCCAGCACCGACAACCTGCAGACGGTCGACGGCGTCGGCGACACCCGGGCCCGGACGGTGCGCGAGGGCCTGTCGAGGCTCGCCGAGTCCAGCATCCTCGAGCGCTACGTCTGACCGTCCGGCCAGCCGAGCGTTACCGCGTGATGTCGAAGGTCCCGCCTGCGTAGATGCGCCGCGCCCACGAGCGCGGCCTGCAGCGAGTAGTGACCGGCGCGTGGCGACGGTACCGGCCGAGACGCAGCTCTGTACCGACCTGCGGCCGTCCCACCGCCAGCGGTAGCTGGTGGCGGGGTCGGGTCGTACGACGATCTGCCTGGCCGGCAGCAGGTTCGGGCAGTCGTCGCTCGTCCACACCACGGCGTCACCGGAGGTGATGCGCAGGACCATCGACGACGGCGTGATCTGCAGAGTGCAGACGGCGCCGTCCAGCGTCGTGAGCGCCAACGTGGCGACCGTCCCCTGACCGACATTCGCGTCCGGCGCACTCACGGCGATGCCTACGTCGGTCGGGGCGCACGTCCCGGTGGGGACGGACGCGGAAGACTGTGCTGCGTGCCGGGCAGGCGACCCGTGGTGCTGTGCGAGGCGGTGCGAAGACTTGTGATGCGTCGCCGGTGGACTGCTGGTACCCGTGAGCGTCGGCGGTGAGGCGGCCGACGAGGTCGGGGAGCCGCCGACGCCGGACAGCGAGGCATCCGGCTTGGAGCCCGACGACGAGGTGGCGGCACCGTTGGAGCTCAGCAGCCGCCAGGCCACGGCGACCACCAGCAGAACCACGGCGAACACGAGCAGACGGCGCACCCAGTACACCCGCGACGGCAACGGGCCCGAAGGTCGCATCAGGCTGCTCATGAGCCCCACGCTAACCGCCACGAACACCGATCTCTGGCATCATCGCTGCGACATGCCTCACGGTCCCGCCTATCGGCCACTCGTCGCCTGGTACGCCGCCGCCGCCCGCGACCTGCCGTGGCGTCGGCCCGGTACAGGCGGGTGGGAGGTCCTCGTCAGTGAGGTGATGCTGCAGCAGACCCCGGTCGAGCGGGTGCTGCCGGTCTACGCCGCTTGGCTCGACCGCTGGCCCACGCCCCCAGCACTGGCGAGGGACTCGGTCGGGGACGCGTTGCGCATGTGGGGCCGGCTCGGGTACCCGAGACGTGCGGCTCGGCTCTGGCAGGCGGCGTGCGTCATCGACAGCGACTTCGACGGCGTCGTCCCAGCCGATCCGGAGGACCTCCGGTCGCTGCCGGGCATCGGCGAGTACACGGCCGCGGCGGTAGCCGCCTTCGCGTACCGGAGACGCACGGTCGTGCTGGACACGAACGTCCGGCGCGTCCTTGCGCGGCTCGTCCTCGGTGAGCAGTTCCCGCAACGCTCTCTCACGTCCCAGGAGCGAGGGGCCGCGGAGCGGCTGGTCCCCGACGACGGCGCCCAAGCGGCCACCTGGAGCGTCGCGGTGATGGAGCTCGGGGCCCTCGTCTGCAGGGCCCGCGCCCCACGCTGCGAGCGCTGCCCGGTAAGCGATCTGTGCGAGTGGCGAGCCGAGGGCTACCCGGCTTACGCTGGCCCCGCCGCGCCGGACAGACCTACACCGGTACCGACCGCCACTGCCGCGGACGGATCCTCGCTGCCCTGCGCAGCTCCGACGGCCCAGTCGACCGGCAGACCCTGTCCGTCAGCTGGGACGACGCCATCCAGCGCGAGCGCGCGATCAACTCGCTGCTCGATGACGGGCTCGTGGTGCAGATGGGCGACTCCGCCCTGGCGCTCCCCTGAGACGACGCACTCGCGCTCCTGTGACAACGCGATCTTGCGGTCGCCTGAGCGACCACGCCCGCTCTGGCCGAGAGTCCAAGCCCGAGACAGCACTGGGCCCGCTGCCCGACTACGGCAGCAGGCCCAGTGACGTCAGGCGTGCGATCAGGACGTGGGCGGAGAGCCTCTTCGACAACGGGGGCATCCGGCACGTCAGGCAGCTCGGACTTCGCGGTGCCGACGAAGGTGAAGTGCGCATCGGCGCCTTCGCCCTCGACGTCGACGAGCACGATCTGGCCGGGCCCGACCTCTCCGTACAACATCTTCTCGGCGAGGTTGTCCTCGAGGTCGCGCTGGACGGTACGCCGCAGCGGCCGGGCGCCCAGCACCGGGTCGAAACCGCGGCGGGCGAGCAGCTCCTTGGCGGCCCGAGTCAGCTCGAGTCCCATGTCGCGGTCCTTCATCCGGATCTCGACGGCGTCGATCATGTAGTCGACCATCGCGATGATCTCGTCCTGGGTGAGCGGCGGGAACACGATGATCTCGTCGACGCGGTTGAGGAACTCGGGCCGGAAGTGCTGGCGTAGCTCCTCGGAGACCTTCGCCTTCATCTTGTCGTACGACCCCTGGACGTCACTCGTCTGCTGGAACCCGAGGTTGACGCCCTTAGCGATGTCGCGGGTACCGAGGTTGGTCGTCATGATGATGACCGTGTTCTTGAAGTCGACCACCCGACCCTGCGAGTCGGTCAGCCGGCCCTCTTCGAGGATCTGCAACAGCGAGTTGAAGATGTCCGGATGCGCCTTCTCCACCTCGTCGAAGAGCACGACCGAGAACGGCTTGCGGCGGACCTTCTCGGTCAGCTGCCCACCCTCTTCGTAGCCGACGTAGCCGGGAGGGACCCGAACAGCCGCGAGATGGTGTGCTTCTCGGAGTACTCGCTCATGTCGAGCTGGATCAGTGCGTCCTCGTCGCCGAACAGGAACTCCGCGAGTGTCTTGGACAGCCAGGTCTTGCCGACACCGGAGGGCCCGGCGAAGATGAAGGACCCGCCCGGTCGCTTCGGGTCCTTGAGACCCGCCCGGGTACGCCGGATCGCGCGTGACAGCGCCCGGATGGCCTCGTCCTGGCCGATCACTCGCTTGTGCAGCTCGTCTTCCATCTTGAGCAGGCGGGTGGACTCCGCCTCGCTGAGCTTCACGATCGGGATGCCGGTGGCGGTGGCGAGTACCTCGGCGATGAGCTCCTCGTCGACTTCGGCCACGACATCCATGTCGCCGGCCTTCCACTGCTTCTCACGCTCGGCCTTGGCCAAGATGAGCTTCTTCTCCTCGTCGCGAAGAGAAGCAGCGAGCTCGAAGTCCTGAGCGTCGATCGCGCCCTCCTTGTTGCGGCGCACGACGGAGATCTTCTCGTCGAATTCGCGCAGGTCGGGCGGCGCGGTCATCCGGCGGATCCGCAACCGGGCCCCGGCCTCGTCGATGAGGTCGATCGCCTTGTCCGGCAGGAACCGGTCGGAGATGTAGCGGTCGGCCAGTGTCGCCGCGGACACGAGCGCCTCGTCGGTGATGGTGACCCGGTGGTGTGCCTCGTACCGGTCGCGAAGGCCCTTCAGCATCTCGATGGTGTGCGCGATCGACGGCTCCGCAACCTGGATCGGCTGGAACCTGCGCTCGAGCGCGGCGTCCTTCTCGAGGTGCTTGCGGTACTCGTCGAGCGTCGTCGCGCCGATCGTCTGCAGCTCCCCGCGGGCCAGCATGGGCTTGAGGATGCTGGCGGCGTCGATGGCGCCCTCAGCGGCACCGGCCCCGACCAGCGTGTGGATCTCGTCGATGAACAGCACAATGTCGCCGCGAGTACGGATCTCCTTCAGCACCTTCTTGAGGCGCTCCTCGAAGTCGCCGCGGTAACGCGAGCCTGCCACGAGAGCACCCAGGTCGAGGGTGTAGATCTGCTTGTCCTTGAGCGTCTCCGGGACGTCGCCCTTGACGATGTTCTGGGCGAGACCCTCGACGATCGTGGTCTTGCCGACGCCCGGCTCGCCGATCAGCACCGGGTTGTTCTTGGTGCGGCGGGACAGGATCTGCATGACCCGCTCGATCTCCTTGGACCGGCCGATGACGGGATCGAGCTTGCCCTCTCGGGCGCCCTGCGTGAGGTTGCGCCCGAACTGGTCGAGGACCAGCGACGACGACGGCGCGCCCTCGGCGGGCGCTCCGGCGGCGGCGGTCTCCTTGCCCTGGTAGCCGCTGAGCAGCTGGATGACCTGCTGGCGGACGCGGTTGAGGTCGGCACCCAGCTTGACCAGCACCTGGGCGGCGACGCCCTCGCCCTCGCGGATGAGGCCGAGCAGGATGTGCTCGGTGCCGATGTAGTTGTGGCCGAGTTGCAGCGCCTCGCGCAGGCTCAGCTCGAGGACCTTCTTGGCGCGCGGCGTGAACGGGATGTGGCCGCTCGGGGCCTGCTGACCCTGACCGATGATCTCCTCGACCTGGGCACGTACTGCCTCGAGCGAGATGTTGAGGCTCTCGAGCGCCTTGGCGGCCACCCCTTCGCCCTCGTGGATAAGACCGAGGAGGATGTGTTCGGTCCCGATGTAGTTGTGGCTGAGCATCCTGGCCTCTTCTTGGGCCAGGACGACAACGCGCCGTGCGCGGTCGGTAAACCTCTCGAACATGTGGTCATCGCTCCTTGCTTGTGCGTGCACTCACCATCGTAGTCGCCCGCGCCGACGCCCGACGCGTGTTGACATCGGGCAGTGAAGACCACAACAGGCCTAGCCACCGCTGAATTCCGCGGCTCAGGTGTACAGCGTTACGCCCGAGGCGAACACGGCCCCGAACCGCACAGGAGCGCCGCCCAGGGGCAGCCGTCAGCCACTCACCGTCGCAGCAGGGGTCAGTGGGCGGCGTCGTAGGCAGCCCGGACGTCTGCCGGGACTCGGCCGCGGTCGGAGACCTCCCGGCCCTCTGCGCGCGCCCACTCCCGGACCTCGGCCGGGCTGGGGCCGCCGGATCGGCTCCGTGACGACGACCGGCGAGACGCGGAGCGACCCGAGGTACGTCGAGCGGATGCTACATAGGGTGCCAAAGCGTCACGCAGGGCGGCCGCATTCGCCGACGAAAGGTCAATTTCGTAAGTGTCCCCTTCGAGACCGAACCGCACCGTCTCCTCGGCCTTCGTGCCGTCGAGATCGTCCTCCAAGACGACGTGCACTCGCTGTGCCATGTGAATCTGCCTCCAAGCAAATAGTCGAGAGACAAAACTAACAGATATGTCATCGCCTCTCGCAGGCGACTCGACCATTACTCAGGACGAAGTAGGGGAAAAAGTATGCTCTCGCGAATTCCGACTCCACGGAGCAGCATCACGAGTCGGTCCACGCCCATGCCCATTCCTCCGGCAGGTGGCATTCCGAACTCCAGCGCACGCAGGAACGACTCGTCGAGCTCCATCGCCTCCGGATCACCCTCTGCCGCCAAGCGGGATTGCTCCACCAGCAGCCGGCGCTGAATGATCGGGTCGTTCAGCTCCGAATAGGCCGCGACGAGTTCGACACCGTTGATCACGAGGTCGAACGCCTCTCCCAGCCCTGGCCCGGAGCGATGCGGCTTCGCGAGCGGCCGGACCCCCTGCGGGAAGTCCATCACAAAGGTCGGAGCCAGCAACGTGTGCTCGACGAGCTTCTCATAGAGCTCCAAGATGATGTCGGCGCCGGCCCAGTCCGGACGCAGCGCTACGCCGGCACCGGCGGCAATGCCGCGCAGGGTCTCCTCTGAGGTCTCCAAGGTGATTTTCTCGTCAACCTTCTCGGATACCAGGTCGAGCAGTGCCGCGCTCCGCCATTCGAGCTCGAGATCTATTTCCGACCCGTCCCGCGCCGGCACCACGGTACGCCCGATAGCATGCGCCGCATCCAGTACCAAGGCTCGGGTCAATTGCTGCATCGTGTGATAGTCGCCCCACGCTTGGTAAGCCTCCAGCATGGAGAATTCGGCGGCATGGCTACTGTCGAGCCCTTCGTTACGGAATGTGCGACCGATTTCGTACACACGCTCGACTCCACCCACCATCGCACGCTTCAAGTCAAGCTCCAAAGCTATGCGAAGCAGCATCTCCTGGTCGAATGCATTCAGGTGCGTACGGAAAGGGCGTGCGGCAGCGCCCCCATTGGTGGCCTGGAGAACCGGCGTCTCGACCTCGATGAACCCGCGCGCGTCGAGGGTGCTCCGAAGCGACTTCAGGACCGCCGCCTTGTCGCGCACGATGGAGCGAGCGTCGGGGCGCACGATCATGTCGACGTAGCGCAGGCGCACGCGGGCCTCGTCGGAAAGCGGCGTGTGCTCGTTGGGAAGCGGACGCAGCGCTTTCGCCGCCATCCGCCAGGAAGTGGCCTGGATCGACAGCTCGCCCCGGCGGCTGGTGACCACCTCGCCACGTACGGCCAGGTGGTCGCCGATGTCGACCAGCGCCTTGAAGTCGGCGAGCGACTCCTCCCCCAGCTCCGCCTCCGAGAACATCGCCTGCAGCTCCGTACCGTCGCCTTCCCGGAGCCTCGCGAAGCAGAGCCGCCCGGTGTTGCGCAGGAAGATGACCCGGCCGGTCACCGCGACGACCGTGCCGGTTCGGGCGTCGGGACCCAGCTCAGCCGCGTCGTACGACTCCCTCACTTCGGCCAGGCTGTGCGTCCGCTCGACGGTGATCGGGTACGCCTCGAGCCCCCGCTGGATGAGCCGCTCACGCTTCTCGGTGCGCACCCGCATCTGCTCCGGCAGGTCGGCGTCGAGGGGCGGCTCGGGCGTGTCGGACATGCGGAGAGGTTACGGCATCGCCCGCCTGCGACCTCTGTGGATTTGCACTGCGACGCGGCGGTCGACGCCAGCGGCCGGCAGCGCCCCTGGCTGAGTCTGCAGCGTCCGCGGGAGGTCAGGAGTTGCGGTCGAAGATGATCCGGAGGCCATCGAGGGTGAGCCAGGGCTCGCACCGTCCGACCGTCGTGCAGTGGTCGGAGACGAATCCGGACAGCTCGCCCGTCCCGATGACCTCGACCTCCTCGGCCGAGCGACCGAGCTCCGACACGATACGCGTCACGATGGCGTCGACCTGCCCGGCGAAACCGAAGACCGCCCCGGACTGGATGGCCTCGACGGTGTTCTTGGCAATGACGGCCCGCGGCGCCGACAGCTCGACCTGTCTCAGCTGGGCCCCGTGCTCCTGCAGCGCCTGGAGCGAGATCTGCAGCCCGGGTGCGATCGCGCCGCCGACGTACTGGCCCTGGGCGTTGACCACGTCGAAGGTCGTAGCCGTGCCGGCATCGACGACGACGCAGGGCGCCCCGAACGTCTCCATTGCGGCGATCGCGTTCGCGACCCGGTCGGTTCCGACCTCCCGTGGGTTGTCGGTGAGCATCGGCAGGCCGCTCCGTACGCCGGGTCCGACGACGACGGTCTGCGCTTGGGGCAGGTAGTCGGCGGTGGTCGCTCGCAGCGCGTGCAGTGCAGCCGGGACCGCGGAGCAGATGCACACTCCCTCGACAGCACCCGATCGGGGCCCGTGGGCGAGCAGGGACGAGATGAGCAGGCCCCAGTCGTCGGCTGTACGCCGGCCGTCGGTAGCGACGCGCCAGTGCCCGATCAGCTCGTCCGCCTCGTAGACCCCGACCATGGTCTGGGAGTTCTGTACGGCCATGCAGAGCAGGCTCACCGGGAGGACTCCTGCCGGGTACCGGTGTCGGCGCCGAGCTCGACCGCCACGTTGTCGATGAGCCTCGTTGCGCCGACGGTGGCCGCCACGAGCAGGCGGCCGGGGCCGGGAGGGGCCGGCTCTCCCAGCTCAGGCGAGCGCAGGGACAGGTAGTCGACCTCCACGGCAGGCTCGGCCCGGAGCACGTCTCGCGCCGCTGCCAGGACGGCGCGAGGACCGGCGGTACCGGCGGCGCGACCGGCAGACAGGGCGCGGCTGAGTGCGGCTGCCGCGCGACGCTGTGTGGTGTCCAGGTAGCGGTTCCGCGAGCTCAGGGCCATCCCGTCGTTGGCTCTGACGGTGGGGGCCGCGACCACCTCCACCGGGAGGCAGAGGTCGTCGACCAGGCGGGAGACCAGTACCAGCTGCTGATAGTCCTTCTCGCCGAAGACGGCGGCGTCCGGTCGGACCAAACCGAGCAGCTTCGTCACCACGGTGAGCACACCCCTGAAGTGACCCGGTCGGCTAGCCCCCTCGAGGATCGAGCCCAGCGGGCCGGGGTCGACACTCACCTGCGGGTCGCCGGTGGGGTACATCTCGGCGTAGGAAGGCGCGAACACGACGTCGACGCCGCGCTCGCGGCACAGTGCGAGATCCGCCTCGAGCGAGCACGGGTAGCGGGCGAGGTCCTCACCGGCTGCGAACTGGAGCGGGTTGACGAAGATCGACACCACCATCACTCCGCGCCGTCGCGCCGCGACATCGAGAAGCCGGCCGTGGCCGGAGTGAAGCGCGCCCATCGTCGGAACCAGCGTGACGGGGCCGGCCTCCGCGCGATGAGAGCTGCTGTCGTGGCCGAGTGCCTCGTGCAGTTGCGCGCGGGTCTCGGCGACGATCACCGCGTCGCCCGCTCGAGGGCGTCGTCGAGTGCTTCGATGAGCTGTACGGCGCGACGCGGCTCGAGGCGGCCGTCGATCACCGCGTGGCTCGCCGTCGCCCGAGCCATCGCGACGTACGACTCGAGCGTCGAGGGCGCCGCGTCGCCGAGGCTTCGCAGGTGCTCGACCACGGTCTGGACGTCGCCGCGGACGATGGGGCCGGTCAGGGCAGCGTCGCCGTACTCGAGAGCATTGTCCAGTGCGGCGGTCAGGAGCGGACGTAGGGTCGCGGCGGGGTCGGTCGAACCGGCCTGGCGCAGCAGGTCCATGGCCTGCGACACCAGCGTCACGAGGTGATTCGCCCCGTGTGCGAGCGCCGCGTGGTAGGTGGCACGATCCGCCTCGTCGACCCACACCGGGCGACCGTCGAGCTCGCCGACGAGGGCCTCCGCGAGGGGCCGCTCGCCGGGTCCGCAGGTGACACCCCAGGCGCAGCCGGGCAGATGGTCGAGGTCGAGGTCGGTGCCGGTGAAGGTCATGGCGGGGTGCATGGCGATACCCCGGGCACCGACGTCGAGAGCGGGCTGGAGGACGGCCATACCGTGACGGCCGCTGGAGTGGATGACGACCTGTCCCGCGCTGATCGCGCCCGACCCGACGAGCATGCGTACGACGTTGTCAAGGGCGTCGTCGGGGACCGTCAGCAGGAGCACCTCGCAGGCCCGCGCTACAGCGGTGGGCTTGGAGACCGGTACTCCGGGCAGCATCGTCTCGGCGCGGGTACGAGATCCCGCGGTCTCGCCAGCGACCGCGGCGATGGGGTGACCGGTGGACCTCAATGCCGCCGCCAGTACCGCTCCTACGCGACCGGCGCCGATGACGCCGATACTCGACGCGAGAACCACGTGAACCGCCTTTCGGTTCCAGTCCTCGCGGTGGAGGTACCGGACGTCTGTGCGCTCGTGCAGCCACGGCGGCCGCACCTCGAGTGTAACCGTCCGGGACACTTCGCTCATGTCGGACCTCGGACGTGCCCTGGGTCACACCGCACCCCGCTTTCCGCGAGACGTCACCGAGGGCACGGTTCTGCCGGCGTGTCGGCCACCGATTGACGCCTCGGAGAGTGGGTCGGGCTGTCGGCGGAACCACATGACCCCTCGGAGGGAAGGACCTGACCCCTCGGCGGGAAGTACCTGGCCCCTCGGCGGAGGAGTTCGCGAGGGGGCGGAGTGCTAGTCGGGGCGCTCGGAGGGCTGCTCGAGTCGGCGCTCGAGCTCGTCGATGCGGTCGTTGAGCTGGTCCAGCCGCCCGTACACCCCGTCGAGGTGCTTGCCGACCTCCTCCCCCGCCCGCCAGCGGAAGGCACGATCGATCCTAACGAGCACCCGATCCGCGCCGGGCAGGGAGGGGAGGCTGAAGCGCGACATGGTGCCCACCCTAATGTCGTCGAAGACGCTGCGTCCTGCGCGGCTGCACCCACCGAGTCAGGTACCTGGTGGCCCCTCCCGGACCCGTTCGTGGAGCTCCTCGACCCAGTCGCCGACGGGCCAGGCGGAGTCGACGAGCCAGGTCGCACCTGCCTCGGCGTACTCGCTCGCCGGGATGCCCGGAGCTCGGGAGGCGACGACCTCCCAGCCCTCGGGCGCCTCGCCCCCCAGATAGCCGGCGAGGGCGGCGGGCGTGAGCGACCCAGCCTCCCCGATGGGGACCACGCCGTCCCAGCCGCGCGCCCGTCGGAGCGGACGAGCGTTGGGTACGACTCCGGCGACCCAGATCGGCGGCCTCGGGCGCTGTACCGGCGGGGGCCGGACATCGGCGACGACCGAGAAGTGTGCTCCGTGGTGGGAGGCGTGGCCGGTCCGGAGCAGTGCGTCGATGATCGCGAGACTCTCGTCGAGGATCGCCGCCCGGACGCGGGCGTCCGCCTCGTCGCCGAAGTCCGAGAAGTCGGCTGCGGGCGGCTCGCCGAGCCCCACCCCGAGTACGGCCCGTCCTCCACTCAGGTGGTCGAGCGTCATCACCTGCTTCGCGACGACCCACGGCCGGCGCCTCGACAAGGGCGTCACCAAGGTGCCGAGCAGGACGCGATTGGTGACCTGCGCCACCGCGCCCAACAGCACCCACGGGTCGTGCACGTCCGGTGGATGGGCGGTCTCCCAGCGCAGATGATCCCACAGGAACACACCGTCCCAGCCGGCCGCCTCGGCGTCGCGCGCAATCTCGACGACGGTGGCCGGGTCGGTGAACGGGGGTACGTTGACCGCGAACCGCATCAGGCTGCCGCCGACACGTCAGCCACCGGCCTCAGCGGCCGACGTGTCGGCTCGCCACGGAGGTGTCGCCGCGAGAGACGGCCCTGCCCGTCTACAGCAGCCCCTTGCTCTGCAGGTAGCTCTTGGCGACATCGGCGGGCTGCTGCCGGTTGACGGCGACCTGCATGTCCATCTGCGCCAGGTCGGCGGTCGTCAAGGTCGCCGACAGCTTGTCGAGGATCGTGGCGACGTCGGGGTGTGCCTTGATGAAGGCGGTGTTGGTCGCGGGGATCAGATTCTGCGCCGGCTGGATGCCCTTGTCGTCCTGGAGCGCCGTGAGGCCCTCCTGGCTCAGAGCTGCGTCGGTCGTCGCGACCTCGCCCAGCTGCGACTCACCCTTGGTGACGGAGTCCTTGGCGGCGGCGGAGTCGTAGTCGAGCGGGATGATCTTCGTGATGTCGAGTCGGTACACCTTGGTGAGCCCGCCCTCGCAGTCGGACCGGCCCTTGCAGTCCGGCGGTGCTGCCAGCACGATCGGCTGCTTGAGCCCCGCCAGGTCGGACAGCGTTGTGAGGTGGTTCTGCTTCGCGAACTTCGTGGTCACCGCGAAGGCGTTCTGGTCGGTCGCCTTGGCCGGCTTGAGCATCGTGATGTTGGCGGCAGTTGCCAGCGGCTTCAGTTTCTTGAGCGTTGCCTGGGGGCTGTGGGTCGAGATGGCGGGGGCGTTCGGGCCCTTGGCGCTGGTGTTGAGGAAGTCGGCCATACCGGCGAGGTAGTCGGGGACGACGTCGACCGTCCCCTTCTTGAGCTCGGGGACGTAGGTGTCCCGCGTAGTGACCAGCTTGGGCGTCGGCACGGTGTAACCGGCCTTCTGTAGCACCTGCTGGTACATCGACGCCATGATCTGCATCTCGCCGAAGTTCTGCCCGGAGATGACGACCGTGCCCTTGTTACCGCTGCCGCCTCCCGACGTCGAGTTGCTCGAGCTTCCCGAGGGTGTGCTGTTGGAGCAGGCCGTCGCCACCATCATCGCGGTGACCGCCATACCCAGTCCCCACGCACGTCCGATTCGCATCCCGTGTACCGCCTTCTGTGTCCCGCAGCCAAACTCTGGCTGCGCGTGTCAGGTCGGGTACCGGGTGGCACCCGAATCTCCGGGAAATCATGTCACCTCACGCCGACAATCCCCAGACCGTTATGCAACTGCGACGAATGCGCGCTGGCGCCGTTCCACCCGTGCGAGCGGATCGGCATAGCGCTCGACGAGGGCGGCGAGCCCCTCGAGGATCAGCGCGATCGCTGCGACGACCAGCGCGCCGGCCAAACCCTTGCCGTAGTCGTTGCGGTAGAACCCGGCCGTGATCACGTTGCCGAGTCCCGGTCCCGCGACGAGGGCGGCGATCGTTGCCGTCGCCCATACCTGCACCAGCGCCAGCCTCAGACCGGTGAGGATCAGCGGCGTCGCGAGTGGCAGCTCGACGGTGAAGAACAGCTGCGGTCCGCTCATGCCCATCCCCTTGGCCGCCTCGACCGTGGCCCGGTCGATCTCCCGCATCCCCACGTACCCGTTGGTGATGATGGGGGGCAAGGCGAACAGCGTGAGGGCGACGAGGGTCGCCAGGCCGGCGCGCCCGTAGGGGCCGAGGACCGCCGTTCCCAGCGGGCCGACCGACAGCAGGATCAAGACGGCGAACGTGGGGACGGCCCGGCCGACGTTCGAGATGTTGATCGCGAGGAACCCACCGCGCCCGAGATGTCCCAGTACGAGCGCGACCGGCAGGGCGATCAGAGCGGTGATGAGCAGCGCCGTCACGGTCAGCAGCAGCTGCTCGCCGAGCTCGACCAGCATGCCGTCGGACCCGGTCCAGTTCGCCGAGTCCAACAGGTAGGAGAACGCGTCGCCGATCATCGGCTGCTCCTCCGCGCCCAGGGTGTCAGTACGGTCTGGACCCCGAGCAGGCCGGCGTCGAGGAGGAAGGCGAGCAGAACGCACAGCACGCTGGCGGTGAGGATCTGCGCCTTGAAGTCGGTCTGGACGCCGTCGGCGAGGAGGTTTCCGAGACCGCCGTAGGACACGATGGAGCCGATCGTCGTCAGCGCCACCGTCGACACGGTCGCCACCCGGAGTCCGGCCATGATCACCGGCAACGCCAGGGGGATCTCGACGGTCAGCAGCAGGCGGGTAGGGCCGTAGCCCATGCCCCTTGCCGACTCCCGCACGTACTCGGGCACGCCGCGGAGCCCCGCAAGGGTGTTGCGGACCAGGATCGTCAGCGTGTACAGCGCCAGCCCGATGACGACTGTCTCCTTCGTGATTCCGGTGAAGGGCACCAGCAGGGGGAACAGCGCGAGCGACGGAATGGTGTAGATCATCGTGGAGGCCCCCAGGATCAGCGTCTCCAAACGGGAGAACCTGCGGGCCAGCAGCGCCAGGGGGATGGCCAAGACCAGCCCGAGCAGCACCGCGGTCACCGTGATCTCCGCGTGCTGCTTGGTCGACGGCCACAGGCCACCCTGGGCGTTCCAGTAGTCGTGGACGTACGAGGGGCAGTACCAGTGGTTGACGTACAGGCTGTAGCACGAGTTGACCGAGGGCAACGCGGCTAAGGTCATGTCATGGACGGTAGCGAAGACCCGATGATCCGGCTCACGGGGGTCGGCAAGACCTACCCCGGTGGAACCGTGGCCGTGCGCGAGCTCGACCTCGACGTGCCGCGGGGTGCCCTGGTGACGCTCGTAGGCCCCTCCGGGTGCGGGAAGTCCACGACGCTGAAGATGATCAACCGCCTGATCGAGCCCACGACCGGCCGGATCGAGCTCGACGGCGAGGACGTCACGCACATAGACGCGGTCCAGCTGCGGCGACGGATCGGCTACGTCATCCAGCAGATCGGGCTCTTCCCCCACCAGACCGTGCAGGCCAACGTCGCCACCGTTCCGAAGCTGCTCGGCTGGGACCGCAAGCGCACCAACGAGCGGGCCGACGAACTGCTCGCCACCATGGGGCTCGAGCCGTCGGAGTTCGGTGACCGGTACCCGGCGCAGCTCTCCGGCGGGCAGCAGCAGCGGGTCGGCGTCGCCCGGGCACTGGCGGCCGACCCCGACGTCTTGCTGATGGACGAGCCGTTCGGGGCCGTCGACCCCATCGTGCGCGCCAACCTGCAGGACCAGTTCCTCGAGATCCAGGCCACCTTGGCCAAGACCGTCGTGCTCGTGACCCACGACATCGAGGAGGCCGTACGGCTCGGGGACAAGGTGGCCGTCTTCGAGCGTGGCGGGCGGCTCGCGCAGTACGACACCCCGGCCCGGGTACTTGGCGCGCCGGCGGACGACTTCGTGGCATCGTTCGTCGGAGCCGACCGGGGGCTTCGTCGTCTCGCGGTCACACCGATCGAGAGATCCGATCTGGAGCGCCCGCCGGTCGTGCACGCGGATGACAGCCTCTCGGAGGCCCATCTGCTCATGGACGCCGAGGACGCCCGCTGGGCGATCGTGCTGGACTCCGACGACAACCTGCGCGGCTGGATCGCGGCGGACGACTCCTCAGGAGGAGGCACGGTCGGCGACCGGGTTCAGCGGATGGACGCCTGGGTGCCGGAAGACGCCTCACTGAAGGACGCCCTGGCCACGATGCTCCAGTGGGACGCGGGCTGGGTCGCCGTGATCCAGGGCGAGCGATTCCTCGGTGTCCTCACCCCGGGGACGCTGCACGAGGCGCTGCGTCGTTCGATCAGCGCGGACGTCGACGGCATCGCTCCCGCCGACGTCAGTCTCTCGTCGACCGGCCCTCTGCACTGACGCGTGGAAATGGCATAGCGCTCCGTCAGGCGTGACGGCGGGCGCGGTCGGCTCTCGAGCCGCTCGCCCGCTCCTCCCAGGCCAGCATGTCGACGACCGTGGGCAGCTCACGTGTCTCGGCGAGGAGGGAGTCGTGCTCCTCCTCGTCGCCGGCTGGGCTGCTGGAGCCGCCGGGGCGGGCCAGTACCGCGTCGAGGACTTCGCTCAGCCGGCGCTGCGCGTCGTCGGCACGCCGCATCTCACGCTCGGCCCGTAACGACGCGGTCCCGGCCCGTTCGTCGGCTGCCCGGAGCCGGGTCACCAGGGCACTGATCGAGCGGTCGCGCTCCTGCACGTTGAGGTGCCAACCGGCGACCTCCCCGGCGTGCTCGGCGCGCAGCCTCGCGAGAACCGTGGAGAAGGCCAGGGCCTGGTCGGCGCGGCTGCGCGACGCGTTCCGCCGGGTCTGCAGCACCTCGCTGTACAGGATGCGCGCGGCGGCGGCACCGGCGGCGGCCGCGAACACGGCTGACACCGCGACGGCGGTGGAGAGTGCCACCGCGACGGCGGCGACGACGACCGCGACGGCGACCAGCAGAGCCGAGACGGTCACGCGTACGCTGCGCTGCACGCGACGCCGACCGGCCATCTATCGATGCTATTCCTCGGGGTCACGAGGGATCCTGCAGGCGCGCTCGAGCAGGAGCCCGGAAACCATCACGATGACGGCGGCGACCGCGGCCGAGAACGACCGGATCACCCGCTCGCGCGGCAACTCGATGTTCATCTGGTCGAGGAACTGCACGCCGAACGCCAGGTAACCACCTGCGACGAGGGCCCCCATCAGCGCACACGCCTTGGCCAGCATCAGGTAGTTGAGTGCACGATGCGGCTCGATCAGGCGCCGCTCGCGGTGCACGGTCCGGTACGTCGTGTAGGCCAATGCCAAGAGCATGGCGGCGATCGCGGCCAGGACGACCACCGCGTCCCACTGGATCATCGGCGCCGTGGCGTTGAGTCGCTCGCTCACGGGCACGATCGCGTACCCGAGGACCGCGCCGACGGCGAAGGCGACAGCGAGGATCCGCAAGCGCGTCGGCCCGATGGTGGCCTTGGTCGGGTCGGGCGGGTCTGCCAAGTCCGGTCCTACATCTCCAGGGCCAGGTCGTCGCGACGCACGACGACCGAGGTGTCGAGGCCCTCGAGCAGGTCCGCGATCTTGCCCTTGCCCGGGATCTGCGCCCGCTGGTCGATCTCGTGCCACGGCACGAGCACGAAGGCGCGTTCGTGGGCACGTGGGTGGGGCAGCGTGAGCTCGTCGGTGTCGGACAGCCGGTCGCCGACCACGATCAGGTCGACGTCGAGTGTGCGGGGGGCGTTGACTTCGCCGCGCTCGCGGCCGAAGGCCGACTCCACCGCCTTCGCCCGGTCCAGGAGCATCGCGACCGACAACGTGGTGTCGACGAGAAGGACGGCGTTGAGGAAGTCCGGCGAGCCGTCGGGGGCATCGACCGGTGTGGTCTCGTACACCGACGACACCGTCACCAGTCGTACATCAGGGGTGTCGGCCAGCGCCTCGACTGCACCCTGCAGGTTGGCCGCGCGGTCGCCGACGTTGCTCCCGATCGACAAGACGGCGGGGCGGATCGGGCGCATCTCACCGGTCAGCGTGTCGGGGTCGATGTTGGGGTTCGGGGTCTCAGTCATCTCGGCTCCGATGGATAGTAAGGCTTACGTCGTCGAATGCCACCCGGATCGGTGCCTGCGGCTTGTGAACCGTCAGCTCGACCCAGGCGACCGGCGGCTCGGCCAGGCAGATGTCGGCAAGACGTTGCGCGAGCGTCTCGATGAGGTCGACGGGGTCGGACGCGATGGCCTGGTGGAGGCGCTCGGCCAGCATCCCGTAGTGGACCGTGGCGGACAGGTCGTCACCGCGCGCGGCCGACCGGGTGTCCAGCGCCAGCTCGACGTCGACGACGAACTCCTGGCCGTCTCGCCGCTCGAAGTCGAGCACCCCGTGCTGGCCGACGGCACGCAGGCCACGAAGCACGAGCCGGTCTGTCGGCCGCTCCTCCGTGTGCGTCATGACGCATCTCCCTCGTGGGGCTCAGCCGGGTCCGGGTCCGGGGTCGAGAGTACCGGTGACGAATGGTGGATCCACAACCGCCAATGCCCCGCCGTACGACGGAAGACGTTGGTCGCCACCGCGCTCCCACCGGCGAACACGCCGACCGGAGTGTCGGCCGTGGCCGACAGCACGTTCTCGGTGCACGTCACCGAGGCGAGCGCGTCCACGACGCAGGCGTCCACGTCGGTCAGGAAGAACTGGAGATAGGGCGCGTCGGCCATCAGCGCGACCCACGACCGCATGACGGCGCCCCGGCCGCGTATCGGCGCAGCGCCAGGATGTACGCACACCACCCCGTCGTCGTCGGCCCACAGTGCCTCCATGGCGTCGAAGTCGGCACGCTCGAACGCGGCATAGAAGTCGGCGTGCGCCCGCAGTACGTCGTCGACGTCACTCGTCACGGACGAGCTCCTCGGTCGCCCAGCGGGATCCGACGGCGACGGCGTCGCGCGAAGACTTCGCGTCGTGGACGCGCACACACCACACGCCGCTCAGAGCAGCGATGGCCGAGACGGCTGCGGTGGCGTCGTCGCGCCTTGCGGGCGGCCGGGGGTCACCAGTCGCGTCGGCGAGCAGCGACCCCAGGAAGGCCTTGCGCGACGCTCCGATCATGAGCGGGTAGCCGAGGTCCGCGAGCGTGTCGAGGGCGGCGAGCAGCGCCCAATTGTGATCCGCGGTCTTGGCGAAGCCGAGCCCGGGGTCGAGGACGAGGTGCTCGGGAGCGATCCCGGCGGCCAGCGCCGCGTCGACGCGCGCCGAGAGCTCGCGGCATACGTCCACGACGACGTCGTCGTACACCGCGAGGTCCTGCATGGTGGTGGAGTGTCCGCGCCAGTGCATGCAGATGAAGGGCACTGCGAGCTCGGCGGCGGTCGACAGCATCGCCTTGTCGGCCTGGCCGCCGGAGACGTCGTTGATCCCGGCGGCACCGGCGGCGACAGCGGCCCGGGCCACCTCGGATCGCATCGTGTCGACCGTGACCGCTGCGCCGGCACGGCTGAGCTCGGTGATCACCGGGAGGACGCGGGAGAGCTCGACGTCGAGGTCGGGGCGAACCGCGCCGGGCCGGGTCGACTCGCCGCCGATGTCGAGCACGTCGGCGCCTTGCTCGATCAGCGCGAGGCCGTGCGAGACGGCGGCCTCCGGGCGCAGCCAGTGGCCCCCGTCGGAGAACGAGTCCGGTGTCACGTTGATGATGCCCATCACCAGGCAGCGGCCCGGCTGCGGCAGCCCGGCGACGGGGTGGGTCGGGGCGCGGCGCACGAGGCCTAGTCGAGGATGAGGCTCATGGCCTCGGCCCGGGTCGCTGGATCGCGGAGCTGGCCTCTCACGGCGCTGGTGACCGTTCTCGCACCGGGCTTGCGGACGCCTCGCATCGTCATGCACAGGTGCTCGCACTCGAAGACCGCGATCACGCCGCGCGGCTTCAAGATGTCCATGAGCGAGTCGGCGACCTGGGTGGTGAGGCGCTCTTGTACCTGCGGTCGACGTGCGAAGACGTCGACCAGCCGGGCGAGCTTCGACAAGCCGGTGATCCGCCCGTCGGCGTTGGGGATGTAGCCGACGTGGGCGACACCGGTGAACGGGAGCAGGTGGTGCTCGCAGTGCGACCAGACCTCGATGTCCTTGACCAGCACGAGCTCGTCGTGCCCGATGTCGAAGGTCGTCGTCAACACGTCGGCCGGAGTCAGCCGCATGCCGGAGAAGAGCTCCTGGTAGGCACGGGCGACCCGAGCCGGCGTGGCCCGCAGGCCTTCCCGGTCGGGGTCCTCGCCTACGGCGAGCAGGAGCTCCCGCACCGCTGCCTCGGCGCGGGCATGGTCGAAGTCGGGGAGCGGCCGGCCGTCGCCCGGCTGCGTCGGTCTGCCGCCCACGTCACTCCTGGGAGGACATCGGCGGGCCGAGAGACGGCCCTGGCGGCGGCGACCCGGGAGGTCCTGACGGTGGAGCCGAGGGACCGGGCAGCGGGCTCTGCGGGTTCTCCGTACCGGGGGACACCGTGATCTCGGCCGCCGGCTCCGCGTGTCCGTTGAGACCCGCAGGTACGTCGACCGGGGGGATCGTGGAGGGGACCCGCGAGTCCGAACCCGTCCAGGCCGGGCGCTCGGCGCGCATCCGTACCGCGGAGAAGATCCGGGCCAAGCCCTTGCGGTCGATCGTCTCCTTGTCGAGCAGCTGGCGCACGAGCTCGTCGAGGACCGGGCGGTTGGTCACCAGGATGTCGAACGCCTCCTGGTGCGCGTTGGTCAAGAGCTTGTTGACCTCTTCGTCGATGATCGCGGCGATCTCTTCGGAGTAGTTGCGCATGTGGCCGATGTCGCGGCCGAGGAACGGCTCGCCGTTGTCCTCCCCCAGCTTCACCGCCCCGAGTCGGTCGCTCATGCCGTAGCTCGTGACCATCGCCCGGGCGACCTTGGTGGCCTTCTCGATGTCGCTCGACGAACCGGTCGTAGGGTCGTGGAAGATCAGCTGCTCGGCGGCCAGGCCGCCCAGTGCGTACGCGAGCTGGTTGAGCAGCTCGTTGCGCGACACCGACGACTTGTCGCCCTCGGGCAGGACCTGGGTGAACCCGAGGGCGCGCCCGCGGGGCAGGATCGTGATCTTGGTGACGGGGTCGGTGCCCGGCAGCGCAGCGGCGACGAGCGCGTGGCCGCCCTCGTGGTAGGCGGTCATGAGCTTCTCCTGCTCGCTCATGATGTGGGAGTGGCGCTGGGGACCCATGCTGACGCGGTCGATCGCCTCGTCGAGGAAGGCCTCGTCGATGAGCTTCTTGTCCTTGCGGGCGGTGAGCAGGGCCGCCTCGTTGAGTACGTTGGCGAGATCGGCGCCGGTGAAGCCCGGTGTACGTCGGGCGACCGCCAGCAGGTCGACGTCGGCGGCGATCGGCTTGCCGCGCGAGTGCACCTGGAGGATCTTGTGTCGCCCGTCCATGTTGGGCGCGGACACGCCGATCATCCGGTCGAACCGGCCGGGCCGCAGCAGGGCGGGGTCGAGCACGTCCGGCCGGTTGGTCGCCGCGATCAGGATCACGCCGCCGCGTACGTCGAAACCGTCCATCTCCACGAGCAGCTGGTTGAGGGTCTGCTCGCGCTCGTCGTGCCCTCCGCCGAGGCCGGCGCCACGGTGGCGTCCGACCGCGTCGATCTCGTCGATGAACACGATCGCGGGCGCGTTCTCCTTGGCCTGCTCGAACAGGTCGCGGACACGGGACGCGCCGACACCGACGAACATCTCCACGAAGTCGGAGCCGGAGATCGAGTAGAACGGCACGCTGGCCTCGCCGGCGACGGCTCGGGCGAGCAGCGTCTTACCGGTGCCTGGAGGGCCGTAGAGGAGCACGCCCTTGGGGATCTTCGCGCCGACGGCCTGGAACTTCGCCGGCTGCTGGAGGAACTCCTTGATCTCGCCGAGCTCCTCGATGGCCTCCTCGACGCCGGCGACGTCGGAGAACGACGTCTTCGGCGTGTCCTTGCTGACCATCTTCGCCTTGGACTTGGCGAACTGCATCACCCGGCCGCCGCCGCCCTGCATGCTGTTCATCAGGAAGAAGAAGATCACCACGAGCAGGATGAACGGCAAGATGTTGGAGATGAAGGTCCAGATGATGCTGGGCTGCGGCACCTTGAC
The DNA here is from genome assembly GCA_963765725.1 of uncultured Actinomycetota bacterium. Lineage (GTDB taxonomy): Bacteria > Actinomycetota > Actinomycetes > Propionibacteriales > Nocardioidaceae > DASQEH01. Next base: position 740,907 of record CAVXXI010000003.1, on the reverse strand, counting down.
GGTGTAGGTGAACGCGTTCTTGGTGTTGGCCGCCTGGTCGGACTCCTTCTGGACCAGGTCGACGAGCTTGATCCCCTGGTCGGCGAGCCACTGCGACGAGATCTTCTCCCCGTCGCTCACCCGGGTGGCCTCGATGGTCTGGTCGCCGTCGATGAAGACGACGTCCTTGACGTTGTGCGCCTTGATCTCGTGAACCATGCTCGAGGTGTCGACGGACGTGTAGCCGCCCTTCGACGACACGACGTCGAGCACGACCAGGATGACTATGGCGAAGAGGACGACCCACAGCCATGGGCCACGAAACCAACGCTTCACGCTTCTCTACCGGGGCTGTCGCCCCGTGCCTCCTACCAGTCAGGTGCCTCGGTCGCAACCATTGTCGCCTACTCCGCACTCAGCACGATCCAAAGTGCAAAGAGAAGCAAGTCTGACAGCCTCGGGCTTCCCGCTCAAATGCCGGCGCCGCGCCCGTGTGGTCAGGCGTACACGTGCCGGGCCAGCGTGGCGACCGACCGCAGGTTCCGGTACATCTCGTTGTAGTCGAGCCCGTACCCGACCACGAACTCGTCGGGGATGTCGAAGCCGACGTACCTGACGTCGACGGCCATCCGCTGCGCGTCCGGCTTGCGAAGCAGCGTGCAGATGTTGACGGACTCCGGCCCCCGTGACCGCAGGTTGGCGACCAGCCAGGACAACGTCAGGCCGGTGTCGATGATGTCCTCGGTGATCAGCACGTGGCGGCCGGTGATGTCAGTGTCGAGATCCTTGAGGATCCGGACGACGCCTGACGAGGTGGTGCCGGAGCCGTACGACGAGATGGCCATCCAGTCCATGGACACGTGCCGCTCGAGATTGCGCGCCAGGTCGGCCATCACCATGACGGCGCCCTTTAGCACGCCGACGAGCAGCAGGTCCTTGCCGTCGTAGTCGGCCTCGATCTCCCTCGCCAGCTCGCCCAGCCTGTGCTGGATCTGCTCCTCCGTCAGCAACGTCTCGTCGAGGTCCTGCTTGACATGGCTGTCGTCCACGGCGAACTCCGAGGGGGTGGGGGGCGGCCGGCTCGGGTCAGCCTGCCACAGCCCGACGCCCCGCACGCAGGTGCCTACCGATCGGGCGCGGGACGAAGGCGGAGCTCGCCCGCGCGCCGGTACGCCCGTACCGGGCCGGGCAGGTCCACCCCGAGCTGGCCGTGCCATGCGGTGACGAGGTGGTCGACGGCCTCGGTGTGGGCGGCTGTCAGGTCCCCCGCCGGTACGCCGGCGTCGACTGCCCACCGGCGCAGCACCCGCCGACGTATCGCGACCGGGGCCGGCTGCAGCACATCGACCGACAACCCTTCGCCGCCTGCCACTCGCGCCCGGCTCAGCAGGTCGGCTGCGAGCGCGTCAAGCGCGTCGGCGTCTTGTCGAGCCAGCTCGGCGGTCCGGGCCAGGGCGCGCGCGACTCCTGGGCCGAGGGTGCGCTCCAGTACGGGGAGCGCCTCGTCGCGGACACGGACGCGCGCGAACCGGGTGTCGCTGTTGTGCGGGTCCTGCCAGACCGCGAGACCCATCGCTGCACACGCCTCGTGCGTGAGCTGCCGCGAGATGCACAGTAGCGGTCGGCGGAACCCCGGCCAGGCGGCGGGCATCCCCGACAGCGAGCGCAGGCCACTGCCGCGGGCCAGGCCGAGCAGCACCGTCTCCGCCTGGTCGTCCAGGGTGTGGCCGAGCAAGACGATCGCTCCCTGCGCCGCGGCGTACGCCGTGAGCGCCCGGTACCGAGCCGCCCGCGCGTCGCCTTCGGGTCCCGAGCCGGAGGCTGCGACGTCGACCGTGAGCACGTCCGCGGGGTCGCAGCCGAGCGTCTGCACCAGGTCCCGTACTCCTGCCGCGACGCGGGCTGACCCCGGCTGCAGCTGGTGGTCGACCACGGCGGCCCCGACCAGCCAGCCGGCGGCGCGCGCCTCGAAGACGGTGGCAGCAGCCAGCGCGACGGAGTCGGCGCCGCCGGAGCAGGCGACCACGAGCCGCTGTCCGGGTGCCAGGTCCCCACAGGAGGTGCGCACAGCCCGTCGTACGGCGGCTACCGCAGGGGGCAGGTGTCCGCCCATCGACGCGGCGACTCAGCCGTGGACGCGGGCGACCCAGGCGCCGGGATCGGCGATCTCGTCCTTCGCAGGGAGGTTCTCGGGGCTCGCCCAGACCGCGTTGAACCCTTCGATCCCTACCTTGGCCGTCACGCCGCGTACGAAGACCGCCCCGTCACGGTACTGGCGGAGCTTGGCATCGAAGCCGAGGAGCCGGCGTACGAGCTGGTCCACCGGGCCGGCGCCCGCACGCCGCTTGGTGAACTTCTTGCGGATCGACTCGACCGACGGCACCACGTCGGGACCGACGCCGTCCATCACGACATCGGCGTGCCCCTCGAGCAGTGACATGACGGCCGTCAGCCGTTCGACCGTGGCCTTCTGTTCTGGGGTCTGCAGGATGTCGAGGAGCGACACGTCGGGGTCGCCGCGCAGCAGTCGGCTCGCGCGCTCTGCCCCGTCGCGCATCATCCGGGCCAGCTTCTGCGGGTCGAGCTCGGTGCTCTCGATGAGCTGAGTCATCTCGCCGAGCAGGTGCTGTCGCAGCCATGGCACGGCAGTGAACTGCACGCGATGCGTCTCCTCGTGCAGGCACACCCACAGCCGGAAGTCGTGCGGGTCCACCTCCAGCTCCCGCTCGACGTGCACGATGTTCGGCGCCACGAGCAGCAGGCGGCCGCCGTGCGAGGCCTCACCGGGACCGGCGTTGCCGCTGAAGAACGGGTCGAACTGGCCGAGCACCTTGTTGGACAGGTACGCGAGCAGCGCGCCCGCCTCGACGCCCGTAACCCGCGAGCCGATCGCCAGCGACAACGGGCCCGGCTCTCCGCGCCGGGCGCGCAGCTTGGTGATGAGAGGACGTAGGACCTCCCGGAAGCCGTCGGCGTTGGCCTGTACCCAGCCCGCTCGGTCGACCACGAGAACAGGAGCCGTGGCGGACTCCGCATGGAGCTGGGTGTACGCCCGGACGTGGCCCTCGGCCGTGCTGGCGCACGCCCGCAGCTCCTCGACCGTCCGGCGGGCCTGGTCCCTGCTGACGGCGGGACTCGGGCGCATCAGCCGCCGGGCCGTACTGACGGCGAGCTCCCAGTCGACGAGGTCATCGGGTGCGCCGCTGTCACTGTCAGGGGCGAAGTCGTGTCGGTCGGCTGCCATGGCGTCAACCGTACGTGGTCGCGCTTGTGCCGCGCGGACTCCCTGCCGGCGCATTTCCGACGCGCATCGGTAGGTGCGAACAGCCCGTTGCGTACATCCGCCCGCTGGGGCGGACGTCTGCGCCCGCTCGGCACGACATTTACGACCGGTCGAGCGAAGATTTGCGCCCTGTCGGCGAGACATTTGTGACCACTCGGCACGACATTTGCGACCGCTCGGCACGACATTTGCGACCACTCGGCACGGGGTCAGCAGCGGCAGGTGGCGAGCGCGCTGGAGATCCTGTCCAGCTGTATCCGCGCCAGCGACGTCTTCGGGACGGGGACCCGGTCGGCGACGGCGGCGTAGACGAGGGCCTTCCCCGAGCGGGTGGTCGCGATACCGACCAGCGCGTGCACTCCGGTCAGGGTGCCGGTCTTCGCGCGGACCAGGCCGAGCCCGCCCGGCGCGTCGTACAGGAAGCGGTAGGCGAGGCTCCCGCTGAAGCCGGCCACCGGCAGGCCGGACACCACGGGGCGAAGTTCGGGATGGCTGTCGGAGGCGTCGAGCTGGAGCACCGACAGCAGGGTGCGGACGGGCAACAGGTCGTCCCGGGACAGCCCGCTGCCGTCATAGAGGACGGCGTGGCGGAGGGGCACACCCAGCCGCGTCAGGGTCGTCCGCACCACCTTCACACCGGCGGCGAACGAGCCCGGCCGGCCGGCGGCGATCGCCAGCTGCCTCAACAGCACCTCGGCTCCCTCGTTGTCGCTTTGCTCGAGGACGTGCTGCACGATCTCTGCGAGCGGCGCTGACTGCACCTGTGCCAGGACGTTTGCGTGCCTGCGAGCGCGAACAGGTGCCACGGACGCTCTGACCTGGACACCCCGGGCCTCGAGCTGGTGTGCGAACAGGTCCGCGGCATCCCGCGCCGGGTTGGCTGAGCGCCGTAGCAGATCAGGTGTCTTCCGGCCCTCGTCGACCCAGAGGGCGTCGATGGGGCTGACCACAGACTCCGGCACGTACGTCGGCTCCCAGTGTGGGTCGACGGCCGGACCCACGAAGAGGGAGTCGTCGTACCCGAGCCGGACGGTCTTCACGTGCTCACGGAGGAGCCGGTGGGCGGTCCGGGTTGCGAGCTGCTGCAAGGTGGCCTCACGAGGGTAGTCACCCGTCGACTGTGCGGCGCTGGACCGGCGGCTTGCCAGCAGCGGGTCACCCCCGCCCACCAGGACGACGACATGCCTGTCGCGGCCGCGTACGGCCGACGTCGTGAACCGGTGTCCCGCTCCCAGCGCGTCGAGTGCGGTGGTCATGGTCAGCAGCTTCATGGTGGAGGCGGGCGTGACCGGCGCCGGGCCACCGGACCTCCAGAGCAGCCGGCGCGAGCCCAGGGCCTCGACGGCGAACGCGACGTGGTGACCGAGCCGGGGCGAGTGCAGCAACGGCGCGACCCTGGCCCTCAGCCGGCCGATGTCGACGGGCCTCGAGCTGTCGAGGGCGGCGAGCACGGCTGCCGGCGTGGCCGGTGGGGCGAGGCGCAGCCCGGGACCCGACGCCGGCGGCTGCGCTGGGAGGGTCGGGACGCCGGATCCGGCCGCTGTGGGTGGACCGGAGCCGGAGCTCTGGCTCCGGACGTACGCGGCGACGCCCAGGCCCAGGGCCACCACGACGACCACGCCGACGACCTTGCCGAGGAGGGCCTTACCGCTCTCGGTGCGGAGGTCGGAGGAGCCCCTGCGTCTCGAGCCGCCTCGCCCCGCATGCGTAAAGCGGCTCACGTAGGAGACACTAACTCCTGGGCGATGCCCGGGGCCGCAGCCGACGTACGGTTCGAGCGACGAGAGCAGGGGTGGAGCGTGGACTTCGACGTCACCATCGAGATACCCAAAGGTCAGCGCAACAAGTACGAGGTCGACCACGTGACCGGCCGGATCAAGCTCGACCGGACCCTGTTCACGTCGACGCAGTACCCGGCCGACTACGGCTTCATCGACGACACCCTGGGTCAGGACGGCGATCCGCTCGACTGCCTCGTACTGCTCCCCGAGCCGACGTTCCCGGGGTGCCTGATCCGGGCGCGGGCGATCGGGATGTTCCGGATGACCGACGAGAAGGGCACCGACGACAAGGTGCTGTGCGTGCCCGCCACCGACCCGCGCCAGGAGCACCTGCGCGACATCGACCACGTCGCGGCCTTCGACCGCCGGGAGATCCAGCACTTCTTCGAGGTGTACAAGGAGCTGGAGCCGGGCAAGCGGGTGGAGGGCTCGCGGTGGGTCGGGCGCGCCGAGGCGGAGGCCGAGATCGTCGCGTCACGCAAGCGCCACGACGACCTGTTGGTCTCACCTGCCGAGGAGCCCGTCGAACACTGACCAACCGGCCCGACGAGTCGGACGCGTCAGACGCGGCCGAAGAAGTCCGGCGCCTCCCAGTCGAACACGCCCGAGATCTTGACCACGTCACCGGTGTGCGGCGCCTGAATCTCCTGGCCGTTGCCGATGTACATGGCCTCGTGGAAGATCGTGTTCGGGTCAGACGGGTTGCTGGCGTAGAAGATGATGTCGCCGGGCCGCATCTCGCTGTAGGAGATGGGGGTAGTGGCGTAGTACTGGGACACCGAGTAGTGCGGCAGGGTGACACCGGCAGCGGCCCAGGCGCCCATCACAAGCCCCGAACAGTCCCAGGAGTCCGGTCCGGCCCCGCCCCAGACGTACGGCTCGCCCAGTTGCGCGTAGGCGAAGTTGACTGCGACCTGGGCGTTGCCAGGCTGCGGCGGTGGGCTGGGTGTCGGCGCCGGTGGCGAGGGTGGCGCCGGCGGAGTGGGCGTCGAGCCTCCACCGGTCTGCTGCTGCTGGTGGCGCCGCTGCTCTCGCCGCTGCTCCCGCGCCGCCTGCGCCGCTTGTGCCTGGCGCGCCTCACGAGCCTGTTCGGCCAGCAGGGCCTGCCGCTCGCGCTCGCGTCGCCGCGCCTCACGGCGCCGCTCGAGGCCGCGTTGGCGCGCAGTGGCGAGCGCCACCGACTCGTGCTGCGCCGCAGCGAGCTGCGTCAGCAGGCTTCGGCGCTGCGCGCCGATACTGACGACGGCCGAGTTCTGGGCGGCAACCGCCGACGCTGCTGCTGCCCTCGCCGCGCGCGCCTGACGCCTCGCGGCCCTGGCGGCCGACAGGGCCTTGACCGCCGCGGCCCGGTAGACCTTCACGAGTCGCGAGGTGGCGCGCCATTTCTGGAGTCGGGCGTCCAGGGTCTGCGACGAGGTGTCGGCCTGCGACATGTCGCGCAGCAGGCGGTGCGGGCCGTTCGCGCCGAGCGCCATGCTGAACGTCGACAGATCCGAACCGGAGCTGTCGGTCGTGACGAGGTACCCGGCCAACTGGCCCCTGGCGCTCGCTGCGTTGGTCACCGCGAGCACCACTCTGCGCCGGGCAGCCGTGGCGGCGGCCGCCGCGTCGTGCCACGCGATCCGGGCGCCGTTGTATGCCTCCGATGCCTGCTCCGCAGCGATGTTCAGCGCGTTCAGACGCGCGCTGGCCGCTGCCAGCTCCGCCTGGATGTCCTTCACCGACAGCCGCGCGTCGGCCACGTGCCGCTGGGCGGCGTCGACCTGGTGCTGGGAGGGGATGACGGGAGGGTGCGAGTGGTCGGCGCGCGCGACGGTTCCGAGGGTCAGCGTCAGCGCAGCCGAGGCGCACAGCGCCAGCGCCTGAGTGCGAGCTCGTGTCGACACGGTCGGTTCCCTCCGAAGTGATGGTGCGGCGCCCATCGGCTTTCGGCCGACGGGAGACGTCCGTATGCGAAGGACGGTAACGACGTTTTCGAGGCCAGTGAACATCTTTCACTTAAAAACCATGCGTCACACGGCGTGTCGGCTTGACGAACTACATTCGTGTAATTCTTTACGCCCGGATTCGATCCGTTTTGTCTAGTCAGTGGGGGAGTCGGAGCGCCCGACCGCCCAAGGCGGCGGCCGTCGCTCGCGGAACGCCGCCATGGCGATCCGAGCCTCCTCGGACGCGAACAGCCGGGCCGAGAGCTCGACCAGTCGGCCTCCGTCGGCGTCCATGCGCGCGAGCAGCGGAGCGTTCAGCAGCCGTTTCGTCTCCCTGAGCCCCTGGGGCGACGCGCGCAGGAGCCCCGCCAGGAGCGACGACACCGCGGCGTCGATCTCAGCCGGCGACACAGCGGCCGTCAGGAGGCCGCAACGGGCCGCCTCGGTCCCGTCGAACGCCTCCCCGGTGAGGTACTTCACGGCCGCCTCCCGCTCGGTGAGCCGACTGCTCGTGGTCAGCGAGATGATGGCCGGAGCCAGCCCGAGCAGCGCCTCGGTGAAGGCGAAAGTGCTCGTGTCAGTGCACACGGCGAGGTCGCAAGCACCGACCAGCCCGACTCCGCCGGCCCGGACATGCCCCTTCACCACGGCGACGACAGGAGTGGAGAGCGCGACGACCAGCCGCAGCAGACGCAGCAGCGAGTGGGTCGCGTCGCCCATGCCCTGCTCGGCTGCCTCGGCGAGGTCGGCACCGGAGCAGAACGTGTTCCCGGTGTGGGTCACGACGATGGCCCGGACGTCGGACCGCGCGTCGGCGGCCCGGAGGTGCGCACTGAGCTCCGCCACGAGCCGGCGTGACAAGGCGTTGCGGTTGGCCGGCGAGTCCAGCGTGATCGTCGCGACGTGGTCGCGAACGTCGAGGCCGACGAGCCCCGGCTGACTCGTCATGCCGGTGCGGTGTCCTTCCTCGAGCCGTTCGAGGCGTCGTCGCCCACCGCCTCGTCGCCCTCGGACCGGTGCGGTGTCATGGCGGGCGACGGCTCTGACCCCGGCGGGACCGACCGTGGCGGGAAGACTCCCAGGACCCCGTCGCCGGCGTCGGCGAGATAGCGCTGCTTCCGCATCGGGTGCCCGGTCGTACGGCCGCCGATCCACACGCTCAGCAGGCCGATGGTCAGTCCGGCGATGTCGTCGAGGATGTAGTGCCAGCCGAAGTAGATCGTCGAGATGACCGTCACCACGAAGTACACCCACATGGTGATGCGCACCGCGCGACTGCGGATCACGAAGAAGCAGATCAGCGAGGCGGTGAAGACGACCGAGACGTGCAGCGAGGCGAAGGCGGCGACGCTCTGCACCGAGTCGGTGGCGTGCGGATCCTCGATGTAGCTCTGCCGGCCCTCGAGAAGCGCGGACTGCAGGCTCGTCACCGCGGTGTTCGGCAGGTCGACGAACGCCTTCGCGTTCGAGATGAACGGGCCCAGCGACGGCACCCAGTAGTAGCTCGCGACTCCGAGTACCCAGTTGATGCACAGCGCCGTTACGTACCAGAAGCCGGTTGCCACGTTCTTCGACCAAACCAGAGCCGCTCCGAGGCTGAGAGGCACGAAGAGCACGAAGAAGACGTAGACGTAGGCGAGCAGGTGCGCGGCGATCCCGATACCGAGGACGTGATGCAGCACCGTCGCCGGGTCGTGCCCGAACGCGAAGGCACGGTCTAGGCTCAGCAGGACCCTGTCGTACTTGACGTGATAGCGGATCGCGGGCAGGAAACCCTTCAGGTTCCGGTAGCCGACGTAGACGATGTAGAAGCTGAACAGGCCGACCAGGACCAGCGACCACCTGCTGCGGGTCCAGCGCTCGCGCGAGTAGCTCTTGACCGACGCTCGGAAGTTCGTGAACCCCCGGTTGGCGATCAGCGCGCGGGGGACGACGTCGGCGAGGTAGAACAGCAGCACCACGAGCGGCAGCCGGATGTACGAAGGCCCGCCGATCCCGTCGGGGTCTCTGACAGGCAGGTTGTACTGGTACGACATGAGCCAGGTCAACACGCCGACGCACAGGGCCAGTGCGACGGCAAACCCGTAGGCCCGTCGCGTCATGGAGTGACCCGTCTTTCGTCTGCTCGGCCGAGATGTCCACTTGCCCTGCCAGCCGCTCGAACCGGCATCGACTCGACGAGCCTCCACAGGTACCTGTGTCCGGATAAGGCGTCGGACGACCGCTCGAGGTGGCCCTCGGCGTCCATCCTAGACCCGCGGGAGGCACTCGGACCGGGCCCCGACGCGACGAACCGCCGCCTCACGAACGAACGGCGTAGGCTGGGTCGCACACGACAGGGGAGCGCCGAGAGCGCTGAGAGTGCGGACGAGCCGCAGACCCTCGCACCTGATCCGGTTCGCACCGGCGTAGGGAGTCGAGCCTCGAGCAGACGACCTCGTCTGCTTCCCCTCCCTGACCAGGGAGGTACTCATGGCAACAGCACCAGCAGCAGCCGCAAGGACTGGTAGAGGGAGCGGCCGCTCCCGGACCCGATGGCGGACCATCGAGCTGATGACCGCTGCCGTCATCGGGGTCACCTTCGGCGTCGCCTACTGGGCCTACGACGCCGCCTACACCCCGCTGAGCACGGCGCTCGTCACGCTGTCCGGGCCGGCTCTCGGGCTCCTCGGTGGTCCGTGGCTCGCGGCAGGAGTGGTGAGTGCCCTCGTGATCCGGCGGCCGGGTGCCGCGCTCCTCGCCGAGGTATTGGCCTCCACCGTCGAGGCGGTGCTCGGCAACGCATGGGGCTGGACGACCCTGCTGTCAGGGGGCCTGCAGGGTCTGGGCGTCGAGCTGGCCCTCGGGCTCTTCGCGTTCCGCCGCTTCGGGTGGCCCGTCGCGGCGCTGGGCGGGGCTCTGGCCGCGCTGTTCGAGTTCGGCTACGAACGCCAGACCTACTACGCGTCGTGGACGCTCTCGAACCAGCTCACCTATCTGGCGTTGTTCGCGCTGTCCGGTGCGTTCGTCGCGGGTGTCGGGGGCTGGCTGCTCACTCGTGCCCTCGCGGCCACCGGTGCCGTGGACGCCCTGCCTGCCGGTCGGGCGTCGGCTGCGGCCGCCGTCGACCGCCGGCCGGCGTCCACCGACGCGGCGTAGAGGTTGACCGGTGGCGCCACGGTCGAGGTCGAAGGGCTCGACTGGCGGCCGCTGAGACGACGCCGGCCGGTGTTCTCCGGGCTCGACCTGGTGATCCCGGCGGGACAGCGCGTGCTGCTCGCCGGACCGAGCGGGGCCGGCAAGTCCTCCCTGCTGCGGGCGATCGCGGGCCTGTTGCTGACCGCCGGATCAGGTGAGCTGTCCGGCAGCGTCCGGGTCGGTACCTGCGGGATCGGCGGCGAGCGGGCCGGACGCGTCGGGTTGCTTCTGCAGGACCCGCTGGCGGGACTGGTCGCCGACACCGTCGGCCGCGACGTGGCCTTCGGCCCGGAGAACTCGCGCGTACCCCGCCACGCGATCTGGCCGCGGGTGCACGACGCGCTGCGAGACGCCGCCTTCCCCTATCCCGTCGACCATCCGACCGCTGCCCTCTCGGGCGGCGAGACCCAGCGACTCGCCCTCGCCGGCAGCCTCGCCTTCGGCGGCGAGGTGATGCTCCTCGACGAACCCACCTCGATGCTGGACCCGGCCGCGGCGGCCTCGGTACGCGACGCCGTCCGGCGAGCCGCCGCCGACCGGTCCCGTACCACGGTCATCGTCGAACATCGGCTCGAACCGTGGCTCGACTTCGCCGATCGGCTCCTCGTGCTTGACGCGGACGGCTCGCTCGTCGCGGACGGGGAGCCGCGGAGCGTGCTCGACGCGCACGGTCCGTGGCTGGCGTCTCGAGGCGTCTGGGTCCCAGGCCAGGGTCTGCCGCGACCGCTCGGCGTCGGCAGCAGCCTCGTCGAGCCCTATGCCGCCGCCGACGGTGCGCTGGTCCGCGCCGACCGGCTGCGCAAGGAGCTGCCCGCGCCGGCACGGGCACGTCGTTCACGCGAGAGGACGGCCAGGACCGTCGCCGTCGACGGCGTGAGCACCTCTGTCGACGCGGGACGGGCCCTGGGGGTCATCGGGGACAACGGCGCCGGCAAGTCGACGCTCGTCTCCCTGCTCGCGGGGCTCGCGCGTCCGACCGCCGGGCACGTCACCGCGCCGGCGCTGAGGGGCCGCCAGGGCGACCTGTTCCGCTGGCCGTCGCGAGCCCTCAGTGCACGCGTCTCGTGGGTGCCGCAACTGCCGGAGCACGGGGTCGTCGCGTCCACCGTGCTCGACGAGGTGACCGCCTCGGGGCGGGCCTGCGGTCGACCCCCGGCGTGGCTCGCCTCCCGCGCCGACGACCTGTTGGAGCAGCTCGGCCTCTCGCAGCTTCGAGAGTCCAGCCCCTACCACCTCTCCGGCGGCGAGCAGCGCCGGCTCATGCTCGCGGCGTCGCTCGTCCACGGGCCCAACGTCGTCCTGCTCGACGAGCCGACCGTCGGCCAGGACAGTCTTACCTGGGCCGCGGTCGTCGGCGTCGTCGGCGCCGCTCGCGACGCCGGTTGCGGTGTCGCGCTGGCGAGCCACGACGCGGATGCGGTCGACGCGGTGGCCGATGGTCGACTGCGGCTCGAGCGCGGCAGGGCGACCCAGTGAGCTCGCGCCTTGCTCCCGGCCCGCTGTCCCTGCTGGCCGGGTGCCTCCTCCCGGTCGCAGGGGCGCTGGCCGTGACGTCGGCGCCTACCGGGCTGGTCGTGGTGGCCGCCGAGGTAGTCGCCTTCGGTGCGCTGGCTCGCGATCTCCCGGCCTCGAGCCGCCGGCTCGCTCTCGGCGCGGTAGCGGCCGTCTCGATCCTCGTGTCCACGTGGCTGTACGGCGGCCATTCGGCCGATGCCGCCGCCGGAGCTGCGCTCCGCATCCTGGCGATCGTGACCCCCGCCGCTCTGCTCACTCCACGGATCGGTCCCAGTGAGCTCGGCGACCACCTCGCCCAGCGGCTGCGCCTCCCGGCTCGAGCGGTGGTCGCCTCCGTCGCCGCGCTGCAGAGGCTCGACGCGCTGGGCCGGCAGTGGCAGCAGGTAAGCCGTGCGCGTCGGGCGCGCGGCTACGGCGCGGACGGGGGCCCGGTCAGGCGCCTTCGTGGACTAGCGGGAAGCGTCTTCGCCCTGCTCGTCGTCTCGATGCGGCAGACCGGCCAGCTGGCCGTGGCAATGGATGCGCGTGGCTTCGCAGCCGCGTCCGACCGGACCTGGGCCGAGCCGGCACCGTGGCGGCTGGGCGACTCGATCGTGCTGGCCGCCGCATGCGTGCTTGCCGTGTTCCCGTGGTTCTTGCGCTGAGGCAGGACATAGGCTGACCGGTCGTGAGGAACCAGGTGAGGCACGCGGCGGGATCTCTGCTCGTCGCCGGTCTCGCCGCGCTGGCGTCGTGCACGTCGTCGGGACAGCCGCCCGATGCGGGCGCTGCCCGTGACTCCACGCTGACGAGCAGGACCTCGACCCCGTCGACGGCCGTTCCGGCGACGGTGCCGACCCCCGCCGTCACCCGCTCGACGCCCACGAGCCGGCGCTCCCCGACCCGGAGCACACGGCCTCCCCGCACCTCGACGGCCTCTCCGCACACCTCTGCTTCTCCTGGGACTTTGTCCGCTCCCCCGACGCATCGCACCTCTGCGCCACCGAGGACGAGTCCTGACCACTCTCAGGGCGCGAGCTCCGTGCTGCAGGGCAAGGTGGTCGTGATCGACCCTGGTCACCAGCTCGGCAACTCGACGCATCTGAGCCAGATCAACCGGCTCGTGAACGCCGGAGGCTTCATGAAGGCGTGCAACACGACGGGGACCGCGACGGACGGCGGGTACCCGGAGGCGACGTTCACTTGGCACGTCGCCCAGGACCTGAAGGAGCAGCTACAGGCACGCGGCGCCACGGTGTACCTCACCCGGCACTCGAACTCGTACAGCAGCTGGGGACCCTGTATCGACGCGCGCGGCCGGCTGCCAAACCAAGTGCACGCTGACGCCGCCGTCTCCATCCACGGCGACGGGGCGGCTCCCGACGTCCGCGGGTTCTTCGTCATCAGGCCGAGCGACAGGAGTGGGTGGACCTCCGACATCTACAGGTCGTCGGACTTCCTGGCCCTGGACGTCAAAGCCGGTCTCGAGCGCGCGGGCGTACCGGTGTCGAACTCCTACGGAGGTGACGGCTTCGACGTGCGGGGCGACCTCGGCACCCTCAACTGGAGCAACGTCCCCATCGTCATGGTCGAGCTGGCCAACATGCGCAACCCGAGCGATGCGCAGCACATCACCTCACCGGACTACCGCCGCAACCACTTCGCCCGGGGGCTTCTCACCGGCATCACGTCCTTCGTCCTGCACCGCTGAGCGCCCACTGGGGCGGTCAGGACGTGGCGGGCTCGATCAGGGCGGCGCGGCCCGTCTCGAGACGGGCCACCGGTACGCGGAACGGCGAGCAGGAGACGTAGTCGAGCTTGATCGACTCGAAGAAGTGGATGGAGGCGGGATCGCCGCCGTGCTCTCCGCAGATCCCGAGGGTCAGGTCGGGCCGCGCCTGCTTGCCCTCCCACGCCGCGATTGACACGATCCGCCCGACACCCGCGACGTCCAGCGTCTCGAAGGGGCTCACACCGAAGATCCCCGCCTCGATGTACTGGGGGAAGAACTCCGCTTCGACGTCGTCGCGACTGAACCCCCACGTCGTCTGCGTCATGTCGTTGGTACCGAACGAGAAGAACTCGGCCTCGCCGGCGATCGCGGCGGCGGTCATCGCCGCTCGGGGCAGCTCGATCATCGTGCCGATCATGAAGCTGAGGTCCACGTCGACCTCCTTCGACACCTCCTCGATCGTGTCGAGTGCCTGAGCGCGGATGATGGCCAGTTCCTTCACGTCGCCCACGAGGGGCACCATGATCTCGGGGCGCGGGTCGAGCCCGCGCTGCTTCAGCTTTGCGGCAGCCTCGGCGATGGCGCGGACCTGCAGCAGGAAGAGGCCGGGCACCACCAGGCCGAGCCGCACGCCACGCATGCCGAGCATGGGGTTCTGCTCGTCGTGCCGCCGTACCTCCTTCAGCAGCGTCGCCGCCTCCTCGTCCGGCTTGCCGACCGCCTCGGCGACCGCCACCTTCACCGACAGCGTGGTGAGGTCGGGAAGGAACTCGTGCAGCGGCGGGTCCAGCAGCCGGACCACCACCGGCAGACCGTCCATCGCCTCGAAGATGCCCAGGAAGTCGTCGCGCTGCAGAGGCAGCAGCTCCTGTAGTGCGGCGTCGCGCTCGTGGGCGTCGCCGGCCAGGATGACGCGCTCGACCACCTTGCGACGGGACCCGAGGAACATGTGCTCCGTGCGGCACAGGCCGATGCCCTGGGCGCCGAAGTCACGGGCGCGTTGGGCATCCTCGGTCGTGTCGGCGTTCGCTCGCACGTGCATCCTCGCGGCGGCATCGGCGTGCTCCATGACGCGGGCGACGGCCGCGACCAGCTCGGCGTGCTCCGGGTCGAGGTCGTCGTCGCTCGACGGCGTGGTCGACGCCGAGAGGGCGGCCATCACCGCACTCGGAATGACAGGCATCGCGCCTGCGAAGACCTCGCCCGTGGTGCCGTCGATGGAGATCGTGTCCCCCTCGTCGATGTGCTGTCCGTCCGGGGTACGGACCTCCTTGCGCTGAGGGTCGACGCGGAGGGCCTCCACCCCGACGACACAGGTACGACCCATGCCCCGCGCGACGACGGCGGCGTGCGACGTCTTCCCGCCGCGGCTGGTCAGTACGCCCTTCGCTGCGATCATCCCGCGAAGATCGTCGGGGTTGGTCTCACGGCGGACGAGGATCACGTCGTCGCCCTTCGCCGCCCACTCGACCGTGGTGGCCGAGTCGAATGCGACCTTGCCGACGGCCGCTCCCGGGCTCGCGCCCATCCCCTTCGCGATCAGCCCGCGCTCGCCCTCGGTGTCGAACTGGGGGAACATCAGCTGCGCGAGCTGCGCACCCGTGACCCTACGCAGCGCCTCGTCCATGTCGATGACGCCCTCGTCGACGAGCTGTACAGCGATCCGGAACGCCGCCCCCGCCGTGCGCTTGCCGACTCGCGTCTGCAGCATCCAGAGCTTGCCGCGCCTCGACGGTGAACTCGATGTCGCACATGTCCTTGTAGTGCGACTCGAGCGTCGACATGATCGACAGCAGCTGCTCGTACGACTGAGGATCCGCCTCCCCGAGCGCGGTCAGCGGCAAGGTGTTGCGGATACCCGCGACCACGTCCTCCCCCTGCGCGTTCGGCAGGTAGTCGCCGTAGACGCCCCGGTGTCCCGACGCCGGGTCGCGGGTGAAACACACACCGGTGCCGGAGTCGTCGCCGAGGTTGCCGAACACCATGGCACAGATGTTCACGGCCGTCCCCAGCTCGTCGGGGATGCGTTCCTGCTGCCGGTAGATCTTCGCCCGGTCGGTGTTCCACGAGGAGAAGACCGCACGCACCGCCATGTCGAGCTGGTCACGGGGGGTCTGGGGGAACTCCTCGCCGGTGCGCTCGGCGATGAGGGACTTGTACGTGGAGACGAGCTTCTGGAAGTCGTCCGCGGACAGGTCGAGGTCGGAGGTGACACCGAGAGACTCTTTCAGCGCGTCGAGAGGCGCGTCGAACTCCGACCGTTCGACCCCGAGCACGGTCGCGCCGAACATGGACAGCAGCCGCCGGTAGGAGTCCCAGGCGAACCGCGGGTTCTTCGACATCTCCGCCAGGCCCTCGACCGAGGAGTCGTTGAGGCCGATGTTGAGGACCGTCTCCATCATCCCGGGCATCGAGAACTTCGCCCCGGAGCGGACCGAGACGAGCAGCGGGTGGTCGGGCTGGCCGAGCCTTCGGCCCATCTCCTTCTCCAGCGCGTCGAGATGCCGGTCGACCTCCGACTCGAGCTCGGGCGGCTCGGCGCCGGTCTCGAGGAAGACCCGGCAGGCGTCCGTGGTGATCGTGAAGCCAGGCGGCACCGGCAGGCCGAGGTTCGTCATCTCCGCGAGGTTCGCGCCCTTTCCGCCGAGCAACTCACGCTGTGAGGCGTCACCTTCTGAGAAGTCGAACACGTACCGCGTCATGGTGAGGCCTTCCGGGTCGTCGGCGGCGCAGGTCACCCGCCACTGGTGGACATCTTGCCCCCGATCCGGGCACCTGGGTACCGCCTTCGGTTCAGCCCGGTCGGCCCGGCGCCGGTACCATCTGTTTCCCACGCCCATTCGCCGATGGTGGCGAGCACGGCCCGAGGAGACCACTGCATGCGCAGCATCGGCAGAACCGTCGGCGGGTGGATACTCATCTTGCTCGGGGCCGCAGCCCTGGTACTGCCAGGGCCCGGTCTGCTGCTGCTCCTTGCCGGCCTCATGATGCTGTCGCGGGAGTACGAGTGGGCCGAACGCCGGGTGGAGCCGGTACGTCAGAAGGCCCACGACGTGGCCCGCTCTAGCGTCTCCTCGATCCCCCGCATCCTGGCCAGCGCGCTGGCGTCCCTGGCCATCGTCGCCGTCGGGATCGTGTGGTGGCTGGATCCGGAGATCCCCGAGATCGGACCGGTAGGCCCCGACCTTCCGCTCGGCGGCTGGAGCGCCGGCAGCGGGATCGTCATCTCCGGGCTGGCCGCGCTCGGCCTGGTCGTGTACAGCGTCCGGCGCTTCCGTCGGGAGACCTGAACCGCGGCGTGCCCTGGGTTGGATCCAGCCAATAGTCTGAATGTATGAGCTCTCACTTCGATGTCGTCGTTCTCGGTGCCGGTCCCGGTGGCTACGTGGCCGCGATCAGGGCTGCCCAGCTGGGGCTCAAGACCGCCGTGGTCGAGGAGAAGTACTGGGGCGGCGTCTGCCTCAACGTCGGCTGCATCCCGAGCAAGGCCCTGCTCCGCAACGCCGAGCTGGCCCACACCTTCACGGCGGACGCGAAGCTGTTCGGTATCTCCGGCGACGTGACCTTCGACTACGGTGCCGCCTTCACCCGCAGCCGCAAGGTCGCCGACGGCCGGGTCAAGGGCGTGCACTTCTTGATGAAGAAGAACTCGATCACCGAGTTCGACGGCAGAGGGACGTTCACCGATGCCCACACCCTGAAGGTGGCCCTGGGCAGCGGCGGTGAGGACGAGGTGACGTTCGACAACTGCATCGTGGCCACCGGGTCCCAGACGCGGCTGCTTCCCGGCACCGAGCTCAGCGAGCGGGTGGTGACCTACGAGGAGCAGATCATGACCGACGCTCTGCCGGGGTCGATCATCATCGCCGGAGCCGGCGCGATCGGTGTGGAGTTCGCGTACGTGATGGCCAACTACGGAGTCGACGTCACCATCGTGGAGTACCTCGACCGCCTCGTGCCGCTCGAGGACGAGGAGGTCTCGGCCGAGCTCGCACGCCGCTACAAGAAGCTGGGCATCAAGGCCCTCACCTCGACAAGGGTCGACGCCATCGACGACAGCGGCGGCTCGGTGAAGGTCACCGTGACCCGCGGCGACAAGCAGGAGACGCTGGAGGCCGACAAGGTCCTGCAGGCCATCGGCTTCTCGCCGAGAGTCGAGGGGTACGGTCTGGACGCCGCCGGCGTCGAGCTCACCGAGCGGGGCGCCGTCGCCATCGACGGGCTCATGCGCACCAACGTGGACAGTATCTACGCGATCGGCGACGTGACGGCGAAGCTGATGCTCGCCCACAACGCCGAGGCGATGGGCATCGTCGCCGCCGAGGCCATCGCGGGCGTCGAGACGATGGAGATCGACTACGTCATGGTGCCGCGGGCCACCTACTGCCAGCCCCAGATCGCCAGCTTCGGCTATACCGAGGCCCAGGCCCGCGAGCTCGGGCCGCGAGATCAAGGTGGCGAAGTTCCCCTTCGCGGCCAACGGCAAGGCGCACGGGCTCGGCGAGTCCGGCGGGTTCGTCAAGATCGTGGCCGACGCCGAGTACGGCGAGTTCCTCGGTGCCCACCTGGTCGGCCCCGACGTGGTGGAGCTGCTCCCGGAGCTGACGCTCGCCCAGAAGTGGGACCTGACCGCCGCCGAGGTCGCACGCAACATCCATGCGCACCCGACCCTCAGCGAGGCCGTCAAGGAGGCCGTCCACGGCATCGCCGGGCACATGATCAACTTCTGACGCCTGGCGAGCGCGACCTGGGCTCCTACGGACGACGTCGCGCAGTAGCAGCCGCCGCTCATTCCCTCCGTAGAGCGGGCCCTGAGCCCCAGCGTCACTGCTCGGCGTCGGATGCGTGCACGCCGGAGGGTGAATCCGCTGTCGGCGTGTCGAGGTGCTCACCGACCGCCCCCGCGAGAGACCCACCTCACCCTCGCAACCTGTGCGGTGGCTGGTTTCTGGGTCGAGGTGCGAAACACTAAGCCCGTTTCCGTGTCAGCAAGATACGGCGTTCGCCTCATGTCCACAGGATCCTCAGTCGCGCAGGCTCGGAGTCACTCAGAACGAACCAGAGGAGACATCCGATGCTTGGTCCTATCGCGCCGTTTCTGACGGCAGAGCTCGACTACCACCACCATGAGCCGTTCGGCGCGCCGAGTCGCCCCGTTCGGGCAGCCGGCCCCGTCACACCGCATATCGGCACTCGCGCACGGTTGTTACCTCGGCTTGTCCGCCGCCTGCGCCTGACGACGCGAACCAAGTCCGGTGAGAACAGGCAATAGCCTTTCGGGCGACTCATTGCCGCGGACATGCGTCCGAGCATCGGCTCGACCGCTTCCAGTGGCAGACCGCCGACAGTCTCGTCACGTCCCGTCCAACCCACCGCCACGGCCCTCCGCGGATGTGAGCTGGCATGGGATCGCCAGACGCCTGAAGCGACGCGGACCGGGATGAAGTAGCGGCCCCCCGGTCCTCCCGGCCCACCGTGGAGAAAGCGACGCAGCACCTCTGTTCAGCGCACTGCGATGAGCGAGGCCGCGAGCCGCTGGAACAGGTCCGCGTCGACATGGGTCCCGGCGTGGCGGAGGGTGAGGACGCACACGCCCAGGGCCCCGTCGGACACGGCATGGATCTCCTCCAAGCCCGAAGCTGCAGCGAGTCGATCGGCAACCTGAAGGCGGCGCCCCAAGATGCCGCCGCCGAGCACCACCGGACCCGAGACGGTGGGCGTCCTCACGGCGTCGAGGGTTCGCGCGAGCGCAACTGCCGCATCGTCGAGGATGCGGTCGGCGGTCTCGTCACCCTCGACTTCGAACACCAGGCCCGCGTAGTCGGCGAGCCGTACCGGCGTGGCGGCGTACAGCGTCCGCACCACCGCCAGAATGGGCCGTCGGTCCGCAACCTCCGACGCGGCGGGCACGCCGAGCCGCGCCAGCATCAGCGGCGTGAGCGCTGTGGAAGGGCCACGGCCGTCGAGGTCTGCCAGGACCGCGCGCACGACGCGGTGCCCGATCCAGAAGCCCGAGCCCTCGTCGCCCAGCAGCCAGCCGAGTGCGTCCGCGACGGCGACCTGGCGCCCGTCCTGCACCCGGATCGCACCCGCTCCGGTTCCGGCGATGACCGCGTACCCGTCCGGCCGGGAGCTGCCCGACAGGTACGTCGCCAGCAGGTCGGACTCGAAGACCTGCGGCGCATCCAGACCGATGCCCGCCAGCCGGCGGCTGACCTCGGCTGCGACGGACGTACTGCCCGCACCCGCCATGGCGAGCACAACCAGCCGGATCCGCGTGCTCGCGACCTCCGCCCTCCGCATCGCCTCCATGACGCTCTCCGCCACGGATGCGGCGGCGGTCCCGGGCCCCACTGCGGTCGGGTTGCCGCTGCCCGCGACGGCGTAGCCCAGGCACTGTCCTTCCGGCGAGAGGACCACGGCGCGGGTGCTGGTGCCGCCGGCGTCGACGGCGACCAATCGGATGAGCTGCTCGGTCATTCGTTACCGATTCGTGACGTGCAGGTGATTGAGACTTGAGCTCCGAGTTGGAAATAGTTTTCCTGACGAGTGGTCTCGCTGATAAGGATTTTCAATGCGGAGTCCCGAGGGGCCGGCGGCCCCCGCGCTTGAAGGCTATGGCGCCAGCAGCAGGATCCGCGGTGCTCTGCCACAGATGCCCGAGAGTATGGCAAAAGTCGGCACGCTCCTGCTGGAGGACCCGACCCTGCCGCTCCGGCTGTCGATCACCGAGCTCGCCGAGCGCGCCCGGACCTCCCCGGCGACGGTCACCCGCTTCTGCCGGGCGATCGGTTACACCGGCTACCCCGCACTGCGGGTGGGGGCCGCGGCCGAGCAGGGCCGGTCGAGCGCTCACGAGGTCTGGGACTCCGACATCGGACGCGCCTTCCACCCCGGTGACACCGCGACCGAGATGATGCGCACGCTGGTGAACGCCCACACCGTCGCGCTCACGTCCACCTCCGAGCGGCTCGACCCCGTACTCGTCGGCCGGGTCGCGGACGCCATCGCTCAGAGCACCCACGTCGACATCTACGGCATCGGCGGCAGCGCCGGCATGGCGGTCGAGCTGCAGGCCCGGCTCTACCGGATCGGGATCAACGCGCACGCGTGGAGCGAGGTGCACGTCGGCCTCACCAGCGCCGTCCTGCTCGGGGACACGAGCGTCGCGATCGCCTTCTCCAACACCGGCCGCACCGAGGAGACCATCGAGATGCTGGCTCTGGCGAAGTCGTCGGGTGCCTACGCCGTCGCGGTGACCAGCGACCCTGGCTCCCCGATGGCGCAAGTCGCCGACGCCCACCTGACCAGCCACGCGCCGGGGGAGTACCTCCAACCCGACGACCTGTCGGCCAAGCACGCCCAGCTCTTCGTGATCGACCTGCTCTACCTCCTCGCGGCCCAACGGGACTTCTCCCGGACGACGAGCCTGCTGGCGGCCTCCGCAGCCGCAGTCGCGCCGCATCGGCGGCCGCTCCGCCCGGCGACCCGGCCACGGACCGTCGCCACGTCGAAAGGAACCGCCACAGCATGAGCGCATTCGCCGACTTCTCCACCGAGGTCCGCCGGCGGCTCGACGACCTCGACGTGGAGGTCCGTGCCGGCGGCCTCGACAAGGCGGTCGACCTGATCGTGTCGTCACTGCAGCGCGGTGGCGTCGTCCAGGCCTTCGGCACCGGTCACTCCCAGGCGTTCGCCATGGAGATCGCGGGCCGCGCCGGTGGCCTGATTCCGACCCACGCCATCGTGCTGCGCGACGTCGTCCTGCGGGGCAGCCGGGACATCTCGATGCTCCAGGGCGCCGCGCTCGAGCGCGACGAGTCGGTCGCCGACGAGCTCTACGGCCTGTACTCCTTCGAACCGGCAGACGTCTTCGTGATCGCGTCGAACTCCGGCGTCAACGGGTCGATCGTCGGCCTCGCCCTGCGCGCCAAGGCCGACGGACACCCCGTCATCGCGGTGACGAGCCTGGCGCACACGAACGCGGTCACCCCCAAGCACAGCAGCGGCAAGCGGCTGTCCGAGATCGCCGACGTCGTGATCGACAACCGGGCGCCGTTCGGGGACACGACGATCGACCTCGGCGACGGCCTGTCCGCCGGTGCGGTCTCGTCGATCACGGCCGCGTACATCGCACAGCTGCTCACCCTCGGCGCGGCTCGGCGACTCCGGGACGCGGGCGAGGTCCCTCCGCTCTACCTCTCGGCCAACATCCCGGGAGGTGACACGCACAACGACGCCCTCAAGGCGCGGTACGGCAAGCGCATCGCCGGCCATGCCTGACCCGAACGACGACACCGCCCGCAGTCTGGACACCCGCACGACGTACTCAGTAGGAAAGACATCACGAAAGGCACCCACCATGAGTCGAGACACCACACCCTTCGACCGCCGCACCCTGCTTCGTGGCGCCCTCGCGACGGCGGCGCTCGTGCCGCTCGGCGGAGCGCTCGCCTCGTGCGGCGGGTCTTCCCCGAGCGCTGGGGGCTCCTCGGGCGGGAGCGGCGCCGCGAAGTCGGCCACCAACCCGTTCGGGCTAGCGAAGAGCTCGAGCGTGGACGCCGTCATCTTCAACGGCGGCTACGGCTACGACTACGTCAAGTTCGCCGCCCAGCAGGTCACTAAGCAGAAGGACTTCTCGGGCGTCACGATCAAGGTGTCGCCGTCCACGCAGATCGCCCAGGAGCTACAGCCCCGCTTCGTCGGCGGCACCCCGCCCGACCTGATCGACAACTCGGGCGAGAACGCCATCGGGTTCAACGCCATCGAGCAGCAGCTCGAGACGCTCGACGACGTCTTCGACGCCAACAACTACGAGGGCACCAAGATCGCGGACACGCTCTACCCGAACGTGAAGAACCCGGGCACCTTCGGCGGCAAGTTCATCGCGATGAACTACGTGATGACGGTCTACGGCGTCTGGTACTCCGCCTCGCTCTTCCAGCAGAACGGCTGGACCCCACCGAAGACCTGGGACGAGGCGATGGCCCTCGGCGCCAAGGCCAAGGCCAAGGGCAAGTACCTCTGGGTCTGGGGCAAGGAGGCGGCCACGTACTACCAGACGATGGCCGTCGACTCCGCCATCAAGGAGGGCGGCGACGAGGTCCGTCTGGCGCTGGAGAACCTCAAGCCGAAGTGCTGGTCGCTCCCCCAGATCCAGGACGTCTTCTCGGCCCTCGGCGAGATGGTGCAGAAGGGCTACTTCGTCCCCGGCGGTGCCGGCACGCAGTTCACCGCCGCGCAGGCGAAATGGAGCAACGACGAGCAGGCGATCCTCTACCCCTGCGGTGGCTGGATCGAGAACGAGATGAAGGACGCGACGAAGTCCAGCTTCGACATGACCGGCGCTCCCGAGCCGACGGCCTCGTCGAGCCCGAAGTTCCCCTACACGTCGCTGCGTGCCGCTGCCGGCGAGCCGTACATCGTGCCGTCCCAGGCGAAGAACGTCGCCGGTGGCAAGGAGATCCTGCGCGCGATGCTGTCCAAGGCGGCCGCGACCAATTTCTCCAAGACCCGGCTCGCGCCGACGATCGTCAAGGGCCTGGTGCCCGCCAACGGGTTCGGCTCAACCGCACTGGTGTCACAGACCAAGATGCTGGACGCCGCCGGTACGAACACCTTCAACTACCAGTTCGTCGACTACTACGGCATGAACACCTCGCAGTTGGTGGTGTGGAACTCGTTCCTGTCCGGCCAGACCGATGTCGCCGGGCTCACCAAGGGTCTGCAGGACATCACCGACAAGATCGCCAACGACTCCTCGGTGAAGAAGCTCACGGTCTCGTGACCAGCACCATGGCCAGCGCGACGACGACCACCGGCGGCCGGCCCCAGCCGGCCAGCCGGCGGCGCCGGATGCCGAGCCCGGCCCGACTCGGCTTCCTGGCGGTGTTCCTCGGGGTGCCGCTGGCGGTCTATCTCGTCTTCGTGATCTACCCGTTCGGCAAGGCGCTGTACTACTCGATGACCGACTGGAACGGTTTCACGCCGACGTACACCTTCACCGGGCTGGACAACTTCAATAAGCTGTTCCACGACGACATCTTCTTGCGAGCTTTGCGCAACAACGTGGAGCTGGCGATCGTGGTGCCGCTCGTGACCATTGTGCTGGCGCTCGCCATCGCGACGGTCGTCACGGTGGGCGGGCCAACACGGGGCAACATCCGTGGGATTCGCGGCGCCGGGTTCTACCGGGTCGTCTCGTTCTTCCCCTACACCGTCCCGGCCATCGTCATCGGTCTCATCTGGGCGCAGGTCTACGACCCTTCGGCCGGCATCCTCAACGCATTCCTCACCAAGCTCGGCCTCAGCGGATTCCAGGACTTCGCCTGGCTCGGCGACCCTCGTTCGGCGATGCCGGCGTCCATGTTCGTGATCATCTGGAGCTTCGTCGGCTTCTACACGGTGCTGTTCGTCGCGGCCATCAAGGGCATCCCGGCGGAGATCTACGAGGCTGCGCGCATAGACGGCGCCGGCCGGTTCCGTACCGCGGTCTCGATGACCCTCCCGCTTGTGCGCGACACCGTGCAGACGGCGTACATCTATCTCGGGATCACCGCCCTCGACGCCTTCGTCTACATGCAGGCACTCAACCCGAACGGTGGACCCGCCAACACCACGCTGACGATGAGTCAGGACCTCTACAACACGGCGTTCCGGAAGGGTCAGTTCGGCTATGCCACAGCGATGGGTGTCGTGCTCGCGATCGTGACGCTGCTGTTCGCCGTGATCGTGTTCGCGCTCAACCACTTCACCGGAGGTCGCGAGAGGAGGCTGCCCCGATGACTGCCGTCGCCGCCGACGAGAGAATCGTCACCGACAACCGCAGCAGCGCACCGACCGGCAGCGACAAGGCCGTCGCGGCTGTCTCGCACGTGCTGCTGTCCGTCTGGTCGGCCCTCGTCATCGTCCCGTTCCTGTGGGTCGTGCTGTCGTCGTTCAAGACGACGAAAGAGATTCTGGCCTCGCCGTTCTCCCTGCCCGGGCACTGGAGCTTCGACAACTACGCCCATGCGTGGACCGACGCGGGTATCCGCCAGTTCTTCTTGAACACGGTGGTCGTGGTGGGTGTCGCACTTGTGCTCGTCATGACGCTGGGATCGATGTGCGCCTACGTGCTCGCGCGGTTCGTCTTTCCCGGGGTGCGTTTCATCTACTACCTGATGCTCGCGGGCCTGACCTTCCCGATCTTCCTGGCGATCGTGCCGCTGTTCTTCATCTTGAAGAATGCCGGGCTGCTCAACACGCTCCCCGGGCTGATCATGGTGTACGTCGCGTTCGCCCTCCCGTTCACGGTGTTCTTCCTCTACGCGTTCTTCAAGAGCCTGCCGACCGACGTGTACGAGGCGGCGCTGATCGACGGCGCCGGGGACTGGCGAGCGTTCTTCCTGATCATGCTGCCCATGGCGCGGCCCGGCATCGCCGCCGTCGCGATCTTCAACTTCCTCGGCCTGTGGAACCAGTTCCTGCTGCCTGTGGCCCTGAACACCGACCCCGACAGATATGTGCTGACCCAGGGGATGGCGAACTTCGCCTCGCAGGCGGGCTACGCGGTCGACTTCGGTGCGCTGTTCGCGGCGGTCGTCATCACGGTCGTGCCGGTCCTGATCGTGTACGTGATCTTCCAGCGGCGGCTGGAGGGGTCGGTGTCCCAGGGCACGTTCCGCTGACCTACCCGGCCATCCCCGCGAGACGTCACTTCACGGCCCGTTTCATCCGGCGTGTCGGCCGCGAATTGACGTCTCGGCGAGGAGATCGACCTCAGTCGCCGCCGGTCAGCCGCTTCCCCCGTGAGCGGCTCCTGGGGCGGTCATCCGGAAGTCGAGATGCGCGGGGAGCTCGGCGCCGGGATGAAGCGCGTCCCAGACGTCACCGAGCACCGCGTCGCCCTCGGCGAGGTCCTCGACGACCAGCGAGTTCATGATCGCGGCGACATGCTCGCGGTCCCCCTGGGCCAACCGGGCCCGGGCCTCCAGCAGCCGGGTCCGGCCGTGCTGGCGCATCGCGGGCGCCAGGTCCGCGACGACGTCCAGGGCGTCACCGGGCCGTCCGGCCGCGAGCAGTCGCTCGAGCTGCTCCACGGCGAGCCCGCGGCAGTCCGGTCGAAGCTGCCGGGCCCGCGCGTACAGCTCGCACGCCCGGTCGTCATCGGCCAGCAGCGCCGATCCCCGCAGCGCCCACGGGTTCTCGCGCACGGCAAGGCTGGCGCTGTACTGCTCGGCGGCCAGGGCTCGCTCGCCCCTTACATGGGCGTTCACCGCGCGGGCCAGGTGCACCCACTCGGAGTCCGGCGCCTCGTCGAGGATGGCACGCCAGCGGTCGGAGACGGGAGGCACCGGCAGCCGGTCGGCCGACGTCGCGAGTCCCGCGGTGTCGCCCTCGAGCAGGTGCCATGCCGCGATGCTGTCGTCGTCGACTGCCGGGAACGGCAGGGCTCGCCCGGGCACGGCCCCAGGGGACGCCCGGAGAGCGAGCTCGACTCGACCCCAGCCGGACCCGGTGCTCAGCCGCTCGGTGACCGCGGCGTCTGCGACGTCGGTGAGCCACCGTTCGTGGAAGCCTTCCAGGCGTACGGGGTCTGTCGCGCCATGGACGGCTGACCGCGCGGCCGCGCACGCCTCGGCATATCCACCCGCGACCCTTCCCGGATCCAGGTCGACGCCACCGAAGGCCTCGGTCCACGACACGCTCGCCCCACCCGCCAGCCGGTCGTGCTCGAGCTGCGTCGGGCACCATCCCGCCTGGATCTCGGCGTACCTCGCTGCCGGGCCACAGAGCCACTCCTGCCACCGCCTGCCGGCAGGACCGCTCCCCCACACGAACAGCTTGCGGCCGCGCAGCCCGCGCGTCGACGTCTGGGCGAAGCCGCGGCCGTCGGGCTCGACGGCCACGATGTGCCGACCGCGCTGGCCCTGCAGGTCGTAGAAGTAGTCGGCGGGAGACTTCGAAGCCATCGGGTAGCTGACGTCGGTCTCCGCGCCATCGGGGTGCGGGACCGGCACCCGGACCAGGGCGCCGGTGTACTCGGTGCGCCAGGCGCCTTCCGCCGTCGTCAACACGCGGGTCCCCGGCGACTCGGGTACCGCGATGTTGGTCCAGTAGTAGAGCGGCTTGTCCTCCGGGTCGGGGTTGATCACCCGGGTCGAGGCGTACAACCGGTCCGACCCGGCGAGCAGGGAGAGGTCGACCTGCAGGACCAGGTCGCGGGTCCGCTCCCACTCCCACAGCCGCAGCACGTCGCCTCCCGGCCCCGCGACCACGGCGGAGTGGACCGGCCGGCACGACAGCGTCGTGTGGCCGGTAGAGCCGAGGTTCCACTCGATGCCCCCGGCGAACCAGGCGTCGGTGAGCCCGAAGTTCGCGAAGTACAGCGACCGGTTGCAGAACAGCAGCTCGCGGCTGCGACCTTCGTCGTACAACGACCAGACCCGGCCGCCGAGCGTCGGGAGCACGGTGGCACGCAGCACCGCGTTCTCCAGCACGTACGCCGGGAGCCGGACCTCTCGCAACGACCGGTCGTAGTCCTCCTGGAGGGGGTACGGGAGAGGGCTCTCGAGCCGGCCGTAGGCGATCCGGTCGAGCATGTCCTGTGGAGCACCTGGTCCGACGTCCGGGTAGGGCAGCTCCCGGAGCTGGCTGAACCGCGGCAACGGGCTCGGGGGACCGAGGGTCGCCGCCTTCACGGTCACGGTGGTGCGGCGTACCCTCGCCGGCGAGGGCGTGGAAACCATGAGGTCAGCCCCGCCCCTCGCGCGTGGTCAGGCGCCCGGGAGTCGGTTTGGTGCTCGGCACACGGCATTCTTGCGCAGTCGGCCCGCGACGACGAGTGAAGGCATGACCGGCGGGCCGCCATTCCAGTACCGTGGCAAACAGTGATCGATTTGTAACGTATAGTAGTGATTTCACGACAGCTCGGACTGTCACCCCCTGCCAGGGCCGCATGCACCTCGCGACCCGAGGAGTTGTCCACATGCTGCGTCGTGCATCCTCTCTCAGTGTCGCGCTCGCCCTCCTGCTGCCCGTCCTCGCGGCCACCGTCGATGCCGGGACCTCACTCGCCTCGACCGACCAGGCGCCGGCGGCCTTGACGTGGAGCGGCGTCGGCACCGTCGACGCAAGCGTCTGCGACGTCGCCCGACCCGGCCGGGCGGGATGTCTGGCAGTCCGGCATGAGACGCTGACCAGCGACGGACAGCACGTCGAGAAGTCGGCGTCGGCGTCGGGGTTCGGCCCCTCCGACATCCGCTCGGCGTACGGGCTGTCGGCGTCCAGCTCCGCGACGGTGGCGATCGTCGACGCCTTCGACGACCCGACCGCCGAGGCTGACCTGGCCGCATACCGCAGCCACTACAACCTCTCCCCCTGCACCACGGCCAACGGCTGCTTCCAGAAGGTCGACGGCAACGGCGGGACGAACTACCCGCGCAAGGACGGCGCCTGGGCGCAGGAGATCTCCCTGGACGTCGACATGGTGTCCGCCACCTGTCCCTCCTGCCACATCCTGCTCGTCGAGGCGAAGACCGACTACATGACGGACCTGGCTACCGCCGTTCAGTACGCCGGCACGGTGCGGGGCGTGACCGCCATCAGCAACAGCTACGGCGGCAGGGACAGTGCGGAGACCTCGGCCTACAACCAGCCCGGGATCGCCATCACCGCATCCACGGGCGACGGCGGGTACGGCGTCAAGTCCCCGGCCTCCTACCCTCACGTCATCGCCGTCGGCGGCACGTCGCTGACCCGCTCCAGCGGCGGTCGCGGGTGGACGGAGTCGGCCTGGTCCGGCGCCGGCTCGGGATGCTCGACCCAGAACGCCAAGCCCACGTGGCAGCTCGCCGCGACCCAGTGCGCCGGCAAGGCCAACACGGACGTCTCAGCCGTGGCGGACCCGAAGACCGGCGTCGCGGTGTACG
Organism: uncultured Actinomycetota bacterium; assembly: GCA_963765725.1. Taxonomy (GTDB): domain Bacteria; phylum Actinomycetota; class Actinomycetes; order Propionibacteriales; family Nocardioidaceae; genus DASQEH01. The sequence goes on along the minus strand of CAVXXI010000003.1, from coordinate 712,621 downwards.
ACTCGACCGGCTACCAGGGCTGGGTCGGCTGGATGACCTTCGGCGGTACAAGCGCGTCGTCTCCGATCGTCGCGAGCATCTACGCCCTCTCCGGCCGTACCGCCGGCTATCCCGCGTCGTACACCTGGGGCCACGCCTCAGGGCTGAACGACGTGAAGGCGGGCGACAACGGAACCTGCGCGGTAACCGTGTGGTGCCACTCGGCGAGCGGATGGGACGGTCCCACCGGGCTCGGCACCCCCAACGGCGTCAGCGGGTTCTGAGCGCCGGCTCCGGCTCGGGACAACAGGCCGGCCGCGATCGGCGGTTCGGTCCGTAAGTTCCGCTTTGCACCTAAAGGAGCGCTCACCCACCTACAGTGAAGGCTCCTGAGTGCTGCTCTTCTTCAGGACCGACAGCTCGCAAGAGTGGATCCCTGGGGAGGGTTCGAATTGCCTCGTCGCATCTTCGTGCTCGGCCTCGTGCTGGCGCTGTCCCTGCCGGTGACCCTGGCGGTCGTCAACGCCGGCGTCTCGCTGGCGACGACGAACACGTTCACCGCCCGGTCTTTTCGCGGTGTGGTCACGCGCGACAGCGACGTGTGCGACCTCGCCTCGCCGGGCCGTGCAGGCTGCCTCGCGATCCGCCTCGACGTGCGCAAGCCCAACGGAGCTCCCCTGACGAAGGCGCAGACGTCCACCGCATACGGCCCTGCCGACATCCGCTCCGCGTACCGGCTGACCGTGTCGAGCTCGGCGACCGTGGCCGTCGTCGACGCCTACGACGCCCCTACTGCGGAAGCCGATCTCAAGGTCTACCGGAGCCACTACGGCCTCAAGGCCTGCACCACGGCCAACGGGTGCTTCTCCAAGGTCAACTCGTCGGGTGGCAAGAACTATCCACGCACGGACGCCGGCTGGGCAGAGGAGACCTCGCTCGACATCGACATGGTGTCCGCCACCTGCCCGACCTGCCACATCCTGCTGGTCGAGGCGAAGTCGAACTCCTTCGTCGACCTGGCTGCGGCAGTCCAGTACGCGGGCTCCGTGCGCGGTGTCGTCGCCATCAGCAACAGCTATGGCGGCGGTGACAGCAGCGAGAGCAGCGCGTACAACCAGCCCGGCATCGCCATCACCGCCTCAACGGGCGACAACGGGTACGGCGTCGCCTCGCCCGCGTCGTACCCTCACGTCATCGCGGTCGGTGGTACGACGCTGAAACGCGCGAGCAACCCGCGCGGCTGGAGCGAGTCCGCCTGGAGCGGTGGCGGCTCCGGCTGCTCCACGCTCAACCCCAAACCCACCTGGCAGCTCGCCGGCACCCGGTGTCCCGGCAAGGCCAACACCGACGTGTCCGCCGTCGCGGACCCCCGGACCGGAGTCGCGGTGTACGACTCGACTCCGTCCGACGGCTGGGTCGGCTGGATGACCTTCGGCGGGACCAGTGCCTCGTCCCCGATCATCGCCAGCGTGTACGCGCTTTCGCGGAACACGTCGGGCTATCCCGCGTCGCACACCTGGGCGCACTCGGCCGTCGGCCTCAACGACCTCGACGCGGGAAACAACGGCACCTGCACCACACGAGTCTGGTGCCACTCCGCCCCGGGCTGGGACGGGCCGACGGGCCTCGGGACGCCGATCGGGATCAGCGCCTTCTGAAGTTGTCCTTCGCTGCGTGATCGGCGAAGATGTGCACACAGATCCGGCGTACCGCACGGGTACGCCGCTGCGCGTTAGGTGGCTCTCCCGGATGGCTTCGGTTCGCTTCGAGAAGGTGACGCTGGTCTACCCCGGCGCCGACGTCCCTGCAGTCGACCGCCTCGACCTCGAGATCGAGGACGGCGAGTTCATGGTCCTCGTCGGACCGTCCGGATGCGGCAAGTCCACGAGCCTACGCATGCTCGCCGGGCTCGAGGAGGCCGACGAGGGGCACATCTATGTGGGAGACCGCGACGTCACCCTGCTTCGCGCGAAGGACCGCGACATCGCGATGGTGTTCCAGAACTACGCGTTGTACCCCCACATGACCGTCGCCGAGAACATGGGTTTCGCGCTGAAGATGTCGAAGACCCCGCGCGCGAAGCGTGACGAGCGCGTGTCGGAGGCCGCGAAGCTGCTCGACATCATGGAGCTGCTCGGGCGCCGGCCCAAGGCGCTCTCGGGCGGCCAGCGGCAACGGGTGGCAATGGGCCGCGCGATCGTACGCCAGCCGCAGGTCTTCTGTATGGACGAACCGCTGTCCAACCTCGACGCGAAGCTCCGCGTCTCGACCCGGACGCAGATCGTGTCACTGCAGGCCCGTCTCGGCATCACGACCGTCTACGTCACCCACGACCAGGTCGAGGCGATGACGATGGGCGACCGCGTCGCGGTGATGAATGCAGGCATCCTGCAGCAGGTCGACACCCCGATGGCTCTGTACAAGCGGCCCGCGAACATCTTCGTGGCGGGGTTCATGGGCTCCCCGGCCATGAACCTGCTGTCGGCGGAGCTGCACGCCGACGGAGTCCACCTGGGGGACGCGGTGGTCCCGATCCCGCCTCAGACGCGCTCGCGAGTCAACGGTGACATCACCGTCGGGATGCGGCCCGAGGACTGGGTCGTGCTGGGCGAGGGTGAGAAGGGCCTGCCGATGGACGTCACCTTGACGGAGGAGCTCGGCTCCGACGCCTACATGTACGGCACCGTCGTCGACAAGGGTGAGCGGAAGGAGGTCGTGGTCAAGCTGGAGCGCGACGTGCGCTTCGACAAGGGCGACGTCGTCCAGCTGAGTGGCAACCCCGCCACCATGCACATCTTCGACACGACCAGAGGCGACCGGATCAGCTCCTAGCCCCGGTTTGGCTGCTGTCGGCGCGGCCGGGTCCGGCGCTGGAGGCTCAGCGCATGACCGGCGTGGTCGGCGCCGCCGGCTGGATGTCCGGGCCGAAGAACTTCAGCACGACCAGGTCCTCGCTGCCGGTGTTCTCGACGCTGTGCGGGCGGACGGCGACGTCATGTGCGACGAGCAGCTCGTCGCGGCTCGCGTCGCCGCCCTTCACGTCGTGACCGCAGTAGCGACCCGAACCCGACCAGACCAGGAGCGAGTACACCCCGGGCTCCGCCGACGTCGACCGAAGCCCCGGGCTCGACGACGAGTTTCTTCCCGCTGAACTTGCGGGTGTTGTAGAAGATCCACGACTCGCTCGCGCCAGCGCCCGGCCCAGGTTCGATCGGCTGCGGGCTCAGTCGGTTGTTCTCGTAGAAGTAGGGGTCGCCGTTGACCTCCCACTCCACGAACCCGAGCGGGAAGCGCTCGCCGTGCGCGCGTCGGTCCTCGGGCCGGACGTCTTTGAACAGCAGGTCCTTGGAGATGATCTTGCCCGCGTTGAGTGCCTGGAACATCGCAAGGACGTCGGAGTCCTCCTGCAGCTCCACCGTGAGCGCCGTACCCGGGGCGTGCAGCACCCCGGACCGGACATGGAACCCCTCGTCGACGACCTGCAGCTGCGCCGGCGCGTGGCGCAGGATCAGGTCACTGTCCCAGTCGACCAGATACGGAAGCAGCACGTCCTGGGCCTGCTCACGCACGATCCACGGGTGCACGCCGAGGAACGTCTCGGGGTGCGGGCCCATGTCCACGCCGGGCGGGAAGTAGTACGCCTCGTCCTTTGCCTTGTGCCCGACGAGGCTGGCGTAGTCCTGCGGGGGGTGGATGTGGTACGGAAGCCGGGCACCGTAGTCGAAGATCTTCGGCAACCGCCCGAGCCCGTCGGGGTGCGAGGCCGCGTACTCCGCGCCCATGACGACATCGGGGGCGCTGGAGACGGCATCCCTGAGCGTCAGGCGCGTTCCGTCGTCGGTCGCCACGTAGCTCAGACCCTCGTCGTCGGGTCCGACCCGGTTGTCGGCGGGCGTGGTGGACCCCAGCCACCGCTCGCAGATGTAGCCACGCTCCCCCACGTCGTAGGCCTCCTCAGGAAGGCCGAGCCTGCGGCCGGGAGGCAGGAAGTCGCGCGCGACCCATGCCGGCTTGAGGCGCAGTACCCCGTTGCCTGTGTTGAGCAGGGCCTCGGTACGGTCGCGCGACGCTTCGGAGCTCATCTCGGAGTCCCTCGCGGCCACTAGCCCTTGACGCCGCTGAGCGCGATGCCCTGCACGAACCGGCGCTGGAAGATCATGAAGACGACGACCATGGGCAGCGTGGAGATCACCGACCCCGCGAACAGCAGGTTCCACGAGGTGTTGTGTTTCACCACGAACAGGGCGAGCCCGAGGGGGGCCGTGTAGTGCCCTGGGTCGTTGATGATGATCAGCGGCCAGAGGAAGTCCTCCCAGGCACCCTGGAAGGTGAAGATCGCGGTCGCCGCCAGCGCGGGAGTGCACAGCGGCAGCACGACGCTCCAGAAGATCCGGAACTCCGAGGCGCCGTCGATCCGGGCGGCCTCGAGCAGGTCGTCCGGTATGGACAGCATGTACTGGCGGAGCAGGAAGATCCCGAACGCGCTGACAGTGCCCGGCATGATCAGGCCCCAGTACGAGTCGAGCCACCCGTGCCCGCCCTGGCCGAAGATGTCGTTGCCGTTGAAGAGGGGGATGTGCTTGAGCACGAGGTAGTTCGGGACCAGCGTCACCTGTCCGGGAATCATCATCGTGGCGAGGAAGACCATGAAGATGGCGTCGCGCCCGGGGAACTTGCGCTTCGCGAAAACGTACGCCGCCAGGGAGTTGAAGAAGAGCTGGAGCACCGTGACGGTGGTGGCCACGAACACGCTGTTGGCGAACCAGTGCCAGTCACCGGTGGCGTCCGCGTTGAGTCCCGTCGGGTGTCCGATGCCGAGGAAGCCCTTGTAGCCGTCGAGGGTCGGGTGCGGCGGGATCCAGTGCGGCGGGTAGGAGAAGATGTCGCCCATCTGCTGGAAGGAGGCGCTGACGAGCCAGGCGAAGGGGGCCACGAACAGGATCGCGCCCGGGACCAGGATCACGTAGCAGGCGACCCGTCCCCACGTGGGCAGCCGGCGACGGCGCTTCGGCTTCGAAAGCCGGCGCGGCTGAGGCGTGATCGGAGGGACTGGGGAGACCTCGACTTCCGAGGCGTCATGCGTCGTGGTCATGCGTCCGCCCTCCGGTAGAGCTGCAGCTGCAGGAGCGTCACCGCGAACAGCAGGACGAACAGGCCGTAAGCCAGCGTGCTCGCGTACCCCATCTCGTAGTACGTGAAGGCGCTTTGGTAGATGTAGTAGACAACCGTGGTCGTACGCCCGACCGGACCGCCGCCGGTCATGACGAAGATCTGGGTGAAGATCTGGAACGAGCCGATGATCCCGATCACCAGCAGGAAGAGGGTCGTGGGGGCCAGCATCGGGATCGTGATGTAGCGCAGCCTCGAGAACGCGTTCGCCCCGTCGATCTTGGCGGCCTCGTAGAGCTCTTCGGGAATGGACTGGAGCCCGGCCAGGTACACCACCATCGAGAACCCCACGCCGCCCCAGATGGCCATCAAGATGACCGATGGCATCGCCAGGTTCTTCGACGACAAGAAGAGCAGCGGCTGCTGGATGAGGTGCACCTTCAGCAGGTAGAAGTTGAACAGTCCGTAGTCACCGTTGTACAGCCACTTCCAGAGGATGGCGCTCGCCACGAACGGCGTCACCACCGGCAGGAAGTACATCGTGCGGAACAGGCCCCGGAAACGCAGGGGCTGGTTGAGCAGCAGAGCGACACCGAGCCCGATCGCCATGGTGAGCGGGATCGAGCCACCGGTGAAGTACGCGGTGTTGATGACCGACTGCTTGAACTGCTGGTCGTGGAGCATGTCGCGGTAGTTCTGCAGCCCGACGAACGGCTTGGCCGGCTGGAGGATGTTCCACTCGTGGAACGTCAGGTAGAACGCGTAGATCAGCGCGAACACGGTGAAGACCGAGAACAGGATCAGCCCCGGCGCGAGGAACAGGTACGCGTTCCACTCCCGGCCCATCTGCCGGAACTTGTAGCGGACGCCGCGCTTTCGGCTGTTGATCCGCCTCGGCAGGGTCGCGGTGGCCATCAGGCAAGCCTCCTGTTCAGACGGCCGGCCCGGGCCGGAGCCCGGGTCGGCCGCACGCTGATCTTTCCGACGATCTCGGCGAGCTAGTGCGCCAGGATCTGCTGGCCTTGCTGAGCGGCGTTCGCGAGGGCCTGCTTGGCTGTCTCGTCACCGTAGAACGCCTTGCCGAGCTCGGTGTTGAGAGCCTCCTGGACCTTCGGGAACTTCGGGTTCGACACCGTGCCCGAGACGCCGCACTTCATCAGGTCGACGAAGCCCTTCAGCACGGGCTTGGTCTTGACCGCGTCACCGAGGAGCGACTGCAAGGGCGGTAGCTCACTGCCGTCCTTCGACCCGTAGGTCCACAGGCCGACGTTCTTGGGCGAGTCGAGGTATTCGATCCACTTCCAGGCGGCGTCGGCGTTCTTGGTGTTCGACGTGATCACCAGGGCGTCCCCGGCGGTCGTGGTCTTGCATCCCGCCGCACCGCTCGGAAGGGGAGCGGTGTTCCACTTCCCCTTGATCTTCGGGAAGCTGCTGTCCATGTAGCTGGCGAACCAGGAGCCGGCCATGTACATCGCCGACTGCCCGTTGGCGAATGCTGCGCCGCCCGTGTAGGAGTCGGAGTTCAGGTAGTCGGGCGGCGCGAACTTCACCAGGCTGACGTAGAACTCGGCGGCCTTCTGAGCCGCTGGGCTGTCGAAGGCGATGCTCTTGCCGTCCTTGGAGAGCAGGTCTCCCCCGGCCTGGTACAGCCACGGGTACCAGTAGTAGTACGCCTCGTTGGCGAACAAGGCGAAGCCGTACTGCTTCTTGGACGGGATGGTGAGCTTCTTCGCGTCGTTGTAGAACTCGCTCCACGTCTTCGGGGGCGACTTGATGCCGGCCGCCTTGAAGAGGTCGGTGCGGTAGAAGAGCCCCGTCGTCTCGCCGTCGAACGGGAGCCCCCAGATGCTGTTGTTGTAGGTCACCGGGGTCTTGAAGGCGGGGATGAAGTCGGCGGGCTTCACCACGCTGCTGCGGCCGATGTAGTTGTCGAGGTTGACCAGCGCCTGCCGCGAGGCGAAGTCGGCCACGTCGCCGAGGTCGAGATACGCGGTGTCGGGCGCCTCGCCGGCGGCGATCTGGGTCGTCAGCTTGGTGCTCGCGCTGTCGGCGTTGACGTTCTCCAGCTTGATGGTGATGGTCGGGTTCTTCTTGTGGAAGTCGGCGGCGAACTTCTTCATCTGGTCGTTGTTGACCCACGACTGGAAGGTGATCGTCACCGGCTTCGTCGGCGCCTTCACCGTGCCGCTGCCCTTGCCGGCATCGGTGTTCGTAGAGGAACTGCCCCCACCGCAGCTGGCGACGGCCAAGAGCCCGAGGACCGGCCCGATGGCCAGCAGGGCTCTACGCAACTTGGGACTCTTCACGGACCAGCTCCTCGCTAAGACGGCGACCGAAACAGAACGCAGCCAGGGAAGTGCACCGCAGGGCGTGCAAATCGTTTGGCAGTTCGGCCAAGCGTCGTGCACGCGACCGGGGTTGTCAATAGATTGCGGCTACAGCCTGGTCACGTTTGGGACCCTGGTCGACGGGCCGGGGTCCTCCCGGTCACCACCGCCGGGGCGTCTGGTCGGCGGCATGCTTCTATGACGCTCGCCCGGCCGAGGGCGCCTCGCCGTAGCGGCGGCGGTAGGCACGGCCGAAGTACGACGGGCTGTTGAAGCCCGCGGCGTGGCAGACCTCGGTGACGCCGAGGTCGGTGGAGACGAGCAGAGACCGGGCGAACCGCAGCCGACGCTGCTGAAGGTACGCCTGGAACGGCGTACCGGTGGCCTGTCGGAAACGTTCGCTGAAGTAGTTCGCGGACAAGTGGGCCTGCGCCGCGACCGCGGCCAGCGTGAGTGGCTCACGGAAGTGGCGGTCGACGTACAGCACCGCACGCCGGATCTCGGCCTGCGCCCCGGGCAGCGGCTCCTGCTCGGCGCCCGCAGCGCTCGGGTCACGCCTGCGGATCAGCTCGATGAAGATGCAGCGCAGTACCGCGGCCATCAGGGCGGGCGAGCCGGGTCGACCCGCCACGGACTCGTCCCACAGCCTGCGGAAGTCGGGTTCGGCCTCGTCGAAGCTCTCGACGACGGCCGGCGGCCAGCCCGTCCTCGACGGCAGCAGCTCGTCGAGCTCCCGCTCGGCGGCGTTGGCGTCGATCACGACGTTGTAGCACGTCAGAGGCCCGTCAGTGGTGGGGACCAGCTCGTGGAAGTCGGTCGGGGTCAGCAGGAAGACACTGCCCGGGTCGACGATCTGCTCCACCCCGTTCAGGACGTGGCGGGCGGTCCCGGCGATGACGAACCCGAGCTCGTAGAAGTCGTGCCAGTGGACGGCGACCGGGCCGAGCTCCGGACGCATGACCCGGATCTCGGCATCGCGGGCGAGCAGGCCGTCGACGGTGTACCGCTCGACCGGCTCGACGACCGGCCCTCTGCTCCGCATCTCGTCGACTGTATCCGGCCATCCGCGACATCCGACGTCCTTTCCCTCCGAGGAGTCACGTCTGTACCTCCGAGGAGTCACGTGTGTACCGCCGAGGAGTCACGTCCTTCCCGCCGAGAAGTCAACCCGTACGGCGATGGGAGACATGTGGGTCTTTCCTGCGGCTCGGACGCTACTCCGTGATCCCTGGGGGACAGAAGTGACTCCTGGGCGGGGACCGAAGTGACCTCTGGGCCGGGATTACCTGACCCCCTGGGCGGGAATTACCTGACCCTTGAGCGGGAATTACCTGACTCTTCGGCGGGGTCGGACGACGTTGCGTCGTGGCACCCGGGTCGCGCAGATCACCCTCGCGCGCACCGGGGCTTGTGTGGGACAGTTCAAGCCCTGCGGGAATCAGCCCGCCGATGGAGCGTGCCTGAGATCGGAGAGCCATGGCGTTCACTCCACAGGAGACGCAGGGCTCGGTCCCCGACAAGTCGCGCGTGACGCTGGCCCAGGTCGCCGACCTGGCGGGGGTGAGCCCGACAACCGTCTCCCATGTGCTCTCGGGCAAGCGCATGGTCGGCGAGGCGACGCGGGGACACGTCCAGGACGCGATCCGCCAGCTCGGCTACCGCCCCAACAACATCGCGCGAAGCCTGCGCACGAGCCGGTCCCGCATGGTGGCGGTCGTGGTACCGGACATCACGAACCCGTTCTACAGCGTCTTGACCCGCGGCCTGGCCGACGGCGTGTACGACGCCGGCTACGGCACCTACGTCTGCAACACCGACGGTCTCGCCGAGAGGGAGAACACGTTCCTGGAGGACGTCCTCGACAGAGGCGTCGACGGGATCGTGATGGCCTCGGTGAATCTGGCCGCGAACGGGTCGAGGCCGGCCCCGCTCGGCACCCCGATCGTGTACGTCGGAGGGGCCCTCGACCATCCGCGGGCCGACCTGGTCACCGCCGACGACGAGGTCGGCTCGCGGCTCGCGACCGCGCACCTGATCTCCCGTGGGGCCACGCGCGTCGCCATGATCCAGGGGCCGCCGGAGTCCGGTCCGGCCCGAGACGAGGGCTACCGCAGTGCGCTGGTCGAGAACGGTTTCGCCTTCGACCCCGCCCTCATGATCCGCGGCGACTGGACGCGGCAGGGCGGTCGGCGGGCCATGCACTCCCTGATGGCGCAGGTCGAACGGCCCGACGCGGTGTTCTGCGCCAACGACCTGACGGCCATCGGCGCCGTCGACGCCGCTCGTGACCTGGGCCTCGCCATCCCGGGCGACGTCGCCGTGGTCGGCTTCGACGACGTCGACGCCGCCACCATCGTCAGCCCGACCCTCACCACGGTACGCAACCCTGCCTACGACACGGGGTGCGCAGCCGGGGAGCTGTTGCTGAGCAGGATGCTCGGCCACTACACCGACGGGGGGCGCACCGTCGTGCTGCCCTGCCCGCTCATCCACCGGGAGTCGGCCTAGCCTCCGCCGCCGGCCGAGTTCCCACTGTCGTCGTCACCGACGACGACGACCGCCTTGACGAACCCGTGCGGCTTGTCGCGTGCCGCCGAGAAGGCGTCGCCGATCCGGTGCAGCGGGAAACGATGCGTCACCAGCGGAGCCGTCGACACGGCGCCCGAGGTCAGCAGCCGCATGCCCATGGTCATCCCGCGCATGATCGTGGACACCTCCCGGAAGTGACCGTTCACGATCTGGAACGCCATCCAGTTCCAGTACCCGAGGGGGACCTCGCGCGGCCGGCCCTGGTGGTAGCCGACGAGGACGATCTTCCCACTCATCCGGGTCACGTCGCCGACTCCGGCCAGCCCGCCCTGCGTGCCCGTGCACTCGAAGGTCACGTCGGCCCCCCGGCCCCCGGTGACCTCCGCGACGACGTCCGCCAGGGATTCGGCGGGCACGTGGACGACACGGGTGGCACCCAGCTCGGAGGCCTTCTCCAATGCGTCCGTACGGGTGTCGGCCACGACCAGCGACCGGACGCCCCGCAAAGAGACCAACTCGTGCACGAGGTTGCCCATGAACCCGGCACCGATGAGCACCACGTCGTCACCGAGGCGTACGTCGGCGAGGTCGACGGCGTTGACCGCACAGGCGAGCGGCTCGGCAAGCGCCAGATCGAGCGGGACGTCACCGGCCGGCCGGCAGTACTCGGCCTTGACGGCGACGTACTCGCCGAACCCTCGAGACGTCACCCAGACGCCGACCGGGTCACCGACTGAGACTCCGCTTGCGTCCGGTCCGGCGTCGACGACGGTGCCACTGACCTCGTGCCCGAGGTACAGGGGGTACTCGGCACCGCCGTCCCCGTCCCACGGCTCGAGCTCAGAGGCGCACACGCCGCACATGGCGACCTTGACGAGCACCTCGTCGGGAGCCAGCACGGGCATCGGCACGTCCTGGAGCTCGAACGTCGACCGAGCGGTCAACACGGCGATCCTCATGACGTGCTCCCCGCGATACGGAGGCCCGCCCGCGGCTGCATGTGTGGGCTGCTCTCGTCGTGGAAGACCACGATGCCGTACAGGCCGAGCCGGTCGAGGCGTACGGAAGAGCTCGCCTCGTCGCTCTTCACCTCGAGGTCGGTGATGTCACCGTCGCTGCCGTACAGGGTGGCGCGGGTGAGGGGCGACCCCAGCCGCACGGTCAGCGCCACATCGTGAAGGGTCTCGACCCGGTCGGCGGCCTCGTTGTAGTCGAAGTTGACGAGGTGGACCGCCGCCGCGCCGTCGGCGAGGCTGTGGATGTTGACACCGACGGGAGCACCGACCTCGACCTGGCGGCCGAGGGGCAGCAGCGCGTCGACATCCGTCACGTCCGCCCGCTCGAGTCCCGGCGCGGAAAGCAGCGCGCCCCGCTCGTCGGCGGGCAGGTTGTCGGCGAACCGGTCCGTCACTACGACGCACCCGCCCGCGGCCAGGTACGCGCCGACGGCGGCGGCCTGCCCGGAGGTGAGGAAGGCGCAGTCCGGCAGCACCAGGGTGTCGTAGCGGGTGAGCGAGTCGGCGACGACGCGGTCCGGTGCCGTCACCCCGTCCGGGAACAGCACCACGTCGAACGGCACCGATGCCGCCGCGAGCCCCTGGGTGACGACCCGGTACGGCACCGTGACGGATTCGTCGCGGGAGTTCAGCAGGTTGTCGCTGGCGTCGGCGCGGCTGATCAGCTCACGTGTGCTCTCGACGCTGAAGACGACGGCGACCCTGTTGAGCGAGTGCCGGCTGTACAGGTGCTCATGCTCGGCGAGGAAGGTCTGGATCTCGGTCGCCAGCTCGTGCGGCGGGCTGTACGAGTCCTGGATCGTGCTGCCCATCCAGGCGCCGTATGGGACCGTCATGTTGGTACCGAACGCCGCCCCCTCGTACAGCGACAGCCGGAACAGGTCGTAGCCGCGGCCGACGCGCAGCTTGGCGACGAGCTCGGGGACGACGCCCCCGTACGGGTTCTCGACCACGACGACGTCCTTGTCGCCGGCGAACCCGGCCACGTAGCGGTACCACTCCGGCTGGCGGTAGGTCGTGTTGCGCATCTCGGTGATGAGCAGGTCGACGTCGTCGGCGAGCGCGAGGTACGACGGGTCGAGGTTGAAGAAGTTGCCCGAGACGAGGACGTCTCGGCCCTGCGACCGGCCGTACTCGCGTGCGTACGCGGCGAGCTCGGCGAAGTACGTCTTGATCGCCCGGCACTGGAAGCGGTAGTAGTCGCCGAAGAGCGGCGTGCCCGCCCGGTCCTGCTTGAAGTCGTAGCCGCGCTCGAGCAGCCAGCTGCCGTAGTGGAAGCTGCCGAGGTCGGTGCCGGCGAGCTCCGGGCTGCGCTCCTCGGCGCTCTGGTCCTGCAGATAGGCGCGAAAGCCCTTCATGCAGTCCTTGCAGAAGCACGCGCCGTACTGGAACGCCCCCATCGGCAGCTCGGCCTCGTCGAGCTGGATGCCGTCGACGCCGGCGTCGATCTGGATCCGGATGACGGCCTTGAGGTACTCCCGCCAGACCGGGTTGTTCCGGTCCATGTAGAAGCACTGGTGCTCGCGGTCCGGGCACTCCACCCACTGCGCGTGGCAGGCGACCTGGTGGATGTCGCGCGAACAGCACTCCTCGATGATGTCGGTGACCGGCTCACCGTCGCTGTTCACGAGACCGTCCGGGAAGTACTTCTCGACCGGGTCCCAGAGCTTCGGGTACCGGTTCTGGCCGAACTCGCGCAGGCCCATCCAGTCGCGATGCCCGACCCCTCGCAGCTCGTTCAGCGACAAGACCGTGTCCTCGTCGTCGTTCAGCTCGACGGGGAACTCCCAGCCCTGCGCCTCGAAGACGATGCCGAACACCGCGATCCCGTGCTTGTGGCACTCGGCGATGAACTCGCTGTCGTTGACGAAGCCGTAGAACCTCGACCGTGCGTCGACGGCTCCGAAGGCCTCCTGCTCCAGGTACGGCAGCGCGAGCGAGCCACCGCCCATCGAGGCCCAGACGAGGACGGTCGCCCGGTAGTCCACGAGGTCGTCGACCATGCGCAGACGACGCGGCGGGAGGCTCGGGTGGTAGCAGTGCTGCCGGGGGAACCAGGCATCGAAGTAGACGCCACGCTGCATGGGAGGCCTGCCTTCCTGAGACGGGTCGCGGCTCAGACGAGCAGCGGGCTGAGCGTTCGGTGGGCGATGGTCAGGCCCTGCTTGACCTTCGCGGGGGTACCGCTCCAGATGGGGTCCTCGTGCTCGACCGAGACGAACCCGTCGAAGCCGCTCTCGTACAGCGCGTCGACGACGCCGGCCCAGTCGACGCTGCCCAGCCCGGGGATCCGGTACCGCCACCAGCCGGCGTCCCACGGAGTCGGCCGGTCGACCATGCGGCCGAAGACGCCGTAGCGGTTGCGCGCGCGCTCGTCCACCTGGGCGTCCTTCGCCTGCACGTGGAGGATCATCTCGGCGTTGCTACGCAGCGCCTCGACCGGGTCGATCCCCAGCCAGACCAGGTGCGAGGGGTCGTAGTTGAGGTAGAAGCCGAGCGAGCCGATCCAGTCCCAGAGCTCCGGCGAGTACGCCAGGTTCGCCGGGTACCCGTCCGGGTGCCAGCCCTCCATCGGGCAATTCTCGACGACGAGGCGCACGCCGTGGGCCGACGCGTACTCGACCAGCGGCGGCAGTACGGACTCCGCCAGCCGGAGGTTGTCTCCGACCGACGCGGTCACGTCGCGACCGATGAACGTACCCACGAGCCCGCAGTCCAGGAGCTCCGCCGCGTCGATGCACGCACGCAGGTGGTCGTGAATCGCCGCTCGCTGCTCGAGGTCCGCGTGCAGGTTGTTCTCGTAGTAGGCGACAGCGGAGATGTCCAGGCCATGCCGCTCGAAGAGCGCTCGGGTCCGCTCCGCGTCGGAGGCGGTGAAGCCGGCGACCTCCAGGTGGCTCGCCTCCCAGTCCCGACCCTGCACCCGCGGCCACGACGCGACCTCGAGTCCCTGGTACCCGCTCTCGGCCGCCCAGGCGACGATCTCCTCGAGGGCCAGGCCCGGCAGGCAAGCGGTCAGAAAGCCGAGCTTCACGAATGAGGCCCCTCTCGCAGTCGATCTCGCCCCGTCGAGGGCTCGTTACCCACTCGGGTGGGGGCTTGCGCCGGCCCGATGGAACATTTTCGCCTCAGGGGGCGACATTCCTGCCCGCTCGAGGCGACATTCCCGCCCGCTCGAGGCGACATTCCGCCCGCTCGAGGCGACATTTGCGCCCGCTCGACGGGGGGTGGTCAGGAGGTCCTGGACTTCTCGGGGACGGGCTCGTAGGTGTTGCCGGCGCTGTCCTTGCCGCGGGCCAGCCAGATCTTCCAGCCCTCGTTCTGCTCGACGGGAAGCACCTTCACCGACGCCGGGAAGTACCGCATCGTGTACCCGGTACGCCGGATGTCGCTCGTGTTCGGCTTGGCGCCGTGGATGATGCGGCCGTCGTGCAGCGATGCTTGACCGCGCTCGAGCTCGAAGTCGACGGCCTTGCTCTCGTCCACCTCGACGATCTCGGCGTGGAAGGTCTGCACGGTCATGTCGGTGGGGCGGTAGTCCGAGAAGCCGTTGTTGTGGGTGCCCGGGATCACGCGCATGCAGCCGTTCTCGCGGTTGCTCGGGCCGAGGGCGAGCCAAACGGTGACGATCCGGTCGTAGGCGCTCAGGCGGCCGTTCCAGAAGGCGCTGTCCTCATGCCATGGCGTTGCCCTGCCGACACGGGGCTCCTTGGAGATGAAGTGGCTGGTCCACAGCGCGATGTCCGGCCCGACGAGCGGCTCGACGACATCGAGCACCTCGTCGGAGAGCAGGAAGTCCAGCAGCCGCGGGTCGCGGAAGTGCGGGGTGTCGAGCTCGTCCGACAGCTTGTCGCCCTTGCTCTCCAGGTGCTCGTTGAAGATCTGCTCGAGCTGGTCGAGCCGGTCCGGGGAGAAGATCGGGTCCCGGTAGAGGTAGTAGCCGTTCTCCCTGAAGAACTCGACGTCCTTTGAACTCAACATGGTCTGTACCCTTCCGTTGCTGTGCGGCCTCTGGCAACGCTACGGGGGCGGCCGGGCGCACCGCGCCGCCTATCTCCGGGCCTGTTCGACCTATGTTCGGTTTCGCGCGCTCAGGCGTCCTTGGCCATCACCTTGATGAGCTCCGCGAACAGGTCGAGGTCCTCCACGAAGTCCTCGGGGTCGGTCTTCGGTGCGACGCGCTCGCTCACCATCGAATGGAAGTACTCCAGCTCGTGGGTGTAGGGGTCCTTGAGGTGCGGCCTCGAGGTCGCCTGCAGGTACGTGTCGCCACGCGTCTCGTCGCTGACCAGGGTCGTCGGCAGATGCCGCACGTAAGGGGTGTCGTACTGGACCCGCAGCGACGACGTGTCCCCGTACACCTCGATGTGGGCGTCGAACCGGACCTGGTCGTCGACGCCGGTCTCGTAGGTGACGACGTAGCCGTCGTAGTCAAGCAGCGCAGCGATGAAGTTGCCGTCGCGCCACTGCCGCGCGGCGAGCACGCCGCGTGGGCGCCCGAGGAGCTCGCGCATGGCGGAGAGGTCATGGCTGCCGAGTCCGCAGAGCAGCCGATACGTCGACGCGAGCACGTCGGGCACGTCACCGAGGGCGTCGGCCACCAGCCGGCGGCCGCGGCTCCACCGGTCCTCCATCATGTCGCGGGTCAGGTCGTCCGGGCGGTCGACGGTCGACGTCTGGTCGATGATCAACCGGTTCTTGCCGATGATGTCGTGGACGCGGGCGTAGTTGATCCGCCCGAGTCCGGGCAGCCGCTCCTTGGCCTCGAGGAACGCCGGCGCGAAGCGCCGCATGTAGCCCACCATGACGAGCGCGTCCGAGGCGTCGCGGGCGCTGATGATCGCGTCCGCCTCACGCGGGCTCAGACACATGGGTTTCTCGACCAGCACGTGGATGTCGCGCTCGAGCGCCGCGATAACACAGTCGGCGTGGTACTCGTCGCTGTTGAGCACGAGGACGCAGTCGAGGTCGCTGCCCTCGAGCATCGCCTTCGCGTCGGTGTGCCGGTTGTGTACCTGGTAGCGGTCACCGACCCGCTGGAGGAGGCCGGGGGAGATGTCGCACATCGCCGTCACCGAGAACAGCTCGGGAAGGGACTCGAGGACGGGCAGGTGGATGATCTGCGCGACCTCCCCGAGACCGATGACACCCACGCGTAGTCGACTCATTCGCAATCCTTCGCTGATCGTGGTGGTGGCTGGTGAGGTGGCCGCGGCGCAACCTGGTGGTCGCTCGTCAGCCACCGGACGAGAAGGCCGCGTCGAACGACGCCGCCGGTGGCTCGATCTGCGTGAGCCGGCGGACGAACTGCAGCGCGTCCGGCGCGCCCACACTACGGTCCATGCCGGCGTCCTCCCATTCGACGCTGATCGGGCCGTCATAGTCGATGGAGTTGAGCATCCGGAAGATCGCCTCCCAAGGGACGTCACCGTGGCCGGTGGAGACGAAGTCCCAGCCGCGGCGCGGGTCGCCCCACGGGAGGTGCGAGGAGAGCCGGCCGTTGCGGCCGTTGAGCTGCTTCACCGACTCCTTGCAGTCGACGTGGTAGATGCGGTCCTTGAAGTCCCAGATGAAGCCGACCGGGTCGAGGTCCTGCCACACGAAGTGGCTCGGGTCGAAGTTCAGGCCGAACGCGGGGCGGTGCCCGATCGCCTCGAGCGCGCGGTGCGTGGTCCAGTAGTCGTAGGCGATCTCACTGGGGTGTACCTCGTGCGCGAACCGGACGCCCACCTCGTCGAAGACGTCGAGGATCGGGTTCCAGCGCTCGGCGAAGTCGGCGTACCCCCGCTCGATCATGCTGGGCGGGACCGGCGGGAACATCGCGACCGTGTGCCAGATGGACGACCCGGTGAAGCCGATCACGGTGTTCACCCCGAGCTTCGCTGCCGCACGCGCGGTGTCCTTGACCTCCTCGGCCGCCCGCTTCCTCACGCCCTCCGGCTCCCCGTCGCCCCAGATCCGTCGGGGGAGGATGTCCTGGTGGCGCTCGTCGATCGGATGGTCGCAGACGGACTGACCCGTCAGGTGACAGGAGATCGCGAAGACCGACAGCCCGTGGGCGTCCAGGATCTCTCGACGGCCCTTGACGTAGCTGTCGTCGTTCACCGCCTGGTGCACGTCGAAGTGGTCGCCCCAGCAGGCGATCTCCAGCCCGTCGTAGCCCCAATCGGAAGCCAGTCGGCAGATCTCCACGAAGGGCAGGTCGGCGAACTGGCCGGTGAACAGCGTGACCGGGCGTGGCATGGAGCTCTCCTCGGGTTGGAGTTCGACAGTGGGGCGGTGACGTCAGGGCGCTGGTATCGGCGTCCACTGGGAGTTGTTGCGCGACGACTGCTCGACCGCGTCGAGGACGCGCTGCACGCCGAGGCCGTCGGCGAAGGAGGGGGTCGGCTGACGCCCGGCGCAGATGTCGCGCACGAAGTCCGCTATCTCGTGGGTGAACGTGTGCTCGTAGCCGAGCCCGTGCCCGGGAGGCCACCAGGCGTCCATGTACGGATGCCCTGGCTCGGTGGCCAGGATGCGCCGGAAGCCGGCATCGGCCGCGGGGACGGTGCCGTCGTACACATGCAGCTCGTTCATCGACTCGAAGTCAAAGGCCAGGCCGCCGTCGGAGCCGCTCACCTCGACCCGGATGGCGTTCTTGCGGCCCGTCGCGAACCGGGTCGCCTCGAAGATCGCCAGCGCGCCCGCGTCGGTACGGCCGAAGAAGACGGCGGCGTCGTCAACCGTGACATCGCCTCGCTCCGAACCGCCCTCGCCGCTGCTCGCGCTCAGTCCGGAGGCCGCGTCGGGGAGCGGGCGCTGCTTGACGAAGGTCTCGAGGAGCCCCGACACACCGACGAGCCGTGAGCCGGTGAGGAACTGTGCGATGTCGATGACGTGGGCCCCGATGTCGCCGAGAGCACCCGAGCCGGCCTTGTCCTTTTGCAGCCTCCACACGAGCGGGAACTCGGGGTCGACGATCCAGTCCTGCAGGTACTGCGCGCGGATGTGCCGGATGTCACCGAGCCGGCCGGACTCGATGAGCCGACGAGCCAGGGCCAACGCGGGGACACGACGGTAGTTGAACCCCACCGCGGACCAGATGCCGCGCTTCGCGGCCTGCTCGGCGGCCTCGGTCATCTCCTCGGCCTCGGCCACCGTGTTGGCGAGCGGCTTCTCGCAGAGCACGTGCTTGCCTGCCTCGAGCGCCGCCAGTGCGATCTCGCGGTGGCTGTCACCGGGGGTGCAGATGTCGACCACGTCGATGTCGTCGCGGGCCACGACGTCACGCCAGTCGGTGACCCAGGCCGACCATCCGAGCTTGTCGGCGGCCGCCGCGGCCGCGCTCTCGGTCCGGCCGCACAGGACCGCCATCGTCGGCACGACGGGCAGGTCGAAGAAGTGGTGGGCGGTCCGCCAGGCCTGGGAGTGGGCGGCGCCCATGAAGGCATATCCGATCATGCCCACCCTCAGCGGCTGCTTGGCGCCGCCGGTCCCGTTCTCGGTCACGATCGCGTCCTCCAGGGTTCATGGCTCAGGGCTCGGAGCCGAGGTGTCGAGACGAGACGCCAGAGGCTAGGGCAGTGACCTGGCATCTTCAAGCCCCACAGTGTGGCACCGCCTCCCGACCGCCGCAGGACATGGACCACCCGCGTCACTCGTCGACGTGGAGGTCTGCAGCCAGCGGGAAGCTCGGCTGCGCGCCGGGGCGTCCGACCGCGTAGCCCCCCGCCGCGACGCCGAGCCGCACGGCACCAGGGAGGTCGTCGCCCCTGCACAGCGACGCGGCGAGCGCGCCGGTGAAGGCGTCACCTGCCCCGGTACTGTCGACGACCGCGACGGCAGGCGCCGGTACATGCCGGACTTCGTCGCCCGTGGCGTACACCGCGCCGGCTCCGCCGAGGGTGATCACGGCGGAGCGCGTCAGGCGCCCGAGCTCGGCCGCCATCGTCTCGGCGTCGCTGCGGTCCCTGCCCGCCTCCTGGAGGAGCGCGGTGGCCTCACCCTCGTTCACCACGAGAGGGTCACAGCGGCCGAGGACCTCGTCGGGCACCATCCGGAACGGAGCGAGGTTGACGACGACCCGCGCGCCGAGCTCGTCCGCCCGGGTCACCGCGCCGACCAGGGCCGGAAGTGGGATCTCCGCCTGCGAGACCAGCACGTCACCGCGGGCGAGGCGCCGGTCGAGGCCGGCCCGAACCTGTTCGGCGTCCAGCTTCTCGTTGGCCCCCGACGCGACGACGATGAAGTTCTCACCGTCGCGCGCCACCATCACGAACGCCGCGCCCGTGCGTACGCCCGCAACGGTCGTGACGTCGGACGTGTCGACGGAGGAGCTCCGGAGGTCCTCCAGCACGGCTCGGCCGTCCGGGTCGTCACCGACGCAGCCGATGAGCGCCGTCGCCGCTCCCATTCGTGCGGCCGCGACGGCCTGGTTGGCGCCTTTGCCGCCACTGCTCAAGAAGAAGTCCCCGCCCAGTACCGTCTCACCGGGCCGGGGCAGCTCGGGGACGTTGCACACGTAGTCGCGGTTGACCGATCCGACCACGAGGACCGACCCGGCCCGGCGCGAAGCGGGCGTCACGGCAGGCCCGACAGTCGGTCGAGGAACAGCTCGACGAAAGCGGCGCTGTCGACGCCCGTCGCGATCTCGCAGTTGGCCTCCGGCGGGTCGTCCGAGGTCAGCAGATCGGCGACCATGACGCCGCGCGTCACGGGGCTCGCCGTCTCGACCTGTACGTAGGCGGGCTGCCACGTGACCAGGTCCGGCCTGTCGACGACCGCCACCGCCAGCGGGTCGTGCATCGCGCAGCTGCCGTGCTCGCGCTGGTCGCCGGGGTTCGTGCGCTCGACGTGGTCGATCCACTCGTGGGTGCATCGTGCCGCGAAGCCGGCGAAGTCGCCGCCCGCGGCCGCCATCGCGTCCGCATCGGCTCGGGTCAGGCGGACCTGGCGGGTGACGTCCAGCCCGACGAACCGCAGCGGAGCGCCGCTGGACAAGACGGCGGCGGTTGCGTCGGGGTCCGACCAGGTGTTGAACTCGCCGGGCATCGAGGCGAGGTTCGTGTGCTCGAGGAACACCCCGCCCATGACGACGATCTCCCGGACGTGAGCTGCCACCCGCGGCTCCAGCGCGAGTGCGAGCGCGACGTTTGTCAGCGGGCCGATTGCCACCACCGTGAGCTCCCCCGGCTGCGCCATGATGCGCTCGACGAGAGCCGTCGCCGCGTGGCCGGGCACCGAGCCGGATACCCGCGCCGGCCCGGCGTCATCCGTCCGGCGGCGAAGCGGTGGACCGGCCGAGCCCCGCACCACCGGTACGTCGGGGTGGCCGAGCCGCTGCAGCAGCTCCAGCGAGAGCCGGGTCGCGGTGTCGACGTCGGTGTTCCCGCCCACCGTCGTCACGAGATCCACCGCTGAGGGCGGGTTCGGCGAGTGCGAGAGCGAGCGCGAACCCGTCGTCGATGTCGGAGCCCGGCGCGCCCATCGCGAGGTCGGTGTCGAGCAGGATGCGTCTCATCGCGTAGGAGCGCTCATCGGCTTGCCCACAGCAGGCCCCGCTGGATGAGAGTGCGGACCTCCGGGATGTCGAGATCCTCGAGCTTGTGCCCCATCGTGGAGACGAACACCCTGCCGCTTCCCCAGAGCCTTGTCCAGACGGCCGGCGCGACCATGTCCGCTCGCCAAGGGGTGTCCGGGCCGGCGCGGAAGCAGCTCGTCGCGAGCACGTCGTTGAGGTCGTCGGTGAGGGTCCAGTAGTGCTCGGTGTTCAGGTCCCAGGTGTCGAGCCCCGCCACGATCGGGTGGTCGGCCCGCTCCGGCACCACACTGACCGAGTACTTCACGAAGTCGCCGGGGTGCGCCGCCCACTGCCCACCCGTGAGGTGCAGGTAGGCGGGCGACCCGCGGAATGAGTCGACGATCCCGCCGTGCCAGCCCGCCAGTCCGGTGCCCGCCACGACGGCCGAGGCCAGGCCGCTGACCTGGTCGTCTGTCGCCGTGCCCTGCGTGTAGCACTGCATGACGAGGTCGGTACGGGCGAGCTCGTCGGCGTCGGTGTACACCTCCAGGTCGTCGTGTACGGACACCTCGAAACCCTGCTCCTCGAGGAACGGGATGAACCTCTGCGTCGCCTCCACCGGAACGTGGCCCTCCCACCCACCGCGGACGACGAGTGCGCGACGAGCCTGACGGTCTTCCATCGTGATGTTGCCTCCTGGCCGGGACAAGGGGAACGAACGGGCCAACTACCGTGGCGGGATGCCACACGCCCCGCGCATCCTAGCCCGACCGCAGCCCTGCCCGAGACCCCGCAAGCGGGCCCCCCGGTGACGGCCGAAGGTACGGGCGACGGCTCCCTGTTCATGCCTGGTGTCGCCCTGCTCTTCGACTGCGACGGGGTCCTGGTGGACTCACTGGCCAGCGTGGACAGGGCCTGGCTGCGCTGGTCGAAACGGTACGGGCTCGACGCCGACGAGGTGGCGGGCATGATCCACGGCCGCAGGAGCGCCGACACCGTCGCCCTGCTCATCGAGCCGCCTCACCGGGCCGAGGCCGTGGCGGCCATCGACGAGTACGAGCTGGAGGACGCCGCGTCCGTCACGGCGATCGCCGGGGCGCGCGAGCTGGTCGGTTCCATCCCGCACGGCGCCTGGGCCCTCGTGACGTCTGGGAAGGCAGCACTGGCGCGGGCGCGGCTGGAGGCGGCTGGGATCGACGTGCCCGACGTCTTCATCGCCGCCGACGACGTGGAACGGGGCAAACCCGCGCCGGACCCGTACCTGGCGGCCGCGGCAGCCCTCGGCGTCCACCCGGGCGACGCCATTGTGGTCGAGGACAGCCCGAGCGGTGTCGAGTCCGGTCGGCGGGCCGGCGCCGGCGGCGTCGTGGGCGTGGGCTCGCAGGCCGCCGACACCGACGCCGACGTGGTCGTCGCCGACCTGCGCGACCTGGCCTGGTCGAGCGGACCCCCCGGGCTCACTCTCCCCCGCCACGCCACCCTCCCCCGAGGGGTCAAATAATTCCCGGTGAGGGGTCCGGTAATTCCCAGTGAGAGGTCACGTAATTCCCGGTAACGGGTCACGTGATTCCCGATGAGGGGTCTCCGCCTTCACGGTTGCGGTGATTCGGGACCTGCAGACTCTTCGGCGGGAAGGACCTGACCCCTCGGCAGGAAGGACCTGACCCCTCGACGGGAACAACCTGACCCCTCGGCGGGAACAACCTGACTCCTCGGGGGGGTATTACCTGGCTCCTCGGCGGGAGCCGGGTCAGCGGGCTCCGGTGAGGTGCTCGATGGCCAGCTGGTCGAGCCGACCGAAGCCGTACCCGCGTGAGCCCACCGAGTCGGGGTCGAAGTCCTCGAACGCCGACCGGTCGGCGAGCAGGTCGGCATACGACTCGCCCGCGCCCAGCGTCGGAGTCGACAGCTCCTTCACGCCCGACGCCTCCATCGCCTGCTGCACCTCCGGGTCTGCCCGGAAAGCGGCAGCCCGCTCCTTCAGCAGCAGGTACGTACGCATGTTGGCCGCTGCTGAGTCCCACACGCCGTCGACGTCCTCTGTACGCAGCGGCTTGTAGTCGAAGTGCCGGGGTCCGTCGTAGCCGGGCCCACCGCCGGGGCTGCCGTGCTCCAGCAGGTCGACCAGCCCGAAGGCGCTGATCAGATCGCCATGGCCGAACACCAGGTCCTGGTCGAACTTGGGACCGTGCTGGCCGTTCAGGTCGATGTGGAACAGCTTGCCCTGCCACAGCGCCTGCGAGATCGCGTGCACGAAGTTGAGGTTGGACATCTGCTCGTGGCCGACCTCGGGGTTCACACCGACCATGTCGCCGTGCTCGAGGCTGGAGACGAAGGCCAGGGCGTGCCCGACGGTGGGCAGCAAGATGTCGCCGCGCGGCTCGTTCGGCTTCGGCTCGATTGCGAAGCGGATGCCGTAGCCCTGGTCGATGACGTACTGCGCCAGCAGGTCGATGCCCTCGCGGTAGCGGTCGAGCGCCGCCTGGATGTCTTTGGCCGAGTCGATCTCTGCACCCTCACGACCGCCCCAGAAGACGTACGTCGCCGCGCCGAGCTCCGCTGCCAGGTCGAGGTTGCGCATCACCTTGCGCAACGCGTACCGGCGCACCCGGCGGTCGTTGCTGGTGAAGGCGCCGTCCTTGAACACTGGGTGCGTGAACAGGTTGGTCGTGACCATGGGCACGACCATGCCTGTCTCGTCGAGCGCGGACTTGAACCGCTTGATGACCGTGTCCCGGTCGCTGTCGGCGCTGCCGAACGGGATCAGGTCGTCGTCGTGAAAAGTGACGCCGTACGCGCCCAGGTCTGACAACCGGTGTACCGCGTCGATCGGGTCCAGAGGCGCCCGGGTGGCGTCTCCGAACGGGTCGCGTGCGGGCCAGCCCACCGTCCACAACCCGAAGGAGAACTTGTCGTCGCGGGTGGGAACGAGATCGCTCATCGGTAGTCCTCGAAGATGTGAAGGGCCGGCTCAAGCCGGGCGGGGTGACGGCCAGAAACCCTAGTCGATCTCGCCGCCGTCGGCCGACGACCGTTTACCGGCGATCGCGTCGCGGACCGAGCACGCAGAGTCAACGAAGTTCGCGAACTCTTGCCGCCCACGGGCGGAAGGCAATACGCTCGAAGCCAATCGTTTTGCGCGCGGTGCAGACGACCGATGGGCGGTCTCCGAGGGGTCCGCCAGGGCAAGGAGCCGACGGAATGAGCCTCGACAACGCCGTTGCACGACGGTCGGTACTGCTGGGTGCGGCCGGGATGGCGGGAGCCGCCGCGACAGGCCTCCTGAGCGGGGAGACCGCGCTCGGGGCCAGGTCCTCGACCGCCACCGGCCACGCGCCGAAGCTGGGGGACGAGCACGACCGCCCGCTGTGGCACGCGGCCTGGAAGAACGGGATCGTCTTCGGCTCCTCGATCTCCACCTGGCAGCTCGACCCCCAGTACAAGCACCTGTTCAAGCAACAGGCGGCCATGCTCACGATGCAGGACGACCTGCTGTGGTACCGACTCAAGCCCAAGCCGTCGTCGCCACTGAACTTCCACCCCGCCGACCGCATGGTCAAGCTGGCCGAACGCAACGGGATGCTCGTCATGGGCGCCCCCGGCCTGGTCTGGGACGACGGCTTCGGCAACGGCTGGGGGCCGAACTACAGCTACAGCATCATCTGGGGCCTCAAGCGCCGGCACGCGGAGCGCCTGCTGTACGGCATCGTGCGGCGGGCAGTGCACCGTTACCGGGGCCGGATGGCCGCCTGGATCGTCGCGAACGAGGTCACCGACCCCGCGGGCAAGCACGGCATGCGCACCGACTACCCGTGGTACCAGACCATCGGCCCCAACTACCTCGCCGAGTCTTTCCACATCGCGCGTCAGGAGGACCCGCACGCCGACCTCCTGATCAACGAGTTCGGGTTCGAGACCATCGACAAGTACGGCGACAAGGCGGCACCACGCCAGCGCGCGTTCCTCCAGGTGGTCGACAAGCTTCTGCACGACAACGTGCCGGTGACCGGGGTCGGCATCCAGGCCCACCTCCTCGCCCCGCACTTCAAGGAGCGCTTCCACGCTCGCCACTACCTCAAGTTCCTGCACGAGATCGCCGACCGCGGCCTCAACATCCACGTCACCGAGTCCGACGTGACCGACGACGGCCTGCCACCCAACCCCCGCATCCGAGACCGCGGTGTCGCGGAGGTCTACCGGCGGTATTACGACGTGATGCTGCAGGTGAAGGCGGTCAAGTCCGTCACCACCTTCGGCCTCTCCGACCGGTACACGCAGCTGACCGAGGACTTCCCTCGCGCGGACGGCCTGCCCCGCCGGGCGCTCCCGTTCAACCGCCGGATGGAGGCCAAGCCCGCGTACCACGCCCTGAGGCACGCCCTGGCCAACGCCCCCTACCGGCGCCCGGAGTTCACGCCGCCGCGGGCTCGTTGAGCCAGCCCTGCCCGCGTCATAGAGGAACACTTATCACCCACGCTATGTGGCATCGCGTCATGCGTCTAAACCAGCCCGCAACCGTGAGGGAATCGCACCTGGATTACCCATAATGGGTCGCTACATATACCGGCTCGCTATCTACCGGCGGCCTGCATCTGCCCGTCGGATATGGACGTTGGTTGATCAATCAGAGTTTCCCGGTGGACGATATGTGTTCGCTGACGTGCCGTTGAGCGAGAAGCGAACTGGTTTTGGCGCATTGGTGCCCTCACTGCCGTTCGGACAGTCACCGCGCCGACCACGCGAGTAGGGCCGCCTCGACTCGGTTGCGGACGCCGAGGCGGTCGAAGGAGCTACTCAGATAACTCTTTACCGTTGACTCGCTGAGGTGCAACGTTGCAGCGATTTCCGCGTTCGGCGCTCCTTGGGCGACCAGGCGAAGGACGGCCCGCTCCTGCGCAGGTAGGGCGGCGAGGGCGGCCCGCGCTTGTGCCGAGTCGATTCGTAGGCGTGCCGATTCGCGTCCGTCGGCGATGAGGGCAGCGGCAATCGGCGGGGAAAGGCACGCGCCACCCAGTACAACGTCATGAATGCCTTTGAGCAGGTCGTTCGGGTCGCCGGACTTGAGGAGAAATCCGTTGAGTCCCATCGCGGTCGCAGCCCGCACGTAGTCCAGTTCTCCGAACGTTGTCAGCACGATTACGGCTTGGGTGGGAATGCGTTCACGGATCTGCCCCGCTGCTGCCAGTCCGTCAGCGACCGGCATGCGAATGTCCATGAGAACGACGTCGGGACGGTGGCGAATTGTGAAGTTGACTGCTTCGCGCCCGTTGCAGGCATAGGCGATGTCTCGGATCTGGGGGTCGCTGGCCAAAATCTCCCGCAACTCGTCGCGGACGGCTGCGTCGTCGTCAGCTATCAAGACATGGGTCACGGTAGCGGCACCCGTCTCAGATCGGTGGTTCGGGTAATCCGAGTTCCGTCGTCGCAGATCTCGAAGGCAGCCATCCCCAGTGGAAAGTTGCCGTCGGTGTAGTAGGCGCAGTGCCATCGCGAAGGTGTTGGGGGTAGGGGGGTCAAGCGGATCACCGCTTCGCGCCGGGGAAGAAGATCAATCACGTCGTCCAACCGTTGCCCCTTGTGGATGCCGTCGAAGATCGACTGCTCGAGCGTCGCATCGTGCGTGGACCAGGTGTAGAACGCTGTGGTAGCTACGATGATCACCGCTAGGGGTGGCAACGCCCAGCGAATCGTTGCGCGGGCCGGCCTCTTTCCGGTGCGCGTGGTGACTGACTCGCGGCGCGACGGTCTCGGCGACATGTGCATCGGTATCTGCGCGGACAGGAGTCGACGTCCGTTCGAACCGGTAATCGTCAAATCCCCGCCGAGGGCCTCGACTCGGTCGTGAAGTGTGGCTAGACCCGACCAGGTCGCCGGACTTTCACCGGCTCCCCCGTCGACCTCAACCTCTACGTGGGCACTTTGCGCGTCGTACCACTGACGCACCTGCACAGCCGAACCAGGCGAGTGCTTGAGAGCATTCGTCAGGCCCTCACGGACGACGCTATACACGGTCAAGCGGACTGGAGCGGGGACCGCGTCGCCGATGACGCCGTCAAGGGTGACCAGTGCCCCGGCCTCACGTGACCTCTCGACCAGCACGAGAGCACTGAGCTCAGCTGGCTCGAGCATGGGAGCAGCTCCACGACCGTCTCGCAGCATCTCCACGGTCTGTCTCAGCTCAAGCACCACCTGTTCGACTTGCAGTCTCAGGGCAGCAAGCGCGGTCCGCAGCGTCCCCAACGGTGGTGACCTGAAGGGCGCCGGCCCGCAGGGCGACCAGACTAAGCTCATGCCCCAAAACGTCGTGGAGTTCCTCGGCCAGCCGGGACCGTTCGCGCTCCGCCGCGGATTGGGCGAGCGCGTGCTCGTAGGCGCCCCGGAAGCGCACGAACCGTCCCATGACGATGCCGAGCGCGAGGAGCGCCAAGATGAGCGCCTGGCCGACCGCGAACACCAATGCCGCTCCGGTAACCAGTGCCCACCCGATGAGCCCCAGCTCCATGAGCGCCAAAACGGTCAGGCCGGCGAGGGCAACCCCCGACGGACGGGTGGGTCTCGGTGAAGCGTGTTCAAGCATCGCGACGCTCGAGAAGCCAGACGCCTAGCCCCAGACAGCATGCAGCCCACAGCCCAAGGATTGCGAGCCCGACCGCGGAGCCGTAATACGCGCCTGTGCCGTCCAACAGCGTGGCCCCCGCCTGACCCGGTGCCCAGCGGCCGACGGTGTCTGGGAGCGCAAGAGTGCCGACCAGGACCACAGCCGACAGCGCCAAGGTCCCCACGGCGCTTCGCAATGCCGCACCAAGCCCGACCACGAGTACCCCCACGACCGCCAGCATGCACCCGGCGCTCAACGACATCTGTGCCACCGTCCTGCCCACGGCAAGGCGGTCTCCAAGAATGACCTCACTGCTCACCCCTGCCGCCCCGCCAAGAGTCAAGCCCAAAACTGCTCCGACTACCGCCGCAATAAGAGCCTTGGCCAAGAGCACTAGATGCCGTCGAGGTTGGGCCTGCAGGGTCGACCGGATCACCCCTGTGGCGTACTCGGATGTGATCAGCTGCAAGGCGAACGCGGCGAACGCCAGTTGCCCGAACTGCAGACCGGAGGCCACCGAATCGATGGCCGGAACGGTCGTGCCCCGCGGCAAGTCGCCGCTATCGATGGAAACGAGCGTGTCGTTCGCAAGGCTGGCGGCGGTCACGAGGACCACGACGACGGTGCCGACCAGACAGCCGAGCGGTGCCCTGACTGACCAGGTTTTACCCCACTCGGAGTGCAGGCTGTCCAACATCTCAGGCGTTCCTTCCGGTGAGCTTGACCGTACGGGTAACTGAGGCCGTGTGCTCTTGGGATCCGTCGACCAGGCGCCGGTAAGCGTCTTCGAGCCGGGTGCGCTCGACCGCGAGACCGTAAACGCGCAACCCGAGGGCGTGCGCGGCCTCGCCGACTTCCCGAGGTGTCGTCCCGCGAATCCATAAGGCACCGGGTTCGTCAGCCTGCGCCTCGACCACGACCCTCGGCAGATAGCGAGCGATCATGTCAGCCGCCGAGGAATCGGGGGTGCGCAGAACCACGGCGCCCGCCGAGGTGCTTAGGAGATCGGAGATCGAGCTGTCGGCCAGCAGCCTCCCGCGACCCAGCACAACCACGTGGTCCGCGCTCTGCTCGACCTCAGCCAGCAGGTGGCTCGACATGAGGACGGTACGTCCTTCATCAGCAAGCCTGCGTAGCAAGCCGCGAATCCATTCCACCCCGTCGGTGTCGAGACCGTTGACGGGCTCGTCCAACAACAGGATCTGGGGGTCGCCGAGCAGGGCGGCGGCGATGCCTAAGCGCTGGGACATGCCAAGGGAAAAGCCGCCGGCGCGGCGCCGCGCGACCTCACTGAGGCCAACCAGATCCAGGCACTCATCAGCGCGGCGTGCCGGCAGGGCATTGGCTCGAGCGAGCGCGAGCAGATGCTGCTTGGCGGAGCGGCCAGGGTGGACTGCCCGACCGTCCAGGTGAGCCCCAACAAGGCGAAGAGGTTGGATATGGTCGCGATACGGTCGGCCCGCAATCAAAGCCCGCCCGGAGGTAGGCCGGTCCAAGCCGAGCAGCAAGCGGATACACGTCGACTTTCCGGCACCGTTCGGGCCGAGGAAACCAGTGACCCGTCCAGGCGCCACCGCGACAGAAAGGTCAGCAACTGCGGTCTTGTGACCGTAGCGTTTGGTCACGTCCTGAAACTCAAGCATGCAACAAGGCTCGCAACTTCAAGCGAGGCTCGGTACCAACGAAAGTCGGTAGACGGGACCTCCACCGAGAGCTCGCAAGCCGACGACGGAACGACATTGCCCCCGTGCGGAATCCCAACTGCTGTGTCGCTGGTCGTGCGCTGGAGGGTCGATCAGCGCGAAACCCCAATCGACAACGTCAAACACGACCACCACCGCAAGCGGTCCTCTGCGGAACGCGACTCGAGTATCGTCCGCGCTGGACTTCCGCTCCGCGCACGGATGGCAGGCACTAGACCGCGCAGCACGAAAGTTCATGTGTCAGGGCCGGTTATGGCGTCCAGGTGGCGAGCCCGGCCATAACGACGGCCAGGCCCCGCTCGAATCGTTCGTCGGGGTCCAAGTCCGTGGCACCACGCACCATCCGACTCAAGTGTGGGTAGGCACCGCTCTCGAGAGCCTGTTCCAGGTACACAGCCACGGAGCTGCGCCATTGCTCCGCGGTGAGCCCGGAGCGGAGCTGGGTCCGGGTCTCGGCGAACTCCCTGGCGGTGGCGCCGAGAACAAAACCTAGAATCGTCTCTACGGCGCTGCTGGCGGTGCTCGGGTCGTCCGCATAGCCGGCTGCCGCTGCCAGGGCCCGTTCGTGGTGGATCAAGGCGTTCGGGCCGATGGCCGGGCGTCCAGCCAGCTCCGGGCCTAACCACGGATGCGCAGTAAGCATCGCGCGCCGGTTGCGGGCCACGGCGGCCAGGTCCTCGCGCCACTCCCCGGACCCTCTCGGCGGTAGGTGCAGGCCGAGGACCGCGTCGACCATGCGATCGAGCAACTCGTCCCTGTTGTCGAGCACCCGATAGAAGGAGGCTGTGCCCGAACGCAGCACGGTGACCAACCGGCGCAGCGACACCGACTGAAGACCCTCGCGATCGGCCAGGGCGACCGCAGCCATGACGATCTTCTGCAGATCCGGTGCACTGCCCCGCGGAAGCGGAGGCTCTTGCCCCCAGAACGTCATGGCTACACTGTATCCAAATCGGATACGTTGTAGCCATGGATATTCCGATGCTGCTCAGCGCTTACTTCGCGGCCATCGACGACAAGTGCCTCGATGCCGAGGTCGTCGCAGCGACGTTCCTGCCAGACGGCCGGGTGGTACGACCCGACGGAGTCGCAATCACCGGCCCGGCCGAAATCCTCGCCGAGCAGAACGAGAGCTTCGCGCGTTTCCGGGCCACCCACCACATGCTCACCGATTACGTGATCACCCGATCCGGCGACACCGCGCAGGTACGGGCGAACATGCACGCCATGCACCTATGGAGCGACGCCGGGAACTCGGCCGAACTGCAGACCCACTTCGTCGCCGGCGGTGTCCTGCGGGCCAGCGCCAAGCTGACCCCGAACGGCTGGCGACTCAGCGAAATGACCATGCGCCCCACATGGCGTACCGGCGCCACCACCCGCATGTTCTTGCCCGCCCATCGGTGAAGAGTCCAGGAGTAAGCGCACTGACGACCGAAGCAACTTGCACATCCCGCGCACCCGCAGTCTCAGCTGAGCGAGGCGACGAACGCCGCGACGCGTGACCTCGTGGCCGCCTCGTCGAGGTCGAGGTGCTCGAGGATCGTGTAGCGGTCCGGCCGCATCGACGGCGACAGCATCACGGCCTCCACGAACTGGTCGTCGGTCAACCCGATGTCGGCCGGCCGCCTCGGCAGGCCGTGGTGGCGCAGGCAGCGCTCGATCTGGCCGAACCGTACGTCGTCCTCGCGCAGGAAGTACGCGAACAGTGCGCCGAGCCCGGCCAGCTCGCCGTGGTTGGAGACGTCGGGCCACAAGGCGTTGATCGCGTAGATCATCTCGTGGCAGGCGCCGCTGCAGGGGCGAGACGTGCCCGCCACCGACATCGCCATGCCGGACAGCACGAGTGCCTCGGCCAGCGCGATGAGGAAGTCGTCGTCCTGGATGCCGTCGCTGCGGTGCAGCAGGGCCTCGGCCGCGGTACGGGCGAAGGTCACGGCGAGCCCGTCGACGGGTTCCCCGCGCTCGCGGTGTGCCAGGTTCCAGTCCTCGATGGCCGAGAGGTTGCTGACGACGTCACCGATACCGGCGCTCACCATGCTGGGCGGGGCGGCGCTCACGTAGTCGAGGTCGACCACGACAGCCAGCGGCATGGACACCCCGAACGACCCGCGGCCGTGCGGGTACTCCAGCGTCGCGACCGGCGAGCACAGGCCGTCATGTGCGAGGTTGGTGGCCACGGCCACCATCGGCAACGCCGCGAGCGTGGCGGCGTACTTGGCGACATCAAGGGTCTTGCCGCCCCCGATGCCGACCACCGCGTCGAAGGAGCCCTGTCCCAGCACCCGCTGCAGGTCGGCTGCGGAGGTGAGAGTGGCGTCCATCACCGTGAACACCTGCGCCTTGGGCAGCGCCGGGCTCAGCCGGTCCCAGATCTCCTGTCCCTGGCCGGCGCCCACCGCCACCATGACGTCGCCGTCTGCCGAGATCCTGCGCTCCGTCAGGAGCTCGGCGAGCCGGTCGACGGCGCCGCGGCGGATGTCGACGAAGAGGGGGCTGGCCAACATCCGAGCTAGTAGCGGCACGCGATCTCCCGAGCCCGGACCAGGTCGTCGTGGTTGTCCACCTCGACCCAGGCAACCCCGTCACCGATAGGCGCCGTGGCGACGACGTGCCCGCGGTCGACCATCTCCTGGTAGCCGTCCTCGTAGTACAGGTCGGGATCGCGCCGCCAGGTGGCCTCAAGCGCGTCGGCCAGCGGCGCGACGGCCTCGGGCTCGATCAGGCTCGCGCCGATGTACTCGCCGTAGGCCTCGGCCGGGTCCATCAGCTTGGTGATGGAGCGCACTGCACCGTCGGCGCCGGCAACGACCTTCATCTCCTCGGCGCCGAGCCGCTTGTCGGTGTCGACCGCGAGCAGTACGCCCGGTCCGCGTGAGGACAGCAGGACCTCCTCGACGGACACCGGATGCACGGTGTCGCCGTTGACGACGAGCGCGCCGTCGGCCATCTGCTCCCGCGCCGTCCACAAGGAGTACGCGTTGTTCCAGATCTCCGCCTTGTCGTTGTGGACCAGGTGCAGCGACACTCCGTGGCGACGCTCCAGGGCCGCTCGCCGGCTCTCCACCTCAGCCGCGGCGAAGCCCACGACGACGACGATCTCCCGCAGGTCGACCGCTGCCAGGTTGGCGAGCGCGATGTCGAGGATGGTGCCCTCACCGTTCACCGGCAACAGTGCCTTCGGCAGGGTGTCGGTGTACGGCCGTAGCCGCCGGCCCGCTCCCGCAGCCAGCACGAGCCCGATCATCGCCTGTCCGTCCCTTCTTTGCGCCGCCTCGCGCCGCCTCACGCCGGTGGCACACCGGACTGCCCCGCCGGACGCCGCGCTAAGACTAGCGTGCGCACCTCTGGCGAGACGCCACGTCAGACCGGCTCCGAACGAGCGGGGCGGGCCAGGTCGGCGCTGCTAGCCTGTGGTGCGGCCCTGGCGACGACCGCCGCGTCCCGTGCTGCCCGGAAAGGACATCTTGTTGACCGACTCGAACGGACCGTCCCCAGACGCCCGTCCTTCGCTGGTGGTCGACGACGAGGAGCTGCGCTTCCGGCTCGACCGGAACTCTGTCTTCGACGTCCTGTTCGACGGCCAGCGCGTCTGGTCCATCTCGGCGCCGGACTACCGGCGCCGCCGCGACGGGTACCGGCATGCTGCCTGGCCCGAGCCCATCCGACCGCGCCTCGAGGGCACGACGCTGCTCGAGATGCGCGACCATGTGACGGGCCGGATCGTCGCTGCGACCGAGGCGACCTTCGGGTCCGGCGCCGGACGCGTGTCGATCGTCGACGAGAACGGCCTGCGTGTCGCCGTCACCAAGCACGGCCGCTTCAACCGGCCCTTCGAGTCGACCGACCGCGCGGCCATCGAGGGATACCTCGACCAGGTCGAGGAGGTGCTCGCCCTTCTGCGCGACGAGTGCGGCCTGCCGGCGTTCATCAGCTACGGAACGCTGCTGGGGGCGGTACGCAACGGACGCCTGATCGGGCACGACAACGACATCGACCTCGGATACCTGAGTGCGTACACCGACCCGGTCGACGTGATCCGCGAGTCCATGCGGGTGGAGCGGGTGCTGCGCACGAGGCCCTGGCGGATCGTGCGGCAGAACGGCGCCTTCGTCGCCCTCTTCCTGCCGCAGGCCGACGGCAGCTCCCGCAACCTCGACGTGTTCTCGTGCTTCATCGTCAACGGGCACCTGCACCAGGTGCACGACATCCGTACCAAGGCCGACCGATCTGCGGTGGTGCCCCTCCGCGAGATCGAGTTCGAGGGGCGCACGATGCCCGCCCCGGCCAAACCGGAGGTCCTCCTCCGGGCGGCGTACGGCCGGCACTGGCGGGTGCCGGACCCGTCGTTCGAGTACCACTCGCCAAAGACGACCAAACGCCGCATCAACGGCTGGCTCGGCGGGCTGCGCGGCCGTCGCGACAGCTGGATCACGTACTACTCCGATGCCAACGCCCGCATCCGGCGACACCCCAGCGCCTTCGCCCAGTGGGTGGCCGAACGGGAGAAGCCGGGCGAGCTCGTCGACCTCGGCTGCGGCCTGGGGCAGGACGCGCTCTTCTTCGCCGACAAGGGCTACTCCGTCACGGGGGTCGACTTCGTCTACGGCGTCCTCAAGAAGGCCAGGAAGAAAGCGGCCGAGAAGGGAACGCCCTTCGAGCCCCTGCTGCTCAACCTCTACTCGGTTCGAGCGAGCCTCGCCGAGACCGCACTGTTGGCGCGTCGCCCGGCGCCGAGGACCGTGTACTGCCGTCATCTCCTCGACGACCTGCGTCCGCACGGTCGCGACAACTTCTGGCGGATGACGCGCACGCTGGTCAGAGGCGGCGGGCGGTGCTACCTGGAGTTCCACACGTCCGAGAACGACCCGAAGAAGCTCGCCGGGCCGAGCGGGCAGCAGCCGCTGGATCCCGACGACGTGGTGTCCGAGGCGCTCGCCGCCGGGGCAACCGTCTCCTTCCGTGAGCAGGGCACGTTCGACCGGCCCGCCAGGAGTCCTCAAGTCTGCCGACTGGTTCTGGAGTGGTGATGTCCGACAAGAGTTTCCGTGACCGCGCAGCCGACATCGCACGGCTGTCCCGGGCCGAGGTGTCCGCCTGGGTCGCCAAGCATCGCGACGCACCGCACGCCAACTCCCTCGAGGTGAAGGTGGCGCGCCTGACGAAGCGGGTGAGCGACCTCGAGGCGGAGGTACAGGAGAACCGCCAGCTCAACGTGCGCCTTGCCGAGCTCACCGACGTCGTACAGGAGCTGCTGGTGCCGGTCGCCCAGCGCGACGACAAGCGCCTGGAGGAGCTCCTGACCCGGTACGCCAAGGCGCTGTGACCCGGTGGCGAACAAGGTCTTCCTGCACGTAGGACTGCCGAAGAGCGGTACCTCGTACCTGCAGGCCGTGTTCGCCGACAACAAGGCGCGGCTCCGCAAACGGGCCCGTGTCCTCTACCCCGGCCAGACCTGGACCGACCAGGTACTGGCCGCGCGCGACGTGCTGGCCGCCAACCCACACGGCGGCCGCGACCCTGAAGTCCTCGGCGCCTGGCAGCGTCTGGTCGACGAGGTCACCGCGTGGGACGGCGACAGCCTGGTGTCCATGGAGTGGCTGGGGTCGGCCGAGACGGCCCAAGCGCAGCGCATGGTCGAGACGCTGGCGCCGGCGCAGGTCGAGATCATCGTCACCGTCCGGGACATCGCGCGCACGGTGCCCGCGGCCTGGCAGGAGTTCGTGCAGAACTGGGAGCTGTGGTCCTGGCCGGAGTTCCTCGGGGCGGTCACCTCGGAGAACCCCCGCGGCACGCCCGCCGGGAACCTCTTCTGGTCGCAGCAGGACGTCGGACGGGTGCTCGCGATCTGGCGCGACGTGCTTCCGGCCGCCCAGGTGCACGTCGTGACGGTGGGTCAGCCGGGAGCGACCGCCGCGAACCTGTGGGTACGCGTCGCCTCTGTCCTCGGGGTCGACCCGAGCGCGTTCGACGCCAGCGGGCGCGGCAGCAACGAGTCGCTCGGGCTCGAGTCCGCCGAACTCATGCTGCGGCTCAATGCCGTCAGCCGCAAGCGCGGACTCGAGTGGCCGGTCTACAACGAGATGTTCAAGCACGCCCTCGCCAAGCGGGGGCTCGCCAAGCGCAGGCACCGCGAGTCGCGGTTGAGACTGCCCGCCGAGCTCGAGCCCTGGGCACGTGAGCGCACGGCCGAGAACATCGCGGCGATCAAGGCCTCGGGTGCCGACGTCGTCGGTGACCTCGACGATCTGCAGCCGATCTTCTCTTCCGACGAGGTGACCGGGGCGGAGGTGGACGACGCGGCTCTGCTCGACGCCGCCCTCGAGGGCCTGGTGGCGCTGGCAAAGGACCGGTCCGACGAGCTCACCCGGTTGCGCGGCCGGATAGCGTCGCTTCGGGAGAAGAACAGCTCGACCACGGGCGTGGCGGCCGAGTTGCAGGGCCGGCTCGACACCGCTTCGGCGCGGCCCGTACGCGCCATGCTGGTGGGCCTGAGCGAACGGCGTCCATGGCTCATGAAGGCGCGCACGCTGTACTCGCGGTGCGCACGACTGCTGCGGGCGCGGCCGTAGGGCTCGGCCGGGCTCCGGACCTGGGAGGAGGACTCGTGACCTGGCGGAACACGTCACTCGCGCGCCGGTTGGGGACGCGCCTACCGATCGTCCAGGCGCCGATGGCCGGCGGCTGGACGCCGCCGGAGCTCGTCGCGGCTGTCTGCGAGGCGGGCGCGCTCGGCTTCGTTGCGGGCGCCGTGTCGACTCCCGACCAGCTGCGAGAGCTCATCCGCGCGGTGAGGTCCATGACCGCGCAGCCGTTCGGGGTCAACCTGTTCGCCCCACTCCCACCCCCGTCGAGCTCCCGCGTCGACAGCTGGGCACGGCTCACGGGACTCGACGAGCCGCCACCCCCGCGGGCCACTCCACGCTTCGACGACCAGCTCGCCGTCGTGATCGAGGAACACGTCGCGGTGTTCAGCTTCACCTTCGGGCTGGCGTCGCTCGAGGGCTTCGACGGATTCACGATGGGAACCGCGACCACTGTCGCCGAGGCCGTCGCCCTGCAGGAGGCCGGTGTCGACGCGGTCGTCGCACAGGGCTACGAGGCAGGAGGACATCGGGGAACCTTCCTCGCCCCCGTCGAGGAAAGCCTCATCGGCACCATGACCCTGGTGCCGCAGGTCGTCGACGCGGTGTCGGTCCCGGTGGTCGCGTCCGGAGGCATCATGGACGGGCGCGGCATCGCCGCGGCCCTTGCTCTCGGGGCCGACGCAGTACAGCTCGGCACCGCCTTTCTGGCCAGCGACGAGGCCGGTACCGGTGAGGTGTACCGCCGGTCGCTGGGCGCGGATACGACGATAACCCGCGTCCTCACCGGCCGGCCCGCCCGGGCCGTGCGTACCGCCGCGGTCGAACGGCTGGAGGCGTCGGGTGAGGAGCCACCGGACTACCCCCTTCCACGGTCATTCCTCTCCGAGCCGCCGATGCTGGTTGGCCAGGGCGGCGCGATGGCCCGGAGCCTTCCTGCCGGCCAGATCGTGGCGGACCTGGAGCGCAACACGACCTCCGTCATCGAGGGACTGCGCTGAACCGCTTCCGACGGTCGAGTGCCACTCGTCGCCTCAGCAATGCGCCTTGGCGGCGGCGAGCCTTACGGGGGAGGCACCCCGGACGTACGTGATGCAGTCGATGGAGCCCTGGAACTGGTCGGTGACCCCGGCACCGGCGGTCTTCGACGCGACGCGGAGTGGCCGCGAGCTGACGATCGAACCGACGGTTCCGCCCACGCGGGTCTGCCTGCCGTCGACGCGGATGCCGTACGCGGAGGCGGCCCGCCAGCAGATCACCGTGTGCCATCGTCCGTTGTCGATCGCCGTGCCGGTGCGGTCGAGCACGGAACCATGCCCGCGTGTACCGGAGAACCGGCATCGCGCGACCGCGTGTCCTCCGCTGCGGATCACCTCCAGCTTCCACTGACCGCGGTCGTGGAAGAGGCCCTTCTGGACGACGTTGGGCGAGTAACCACCGCTCGCCGGGATGGGCAGCGCCCGCAAGGTGACGCCGACGGCGAACGGTGCGGTGCCGGGACTGAACGCCGCTCCGCTACGGACGGCGCCGCCGGCCGGACGGCCGTTCCAGCGGAACCGCACGGCGCGACCAACCGCACCCCTTACCTTCGTCCAGGCACCGAACAGGCGCAGGTTCGCCTGCCCGGCGCGGTCGACGACGACACCGTGGGATGGTGTCATGTCCCACTGGGCCCGGACGGTGGCGGCGCTCGCCAGCGCCGTGGGACCCGAGGCCATGACGACGAGAGCCGTCAGCGCGCAGCAGACTCGTCGCATTGGTCACCCCATCGAGCGGTCGGGTCGGGCAGGCGTCCGGAAGGATAGCCCGACCTATACAAATCCGCTACCGGCCCCCGTACTCGGAGGAGATCGGTGTACCAGGGCCGTCGAGGGCCTGCGCCAGCACCGTGCCGGCGTCGACCCCGCGGATGGAGGCGTCGAGGATCGAGACGGTGTGGGCGACGGGCAGCCTGTGCCCCATCCGGTCGAGAGTGGTCGCCACCTGCATCCAGCACCCAGGGTTGGCGGTCACCATGATGTCGGCTCCGGAGTCGAGCACGGCCCGGGCCTTGCGCTCCCCCAGCTCACGTGCGGGCTCTGGATGCAGCAGGTTGTACACACCAGCGCTGCCGCAGCAGATCTCCGCCTCGACCAGCGCCTTCATCTCGATGCCGGGGATCGCCCCGAGCAGCGCGCGCGGCTGGTCCCGGACCCCCTGCGCGTGCGCGAGGTGGCAGGCGTCCTGATAGGCAACCGTCATCGGCAACGGATGGCGCGGGGCGACCGGGCCGAGCTCGGCCAGCAGCTCACTGATGTCGCGGACCTTCGCCGACAGTGCCTCTGCCCGCTCGGGCCAGCCACCGGCCTCGTCGCGCAACAGGTGGCCGTACTCCTTCATCGTCGAGCCGCAGCCTGCGGCGTTGACGACGACGGTGTCGACCTCTGCCTCCTCGAAGACCTCGATGGCGTGCCGGGCGAACCGGATCGCCTCCTGCTCCCGGCCCCCGTGGTACGACAGCGCCCCGCAGCAGCCCTGACGCCTCGGCACAACGATGTCGCAGCCTTCGGCGACGAGCACCCGCAGGGTGGCCTCGTTCACGTCGGGGAAGAAGGCGCCCTGGACGCAACCGGTCAGCAGGCCCACCACGCCTCGGCGCGTCCCCTCGGCGGCGCTGCGCTCAGGCAGCGGCCGCATCGGCCCGAGCCGGGGTGCGAGCGACTCCATCGCCTGCAACGGCCCGGGAAGCCGGCCCAGCACGCCGGTCCGGGCGAGCAGACGGCGCAGCCCGGAGGCCTGGTAGGCGCGCAGTGGCCCGCGTACGGCCCGCAGCCGCCGGGGGTACGGGAACACGGCGTAGATCGCCGACCTCAGCACCTGTTCGGGGCGCGACCGCGGGAAGCGCCGCTCGATCTGACCGCGGGCGGCGTCGATGAGCTTGTCGTACTGGACCCCGGACGGGCAGGCGGTCACGCAGGCCATGCAGCCCAGGCACTGGTCGAGGTGTCGGACCGAGGAGTCGGTCAACGGCTCGCCCTGCAGCGCCATGTTCATGATGTCGATGCGGCCGCGTGGGCTGTCCATCTCCTCGCCCCACAAGACGTACGTCGGGCAGGTCGGCAGGCAGAAGCCGCAGTGCACGCAGTCACCGACGAGCGCGGCGTCCGGAGGATGGTGCGCATCGAACGCGGGCGCGAGGGAGCCTCCCGTGCCGCCTCCCTGCGAGGGGACGGTCGCCTCGCCGGCGCTGGCTGCGATGGGGCCACCTTGTCCCAGATCGAGCGGTCGCCGCGCGCCGATCGCCTCCGCCGCGGCCACCGCAGAGGAGCTGGCGGCGCCCGTCGGCGTACCGGGAGGGAGGTCGTCGTACGTGGCCTCGACCGGTGGCGCCTCGGGTCGTGCGCGTTCGGTGGTCATCGCTCCGGCACCTCACATTCCGCCGACGAAGCGGCCCGGCGACAACCGGCCGTCGGGATCGAACTGCCCCTTCACGCGCCGCATCAGGTCCAGGGAGTCCCCGACCGGACCCCAATGGTCGAGGTCCGCCCCGACATCGTCGGGTGCCCTCAGCACGACCGCGGTCCCGTCGAAGGGCGCGATCGCGGCTCTAAGCGCGCCGAGCTCCGCCGCTCCCGCCGTGGCCCCGAGCCCGGCGTACATGACGCCGCTGCAGGCCGAGGAGACGACCGACGCGCCGGTGGGAAGGCTGTGCAGCACCTGTGGCAGCGCCGCCGGGACGTGGGCGATGCGGACGACCAGGCCGTCGTGGGGCCGCTCACCGAAGTCGTCGGGGAGCTCGTCCGCCACCTCGCCCCCGGAAACCAGCTCCACGAGATGCGCGGCCTGCGCCTCCACCGACTCCTCGATCGCCTCGAAGACGACGACCATGCGCATCGGGCCTGCCACCGGCCCGGTGAGCTCGACGGCCGACGGCGTGAGCGTGCTGCGGGCGACTCGCAGCGCCAGCCGGCCGGCCTCGTCGGGGTCGGCCACCTCGCGTACGACGACGCGGGTCGCACGCGGCAGCGGGTGCAGCCGCCAGGTGGTCGAGACGAGGACGCCCAGGCTCCCGTGCGCGCCGGTGTAGAGCTTGCCGAGGTCGTAGCCAGCGACGTTCTTCACGACCTTGCCACCGGACTTGGCCGCCGTGCCGTCGGCCAACACCACGGTCACCCCGATCAGCAGGTCGCGCGCGGTTCCGTAGCGCAGCCGGCGCGGGCCGGAGGCGTTGGCCGACACGATGCCCCCGAGGGTCGCACCGCGCTCCGGCGGGTCGAGGGCGAGCATCTGGCGGTGCTCTGAGAGACGCTGCTGCAAGGCGTCGAGCCGTACCCCCGCCTCGGCGACCACGACGAGGTCGCCCGCGGTGTGCTCGACGATGCGGTCGAGGCCGGCGGTCTCCAGGACCAGATCGCAGGAGCGCGGAGGCGGGCACCAGCCCAGCTTCGAGCGCCCGCCGACGGGCACCACCGTCGTACCGCTGCCGGCCCCCGCCCGCAGCAGCGCTGCCACCTCCGCGGCGTCGTGCGGCCGAGCCACCTCGCGCGGGACCACTCCGGCGACCGCATCGGCGGCCGCGCCGGGACGGGTGGTGGCCTCGACCGTCGTCATGTCAGAACACGTCCCCCAAGCCAGCCGCCTGTACGGGGTGTACGCCGGTCCGCGGACCGGGCCGCTCACCGCACAGGCGGGGTGTCGGGAAGAGCTTCCCCGGGTTGGCGAGGCCGTCGGGGTCGAACGCGCATCGCACGAGCTGCATCGTTTCGAGGTCGTCGTCGGTGAACTGTTTCGTCATCTTGAGCTTCTTCTCGTGCCCGACGCCGTGCTCCCCGGTGATCGAGCCCCCCGAGTCGACGCACAGGTCCAAGATGGCGCCGGCCAGCTTCTCTGCGTCGTCGGCCTGTCCTGCGACGGAGTCGTCGAAGAGCACGAGCGGGTGCAGGTTGCCGTCGCCGGCGTGGAACACGTTGGCGACCCGTAGCCCGACCGCGTCGGCCATTCGGTCGATCTCGCCGAGCACCTCGGGCAGCAGGGTCCGGGGAATCACGCCGTCCTGGACGAAGTACGCCGGGCTGATCCGGCCGACAGCCGCAAAGGCGGATTTCCGGCCCTTCCACATCAGCGCGCGCTCGGTGGCGTCCGCCGCGATCCGCGTCTCGAACGCGTGCCGGTGGGACACGATGTCGGTCACCTCGGCGAACTGCGCCTCGACCTCGGCCTCCGGCCCGTCCAGCTCGACGATGAGCACGGCGTCCGCCCCTTCGGGGTAGCCACAGCTCACGGCCGCCTCCGCGGCCTCGATGGCCAGCGCGTCCATCATCTCGACCGCCGCCGGGAGGATCCCGGCCGCGATGATGTCGCTCACCGCCCCACCCGCGTCCTCGACGCTGTGGAAGCCCACGAGCATCGTCTGCACCGATTCGGGCACTCGGACCATCCGCAGGGTGAGCTCCGTCGCCACGCCGAGGGTTCCCTCGCTGCCGACGAAGGCGCCCAGCAGGTCGTAGCCGGGATGCTCCGGGGCAGGCCCGCCGAGGTGCACGAGCTCACCATCGGACAGGACCACGGTGGCACCCATCACGTGGTTGACGGTGAACCCGTACTTGAGGCAGTGGGCGCCTCCCGAGTTCTCGGCGACGTTGCCGCCGATCGAGCACACCTGCTGTGACGAGGGGTCGGGCGCATAGGCGAGGTCGTAGGGCGCTCCCTCGCGCGTCACCCATACGTTGATGACGCCCGGCTCGACGACCACACGTGCGTTGTCCGGGTCGACGGAGCGGACCGCCCGCATCCGCGAGAGGACGATGAGCACACCCTCCGCGACCGGCAGCGCTCCTCCCGAGAGGCCGGTGCCGGCACCGCGCGCGACGAACGGCACGCCCCTCTCGGCGCACAGCCGCACCGTGTCGACGACGTGCTGCGTCGACTCGACCAGGACGACGATCGCCGGTGTCACCCGGAAGTTCGCCAGCCCGTCGCACTCGTAGGTGCGCAGCTGTGCCCGGTCGGTCAGCACCCGCTGCGCCCCGACGGCCGACCGCAGCGCGTCGGCGAGCTCGCTCGTCCTCGTGGTCGGCGGGCCCGCCAGCGTCGTCACGGCGGTGTCAACCGAGCCGCTCGTAGGCCGGCAGGGTCAGGAACTCGACGAAGTCGTCGGCGAGCGCCACCTGCTCGAAGAGCTCACGGGCCTCGTCGTAGCGGCCCGCGGCGTAGCGTTCGTCACCGACCGTGTCCTTGACCTTCTCGAGCTCCTCGTCGGCGATCCGGCGTACGTAGTCGGCGGTGATCGGCGTGCCGTCCGCGGTCGAGACGCCGTTGTGGACCCACTGCCAGATCTGGCTGCGGCTGATCTCGGCCGTCGCGGCGTCCTCCATGAGGTTGAAGATGGCCACCGCGCCGCTGCCTCGCAGCCACGACTCGAGGTACTGGATGCCGACGCTGACGTTGTTCCGTACGCCGTCCTCCGTGACCTCGCCGGGCGTCGACTTGGCGTCGAGCAGCTGCTCGGCCGTGACGTGTACGTCGTCTCGCTGCCGGTCGAGCTGGTTGGGGCGGTCGCCCAGCTTGGCGTCGAACACCTCCAACGCCACCGGTACGAGGTCGGGATGCGCCACCCAGGAGCCGTCGAACCCGTCGTCGGCCTCACGGGTCTTGTCCGCGCGGACGGCGGCGAGCGCGGCGTCGTTGGCCTCCGCGTCGCGCCGGTTCGGGATGAAGGCGGCCATCCCTCCGATGGCGTGCGCTCCGTGTGCGTGGCAGGTCTTGACCAGCAGCTCGGTGTACGCCCGCATGAAGGGCACGGTCATCTTCACCTCGGCACGGTCGGGGAGCTGGAACTCCTCGCCGCGGGTCCGGAACTTCTTGATCATCGAGAAGATGTAGTCCCACCGGCCCGCGTTCAGCCCCGACGAGTGCTCACGCAGCTCGTAAAGGATCTCCTCCATTTCGAACGCCGCCGTGATCGTCTCGATCAGGCAGGTGGCCCTGATTGTCCCGGTCGGGATGCCCAGCGCCTCCTGCCCGAACCGGAAGACGTCGTTCCAGAGTCGTGCCTCGAGGTGGCTCTCCATCTTCGGCAGGTAGAAGTACGGGCCGATGCCGGCGTCGAGGGCGATCTGCGCGCTGGTCACCATGTACATGGCGAAGTCGAACAGGCTGCCGGACACCGGCTCGCCGTCGACGAGCACATGGCGCTCGGAGAGGTGCCAGCCGCGGTTGCGGACGACGAGGGTCGCCACCTCGTCCTCGAGCGCATACGACTTCCCCTCCGAGCTGGTGAAGTCGATCTTGCGAAGCAGAGCGTCGCGCAGGTTGCGCTGACCGATGACCAGGTTGTCAAAGGTCGGCGTGTTGCTGTCCTCGAAGTCCGCCATGAACACCCTGGCGCCGCAGTTGAGGGCGTTGATCACCATCTTGCGGTCGGTCGGGCCGGTGATCTCCACCCTCCGATCGACCAGCCCCGGCGCCGGCGGAGCGACCGTCCAGTCGCCGCCGCGGACGTCGGAGGTCTCGGAGAGGAAGTCCGGGAGCGCGCCGGCCGCGAGCTCGGCGTCTCGGGCGGCTCGCTTCTCGAGGAGGTCCTTGCGGCGCGGACCGAACTCGCGCTGGAGCCGAGCGAGCAGGCCGAGCGACTCCTCGGTCAGCACGTCTTCGTACCCGTCTGACCAGGTGGCGATCTCGACGCCGGGCACTGTCGGAGGAGTAATCATCCCTGCGGCCTCCAGGAGGGTCGGACCACGCAGCGGTGGCGGTGGTCGGTACGGGCACAGACGGACGCGGTCGTGCTCCCGAGATCGAGAGTTTATGCCGTTACTTCCTGCGCGGCACCCCCGGGCGAAGAGCATTGCTCCCCCTCCCCGCCGCCGAGGAGTCACTTGCTTCCCGCCGAGGAGTCAACTCCTTCCCGCCGAGGAGCCAACTGGGTTCGATCCCAGCGCTTCTCCATGCTGACCCGGCAGTCGCCCCCGCTCGACCGGACATTTCCCGCCCACTCGACGCGACATTCCCGCCCACTCGAGGCGACATTCGACCACTCGACGCGACATTCCTGACCACTCGACGCGACATTCCCGCCCGCTCGAGGCGGTGTTGCCGAGCACCCGCGGTGCGGCCAGACTGACAGCACGCAGCAGGCGTACGGCTCCTCGGCGCAAGGAGGCTCTCGTGTTCCGTCAGGTGTACGACCCCGTCGGCAGCTCCTACGGGTGGTCGACGATCTTCGCGGTACTGCCGCTGCTGACCGTCTTCCTGCTGCTCGGCGTCGTGAAACTGCGCGCCCAGTGGGCGGCGCTACTCGGGCTCGCCGTCGCGGTCATCGTCGCCGTGGCGGTGTACAGCATGCCGGTCGGCCAGGCGCTCGACGCCGGGCTGGAGGGAGCGGCCTTCGGCCTGTTCCCGATCATGTGGATCGTCGTCAACGCGATCTGGATCTACACGATGACCGTCACGACCGGCCACTTCGACGTGCTCCGGAGGTCGTTCGGCACGGTGTCGGAGGACCAGCGGGTCCAGGCGATCATCATCGCCTTCTGCTTCGGCGCGCTGCTGGAGGCGCTCGCGGGCTTCGGCACACCCGTCGCCATCACCTCGGTCATGCTCGTGGCACTCGGGTTCTCGAAGCTCAAGGCCGCCGCGGTCGCACTGGTCGCCAACACCGCCCCCGTCGCGTTCGGCGCGATCGCCGTACCGATCGTCACGCTGGCCGCGACCACGGGCAGGCCCGAACAGAACCTCGCCTCGATCGTCGGTAGGCAGACGCCCGTGCTCGCGCTCTTCGTGCCCCTCGCCCTGGTCTTCATGGTGGACGGCGCCCGGGGGCTGCGTCAGACCTGGCCCGTGGCGTTGCTCGCCGGCGTGGCGTTCGGGATCTTGCAGTTCCTCTGCTCGAACTACATCTCCGTCGCCCTCACCGACGTGGTGGCGTCGCTCGGCTCGGCAGTCGCGATCGTCGCGTTCCTGCGCGTGTGGCAACCGGCCGAGGTGCTCCACGGAGAGTCCCTGACCGAGGAGGAGATCCAGACGCACCTGAGCAGTGCGAGGGACTCGGCACACGAGGTCGAGCTCGGCAGCCGACGCGCGGCGACCGAGCGCGGTACCACCCGGGCGGCTGCCGGCGGAGATGCCGCCGACGCCGCACCGCACGACTCCGGCGCAGACATCGCCAAGGCGTAC
This sequence comes from uncultured Actinomycetota bacterium, assembly GCA_963765725.1. Taxonomy (GTDB): domain Bacteria; phylum Actinomycetota; class Actinomycetes; order Propionibacteriales; family Nocardioidaceae; genus DASQEH01. The sequence continues at coordinate 668,124 of CAVXXI010000003.1, read as the reverse complement.
GCGCCGTATCTCATCATCATCGCCGTGTTCTCCATCGCCCAGATCCCGGCCGTCAAGACCTTCCTGGCGAAGGGCCTCTACTCGTTCCAGTGGCCGGGGCTGGACATCCAGAAGCCCGACGGCAGCACCCCGACCGCGGTGACGTTCCTGTTCGGGTGGGCCTCGGCCGCGGGAACCCTGCTGCTCGTCGCCGGCATCATCACGATGGCCGTCCTCGGGCTGCGTCCCGCGACAGCGGTACGCGACTACGGACGCACCCTCGACCAGCTCAAGTGGGCCATCCTCACCGTCGCCGCGGTCCTCGGCCTGGCGTACGTGATGAACCTCTCCGGTCAGACCACCACGATCGGGACGTGGATGGCCGGCGCCGGCGGCCTGTTCGCGCTCATCTCCCCCGTGCTGGGCTGGCTCGGCGTCGCGGTCACCGGGTCAGACACCAGCTCGAACGCCCTGTTCGGCACCCTGCAGGTCTCCGCCGCGTCCGGCGCCCACCTCGACCCGGACCTGATGGCCGCCGCCAACAGCTCCGGCGGCGTGCTGGGGAAGATGATCTCGCCGCAGAACCTGGCGATCGCCGCGGCGTCGGTCGGCATGGCCGGCGAAGAGGGGGTGCTGCTCCGCAAGGTGGCCGTGTGGACGGTCGCGTTCCTGGTGTTCATGTGCGCGCTCGTGTACCTGCAGTCGACCAGCGTGCTGTCCTGGATGCTGCCTTGAGCTGACACCTGGGTAGAGACACCTGGGTAGAGCAACCTGGCTGACCGCCGCGGGAGGTGGAGCTGCCGTCACCTTCAGTTACGGGGCTGGGCTCGCGGGTACATGCCAGGCGACGCCCCGAAGGGAGCACGCTGTGGCCAGCACCGACCGAGACACCGCCGAGACCTCGTCCTCCGACAAGACGAGGGCCGACTACCGACCCGTCGGCACCGACGGCAAGGCCACGGCCTTCGCGACGATCAAGCGCACGTTCACCGAGTTCAGCGAGGACAACCTCAGCGACTGGGCCGCGGCGCTCACCTATTACGGCGTCCTCGCCCTGTTCCCTGCGCTGATCGCCCTGGTCTCGCTCGTCGGGCTGTTCGGCAGCCCGGCATCCACGACCAAGACGCTGACCCAGATCGTCACCAAGATCGGCCCGTCCTCGGCCGCGCAGACGCTGTCGGGCCCCATCCAGTCGATAACGTCCAACCACAGCGCCGCCGGCTTCGCCTTGGTCCTCGGGCTCGTTGCCGCCCTGTGGTCCGCGTCGGGGTACATCGGCGCGTTCATGCGGGCGTCGAACATCATCTACGAGACCCCGGAGGGGCGGCCGATCTGGAAGCTCCGGCCGTTGCAGATGCTCGTCACCCTGGTCATGGTGATCCTCGCCGCCATCGTCGGCCTGTCAGTGGTCCTCACCGGGCCGATCGTCAGTGCCGTGGCGTCCCCGCTCGGCCTCAGCAGTACCGCCGTCACCGTGTGGAACTACGCCAAGTGGCCGGTGCTCGTCGTGATCGTCCTCCTGATGATCGCCGTCTTGTACTACGCGACGCCCAACGTCAAGATCCGCAGCTTCCGGTGGGTCAGCGGCGGCGCCGTGTTCGCTCTGGTGATCTGGCTGGTGGCGTCGCTGCTCTTCGCGTTCTACGTCGCGAACTTCGGCTCGTACAACAAGACGTACGGGACGCTTGCCGGCGTGATCGTCTTCCTGGTCTGGCTGTGGATCACGAACGTGGCGCTCCTGCTCGGCGCCGAGCTCAACGCGGAGCGCGAGCGTACGACGGAGCTGCGCGAAGGCGTACCGGGCGCAGAGCGCGAGATCCAGCTCCAGCCGCGCAGCGAGCCGAAGGACCAGAAGACGACCTGACCGCCGTGACGTCGGGTCACTGGGTGGGGTCGTAGCCTTCCGCGACGACGTCCCAGTACTGCGGCTTGAACGGCAGGCCGCACAGCGCGTCGGTCGACACGTGCCAGAGCTGGCCGCGCCCCTCGGCAGCGGTGTTCTCGAGCTTGAGTGCCGTGGCACCCGCCGAGTCGCCGATGTAGAAGCCGTACCGCTGGAGCGCGCGGGCGATGATCAGCGCCTCGGGTGCCAGGTGCAGTGCGTTCAGGTTCACCGACGCCTTGATGCGAAGCCGGAGGCCCTCGGGCGGCACCTTCGGGTCCGTGCCCTGGTACTTCCCGTCGGAGCCGACCATCGGGAAGACGAAACGGTCGGCCAGCTCCGGGCCTACCGCGACCTTCAGCACGTGCCGGATGGCGCCGGCCTGCACCTGGTCCCACGACGCGGCCATGGTGGCGCCGTTGTTGCCTCGGTGGGTACCGGTGTTGCGCGGGTCGTCGGAGCGTCCGGTGTTGACGTTGAGCCCGTTGGAGTGGAGGTAGGTCACGGTGCCGCCCGATGCCGACCAGCTGTCGGTGGCGGGGTCGTACTTGGCGTCGGTCAGCGCCGCCACGTACCCCTTCGCACGGTCGTACACGATCATCGTGCCGTCGCTGTTGTTGGCGGGCTCCGCGCTCACCGGGATGCGCAGCGACCCCAGCTCCGGCGGGCGGCCATTGTGGATGCCGTGCACGTTGTACGACGGGTCACCGGGACCTCCCCAGTAGATGGGGGTGCCCCAGGGGCTGCTGCCGGCGCCGGCGAGCGTCAGGCAGCCCAGGCCGCTGGACTTGCCCGACCTGAGGTAGTCGAGGATCTGGTTACCCGCCGGGTCGAGCGGGGTGTATGCCGGCAGCGGCGTGTTCCACCACGAGTTGGGCTCGAAAGCCCGGTACGCGCGTACGGCTGACGGTACGTTCTGAACCGGAGTCGGGCCCGAGCCCGTGCCGTTGTCGCTGCGCTGCCAGACGACGACTCCGACCGTGATCAGCACCACCGCCACGACGGCCAGCACCGTGAGCCTACGGGCAGGCCCTCGCGACGAGTCGTTACCGGGAGGCGCGGTCGCCTCCCGCCCGCGCTCGCTCTGCGAGGTCTCCGGCGTCATGCCGCAATGCTAGGTGCGCTTCCCAAGAGCAGTCTTAACGTCACAGGTCCGGCTTCTGCTAGGCAGCCGGTGCCTCCACGCCCGCCGACAGCAGGCGGGCACGGGCCTCCTTGACGGCCGTCAGCAGGGCCTGCAGGTCGTACGCGCCGTGGTGGCGACGCCCGTTGACGAAGAACGTGGGCGTGCCAAGTACACCGCTGGCCGCAGCGCTCTCCACGTCAGCGGCGATACGGGCGGCACCGACGTGCCGGTCGAGGTCCTCGACGAACCGGGGCACGTCCAGGCCGAGCTCACCGGCGTACCGCACGAGGTCCTCGTGTGCCAAGGCGTCCTGGCGGGCGAGCAGCAGGTCGCGCATCTGCCAGAAGCGGCCCTGCTCGGCCGCCGCCTCGGTCGCCTCGGCGGCCCGCTGGGCCTGAGGGTGGACGTCGCGCAGCGGCAGGTGGCGCCAGACGTAGCGGACGTCGTGACTCTGCGAGAGCAGGTCCCGAACCGCCCCCTCGGCCTGGCCGCAGTACGGGCACTCGAGGTCGCCGTACTCCACCAAGGTGATCGGTGCGTCGGCCCTCCCGCGGATGTGGTCCCAGTCGGGGTTGACCGGTTCCATCAGGTCCTCGAGCGGCTCCAGCGTCCCGAACAGCGCGCGGACGCGAGCGCGTTTCGGCAGCCGGTCGATCACCCTGAACACTGCCCAGGTGACCAGAGCGGAGCCGACCGCGGAGCCGAGGATCCCTATCTTGGCGTCCTGGAGCTGCGCGCCGTCGAATGCCAGGGTGGCGATGAGCAGCGACACGGTGAAGCCGATCCCGGCGCTGGCGCCGCCTCCCAGCACACCGCCTACCCCGACCGGGGGCAGCAGCCTGCTCCTGCTGGCACGCTGCACCAGCCGCGACGTCACCAGGATGCCTATCGGTTTGCCTGCGACGTACGCGAGAACCACTCCGAGGGTGATCGGTGAGCGGGCCGCGTGTGCCAGTACGTCCCCGTTGAGCGCGATGCCGGCGTTGGCGACGGCGAACAGCGGCACGACGAAGTAGCTCGTCCAGGGATGGAAGAGCCCCTGCAGACGCTCGTTCGGGGATATCGCGGACTGCAGCCCCTGTTGAGCCAGCCTGGCGAAGTCGGACGTCGGCTGTTCCCTGAAGAGCCTGAACCGGTAAGTAGCCGTCTCGAGGGCGTCGCGCTCGACGGGCGAGGCGTATGTGCACAGCCCCAGGGCCAGCCCGATGATGAGCGGGTCGAGCCCGGAGAAGTACAGGCCGAGCCAGGAGCCGAGCCCGATGAGCGCATAGACGGCGCCCTGCTTGATCCGCAGCCGGATGGCGACCAGAGCCAGCCCGAAGACCACGACGGCGACCAGCAGCGGTACCAGCTTCACGTGGCCGCTGTACACCGTCGCGATCACCAGCAGGGCGACCACGTCGTCGACGACGACGACGGTCAGCATGAACGCGCGCAACGGCTGCAGCGGCTTCGCCTTGACGAGCGAGAGCAGGCTCAGCGCGAACGCGGTGTCGGTCGACATCGCGATGCCCCATCCGTGCGCTCCGCTGCCACCGGCGTTGAGGGCCAGGAAGATCGCGATGGAGGTCACCATGCCGCCCACTCCGGCCAGCAGCGGCAGCAGCACCCGGCTCCGCTCTCTCAGGTCGCCGATGTCGATCGAGCGGCGCGCCTCCAGGCCGATCACGAAGAAGAACAGCGTCATCAGGCCGTTGTCCACCCAGCCCCGCAGGTCCTGCCCGATCGAGCCGTCGCCGAGCCGGACCGAGAGCCGCGTGGTCCACACGGCCTCGTAGGACGACGGCGCGATCGCGGCCCAGACGATGGTCAGCAGCGTGACCGCGAGGAGCAGCATGGCGCTGCCCGTCTCCGTTCGCACGAACGTGCTGAGCGGCGTGTCGCGGACCCAGGACCACGACGTCCGCTCGGTCGACGCTTCGGCGCTCTCCGCTGCTGACACCGGACACAGACTAGACGCGCAGGCCCCCGGTTCCGGCGGGACTCCGGCCGGTACGATCCGGGATCCGGGTACCCGGTGTCCGACGCCGACGCCTGGCCCGGCTGGAGGGCGGACGCTGTGACCGACGCTGTGAGGCCTAGATCGGGGCGCGGGCAGGTCGCGATCCCCGGGGGCCACTTCGACATGGGCGACGCCTTCGGCGAGGGCTACGCCGCCGACGGGGAGACACCGGTGCACCGCGTGGCCCTCAGCGACTACCGGATCGACGAGACCGCGGTGACCAACGCCTCGTTCGCGGCCTTCGTGCGCGCCACGGGCTACGTCACCGACGCCGAGCAGCTGGGGGTGTCCGCCGTGTTCCACCTGGCTGCGCCCGAGTCCGCCGACATCCTCCACCGACTTGATGCGGCGCCCTGGTGGCTCGCGGTCCGGGGGGCGAGCTGGCGGCGCCCCGAAGGCGGCGCGTCGTCGGTGGACGCCCGGCCCAACCATCCCGTCGTCCACGTGTCCTGGAACGACGCCACGGCGTACTGCCAGTGGGCAGGGAAGCGCCTGCCCACCGAGGCCGAGTGGGAGTGCGCCGCGCGTGGCGGTCTGACGGGTCGTCGGTTCCCGTGGGGCGACGAGCTCGTCCCCGGTGGACGCTGGCGTTGCAACATCTGGCAGGGCCGCTTCCCCGACGTGAACACCCTCGAGGACGGGTACCTGACGACGGCGCCGGTCAAGTCGTTCCGCCCGAACGGCTATGGACTGTGGAACTCGGCGGGCAACGTCTGGGAGTGGTGCGCGGACTGGTTCAGCCCTGACTATTACGCGACCTCACCGGCACGGGACCCGAAGGGTCCGGCGACCGGTACGAGTCGCATCATGCGGGGCGGCTCCTACCTGTGCCACGAGTCGTACTGTCACCGGTACCGCGTGGCGGCCCGGTCGAGCAACCCCCCCGAGTCAGCGTCGGCGAACGTCGGCTTCCGGTGCGCGGACGACGGCTGACCTGTACCCGGCCTCCGGCCCTTGACAGCGTCAGCCGGCACCAACAGCATGGCCATAGACACCGCGAGACTCGGATCCGTGTCGATCGAGCCGGCGGAACCTCGGAGCTGGCGTGGGAGCGATGCTGGGATCACAGGCACTCGAGACGGCCATCGGCCTAGCCCTGCTGTTCTTCGTCGCAGCGACCGCGGCGTCGACCATCGTGGAGGTCATCGCGCGGCTGCTCGGCAAGCGCTCGAAGAACCTCGAAGCCGGGATCGAGGCCATGCTCGGTGGTGACGCCACCGGTCCGAACGCGCTGACCGACGCCGTCGAGGTCTTCAAGGGGACATCGGTGTACTCGGCGGCCTGCGCCGCTGCCGGCAAGAGCCTCATCGCCAGGAACGCGAAGAACCCCAGCTACCTGTCCGCGAAGGCGTTCGCCGACGGGGTGTGCGAGATGCTCGTCCACGGCGACGAGGTGCGTGCTCTGGACACGTTGCCCATGAACCTGCAGAAGCGCCTACGGCCGCTGGCGCTCGAGGCGCGAGGTGACCTGATCTCGATCAAGTCCGGGCTCGAACGCTGGTTCGACGAGACCATGCAGCGCACCCAGGGCGCGTACAAGCGTTGGGCCACCTCCGTCCTCTTCGTCATCGGGCTCCTCCTCGCCGTCGGTGGGAACGTCTCCACGGTTCATGTCGCCGAACAGCTGTGGCAGAGCCCGGTCACCCGACAGGCGGTGGTGGACGCCGCAAGCAAGGTCGTCAGCCAGGGCGCGCCACCCTCGCAGCTGAACAACGTCGCCGCCACCACGAACCAGCTCCAGGTGCTCAGCCTGCCGATCGGGTGGGACCAGACGCAGCGCGCCAGCTGGCACAGTGTCTGGTGGGAGCCGTGGAAGTGGGGACTGGGCCGGACCGCCACGTTCGCGGGGTGGCTGCTGACGGCACTTCTGGTCATGCTCGGGGGGCCGTTCTGGTACGACCTGCTGACCCGCCTGGTGCCGCTTCGCTCCAGCGGCACCAAACCACCCGAGGCCGCCGACGACCCTGCCTCCGCCACGCGGGCGGGACTGGCCTCGGCCGCGAGCCCCGATGCCGTGAGCCGCGTCGTCGAACCGGCTGCAGTCACACCGGCGCGCCGGACCCGGCAGCGCGCCTCGTCACCCGCTCCGGTCGGCGACAGGGCGCAGAAGAGCCTGGCCACGGCACTGGGCACGGCCGCAGCCGGGTGAAGGCGGTCGCGCGCGACTCGCCGCTCGAAAACCAGCCGACCATCTTGCGGTGGTCTCCCCGCTGGTGCTAGGAACAGGGAGGCTCCCGGCGCGGGGGGCCGACACGGACCGAGGGGGAGGCCTGTCGATGCGACTTCGTAGCAGTGCAGCAGGAGTAGTTGTGGCGGTCTCGACCGTCGCCCTCGTCGGCAGTGCCCTCGGTACGAGTACCGCAGCCAGTGCTGGCCCCGCACTCTCCGCTGACGGATCAGGCCCCCACGGCTTCGGCCACCGGCCGCACGGAGCCATCAGGCTCTCGACGCTGTCGCTCGGTGCCCGGACCTGGGTCACGGGCCCGCTCGCCGGCGGTGGCGACGAGCCCCCGTTCAAGGCCGGGCGGGTTGCGTTCGGAACGAACGTCGACGCCAACAACCCGTCGCGCGATCTGGTCGCCAACCAGAGCGAGTCGGCCATCGCCGCCGCCAGCTCGACCTCCACGGTGGTCGTGGCGTGGAACGACGCAACCGGGTTCGTGGTGCAACCATCCACCGGCCCCAAGGCGTCCATCACCGGGATCAGCGTGTCGACCGACAACGGCCGGCACTTCCACGACCTGCTCGGGCTGCGCAACAACCGGCCCAACGAGCAATGGGCGGGTGACCCGACGGTGGTCCGGATCGACAGCCACCACTTCGCGATCGGCAGCCTGTACCTGCCGCCCACCAGGATCGACTGCCGTCGGGGTCATCACACCAACTTCCTGCTCGCGGTCGAGATGCTCACCGTTCGACCCAACGGGCGGGCCGTGCTCGGAGAGCCGGTGGTGACGGCCAGTGGCGGCGACTACTGCACCGCCTTCTCCCGCCACCCGGCTCCCGACCTGGCCATGCTCGACAAGGACTGGCTCAGCTACAACGCGCACAGCCGCCAGCTCGTGATGTCGTACACGCGCTTCTTCTTCGGCATTCACCGCCAGAGCGGTTTCGGCCAGATCGAGATGGTGCGCGCTCACGTGCCGGCGCATCCGCAGCTGCTCAGGGCAGGCGACTGGAGCCGCCCGGTCGTCGTGTGGCCCGAGGAGCGCCAGGTGGTCAACACCGGTGCCTACGTGTCGGTGGCTTCCAACGGAGCCGCATACGTGGCCTGGGAGCGCAACGTGGACTCCAACCAGTTCAACGGCAAGCCGTATGTCTACATCAACGCCGCGCGTATACCCCTCGGCCGGGCGCACCCGTCGGTCGGCGGCCCGGGTAACCCGCGTGTCGTGACCAAGGGCCAGCGCAACTCCGGCGGCGCCGGCGGTGTCAAGTCGATGGACCTGGTGGCGATACCCGGCTACAACCGCTTCTACGGGCAGGATTTCCCTCGGATCGCCGTCGACGCCCCGCGCCACAAGGTCGTGGTCGTGTGGAACGACGCGAGCGCTCACCCGCTGGGCGACATCTGGATGAGGGCCCTGCCGATGGGACTCGCGTTGAACAGTCGCATCCACAAGGTGAACGACGACAGGTCGTCCGCCCTGCATTTCCTGCCCGCCCTCAGTGTGCGAGCGAACGGCTCTGTTGTCACGTCGTGGTACGACCGCAGGCTGGCCGGGCCGGAGTCGGCCCGTACCCAATACTTCGGCGAAGTACGAAGCAGCCCGAGGTCCAACGGCCGCGACTTCCGCATCACGACCGGGGCGACCGACTGGACCAACACGTCAGCCATCGCCACGCCGAACTTCGGTGACTACACCGACAGCGCGTCGTCGGGGTCGAGGACCTTCTACACGTGGACGGACGGTCGAATCGGCGTACCTCAGCCGTTCGTCGACTCCTCTAGATAGAGACCCTCGGCGTCGCCCGTCATGTCAGAGCGTGCGCTGCGTCGGGTCCCACCCCGGCGGTAGTGGGGCGACCGCCTGTACCCGGGAGCCGACCGGCTCGAACGTGTGGCCGTCGACAGACCGGGCGGTGGCAAGCATGGCGTCGAGCACATGCAGACCCAGCTGCCCGGTCGCGCGGTGCCGCTCGCCGCTGCGGAGGGCGCGAGCCATGTCGACGACCCCGATGCCCCGGCCGCCTTCGATACCCTCCACCGTCACCGGCTGCCCGTGCTCCTCGCCTGCCTTCACGACCAGGATGTCGCCGCCGAACTCGTTCGGGTCGGGCGCCGCCAGCGTCGCCTCCGTCCCGGCGATCTCGACAACCCCTACTCGGGCGAGTGGCGAGTCGAAACTGAAGGTGGCCGCGGCGACCCCACCCAGTTCGAAGTCGTAGATCGCGGTGACATAGGTGGCGACGCCGACGTCGAAGGTCTCCCCGGCGCGTGGACCGGCGCCGATCGTACGGGTCGGGCCGGAGGAGGCGCCCAGCGCAGCCACCCTTGTGACCGATCCGAAGACCTGGGCCAGCGCGGTGAGGTAGTACGGTCCCATATCCAACAACGGCCCCGCACCGGCCTGGAACAAGAAGTCGGGGTTGGGGTGCCAGGTCTGCGGGCCGGGGGTCTGGAAGACCATGGAGGCGGTGAGGGGGCGGCCGATGTCACCGCGGTCGACCATGCGCCGCGTCGCCTGCCAGCCCGGACCAAGGAACGTGTCCGGCGCGGACCCTATGATGAGCCCCGCCGCGTCTGCCTTCTCGACCAGTGCGGTGCCCGACTCGAGGTCGAGCGCGAACGGTTTCTCGTTCCACACATGCTTGCCTGACGACAGCGCCGCCAACGCAACCTCCGCGTGCGAGCTGGGAAGCGTCAGGTTGACAATGATGTCCACGTCGTCGCGGGCCAAGACCTGCTCGACGGTCCCGGACGCAGGTACTCCGAAGTGCTCGGCAGCCGCCTCTGCCCTCTCGACCAGGAGATCCGCCACGAAGCGTACGTCGAGATCCGGGAAGGAGCGCATGTTGGCGAGGTACTGCTCGCTGATCTTCCCTGCGCCGACCACCCCGATCCCGACGGGGCCGGCCCCAGCGACATCGGTCATCGACGCGCGCCGAGGGTCGTCGTGGCGAAGCGGTAGCTCTCCTCGATGCCGTCGAAGATGTCGCCGGCGTAGTCGTCGAACTCGATTACCGGGAACTGCAGCGCGCCGGCTGCAGCGAGGATGTCCGCGGCAGGCAGGTCACCCCTTCCCAGGGGAAGCTGCGCGGCCGTGTCACCATCGAGCGGGCCATCCTTGAGGTGCACGGCGACCACCCGATCGCCGAGACGTTCCACGAGGGCTGGTACGTCCTGCCCGGCGGTCGCGGCCCAGTAGGCGTCCACCTCGAGCACGACCGACGCGTCGAGCATCTCGGCGAACACCTCCAGGGCGGGACGGCCACCGAACTGGGTCACCAGCTCCCAGTTGTGGTTGTGGTAGCCGACACGTACTCCGTGCCCACCGGCTGCCGCAGCGGCCTCGGCGAGGACGTCCGCAAGCCGCTCCACGTCCTCGCGGGTCTGCCATTGGTCCGCAGGGGTGTACGGGTGGACGACCAGGCCGACTCCCAGATCGGTGGCGGCCGAGAAGATCTCGTCGAGACGGCCGTCGGTCAGGCTCTGGTGCGCGGTCGGCGCGGTGAGTCCGGCAGCAGGCAGCGCGCCGGCCAACGCGTCGGCGACGGCCAGCATGTCGTACGGCTCGACGCGGGTCAGGCCGGTAGCGGCCAGCCGCGCCAGCGTGCCGGCGAAATCGGTCGCCAGCGGCTGACGTACCGAGTAGAGCTGGACCGACAGGTCGGGAAGGGGCATCCCGGAGCCTCCTGGGATCAGTTGCGGGAGAACGGCAGGACGTTCGTCAACCAGGCCACCAGCTCGGTGGGGTTCCGTGACTGCGTCCAGATCCGACCGGGTCCCTGCAGCTCGAAGACGAAGCCCTCGCCGCTCTTCGCCGACTGAATGAGGCCTCCGGCCGCGGCCCGCCGAAGCGAGGTCTGGACGCTGTTGTCCCAGGCCACCATGTGTCCGGAGTCGACGACCATGGAGTCGCTCGGCCCGAGATCCATGACGTCGATGGCACCGTACGCGGCGAGTACCACCTGCCCCTGGCCGGACGCACGAACGAGGAACCCGCCCTCACCCCCTGCGAGGTTCTTGAAGCCTCCCCAGGAGGTGTCGATGCTGACGTCGTTGTCGGAGCACAGATAACTGCCCCTCGTGATGTTGAGGCCCTCGGTGACGGGCAGCCCGACCGCGTCGCCGGGGAGTCGGGCTGCGCAGTCGACCCACCCACCCGCCGCGGGGGCCGTGAACGAGGTGATGAAGAACGACTCGCCACCGAGCACGCTGCGCTTCAGCGACTTCATGAGCCCACCGGATGCTTTCGCCTCGATGGCGACGCCGGCCGACGTGGCCATCATGGCGCCCGACTCTGCTCGGACCGACTCGCCCGCGGCGAGCGTGCAACGTGCGACGGCGAACCCGGGGTTGTGACGAATCGCTATCTCCATCCCGCGACCCTAGCGCCACGCGAGGACCGCGACGAGTCCGGAGATCATGGCTTGCCCGTCGGCCGGACCGGCTTCCTGTGCGATAGGTGCCGCTGTGGCCGTTCCATCCGTATCCTCGGAGGATGGTGGCCCCCCTTGCCGATCGCAGGCGGCTTCATCGCGGGGCCAACGACGCGCTCGACAAGAACCTCGCGCCCGATGAGGCCGTCGAGGTGGTCATCACCGGGCCGAGCAACCAGGCCATCATCGGCACGGGCCGTCGCGCCTTCGTCTACAAGAAGGGCTTCATGGCTGGTGCCAGCTTCGGATCGGAGCTGACCTCGTGGGACTACCGCCACCTCGTGGGCGTGCAGCTCCACACCGGCATGCTCAGCGGCGCGGTCGTGCTTCAGGCGCCAGGCCAGACGGGCACCAGGACGAGCACGTGGAGGCACGGCGACGACGACCCCTACAAGGCGCCGAACGCGATCCCGATCACCAAACCCTGGCGCCAGGCGGAGGAGGGTGTGGCCATGCTCCGGCAGCTCGTCGACCGGGCGCACCAGCCGTCGGCAAGCCCTGTAGATCCCCCGGTGGGGCCCGACCAGGACCCGATCGCCGTGCTGCGTCAGCTCGGCGAGCTGCGCGACGCCGGCGTGCTCAACGAGGCGGAGTTCCAGACCAAGAAGGCGGAGATCCTGCGGCGGATCTAGCACGTCGCCAGTCTCCCTGGAGCTGAGCCGAATATCCGGCCCAGCTCGTCGTCGCTCTCGACGTCGCGCCGAGGTTGTGGCACGTTACGAGGTGATGCGTACGCCTCCTCCTTTTCTCGCGCTCGTCGCCGCCTTGGCGCAACGCGCGCTTACGCGAAGTGGGCGCTCGCCGACCGTCGGCCGCGCAGCTTTGGCAAGCGCGATCGCGGCAACCTCCGTGGCGCTTGCAGCGACGTCCGCACGGCGGTTCCGGCGTGTGGGGACCACGTTGGTACCGGTCCATCCGGAGCAGGCTTCGGTCCTGGTGACCACAGGCGCGAATGCGCTGAGCCGCAACCCGATGTACGTCGGCTTGACGGGGCTGCTGGTCGCCAACGCGGTCCGACTCGGAGCCAAGCAGGCGCTGCTCCCGGTGGCCGTGTTCACGATCGCCATCGACCGGCTGCAGATCGCGGCGGAGGAGTTGGCCCTGTCCACCAAGTTCGGCCCGGAGTACGAGGCGTACCGGGCGGCCGTGCCGCGGTGGCTGGGTGTCCGGTCCTTCACACCGCGGACCTGATGGGCGGACCCCTTGCTGCGAGGACGTCCGAGGAGGCGATGGGGCGAGCACCGCGGAGGGTGGTTACGCGTCGCGTCGATGAGATTCGTCGTGAGCCGAGGTCTACCCCTCTCCAGAAAGAGACTTCGAATTTTGTGCAGGAGGCGCCCATGAGCACGCTGACCATCGACCTCTTCACCAGCCTCGACGGCTTCGGCGCGTCCGACGGCTGGCCGGGCTACTACGGCAAGGAGGGCCCCGAGCTGATGGCGTGGCTCGAGGAGAAGCTCGCCGAGGACCAGATCAGCGTGATGGGTGGCAACACGTACCGAGTGATGTCGCAGATCGTGGCCGAGAACGAGGACCCCACGTTCGCGCGGATGGCTGAGATCCGCAAGGTCGTCTTCTCGTCCACGCTGCAACCACCGCTGACGTGGGCCAACACCGAGGTGGTCGCCGGCGATGCCGCGAAGGCCCTGCGGGCGTTGAAGGAGCAGGAGTCGGCGCCTATGCGGACCATGGGGAGCATCTCGCTCAACAAGACGTTGCTGCGGGAGGGCCTGGTCGACTTCGTACAGCTGGTCGTCTTCCCGGTCGTCACGGGACAGACCGGTCTCCTCCCCATCTTCACCGACTGGCCAGACCTGGACCTCGAGCTGGTCTCGACGCGTACCTTCGACGGCCGCATGCAGCTGCTCCGGTACGTCCCGACCCTCCACTGACCCGCGTGGTGGCCTGACCGGCGATTGCCCACGACGGGGCGCCGGGTGGCCCTACTCGTTCCAGCAAGCACGCCGCGTGTCTCGCGGGCCGAACGCCAGCACGGCGTCGGTGTCGCTGGGCGGATGCCGGAGGTAGGTGTCGGTCCACTCCCCGATCTGCGGATAGGAGCAGGCCGCGACGACCTCGTCCGCCAGGGTGTCGGGGTCAGTGACCGTCCAGCGAAGTTGCACACCGTCGCCGGTGAGGAGAGCCCAGGGCAGGCCACGGCTACCGTATGGCATCCCGATACTTCCGCTGTTGACGACCCAGCGACGGTCGACAAGACGCGCGAACGGCATATGTGTGTGTCCGCAGACCACCATCCGTACCGACTCGGGCAGGTCGCTCAATACCTCGCTCCATCGGGAGAGTCGCGTATCGACGAGCACGACCTCGTTGTCGTCGCGGGGGCTTCCGTGGCAGAACACGAGGTCACCGACTCCGTCGACCGTCAGCACGACCGGGTGCGGGAGCGCTGCGAGGGTTCGTACGTGCTCTGCTGTCAGACGCTGGGCAGCCCACACGTCGATCGGCGGCGTCCCGTCGGGAGTGTGGCCATCGCGGGCGATGCTCACGAGGTCTCGGTCCGCGTTGCCGCGAACCAGGAGGGCGCGGTCGCCGAGGGTGGCGAGGCGGTCCAGCACCTCCCCCGGTTGAGGACCGGCGGCGATGTCCCCGGTGACGACGACGAGGTCGGCAGCACGGAGGTCGGGCTCGGCCAGCACTGCATCGAGGGCCGGCAGCACCCCGTGGACGTCGGAAATCACTGCTACCCGTCTCACCATGAGTCAGTCCTACACCCGTGGACGAGCCTCGATCAGTCCCCAAGACCACCGTGGGGCAAGGGGCGCCGCAATTGAGCTCGGCATGAGCATCAGCCGCCGGCTTCCACCCAGCGCACGGCTGCGTCGAACGTCTCCTCCGGCGTCGCGTTGAACGCGATGGCGGCGCCTGGAGCGTGCCGGCGGACGAGGTTGACGACCCGCTCGAACAGTTCGAGCGAATTGCGCACACCGCCTCCGACCACGACGCACTCCCACGCCTGGGCGCTGAGCGCGGCGCTGACGACCGCCTCCACGTCGTCGCTGCCGTCGAGGCCGAACAAGCAGAACTCCGCACCGAGGCCATGTTCGACGAAGCGCGCCCTTCCGGCTTCGATGCCAGCTGCGACCGGCCCGGGATCCCAGGGCCCTGGCACCCGGTACGGATCGAACCCGAGCACGAGCACGCGCGGTGCGGATGTTGCGCGGTCCATCGCAGCAGACTACGTGCGGCGGGCGCCGGCCGACCAGGCCGCGCTTAGCGGAGCTTCTTGTGGAGGACGGTCATCTGCTGGCCGGTACAGCTCGTGAACGTCTCCTTCGGTGTCCAGTCGCACCGCTGGTAGAACCCGGCCGCCAGGTCCGTCCCGACCCACGCGTCGGTGACGTGGTGCTCGGCAGCCCACCGCTCCAGGTGCTGCATCAGCGTCCGTCCGACCCCCTCGCCCCGGCGGTCCTGGCGCACGATCATGCCGGTCACCCAAGGACTGGTGTCACGCCGCTCCTCGAGGTCATAGGTGTCCAGGCCAACGGCTCCCAGAACCTCGTCGTCCGCGTCGTGCGCGACGAACGTCACGGGCAGCGCCTCTCGGCCTGCCTCCCGAACCGTGGTCTGCAGCCACCAGGCGGGGTCCTCCGGCTCCGGGTAGTGCCCCCACTCCTGCCACCTCATCTGCGCCACTGCCTCCGCTGATGCAAGACGGTCCGCCAGCAGAGTCACGGTGAGCGTCACACCGCGAGGGTACGCCGGGGCGCAGTCGCCGCATCCAGGTTTTTACCGCCGTCCGGCAGGAGGGCTTCGCATCGTGGTGACGGTCCTGACCGGCGCGACGTGCCCCGGCTGGACATCGTCGGCCAGGGCGGAAGCGTCCCCGGAGTGCCTCGGCTCAACGGTAAGCAGGCTGGGTCTCGCGAGGGTCGGCTGGGACCGGGTCGAGACGCGGATCAGCGAGGAGTTGGTCGATGGCCGCGGTGGCGGCTCCGATACCGGCATAGTGCTGGTCGACGTCACAGGCGATGCACCAGGCGTGGTCGGCTGGCCACATGAACGCCGGAGGTACGTCCAGTAGCCTGCGGTGTCCCAGCCATGCCCGAGTCGCATCCCAGCTGGCTAGGTCGGACGCGTCTCCCTTGAGCAGGAAGTAGGCGCGGTTGGGTACCACGACCTGCGGGCGGTCCAGGACCGCCGACGGGTGCACCGACTGTTCGGCTGTGCCCTCGCGCCTCTGGAGGGGCCAGCCTTCCCAGACGCAGAAGTAGCAGGCATCGGGCGTCTCCGTGTGCCGCGTCAGTGTCTCCATCGAGGCCCGAAGTCGAGCGATGTCGGACGGCGCGTCGCGATCACGGTCGACGTCGTTCTGGCTTTGCCCTGCGAAGGCGGGATCAGGGAGGAACCGGAGCCTGGCGTAGGCCGGGAGGCCGGGCGGTCCGAACCCGACCAGCTGCTCCCAAGGAATGCCGCTGTCCACGATCCAGTCAGCGGCCGACAGATCGGAGCACGGTGTCAGCGGCACCCGACGGTTTCTACTCCTGATCCGCGTGATCGGCAATGTGGATGGACTCCGGACCAGGCAGGGACCCCTTGCATCGAGACCCGAGGGGGTGGAGGGATGGCGCATACGGCAGGGCTGACGATGCCTTTGTCGCGAAGCTACTGGCGATCGTGACCAACCCCGAGCCGACGGGCATCGCCGCAGACGACGCGTACGGCCGCGCCGGCGACGGCATCGACCGGTGGAACGGGTTCGGGCGCGAGATCTGGGTGGAGTCGCTGGAGGTCGTCGACGGTGAGTACGGCCCCGAGCTGGAGGTCACGGTGGGCCTGGCGGTACCGGCGGATGAGGCGTCGCGCATCCCGAGTCGGGCGGTCACCAGAGTGCCGTTCGAGCGAGAATGGCGCCGGCTGAGTGGATACGAGTCCCCGGCGGACTACGCGCCCTGCGTGGCGCGCGAGGCCCGAGTCGGCTGCGGTGTCGCACGTCGAGCGTCACCGCGCGGCGGCCTCGGCTTCGGTGGCGTCGCCCCGCGAGGCCGGCTTCCGGCTCGAGAGGTCCAGTGGAGCCTGTTGTTGTCCGCGTTGGCCGTTGAAGCGGGACCTCCGGTGGAAGTGGCACCGGGCAGGATCGACGTTCGCCTCGCCGACAGCGACGATCACAGCCCTGTCGTGACCGTGATCGTCACGCCTGACCAGTGGGAGGACGTGCTGGCGGCTCACGGCTGGCGACATGTCGAGATGTACGTTGCGGAGCTGCTGCGTCCTCGAGATCCCGACGAGCATTTCGTCGTGTTCTACCGCGGTGACCTCGTCCGGTCCATCCGGGAGAGTCGCCCCCGGTCCGCGGAACCGGACGAGCCCGTCGCCTGGGCGCGCGGTGCGCCCGGGCGGCCGGTTCGCGGTGGCTCCGCCTCACGGACCACATGGGCCTTGGAGTCGATGAGCTCCAGGCCTCGTACAGAAGGTTGAACCCGCCTCCGTCATCTGGACGGTTTAGTCTGCTTCGTCCGCATGTGGGGGACTTTCTGTGATCAAGTTGTTACTTCGAGTAATGAGGATCTTGAGAGGCCACATCGTGAAACCTTCCAAAAGCCTGACCGTCGGGACGACGGTCGCCGCCCTCATGGGGTGCATCGGCCTGTCCGCCACAGTGGTTTCCTACGCGGCCGGCAGCGCGAGCTCAAGCCACCACTCCAAGCGACCGATGGTGATGACCGGCCCTACGGGCAACAAGGTCGAGATGGTCGACCCCGACCACTCCACCTACGTACCGAAGATCCGCGCCGCGTCCCACAAGGATCGCGCCTACGCGAAGAAGGTGCTGGGCGGAGTCAACAGGTTCTGCGCCAACCACACCGTCGCACAGCTCAAGCCGACCTGGCGGCCAGGGCACACCAGGTCGACCAGCCAGACCCATCTGTTCAACCCGGTGCATTCCCAGGGCGTCCACCCCTCGAGCCCGACAGCAGCCCTGATCTACGACGGCAAGGTCGCCGGTGAGATGTTCAACGGCACGCCCCTGCCCCACCTCGGGTCGATTCCTCGTCCGCACGGCCACGCCGACATGAGCATGTCGATGGAGATGCTGCACGTGTACTGCACCAACAACCTGCAGTACGCATTCACACCCAACCGGCAGCTCGGCGTCATGCTGCCCATCTTCCGTCTTCGCGACAAGATTCGCCCCGCAGTGATGAACCTCAACCGGGCACAGCTGCACGCGGTCGTGAACAAGGTCCGCGGCTACACCGGCAAGAGGCAGGCCGCGAAGGTCGGGGCAGCCTCCAAGGGCGGACCCGATCCGCAGTTGCAGGCGATGAGAGACGAGATCCGCAGGTCGCTCATGGCCCTCAGCCAGCACCAGCTGCGAAGCGTGTGGAAGCTGATGCAGTCGTACTGACGGCACCTCCCTTAGCGGTAAGGCTGCTGCGAGCGGCCGCAGACCTGGTGCTCAACTCCCTCAGCGCGCCGTTAGGCGGTTCCTGGCGCTTGCCCCTCACAGCTCCTTCGCCGCCTCGCGTGCTGAGGCGTGCGCCGTCTGCCGTGCAGCGTCGGCGTCCGCGGTGACAAGGTTCGGCCGGAAGTACACCTCGGAGACGTCGCGAACGCCCGCCCACCGCAGCCACTCGTTCAAGTACGGCGCCTGGAAGTCGACGCCGAAACGGGGATCGTGACCGTCGCCGTACACCGCGCTGGTGTAGACGACGACCGCCTTCTTGCCCGTGAGCAGCCCGGTGTAGCCGTCGAGCGGGTCGAAGGCGAAAAGGAGGCCGGGCTGGCTCACGACGTCGATGAGCTGTTTCAGTACGTACGGAATCCCGTGGTTCCACATGGGGACGCTGAACAGGTAGTAGTCCGCCGTGGCGAGCCGGGTGAAGGCGGCCCGAACGCGTGCCCAGGCCACTGCCTCATCCCCGGCCGGGTCGGCGCCGGCGAAGACAGCCATCTTCGCAGCGGCGGCGGCCGTACCGAACTCCGGCAGCGTGCCGTCCCAGAGGTTCCAGGTGTCGACAACGATCTCCGGACGGATGTTGCGCAGCTCACTCAGGAACGTGTTCGCGATCTGCAGCGACTCCGACGCGTCTTCGCGCGGTGATGCAGCGACATGCAGCAGTCTCATGAGAACGCCCTTCTCGATGGAATAAATGTGCGTGCACACGCTATCATCAAGGTGCGCGCGCACGCAAATGGTAGAGTCGACTCATGACGGACACGCGCCGGGACCTGGCCGCCCAGACGTGGGGAGCGTTATTGCAGGTGTATGCATCTCGCGTGCCAGCGATGGACGGTCGGCTGCGGCGGCGAGTGGGCCTCTCGCTCGGCTGGTACGACGTCCTCCTCGAACTGCGTGCGGCCTCCGACCGACGGCTGACGATGTCCGCGCTCGGGGAGCGTGTCGTCCTGAGCCGTACCCGAGTGAGCCGCGTCGTCGACGAGCTGGTCACTGCGGGCCTGGTGGCTCGAGAGCCCAACCCGGACGATGCGCGGTCGGCGTTCGCTGTGTTGACCGCTGAAGGACTCGCACAATACCGACGTGCCGCACCCGTCTACCTGGCGGCCATCGAGGAGGGCTTCGCCCGCGTGTTCAGCGACGACGAGCTCTGGGTGCTGCGTTCCCTACTGCAGCGTGCACGAGACAGCGACCGCGGGCTCGAGTCTTAGCCAGCACCCCGGGGTGCAGCAGCACTCTGATAGCGACGATCGGCGACGCAATCACGTCGGAAACGCTCGAGCCGCCGTCTCAGGGAACCGGGAAGTCCTGGGGGGCACCCTCGCCCGTACTGCCGTCGACCTGCTCGCGCAACAGGTCGGCATGCCCCGTGTGGCGGGCGTACTCCTCGATCATGTCCACCAGCAGCCGGCGCAGGCTCATGCCGTTGTGCGTCTCCTTCTCCAGGCCGCCCTTGGTCAGCACTTCGCTCAAGGCCCTCCGAGAGCGGTGCACGGACTCAGTCCACAGGGCACGCAGGGCGTCGGGCTGGTCGTCGGCCGCCGTCCAGGGCCAGGCCTCCCAATCGGCCTCGAGGTCCAGCTGATCGAACGGCGCCATGAGCGCGCCACCGCCCAAGTAGTCCTGGAAGTAGAGCTCCTCGACCCACGCAAGGTGTTTCAGCAGACCGGCTAATGTGAGTGTCGATCGGCCGAGGCGCACCTGGAGCCCTTCGGCGCTCACGTCGGCACACTTCCAGGCGAACGTGCGCCGGTTGCGCTCTAAGGTGATCACCGCCGTGTCGATCTCGGTGCCGTGCAGGAAGCGCTCGAGGTCCCATTCCGGTGGCTGGCCGGGTGTGAAGCCGAATGTGGTGGTCATGTCACCAAACTAGAGGCGTATCCGGACGCATCACGTCCGCGAACTCCGTCGTCCGGGCCTGAGCCGTCACCATCCGGTCAAGGTCTGTTTGGTGACAGCGCCGGACACCTGATCGATCGCAACTCTCTAGGGCTGCCGGCCCAACCTTTTCAGGGCACTACGGGAGAACGTCGGTGCCCGGTGAGTGAGTGACGCCGCGGCGGAAGTGGGCTACGTACGTGAATTGGGTTCACCGTGTGCAACCGCATGTCAAATTGAACCGACGACCCTTACTCACGAGCCGACTGAGGACCGTGACAGAGCACCCCTGAAAGGTCTGGCGCGTGCGCGGTTACCGCTTCCGTCCGCATCGCCAACACTCAGGCTCGCTGGCACGTCGGTGTCGGGACGTCAGCTTCGGTGTTACCTGCCGAGCCCGGCCTTGTCGACTTTGCGGTGAAAGTGCATCCCGGCTAGGCCACCCAGCATGGCAGCGACGAGGCTGGCGACCGCAACGGCAAGCAGGGCGATGACCCCGCCTGTGCTGACCGTTCCCTCGTTGACGGGGATGCGAGGGAAACTGTTGAGCGTGGCCAGCACGTTGTACTTGGCGCCGCCGATGGCACCGACCACGGCCACCACGATGGCAATGAGGAGGGCCCACAGCCAGACGGCAAGACCCTGCTTGATCCCGTTGAACCGCGCCATCCGGCCAGCGACGTAGCCGCCGCAGTAGTAGGCGATGACGACGATCACGAGTAGCGCGATCGCGCCGATGAGCCCGACCGTCTTCGTGGTCGAGGAGCTCTGCGTGGCGCTACTGACACTGGCGTTGGAGGCGACCCCAACGGCGGCACCAGCAGCCGCAACCAGCGCCACCAAGATGACGCCGACCCCGACTGCGGTGAGCCACCCGAAGAACGCCGAGCCCCACTTGATACCGCCGTACTGGTCTTTCTCCTGGGCGACCACATCTTTGCGGCGTCTCATCGACGACGACGCTGACGGCGACGCAGCCGTTACGGCGACCTGGTCGTCCATTGTGGTGCCGTCTCGGCCCTCTGGCCCCTGATAGCTGGTACTCATCAATGCTCCTGTTGCTGGTAAGCCCTCGGAGCCCGACAGACCCCCTTGCATTACCTACAGTCACCCGACCGCGACTCGTCAAACCCTGAAAGTTATGCAGCTGGGACTTCGGAGTCCGCAGAAGTTCGTACCGGCTCTTGTCGGGAACAAGCTCTACAACATCCCACTCGTCCTCTAGAGAGGAACTACTTCATGCTTGATCAGGGTCAGATCGACCAGGTCGCGGGCAGTGACGCGTACGGCTCAGACGGAAGCAAGATCGGGAGCGTCGGGCAGGTCTACCTGGATGACCAGACCGGTCAGCCTGCGTGGGTGACGGTCAACACCGGCCTGTTCGGCACCAACGAGAGCTTCATCCCGCTCTCGGAGGCGTCGTTCTCCGGTGAGCGGCTCACCGTCCCCTACGACAAGAACAAGGTCAAGGGCGCCCCGAACGTGGCCGCCGACGGGCACCTGTCGCCCGACGAGGAGCGTGAGCTGTACGCCTACTACGGCGTCGGCTACACCGACACCGACTACGACACCACCACCACCGGCACCGGCACCGGCACCGGCACCGGTACGCCGACACCGACCACCGGGACGGGTACCGGGTACGCCGACACCACCACCGGGACGGGTACTGAGGGCTATGACACGTCGGGTCCCACCACCGACGACGCCATGACCCTGTCCGAGGAGCGGGTCAACGTCGGCACCTCACGCCGCGAGGCCGGCCGGGCCCGACTGCGTAAGTACGTCGTCACCGAGAACGTCACCCAGACGGTCCCGGTCACCCGCGAGGAAGTCGTCGTCGAGCGCGAGCCCATCACCGACGCCAACATCGGCGACGCCACCTCCGGCCCCGACATCTCCGAAGAAGAACACGAGGTCGTCCTGCACGAAGAGACCCCCGTCATCGAGAAGACCGTCGAGCCCGTCGAACGGGTCCGCCTCGGCACCCAGCAGACCACCGAGCAACAGACCGTCACCGAACAGGTCCGCAAGGAACGCATCGACACCGACACCGACCTCAACACCACCAACACCACCAGCACCGGCGACGACACCATCCGCTAACACCCACCACCCCCGGCCAAGCCCCGCCACCACCCAAGGTGGCGGGGCTATGGCTGAGACATTGAGCCAAGGTGGAGTCAGACTCTCCGAGGTCCGAACCCTGACGGCCGGATTCGCCATCTGTGCCCCTGGGACAGAGTGGGCCAATGGTGGAACGAACTGCTAGTTCCAAGTTGGCGAATCGGGGACCGACGCAGCTCTGACAGCCACGCCGGGGGCCCCGCCATCGCGGCCAGAGTAGTGCCCGGCACTTTCTGTGTACGGCGAGTTGACGGCGTGCGTTCTCGACGGAATACAACCTCCCATGCGTTGTATGGAAACGAGAGTCGCCCGCCTAGTGTATTCCCCCAGTTGTGAACCCTTCTCTCCTACTTCCCCCCCTTCACTTCCTCTCTTTCCCCCTTCCTTTCCCTCGCTCCGCTTCGTTGTGCCGCTGCCTCCGCCGCCGCGGACGTTCCGTGTTCACCGGCCACCGCTTCGAGTGGGTTGGCCGGCTGCGTGCAGGGTTGCCGATGACGGACCGCTCGTCGCGTCCTGGGTCGAGCCCTACCAAGACCCCGACTCGGCTTGAGCGTCGGATCGTGAAGTTGCGGTACTGCCGGCGTTGGGGCCCGCACCGCATCGGCTACCACTTGAACGTGCCCCGCTCGACGGTCGGCAGGGTGTTGCAGCGGTACCGGATGCCGCTGCTCGCGCATCTTGATCGGGCCACCGGCCTCCCGATCCGTAAGCCCACGCCGCTGCGCTATGAAGCCGCCGCGCCAGGCGAGCTGGTGCACGTGGACATCAAGAAGCTCGGCCGGATCCCGAACGGAGGTGGCTGGCGCATCTTCGGACGAGGGTCAGCGCACACAAGCACACACAGGTGTCAGCCGAGAAACGTCCCCCGAGATCGGACGAACTCGGCGGCGTCGACCAGTACGCCCGAGAGTTGCTTCCCCACGGTGCTGCACACCTGATTGAGCACGACTTCGGCAGCGATCTCCAGATCTCGACACAACCGGTCCAGCGGAAAACCCCGAGCCTCGAGCACGCTCGCCAACCATTGCACCTCGGCGTGCATGTCGAGGTAGTCAGTCATCGACTCGGCGGCCCAACTGAGCAGCCACTGGTTGTCATGGATGCACCAGGAGACGCCGGCTGGGCCATAGCGTTCCTCCTCATCAGGAAACTCGTCGCGGTAGCGATGGCAGATCTCCGTCGACAGCTCGACGAGGTCGAGCGGCTCGTCCCCGTCCAGCCATGCCACCGAGGGCGGCGCCTCGCCACCCGGGGGCTCTATCGCGCGCTGGTTCACTCCGCCACAACCTCGTAGGTGTGCAGGTGCTCAAGCCGTTCAAGCCGGATTGCTCGCCTCAGGTCAGGGTCGACCCGGTCATGGGATTCCCGATGGTCGGCACCTTTCATGTACGCCTTGAACGCATCCCGGTCAGTCCATCGGCTGACCATCAGGACCTCGCCGTGATCGCGATCCGATCGCCACACTTGCAGGTCGACGAAGCCCGGATGCGACTCCACTAGTCCGGCACGTCCCCGAAAAGCCTCCACCAGTTCATCCGAGCGGTCAGGATCGATACGCAGCCGCGACACAGACACATACACGGCACCAGACTAAGTGCATAAGTTCTACCGGCAACTCCACCTTGCGACGAACAGGGGTGTCCAGTACGGAGCCCGACGACTCAGCGTTGGTGCAAAGGTCCCGCAACTATTCCGCGTGGAGCCGCTTGTCGGCCTCGAACCGACGACCTTCTCACTGCGAGCCCGATCCGGCGGTTGGAACGCGGTTGCGCCCGAGGCGGCTGCGGAAGGGCCGTCCGATCAGCCGGCGTTGGTTCGATCGAGGCCCTTGCGAATCTCTCTCGCGAGCTCGTAGGGGTCACCCTTCTTGAGCATGTGGGCGAAGTAGAGCTGAGGACGCTCGCTCGTCTCCTGGTTATAGAGGCACCCGACGTGCCAGTCCAGATGACGCATGAGTCTGATGACGGGCTCGACCTCTTGGCTCGTCATGGAGAAGTCGGGCGCTGCGGCTGCGGTCGCGCCGTGTCTGTCGAGGGGCTTGAACTCGACCATCGTGGAGATGTTGGCTTCCGGCGAGACGCGAATCTTGTCGATGTGAATGGTGTCTGTGCGGGTGACCTCGACGCTGACGACACCCTCCTCGCCGACCATAGCGTCGCCGCCCAAGATCTTGCCCAGGCGATCAGCATCCAAGGGCGTCGTGGGGTGCTTCGGCATCGTCTGCGGCAGCGGTATGGACGTCGCCTTCAGCACATTGTGAACGGCCCGGGCCAGGTGCAACGCCTCGCCGGTTCCGCGCCAGTGGATGAACCAGATCTGAGGCTTCATCTGGTCATAGTGCTGATGGAAGGCCTGGAAGACTAAGCCGTTGGCGAGGATCGCGTCGATCACACGGTTGGTTTCCTCAGCCTTCAGCGCAAGGTCGCCGTTGAAAAACGCTCGGCCACCCTTCAGCGGCTGAAACGTCAAGGTTCCATCGACCTCGAAGGCTGGGGTGAAGGTGACCCCGAGTGGGCCCTGTACGTCGCCGATGTCATCACGGGAGAGGTCAATGCTCAGCACGCCGTCTGTCACCGTGCCCTCCGCCTGCACGATCTTCTGGATCCGATCCGCGGGCAGCCCGCCAACCTTGGACTCGTGACGCTCGACGGCGGCATCTGCCCCCGTGAAGGGAGCCGTGCCTGCCAGGAAGACTCCGGCAACTCCGCCGCCGACGGCGAGCGCGCGGCGTCGGCTCACACGGATTGGCTCACGTGCGGGATCGATCGGTGACATGGCTCCTCCTTGGGCAACGGTCAGGTGTGCCAGCGGATGCTGATGGGCGCCCAGTACCCGAATGCTCGCGCTGACACGCAGCCTGGGTCTCCGCTGATTCCATGAGGGTGCCAATGCACCGGGCAGTCCCGGCAACAGGCCGCTGCGCGGTCCGTTAGGTCCCGACGGACGGTACTCGCGACTCGGAGCGTCCAGTTCGTCGTTCAGGCGGGGGTCAGGACGGGCTCACGGCGTACAGCTGCCACTTCCCCGGCACACCCTTCAAGTCCGCTGCGCCACGATCATCGAAGGCGATGCCCGACCCGGCGACCAGATCTTTCACGGTTTGCGAGACCAGTACTTCGCCAGCAGCAGCATGCGCCGAAACCCGAGCACCGATCGCGACCGCGATTCCCGCGACCTTGCCGTCCAGGACCTCGCACTCGCCCGTGTGCAGCCCCAGTCGAACCTGCAGACCGATCTCCTCGACCGCGTCCCGGATCGCCTGAGCGCAGCGTATCGCCCGCGCCGGCCCGTCGAAGCGGGCGAAGAACCCATCACCGGCGGTGTCGATCTCGACACCGCGGAACCGTGTGAGCTGCCGGCGGACAGATGCGTGGTGCTCGCCCAGCAGTTGCCGCCAACGGGTGTCGCCCAGCTCGGCAGCCATGGAGGTGGACCCGACGATGTCGGAGAACAACACCGTCACGAGTACCTTGTCCGGCTCCGGTGCCCCCTGGTTGGCCGCGTCCTGGAGAAAGGGCACCACCTGTGACAACAGCCGGGGAACAAAAGCAGTGGATGGGATGTGCGCGTCGCCGTCCAGTTCCGCGTACGCCGCTCCGGGGATGTGCTCAGCCAGGTATCGGCCGTGCTCCACTCGCACCCACGGATCATCACGCTGATGCACCACCAGGGTAGGGGTCCTTACGACTGGCAGCACGCTGCGCACGTCAATCGCCATGTTCAACCGATCCAGTGCCTCCAGGGACGATGGGCTGGCGCCATAGCGGAACACCCGCGCCCATGCCCGCAGCTCGTCCTCACCTGCGGATGGGAGACCGCTGCGCACCATCTCTTCGAGGCCTCCAGGAGTGACGAACCCGTCCAGCACCTCCTCGGTCTCCTTCCGGCTCTCACGCTCGGTCGAACCGAACGGATAGTCCCGTGCCCATTGCTCTCGCGCACGTCCCCCGTAGAGCACCAGCGCGGACACACGCTCGGGATGGGTCGCGGCGAACACCACGCTCATTGGCACCCCCTCAGATACGCCGAACAGCGCCGCGCGATCGGAACCCGCTGCATCCATCACCGCCCGGATGTCATCACTGCGCTCATCCAGCGTCGGCGCCCCTGCCATCCGATCAGAAAGGCCCGTGCCGCGCTTGTCAAAAAAGATCACGCGCGCATGCTCGGCCAGAGCCCGCAGCAAAGCAGCTACGCCCTCGATGTCCCAGTACAGCTCCACGTGGGAGACGCTGCCGGGGGTCAGGACCACGTCGAACGGGCCCTCACCAACGACCTGATAGGCGATGGCGACGTCTGCGCTGCGCGCATAGCGGGTCTCGGGCACGCTCATATCCCCAAGTCTCAATCTCTATGAACTGGCGCGCAAGGAAGCGCGCATCGCCACGATCCACGGGAAACGAGTCGCAGCCAGCTACTTGATGGACGGCTAACTTCGGTCCCAAGTCCCAGATTCGCGGCTCTCAGAGTGTTGCGATGACTCGCCGATGACGTCGGTCCTGCGACGCCTGGTGACCTACCCGGTCCTGCCCTCCGGCTCGGCTCGACCCCGTCCTTCGTCTACCGGTTGGCACAAATTTGGCACATTCCCCGGCTCCTTCGCCGTACCTGGCGATTGACTCTAGGCCACCTGTCGAGGTCAGCACTCCATTTCGTGGAGCCGCCTGTCGGAATCGAACCGACGACCTTCTCATTACGAGTGAGACGCTCTACCGACTGAGCTAAGGCGGCGCGGTCCAGGGCTCCGGCGGACCAACGCGAGACGATACCTTGCGGTCGTCCACCCGCTCAAATCAGGGTTCGGCCACATCGCAGGGTCAGCACATCGTGCCGGCAGCCGGCACAGTCCCGTCGGCGAGGTACGCGTCGACGGCATCCCGGATGCAGGTGTTGCCCGAATCGTAGGCGGTGTGGCCGTCGCCATCTCTGCTGAGAAGCACCCCGGAGTCGAGCTCGTGCGCAAGGTTGACGGCCTGCTGGTATGGCGTGGCCGGATCGCGGGTCGTTCCCACGACCACGATGGGCGGCGCTCCCTTCGCCGAGTAGTCCGGCACTGGCTGAATGCGTGGCACGGGCCAGTTCGAGCATGCATACGGCCACCACGCTGCGACAGGGCCGAACACGGGAGAAATCTTGTCGAAGCGGGCCTCGCCCGCTTCGATTTGTGCAACCGACTCATGCTCTGGAT
This sequence comes from uncultured Actinomycetota bacterium, assembly GCA_963765725.1. GTDB lineage: Bacteria > Actinomycetota > Actinomycetes > Propionibacteriales > Nocardioidaceae > DASQEH01. The sequence continues at coordinate 640,921 of CAVXXI010000003.1, read as the reverse complement.
GGTCTAGGCAGTTCACTGCTGGAAGGATCTCGATGACACTGCTCGCGAACGTCCCATCGGGATTCCGCCAGTTGTAGCTGTCTGCGAGACTCAGCAGGCCATCTCCTTGATGGTGAGCTGCCTGGACCAATGCTTGGGTGAGATACGGCCAGTAGCTGCGGAGGTAGAGGGCTCCGAGGACCCCGTAGAAGCCAAGGCCCTCGGTCAGTTTCCGCGAGCTGGACGTGGGTAGCGGAGACGCGTCCAACTGCTTGAAGAACGCGACCAGGTTGGAGCGAGCCGTCGCAACCGATGAGCCGAGCGGGCAGCCACCCTCGCCGACGCAGTACTGCAGATAGGCCGTCAAAGCCGTCTCGAAGCCTCGTGCAGAGCTCAGCTCGGTACGCCGCGGGCTGGCGAGAGGATCGATAGCGCCATCGAGCACCATCCGCCCTACGCGCTTGGGAAACAGAGCCGCGTAGGTTGCACCGATGTACGTGCCATAGGAGCCGCCGAAGTAGTGCAACGTCGTATCACCCACCAGCGCCCGCAGAATGTCAAGGTCACGTGCCACTTCGACGGTGGACACATGCTGCAGCAGCGGACCGGACCTCGCCGCACAGCCATCCGTGTAACGCGTCCAATCCGCCTGCATCTGCCTGACCTCGGCGGCGGTGTCCGGCGACGGATCAGAGGCGAGATACGCATCCATCTGCGAGTCGCTCAGACAGTCGAGCGGCGTGCTTCTCCCGACGCCGCGCGGGTCGAAGCCGATGACGTCGTAGACGTCGGTGATGGCCTTGTCGAACGGGGCGGAGTCTAGGTAGTCGATCCCCGATGCACCGGGCCCGCCCGGGTTGATGAACAGTGAGCCGACCCTGCGAGACGGGTCAGCCGCCGGCTGCCGCTTGGCCTTGAGGGTGATCGCCTGTCCGTTCGGTGCGGTGTAGTCGAGGGGCACCCAGATGTCGGCGCAGCTGTCCCCGCCTCCGCAGGGTTTCCACTTCACCTGCTGCGAGTAGAACCGGCCGAGGCCGTGTCCGGGGGGTCCCGAGCCGAAACCGGCCGGGAGATGGCCGTTGGCGGTGGACGGAGGAGCACTCGACTCCGGCGCGGATGTGGTCGGGGACGACGGTGACGTCGGGGCTGCGGTGGAGGCCGCTTTGGTGGCTACGGGTGCCGCGCCGCCACAGCCGGCCAGCACCATGCCACAGGCGGTCGTGATAGCAACCGCCGCTACGCTCCGGTACCTCATCCGCCCGCGTCCGCTACCGACGCTCGGTCGACCCGGATGTGGCCCCCGCTACGCATCGAGTGCACCTCTCAGCGAGATCATCAAAGACTCGAGCGCGAGTACCGGCGCCACCTCGCCCTCCAGAGCGACGCGCGCGGCGAAGATGGCGTCGAGTCGCCGGACGGACATCTCACCCGTCGTCTCTTGCGCCAGCGTAGCCACCTCCTGCCGCAGCTCTTCGTTGATCAGGTCGGACGTCGACCCCAGCTGAAGGGCGACCACGTCTCGGTAGAACGAGGCGAGGTCGAGAAGAGACCGGTCGATCGAGTCCCGGACGAAACGGCGGGCACGCTGCTTCTGGTTGCGGTCGAGCTCCTTGTGAGCGGCCGCGAGGCCGGTCGGTTTGACTCCGCGCGTGCCGGCTCCGTAGGCGAGGTCGAGATCGGCGGCCTCGCGGTCGTCCAGGGTCCGGCTGCGAGGTTGGGCGTCCTCGGCTGCGGCATCGACCAGGTTGGCAGCCGCCGTCATGCAGGACCCCAGGTCGGACAGCTGGGCGGGCACGCGCATGACCTCACGCCGCCGGTTGCGGGCCGTCTCGTCGAGGGCCAGGGCCCTCGCCCGGCCGATATGGCCCTGGGACGCACGCGCCGCGAAGATCGCCACCGACTCCGAGACGCCGTCTCGTTCTACGAGGTGCGCTGCGACGTCGGCGATCGGCGGCGTCCTGAGCACCAGCGGGCGACATCGCGACCGGATCGTCGGCGCGACGTCCTCGACCGTCGGCGCACACAGCAACCAGACGGTGCGGGGCGGCGGCTCCTCGATGCTCTTCAGCAGCGCGTCGGCGGCTCGCTCGTGCAGGCGGTCCGCATCCTCGACGATCATGACCTGCCAACGGGAGCCGGCCGGCGACAAGGCGGCCTGGCGCACCGTCTCACGTGCCACCCCCACCGTGATCACGGTCTGCTCGGTGACGACCATGGTGACGTCGGCGTGCGCCCCTGACAGGGCGGTCCGGCAGGACAGGCACTCTCCACAGCCGCCGCGCTCGCACAACAGGGCGGCCGCGAAGGCACGCGCGGCATTGGACCTCCCCGACCCTGGTGGACCCGTGAAGAGCCACGCATGCGTCATCGACGAGGTCTGCTCACCCTGGCGAGCCCGCTCGGCGCCGCGCACCGCGTCCTCCAGCTGGCGGACCAGCTCGGACTGGCCGACGAGGTCCCGCCAGACCGTCACGTCGCAGCCTTGGCGTGGCGATCGGCGAGACCCAGGCACAGCTGTACGCGCTCCTGGACGACTGTGGCGATGTGGTCGCGCGCCAACCCCGCGTCGACGACGACATAGTGGTCGGGGTCGTCGGCGGCCAGAGCGAGGAACGCGCGACGCACCCGCTGGTGGAACGTGACCGGCTCCGACTCGAGCCGGTCAGGGTCACCCACGCGTTCTGGGGACCCCACCCGGTGCAAGCCGAGGCCGGGGTCGACGTCGAGCAGGACCGTGAGATGCGGCCGGAGATCGGCGGTGGCCCACCGCGCGATGCGCTCGACCTCGCTCGCGGGCAGGTCTCGCCCCGCGCCCTGATAGGCCAACGTCGAGTCGACGTACCGGTCGGTGACCACGACCGCGCCCCGAGCCAGCGCCGGCCTGATCACCTTGTCGATGTGCTCAGCCTTGTCGGCGGCGTACAGCAGCGCCTCCGCACGGTGGTCGAGCGCGCCGGTTCCGGGGTCGAGCAGGATCTGCCGCAGCTTCGCGCCCACGTCGGAGTCGCCCGGCTCGTGGGTGAGGACGACGTCGTAGCCCTGCCCCGTGAGCCAGCTCTCGAGGAGCCGGGCCTGCGTCGTCTTTCCCGCACCCTCCCCGCCTTCGAGCGCGACGAAGACGCCCTTGCGGGCGTAGGCGCCGCTGGCTGGCATCAAGGACTTCCTCAACTCGCTCACGATCGACGTGCCTGGTCTGTCGTTCATGTGATGGTACGAGAGCACGCCGACGGCGATCATGACCAGGGCGGACAAGAACATCGTGATCGCGGCGCCGTTGTAGTCGAGTACCGCGTCGTGACTCACGCGCCAGCGATGCGTACCGATCACTCCGGCGACCAACGGCGCAGCGGCGAGCACGACCGCGAGCACCAGCCGGATCAGGGTCTGCACGAAGGCAAAGGTCCGGCCACGCAGCGCATCCTCGACCTCGAGGCCCAGCAGCGTGTACCCGGTGATCCACGCCGTCCCGGCGAAGAACCCCAGGCCGACGGCCAGGAACGTCACGGCGGCGAGGTTGGCGACGACCGCGATGGCGGCCAGCAGGACACCGGCCCCGACGAGGGCGCACCCGAACAGCCGGCGACGCGACATCGCGACGAGCAGTCGTGGTCCGCGCCACATCCCCAGCGCCAGGCCGCCGAAGACGCAGCCGAACAGCAGTCCGTAACCCGGGTCCCCGCCGCCGAGATCAGCGACATAGACGCGCGCCAGGGCGACCACGATGCCGCCGGACGCGAAGGCGCCGGCGATGCCGACGACGAGCCCTCGGATGAGCGGGGTCCTGGCGACGTACGCCCATCCCTCGCCGATGACACGCCACATGCTCTGCTGGTCGCCTGCCGCGAGCGCGGGGCCACGAGGCAGATCAGGCAGCGTCGCGATGACCAGCCCGGAGACGACGAAGGACGCGGCGTTGAAGTACAGGGAGAGCTTCACCGGGTCGTCGAACCAGCCGAGGGACGTGTGCAGCGCCCTCGTCACGAGGGACAAGACGATGAACAGCCCGGCCGCCGGCAACGCCGACCCGTAGGTCGTCGCGATCGAGATCCGGTTCGCCGCTTCGAGCTGGGCACGCGGTACCAGGTTGGGGATGCTCGCATCCTTGGCCGGCAGCCAGACGAGGCTGATCGCCTCGATGACGACCGTCGCCACGAACACCCACTGCAGCGTGTGCACGACCGGGATCGACGCGAACACGACTCCGCGCAGGATGTCCCCGACGATCAGCGTCGTTCGCCGGTCCAGCCGGTCGGCGACGTAGCCGGCGAACGGCCCCAGCACGACCGCGGGGAGGATGCGCAGGAAGAGGACGCCCGCCGATCGCGAAGTTCTGCTGGGCGTAGCCGGAGGACGCGAGGGCGCTGGCCATCGCGGTCAGGGCGAGCAGCCCGAGCCAGTCCCCCAGACTCGAGAGTCCCAGGCCGATCCACAACCGGCGGAAGGAGCGCAGCCGCAGCACGCCGCCAGGCGGCGGCTGCAGCGAACTCCCGGGCATCCCGCCAGCGTAATGCGGCTCCCGCGCAGGACGGGCCGCCCGCCCGATGCCTGTGGACGTGGGTTCGCCGGCCTGGCCTCCGTGCGCTCAGCGGGTCAGGTCGCCTTCGCCGCCGACTTCTTTGCGGCCGACCGGGTGGTGCCGGCTGTCTTCTTGGCCGTCGACTTCTTCCCGGTCGACTTCTTCGCCGTCGCCTTCTTGGTGACGCGGCGCTTCGGGGCCGGTCCGTTCGCCCGCTTCTCGGCGAGCAGCTCGGCGGCCCGCTGCAGGGTGATCGCCTCGACGCTGTCGCCCTTGCGCAAGGTCGCGTTGACCTCTCCGTCGGTCACGTACGGCCCGAACCGGCCGTCCTTGACGACGACGGGTCGCTCGGACGCCGGGTCCTGACCGAGCTCGCGCAAGGGGCCCGATGCCGCGCGGCCGCCGCGCTGCTTCGGTTCGGCGTAGATCGCGAGTGCCTGGTCGAGACTGATGCTGAACAGCTGCTCCTCGGAGTCGAGGGAGCGTGAGTCCGTGCCCTTCTTGAGGTACGGCCCGTAGCGACCGTTCAGCGCGAAGATCTCCTCGCCCGAGGCCGGGTCAACCCCGACGAGTCGCGGCAGCGTCAGCAGCCGGAGGGCGTCGTCGAGCGTGATGGTGTCCAGCGACATCGACTTGAACAGCGACGACGTCTTGGCCTTTGCACCCTTGGGCGGGTCGTCGCCGAGCACCTCGGTGACATACGGGCCATAGCGGCCGTTCCTCGCCACCACCGGGCGCTGCGTCGAGGGGTCCGTCCCGAGCTCCTTCTCGGCGCCGGCCGGGTTCGCGAGCAGCTCCTTGGCCTTGTCGAGCGTGAGCTCGTCCGGCGGCAGGTCCTCCGGTACGTTGCCCCGTCGGCCGGACGCATCCTCGACGTACGGCCCGTACCGGCCGACCCGTACCGCGATGCCCTCGTCGAGCTCGAAGGTCGACAGCTCGCGGGCGTCGATGTCGCCGAGCTCGGTGACCAGCGCCTTCAGGCCCTCCCGGTCCCCCGTGCCGAAGTAGAAGGCGGCCAGCTCGGTCGTCGAGTCGCGGGTTCCCGCGGCGACCTCGTCGAGCACGTCCTCCATGGCCGCGGTGAAGTTGTAGTCGACGAGACGGGTGAAGTGGCGTTCGAGCAGCCGAACGACGGCGAACGCCAGCCACGCCGGAACGAGCGCGGTGCCCTTCTTGTAGATGTAGCCGCGGTTGAGGATCGTCCCCATGATCGCGGCGTACGTCGACGGACGGCCGATCTCGCGCTCCTCGAGCTCGCGGATCAACGTCGCCTCGGTGTAGCGCGCCGGTGGCCGAGTCTCGTGGCCGGCCGGCGCCAGCTGGTCGACCGTCACCGTCTCGCCTTCAGCGAGCTCCGGGAGCCGGGTCTCCCGGTCGTCGCGCTCGGTCTCGGGATCGTCGGCGCCCTCGACGTAGGCCTTCAGGAAGCCATGGAAGGTGATGACGCGGCCGGTGGCCGAGAACTCGCACACCTCGCCGCTGGTGGCGGTGGCCGAGACGCGTACCGACAGCGAACGGCCCTCGGCGTCCTTCATCTGCGACGCGACAGTACGCATCCAGATCAGCTCGTAGAGCCGGAAGTCGTCCCCGTTGAGCCCCGTCTGCGCCGGCGTGCGGAACACGTCGCCGGCCGGACGGATGGCCTCGTGCGCCTCCTGGGCGTTCTTCACCTTGCTCTGGTACGTGCGCGGGCTCGCCGGCACGTACTCGGCGCCGAAGAGCTCGGCCACCTGGTTGCGAGCCGCCCGCACCGCCGTGTCGGACAGCGTCACCGAGTCGGTCCGCATATAGGTGATGTGCCCGTTGTCGTACAGCCGCTGGGCGATCTGCATCGTGCGCGCCGAGCCGTAGCCCAGCTTGCGTGAGGCCTCCTGCTGCAGCGTCGTCGTGCGGAAGGGTGCATACGGGGAACGGCGGTACGGCTTCGCCTCGACCGACGTGATCGAGAAGGCCTCCGACCGCAGGGCCTCGGCGAGTGCCGTGGCGCGGGCCTGGTCGACGTGGACGACGGTAGCGCTGTCCTTGATGGAGCCGACGGACGTGAAGTCGCGGCCCTGTGCCACGCGGAGTCCGTCGATGCTCCAGAGCTTCGCGGGGAAGGTTCGCGGCGTTTTGGTCTCGCCCGCGTCGAAGGTGGCCTCGAGATCCCAGTAGGACGCCGCCCGGAAGGCGATCCGCTCCCGTTCACGGTCGACCACCAGCCGGGTCGCCACCGACTGGACCCGGCCCGCGGACAGACCGCTCATCACCTTCTTCCACAGCACCGGCGACACCTCGTAGCCGTACAGCCGGTCCAGGATGCGACGCGCCTCCTGCGCCTCGACCAGGTCGTCGTTGATCGACCGCGGGTTTGCCACCGCCTCGGCGATCGCCTCCGGCGTGATCTCGTGGAAGACCATCCGGTGCACGGGCACCTTGGGCTTGAGCTCGTCGAGGAGGTGCCAGGCGATCGCCTCGCCCTCGCGGTCCTCGTCGGTGGCGAGGTAGAGCTCGTCGGCGCCCTTCAGCAGCGACTTGAGTTTGGTGATCTGCTTCTTCTTGTCTGCCGGGACGACGTACACCGGCATGAACCCGTCGTCGACGTTCACCCCGAGCCGTCCCCACGACTCGCCCTTGTACTTGGCCGGGACCTCGGCGGCGTTGTTGGGCAGGTCGCGGATGTGCCCGATCGACGACTCCACGACGTAGCCGCGGCCCAGAAAGCCCGAGATCGTGCGCGCCTTCGCAGGCGACTCGACGATCACGAGCTTGTGTCGTTCGTCAGCCACGAGGCATTGCTCCACTCGTCTGGATGGTTGGGTCGTTGTGTCGGGGAAACGGTAACGCGCCACCGAAATTCCGCGCGCCGCTCGTCGCGGCCGCGCTCGCCCGCCGTGCACGGGATCGCTCCCACACTACGTCCGACACGGCGACTTACCCGGCGAAGGCCCGCGACGGGGCGCGCCGACGACGCCGACTTGTGGGGGAATATCCGTTACGGAGCTATATGCCGGAGTCGGCCTCGCACATCAGCGGAACGACTCAGGTCAGCTGCGCTGCTCCGACGTGAGGAACGTCTCGTGCCACGCGTCCGGCGAGGCGAGCTCCGGCAGCGCCGTCTTGTACTGCTCGACGAGCTGTGGCCACTCAGCCGTCAGCCGGGCGTGCAGGGTGATGGACCGCTTCATCAGGGACGCGAAGAGGTCGCGGTCGCGCTTGTACCACGACGCCTCGGTGCCGTCGGCCGACGAGACCAGCGCCGAGTCGAACTGCGACAGCAGCCACCACTTCAGGTCGACGTGCGGAACGTTGGCCTCGGGGTTGTGCCGAGCCATGTCGCGCACCGGGAGGACCTGGCGGAGTGCCCCGGCGACCATCGTCTTGCCTCGGGCGAGCCGCCCTGTCGGCGCTGTGGGCTCCTTGCCCCGGCGCGGGGGCCTGCGCCGCCTCGGCGACGGAAAGGCATCGAGGTCGCTCTGCGACCGCGAGTCGTCGAACCGCTTGCGCAGCTCGCGGAGCTCCGGGAGCCGGTTCAGGACGTCGCGGTGCATCCGCTGCGGCCCCTCGAGGATGTCCTCGATCGCCATCAGGCCCATCTCGGCCGGCCCGTACTGCATCGAGAGGAGGTGCTTGACCTGCGTCTCGAAGCTCTCCAGGACCAGCCGGCCGCCGCGTTCGTACGGGGAGTGGAGCAGGGCCGCGACGATGCGGTTGCGACGATGGAAGTACGCCTGCCAGTCGATCGTGTCGTCCTTCTCGTGCCAGGGCACGTGCCACACCGCGACACCGGGAAGCGTGACGGTCGGGTAACCGGCCTCACGGGCACGCAGCCCGAACTCCGCGTCGTCCCACTTGATGAACATCGGCAGCGACAGGCCGATCTCGCGGATGACGGCCGTCGGGATGAGGCACATCCACCATCCGTTGTAGTCGACGTCGATACGCCGGTGCAGCCACTGCGTGGAGCGCAGCGACTTCTTCGCGAAGTTGTGCCCGTGCACCGTGTTGGGTGCGGCTCCCCAGAACCAGCGGTACTTCGCAACCGTCTCGCCGTAGGCGTGCAGCACGGAGCGGTCGTAAAGGCTGAACATCTGCCCGCCCACGATGGTCGGGCTCTTGGCGAGGTCGGCGAACGCCACCGCGCGCAGGATGCCCTCCGGCTCGCAGACCACGTCGTCGTCGAGCAGCAACACGTAGTCGGCGTCACCCTTCGACGCCACCTCGTCCATCGCCCGGGAGAACCCGCCCGACCCGCCGAGGTTGCCCTGCTCGACGAGCCGCAGCTTCGGCCCGAGGGTCGCCGCGACCTGCGGGTACAGCTCGTGGTCGGCCACCTTGGCGGTCCCCTGGTCGATGACGAGGATCTCGTCGAGAGCCGTGAGGATGGCCGGTTGCTCCGACAAGGTGACGAGCTGGTCGACACAGAACTCAGGCCGGTTGTACGTGGTGATGCCGATCGAGAGCCGGCCCGACACCTGCCGGTCGGTCTCGAACGCCCACACGGCCTCCTCGAGGTTCAACGAGCCTTCACCCGCCTCGAGGTCGAACCAGTACCACCCTCCGTCGATGAACGGCTTCAGCGGCAGGTCGAAGACAATCGTCTGTAGCTCGTCGGTGCCCACGAGCGCGGAGTCTGCGCGCTGGACGTGGCCCTTCGACGTCGACCGGTAGACGATGACGGTGCCCGAGCCGGACACCCTCATCACCAGCCGGACGCTGGCGAGGTCGGTCCACCGTCGCCAGTAGCTCGCGGGGAAGGCGTTGAAGTACGTACCGAACGTGAGCCGGCGCTCAGGCATAACGACCGCGCCCACGGTCCCCGAGATGCTGCCGTAGCCGCTCATCGTCTCGTCACTCTGAGCGGTGCTCTCCTCGTGCTCGGCCGAAGAGGTCTCTGCGGGCTCCTCCTCGTCACTGGAGCCGGATTGGCGGGACGTGCTCTCACCCGTGCTGAAGTTCGACAGGCCGCTGACGTACAGGGGCCGGATGTCGAGCTCCTGGTCTGCCCGCATGATCGTGCGCTGGACGACGCGGTGGCCGACCAGCGGATCGATGTCGTCGCCTGTCTCCAGGACCGGTGGTCGGGCGGTGTCAGTCAAGGCATGATCCTCACGTGCGTGGGTGTCACAGCCTGGTCACGATACCAGTCGCGTCGTCGACGGCGGTGATCTCGCAGCGCGCCTCTACGATGTGCTGGTGAACGGCATCCCCCGGGTGGTCTACCTGCACATCGGACCCCCCAAGACCGGTACGACGTACCTGCAGGAGGTGCTCTGGCGCAACCGGGACAGCCTTGCCGAGTCAGATCTGACCTATCCGGGCAGCGGCCCGGCCGACCATTTCCATGCCGCGCTGGACCTGCGCGGCATCGCTTTCGGGGGATACGAGAACCCGCGGACCGTCGGTGCGTGGGACCGGCTCGCCGCTCGGGCGAGGGCCGCCAGGACGCGCCGGGTGGTCATCTCCCACGAGGTGCTGGCGGGCGCCGACGAGGCACAGATCGCACGCGTCGTGGGGGACTTCAGCGGCAGCGAGGTGCACGTCGTGTACTGCGCCCGCGATCTCGCCCGGCAGCTGCCGGCGCTGTGGCAGGAGTCGCTGAAGAACCGGCATACGCGCACCTACGGCCGGTTCCTGCGACGGGCGCTCCCCGAGGACGACCGCCCGCCGACGGGTCCGTGGCGGGTGCAGGACGCGATCGGCACGCTCGCCCGCTGGTCGGCGTCGGTGCCCCGCGAACGGATCCACGTCGTGACAGTGCCGGCGGCGGGAACACCGCGAGACACGTTGTGGCGTCGTTTCTGCCAGGTCCTCGAGATCTCACCCGAGGGCTTCGACCTCGAGGTCGGCAGGGCCAACCGGTCCCTGGGCGCCGTCGACGCGGAGATGCTCCGCCAACTCAACGGCCGGCTCCCGCCCGAGCTGCCGTGGCCGGCGTACGAGCGCATCGTCAAAGCCCGGTTCACCCGCCGAGCCGATGCGGGCTCATCCGGAGAGCGCCTCCGTGTGCCGCTGAGGTACAAGGATGCGGTTCGCGTCCGCGCCGAGCGGTCCAGGGCGGCCCTGGCCGAGGCGGGGTACGAGGTCGTCGGTGATCTCGACGACCTGATCCCCGCCGACGAGAGTTTCGGCGCGGTGGCGCTGGTACCCGCGAGGCAGGTGACCGCCGCGGCGATCGACCTGCTCGTGACCGTCCTGACCGAGGAGCATCAGCCGCAGCGGGTGCGGCCCACCCAGGCGGCCACCACTCTCCTGAGGCACCTCCGGGGCGGTCGTCAGCGGGGCCGTCGCAGCAGGTAGTCCAAGACGTCGGTCAGCGCGTCGACCAGCTCGGAGTCGGTGAGGTCGTCAGGGCCCCTGCCCGGCGGTGTGCCGGCACCGACCGGACGCTGCGGCACCAGCTCGTCGAGAGAGCCGACGACGTCGTATCCGGCGCGTCGCAGCCGACTGACCATCCGCTCGGACAGGTCGACGATCGCGTCGCGCTGGGCCGGCGTCAGCGGCAACCTCGAGCCGCCCTGGAGGGTTGCGGCGAAGGCGGGGTCGAGCCTGCGGCGGACCAGCCGTCGGTAGTCCAGGATGGGCAGGTCGGCCGCATGGCGCACGTTGAAGCGCCGCAACGTCTCGGCGGCCGTGATGCTCAGCGACGTGTTGGCGGCCGGCAGGCCTGACGGGTAGGCGTCCGCCTGCAGCCCGAGCACCGTCGCGAACCGGCTCCACAGCAGATCGGCCGGAGCGCCTGCCGGTGGAGCCGTGACCAGGTGGACGCACGCCGGATCGAGGCCCCTCGACCACCGCCGGAGCACGTCGGGGGCATCCTGGGAGTTCCAGAACATCGCGGCCAAGGGGCTGCGGCGCCTGCCGAGGACGTCGGCCAGGTAGTCGCGGTACGTCATCACCTCACGGTTCTTGACCTGCTCCTGCCACACCGCCGGGACCTGGCGCATCAGGTCGCGGGCGGTGTACACGATGTGCACCTGCGCTCCCCCGAACGCTCCGACGATCTCGGCGATCTTGCGACGCCGCGAGAAGCAGAACAGCTCACTCGAGATGACGACCGTGTGTCCGGTCCATGCCCGTGACTGCCGGACCAGCCGCGGCCAGTGGTCGGCGAACGTCGCACCCTTGTCCGTGTTCGCGAAAGTGCCGCGGACCGACCACACGGCGCTGTGGTGCGCCTCCCGGCCGACCCGCGGGTACAGCACGCCGGCCGCCTCCATCGCGTCGCGGTTGTTCGCGAGCACCTTCTGCAGGTACGTCGTGCCGGTCTTCGGCGCGCCGATGTGGAGGAAGACCCGCGTGGGCTCAGCCACGCCCGATTCGCCCCGCGGCCCGGCGAATCAGGCCGGCGACCTTGTCGACCCGGCCCGACCGGCCCGACGGGGCCGACCGCGGAGCCCTGCGGCCCTCGGGGCGCTCCGGCTGGGCGGCGTACCTCCCGAGGACACGGAGGGCCAGATCGAGGACGACGGCGTCGTCGACCCCCGCGGAGGCGTCGGTGAACGGCTCCCGGAGCTGCGGCATGAGGTCGGCGAGGTCGCCCACCACCCGGCAACCGGACTGCCCGAGGAAGGCGACGACCTCCTCGGAGATCCGCTGCACGTCGTCGTGCCACTCCTTGGGTACGGTGAGGCGCCCCGCGGTCTGGTAGCTGGCCAAGTTCAGCTCGGCGAAGCGGTGCTTGATCCGGTACTCGTACTCGGGCCAGGTCAGCTCCGGCAGCCGAGGGTTCAGCAGGCGCAGCAGCTCGGCCTCCACGACGCCGAGCGAGGCGTTCCGGCTCTGGACGACCAGGTCGTACGGGACGTCCGGCAGCTCTAGAGCTCGGGCGAACCGGCGCCACAGCTCGCGGGGGTCGCCGCCCGACGCCGGCACGGTGACGATCGTGACGTTGCCCGCCCCGACGACCGCGCCCCAGCGTGTGGTGAGGCCGATGAGGTCCTGCACCTCCCAGAACAGGCCGCGCTTGCGGCGGCCGTGCTCGGAGGCGAAGACCGACTCGAGGAAGTGGGGGTACGTCTCGACACTGCGGTTCTTGAGCCGCTCCTGCCAGATCGCGGGCACCTGGCGGGCGAGGTCCCTGGCCGTCATCACGACCCGCACGTCGTCGGTGTCGAACCCGGCCACCGTCTCGTCGATGAGAGGTCGCCGCACTCTCGCCATCGTCTCGTGCGAGATCACGGCCGTCCCGTCGTAGCGGTCGGCCTCGTCGACGAGGCGTTTCCACGCGCCCGCCGAGCCGGGGTACGTATGGCCCTGGAAGGTGGTGCCGCGCAGGTCGAGAACAGCCTTGAAGTGGTCGGCCCGCCGCGTCCCCGGGTACAAGACGCCGTTGCGCCGCATCAGCTCACGGTTGGAGTCGAGGATCCGCTGCAGGTACGTGGTCCCGGTCTTGGCGAGCCCTACGTGCAGGAAGACCGTGCGCGCCACCGTTCACACTCCTCCAGGCGTCAGACGGTCGCCGACGGGGTTGCCGGAGCCTGCTCCGTGTCGCTGTCGCCGATCGCGACCGGCCGGCGCTTGGAAATGTAGACCGCGACCGCGATGATCAGCGCGGCGACGATCGCGATGGCGAGCCGTAGCGGCGTGTTGGAGCTACCGCCATAGGTCATCTTGACGACGGCTGCGGCGATCAGCAGCGACACGAGGTTCATCACCTTGAGCAGCGGGTTGATCGCCGGGCCGGCGGTGTCCTTGAACGGGTCGCCGACGGTGTCGCCGATGATCGTGGCCTCGTGTGCCGGCGAGCCCTTGCCTCCGTGGACGCCGTCCTCGACCAGCTTCTTGGCGTTGTCCCAGGCCCCACCGGAGTTCGCCAGGAAGACCGCCATCAGCGTGCCCGTTCCGATCGCGCCCGCCAGGTAGCACGCCAGCGGGCCGACGCCCAGACCGAAGCCGACGGCGACCGGAGCCAAGATAGCGAGCAACCCGGGGGTGGCCAGCTCACGCAGCGAGTCACGCGTACAGATGTCGACGACCTTGCCGTACTCCGGCCGCCCGGTGCCTTCCATGATCCCGGGGATCTCCCGGAACTGCCTGCGCACCTCGAAGACGACCGCACCAGCGGCGCGGCCGACGGCATTGATGGCGAGACCGGCGAAGAGGAAGACCACGGCGGCGCCGATGAGCAGGCCGACCAGGTTGGAGGGGTCCACGATGTTCACGACGCCGAACAGCGACAGGGCCTGCGAGAACCGCGGCGTGTTCCCGCCTGCTGACAGGTCGTTGACGGCTCCGGTGACGGCGTCGGTGAACGAGCCGAACAGTGCGGTTGCCGCGAGCACGGCGGTGGCGATGGCGATGCCCTTGGTGATGGCCTTGGTGGTGTTGCCCACGGCGTCGAGCTCGGTGAGGATCGCCGCGCCACGCTCGTCGACGTCACCGGACATCTCCGCGATTCCCTGCGCGTTGTCGGAGACGGGGCCGAAGGTGTCCATGGCAACGATGACGCCGACCGTGGTGAGGAGGCCGGTACCGGCGAGGGAGACCGCGAACAGGGACACGATGATCGAGCCACCGCCGAGGAGGAATGCACCGTACACGGCGGCGCCGATGATGAGCGCGGTGTACACGGCCGACTCGAAGCCCACCGACAGGCCCGACAAGATGACGGTCGCCGCGCCGGTGAGCGACGTCTTTCCGACGTCCTTCACCGGGCGGTGCTCGGTGCCGGTGAAGTATCCCGTGAGCGCCAGGATCAGCGCTGCGAGCGCGATCCCGATCAGGACAGCGACAAGGGCGATCACCCGCGGGTCACCGCTGAGGGTCGTCGTGCGGATACCGGGGAAGTCGTGCGTCACCGCCTGCTCGAGAACCGACTCGCCGCCGGTGGCCCCCGTGAGTCCTCCGAAGCTGCTGGGCAGGTACACGAAGGCGGCGATCGCGCACAGTACGGCCGACACGCCGGCCGAGATGTAGAAGGACCGGTTGATGGTGGTCAGGCCGCCCTCGTTGGGTGACGGCCGGGTGATGTAGACGCCCAGGATGGCCGTCAGGGCGCCGATCGCGGGCACGATGAGGGGAAAGACCAGACCTTCGGCGCCGAAGGCGACCTTGCCGAGGATCAGAGCGGCCACGAGCGTGACGGCGTACGACTCGAAGAGGTCCGCGGCCATACCTGCGCAGTCACCGACGTTGTCGCCCACGTTGTCCGCGATCGTGGCCGCGTTGCGCGGGTCGTCCTCCGGGATGTTCTGCTCCACCTTGCCGACCAGGTCGGCGCCGACGTCGGCGGCCTTGGTGAAGATGCCGCCGCCGACACGCATGAACATGGCGAGCAGCGCAGCGCCGAACCCGAAGCCCTCGAGCACCGAAGGGGCGTTGCTCTTGTACAGCAGGACGACGGCCGAAGCACCGAGCAGGCCGAGCCCCACGGTGGCCATGCCGACAGCCCCGCCGGTGCGGAAGGCGACGCGCATGGCGGGGTCGCGGCCCTCGTTCTGAGCGGCGGCAGCCACCCGGACGTTGGCCTTGACAGCCAGCGACATGCCGGAGTACCCGATGGCGGCGGAGAAGCCGGCTCCGATGAGAAAGAACACCGAGCGACCGATCCGGATCGAAGCGTCACCCGGCAGGACGAAGAGCAGGAGGAAGGCGAGGACCGCGAAGACGGCGAGGGTCTTGAACTGGCGGGTCAGGTACGCCTGGGCGCCCTCCTCGACCGCCTGGCCGATGGTCTGCATGTTCGGTGTGCCCTCGGGCGCGCCCAGGACCTCCTGGCGGAACAGGACCGCCATCGCCAGCGCCACGATGGCGATGAGCGCGACGATGATCACGACAGTCGTGTTGCCCCCGGACAGGGACACCTCCGCACCGGCGGCGAGGGTGATCTCTGACATCAATACCTCCACTGAGCGACGCTGCTCATCTGTTGTTGCGGTCACCCGGTTCGGGCCCTACGGCCTGCGTGGGCGCTGAGACTCCCGGTCGAACCCGCCGGAGTCTAGCGATAATCGCGCTCAACCCCGAAACGTGGCCCGAGGGGAGCCTGTCACACGTCGGCTGTAGAGGCGTCCTCGACAGACGGATAGATCGTGAACACCTTCGCCAGGCCGGTGATGCGGAAGATCTTCAGCAGGCGCTCCCTGGTGCACACGAGACGCAGCGACCCCTGGTGCTCACGGACCCGTTTCAGGGCACCGACGAGCACTCCGAGGCCGGTCGAGTCGAGGAACTCGACGCCCTCCAGGTCGACGACCAGGTGATAGCTGCCGCTGTCGATGACCGCCACCAGACGCTCACGGAGCTTGGGGGCGGTGTAGACGTCGATCTCGCCACCGACGGCGACCAGGGTCCGGCCTCCGACCATGCTGGTGTCAACCGACAGATCCACACCGACTCCTCGTAGGGCACCACTCGGCCCTCGCGGCCGGACGTCCATCGAAGCGCACGCGAGGCGTCGCCGTAAAGGTCGGTACCCGATGGGACAATCGGTAACTGTGGAAAGGACTCGGCGGGCTTTCGACCCGGAGGCGGCGGCCCTGCGCCTCGCCGCGCCCTCGACGCGCCGAGACCGCCTGACGCACCTCGAGCTGCGTCCGGGCCGCGACGCTGCCGTCGTGCCCTGGCCCGACTGGGTACACCCCTCGGTCGTCGACGCGGCGGTCGCCCGTGGCGTGGTCGCCCTGTGGAGCCACCAGGCCGAGGCAGCGACGCTCGCGTACTCGGGCCGCCACACCGTCGTCGCCACCGGTACCGCGTCGGGGAAGTCGCTGGCCTACCTCCTGCCGGCGCTCTCGGCGATCGCCTCCAGCACGTCGACTCCCGGCGCCCGCGGGGACACCGTGCTGTACCTGTCCCCGACGAAGGCGCTGGCGCATGACCAGCACGTCGCGATGTCGTCGTTGGCCGTGCCTGGGGTCCGGGCCACCACCTATGACGGTGACTCCTCGCGCGAGGAGCGCGACTGGACGCGCAGCCATGCGAACTACGTGCTCACCAACCCGGACATGCTGCACCGTTCGATGCTGCCGAGCCACGCCCGCTGGGCACCTTTCTGGGGGTCGTTGCGTTTCGTCGTGGTCGACGAGTGTCACCACTACCGGGGTGTCTTCGGAGCCCACGTCGCGCAGATACTCCGGCGGCTGCGGCGCGTGGCCGCGCACTACGGTGCGGCGCCGACCTTTGTCCTCGCCTCGGCGACCGCCGCGAACCCTGACGTGAGCGCCTCCCGGCTCGTCGGGGCACCGGTCGTCCCCGTCGCCACGGACGGGTCCCCGCGCGGGCGTACCGTCGTCGCGCTCTGGGAGCCTCCGCTCACCTCGCTGGAGGGAGAGCACGGTGCGCCCGTCCGGCGGTCGGCCGCGGCCGAGACGGCCGATCTGCTCGCCGACCTGGTGGCCGACGGTGTCCGTACCCTGGCGTTCGTCCGCAGCCGCCGAGGCGCCGAGACCGTGTCACTGCAGGCCCGCACCGCGCTCGCGGCCGTCGATGCCGGCCTCGCCGACAAGGTCGCGCCCTACCGCGGCGGCTACCTGCCCGAGGACCGCCGCGAGATCGAGCGGCGGCTCAAGTGCGGCGACCTGCTCGCGGTGTCGGCCACGAACGCCCTCGAGCTCGGGATCGACATCAGCGGCCTCGACGCGGTCGTGATGGCGGGGTTCCCCGGCACCCGGGCCTCGATGTGGCAGCAGATCGGCCGCTCCGGCCGGGACGGTCAGGGGGGCCTCGGGGTGCTTGTCGCCAGGGACGATCCGCTCGACACCTACCTCGTCACCCACCCCGACCAGCTGCTGGGGGCACCGGTCGAGGCGACGGTGTTCGACCCCGCCAACCCGTACGTCGTCGCACCTCACTTGTGCGCCGCCGCCCAGGAGCTGCCGCTGGTCGAGGAGGACTTCGCGCTCTTCGACGGCGACGTCGCGGCGGTCGTCGACTCGCTCGAGCAGGCGGGCTACCTGCGCCGCCGATCCCGAGGCTGGTTCTGGACGAGGCGCGAGCGGGCCTGCGAGCTGGCCGACATCCGCTCGAGCGGTGGCAACCCGGTCCGGATCGTCGAGGACTCGACCGGCCGTTTGATCGGGACGGTCGATGCGGCATCCGCGCACTCCTCGGTGCATTCCGGCGCGGTCTACGTGCACCTCGGCGAGACGTACCGGGTATGTAGCTTCGATGTCGACGAAGCCGTTGCGGTAGTAGAGGCGGCGCGACCCGACTACTCGACGACCGCCCGGGAGATCACCGACATCCGGGTGGTCGAGGCGGACCTGAAGCAGTCGTGGGGGCAAGCCGGCCTGCACTTCGGTTCGGTCGAGGTCTCGTCGCAGGTGGTGTCGTACCTCAAACGCCGCGCCGTCACCGGAGAGGTCCTCGGCGAGGTCCCGCTGGACCTGCCGGCTCGCCACCTCGTCACCAAGGCCGTGTGGTGGACGCTGTCACCGGAGCAGCTGGACGCGTCGGGCGTCCACCCGCGTGACCTACCGGGAGCCGCGCACGCGGCCGAGCATGCGTCCATCGGGCTGCTTCCGCTCTTCGCCACCTGCGACCGATGGGACATCGGCGGAGTGTCGACGGTTCTGCATGAGGACACCGGCCTGCTCACCGTGTTCGTCTACGACGGGCATCCCGGCGGCGCCGGCTTCGCGGAGCGCGGATTCGCCGCCGCAGGCCCGTGGCTGACCGCGACCCGGCAGGCCATCGTGGCGTGCCGGTGCGCTGACGGCTGCCCGTCGTGTGTGCAGTCCCCCAAGTGCGGTAACGGCAACAACCCACTGGACAAACCAGGCGCAGTGCTGCTCCTCGATGTGCTGCTCGAGCACCAGCCCTGACCTCACGGCCGCCTGGCAGCGAGCGAGGGTCCGGTGAGCGTTCTCGTGGGAGAATAGGGCCATGATCGGGTTGGGCATCTTTATTCTGATCGTGGTCGGCCTCACCTCCCTAGCCGTGGTGTTCGGGGGCGGACAGGCGGTTCACATCGACATGCATTGGTTCAACATCAATACGTCGGTCTCCGTCGTTTTCCTCTCAGGCGCCGTCGCCCTCGCCCTCGTCGTCTTCGGTCTGTCACTGCTCTATGAGGGCCTCAAGCGCGGCCACCGCCGGCGCAAGGAGACCAAGGACCTGCGCAAGCGCGTCACCGCGAGCCAAACGGCACCTGCGGTGTCGGGTCCCCCGCCGCCCGGCAGCGCCGGCTCCGCCCCGAGCGGCGGCTCGTCGCAGGCGACCGCGACGCCTGCGGGTCCCGACGACCACTTCGACACGGCGCCGCGGGAGCGTTGAGGCGGCCGCGTCGGCGTTCTTCACCCGCGCCGCTCACGGCCCCGCCCGAGCAGTGGACGTCAGGCTCCCGCGCACCCCGAAGGGCAGGGAGACCGTGCGGTCGACGGTGACGACGACATCGTCACCGTCGACGCGACAGTGCGCGATTCCGGCCGCGTTGTCGCGGGCGATCTCGGCGGCCGCACGGCAGGCGTCCCTCCCACGCTGCAGCTCAGCCGCAGCCGACAGCACCGACAGGTCCGCGGCGGCATCGAGACGGTGCTGAGCAGCGATCACCGCCGCGACCACGACACCGACCCAGCCGATCGTGAGACACACGAAGATCCAGGTGATCGCCCAGACGGTGGCCACTCCCTCCTCGCGTGGCCGGGGCACGTCAGCGTCAGCGCGGCAGGTCGCCATCGGGCTCGACCTCCACGGTTGAGCGCGACTCGATGTCGACCGACGGCAGCGGCACCACGAGCCAGCTAGGCGGCGAGACGTGCACAGACACGCTCGCGGTGACCGTGCCGGCCGACTCGGTGAAAGCCACTCGCGCCCCTGTGGGTGCGCTGCGTGCAGCCGCGCTGACGGCGGCTGCGCGGTCGTCGCCGCGGGCGAGCGCTCGCGCCGCGTCCCGCGCGGCATCGACGGCACGGATCTGGGCGATGCCGAGGCTCAGCATCCAGAGCATGACGAGGCCGAAGGCGGCGATCAGCGGCAGCACGAGCGCCGCCTCGGCCGTCACCATGCCGCGCTGGTCGCGGAAGGTGGACATCGGGTCTCCTTTCGAGGCAACGTGTCGCGTCGGCTGGTCGAAATGAGAGGCCGAGGGCAGGCCCGGGACCTGCCCTCGCCCTCGGTTTCAGAAGGGCAGTAGCGAGGTGATCTTCGAGAGCAATCCCTCGAGGAGGCTCTGCCCGAAGCTCGATGTGAGCAGCTTGAAGAGCAACCCGGCGAAGCTGCAGGCGGAGACGGTGCCCACGGCGTACTCCGCTGTGGTCATTCCGTGCTCCGCCCACGAGCTCCGCCGGGCGATGACGGCTGTGTCGGTCAGATATGACATGACGTGTCCTTTCGCTGCCCTGGAACCGGTCCAAGGGCTCGAGCTGGTTGGTCCCTCCAGCCTGTTCGCGGGCGATGCGTCGAGCCAGCAGGGATTCGCTCACTGTTGACGGCCGGGGTCGGCCCGTCCGGCTGGGGACAAACCCTCGGACTGCGTCGCGCGGGCCGGGAAGCGTGCTACAGCACGAGCCGGGAGAAGGCGCCAGCGATCGTCGGCACGATGCCGATGAGCATGAAGGCGGGTAGGAAGCATGCGGCGAGCGGCCCGGCGGCCTTGACCCCGACGTTGCGGGCGCGGAGCTGGGTCTGGGTTCGGCGCTCGCGCCGGCGGTCCTCGGCCAGCCTCGTCAGGGCGTCGCCTACGGGAGCCCCCGACGCGAGCGTGCGTGCCATCGTCCGAGCGAGGGGCGCGAGCTGCGCATCGCCCGTCGCCCGTCGCCATTCGGTCAGCGGATCGGCACCCAGGGCCAGCCTCGTCGTCACGGTGTCGAGCCGGGAGCCGAGTGGCCCCCCGACAGCCCGCGACACCAGTCGCAGCCCGTCGTCAACGGGTCGACCCACGAAGACGCAGGCGGCTAGCAGCTCCGCAGCGAGCGGCAGGTCGCGGGCGATCGCTTCGCGTTCGCGGGCCTGGCTGGGCGACTCGAGCCGGCCGAGCCACCAGCTCAGTGCCACGCCCGCGGGTACGCCGCAGACCACGAGGAGCGAGCCGCCCAGCAGCCACGCTGCCGCGGTGCAGGCGGCTACGCACAGAGCCAGCCGGCGCCCGGGTGCCTCGATGACGGAACGAGCTGCCCCGGCCGAGGCGGCAGAGCCTGGCCCCGCCGGCCTGTCGGAGGACCCGGCCGCCGGCCGCAGGCGGGAGGCAGGCAATGCCGCACGGTCGGCGAGGCACCACACGAGGGCGAAGGTGGCACAGGCACAGATACCGAGCACTACACCTCCGCCGATGACGCGAGCCGCTCCACCCACAACACGCCGACCGACACCAGCACCAGCCCGCCTCCGAGGCATGCCACGCCCGCCCCGGTCGACACGAGGAAGCTGACGGGTCGCGCTCCCATGGACGAGCCCAGTGCCAGCCCGAACACAGGCAAGATGGCGAGCAGCTTCGCCGTTGCACGTACCGGGCCGAGGCAGGCTACGACCTCCGCCCGCGCGTCCTCGTCGCTTCGCAAGCCTGCCGCGATCCGTTCGAGCACTCCGGCAAGAGCGGCCCCTGCGCTGCCGGCGACCTCCCAACCGGCGGCGATGGAGCCCAGTCCCTCGGCGCCCGGCTCGCGGGAGGCTCGACGCAACGCGGCGACGACGTCGCTGCCGATCCGGGAGGCCGCGACGACGGGTGCCCACTCCGGGTACGTGTCGCAGGCCCGCTCGAGCGCGGACGCGGCCGGCAGCCCGCTGCGAAGCTCGGCGGACAGCGCGTCGCACATCTCGATCACCGCCAGCTGGCGAAGGTGTCTCCGACGCCGGGCCAGCTGGGCCGACACGAGACTGCGTGCAGCCATGCCCAGCACCGCGAGCCCGCAGAGCAGGACGAAGTCGAGCGGGGTCCCTCCCACGACGATCCAGCCGGCGCAGACGAGCACGACGCCGGCCCGAACGGCGGCAGCGGACGGCCGCCGGCCGCCGATCCACGGCCTGTCACGGGCCGCTACGCGGTGCACTCCGCCCGGCGACATCGCCGTCAGTACAGCGCCTCCCGTCGCCACGACAGAGACGGCCGCCCAGACGGTCACTGCTCCGCCCCGACGAGCAGCGATTCGAGCACCGCACCCGCGGGCCCGACCGACGCAGACCCGTCCGGAGCGAAGCGGACCGCCGGCTCAGCCTCCACCAATCCTCCGGCCCGCCTGAGCAGTGCGGCGATCTCGGCGACCCGCCGTCGGCCGTCGGTGTCACGACGCAGATGCACCACCAGCTGGATGCTGGCCGCAAGCTGGGCGTGGACGGCGTCGCGACCGAGGCCCGCCGCAACGGCCAGCGCCTCCACCCGAGCGGGGACGTCGCGCGTGCTGTTCGCGTGCAGGGTCCCGCACCCTCCATCGTGGCCGGTGTTGAGGGCCGCGAGCAGATCGACGACTTCTGCTCCGCGCACCTCGCCCACGACTAGGCGGTCCGGGCGCATGCGCAGTGCCTGGCGCACCAAATCCCTGACGGTGATCTCGCCGACGCCCTCGACATTGGGCTGTCGCGCTTCGAGCGACACGACATGGCCGTGGCTCGGTTGCAGCTCGGCAGAGTCCTCGACCACGACGATGCGCTCGCGCTCATTCACATAGGACAGCAGTGCGGCAAGAAGGGTCGTCTTACCGCTCCCCGTGCCGCCGGAGACCAGAAACGCCACCTTGGCGCGGACCAGGTCCAGGAGCAGCCGTGCACCGCGCTCGGTCGTCGTACCGGCTGCCACGAGGTCGTCGAGGGTCATGACCCGACGGGCCGGGACACGCAGGGACAGGCAGGTGCCGGGGCGAGCCACCGGCGCCAGCACGGCATGAAAGCGACTGCCGTCCCGCAGCCGTACGTCGACGTATGGGGCCGCATCGTCAAGTCGCCGCCCCGCCGACGACGCCAGCCGCTGCGCGAGCCGGCGGACGGCCGCGTCGTCGGGGAACTCGACCGACGTGCGTTGGAGTCCTGCTCCGCGGTCGACGTACACGTCTCGCGGGCCGTTGACGAGGACGTCGGTCACCCCGTCGAGTCGCAGCAGCTCATCGAGCGGGCCAACACCGCCTATGTCGCGGCGCAGCGCGTCGACGACCTCCAGGACCGACGAGTCGCCGACGAGTCGACCTTCCGTGCGGAGGATCTCCGCCACCCGCGCCGGGGACACGGCGCCGCCGTCGTCCGCCAGCCTGACGCGGACCCGATCGAGCAGGGCGGCGTCAACGCCAGTCACCCGGGCCTCGCCGAGCGAGCCCTGACCCGACGTCGCGGCACGCCGAGGTCGTCGAGCAGTACCGAGCAGGCCGATGCCAGCCGGCCACGCGCCGGCGGACCCAGGCCTTCCTCGACCGAGCGCGACACGGACCGCTGGGTCGGCACGACCGCGGCCAGTTGAAGGCCCAGGGACGACGCGACGAGCTCCGGTGCCAGCGGATGTCCCCGAAGCCGGCGCACCACCAGCCTGAGATCACCGCAGACCGCCGACAGCGATTCGATGAGGCGGCCCCCAGCAGCCGCGGAGCCGACGTCGGAGCACGCCACCAGCAGGACGGTGTCGACCCGTGATGCCGCCAAGGCAGCCGGGCCGTCGAGGTGTCGTGGCAGGTCGACGATGACGACGTCGGAGCCGCGTTGGCCGGCTGACAGCATCGCAGTCATGGAGGCGTGCTGCAGCACCGCCGGCTCGCTCTGGCGCCACGACAAGACGGCCAGCCCGTCGCGAGAGGGGAGCGCGGCGCGCAAGGCCGCCGCACCTACTCGTCCCCGGGTAGAGGCGACATCGGGCCAGCGCAGGCCGGGCTCGGACTCGCTGCCCACGACCAGCTCGAGACTCCCACCCAGAGCATCGGCGTCCATCAGAAGGGCGCGGACGCCGCCCCGAGCGGCCGTCAGACCCAACGCGGCGGCCACTGTGGACGCCCCCGCACCGCCCCTGGCGCCGATGACACCGATCGTCGTCGCCAGGTCGAGGCCGCCGTCGACCGTGTCGGCGAGTCGGTCGACGAGGGCTGCCTCCGAGTCCGGTACGACGACGACATGGTCGGCCCGGACAGCGACCGCATCGCGCCACAGGTCAGCGGACTCCGGCGAGTGCGCCACCAGGCTCACCTCGGCCCGCCGCGGCAGTCCCAGCGCCGAGACCTCGGCGGCGCAGTCGGCGCCCACCAGGACACACGGCGCCACGAGCCAGTCGCGGCGAGCCAGGCCGATGTCGTCGACGACGTCGGGGGTCACGGCGGCCGCTGCGCACAACCGGAGCAGCTCTTCTCGAAGCTCCGGATCGCGGGTCACCAGAAGCGGCCGGTTGGCCGCCGATGTGCTCATCGAGCCAGCGTCACGCACGACGGGGACCGGCGGGGCGGCCCGCATCGAGGCTGTGGACGAACCGGCCGCAGGGAGCTCTTGTGGACGAACAGTCGACGTGCGCCACCTCAGAAAGCCACAAAGCCGCAGGCAGGCGCCGTATCCTCGTCATCAGACGGTGAAGGAGGTGCTCCCGGTGTTCGTCACCGTGGGAAGGCCTGCAGCCTTCTTCGACCTGGACAAGACGATCATCGCCAAGTCCAGCACCCTGGCCTTCAGCCGCTCCTTCTATGAGGGTGGACTGATCAGCCGCGCATCGGTGCTCCGCAGCGCGTACGCACAGTTCGTCTTCCTCGCCGGAGGCGCCGACCACGACCAGATGGAGCGGATGCGCCGGTACCTCTCCGAGCAGGCGACGGGCTGGGACGTACAGACCGTCAAGCGGATCGTCGCCGAGACGCTGCACCACATCGTCGACCCGCTCGTGTACGACGAGGCGGTGAGCCTCATCACCGACCATCACGAGCAGGGCATCGACGTGGTGATCGTGTCGACGTCGGGCACCGAGGTCGTGGAGCCGATCGGGCAGATGCTGGGAGCGGATCACGTCATCGCGACGGCCATGGTGCAAGTGGACGGGCGCTACACCGGGGAGATCGAGTTCTATGCGTACGCCGAGAACAAGGCGCTCGCCATCCGGAGGCTGGCGGAGGAGCAGGGCTACGACCTCGAAGCCTCCTACGCGTACAGCGACTCCTCCAGCGACATCCCGATGCTGGAGGTGGTGGGGCACCCGTACGCCGTCAACCCCGACAAGACCCTGCGCCGGACGGCGGTCCAGCGGGGGTGGCCGGTGCTGGAGTTCCACAAACCGGTACGGCTTCGACGAAGGGTCCCGTTCGAGACGCGGCGCACGGTCGCCGCTGTCGCTCTGGGTGCCGGTGCCGCCGCTGCCGGGGCGGTCGTCTTGGCCTCGCGTCGCTCCCGGCGGGTCTGAGCCGCCGCGCCGGTCAGGTCTTCCCAACGCTTCCCGAAAGGCGTAGAAATATCCCCAACAACTTCAGACCGCACATGAGCCTGGTACCCACGCGGCGAACCACCCTTCCGACAGGGCAGTCCCCCCGGGATCCGTCTCAGGGCGACAAGATGAGATTGCACGCCTGGTAGCCCGCGCCTCATGTGCTAGCAGCGGCGCCCTCTACGGGGCGCCGCTCGCACGTACGGAGCGTCCCGGCCGTTTTCTGGTCGAGAGGTCACCTACTTCCCCCCGAGGGGTCATACTTCCCCCGAGGGGTCAGGCTTCCCTCCGAGGGGTCAAATACACCCTGTCGCCGTCGCCTTCGCCCGCTCGACCCGACATTCCCGCCCGCTCGACCCGACATTCCCGCCCGCTCGACCCGACATTCCCGCCCGCTCGACCGGGGTCAGTGGAGGGGGCTGAGCTCGGCGGCGATGGTGTACGCCTCTGCGCAGTGCAGCAGCCAGTCGCGGCGCCCCGCGACAGTTCCCGCCGCATACCGCTCGAGGCCGGGCCGGTACCCGTTCATGAGCGACAGGTGGCCCGCCTCGGGGACCAGGACCGAAGCGGGGTCGACCCCTCGCGCGACCAGGACGAGCCGCTCCAGTGCCCGCGCCACGAGACCGTTGCCGGACTGGAACGGACGGAATGCCGCGATCTCTGCGTGCACGACCGCCGCGAGCGCCATCGCCGGCACGCGCGCCGGCGCCAGCAGAGCACCCGACAGCGCCTGCAGGCGCTGCGCGGAGCCGTCGGTGTCCCGCGGCCTGCCCAGCCGCTCCGGCTCGACCGAACCCTGCGCCGCGAGAGTATGCAGTCGGGCGAACGCCTGCAAGGGAGACCGCCCGACCACCGGCACCAGCGCGAGCAGACCGGCGTTCAGTCGGGCCGCCGACGACGCGACGTCGTCGCCCTCGCCACGTCGCAGCTGGTCGAGCTCCGTGCCGCTGCCGGCCAGCCGTGCAGACGCAACGGCTCCTCGCAGGAGGGCCTCGGCGGCGAGCTCCGCAGTGGTGCGGCGCAGGCCGCGGTCCGTCAGCAGAGCGTCGACACCGGCGCGAGCCGCAGCCAGTGCCGAGGGCACCCCTTCCAGCCCCGCATACGTCGCGATGTCGTCCACGAGTGCCGGCACCCCGCGAGCGTACGTGTGCGGTCGGCGCCCTGGCGTCGGATAGCCTGGCGGCGATGGACCACAGCCAGCCGGGCGCCGGCACCGCAGCGCCCAACACCACAGCGTCGGCAGCGCCCGGGTACCCCCCGGCCGCCGTCGAGTGGGCGGTCGGCCGTCGGCCGGTCCGGATCCTGGAGCTCGTCGCCGGAGAAGGCGCCCTGACTGTGGCGCTCGCCGCGCTCGGCCACGACGTCCTCGCCACAGACCCCTCAGAGCAGCTGGTGTCGCGGCTGGCGAAGCGGCTGCGCACGGCGCGGACGGCCGTCGCGCGCGCCGAGGACATCCCGCTGGCCCCTGCCGCCGTCGACGTCGTCGTCGCCGGGCAACGGTTCGCGTCACTCGACGCCGCCCGGACGCTTCCGGAGATCGCCCGGGTGCTGCGTCCCGGCGGTTCGCTCTCGCTCGTCTGGAGCAGGGGTGACACCAAGATCCCCTGGGTTCGGAAGATGTTCGCCCTCACGGGAACGGCCTCGACCGCGGTGGCGCCGGGGCCGGTCGAGTCGTCGGAGCTGTTCGCGGTGACCGAGCACCGGATGTTCCGGCAGTGGCAGCGGTTCGAGCGCCAGACGCTCGTCGACTTCGTCGCGTCGTCGGAGAAGGCGGCCGGGCTGCCTCCGGACGAGCGGGCGAGCCTGCTCGCCGAGGCCGGCGAGCTGTACGACGGGTACGGGCGCGGGCCCGACGGGCTGCTGATGCCCTGGCTCGTCGAGTGCTTCCGGGCCCGGGTCAAGGGCGCCACGGCCCCTTTGCCGGCCGTCGCAGCACCCGTCGACGACGGCCTGCTCATCGACTTCTCCTGACCTTCGCCGGTTCGGACGGGTAGCCTCCTGAAGCGTGCGCTTCCTCAACGACGCCGTCCCGACGACCGAGCTGACCTACAACGACGTCTTCATGGTCCCGAGCCGGTCCGCGGTCGGCTCACGCCACGATGTCGACCTGACGACTCCCGACCACGTCGGTACGACGCTCCCGCTCGCCGTCGCGAACATGACAGCGGTGTCCGGGCGCCGGATGGCCGAGACGGTCGCCCGACGGGGAGGGATCGCGACCATCCCCCAGGACCTGCCCGTTGACGTGGTCGGCCGCGCGGTGCGTCAGGTCAAGTCGGCGCACCCGGTCTTCGAGACGCCGATCGTCGTCCAGCCCGACACGACCGTGGGAGAGGCGCTGTCGCTCATCCCGAAGCGCGCGCACGGCGCCGTCCTCGTCGTCGTGGACGGCAAGCCTCTCGGCGTGATGACCGAGCACGACGGCCGGGGCGTCGATCGGTTCGCCCAGGTACACGAGGTCATGTCGAGTGACCTGCTGGTCACCGGCCCCGACCAGGACCCCGCCCGGTTGTTCGACGAGCTGACCGCGAGCCACCTCGAGATGGCCGCGGTGACCGACGGCGAGACACTGCTCGGGGTCGTGACCCGTCGAGGCGCCTTGCGCTCCACGCTCTACTCCCCCGCGCTCGACGCTGACGGGCGGCTGCTCGTGGGTGCGGCGGTCGGGATCAACGGCGACGTCCGCGGCAAGGCCCAGGCACTGCTGGACGTCGGGATCGACCTGGTCGTCGTCGACACCGCCCACGGGCACCAGCAGCGCATGCTCGACGTACTCCCGCTGGTGCGGGAGGTCCGCGACGGTCACCTCGCGTCGACAGGACGCCGGGTACCGATCGTCGCCGGCAACGTCGTCACCGCGGCCGGTACCCGTGACCTGCTCACCGCCGGTGCCGACATCGTCAAGGTGGGCGTCGGCCCGGGAGCCATGTGCACCACCCGGATGATGACGGGGGTCGGGCGACCCCAGTTCTCCGCGGTCCTGGAGTGTTCGACGGCGGCAGCCGAGCTCGACGGTCACATCTGGGCCGATGGCGGCGTCCGGCATCCTCGCGACGTCGCGCTCGCCCTTGCCGCCGGCGCGTCGAGCGTGATGATCGGGTCGTGGTTCGCCGGCACGTTCGAGAGCCCCGGCGACCTGCAGCACGACGGTGAGGGCCGCGCGTACAAGGAGTCGTTCGGGATGGCGTCGGCGCGCGCGGTGGCCAACCGGACGAAGGACTCTGCCGGTTTCGAGCGGGCCCGGATGGCCCTGTTCGAAGAGGGAATCAGCACCTCGAGGATGTACCTCGACCCGTCGCGACCCAGCGTCGAGGACCTCATCGACGCCATCACCGCCGGCCTGCGCAGCAGCGCCACCTACTCAGGTGCCCGCACGCTGGAGGAGTTCAGCGACCGCGCTGTGGTCGGCGTTCAGTCGGCGGCCGGGTACGACGAGGGACGACCTCTCCATACGAGCTGGTAGGGCCGTGCCCCAGATCTCGCTGTGAACGACGTCGAGCCGTTCGGGCTTGTCGTGCTCGTGGTCGCCGCCGCGGGAGTGGTGGCCGTGCTGTCGAATCGAGTGAGCGAGAAGATCCTCGTGCCGGCCCCGGCGATCTTCCTGGCCTGTGCTGCAGTCGCGTCGGAGCTGAAGCCGGCGCTCTACGACGTCTCTGACCGGACGGTCGAGCGGATCGTCACCGTGGCGGTCGCGGCGATCCTATTCGACGGAGGGATGCACATCGGCTGGTCGCGCCTGCAGCAGGCCCTCGGCGCAGTGCTGCTGGTGGGGGTGGTCGGGACGTTCCTCACCGCGATCGCCATGGCAGCTCTCGCGCATGCCGTGTTCGGCTTCGACTGGTGGATCGCCCTGCTCATCGGTACCGCAGTCGCGCCGACGGACCCCGCCGTGGTTTTCTCCGTGCTGGGAAGGCGGGAGGTCTCGGGGCGCAGCGGGACCCTGCTCGAGGCGGAGTCCGGAGCCAACGACCCGGTCGGGATCGCGCTGATGGCAAGCCTGCTGGCCGCGGGGACGGTGAGTGCCAGCGCAGTCGGTGACATCACGGTCGGCTTCGTCGGGCAGATGGCCGTCGGATCGGCCGTGGGCTACGCAGGCGGACGGCTGCTGCTCGAGTTCATGCGCCGCCTCGCCTTGCCCACGGAGGCCCTGTACCCGCTGCGTACGCTCACGGGCGGGTTCGTCATCTTCGGCCTGGCGACGATCGCGCACGGCTCGGGGTTCCTGGCGATCTTCGTCGCGGGCATCGTTCTCGGAGACGCCCGCGCGCCGTACAAGGCCGAGATCGGGCGCTTCGTGTCGGCACTCGCAAGCATGGGCGAGATCGTCGCGTTCGTGGTTCTCGGTCTCACAGTGGATCTCACGACCCTGACCCACACCGATGTCTGGGTGCCCGGCCTCGTGCTCGCCGTCGCGCTTGCTTTCGTTGTCCGGCCGGTTCTCGTCGGACTGCTCCTCTCGCGCGTCCGGCTGGCACGCAACGAGAAGGCGTTCGTCTTGTGGGCGGGCCTCAAAGGTGCTGTACCGATCCTGCTGGCGACGTTCCTGCTCAGTGCTCACGTCGCCGATGCCGAGCGCCTGTACGGCATCATCGTCGTGCTCGTCACCTTCTCGGTCGTGGTCCAAGGAGGGCTCGTCCCGGCCGTCGCAGCACGGCTGCGGGTGCCCATGCGAACCGTCGAGCCCGAGCCGTGGGCGCTGGGGGTGCGGCTACGCGACGAGCCGCAGGGCGTCCACCGGTACCGGGTCGCGAGCGGCTCACCGGCCGACGCCAGCACGATCGCCGACCTTCCCATCAGCTCCGACGACGTCTGGGTCAGCATCGTGGTACGCGGGGGAGAGGTGGTCCCCGTCAGCGGGGCCACCGTCCTGCAGGCGAACGACGATGTCGTCGTGCTTGCCGACCCTGGCCGTAGTGAGGAGCTCTCCCAGGTGTTCAGCGCAGCCGCTCCGAAGCCAGCTGACCCCTCGGCGGGAAGTACCTGACCCCTCGGCGGGAAGTACCTGACCCCTCGGCGGGAAGTACCTGACCCCTCGGCGGGAAGTACCTGACCCCTCGGCGGGAAGTAGCTGACCCCTCGGCGGGACGGGGACCCCTCCACCGATCGCGCGCTGTTCACCGACGCCGTAGGGTATGTCGCGTCGAACTGGTCACCGCCCGTGACCTCGTGCCACGAGAGGACCATCATGAGCACCGCCGCCAAGCTCGGACCGGACGCCTCTGACGAGCCGACCATCGGTCGACTGGTCGCCGACACGACCAGCGACCTCTCCGCACTGATCCGCGACGAGATCGCCCTGGCGAAGTCGGAGCTGTCCTTCAGCGCCAAGGCCGGAGGCATCGGGGCCGCGTTGTTCGCCGTCGCCGCCTTCTTCGGCCTGCTGGCGATCATCATGGTGTCCATCGCGTTCGCCTACGCGCTGGCGTCGCTGCCCCACATCGGTGACACGGTGGCGTTCCTGATCGTCTTCGCGGTCTACCTCCTGATCGCGGCGATCCTCGCCTTCGTGGGGCTCCGCAAGATCAAGCAGGTGCGCGCGCCCGAGAAGACCATCGCCACGATGAAGAGCAACAAGCAGGTACTCAAGCGCAGCTGAGCCTCACCCCGCCCGTCAGTCGGTGCAGGAGCCGGTGCTCGTCACCCGGCTCGAGGTCGCACCGGCGGCCGCCGCCGCGCCGACCTGCCGTGCGGTCAGCGCGTACCCGGTGCTCGAGTTGGTGAGCGACGCCGCGAAGATGACGCCGATGACGTCACCGGAGGAGTTGACGAGCGGCCCGCCGGAGTTGCCGGGGCGGACCTGCGAGTACACGGAGTAGGTGTCGCGCTCGACGGTGTTGTCGCCGTAGATGTCGGGGCTGCGCAGCGTCTGGCGGTCCCGGATGCGTGCCGGCTCCTGGTCGTACGGCCCGTTCTCGGGGAAGCCGAGGACGGCCGCCGCGTCGCCCGTCTGCGACGCGGAGCCGAAGTCGAGTGCCGGGATGTGCAGCCCGGGGACGAGCAGGACGGCGACGTCGACCTCGGGGTCGTAGTACACGACGGTCGCCCGGAACTGCGAGCCGCCGGCGAGCACGGTCGGGTGGGCCACGCCGGCGACCACATGGGCGTTCGTCATGACCCGCCCGTCGGTGTAGACGAACCCGCTGCCCTCGAGCGTGCGGCTGCAGGAGGCCGCCGAGCCGATGATCTTGACCACGCTCGACTGCGCCGCGCGCACGCCGGTCTCACGCAGGATCCTCGCCGACGGTGTGCGCACGGGGGTGATGTGCTCGGGCGTGAACGGCTCGAGATAGCGCGGGAACCGCGACGAGTCGACCAGGGAGTTGAAGGCGGACAGGACCCGGTCGGCGCCACCGGGCAGGGCCTCGTCGACCACCCCGAGCACCCGTGAGCCGCGGATCTCGGCGTTGAGGGTGCCCACCTGCGCACCGCTGGCGGCCACTCCCAGCACCCAGGCGATGAGCAGCATGGCCGCGACGCTCAGTGCGCCGCCGCCGATCGCGTCGAGGGTACGGGCTGGACGCCAGGTGACCCGGTTGCGCAGCTGGCTGCCCACGAAGGCACCGATCGCCTGCCCGGCGAAGGCGCAGAAGAGCACCAGGACCAGGGCCGCGACCGACAGTGACAGACCCGGCGTGAAGTTCTCGAGCAGCGTGGGGGTGACCTCGACGCCGACGAAGCCGCCGAGCAGCAGCCCGGACGTCGCCGCGGCGCCGATGATGAAGCCCTGCTGGTAGCCCGACAGGGCATACACGAGTGCGAACACGCAGAGCACGATGTCGAGGGTGTTCACGTGGGGTCGCCCGTACGGTTCAGGTCGCGAAGCGAGGCGGCCACCAGTCGCTCGGGGAGGTCGACGACCAGCGTGTCGTCCCACGGCAACTCCCAGCCGGCCACGCGGAACAGCCGCGACAGCAGGCCGGCCGTGAACCCCCAGACCACCAGGTCTCCGAGCAGAAAGGCCGGGCCGAGATGTCCCGACGGGTGCCGGACCGTCGCCCGGTTCGAGGGGTCGAGCAGCTCACTGAGCGCGACGGTGTGCACGGAGGCCGTCTCCGCGGGGTCGACGGCGTACACGGCGCTGGGTGTCTGCCACCATCCGACGACGGGTGTCACCGCGAAGTTGCTCGGCGGCAGCCACAGCACCGGGAGGGTCACGAGGACCCGTACGCCACGGGGGTCGAGCCCCGTCTCCTCCTGAGCCTCGCGCAGGGCGGCGGCGACGGGGCCGGGGTCGCTGGGGTCCTGGGCTCCTCCGGGGAACGCCACCTGGCCGGCGTGCGAGCGCATGTCGAAGGAGCGCTCGAGGAGCAGCACGTGCGGCCCGGTCGCGTCCTCGCCGAACAGGATCAGCACCGCAGCGGGCCGGGGCCGGGCACCCGGCGGCGCCTCGAAGCCGGTGAGGTCACGTGCCCGCAGTGAACGCGCCGCGGCCGGCAGCTCCCGCAGCCACGGTGGGACGTCGCGCAGGTCGTCCGTCATCGCCCGGGCACCCGTACGTCGACGTGGAGGTAGCGCGACACCAGGGTGGTGAGGGCGCTCGCCGAGGTGACCGCTCCGTAGTTGGCGTGCACGATCCGCCCGGACGAGTCGAGGAAGACGCTGACGGGCAGCCCCGCGATGCCGAGCGGCTTGCGGGTGGCGGCGTCGGGGTCGGCGACCTGCGGGTAGGTGAGCCCGAGCTGTCGGGCGAACGCGATGGCCATTCCGGGCTGCGAGTCCTCCCAGTCGACGCCGATCACCCGGAGCCGACCGCGGGCGGCCTCGTGCACGCGTTGCAGGATCGGCGACTCGGCTCGGCAGGGTCCGCAGGACTGGGCCCAGAAGTTCACGACCGTGGGTGTTCCCGTGAGCCCGGCGAGGTCGACGCTCCTGCCGCCACCGAGGCAGGGCAGCGTGATCCGCGGCATCGTCTTGGCGCCGTCGACCGCACGGGTTGGCGGGCGGCTCCTCGGACAGTTCTCGATCCCGGCCGCGGCCTTCTCGGCCCGCAGCTGCGGTGTGTCGACCTTGACCGCGGAGTGGTCGGGCTTGAAAACGTACGAAGCCTGTGGCGTCCCGGCCGAGCTGCACCCGGTCGCGAGCACGACGGTGCCCACCAGCACGGCGGCGCGCCACGACGTGGTACGTCCGCTCACGCCCGCCCCTCCGTACGGACCAGCTTCGCCGCCTCCACGGGGTCGGTCGGCCCGGCGCCGTACGACGGGCACAGCTTGGCCACCGGGCAGGCGCCGCAGGCCGGCCGCCGGGCGTGACAGCGACGCCTGCCGTGCCAGATGAGGTGGTGGTTGAGCATCACCCAGTCGCGCTTGTGGAACAGGCTTCCTATCTCTCGCTCGGCCTTGACGGGGTCGGTCTCGGTGGTCCAGCCGAAGCGACGTGCCAGCCGCCCGACGTGGGTGTCGACGGTGATCCCGGGGATGCCGAAGGCGTCGCCCAGCACCACGTTGGCGGTCTTGCGGCCCACACCCGGCAACGTCACCAGGTCGTCGAGTCGTGGCGGCACCTCGCCGCCGAAACGCTCGAGCACGGCCGCGGCCAGCTTCATGACCGACGCGGTCTTGGCCCGGAAGAAGCCCGTGGGCTCGATGATCGCCTCGACCTCGGCGGGGTCGGCAGCGGCGAGCTCGGCGGGGCCGGGGTAGCGCGCGAACAGTGCCGGGCTGACGGTGTTGACCCGCTTGTCGGTCGTCTGGGCCGACAGCACGGTGACGATCAGGAGCTGCCACGGCGACGTGAAGTCGAGCTCGCAGCCGGCGTCGGGATAGGTCTCTGCCAGCACCTTGTCGATACGTCGCGCCCGGCGCACGAGGGCGGTACGGCTGGCCGGTGCGGGGGCCTCGACGACGGCAGGCATGCGGCCAGCCTACGGCGTGGCGCGGACAACGCCGGTCCCTGAGAGCCACCCCTGTCGCGATGGCATCGGCACCTTCCATGGGCCAGACTGGACGTCGGCCCAGGGCCGAATCCGTGCGAGCAGCCGAGTAGAGGGAGAGCGCGTGAACACCGAAGTGCTTCGGGAGGCGCCGCTCTTCAGCGGGCTCGACGACGAAGCGGCGCAGGCGTTGAGCGCGTCCATGACCGAGAGCCACCTGGCTCGGGGCGAGGTGTTGTTCCGGGAGGGCGACGAGGGCGACCGGCTGTACGTCGTCACGGAGGGGAAGGTCAAGCTCGGGCGCACGTCGGCAGACGGACGCGAGAACCTGCTGGCGATCCTCGGCCCGGGGCAGATGTTCGGTGAGCTCTCCTTGTTCGACCCGGGGCCGCGCTCCGCCACCGTGACGGCGGTCACCGACTGCACGTTGCAGAGCCTCGCCCACGACGAGCTCGGTCATTGGCTGACGGGTCGCCCGGAGGTGGCCCGGGGCCTGCTGGTACAGCTCGCGGTACGGCTGCGCAAGACCAACGACGTCGTCGCCGACCTCGTCTTCTCCGACGTACCGGGCCGGGTCGCGAAGGCGCTGCTCGACCTGTCGTCCCGTTTCGGCCGGGTGGCCGACGACGGTGTGCACGTACACCACGACCTGACCCAGGAAGAGCTGGCCCAGCTGGTGGGCGCCTCTCGGGAGACCGTCAACAAGGCGCTGGCAGACTTCGCATCCCGCGGCTGGCTGCGCCTCGAGGCCCGGTCCGTGGTGCTGATGGACGTCGAGCGGCTCAAGCGCCGCGCGCGATAAGGAGTCGACATGCGCATCACCTCCTTCGGACACTCCTGCCTGCTCGTCGAGACGGACCGGGCGAGGCTCCTCGTCGACCCCGGTACGTACTCATCGGGCTACGACTCGCTGAGCGGCATCGACGCCGTCGTCGTGACGCACCAGCACCCCGACCACGTCGACACCGACGCCCTCGGCGCGGTGCTGGCGTCCAACGACGGCGCGGAGCTGCTTGCGGAGCCGGAGGCGACCACCGCTCTGAAGGGGTTCCCCGCGGTCGCGTTCCCCACCGGTGCGGACCGGTCCTTCGGTGACCTGACCGTGGCGGCGGTCGGTGGTGAGCACGCGTTGATCCATGACCTGCTGCCCCGCGTCGGCAACGTCGGGCTGCTCATCGCCGAGAAGGGCGGGCCGACGCTGTTCCACCCCGGGGACTCCTACGCCTACGCTCCCGCCGGCGTCGACGTGCTGGCCTTCCCGCTCAGCGCGCCGTGGGCGCGGATCAGCGAGACACTCGACTTCCTCCGCCGGGTGTCAGCGCCGGTGGAGCTACCGATCCACGACGGCCTCCTCAACGGCGCGGGCCGTGCGATGTACCTCATGCACGCCTCGAAGTTCGGCCCGGCCGACAGCTCGGTGCGCGACATCCACGACCGGGCGCCGTACGACGTCTGAGCGAGATCATGACTCGGGAGGCAGGTCCGAGAGGTAGGCGAGCTGCGCGCGGACGCTGAGCTCCGCGGCGGGCCACAGCCGCTCGTCGACGTCGGCGTAGACGGTCCGGACGACCTCGCGCGCGTCGGTCGCACCCGAGACCATCGCCTGGCGTACCTGCTCCAGGCGCTCGGCACGGTGGGCCAGGTACCCGTCCAGCGCAGGCAGCGGTGCGTCGAGCACCGGCCCGTGGCCCGGCCAGATCGCCTCGATCTCGTGTCGCTCGGCCAGATCACGGAGCCGGCGCAGCGAGGCGAGGTAGGGCGCGAGCGCGCCGTCGGGATGGGCCACCACGGTGGTGCCGCGGCCGAGAACCGTGTCCCCGGTCAGGAGAGCCGCCTCAGCAGGCACCAGGAAGCTGAGGGAGTCGCTCGTATGGCCGGGAGTCGCCACGACGCGTATCTCGAGCCCGTCGACGCCTAAGACGTCACCGTCGTGCAGCCCCTCGTCGCCGTACACGAAGGCGGGGTCGAGAGCCCGCACACCGCAGCTGGCGGTCTCGGCGAAGCTGCGGGCGCCCTCGCTGTGGTCGGCGTGGCCATGCGTCAGCAGCACGACGGCCACGTCGCCGGCGACCTGGGCGACTCGTGCCAGGTGGGCCTCGTCGAGCGGTCCGGGATCGACAACGACGCTGCGCCGGCCACCCGGCTCGCGGAGCACCCAGGTGTTCGTGCCGTCGAGTGTCATCGGGCCGGGGTTCGGCGCCAGGACACACACGCCCACGCCCCGCCGCCCGAACGTGCCGCCCACCCACTTCCCGCGAGACGTCACCTACGGCCCCGTTCTGCCGGCGTGTGTCACCGCTCCGGTCCGAACATGTCGACGAAGTACAGCTCGCCGTCGACGCGCCGGACACCGGGCAGGATGGCGGTGATCACCCGCCGCTCTGCCGCTGCTATCGCGGCATCGACGCCGGTGTAGCCCGACAGCTCGCGCAGCGTGACCGACGTCGGGGGCAGCATCTCCATCTGGCCCGCCTCCACCCCAGCCAGCGCCTCCGACGGGCGCATCCACGTGACGTGGTCGGCCTCGCCCGACACGTCGCGGGTACGCTGCCCGACCGGCATCGCAGCGAGGAAGAACCTCGTGTCGTAGCGCCGCGGCTCGAACTCGGGGGTGATCCAGTGCGCCCACGCGGCTAGCAGGTCCGTACGGAGCACGAGCCCACGACGCAGCAGAAAGTCGCTGAACGCCAGCCGCCGCTCGACGAGAGCACCCCGGTCCCGCTCCCAGTCGTCGCCGGTGGTGTCCGCGACCACGGTCCGAACGGACGATCCCGCCAGCAGCACCCCGGACTCCTCGAACGTCTCGCGGGTCGCCGCGCAGACGAGGGCTCTGGCCTCAGCCGACGTGCAGGCCAGCCTGTCGCCCCACTCCTCGGGCGACGGCCCGGCCCACGCCACCGCCGTGTCGAAGTCCCGCGGGTCGACCGTCCCGCCCGGGAAGGCGTACATGCCCGCGGCGAACGCCATCTGACGGTGGCGCCGGAGCAGGTACACCTCGGGGCCGCCCGGCCCCTCTCGCAGCAGCACCACGGTGGCCGAGCTCTTGGGCGCGACGGGCTCACGCGGGCCGGACAGGTACGCCGCGACGTGCGCCTGCAGCTCAGCCGGTACCCGGTCGGCCTCGGCCGGACTCCTCGAGCCGCCTGGCGCAGGCTCCGCCACGCTCAGGAGACCTCGACGACGAGCTCGACCTCGACCGGCGCGTCAAGCGGGAGGACGGCGACCCCGACCGCGGACCGCGCGTGTTGGCCGGCGTCGGCGAACACCTGCCCGATCAGCTCGCTCGCCCCGTTGGCCACCCCGGCCTGGCCGGTGAAGTCAGGGGCGCTGGCGACGAACGCCACCACCTTGACCACGCGGACCACCGCGGAGAGCTCGCCGACGACGGAGCGGACCGCCGCGAGCGCGTTCAGGGCGCACTGCTGCGCGCAGGCGTACGCCTCCTCGGGGCTCACACCGGCTCCGACCTTGCCGGTCGTGATCAGCTCGCCGCTGCGCATCGGCAGCTGCCCGGACGTGTAGATGTGGTTGCCGGTGCGCACGGCAGGCACGTAGGCCGCCACCGGCTTGGCCACCTCGGGAACCGAGAGACCTAGCTCGGTGAGTCGTTCCTCGGGCGACGGCATTCAGGACTCCTTCGCCCGCTTGAAGTACGCGACCAGGCTCTCGGGGTTGAGCCCGGGCACGACCTGGACGAGCTCCCAGCCGTCCTCGCCCATGTTGTCGAGGATCTGCTTGGTCGCGTGCACGAGGACGGGCACGGTGATGTACTCCCATTTCGTCATGCAGGCGACTCTAACGCCGTTCGCGTGCTCCCCCGGACCGCCGGCGGCCGGTAGCGTCGCAGCGTGGACCCGCGTGAGGTGATGACCCGTGCGGCCGAGGCCCCTGACGCGGTCCTCCGGTACGCCGGCCACCCCGACGCAGTGGTCGACGTGTTCCTGCCCGTGGGCCTGGGCAGACCGGAGCGTCCCTCGCCGCTGCTGGTGTTCGTCCACGGTGGATTCTGGCGTGAGGCATACGACCGGATGCACGTACGTCCGCTGGCCGACGCACTGCGCCGGCGCGGGTTCGTCGTGGCGGTGCCGGAGTACCGCCGGGTCGGCGGCGTGGGCGGGTGGCCCCAGACGGCGGACGACGTGGAGGCCGCGCTCACAGCGGTACCGGGGATGCTCGGCGACGTCGCACCGGGGCACGTCGACCCGGCCGCCCTCCCGGTCCTGGCCGGCCACTCCGCAGGTGGGCACCTCGCCCTGTGGGCGGGATTGCGCGCCGGCAGCCGGCGGGTGGCCGCCATCGTTGCGCTGGCCCCGGTGACCGACCTCGTGTACGCCGCCCGGGTACGGATGGGCGACGGGGCGGTACAGGAGCTCGTCGGCGGGGAGCCACGCGACCTGCCCGACCGGTACGCGGACGCCGACGTCGTGTCGATGCTCACCGGCTCCGGCGTCCCCGTCACGATCATCCAGGGCGACGCCGACCTGCAGGTGCCGGCGGAGATGAACAGGCGGGTGGTCGCCGGTCACGAGGAGTCGGCCGTGCGCTACCTCGAGCTGGCCGGCGTCGACCATTTCGCGTTGATCGACCCGCTGTCGCCGGTGTTCGAATCCACCCTGCTGCCCGCCCTGGAGAGGGCGGCCCGCTCCGGCTGAGCGCTCAGCTCGGCGGCGCCACGCTCGTCGACGTGCTGGCGGGCGGCCCGGCCGACCGTGGTGTGGCCGATGCGCTCGGAGGCGGCGCCACGCTCGTCGACGTGCTGGCGGGCGGCCCGGCCGACCGTGGTGTGGCCGATGCGCTCGGAGGCGGCGCCGTGCCGGACCCGCTCGACGAGCTCGAGGTCTGCACCAGGCTTCGCTTGAAGTGCTGGATACGCAGCCCCTGCGCGTTGAGCGCGGATGTCGTCGAGACCCCCACCGTCGGATCCGTCGCGATCTCCTGGAGTGCCCCCGCGCCGAGCGGGCTCTGCGCGGAGTTCACGACCGTCTCGACGACGATCACGAACGCGTCGTCTCGAAGGATGCCCACCGCGATCACGTGGGGACCGGAGAACACCCCGGGCGCACTCGGCGCCTTCCCGTGCGCGTCGGTCTGGAGCACCACGCGCCGCGTCCCGTCGGGGAGCCGCGTCTGGGTGCACGTGCCGGGCGCCTGGCTCGAGCAGTCGACGCTGCGCCTCCACATGTCCATGTGGGGCGATGCCACGACCTGGAGGTCGACCTCGACGCCACTCCGGGTTCGGTATCCCAGCTCCGTCGTGATGCTGTCGCGCATCTCGGTCTGGCTGCCGTCGTGGCCCTGAGTCGTCCCGCCCACCCCGATGAGCGTTCCGAGCCCCGCAGTATGGGCCATCACCGCCGCGGCGAGGCCACGCGGCGTCGCGGGCTCGAGCTGGACGAGCCTGCCCTTGTCGTCGGAGGCGGGGCCCTGGGAGTCGAAGAGATGTCCGATCGCGCCGGTGGCCGTCAGGGCGCCGACGGCGACGGCCGATGCCGCGAGCACACCGACGGCGCCCTGCAGCCGGCGCGTACGACGCATCCCCCTGCCCGCCGTCAGGCCGCCTCCCACCAGCGATACGACGTCAGGGCTGGTGCCGCCCACCGCCGCGTCGAAGCGCTCCTTCACCAAGACCTCGTTCGCGTCCATCTGATCCCCCGTGCCGCCTGTCGATGCCGCGTCGAAGTTGCTCATGAGCTCGCCGTCCTGGAGTCGGAGCTGTCATCAGACAGCTCGGTTCTCAGCCGCGCGAGTGCCCGAGACGCCCGGGTCCGGACCGCACCCTCGCTCAGCTTCACGTCGCGGGCCGTCTCGGTGACCGAACGGTCCTCCCAGTACCTGAGGACCACGATGGCCCGGTCGACCGGCTCGAGCGTGCGCAGGGCGGCGAACAGCTCCAGGCGAGCCCCTGCGTCAGCGCCGGGGACGGCGTGCGCGAGGTCGCCGACATCCATGGTCGGGGTCTCTGCGTTGCGGCGCACCCGCTTGTACGACAGGAAGGTCTTCGTCAGCGTGCCGCGCGCGTACGCCTCCGGCGCGTCCGCCCGCTCGACCCGGGGCCACGCGACGTAGAGCTTCCCCAGCGTCGTCTGGACGAGGTCCTCGGCCAGGTGCCAGTCCCCGCACATCAGCAGGGCGGACCGGAAGAGTCGCGGTGCGACGGCGGCTGCGAACTCGCTGAACGCGGCCTCGCGGCTCGCCGCCCGGCTCACCGTGTCGGCTTTCGTTGTCCCATGTGCAGTTGACGCGCGAGGGCAGCGGTTTGGTTACGGCACCGACGACCGGCTGCACTTCCAGGGACGGGCGAGCAGGGGCCTGTCACGCCGCGAGGTCGGGCTCCGTCTTGGCTCGTACCTCGTCGAGGCCGACACCGGGGGCCAGCTCGACCAGCCTGAGCCCGGACTCCGACACGTCGATGACGCCGAGGTCGGTGATGATGCGCTGCACCACGCCGAGGCCGGTGTACGGCAGGCTGCACTCCTCGACGATCTTGTACGAGCCATCGCGGGCGACGTGCTCCATCAGCACGATGACGTGCTTGGCGCCGTGGACGAGGTCCATGGCCCCGCCCATGCCCTTGACCATCTTGCCGGGGATCATCCAGTTGGCGATGTCGCCGCGTACCGACACCTGCATCGCCCCGAGGATGGCGGCGTCGACCTTCCCGCCCCGGATCATGCCGAACGAGAGCGCCGAGTCGAAGAATGCCGCGCCCGGCCGCAGGGTGACGGTCTCCTTGCCGGCGTTGATCAGGTCGGGGTCCTCTTCCCCCTCGTACGGGTAAGGGCCGACACCGAGGATCCCGTTCTCCGACTGCAGCACGATCTCGACGTCGTCGGGCACGTAGTTGGGCACCATCGTCGGCAGGCCGATCCCGAGGTTGACGTAGGCGCCGTCCGTCAGCTCTGCGGCCGCCCGCGCCGCCATCTGCTCGCGTGTCCAGGCCATCAGGCGCCCCCCTCCCGCTTGCGCGTCGTACGCTTCTCGATCCGCTTGTCGGCCGCTTGCTCCGGCGTCAGCGGAACGACCCGCTGGACGAAGACCCCGGGCAGGTGCACGTCGTTCGGCGGGAGCTCTCCCGGCTCGACGAGCTCCTCGACCTCGGCGATGGTGACCCGCCCCGCCATCGCACAGAGCGGGTTGAAGTTGCGCGCGGAGTCGCGGAAGACGAGATTGCCGTGACGGTCGCCGCGACAGGCGCGCACGAGGCCGAAGTCGCAGACGATCGCGTGCTCGAGGACGAAGCTGCGGCGCCCGTCGTCGGTGTCGAACTCGCGGACCTCCTTTGCCGGGCTGGCCAGGCTGACGTTGCCGCTGCCGTCGTAGCGCCAGGGCAGGCCGCCGTCCGCGACCTGGGTGCCGACCCCCGTCGCGGTGAAGAAGGCCGGTATCCCCGCCCCGCCCGCACGCAGCCGCTCGGCGAGCGTGCCCTGAGGCGTGAGCTCCACCTCCAGCTCGCCGTGCAGGTACTGGCGCTCGAACTCCTTGTTCTCGCCGACGTACGACGACGTCATCCGGCTGATCCGCTTGTCGCGCAGCAGCAGCCCCAGGCCCCAGTCGTCGACGCCGCAGTTGTTGGAGACGGCCGACAGGCCGCTGACCCCGGCGTCGAGCAGGGCCTGGATCAGCACGCTGGGTACACCGCAAAGGCCGAAGCCACCTACCGCCAAAGACGAGCCGTTCGCGACGTCGGAGACGGCCTCCGCGGCGCTTCGGACCACCTTGTCCATCGACCACTCCCTGTACGTGTCCGGGCTGGATCGCCTCGCTGCAACCTACTCCATCGACGCCGCGGGCCGACCCTGCTTCACCCACGTAGGCTGACCTCGTGACCGACGTCAGGCTGCACATCGTCACGGGCAAGGGCGGCACCGGGAAGACGACGGTCGCCGCGGCGCTGGCGCTCGCCCTCGCCTCGGGTGGCGACCGCGTGCTGCTCTGCGAGGTCGAGGGGCGACAGGGCATCGCTTCACTGTTCGACGTCGCACCGCTGCCCTACGAGGAGCGCAGGGTGGCCGTTGGGCCGGGGGGCGGGGAGGTCGTCGCGCTGGCCATCGACGTCGAGGCGGCGCTGCTCGAGTACCTCGACATGTTCTACCGCCTCGGACGCGCCGGGAAGGCGCTCGACCGGTTCGGCGTGATCGACTTCGCAACCACCATCGCGCCCGGCGTACGCGACGTGCTGCTCACCGGCAAGGTGTACGAGGCGACGCGCCGGCACGACCACGGTGAGCCGGCCTACGACGCGGTCGTGCTGGACGCCCCGCCGACGGGACGGATCGGCCACTTCCTCAACGTCAACGAGGAGGTGGCCGGGATCGCGAAGGTGGGCCCGATCCGCAAGCAGGCGGACTCCATCATGCGACTGCTGCGGTCGGATCTCTCCCGGGTCCACTTCGTGACCTCGCTGGAGGAGATGCCCGTCCAGGAGACGCTCGACTCGATGGCCGAGCTGAGCCGGCTCGGGCTCCCGATGGGGTCGATCATCGTCAACATGGCCCGTCAGCCGGAGCTTTCGGCGGCCGACCTCGAGGCCGCGTGTCGCGGCGAGCTCGACCCGGCCGCGATCGAGATCGGTCTGAAGGAGGCGGGGGTGCGCGCCGACGAGTCCGTCGTCGTCGGCCTGATGCTCCTCGGTCGCGAGCATGCGGAGCGTGTCGCGCTCGAGGCCGAGCAGCGGATCCTGCTCGACTCCGCGGGGCAGCCGGTCGTGACCCTGCCGTACCTCGCCGACGGAATGGACCTGGGCGGGCTCTACGACCTCGCCGAAGAGCTGTGCGAGCACGGCTTCTGACATGCCGCGGAAGTCGCAGACGCAGGGTCGCACCAGCCGGCAGGGCCGAAGTGGTACCCGGCCACGGGTGGGACCGCTCGCCGGGCGACTGTCCGACGTACCGCGACTCGACCCGGACGCGCTGCTGGCCGACCCCGCCGTCCGCATCATCGTCTGCTGCGGCTCCGGGGGCGTCGGCAAGACCACGACCTCCGCCGCTCTGGGGCTGAGAGCGGCCGAGAGCGGGCGCAAGGTGGTCGTGCTGACGATCGACCCGGCCCGGCGGCTGGCGCAGTCCATGGGGCTCTCCGAGCTCGACAACCGTCCTCGCGCGGTCGTGGGCGTCGACACGTCTCGCGGGGGCCGCCTCGACGCGATGATGCTCGACATGAAGCGGACGTTCGACGACGTCGTGGAGTCGCACGCCTCGCCCGAGAAGTCCCAGCAGATCCTCGACAACCCCTTCTACCAGGCCCTGTCCAGCTCCTTCGCGGGCACGCAGGAGTACATGGCGATGGAGAAGCTGGGTCAGCTGCACGCCGAGGCTCAGCAGAGCGGCCGCTGGGACCTCATCGTGGTCGACACCCCTCCGTCCCGGTCGGCGCTCGACTTCCTCGACGCGCCGGACCGGCTGGCGTCGTTCCTCGACGGCCGGCTCATCAAGCTGCTCCTGATGCCGACGAGGGGTCCTGCCCGGTTGCTGTCGGCGGGCGTGAACGTCGTCACCAACGCGATCTCGAAGGTCCTCGGCGGCCAGATGCTGCGGGACGTACAGACCTTTGTCGCGGCGATCGACAGCCTGTTCGGAGGCTTTCGAGCCCGGGCGGACAAGACGTACCAGATCCTCAAGAACCCTCAGACCGCGTTCCTCGTAGTGGCCTCGCCGGACACCGATGCCCTGCGCGAGGCGGCCTTCTTCGTCGAGCGCCTCGACGCCGACGGGATGCCGCTGTCGGGCCTCGTGCTGAACCGGGTCACCACGGCCGCGGCATCCGGCATCTCCGCCCAGGCGGCGTTGGCGGCGGCGGAGAAGCTCGACGACGAGCACGTGTTGACGTCGGCGCTACTGCGCCTTCAGGCCGAGCGGCTCGCCCGCATCAGCCGCGAGCGCGGGCTGCGCAGACGCTTCGCCGCTGCGCATCCGACGGTCGCGACGGCTACGGTCGCCGCCCTGGCGAGCGATGTCCACGACCTGGAGTCGCTCCGGGAGATCGCGGAGCT
The DNA here is from genome assembly GCA_963765725.1 of uncultured Actinomycetota bacterium. Classification (GTDB taxonomy): domain Bacteria; phylum Actinomycetota; class Actinomycetes; order Propionibacteriales; family Nocardioidaceae; genus DASQEH01. The sequence continues at coordinate 597,339 of CAVXXI010000003.1, read as the reverse complement.
GATGACGGCCTGACGGACGCGGCGCTCAGACCGCTTCGGAGGAGGCGAGTACCGCGGTGACGTGCTCCTCGCGGGCCGTGTCCAGCAGGTGACGCCACGACGTCACGTTCGGACGGCGGCGCAGCAGGGCACGACGCTCTCGTTCGGTCATGCCGCCCCACACACCCCACTCGACCTTGTTGTCCAGCGCCTCAGAGAGGCACTCGGTACGAACCGGGCACTGCCCACAGATCTGCTTGGCGCGGTTCTGGGCGGCGCCTTTGACGAAGAGCTCGTCGGGCCGCGAGGTGCGACACAGCGCCGCATCTGCCCACTGCTCATTCCATGTCATCGACTTGGCCCCCAACCGAGACGAGAGTCGAATCGGCGTCTGCCGGTCCGCACTCCTGGTGTAGCTACACGCTAAGCGGCGTCGCGCTCCGCCGACAGGTCCGAACGATTGGACCGGGCTAGTCCCCTTGGACTACCGAAAATGATCAAAACCGGGTCAACGTCACAATTGTATCAACTCCCAGCAGAGTTCGCACTTCGAGCCCGCGGCTGCCGCACGAAGGCGACGTACCGGAGCCCGTCCCGTACGCTGAAAGACATGCTCAGAGTCGAACGCTGGGCTCGCCGCGAGGCTGGCGTCGTGCGCCAGGTCGTCCTCATCATCGCGGTGAGCGTGCTGTCAGGTGTCCTCATCGCCGGACTCGCCCTGCCGTGGGTGGGTCTGATCGACAAGGGAGCGCAGTCCAGCGCCGAAGCGGTCGAGGGCTTCCCCCTCCCCCTGAAGTTCCCGCCGCTGAGCGAGCGTACCGAGGTCGAGACGGCCAACGGAGCTCATCTGGCGTCCTTCTACGACGAGAACCGGCAGTACGTCCCCCTGAGCCAGGTCTCGTACACCATGCGGCAGGCGATCATCTCCATCGAGGACTCCCGCTTCTACCAGCACGGCGCGATCGACATCAAGGGCACCGGGCGGGCGCTGCTCGTGAACTTCTTCGGCGGCGGTGTGATCCAGGGCGGGTCGACGATCACGCAACAGCTGGTCAAGCTGACCCGCCTCGAGAACGCGACCTCCGCCAAGGCCCGAGCCGCGGCCACCGCCGACACGAAGGCGCGCAAGGTCGAGGAGCTCAGGTACGCGATCTGGGTGGAGAACCACCTCAGCAAGAACTCCATCCTCGAGCACTACCTGAACACCGCGTACTACGGCGACGGCGCGTACGGCATCCAGGCCGCCGCCCACCACTACTTCTCCACCACCGCGGCGAAGCTCGACCTCACGCAGTCGGCCCTGCTGGCCGGTCTGGTCAAGAGCCCCGCCGGCTACGACCCCACCAACCACCCCGCAGCGGCGCTGAACCGACGCAACACCGTGCTCGACCGGATGCAGGCCCTTCACGTCATCACCAGGAAGCAGTCCCGGCACGCTCGGGCGATGCCCTTGGGACTCAAGGTCCGCTACATCTCGAACGGATGCATCAGCACCAAGGCGCCGTGGTTCTGCGACTACCTCCTCAACTACCTCCTGCAGGACCCCGACCTCGGCAAGACCGTCGAGGCGCGCAAGCACCTCATCTACGCCGGTGGCCTGACCATCAAGACCACGCTGAGGCCGTCGTTCCAGCGGGCCGCTGACCGGGCCGTGACCAACCACGTGAACGCCACGGACTCAGCCATCGGTGCGGTGGCGATGGTCCAGCCCCGGACCGGCTACGTGCGCGCGCTCGCACAGTCGCGACCGATGGGCGGCAACGCGCACCGGGGGCAGACGTACATCAACTACACGGTGCCGAAGCAGTACGGCGACGCCAACGGGTTCCAGGCCGGCTCCAACTTCAAGCCGTTCGTCCTCTCGGCGGCGATCAAGCAGAACATCCCGCTCAACACGTCGATCAACGCTCCGCAGCAGATCACCCTGCAGCAGTCCAGCTACGGCAACTGCCCGGGCGGCGTGCCGTACGTCGGCAGCTGGACGGTACACAACTCCACCGGCGCCGGGCGCTTCAACCTGTACACCGGCACCCAGCAGTCGGTGAACACCTTCTACGCCCAGCTGGAGCAGCGAACGGGCGTCTGCGAGCCGTGGCGGCTCGCGATGCGGATGGGCGTCAACCTGACGGACCCACAGCGCAACCGGGTCCCGTCGTTCACCCTGGGCGTGGTCGACGTGAGCCCGCTGGAGATGGCGGAGGCGTACGCGACGTTCGCCGCCCGGGGGATGCATTGCGTCGCCACCCCAGTACTCCAGATCAAGGACCGTAACGGCAACGTCATCCCCATCCACGGGCCGCAGTGCAACCGGGTCCTGCAGCCCGCCCAGGCGGATGCGGTCAACGACATCCTCAAGGGCGTCCAGACCCACGGCTTCGGCGCCATCTTCCACGACAACATCGACCAGCCGTCGGCAGCGAAGACCGGTACCACGAGCGACACCAAGGCCGTCTGGTTCACGGGGTACACGCCCAACATGGCTACCGCCGCGGTCGTGGCCGGGGCCTCGCGGAACGGCAACCAGATCGACCTGCGCGGCCTGACCGTCCATGGCGTCTACCTGACCAACGAGTCCGCCGGCGGCGGCGCGCTCGCGGGTCCGCTCTGGCACGACGCCATGGCCGGCGTCGAGCGCTGGTTGCCCAATACGGACTTCGTGCCGCCGGACCCGACGGTCATCAGGGGTCAGACGATCGCGATCCCGTCGTTTTGGTCGCAGAGCCCGCAGGCTGCGGCCGCAGCGCTGAGCCGGCTCGGGTTCAACCCGCAGATCTCCGGCGGTGTCTACTCCTCGGCCCCATACGGGACCGTCGCGTACACGTCCCCCGCGGGCTCAGGGCCGTCGGGGTCACCGGTCGCCATCTACACCTCCATCGGCCGAGCTCCAGTGGTCCACCACCATCACCCTCATCCTCCGGGCGGCGGTGGTGGCGGCAACGGTGGCGGCGGCGGCGGCGGCGGCGGTAACGGTGGCGGCGGCGGCGGTGGCGGCGGCGGCGGAACGGTGGTGGCGGCGGCGGTGGCGGCAAGGAGGCGGCGGTGGCGGCAACGGCGGCGGCAACGGAGGCGGCGGGGCGGCAGGCGGCGGAGCGCGGCGGCGCAGGCTGGCGGCGGGCACCACGGTGGCGGCGGGCATCACAGGCACCACGGTGGCGGCGGGCACTGACCCAGGCTGATCCTCAGCCGAGCTGGCGCCGTACCTCGGCAGCGACCGCGCCTGCGTCGGCTCGTCCCTTGACCTGAGGCGTCACCGTGGCCATAACGCGACCCATCGCACGCATGCCGTCGTGCCGCACTCCCAGGTTGTCGATCGCGGCCGTCACGAGCGCCTCGACCTCCGCAGGAGTCAGCGGCTCCGGCAAGAACTCTGCGATGATCGCGGACTCCGCCCGCTCCTTGGTGGCCAACTCGGGTCGGTCCGCGGAGTCGAAGGCGGCAGCCGCCTCGCGGCGCTTCTTCCCCTCGCTCGCGAGCACGCCTGTCACGTCGTCGTCGCTGAGCACGCGAGCCTGCTTGCCCGACACCTCGGCGTTGGTGATGGCGGTCAGAACCATCCGCAGAGTCGACGAGCGCAGCTCGTCCCGCGCCTTCATCGAAGCGGTCAGCTCTGCACGCAGACGGTCCTTGAGCGAGGCCATGCACCCAGTGTGGCAGCCTTGTCCAATGCCTTCCCTCGCCAGGACAGCCGCGTCCGTCGCGGCAGTCGGAGCATGCACTCTCGCGTACTCCGCCGGATACGAGGTCCGTGCGTTTCGCCTGCGACGGGTCGAGATCCCCTGCCTGGCGCCCGGTAGCGAACCGTTTCGAGCCCTGCACCTGTCGGACATCCACCTGACCCCTTCGCAGCACAAGAAGCAGGAATGGCTGCGCGGTCTGGCTGCACTGGAACCGGACCTGGTCATCAACACCGGTGACAACATCAGCCATCCGGACTCGGTACCCGCGCTGATGCGCGCCCTCGGCGACCTGCGAGAGGTCCCGGGTGTGTACGTGTTCGGGTCCAACGACTACTGGGGCCCGGTAGCGAAGAGCCCGACCCGATACCTGCTCCCCGAGCGCGGCAACAAACGACTACAGGGCCCGGCACTGCCCTGGAGAACGCTTCGTGCCGCCTTCGACGACGTCGGCTGGCTCGACCTGACGAACCGCCGCCGCGAGCTGACGCTGAAGGGGACTCGGGTCGCCTTCGCTGGAGTCGACGACCCACACATGGAGTACGACCAGCTGTCGGCCGTCGCCGGCCCCGCAGACGCCTCGGCCGACCTGCGGCTCGGGGTAGCGCATGCGCCGTACCTGCGGGTCCTGGACGCCTTCACTCGCGACGGGTACGAGGCCCTGTTCGCCGGTCACACCCACGGCGGGCAGCTCCGGGTCCCGGGCTACGGGGCGCTCGTCACGAACTGCGACCTCGACACCCGCAGATCGCGCGGCCTGCATCAGCACCGGTCAGCCGGCCGGTCGGCCTGGCTGCACGTGTCCGCCGGGCTCGGCACCTCTCCGTACGCCCCGTACCGCTTCTGCTGCTATCCCGAGGCCAGCCTGGTCACGCTCACCGCAGCCCGCCACCTCGGGTAGACTCGCTGCGCGCTCGGGCTGTGGCGCAGTTTGGTAGCGCGCGTCGTTCGGGACGACGAGGCCGCAGGTTCAAATCCTGTCAGCCCGACCAGGGACGTGAAGTTCGAAACAACGGCCAGAGATCGTCTGGCCGTTGTTTTGTTGTGTCCACCGCCTGAAGCCCACGGGGTCGTTCCAGGCGCAGGTAGTCGCGCATGTCCACGCGCGTGGGCCTTCCGGCAGCGTCCGTGGTTGCCGGTGCTGCTGTGGACGCTCCCGGCGGCTCAGCACACGAATTCGCGCTACCGTCTCGGCGCCGGAGGCATGAAGTTCGACATGGGGATACTGATGACTTCCACCGACCGTCGACTACCGCCATACGCGCTACCGCCGGCATCGCGTTCGGTCAAGGTGAGGAACCGTCCGGTGACGAGGTTCAGGGTCATCGACTCGGCGGTGCCATCCGGCAGTAGTTCCGACCGCACTTCGCGGCCGTTCTTCCACACGTGCAACACGCTGCTCAAACCAGGCTGGCCCGTATAGCGCTGGTGGCTGACCGCCAACTTCAAGCCGTAGTAGGCACCGCCACCCTGGATACGCCTCCTGTCGATGGGGTCGACCGTGACATCCGGCAGGACCGCTTTGCCGGATCGAGGATCGATCCGGACGGGCGCGAAGTCAGTGCCGGCAGCATTGAGCGGAAAGCGATAGAAGGCCGAGGACCCCTTGCGGTGATAGGGCTCGGCGAGTATCTCGTTCGGTGTCTGTGTCCGGTCGACGTAGTCAGTCGACGTGATCTTGCGATCCTCGGCTTCGGCTCTCGGGCTGATCCAGCGCTCCGAGACGGGCAGGATGACCTTGTCGCCGTCTCGGCGCAGATTTGCGAGGCTGAAGACGTTGAACCCCTTACCGGCCGGCGTGACCAAGTTGTCGCCAAGCCACACGACTCCGCCGAGGTGCTCGTTGTCGTTGCAGATCGTGTGTCCGCAGGGCTTCACCAGCTCCACGTTCACGAACGTCTTGTCGTCTTTCACAAAGGTCAGCCGACCGATCGTTCTGCCGATCCGGTACGCCCTTTGACCCGGCTCCTTGCGGTGCGAGTACGACGATATGACGGTCAGGTCGAGGCGGGAGGCCGGAACCCCGTGGAAGTCATAACCGACGGTATGGGCCGACACGTCGATACCCTGCGGCCGCCAGGCGCGGCCGAGCTGTTTCCTGGGCCAACAGAAGTTCGTCGCGCCGGCGGCCATCTCGGGCGCGCGCTGCCGGTATTCGTCCAGGGCAGCCCGGCAAGCGGCATTCGAGCGCGGAAGGGGGCTCGCATCAGTCTTGAAGGCATCGGCCAGCTCGAACGTCCGCGAACCGAACCGTCTCTTGTACTCTCCCAGGTCCACCGGTTGCCGAAACAGCGTGTACGTTCGGTTGTCGAAATGGATCGCCGAGGGGGTGAGCGCCGGGCGGTGGTGCCGAGGCGGACTGTCCCTTTGAGAGGCGGCAGCCGGCTCCGACGGGCTGCCCGGTGGTACGGCGCGAGGGCGTGCGGTAATCGGCGCTTTCCCAGGGCCGTTACCGTCTTGCCGTGCACTGTGGCTGATGGACGCCGCGGTGCCCGCAACCATGAGGACGAGGATGCTGACCAGGAACAGCCTCGACCGAAGGTGTCGCCCCAGTCTTGCCGACAACCGGCTCACGACGCTCACCATCCTCCCAATGGGCCCGGGGCGGCCAGGTTCGAGACTCGGTTGACCACTGCCAGGATGTCACGCCCGAGAGACTCGATGAGTCCTCCATGAACCCTTTTGCCGCACAGTTCCCGCTGACGCCGGGGCTCGTCATGCTGAACCACGCCTCCTTCGGGCTGTGTACCAGGCGGGTCCTCGAGGAGGCGGCCGAGCTGCGCCAGGAGCTCGAGTCGGACCCCATCCGGCATCTGGGTCCGGAGCTGCTCGATCGACTCCGAGCCGTGACGACACAGCTCGCCGCGGCGTTCGGACTTCCGCCGGCTGCGACGACGATGACGGCCAACGCGACGACAGGCGCCAGCGCCTTGATGCGGTCTCTGCCGCTCGAGGCGGACGACACGGTGGCTGTGCTCGCCTCCGAGTACTCGTCGGTACAACGCGGCTGGGAGATGCGGTGTCGCGAAGCAGGAGCCCGGTTCCGGCTCGTCGAGGTCCCGCAGCCGCTGGAGTCGGCCGACGAGCTGGTGGCACGGCTGGAGGCCCACCTTCCGGGTCGGGTGGCTGTCGTTCAGCTGAGCCTGGTCTCCTCGACCGCTGCGCTGCTGCTGCCGGTCCGGGAGCTTTCCGAGTGGGGACACTCGAGGGGCGCACTCGTCGTCGTCGACGCCGCGCACGGCCCCGGACACGTGCCGCTGACGGTGGACGACTGGAAGGTCGACGCGGTGTACGGCACGCTGCACAAGTGGCTCCCGACGCCACGGCCGCTGGGTTTCTTGTCGCTGACGGCCGAACTCACCCACGTCGTACGCCCCGCGGAGGTCTCGTTGAGCTGGGACTCCCCCGACCTGGTCGACCGGTTCTCCTGGCCGGGCACGTACGACCCTGTGCCCCGGCTGCTGCTGCCCTCGGCCCTGGAGCAGTGGGACGCGTGGAGGGATGCCGGCGCCGATCGAGGCCGCAGAGGGCATCGCGGATCGGGCAGCCGAGGCACTTACACGCGTAGGTGCCGTACCCACGGCGGGCGCCGGCTTGCTCCCGCCGCGGCTGCGCGCCTTCCTGCTCCCCGGTGTCGGCCGCGACGACCTGGACCGCGAGTGCGCCGCGGCGCAGGTGCGTGCCTGGACCGGGCTGGACCCTGCAGGCGCCACGGTGCTCAGGCTCGCCTTCCACGTGTACAACGACGACGGCGATGTACATAAGGTCGTCGCCCTGGTCGAGCGGTTGCTCTCGACAGCCACGCAGCGGCCATAGCCCACCGAGGGGTCGCGTAATCCCCACCGAGAGTCACGTAATTCCCACCGAGGAGTCACGTAATTCCCACCGAGGAGTCACGTAATTCCCACCGAGGAGTCACCGTACTAACCGCCTGGGCTTGTACGCCGAGTGCCCGCAGCACCTGCGGAACGCAGCTGGGGAAGAAATTGACTCCTGGATGGGAACTACGTGACCCCTCGCGGGAAAGCCACCCCGAGGAAGTACCGCACCGGGAAGAACCTGACCTCTGGATGGGAACTACGTGACCCCTCGGCGGGAAGAAGATGACCTCTCGGCGGGGAGGGGGTCGGCTACCGCTCGAGCTTGGCAGCGACCAGCTCGGCGATCTGCGCGGTGTTCAGGGCGGCGCCCTTACGCAGGTTGTCACCGCAGACGAACAGCTCCAGCGTGTTCGGGAAGTCGAGCGCCTGCCGCATCCTCCCGACGAAGGTCGGGTCGGAGCCGACCACGTCCGCCGGGGTCGGGAAGTCCTCACGTCCCGGCTCGTCGATGACCACGACGCTCGGTGCCTCGATGAGCACCTGACGCGCCTCGCGTACGTCGATCTCCCGCTCGAACACCGCATGGACGGCCAGGGAGTGTGTGGTGACGACCGGCACCCGTACGCAGGTGGCCGACACCTTGAGATCGGGGATGCGAGAGGATCTTGCGGGACTCGTTGCGCACCTTGAGCTCCTCGCTCGACCAGCCGCCGTCGCGCAGGGACCCGGCGATGGGGATCACGTTGAGCGCCAACGGCGCGGGGAACGGGGAGTCCTCGCCGAGCTTGTTGGCCACCGTGCGGCGCACATCGCCCGGGTGATGCCCGAGCGTACGGTTGCCGGCGACGACCTCGATCTCGTCGTAGAGCCGGTCGACTCCTGCCTGTCCGGCGCCCGACGCCGCCTGGTACGAGGCCACGACGAGCTCGCGCAGCCCCCAGCGCGCGTGCAGCGCACCGAGTGCGTCCATCATCGTCAGCGTCGTGCAGTTCGGGTTGGAGATGATGCCCTTCGGGCGGTTACGGATCTGCATCCCGTTCACCTCGGGTACGACGAGCGGCACCTCCGGGTCCATCCGGAACGCGCCCGAGTTGTCCACGACGACGACGCCCCTGCGCCACCGCGACGGGCGCCCACTTCGCGGACACGTCGTCGGGAACGTCGAACATGGCGACGTCGACCCCGTCGAAGCACGCTTCCGTGAGCTCCTGGACGACCAGGGCCTCACCCCGGCACTGCAGCACCCGCCCCGCGGAGCGAGCCGACGCGACGAGCCGGATCTCGCCCCAGACGTCCCCGCGGGTGGACAGGATGTCGAGCATGACGGTGCCGACCGCCCCGGTCGCGCCGACGACGGCCAGCGTGGGTTTGTCGTCGCCCCTCACCGCCCGGTCCCTCCGTACACGACCGCCTCGACCTCGGTCGGGTGTCGAGGTCGAACGCCCGGTGTACCGCCGCCACGGCGGTGTCGATCTGGTCCTCGTCGATGATGACCGAGATACGGATCTCCGACGTCGAGATCATCTCGATGTTGACGCCCGCTGCCGCCAGCGACGCGAAGAACCGGGCCGTCACGCCCGGGTGGGTCCGCATCCCGGCTCCGACCAGCGACACTTTGCCGATCCGGTCGTCGTAGAGGAGCTGTTCGTAGCCGACCTCGTCCCGCAGTCGAGACAGGGCCGTCATCGCGACCTGGCCGTCGTCTCGCGGGAGCGTGAACGAGATGTCGGTCCGTGCCGTGGACGCCGCGGAGATGTTCTGCACGATCATGTCGATGTTGATGCCCGCATCGGCCAGCGACTCGAAGATCCGCGCGGCCTCACCGATCTTGTCGGGTACGCCGACGACGGTGATCTTCGCCTCGCTGCGGTCGTGCGCGACACCTGAGATGATCGCTTGCTCCACGCTCTCGTCCTCACTGGACTCGGTGACCCACGTGCCCGACTTCTGGGAGAACGACGAGCGCACATGGATGGGCATGTTGTGTCGACGTGCGTACTCGACACAACGAAGATGCAGTACCTTGGCCCCCGACGCGCACATCTCGAGCATTTCCTCGTACGAGACTTGCGGGATGCGCCGCGCCAGGGCGACGATCCGCGGATCCGCCGTGAAGATGCCGTCGACATCGGTGTAGATCTCGCACACCTGCGCATGCAGCGCGGCAGCGAGGGCGACGGCCGTCGTGTCCGAGCCCCCGCGCCCAAGCGTGGTGATGTCCTTGGTGTCCATCGACACACCCTGGAACCCGGCGACGATGGCGATGTCACCTTCGGCCAGCGCATCCTCGATCCGCCCTGGCGTCACGTCGATGATCTTGGCGCGACCGTGCGCGGAGTCGGTGATCACCCCTGCCTGGCTTCCGGTGAAGGAGCGTGCCCGCTGACCGAGGTTGGCGATCGCCATGGCCAGCAGCGCCATCGAGATGCGCTCGCCCGCGGTGAGCAGCATGTCGAGCTCGCGGCCGGGCGGCAGCGGCGAGACCTGCTCGGCGAGGCTCGAGCAGCTCGTCCGTCGTGTCGCCCATGGCCGATACGACGACGCAGACGTCGTGGCCTTCCTTCTTCGTCGCGACGATCCGCTGCGCGACGCGCTTGATCCCAGCGGCGTCGGCGACGGAGGACCCTCCGTACTTCTGTACGACGATGCCCATGAGGGTGGTGCTCCTTCGTGTCCTCGACGTCGACGAGTCGCCCCTGGCTGCGTCAGTCTACCGACGGCCAACCGCCGAGAGCCGGCTCGTTCCAACTACTGTCAGCGGCGTACGGACCGCTCGATCTCCTCGGCGGCCGCCAGCCGGGCGGCCTCGATCTCGCCTATCTCCGCCGCGTCGAGGCGGTCGTGCGCGATGACGGACTGCAGTGCACGCAACGACGCGCTGGCCTCGGCGCCCCAGCTCGACACGTAGGAGAACTGCCACCACCACAGGGCCTCCTCCGTCGAGCCCGCACGGTAGTGCTGCAGCCCGTGGGCGACGCTGGACGCGATGTCGGCGAGGTCGTCGGACAGCCGCGACGAGACCAGCTCGGGCGGGTCGATGTACGGGTCGAACACCTCGGTGAAGTCGTCGACGCCCTCCAGCAGCACCGCCAGCCGCTCCCGCATGATGTCGAGGTCGGGGTCGGGACCTGCGTCGGGCTCGAACTCCTCGCGGGGGACGAAGTCGACCTGCACGCCCAGCCGGGCGCCGGCGAAGAGCAGCTGGCTCACCTCGAGCAGCAGCAGCGGAACCGCCGTGCCGCGGTCGCCCTCGACGGCGATCTCCCGGAGAGCGAGGAGGAACGTGGCGCTCTGGTCGGCGACAGCCTGAGCAAGGTCCTCGAACTCGCTCGTCAGCTCGACCGTCGTCGTCAGTCATCTACTGCCCGTCTTCCCTCGAAGGCCCGACCCAGCGTTACCTCGTCGGCGTACTCCAAATCTCCTCCGACTGGCAGCCCGCTCGCAAGTCGGGTGACTCTGAGGCCCATCGGCCGCAGCAGCCGGGTCAGGTAGGTCGCGGTCGCCTCGCCTTCGAGGTTCGGGTCGGTGGCCAAGATGACCTCGACGATGGACCCGTCGGCCAACCGCTGCATCAGCTCGCGGATCCGCAGCTCATCGGGACCGATCCCCTCGATCGGGCTGATGGCGCCGCCCAGGACGTGGTAGCGGCCGTGGAACTCGCGGGTCCGTTCTATCGCGACGACGTCCTTGGACTCCTCGACCACGCACAAGACGCTGAGGTCGCGGCGCGGGTCGCGACAGATCCTGCATTGCTCCTCCTCGGCCACGTTGCCGCAGGTCACGCAGAAGTGCACCTTGTCCTTGACCTCGACGAGCACGCTCGCCAGGCGGCGTACGTCGACGGAGTCGGTGGCGAGGATGTGGAAGGCGATGCGCTGAGCGCTCTTCGGACCCACCCCGGGCAGCCTGCCGAGCTCGTCGATGAGGTCTTGCACGACACCTTCGTACACCGCTGCTCCTCCAGACGACTCGCACGCGAGCCGCACGAGCGGCTGATCGGCGCCGGGGCCGGGCCCGGACTAGAAGCCTAGTTTGCCGATTGGTCCGCTCTCGTCACCGAAAGGCCCGGTGAACGCGGACATCTGATCCGATGCCAGCCGGGTGGCGCCCGTCGTCGCATCGTGGACTGCCGCGACGACGAGGTCGGCGAGCGTCTCGGCCTCCGCGGGATCGCAGACCGACGGGTCGATCACCAACGACACCAGCTCGCCGGTACCCGAGACGGTCGCGGTGACCACGCCGCCGCCGGCGGTACCTGTCACCCTCGCGTCGCCCAGCTCCTGCTGGGCCTGCAGCAGCTGCTGCTGCATCGCGGTCGCCTGCTCCAGCAGAGACTGCATGTCGGGCAGTCCCGGCATCTGGGCCTGCGACGGCACCTCGGGCGTTCCTTCGGTGTTCATGGCACCCTCCTCGGCTGGGCGGTGGACGAGCTATGCGGAATCGTGTCGGATGTCCTCGATGACCCGGGCTCCGAGCTCACGCGACAACAGCTCGTGTGACTCCAGCGACGGGTCGTCGATCACATCGTCGTCGTCATCGACCTCGGCAGCGTGTGCGGCCCGCTCCGCGTCCTTGCGCTCGGGGTCGGCCCGTTTCGGGCGGGTGGGCCGGATCGCACCCTTCGCGGCCTGGACTCCAGCGCCGGCGGCCGCCGCCCGGGCTTCCGCCTCCCCATCGGCGGGTGGCGGCTCGGTCAGCGGCGGCTCCTGCGCCGACGCGGCCGAGCGGACGTCGCTCGCCCCGTCGATGATGGCGTCGACCCGCCAGTCGACTCCGAGCTCGTCGATGAGCGCCTGGTGGAGGATCTCGTCGGCGCCGCTGCGGGTGAAGCTGTCGCGAGCGCCGGCGTTGAGGAGCCCGATCGTGATGACACCGCCGCCGACGTCCTTCACGTGCGCGTTCTGGCTCAGCAGGATCCAGGCGTAGCGCCGCATCTGCTTGACCCGGTCGAGGACGCCCGGCCACAGCTGCCGGACATCCACCAATCCCAGCTGACCGGGAGCCGGTGTCGATGCGGGCGTTGCCGACGTGGGTACGGCCGAGGTGGGCGCTGCCGATGTGGGTGCCGGTCCGGCCGGTTGGCCAGCCCGGCGAGCCTCGCCTGACGAGGGCATCTCCGACGCCGGAACAGGCCGCGGCGCCGGCGCAGCGGGAGCTACTGCTGCCGCGGGGTCGGCTGGTGGTCGCGAGCCGTCGGCATCGATGCCGACCGGCCTGGCGTCGCCGACCACCGAGAGACGCCGCTCGATCCGGTCGAGCCGGGCGCCGAGCCCGTCGACGGTGCCGTCGACGCCCGGCAGCAGGATGCGGGCGCACATCATTTCGAGCAGGAGCCTGGGCGCGGTGGCTCCCCGCATGTCGGTAAGGCCCTGGCTGACGATGTCAGCGGCCCTGGTGAGGTCGGCGCGGCCGAATCGCGCCGCCTGGCCCGTCAAGCGCTCGGCGCTGTCGTCGGAGAGCTCGATCAGCCCGCGGCTCGCTGCGCCGGGGACGGCCGACACGACGACCAGGTCTCTGAGGCGTTGCAGCAGGTCCTCGGCGAACCTACGCGGGTCCTGGCCGGTCTCGACGACCTTCTCGATCACGCCGAAGACCGTGGCGCCGTCGTCGGCCGCGAGGGCGTCGACCGTCTCGTCGAGCAGGGTGTCGGGCGTGTACCCGAGCAGCGCCGTGGCAAGGGCGTAGGTGACGCCGTCGGGACCGGACCCTCCGATCAGCTGGTCGAGCACGGAGAGGCTGTCACGGACCGACCCGGCACCGGCGCGGACGATCAGGGGAACGACGGTCGGCTCGATCGTCACCCCTTCGCGGCCGCACAGGTCGAGCAGGTAGTCGCCGAGCAGCTTGGGCGGCACGAGCCGGAACGGGTAGTGGTGGGTACGCGAGCGGATGGTGCCGATCACCTTCTCGGGCTCGGTGGTGGCGAAGATGAAGCGCAGGTGCGACGGCGGCTCCTCGACGAGCTTGAGCAGCGCGTTGAAGCCCTGCGGCGTGACCATGTGCGCCTCGTCGATGATGTACACCTTGTACCGCGCCTTCATCGGGGTGAAGAACGCGCGTTCGCGCAGGTCGCGGGCGTCGTCGACGCCACCATGCGAGGCCGCGTCGATCTCGATGACGTCGATGGACCCGGGCCCGCCGCGCGCGAGCTCGACGCACGACTCGCATTTCGCCGCAGGGCACCGAGGTCGGGCCCTTCTCGCAGTTGAGCGCCCGCGCCATGATGCGGGCGCTGGTCGTCTTGCCGCAGCCGCGCGGGCCGGAGAAGAGGTAGGCGTGGTTGACCCGGTTGTGGTCGAGGGCGTGCGACAGCGGCAGAGTGACGTGGTCCTGCCCGATGACGTCCGCGAAGGTGTCGGGACGGTACCTGCGGTACAGAGCCGAGAGGTGCATCCACGAGGACGACCTTAGTGCCGAGCGGCGACACCCATGTGCCACGAGAAAGACCCCTCGCGCACCCGGCAGAGCTCGCTTACCCTTGCTGCCTTCCGGCCCTGGGGGAGTTGGGCAAGATGCCGCCGCACGAGGGGCTGCGCCGAGTCTACGGGACGCCTCCGAGGTGGCCAACGCAGCCGGCTGACCCCGTCACGCGGGTGGTCGCTGCGATTTCGGGCGGGGCGGCCGGAGGCGATAGCCTCTGCGGCGGAGGATTCGCATAGTGGCCTAGTGCGCACGCTTGGAAAGCGTGTTGAGTGAAAGCTCTCAGGGGTTCGAATCCCCTATCCTCCGCCACGCTGACCAGGCCGCAGGTCAAGGCTCCGCGATCGCTTACAGCTGACCTCTCGGTGATGGTGTAGTACGACAAGGCTGCATCTCCTCCCGAGACGATGCCAGACGATGTGGCCTTCCGTCAGCCGAGCACGCCTTGTTGCGGCTCAGCGACCGCGACGGTCCACCCGCTCCCAGGGCCAGTCGGTGGCAAGCCAGCATGCGACGGCGTCGGCGAGGGGCACGTCGAGGCTCGCTCGGTCGGCCCGCACCCAGGAGTGCACGGAGACGTCGTACTCCGCGGAGGCCGCTGGGTAGATGTACACACAGCCGATGACATCGTTGTCGGACGGGTCCAGGACCGTGAAGGTGAACCCGGCACGGCGCGCGAAGTCGTCGGCGTGGCGGCGTAGGTCGGAGAGGTTCTCCTCGAGCGTCATGCCGCCGGGCGGTGGCCAGGTGCTGTCTGTGAAGCCGGGCGTCGAGCGGATGTGCTCGATGCTCGCCATCCAGGCGGCATGGTCGGCCTCGTTGTGCTGGGGCCCCAACGGTTCGAGGTGGAACTGTTCGCCGACCAGTGCGGTCGGCGGATCGAAGTCACCGGGGACGAACTGGCTCGACGTCATGCCCGGGACCGTACCGGGTCGACCGGGGCGTCCCGGGCAGGGCCGCATTCGGCTGCACCGACACCTCAGCGAACGACGATCACCGGACACTTGGCGTTGGCGGCGACGTGCTGGCTGACCGAGCCGAGCACCAGCCCGCGGAACCCGCCGCGGCCGCGGGTGCCGACCACCAGCAGATCCGCATCGGCTGACTCCGCCAGCAATGGGACGGGCGCGGTCGGGCGCGAGGATGTCACCTCGGGCTGACGGTCAGGGTCGGACCGAGGTACTAGCCTGGTGGCGGGCGCAGCAGGACGCCTCCGGGTCCGCGGTAAGGGCTGAGCCCACCTGATCGAAAGCGAGACGCACAGGCGGAGCTGCCTCCTTTCAGTCCCGGAAGCGGACCACGGGATGTCGAAAGGAGGTCGCGATGGCGACCCTGTCCCTGCCGCACCGACCCAACCTCGAACAGCTCCGCAAGCAGGCCAGGCGGCTGCAGCGCGGGGTCCGCTCCGGAGAGGCGAAGGCGCTCGCCGTTGCGGGCCTTGACCGGCCGGTGCCGGCCTTCTTGCTGGCACAGGCGCAGACCGTGATCGCGCGGCGGTACGGCTTCGCCAGCTGGGCAAGGCTGCGTCGCCACGTCGAGGCGATTGGCGCGCGGACGTGGGTGTACTCCGACACGTCGGACATCGACGAGCCCGCAGACGCCTTCCTGAGGCTCGCTTGCCTCAACTTCGAGAGCGACTCCATCGAGCGACGCAGGCGGGCCGCAACCATCCGCGCGGAGCACCCCCACGTGACGTCGGAGAGTCTCGGTGCGGCGGCCGCGTGCGCCGACGTCGAGGAGGTGCGCCGCCACCTGTCGCGAGATGCAACGGCCTCCTGGCGACCGAGCGGACCATACCGCTGGTCGCCGCTCATGTACGCCGCCTACGCCCGGGTCGACGCGCCGCGTGATGCCGCGGTCTCGACCATGCATCTGCTTCTCGATGCCGGCGCCGACCCGAACGACGGGCGGTTCTTCGCAGGCATGCCCACACCGTTCACTGTGCTGACGGGCGTCTTCGGCGGCACCGGAGAGGACCAGCCACCGCATCAGCACTCGTCGGAGCTCGCCAGGATGCTCCTCCAACGCGGTGCTGATCCCAACGACGGGCAGACGCTGTACAACCGGATGTTCGGTCCGGCCGACGACTTCCTGGAGGTGCTGTTCGAGTTCGGGCTAGGCGAAGGAGACGGCGGTCCGTGGCGTCGCCGGCTTCCAGACCTCGTCCCCGACCCGATGACGTCACTGCGTGGACTGCTCGAGTGGGCGCTCGTACACGACCAGCGCGCGCGCGTTCGCCTTCTGGCCGAGCGCGGTGTCGACGTCGTAAACCCGCTCCCTCACGGCGACACTCCGGTTGAAGTGGCGGTGCGCAACGGCCATCGAGCGCTCGCTGGTGAGTTGCTCGAGTACGGGGCAGCCGCCCCAGCACTCGGCCCGGTCGATCAGTTCATCGCTGCAGCACTGGCCGGTGACGCGCCAGAAGTCTCGTCCGCGGACCAAGGCGTCATAGCCGCTGCCAGACGGTCGCGCCCTGCCCTCGTGGTCTGGGCAGCGGGCCAGGAACGGGTCGACGCCGTGGAGCTCCTCGTTGAGGCGGGTTTCGACGTCAACGCCCTCGGGCGCAGCGACCTGCCTCTCGAACAGAAGTGGCAGACGGCCCTGCACACCGCGGTCGAGCGCGACAACGCCGAGCTGGCACGGCGGCTGCTCGCCCTCGGCGCCGACCGCAGCGTGCGTGACCGGCGCTTCCAGGGCACCCCGCTCGACTGGGCTCATCACCTCGGTCGACCTGATCTCGTCGAGCTGCTCACAAAAGGCGAGCCGCGGTGACCCCGGCGCCTCCACCCCGGGTGCGGCTACGCCGCTGCCGGGGCAGGCTAGTGCCATGGACTTCACACACCTCGGCCGCTCCGGCCTGACCGTCTCCAGGCTCTGCCTCGGCACGATGAACTTCGGCCCACTCACGAGCGAGGCCGACTCCCACGCGATCATGGACTCGGCGCACGAGTACGGGATCAACTTCTTCGACACGGCCAACCGGTACGGCCGCGAGATCGGCATCGGCGCCACCGAGCAGATCGTCGGGCGCTGGTTCGCCCAAGGCGGTGGACGTCGAGAGCGCACCGTCATCGCAACCAAGCTCTACGGTCAGATGGGCGAGTGGCCGAACGAGGGCAAGCTCTCCGCGCTCAACATCCGCCGAGCGCTCGACGCGAGCCTGACCCGGCTGCAGACCGATTACATCGACCTCTACCAGTTCCACCATGTCGACCGCGAGACGCCTTGGGACGAGATCTGGCAGGCGATCGAGGTCGCGATCGCTCAGGGCAAGATCCTGTACGTGGGCAGCAGCAACTTCGCCGGCTGGCATATCGGCCAGGCGCAGGCAGCGGCCGCCGAACGCCACCTCGTCGGGCTCACCAGCGAGCAGTCGATCTACAACCTGGCCACCCGCGAGATCGAGCTCGAGGTGATACCGGCCGCGCAGCACTACGGGCTCGGGATCATCCCGTGGTCACCGCTGCACGGGGGCCTTCTCGGCGGGGTGCTGCGCAAGGAGCGCGAGGGAAGGCGACGGATCGAGGGGCGCGCCGCCGAGTACGTCGAGAGCAACCGCTCCCGGATCGAGGCGTACGAGGAGCTCGCCGCCGACCTAGGTCATGAGCCCGGCGACGTGGCGCTGGCGTGGCTGCTGCACCAGCCGGCAGTCACCGCGCCGATCGTGGGACCTCGCACGCAGGAACAGCTCGACGCGGCAATCCGCGCCCTCGACGTGACGTTGGACGACAAGGTGCTGGCACGGCTCGACGAGATCTTCCCCGGCTACCGGACGGCCCCCGAGCACTACGCCTGGTGAGCCCGTGATCCCCATCGCTGGTGCATGAATACGCGGGGACCGTCGTCCCTGAGACGCGGGCGTCTGGGCGACCCGACACACCACGCTGAGCCGAATGCGTCAGTCGTGGGCGGGCGGTGCTTGGGACTGATACGTGTGCCCGGTGGGGGGCAGCATCGTCAGAGGACGCGTCCCTCTTCCGGACCTACGCCGGCGAGGTCGCGGGCGAACGCGGCGGGGAGGGGTCCGTACCCGGGCAGCGTCGCGGGGGTGTCGCCGGCCCCGAGGAGAGCGTCGATGGGGACGGTGAGGCCGATCTCGACCGGGACCGCGGTGGCGGTGGCTTGTCCGGTGAGGCGTTCGATGAACGTGTCGGCCCGGAGCTGGCCCGCGGCTTCTGGGGTCCCCGGCAGCGCGGCGGGCCCGGGCGTCGCGGTCCAGGGCGGCCCAGGCGGCGACGCCCTGCACGACCGGCACGCACCCGGACACGAGCGCCATGGTGTCCGGGGCGGGCCGGATCGACACCCGCCGGTCGGTACGCGCGGTCCGGCCCCTGCGTAGCGCCGAGGCCGGATCCACACCGATCGCGGCCCGCCGCGCCGCCGCCTCCGCCTGCCGCGGACTCAACGCCGCCAGCCTCCCCGCGAGCCGTTCGTCCACCACCGCCCGGTCGGCCGGCGTCTCCGCGTCGGTTTCGCGGGCCACGATCGTGGCCGTCCAAGCACTGATCTGGCCGCCCACCAGCGAGCCGTACGTATGCGGCAGTTCACCGACGAGCGCTCGGGCCAGCCCGACCCGGCGGGCACCGGTCACCGGTCACCGGTGACACCTTGCCGGCCAACGCCACCTGCTCCGCGACCCCCACCCCGACTCGGCGCGGCGGCACCCCCGCCCGCCGCTGCGCGGCCTCCTGCGAGTCCGCGAACCGGGCCATCTCCACGGCCTGCGCCGCGAACGCCGCCGCCTGCAACCGCTCCAACGCCGCGATCCGGTCGACGCGCAAACAGTCGGTACAGTCGCGGTCCAGCCGACCCAGCAACCTCACCACCGCGTCCAGCTCGGCCACCGACGCGTCGCAGACACCTGCACCAGCGGGCGCGCGGGGCGAAGTCTCGGTGCTCTCCGACCGCCCGAGCAAAACCTCGCCATTCACCCGCATACCGGCAAACTAGCCCCGACCACCGACAGTCCACCGCCCGCAGGACCGGGTGTCCACAGCCTGATCGAGCCCCGCCAAAAGGGCCGAGACTTCCGTGTGAGAGCGGTCGCTCCAGCGTTTTGGGAGTCAGGTCGGCAGCGGGTGACCGAGCCCGTGGTCCAGCGGCTCCTCGGTGGCCACGCCACGCTGGAGCACCCCTCGCATGGTGCGCTGCGTCATGGCGAAATGGCTCTCCGCGACCCGACCCGCTCGGTCTACGTCGCCCTCGACGACCGCGTCGACGAGTGCCTGGTGCTCAGCGAGGGCACGGTCGAACACGTCCCGGCTGTACGGCTCGATCGGGATCCCGGCGGTGATGGTCGCGAGCAGCCTCCGCGAGAGGACCGCGACCTCCTTGTTGCCGGTGGCGGCCGTCACCGCGTCGTGGATGGCCGTGTCGGCGACGTGCTCGTCCTGCGGCGTCACCGCCCGGGCGAACCGCTCGAGGGCCCGGTGCAGCGCCTCGATGTCGTGGTCGGTACGCCGCTCGGCTGCGGTACGAGCGACCATTCCCTCCACGAGCCCGCGCAGGTCGAAGAGCTCCTCCAGGTGCGACCATCGCGCCCCGAGAGTGCGCGCGACGGCGTCGGCGGATCGTCCGGACCAGTCGTTGCGTACGAAGGCACCACCGGCGCGGCCCCTGCGTACCTCCACCACCCCCGCGGAACGCAACCGGCCCACGGCCGCATGGACGGTGGACCGGCTGACGCCGAGCATGGAGACAAGCGCCCGCTCGACCGGGAGTCGCTCACCCGGTACGAACTCGCCGAGGGCGATCGCGGTCAGCAGGCGGTCAGCCACCTCGTCGACGGCGGTCGACATCTCCAGCGGACGCGAGAGGGTTCCAGTCGCCGGCACCTCACGCGCCCGCTCCTCGAGACGCCTGACGTCCCCCCAACGAGTCTGCGTCGACATGCCGTCCCCTTGCACCGTGCGGCGCGGTCACCAGCACCGTTTGTGAAACCGCAAGGTACAGGTGAAAACGTTATGTGGAAAGGCTTGCCCCCGAGACCATTTGTGTACGAGGCTAGCCGTCGCGCCGCGCCGGAGACTTTCGCGCCGGCATCGGGTCGACGTCGGCAGGAGCACCGTGGCAATTCCTGAGGCAACCAGCACCGGCATGCTGGACTTCCGCGACTGGCAGACCTGGTACCGGGTCACCGGCGACCTCGCCGGCTCGACCAAGACTCCCGTCGTGGTGCTGCACGGGGGTCCCGGTGCCACGCACAACTACACCTTGCGGATGGCACGGCTCGTCGAGCAGGGCTGGCCGGTGATCCACTACGACCAGCTCGGTGCCGGTCTTTCGACGCACCTGCCCGAGAAGGGCCCGGACTTCTGGACCGTCGACCTCTTCCTCGACGAGCTCGACAACCTGCTGAGTCGGCTGGGTATCCGCGACGACTACTTCGTCATCGGTCAGTCGTGGGGTGGGATGCTGGGCGCCGAGCACGCCATCCGGCAACCGTCCGGTCTTCGTAGCCTGGTGATCGCCGACTCGCCGGCATCGATGGAGCTGTGGGTCTCGGAGGCCAACCGGCTCCGGGACGACTTGCCCCCGGAGGTGCAGAAGGTCCTGCTGCGACACGAAGAGTCGGGCACCACCGACAGCGACGAGTACGCCGAGGCCGAGAAGTCCTTCTACGACAGGCACGTCTGCCGGATCGTCCCGAACCCGGCTGAGGTCACCGAGAGCTTCGACAACATCGCCAAGGACCCCACCGTGTACCACACGATGAACGGACCGAGCGAGTTCCACGTCATCGGGACCCTGCGCGACTGGACCGTCGTCGACCGCGTCTCGAGCATCACCGCTCCGACCCTGCTGGTGTCCGGCGCCCATGACGAGGCGACGCCTGCCACGATGCAACCCTTCATGGACGGCATCCCCGACGTGCGGTGGGAGATCTTCGCCGAGTCCAGCCACATGCCCCACGTCGAGGAGGAAGACCGCTTCCTCTCCGTCGTTGGCGAATTCCTGCAGAGCCACGAGTGAAAGAGGCCTGATGAGATCCCGACGCACTTCCTTGGTCGTCCTCGGCGCCGCCCTGGCGCTGGTCACCTCAGCCTGCGGCGGCGGTGGTTCGGACTCGACCTCCAGCAGCAGCGGCGGGTCCGGGGGCCAGACGAGCTCGTCGGGGGCCCCAGCGACCTTCGAGTCACAGCACAAGGGAGGCACGCTGCACCTGGTGGCCAAGTCGGCGGGCGGCAGCCTTGACCCGATGGTCAACTACACCCTCCAGTACTGGCAGCTCTACCAGGCCACGTACGACGGCCTGCTCGCCTTCACCAAGAAGACCGGACAGGCGTCGTTCACCGTGGTGCCCGACCTCGCCGAGGCGATGCCAAAGGTCAGCAACGGCGGCAAGACCTACACCTTCAAGCTGCGCAAGGGGATCAAGTTCTCCGACGGATCACCGGTGACCACCGATGACGTAGTCGCGTCGTTCGAGCGCATCTTCAAGGTCTCGAGCCCGACAGCCGGCACGTTCTACAACGGCATCGTCGGCGCATCCACCTGCTTGAAGACGCCGGCGACCTGCACGCTCCCGAAGGGCGTCATCGGCAACTCCAAGACGAACACCGTGACGATCAACCTGGTGGAGCCCGACCCGGAGTTCCCGTACAAGGTCGCGGTCCCGCATGCCTCGATCCTGCCGAAGTCGTCGCCCCCGAAGGACGCCGGCACGAAGCCGATCCCCACGACCGGCCCGTACATGTTCGCCTCGTACGACCCGAACCGCGAGCTGAAGATGGTGCGCAACCCCTACTTCAAGGAGTGGTCACACGCCGCGCAGCCGCAGGGGTACCCCGACTCCATCATCGAGACCTTCGGTCTGACGGTGGAGGCGGAGGTAACGGCCGTCGAGAACGGGCAGGCCGACTGGATGTTCGACCCACCCCCGGCCGACCGGCTCAACGAGATCGGCACGAAGTACGCGTCGCAGGCCCACGTCAACACGCTGACAGCGTTCTGGTACGCCCCGATGAACGTCAACCTCGCACCCTTCAACAACCTGAAGGCGCGGCAGGCCGTCAACTGGGCCATCGACCGCAACGCGATCGTCAGGCTCTACGGAGGCAGCAACCTCGCGGCCCCGGTGTGCACGATTCTTCCGCCCGGGTTCCCCGGACATGTCGACTCCTGCGACTACACCAAGGGCGGCGGGACCACGTGGAAGGCACCTGACCTGGCGAAGGCCAAGCAGCTCGTGCAGGAGTCCGGAACCGCGGGCGCAAAGGTCGGAATCGTCGTCTCCGACGACGACGTGAACAAGGGCATCGGCGAGTATCTGCAGAGCGTGCTCAACTCCATCGGGTACAAGGCCACCCTGAAGCCGATCTCCGGCAACATCCAGTTCACCTACATCCAGAACACCAAGAACAAGGTGCAGATCAGCGTCTCGCAGTGGTACCAGGACTATCCGGCCGCGTCCGACTTCCTGAACGTGCTGTTCTCCTGCGCCTCGTTCCACCCCGGAAGCGACTCGAGCATCAACATCTCCGGCTTCTGCAACAAGCCCGATCAACAACCTGATGCAGAAGGCACTCGTCACCGAGCGCACGAGCATGACCAAGGCGAACACGCTATGGAGCAAGGTCGACCAGGCCGTCATGAAGCAGGCGGCACTGGCACCGCTCATCACGCCGAAGCTCATCGACTTCGTCTCCAAGCGGGTCGGGGACTACCAGTTCAGCAAGCAGTTCTACATGCTGGTAAGCCAGCTCTGGGTGAAGTGAGCCTGGCGTGACCGCCGAGGTCTCGCCGTCCGATGCGGTGGCCAGGAGACGGCCGCCGTCGACACCATCCGTCGGTGCCACGTCCGCCGGGGCCTCCTTGGGGCCGTGGCGGACGGCGCTGGTCACGTTGCGGCGCGACCGCGTGGCGATGGTCTCGCTGGCCGTCTTCCTGCTCATCGTCGTCGCGTGCTTGCTGGCACCGGTGTACGAGCACTCGATCGCCCACACCAACGCGTTCACCTCGCACGTCTCCGGTACCACCATCGTCAACGGCAAGAAGGTCCAGGTGCTGGCGAACAGCAGTACCGGCCTGCATCTCGGAGTGACTCCCATCGGGCCGACGTGGGACGTGCACCACTACTTCCTGGGGGCGGACAGCCAGGGGCGTGACGTCGCTGTACGCCTGCTCTACGGCGGCCGTAACAGCCTGCTGATCGGCGTGTCCTCCGCCGTGATCGCGTGCTTCCTGGCCACCATCCTCGGGGTCGCCGCCGGCTACTTCGGTGGCGCGCTCGACTCGGTGCTGTCGCGCGTCTTCGACGTGATCTGGGCCTTTCCCGTATACCTGCTGGCGATCTCGCTGTCGGTCGTCCTCCTCACCAGTGGCATCCAGATCGGTCCGTTCCACGTCGACGGAGCCAGTCGGCTGCTGCCGATCCTGATCATCGCGGTGATCTACGTGCCGTACGTCGCCCGACCTCTGCGTGGGCAGGTACTGAGCCTGCGGGGGCGGGAGTTCATCGTGGCGGGCGTCGGCCTGGGCGCGTCCGACCTGCGCATCCTCCGCAAGGACGTGCTGCCCAACGTGATGCCCACCGTGCTGGTCTTCCTGCCGCTGATGACGGCGATCAACATGCTCACCGAGTCGGCGCTCTCCTTCCTGTCGATCGGCGTCCAGCCGCCCAACGCCAGCTGGGGCACGATCATCAACGACGGGCTCGGGCTGCTCTACACGCGACCGATGGTGACCATCGCGCCCGGTGTGCTGATCGCGATCACCGCTGTCGCGCTCAACCTGCTCGGTGACGGCGTGCGCAGCGCGCTCGACCCGAAGGCACGGCTCCGGGGCGCTGCCTGAATGCTGCAGTTCACGCTCCGCCGCACGGCCGCTGCGGTGTTCGTCCTCTTCACCATCAGCGTGCTGTCCTTCCTCATCTTCTTCGCGACACCGGGCGTCGACCCCGCAGCCAGGATCGCCGGCCGCAACGCCGACCCGGCCACGTTGGCTCAGGTGCGTCACGAGTTCGGGCTCGACCGGCCCATCCCGGTGCGGTACGGCCTGATGATGCAGCACCTGTTCATCAGCCGCGACCTGACCTCGTTCGTCAATCGTGGCGACAAGGTCATCCCGCAGATCATGCAGGCGGCCCCGGTGACACTGTCGCTGGTCACCGGCGCGGCGGTGATCTGGATGCTGGTCGGGGTGGCGATGGGCACGATCGCCGCAGCGAAGCGAGGCACGGCGCTGGACCCGGTGATCATGCTGCTCGGCGTCGTCGGCGTCTCGATACCCGTCTACTGGCTCGGGGAGGTCGTCAACCTCCTCACCCAGAAGCAGTGGCACTCCGGCATCTTCGCCTGGGTACCGCCGCTGGGGTATGTGCCCTTGACACAAGACCCCGGCCAGTGGGCTCTGCACCTGCTCTTCCCGTGGCTGACGCTGGCCGCGCTCTACGCGGGCATCTACGCCCGGGTCCTGCGCGGAGAGATCCTGGAGGCGCTCAACGAGGACTACGTCCGCACCGCAAGGGCGAAGGGGCTGTCCGAGCGTCGGATCCTCATCCGGCACGCCCTGCGGTGCTCGCTCATCCCCATCGTGTCGCTCTTCGGGCTGGACTTCGGCGCATTGGTCGGCGGCTCTGCGCTGCTCACGGAGGTGGTCTTCGGCCTTCCGGGGGTGGGAAAGCTCACGTACGACTCCCTGACGAACCTCGATCTGCCCGTCATCATGGGTTGCGTGCTGTACGCCGCGTTCTTCGTCGTGCTCGCCAACGCCGTCGTCGACGTGCTGTACGCGGCGATCGACCCTCGGGTGCGCCGTGCCTGACGCCTTCACCGGTGACGACGACACCGGCCCCCTTCTCGACGTCCGCGACCTCAAGGTCACCTTCCGCACCCGCCGCGGCCTGGTGACGGCGGTCGACGGCCTGTCCTTTTCGCTCGGCCGCAGCGACGTACTCGGCATCGTGGGCGAGTCCGGTTCGGGCAAGAGCGTCTCTGTCATGAGCCTGCTGAAGCTGATCCGCGACCCCAACGCGACGGTCGAAGGCGAGGCGTACTTCCGCGGCCGCGACCTGATCGCGATGAAGGACAAGGAGATGCGGACCCTCCGGGGGCGCGAGATCGCCATGATCTTCCAGGACCCGATGACGTCGATGACGCCGGTGTACACGGTGGGCTGGCAGATCTCCGAACAGATACGCGCCCACGAGTCGATCTCGAAGCAGGCGGCGCACGAGCGGGCGATCCAGCTGCTCGACGAGGTCGGCATCCCCGACGCGCGTCGCCGGGTCAACGACTTCCCGCACGAGTTCTCCGGCGGTATGCGCCAGCGCGCGGTCATCGCCATGGCGCTGTCGTGCAACCCCGCGCTGCTGATCGCCGACGAGCCGACGACCGCTCTCGATGTCACCACTCAGGCACAGATCCTCGAGCTGATGAAGAGGCTCCGGGTCGAGCACGGGTCGTCCATCATCTTGATCACGCACGACATGGGCGTCGTGTCGGAGATCGCCGACCAGGTCCTGGTCATGTACGCGGGCAGGGCCGCGGAGCAGGGGCCGAAGAGCTCGATCTTCCTGCGGCCGCGGCACCCGTACACCTGGGGGCTGCTCAGCTCCGTCCCGCGACCCCGGGCCGAACGGGTGCGACGGTTGCCCACGATCCCCGGATCACCGCCGTCGCCGATCGATATCGCACCGGGATGCCCCTTCGCGCCCCGCTGCCGGCTCCGGTTCGACAAATGCGACGAGCGGCCGGCGCTCGAGGGAGGCGTCGACCACGTCGACGCCTGCTGGCTGCCTCGCGACCGCAGGCAGGAGCTGCGGCTCACCGTGACTGCAAAGGCCGTCGCCGAGGGCGACCCCGGCGACATGACCGAGCACGCCGACGCCCTCGCCGGTCCCGAGGAGGCGACATGACCCGGACGGCGGACGGTACGGACGGCCTGCTCCTGCGGACGGACAACCTCTCGAAGCACTTCCCGGCTCGGGGCGGCAACTCGCTGTTCGGCCGCAAGCAGATGCTGCACGCCGTCGACGGCGTGTCGCTCGAGGTCCGCGCCGGGGAGACGCTGGGCGTCGTCGGGGAGTCGGGGTGCGGCAAGTCGACCCTGGGCCGCTGCCTCGTCCGGCTCACCGACATCACGTCGGGCACGGTGGAGTTCCAGGGCCGCGACATCACCCGGCTGTCCCGGCGCCAGCTGCGCCCGGTGCGCCGCGACCTCCAGCTCGTCTTCCAGGACCCGTACGCCTCCCTCAACCCGCGCCGCCGCGTCGGCGACATCCTCTCCGAGCCGCTGCAGATCCACGGGTACGGCGACCGGCGCGCCATCTCGCACCGGGTCCAGGAGCTGCTCTCGGTCGTGGGCCTCAACGCTTCGTACATCGACCGGTTCCCCCACGAGTTCTCCGGCGGCCAGCGCCAGAGGGTCGGCATCGCCCGGGCGCTGGCGATGAACCCCAAGCTGATCGTCGCGGACGAGCCCGTCTCCGCTCTCGACGTGTCCATCCAGGCGCAGGTCCTCAACCTGTTCGCCGACCTGCAGGACGACTTCGACCTGACGTACGTGTTCATCGCCCACGACCTCGGCGTCGTTCGTCACGTCTCGACGAGGATCGCGGTGATGTACCTGGGCGAGGTGGTGGAGACCGCGGCCGCCGATCCGCTCTACAGCCGCCCCGCCCACCCCTATACCGAGGCGCTGCTCTCGGCCGCTCCGGAGGTCGAGGGCCAAGAGGCTGCGCCCCAGGAGCGCATCTTGTTGACGGGCGACGTGCCCAACCCCGTCAACAAGCCGTCCGGATGCCCGTTCCGTACTCGCTGCCCGTACGCGCAGCAGCTGTGCGCCGAGGAGCACCCGCCGCTCGCGGAGGTCGCGCCGGGGCGCTGGGTGGCATGCCACTTCCCGCTCCTCACGGCGACCGGCGAGGTCGCGCCGCACGCGCTGTCCGCCAACGTCGCCCCCGGCACTCGCCCCACGGTCGACGGCGGCAACCCCACACCGACCGCAACCCCGAAGCTGCGACGCTGAGGTCGCGATAGCCGCCTCGCGGTCGGGTCCTTCGGGTGGCGAGCCGAGGCCCGACATCGTGGCCCGGCTCCGGGCTGCCGGCAGTGTCTTCGCCGAGGACGAGGCGCGGCTCCTGATGTCAGCCGCTCGCTCCCCGGCCGAGCTGGCCGAGATGGTGGCGCGAAGAGCCGCCGGCCTGCCCCTGGAGACCATCGTCGGCTGGGCGGAGTTCTGTGGGCTGCGGATCGCGGTGGAGCCGGGCGTCTTCGTACCGCGACGGCGTACCGAGCTCCTGGTGCAGCGTGCCACCGCGCTCGCACCGCCGCACGCCGTCGTCGTCGACCTCTGCTGCGGAAGCGGGGCCATCGGGGTGGCGCTGGCGGCGGCCGCACCTACCATCGCGCTCCACGCCGTCGATATCGACCCGGTCGCGGTACGTTGCGCGCGGAGAAACGTCGAGCCGGTCGGCGGCCACGTCCACCAGGGCGACCTGTACGCGCCGCTGCCGCCAGAGCTGCGGGGGCGTGTCGACCTGCTGCTCGCGAACGCACCCTACGTCCCGACCGCGGCAATCCAGACCATGCCGCCGGAGGCCCGGCTCTACGAGCCGCGCATCACCCTCGATGGTGGGGACGACGGGCTCGACGTCCAGCGGCGGGTGATCTCCGGAGCGGCGAGGTGGCTGGCGCCCGGCAGGTCATCTGCTCGTGGAGACGAGCAGGCGCCAGGCACCGATCAGCGTTCAGATCATGGCCGCCGGGGGTTTCCAGCCGGAGGTGGTCCGCTCCGACGACCTGGACGCGACCGTCGTCGTCGCTACGCTGCGCGACGAGCCGACAACCATCACATGCCAAAACGGAGAGCCTCCTTTATCCTGACCGCGACACTCCGCCGGGAGTGCCGGGCGCTACTGGGAAGCAGGAACTCCAATGGCTGGTGTGGAGACCGGGCAGATCACCACGGACATCCCCGCACGGATGGACAGGCTGCCGTGGGTTCGCTGGCATTGGCTCATCGTCGCCGGCCTCGGCACGGTATGGATCCTGGACGGCATCGAAGTGACCATCGTCGGTTCGATGTCGACCGCCCTGCAGAGCCATAGCACCGGTCTGGGACTGAGCGGCTCCGGTATCGGCTTCGCGGGAGCTGTCTACGTGGCCGGCGCCTGCCTGGGTGCGCTGTTCTTCGGCCAGCTGACCGACCGGTTCGGGCGCAAGAAGCTGTTCATGCTCACACTCGCCGTCTACACGGTTGCGACGGTGCTGACGGCGTTCTCCATGAACCCGATGTGGTACTACGCCTGCCGCTTCCTGACCGGCACCGGTATCGGCGGCGAGTACGCCGCCATCAACTCCGCGATCGACGAGCTGATCCCTGCCAAGTACCGGGGACGGGTCGACATCGCGATCAACGGGTCCTTCTGGGTCGGCGCGGGCGCCGGGGCCCTGTTCACCATTCCGCTGCTCGACCCCACAGTCATCGACCAAGGCATCGGCTGGCGGCTGGCGTTCGGGCTCGGCGCCGTCCTCGCGTTGGGTGTCCTCCTGGTGCGGCGCAACGTGCCCGAGAGCCCGAGGTGGCTCTTCATCCACGGCCGCGAGGAAGAGGGCGAGGCGATCGTCCGCGACATCGAGCACACGGTCGAGACGGAGTCGGGCAAAGACCTTCCCGAGGCCTCGGACACGATCACGATCCGCCAGCGCAAGACGATCCCGCTCACCCTGATCGCCAAGACGGTGTTCACGATGTACCCGCGGCGGACCGTGCTGTGCCTGTCGCTCTTCGTCGGGCAGGCATTCCTCTACAACGCCTTCTTCTTCACCTACGGCGACTCCCTCAGCACCTTCCTCGGCGTGACGCAGACCGGCTACTACATCGCGGCGTTCGCCGCCAGCAACTTCCTCGGTGCGCTGCTGCTCTCGCAACTCTTCGACAGTGTCGGTCGGGTCAAGATGATCGCCGCGACGTACATCATCTCGGGTGTCCTACTGGGGATCGCCGGCTTCTACCTCGGCTCGTTCACCGCGGTCACCCTGACGCTGATGGGGATGGTGATCTTCTTCTTCGCCTCCGCAGGCGCGAGTGCCGCCTACCTGACCGCGAGCGAGGTCTTCCCGATGGAGACCAGAGCGCTGTGCATCGCCTTCTTCTACGCCATCGGCACGGCCGCGGGCGGCATCAGCGGACCGCTGTACTTCGGGCACCTCATCGACGCCGCCACCGCCAGTGGCGACATCAGCGGCATCGCCCCCGGGTACTTCGTCGGCGCCGTCTTGATGGTGGCGGGCGGAATCGTCGCCATCTTCCTCGGCGTACACGCCGAGCAGAAGAGCCTCGAGGACATCGCGACCCCGCTCACCGCCCAGGACGCGAAGGCCCCACCACAGAGCGAGAGCTCGACGGCACCCGCGCCGGCGTGATGCGGAGGCGACCAGCGTGAGCACCCCCTCAACTCCCGGAGAGGACGACGACGCAGGGCGCGGCTTCGACGCCCAGCCCCTCCCGGCGTACGACTCCGCCCGGTATCCCACGTATCCTGACTCGGCAGGCGACGGCCTCGCACCGACACCGCCGGCTCAGCCGCCTTCGATCCGCAGAGCCGTTCGGTTGATGCAGGTAGGCGCGGCGCTGAGTCTGTTGTCCCTGGTCATCACGCTGGCCACGGTGTCGTCCCTCAAGTCGCACCTGCACGAGCAGCTCAGGCAGTCGAACACGACGCTGTCGAGCAGCGACTTCAACGCCACCTACCACGTCGTGGTGGCAAGCGCTGTCGTCGGATCCCTGGTGGCGGTCGCCCTGTGGCTGTGGATGGCGTGGAAGAACGGCCAGGGACGCGCCTGGGCCCGGATCGTCTCCACCGTCCTCGGCGTGATCAACCTGGTGTCGAGCGTGTACACGATCTCGGCCGGGCACTCGCTCGCGGTCAGTGATCTGCTCACGGTCGCCGACCTGATCCTGGCCGTCGTGATCCTGGTCCTGCTGTGGCGCACCGAGTCGAGCGACTTCTTCGCGGCGTCCGCGCGGGCGGCCCGCTAGCTGAAGAGCCTGCGGCCGAACCAGTCGCCGACCTTCTCGACCCCTCCCGGACAGGCGTACAGCCCGCTCGAAACGTGCTTGATGTACTCGTTGAGAAGGTCGTCGGCGCCGAGGCGCCGCTGCACGGGCACGAACTGCTCGTGGGCGTTCTTCTGGTAGGCCAGGAAGAACAGGCCGGCGTCGATCTGACCGGTCGTGGGATCGATCCCGTCGGCATAGTTGTAGCCGCGACGAAGGATCCGGATGCCTGAGTTCCGCTCCGGTGAGGCGAGGGCGACATGCGCGTGCTCAGGTATGACGAGGTCGCCATCCCGGTCGCGCCGGCTGAGTCGGAGGGGGTCGTGCTCATGCCGACCGGACAACGGCGCCCCCACCTCCTTCGTCCGTCCGATCACCTGCTCCTGGTCGGCCAGCGAGTCGGAGTCCCACCCCTCGATCTGCATGCGGATCTTGCGGCTCACGAGGTAGCTGCCGCCGCGCATCCAGTCCTGGTCGGTCTCGTCGCCGACCCATACGAAACGCGACGTGGAGTCGGCGTCTTCGACCTTGATGTTGTTCGTACCGTCCTTGAACCCCATCAGGTTGCGGGGTGTCTGCTGCGCACGGCTGGTGGCCGACGCCCGACCGAACCCCACCTGGGACCACCGCAGCATCGCCGTACCAGCGGCGATGCGAGCGAGGTTCCGGATGACGTGGAAGGCCACCTGCGGGTCGTCGGCGCAGGCCTGGACGCAGATGTCGCCGCCGGAGATCTGCTCATCGAGCACGGCGTCGCCCGGGAGCTCGGGAAGGGGCGCGAGTGCCGCCGGCCGTCGCGCAGCCAGGCCGAACCGCTCGTCGAACATCGAGGGGCCGAAGCCGACGGTGACCGTGAGCCGCTGTGGTCCGATGCCGAGCGCCTCACCGGTGTCGAACGGCGGTGCCTCGGGTCGGATCTCCGTCGGCCCGATCAGCTTCCCCTCTGTCATCAAGGCAGCAGCCGCGGACCACTGCCCGAGCATCGCCTTGACGGCGTCGACGTCGGACGTGGTCAGGTCGAACGCCGCGAAGACCAGTCGGGACTGCTGAGGCGTCGTGATCCCCGCTTGCCGTGGTCCATAGAAGGGGACGGTCGATACCGCGGATGTACCGGAGGTGCCCTCCGGTGCTGCTCGTTCGACGCCGTACGCTCCTCCCGCGCCGAGCACCACTCCGGTACCGACGAGGCCCGCGCCACCGAGGAGGCGACGACGGGTCAGCCGCAATCTGTCGTCGCTCAACTTGCGGCCGCCACCTTCGCCGCCGCACTCGACAACGGCTCCTTGACGGCCAGGACGGCAGCCGACATCTTCTGCTTGTCGGCGTTCGTCAGCCGCTCGTACGGCACGAAGCCGCCGACCGCGGCGGCGTCGCGGTAGTGGTCGAGCAGCTGCGCTATCGACCGGAACCGGCTCGCGATCTCGCCGGACAGGCTCGGGTCGACGCGGTCCAGACCGGGCCTGACATTGGCGAAGGCCTGCTCGGCGCCCTCGACATTGGCAGAGAAGTCGAGCAGGTCGATGTGGGAATAGCGCTCCTCCTCACCGGTGATCTTCGATTTCGACACCTCGTCGAGGAGGCCACCCGCTCCGTTGAGGAGCTCCGCGGGCTGGTACGTCAACCCTTTCGTCAGGCGGTGCAGCTCGGCGACGTCATTCTGCAGGCCCAGGGAGGAGGCCAGCAGTCCCGTGCGGTCCCCGCCGGAGAACAGGGCCCGCTCGATGACGTGGAACCCGGTCCAGGAGCGGCCGGGGACGTCACCCGCTCGCGCGTCGATGCGGGCGTCGAGATTGACCTTGCCGCTCGTGAAGCTCTCGGCAACCGGCTCGATCCGCTCGTAGTACGGCCGCGCCGCGGCATAGGCTCGCCGTGCCGCCTCGAGATGGCCGGCACGGATGGCAGCCGTCAACCGTGCGACGGCGCCGACCAGCAGGCGGGACTGCTGCTCCACGTACACCGCGTAACCCGCCGCACCCCTCTTGAACAGCGAGGCCGTGGAGCCGGCCGAGTCCAGAGCAGCACCGGTGACGGTGAAGTCGCTGCGCTCGGCCGCGGCACCAGGGCAGTACAGGGTGTAGTGGCCGCCGCCGAGCTTGAGGGAGAACGAGGCACTGAACCCGGGTGCGAGGTTCTCCTTCTCCCCGAGGATGCGCTCGTCGAGCAGCAGCTCGACCTCGCTGACGGCGGCAGCATTCTTGTTCGCGACCTTGAAGGTCACCGGCCCGGCGGGAACGGATGCAGGCGCCGCCGTGCAACCGGCGTCCGTCACGGTGACGGCGACGGCGCCGGCGGCCTGGCCGGTAGCCCCCCGCGTGGGCCCGGCGACCGACCGGCTGTCTCCGGCGGCGGCACCTCCCATGCCCGATGAGTCGGCGCCACAGGCCACCAGCGTCCCGGCCCCTGCGAAGGTGGCGAGAACGGCGACGAGCGTGCGAAGTGTTGCGTCCCTCATCGAGTTGCTCCTTCTCCCAGGCGGCGCACCCGCACGGTGCGGAGGTCCCTCCTGGTGCGCAGCGACCGGGCGAGCACCAGCAGGCCCAACCCCACGACGGTGAGGGTCAGCGGCCACCGCACCCGCATCCACTCGTGCCGCTCAGCCAGCTGCGTGTTGTGCCGGATGTCGGCGACCGCGGTCGACACCGCCGCCTGCGGCACGACGGCGGCGTCCCGGGCCACCAGCCCGAGGCTCACGGCTTCGCCCGCCGCGGCCATCACCGCGGCGACCGTGCGCCGTTGGCTCCGTGCGTCGACGATGCTCTCGCCTGCCGGGTCCACATTGACCCGGTAGTCGGTGAACGACGTGTAGACCACCCTCATCGGGGCGGAGGTGGCCGCGGCGAGACCGAGAGGCAACCGGCCGTCCATCGCGCGGGACACCTGAGCGGGCGTCAGCATACGCGCCCACCCTGAGCGGCTCGCGCCTCCCCGGGCGGACGAGCTGCCGGAGTACAGCCGGGTGGGGACTCCGCCGAGACGCTCCTCACCCCGGGACCGCAGGGTCACGACCGGGTCGCCCGCAGCAGAGCCCCACCGCGCCACGAGGCGCGACGGTGTGACGGACCGTACGTCGACGGTGTCGTCTGCCGAGGTCGCACGCGAGGCACTCTTCGCCTGAACCGCTTCAGCGGCGGGACCCGGTGTCCACGACCGCTGGAGATCCACCGCCCGAGCCTCGCCCGCCCCCGCGGCGGGTCGCGCCGGTGCCGTGACGGCAAGCGTGCCGGCTGCGGCCAGAAGCGCCGCGGCAGCTGCGACGAACGCCCGGCTCAGCGACTGCCAGCGAAGCTCCCGCCCTGGGGGCCAGCACACGATCGCGACGACCGGGACCGCGTACGCGAGCCAGGCCACCACCTCGATCAGTACCGGGTCGGGCTGGACGCCGAGGACACCGGTCAGCAAGGACGCCCGGATGCTCCCCGGAGCCGCGAGCCAGTGCAGGCTGAACGTGCGATCCTGCCCGACGTCGACCCAACCGGCCTCGTGAGCGGTGTGCAGTGCCGAGACGACGAGCCCGGCGGCCACCAGCGCGAGGACCACACCGGTGGCGCGGAAGAAACGCGACAGGTTCAGGCGGACACCGCCGCGGTAGACGGCGTACCCGAGGCCGACGGCGACGAGGATCCCGAGTGCCGCGCCGAGCGCCGCGGCGCCGGCGGCGCCGCTGGCGTCGAACGCCGCAAGCAGGAAGACGACCGTCTCCAGGCCCTCGCGCAGCACTGCCAGGAACGCCATGGCAACGAGCGCCCAGGCTGAGTGCTGCGCAAGTGCCGAGCCCGCCGCCGACTCGAGGGACCCCTTCAGATCCCGCGAGTGCCTCTTCATCCAGACGATCATGTAGGTGACCATGCCGACCGCCGCGACGGCGACGACCGTCTCGAGGCCCTCCTGCTGCCGCTGCGGGAGCTCCGACGACAGCAGCGCCAGCCCGACACCGGCGGCGACGCAGAGGGCCACCGCGGCCAGTACGCCGAGCCACATCCGGCGGAGCCCGGAGGGGCTGGCATTGCGACGCAGGAACGCTGCGATGATGCCGACGATGAGCGAGGCCTCGAGGCCCTCGCGCAGCCCGATCACGAACGTGGGGAGCACGGGTCTCCCTTCCTGCAGATGGCCGCCGCGGAGGTGTTTAGTTAGGTAAGGATAACCTAAGTCATGGCGCGGTCGATGCCCGGGCGGTTGACGGGAGAGTGGGGGGCTGCCGAGTTATGCTGGCGCTGACGCGCGGAGGGCACCTCCTTGACCAGCCGGAAGGCGCTAGTGCATGCGAATCCTTGTCCGGGCAGCGGTTACCCGTAAGCCGTCGTGACGGCGGTTGCACGCTTTGACGACGGAACGCCGGTAAGTCCGCCCGCTCCCTGGTACATCCAGCACCGCCCGTTCCTCGTCGCCCTCGGCCTCGGCGTCCTCGTCCGGCTCCTCCTCCACCTGGCCTTCTCCACCGCGTTCAACTTCAGCGACGGCCCCACGTACCTGCGCTTCATCCACAACTTCCGGCTGTCCCACGTCCGGCCCGCGGGATACCCCCTCCTGGTCGTCTACCCGCTGTCGCTGCTGAGCAAGAAGGTCATCTACATCGCCGTCCTGCAGCATCTGATGGGTCTGGCGACGGCTGTCGTGCTGTACGCCCTGATGCGGCGCTGGGCGGTCGGCTCCACGGTCGCCGTCCTGGCGACGCTGCCCGTGTTGTTCGACGGGATGCAGCTGTCGCTGGAGCACTCGGTCCTCAGTGACACCGTCTTCGAGCTGCTGCTGGTGCTGGCGATCGCCGCGCTGGGGTGGAACCGCCGTCCCACCGTGGGCCTCGCCCTGACCGCCGGCCTTCTCTTCGGCGTATGCGTGACGGTGCGGCTCGTCGGAGAGCCCCTGATCCTCTCCGGCGTGGGGTACTGCCTGCTCAGGGGAGGCAGGTTGCGAGAGCGCGTGGTGACCGCGGCGGTGCTCGCTGCCGGTTTCGCGGTGCCGCTGGCCGCCTATGCGACCTGGTACCACACGCAGCACGGCGTCTACGCCATCGCACAGTTCACGGGGAAGTCGCTCTATCTCCGGTCGACGTCGTTCGTCGAGTGCTCGCGGCTCTCGGTCCCGAAGTACCAGCGCGTGCTCTGCCCCCGGGAGCCGGTCGGACAGCGCCTGGACCCCACCTGGTACGTCTGGCACTCGCTCGAGACGATACCGAGCCTGAGGCCACCCCCCGGCGTCACGAAGAACGAGGCGATCGGTGAGTTCGCCAGGGCGGCCATCAAGGCACAGCCGGTGGACTACATCCGGACCGTGCTGCGCGACTTCGCTCTCAACTTCGACGTCAAGCGGGTGGACCGGTTCGAGTACGACACCGCGTACAAGTGGAGGCTCGCACACTTCGTGGTCAGTCCCCCGACACCGCGGACCGTCGAGTCGTACCGCCACCATGGAGGCGACCAGCTCCACGTCCGCGAGCCGCTGGGCCAGGTGATGGCCCTGTACGGGGCCGTGGTCTACCTGCCCGGACCCCTGCTCTTCGGCTGCCTGGTGCTCGGGCTGGTGGGTGGGTTCGGGGTCGGTCGCGCCCGCGACTCGGGGATGCGCTCGATCTGCCTGCTGACGTCGATCACCGGGGCCGGGCTGCTCCT
The DNA here is from genome assembly GCA_963765725.1 of uncultured Actinomycetota bacterium. Lineage (GTDB taxonomy): Bacteria > Actinomycetota > Actinomycetes > Propionibacteriales > Nocardioidaceae > DASQEH01. Next base: position 561,834 of record CAVXXI010000003.1, on the reverse strand, counting down.
CCTCCCCGACATCACCCAGGAGTTCGTCTGGCGCTACCAGCTGCCGGGGGTGGCGCTGCTGCCGCTGTCGGCGGCGTTGGCCCATACGGCTCTCGGCGGAGACCTCGAGAGGGCAGCCAGGCGGCTGTGGCGGGGCCGGAGCGGCACAGGTCCCGATGACGAAGTGACCGACGATGGCCATGTCGTGGCATCGCCCGAAGCAGAAAGCTAGCCGGATGCGACTCGCACGACGTCGTCGACGACGACCGCAAGAGGACGTTCGGCGTCGATGATGACCGCGCCCCAGGCTCGCATGTTCTCGGCGACGACGCTGTTCCACCCCACGATGTCGGCGAGATCCTCGGGGTGCTTGCCGTAGTCGTTGTTCGTTCGTGTCCCGAGCCGATGCTTCAGGACCGTCTCACCGATGGTCAGGTTGACAACTACGTCGAACAGATCCCAGATCTCGTCGTCGTTGGGCCCGGTGCCGCACAAGAACACCGGGCCGCCCGCAACCTTCGCCTCGGCGGCGAGACTGACGACATTTGCACGATCCACCTTCAGCCAGTACCGACGCTGCCAGGCTCTGTCGGCGTCGACCCAGGCGCGCCGTTCCCGCGCAGGGGTGCCTGAGTCGCGGCGATACCACGACTTGTACCCGTCCTCGTCGACGTCATGGGCGACGAAGCCACGCGCTCTCAGCTCGGCGCGGACCGTCGACTTGCCCGAACCAGAGATGCCGGTGACGTAGATCAGGCCCATGGAACCCGACCGAGCTGCTCAGATGCCGACGTCGGGCGTCGGGCGGAGGTACATGAGCGCCAGCCCCAGCATGAGTAGCAAGAACAGGGGCACGCTGAGCAGACCGATCGCCGTGGCGATGGGGTACACCGCAAGGCCCACGTTGTACCGGCGGTTGCGGACGGCCAGCACCTGCGGGTCGAGGCCGTCCTTGTGCAGCTCGCGATGGCGCAACAGGTAGCGCCACGCCAGGTTGAACCCGACGGCCATCAGGCTGCTCGTCAGCCCGTAGAGCACCACTGCCAGGCGCTTGTCCCCGGCGGTGCCGTCGCGGGTGTACTCGGCGAGTACCGCCGTCGGCCATGGCAGCACGCTGACCGGCAGCAACAGAAGCAGGTTGAGAACCTGGAGCCGATGATCCGTGCGTGCCAACAGGTTGAACGTCGCATGGTGGTTGAGCCAGACGATGCCGACGATGAGGAACGACATCAGGTACGCGGCATACTGCGGCCACTCCCGGGCGAGCGCTGTCCCGAGGTCGCCGTGAGCCCCGACGGGAACCTTGATGTCCAGGATGAGGAGTGTGATGACGATGGCCAGCACTCCGTCGCTGAAGGCCTCCAGCCGTGCGACGCTCATCCCGAGCCCGCTCCGCCCGCCGGAGTCGACGTACGGTTCGTCCCCGCTGCCTGCTGCCATCTGCCCTCCCCGATCCGCACGGCCGGTGCCGCCCGTGTGACCGGGCGACGAGTCAGTCGATCACGAGCACCGGTACGTCGGTGAAGTGGAGCACCTTCTGCGTCACACTGCCCAGCAGCATGCCCGGCAGTCCGGACAGACCTCGCGAGCCCATCACGATGAGGTCGGCGCCGAAGTCGTGTGCCTGGATCACGATCTCCTGCGCCGTGCGCCGGTAGTACTCCTTGCGACGCAAGGACGACGCCTTGACGTTGCGCTCCTTGAGCGCCGCGGCGACCTGCGCAGCGACGTCCACGTCCTCCTCGGTGACGTCGACGTCCACCGGCCCTCCGCTGACGGCGAGCATCTCCCTCAGGTGGAACACGAGCACCTCGCTGTCCATCGCCCGGGCGAGGTCTTCGACGTGGTCGACCGCCTTGGCGGAGCTTTCCGAGCCATCCACGGCAAGCAGGATCTTCTTGAACATCTGTGCGCCTCTCCAGTAGGTCGAACCAGCCATCGGCTCCCCGCTCCGCCATCCGGCGTCTGACATCCTAGTGACATGCCCGGATCCGTCGCCCTACCCGACCACGGCCTGAAGGGGCGCAGTTTCCTGAAGGAGCTGGACTTCACCCCGGCCGAGTGGCTGACGCTGCTCGACCTGTCGGCCGAGCTGAAAGCCGAGAAGCTGGCGCGCGCGGAGGTACAGCGGCTGGCTGGTGCGAACATCGCCCTGATCTTCGAGAAGGCATCGACGCGGACCCGGTGCGCGTTTGAGGTCGCCGCCTTCGACCAGGGCGCGCACGTCACGTACCTGGACCCCTCGGGCTCACACCTGGGGCGTAAGGAGTCCGCGATCGACACCGGCCGCGTCCTCGGCCGCATGTACGACGGCATCCAGTACCGGGGGTTCGGCCAGGACACGGTCGAGGCGTTGGCGTCCGCATCGGGGGTACCGGTCTGGAACGGCCTCACCGACGAGTGGCATCCGACCCAGTCCCTCTGCGACATGCTGACGATGCGGGAGCACACCACGAAGCCAGACAGCGAGATCTGTTTCGCGTACGTGGGTGACGCCCGCAACAACGTCGGCAACTCGCTGCTGGCGGCCGGAGCCCTCATGGCCATGGACGTGCGCATCGTGGCGCCACCCTCGCTCCTCAACTCCGACGACGTCGTCGAGGCGGCTCAGCGGGTCGCCGACGACACCGGAGCCCGGCTCACCCTCACCAGCGACGTCGCCGCCGGAGTCGCCGGCGCCGACTTCGTGTACACCGACGTCTGGGTGTCGATGGGTGAGCCCGCCGAGGCCTGGGACGAGCGGATCGCCCTGCTGGCGCCGTACCAGGTCAGCCGCGACCTCCTGGACAACACCGGCAACCCCGACGTCAAGTTCATGCACTGCCTGCCGGCGTTCCACAACCGCGACACCACGGTCGGTGAGGAGCTGTACCAGCGCACCGGCCTGGAGGCTCTCGAGGTGACCGACGAGGTCTTCGAGTCGCCGGCGTCCATCGTGTTCGACCAGGCCGAGAACCGACTGCACACCATCAAGGCGATCATGGTCGCCACCGGCGGACGCTGAGCTGACGCCCTCGGCGGGCACGGCCAGCCCCTCGGCGGGACACCGCGAACTCATCCACGGCTTAGAATCTGCGCCGTGATCTTCAAGTCCGTGGGAGAGGCGAGGCCGTACCCGGCCCACGGCTTGACGATGAGCGACTGGGCCCGACTGCCGCCACACCAGGTGAGGCTGGACCAGCTGATCACCACCAAGGGCACCCTCGAGCTGGCGACCCTGCTCGACGAGAACTCCACCTACTACGGCGACCTGTTCGCGCACGTCGTCGAGTGGCGCGGGGAGCTGTACCTCGAGGACGGCCTGCACCGGGCCCTGCGCGCCGCCCTGCAACAGCGCCATGTGCTCCACGCACGCGTCCACATCGTCCGGCACTAGGCTGTCGAGGTCGATGGAAGGAGTGTCGTGGGCTGGAAGACCCCGGTCACCCTGCTCGTACTGCTCGGAGTACTCCTCGGCGCGGCCTACTACGGTTACCACACAGTGATCTCCCCTGCCACGGGCAATGACACGTCGACCAACCCTCCCAGCAAGAAGTGCACGAAGCAGCGGGTCTTCCACCGCGGGCAGACGATCGTGTCGAAGGACGTGCTCGTGAACGTCTACAACGCCGGCTCCATAGCCGGGTTGGCCGGAAGTACGCTCGACGCCCTGCATCACAACGGCTTCCTGCGCGGCGTCGCCGACAACGCGCCCTCCGGCATCGGCGCGACGAACGTCACCATCGTGACCCGGCACCCGCGGCTCCCACAGGTGAAGCTGGTCGCCAACCAGTTCAAGGGCCACGTCGCGCTGAGGCGCGGCCGGCCACTGGCGGCCGGGATCGACGTGGTCGTCGGCGACAGCTTCGTCGGGGTGAACCGCAAGGCCCTGAAGCGCCTTCAGCTCCACCACGTCGTCCGTACCTGTACCCACATCGCGCACGCGGCCGGCTGAGGGTCGGTAACCCTCACCGATCCCGGCGGGCGACCCAGGTCGCGAGCCGGCCAGAGCGGCTGACCAGCTGGACGCGACGCTCGGTCGCCTCGCGGTCCTTACGCGGGGTCACGATGAGGAGGTCGTCGCCACGTCGCAGCGTGGTCCGGAGCTCCGGGGTGAAGCTGGCGTCGCCGCGGACGACGAGCGAGACGCTGGTGCCGGGGGGCAGCCGCAGCTCGCCCACCTCGACGCCGTGGAGGCGGGACTGCTCGGTGATCCTGATCTGGAGCAGGTCGGCGGCGATGCGCTCCAGGGGAGCCGCCTCCACCTCGACGTCCCAGGCCCGCTCGACCGTCACGCCCAGCGCTGCCGCCAGGCGCGGCAGCGCCGGCGCAGTGAGCACGGTGAGCACCACGACGAGGACGAACACGATGTTGAAGAGCTCGTGGGACTGTCCGACCCGTTCGGAGAGCGGGATCGTCGCCAACACGATGGGGACGGCACCGCGCAGACCGGCAAGGGACAAGAAGCCGAGGTCCGGCAGCGGCACCCGCAGCGGGGCACCGCACAGCAGCACGCTGACCGGACGCGCGACCACCGTCAGTACGGCACCCACGAGCAGGCCGCCGAGCATCTGGTGAAGAGTGATCGTCGACGGTGAGACCAACAGCCCCAGCATGATGAAGAGCCCGATCTGCGCCAGCCAGGCCAGCCCTTCGGCGAAGGACCGCGTCGACGTGCGGTGCGGCAGCTCCGAGTTGCCCAGCCACAGCGCGGTGACGTAGACCGCGGCGAACCCGCTGGCATGCAGGGCGGAAGTACCGGAGTACGACAGCACGGCGGTCGCGAGCACGGTGATCGGGTACAGGCCGGACGCCGGCAGAGCGATCCGCCGCAGCACCCACGCGCCGCCCGCTCCGACCAGGGCGCCGAAGATCACACCCGCGACGAGCTCGTAGGCGACGACCCCCAAGAAGACCGGCACGCTACCGTGCGGCCCGGTCTGCGAGCTGAGGAGAACCACCAGGAGCACCGTCGGGGCATCGTTGAGTCCCGACTCCGCCTCCAGTGCGCCGAGGATCGACGGACGCAGCGGCACCTTGCGTAGCACCGAGAACACTGCGGCCGCGTCCGTCGGCGACGTGATCGCACCGAGCAGGAGCGACAGCTTCCAGGACAGGCCGAGCACCAGGTGCGACGCGACGGCGATGACCGCGACGCTCACGGCGACCCCGATGGTGGCCAGGGCCAGTCCCAGCCCTATGGAGGGCCGGATGTCGGCCCACCGGGTGGTGAGACCGCCCTCGGTCAAGATGACCACGAGAGCAGCGAAACCCAGCGCATGCGCCGTGGGCGCATCGTCGAACCGCACCCCCAGCACGGACTCGCCCAAGACGATTCCCATGCCGAGGTAGATCAACAGGCTGGGGAGTCCCACGTTGGCCGAGACCCGGACCGCGAGCACGGCCAGCAGCACCACGACAGAGCCCGCCAGCAGCAACGCGTCGAGATGGTGCGCGGTCACGCAGTCACCCTATTGGTCGCCTCATCGCCCACCCGGACCGTTTCCGCGCCCAGCACGCGGGGTACGACGAGCAGATGACGACTACCTCAGGCGAGTCCGGCGACTCCACCGACGGCTCCTACACCGACATGCAGATCCACGACGAGCAGCTCCCCGAGGATCTCCAGCCGGCCAACGACATCGACCCGAGCGGCACCGCGCGACCCGACGAGGCCGCCGAGAACGCCGACGACCAGCTCGGACAGGTCGGCGAAGGCACCCAGACCGCCTCACACGGCGACGCGGCCGCTACCGACACCCCTGGAACGGTCTCCTGACCAGCGAGCCAGCCGCTCGAACCCCTCCTCGATGCCGACCTGCGGAGTCCAGCCCAGCACCGCCCGGGTGAGCCGTTGGTCGAACCAGTGAGCCGTGGTCAGCTGATCGACGAGGAACCGCGTCATGGGCGGAGTGTCGGTCCTGCCGAGCAGCGCCCACGCCGCCTCTGCGACGGCACCCACCGAACGTGCCACCGGCACTGGCAACCGCCAGCCCGGCTCCGGTACACCCGCCGCCCTGCAGACCCTCGCCAAGATCTCCGCCACCGGCCGCGGCTCGCCGTTGGAGACCACGAACGCCTGCCCGTGACCACTTCTGCAGGAGTCGACGGCCGCGACCAGTGCGTCGACCGCGTTGTCGATGTACGTGGTGTCGATGAGGGCAGCGCCAGAGCCGAGGATCGGTACCAGGTGCCGGCGGGCCCGGGAGACGACGCGCTCGACCAGCTGGGTGTCTCCCGGTCCCCAGACGAGGTGCGGGCGGATGCAGATCACCGCCAGGCCGGGACCGTCGGCCGCCAGAGCGACGGTCTCCGCAACCGCCTTCGACCTGGCGTAGTGGCCCCTGGCGCGACGTACGTCAGGCGGTCCCGCACCAGCCCCGACGAGGGGCCGGCCGTAATGGGCGACCGCGGGAGTCGACACGTGGATCAGGGAGCCGACGCCGGCCGCGCCGCAGGCAGCGACGACGTTGCGCGTGCCGTCGATGTTCGTGCGCGCGAACTGCGACCAGCTGCCGACGACGTCGACCTTTGCGGCCAGGTGTACGACGGCGTCCTTGCCCCCGGCTGCCCGCCGGACGACGGCAGGGTCGGCGACGTCTCCGAGCACCTCCCGGCAGCCGAGTCCCGACTCGTGCCGCTGCAGGACGGTGACGTCGTCGCCTCGCGCCAGCAGCGCGCGCACAGTCCCGCGACCGAGCAGGCTGGTCGCCCCGGTCACCAGTACCCGGGCTATGACGCCGCCCTCGTTCCGGCGCCCGCCAGCACACGGGAGGCCCACTGGGCCAGCTTGCGTCGGTCGACCTTCGACGCGTGGCGGATGTCGACCGGCAGCTCCCGGGCCACGAGTACGGCGGCCACCTCTACGCCGGCCGCTCGCCGCACCGTCTCGCTCAGGTCCAGCGGCGCCAACGGCGAGCTCCAGCGCGAAGGCTCGGAACGGAGGACCACGACCACGACGAGCTGCTGCGTTCCGGCCGGACCGACACCGACCGCTGCGGCCGCGCGCACCTGTGCCAGCCCCTCGACCCGCTGCTCCACGCCGACGGGCGTGACCACACCGCTGGCGGTGGTGATGACGTGCTCGACCCTGCCCTCGACCCACAGCCGCCCCTCTGCGTCGAGGTGACCGACGTCTCCGGTGCGATGCCAACCCAGTCCGTCGCGCGACGACGCACGCTGGGTCGCCCAGAGCGCGTCGTAGCGGTCCTTGACATGCGGGGCCCGTACGCAGATCTCACCGCTCACGCTGGGATCCGACGTCAGGTCCCCGGTGGCGTGGCCCGACTCCGACAGGGCGCTGACGGCGACCTCGACGCCGGGAAGCGGCCGGCCGACACAGACGCCCTCGCCCTCGCCCGCTGCCAGCAGCTCATTCAGGGAGACGTCGGTGACGGGCAGCGCCTCGGTCATGCCGTACGGCGTCCGCGCGTCGGCGTTCGGCAGGAGGTCGCTCAGGGCCTGGAGCAGCCCGATCGGCACGGGAGCACCCGCCGACATCAGCAACCGGACGCGTGCCAGGGCCGTCCGCTGCGATGCCGACAGAGCCCCGGCCGTTGCCACCACATTGCGCAGGGCCGCCGGAGAGGCGAAGACCACCGTGGCGTCGATCGCCTGTACGGCGTCGGCCAACGCCACCGCGGTCAGGGTGCCGGGAGCCGTGACGTCCATGTCGGGGACCGCCGAGCCGATGCCGAGGGCCGGACCGAACAGCGAGAACGGCGCGAACGCCGCAACCAGGCGATCATCGTCGGTCAACGCGTACGTGGACCGCACCAGCTCGAGCTGCGCCTGTACCTGCCGATGGCGGTAGACCACGCCCTTGGGAGGCCCCGTCGCCCCGGACGTGAAAACCACTGCGCAGGCGTCGTCGGCCGGGGTTGCCGGAGGCTCGGGCGCGCTGCGACCGATCCGCGCCAGGTCCGAGAGCGTCATGCCGGCGCCCAGTGCGCGCAACAGCGGTCCGGGCGCCGCTCCGGCGGCGATGCGCCGTCCAGGAAGCCTCATCGCCCTGGCGGCGGCCAGGCCCTGGGCAGTGGCGATCACGTGGTCGACGCGGGCCCCGCGCAGCGCCCGGCCCATCGCCCGTACCCCGAGGCCCTTGTCGGCGACGACGATGACGGCGCCGGCCCGCCAGACCGCGTACACCGCGGCGGTCAGGTCCGCCGACGGTGGTACGAGCAGGGCGACCCGCTGGCCCCTTCGCACGCCGGTCGCCACCAGCCCCGCGGCGATCTCCCGGACCCTCCGGTCGAGCAGGTCCCAGCTGACCGTGCGCCCGCCGAGGTCGACCACGGCGGGGCCGTGGTCGCCGGCACGTGCCTTGAGGCGCGCGCCGAGCGGAGGCGTCACAACCACCGCCGGTATGTCGGTCGGAGCGGAGACTCCGGCCGGTGCCGCTGAGGTCGCTCGGTCGCGGACCCACTCGACCACCGACTCGGCGTACCGGGGCGCGTCCTCGGTGACGAGGTGCGAGGCCTGCTCGTACCGGTGCAGGTCGGCACCGGGCAGTCTCTCGCGCAGGTCGTCGAGAAACCGCTCGGCGAAGACCGGGTCGCGCGGACCCCAGAGGATGAGCGCGGGCACATCGAGGCTCCGCGTCGCCAGGGCGATGTCGTCGAGCGCCGGGCGGCTGGGGTGCCTCGCGGAGAACGGGATGTCGGCGACGAAGTCGGCGACCGCACGACGGCGGGAGGCAGCTGCGTAGGGCGCCGCGTACGCGTCGCGGACGGCTCTGGGCAGCGGCGGCCGGGACAGTGAGGTCGCCGCCCGTACGAAGGCAGGGGTACGTGCGCACACCAGACCACGCAGACCCGGTAGGTCCGCCAGCCGGATCAGTGCCGGGCCTGCGTCGCCCGCCGGCAGGTGCACGGCGGTGTTGAGCAGCACCACGCCGCGCAGCCGGTCACGGTGGCGGGACGCCCAGCCGAGGGAGATGGGTCCGCCCCAGTCGTGAGCAACGGTCACCGTGGCGCCGTCGACACCAAGGGCGTCGGTGAGCCGGTCCAGGTCCGACACCCGCTGAGCCAGCGTGCGAGACTCGTTCGGCCGGTCGGAGTAGCCCATCCCGAGCTGGTCGGGCGCCACGACGCGCCACGTCCTCGGGACGGCGGAGAAGAGCCGGCGCCACAGGTAGGACCAGGTCGGGTTGCCGTGGACGCAGAGCAGCGTCAGCTCCGGGTCGGCAACGGCGTTGTCGAGGACGTGCCAGGTCTGCTTGGTGCCAGCCTCACCCGCCACGGTGACGAGGCGCGACCAGGAGGGGTCCAGTCCGGGCAGATTCGGGGGTGGGAGGCGGGCGTCGCCCGTCACCAGCAGATCTCGGCGCAGGACGCGTTCAGCCCCGACCCGATCCCCATCAGCAGGATCCGGTCTCCCGGCTCCAGCTCGCCTACCTCGCCGGCGAGCGTGAAGGGCACCGAGGCCGGCCCGATGTTGCCGCGGGTCGGGAACGTGCGGGGGACCCGCTGCGGGTCGATGCCGAGTCGGGTGCAGAGCGCGTCGGTGTGCACCTGGGAGACCTGGTGGATGATGTAGCGGTCCATGCCCGAAGCCCAGTCGAACTCGGCTGCCGCGTCGGCCCAGAGGGCTTCGGACAGGTCGAGCCCGGCGTCGAGCAGGCCCTTGGCGTCGGTACGCATCATCTTGACGTCGCCGACGCAGAGCTCGTGGTGCTCGGTGCTGGCCCTGGTCATCCCGCCGATCACCCGGTGGCCTTCGGGGTGGCGGTCGGAGCGTCCGAGAACCATGGCCGCGGCGCCCGAGCCCAGGGTGAGGGTCGCGAACTCACCGACCACCTGGCTCGTCGTCACCTCGGCCCGCAACAGTCGGGCGATGGTCGCCTCCTGGACCTCGCGGGCATCCTCGCCGTTGACGATCAGCGCATAGTCGACCTGACCGGACTCGATCATGGCGACCGCCAGCTGGATGCCGTTGACGAAGCCGAGGCAGGCGTTCGCGACGTCGAAGTTGAGGCAGCTCGGCGACAGGCTGAGGGCGTTGTGGACGGAGACGGCCGTCGAGGGCTCCAGGTACGCCCGGCTCACCGAGGTGTTGACGAGCAGCCCGATCTCGGCAGCATCGATCCCGGACTCGGCGAGCACCTTCGCTCCCGCCATCGCGGCACCGTCGGCGTAGGTGAAGCCCTCGCCCCACCAGCGGCGCTCCCGGATGCCGACGAGGCGCTCCAGCAGCCCGGCTCGCAGACCGACCCGCTTGTAGGTGGACTCGAGCCGCTCGTCGATCTCGGCCGACGTGACGATGTGTGGCGCGTCCAGCGCGCCGACCGCCAAGACGGAGGTGTTGGACGATCGGTAGATCCCGCTGCCGGTCATGGAGTCTCTTTCTGTCGCGCCCCTGTCAGCGCCCGCAGGGATCGGGCACTCGTGACGTGAATGGTCCCCTCCGAAAGTACCCGAGATCGGACACGTCACTCACAAGCTGCCGACGAGGATCGATGCAGCGGCGAGTTTACGTCGTAAGCAGACCTCGGTCATCTCGGCCGTGGGCGAGCGTCGAGGGAGCCTCGCGCGCAACAGACTAGCGGCGCAGGTATCCGGTTCTCCAATCCGGCCCGTCTCCAGCTGGGCCCTGTGAGCGCTCACACGACGTGATCGGGGGGCCGTCCCCGAACCATGGGGCGGGAGACCCTCGACAGCGCAACTCCGGCGTGGGGTCTTGACCTCCTCTCCGGCATGCACGACACTGCCGATGTGAGCGCTAACACAGGTCCCCGTGCTGCCGGATCGCCCGGTCCTGCACGGTAACGGAGAGCCGCCGTCTCAATACCGCCGGATCCTCAGTGCAACGCGTCGAGCGAACCCGCTTCCAGGAGGAGATCCCGAACATGCCCGAACTCGAGCACGGACTTGAGCCCCAATCCGACGACCCCGCCGGCCGCTCCCACGGGACGGCTCGTCGCACGCTCCTCAAGGGAGTAGGGCTCTCCGCCGCGGCGACCGCGTTGCTGTCGGCCTGCAACTCGAACTCGTCTGCCAGCGCATCCGGCGGCGTCGGGAACTTCCCGACCACGCCCAAGTACAAGTTCGTCTTCGTCAACCACGTGACCACCAACCCGTTCTTCCAGGCGACGCAGTACGGCATCCAGGATGCGTGCGCCCTGCTCAACTGCACGTACCAGTGGACCGGCTCGGAGACGTCGAAGGTGTCGGAGATGGTGACGGCGATGAAGACGGCCATCACGGCCAAGGCCGACGGGATCGCCGTCGCGCTGATCGACAAGTCCGCGTTCAACGCGCCCACCGAGCAGGCGATGAGCGCCGGCATCCCGGTCGTCTCCTACAACGCGGACGTGCCCACGAACGCCCGGCTCAACTACATCGGTCAGGACCTGTTCGCCGCCGGTCAGGCGATGGGGCAGGAGATCGCAAAGGTCGTCCCCGCAGGGTCCAAAGTCGCCATCTTCATCGCCACACCGGGGTCGCTCAACATCCAGCCCCGTGCCGACGGTGCGATCGCCGCATTGAAGGCTGCCAACAAGGGCTACCAGGTGAAACAGGTGGCAACCGGTGCCGACGTCAACCCGGAGCAGGCGGCGATCGACGCCTTCTGGCAGGGCAACCAGGACTACAAGGGCCTGTACGCCGTCGACGCGGGGAGCACGCAAGGCATTGCCAATGTGAGCAAGAAGTACGGCCTCGCCGCTAAGGGCGTGCACGGTGGCGGGTTCGACCTCCTGGTGCCGACCGAGAACGCCATCAAGGCCGGTGACCTCGACTTCACGATCGACCAGTCGGCCTACCTGCAGGGCTTCCTTCCGGTGCTCTACCTGTACCTGTACAAGCTCTCGGGCACCTTGGTGAGCCCGCCCTTCACCAACACCGGCCTGAAGTTCGTCACCAAGGACCTCGTGGGTCCGTACCTGACCACCACCAACCGGTTCGAGGGCAGCTCTGACAAGCAGCAGCTGATCAAGGGCTGATCGGGTGACCACAGAGAACACGGTCGCGTCACCAGCGCCGAGTCCGGCGGAGCCCTCGGGGTCCGCCGGCTCGGCTCCGCCGCCCTCGGGGTTCTCGCCGATCACGAGCCTGCTCAGGCTCCGCGAGCTCAGCGTCGTCATCGTGGTCATCGCGCTGTGTGTGTACTTCAGCGCGGTCAACTCGGCCTTCTACACCGTCGACAACCGCCTCAACATCGCCAACTTCACCGCCGCCACGGCGATCGTGGCAGCAGGCGAGGTGTTCCTGCTCGTGTGCGGCGAGATCGACCTGTCGGCAGGCATGACGTTCGCACTAGCACCGTTCATCATGATGTGGGCCAACGACCAGGGCCTGCCGCTTTTCCTCGGTCTCGTCGTCGCCTTGGTGGTGTGCGCCCTCATCGGGCTCGGCAACGGCCTGATCACCCAGCTGCTCAACCTGCCGTCCTTCATCACGACCCTGGGCACGCTGTACCTGCTGCACGGCATCACCTTGAAGGTCTCCAACAACTTCCCCCGGCCGGCACCGACCGAAGGCAAGCTGGTGAGCATCATCGGCGGCGGCAAATGGTCGGAGATCCTTTGGGCGATCGGCATCTGTATCGTCATGCAGATCGTGCTGACGCAGACCAAGTGGGGCGTGAACACCATCGCCACCGGCGCCAACCCGGTCGCCGCTGCCGAGGCGGGCATCCGGACCCGGCAGATCAAGGTGCGCGCCTTCATGATCACCGCAGTGTTCGCCGGGTTCGCCGGCATCCTCGACGGGATCCACATCAGCCAGTCTTTCGACCCCAGCGCGGGGGGCAACGAGCTCATGTTCGCGGCCGTCGCCTCCTGCGTCATCGGGGGGACGGCGCTTCTCGGCGGGTCCGGTACGGTCATCGGGGCGTTCTTCGGCGCGCTGCTGCTGGGCATTCTGCAGGACGGTTTCAACATCCAGGGCATAAGCGCGACGACCTTCATCATCATCGAAGGAGTAGCGATCTTGCTGGCTATGTTCTTCAACACCCAGCTGACCCGCTTCCGGCGATCGGCGAAGACAGCGTGAGCACCGTGGCCGACAGCTCGGCACCGGGACCGGCGAGCGGCGCCACGGCGGCAGGGGTCGACGTCTCCGCTCTGCGAGCCGAGCACGTGTCGAAGCGGTTCGGGCAGGTCACGGCACTCCACGACATCAACCTGCATGTCGACAAGGGCGAGGTCCTGGGGCTGCTCGGGGACAACGGAGCCGGGAAGTCGACGCTCATCAAGATCCTCACCGGCTTCCACCAGCCGACCTCCGGCCATATCGCGCTCGACGGCGAGCAGACGCGACTGAACAGCGTCAAGCACGCGCGCTCGCTGGGCATCGAGACGGTCTTCCAGGATCTGGCGCTGATCGACACGCTGCCCGTCTACCTCAACCTGCACCTCAACCGCGAGCCCCGCTGGGGACCCTTCCTGAAGCGGTCGGTGATGCGGCGCGACGCGCGGCGCTACCTCGACGACATCGGGATCAACATCCCGTCGGTCAACGACGAGGTGGCCCACCTCTCGGGTGGGCAGAGGCAGGCCGTCGCCGTGGCCCGTTCGGTGTACTCACGCAGCCGGATCCTGTTGCTCGACGAGCCCCTCGCGGCGATGGGCGCCAAGGAGGGCGGGATCATCTTGGACCTCATCTCCAAGCTGCGCGACCGTGGAGACCTCTCGATCATCCTGATCGCGCACAACTACACGCAGGTCCTGGAAGTGTGCGACCGGGTCAACCTCCTGCAGCACGGCGAGATCACGTTCGACAAGGCGGCGAAGGACACGACGGTCGAGGAGTTGCTCGACCTGGTGGCCTCCGAGTACCGCACCGGTGGCAAGTTCGCCACCGGCCGCGGCAGCTACCTCGACGCGATCCGCGACGGCACTGCGGACTGATCGGGCCGAACCGTCTCAGAGCCCGAACGCGTGCCCCAGCCCTGCGGCGTGGCGGGCATGCCGTAGCGCTCGCGCGCCAGAGATGCCGGACAGGAACTTCGACAGCGAGTAGTGGCTCAGGTCGGTGTTGATGGCCAGTCCACCGCGGCCCGGTGCGTGCAGCACGACCGTGAGGACGTCGTTGGACCCCGAGTGCTTTCCTTCGTCCGCGGTCACGACGACGGCGAGTCGACCGGAGGTGAAGGCCCGGCTGTGCAGGAGCAGCGGCAACCATCCCCTCAGCCAACTGTCGGCGGTCGTGAGCGAGCAGCTGTGAGCGTCGTTGCACAGGTTGGGGACTGCCATCCCGACGTTGGGCAGGTGGCCCCGCGCGATGTCGCGGGCCAGGTGGCCGTGCTGCGGAGTGCCCATCGGCACGTCGTAGCGTGCACAGTTGCGCCGACCGGACGCGAAGTAGGCCCAGGGGTTGTGCTTCACCGCGTATTTGCCCGACGGGTGCGCGTAGCAGTTGCCGGGCATCGACTCGGCATACGTCTTGGCGGTGTGGCCATGGGCGATCGCCTGGTCGAACACAGAACGGGCCCTGCCGACCTTGCTCCCGTTGCTCGCCGGGCTGTTGTCGTTGGTCACGCCGAAGGTCGAGCCACCGGCGATCGCGAGGTAGTTCGGCAGTGACGGATGCGTGATCGCGTGGTAGTGGCGGGCGTAGCCGTACTTCCTGGTCGCGAGGCGATTGAGGTAGGGCATCCCGGCCTGCATCTGCGCCAGCGAGTGGTTCTCCTCCACGATGACGAGCACCTTGGTCGGTACCTTCAGGGTCCGGGCGACGGCCGGGCGCGGCTGGGCCGCGGACGCGTCGACGGAGGTGGTCGCCGTGGCGAGGCTGAAACCGGCCAGAGTGGCCGCTGCGATGGCGAGCCGGTGCGGTGTCCGCATGTGTCTACTCCCATGTGCTGTTACGTGTGTCGGCGCACGGAGCTCGCGTCGCCTGGGTCTCAAGACCCCCGGCAGAACAGATTAGGCGACGTGCGTCGTTTCGGCTCGGCACCCTCACGGTCCGTTCATGTCCCTGACGACGACCCCGGCGTCGGGCAGCAGGGCGGCGACCATCGCATCGGCGATGAACGTGCCGTACCTCTCGACCGGCCAGCCGCGGACGACCACCAGCAGCTCGTACAGCTCCGGGGAGCTGTACGTCCACATGACCTCCGCGGCGTGCTCCACGCTGACGTCGTCTCGCAGGTGACCTGCATCGGCGAGGCCTCGGGCGTTGTGCGTCATTCGCTCCAGCCGGGCACTCTCGAGCTTCCCCCTGATGTGGGCCACCTCGGGGTCGGAGGACGCGTCGCGGAGCAGCAACAGCGTCGGGCAGACGCGCGGAGCGACCTCCGCGGCGAGCGTGCCCCAGCCGCGGATGATCGCCCGAGGATCGGTCTCGACCTGCTGCAGCTCGTCCGAGCGGACCTCGGCCGGGACCGGCCCCGCTCCGGCCAGGCCGGCGTCGGCGACCGCCGAGACCAGCCCCGGCTTGCCGCCGAAGCTCTTGTAGACGGTCTCGACCGACACTCCAGCCGACGACGCGATGCTCGCGACTGTCGTCGCCGCGTACCCGTTCGACAGGAACTGCGCGCGAGCAGCGGCGACGACGGCGCGACGCGTCGCACGCGCCCTGCCCTCACGCCGTCGGGAGTCGTATCGCCGCTTTCGCTTGACGCCCGGGTCATTTCGATCCATGCTCATGTAACCAATACAATGACACACGATCGACGGAGGCGCCATGACGGATGTTCTCGAAGGACCGGCAGAACTCATCCACCGACTGGCGGGCGCCACCAACGCGCACGACCTCGAGCGGCTGGTCGCCTGCTTCGCACCCGACTACCGCAACGAGACGCCCGCTCACCCGTCCCGCGGCTTCACCGGTCGCGAGCAGGTACGGCGGAACTGGGAGCAGATCTTCGCGTTCGTGCCCGACCTCACCGCGGACGTCGTCCGCTTCACGGTGCACGACGACGTCGTCTGGTCGGAGTGGGAGCATCGCGGTACCCGGCGGGACGGCTCTGCGCACCTCATGCGCGGCGTGGCGATCTTCGCCGTGCGCGACTCCATGGCCGCCTGGGCACGCTTCTACCTGGAGCCGGTCGACGAGGACGGCGTCGGCGTCGACGCCGCGGTACGCCGGCACGTGGGCGCGGTCGACAGCGGCACGCCGTGATCCTGGTCGCCGGGGGGACCGGCCGGCTCGGCCAGCGGGTCGTCCGCCGCCTCCTCGACCATGGGCTCGCGGTACGGGTACTCACGCGTTCCCCGACCGGCGCGGCCGGCCTGCCCGCGGCCGTCGAGCTTGCGGTCGGCGACGTACGGGACCGAGCGAGCCTGCGCGCGGCGATGGTCGGCGCCCGGACGGTGGTGTCGGCCGTGCAGGGCGTCACCGGGACGGGGGGAGACTCGCCGGCCACCGTCGACCGCGACGGCAACGCCAACCTCGTCGACCTGGCGGCCGACGTCGGCGCGGACGTGGTGATGATGTCGGTGGTGGGTGCGTCCCCGGACAGCCCCATGGAGCTGTTCGCCATGAAGTACGCGGCCGAGCAGCAGCTTCGCGCGAGTGGAGTACCCGCGACGGTGGTCCGCGCAACCGCGTTCGCCGAGCTCTGGGTGGAGATCTTGAGGAAGACGGCCGGCCGGTCCGGGCGACCGGTCGTCTTCGGCCGCGGCGACAACCCGGTCAACTTCGTCTGCGTCGACGACGTCGCGGCAGCCGTCGAGTACGCCGTGGTCGAACCGACGACTCGGGGGACCACCATGCAGATCGGTGGTCCCGACACCGTCACGTTGAGCGCGCTGGCCGCGCTGGTGCAGGCCGCGGACGGCGGTACGGGGCAGCCTCGGCACGTCCCTTCGCTCGCGCTCAAGGGCTTGGCCGGCAGCGTCGGCCGGGTCCGGCCGGCCTTCGGGCGTCAGCTGCGGATGGCGCTCGCCATGGACAGCATGGACCTGACGTTCGACGCCGTAGCGATGCGCGCGACGTTGCCGCCGCTTCCCTGTACGCCCTTGTCCGGCTGCCTGAGCTAGGGTCCCTCCCCCGCCGAGGGGTCAAGTAGTTCCCCCGAGGAGTCAAGTAGTTCCTGCCGAGGGGTCAGCTAGTTCCCGCCGAGGGGTCAAGTAGTTCCCCCCGAGGAGTCAGGTAGTTCCCGCCGAGGGGTCAAGTAGTTCCCACCGAGGGGTCAAGTAGTTCCCCCCGAGGAGTCAAGTAGTTCCCGCCGAGGAGCCAGGTAGCTCCCGCCGAGGAGCCAGGTTCTTCCCGCCTCTCACTGTCCTCAACCAAACGGTTGACAATGCGGAGGCCTACGTACTACCTTTACTCAACCGCAAAGTTGAATAAAGGAGCGGACGATGGGGGCTGACCGGCTCTCGCGGGTCATGTCGGCACTGGCCGACCCCACCCGGCGAGACATGGTGGCTCGGCTCGCAGTCGCAGATGCCACCGTCAACGAGCTGGCCGCACCGTACGACGTGACCCTCCAGGCCGTGTCCAAGCACCTGAAGGTGCTCGAGGATGCGGGTCTGGTGAGCCGCCGACGCGACGCGCAGCGCCGCCCCGTCCACCTCGAGGCCGAGGTCCTCGACCTGATGACCGCGTGGATCGACCGATACCGCCGGCAGGCCGAAGAACGCTACCGCCGCCTCGACGAGGTTCTCCGCTCGATGCCGGACGAACCCCGACCACCCGCCCAGATCGACCGATGACAGGAGCACAGACATGACTACCACGAGTACCCACGAGGCCCAGATCGTCGCCGACTCGGAGGTTCCGCTCGTCCGGATCGTCCGCGAGTTCGATGCACCACCCGAGCGCGTCTTCCGCGCTCACACCGACCCAGATCTGGTGGCGCAGTGGATGGGCCCACGCCGGCTCGCGATGCAGATCGGGCACTACGACTGCCGCACCGGCGGTTCGTACCGGTACCTGCTGAGCGACGACGACGGCAACGAGTACGGGTTCCACGGCAGCTTCCACGAGGTACGCCCGTCGGAGGTGATCGTGCAGACGTTCACGTTCGAGGGTGTGCCCGACAGCGTGGCGCTGGAGCGGCTGCAGCTCGAGGATCTGGGCGACGGCCGCTGCCGGCTGACCGCGACGTCGCTGGTCGACTCGTTCGAGGCCCGCGACGCCTTCCTCGCGAGCGGCATGGAGAGCGGCGTCCAAGAGGGTTACCAGCGCCTCGACGAGCTGCTCGCCGACTGACCGCAGGCACGGCGCCGTACGTTATCGGGTCAGTAGCCGTACCCGCCGCCGGACGACCCGCTCGAGCTCGAACCGGCCGACGACCCCGACTTGACCGGCTGCCCGCTGGGAGACACGGCGTACCAGACACCGCCGAAGGTGCGGATGCCCTCCCCCGACGTGTCCCCAGGGGCATGGTCGGCTACGTACGTGTAAAGCGGCCAGCCTCCCGCAGTGGCCATGGGCTTTCCGGCCTTCGACTGCGTGCTGGCGACCTTCGCGCTGATGCCGTGGAGCGTGCCCGGCTTCGCGACGGGCGGCACGGCCGGCCAGTAACCCAGACACTGCGTCGAGCAGCTGGAGTGTCCCGGCTTGTCCGCGGTCAGCATGTAGACGGTCATTCCCTGGCCGTTCACGAGTACGTTGCCGAGCGACGTGTGGTGTACCTGGAGCGCCGCCCTCGCCTTGGTGGTGGCGGATGCCGCCTTGACGCCGGCGGACGAGGCACCGCCCGACGAGCCAGCGCCGGACGCAGCGCCGCTCGAGGAGGCGCCGCTCGACGACGACCCTCCACTGCACGACGAAAGGACGAATACTGCGGCGATCGACAACGCACCCAACCTGATGTGACGCACCATGGTGGCCTCCTGACTTCCACCCAGACAACGTGGCAGCCTCCCATGGGGTTCAGTGAGGTGAACGATGGGCGCACGCCGGCCGTTTACCAGGTGGAGGTGGGAACACGGACAGCGAAGCCGCTCTGATGCGTACCCTGCACGACGAACATGCCGGTGCGCTCTGGAACTACGCCCTGCACCTGACCAGTGGTGACCGCGCCCACGCAGAGGACGTCACCCAGGAGACGCTGCTGAGGGCGTGGCGGCACCCGGCCGTACTGGGGCGGAGCACCAGCGCTGCACGGGCGTGGCTGTTCACCGTTGCCCGCAACATCGTCATCGACGACTGGCGCAGCAGCCGCTCGCAACGTGAGATCAGCACCGACGACCCCGGGCGCATGCAGGACCCCTCACCCGACCAGACCAATGTGCTCTTGCAGTCGTGGCTGGTGGCGGATGCGCTCAGAAGCCTGAGCGACGACCACCGTGCAGTTCTCGTGGAGTGCTACTACCGTGACCAGTCGGTCGCGGATGCAGCGCGCCATCTGGAGATCCCGGAGGGAACCGTGAAGTCGCGGATGCACTATGCGCTGCGGGCTCTGCGGCTCGCCCTGGAAGAGCGGGGGGCCGCGCTGTGAGCAGCCCACTGTGCCGAGACGATGCGGCGTACCTGCTCGGGGCGCTGTCACCGTCGGATCGCCGCGAGTTCGAGACCCACCTGGCCGACTGCGCCGCCTGCCAACGGTCGGTGCAGCAGCTGGCCGGTCTCCCGGGACTGTTGGGCAAGGTACAGCCCGCGGACTTCAGCTCACCGGCTGAGCCGCCTCCCTCCAGTCTTCTCCCGGCACTCACGGCCGCGGTCCGCCAGGAGCGAACCCGACGACGCTGGCGGGCCGGAGCCCTCGCCGTGGCCGCGGCGTTCGCTGTGGCGCTGCTCGCGTTCGGAGTACGTGCGGCGTTCTTCTCGAGCAGCCCGCCGGCCGGCGTGGCGATGAGCTCGGTCCGGGAGACGCCGGTTGAGGCGACGGCCCAGCTGACGGACAAGCCGTGGGGCACCCAGATCCAGCTGCTGTGCCACTACGACACGTCCCCCGCGTACGGGCCGCAGCCGCGGACGTACACGCTGGTGGTCACCGACCTGGCCGGGGCAACGCAGCAGGTGGCCACGTGGCGCGTGGTGCCGAGCGGTCTGTCGAAAGTCACCGCGTCGACGGGGTGGCGTCGCGCCGACATCAGCCGGCTCGAGATCCGGGCACCCGACGGCTCGCCCGTGCTCCGACTTGACACCTGAGCCGCGCCTAAATTTCTCGTCACCATGGCATTTACCGACTCCGGTACCGGTGGTACGTTGCCAAAAACCCTGACAGGCCGGCTCATCAGGAGAAGGCCTGATTCTCTCTCGGAGGGTTCACATGAGTGACACCAGTAGAAGGACGTTCCTCGCCGTTACCGGCGTAGGAGTAGCCGCCGGCACCGTGGCAGCGACCACAGGTACCGCCCTGGCAAGCGAGACCCGGCGCAAGCCGGACGCCGCGCAGGAAGGCGTCGTCGCGTACGTGAAGGACCACCGCTCGTCGGAGCTGCGGCTCATGGTGGGCGAGCGCGAGGTGGTCGTACGCGACCGCGACCTCGTCAACCGCATCCTCAACGCGGCCGGAGGCGAGTGACATGTCGTCCCACCGCGAAGCTCCCGAGATCTCCAAGGACCCGGTGGCGGACAGCACCGACGTCTATGCGTTCGTCAGCCCCAACCGGCCCAACTCGGTGACATTCATCGCCAACTTCATCCCGATGGAGCTGCCCGACGGAGGACCGAATTTCTATGAGTTCGGAAACGACGTCCGTTACGAGATCCACGTCTCCAACAAGGGAACCGCGACGGCAGATCTCACGTACCGGTTCCACTTCCACACCATCGTGCGCGACGACACGACGTTCCTCTACAACACCGGCCAGATCACCGACATCAGCGACCCAACCTGGAACCGACCGCAGTTCTACACGCTCTCATGATCAGGAACGGCAAGGAGAAGGTCCTGGCGCGGCACCTGGCCTGCCCTCCGGTGAACGTCGGCACGCGCAGCACACCGAACTACGCGGCCCTCGCGGCGCAGGCCACCCACCACGTCGGCGGCCGCAGGATCTTCGCCGGCCAGCGTGCCGACGCCTTCCACGTCGACCTGGGCAGCATCTTCGATCTCGGTGCGCTGCGACCCTTCAACCACCCGCACCTGATCTCGATGCCGGACACCGCCGGTGTCAACTCGGTGCAGGGCTACAACGTGCACTCGATCGCGTTGCAGGTGCCGATCTCGGAGGTCACCCGGCACGGCGACCACCCGACCAACCCTCTGCACGCAGATTCAGTGATCGGGGTCTGGGCGACCGCCAGCCGCCGCAAGTCGCGCATCTTCGACAAGACGACGGGCAGGTACGTCGAGACCGGGCCGTGGGAGCAGGTGTCGCGGCTGGCGAACCCGTTGTTCAACGAGGTCATCGTCCCGATGGCCGAGAAGGACTATTGGAACGCCGTGCCACCCAGCGAGCGACAGCCGTTTCGCGAAGTATGTCAACCACCCCGAGCTCGGCGCGAAGTTGCCGGTGCTGTATCCCGGGGTGTTCCCGCACCTGGCGGCGTACAAGAAGGCACGCGCCGACCTGCACGCCATCCTGCTCACTGGCATCCCTCACATGGCATCGTGCCCGGCTTCCAGAACTACACCGGTCCGGTCGAGGCGGACCTGCTCCGGCTCAACGTCGCGATCCCACCATCGAACAGCCCGAACGACCTGGGCGTGGTGGGCGGCGACCTCGCGGGGTTCCCCAACGGACGCCGCGTGAACGACGACGTGGTGACGATCGAGCTTCGGGCGATCGCGGGACTCACGATCCCCTTGGTGGACACGTACACGCCGGACGCGGCAGCCAGCGGCATCACCGACGGGACGACCAACACCAACGCAAAGGCGACGGAGAACTTCCCGTACCTCGGCCTGCCCGGCGGCGGCTACCAGACCGTTCCCGGGACGACTCAAGGCGTCATGACCGGCCTACACCGTCCGACAGGAGAACCCCCATGCCGGGCAGGGCGCTGTGCTCCTCGACATCGGGGGCGACATCGGCGCGCTGATCGTCACGATGCCGGCGGCGATGGAAGGCACCGAGGTCGAGATCCGGCCCACGTCGCAGCATCACGAGGCGCACCATCATCCGCACGTCGCTGTGGTCAACCGGCCGGTACGCGACACGTACGTCGCCTCGCTCGTGTTCCCCGAGCTCGTCGCGGGGCGCTACGAGCTGTGCGAGAAGGGAACGCACGACGTACGGCTGACGGTCGAGGTCCTCGGAGGCGAGGTCACCGACGCGACCTGGCCGCCGTAGCCCGTCGCACCGCGCCCGCGGCCCTGCTCGACCGCTGAACTCGCCTGCCATTCCCGTACCGGGATGGCAGGCGTTTTCGCGGGGGACGAGTGGCGGTGGCGGTGGGATTTGAACCCACGGTTGACTTGCGCCAACACACGCTTTCGAGGCGTGCTCCTTAGGCCGCTCGGACACGCCACCGCGGAGAAGGCTACCGGAGCGTCCGAATGAGCAGAAATTCGGTACAGCTCTCGCCGAGGAGTCAGGTTCTTCCCGCCGAGGAGTCACGTCGACGGGGCGCGCGTGCGACTGGGCGACGGAACGACGTGGCCCTCGGCGGGAACCAAGGACCCCTCGGCGGGACCAAGTGACCCCTCGGCGGGAACTACCTGACTCCTCGGCGGTGGGTGGCGAAGAAGTGCCGCAGCAGGTCGCCAGTCTCGGCCTCCAGTACGCCGCCCACGACGTCCGGACGGGAGTTCACCCGCCGGTCCCGTACGACGTCCCACAGCGACCCGACCGCCCCGGCCTTCGGGTCGTACGCCCCGAAGACCAGCGTCGACAGCCGGGCGAGCACGACCGCTCCCGCGCACATGGTGCACGGCTCCAGCGTCACCACGAGCGTGCAGCCCTCGAGCCGCCAGCGGCCAAGGGAGGCCGCGGCCTGGCGCAGAGCCATCACCTCCGCGTGTGCAGTCGGGTCACCGAGCTCCTCACGGGCGTTGTGTCCGCTGCCGAGCAGCGCACCCGCCGGATCGAGGACCACTGCCCCGACCGGTACGTCCTCCGACTGGTCGGCGCGCCGCGCCACGTCGATCGCCTGACGCATGGCCGCGTCGTACCGGTGCGCCGCCGCCAGCGGCATCTACGCCAGCACCGTGTCGACGAGCTCCTCGAAGGCGACACCGAAGCCCAGCCGCGCCGCGATGTCGCCGAGCAGCTCGTCGGGGTACAGCTCGCCGTCGTCACACATCGCGCCGAGCTCCATCGCCGACAGGCCGAGGTCGGCAAGGATGCTGAGGTCCCCGGCGGGCTGCATCTGGTCGTCGTCGTCGTCAGGGGGCGGCAGCGCGAGGTGCTCGACGACGGCTCGCGCCAAGGGTGACTCGGTGGCTGCGTTGACGTCCGACAGCAGCAGCCGTACGTGCGTGCCGGACACCCGCGCAAGCAGGAAGAAGTCCTCGTCGACGCTGACCATGCCGATCGTGCCGACCTCGGACGGGAGTGAGGCCAGCGTGCGAACCAGGACGTCGAGCGCCGTCGCGGCATCGGGCGCGAGAGCGGAGACGCCCCACTCGCCCTCTTCGCGGTGGGCAGCGACCGCGAAGTCGATGGCCGCGGTCGACTCGGCATCCAACGCGCTCATGAGGTGATCCTGACAGATTCGCAGGTCAACCGCGACCCTCAGTGATCGGCCTGCGACCTATGCGCGCTCCGGCTCATCCCCTAGGTTGGGGCCTCATGCAGACCAACGTGATCGACCACCCGCTCGTCGCCCACAAGCTGACGGTGCTCCGCGACGAGCACACCGACTCCGTGACATTCCGCCGGCTCGCCGAGGAGCTGGTCACGCTGCTCGCGTACGAGGCCACCCGGGAGGTACGCACGCGCAAGGTCTCGATCACGACGCCGGTCGCGCCCGCGGAGGGTGTCACGCTGGCCTCTCCGAAGCCGCTCGTCGTCCCGATCCTGCGCGCGGGCCTGGGGATGCTCGAAGGGATGGTGCGACTGCTCCCGACCGCCGAGGTCGGCTTCCTCGGGATGATCCGCGACGAGGACACGCTGCGCGCCTCGACGTACGCCGAGCGACTTCCCGACGACCTGTCCGGGCGGCAGTGCTACGTGCTCGACCCCATGCTCGCGACCGGCGGCACGCTGTCGGCCGCGATCCGGTTCCTGGTCAACCGCGGCGCCGACCACATCACGGCCATCTGCCTGCTGGCCGCCCCCGAGGGCTGTGCCCGCCTTGAGCGCGAGCTCGACGGCCTCGGCATCCCCGTCACGGTCGTCACGGCGGCCATGGACGAGAAGCTCAACGAGAAGGGGTACATCGTCCCCGGCCTCGGTGACGCCGGCGACCGCCTGTACGGCGTCACCGGCACCGGCTGACCCCCTTCCGCCGAGACGTCACCCACGGCCCGGTTCTGCCGGCGTGTCGGACACCGATCGACGTCTCGACGCCGGTACTGGTCCCCGAGAAAACCGGGGCTAGTCGCGCGGCGAGGTGTCTGCCGCGACGGCTGCGGCAGGGCCGAGGTCGTCGGTGTGGCCGGCGGCCAGGCGCGGCCAGTGCGAGATCGGGCGACCGCCCGGACGGCGGACGGACCGGCCCTGCTCATCGGTGCGCATCTGCTCGCTGTACGTGCCCGGGTACGGCCGCGGCCAGCCCTCCGGGGAGTCCTCCCAGGGCTCCTGGCGCCCGTACACGGTCTGGTCGAGCATCGCGTACGAGCTACCCATCGTCTCGTTCCCGCGGCCGGTGGTCCAGTAGGTCTCGAAGACCCGGTCAGCGTCGCGCAGGTAGCACACGTTCATGCCGAAGTGCCGCCCTGCGATGAGCGCGTCGAGCGACGTCGCGGGAACCGAGTAGAACGGCATCTCCCAGCCCACGAACTCGCGGTACTTGTCGCCCTGCGCGAACCCTCCCTGGCAGAAGACCGCGAACGTCACGCTGCGCGAGTGCAGGAACGACAGCTCGCGCACTTGGGAGTTGTCCTTCGTACAGCCTTCGCACTGTGCCGCGGCCGATGCACCCTCGTACCACATCATGTACGACGCGAAGAGCTGCGTACGCCCCTCGAAGGTGTCGATCAGGGGAACCTCGCCGGCTGGTCCCAAGAGTGGCGTGGTCGGGTCGACCTCGACCATCGGCAGTCTTCGCCGAGCTGCCGCGATCGCGTCGCCCTCCCGGGTGTGCGCCTTCTCCCGCTCCCGGAGCGCCTCGATCTGATCCTGCCATGTCTCTCGGTCGACGACCGACGGCGTAGCGGTCATGCTCGTCTCCTTCAGGTGATCTCACTAGGGACCGACCGTCGGCCGACCTGAAACTCATCGCAGGCGCCCCGCCGGATACCTCGAGTCAGAGGGCCTTGACGGCGGCGAGCAGCTTGCTCATGGAGTCCTTGGCGTCCCCGAACAACAGCGTCGTCTTCGGGTCGAAGAGGAGCTCGTTCTCGATCCCCGCGAAGCCCGGACGCATCGAGCGCTTCATGAAGACGATCTGCCTGGCCTGGTCGGCGTTCAGGATCGGCATGCCGTAGATCGGCGCACCCGGCGTCGTCTTCGCCGCGGGGTTGACCACGTCGTTGGCGCCGACGACCAGCACGACATCGGTCTGCTTGAAGTCGCCGTTGATCTCGGCCATCTCCTTCAGCTGCTCGTACGGCACCTGCGCCTCAGCCAGCAGTACGTTCATGTGCCCCGGCATCCGCCCGGCGACCGGGTGGATGGCGTAGTCGACGTCGATGCCCTTCGCACCGAGCACGTCCACCAGCTCCCGCAGCGTGTGCTGGGCCTGAGCGACCGCCAGGCCGTACCCGGGGACGATGATGACGCGCTGGGCGTACCCGAGCAGGATCGCCACGTCGCTCGCGTTCGCGGAGCGGACCGGCCGGTCCGAGATCTCGCCCGCGCCGAGCGTCGAGCCGCCCTTGAGCGCACCGAAGAGCGTGTTGAGCAGCGACCTGCCCATGGCGGCTGCCATCAGCTTGGTGAGCAGGGTTCCGGAGGCGCCGACGAGCGTGCCGGCGACCAGCAGCACGGTGTTTCCGAGCACGTACCCGCCGGCCGCGACCGACAGGCCCGTGAACGCGTTGAGCAGCGAGATGACGATGGGGACGTCCGCTCCGCCGACGGGAAGTACGAGCAGGACGCCGATGACGAGCCCGACGAGCCCGAGCACGACGCCGACCCAGACCTGCGGCTGCGCGACGAGCAGCACGCCGAGCGCCACCGCCGCGATCAGGCCGGCACCGAACGCGACGGGCAGGCCGGGAAAGATCACCGGTCGAGTCGTCATCAGCTCCTGCAGCTTCGCGAATGTCACGAGCGAGCCCGAGAAGCTGATGGCGCCGATGACGATCGTGAAGGCGGTGGCGGCCAGGTCGAAGGCTGGTACGTCGACCGGACCCGACGCGGCGACCACCGAGCGGAGCTCGAGCAGGGCGACCAGGGCCGCGGCCGCACCACCGACGCCGTTGAAGAGCGCCACGAGCTGCGGCATCTGCGTCATCTGGACCCGCTGCGCGCCGATCACGCCGAAGACGGCGCCCACGGCGATGGCGATGACGATCGCGACGACGTGGTGCAGGTCCTCGGCGAAGAAGACCGTGCCACACGCCAGTACGGCCCCGAACGCGCCGACCAGGTTGCCGTTGCGGGCGGTACGCGGGGACGAGAGCCCTTTCAGCGCGACGATGAAGCAGACCGCGGCCGCCAGATAGGCGAGCTGCGCCCACGTCGGAGTCATCGAGGCGGCTCCTGGCGCCGGCGGCCGCGTGAACATCTGCAGCATCCGGTCGGTGACGACGAACCCACCGACCATGTTGACCGTGGCCAGCACGATGGCCACCAGCCCGACCCCGAGAGCGACGTTCGAGTCCGTGCTCCCCGTGACGAGTACGGCGCCGAGCAGGATGACGCCGTGGATCGCGTTCGCTCCCGACATCAGCGGCGTGTGAAGCGTCGACGACACCTTCGAGATCACCTCGATGCCGACGAAGACGCTCAACACGAAGATCGTGAGCCAGACGACCGGTTCACTCATCGGGATCCTCCAGCTGCTTGCGGGTCGGCTCGTGGGTGATCGCGCCGCCATGGGTCACGCAGGTCCCCCGGACGATCTCGTCGTCGAAGTCGGGCGCAAACCCGTCGTCGCCCGTCATCAGCGTCACGATGTTGAGCAGGTTCTGCGCGTACAGCCGGCTCGCGGGGCCGGGCATCTGGCTGGGTACGTTGAGCGCTCCCCACACCTGCGCGGCGCCGATCGTGACGACGCTGCCGGCCACCGTGCCCTCGACGTTCCCGCCGGACTCGGCGGCGAGGTCGACGACGACGGAGCCGGGCTTCATCTGCTCCACCATCTCCGTCGTCACCAGTGTCGGGGCGACGCGACCCGGCACCGCGGCTGTCGTGATGAGGGCGTCGGCGGCCGCGATGTACGGGGTGAGGAGCTCCCGCTGCCGGGCCGCCCGGTCCTCCGTCATCTCCCGCGCGTAGCCGCCGGCTCCCTCCAGCGTCTCGAGCTCGAGCTCGATGGCCACGGCCCCCATCGAGCGGATCTCCTCGGCCGCGGCCGCGCGCACGTCGTACGCCTTGACGACCGCCCCCAGGCGCTTGGCCGTGGCGATGGCCTGCAGACCGGCGACGCCCGCGCCGAGTACCACGACCTCTGCGGGTGGGACGGTTCCGGCGGCCGTCATGTTCAGCGGGAAGAACCGGCGTAGTCGTTGCGCAGCGACGATGGCCCCGCGATAGCCGGAGACCAGCGCCTGCGAGCTGAGCGCGTCCATGGACTGCGCCCGAGAGATGCGTGGAACCAGCTCCATGGCGAACGACGTGATGTGCAGGTCGCGCCGCTCGAGCCACCGCATCGCCGGCCGACAGCAGCGGGAGGAACGAGAACGTGGCCGTGCCGGGAGCGAGCTGGCGAAGCTGCCGGCTGGTGAGCGGTTGTACCGACAGCACCATCCCGGCGTCCGACAACGCCGCCGGGTCGACCTCGGCACCGGCGGCTGCGTACTCGTCGTCGGCATGCAGGGCCGCCCGCCCGGCGCCCGGCTCGACCGCCACGTCGTACCCGAGCGACGTCAGGCCAGAGACGAGTCCAGGCACCATCGCGACACGCGCCTCGGCCTCCCACGTCTCCGCCACAATCGCGACCCTCACGCGGCTGAACCTATGTCATAGCGGCCCGCGTTGGCACGTTCGGGCAGGGGTGTCTGGCAAAGACGTGCGAAGATCGAGACGAACGGCGCCCAGCGCGCCCTGGGGGGAACCACATGCTGACCCGACACCCGCGACATCTCGTGACTACGGCCGCTGTTGGAGCCGTCATCATCAGCCTCGCCGTACCCGCCGGCGCTACGCCGACCAGTACCCGTGATGCCAGTACGGCACCGAGCCTGGCCGCCAGGCCGACGCCGGGCTCTCCGAACTCCGGAGACTCGCTGTTCCCCCACCAGGGCAACGGGGGCTACAACGTCGGGCACTACGGCATCGCCTTGACCTGGCACCCTTCCGGGCACATCACCGCGCGGACAACGGTCCGGGCCCGCGCGGGCAAGTCCCTCTCAGCGTTCAACCTCGACCTCGACGGCCTGCGCGTGCACTCCGTCGAGGTCGACGGTCGTGCCGCGTCGTTCGGACGGAGAGGTACCGAGCTCACGGTCACGCCGGTCGTACCGGTCCGCGACGGGAGCTGGTTCACCACGGTGGTCCGGTACGGCGGCACGCCTCACTACCTGCTCGACCCGGACGGGTCGAAGGACGGCTGGATCGCCACGGGTGACGGCGCCACCGTCCTCTCCGAGCCGATCGGCGCCATGACGTGGTTCCCGGACAACGACACGATCAGGGACAAGGCGACCTACACGATCTCGGCCACGGCGCCCAAGGCGCTGACGGTCGAGTCCAACGGTCACCTGCGCAGCCGGGTCGCGCACGGCACGACCGCCACCTGGACCTGGCACGAGCGCCACCCGATGGCGACGTACCTGGCGAGCGTGTCCATCGGCACGTACCACGTCGTCAGGGGCCGCACTGCGAACGGCGTACCGGTCGTGTCCTACCTCGACCCGAGCCTCGGCGGCCGGTCGGCCGCGCTGCGGGTACCCAAGGTGCTCTCGTACTGGCAGCGGCTGTTCGGGCCGTACCCCTTCTCGTCGGCCGGGATCGTGGTCGACAACGTGCCGGTCGACTACGCCCTGGAGGTGCAGACGCGGCCGGTGTTCGACTTCGTACCCGACACCGCGACGCTCGTCCACGAGCTGGCGCACCAGTGGTACGGCGACTCCGTGACCCCGAGGGACTGGAGCGACATCTGGCTCAACGAAGGTTTCGCGACCTACGCCGAACAGCTCTGGAAGGCGCGCAGCGACCCCGGCTACCCGCACCGACTCTTCGTGCGGCTGTACCGGGAGCACGGTCGGTCCGACCCGTTCTGGGACATCCCGGTGACGCGGCCCGGCGACCCTGCGAACCTGTTCGGCGATGCCGTCTACACCCGAGGAGCGATGGCACTGCAGGCGCTGCGGATGCGGATCGGGAGTCACGACTTCTTCAGGCTGCTGAAGCGTTGGCCGGCCCTCCACGCGTACGGCAACGCCACGACGGCCGACTTCGAGTCGCTGGCCGAGCGGGTATCGGGGCGGGGGCTCCGCCACTTGTTCCATGTGTGGCTCGACGTCGGGGCGAAGCCGGCCGGCTACTGACGCCGGCGGCGCTCGGTACCGGCGCCGGCCCGCGCCGCTGTCAGCGGGTGCTGCGGTACAGCTGGAGGAGCGCGGACCGAGACATCGGGCGGGACACGACCAGCGGCGCGGGCTTGTGCAGCTCGCAGCCGCGCTCGATGCTCGGCGGAACTTTGTAGGTCCCGTAGCATCTGTCGCGGCCGGCCCCGGCGAGCACGAGGTTGGCATCGGGCCCGACCTCGATCAGGGTGTCATTGCCGCTCCGGCCAAGGAGGACGTCGCTACCTGCCTCTCCCAGGAGGTGGTCGCCACCGGGTCCGCCGTCGAGTCGGTCGTTGCCGGGTCCGCCGAGGACAGCATCGCTGCCCCCACGCGCGACTATCGCGTCGTCGCCCGCATATCCGAACAGCTCGTTCGTGTGGCGATCGCCTCGGAGCACGTCGTCGTACCTCGAGCCGTACACGGCGTTGACGCCGCTCAACGTGTCGTGGCCCGGGCCATCGGCCGTACCGCGGCGGAGATCCACCACCGAGCCGCGCCGGGCGTGCGTGAGCTCGAGAATGTTGTACTTCGCGCCAGGCCGACCCTTGACGACGTCGTCGCCGGGGCCGGGGAAGAAGAAGGCGGCGAACCCGGCCCGCGAGTGCAACACGTCGTCGCCGCTGCCGCCGCGAAAGGCCGGGAGCGACACGCGCCGCGGGCTCGTGAGCAAGTCGTCGCCGGGTCCACCGGCCATCGCACCTGATCCGAGGATGCGGTCGTCGCCCGACCCGCCGTGCAGTCTCGCGCTCTCGGTGTTCCGGTCGCAGATCAGGTCGGCACCGCCCCGGCCGAAGATCTGGTCGCGTCCGCCGCCACCCGCGATCACGTCGGCGCCGGGCGTTCCGTGAATTCTGTCCGCGTCCTTGGTGCCGACGATCGTGGCGACCTTGCCGAAACAATGTGGCCGGGCCGCGGTGGTCGCGTTCCCTGGCGGAGCCGCGCTCAAAGCACCCGGCGATGCGGAGCCCGACATGGCGAAGATGACGCCCGTAGCAGCGGCGAGGACCAGACCTGGATGCTTCACAGCACACTCCCTAAAGGCGTGGTCGCCTGCGGCCGACGGTATGTCCTTTATGGCCCGTGGTCAATGCCCGCCCCTCACGTTGAGTGGGCGCAAATGCAGGCTCGAGTGGGTACAAATGCAGGCCCGACTGGGCGCAACTGCAGGGTTAAGTGGGTACAAAGCAGGGTTGAGTGGGTGCAAGTGCAGGGTTAAGTGGGCGCAAATGCCGGCTCGAACGGGCAGGAATGTCCGGTCGACGGGGCGCGGCGGGTCGGCAGCGAGGCATCGCCTGGCCCGGATTGCGCTCGGCCAATGAGATACCGAGAACTCTTGGCCGCTTGGGCGAACATTCTTGCCTTCTCGAGCCAGCATTCTTGCCCACTCGGCCGAGCACTCTCGCCCACTCAACGCAACATTCTTGGCCGGTCGACCCGGAGACATTTGCGCCCACTAAACGCAACATTCTTGCCCACTCAACGCAATATTTTTGCCCACTCAACGCAACATTCTTGCCCACTCGACGAGACATTTGCGCCCACTCGGGCCGGCTTTTCTGCCCACTCGACCGAGATCAGTAGTAGTACGGGAACTCGGACCAGTCGGCGGGGCGCTTCTCGAGGAAGGCATCTCGTCCCTCGGCCGCCTCGTCGGTCCCGTACGCGAGCCGGGTCGCCTCGCCTGCGAACAGTTGCTGCCCCACGAGCCCGTCGTCGATCAGGTTGAAGGCGTACTTCAGCATCCGCTGGGCCGTCGGCGACTTGGCATTCACTCGGCGGGCCCAGTCGAGCGCCACCACCTCCAGCTCGGCGTGCCGTACGACGGCGTTCACCATCCCCATCCGGTACGCGTCGGAGGCGTCGTACTCGTCGCCGAGGAAGAAGATCTCGCGGGCGAACTTCTGCCCGACCTGCCGGGCCAGGTAGGCCGACCCGAAGCCGCCGTCGAACGACGCGACGTCGGCATCGGTCTGCTTGAAGCGGGCGTGCTCGGCCGACGCGAGGGTCAGGTCGGCGACCACGTGCAGACTGTGGCCGCCGCCCGCCGCCCACCCCGGCACTACGGCGATCACCACCTTCGGCATGAACCGGATCAGCCGCTGCACCTCCAGGATGTGCAGCCGGCCGAGCCGGGCCGGGTCCGCCCCACCGGCTGCCTCGTCGTCGGCGTACTGGTAGCCGGAGCGGCCCCTGATCCGCTGGTCGCCACCGGAGCAGAAGGCCCAGCCGCCGTCGCGCGGTGAGGGCCCGTTGCCCGTCAGCAGCACGCACCCGACGTCGGACGATGCACGCGCGTGCTCCAGGCAGCCGAGCAGCTCGTCCACGGTCCTCGGCCTGAACGCGTTGCGCACCTCGGGCCGGTCGAACGCGATCCGTACGGTTCCGTGGTCGACCGCACGGTGGTACGTGACGTCGGTCAGGTCGTCGAAACCCGACACCGACCGCCACGCGCCCTCGTCGAAGATCTCCGAGACGCTCATGGGGCCGACCCTAGCCATCGGCCCAGGACGGCGGTCTCCGCACTCAGCTTGCCGAGCTTGGTCCAGCCGCGCGAGGCGTACAGACGCCGGGCCGGCGTGTCGGAGTCGTCGGTGCTCAGCAGGCCCCGCCGGTGCTCGCTGCCGCTCATCAGCGCGTCGTGCAGCCTGGCACCTATCCCCCGCCGCCGGGAGGACGGAAGGACGGCCAGCTCGACGAACTCGAAGTGGCCGCCGACCCAGACGTCGGCCACCGGCGGCGCCAGCGCCTCCACGACCCGGTCGGACCACCACTGACCCCGCTCGCCGACGTACCCGTAGGCGAACCCCACCAGCGATCCGTCGTCCTCGGCCGCGACCAGCCGGAACTCCTGCCGGGCGCAGTGCCTGTCGAACGTGTCGGCCCGCCACTCGCCTTCGCTGGCGACGTCACCGAAGACCGCGTCGTAAACGGCGTACACGTCAGCGGCACGCTGCTGAGCGCGCACGGAGTCCCACGTCTCGATCGTCACCGCCACGGCAGCCTCACGTCAACGCGTCGACGGTCGTCTCGATCGAGGAGGCCAGTGCGACCAGGTGGTTCAGCCGCGCGAGCTCGCTGTCCAGGATCTCCGGACCGCCGTGCCGGCCGAACATGACGATCCGCTCGCTCGAGCCCGCCGGTACGGCGGCGACCTCGCTGTCGCCCCAGCCCTCCCAGGTCGGGTCGATCTCGGGCCGCTTGGCCCGCAGCATCGGGAACCACGACACGACCTCCGGTGGGAGATGCGGCGCGCTCGGGGTCGCCGTCAGCCGTACCACCCGGTCGCCGGTGTGGCCGACAACCATCGCCCAGTCGCTGCGGAACGTGTGCGGGAGGACCTCGGTGAGCCGGTGCATGGCGCGGGCGGGCTCCTCGGCGATGACCTCGATCGCCTCGAGGTCGAGGTGCAGGTTGCCCCCCGCGGCGTACCGGGACACCCACAGGACGCGCACGCCGTCCAGCTTCTGGACCGCCGACACCGCCATGTCGGGCATGACTCCCGGGGAGAAGTCCAAGAAGACGTCGTCGATCGCCGTGCCGTCGGGCGAGTGCTCGACGATCTCGATCGCCTCGATGTTCGCGCCGGCCATACCGAGGGCCGTCGCCACCGATCCCAGCGACCCGGGCACGTCGGGCAGCGACACACGGATGAGGTGGGTCATGACCCCATCATCGCCGCTTCACGTTTCCTGCGCGTTTCGGCGCTGCACCGAGCCTGGTCAGCCGGCGGCGGCACCGGCCTGGCTCCCGCTCACCTCGTGCTCGTACTCCTCGCGGGTGGGCGGATCCGCCCCCGAACGCCGGCACGTCATGGCCGAGACCAGCACCGCACGGTCGAGGACGTCGGCCACGTCGGCGTCGGACAGCGCGGCGACGGCTCCGGGTGACAGGGCGCCCGCGTCGGCGATCCCGGAAAGCAGGCCGGACGCGAAGGCGTCGCCCGCGCCGATCGTGTCGGCCACGTCGACGGAGTGCCCGGCCGCCCCCAGCGGCGCTCCCCCGGGCCTTCGAGCCAGGCAGCCCGACGCGCCCGCCGTGATGACGACCAGCTCGGGTCCCAGGCCGGCCCAGTGGTCGAGCACCTCCTCGAGCGACCGCTCGGGGTACAGCCAGGCCACGTCGTCGTCACTGGCCTTGACGACGTGCGAGGCGGCGACGAGCCGCTCGAGGCGTGCCACCGCTTCGGTACGCGGCCCGACGAGGTCGGGCCGCACGTTGGGGTCGAGGCTGAGCAGCTGCTCCCCTTGGGCCCGGTAACGGTGCCAGAGCCGCAGGATCGCGTCGGCCCCCGGTAACAGGAAGGCGGCCAACGAGCCGGTATGGACAGCGCGGCAGCCGTCCGGCAGAGCACTCAGCTCCTCGTCGGTCCAGCCCCAGTCGGCCGTCTGCTGCACGTAGAAGTCGTACGACGCCTTCCCCATCCTCGTCGAGCGCGGCAAAGGCGAGCGTGGTCTGGTCGTCGGTCATGACACACGTACCCACGTCGAGCCCGTTGCCTTCGATGTGGCCTCGGACGAGGTCGCCCAGCGGTCGCGTCGAGACCCGTCCCAGGAAGGCGGTCTCGTGTCCCAGCCGCCGCAGCCCCACCGCGATGTTGAGCGGCCCGCCGCCGGGCTGTGCCTCGAACATGAGACCCGGCTCGGGCTGCACCATGTCGATCAGGGCCTCGCCGATCACTGCGAACACGTCGACCTCCTGGAGTCGTCGTCGGCAGTATGGCAAACCGGGACGCATCCGGTGCAGGTCACGGCCGTCCTGCGTTACGGTGAGGACCGTGCGGGACTTCACGTATCCACCCATCATCGCCGTGGCGAAGGCAGGGTTCAGGATTCTCGGTCTCGACCTGCAGCTGACCGGCAGCGAGCACATCCCCCGCAGCGGTGGCGCGGTGCTCGCGTTCAACCACATCAGCTACGTCGACTTCATCATCGGCGGCTATGCGACCCGTCCGGCCGGGCGGGTGGTGCGGTTCATGGCCAAGCGAGAGCTCTTCGACCACCGGCTCGCCGGGCCGCTGATGCGCTCGCTGCACCACATCGAAGTCGACCGCGACGACGGTGCGAAGTCGTACGACGTCGCGCTCGACTACCTCGCGGCGGGCGAGGTGGTCGGCCTGTTCCCAGAGGCCACGATCAGCCGCAGCTTCGAGCTGAAGGACTTCAAGACCGGCACGGTACGGATGGCCGCCACCGCCGGCGTGCCGCTCATCCCCGTCATCATGTGGGGAACGCAGCGCATCTACACCAAGGACCACCCGCGCGATCTGAGCCGTGGCAAGGTCATCACGCTGACGGTCGGGTCGCCGGTACCGCTCACCGGTACCGACCCCGTCGGCGACAACGCGAGGCTCCGCGAGCAGATGACCACGCTGCTCGACCACGCGATCCAGAAGTACCCGCAGCACGAGGAGGGCGCCTGGTGGGTACCCCGCTCGTACGGCGGCACCGCGCCCTCGCGCGAGGCGGCGGCGACGATCGAACGCGCCGAGGCCCGGGAGCGCGCAGAGCGGCGCCGCGCCGAGCGACAGGCGCTTCGCGATCGGTCCGACGGGCCGAACTGACGGAACCGTCGCCACCCCTTTGTAGACTCCAGGGAGCGTCGACAGGCGAAGAGCGGCAGGAGAGTCGTTCGGCCTGGCTTACCGCCTTGGCCTTAGGGGGGCTCCTGTGGAGCGACTTGCCCGATTCGTCATGCACCACCGTCGCATCGTGTCGTTGGTGTGGCTGCTGCTGTTCGTCGCGGGGGGAATCTCCGCCTCGGGTCTGAGCAGCAGGCTGACCTTTGACTTCTCGCTGCCCGGGCAGCCCGGTGACACGGCCGAGCAGCAGCTCATCTCCCGGTTCGGCGCGAGCACGGACGACACCCTCGTCGCCGTCCTCCACGCTCCGGCCGGCAGCACCATCGCCTCGCAGCACGCAGGCGTCGCCTCGGTGTTCGACAGCATCGCCAAGCAGGTCCCGCAGGCCCGCGTCATCGGCCCGACCGGTCCCGGAAACAGCGGCTTCGTCTCCGACGACGGCCGGACTGCGTACATCTTGGTCCAGGGGCCCGCGCCGCAGGGCTTCGGCCCGGGCCTGGAGACCCGGGTCGGGCCGGTCCTGACGGCTGCGGCGGCCCGCGCCCATCTCCAGAGCGGCCTCACCTCCTACGGCATGCTCTCGGCCGGCGGCGACTCCAACGGCCCCAGCGTGCTGGTCGAGACCCTGTTCGGTGCGGCCGGAGCCCTGCTGGTCCTGATCTTCGTGTTCGCATCGTTCCTCGCCCTGCTGCCCATGCTCATCGCGGCGGTGTCCATCCTGACGACGTTCCTGCTGGTGTACGCGTTGACCACGATCACCGACGTCAGTTTCGTCGTGCAGTTCCTGATCTCGCTGATCGGCCTCGGTGTCGCCATCGACTACTCGCTGCTGCTGGTGTCGCGTTGGCGTGAGGAGCGCGCCCGCGGGCACGACAACGAGGAGGCGGTCGTCATCGCGATGCGTACCGCCGGGCACGCCGTCTTCGCGTCGGGCGTGACCGTGGCGATCAGCCTGGTTGCACTCGTCGTGGTTCCGGTGCCGTTCCTGCGGAGCATGGGGCTGGGCGGCATGCTGATCCCGCTCGTCAGCGTCGCAGTCGTGCTGACCCTGCTCCCCGCGCTGCTGTCGAGCATCGGGCCTCGGGTCGACTGGCCGCGCATCCGCCATGAGGGCGTGGCGTCGCGCGGCTGGACCGGATGGGCCCGCCTCATCGTCCGGCACAAGTTCGTGGCCGCAGGCGTGGCCCTGGTCGTGCTGGCCCTGCTCGTCTCACCGGTCGCCGGGCTCAAGATCGGTCAGTCCGGGGTCGACTCCCTCGCACGGAGCGGGCCGGCGTACAACGCGCTCGCCTCGCTGCGCTCCGCCGGCGTCGGCACCGGAGTGCTCACCCCGATGGAGGTGCTCGTGCCGGCCGGACAGGGACCGGCGGCGGCGAAGGCTGCCGGTGGAGTCGACGGTGTGCGGACCGCGGTCACGGGTCAGACCCGCGACGGCCTCACCGTCGTCGACGTCGTCCCCGACAGCGAGACGGTCGACAGTACGGGCACCGCAGTCGTCGACGCGGTGCGGTCGTCGGTCGAGGGCGCGACCAGCGGTACGGTGCTCATCGCCGGCGCCGGCGCCACCGTCGAGGACTACTTCAGTGCTGTCTACGCCCGGTTCCCCTTCGTGCTGCTCCTGATCGCACTCATCACGTTCGTGCTGCTGGCGCGCACCTTCCGGTCGCTGCTGCTCCCCATCAAGGCCGTCCTGCTCAACCTCGTGTCACTGTCGGCGGTCTTCGGAGCCGTCGTGTTCTTCTGGCAGCGGGGACACGGGTCCGACCTGGTGTTCAACGTCTCGGCGACGGGGGCCATCACCTTCTGGCTGCCGGTCGTGATCTTCGCGTTCCTCTTCGGGCTCTCGATGGACTACGAGGTCTTCATCCTCGCGAGGATGCGCGAGGAGTACGACGCCGTCGGCTCGACATCGCGGGCGGTGGTGACGGGCATCGGCAGGACCGGACGACTGGTGACCTCGGCCGCCCTGATCCTGTTCTTCGCCTTTGCCGCCCTGGCGTCCGCTCCGGACACCGACATCAAGGTCCTCGGCACCGCGCTCGGCGTCGGCATCCTGATCGACGCCACCGTCGTGCGTGCGCTGCTGGTGCCTGCGCTCGTCAGCCTCTTCGGGCGCTGGAACTGGTGGCTGCCCGCCGGCCTGGCGCGGGTTCTCCGCGTGGAGCCCTCGGCGCTCGCCGACGAGCCGACCGACCTACCGGTCGCCGCCCGGCCGGCCGAGGTCGGCACCTAGCCCACTGTGCGCAGTGAGCCTTCCGGTCGGTCGGCGAGGCCACACACCGTCACCAGATGCGGACCCGGTCGATGGGCTCCAGCCAGAGCCCATCGCCGGGCTGGGTCCCGAACGCCTCGTGAAACTCATCCAGGTTCCGCACGATGTTCGCCCGGAACTCCGGCGGCGCGTGCGGGTCGACCGACAGCAGCTGCACCTCGAGCTCCTCGCGGCGCTTGCTGCGCCAGCAGCGCGCCCAGTTGACCATCAGCCGCTGGGTACCGCTCAGACCGTCGACGGCCGGCGCCTCGGCTCCCCCGAGCGACAGCTCGTACGCCTGCAGCCCGACCGTCAGGCCACCCAGGTCGCCGATGTTCTCGCCGACGGTGAGGGCTCCGTTGACGGTGTGCCCGGGCAGGGCCCGCGGCTCGAACGCGTTGTACTGCTCGATCAGCTTGTCCGCCTTCGCCGTGAAGCCGGCCCTGTCCTCGTCGGTCCACCAGTCCACGAGGTTGCCCTCCCCGTCGTACTGGGAGCCCTGGTCGTCGAATCCGTGCCCGATCTCGTGCCCGATGACGGCGCCGATCCCTCCGTAGTTGGCCGCCTCGTCGGCGTCGGGGTCGAAGAACGGCGCCCGCAGGATCGCGGCGGGGAAGCAGATCTCGTTGATGCCGGGGTTGTAGTAGGCGTTGACCGTCTGCGGCGTCATCAGCCACTCGTCGGTGTCGACTTGCCCGCCGAGCTTCGCCAGCTGCCTGTCCGTCTCGAAGGCGGTCGCCCGGCGTACGTTGCCCAGCAGGTCTGTGCGGTCGATCGTGACCTTCGAGTAGTCGCGCCACCGTACGGGGTAGCCGATCTTCGGCCTGAACACCGCCAGCTTCTCGAGCGCGCGGGCTCGCGTCAGCGGACTCATCCAGTCGAGTCGCTCGATGTCGTGCCGGTACGCGGCGACGAGGTTCTCGACGAGCCGGTCCATCTTCGCCTTGGACTCCGGCGGGAAGTGCCGCGCGACGTACTCCTGTCCGAGCGCCTCACCGAGCAGGCCGTCGACGAGCGCGACCCCGCGCTTCCACCGCTCCTTCAGCTCCTGCGCCCCCGTCAATGTGCGCGAGTAGAACTCGAAGCTCTCGCGCACGAAGCCGTCGCTCAGGTACGGGGCGGCGGCGCTGATCACGTGCCAGGTCAGCCACGCCTTCCAGTCGTCGAGAGGGATGTCGGCGAGGGCATCGGACATCGCCTCGAGGTAGCTGGGCTGGCGAACCACGGCTTCGGTGAGGGCGTCCTCCGGCGCCTGCATGCCCTGGAGCCACGCGGCCCAGTCGAACGACGGTGCCGACTGCCGCAGGGCGTCGACGCTCATGAGGTTGTAACTCTTCACCACGTCTCGGGTGGCGACGCGGTCCCAGTGACCACGTGCGAGCCGGGTCTCGAGCGCCATGATGCGGCTCGCCTCGTCGGCCGCCTGGTCCTCGGAACGGCCCGCCAGCGCCAGCATGGCGGCGACGTGGGCCACGTACGCCTTGCGCGTGTCGGCGAACGAGTCCTCCCGGTAGTACGACTCGTCCGGCAGGCCGAGGCCGCTCTGGGTGATCTTGACGATGTAGCGGTCGGACCGCTTGTCGTCGGTGTCGACGTACGCCGCGAAGAGCCCGCTGGAGCCGTTCCTCTCGCAGGCACCGACCCGGTACGCGAGCTCCGACGAGCTGGTGATCGCAGCGATCGCAGCCAGCTCGCCGTCGAGCGGTGCAGCCCCGAGGCGCTCGATCTGGTCCTCGTCGAGGAAGCTGGCGAACAGGTCACCGATCAGCTGCAGAGGCGACCCGGGAGCCACGTCGCCGGTCGCCGACCGGGCGGCCGCGTCGCGGAGGATCTCCCCCGTCTGATGTTCGGCGTCAAGCTGCAGCGACACGAACGACCCGATGCTGGACAGGTCCGGTGGGATCTCGCTGCTCTCGAGCCACGGGCCGTTGACGTAGCCGAAGAGGTCGTCCTGAGGACGGATCGAAGGGCTCCGCTCCTCGCCCGGGTCGCTCGTTGCCACGGTCTCGGGTGCACTCATTGTCAGCTGCTTTCGTTGCGTCGGATGCCTACTGGTCCCGAGGCTAGCGCCGGTGGTCGCGTGACACCGTCGCGAGGTCCGGCCGCCGAGGTCGCCGCCATCGCCGAAGCCGCCGGCACCGCGGCTGCCAAAGCACCGGCTGCCGTGATCCCGTGGAGGCGCACACCCCAGAGGCTCACGCGGTCGCGGAGCCCAGCGGCTTGGTCGCTCACTCCCGCCGCACCCGTCGCCGAGACGTCAGTCGGTGTCCGACACGCCGGCAGAACCGGGCCGTCGGTGACGTCTCGGCGGAAAGGCGGGCGGCCCGCTACGCTGATCACGAATCGTGACGTAAGGAGCGCCTGGAGTGACCTCCCGGATGTACTCGGCGGGCCCGCTCGCCGGCGGCGGCATCGCCGACGAGGTGGGCATCGCGCTCCCGGAGGAAGCCCTGCTCGTACGTCCGTCGAGTCCCGTCGGAGTCGGGATACTGGCGTTGCTCGGTTCGAGTGGTCGAATGGATGTCGCGCGCGCCCGGTTCTTCGCCAAGCACGGCGCGCACGGGATGGCGCTTCGCTGGTTCGGTGGTGTCGACCAGGCACCAGGGATCTGCGAGATACCGCTCGAGGTCTTCGTCCGAGCGCTCGACCGGCTCAGCGAGGAGCCCGTGGACACCCTCGCCGTCGTCGGGCTGTCCAAGGGCGCCGAGGCCGCCCTCCTGCTCGCCTGCGTCGACCGGCGGCTAGGTCTGACTGTGGCGATCTCGCCTCCGTCGGTCGTGTGGGCGAACGTCGGCCCGGGGATGGACGGGCAGGTCACCCCGTACCGCTCCTCGTGGACGTGGCGCGGCGAGCCGCTTCCGTTCGTGCCCTACGACGACGACTGGGAGCCGCCGGAGACGACGGGGCCGGTCGCCTACTCCACGCTCTACCGACGAAGCCTCACCCGGGACCTCGCCGTGGCCGAGGCAGCCGCGATCCCGATCGAGGAGGCCGAGGGCGACCTGGTCCTGGTCGCCGGCGGGAGCGACCGGCTGTGGCCCTCGGCCGAGTCGGCGCAGGCGCTGGCGGAGCGCCGGGTGAAGGGCGGCAGGCAGGTTGAGATCATCCTCAACGAGCATGCGGGACACAGCCCGCTCTGGCCGGGCCAGCCGGTTCCCGAGCCGTCCACGACGCTCGACCGCGGCGGCAGCCCCGAGGCGGACGCCGAGCTCGGGTCGGCAGCGTGGGCCGCGACGGCTCAGCGGCTGGGGCTCGGCTGAGTCTCAGTCCGTGGCCGCGCCGAGCGCACGCGGCTCAGACGAGACGTGCTCCTGCTCGTCGCGCTCGACCTCGCGAGCCCAGTCCTTCTTCGTGGCACGCCATCCTTCGTCGGTGAGCCCGCGGCGCCAGTAGCCGGACGCCGACAGGCGCTCACGGGGGACGTCGCGCTCGAACCGCAGGTGGTGCCGGACCTCCTTCACGAGGCTCGCCTCACCGTGCACGAATGCCTGAACGTCGCCGCCGGGCCAGCTGAGCGCGCGGACGTGATCCGCCACCGCCGAGCCCGCCGGCGTCGGTGCGCCGACCCGGTCGACCCAGGTCAGGTCGAGAACACCCGGGCTCTCGAGGATCTGGTGCTCGTGCTCGTCCTCCACCTCGATGACCACCGTCGCCGGGAGGCCCTCCGGCAGCCTCTCGAGCGTGGCCGCGATCGCCGGGAGCGCGCTCTCGTCCCCGACGAGGAGGTGCGAATCGGCCTGCGGGTCAGGGGCATAGCCACCGCCCGGCCCGAGGAACGAGATCAGGTCGCCCGGTCGCGCGGCCGCGGCCCAGGGGCCGGCCAGGCCATGGTCGCCGTGATAGACGAAGTCCACGGTGAGCTCGGCCCGCTCCGCATCCCACGCACGAACCGTGTACGTCCGGGTCACGGGCCACTGCGCGCGCGGCCGTTCGGCCTGGATCTGGTCGACGTCGAAGGGAGGCGAGTACTCCGCACCTTCCGGAGGGAAGAGCAGCTTGACGTAGTGATCGGTGAACTCGCCGACCTCGAAGCCGGCCAGGCCGCTGCCGCCCAGTACGACGCGGATCAGGTGCGGGGTCACCCGCGAGGTCCGGACGACCTCGCCCAGCCGGGCCTGCCGTCTGCGAACAGGAGCGGCTTGAGTGGACACCGTCTGCTCCTTCCGTGTCCGTCTGCGGGCTTTTCCCGGCCGGACGCATCCCGGCCAGACTAGGGGGGCAGGCAAAAAGGGCGGAGGACAATAGGCGCATGGACCTCGTCGGAGATGGTCAGGACGCCGTGGGCACCGAAGCCGTTGAACTCCTGCGGCGCTGGGAGGCCTTCGGCGCCGCCTGGCGGGTCGTGTCGCGTACCTCCGGTACTGTCACCGTGGCCTTGTACCGCTGCGACGGCGGCGAAGAGGTGATGCGGGTCACCTCTTCGAGCCCAGAGCTTGACGCCTGGCTCGCAGGGCGGGTGAGCAGCGAGCAGTGAGCCGGCTGCGCTCAGGCGTTGGGGGCAGCGGGGACCTGCCGGCGTACCGGGCCGGCGTCCTGTTCAGGAAGCG
Source organism: uncultured Actinomycetota bacterium (assembly GCA_963765725.1). Taxonomy (GTDB): domain Bacteria; phylum Actinomycetota; class Actinomycetes; order Propionibacteriales; family Nocardioidaceae; genus DASQEH01. Next base: position 519,995 of record CAVXXI010000003.1, on the reverse strand, counting down.
TGTCGCCCCGCCCCGGTTCGATGTCGACGGATGCTGCGCTGACGCGGGCGACGAGTGCCTCGCGCGCGCCTTTCATCCGGCTCTCCACCGCCTGCACCGCCGCTGCAGTCGAGGCGTCGGCTTTCGCGGCGGCGACCGCGTCGACGAGACGGGCGGCCGCGTCGAGCCGCTCCGTGGCGACCGGCTCCGCCGCGTCCGACTGCCCTGCGGCCGATAGCGCCTGGCTGGCCAGCCGGGTCCGCCAGACGCCTACCAGCCCGGGACCGATCGTTTCGAGCGGACGGGCTTCGGTGAAGGACAGCGGTCCGTCGAGGTCGCCGTCCGACGACCAGTTTCCTCGCAGCAAAACCGTGTGCGACTCCTCTGCCGCCGGCGTCGGGGAGGAATCCCCCTCGGCGACGGCGGCCGCGAGCAACCGGATCACGTCCTGAAACCAGCCGGCGTGGCTGGAATCGCTGGTTGCGAGCGCTTCGGCCAGCCGCCTGGCGGCGGAGGCCGACAGAGCGAGCACGACGTCTTCACCATCTCGGTGCACCGAGATCTGCTGCTCTGCCGCGATTGCCTCGACCATGGTGGCGTCACTCTCCGCAAGTTTCTGGCTCATTTCAGTGATGGCTTGTCCCACGCTACACGGCTGCCGGGAACCGCTTCTCCGCTTTGAGAAGGGACTGGCTCAGGAAGTGGGGCCAGCCGAGCGGGCCTCGCCCTCGAGTGACGACGGGCCGATGGATCCGTCGATCACGCCCGCAGCGACCGTCGTCAGCTTCGAGCCGTGCAGGTGGGCCGATCGGCGGATCAGGTTGAAGCCCTTCTCCATGTCGATGTGCAGCATCTCGGCGAGCACACCCTTCGCCTGCTCGAGGACCACTCGGCTGTTGAGCGCCTCCTGGAGAGTTTCGGCGATGACCTGGGAGTCGTCGCTCTGCTGGGAGAGCAGGCCGATGGTTGCGACGTCGGCCAGCGCCTGACCCACCTCGATGTCCTCGGCGCTGAGCTGCTGGTCGCCGCAGAAGAGGTTGACAGCCCCGATCACAGTCCCGCGCAGCCGCAGGGGGAGCGCATGGACGGACTCGAAACCCGCGGCGGCAGCCTCCGGCGCGAAGATCGGCCAGCGCTTGTGGGCGTCGGCCAGCTCGACGTTGACCACCTGCTCTCCGCTGTGGAAGCTGTCGAGGCAGGGGCCTTCGGCGTTCTGCAGCTCGAAGAGCTCGAGCAGCCGCGCCTCCTCACTGGTGGAGGCGAGGACGCGCAGATGCCCGCGCTGGTCCGAGAGCATCAGACCGGCCGCGTCGGCCGACAGCAGCGAGACCGAGCGCTCGACCAGCACGTGCAGGAAGTCGAGCAGGTCGAAGTCGGCGACCATGGTGTCGGCGAGCTCGACAAAGGTATGAGCCAGGTCCTGGCGGCTCGTGGCCTTCGGTGTCGGCTCGGCCTTCCTGCCTACGGGTGGGTCCGGAACCATGTGTCAGTCCTCCTGTTCACTTTCTGTGTTCCACCGCAGCCGGCGTTCGACCACGTCTCTGGCAATGTCTGTCAGGGCTCGCTCGGCGGCGTACGCACGGGCCCTCAGCAGCAGGAGCGCATCGCCGACACCGATCCCGGCCTGCGCCGAGATCATGCCCGTCGCCTGATGGATGACCGGGCTGTAGGCGAAGCCTTCGCTCAGCGCTGGATGCAGCGTGTCGCCCGGCGCCTGACCCTGGAGCTCCAAGATGAGCTCGGTGGCCGCGTCGGCGTACGCCAGCGCCACGTCGAGCTCCGACCCGTCCAGCATTCCCGGGGAGTCGCGGTAGAGGTCCAGCACTCCCAGCCGGATGGCCCCGACCTGGAGCGGGAACGCGAAGATGGCCGCGACGCCTGCCCGCAGCACTGCCGGGCCGAAGAGCGGCCACCGAGACGCGCCCGTCGCCCCGAGATCTGGCTGCAGGACCGGGCGCCGGGTCTGCGACGCTTCGACGCAGGGACCTTCCCCGAGGACCAATTGCAGGTCCTCCATGGTGCGCGCCGGCCCGTCGGTGGCGGCGACCATGCCCATCGGTCCGGTGTCGTTCATGAAGGCCAGACCCACACCCGTGACAGGGAGCGCCTCGGCACACACCGCACAGAGCCGCTCGGGCAGCGACCCCGAGCCGGTGCCGCCCTTCAGGTCCGCCATGATCCGCGTCACGCGCGGCGAGGTCATGACGACAGCCGACCGCATATCGACACCCGCTCATCACTGACCGCAGTCACGTGACCCCCGTTGGTAGCAGAACCAGCAGCATACTCGGCGGACGCGGCTGGGGCGTAGTGCGCCGCCCCGCCTGCGTTCGCAATCTGGCGAGGGTTTGATTAGGCTTGCCTAACACGCATTGGAGGGGACGAACGTGGGTCTGTCCAAGACACTTCTGCTCGGCTTCATCGCAGGGGTCACGATCCTGCTGGGGCTGCCCATCGGCCGGCTCCGCCGCCCGCTCCCCGGGCTGCGGGTGTTCCTGAACGCCACCGCGGTCGGCGTCTTGGTGTTCTTGGTCTGGGACGTGCTCTCCGCAGCCTGGGAGCCGATGGACGCCGCCCTCGCCGACGTGCATACGGGCACCGGCGGTCTGGGCCCGGTCTTCGGCTACGGGCTGCTCTTCGCCGCCGGTCTAGGCATCGGCTTGCTGGGATTGGTCGCGTACGAGAGCTGGATGCGCCGACGCGCGGCGAGAGCCTTCCAGCGTTACGGCCCCGGTGCGGCGTCGGCGAGTGAGCTTATGGGGCCGCGCACCGGCATCGCCGGATGGAGCGCGGCGCGGCAGCTCGCGCTGCTGATCGCGGTCGGGATCGGGCTGCACAACTTCGCCGAGGGGCTTGCGATCGGCCAGTCCGCCGCGTCCGGTGAGATCGCCCTGGCGACGCTGCTGGTCATCGGCTTCGGCCTCCACAACGCCACCGAGGGATTCGGTATCGTCGCCCCGCTGGCAGCCGAGCCCGACGCCGCTCCTCCGAGCTGGGCGTTCCTGGGGATGCTCGGCGTTATCGGCGGCGGACCCACCTTCTTGGGCGCGGCACTCGGCCACGGGTTCACCAGCGAACCCGTGAGTGTGGCTTTTCTCACCCTCGCCGCGGGCTCCATCCTGTACGTCGTCACGCAGCTCATCACCGTCGCCGCGAAGGCGCGGCGGTCGGACCTGCTCGCGTACGGGCTGCTGCTGGGCCTGCTCGCCGGATTCGCCACCGACGCCATCGTGACGGCCGCCGGCGTCTAGCCGAGAGGGACGCCGGGGCGGGCGGGCAGGCAGACCCGAACGCCGGCGAGCTTACGGAGACCGGGCCGCGCGGGCTACGAGACCGGACCGCCGATCAGCCGGCCGATCCCGAACGTGACCGCCACCGCCACCGAGCCCAGAGCGAGCTGCCGCAGGCCGGAGTACACCAGCGGCCGGCCGGTCAGCCGTCCCACCACCATGCCTCCCCCGACCAGCGCCACCGCGGTCACCACGAGCGGCACGAGCAGGTCGGAGAGACCCAGCAGATACGGCACCAGCGGTACGAGCGCGCCTATCGAGAAGGCGACCAGCGAGGCGCAGCCGGCCAACAGCGCCGACGGGAGCTCCTGCCAGTCCACACCGAGCTCTTCGCGAGTGTGCACGCTCAACGCCCGCTCCGGGTCGCGGGAGACCGCGGCGGCCATCCGCGCGGCCGTCTGAGGGTCCGCACCGTAGCCCCGGAAGGTGTCCTCGAGCTCGGCCTGCTCCGCCTCGGGGAACTCGGCGTGCATCCGGCGCTCCAGCGCCACCTCGGCGTGGACCAGCTCGTTCTGGTTGGTCACCGACACGTACTCCCCCGTCCCCATCGAGAACGCGCCCGCGACCAGGCCGGCGAACCCGGTCAGCACGATCTCGTGGGCAGCCACGCCACCGCCGCCGACCCCTGCGATCAGTGCGGCGTTCGTCACCAAGCCGTCGACGGCCCCGAAGACGGTGGGGCGGAGCCAGCCGCCGGAGACGTCGCGGTGCCGGTGCGACCACCCCGACAGCTCCTCGTTCTGCGACATCCGGTCCTCCAAGCTCATCGGGCAATCCTGCCAGGTGGCGACCCTCTCACCCCAACGCAGCGGACGCGGTCAGCCGTGGGCAGCCTGCTCGTGAGCGGCATGGCTGGACGGCTCGAACTGGAAGGTGGAGTGAGCGACGTCGAAGTGGCCGACCAGGCACTCCTGCAGCTCGTCCAGCAGCCGGGGCACGTGCCCGTCGTGGAAGCAGCTGTCGTTGACGACGACGTGAGCGGTGAGGACGGGCAGCGAGGTCGCGACGGTGGTGGCATGCAGGTCGTGGACGTCCTGGACGTGGGCCACCTCCAGCAGGTGCGCCCTCACCTGGACCAGCTCGACACCCTTCGGGGTCGCCTCCAGGAGCACGTCGACGGTCTCCCGGAGCAGCCTCCAGGTCCGGGGCAGGATCAGCCCGCCGATGAGCAGTGAGGCGACCGCGTCGGCGCGCAGCCAGCCGGTGGTCGCGATCAGGACAGCCGCGACCAGCACGGCCAGGGATCCAAGGGCGTCGTTCACGACCTCGAGGAACGCCGCCCTGGTGTTGAAGTCGCTTCGGCGGCCGCGCAACAGCAGCAGAACCGACACGGCGTTACCGGCCATCCCCAGTAGCCCGAAGACGAGCATGGCCGTGCTGGCGACGTGCGGCGGGCTGACGAGCCGCCGGACCCCGTCGGCGATCACGAAGACCCCCACGGCGAGCAGCACCGCCGCCTGGGCGGCGGCGGCGAGCACCTCGGCGCGCCGATAACCCCACGTCCGCTCGTCCGTGGCCGGTCGGCCGGCCAGCCGAGCGGCGACGAGGGCCAGGCTCAGCCCGGCCACGTCGGCGAGCATGTGGCCGGCGTCGGCGAGCAGCGCGAGGCTCCCCGAGATCAGCGCGCCGGCGACCTCGACGACCAGCAGCGTGCTGGAGATCCCCAGCACCATCGCCAGCCGGGAGCGCGATCCCGGCGCCCCGGCGCCGGCGTGGGCGTGCCCGTGACCGTGCTCGCTCAAGGCGTGCCCCGTCGGCCGACACCGTCACACCGAGCCCCTCGACCGGGCACGCGCGGGGGCGGAGGCATAGGGCGATGATAGTTGCCGTCTCGTCCACGCTCAGGGCTATGCATGCGGCCGCTGGGCGTGGGGGCCTATGTCCGTTGGCGAGTTCCCTGCTATCGTTACTCACCGTAACCAGTTGCTACGATTTCTCGGGACGGGCATGAACGACGGCGACAAGCTGCGCGACCTCCTGGCGGAGTTCGCTCACACACTCGGCGGTGACTTCAGGATCCAGGAGATCCTGGACCACCTTGTACATCGCATCGTCGAGGTCCTGCCGATCACAGGTGCCGGCGTCATGGTGATGGGACCCGCCGACGAGCTGCACTTCGTCGCAGCGTCGAACGACGTCATCCTCGAGGTCGAGTCGCTCCAGAACGAGCTCGGAGAAGGGCCGTGTCTCGAGGCGTACCGCTCGGGCACCCCGGTTGCGGTTCCTGACCTCACGGTCGACACGTCGTTTCCGGCCTTCTCCCCGCCCGCCGTCGAAGCCGGGTTGGCCGCTGTCTTCACATTCCCCATGTCGCTGGATGGGAACCGCTTCGGTGCGCTCGACCTGTATCGCGACGTCCCGGGGGCGCTCGAGCCCTCCGACATGGACTCCGCCCAGGTGCTGGCCGATGTCGCTGCTGCCTACATCCACAACGCGCGGGGCCGGGCCGACGCCAGCGACACCCTCGACCTGCTGCGCCAGCGCAGCCTGCACGACGCACTCACCGGTCTCCCGAACCGTACGTTGCTCAAGGAACGGCTCGAACAGGCGGTCGCGCGAGCGAGCCGGACGCATCAGCTGGTCGCGGTGCTCTTCGTCGACCTCGACCGGTTCAAGCCGGTCAACGACAAGTTCGGCCACCATATGGGCGACCAGCTGCTCGTGGCGGTCGCCGGTCGGCTCAGGAGACTGCTCCGCGGGGGCGACACCGTGGCACGCCTGGCCGGCGACGAGTTCGTGATCATGTGCGAGGCGCTCGACAAGCCCGACATGGCCGAGCGGGTGGCCGAGCGTGTCTCCGACGCGTTCGCGCGTCCCTTCGAGCTCGACGGGGCCACTCTGCAGATCACCGCGTCCGTCGGGCTTGCGTTCTGCGGGCCGGGTGAGGAGATACCCGAGACGCTGATCAGGGACGCCGACTTCGCGATGTACCAGGCCAAGCAGGCCGGAGGCGGACATCACCAGATCAGCGACGCCGCGGGACGGCTGGCGACGGACCACCGCGGGCGGCTCAGTCGCGAGCTGCGTGACGCGGTCGGCCGCGACGAGTTCGAGCTCGCCTACCAACCCCTCGTGGACGTCCGCGACGGGACGCTGACCGCCGTCGAGGCGCTGCTGCGCTGGCAGCACCCCGACCGCGGGTGGGTGATGCCGGCCGAGATCCTGCCCATCGCCGAGCCCACCGGTTTGATCCTCGAGATCGGCGAGTACGTGCTCAGCCAGGCGTGCCGGGACCTCCGCCACTGGGAGAAGCGCTACGGAGCGGCGGTTCCGTCCATCACGGTCAACGTGTCGCCGTACCAGGTGATGGCCCCTGGCTTCGTCGAAACGGTCGAGCGCGTCCTCGAGTCGACGGGCACCGACCCCGCTCGGGTGCTCCTGGAGGTCACCGAGAGCGCCTTCCTCGAGGACGGCCCGCGTGCGCTGTCGGTGCTGGAGAAGACAAAGGCGCTAGGGGTCGGGCTCGTGCTCGACGACTTCGGGACCGGGTACTCGTCGCTGAGCTACCTGCGACGGTTCCCGTTCGACGTGATCAAGATCGACCAGGCGTTCGTCAGCGGCCTCGGCAGCGACCAGACCACGCGGAAGATCGTGGCGGCCATCATCGACCTCGCGCATGCCCTGGAGCTGTCCGTCGTCTCAGAGGGCATCGAGACGAGGGAGCAGCTCGCCGAGGTCACCCGGCTCGGCAGCGACCGCGCGCAGGGGTACTACCTGTGTCGGCCCATGCTCGTGGCACAGCTCGACAGCCGGGTCCTCCAACCGGCCGGATCGGCACCGGTTCGGCTGCCGCTGGGGTCGACCGACGACGGCCCGGGCGAGACCCGGCTGCCGCACCCGCGCAGCGAGGACTGAACCGGCGACCGGCGAGGAGCCGGCCGCCGGTCGGGTCGTCCGAGCCGGTGGACCTGCGGACGAGGGTCAGAACACGCGTACGGCGACCTCTGCCGGCGCCGCCAGTAGCGAGTCGATCTCGTCGTCGAGCTTGACCAAGGTCAGTGAGGCACCGGCCATGTCGAGCGACGTGCAGTACTCGTTGACGTAGCTTCTCGTGACGTGGATGCCGCGCTCGGCGAGCTGCTGGTGGGCTCGGCGGTAGAGGATGTACAGCTCGCTGATCGGGGTGCCGCCCAAGCCGTTGACCATCAGGGCGACGTGGTCGCCGGAGCTGTACGGAAGGTCGGTGACGACCGCCTCGAGCAGTTCGTCGGCGATCGCGTCGGCGTTGGTCAGCTTGCGGCGCTCACGCCCGGGCTCGCCGTGGATGCCGACGCCGACCTCCATCTCGTCGTCGCCGAGCTCGAACAGCGGCGACCCCTTGGCCGGCGGGGTGCACGCGGTCAGCCCGACACCCATGGTGCGCGTCACGTCGTTGACCTTGCGCCCGATCCTGAGCAGCTCGTCGAGCTCCGCCCCGTTCTCGGACGCCGCACCGACCGCCTTGATCACGAAGAAGTTGCCGGCGACACCGCGCCGGCCGACGGTGTACGTGGAGTCCTTGACCGCGACGTCGTCGTTGATCGTGAGGATCTCGACCTTGACGCCCTCCGACTCGGCCATCTCCTTGCCCATGTCGAACGCCATCCGGTCGCCGGTGTAGTTGTTGACGAGGAGCAGGACGCCCTTCGGTGAGGCGAGCTTCTTCGTGGTCTCGTACACGTAGTCCATCGGCGGCGCGGCGAAGACGTCGCCCGGGCAGGCCGCGTCGAGCATTCCCTTGCCGACGATCATGACGTGGGCCGGCTCGTGGCCGGAGCCGGAACCCTGCACGATCGACACCTTGTCGTCGCGAGGGGCGTCGCTGCGCATGATCAGGTTGTACTCCGGCACGTAGGTCAGCTTGTCGGGGTTGGCGAGCGCGATGCCCTCCAGCATCTCGGGAACGAAGTGCTGGGGGTCGTTGACGAACTTCTTCATGACGTCTCCTTCGTCTTCCATGCCTCGCGGATCTGCTCGACGATCACGGCCACCGCCATCGCGCCGGCGTCGACCGAGCCTTTGCTGCGCTCGCCCGTATAGGACGCGCGCCCCCTCTTCGCCACCATGTCGACGGTCGCGTCGGCGGCCTCTCGAGCCGTCTGTGCGGCCGCGGCCACGACCGCACCGGCGTCGGAACCCGACTGCGAGCTCCTGCTCGATGCGGTCGGTCATCGGGACGAGCGCGTCGAGCAGGGTCTTGTCCCCGACGTCGGACTGCCCGCGGGCCTTGATCCCCTCGGTCGCCGCCCGCAGCATGCGCACGACGGCGTCACCGCTGAGGTCGCTGCCGGGGTCCGCCGCCATGCCGGCCCGCATGAACGCGGTCCCCCAGATCGGCCCGGACGTTCCGCCGATCCGGGAGGTGACGATCATGCCGACCTTCTTGAGGAACGTCGCTATGTCCGAGCGGTCGATGTCGTCCCAGCCTTCCAGCATCTTCTCGAACCCGCGGGCCAGGGAGTAGCCGAAGTCGCCGTCGCCGACCACGGCGTCCAGGTCGCCGAAGTACTTCTCGTTGTCGACCGCTGTCTGGGCGATCGTGCGGACGACGAGCTCGACCTGCTGTTGTCCTTCACCGCTCATACCTACCTCCTCCGGGGTCAGCGACCCGTCGTGTGTGCTGTCCGTGCGCCTCACCGGCCGGCACCGCTGAGGCACGCCCGCAGGTCGTCGAGGACGATGTAGTCCCCCGGCTCGGCGGCGCTGCGGTTCACCAGCACCTCCACCGGAGGCCGGCCGGGGTCGCCCAGCTCCGACACCACGAGGACGGCCTCGTCGAAGGACTCGTCGCGGGTGTAGCCGTTCACGGTGACCAGGCACGCCAGCCCGGCCCCGGTCGCGGCGAGCAGCCCGTTGCGGGAGTCCTCGACCACGAGCGTGTCGGCCCGGTCGAGCCCGAGGCTCTCGACGGTGAGGTCGTAGATCGCGGGATCGGGCTTCTTGGCCGGCACGACGTCGCCGGCGAAGACCGGGACTCGCTGGCGCCACGTCCGCACCCACCGCGTGCTCCAGCACCGCCCGTACCGACTCCTCGGCCGACGTCGACGCGACGGCGACCGTCCAGCCCGCATCGAGAGCCGCGGTGATCACCCGGGCGACGCCGGGCCGGGCCGGGATCGAGCCCGTCAGCGACCAGCTGCTTGAACCAGGCCGTCTTGGTCTTGTGCCAGGTCGCCAGCAGCGAGCTGCGGCTGTCCTCGTCGGGCGGTATCCCCGCCTCGCGGACGAACTCGGCGTCGGAGAACAGGCTCGCCATCCGCTCCTTGCCGCCACCGATCTTCAGCTTCTCCGCGTACTCGTCCTCGCTCCACCGCACGGGCAGGCCCGAGCTCCTCGAAGGCCGCGTTGAAGGCGGGCAGGTGCCCGTACCGCTCGGTGTCGGCGAGCACCCCGTCGCAGTCGAAGACGAGGGCGGTCACCAGGCGCGCCCGGAGCCGCCGAAGAGCCGGATGTGCTGCTGCGCCATGTCGATGACGGCGGCGCGCTGGTGGGAGAACAGCGACGGCGGGTCCCACTTGCCCTTCTCCTCCGCACCGCGGAGGAACTCCAGGCTCGACTTCATGTAGCGCTCCTTGAGCGCGGTGGAGATGTTGACCTTGGCGCAGCCCCGCGAGATGAGGTCCTTGAACTGCTCGTCCGACAGCCCGGTACCGCCGTGCAGGGCCATCGGCACGCCGGTCGCCTCGACCAGGTCGCTCACGCGGTCGTGGTCGAGGACGGGAGCCGCGGTGTACTGGCCGTGTGCGTTGCCGATCGCCGGTGCGAAGCAGTCCACTCCGGTCCGCTTGATGAAGTCGACCGCGACGTCGAGGCTCTGCTGGACCGACGCCCGGTCGGAGCCGACGCCGTCCTCGACGCCCTGGATGCCCTCGATCTCGCCTTCGACATGGGCACCGTGGCGCCGTGCCTCGCCCACGACCTCCGTCGTCTGGCGCAGGTTCTCGGCCACGTCGAGCTCGTGGGCGTCGAAGAGCACGGAGTTCCAGCCGCCGGCGAGGCAGTCGCTGATGACCGACCGTTCCGGGCAGTGGTCGAGGTGCAGTGTCACCGGTACCGGAACGTCGCGGACCAACGCCTGGAAGATGCCGAAGAGCTGGTCCCGGCCGTACATGCGGACGGTCTTCACCGAGGTCTGCAGGATGACCGGCGCCTGCTCCTCGACGGCGGCGGCGAGTACCGCCTCGATGCTGAGGTCGTTGATGATGTTGAACGCCGCGACGCCGTACCTGTCGGCGAGCGCGCGGTCGAGCAGCTCCTTCATCGCGACGACCGGCACAGACCCTCCTGGTGTCCGAGTGGCTGAGGGAGCCACCGCTTCAAGGCAGCGCGATCAGGGGCTCCGCCGACGCAGAGTCTCCTGGCAGCTATCGGGAGCAATACCCTAGCGGCGGCGTTTTCTCACCGCACAGGCGTCTCGTGCCGAGACCGGCGCGACGTCACGAGGCGACGGCCGCGTCGAGCGTGCCGGCCCGCGAGACGACGACGCGCGCGGGCTCCCTGAGGCTCTGGCCGACCACGCAGTAGCGCTCGGTCGACCGGGCCAGCCTCTCCAGAGCCGCGTCGTCGGCGTCGGTCTCGACAGAGATGGTCACGACGACGTCCTGGACGCCGACGGGGACCGAGCGGTCGACGCCCAAGGTGCCGCGGGCGTCGAAGAAGCCGTCTGCGCGGAGATCGACCGACTGGAGCCGTACGCCCATCGCCGTCGCGACGCTGCGCAGGGTCACGCCGGCGCAGGCGACGAGCGCGTCGAGCAGCATGTCACCGGAGCAGGCGTCGCTGCCATCGCCACCGGTCGCCGCGTGCAGCCCGGCTCTCACCGGACCGGCCCAGCCGTCCACGGTGCACGTGATGCCGTCGTCGCGGAAGCTCGCGTGCGACTCCAGTGGCGTCCGGGCCGCGTCCGGGTCTGACCTGTACGCGGCCTTGAGCGGGGTCTGGATCTCGCGCAGAGTGGTGGCATCCATGGCTCAAGTATGGATCGCTCCTGAGGCGTGAGAGCCACCCCTCCGGCGTCAGGACGACCGGGAGCTCGATGCCGCTGGTACGGGCGCGCCAGGGCCGGCCTGGGAGTCGGCCACCGAGAGCTCGGCACTGCGCTCGGGCTGCGCGATCTCTCCCCGGTCCGCGGCGTCGAGCGCGCCATGGACGCTGCTCAGCACGATCGCCGCCGCCACGACGGCGCCGGCCCCGATCAGGAACGGTACGTGCGTGTTGTAGTGCACTACCAGCTTGGCGGCCACGTAGGGAGCCAGGCCACCACCGATGAAACGCACGAAGCCGTAGGTGGCCGAGGCGACCGGCCGCTCCACCGGCGCGATGCTCATCACCGCGGTCGTGACGAGCGTGTTGTTCACACCGAGGAATGCGCCGGCGACGATGACGGCGACGATCACCACAGTGCGGTTGCCGGGCCAGATGCCGATCATCGCCAGGTCGGCGGCGAGCAGGGCGAAGTTGACATAGAGGCTGCGGGGAGTCCCGAACCGGGCTCTGAGCCACGGCGCTCCGAACACGGCGAAGATCGCCACCAGCACGCCCCAGCCGAAGAACACCAGCCCGAGCCTGATCGGGGACAGGTGCATGAGGAACGGCGAGTAGCCGAGCAGCGTGAAGAACCCCCAGTTGTACAGCAGGCCGACCACGCTCGTGGTGGCAAGGCTGCGATGGCGGAGCGCCTTGATGGGCTCTGTGATGCTCTCGGGTCGGGCGTGCGCCGGTGTCGTGGGCAGGAGCACGATGGTGGCCAGCAAGGAGATGGCCATCAGCACCGAGACGCCGAAGAACGGTCCCCGCCAGCTGATGTTGCCGAGGATGCCGCCCAGCAGTGGGCCGGTGGCGATGCCGAGACCGAGGGCGCTCTCGTACAAGATGATGGCGCCCGCGAAGCCGCCGCTGGCCGAGGCGACGATCACCGACAGGGACGTGGCGATGAACAGCGCGTTCCCCAGGCCCCAGCCGGCCCTGAACCCGACGATCTCACCGATGCTCCCGGACGATCCGGCCAGTGCCGCGAAGACGACGATGAGCAACAGTCCGCTCACGAGCGTCCGCTTGGCCCCGAGCCGGCTGGACACCCAGCCGGTGACCAGCATCATGACGGCCGTGACCACGAGGTAGCTCGTGAAGAGCAGCTCGACCTGGCTGGGCGAGGCGTGCAGCTGACCTTTCAGCGCCGGCAGGATCGGGTCGACCAGACCGATCCCCATGAAGGAGATGACACAGGCGAACGCGACGGCCCATACGGCCCGAGGCTGCTGGAAGGGGTTCCCTACGGGTTCACCGTGGCTCATGGGTCGCTCTTTCGAAGGCTCGGTCGTTGGTGGGGCGTCGACCGCCACGCACCAGGGGCATCGCCTCCTACTATATAGCGAACCTATATAGTCTGGCGAGCCAGGCGGTTCCCCCTCTGTGGGCCAGCCGTCGTCAGGGGCGGGGCCACACCCGGGCCAGCAGCGCAGCCGCGACCTGGATCGCCAGCGGCCGGTCGTGCGACAAGACGAACTCGAAGCGGCGCTCGGCGTCGGGCCCCTCGTCGCCCAGGTCCCGCGCCACCAGGGATGCGGCGAAGTGCGGGCCGACCACCGCGATGTCCCATTCGCCCTTGAGGGCGTCGTCGGGGTCTAGTACGCACCCTCGTACTCCGGGCAGCGGCTCAGCGGGCATTCCCTCTGCCAGCACACCGACGAAGGCCGCCCGCTCGACCAGACGGGAGTACCGCTCGCGTGTGGCGGCCGTGAAGAAGGACGCGTCCTGGAACGTCGAGATGATCACGGCGGACTCACCCGCGCGCATGGCCTGCCGCTCGAGATGCTTGCTGACCTCGATGAGCAGCGCCTTGCGAGCGGCCCGTGGAGGTCGCACGGCGCAACCCAAGGCGAACGGGCTGACGAGCGCGGCCGGGTCGGCGCGGTCGGCGGCGATCGCCACCGGCATGCCCTCGAAGCCGGGCAGGTTTCCCGGCAGCTGTCCGGGCCGGCCCAGCAGCCACCCCTGCCCCAGCGTGGCCCCGAGCGAGAGAGCGATCTGAAGGTGCTCGTCGGTCTCGATCCCTTCCGCGAGCACCACGGAGCCGGAGCGCTCCGCCTCGGCATTGACCGCGCAGACGATCTCGGCCACCTCGCCGGTCGGGTGTTCCTGGACGAGTCGCAGGTCGAGCTTGACCACGTCCGGTCGCAGGACAGGCAGCAGAGCCAGGGAGTCCCGGTCGGCGCCCACGTCGTCCACGGCGATGCCCCAGCCGCGAGCACGGATCCGGGCGACCAGCTCCAGCAGCCGGGGCGGGTCGGCGACGAGCGCGCGCTCCGTGAGCTCGACGACGATGCGAAAGCCGCCGGCCGCGCTGTCGGAGGTGGCCAGCAGGGACTCGCCGGTTGCTGCCGGCTCGAGGTTCACGAAGAGCGCCCAGGGGTCCTGCAGTCCGCCCGCTCGGGCGCCTCGCAGCGCGGCTCCCTGACACGCGGCGTCCAGCTCCGACAGCAGGCCCGCTCCGCGCGCGGCGGCGAAGAGCCGGTCGGGGCTTTCCAGGGAGCTGCCGCGCGGCCCGCGGACGAGCGCCTCGTAAGCCACCACCGAGCCGGAGTCGAGCTCGACGATGGGCTGGTACACGCTGTGGACGGCCGTTCGCGCCAGCAGGCGACGCAGTACCGCTCCCTCGTGGGGCAGCTGCGCCGCCTTGTGACGCAGTGGCGCTGCCGGATCGGGTACCGGGTCGGTGGCGGGGGCCGGACCGATGCGGGTACGTACCCGGGGTCGGCTCGGCGGGCTCACCGCGCCCTACGATCAGAAGTCATGGTAGACAACCGATAGTAGTTAAATAGCACTCTCTGTACTTGGATTTGCCTCAGTGGAGCGCTACGTAGGATCGACGCGCCGGTCCCGGTCGACCTCGGTGTCCGAGTAGCCCGCTCGGTCGACGTCGATGTCCGGGTCGATGTCGTCGGCCCGTTCGAGCTTCGCATCGACCTCTGAGCGGGCCCGCGAGACGCCCTCGGACTCCTCGTGCGCGCTCGCTTCCAGCTGCTCGGCCTGTGCCGCCCTGGCGTCGGCCTCGGCACGCGCCATCCGCGCGTTGGCCTCGACCTCGGCCGCCTCGGCCTCCCGTTTGCGAACGGTCGTCGCATTGTCGCGCGACGCCTCCTCGCGGAGCTGCTGCGCCTGGACTCGTGAGGCCTCGGCCTTGCGCTCCTGATTCTTGCGCATGGCGAAGAGTGCGATGGCGATCAGCACTGCGACGACGATGATCACGATGATGATCCAGGCGGTTGTGCTCATGGGCGTTTCCTTTTTCAGGGGTTAGTGCTCAGCACTGTACGCCCGCACGGTGTAAATGGGCAGTTTCGGAACAAACCGTCCAGGCGTCTCTCAGTGATCACTCGCGTGGACTGGGGCCACAGCTCCGCCCATGGCCGGTTGCTGCGGGCCGGCCGTCAGCGTGACCTGACCACGAGCTCCTGGAGCTTGGCCGGGGTGTGATGCGTCGAGGACAGGATGCGGACCTTCAGGTAGCGCGCCCGCGTCGCCGGGAAGGTGAGAGCGTCCCGCCGACCCGCTGTACGCCCGCGTACGTGGACGACGGGCGTCCAGGTGTGTCCGTCGCCTGAGGTGAGCAGGTCGTACGACGTCGCACGGAGGAGGAGAACGGGCCGCGGTGGCGGGTGCACGTTCGGCGCGGGCTGCTCCGGCCACTGTCGGCCCCAGAGCAGTACGGCGCGGTGGACCCGGTGCACACCGCCGAGCCGGACCGTGAGGATGCCGTGGCTGGTCGCGGGCTGCCAGAACGTGGCCGGGCTGGCGTCGACGGCGGCGAGCGGAGGGCCGAGCGGCTGGGCGCTCGTCGCGTGGACCCGCCGGCAGCGGACCAGGTCGGAGGTTGGCGTGCGGTCGGGTCGCGACGTCGTCAGCGTGAGCGGGGACCCGCGGTGTACGACGTGCGTGGTGCCGTGCGCCCGCACCGGGAGCCCCCGCCCACTGGTGAGCGTGATGCGGGTCGTCCTCAGGCCGATGGCGACGTCGAACGTCCGCCCGCGCCACCGGACCGCGTGCAGGGTCACGCCGGGCAGCTGGCTGGTGAGGCTGGGGTCGAGCCCGACCGAGTGCGGGTTCCAGCGCATGCCGCTGTAGCCGTACAGGAACTCCTGGAGGAACCCACCGATGCCGGTCATGAACGTGAACGCGCCACCGGTGCTGGTCTCGGAGAACTGGTCGAAGACGTCGCGGATGAACGGATCCGCGCTGCGCAGGGTGTACGCGTAGGACGCACATCCGGGCGAGCCGAGCGCCGACGTGTCGATCGAGCTGATGGCGTCGGACATCGACGGCCCGAGCGGATCGGTCCGCGGGACGTAGTAGTCGAGGTCGTGCTGCGCCACCCGCCGCGGCATCGGCCTGCGCCATGGGTACTGAAGGATAGTGACGTCGGCCTGCTTGACCAGCTGACCCTTGTACCCGGCGAACTCGGGGTGGATGCCGAGCTTCGCGTCCTCGCAGCACGACGAGCCCGTGGGCGATGCGGTCCCATCGCCGGGGAACGGGTCGTCCCAGCAGGCGTGCGGCGGTCGAGGCGTTGCGGAGCGTCGTGGCGGCCGCGACGTTGGTGTAGACCTCGTCGTTGACGTCGGGGTTCTCCTCGTCAGGGCCGGTGATGTGGCGGAGGTGGTAGCCGCCGGGTCCCTTGCGCACCCGGCTGGCCCAGAACCTCGCGGCCCCCGAGATCACCGGCCAGCCGCGCGTGCGCAACCAGGCCCGGTTGCCGGTGGCCAGGTAGTACTGCCACTGCGCCAGCGCGATGTCGGCGGTGATGTGCTGCTCGTACAGGCCCTCGCTGTTGACCGAGACCGGCGGCGGGATCTGCTCGGTGCCGTCGAGCGCGCTCTCCCACGGGTACCGGGCGCCGCGATAGCCACCGGCGCGCGCGTGGGCCCTGGCGGCCCGCAGGCGCTGGTAGCGGTAGGCGTTCATACCGGCGGCCAGGCTCGGGTGCTGGGCGAGCAGCGACGGGAACATCCACGTCTCGGCGTCCCAGAAGATGTGCCCGCTGTACCCGTTCGACGACAGACCGGCCGGCGAGATGCTCCAGTCGACGCCGGACCGGGTGCTGGACCAGAGGTAGAACTGGCTGGCGTTCACCCTGTGCGCGAGGTTGGCGTTTCCACGGATGCTGATCCGCCCGGCCCACAGCCGCGACCACGCGCGCCGGTTGCCCGCAGCAAGCCGGAGGAAGCCTGTCGCCGCCGCTGACCTCGCCTGCGAGCGGGCGTACCGGCCGGGGTGGGCCGCGGTCTGAGAGCTCGTGACGCCCACGTACTTGGTGACGGTGTAGGCATGACCGCGCCGGACTCGGAGCCGGAGCAGCTGCCCGATGCTCTGCGTACTGCCCGGCTGTACGCCTCGGATGGCGCGCAGCGCATGCGACGGCGAGACCGCGACCCGGCTAGCTAGCCCGGCCACGATGCCGGTGCCCTGAGTACGGACGGTCTCCCAGACCTCGTGCCTGCCGGAGCCCTTGGAGGCGCTGGTCGTCAGCGTCGCGGGGTGCCCGTCGATCAGGTCCTCGACCTGCGCCGAGCCGGTCCAGTGTGGCGTCAGGGTCAGTCTGACCAGGCCGACGTGGCGCCGGGCTCTGTCGGTGAACGCCGTGTACCGCAGGTCGGTGACCTGTCCGTTCGGCGCGGTCCAGCGCGCGGTCGTCGAGATCGCTCCCGTGCGCAGGTCGAGCCGCTGGCGCCAGCCGTGCACCGATGCCGGTGTTGAGGGAGAAGGTGTGGCCGCCCACGATGAGCTTCAGCGTCGACCAGGTCGGGATGTTCGCCCGCTCCTGTACCGAGTCGGCCCCGGGTGCCTTGGCGTAGAAGCCGGCCAGCTCCGACTGCGCCGGCACCGTTCCGCCCACGTAGCCCTGGCCCTTCGCCGGGATCCTGACACCGAGGTACCCGTTGCCCGTAAAGGTCGGGGCGTACCGCGGACCGCGGTGGGTGGCGATGAGGACGAACTGCCCGCCGGTCGCACGCTGCCGGGCCGCGTGGTGGAGGCTCCCGTGGAGGGCGGCGTCCTGGCTCGGTGGTGCGGCCTGCACGGCGGCGGGGGTTGCAAGGAGGGCAACGGTTACGGTCGCCGCCAGGATGCCGGTACGGCTCATGGGAGTACCTCCAGAAGAGACCCGGTGCCATGATCTGGCCGCGACGGCCGACCCGCAACTCCACCGTCACGGAGTGCCCCCGCACTACCAGCGCGCGTGACCGGACCGACGTGTCGGCGACTGCTTCCCGGCCGTGGCCGGTGGTGGGACGTGGCCGAGCCACGGCACCTTTACCTTGGCGGTCTCTGCTGGGCACGAGGCAGGCAGTAGCGTCGTGATAGATGGTGGGTGCGGGCGGGAGGCTCGATGGACCAGAGGACTGACCTGTTGGTGGTCGGCGCGGGGCCGTACGCCTACTCGGCCGCGGCGTTCGCCCGCGCCAACGGGATCGACACCCACGTGGTCGGCCGTCCGATGGCCTTCTGGCGGGAGCAGATGCCGGCCGACATGTTCTTGCGCTCGGGGCCGGACTGGCACCTCGACGGGACCGGTGAGTACAACTTCGAGGCCTTCTTCGAGGACCGCGGGCTGCGGCCCGCCGACTTCGACCCGGTCCCGATCGGCTTGTTCCTCGAGTACACCGAGTGGTTCCGCGAACGCACGTCGCTGGATATCGACCAGCGGATGGTCGCCGATCTGGCCGCGTCGGACGAACGCTTTGTCGCGACCATGGAGGACGGCTCGACGATCACCGCCGACAAGGTGCTCGCCGTCCCGGGCATCCGCCACTTCCTCAACCTGCCGGACTGGTACCCCGACGTACCCGCGGACCGCCGCGTGCATACGAGTGAGCTGGTCTGTTTCGACGAGCTCGCGGGTGCCCGCGTCGCAGTCATCGGAGGGCGGCAGAGTGCGTACGAGTGGGCGGCGCTGCTGTGCGACCACGGAGCGGAGCAGGTGCACGTGGTACACAGGCACCCCGTCCCGACGTTCGCCAAGGTCAGCTGGGCTTTCGTGAACCCGTACGTCGACCAGACGCTGGAGCATCGCGGCTGGTGGCGCGGCCTGCCGACCGCAGAGCAGCAGCGCATCACGCGCGAGTTCTGGCAGGTCGGCCGCCTCACGCTCGAGCCGTGGCTCGTACCGCGGATGGATCCGAGCGTCGTGACCAGCCATCCGGACTGTGCCGTGGTCGACGTCGCGGTCCATGAGCGCGAGGTCGGGCTGACGCTGTCGGACGGCACGGTGGTAACCGCCGAGCTCGTCGTATTCGCCTCCGGGTACAAGGCCGACCTCGGGCACGTGCCGTACCTCGAGGGCGTCCTGGACCGCGTGAGCGTGATCGACGGCTTCCCGGCCCTCAGCGAGGGCTTCGAGACGTCGCTTCCGGGCCTGTACGTCACGGGCTTCGCTTCAACCCGCGACTTCGGCCCGTTCTACGGCTTCACCAAGGGGTGCCCGTCCTCGGCGCGCATCGCGGTGGCGGAGATGATGCGCTGAGTCGTCGGGGCGGTCCCGCCGGTCAGTGGTTGGGGTACCACGACCTGAGCCCGACGTACGCGCGGGCAACGTAGCGGAGCGGCCCCCAGTGATAGTGGCCCGACGAGTCCTCGTGGACGGTCCGGGCTCGCCAGATGTGATGCGTGCGGTTGAGTCCTTGCAGGACTCCCGTGCGGTGGTTGCACAACCAGCGCACATAACGCCCGTGCACGCTTGGCGGACCCGCTCCCTGCAGTGCAAAGCAACCGGTCGAGTTCGCCAAGCGTATGCCCCAGACGATGTTGCGGGCTTCGCTGGGGTGGCCGCCGAGCTTGCTCAGGTGGAGGCGCCAGACCGTCTTGTCCCACGGCGCTGATATGCAGAGAGCCTGAATGGGATCGGTGTTCTGGAGCCAGCACGGATCGATCACGTACTTGGGGCCGAAGCATCGGTAGGCGCCTCCGACGACAAACGAGATGGGCTCGCAGTCGTACCCGTCGAGGGTGCGGACCACTCGATAGCGCGGCAGCTTGTGGCCAGCGGCGGTTGTCGGGCGGACGTGGACGACGACCGTACCGCCGGTCTTGGCGGCCGGTGCCGCTGAGGGCGGACCGCCACTGGCGGCCAGCGCTGGGGCGGCGGTCACGGCGAGAAGAGTCGCGACGGTCAGCAGCGAGGTACGCATCGAGATCACAGTCTGAATGCTAACCATTCCAAACAGTGATGACTATGCGTCGCTGGAAGGGCCAGCGGTTCACCGGGCGAACTCGACTGCGACGCCGTGAGATGGCTCAGCTGACTCCGGCGACGCCGACCAGGTTGCCCTCCGGGTCGGTGAACCGGCCGACGACGAGCCCGTTCGGTGACATGACGGGTCCCATGGTTCGGGTACCACCGAGCTCCTCCGCCCGCTGGAGCGCGGCCTCGACGTCGGGGACGGCCACGTAGAACAGGGCGTGAGGTGTTCGTTGCGATCCCCCGCCGATGCCTCCGCGGATACCCGCACCGTCTTCAGTGGTGATGAGGTCGACGAAGCCGTACTGGTCGGGATCGGAGACCTCGCCCGCTACCGGTGACGGCACGTCGTACTCCCAACCGAAGAGCGCACCGAAGTAGCTGCGTAAGGCGTCAGGATCTTGTCCGATGATCTCGAAATGTACGACCGGTTGCGGCATTATCGCGCCCTCCTCAGGCTCGCGGATCCAGCGCTGGTCGGATCCTATTTCCTGCTTACAGGAACTCGGCCGAGGCTCAGCCCGCCGGCTTCAGGCCGTCGGCGGTGAGCAGGTAGGACGATGCAGGCGTGGCAATGGGATCAGTGAGCTCGACGACGGCGTCGCCGACCTGCTCGGCGGTGAGCGCCGGGCCCTGCCGGTCGACGTACGACTGGCGGTCCATCCCGCTGTAGGCGGCGTACGCGTCGACGAAAGCGGCTCCCAGGCCCGTGGCGGCGGTGAGCTTCGGCAGTACGGAGACGAAGCGGATGCCCAGCGAGCGTCGTTCGGACTGAGCCCGGGCGTAGTCGCTGATGAACGCGACCATCGCCTTGGCGCCGGCGTACCCGCCGCTGAGCGGGGAGCCCATCCTCGCCGCTCCGCTCGACACGGTGATGACCGTCGAGCCGGGCGGAAGAGGAGCCTCGAGCGCGGCCTTGGTGAACTCGAAGGCGTGGCGTACGTCGGTGTTCCAGTTCGTGCTGAACGACTCCCACGTGTGGTCCTGGACAGCCGCGGGATGGGGCGTGGCGCCGGCGTTGAGGACCAGGAGCTGCGGCCGATGCTCGGCGATGAGGTGACTCGCGAGTGACTCGTCAGTGACGTCAGCGGCGACACCGGTGAAGGACGGGCCAAGCAGGCCGTACAGCTCCTTCAGAGCGGTCTCGTCCCGGGCGACACCGATGACCGAGGCACCGCGGGCTGTGAGGGCGAGGCTGATCGCCCGCCCGAAGCCCCTGCTGGCGCCGGTGACGATCGCGGTGGTGTCCGTGAGCGCGGTGGTGATCATGTTGTCCTCCTGCGGTTCGGATGGTCGATCACCCGTTGAAAACCCGCGTCGGCTCCCAACTCGCCGATGAATCCGCGGGACGCTTGGTGTTGTTACCGTCGTGCAGACCGCCGAGGGGGACGTGAGCCAGATGGACGAGACGATCCTCGGCCGCGCCCGCTCCGGCGACGGCGACGCGTTCGCGCAGCTCGTCGAGCCGCACCGGCGCGAGCTGCTCGTGCACTGCTACCGAACACTCGGGTCGCTTCAAGACGCCGAGGACGTGCTCCAGGAGGTCCTGATGTCCGCGTGGCGCGCTCTCGACCACTTCGACGGCCGGGCGCTGCGCCCCTGGCTGTACCGCATCGCGACGAACCGCTGCCTGAACCACCTGCGAGACGCCTCCCGGCGTCCCGTGGCGTCCCCGCACCCCGGCGGAGGCGCCACGGTGACCGGGATCGGCACGGCGGAGGACCCGTGGTGGCTGGAGCCGTTCCCGGACGCGCTGCTGGAGACCGTCGAGACCGGACCGGAGGCTCGGTACGACGCCAGGGAGTCGGTCGCGCTCTCGTTCATTGCGGGACTGCAGCATCTGCCCGGGCAGCAGCGAGCCGTGCTGGTGCTGCGCGACGTGCTCGGCTTCCCCGCGGGGGAGGTCGCCGACATCCTTGGGACGACCTCGGCGTCGGTCAACAGTGCTCTGGCGCGGGCGCGAAGCGGGGTCCGACGGAATCGCGCGCCTGAAACCGTGCCGTTGGCACGCTCAGCGCAGGAGGCCGCAGTCGTCGAACGCTTCGTCGATGCCTTCCAGAGCGGTGACGCGCGGCGAGTCGTCGAGGTCCTCACCGAGGATGCCCGGCTCTCGATGCCGCCTGAGCCGTACGAGTGCAGCGGTGCCGACGCCGTCGCCGACTACCTGCGTGCTCGAGGGTTCTGGGGCCCGCAGCTGTCGCTGGTCGGTACGCGCGCGAACGGGCAGCCGGCCTTCGGGTACTACCTTCCTGATCCGGGCGGCCCGGGGTCTCGCTTGACCGGGCTGGTTGTACTCACGCTCGCTGAGGACCGGATCACAACGGTTACCCGCTTCGGCATCGCCGGGATCAGCGACCACTTCGGGCTTCCCGCCCGACTGCCGGGCGATGCCGCCGGGACGCCGTCGGTCCAGCCATCAGCCAGCGGCATACCGGGAAGGCACCCCAGCGCGGACTCATAGTTGCGGCACAATCCGATGAGGAAGGGTACGACGCTGCTCCTTGCGGCATGCGGCGATCCGGGTGTATCAGTAGTGGACCATCATCGGAGGCATTGCACTCATGCAACAGCCGTCCAGAAGCGTGCCCGTACCACATGTGGCCGATAGCGAATCCGCTGAGCCACGGTTACCCCGCCTGACCGGGTGGTTGCGGCCCGCCGTCGACGCCGTGGCGCGGATCAGGCTGACCATCCATCAGAAGCTGCTGATCGGGTTCTTGACCGGCGCGTTGCTGCTCGTATGCATGGCTGTCTTGAGCCTGGTCGTCATCGGTCAGATGAATGAGCGGATGAGCATCCTGACCGCGCAGGCGCAAAAGGTCGACCTCGCCCAGCAGATGCTGTACGACGTCACGGCCCAGAGTCACTATCGCGCCATGGCTCTGCTCACCCACACTGGCGACCCCACCGGAGCCGCTGGTTGGAACCAGAAGGTCAACGAGAAGAAAGCTCAATTCGCTGGCCTACTGGCAACGCTGAGGAGCGCGGACCCGGCGGACCGACCGTTCTACAACCGCCTCAGCACCGCGAATTCGAATTACGCTCGCGCCAGCGCGAGGGTCTTGGCGGCATACCAGCGACATCACTTCGGTCTTGCCAGACGTTGGCACCTCACCAAAGAGCATCCGGCCTCCCATGTGCTCGAGGACCTGCTCGCCAACTGCAACACCCCGGCTGCCGAGAACCCTTGCTTCCCTCAGTTCGGTGCTCCCTTCATCGATGTGGCGCGCCATGAAATGGCCCTGGCAGGTGAGCGTTTCCAGTCCGACCGCAGGTTGCTGCGCAACATCGTCATCGCCTTCTCCGCGGTGAGCGTCGTCACGGCGTTGGTCCTGGGATTCCTGCTGTCCTGGGCGTTCGTCCTCCCGGTGAAGAGGATGCAGGCTGCTCTTGCCCACATAACCGCAGGAGATCTCGGCCACCGAATTCAGGTGCCCAACCGCGACGAGTTCGGCAAGCTTGCCGCGGACCTGAACGGCACGAGTGAGCGTCTGTTGCAGTCGTTCAGGAGCCAGCGGAGTCTCGAACAGCGCCTCCGCGAGAGCAACACCTCGCTCGCACGGGCCAGCGAGGCGAAGTCCCGGTTCCTGGCGAGTGTGAGCCACGAGCTGCGGACGCCTATGAATGCGATCCTCGGGTTCACAGACGCCCTTCTGGCGGGTGTCGACGGCCCACTGAACGATGAGCAGAGGGAGTCACTCGGGTGGGTACAGCGCGGGGGTCGGGACCTGCTGGGGCTCATCAACGAGATCCTCGATCTTTCGAAGATCGAGGCGGGCCGGCTTGTACTGGATCTCCAGCCCTTCGACCCCAAGGAGCTCGTCGAGTCGGTCGTGGCGCAGCACCGTTCCCTCGCAGCCAAGAAGGGAATCGGCTTCCACTGGCGAGACTCCGGCGCCCCGAGCGAGGTAATCCTCGACCGGCAAAGACTCCGTCAGATTATCGTGAACCTGGTGGGGAACGCCCTGAAGTTCACCCGCGAGGGTCATGTCGAGGTCGAGGTAGGGACGATCGACTCAGACGTGGAAGTGATCGTGCGTGACACCGGGCCCGGCATCGATCCCGGGCAGCATGAGGCCATTTTCGAGGAGTTCCGCCAGCTCGGAGCCGATCACGTCGGAACCGGGCTCGGCCTTGCCATCAGCAGACGGCTGGCACGGGCGATGAGCGGCGACGTCACCGTAGAAAGCGCGCCTCAGGAGGGAAGCGTCTTCCGGCTGAGGCTTCCGGTGGATTCCCGGGGGAAGCAGGCTAAGCCTGTCCATACCGACGAGCCGGACCAGTCGTACGTGGGTGAGCGGATACTCCTCAGCGTGGACGACGATCCCTCTGTCGCGCCCCTCTTGCAGAAGATGCTCGCCGGAAGCGGCTACCGGGTCGTGGCGGCTCAGAACGCGCGCACCGTGGCCAGCGACGTCAGGAGGCTGCGCCCGGCCGCTATCCTTCTCGATCTGTTGATGCAGGACCGGGCCGGTGAGGACGTGCTCAGGGAGCTGAAGACAGAGGCCGAGACGAGCGACATCCCCGTTATCGTCGTCTCCGTCGTCGACGCTGCCGACGGTCCGGCTCTGGCGGACGGACACATCAGGAAGCCAGTTGACAAGGTGGCGCTTCACGACGCTCTGTCCGGTCTCGGGATCGCCACGGCGGAGCCGTGATGGCTACCATTCTCGTGGTCGAAGACACACCGGCGAACCTTGCCTTAGCTCACAAGTTACTGAAGGCCGACGACCATGACGTGTTGGCGGCGGCAACGGCACGTGACGGTATCGCGCTCGCCCGGCAGCACGTTCCTGACCTGGTACTCATGGACATCGGGCTCCCCGACATGGACGGATGGGAGGCGCTGACCATCATCCGTCAGGATCCCGAGACAGCCGGCTTGCGGGTGATCGCGTTCACGGCGCATGCCATGGTGGGTGACGAAGAGCGGGCCCTCAATGCTGGATTCGACGGGTACCTGAGCAAGCCCATCGACTTCGCCAGCTTCGCCCAAACCGTTAGGGACCTGCTTCCGTGACCCGTGACAAGCCCCTGATCCTCGCCGTCGACGACGAGCCGGCGAACCTCGCGCTGCTTCGCAAGCTGCTCCGACACCAGGGTTACGACGTCACAGAGGCCACCAACGGCAGGGCCGCGATTCGCGAGGTGGTGGAGACAGCTCCCGACCTGGTCTGCCTGGACGTGATGATGCCCGACCTTGACGGCATCGAAGTCTGCCAGCAGCTGCGTCGTATGCCCGAGCACGCGGGATTGCCCATTCTGCTGCTTACAGCGCTGAACCGCCCGGAGGACAAGGCGCGCGGCCTGGAGGCAGGGGCGAACGACTTCCTCTCGAAGCCCTTCGACGAGAGTGAGCTGACGGCACGCTTGCGCTCGCTGCTCAGAACACGGGCGTTGCAGGACCGCCTCACCGATCTTCTCAGGCGCTATGTCAGCGACAGCATCGCCGCCGAGGTCTTGCGCGATCCCTTCGCGGTAACGCTGGGAGGCGACCGACGCCACGTCTCGACACTCTTCGCCGACGTGCGTGGCTATACCGCCCTGGCCGCGCAGCATTCGCCCGAGCAGGCGCTCGACCTGTTGAACCGGTATCTGACAGTAGCGACTGACGCTGTGGAGTCTCATGGGGGCACGGTCTCGGACCTCCTGGGCGACGGCGTGTTCGCCTTCTTCGGGGCACCCGTCCTGCACTCCAACGACGCCGAGCGCGCCGTGCGGGCGGCGCTCGAGCTCCATGAGCAGGTGACACGGCTGGACATTCCATCGATGCCGGGAGTGAGGCTGCAGACAGGGGTCGGCATCACCAGCGGGCAGGTACTGGCTGGGAACATCGGTTCGGAACGGCGCATGCACTACGCAGTCGTCGGTGATCCGGTGAACGTCGCCTCCAGGCTTCAGTCCGTGGCCGGTCCCGGACAGATACTCGTGGACATGGCGACGCATGATGCAGTCAAGGATCTCGTGGTCTCGCAGGACCTCGGTACATTGAGGCTTGCCGGCAAGGGTGACTGGGTTCCAGCATTCAACATCATCGGCCTGAAGCCCGGTCAGGTGTGACGAGAGAGACTTCCCCGCGCGTTCGCCGCTCCTCTACACACGAAACGTGCGCCTGCAATCGCCACAAACCTGTCGGGCACCGGCCCCATGTAGTGCCATGTTCAAGACAGTGCCACGACACGGGCGTCCACGCGTCCGATTGTCGCTACAGAGAGCCATGCACGACCGCTCCCTCGAACAGAACTGCATCGACGGTGATCGCCGCGAGGTGGTCAGGATTCCCGCTGAGTAGGTCGCCGCTGAGGACAACGAGATTGGCGATCTTGCCCCTCTCGATCGAGCCCACCTTGTCGGCTTGCCGAAGCTGCCTCGCCGCGTTGATCGTGTAACCGGCGAGAAGGGTTTCGCATGGAAGCCGAGCGGAGTCCTCAGGCCGCATGCTGCGTGGATACACCGACGGGTCGAGCGGGTACTCGGGATCGACTCGGGTATGGGCGATGTGCATGCCGAGGATCGGGTCAGCTCGGTGCAGCTCGTAGGATGTCACGACGTCGCTGGCAAACGTCACCACGGCACCGCTCTGGGCGACCTCATTGAATCGGTACATCCGGTCCCAGCGCTCCTCGCCGAGGTGTTCCTTGGCACCTTCGCCGAAGTATCCGCCGGACCAGTGGGCCGTCCAGTTGATGATGATGCCGAGCTCCGCCGGCCTGGACATGTCGTCAGGATCTACCAGCTCGCAGTGTGCGAGCGTCACTTGGATACGCCACTCGTCGGCAGTGTTCGCCAGGTTTCGCTTGACACGCTCGACAGCGTCACAGGCGACCCGGAAGGCGCGGTCCCCCACGAGGTGGATGTGGACATCCACTCCCTCGGCATTGCTGAGGCGCAGGCAGTCGGCAAGTCTGCTGGCATCCATGGCAATCGCACCGAGTTCGCTGTCGCCATGGCCGCACATCGGCGTGAGAACCGCACTGTTGCCGCTCTCATTGGTTCCGTCCAGGAACAGCTTGAGCGTGTTCAAGCGAATGTGCGCGTTGCCGTACTTGGCCTGGAACGCCTTGACTTGCGCTATTGCGGCAGGGAGGTCGCCCAGGTCGCGGAAGCGAACCGCCCCCTCGTAGAGGCAGTGGAGGTCGCCACGCCTGTCAAGCTCGGCGATGGACGCAAGGCCCTGTTCGTTTTCAACAAGGGCCTCGAACACAGAAGTAACCCCGTGCTCGGTCATGAACCGGAAGAAGCGTCCAAGTCGCTCGGGCGTCAGCTCGTCGGGGGGCGTCCATCCGATCTTGGCGAACATTGTGTCCGTAAAGTGCCTGTGCACCCATTCCCGCAGCAAACCGGTCGGCTCGCCCGCTTCATCACGGACGAACATCTCGAGACCGGGTACCGGATCGGGCGTGTCTTTGGTGATCTCCATCAGCTCCAGCATCTTGGTGTTGACCCAGTGCTCGTGCTCGCTGAAATCCTGGCAGAGACACGGCCGGTCGGAAATCGCGGAGTCGAGGAGCTGTCGTGTCGGCTGGGTGCCCTTGAACAAGGCGGTCGGGTAGTACTCGAAGTAGAGGAACGGCGCTTCCTCGGGGGGATGGGACTGGGCGTAGTCCCGGATGAACTGAAGCATCTCGTCAAGGTCCGTCGTCCAGGGCAGTCGGACGTGCCAGTCGCTTTGCGCAACCATGCCCGGGTGCGTGTGCGCGTCGATGAACCCGGGGACGATCGTCTTGCCGCCGAGGTCGTGGACGGGAAGATCGTGGTGCCTGTCCCAGCTGTCCAGGTCCCCGACATGCGTGATCAAGCCGTCCTCGACGACGACAACGCTCGCCGGAGGCTGTCCCGCGACTGAGGTGTGAACCTTTGCGTTGGTCAGGATCATCCCGGCCATGTTTCCTCCATGTCATCTCGCGCAGCAGCGCGTATGTCCTGCAGAACTCCCCGCGGTGCCGTGTTCGGCTCGGCGGGGGCCTTTGGCTGCGGGCCCTGCTACGTCTCGCCCTCACGAAAGACGCACTCGCCGTCGATCCAGGTCTCGTCGACGCTCACATCGTGAAGCGACTCATCGCTCGAGAACGGGTCACGATCAAGCACTGCGAGGTCCGCCAGGAATCCCGGTGCGATACGGCCCGTCGTGCGGGCCCGGCCGTTCACGAAGGCGGACCCGGCGGTATAGGCGGTGAGCAGGGTCGGCACGTCCAAGCGGTCCAGCTCGTCAGGGTCCCCCTGGGCACCGGTCGACGTGCGCACCCGGCCCCGAGTCGCCTCCAGGCGCATGGCTTCCAGCGGATCAGCGGTCGTCACCGGCCAATCGCTGCCGGCCACGAGCCGCGCACCCGCAGCTGCCAAGCGCCCGAACGCGTACTCACGCAGCTGTGGATCGTCGCTGCAGGTCGTGAGCCCCAGGATGTCGTGCTCGACCGTGGAGTAGCCCCAAGCGGCCTGGACGTTCGCCGACACGTCGAGCTCCGCGAAACGCGCGAAGTCTCTTTCGCCCACCACCATCAGATGGGCGATATGGTGACGGCCGCCATCTGGTCCATTGACGGCCCGCGCATCGGCGACAGCATCCAGGACCCACCTGGTCGAGAGCTCGCCGTAGGAGTGGTAGTGGCACGTGAAGCCGATCGCGTCGAGGGCTACCGTCGCCTGCCGTACGGCGTCGCTGTCGATGAAAACGGTGTTCGTGCCATCGACCATGATCTTAACGGTGTCGGCGATGATCCATGCCGGGTCGGCGCATTCCTCGAGTGCTCGCCGCTTGTCCTGCAGCTCAGGGATCTGGTCGAGGCCCCGATCGCCGTCCCACCACAGTGCGGCGGTCAGTCTCCCCTGCCACGCCCGACGTGACACCAGCTCCCGGTACGCAGGGATCTGGTCGGGGATGTCGAGCCCGCCACCGACGATCGCGTCCTGAAGCGACGTGATGCCGAGTCCAAGGAGAACCCCGTTCGCCAGCAGCAGAGCCTGCTGGTGAGCCTCGGTGGTCTGTGGAGGCACATGCGCCATGACGTGTGCGACCGCCCGTTCCTCGAGCATCCCGGTGGGGACGCCACAGGCGTCGCGCACGAAGAACCCGTGCTCCGGGTCCGGCGTGTCTCGATCGACGCCAGCGAGGTCCAAGGCTGCAGAGTTGGCCCACGCTCCGTGGCAGTCGAAAGACCGAAGGAGCGACGGCCGTCCGCCCGTGACGACGTCCAGCTGGTCGCGAGTGGGGCCGGACCCGAGAAATGCCTCACGCTCCCAGCCGCCACCCAGGACCCACGCGTCCCCGGGAAGGCCGGCCGCGTACGCAGCGACTCGCTGAAGGATCTGATCCTCGGCCAGGAGACCCGACAGGTCGCAGCTGAGCAGGTTCGCGCCCGCCACCAGCGGATGGGCGTGGGCGTCCTGGAAGCCCGGGACCAACAGCCGGCCTCTCATGCCCACCTGGCGGGCGCCCGCGGTGTCCAGCTCTCCTGACCGGGCAACTTGGGCTATGTGCCCATTCACGACAAGGACGTCCAGCTCGCGTGGCGCTCCGTAGCCGGCAGTCCAAACCTTCCCCTCGACAAAGGCAGTTCTGCTGGCCGGCATGGCCTATTGTGCTCATCCATACCGTTAGTTAGTCAAGTATGACCAACTATTGACTTGGAGCGCGAGGTGCTGTCATCGCGACGAGGATCGTCGGTTGGGGAGCTCAGAGCACCTCGAAGAACTGGACCCTGATCTGGTGCGACAGGTTGTCGTCGTAAGCCACACCTACGAAGACCGTATGGGTGAGCCAGGCATGGTCGGGTGCATCGGTTCGGAAGACGGGCTGGGTGCGGAAGTAGTAGTCGCTCGGGTCGACCGCCTCACCGGCGTCAAGAGCGGTGTCGACCTCGGGCGGGGCTACCCAGAATCCCCTGTTGACGACGTCGATGAGGGCGCGTTCATCCTCGATCTGCCGGTCCGGTCGGGAAGGTGCCATCGCGGTCGTGTGTCGTCTCCGGACCACGCCGGCTGGTGCGGCCCGGCATCGGGAGCAGACTCGTGAGAGGGCGCTCGAGGCTGGTGTGGCGAGTGGGCCGCCAGCCCGGTCGTGGCACGGCGTCGAGGAGGCGGCGAGTGTAGTCAGCCGACGGCTGGGCCAGGACCGCGTCGGTGGTGCCGCGCTCGATGACGACGCCACGGTGCATCACGATGACATCGTCGGTCACCTGCTGGACGACGGCGAGGTCGTGCGAGACGAAGAGGTAGGCCACGCCCAGGGTCGAACGAAGGTCGCTGAGGAGGTTGAGGATCTGCCCCTGCACGGACACGTCGAGGGCGGACACGGCTTCGTCGAGCATGAGGACGCGTGGCTCGCAGGCCAGTGCGCGTGCGATCGCCACGCGTTGGCGCTGTCCGCCCGACAAGGATCGGGGCTTCAGGGCGAGATGGCGTCGGTCGAGCCCGACGTAGTCGAGCAGTTGCGCCACCCGGGCCGCGCGCGCGGCGCTGTCGAGGCCCCGGAAATGCAGGCGCAGGACGTCCTCGAGGCACCGCTGGATCGTGTGCTGGGGGTTCAGTGAGGAGTACGGATCCTGGAAGACCATCTGGATCCGCCGTCGCCGCTCACGCCTGCCTCCGCGCGAGCTTGAAGCGGCGGCCACCTCGCCGGACCCGTTGTGGGGCTCCGCCATGCGGACGCTGCCCGAGGTCGGTGTCTCGAGGCCGGCGATCATCCGGGCCACGGTTGTCTTCCCGCTGCCCGACTCGCCGACGATGGCCAGCGAGCCGGACTCGCGCAGCGTGAAGGATACGTTGTCCACCGCGACGAGCTCGTCGGTGCCTCGGGAGGCTTCGGATCTCACGCGGAAGACCTTGCGGAGCTCGGTCACCTCGAGAACGACGGCGGCTGTTTCCGCGGTGCCCTGCTCGTGGGTGCCCTGCTCCTGAAGGTCGTCGCTGTTCACGAGTGGGCCACTTCGGGGAACGAGATCTTGCCCTGCAGCTCCTCTGCGCGGTGGCAGGCGACCGCGCGGCCGCCCACTGTGTGAAGGACAGGGCGTTCCACGATGCAGCGGTCGATCCGGTAGGGACAGCGCGCCGCGAAGACGCAGCCTGGTCCGGTTTCGAACGCCGAAACCGGACGACCGGGAATCGTCTGGATACGTGACCGACGTCCGATGACCGGGCGTGATCTCATCAGCCCGACCGTGTACGGGTGCTTCGCCTCGAGGTGCAGCGTCTCGGACGGACCGACCTCCACGATCATCCCTGCGTACATGACCGCCATCTGGTCTGTGACAGCGGCAGCCAGGTCGAGGTCGTGCGTGATGAACAGCATCGCGAGCTGTCGGCTTCGGCGCTGCGCGTCGAGGATCGCCATCACCTCCTCCTGGGTGGTGACATCCAGCGCGGTCGTGGGCTCGTCAGCCAGGATGAGCTCGGGGTCCGTCAACAGCGCGCAGGCGATCATGACTCGTTGCAGAAGACCACCCGAGAGCTGGTGGGGGTACTGCTTCATTCGCCGACCGCCGTCAGTAATCCCCACCTGCGCCAAGAGGTCCACCGCCTGCTTATGAGTCTCTTGGCGCGGCACCCCTTGAGCAGTGGAGGCTTCCAGGAGGAAGTCACCGATCGTGCGGACGGGGTTGATGTGCACGCGGGGATCCTGGTAGATCATGCTGACTTGAGAGCCCCGGTATCGTCGCAACCGCCCCGGCTTCATCGCCAGCACGTCTTCGCCGTCGAAGGCGACCGATCCGCTCGGGGCTGCGCCTGGCATGAGAAGGCGCATCACCGTTCGCGCCGTCATCGACTTTCCCGAACCCGACTCTCCGACGAGCCCCAGCGACTGACTCCTGCCGATGGAGAAGGTCGAATCGTGGATCACCGTGCGCAGGCGACCCCGAACAGGGATCTCGAGGTGAAGGTTGTCGACCTCGAGCAGCGGAGCGGTCATCAGCCGATCTCCGCCCTCGCCGCCAGCCGTTCGCCGAGCAGGTTCACCAAGACGACGACGACGACGATCATCACCCCTGCTGACACCGACTCCGACGGATACCCGTTCAGCAACGAGGACTGGCCGTCGGCCACCATGATCCCCCACTCGGACGTCGGTGGCTGGACGCCCAGTCCTAGGTAGGACACCGCTGCGAGGTCAACGAGGGCCGCTCCGAAGGCGATCGTCGCCTGAGCCCGGATCAGCGAGGTGACGTTGGGCAGAAGCTGACGGGTACAGATCGTCCACCCGGAGAAGCCGATCAACCTGCTCGACTCGATGTAGGCGAGATGTCGCTCGCGCAGCGCGACCGATCGCAGCACCCGGGCGATGTACGGGGTGTACGCCAGCGAGAGGGCGACCACCGGCGCCAAGAGCCCGGGTCCGATCACTGCCACGGCCAAGATGGCGACCAGCAGTCCGGGTATGGCGAACAGCAGGTCCAGGAACCTCGAGACGGCGACGTCGTACCACCCGCCGATCCAGACCGAACTGATGGCGAGCGTGACACCGGCCAGCGTGGCGAAGACGATGATCAGTGCCGGCCCGAGCAAGCTCAGTCGGGCTCCGTAGAGCAGGCGCGACAAGATGTCGCGGCCTAGGCTGTCTGTTCCGAGCAGATGACTGGCACTGGGAGCCGCATTGGTGTTCAGGATGTCGGTCTGATCCGGCGAGAACGGGGCGACCCACGGTGCGAACACGGCGGCACAGACGATGAGCACAATGAGTGCCCCGAGCACGACGAGTACGGGGTCACGCCTGGCCCGCTCTGACTCCGAGGACTCGACGACGACAGTCGGGTTGACGACAACACTCACGTTGCCACCTTCGCACGGACCCGTGGGTCGAGCGCGAGCTGCGCCACATCGGCGACGGTGTTTGCCACGACGAACGCGGCCACGAGGATCAGGCTCACGGCCAACACGACGTTGGAGTCCTTGGCCGACACCGACTGCACCAGTAGAGATCCCATTCCGCCGAGGTTGAAGGCGGTCTCGACCACTATCGAGCCCGCTATCAGCCCTGCGACAGTCAACCCGGAGATGGTCACGATCGGCACCGAGGCATTCCGCAGCACGTGCCTGCGAAACACCGTCAACGGGGGAAGGCCACGGCCACGCGCCGTGTCCACGTGCTCCAGCCGCTCCTGCTCCCGCACACTGGCTCGCGTGATCTGCCCGACGTAGGCAGACCACGACAGGGCCAGAGCGATCGCCGGAAGCGTCAGGTGCAAGACGCGCTGAGCAACGCCCCCCTGGCCGCTGCCAGTCGTGGGGAACCAGCCAAGGTCGAGAGCGAACACCTGGATGAGAATCATCGCCGCCACAAAGGTGGGCACCGCTATGCCGACGCTCGCCAGGACCGTGACCACGACATTGCTGCGCCGCACGAATGAAGGAAGCAGCCCGGCACCGATCCCGACCACCAGGATGATCGCCGACGCGTAGACCACCAGCCACAGGGTGACCACCACCCGAGGCGCCAGCAGCGAGCCCACACTCTGATGGAACTGCAACGACTCGCCGAAGTTCCCATGGAGTGCGTCTGCGAGCCATGACACGTACCGGACCGGCAGCGGGCGGTCAAGGCCGTACTGGTGGCGGATGTTCGCGATCATCTGTGGTGTCGCCCGGTTCCCGGCCAGCGCCGTCGCCGGGTCCCCGGGGGCCAGGTCCAACGCGAAATAGATGACCAGGCTCGCCACCAGGAACGTGGCAAGGGCGCCGCCGATGATCCGGCCGAGCTGCCGTCGCACTACCCCGCTCCACCGACCGTTGCCAGCGAAGGCTCGTAGATGTAGGCGAAGGACACCGGAGCGCCGGTGATCTTCTTGTTCATGTACAGCACCTCGTGAAGGCTCAGCATCGGGATCATGAAGTGCGCGCCCTCGTACTGGGCCTGAGCCTGTGTGATCAGCTTCGCCCGCTGGGTGTCGTCGAACGTGGAGATCGCCTTGGCCACGTTCTGTGTCACGGTGGCGTCGCTGTAGCCGATCCAGTTGAACAGCGAGGTCGGCAGCACGACAAGACCCAGGTAGTCGAGTGGATCCTGTACGTCCAGGTACCCCTTGGTCAGGATCAGGTCGATCCCCTTACGGGCGGACGGAACGTAGAACGCGTTCGAGAACTGCAGAGGCTGGAGCTGCACGAGCTTGACGTGCAGTCCGATGGACGCTGCCTCCTGCTGGATCAGAGTGGCCGTGTTGATCTCGGTCTGGTCGCCGGCGAGCAGGGCCAGCCTGATGTCCTTGCTGGTGTTCGGGTCGCCGGCGATGACCTTCTTGGCAGAGGCGACATCGACCGTGGTGGGGAGGTCGAGGGCCTCCCATGCCTTCTGGTAGACGGCCTTGCCCGTAGGGTCCCAGGCGGTCTTGGGGATGAATGTGTAGTTTGGTTCGGCGGCCCCGTTGAAGACGGCCTTGGCGAGGGCTGCTCGGTCGATGACCATGCCCAGGGCCTGCTTGATCTTGGGGTCGCTGCCCGGACCTGGTGCGTTCGCGACGAGCTCGTAGATCGCCAGGCTCGGACCCTGGTACACGTTGCCGCCACCGTCAGAGGTCAGAGCGGGCAGGGCGACGGTAGGAGTCTCGTAGGTGCCGTCCACCTCGCCGGACTTCAAGGCCTGCACAAGATTGCTGGTGTCGGTGATGAAGTCGATGGTGACGCTCTTGGCCCGGGCCTTGTACTCGGGGTTCCAGTAGTTTTCGTTCGCGCTGAGGGTGATGTTGCTGCCGGCCGACCACTTGTCGAGCTTGAACGGTCCCGAGCACATGACCCCGCCCTGGGCGGTTCCGTACTTGCTGCCGGCTGCCTTCGTGAAGGCCATCTCGGAAACATCACCGGCGACCGTCGACATCTCCTTGTTGAACAGCTCGTCAGGCTTCTTGAAGTGGACGACCACCTGATGGGGACCATTGGCGTCGATCGAGGCGACGTTGGCGTAGAAGCCGCCGTTGATCGGGTCGTTCTTGGGATCGGTGTTGCGGTCCATGCTGTAGACCACGTCAGCCGACGTCAGCGGCTTCCCGTCCCAGAACGTGACGTCCGACCGCAGCGAGTAGGTCAACGTGAGGTGATCGGGGCTGTACTTCCAGGCGGTGGCCAGATTCGGGCCGATGGAGAAGTCCGGTTTGAGCCGCAACAGCGAGTCACACAGGTTCGAGATGACCGTGTCGGGGCTGTAGTCGCCCGCCTTCACGTAGTCGAGTGTGGTGGGCTCGCCCGTCGGCAGGTCCCACGTCAGGTGGTCCAGGTCGCTCTTCGCGGGCGGACTCGTGGTGACGAGGGCTGCGGAGGACTTCTGACTTCCGCTGTCGCCGGAATTGTTCGAGTTGCCGCCGGAGCAGGCGGACGCCGCGAGCGT
Source organism: uncultured Actinomycetota bacterium (assembly GCA_963765725.1). Classification (GTDB taxonomy): domain Bacteria; phylum Actinomycetota; class Actinomycetes; order Propionibacteriales; family Nocardioidaceae; genus DASQEH01. The sequence continues at coordinate 485,209 of CAVXXI010000003.1, read as the reverse complement.
CAGGGCGAGACCCACGCCGAGCAGCCGGAGTCGACGCCCGCTGAAAGAACCGCCGTCAGTCGAGGGGGGTTTCATGGGTCCTCCGAACCGGCCAGGGCAGCCGAGCTGTGGCGAGGGGGGTGCTTATTCCGGTGCGGCGATGCTGACACGGCCCGGAGTTGTTGGTCAAGTGTGCCTAAGTAACCAGGTCAGACTCCCGAAGAAGAGTCGGGCCGAGCCTGACCCGCGGAACCCGACTCTGCGCATCGCGGCTCGGGGGCGCTCATGAGATCGAGCAGCGCAGCGGCGATGGCACGGGCTGCCCGCCTGCGGCTCACTGGAAAACCGAGCTGCGACAGAGTCGAGTTTCCGAATGCCATCGATATCAGGGCATAGGAGGTCTGCCGGCATCTCGCCGGCGGCGCCGAAGGAAAGTCGGCACGGAGTGCGGAGGTCACCAGCGCTTCCATTTCCAGATACGACAAGCGCATGCGCTCCGACAAGGCTTCGTCGGTCGCGGCCGCACCGAGAAGCGCGTCGATGGCCGGATTATCCTCGCTTGGAGCCCATGCCGAGCCGAAGAGCACAGCCAGTAGGGCGGTCGACTGCCCACCCTCGGGGGCGGTCGAGCGGGCGTGCTTCATAGTGGTGACGTAGTGCTCTCCTACCTGGTCGGCAAAGGCGGTGATCAAGGCGTCGCGGTTGCCCAGATAGTGGCGGACGTGTCCCCGGCTGAGACCCGCCTCGCTCGACACGCGTTCCAACGTGGTTCCCGCGACGCCATAGCGGGCGACACACCGACCGACAGCGGCAAGGATCTCGTCGCGACGTTGCTCCGCCAAGCTTGGCCGGCCCATCTCTGCTCCTCGTCATCGGCGGTCTCAGCAGGAGTCGAACTGAGGATAGTTCGTCAGCGTTGACAATCTAGTCTGTGCTCTGCGATCGTCCCGCTCAATCACCGGCGCATCCGACGGCAGCATCGCTGCCGCCGTGGTTGCGGGCCACCCCGAGGGGAAGGATGGTAGCGCCCATGGACTTCATTCGGGTCGAGGCCGAGGACGTTCCCGAGACCGCCACCGAGCACATGGTGGCGATGCGCGACGGCATCCGGCTCGCCACCGACGTCTACCTGCCCGACTCGCATGACCGCCTCCCCGCCATCTTGGTGCGACTGCCCTACGACAAGAACAGTCGCTACGTCTTCTTCGAGCACATCGCGAAGCGGGCCACCGCACGTGGCTATGCGATGGTCGTTCAAGACGTGCGCGGCAAGTTCCGCTCCGAAGGAGTGACGCTCGGTTGGGTTCACGAGGCCAACGACGGGTACGACTCGATCGACTGGGTGAGCAAGCAGCCTTGGTGCAACGGCATCGTAGGGATGTTCGGAGACTCGTACTACGGGTTCACCCAGTGGGCTGCCGTGAGCAGCAGCCATCCGGCACTTCGCGCGATCGTCCCCCGTGTCACGAGCGCCAGCCTCGGGACGCCCGCGACGGAGGGTGACGGGGTCCGCGACATCGACTGGCTCGTGCTCGGCGAGTACATGTCCCACTACTGGGTCGACAACTACATCTACGACTTCCAGCTCGACTGGTCCGTACGCCCGTTGATGAACGTCTTCGAGCCGGCCTACACGGCGCTCGGGAGCCGGTCGGCCACCTTGGACATGATGGCGCCACGACTGCTGCCTGTGCCCGTCTACCCCGACGGACACCCATTCGCCGCCAGGCCCGTCCCCGTCCTGCACGCGGTGGGATGGTTCGACAATCTCGCGACCCTCTCGATGCGCGACTACGAAGCGCTGCATGACAACCCTGCGTGGGCCGCCGTGCAGTACCTCATCGCGGACTCCCACGACCACGAGAACTACCACCTGTCGCTGGCTCCGATCACTGAAGCAGACGACCACGGCGTCAACGAGGAAGCCCTGGACCGGATGTTGGCCGGCTACTTCGACCCAGCGCTCGACTTCTACGACGTCTTCCTCAAGGGTGAACGCCCAGCGGAGTCGCTGCCGCGTGTGCGCTGGCACCTCGGCCACGTCGGGTTCCGCGAGGCGAGCCGATGGCCTCCGGAGAACTCCGCGCCGGTGCGCCTCTTCCTGGACGATCTGCCGTCGGCCACCGGATCAGGCGGATCCCTCGTCTGGGAAGAGCCTGCCGGGCTCGACCAGGTGGAATGGCACCATGACCCCGCCGAGCTGATTCCGTCGGCGGTGCCGAACAGCTTCGCATACCTGCACGAGTACCCGGACGAGGCCAGCCTTGCCGACAGGCCAGATGTCTTGACCTTCATGACGTCTGTCTCGGAGACGCCCCTGGACATCGCCGGCCCAGTCGACCTGTTCGTCGGCATCGCGTCGACCGCTCCCACGACTCATCTGTTCGCCAAGCTTTTCGACCTCCGTCCGGACGGCGCCTGTCACATGATCGTGCGCGGACAAGCGGAGCTCCTCGACACCAGCGGCGAACGGCTGTTGCGTGTCGAGATGGGCCATTCGGGCTACAGACTGGGCCCCGGACACCGGCTGCGGCTCACCCTTGTGCAGCAGCGACTTCCCCGAGTACGTCCCCCACCCCGGCACCGTGGAGAACGCGTGGCTCGCGGTGGACACCACGGTCACTACCCAGACCCTCCGCCGGACGCGTGACGCCGTACCGTACCTCGAGCTGACGGTGCTTCCTCGAGATGGTTGACCCTGGGGACCTGCTGGTCACCGGAGGACCGGTCGTCACTCTGGACGATCGGACGCCGCAGCCCGAAGCCTTGCTGATCCGCGATGGGCGTGTCCACGCCGTCGGCAGCGTCCACAGCATGCGGACCGCCTCGCACGACGCCAAGGTGCTCGATCTGGCTGGCGCCACCGTAGTCCCTGGGTTTGTCGACGCCCACAGCCACATCGAGCTGAGCAGCATCAGCCTGGACTACTTCGTCGGCGCGCATGCCCCACCCTGCCGCAGCCTCGCAGACGTCGCAGATGCCATCCGGCAGAGCCGGGACCGGACTCCCGACTATCCATGGCTCGTCTGTCGCTCGTCCTTTGGACTACAGGAGAAGGTGATCGAGGGTCGGCTGTTTCACCGCAGTGAGCTCGACGAGATCTCCCCTCGGCGTCCTCTCGCTGTGTTCGCCGGCCTACACGTCGCCATGCTCAACACCGCTGGACTACGAGAACTGGGGTTGCTCAGCGGGGAGGCGCCGCCCGGGTCGACGCTGCATAGAGACCCCGACGGCCAACCCAACGGCACCGTCACGGAGGTCTTCCACCTCCTGCCCACTTGGCCCGCCGCCGACGTCGCAAGGGCGCTCGCCCACCACCACACCGACCTCCTGCTGGCACACGGCATCACCACCGTCTCCTCGATACCGTTCTCGGTCGAGGAGATGCAGGCCGTGCAACAGCTCATCGGCAGTGGCCAGTTGACGACCCGCTTCCGCCACTACCCGGCCGTCCCCTGGGCCTTAGACCCCGACGACATTTCCGGGCTGAGGGCGTGCGCGCCAGATTTGAACGACCGCTACGAGACGCCCGGAATCAAGCTGTTCGTCGACGGTCAGGGCGGCGACGGTCTGGACCGTCAGTTCGACGACCTGAAGTACTCCCAAGACGAGCTCGACCAACTTGTGGCATTGGCCGACGGCACTGGACTCCAGGTGATCATGCACGCCGTCACGCCGACCGGCATCCGGATGGCGGCTCGTTCGATCCTGGGGGCCGACGCTGCGGAAGGTCGTCGACCAGGAAGCAACCCGCGCCGGCATCGGATCGAACACGGCGCCGATTACGCCGACACGGCCGACATCCCCCTGCTCCGCGACAGTGGCGCGATCCTGGTCGCCACCCCGCACTTCGTCCATTCGGAGTCCGGCGCAAGTACGCCGCCCACACCACTACGCGCACTCCTGGACGCAGGAGTACCGGTCGCGGGCGGAACCGACACGACGGGGACGGTCCCCGAAGGGGCGTCGCCGCTGTACAACATGTGGTGCGCCATGACGCCCGCGCCAGGTTCACAAGGTCGAGCAGAACGACTCACCGCCCGGGAAGCTCTTTCCCTGTTCTCCGCGTGGGCAGCTGACGCGAGCCCCGCAGCGGCTGACCGCGGGCGACTGCGGCCTGGCCTGTTCGGCGACCTCGCGATCCTGTCGGAGAACCCGCTCGAGGTAGGCGCGGATCGCCTCCGTGCCGTCACTGTCGACGCCACCGTTGTCGCGGGTCAGGTGGTGTTCAGCCGATGACTTCATTGCCTCGCAACCAACGTCGTAACCGGAGCAACGCATGACCAATGACAGGCTGTTCGTCAACGGCGACATCCACACGATGGACCCAGATCGCCCGCGGGCGAGGAGCTTGCTGTGCCGTGACGGTCGCATCGTGGCTGTAGACCCGCCGAGTAGCAACCCGAGTGGCGTGGACGGGGCCGACGTCGTCGACCTGGAGGGACGTACGGTCGTTCCAGGATTCATCGACGCGCACTGCCACCTCGAGCTCACCACAACCCACTTGAGCTACGCAGTCCAGTGCTTCGCGCCGCCCCACCGCTCCATCGTCGAGATCTGCGACACCCTCCGCAAGCACGCCCATCAGGTGCCCGAGGGCGGCTGGCTCGTGGGCCGCGCCGACTTCGGGCTCCACCAGTTCGTCGAGGAACAACGTCCTATTTCGCGTCAGGACCTCGACACCGCTGTCGCCGATATTCCTACCGTCGTGTACTCCGGAATGCATGTCTGCACCCTCAACACGGCGGGTCTCGAAAGCGTCAGGGCTGCTCGACGGCGCCCAACTCCCGAAGGGCTCGTCGGTCGACATTGCATCCGGCCGCGGCCTGGAGCTGGCCCACTGGCTTCCCAACCCCAACTTCGGCGTCGACGCAACAGCGGAGGCGATCCATCGACTGGGCACCGAGATGTTCGCCGCTCGAGGCGTGACGACGGTGACCGACATCATGGCGACCAGAGACGGCGTACGTGCTTACCAAGCGCTCCGCCGCGAGCACCGGCTGCCGTTCCGCGTCGACCTGCGGTACCACAGCCCCACGGTGCTGACCTCCCGCGATCTCGCCGCCACAGGTCTGGAGTCCGGATTCGGCGACGAATGGCTTCGCGTCGGAGGGATCAAACTCTTCATCGACGGAGCGGGTCACGACCTCGCCGGCAGCACGATCGTCGATTTGAAGTGGACGCAGTCCGAGCTTGACGCTGAGGTTGAGCAGGCGCATCGTGCCGGTCTGCAGCTCATGATGCATGTGCAGTCGACTGAGGCCGTCGACATGGCCCTGGCCGCGGTCGATCGGGCCCAGACACTCTGGCCGCGTGATGATTGCCGGCATCGTCTCGAGCATGCTGGTGACATGCCCGTCGATCACCACAGGCTGACCCGCATGCGTGCCCTTGGGGTCGTCCCGGTTGGGACGGCCCAGTTCCTCTACAGCTACGCGGACGCCAAGCCCGACGTCAACCAACCCCCGCTCAGGACTCTCCAGGACTGGGGCTTCAAGGTTCCGGGGAACAGCGACAGCACGGGGTCACAACCGGAAGCGGCCAACCCGTTCCACGGAATCTGGTGCGCGATGAGCCGAACCACGCGCCTTGGCAAGGTCCTCAGCCCCGACGAACGACTTGACCTGCAGTCGGCCCTCCGCATGTACACCGCGGACGCCGCCTATGCCTGCCATCTTCCCGATCGCGGCACTCTCGCTGCCGGCCGACTGGCCGACTTCGTCGTCCTCGGGGCCGATCCCTTCAGCCTGGCGATCGACGATCTCCCCGGAATTCCTATCGACTTGGTCAGCCTCGGAGGAGACTTGCGGAGTCATCTGAGACTCGGTGGCAGCGCTCGGACGGCGACCCGGCACAGTGAAAGAACCGCGCTTCCTGGAATCTGGAAGACACCAGGCAAGTTCGCCTAGGCACTGATCCAGTGGCCGGTTTGCGTCAGGGTCCGGTTAGGTCGCTCGGAGTGATTCGACCCGAACCATGATCTCCGTCCCCGGCGGACACCTTGGCCCGCACGAGGAGCCAAAGGAGAAGATCCTGGCCTGGGCCATCGAGGCCAATCCGGGCTAGCGTCGACAAGAGCCGCTATTCAGCCTCCATGATGCGGTGCTGTGCAGATTAGGTGGACCGGACGATGCCCGGCTGCGCTGGCACGGTTCATCCAACGGCCCCAACGGTGTGGAGGACGTACGGCACGGCACAGGAGCCAATCTGACCTCCCGGGCCATCGGGGTACCGCGGGCGGCGGCGGGTTTGGGTACTTGGTGCGATGTTCCGGCCCAAGGGGGTGTCCAAAAGCCTCCGAATGGTCGCAATGCTCAACCGCTGCCGCGCGTCGGTTACGGGCGAGGACAAAGTCAATTGAAGCCTGTCGGAACCGTACGTAGGTGGCTACGTCACACGGCACGGCCGGCGTCCGGAAGTCGTCGAATGCATCCGCCGCTACTGCTCCGGGGACCTGGCAACCGCCCTAGACCAGACCTTTGGCCCGGTACGCCGATTTCTTCGCCCTGTTCGAAGACTTCCCCGGCTACGTCGACTTTTCCTGCTCTAGGACCCTGTCAGAAACGACTCTCGCCAACGACTGGCTTTGCGGGCCCCCTCGTCAGGGCCCACTGCCCGTGCTTGGGGGGTAAACATATTGCGAACACGGTGAGGAGAGTTGAGTTGACGAGGACGCATAACCGTAGTCAATCGTGAATCCAGACTCGACTTGTAAAGCAACTTCACGGAAGCACGCTGTCAACTGTTCGGCCCTGGCGTCAATGCCCTTGATGTCGCGTCTAGAGAGCGTTGTCAGCTGTGACTTGGCTAGGGTCAATCCACTGGTCAGGTCAGTCAGCTGCTGTGCAACGGAATCACCTTGTGTTCCTGAGCTGCCCATCGCCTGGTCGAAGCTCGCCTGTTGCGAGGCTAGGCTGGACTCGGCCCTTGTGACTCGATCCTCGAGTCGCTGGTTGGCGGACCGCTCCGTCCCGTATAAGCCGGTGGTTAATATCAGCGCACCGACACCGAGCACGATTGCCAGTCCGATCAGCACTTGAGTCGTACGGGGGCTGGACATGGACTCCTCGTTTCGCTTCTGCTTTGCGCCGCTTAGGTTGCAGGCTGTCTGTACGCTAGGCGACGAAAAACGCGCCCTGGGCTCATATCCCCAAAAACGGACTGTATGGGCGATGCTTCGCGCGTAAGGTGCGGTTAGTCGGGCTCGGACACGGACGCAACGCCGCCCATTTCCTACTCCACCCCCGCCTGAGAAGGCGGCGCAATTGCCGCCCTCGGACGTGCGGGACTGGGTGGGCAGGCATCTCCACCACGCGCGAAAGCGCCGGCCACTTCCCCTGTACGCGACCGCGACTACGCCGGCCGGGACCACGGTGGAGAGCGAAGCACTCGATGTCTACCGAATCGGCGCAGTGTGCGGAGCATCAGGATCGCTGGGGCTCCAAGTCCTTGGTGAACTGCGTGAAGTGTTTCCCTCGTATGCCAGGCACGTCCACCGCCCGACCACCTCGTCCACTTGCAGGTGGCCAGACTCAGGACGGTCCACCTCGGTCCGCCGCGCATCGCCTCCATTTGGCTGCTCTGGAGGCGAACAACCCAGATCTCGACCAACCCGGATCTCGACGCCGCGAGGACCGACGATGGATGGCAAGTGAGTGGCATTCATCCCCTTATGCCGTAGGCGACTTTTCCGACCCGGTCCAGCGTGTGACTTGGCGGGTTGTGAGCCCCCTGGGACTTGACCGGCGATGGGGCCGTTCCTGCAACACTTGAGAGCGCTCTGGAACATGCGGGCCCACGCTCTCCAGTCTGCCGAGCCTGTTCAAGCCAGGTGGCGGTGACACTGTGGCATGTGCTGGCGGGGCTGCCTTCGGCCGCGGTGGACAGCGCTAACCTGCCGCGGCGTCTCGGCAGCGGCATGCGATCGCTACAGCTCTGGGGGGCCGGACGCAAAGGTTACCAAGCACTCAGGCTGAGCCCAGGAAGACACTGTCCTGGGATCTCCCTTGGTCTCTGGAGCCACCAGACAAGCAGTTGTGTTAGCCACCTGTTTGCAAACCGAGTGCTGCACCGCAGGTCGCCACGAGACGCGTCCCGGCCACCTGCGGCTATGTGGCGCGCTCGGAGGTGGCGCGCTCGGAGGGATTCGAACCCCCAACCTTCTGATCCGTAGTCAGATGCTCTATCCGTTGAGCTACGAGCGCCGGGCTCGCCGAGTTTAACGTGCCCACCGTGACTGCACGAAACCGGCGGCGGCGAGCGGCGGCGACGGGCGGCAGGCGCCGGCAGGCACGCGACTCACCGACCGCTCTCTCCCGGCAGCAGCAGCCGGAGCAACCGCACGAGGTCCTTGCGGTCCCGACTGCCTGCAGTGCCGAAACGGTCGGCGAGCACGTGCACCGAGATCGTCGTGGCCTCCTCGACCACCCGCTCCGCGTCGGCGGTCAGGTGCAGCCGGTACGCGCGGCGGTCGGCCGGGTCCCGCTCGCGCGTGACGAGCCCACGCTCCTCGAGGTGGTCGACGATCTGGACGACGGTGGCAGGGCTGACGTCGAGCAGCTCGCCGAGCTGGCCCTGAGTGGCCGGGCCGACGATCCGCAGGGCACGCATCGTGCCGAAGTGTCGTGGCTCGATGCCGAGCGGCTGGAGGGCCGAAAGGAACTCGCGGTGCGCGTACTGCTGGGCCCGCGTGACGAGGAAGGCGGTGCTGTCGCGAAGTGCCTGCGGGGTCCGCTCGTCCAACTGCTCGCCGATCACGCGGACCAGGAGGTCCCGCAGGCGTGCGGCCTCCCCCGGCGCGAACGCCGCAGTCAGCTTCTCCTCGAGTCGGTCGACGTGCGGAGCCCACCGCCGTACGGCATCGCGTCCGGCCGCCGTTCGGGTCAGGGAATAGGAGCGCCGGTCCGCGGGGTTGCGCACACGTTCGATCAGTGCGTCCCGCTGCAGCGTCTGGGCTACGGAGGTCAAAGTGGTTCCGCTCACACCCGTCACCATCGCCAGGCTGCGCTGCGACTGCGGCTCTTCGTCGGCCAAAGCGACCAGGGCGGCATAGGCGTGAATGTCCATGCTGCCGGGCAGGATGCGGTCCAGTTCGACGGCCACTCGTGCCGCCGCCCGCCACAGCAGGTGGCCCGGCAGGGCGTAGAGATCCGACAGCGCAGTACGTCTTGCGGCGTCGTCCATCAGCGGTTACGGTACACGAGATAACCGTTTAGTACTTGACGATTTACCTGTTGACGAAATAGGAGGACCTCATGGACACCAAGTGGTGGACCCTGGTGGCGGTCTGTACGGGCGTGTTCATGCTCCTGCTCGACATCACGATCGTGAACGTCGCCCTGCCGGACATCCAGCGTGATCTCAACGCCTCGTTGTCCGACCTGCAGTGGGTGATCGATGCGTACGCGCTGACCCTGGCGGCCCTTCAGCTGACCGCAGGGTCGCTCGCGGACCGGTACGGTCGCAAGCGGCTGTTCGCCATCGGGACCGTGGTGTTCACCGTCGGGTCCCTGTTCTGCGGCCTCGCGCCGACAGTGCTGTTCCTGTCGATCGCACGGGCCGCGCAAGGTGTCGGTGGCGCGGTCATGTTCGCGACCGCGCTTGCCCTGCTCTCGGGCGCCTTCAGCGGCAAGGAGCGGGGAACCGCCTTCGCCTTCTTCGGTGCCACCACCGGCGTCGCGGTCGCCGTGGGGCCGGTGCTCGGCGGCGTCCTGACCAGTGGCCTGTCGTGGCACTGGATCTTCTGGGTCAACATCCCCATCTGCGCCCTCGCCCTCACGGTGACGCTGACCAAGGTGCAGGAGAGCCGTAACCCACATGCCGGCCGTCCCGACTGGATCGGGTTCCTCACGTTCAGCTCGGGCCTCGCCCTGCTCGTGCTCGGCGCTCATCCGCGGAGGCGTCGACGGCTGGCACAACGGCCTCGTCGTCTCAAGCTTCGTGGCCTCCGGCTCTCCTGCTCGTCGCCTTCGTGGTCAGCCAGCTGCTGCAAAGCGCGCCGATGTTCGAGCTCGGGCTGCTGCGCAACCCGACGTTCGTCGGTGGGCTGATCGCCGCGGTCGGAATCTCCGCCTCGGTCTTCTCGCTGCTCACGTACCTCGTCATCTACGTGCAGAACGTGCTCGGCTTCTCCGCTGTCGGCGCCGGCGTACGGTTCCTCTTCCTGTCCGGAATGTCGTTCATCTCGGCCATCATCGCCGGCCGGCTCACCAGCCACGTGCCGACCAAGTGGCTCATCGCTCCCGGGTTCTTCGTGACCGCGGTGGGCCTGTGGCTGATAAGGGGAATCACCACCGAATCGCACTGGACCCACCTGATCCCAGGACTCATCGTCTCCGGCCTCGGCATCGGCCTGATCAACGTTCCACTGGCCTCCACAGCGGTCGGCGTCGTTCGGCCCGAGCGCTCCGGGATGGCCTCCGGGGTCAGCTCGACCTTCCGGCAGGTCGGGATCGCCACCGGCATCGCGGCACTCGGCTCCATCTTCAGTACGCACGTGGGCAGCGGCATCCGCGACGCCCTCGCCGGCACGCCAGCGGCAAGCCGTGCCCCCGAAGTGGCAGCTGCGGTGACGAACGGGCAGATCAACGCCGTCCTCGCGCACGCCCCCGCGTCCGCCAGACAGGCCATCGGTCAGGCGGCGACCAGCAGCTTCGTCGACGCGTTGAACCACATCACCACCATCGCCGCCGTGATCGCGCTGGTGGCCGGCGTCTGCTGCCTCTTCCTGATCCGCGCCCGGGACTTCGTTGGACACCAGGGCCCGGCCGCCAGGGATACGGACAAGCCCAAGGCCGGCAAGCACCGGGCCGAAACAAGGCGTGCGGTCCTGACCCGATAGGACGCGCCGCTCGCGGACCCGGAAGGGGATGACTGACCGGCGATTTCGTCGGCGGGACAGCGGCTCAAACGCTTGCGCACAATACTCAAACGTTTGCTGTGACCTGGGTCACACTCATTTGCTCGCGAAGCCTGCGCACATGGCGTACGGTGTCAGCCAACCGTCGCCTTGACCAGGATGTGAGACGGACCGCGAAGCAACAGTTCCGCTGTGATGAGCAGCGGCCGGTGGCGATCCCACCGCGAGCACCAGGAGGGCAGTAACAGGCGATGACAGCCGAGACGATGGCACACGATGAGACAGAAGATGCCACCGAAACGAGCAAGCCGCCTGAGGCGCCCGGTCCCCGCGAGCAGTTCGTACCGACCAGTCACGCCCGGCTGCTGGCCTGGGTCGAGGAGGTCGCCGCCCTGACCGAGCCCGACCGCGTGCACTGGTGCACCGGCAGCACCGACGAGTGGACGTCGCTGACCGACGGCCTCGTCGCGGCCGGCACGCTCGTCAAGCTCGACGAGGACAAGTAGCCAAACTCGTTCTGGTGTGCCTCGGACCCGACCGACGTGGCGCGGGTCGAGGACCGCACGTTCATCTGCTCCGTCGACGAGGACGACTCCGGCCCCACGAACAACTGGATGGCCCCCGCGGAGATGAAGGCCGTCATGACCGACCTGTACCGCGGGTCGATGCACGGGCGGACGATGTACGTCATCCCGTTCGTGATGGGTCACCTCGACGCCGAGTTCCCCATGTTCGGGGTCGAGATCACCGACTCCGCGTACGTCGTGGCCTCGATGCGCGTGATGGCGCGCATGGGCGCCAAGATCCTGGCCCGGATGGAGGAGCTCGACGCCGACTTCGTCGCCTGCCTGCACTCCATGGGCGCGCCGCTCGAGCCCGGGCAAGCAGACGTCCCCTGGCCGTGCAACGACACCAAGTACATCAGCCACTTCCCCGAGGAGCGCACGATCTGGAGCTACGGCTCCGGCTACGGCGGCAACTCCCTGCTGGGCAAGAAGTGCTACGCCCTGCGGATCGCGTCGGCCAAGGCGCACGACGAGGGCTGGCTCGCCGAGCACATGCTGATCCTCAAGCTGACCTCGCCACAGGGCTCCACGAGGTACGTCGCCGCGGCGTTCCCGAGCGCCTGCGGCAAGACCAACCTCGCCATGATCGAGCCGACCATCCCCGGCTGGACCGTGCAGACCCTGGGTGACGACATCGCCTGGATGCGCTTCGGCGACGACGGCCGGCTGTACGCCGTCAACCCCGAGTACGGGCTGTTCGGCGTGGCACCCGGCACCGGCTGGAAGACCAACCCGAACGCCATGCGGACCATCGCCAAGGGCAACTCGATCTTCACCAACGTCGCCCTCACCGACGACGGCGACGTGTGGTGGGAGGGCATGACCGAGCAGCCGCCCGCGCACCTCACCGACTGGAAGGGCCGCGACTGGACCCCCGAGTCCGATGAGGTGTCGGCCCACCCCAACAGCCGCTTCTGCACGCCCATCACGCAGTGCCCGATCCTGGCACCCGAGTTCGAGGACCCGCGGGGCGTGCCGATCGACGCCATCATCTTCGGCGGCCGGCGCAAGACGACCATCCCGCTGGTGACCGAGTCACGGGACTGGGTGCACGGCACCTTCATGGGCGCCACCTTGTCGTCGGAGACCACCGCGGCGGCGACCGGCGCCGTCGGCGTGATCCGGCGGGACCCGATGGCGATGCTGCCGTTCATGGGCTACCACGCCGGCGACTACTTCAACCACTGGATCACCCTCGGCAAGCAGCACGACGCCGAGAAGCTGCCGCGCATCTACTACGTCAACTGGTTCCGGCGCGATGCGGACGGCAAGTACCTGTGGCCGGGCTTCGGCGAGAACAGCCGGGTGCTCAAGTGGATCGTCGAGCGGATCGACGGCACGGCCGATGCCGTCGACACGCCCATCGGCCGCGTGCCGACCGTCGAGGCCATGGACATCGACGGTCTCGACGTGAGCAAGGAACGGATGGCCGAGGCGCTCGACGTCCGGCCCGACGAGTGGCACGACGAGGTGTCGCAGATCGACGAGTGGTTCACCAAGTTCGGGGCGAAGCTTCCTGCCGTGCTGTGGGCAGAGCTCGACGCGCTCCGGGCAAGGCTCGGCTCGACCTGACGGGGCTCGTGTCAGGGCCCCAGCTCTCCGAGCGACTCTGGGGCCCTGGCACGGTGCCCGGACGCAGGTCGGTGTTGGCGGGCTTTCGTAATCCTCGAGTCTCTGGTAGGACACCGGACACGCCGAACGCCGCAGTTAACGAGGAGAGGTGCCGATGAGCAGCAGCGACAAGACCCCGGTCGCAACCCTGGCCATGATCACGTTGGACTGTGCGGACCCGCAGGCCAGCGGCGCCTTCTGGGCGTCACTGCTGGGTTGGGAGATCGCCCACTCCGAGGAGCAGTACGCCATGCTCACCGGGCCCAGCCACGCACTCGGTTTCGGCCGGGTCGAGGACTACCAACCACCGCCCTGGCCCAACAACGCAGGCAGCAAGCAGTTCCACTTCGACCTTGCGGTCGCCGATCTCGACGCTGCCGCCGAGGCGGCCGTCGCCTTGGGTGCCACGCTGCCCGAGGACCAGCCCGGCGAGACCTGGCGAGTACTGCTCGACCCGGCAGGGCACCCGTTCTGCCTGACCAAGGCCGAGAACTGGGGCTGACCTGCCCCGGGAAGCGACAGAGGCGTTCGAACCCGGCGTCGTCCGGCGCTCCGTATGCTCGACAGGGTGGAGCAGCAGGTACCCGCGGGCGCGTCTGTGCCCCCTGCCCTGTGGCGCCGCAGACTGCTCAAGGCGGCCGGCTTCACTGCCGGCTGGGCGGTCCTGGCCGTACTCGTCGGCTACCACCTGTTCATGACGGACTCCCGGCAGACGGTCATCGCCGGTCACGACGCGACCGTCTCACCGACCCGGGACGGCTACGCCACCGTGGACCTCGGCGCGTTCATCCCCGACCTGCGCTACCCCACCGGACACGGCCTCGGCGTGGACATCGTCGTCGGCAAGACGAGCCTCGACAGCTACCAGAGCCTGCTGCAGCGCTACGAGCTCATCGGCAGCCATCCTCAGGGCGAGATCGACAAGGTCACGCGGCTCGTCACCGGCATGCTGATCTCCGACGCCGTGAAGGGGGCGGTCATCGGGCTTGCCGGCCCGCTCGCCTGGCTCGTCGTCGGGCAGCGCCGACGCCACGAGCTCCGGCTGGGGATGACCCGCCGCCGCGTCGCCGTGGGGGCGACGGCTGCGGTTGTCGCCGTGACCCTGACGACCTCCACGCCGTTCTCGGACCCTTCGGACGACTCCGTCGTGGCCAAGGACTCCTGGGAGTCGATCGCGACGTTCCTTCCGGAGACGACGATCCCCGCCCAGGCGCGCCCACTGGAGATAGAAGCCGGGCTCATGACGTCGGGTACGCAGTCCCTGATCGAGAGCGCGTTCCGCGGATACAACACCTCCGTCGTCTTCTACCACGACCTCGCCCACCAGGCGGCCAAGCTGGGGCCGCAGCTGCGGAAGCCACGCCCGGCCGACACGGTCGTGCTCTTCGTCGCCGACCGGCACGACAACGTCGGGATGGACCCGGTGGCCAGGGCCATCGGTGACGCCGGCGGCGCCACGATCCTCTTCGACGCCGGCGACGACACGTCGACCGGGGAGCCGTGGGAGACGTTCAGCCTGGACTCACTGGTCGACTCCTTTTCCGACCTCCACGGCCTGTACCAGGTCCCCGGCAACCACGACAACGGGACGTTCGTGGCCAGCTACCTCGGGAGCCACGGCTTCACGGTGCTGTCCGGCGAGCCGCTGCGAACCGCCGACGGCATCGAGCTCCTCGGCGTTGCCGACCCGCGCAGCAGTGGGCTCGGCAACTGGCGTACGACGAGCGGCATCACGTTCGACGCCCAGGCCCACAAGCTCGCCGACGTGGCGTGCCGGTCCGACGAGAACGGACACCGGGTCAGCACGCCTGCTCGTGCACGACGCCGAGCATGGGGTACGAGGCGCTACGGCGCGGCTGCGTCGACCTCGTGCTCGGCGGCCACCTGCACACCCAGGTGGGCCCCGACCGCGTCACCAGTGTCAACGGCGACGTCGGGGTGTCCTTCACCAACGGGACCACCGGCGGCGCGGCGTACGCGGTCGCCGTCGGCACCAAGCTGCGGCGCGACGCCGAGGTCACCCTCGTCACCTACCGGGCCGGCAAGCCTATCGGCCTGCAGCCGGTGTCCATCGACACCACCGGCCGGATCACCGTCCACCCGTACTACCGGATGCGGGCGGCGCTGCACGAGTAGCTGCAGGCGCGGAATGTCCCGCGCTTCCTGACCGGTATCCGCGAGCGAGCAGCCGGGGTCGGGCCCAGAAGGCCCGGCCCCGGCGAACTGCTGTTCGGTGCGGAGGTGGCGGGATTTGAACCCGCGAGAGGGGATCACCCTCAACCCGCTTAGCAGGCGGGCGCACTAGGCCACTATGCGACACCTCCACGCGGCAAGCGCGAACGCCACAGAGTACCCGCCGCGCGGCGCCGGACTCCAATCGCCGTCCGGCCGAGGGGGTCGGCGCTAGGCCGAGTCGAGGTGCCGGTACCCGTACGCGTCGTTGAGCCGGTTGTGGATGTCACGCTGGGCCTCCACGTTGCGGCGGCCGAGCAGCGAGAGCGGTACGACGGTCGACCGTCCGCCGGTCAGCGCCAGCACGATCGCCGGAGTCCCCCTGACGACACCGGAGTCGACGGACTCCACGTCGTCCCACGAGGCCGAGGTCGTACCGGCACCGCGGACCAGCGACACCCGGAAACCACGGTCCGACAGGGTGAGGATGCGCGGCGGCCGGAGCGTCGCGACCGCGCCGACCACTACGAGCAGGACGGTCAGCGCCGCCAGCACGAGCAGCAGCGGTGAGCTGCCGACGGTGAGCGCCACTACCACGCACGCCAGCCCCAGCACGACCAGGAGCGAGCCGGCGACGCGCAGCACGACGGCAGGATCGAGGCGGTACGTGGTGGGGCCGCGGCCGTCAGGCACAGCGACGGCTCCCTTCGCGAAGTTGGCAGGTCGGCTCGCCGGAGGGTCGGCGCTCACCGGAGGCTCGGTGCTCGGCGGAGGAGGCGGGATTTGAACCCGCGGCTGACATCACTGCCAGCGACCGCTTTCAAGGCGGTTCCGATAGGCCGCTCCGGCACCCCTCCCGGTGACTCCTGGGGAGTCGCCGCCGCCGATTCTTGCACTCGGCGCCACCGCACCGAAACCGGCAGCAGGCCGCACGGGCTCAGACACGGGCCGTCGCCAGCCTGGACCCGTCGGGCTGGGCGCCGAGCAGGTCGCGCCGGCGGTTCGCCAGCGACGGGTTGCGGTCTCGAACCGCGGCGATCGTCTGCAGGTCGACCTCGGCGGTCGCCAGCCCCTCGCCGTCGCCAAGGGCGGCCACGGCGACGCCCAGCGGGTCCACGATCATGCTGCGCCCGCTGTACGCCTTGCCGGTCTGGGCGGCCGCCGTGACGTAGACGGTGTTCTCGATCGCCCGAGCACGCAGCAGCGTCACCCAGTGGTCCTCCTTCAGCGGCCCCGCCACCCATGCCGCCGGAACGGCGAGTACGTCAGCCCCGGCGTCGACCAGTGCCCGCGCGAACTCGGGGAAGCGCAGGTCGTAGCACGTCATCAGGCCGACCGCCGAGGCCCTCGCAGGACACCACGACGGGCCTCGCCCTCGCCGGCCAGCATCCGGTCGGACTCGCGGTAGCCGAAGGAGTCGTAGAGGTACGTCTTGCGGTACGTCGCCTGCAGGTCACCGGTGGGGCTCAGCGCCACCAGCGTGTTGTACGGCCGCGCGGCGTCGCCCGACCGCTCGAACATCCCGGCGACGATCCACAGCCGGTGGGCGCCGGCCAGCCTGCCGAGCGCCGACACGAAGGGGCCGTCGAGAGCCTGCGCCGCCGCACCGAGGTCGAGGTCCGGCGGCCCGAAGTCGTGCATCGCGGCTTCGGGCAGCACGACGAAGCCCGCGCCCTGCGCCGCCGCCTCCCCGACCAGGCGCGAGATCACCTCGAGGTTCTCGCCCGCGTCGGTACCCGCGGCGAACTGGATCACGGACGTACGCACGGGCCCAGTCTGCCAGTGCGAGGATCGGAGCATGCAACGCTTCGACGCCGTCGTGCTCGCGGGCGGCGGCGGGCGGCGTCTGGGTGGGCTGGACAAGGCCGCCCTCAGGATCGGGCAGGTCCCGCTGCTCGACCGTGCCCTGGAGGCTGTCGCTGGCGCCGAGCCGCATCGTCGTCGTGGGTCCCGAACGCGCCGTCCCCAGTGGCGTGCTCGTCGTCGGCGACCGGCCTCCCGGCGGCGGACCGGTGTCCGCGCTGGCCGCCGCGGTCCCGACCCTGCGGTCGGCGCTCGTGGTGGTGCTGGCGTGCGACATGCCGTTCGTCACGGCCGCCGTCGTCGAACGGCTGCTGGCGGCATGCGACCCACTCGATGCCGACCCCGACGTGAGCGGGGTCGACGGCGCGCTGCTCGTCGACGGTGACGGCCGGCGACAGTACCTTGCCGCGGCGTACCGGGTGCCGGCCCTGACCCGAGCCCTCGGCGATGCCGGGCCGCCGCATGGGCAGTCGATGCGTAGTCTGGTACGTCGCTTGACCATTGCCGAGGTGGCGGCGAAACCTGAGGAGACACTCGACATCGACACCTGGGACGACGTCGAACGTTCCGGAGCCCTGCTGGAGGACCGATGAGCCTGACCGCGTGGAACGAGCAGCTCTGCGATGCCTTGGGCCTCGATCTCGATGTTGAGATCGACGCCGTCCTGGAGCTGGCCAGGGACGCCGCCCACGGGATCGAGCGGCCCGCGGCGCCGCTCACCACGTTCCTGGTGGGGTACGCCGCTGGTCTACGAGGCGGCTCCGCCGTCGACATCGCGGACTGCATCGACATCGCCACCGAGCTGCTTACGGACCAGTAGCAGCCCCGGCAACGACGGCGGAGGGGCAGCGGGAGCCCCACGTACCGGTGGAGGGGGCTCGGCTACCGTGGCGCCATGCGCGCTGTCATGTGCCGGGAGCCCGGCGGCCCGGAGGTCCTCGAAGTTCGCGACCTTCCCGATCCGCAGCCGAAGCCCGGAGAGGTCGTCATCGACGTGGTCGCGTCGGCGGTCAACCGGGCCGATCTCATGCAGCGGGAGGGGAACTACCCTCCCCCGCCGGGCGCCTCGGACATCCTCGGCCTCGAGTGCTCCGGCGTGGTGTCGGCCGTCGGCGACGACGTACAGCGATGGAAGGCCGGCGACCGGGTCTGCGCCCTCCTGGTGGCGGGCGGCTACGCCGACAAGGTCGCCGTCCCGGCCGGTCAGGTGCTGCCCGTGCCCGACGATCTCGACCTGGTACAGGCCGCGGCACTCCCTGAGGTCATCACGACCGTGTGGTCGAACGTCTTCATGATCGCGGCCCTCCAGCCCGACGAGCTCCTCCTCGTCCACGGCGGCGGAGGAGGCATCGGCACAATGGCGATCCAGCTGGCGTCGGCGCTGGGGGCGCGGGTCGCGACGACGGTCGGCTCGCCCGAGAAGGCGAAGACCTGCCTGTCCCTGGGCGCCGACCTGGCGATCAACTACAAGGAGCAGGACTTCGTCGACGAGGTGCACCGCCTCGACGAGTCCGGTGCCGACGTCATCCTCGACAACATGGGCGCGTCGTACCTGGGGCGCAACCTCGACGCGCTGGCCACCGAGGGCCGTCTCGTCGTCATCGGGCTGCAGGGCGGCGCGAAGGGCGAGCTCGACGTCGGCAAGCTCCTGCGCAAGCGGGGCGCGGTCATCGCGACCTCGCTGCGGGCCCGGCCACTCGACGAGAAGGCGGCGATCGTTGCCAGCGTCGAGGCGAACGCGTGGCCTCTCGTCGTCGACAAGACGGTGGTACCGATCGTGCACGCCAGCGTTGCGCTGGACGACGTGCGGCAGGCGCACGAGCTGGTCGGCGCGAGCAGCCACACGGGCAAGGTGCTGCTCACCACGTAGCGGTCCGCCGGTGCGCATCGCCGGCGTCCTTTTGCGCAATGCCGGACCGCCAGCCGGGGCCGCGCTCGTCGCGTAGGACCGCCAGCCGGGGCCGCACTCGTCGCGTAGGCTGCAAGGATGACCAGCTCGAACGCAGAGGGCCAGCAGGACGACGACCCGCGTGTCGTCGTCGTCGGACCCAACCAGATGGCGTTCGCGAGCGCCGGCGGGGACGGCGACGACCCTGAGGACAACGACGGCCGGTCCGTTGCCGACCTGGTCGAGCAGCCCGCCAAGGTGATGCGGATCGGCGGCATGATCCGCCAGCTGCTCGAAGAGGTGAAGTCCGCGCCCCTCGACGAGGCGAGCCGGATCCGCCTACGCGAGATCCACCAGGCGTCGATCAAGGAGCTCGAGCACGGCCTCGCTCCGGAGCTCGTCGAGGAGCTCGAGCGGCTCAGCCTGCCGTTCGGGGCGGAGACCCCGAGCGACGCCGAGCTGCGTATCGCGCAGGCGCAGCTCGTGGGCTGGCTGGAAGGCCTCTTCCACGGCATCCAGACGGCGATCTACGCCCAGCAGATGGCGGCGCGCGCCCAGCTCGAGCAGATGCGCCGGAGCCTGCCCGCGGGACCGTCGCCGGACAGCCGTCTCGGAGTGCCGGGAGCGCCCGGGGAGAGCAACAGCTCGACCAACGGCATGTACCTCTGAGCCTCGCCCACCGGCTTTCCCCTGTGACCGAGAGCCGCTGACGTCGCTGCCCGAAAGTCAGCCTGCCCCAGCAGCACGATCCGACCCACGGGCAGCCGGGGCCACCTCAGACTCGCATCATTCGGGTGAGGGCAGCTCCCGCGCTGACACCGCGGTCAGTGGTGGTAGGCGTGGACGACCGCGTGACCCTTACCGCGGCCGATCATCCACCGGTTGACCGGAGTGGTGACGACGAAGGCGACGACGAGTGACCCGGCGAGGGAGGCCCAGAAGAGCACCGAGCCGAGTCCGGCGTTCAGGGCTCCGGGGACGACGACGATGAACGCGTTGTCCATGAGCTCCATCACGGCGATCGACACGGTGTCCGCCGCGAGCGCGACGCCCAGCGCCTGGCGCAGCGACAGCCCGGCCCCCGACACCGAGCGCATCGTGAGGCCGTAGCCGAAGACAAAGGCCAGGGCGATCGACAGCACGACCGTCGCCGCGTTGTGCAGTCCGGCGGCGGTACCGATGACCATGCCGAGGACCTCGCCGATCGCGCACCCGGTCAGACAGTGCAGCGTCGCCGTCGCGGCCGTCGCCCAGGTGACGACGCCGGGACCACCGGGCCGGGGAGTCGGGGAGTGGCCCTGATGTGCGGCTGACTCGGTCATGGATGCCGACACATTACCGAGTACCCGGCCTCGCCGAGCGCGCCTGCCGGCGGGTGCGCTTCGTGAATTCGGACTATTGCCCCTCCACCGGCAATCCGAAGTGCGGCCGGTGGCGAATCAGGAGTGTGAAGCCCACCAACCGCATCCGCATCCCGCTCGGTGCAGCAGCCGGACTCCTGTCCGCTGCCGCCGGGGTCGGAGCGTCGATGATCGTCTCGGTCATCGTCGGTGGCGCGCCCACTCCGAGCACGGCCGTCGGGTCTCGCGTCATCGACGCGACTCCCGGCGCCGTCAAGGACTGGGCGGTCAACCATCTCGGCACCAACGACAAGCCGTTCCTCCTTGCCGGCATCTTCAGCGCCATCGCGGTGCTCGCGGCTCTCACCGGCATCGTCGCCTGGCGCAGCCGGCGGCTTGCCCTCGCGCTGACCGCCGCGCTCGGCCTGGTCGGTCTGGCCGCAGCGTACGCCGACCGTACGACCCTCGTCGGCAGCGTCGCGAAGATCGCCCCTGCGGTGGTGGCCCTCGCGGTTAGCGTCGGCTTCCTGTTCGTCTTCACCCGTCGCTGGAACGACGCCGACTCCGCGGCCCCACACGTTGCCGACGAGTCGGCGGATCTCGTTGCCGTGGGCACCGGGAGCACGGCACGAGCTGGCGTCGCCGGCCGCCGAGGCGCCGCTTCGGCCACCCTGGCAGAGCCGGAGTTCCGGCGTACCCCCACCGCACGGCCGAAGGCGAGCAGCCGGGTGGAGAACTCAGCTCCGGCGGGCTTCGACCGCCGGGCGTTCATCGCGGCTGCTCTCGCCAGCGGCGCGGTGGCGGCAGTGGGTCTCGGATCCACCCGCGTCTTCGGCAACGCCGGTGCCCGCTCTCGGTCGGACATCGCGTTGCCGAAGGCGGCGGACGCAGCGCCGGCCCTCACCGGGGCGATGACCCTCGACGGCGTCAAGGGCATCACGCCGTACATCACGCCGAACTCCGACTTCTACCGCGTTGACACCGCACTGTCCGTCCCTCAGATCGACGCCGGGAACTGGTCGATGAAGATCCACGGCCTCGTCGACCACGAGATCGAGCTGTCCTTCGCCGATCTGGTCTCGATGCCTCTCATCGAGCGGCGCGTCACGCTGGCGTGCGTCTCCAACGAGGTCGGCGGCCACTACGCCGGCAACGCCGTGTGGCTCGGGGTGAAGGTCTCCGACCTGCTCGAGCGGGCCGGTGTCCAATCGGGCGCCGACGCCGTCAAGTCGACGAGCGTCGACGGGATGACGATCGGCACTCCCCTGCAGGCTCTGACCGACGACCGCGAGGCGATGATCGCCATCGGGATGAACGGCGACCCGCTGCCGCTTGGCGCACGGGTTCCCTGCACGGATGGTCGTCCCCGGCCTGTACGGGTACGTGTCGGCGACCAAGTGGCTCGTCGACCTGGAGGTCACCCGGTTCGCCGACTTCAGCGCGTACTGGACCAGCCGCGGCTTCTCAGCGCAGGCGCCGATCAAGACGTTCAGCCGGATCGACGTCCCCGCCTCCTTCGCCAGCCTGAAGCCCGGCAAGAACGCCGTCGCCGGCGTGGCGTGGGCGCAGAACACGGGCATCGACAAGGTCGAGGTCCGCATCGACGGCGGCAGCTGGCAGCCCGCGCGGCTCCCGCGAGAAGACACCATCGACTCCTGGCGACAGTGGGTCTTCGAGTGGGACGCCGACTCCGGCAGCCACCTGCTCGAGGTCCGCGCCACCGACCACTCCGGATACACCCAGACTTCCCGTCGAGTCGCGCCTCGGCCCGACGGGGCAACAGGTTGGCACAGCGTCAACGTCACCGTCGCATGACGGTAATCGGGGCAAACGTCCATCACACGCACCACCTATCTCGGAAAGAAGTACTGATCATGCGTCTCACCCCCGCCAAAACCCTCGCAGCGTCGGCGTGCGCCGTTGCTCTGCTGGGCGCCGTCGGCTGCTCGTCGAACGGCTCGAGTGACACCAACGCGTCAGGCGCAGGCGGCTCGACCACCTCGTCCGACAACATGACTCCCCCTGCCAACGCAGCGATGGCCGACCTCGTCGGCAAGGGCTGCGCGACGTACGCCAAGGCCGTACCGTCGGGCTCCGGGTCGGTCTCCGGCATGGCGCAGGACCCGGTTGCCACGGCAGCGAGCAACAACCCGCTGCTGAAGACGCTGGTCGCCGCCGTCTCCGGCAAGCTGAACCCGAAGGTGAACCTGGTCGACACGCTCAACGGGGGCCAGTTCACGGTCTTCGCGCCGGTCGACTCCGCCTTCGCAGCGCTGCCGAAGAAGACGGTCACCGCTCTGGCGATGCCGAAGAACGCGACACTGCTGAGCAACATCCTCACGTACCACGTGCTGCCCGGGCAGATCAAGCCTGCCGCCATCGACGGTACGCACAAGACCGCTGAGGGCTCGTCGCTCAAGGTGACCGGCTCCGGCGACAACATCAAGGTCAACGGCGCCAACGTGATCTGCGGCGGCGTCAAGACCGCCAACGCCACGGTCTACCTCATCGACGGGGTTCTCTCTCCGCCGAAGATGTGACCACTGCTCCATAGATCTCGGGAGGGGAGGGGCTGCCGCAGGGCAGTCCCTCCCCACAACAGGAAGCGGCAGGCAGATGACCAGCATCGCGGTACGACCGGTGGTATTCGTACTGCCGGCGTGCCTGGGTCGTTTCGCATCCCGTGGCACAGTAGTCGCCATGCGTTCGTCGGCCGGCCACGAGCTCGTCGAGCTCATGGGGCGGATCGCGAGCGGTGACCAGGCCGCCTTCGCCGACTTCTACGACGCCACGTCACGCACCGTCTACGGCATCGTCTTGAGAGTGCTGCGAGACCGGGCACAGGCCGAGGAGGTCGCGCAGGAGGTCTACGTCGAGGCCTGGACATCTGCGCCGCGCTTCGACGCCGAGCTGGGGTCGCCTACCGGGTGGCTCAACACCATCGCCCACCGCAAGGCCGTCGACCGGGTCAGGTCGTCGGAGCGCAACCTCGCCCGCGAGCAGCGGCACTTCAACGCCGAGACGCAGCGGGTGACTGCCGACACGTCCGAAATCGTGGTCGCCCAAGATGAGAGCCAGCGGGTCCGGGAGGCCCTCGAACAGCTCCCGGAGGCCCAGCGCACGGCCGTGAGGCTGGCGTACTTCGAGGGCCGCACCTACCGGGAGGTCGCAGAGTTCCTCGAGCTTCCGCTCGGCACCGTGAAGACCCGTATCCGCGACGCCATGAAACGGCTTCGCCACCATCTCGGGGAGGCAGCGTCGTGAGCGACCTGCACTCCCTGGCCGGCGAGTACGCCGTCGGCGCCCTGTCCGACGAAGAGACCCGACAGTTCGAGACCCATCTCGAGACCTGTCCTGACTGCCGTGAGGAGGTGGCCGAGATGCGCGAGATCGCCGTGCAGCTCTCGGAGGGCGTGGCCACCGACCCGCCACCCACCCTGCGGGCGTCGGTACTCCACCAGATCGCGCAGACCGCCCAGGACCGCGCCGCTCCCCGACCGGCCCTGGTCGCCCCGACCGACGAGCAGGAGCGTGGGCGTCATCTCGCCGAGGGCGCGAGCTCAGCGGACGGCGCCGGCAGCAACGTGATACCTCTGCAACGCGGCGCGCAACGCCGCAACCGGCTCGTCGGCCTGCTCGCGGCCGCGGCCGTCGTCGTGGCGGTCGCCATGGGCGGCTGGGCCGTTCAGAGCCGCAACGACGCCAACCAGGCCACCGCGCAGGCACAGGAGCTGTCCTCGCTGCTCACGGCCAAGGACGTCCGAACGGCGTCGGCCGGCTTCGGTACCGCGGGCAACGGCACGGTCGTGGTGTCGCGCAGCCAGGGTCGCGCGCTGCTCGTCGCGGCCGACCTGCCCGCACTCCCGTCCGGCAAGGTCTACGAGGCCTGGACGTTCAGCTCCTCGCCGACCCCTAAGCCCGCCGGTACCTTCACCGCGCGCTCGGCCCCCGCCGTCGTGAGCCTGCCGGCGGCCGCGGTCGGTGCCTCGCAGGTCGCCGTCACCGTCGAGCCGTCCGGAGGCTCGCAACAGCCGACGTCGAAGCCGGTGTTCGCGGTGAAGCTGCCGCGCGCCTGACGCTCGCCTCGACCGGAGCGTCGGCGGGGACCCGCCGTCGCACGGATGATCCCCACGGCCAGGCCGCGGCTGGCAGACTCCCTCCATGGCCGGCGGGTGGCAGAGCATGGACGAAGCGGCCGAGTACGGTCTCGGGCTGCTCGTCGGCGACCGGGTCCGGCTGCGCGCGCTCGCCAACGAGGACCTGCCTGACCTCGAGCGGTGGTGGCTGCACCCGAGCACGGTCGCCCTCGTGGCCAACACGATCCGGCCGATGCCGCCCGGTCCGATCGCCGACATGTTCCGCAACTGGAGCAAGAACGAGACGTCGTCGTCGGTGGGGTTCTGCATCGAGAGCCTCGACACCGCCCAGCTTCTCGGCCATGCGAGCCTGTGGTCCGACACCCCGCGAAACCGGGACGCAATGCTGGCGATCATCATCGGCGAGGAGCACACCGGCGCCGGCTACGGCAGCGACGCGATCCGGGTCCTGCTGCGGTACGGGTTCGCCGAGATGGGACTGCACCGGGTCGAGCTGGGCGTGTACGCCTACAACACCCGTGCGTACGCGATCTATCGCTCGCTGGGGTTCACCGAGGAGGGCCGCCGCCGCGAGGTGGTGCTCCACGACGGCGTCTTCCACGACGAGATCATCATGTCGATGCTCGAGCCGGAGTGGCGGGCGACGCTGCTCAGAGGCTGAGGTCGAACCACGAGGCGATCTCGAGGGCCGCGCCGTCCTCACTCAGCGGCCCGGTGACGGCGTCGGCAGACGCCTTCACCTCCTCCGGCGCCTGCCCCATGGCGACACCCCGACCCGCCCACTCGAGCATCTCCGTGTCGTTTCGTCCGTCTCCGATGGCGAGCACATCGGACTGGGCGACGCCGAGCGCCGCCGCGACGCCGGCGAGACCGGAGGCCTTCGAGACGCCCTCGGGGACCAGGTCGAGCCAGGCGGTGTACCCGACGAAGTAGTTCGTGCCCTGCAGCCCGAGGGAGTGGGCCAGCGCCACGAAGTCTTCCGACGACGCGGCCGGGTCCCGCACGATCACGCGGGTCACCGGCTCGCTGACCAGGTCGTCCAGCGACTCGATCCACATCTCGCCGGTGATCTCGCCCTCCGGGAACTCGGCGTTGGTGCGGTAGCCGCGTCCGACGACCTCGACGGCGACGAGCGCGTGCGGGACCTTCGACAGCAGCATCCGTACGGCGGGCTCCGGGTCGAAGGTGACCGACGACGTGATCTCGACCGGCGGGTAGGTGAACGTCACGGCGCCGTTGCTGGCCACACCGTGCCCTGCTTGCAGCCCCACGAGGTCGACGATCGGCATGATCCCGTACACGGATCTGCCCGTCGACAGTACGACGTGTGCACCGGCGTCCCTGGCAGCCAGGACGGCCTTGCGGACGGCCGGTGTCATCTCCTCCTTCCAGTCGACCAGCGTGCCGTCGATGTCGAGCGCGAGCAGCTTCGGGCGCCAGCCGCTGGGCGGCTCGGCGGCGGCTTCGCTCACGCGACGGGTTCCAGCGTGGTGCGCCCCTGCAGGTACGGGCGGAGCACCTCGGGCACGCGTACCGAGCCGTCGGCCTGCTGGTGGGTCTCGAGCAGCGCGACGATGGTGCGCGCGCTCGCCATCAGCGTGCCGTTGAGGGTGGCGGCCGGCTCGATCGCGCCCCCGCGCCGGATCCGGATGTCCAGCCTGCGCGCCTGGAACTGGGTGCAGTTCGACGTGGACGTGAGCTCGCGGTACTTGCCCTGCGTCGGTATCCACGCCTCGCAGTCGTACTTGCGGACGGCGCTCAGGCCGAGGTCACCGGCTGCCACGTCGATGACCCGGTAGGCGAGCCCCAGGTCGGTCATCCACTCCTTCTCCCACGCGAGCAGCCGCTCGTGCTCGGCGTACGACTCCTCGACGCTCGTGTAGGTGAACATCTCGACCTTGTCGAACCAGTGCACGCGGAAGATGCCCCGAGTGTCCTTGCCGTACGAGCCGGCCTCGCGCCGGAAGCAGGGGCTGAACGCGGCGTACCGCAGCGGCAGTGACGCGCCGTCGAGGATCTCGTCGCTGTGGAAGGCGGCGAGCGCGACCTCGGACGTGCCGACGAGGTACAGGTCGTCCTTCGGCAGGTGGTACACGTCGTCGGCGGCCTGGCCGAGGAACCCGGTGCCCTCCATGGCCCGCGGCTTGACCAGCGCTGGCGGGAGCATGGGGACGAACCCCCACGACGCGGCCCGGTCCATGGCCGCCATGACGAGTGCCAGCTCGAGCTGGGCGCCGATGCCGGTCAGGAAGTAGAAGCGGGCACCGCTCACCTTTGCGCCGCGTTCGATGTCGATGGCGCCCAGCCGCCGGCCCAGCTCGATGTGGTCGAGCGGCTCGAAGCCCTCGGCAGCGAAGTCGCGCGGCTCGCCGACGTGGTCGAGCACGACGTAGTCGTCCTCGCCGCCGGCAGGGGCGTCGGGAGACGCCAGGTTCGCGAGCTGCATGACCACGTCGGTGTACGCGGCCTCGGCTTGGTCCTGCGCCGCCTCTGCCTCCTTGACCGAGGCGGAGAGCTCGCGCGTCCGGGCAAGCAGCTCGGTCTTCTCGGCGGCGTCCGCGGTGGCGATCTGCCTACCGAGGGCCTTCTGCTCGGCGCGGAGGCGCTCGAACGAGGCGATGGAGGCCCGCCTCTTCTCGTCGACCGCCAGGATCTCGTCGACGAGCTCCGCAGAGGCGCCACGGCGTCGTTGCGCCTCACGGGCACGCTCAGGATTGTCTCGGAGCTCGCGTAGGTCGATCACCCGTCAAGCGTAACGATCCGCCGCAAGCCGGTATCGGGCCTGGGTTGGCTCGGCAGCGGCGTCTGGGCGCTCGGCCGTCGTCGACGGTTTCGCCGGGGCTCCGTCTCCGTGAGAGGCTGGGCTCCCGTCCCGGGCAGGCAGGCTCTCTGCGACCCGGATGCGCCCAGCACGAGACTCGAGAACGTACGTGACCGATACGCGCGCCGTACGACGCTCAGCCCTGGTCGCCGGCGGCATCGCCGCTCCTCTCGTGCTGCTGACCGTGCTCGTCACGACGCGGTACTCCCCTCTCCTGTCATTCGACTCGACGGTGGTCCTGTCGTGGTCGCGTGCCGTCGCCGGTACGGGCTGGCACCAGGTGTTCGTAGTCATCGCTGCGGTGAGCCAGCCGGTCGTCGATGTCGTCGTGATGGCACTGCTCGCCGCGGTGCTCGCGATCCGCGGGCGAATCCGGGTGGCTCTGTGGATCGTGGTCGTCGTGGCCGTCTCCCGTGCGGCCACGTTCGTGATCAAGAACTCCGTGCAGCGGCAGCGGCCCGACGTCCCACACCAGATCGGCGGCTACTCGTTCACCTCGGGCCACGCCAGCGCGATCGCCGCGCTGGTGGGCGTGCTGGTCGTGCTCACGGCGCAGGGCGTGCAGCGTCGCTGGCTGCGCCGCTGGCTGACGGTGGTGTGGCTGGGGTTGGCGCTGCTGGTCGGTCTGGACCGGATACTTCTCGGCGCGCACTATCCGAGCGACGTCGTGGCGGGGTGGTTGCTGGGCGCGTTGACGGTCGTCGCCCTTGCGCCGTTGTTCGGTCTTGGGTCGTACGGTCCTGTCCAGCCGGTACTCGAGCCTGTCCCGGCCGGCTCGCCGGAGGACCGTCGGGTGCTCGCCGTCGTGCTCAACCCGGTGAAGATCGACCACCCGGAGACCTTCAAGGCACGGGTAGGTGACGCCGCACGGGCAGCGGGCTGGGACGAGCCGCTCTGGTTCGAGACGACGGTCGACGACGCGGGCGGCTCGATGGCCCGGGCCGCGGTGGCCGCCGGCGCGGACGTCGTCGCGGTCGCGGGCGGCGACGGTACGGTCCGCGTGGTGTGCAGCGAGATGGCCGGTACCGGGGTCCCGGTCGGCGTTATCCCGGCCGGTACGGGCAACCTGCTGGCGCGAAACCTCAATGTACCGCTGCTACGCGACCTGGCGGTCGACACCGTGCTGCGCGGGCAGGACCGGGCCATCGACGTCGTGCGGATCTCCGGTGACTCGCTCGACACGACCCGGTTCGTGGTGATGGCCGGCCTCGGCCTCGACGCGGCGATCATGGCCGGCGCACCCGACGCCCTGAAGGCCCGGATCGGCTGGCCGGCGTACATCGTCTCCGGCGCGCGGCACCTGCGCTACCCGGCGGTGCGGGTCGAGATCACCATCGACGGCGGCAGCCCCGTGCGCCGGCGCGCGCGTACCGTCCTGATCGGCAACGTGGGGTTCCTGCAGGCCGGCATCCCGCTGCTCCCCGACGCCCGGATCGACGACGGCGTACTCGATGTGGTCGTGATCGCGCCGCAGGGACTGTTCCGGTGGGTGCCTCTCGCCCTGCGGGTGGTGGCTCGGCGCCGGCGTACCGACGAGGAGCTCGACCGGTTCACCGGCCACTCGGTGACACTGCGGGTCGCCCACGCGGCACCCCGGCAGCTCGACGGGGACCCGGTCGGCGCCGGAACGGAGATGACGGCCGTCATCGAGCCCGGCGTGCTCCTCGTCCGCGTCCCCCGCTGACCTCTCCCGCCGACCGGGCGCAAATGCAGTGCCGAGCGGGCGCAAACGCCCGGTCGAGTGGTCGCAAACGTCCGGCCGAGCGGGCGCAAATGCCCGGTCGAGTAGTCGCAAATGTCCGGCCGAGTGGTGCGCAAACGCCCGGTCGAGTGGGCGCAAATGTCGGACCGAGCGGGCGGAGACGTTCGATCAGCGGGGGGAGATCTTCGGCCGTACGCCGACGCGCGCGCCGAGACGGCAATTCGTGCGCGACACGCCGACACAACAGGGCCCTTGGAGACGTCTCGGCAGATAGGTCGTTCAGGCCGAGGCCGTGCGGGCGAAGCCGATCGCCTCGATCTCTTCGGGCGACAGCTGCTGGGTGGCGGACCAGCCGGCAATGTTCTTCGCGTACGTTCGCGAGTCGCTCCGGCCATGGATGGACGTGAGTACTACGCCGTCTCCGCCGTCGTCCAGCAGAGCCAAGGACCACGAAAGGTGCCCGCCCATGTCGCCGAAGGCGTCGTACCTGACGACGGCGACATGCCGCAGAGCCGTGGCCGCGTCGGACCTCAACGCCTCGATCTGTGCTGTCGTCTGCTCGGCGGTGAGCGGTGTCCTCGACCGGGCTCGGATCGAAGCACGCGAACGAGCTCCGGGCTTCGCGAGACGAGCCGGCAGCCGTCCCGCCCTGCGCCACGCTGCCAGAGCGAGAGCACACGCCATCAACGCAACTGCGAGCGCCGCCGATGCCAACCAGCTGAGCGTTGTGGTATCGAAGGGCACGGCCCGAGCCTAAGCGGGCGCCCACCGCATCGGCCCTCGCACTGTCGCGTGTCGCGCGCCCCGGTGCTGCTCGGCTATTCGCGCCCTCGTTCCGCTCCGCTGAGACGTCTCCAAGGGCCCTGCTGTGTCGGCGTGTCGCGCACGAATTGCCGTCTCGGCGCGCGCACGTCCGCGTACGGCCGGAGATCTCCCCCCGCTCGATCGAACGTTTCGGCTCGACCGGACATCTCCGCCCACTCGATCGAACATCTCCGCCCACTCGATCGGACATTTGCGCCCACTCGGCACTGCATTCGCGACCACTCGACCGGACATTTGCGCCCACTCGGCACTGCATTCGCCGCCCGCTCGACCGGACATTTGCGCCCACTCGACGTGGGGAGGCTCTCAGCCGCGCAGGCGGGCGAGCCAGGCGGCGGCGTCCTTGAAGTCGGAGTCCGCCGTGCCCGCCGTCACCGACGTGACCACGGAGTCTGCACGTGGGTACGAGCCGAGGAACCGTACCTCGTCGGACGTCCGGCGCAGCCCCATCAGCGCCTCCCCGACACGCGCGTCGGCGACGTGACCCTCGGCGTCGATCGCGAAGCAGTACTTCCCGAGCGCCGAGCCCGTCGGGCGGGACTGGATCCACGTGAGGTCGACACCGCGCACGGCGAACTGTTCGAGCAGCTCCAGCAGCGCGCCCGGCCGGTTCTCGTGGATGTACACGACGATCGACGTCTTGTCGGCACCCGTCGGCGGCTGCGGTGGCCCCGGCCTCGAGACGAGGACGAACCGCGTAACGGCGCCCGCTCGGTCGGCGATACCCGACGCCAGCGTCGCCAACCGGTACGTCTCGGCGGCGATCGGCGCGGAGATCGCGGCGTCGTACGGCGAGTCGGGTGCAGCCACCATCGCAGCCGCCAAGGCGGTCGACGCCTCGAGTACGACCTCGGCGTTCGGCAGGTTGGCGGCGAGCCACCGCCGGCACTGGGCCTCGGCGTGCGGATGGGTGGCGACTCGCCGGATGTCCTCGGCTCGCGTTCCCCGCTTGGCGAGCAGCGAGAACTGCACCTCGACGTGCATCTCGCGGGTGATCATCAGCGGATCGCCGGTCGCGAGCGAGTCGAGGGTGACGGGTACCGGTCCCTCGACGGAGTTCTCGATCGGTACGACCGCCGCGTCGGCCTCGCCGTCGCGTACCGCCTGCAGCGCGGTCGCCGTCGATGCGCAGGGTAGGAGCTCCGCCTTAGCAGCGGCAGGCAGCGACCGGAGCGCGGCCTCGGCGAAGGTCCCCTCCGGGCCGAGGTAGGCGTATCGGGCGGGGGGAACACCAGGCATGCCCTACAGCGTAGAGAGGCTAGATTTCCCCGCATGACCCTTTCTCCCGATCCGGACCTCTCGCGTCCCGATCGGGTTCCCGACTCCAGCCCCTCGTCGCCGGAGACCCTCGACCTCGGGTACGCCCGCCTCGACCTCGACCGGGCGGGAAGGACCGGCGACCCGGAGGTGGTGTACGGCGCGGGCAAGGAGCCCGGTCACGTCGTCGAGCTGCTGACCCGCCTGCACGAGGCGCACCCCGACCGGGCCGTGTTCGCGACCCGGCTCACCGCCGAGACCACGGACGCCCTGCGCCGCGACCTCCCGGCCGCGCGCATCGACGAGGTGGCGCGGGCGGCAACGCTCGGTCCGCTTCCCGTACCGCGTGGGCTCGTCACCGTGGTGTCCGCCGGCACGTCGGATGCGCCGGTGGCCGCAGAGGTGTCGCTGACCGCCCAGGTGTTCGGCGCGCGCACGTCGCTGATCACCGACGTCGGCGTGGCCGGGCTGCACAGGGTGCTCGGGGTTCGCGACCAGCTCGCGGCGGCGGACTGCCTCGTCGTCGTCGCGGGCATGGAGGGGGCGCTGCCCTCCGTCGTCGGTGGGCTCACGGGAGTACCGCTCGTGGCCGTGCCGACGAGCGTCGGGTACGGCGCGTCGTTCGGCGGCCTCGCGGCGCTGCTGGCCATGCTCAACTCGTGCGCCCCCGGCGTGACCGTCGTGAACATCGACAACGGCTTCGGTGCCGGGCGTCTTCGCCGCGCGTGTCGCCCGCAACGCCGACCCGCAGGCGCACGCCCGAGACTCCGGGGCCCCGTCAACGCCGCCGAACGCATGATCGGCTGGATCGACGCCGCCGCGGGGGCGAGCGGCGACATGCTGCTCGGTGCCCTCATCGACGCGGGAGCCGACGAGACGGCCATGACGAGGGCGGTCGCTGCCGTCGCACCTGAGCCCTTCAGCCTGACGCCGCACCGCGTGCGCCGTGCGGGGCTCGTCGCCGTCCACGCCCAGGTCGAGGTCGCTTCCTCGAGCACGCATCGGGGACTCGCCGACGTACTCGCTCTCATCGCAGCCGCGGAGCTCGAGCCCGACGTCGCTCGGCACGCGTCGGAGGTCTTCACCGCGCTCGGTGAGGCCGAGGCCGCAGTGCACGGCGTCTCCGCGAGCGAGGTGCACTTCCACGAGGTGGGCGCGCTCGACGCGATCGCGGACATCGTCGGCGTGTGTGCGGGAATGGTGTCGTTGCGGCTCGACCAGCTCCACTGCGGACCCGTCGCCGTGGGCTCCGGCACCGTCGAGACCCAGCACGGACGGCTGAGCGTCCCACCCCCCGCTGTGGCCGCGCTGCTCACCGGCGTTCCGACCCTTGCGGGACCGGCCGCGTCGGAGCTGTGTACACCGACCGGCGCGGCTCTGCTGCGCCACTGGGTGACGGCCTGGGGCCCGCTCCCCCCAATGACGGTCGAGCGAGTCGGGTCGGGCGCCGGAAGTCGAGACTTCGCGAGCCACCCCAACATCCTGCGGCTGTTCGTAGGGGCTGCGCCAGAAGCGTCCGCCTCGCCACACGCCGGGGTTGCCGTCGTTCTGGAGACCAACGTCGACGACCTGGACCCGCGGCTGTGGCCCGCCGTACTGGCGAGCGTGCTCGAAGCGGGCGCCTCGGACGCATGGCTCACCCCCATCGTGATGAAGAAGGGCCGACCCGCGCACACGCTCTCGGTGCTGGTACCAGGCGAGCACGAGGAGCGCGTACAGGCGGTGGTTTTCGAGCAGACCTCCGCCATCGGGATGCGTCGCACGGTCACCGGAAAGCTCGCCCTCGCGCGGGAGCTCAGCTCAGTCACCGTCGACGGCCAGCGGATCGCCGTCAAGCTGGCGCGTCACGGGGCGCCGTCGTCAACGTACAGCCCGAGTACGACGACGTCGCGGCCGCGGCAGCTGCGCTCGGACGCCCGATGAAGGCGGTCCTCGCGGAGGCGATCAGCCGGGCCTCCGCGTTCTGGACGGAGTAGCGACCGAGGCCGTTAGGCTGCGCATCATGACCACCCCCCTCGGCGCAGACAGTGAGGTCGGCAGGCTCCGTACCGTCATGCTCCACCGGCCAGGACCGGAGCTCAAACGGCTTACTCCGCGCAACAACGACAGCCTGCTCTTCGACGGCATCCCGTGGGTCGCCCGCGCGCAAGACGAGCACGACGCGTTCGCCGCTGCGCTCCGTGACCGGGGAGTCGAGGTGCTGTACCTCGTCGAGCTGCTGACCGAGGCTCTCGAGGATCCCGTTGCGCGAGTACAAGCGATCGCGCAGGTCACGGCGACGCTCCGGCTCGGCGACACCCTGCGCCGGTACCTGACCGGGTGGCTGCAGGAGCTCTCACCCGAGGAGCTCGCCGCTGCGATCACAGCGGGCGTACGCAACGACGAGGTCAGAGGCGGGTTCGGGCTCGTCACCAGCCTGCTGCCGCGCGACGACTTCCTGCTCGACCCGCTGCCCAACCTGCTCTTCACGCGCGACTCGTCGGTGTGGCTGCCCGACCGCGTCGCGATCACGAGCCTTGCGATGCCCGCCCGCGCCCGCGAGACCCAGCTGACGGAGCTGATCTACACGTTCCACCCGCGGTTCTCGGGCGTCCGGCGGCTGCACGGCTGGCAGCGCGAGCATGTGGAAGGCGGCGACGTACTCCTGTTGGCTCCTGGCGTGATCGCCATCGGCGTCGGTGAGCGTACGACCCCCGCCGGCGTCGAGCGCTTCGCCCGCAGTGTGATCGCCGCCGAGCTCGCCCATACCGTGCTGGCGGTCCCGATCGCCCAGGAGCGGGCGACGATGCACCTCGACACGGTGTGCACGATGGTCGACACCGATGCGATCGTGATGTACCCCAACATCGCCGACACGCTGGCGGCTCACGCGGTCACCTGTCACGAGCCGAACGACGAAGAGTCTCTGATGCAGCTCGACGTCGCGGACGCCGAGCCCTTCCTCGTCGCCGCCGCGAAGGCGATGGGCATCGACACCCTGCGTCAGATCGACACCGGCCTCGACCCGGTCACCGCCGAGCGCGAGCAGTGGGATGACGGGAACAACACCCTCGCCGTGGCTCCGCGGTTGGCCGTCGCCTACGAGCGGAACATCGAGACGAACCAGCGTCTCGTCGAGGCTGGAATCGACGTCATCGCCATCTCCGGCTCCGAGCTCGGCTCCGGGCGGGGCGGACCTCGGTGTATGTCCTGCCCGATCTCGCGCGACCCGCTCTGACGGGCTGCCGCGTCGCGGACTGACGGGCTTGCGGCCAGCGCGGGGTCGACGTCGGCGTTGGCACGGGCTCGACTCGCCCGAAAGTTTGGAGACCCAGTCGCCGCCGACGGGGGATCCAGCAGCGACCGGGTGTAGTTGAAGTTTAGAGCAGTTGCCCGCGTCGATGCGCAGAAGGCGCGCGAAGACGTTGATTTTCTCGGTTCGCCGCAGCCCGAGCATGCATCGGCAACGGATTCCGTTGAGGACACGTGGCCGCTCGACGCTGCACATCAGCCCGGTCGACCGCATATTCGTGACCGCTCGAGGCTACATATCTGCCCGGTCGACCGCACATTCGTGACCGCTCGAGGCTACATATGTGCCCGGTCGGCGGAGGGTCAGTGGATGGTGATCTGGCGGTTCGCGAGACCGCTGCGCGCCGAGCGCTGCTCGTTGGTGAGCGGGGAGGTGTCGGCCATCGCGTCGGCGAGCCGCGCCGCGAAGGCGGCCGCCGGTGCCTCCAGGGCGGCCGCACCGGTACCCGACGGCAGGTCCCAGACCGGTACGAGCAGCCCGTGCGCACGGAACGAGCCGACCAGTCGTGACTGCGGTCCGAGGCCGTCTGCTCCAGCGACGTGCAGGCGCGCGAGGGCGCTGAGCAGCAGCTCCTCGTCGAGCGGCTGCACCCAGCGCAGGTGCTCCCTCGTACCGACGGAGGTCCAGTACGCCGCCTCGACGCCCTCGAGGCGCGAGGTGGGGTCCACCGAGGCGTTCAGGTTCTCGAGCGTGGCGGCGACGGACGGTTCGGCCCGCTCGGCCTCGTCGAACCAGAAGTCGAACCCGTCCAGCACCGTCACCGCGAACGTCGCCGCGGGATCCACCACGTCCTGCAGCCGGGTTCCGGGGCCGGTGGGCAGGTCCGCCATGACGACCGACTCGCCAGGGGAACCGAGCAGGGCCAGCCGCAGCGCCTCGGCGTAGTCGCGGCTGAGGTCCGCGGACTGGTGCGCCACCTGTACCGCGAGCCTGATCTCGCCGTCCGCCCGGACGAGTGCCGGGGCGATGCCGGGCAGCACGGTCGTCACCGTCACGGTGCGCCCGTCGGCAAGACCGTCGTACGCATCCGTGCGCAGCTGCAGGCTCGCCGTGGCGGCCGGGACGAACTCCCGCAGGGCAACCCAGTCGCACTCCCCTGGCAGGCCCTGGAACGTACGCACCACCTGGGCCGCCGGCCCGCCGGCGCTACCGTGACAAGCCTTGTAGCGCCGGCCCGAGCCGCACGGGCACGGCTGCCGGGGTCCGACGCCGTCGCCGCCGGACGCGACTTCCGACCGCTGACGGCTACGTGCCTTCTTGGCCACAGCGGCCCCTCCCGCTCAGATCCGGCTCAGGACCCCGAAGACTGTGTTGCCCTCGGCGGCCGCGCGCACACCCCAGTCGCGGGTGAGTGTGTGCACGATACCGAGTCCCCTGCCGCCGGGGGCCAGTGCGGGCGGGTTGCGCAGGGACGGAACGGTCGTCGCGCCGCCGTCGGCGACGGCGATCGACACCGTCGCGTTGTCGAGGACCATGCTGACCAGCACCTGGCCGTCGCGCCGGGGGCGAGCATGCCGGACGGCGTTGGCGAGCAGCTCGGTGAGCACGGCGCAGGCATCGTCGATCGTCGACTGGGCAACCCCTTCCGACCGCAGGATCGCCGTCACGTGACCACGTCCCGCGCCCGCCGAGCGTGCAGTGAACGGCAGCAACCACGACCACTCGCCGACCGCCTGCGTCTGCATGACTTCCTCGATGTTGCGCCATGGCGTCCATCCGCGTACGCCCCGAACACCCGCTCAACGAAACACCGAGAGGCGAGGTTACGCTGCGTCACCTGAATTGAAACCGGCTGAAGAGCGGTCCCGTCACGACCGCTGCGAGCTCCGCTCGGTGAGCTGACGCCGGATCGCCCGTGGGTTGTCGGTGATCACGGCGTCGACGTCGAGGGAGGCGCACAGCTCGAGCTCTGCGGGCTCGTTGACCGTCCAGACGTGCACACTGTTGCCCGCGGAGTGTGCCTTCGCGACGTACTCGGGGTGCGACTTGATGATGTTCATCGACGGGCCGGCCACCCGCGATCCGAGCGGCAGGGTGCCGTCGCGGAAGCGGAGCGGCATCCGGTCCATCAGGTAGACCATCTCCAGCGCCGGAGCCATCTCCAGGCAGCGGCGAAGGCTCATCCACGAGAAGCTCATCACGCGGGCGGGTGAGACCTGCCCCCGCTTGGGTCGCGCCCATCCGTAGCGGTCGAGCAGCTCGACGAGGCGACGCTCGACCAGCCCCGCGTAACGGGTGGGGTGCTTGGTCTCGATCGCCAGGTCGACCGGCTGGCCCCAGTCGTGCACGGTGTCGAGGAGACACTCCAGGGTCAGGATGCTCGACGTCGGGGGGATCGGCTCGGCGGAGTCGTCGTCGTACTCCTTCCACGGCCGTTTCCACGACGCCCAGTCGAGCTCCTCGAGCTGCTCGAGCTGCTGGCCGGATACCGACCCTGTTCCGTTGCTCGTACGGTCGATCCTCCGGTCGTGGACGCACACCAGGTGGCCGTCGGCCGTCAGCCGGACGTCGCACTCCAGGCCGTCAGCGCCGTCGGCGAGGGCCTGCATGTAGGCGGCCAGCGTGTGCTCGGCCGCCGAGGAGCTCGCGCCACGGTGCGCGATCACCTGTGGGGTCTCGGTGGAGACGGACCAGGCCACCTGTGGACGGTGTCGCAGGCCTGGTACTCGCAGATCGATTCGCGGCATGCGCAAAACCGTCATATCAACATGGTGGCACGGCTACATGAACGCGCGACCTCGCCCCGCCCAACGTCTCATGTCACTCTCAGGTCTGCCAGGGGTGGCCGATCGCCGGGCCGGGTGGGTTCGCCGGGGGCGCCTCGCCGGGGCCGCGTACGACGACGGCACCGAGCAGCAGCCCGAGCGCGAGCACGACGAAGCCGGAACCGCAGACGACCGTCGCCGTGACGCCTCGCAAGCCCTGCGCCGACTGCGTGGCCGCGCCCGTCACGATCCCGTCGAGCCAGATCCCGAGGGCCACGACGACGACGCCAACCGCCGTCAACGTGAGGCCGGTGAGCAGTAGGCCGCCGCCCGCCGTACGGCGTCTGGTCAGCCGGGCGAGCCACAGCGCCACCGCGACGACCACCGTGATGCCCGCCACCACGAGCAGGAAGGTGTCGATCGTGTCGCTGGCGCGGGCGTCGTCCGTCGTCACCGTACGGCCCGCTGCTGAAGTCGGCGAAGATCGCCCGGCGTGCCGTGAACGCCCACCCCGCGTAGGCCAGGCTCACGACGGCCGCTACGACGAGACCGATCAGCGTCGCGGTCCCGTCCGACGGCGATGGATGCGTCGGTGCATGACCGGGAGCCGGTTGCGGCTGCTGGTACCACTGGGGCTGGCTGGGCGGGTAGCCGTACGCCGGCGGTGAGCCGCCTGCGCCGGGCGGGTACGCGTACGGGTACGGCGGCGGTGAGCCGCCGGCGCCGGGCGGGTACGCGTACGGGTACGGCGGCGGCGCGGTCCCCGCGGAGCCAGGGTGCGCTCCAGGGCTCGGTGCATAGGGACGCGGGTACGACTCGGGGCCCGGCGCGTACGGGGGCGGGTACGTTCCCGGGGTCGGCGGCGAGTACGTTCCGGGCTCCGGGGCGTACGGCGGTCCGGGCTCGGCAGCCGGTGGCGGTCCGGGCGGCCGGGCGTACGGCGGTCCCGGCTGGGCAGCGGGCGGAGCGTTCGGCGGCGGGTACAGCGGACCTCCGTCGGGGGCCGATGCCGGCGGCGGCATCGGCGCGTCAGGCGACGGGAGGGGCTGCCACGTGACCGCGCGAGGCTGCTCCTCGGTCGGTGGGCGCTGCGAGGAGTCCGGGGGCTCGGCTGCTGTCGCCATCGCAAGCCCCCGTCGGTGCGTCGGTATCGGCGCGTCGAGCCTAGCCCCGCGGGCCGCCGCCCGAGGTGTCTCGGCAATCTTCACCCGCGAGACGTACGCAGGAAGGCACCGAAGTGGGGGACCGTGAACCGCACGACCCCTCGCTCCTCGGCGTACACGAGCCCCTTCTTGATCAACCCGTCCCGCGCCGGCGAGAGCGACTGTGGGCGTCGTCCGAGACGCTTCGCGACCTCGGCTGTGGAGACTGGTCCGTCGAGGGTGGTCGCGCCGAGGTCGGCCATCGCGCGCATGTACTCGCGCTCCGCGGGCGTCGCACGTTCGAAGCGCGCGCCGAAGAAGCCGATGCCGAGCTCCGACTCGGCCTGCGGGGCCGCGTCGTCGACGTCGCGGCGGGTGATCGGCGTGGCGGGCGCCGCGTCCCAGGTCGCCTTGCCGTAGGCCTGTACGAAGTAGGGGTAGCCGTCGGTCAGCCCGTAGAGACGGTCGAGTGCTTCGTCGTCGTACTCGACGTGCTCTCCCGATGCGGGCACCCGGAGAGCACGGTCGCAGTCCAGGCGGGAGAGCCGGTCGATGGCGCGGTACTGGAACAGCCGTTCTGCGTACGACTTCGACGCCGACAGAGCCGTCGGAAGGTGCGGCAGGCCGGCACCAACGATCACCAGCGGTGCGCGCTGTTGGCTGATCTCGTGGCAGGCAGCACACAACGCGGAAAGCTCGCCCGGCGCGACGTCCTGCATCTCGTCGATGAAGATCGCGACTCCGACCGACAGATCCGCGGCGAGATCGGCCACGTCGGCGAAGAGCTCGGTGACGTCGGTCTCGAGGTCGCCCGTGTCGGCGCGGCCCTTGGCGGCCACGACGTCGACCGGCGGGTGCCATCGCTGCCCGCGGCGCTCGCTGACCGTCGTTCGCAGCGCGAACGCCTTCACCACGCCGCTGACCGTGTCGACCCGGTCGGCGTCGCGGTGTCGATGACCGAGGTCGCGTACAGCCGCGTACACCGCCTGCGCCAGCGGACTGCGGATGCCCTGGTCCGGACGGGCCTCGAGCTTGCCGGTGCCCCAGGCGCGGTGGACAGCGCGGCTGCGGAGCGCGTTGAGCAGCACCGTCTTGCCGACCCCGCGCAGTCCCGACAGGACGAGGGATCGCTCGGGCCGACCACCGGCGAGACGCTGCAGCGTCACCTCGAACTGCTCCAGCTCGCGGTCTCGACCGGCCAGCTCGGGGGGATGCTGACCCGCGCCCGGGGCGTACGGGTTCCGGATCGGGTCCACGGCTAACACTCTATGAGCTGGTCTAGGAGAATCGCTAGATTCGGGTAGCGAGTCGTAGCGTCGGGTGCACCTGGTCGGCGAAGTCGGATCTTGGGGCCTCGTATCAGGCGACGCGAGGAGAGGCGTCCCCCTCCGCGACCATCGACCTGCCGGCAGCAGCCCAGGCGTTCATTCCCCCGTTGAGATTGACCGCGTTGCGCCCGAGCGACACCAGGAACGCCGTCGCCGACGCCGACCGGGCACCTACCCTGCAGACGACGAGCACCTGCCGGTCAGCCGGCAACTCCTCGATCCGCGCCGGCAGCTGTCGAATCGGGACGTGGAGAGCCTCGTCGATGTGCCCCGCGCGCCACTCCTCTGGCTCGCGGACGTCGAGGACCACCACGCCGCTCGGCAGTGGCGTCGGGACATCGGCGATCTCGACAGCGGGGACCTCATATCTCACGGCGTCCAAGGTAACCACGACGGGGAGCGCCGTTGCCGGTACTGGCGATCCGGGCGACGATTAGGCGATGGACCGAGCACGGGCACCGGGTAGGCGGCGGGCCTCCGCCTGGCGGGGCGCCCGGCAGGGCCTCGCCGCGCTCGTGGCCGCCGTGATGGTCTGTGGCTGCACCGCCTCGCAAGCGTCGCCGGACGGGTCACGCCCGGCTCGGGCGAGGTCGACGGCAGCCTCGCCCTCCTCTCACCCGGCGTTGTCCACGACCTCTGCAGCGCCGACCCGGTCGACGCGATCAGCCGGTGCGCCACCGCCGCACGTGGCCGAGCACACCCTCGAGCCGACCGTCGTGACCCGGCACCTGGACGCGCCTTGGGGGCTCGCC
The DNA here is from genome assembly GCA_963765725.1 of uncultured Actinomycetota bacterium. Classification (GTDB taxonomy): domain Bacteria; phylum Actinomycetota; class Actinomycetes; order Propionibacteriales; family Nocardioidaceae; genus DASQEH01. Next base: position 445,071 of record CAVXXI010000003.1, on the reverse strand, counting down.
TTCCTGCCCGGTGGCGGAGTCCTGGTGGGCGAACGGGACCGCGCGCAGATCGTGCTCGTCCACCCAGACGGCTCGAAGCGGCTGGTCAAGCGAGTTCGAGGAGTGCGCTCGAACGGCGACCAGGGCGGCGAGGCGGGTCTGCTCGGTCTGGCCCTGTCGCCGCACTTCCGCGCGGACCACCAGGTGTACGCGTACCTGAGCAGCGCGCGCGACAACCGCGTGGTGCGGATGACCTGGCATCACCACCGGCTCGGCACCAAGCACCTGGTCTTCAGCGGCATCCCGCGCGGCCTGCACCACAACGGCGGCCGGATCTCCTTCGGTCCCGACGGCATGCTGTACGTGACGACCGGCGAGGCCGAGGTGCCGTCGCGGGCGCAGAACCGCCGCTCACTGGGCGGCAAGATCCTGCGGATGACGCCTCGCGGCGCGCCGGCGCCGGGCAACCCGTTCCCTCACTCAGTGGTCTACTCCTACGGTCATCGCAACGTCGAGGGGCTCGCGTGGGACTCGGCGGGCCGGCTGTGGGCGACCGAGTTCGGCGACCACGCGTACGACGAGCTGAACCTGATCCGGCCCGGGCACAACTACGGCTGGCCCATCGTCGAGGGAAGGTCGAGCGACCGCAGGTTCACCAACCCGAAGACGGTCTGGGTGACCGACCACGCAGGTCCGAGCGGCATCGCCATCACCCGCGTACACGGGAGGACCGTCGCATACATCGGCGCCCTCACCGGTCACCGCATCTGGCGGGTCGTGCTCGACGGGCGTCGGGTCGCCAGCAAGCGGGCCCTGTACACCGGCAGGTACGGTCGGATCCGCACGACTGCCGTGGCTCGTGGCTACCTGTGGTTCACCACCAGCAACACCGACGGGCGAGCAACGCCGCGCCCGGGTGACGACAGGCTGCTCCGCGTGCGGTTGCGCTGATCCCGGCTACTTCAGCAGCCGCGAGAGCCGCCGGTCGGCGAGAGGCTTGCCGCCCGTTTGGCACGTGGGGCAGTACTGCAGGGACGAGTCGGCGAACGACACCTCACGTACGGTGTCGCCGCACACCGGGCAGGCCTCGCCCGTACGACCGTGGACGCGCAGGCCGGACTTCTTCTCCTTTTTCAGCTCCGACGCCGACAGACCCTCCGACCTGGAGACAGCGTCACGCAACGTCGCCGAGATAGCGACGTACAGGTGCTCCACGTCCTCGGGTGGCATCGCGGCCGGCTTGAACGGCGACATCTTGGCCACGTGGAGGATCTCGTCGCTGTAGGCGTTCCCGATTCCGGCGATCACCGACTGGTCGCGAAGCACGCCCTTCAGCTGCGAGCGCCCGGCGGCCTTCAGGATCGAAGCGAGTACGTCGATCGTGAACGCGGCGTCGAGCGGGTCGGGCCCGAGCCGCGCTATGCCCGGGATCTGGTCGACCGCCTCGACGACATAGATGGCCAGCCGTTTCTGAGTGCCCGCCTCGGTGAAGTCGAGCCCCGAGCCGTCATCGAGCGCCAGCCGCGCCGCGAGCGGGCCCTTGCCGGGCCGCGCGGGTACCGACGGCAACTCGTCGCGCCACCGGATCCAGCCTCCGCGGGCCAGGTGGACGACGAGGTGGAGCTCGTCGACTGCGATGTCGAGGAACTTGCCGTGCCGCGAGACGCCGCTCACGAACAGGCCCTGCAGCGCGGACGGAGGCGGGCTGAAGGTCTTCAGGGCCGAGAACGCCACCACGTCGAGGCGGGCGACCGCGCGGTCCTCGAGGCGGGCGCGCAGGTCGTCCGCGAGGGCCTGTACTTCAGGGAGCTCCGGCACGGTAACAGTGTGCCCCTTTCCGGCGGCTGCCGTTCCACCGTTTGCCGGTGGCAGAACCGCAGGGCATCATGGCGCCATGTCGCATCGGACCCGCGCACCCGGCGAGGTGTTCCTCGACGCGCGCGGCGACGGCCGGGCGATGCGGCTGACCTGGCATCAGGAGGCCGATGTCGTCGTACTGTCGCTCTGGCGCGACCACGTCTGTACGGGAACCTTCCGGCTCGAGACATCTGACGTCGCCAGCTTCGTCGACGCCCTGGTCGACGGTCTGCGAGGAGCCGGGGGCGTGTCGATCTCACGTCCCGAGCCCTCGCGCCGGGAACCGTCTCGAGCTCTCCCGCCACCGACGGCCCTGCCGCCCCGGCAGCGGACGCCCGACGACCAGGAACCGTTCGCCGACTGGGCGTTCGGAGCGACTGAGCAGCAGCCGGCCGCCGCAGGCTGACCCCTACCCGGGCCGGCCGAGACCGCACTCAACGCCACACCTCTGGCAGCGGAAGAGCGAGTGCCCGGGCCAGCCGCCGCGCGTACTCCGCCCGGGAGATCTCGATCGCGCCCAGGCTCTGCAGATGCGGAGTCGACCACTGCAGGTCAAGCAGCCGGTCGCCGGGGTCGTCGCCCAGCAGAGCGACCAGGCTCATGAGTGCGACCTTCGACGCATCGCGCTCCCGATGGAACATCGACTCCCCAGCGAAGAGCCCTCCGATCGCCACGCCGTACAGGCCCCCGGCGAGCGCGTCGCCTCGCCACACCTCGACGGAGTGCGCCCAACCCAGGTCGTGCAACGCCCGGTAAGCCGACGCGACCTGGTCGTCGATCCACCCACCCGGGCGGGTCGGGTCTGCACACCCGGCGACGACCTCGTCGTAGGCCGTGTCGACCGTCGTCCGGAACCGCCTGGCTGATTTCCGCAGCGATCTGGGGACGCGCAACGACTCGAGCGGCAGCACTCCCCGCCGTACCGGCGACCACCACGCGATGTCGCCGCCGGCAGCCACCGGCATCGGGAAGAGGCCTTGCCGATAGGCGCTCAGCAGCGTCCCAGGCTCCAAGTCGGCCCCGATGGCGACGACGTCGTCGCCGGAGTCCTCGGGCTCCGGGAACACCCAGGACGTCGGCGGCGGCTCAATCGGCATCGACGTCGCCCAGGTAGCTGGAGTCGAGCACCAGCGCGAGCCAGGCGAAGGGGATGTCCGCATCAGCGGCCGCGTCGGCCGCGGGCAGACCGGACAGCTGCGCAGCCCAGGTAAGGGACCGAGCGACCTTGCCGATGTGGCAGGCCCGCTCGAGCTCGTCGACGAGCTCTCGTCGCGGGGCCAGGGAGGCGAAGGGCTCGAGGTAGGCGTCCCGCACCCGTACCACGTCGCGGCCTCCGGAGTCGCCGGCGGCCAGACTCCTGACCACGCGCAAGGTCACGAGCATCGTGGTGAACGGATGCGCCACCGCGCTGTCGCCCCAGTCGAAGAAGACCGGGGACGAGCCGGCTCGTGCCCCCGAGAAGATGTTGTGCGGGTGCAGGTCGCCGTGCTGCAGGGAGGCCGGTACGACCGAACGTCCGAGCTCACCGCAGGCACGCGTGAACTCCTCTTGCGTGCGGCGCAGTCGCTCGTACGTCGCCCGGTCGGCATCGTCGTGGCTGCTCTCGACGTACGGGCGGACGACCTCCAATGCCTGAGCGAGCCTGGACGCCATGACCTCGACCCTCATGTCGGGGACGCCGGCATCCAGCAGCTCGCCGACCGACCCGGCGAGGTCGAGTTGCAGCTGCCCGTACGCGGCGACTGCCGCGCAGAGCGCGTCGATCAGCGGTCGACCCTGCAGGACGTCGCCCAGAACCGGACCGCCGTCCGGGAGCAATAGCCATCGACGCTCCACGTCGACCGCGAGCGGGGTGAGCACGTGCTCGCCGGCACGGGTTGCGAGTACCGGGTACAGCGACACCTCGAATGCCGCGCCCGGCCCAGGGGCCTTCAGCCAGACGGTCCCGCACGACGTTTCGGCCCGAAGAGCGGTGGACCAGGGTCGCAGGTGCGGCTGCTCGACCTCGCCGGTACGCCGTTCGCCCAGAGCGGCGAGCCGGTCGTCCAGCCATCCGGTGACGTCGTCGCGCCAACGTGCCGACGTCCAGGTCGCGGGGCCGTACCAGGTGGGCGGTGACGCCAGCGGCGAATCGGCGTGCATGGGCGCTCTCAGCCGGACTTGCGCCGGAACTCCCGCTGCTGCTTGTCGTTGTGGGCCTCACGGATTCCCTTGTTGGGGTTGCCTTCCGCGTGCATCTCCCGCTGCGTGGCCTTCTTGCGCTCCAGCGCCTCGCGGAACTTGCGCCGGGTCTCGTCCTCCTCGTGGTCCGTCGTTTCCGGCTCGGCCATGACTGCACTCCTCCGTGACGAAAGGCTCTGATGTCGCCGTCTCCTGCGCCTTCACGGTACCCCCGTCGCCTGTCGTGCCCCCGCCGACTGGGCCTTCAGAGGCCGGCGCCCGCCGACAGTGCGTACAGTTGGCTGTCCGCAAGCAGCAGGGAGCACTGGTCATGGGAGCAGCAAAGATCGCCGGCAAGCTGATGGCCCCGATCGCGCGCAGTCATGCACCAGCGCTGACGTCGGGGTTCGTGCGCCAGGCCTTCGACCGTGCCGTCGACGGCTTCGGCCCGCTGCCGGGGGCTGCGGAGGCGGCCGACAAGCGTCTCGCGGACCATGACGGCGACGTCACGGCGGCCATCCGCAGCCTGATCGACTCGCACGTACGTCTCGCCAGCGTCGAGGGGTTCCTCACCAACATCGGTGGGCTCGTCACGATGGCGCTCACGCTGCCCCTGAACGTCTCCGGGCTGGCTCTCCTCCAGTGCCACCTGGTCGCGGGGATCGCCCATCTGCGCGGCTACGACCTCGACGACCCCAGGGTCCGCAACGCCGTCCTCGCCTGCATGCTCGGGGAGGACACGGTCAAGTCACTGGTCCGGAAGAAGAAGCTTCCGAGCAGCCCGATGGCGATCGCGACGGCGCCGGCACGCGACCCCGAGCTGGACGCGCGGTTGGCCGCCGAGGTCACGGGCGAGCTCCTGACGAGGGTCGCCGGGAAGCGCACGATCGCCGTCGTCGGTCGCCGTACGCCCGTCATCGGCGGCGGCATCGGGGCGGTCACCGACGGGTACGCGACGTACCAGGTCGGCCGGTACGCCGCCAAGGAGCTGCGCGCGCGGCACTAGCGGCCTGATCCGGTCGAGCAGGCGCAAATGTCCGGTCGAGCCGGCGCAATTCCGGTCGAGCGGGCGCAAATGTCCGGTCGAGCGGGCAGGGCAGCGACCCGACTAGCGGGGCCGCCTCAGAGCAGTGCCGTCGCAACCCGCGACGCCGGAGTCTTGCCGATCCTGTCGGCCATCCAGCCGGTGGTGGCGACGAGCGCGTCCAGGTCGACGCCAGTCTCGATGCCAAGACCGTCGAGCTGCCACACCAGGTCCTCGGTAGCGAGGTTCCCCGTGGCGCTCTCGGCGTAGGGACACCCGCCTAGCCCACCGGCCGACGAGTCGACCGTCGAGACGCCTCGGCGCAGTGCGGTCAGCGTGTTCGACAGCGCCTGTCCGTAGGTGTCGTGGAAGTGGACCGCGATCTGCTCCAGCGCCGTGCCGTCGTCGATGAACGCGGACAGGACGCGGTCGACCTGCCCTGGTGTCGCGACGCCGATGGTGTCGCCGAGGGACAGCTCGTCGCAGCCCATCTCCAACAGCCGTCGGCCGACCGCAAGGACCTGGGACGCCTTGACAGGGCCTTCCCAAGGGTCGCCGAAACACATCGAGATGTAGCCACGAACGCGCACCCCCCTCGCACGCGCCCCGGCGACCACCGGCTCGAACATCTCGAACTGGCTCTCGAGGCTGCGGTTGAGGTTGCGCTGGGCGAACGACTCCGTTGCGCTGGCGAAGATGGCGATGTCGCGGACGCCCTTGGCCAGGGCTCGTTCGAGCCCCCGCGAGTTCGGCACCAGTACCGGCATCCGCGGCGCCGCTGCCGGGCCGATGGCATCGAGCAACTCGGCGGCGTCGGCGAGCTGGGGCACCCATTTCGGCGACACGAAGCTGGTGACCTCGATCGTCTGCAGCCCTGCCGCCGCAAGCCGGGTGATGAACTCCGCCTTCACCGCGACCGGCAGCGTTGCCGACTCGTTCTGCAGTCCGTCGCGCGGCCCTACCTCGTAGACCGACACCTTCGACGGCATCCCTGCCATTGCTTCGATCTGCGGGAGTCTCCTCACGGCCCGGCTCCGCTCGGCGACCCGGTACCGAGCGGCCCGGTGTCGAGCGGCGCGGTGTCGAGCGATCCCGACGAGCCCTCCCGGAGGACCCGCAACAGCTCGGTGCCGAGGTCGACCTGCTGGCCCAGAGTCGCCGCGACAGACGCCACGGTGCCGGCGAACGGCGCCTTCAGGGCGAGCTCCATCTTCATCGCCTCGAGTACCGCCACCGTCTCACCCTCGCGCACGACCGAACCAGCCGCCACATTGACGGCGAGTACCGTGCCCGGCATGGGGGCGGCGATCGAGCCGTCGTGCAGATCGGCGGTCGCCGCCGGCCCGAAAAGATCCGGCCGCGAGAACGTGTACGTCTGGCCGTGGCACGCCACCAGCACCGAGTGCGGTCGCACGAGCACGTGGCCGGTCTCCACCTGCCCACCGATCTCGAGCACGACCTCCGGCCCGGTACGCCCCATCGCCGACGCGACCACGTCGCGACCATCCGGTCCGAGCACCCCTCGGCGGGGGTCGACGGAAAGCGTGCGAGTGTCGGCATCGCTGTCGCCGTGGTGGTCGCGCAAAACCAGCGTCAGCGGTATCGGGGCGGCCCCACCGGACAACCGCCAGCCGTCCGGAGCCGACAGCGGTCCTGAGCCGCCGCCGAGGCCGGCGTTCACGAACGCCCAGGCGGCGAGGTACCAGGCGACATCGGGGACTGGGACGCTCGGCTGCCCAGGGTGGGTGTCGAGCCACGCCGTGTCGATGTCGCCGTCGCGGTACACGGCCGAGTCGGCCAGCGCTCGCAGGAAGCCGACGTTGGTGGTGAGCCCGAGGATCGCAGTGTCGTCGAGGGCCCTGACCAGCGCGCGGCGGGCCGCCTCGCGCGTGCTGCCGGACACGATCACCTTGCCCAGCAGTGGGTCGTAGTGCGTGCCGACGGCCTGGCCGGACTCGAGCGCGGCGTCGACCCTCGCGGCCGCCGGCCACCGGACCAGCGCGGCCACGCCGGCCTGGGGCAGGAAGCCGTTGGAAGGGTCCTCGGCGTACACCCGGGCCTCCATCGCATGGCCGTGCAGGCTGAGGTCCTCCTGCCGGAACGGCAGCGGCAGCCCCTGTGCGACGTCGAGCTGAAGCCGTACCAGGTCCAGCCCGGTCACCAGCTCCGTCACCGGATGCTCGACCTGCAGGCGGGTGTTCATCTCGAGGAACCAGGCGTCCTCGCCCGACACGAGGAACTCGACGGTGCCGGCGTTGGTGTACCCGGCACGCCGCGCGAGCGCGACCGCGGCAGACCACACGACCTCGCGGACCGACGGCGAGATCATCGACGCAGGAGCCTCCTCGACGACCTTCTGATGGCGCCGCTGTACCGAGCAGTCGCGCTCGAACAGATGCACGACGCCGCCGTGCTCGTCGGCCAGCACCTGTACCTCGATGTGGCGGCCGTGCTCCACGTACCGCTCGATCAGCATGGTGTCGTCTCCGAACGCCGCGATCGCCTCGCGCCGGGCCGCGGCGACCGCGTCTGCCAGCTCGGCCGCCTCTCGTACGACGCGCATGCCCTTGCCGCCGCCGCCGCTCGCCGCCTTCACCAGCAACGGGAAGCCGATCTCACGGCCGATGTCCCCGAGGGCACTCTCGGGCGAGGTGCTGTCCAGCCGGGCCGCCGGAAGAACCGGGACGCCCGCGTCGACGGCGACCTGACGCGCCTCGTCCTTGCGTCCCATGGCGGCGATGACCTCAGCGGGCGGCCCGATGAAGACCAGTCCGGCCTCGGCGACGGCCCGGGCGAACTCTGCCCGCTCTGACAAGAAGCCGTATCCGGGGTGTACCGCGTCGGCCTGCGAGCGCTTCGCCGCATCGAGCAGGGCGGGGATCGACAGGTACGAGTCGGCGGCGCTCGCCGGCCCGATCCGTACCGCCGCATCCGCCGCGCGGACGTGAGGTGCGTCCCGGTCGGCATCGCTGTACACGGCCACGCTGCGCAGGCCGGCGGCCGCGACGCCGCGGATCACTCGCAGCGCGATCTCCGCGCGGTTGGCGACCAGTACGGTGTCGAACGCGGTCACGACGCGCTCACATCCGGAAGACGCCGTAGCGCGGCTCGGGCAAGGGAGCGTGCGAGGCGGCCTCGAGGCCCATGCCCAGCACGCGGCGGGTGTCGACTGGGTCGATGATGGCGTCGTCCCATAGCCGTGCGGTCGAGTAGTACGGCGAGCCCTGGGTCTCGTACTGGTCGCGGATCGGGCGCCGGAACGCCTCCTCGTCCTCGGCCGTCCAGGTCTCGCCCCGCGCCTCTACGGCGTCGCGGCGTACCGTCGCGAGCACCGCCGCCGCCTGCTCGCCGCCCATCACCGAGATGCGCGCGTTCGGCCACATCCACAGGAACCGGGGGTCGTACGCGCGGCCGCACATGCCGTAGTTCCCGGCACCGAACGACCCGCCGATGACCACCGTGAACTTCGGGACCACGGAGCACGCCACCGCTGTCACGAGCTTCGCCCCGTCCTTCGCGATGCCGCCCGCCTCGTACTGACGCCCCACCATGAAGCCCGTGATGTTCTGCAGGAACACCAGCGGCAACCCGCGCGCGTTGCACAGCTCGATGAAGTGCGCGCCTTTCAGGCTCGACTCGCTGAAGAGGATCCCGTTGTTGGCGACGATGCCGACGTCGTACCCCCAGATCCGGGCGAACCCGCAGACAAGCGTCTCGCCGTAGAGGGCCTTGAACTCGTGGAGCCTCGAGCCGTCGACTACCCGGCGGATCACCTCGCGCACGTCGTACGGGGTGCGCGTGTCCGCCGGCACGACGTCGTACAGGGTGGCGGGGTCCTCGAGGGGGTCCTCGGGCTCGTGCGCGACCAGCGTCGGCGGCGCCGCTCGCCCGAGCGTGGCGATGGCGGAGCGGACGATCGCGAGCGCGGCATCGTCGTCGGCCGCCAGATGGTCCACGACGCCGGACCTCCGCGCGTGCACGTCGCCCCCGCCGAGCTCCTCGGAGGTGACGACCTCGCCGGTTGCGGCCTTCACGAGGGGCGGGCCACCGAGGAAGATCGTGCCCTCGTTGCGGACGATTACCGACTCGTCTGACATCGCCGGCACGTAGGCTCCGCCGGCGGTACACGAGCCCATCACCGCCGCGATCTGCGCGATGCCCTCTGCCGACAACGTGGCCTGGTTGAAGAAGATCCGACCGAAGTGGTCGCGGTCGGGGAAGACCTCGTCCTGCATCGGGAGGAACGCGCCGCCCGAGTCCACCAGGTAGATGCAGGGCAGCTTGTTGGCACGGGCGATGTCCTGGGCACGCAGGTGCTTCTTGACGGTGACGGGGTAGTACGTCCCGCCCTTCACCGTCGCGTCGTTCGCCACCACGACGCACGTGCGGCCGCTCACCTGGCCGAGGCCGGCGACCATTCCCGCGGCCGGGACGGCGTCGTCGTACATGCCGTACGCCGCCAGCGGGGCGACCTCGAGGAACGGCGAGCCCGGGTCGAGGAGCCGGTCGACGCGGTCCCGTACCAGCAGCTTGCCCCGCCCGGTGTGGCGGGCGCGGGCGGACTCCGTGCCGCCGAGTCGCACGACCGCAAGCCGCTCCTTCAGCTCGGCGACGAGCTCGAGCAGGGCGGACTCCACCGCAGCAATGCTAGTCACTGGCTTCTCAGGACAAGCATAAGTTTTGGGGCTTGCACTGTAAGGCTGGGCGTGGTTTGCTGAGATCAGTGGTTGAGACAACTGCCACATACCTTCTTGTGCGACTCGAAGGATTGTGCCTTGTCTCCCGTATTTTCTTCCTCTGCTGTGTCCGAGCACCTGTACTCCGTCGAGCTCGACCACGACCTCGTTGCCGACCGCTCTTCCCGTACCCACGAGTTGCTGCTGCAGGCGAAGGGCGCCGACGCAGCGACCCTGGAGCGCCTGCACGAGGAGGTCGTGCTCCTCAACATCGAGGTGGCCGAGTCGATCGTGATGCGGTACCGCAACCGCGGAGTGCCCGTCGAGGATCTTGTCCAGGTCGCCTGCCTCGGGCTGGTCAAGGCCGCCCGCGGCTTCGACCCCGACAAGAGCGACAACTTCCTCAGCTATGCGGTGCCGACCATCCTCGGCGAGGTCAAGCGGTTCTTCCGTGACAACGCCTGGGTCGTGCGGCCCCCGCGCCGGATCCAGGAGCTGCAGGCGGAGATCTCGGCCGCCTCGGCCCGGCTCATGCACGAGAGCGGCCACGTACCCACGCCGCAGGCGATCGCCGAGGAGCTCGGCACCGAGGCCTCGGAGGTGGTGGAAGCACTCGCCGCCGACGGCTGCTTCGCTCCCAGCTCGCTCGACCGGTCCAACGGAACCTCCGACGACGAGGGCAGCTCGCTGGCCGATGTCCTCGGTGACGACGACCCCGGCTTCTCCCACGCCGAGGCCGTGCTGGCTCTCCGGCCGTTGTGCCGGCGCCTGTCCGAGCGTGACCGACGCATCATCTACCTGCGCTTCTTCCACGAGTGGACCCAGGCCCGGATCGCGCAGGAGTTCGGCGTGACACAGATGCAGGTGTCGCGACTGCTCAGCCGCATCCTCCGCGACATGCGCAGCCAGCTCGCCGAGCTGGAGAGCGACACCATGCAGGTCGCCAGCTGACTCCACCCCGCGCCGAGGGGTCACTTCCTTCCCGCTGAGGAGTCACTTCCTTCCCGCCGAGAAGTCACTTCGTTCCCTCGAGGGGTACTTTCCCGCCGAAGGGTCACCTCCTTCCCGTCGAGGGGTCAAGTAGTTCGCGCCGAGGAGTCACTTCCTTCCGCCCGAAGGGTCAAGGATTCCGCCCGACGGGGCGGGATGCTGGGCCGCGCAGTCGCTCCCGCCGATCCGGAATCGACGGCGGGGACAAAGCGTCCACGGCACACATGTCTGACTCGTGGATCGGAACTACTTGAGTCCTCGACGGCAGTTACTTCACTCCTGGCCGGGAACTACTTGACCCCTCGACGGGAACTACTTGACCCCTCGACGGGAACTACTTGACCCCTCGACGGGAAGTACGTGGCTCCTCGACGGGAAGGAACTGACTCCCGGGCGCGACGGCTCACCGTCGGGAATGGTCTGGGGTCAGGCCCTTGACGAGCGGCGGCGGTAACGCCAGGATCTCAGCATTCGGCCACGGCTGGGACCGGGCCGCCGTTCTCAGGAGTCGCGATGCCTACTCCCCCCACTCCGTCGTCGCCCGACTCGAAGAGTGACGCCGAGTTCCTCGCAGAGCTCGGGTACGAGCAGGAGCTCCACCGGGGGATGTCGGGCTTCTCCAGCTTCGCCGTGTCGTTCTCGATCATCTCGATCCTGGCGGGCTGCATCACCACGTACTACCTCGCGATGGACGCCGGCGGCCCGGTCGCCATCAACATCGGGTGGCCCGTCGTCGGCCTGTTCGTGCTCTGCGTCGGCCTGGCCATGGCGGAGATCTGCTCGTGCTTCCCGACCGCCGGCGGGCTGTACTGGTGGGCCGGGAAGCTCGCGACGAAGAACGCGCGGCAGTGGGCCTGGTACACGGGCTGGTTCAACTTCATGGGCGAGGTCGCGGTCACCGCATCTATCGACTACGGCGCCGCCGTCACCTGGATGGCGCTTCTCAATCTGGTCTGGGGCGCCAAGGTGACGCTCACCACCACGTTCATCGCGTTCCTCGTGATCATCTTGCTGCACGGACTGTTGAACACCTTCGGCGTCGAGGTCGTGAAGGTGCTGAGCGACGTGAGTGCGTGGTGGCACCTCGTCGGGGTCGCCATCATCGTCGGCGTGCTCTTCATCGTCCCCGATCACCACCAGAGCCTGTCGTTCACCTTCACCCACTACGTGAACCAGACCGGCTTCTCCTTCGCGGGCGCGCCCGTGTACGCGTTCTTGATCGGTCTGCTGATGACCCAGTACACGCTGACCGGCTACGACGCGTCCGCGCACGTCGCCGAGGAGACGATCAGTGCGCGACTGGAGGCTCCCAAGGCGATCGTGCGCAGCATCTGGGTGTCGATCCTCGCCGGTTGGATCCTGCTCATCGCGGTGACGGCGGCGATCCAGAACTACAGCGCCGAGCGCGCCTCGGCGACCGGGCTTCCTCCCGCCCAGATCTTCATCGACGCGGCGGGCCAGCGCACCGGTGAGTTCCTGCTGCTGATATGTGCCGTCGCCCAGTTCTTCTGCGGCATGGCGTCGGTGACGGCCAACTCGCGCATGTCGTACGCCTTCAGCCGCGACCACGCCTTGCCTGGCTCCCGGCTGTGGGCGAAGGTCAACCCGCGCACCGGGACACCGACGAACTCGATCTGGCTGTGTGTCACCTGTTCGATCGTGTTGACGCTCCCCGCGATCAAGAACCTCGTCGCGTTCTTCGCCGTGGTCTCGATCGCCGTCATCGGCCTGTACATCGCCTACGCGACTCCGGTCTTCCTGCGCCGCACCAACCCCACCTTCGAACCGGGGCCGTGGAACCTGGGCCGGTGGAGTGCGCCCATCGGGTGGATCGCGGTCGTCTGGGTCGCCATCATCGTGATCTTGTTCATGCTCCCCCAGTACTCACCCGGCAACACCTGGGCCACGTTCAACTACGCCCCGGTAGCGGTGATCGCGGTCCTCCTGCTCGCTTCGGGCACCTGGTTCGCCGGCGGCAAGGACCGGTTCATGGTCGGCAAGCCGACGGCGCCGGCGCTCGCCGAGGTCCGCGACCCCACAGCGTGAGCACTGTCGTGTCGCCGCTCCCCTCGCCTCCTGCCCAAACCGGGGCCTCCTCGAGCGACCCGAGTCTCGCGGCCGTGCTGCTGCGACCGGTACGGGCCACCAACGCGTTCGAGGCGACGGTGGAACAGCTCGGCACGGCCATCCGGCTCGGGGTCTTCGCCGCGGGCGACCGGCTGCCGCCCGAGCGGGAGCTGGCGCGGTCGATGCACGTCAGCCGGGCCACCCTGCGCGAGGCCATCGCTGCCCTGCGGCAGGCCCGGCTGGTGACGACCCGCAGCGGCCGGGGCGGGGGTACGGTCGTCGCCGACAGACCCAGCCGGGCTGCGGCTACGGACGGGTCCCCCTGGCAGTCCCTGGTGCGTACCGTTGCGGCCGCCACGCCGGAGCACTACCGCGAGGCGCTGGTGACCCGGCGTGTCATCGAGCCCGGTACCGCCGCAGTCGCCGCCAACAACGACCTGACCCCCCGAGAGCGCGGCTGGCTGCGCGAGACCCTGCAGGCCGTGGAAACCGCCCGCAGCCAGGAGGAGTACCGGCTGGCCGACAGCCGGCTCCACTTGGCGGTCGCGAAGCTGTCGGGATCGGCGCGGCTGCTCGGGCTGGTCGCCGACGTGCAGCGCGACCTGCACGACATGCTTGCCGCCATCCCCGTACTGGCCGTCAACATCGCCCACTCCAACGACGAGCACCAGCGCATCGTCGACGCCGTCCTGGCCGGGGATGCCGAGCAGGCCCGCGATGTGATGGAGTGCCACTGCGACGGCACGGCCGGTCTGCTGCGCGGGCTCCTCGGAGTCCCGTATCTCACCCCTCGAAGGGACGGAAACCTGTCATGACGGAGCTACGGACCACGTCCACCGGGCAAGGCAAGCTGAGCGTGGAGGAGCTCCGCGTCGAGATCGCCAGCGGGCAGGTCGACACCGTCGTCGTCGCGTTCACCGACATGCAGGGCCGGCTGCAGGGAAAGCGCATGCACGCCGACTTCTTCCTCGAGTCCGTACTCGGGCACGGGACCGAAGGCTGCAACTACCTCCTCGCCGTCGACGTGGACATGAACACCGTCGGCGGCTACGCCATCAGTTCCTGGGAGGGCGGCTACGGCGACATGGAGTTCGTCCTCGACCTCACCACGCTGCGCTGGATCCCCTGGCTGCCGGCGACCGTCATGGTGCAGTGCGACCTCGGCTGGCTCGACGCCGACCACTCGGTCGTGACGCAGTCGCCGAGGCAGGTCCTGAAGCGACAGGTCGAGGCCGCCGCGGAGATCGACATGACGGCCTTCGCCGGGACGGAGCTCGAGTTCATCGTCTTCGACGACACCTACGAGCAGGCGTGGTCGTCGGCGTACCGGGATCTCACGCCCGCGAACCAGTACAACGTCGACTACTCGTTGCTGGGGACGTCCCGGATCGAGCCGCTGCTGCGCGACATCCGCAACGGGATGAAGGGAGCCGGGCTGAAGGTCGAGTCCGCGAAGGGCGAGTGCAACCTGGGCCAGCACGAGATCGCCTTCCGCTTCGACGAGGTGCTGACGACCGCCGACAACCACAGCGTGTACAAGCACGGGGCGAAGGAGATCGCCGCGCTCTCGGGCAAGGCGTTGACGTTCATGGCGAAGTTCGACGCGCGTGAGGGTAATTCTTGTCATATCCACATGAGCTTGCGCGGCCCCGACGGGTCGATCGTCTTCGACACGGGCGAGGGCCAGACGACCGTCTTCGACCGGTTCGTGGCCGGCATCCAGGCCACGCTCGAGGACTTCACCCTCTTCTACGCGCCCAACATCAACTCCTACAAGCGGTTCCAGCCGGGCTCGTTCGCACCGACCGCCGTCGCGTGGGGGCACGACAACCGGACTTGCGCGCTGCGTGTCGTCGGGCACGGTGCCGGGCTGCGGGTCGAGAACCGGCTCCCTGGCGGTGATGTGAACCCGTACCTCGCGTGCGCGGCGATGCTGGCCGGCGGCCTGTACGGCATCAACAACGAGCTCGAGCTCGAGCCGCCGTTCACCGGGAACGCCTACGAGTCGGACAAGGCCCACGTACCCACGACGCTGGCCGCTGCCCGCGAGCTGTTCGCCGCCTCCGCGGTGGCACGAGAGGCCTTCGGTGACGACGTGGTCGACCACTACGTCAACGCCGCCGACGTCGAGCTCGCCGCCTTCAACTCCGTGGTGACCGACTGGGAGCGCTTCAGAGGGTTCGAGAGGCTCTAGCCGTTGACTACCGACCAGCAACACGACGTCATCGACCCTGCCACCGAGCAGGTGGTACGCACGCTCCCGTTGGCGAGCGTGGAGGACACCGACACGGCGATCGCGCGTGCGAGCACCGCGTTCGACAGCTGGCGGCACCTGGCGCCGGCTGACCGCGGGCGGCTGCTGCGCCGCTTCGCCGAGGCCGTCGACGCCGCCGTGGAGGAGCTGGCGGCACTCGAGGTCGCCAACGCCGGCCACACGATCACGAACGCGCGCTGGGAGGCGGGCAACGTACGCGACGTCCTCCAGTACTTCTCCGCCGGTCCCGAGCGCCTGCTGGGTCACCAGATCCCCGTGGCCGGCGGCGTCGACATTACGTTCCGGGAGCCGTTGGGCGTGGTCGGGGTGATCGTGCCCTGGAACTTCCCGATGCCGATCGCCGGCTGGGGGTTCGCGCCGGCGCTGGCGGCCGGCAACACCGTCGTCCTCAAGCCGGCCGAGCTCACGCCGCTGACCGCGCTGCGGCTGGGCGAGCTGGCCCTCGAGGCGGGGCTTCCCGAGGGCGTCTTCACGGTCGTCGCCGGAAGGGGCTCGGTGGTCGGAGCGCGTTTCGTCACGCACCCAGCCGTCCGCAAGGTGTGCTTCACCGGCTCGACGGAGGTCGGTACGCAGATCATGGCCGGCTGCGCCACCCAGGTGAAGCGGGTCACCCTCGAGCTCGGCGGCAAGAGCGCCAACATCGTCTTCGCCGACGCGGACATCGAGCGCGCGGCAGCCTCCGCTCCCGCTGGCGTCTTCGACAACGCCGGGCAGGACTGCTGCGCACGCAGCCGGATCCTCGTGCAGCGGTCGGTGTACGACCGGTTCCTCGAGCTGCTCGAGCCGGCGGTACAGGCGGTCAACGTGACGGCGCCCGCCGAGGACGACGCCGACATGGGACCGCTGATCAGCGCGGGCCAGCGCGAGCGGGTGGCGTCGTACGTCGAGGGAGGCTCGGTCGAGGTGGCGTTCCGCGGGCAGGCGCCCGACGGGGCGGGCTTCTGGTACCCGCCGACGGTGGTGCTGCCGACGTCGCGCGACGACCGGGTCTGGCGAGAGGAGATCTTCGGGCCGGTGGTGGCCGTGCTGCCGTTCGACGACGAGGCGGACGCGGTGGCGGCGGCCAACGACAGCGACTACGGGCTGTCGGGCTCGATCTGGACCCGGGACGTCGGCCGGGCGCTCCGGGTCGCGCGCGGCGTCGAGGCCGGCAACCTCAGCGTCAACTCGCACTCATCGGTGCGGTACTCGACCCCGTTCGGGGGTTTCAAGCAGTCGGGGATAGGTCGCGAGCTCGGCCCCGACGCGCTCGACGCGTTCACCGACGTCAAGAACGTCTTCATCAGTACGGAGGAAGCCTGACCATGAGCGGCGCACCGCGCCTCGAAGGCCGTACAGCCGTCATCACCGGCGGGTGCAGCGGGATAGGGCTGGCCAGCGTTCGGCGCTTCGCCGCCGAGGGAGCCCACGTGGTCGTCGGCGACGTCGATGCACGTACCGGAGCCGATGTCGCCGCCGAGGTCGGGGGAACCTTCGTGACGACCGACGTGACCGATGCGGAGCAGGTGGAGGCCCTCTTCGCGGCCGCGCATGACATTGCTGGGAGCGTCGACGTCGCGTTCAACAACGCCGGCATCTCACCACCCGACGACGACTCGATCCTCGACACCCATATCGACGTGTGGAAGCGCGTACAGGAGGTGAACCTGACCAGCGTCTACCTGTGCTGCAAGTCTGCGCTGCCGTACATGCGCCAGCAGCGACGCGGTTCGATCATCAACACCGCGTCGTTCGTCGCCGTGATGGGCGCGGCGACGTCGCAGATCTCGTACACGGCGAGCAAGGGTGGCGTGCTCGCCATGAGCCGAGAGCTCGGGGTCCAGTTCGCGCGCGAGGGCATCCGGGTGAACGCCCTGTGTCCCGGCCCGGTCAACACGCCGCTGCTGCGGGAGCTGTTCGCGAGCGATCCCGAGCGCGCCCAGCGCCGCCTCGTGCACGTCCCCGCCGGGCGCTTCGCGGAGCCGGAGGAGATCGCGAACGCCGCCCTCTTCCTGGCCAGCGACGAGTCCAGCTTCGTCAACGCCACCACATTCCTCGTCGACGGCGGGATCGCCGGGGCGTACGTGACTCCGCTATGACGCGGCGCATGAGGTGCCTGCATAGCCTGCCCGGGAGCCGGCGGTGAGGCGCCCGGTCATCGGCGTCACCAGCTACCGCGAGCCTGCCAGCTGGGGCCAGTGGACGAGCGTGTCGGCCGTCCTGGTCCCCAGCCGGTACACCGACTTCGTAGCGTCGGCAGGCGGGTTGCCCGTCGTCTTGCCACCGCTCGGCGACGAGCCCGATCCCGCCGCTGCGGAGGAGGTGCTCTCCCGGCTCGACGGGCTCGTGCTGATCGGCGGGGCAGACGTGGAGTCGAGCCGCTACGGCAAGGAGCCACACTTGCTCACCCAGTCGCCGCGCGTCGACCGGGATGCCAGCGAGATCCTGCTGGCCACCATGGCGCGCGACAAGCTCCCCGTACTCGGGGTCTGCCGCGGCATGCAGGTCATGGCCGTCGCCGCCGGCGGCGTGCTCGAGCAGCACCTTCCCGACCGGATAGGGCATCTGGAGCACAGCCCGGGACCGGCGAAGTACGGGGTACGCGTAGTCGAGCCGCGCGCCGGCAGCCGGCTGGCCGAGATCCTGGGCGAGCACCTGGAGGTCAACTGCCATCACCACCAAGGTGTCGCCGCGTACCCCACGTACGAGGTCGCCGCCTGGAGCTCCGACGGCGTCATCGAGGCGATCGAGTCGCCGGACTCGGCGTTCCATATCGGCGTGCAGTGGCATCCGGAGACCGGCACGGACGGACGGCTCTTCGAGGCGTTGATCGAAGCCGCCGGCGGGCAGCGGGCGGACCGGCGAGCGGCCGGTGCGCAGGGCATCGACGGGGTCGACGTCGCTCGAGGGGGGAAGGCGAAGCGCTAGCTCGTGCCACGAGGGTAGGGCGCTTCCTGGCCTGTTTCCGCGCCTCCTGACTCACCGAGCCGGCTCGCGTACGCCGGCCAGTGCTCTCGCCACCGCCTCGACGACCCGGGCCACGAGCGAACCGTCCGGGTCGTGGCCCGGGTTGGCCTCCGTGACGACCAGCGCTTCGACAGCCGGGCTGGCGCACATGGTCTGCAGGCAACCGAATGCCTCGTCGGGGAGAAGCCCGGCGAAGTGCGGGAAGTTCGCCAGGGGAAATGCCCCCGTGTCGATCACGTCGACGTCGAAGTGGACGACCACTGACTCGGCAGCAGCGGTGAGATGAGCCAGTGCCCGGCGCACGGACTCGTCCGGTTGCGAGCGCAGCAGGGCGGCCGGCATTGCGGTGAGCTGCCGGGAGACAAGGCTCTGCCATTGTGCTGTGTCGAGCTCGCCAGGGTCGAAGCCCGCGAGGACCAGGCGCTCGCTGTCGAGCAGCGGCGTGCGGTCTCCCAGCTCCGCGCAGCTCGCGCACTCCTCCACCCAGGAGGTGCGTGATGCCCATCGTGTCGAGGACTCCCGAGCCGCTGAGCTCCGGCGTGTTCAGATCGGCGTCCCCGTCGAAGTACAGCAGGCCGACGGAGCGGGTCGCCGAGAGCCCCGCCATGACACCGATGGTGATCGTGCAGTCGCCACCCAGGACGACCGGCTGGTAGCCGGATGCAGCGATCTCCACCACCTTGTCGCGGGTCTGGGTCGCCACCTGTACGACGCGTGACGCATCCCGGACCCCTGCCTCGCGTGGGGACGGGCGGTGCGTCGCCGTCTCGAGGTCACCGAAGTCGAAGACCTCGACTCCCCTGCTCTCCAGCTCGGTGACGATGCCGGCCGACCGAAACGCCTCGGGCGCCCGCTCCTGCCCGGCGTTGTGGGAGCCGGAACTCGTCGGCACTCCCAGCAGGCCGATCCTTCTCGATTTCATCGCTCGACCCTAATGGGTGTGCACCAGGCATTCGGTCTCCGGTCGAGCGGGCACGAATGTCCGGTCGAGCGGGCACGAATGTCCGGTCCAGCGGGCACGAATGCCCGGTCCAGCGGGCACTCGCGGCGCGCGAATGCTGCCGATCCCCGCGGGTTTCCTGCCGATCGCTCCCCTTCGACGCTCACGGGCTCCTGGCCCACGTCGAGCGGTGCAATGCTCGGGTACGAGCCGCCGAGGCCGTACCACGTCGCCCACAGGAGGAAGCATGCCGAGACAAGCAGTACCCAATGCACGGAACGAGCGGCCACCCGGACCGTTCTCGCCCGCAGTGACCGGCACCCCGACACTCTTCGTGAGCGGTCAGGTGGGCCAGGACCCGGACACGGACGAGCTCGCAGGAGCCGACGCCGCGACGCAGGCCCGGCAGGCGCTCACCAACCTGCAGGCGGTACTGGGCACAGCCGGAAAGACGGAGGCCGACGTGATCCGCGTGGGCGTGTACCTCGCCGACATGGCCGACTACGCGGCGGTCAACGCGGTCTATGCGGAGTTCTTCTCCGCGCCCTACCCCGCCCGTACGGCGATCGCCGTGGCCGCGTTGCCGCTCGGTGCACTCGTCGAGGTCGACGCGGTCGTCGGCTGACGATCTCACCCCGCACCCAGGAAGGCAGAATGCAGTACGACTTCGTCATCGTCGACGTGTTCACGGACTCTCAGTTCGGTGGAAACCAGCTGGCGGTGGTACTTGACGCACAAGGGCTGACGGCGGCTCAGATGCAGGCGGTCGCACGCGAGTTCAACTTCGCCGAGACGACGTTCGTACTGCCCGCCCAAGACGCTGGTAACACCGCCCACCTGCGGATCTTCTCGCCTGGCTCGGAGATGCCGTTCGCCGGACACCCCACTGTGGGCAGCGCCGCCGTGCTCGTGCGCCACGGGCTCGCCGGCGGACCCGGCACGACGTCGTCGGAGGTCGTCTTCGAGGAGGAGGTCGGGCCCATCCGGGTCACTGTGCGCGACGACAAGCGTGGCCTGTACAGCGAGCTGGCCCTCGAGGCCGAGCTCGACCGACCCTCCGAGCGGCCGGATACGGCAGCACTTGCCAGAGCGCTCAGTCTTCCGGTGGAAGCGGTGCATGATGTGTGGTTCGCCGGAGTGGGCCTGCCGTTCTGCTTCTGCCAGGTCGCCAGCGCCGCAAACGTCGATGCGGCCGTTCTCGACAAGGCGGCGTTGACCGCCGCCCTCGGTAACAGTTGGGCTCATCACGTCTTCTTCTTCGCAGGTGAGCTCGTCGACGGTGGAGACGTGTACGCCCGAATGTTCGCCCCGTCACTCGGCATCGACGAAGATCCCGCCACCGGCTCAGCCTCAGCGGCGCTCGTCGGGTGCCTGGCTGTTGACACCGGTAACCCCGACGCAGAATCGACCCTCACCATCAGGCAGGGATTCGCCATGGGCCGACCCAGTGTCATCCAGGCCGCGGCGTTGATGCAGGACAGTCGACTTCGTCGGGTCACCGTCGGTGGTCACGTCGTCGAGTTCGCCACCGGAAGGCTGGAGGTACCTTCGGCGGAGGGCTAGGCCCATCATGGGGCCTGCAGTCCGATCGACGCGACATACGCGCCCACTCGGCACGACATTCCCGCCCAGTCGCCAAGACATTCCCGCCCACTCGACACGACATACGCGCCCACTCGACGCGACATCCCTGCCCACTCGACGCGACATTCCTGCCCACTCGACGCGACATTCCTGCCCACTCCGGGGCGGGGGCGCGTGCGTACGTCGGCAAGTTCGGCGTCACAATGGCCTACGGTCGGTCTAGACATCGGGGACCGGACTACGAACCGGTCAGGGCGACTCACGACAGGCGGGCCATGGACATCCCCTCACGCGTCAAGACGTGGCTGGGGCGGCGGCTACTGGCCCGGGCACAACGCAGCAACGTCGACCTCACCAAGCTGCCGATGGTGCCGGACTCGCTCATCATGCCCCTGCAGCGCAACGGCCTCGACCCGGTACCAGCACTGGCCGAGATGCGGGACGCCGCACCGGTCACGAAGCTGACCCGGCTGTTCGGCATGAACGTGTGGGTCGTCACCGGGCACGAGGCCACCCGAACCGTCCTGGCCAACACCTCCGACTTCAGCAACGACATCCGGCCGCTAGTAGGTGGGAGCCAGGAGTCCTCGGACCGGTACATCGGGGGGCTCGGCTTCACGGATCCGCCCCAGCACACCCGGCTCCGCAAGATCCTGACGCCGGAGTTCACCATGCGGCGCCTCGACCGCCTGAAGCCGTCGATCAAGCGGATCGTGGACACCCAGCTCGACGTCCTCGAGGCGAACGGTCCCGTCGTCGACCTGGTCGAGCACTTCGCCGCACCGATCCCGTTCCTCGTCATCTGTGAGCTGCTCGGGCTGCCCGACGAGGACCGGGCCGGGTTCCAGGCGCTCGGGCACGCTCGCTTCGACGTCTCCGGCGGTGGCATCGGCACGCTGGGAGCCGTGTCGGAGTCGCGCGAGTTCCTGCTGGAGGCTGTCCGTAAGCAGAAAAGGAACCCAGGCGACGGCCTACTCGGAAAGATCGTCGAGGAGCAGGGCACGGACCTCGACGAGCTCGACCTGGCCGGGTTGGCCGACGGCGTCTTCACAGGCGGCTTCGAGACGTCTGCCAGCATGATCGCGCTCGGCGCCCTGGCCCTGCTGCAGAAGCCCGAGTCCTTCGCACTCCTGCGCGACAACGACGACTCCGCCGACGCGGTCGTGGAGGAGCTGCTGCGCTACCTCGCGGTCGTCCAGATCTCGTTCCCGAGGTTCGCCAAGCAGGACATGGTGCTCTACGGCAACAAGATCACCGCCGGCGACGTCGTCGTGTGCTCGCTCTCCGGCGCCAATCGCGACGGCGCGCTGGGTGACGCCATGGACGACTTCAACCCACTGCGCCCGCCGGTGGCGCACTTCGCCTTCGGGCACGGGTTCCACCGCTGCATCGGCGCCGAGCTGGCCCGGATGGAGCTGCGGTCGGCGTACCCCGCCCTCGTCCGCCGGTTCCCACGGATGTCGCTCGCCGTCGACCCGGCCACGCTGACGTTCCGCAAGCTCTCGATCGTCTACGGCGTGGAGGCGCTGCCGGTCGACCTCGGCTGACCGACGTTGCGGCTCGAACGCGAGGATACGTGCATGTGGGACCTGGCGATCGTCGGAGCCGGCCCGGCTGGATCCGCGGCCGCACTCGGCGCGCTGACCGCCAACCCCCGCCTGCGGGTCGCCCTGCTCGATCGGGCCGACTTCCCCCGGGACAAGTCGTGCGGCGACGGCATCGCCCCCCATGTGCTCGACGTGCTGAGTGAGGTCGGCGTGTCCGGAGTGCTCGACGACTGGCGCCCGGTACGCCGGCTCAAGCTGCAGCGCGCGCACGTGACCACGCTTCGCGACATGGCGAGACCGGCCTGGGTGGTCCCCCGGACCGTGTTCGACGCCCGACTGGTCGAAGCAGCCGTACGGGCCGGTGCCCAACTGCGCCGGGTACGGGTCAAGACGCTGGACGTCGGGGCGGACGGTGTCCACCTCGGCACGGACGTCTCGGCGCGCGTCACCATCGGCGCCGACGGCGCCCATTCGGCCGTCCGGTCGGCGATGGGAATGGCGCCGGTACGCCGCCGGGCCCTCGCCCTGCGAGGCTACGCGCCGACGCCGGCGGCCCGGCGCGGCCAGCAGATCATCGTGTTCAGCGAGACGCGGCAGCCGTCGTACGCATGGTCCTTCGACAGAGGGGATGGGCTCGCCAACGTCGGCTACGGCGAGCTGCTGCGCAAGGGTCGCGCTCCACTGTCGCGAGCCGAGCTCTTGCAACGGCTGGACTCGCTGCTTCCCGGTGCGACGGCCGGAGGTGGGCAGTGGCTCGGCCACCACCTGCCCCTGTCGCCGTGGCGCTGGCAGCAGGGCGACGGTCGGGTGCTCCTGGCCGGCGACGCGGCCGGACTGATCAACCCCGTGACGGGTGAAGGGATCTACTACGCGGTCGCCATCGGCGTACTCGCCGGCCGGTCGGCGGCCGCCGCACTCGAGGCCGGGGACCCCGACAGTGCCGGCCGCCGCCACCGGGTCGCCGTGCGCTCGCTCCTGGGTCGCCATCTACGGCACACCGCCGCCGCGTCGAGGCTCGTCTCGGTTCCCGCCGCGGTCGAACGCTGCCTACGCGCGGCGAACCGCGACCAGCACGTCTTCGACGACCTGGTCGAGATCGGGCTCGGTCGCGGCCTGATCACGCGTCGGATTGTGAGCACCATCCTGAGGGACCCTCGTACCAGCACCCCCTGACCGGCGATGCCAATGCCCTGGTATCGGGAGCCGGAGTCCGATCCAATGGGGGGCGTGGACGTCGATGTGACAGGCCCTGCTCCGTCGTCGGACGGCACCGCGGAGGTGCGGACCGGCGTACTCCGCGTGCTGCTCGCTGACGACAACCTGCTGGTCCGGGAGGGCGTACGGGCGCTGCTCACCGTACGCTCGGGTCTCGCCGTCGTGGCCGTCGCCGACGACTACGACAGCCTCGTGGCTGCGGCGGAGGAGCACCGACCCGACGTCATCGTCACCGACATCCGGATGCCACCGTCGTTCACCGACGAGGGGATCGCCGCGGCGAAGCACGTCCGCGGTCTCTACCCAGGCACGGGTGTCGTCGTGCTCTCACAGTACGACGACCCCGAGTACGCCGTCGCGCTGCTCACCGAAGGGGCTGCCGGCTTCGCCTACCTGCTCAAGGAGCGTGTTGCCGACGGCGACCGGCTGGTGCGGGCCGTCCATGAGGTCGCCTCGGGCGGCTCGATGCTGGACCCCGAGATCGTGCAGGCGCTGGTGACGCCCGCTCGGCCTCTCGACGGCCTGTCGCCCGACGAGGAGAAGCTGCTGCAGCTGGTCGCCGAAGGGCGCCCCGCGAAGGCCATCGCCGCGAGCCTGGGTACGACGCCGGAGGCGGTGGACACCCGGGTCGACGAGCTATTCCTCCACCTGGCAGCAGACGCCAGCTCCGGACGCTCCGGCGCCTTGCGGCGGCTCAAGATGCTGCATACGGCGATCGTCGAGCGCGAGGAGCAGGGGGAGACACTGAGCCGCCTCCTCCCGGGTGGGCTCGCCGACCGGCTGCGCCGCGACAAGGGCGCGATCGACCGTGAGGAGCGACTGACCGTCACTGTGCTGATGTCCGACGTGCGCGGTTACTCGACGATCGCTGAGCGCACCGACCTTTCGGTCCTGGCCCGCCAGCTCAACGCGCACCGCAAGGAGATGAACGGCGCGATCCTGCAGGAAGGCGGCACGGTCATGCAGTACGTCGGCGACGCGGTCATGGCGGTCTTCGGCGCTCCCCTACAGCAGCCCGACCACGCGGCGCGCAGTGTCGCCGCCGCGGCTGCCATGCACGAACGACAGGCGCTTCTCGACGAGCAGTGGGCCGCCGAGGGGCTCTCCCCCTTCGGCCTCGGCATCGGGCTGTCGACGGGAGACGTGGCTGCGGCCATGCTCGGCAGCGAGGAGCGGATCGAGTACACCCTGGTCGGCGACACCGTCAACCTGGCGCAGCGGCTGCAGGACCTCGCCCGGCCCGCCGGCTCGACCGTCGCCAACGGGGCCACCGTCGAGCAGGCTCCCCAGTGGAGGTTCGAGCCGATCGGGGAGCAGCAAGTGAAGGGCCGTGCCGCGACCGTGCACGCGTTCCGCCTGACCGGGCCGCAACCGACGTCGAGGAGTGTCGCGCCATGACGGAGCCGCTGCTGACCGTGCGAGGGGTGCGCAAGACGTTCCAGGCCGAGGTCGCGCCGGTACGCGCTCTGCGCGGTCTCGACCTCGATCTCGGGCAGGGTGAGTTCGCGGCGGTCATGGGGCCATCGGGATGCGGAAAGTCGACCCTGCTCAACGTCGTCGCCGGTCTGGACATCGTCGACGAGGGGACGATCACCGTCGCCGGCGAGACGGTGACCGGCCGCGACGAGAACTGGCTGGCGCGATTCCGCCGCCGCCACATCGGCATCGTTTTCCAGTTCTTCAACCTGATCGACGGCACCAGCGCCCTGGACAACATCGCTCTGCCCGCCGTCATCGCCGGGATGCGTCGGCGGGCGGCCGAGACCCGGGCACGTGACCTGCTCGACCTGCTCGGCCTCGCCGACAAGGCATCGGCGCTCCCAGCCGTACTCTCCGGCGGGCAGCGGCAGCGGCTCGCGATCGCCAGGGCACTCGTCAACGACCCGTCGCTCCTGCTCGCCGACGAGCCGACCGGTGCCCTCGACTCCGACGGCGGCCACGAGGTGCTCGAGCTCTTCCGCCGACTGCACGGCGACGGCCAGACGATCCTCATGGTCACCCACTCGGCCGACGTGGCGGCAGGGGCGTCCAGAGTCATCCGGCTGCAGGACGGCCGGCTCGAGAGCGACACGGCGGAGCTGGCCCGATGACCGCGGTGCTCGCGTGGCTGCGCCTCGATATGCGGCGCCGGGCCCGGTCGCTCGTCGTCCTGAGCCTGTTGCTGTCGTTGTCCGGGGTACTCGTCCTCGCGGTGACCGCGGGCGCTCGGCGCGACGGCAGCGCCATGGCACGGCTGGACGCGGTGGGACTGCCGGCAACCGCCATCGTCTTGCCGAACACGCCCGGGTTCGACTGGAGGGCCGTCAAGGCGCTGCCCGAGGTCGAGGCGTTGGGCTTGTTCCCCGTCAGCGGGCTCTTCGCCATCGAGGGGGTCAGTTCCAACGACATCGGCTTCCTCAACTCCAACCCGGAAGGCTACGTCTCGATCGAGCGAGGCTCGGTCCTGCAAGGACGGAGGATCAACAACTCGGCGCTGGACCAGATCGCTGTCACCCAGCCGTTCGTGGACAAGTACCACCTGACGGTCGGCGACACGCTCGAGGCTCGGATGTTCAGCCGCCGCCAGCTGCACCACATGAATCTCGACTCGCCACCGCCCGCGAGCGCCGCCAAGGGGCCGAGGCAGCCCCTGCACATCGTCGGCGTCCTCCGGGTGCCCTGGACCTTCGCATTCTCCGGAACGGACGGACCCGGCGTCCTCACGTCGTACGCCTTCTTCCGCAAGTACCACCGCACGATGGTCATCCCCGGTCCGTTCAGCTACACCAATGCGCTGGTGCGCCTCCATGGCGGCGAAGCAGCGCTGCCGGGCTTCATCAAGGACCTTGCTCGGGTCACGGGCCGCAACGACATCGACGTCACGGACCTGACGCAGGGGGCCAAGCGGGTCACCAACGCCACCTCCTTCGAACGAGACTCGTTGCTGCTCTTCGCGGTCATCGCGGCTATTGCCGCTTTGCTCATCGTCGGTCAGGCCATCGTGCGATACACGGCGTCGGCGGTGACCGACCTCGACGTCCTGCGAGCGCTGGGGCTCACCCGAGGTGAGACCGTGCTTGCAGCCGTCGGTGGTCCGGTGGCCGTGGCCGCGGTCGCCGCTGTCGTCTCGGTGGCGGGTGCAGTGGCGGCATCCCCGCTCTTCCCCATCGGCGTCGGCAGGAAGGTCGAGCCGAGCCCCGGCGTCGATGTCGACTGGCTCGTCCTCGTGCCGGGGGGTGTCCTCCTGCTCATACTGGTGTCCTTGATCGCGTACGTGACGGCGGTCAGCTCCCTCGGGCATCGTGGGACGACCGGCTCGTACACAACCTCCACCGTGGCGTCCTGGGCTCGGAGACTCGGACTGCCCGTCCCGCTGACGCTGGGCACCCGGCTGGCCCTGGAGAGCGGGCGTGGGCGCACGGCCGTTCCGGCGCGCCCTGCCATGGTGGGTGCGGTGGCAGGTGTCTTGGGGTTGGTCGCGGCGGCGACCTTCCACTCCGGTCTCGACGACGCCGTCAACACACCGCAGCGCTACGGACAGACCTGGCAGGCCGGCGGGTTCCTCGGTCTGAACGGCCACGACTTCGTGTCCCCGGCCAAGGAGAAGGCCAAGCTGGGCAAGCTCACGCGCCTGCCCCAAGTCGCCGGTGCGAACGACACGCGCCTGCTGCCCGTCACCATCGCCGACCAGTCCCTCACGCTGTTCGAGCTCTCGCCTCTCGGTGGTGGCGTAACCCCGGTGTCGCTGACGGGACATGAGCCCCAGTCAGACAACGAGATTGCCCTCGGCCCCCACACGGCCCAGTTGCTGCACGCTCATATCGGTGACCACGTGATGGTCAAGGGCGCCCACACGTTGCCGTTCACGGTCTCCGGGATCACCTTCGTACCCGCAGCCGTCCACAACTCGTACGACGAGGGCGCCTGGGTGACGGGCAGCGCGTTCAAGCGGCTGTACCCGAGCGGCTTCTTCAAGTTCCATCTGATCCTGGTGCGGTTCCCCCCTGGCGTCGCCAAGGCGGCCGGCATCAAGGCCGTGAACGCCGCCACCGGCTTCGGCTTCCAACGGGACTCTCCGCCGTCCGACGTGCTCAACCTGCGCACGGTCCGTGCGCTGCCGACGCTGATGGGAGCGTTCCTGGCCCTGCTGGCCATCGGCGCCATCGGTCACGCCCTGGCCACCGCCGTGTACCGGCGCCGCCACGACATCGCGGTGCTGCGGGCACTCGGGTTGACCAGCCCACAGGTGCGCGCCACGGTCGCGTGGCAGGCGACCACGCTAGCGATGGTCGGCCTCGTGTTCGGGATTCCCCTCGGGCTTGCCCTGGCTCGGACCCTGTGGCGGGTCGTCGCCGAGCGCACCCCCGTGGTGTACGTCCCACCGCTTGCCCTGGTGGCGGTGTTCCTCGTGGTCCCGATTTCGTTGCTGGTCGTGAACCTGCTCGCCGCGTATCCCGGCCATCGCGCCGTGGGGCAGCGGATCAGTACCGTGCTGAGGGCCGAATGAACGGCGCCGACCGTTTGAGTCGCCGGTACTGGGCGCTGACTGCCGGCTGCGTCTTCGTCGCGGTGATGCTCGCGACCCTGACGGTGCGTCTGCTCCTCGGCCTGGCCTGGCCGGTCCCTGTGCTGCTCCTGGTCGCGGCCTGCCTCGGCGTTCCCTTCGTCGCGCTCGGCTTCGTCCCGGCGCTGAGGGGGATGAGCCGTACTGCCCTGCGCGAGGGCATCGTCGGCACCGGCCTCGTGGCTTTCGTCTGCCTCATCTACGTGGTCGTCGTCGTGGGCCTCGACCGGCAGGCGCAGCCGGACGAGCGCCCCCTGCTTGGCCTCTCGATGCTGGCGGCGGTGGCGGTCGCGACGCTCGCACTGCCCGTCCGCAGCAGACTGCTGGGCATCGCCTCGCGGCTCGTGCCCGGCAGCGACGTTCGCCCGCAGCAGGCACTCGACAACCTCACCGCGCGGATGACCCGCGCCGTCCCGATGGACGAGCTGCTGCTGCAGCTCGCGGAGAGCCTGCACGCCTCCAGCGCGACCGGCGGCGCGGAGGTGTGGGTGGCCTCCGATGAGGCGCTCGTGCGGACCGTCTCGGTACCCAGTCTTCCGCCGGAGCGGCTGACGCTGGGAGCCGAGGAGCAACGCGTCATGGCCCGGGCACGGGTGAGCGGGAACGCATGGGTGGCGATGTGGGCGCCGGAGCTGCTGAAGGGCCGGGAGGACGAGATCGTGCGGGTAGCGCCGATCAGCCACCTCGGTGCCCTGCTGGGGCTGCTGGTCGTACGACGCCCGGCCGGCTCGCGGGCGTTCACGGACAACGAGGAGTCGAGTCTTGCGGAGCTGGCCCGCCATACCGGTCTCGCGTTGCACAACGTACGCCTGGACGGGGCACTGCAGGCGTCCCTGGAGGAGCTGCGTCGACGCAACAGCGAGCTGCAGGCCTCGCGGGCCCGGATCGTGGCAGCGTCCGACCAGTCGCGCCGCAGGATCGAGCGCGACCTGCACGACGGTGCCCAACAGCACCTCGTCGCGATGGCGGTACGCATCGGCCTCGCGCGCTCGATCCTCGAGGAGGACCCGACCCAGGCCGGCCCGCTGCTCGACGAGCTTCGCCGTGACGTGCAGGCCACGCTCGACGAGCTTCGCGGGCTGGCGCACGGTATCTACCCGCCGCTGCTGCGCGACCGCGGCCTGCGCGAGGCGCTGCGGAACGCATCGACGCGCTTCGCGCTTCCCGTGGAGATCGACGTCGACCTGACCGAACGCCCGCCGGCCGACCTAGAGGCGGCCGTGTACTTCTGCTGCCTCGAGGCCGTGAACAACGCCGCGAAGCACGCCGGCGAAGGCGCCACCATCTCGGTGTCGGTGTCGGAAGAGGCGTCGTGCCTGACGTTCTCGGTCGCCGACGACGGCCACGGTTTCGAGGTGGGCTCCGTCGCCGGCGGGCAGGGCTTCGACAACATGCATGACCGGGTCGGTGCCTACGGCGGCGACCTGGTCGTCGAGTCGACGCCGGGGCAGGGCGCCCGCATCCGTGGCCGGATGCCGCTTCCGACCCCCGGTCCGGCTGCCTCGACGCCGGAGTCAAGCGAGCGGTCAGAAGCCGCCGACATAGCTGCCCTCGGCGAACGCGCGTAGCAGCGCCGGGCTCAGATCCTCCTTGTGCACGTACGCCGCGGCCCCGGAATCGCGCGCGTCTGACGGCAGGTCCTCGATCCGGTACGTCGACATCAGCAGCACTCGGACGTGAGGCGACGCCGCGACGATCCGCGACGTGGCCTGGAGCCCGTCGATGCCCGGCAGGTTGATGTCCATCAGCACGATGTCCGGCGCCACCGTCGACGACAGCTCGACCGCCTGCTCACCTGTCGCGGCTTCGGCGGCGACTGTGAACCCGCGGGCGGCGGCCACGACCGTACGGGCAGCGGCCCTGAACGCCTCCTGGTCGTCGACGATCAGCACGTCGATCTCCCCGGTCCCGACAATGCTCATGTCTTCAGGATGCGCCCTTGACGTTGCGGGCACCAGCAGGCCGGCCTGTCGGACATCATGGTGCTAGCCTCCCCTTTGGTCCGCACCGCCCTGCGACGACAGGTACAGCAGGACAGCCGTGACGCGCTTGTTGACGGCACGCGACGACTCGGTCAGCCCGAGCTTGGCGAACAGGGCGTTGATGTGCTTCTCCACCGCCCGCTCGGACACCGACAGCGAGCGCGCGACCGCCTCGTTGCTCTGTCCCTGCGCGATCTGCGACAGCACGGCTCGCTCCCGAGGCGTGAGTCCGTTCAGAGCGTCCTGCTGCGACGTCTGCCGCCCCGCGACGAGCGACTCCACCACCATGGGGTCGATGACCGAGCCACCTGATGCGACCTCCCGGATCGCGTTGACGAGCTGGCCCCGCTCGCTGACCCGCTCCTTCAGCAGGTACGCCCGGCCGCGTGAGCCGCCCTGGAGCAAGGTCAGTGCGTACTCCGGCTCCCGGAACTGCGAGAGCACCACGACGCCGGTCTTCGGGTGGGTGGTGCGCAAAGTGACGGCCGCGCGGATGCCCTCGTCGGTGCCCGTCGGCGGCATCCGGATGTCGGTCACCACGACGTCGGGTGCGTGCTCGTCCGCCAGTGCCAGCAGCGTGTCGTAGTCGCCGCACTGGCCGACGACGTCGAGGTCGGGCTCAGCGTCGATGACCCGCAGCACGCCTTCGCGCACGAGCAGCGCATCGTCGGCGACGACCACGGTCAGGGGCACGATGAAAGCCTACTGAGACAGGCTGCTGTGCAATCCGTAATTGTCCTCGCCTCCGTACGACCGCGGCGGCTGCTGCCGTAATGGTGGCGATGAGAATGTGGACGCGTCACTTGCCGTCGCCGCCTCGAATGCCTTCCGCGCCGAGTCCGGAGATCGCTGAGGTACCTGGCGATATCTGCGGCCGTGAGCCGGTGTCTGCGCCGCGAAGGGGTAGGACGCGCTGCAAGACTGACGCGCGTGACCAGAGGTGCAGTCGCCCTCGGGTACTTCCCGCGGTACTGGCCCGACGCGCGCTACGCGCTGCCTTCCTCGGCGAACATTCCCCTAGGAGCAGCCACCGCGGTGCCATCCAGCGGTGGGTACGAGCGGGTCAGGCGTTTGTCGCGTCGATGACGAGCAGGCCGGCGAGCACGGCGAAGGTCAGGCCGCTGATGACGTTGAGGGTGGTCGCGCTCCTGCCGCCGGCCCTCAGCGTTTCCCCCAGCTTGCCGGCGGTCAGGCCGACGAGGCTGTCGATGACCAGCCCGACGAGCAGGAACAGTCCGCCGAGACTGAGCAGCTGCACGGCGCGCGGGCCGTACCCGGCGCGCACGAACTGCGGCAGGAAGGCGGCGAAGAACAAGATGACCTTCGGGTTGGTGAGGTTGGTCAGCACGGCACGGCCGAGCACGCGCCCGATGGGTGGTGCGGCGGCCCCGAGCCCCGAGCGCCGCGCTGATCGCAGCGTGCTCACCGCGAGGACGGCCAGGTAGGCCGCGCCGCCGATCTGAACGAAAGTCAGGGCGGCTGGGAAGACGTGCAGCAAGGTGGCCAGGCCCAGCGCGGCGGCCGAGACGTGCACGACCATGCCCAGCGCCATACCGGCTGCCGAGACTATGCCGGCGTGGATCCCCCGTCCGGCGGCGACAGCGGCGATGTAGGTGTTGTCCGGTCCGGGAGCGACGGTGACCAGCACGACGGCGGTCAGGAAACCCGGCAGTACCGAAGGGTCGACCATTTCACCTCCGTAACGTATTAAATGCTTCTAGTACGTTACGCGCTCCGCCACCCCGGTGCAACGGATAACTAGCTTTCTTCGCGTTACACTGATGCTGTGGCAGTGTGGATCGAGCCCATGCCGCTGACCGGGCTGATCGAGCTGATCAACGGTTGGGGCACTGCGCCGCGTCGGGAGGCCGGGGAGCAGGACTGGCCCTATCCGCCGCTGCAGCACCTGGCTGCCCGGCTCGGTGTACCGGACGAGGTACAGCCGGGGAGTGATGCTGCCCTCACCCGACTCGCGGATCGGCTGCATCCGATATTCGCAGTAGCCGGCGTCCAGGAGCGGGCGGACATCGTCAACCAGCTGCTGCGTGACAGCAAGGTACGCCCGGTACTCAACGCGCGAGCTTCTGACGCCCATGCTGGATGGCTGGTCGACCGGCCCACGGCGGCGCCCCTCGCAGCCGCCGCGGTCGCGCTGCGCGCCCAGCTCGCCGACCACGGACCCGAACGACTCGGCACCTGCGCCGGTGCCCGCTGCGCCGACGCCTACATCGACACCTCCCCAGCCGGGCGGCGCCGCTACTGCTCGCTCACCTGCCAGAACCGTGCGCGAGTCGCCGCGTTCCGACACCGCCAGGCAGCGAACCCATCCTCCGACGTGCCACGAGGATGAGCACCCTGGGCTGGCGCTACTCCCGTGCTACCCAGCAAGGGCGAGCCCGCCATGGAGTCGACAAAGCCCCAGGTCAGCAACCTGGGGCTCTTTTAATGTGCGCGAGGGGGGAGTTGAACCCCCACGCCCTTTCGGGCACACGGACCTGAACCGTGCGCGTCTGCCTATTCCGCCACCCGCGCGCAAGTCATCGCACCGCTGAGCAACCGCGGCTTCGGACACCTCAGATGCCCGCGACGACGGGAAAGCGTAACACGCACCGTCGGGGCCGGGGATCGCGCCGATCACGCTGTCATCAGGAGTGACGGCTACGATCGAGCGCAAAGACGTCTGCCGACCGGCTGTTGCCACGGCGGGGCCGGGGGTGCATGGCCTAACCGACGAACCGCGGCGAGGAGGTGGGGGGAGTGGGTGCTCTGCACCGATTCGAGCAGCGGCTCGAGCATCTGGTGACCGGTGTCTTCGCCCGTGCCTTCCGCAGTGCGGTCCAGCCGATGGAGATCGCCGCCGCGCTGCAACGCGAGATCGACAACTCCGCACAGATCCTCAGCCGGGACCGCCGGCTCGCCCCGAACGACTTCACCATCGACCTCTCCGGCACCGACTACGAGCGTCTGTCGACCTATGGCCAGTCGCTGGTGACCGAGCTGGCGTCGATGATGCACGCGTACGCCGCCGAGCAGGGCTACGTCTTCGCCGGGCCGCTCCAGCTCAACTTCCACCGCGCCGATGACCTGACGACCGGCCGGTTCCGGGTACGAAGCGCTGCCGCCGCGGCGGTCACGCCGGCCCCGGGACGCAACCCGAACCCGAGCGACACCGAGATCCGCTCCGCCCCGATGTTCCTCGAGATCGGTGCCGCGCGCCATCCCATCGAACCGCCGGGACTCGTCGTCGGCCGCGGCAGCAACGCCGGCCTGCGCATCGATGACCCCGGGGTCTCCCGCCGCCACGTCGAGTTCCGGGTCGAGCGGGTGGGGCCGGCGGTCCAGCTGAGCGTCGTCGACCTCGGCTCGACCAACGGGACGACCGTCGACGGCGCGCGGGTACAGCACGCCGTCCTGCGCGACGGGTCGACGGTGCAGATCGGGAGCACGAAGATGGTCGTACGCGTCGGCACGTCAGCCAGCGGGAGATCGGCCTCGCCCGAGCCGTACCCCGCGCCGGGAAACCCCGCTCAGCCCTACGGGCCCCAGCCGTACGAGCCCCAGCCGTACGAGCCCCAGCCCTACGAGCAGCAGCCCTACGAGCCCCCGCCGGACTCCGGTGGGCGGCCTCCATCTGACGGGCCGGACCAGCGGCACTGGCGCGGATAGGCCATGTCCGAGCTCACCCTCGCCCTGATCAAGATCGGCTTCCTCGCGCTGCTGTGGCTGTTCGTCTTGTCCTCCGTCTCCGTGATCCGGTCCGACATGTTCGGTGAGCGGGCCGACACGGCGAGTGCGGCCCGGTCGGCCAAACCCCCGAAGGCCGGCAAGCGTCGACGCGGTGCTCCGACCCGGCTGCTCATCAGCGAGGGGTCCAACGCCGGCGTCGCCGTACCGCTCGGCACCGAGCCGATCCTGCTCGGGAGGGGCGCGGACGCGACCGTACGCCTCGACGACGACTACGTCTCGACCCGGCACGCACGGTTCGTCCCGCACGGCGACGACTGGTACGTCGAGGATCTGGGCTCCACCAACGGCACCTATATCGGCAGTCAGCGCATCACGACCCCGATGGTCGTCTCCACCGGGGTACAGGTGCGCCTGGGCAAGACCATCGCGGAGCTGAAGAAGTAGCGATGGCCTTCACGCTCAGGTACAGCGCGGTCTCCGACATCGGCCGTTCCCGCAAGAAGAACGACGACTCCGGCTACGCCGGCGAGCACTTCGTGATGGTGGCCGACGGGATGGGCGGAGCGCCCGCGGGCGACCTCGCCTCGGCCGTCGCGGTCGAGACGATGCGACGCCTCGACGCGCCGGTGCCCGATGACATGCTCGAGGCCCTCGCCGGTGCCGTGCACCGGGCGAACGACCGGTTGGCAGAGGTGATCGAGGAGGACCCGTCGGTCGACGGGATGGGGACCACGGTGACGGCTGCGCTGTTCGACGGCGAGCGCATCGCGGTGGCCCACCTCGGCGACTCGCGCGGGTACCTGTGGCACGACGGAGAGCTGCTGCGCGTCACCAACGACCACACGTGGGTGCAGAGCCTCATCGACGAGGGCCGGATCACCGAGGTACAGGCCAAGGTCCACTCGCACCGGTCTCTCCTGCTCAAGGTGCTCGACGGCCGGCACGACAACGATCCCGACCTCGCGGTGTACGACGTGGAGCCCGGTGACCGGGTCCTGCTGTGCAGCGACGGACTGTCGGGATTCGTCGATCACGATCGGATCCAGCGGGTGCTGTCCGTGGGCACCGCCGAGTCGGTGACGAAGGAGCTCGTGCAGCTGGCCCTGGAGTCCGGCAGCAACGACAACATCACCGTCCTGGTTGCCGACGTCGTCGACGAGCCGGAGCCGGTCGACTCCGAACCGGTGATCGTCGGAGCGGCCGCAGAGCACCCCCACGGGCCGATGAGCCGGCTCCGCACCTGGGCGACGCGCGACGACCTGGCTCCCAGCAAGTCCCTGATGGACCCCGACGTCGACCCGGAGGAGCTGCGCTACGCACCCCGTGAGCCCCGTCGGTTCCGGTGGCTCTTCCGGGGCGTCGTCCTCGTCGTCCTGCTCGCCCTGGTCGCGATCGCGGCCAACCTGTCGTACAACTGGTCGCAGCGGCAGTACTACGTGGCCGCGTACGAGGGGCGGGTGGCGATCTACCGCGGTGTGCAGGCGGACCTCCCGGGTGTGACGCTGCACCATATGTACGAGACCGAGGCCCTGCTTCTCTCGCAGCTGCCGAGCTTCCGGCGCAGCCAGGTGCTCGACGGCATGCAGGCCGACGACCTCGACCACGCGCGGAGCATCGTCGACCAGCTCAAGACGTTCGCCGCGGCCTGTGCGAGCGAGTCGTCCGCAACGGCCCAACGGTCCAGTACACCTCCGACCACAGGCAAGACCAGGCGCGGCACCTCCTCGACGGCGCCCGCTCACCACCGGAGGGCCTCGACCGCACCGGCCGGCACCGGCGGGGCCGTGAGCACGGGCTCGGCGCCCACGTCGGCGCCCTCGGGCTCGGGGTCGAGCTCGGACCACAACGTCCCCGAGGAGTGCGCCGGCGCCACCCCCGTACCCCGGACGACCTCATGAGCAGCGCGTCGGTGCCGGGTGGCCGGCTCGGTCACGTCTTCGTCCCGCGCAAGCGTCGTGGTGCCGAGCTGTTCTTGCTGGTCATCGCCCTCGTCGTCGGCGTCGGCGCGTACGCCCTGGTCGGTGTGGGGACCGCGAGGCGGGTGCCGGCCGACATCGTGGAGTACGGCGGCGGTCTCGTCGCGATGGCCGTCGTGTGCCACCTCGCGGTGCGACTGCGCGCCCCGTACGCCGACCCGGTCCTGCTGCCGTCCGCCATCGCCCTGAACGGCATGGGGCTGGCCATGATCCACCGCATCGACATCGCCCGGCTCGCCGACGACCCCTCCGCCCACACCTACGCGACGCCGCAGCTGGTCTGGACGGCGATCTCGGTCGTCGGCTTCGTGGCCGCGCTCGTGCTCGTCCCCGACCATCGGCGGTTGCAGGCCTTCACCTACACCGCGGGTCTGGCCGGCGTGGTCCTGCTGCTGCTGCCGCTGCTGCCGGGCCTCGGCGTCAACATCAACGGCGCGCGCATCTGGATCCGGTTCGCCGGGTTCTCCTTCCAGCCCGGCGAGGTCGCCAAGCTGTGCCTGGCCGTCTTCTTCGCGGGCTACCTGGTGGTCAAGCGCGACGCCCTGGCGCTCGCGGGCAAGCGGTTCCTCGGCGTCGACCTCCCCCGCGGACGCGACCTCGGTCCGATCGTCTTGATGTGGATCGTCAGCCTCGGCGTGCTCGTGTTCGAGCACGATCTCGGCTCCTCGCTGCTCTTCTTCGGCTTGTTCGTGGTGCTGCTCTACGTCGCCACCGAGCGCCCCAGCTGGCTGTTCGTGGGTGCCCTGCTCTTCGCGGGTGGCGCGTACGCCGGCTACCTCGCGTTCGGGCACGTCCAGGCCCGGGTCGAAGGCTGGCTGCACCCGTTCAGCAACACCGACGCCTACTACCAGATCATCCAGGGCCAGTACGGTCTCGCGTGGGGAGGCATCCTCGGGCGCGGCTGGGGTCAGGGCAGCCCGCAGCTGACCCCGTACTCGTGGTCGGACTTCATCGCGACCTCCCTCGGCGAGGAGCTCGGCCTTACCGGCCTGATGGCGATCATCGTCATCTACGGGCTGATCGTCGAGCGGGGGCTACGCACGGCACTGGTGTGCCGTGACCCCTTCGGCAAGCTGCTGGCCGTCGGCCTGTCCACCGCCATGGCGCTTCAGGTCTTCGTCGTGGTCGGAGGCGTCACCCGCCTCATCCCGCTCACCGGCCTGACGACGCCGTTCTTGTCCTACGGCGGCTCGTCGCTGGTCGCCAACTGGGTCATCATGGCGCTGATCCTGCGGGTAAGCGACCACGCCCGCCGGCCCGTACCGGATCTGCGGCTGCCGACCCCCGACGAGGACACCCAGGTCGTGAGGATGCGATGAACAAGCCGATCCGGACGCTCGCCATCGGCTGCCTGCTGCTGTTCGCGATGCTGCTCGTCAACATCAACTACGTCCAGGTCTTCCGCGCCGGCGCACTCGACAACTCCGGGGCCAACAAGCGGGCCCGCGACGCCGAATGCGCCCGCAAGCGCGGCCCGATCCTGGTCGACGGCCAGCCGGTCGCGAAGAGCCGGCCCTCCCACGACAGCCTCAAGTACCTGCGCACCTATCCGCACCCGCTGCTGTACGCACCGGCTACCGGGTACTTCTCGTGCATCTACGGGACCTCCGCGGTGGAGAACTCGGAGAACTCGATCCTGTCCGGCAGCGACTCGAGCCTGTTCGTCAGCCGGATCGTCGGGCTCCTCGGCGACAACCAGCCCGAGGGCGGCAGTGTGCTCCTGACCCTCAACCCGAGCGCCCAGCATGCCGCGTACAACGGCTTGCAGGCACTGCCTGGCGACGCTCGGGGCGCTGTCGTCGCGCTCGACCCGAAGACCGGCGCGATCCTGGCCACGGCGACCGCCCCGTCGTACAACCCGAACCGGATCGCCACCCACGACACGGCCGCTGCGACCAAGGCATGGAACACCCTGAGCCACAGCAAGGCCGACGTGATGCTCAACCGCGGCCTCCAGCAGATCTACCCGCCCGGCTCGACCTTCAAGCTCGTCACCGCGGCCGCCGCGCTGAACAGCGGGTACACGCCGCAGAGCATGGTCCGGGGCGGGACGTCGCTGCCGCTTCCCCAGACCACCCACGTCCTGGGCAACGAGAACGGCGCCGACTGCGGTGGCAGCTCGATCACGCTCACCCAGGCGCTCGTCGTGTCGTGCAACGTCTCGTTCGCCGACCTCGGGCTCAAGCTCGGCGCCAACGCGCTGCGCTCCCAGGCGGAGAAGTTCGGCTTCAACTCCGACGTCATCGACCAGCTGCCCGCGGCGGTCAGCAAGTTCCCGACCAACCTCGACGAGCCGAGCACCGCCTTGTCGGCTATCGGACAGTTCGACGTCGCGGCCTCGCCGCTGCAGATGGCCATGGTGGCCGCGGGCATAGCCAACGGCGGGAACGTGATGCGGCCGTACATCGTCCAGACCCTCCGCTCGCCCGACCTCCACCTGATCGGCGACGCCTCGCCGCAGCCGCAGGTCCTCCACCAGGCGATGTCGGCGTCCAACGCGAAGGCGCTCACCTCCATGATGGTGGCCGTGGTGAACTCCGGCACCGGCAAGAACGCCGCGATCCCCGGGATCTCCGTGGCCGGCAAGACCGGCACCGCCAACTCCTCGGCGACCCGGTCCCCGTACGCCTGGATGGTGGCGTTCGCGCCCGCCGACAACCCGCAGGTGGCCGTCGCTGTAGTGGTCGAGCGGACGTCGGTTCCTCGTGCCGGGATCACCGGCGGCGGGCTGGCCGGACCGATCGCAGCCAGGGTAATGAGAGCGGTGATCAAGCGATGAACCCCGACGGTCCCACCATGCTCGGAGGCGGGCGCTACCAGCTGTCGGGGCTGCTGGGGCGCGGCGGCATGGCCGAGGTGCGGATGGCCCAGGACCTCAGGCTGGGCCGGCACGTCGCGATCAAGCGCCTGCGCACCGACCTCGCGAGGGACCCCACCTTCCAGGCGCGATTCCGACGGGAAGCGCAGTCGGCCGCCTCCCTCAACCACCCGGCGATCGTCGCCGTGTACGACACCGGCGAGGAACAGTCGCCCGACGACAGCTCCCTGGTGCTGCCGTACATCGTGATGGAGTACGTCGAAGGGCGTACGCTCCGCGACATTCTGCGCGACGGGCGCAAGATCCTTCCAGAGCGTGCCCTCGAGATCACGGCCTCGATCCTCGACGCCCTCGACTACAGCCACCGGGCCGGCATCATCCACCGCGACATCAAGCCGGCCAACGTGATGCTCAACCCGACCGGCGACGTCAAGGTGATGGACTTCGGCATCGCGCGGGCGACCTCCGACTCGTCGGCCACGATGACGCAGACCGCGGCGGTGATCGGTACGGCGCAGTACCTGTCTCCCGAACAGGCACGAGGCGAGCAGGTCGACGCACGCAGCGACCTGTACTCCACCGGGTGCGTGCTGTTCGAGCTCCTCACCGGGCGTCCCCCGTTCATCGGCGACTCCCCGGTGTCCGTCGCCTACCAGCACGTCCGCGAGGAGCCACCGGCGCCGTCGACGATCGAGCCGGAAGTGTCGCCGGCGATCGACGCGATCACCATGAAGGCGCTCGCCAAGCCCGTCGAAGAGCGCTACCAGAATGCCGGCGAGATGCGCGCCGACATCGAGCGTGCGCTCGAGGGACGCCCCGTACTGGCGCCGGCCGTGTACGCGTCATCGGGGCTGGAGACCCAGCCGTTCCTCGCGCCGGACACGAAGCGAGAGCCTCGTGGTGCCCAACCGACCACGATCACCCAATACGAAGAGGTGGCGCCTGCCTCGCGGCGTACCGGGCTCTGGGTGGCCCTGCTCCTGCTCCTGGCCGCGCTGGTGATCGCCGGGGTGGTCCTCGTGCCACGGCTGCTGTCCAACGACGCCGTGAGCCAGGCACGCGTGCCCAATCTGTTCAGGCTTACCGTGGCGCAGGCCACCAGCAAGCTCCGAGCCGCCGGTCTCACGCTCGGTGCCCAGGTGCCGAGGAACAGTCCGACCGTCCCGAAGGGACACATCCTCAGCCAGAGCGTGGCTCCCGGGAAGCAGGTCGACAAGGGCGCGTCGGTCAACGTGACCGTCTCGGCCGGGACGCAGGTCCGCGCGGTTCCCGACGTGAGCTCCCTCAGCCTGGCTGCGGCCACGTCGAAGCTGCAGGGTCTGGGGTTCAAGGTCGACCCGAAGCCGCAGAGCGACAGCACCGAGCGCAAGAACCAGGTGACCACCACCGACCCCCTGCCGGGCAATACCGAGCCGGTGGGGGCCACGATCACGGTCTTCTACTCGACCGGCTACGTCGTGGTCGACACCGTGGTCGGCATGGGCGCAAACGCGGCCACCACGCTGTTGACGTCGCATCACTTCAGCGTCGTGCGCTCCTCGGTACAGTCCGACGCGCCTGTGGGGACAGTGACGAAGCAGGATCCGCCCGGCGGCAGTCGCGAACCGTACGGCGCGACCGTCGTCATCTCGGTGTCGCTCGGTCCGCAGACGACCGCACCGCCCACGACGACGGCCCCGCCGACGACCACTGCGCCCCCCACAACCACTGCCCCACCGACGACGACGGCACCGCCGACACGGCCGACAGGGCCGTCCACCGGCGGTCCGTCCTCGAGCCTGCTGCCCTGACCGGCCCGGCGGCGATCTACGGAGCGGGACGGGCGTACTGGAGGCTCAGCGCGCCGGCGTAGGCGGGCAGGCGGACGATCGCCGGCTGGCGCAGCGACCAGCGCAGGTTGTACGGAGGTGCCGTGTAGTCGCGGTAGGCCCGTACCTGCGGCGACGCTGCGAGCGCGGCCCGTAGGGCCGGCGATGAGCCGACCGCGGCGATCCGGTACGGCGGAGAGTACGGGACGCCCTGCAGTACGACGGTGTTGCCGACGCACTTGATGCCGGTAGTCGCGATCACGCGCTGGCCCTGCAGGCTCACGCCGCTGGCGCCGCCCGCCCACAGGGCGTTGACCACCGCTTGGATGTCCTGCTGGTGGACGAGCAGCAGGTTGGGGTCGGTACCGCGCGGGACCTCCTCGCCTCGCGGCGCGTCGTTCAGGGTGACGACCACGCCGGGCCCCTTGAGCGCAGTGAGCCCCGCGGGCGCGCCGAGGTGCGTCACCTGGCGGTGCAGCTGGCCCGAGGTCACCCCCTTGACGCTGCGCAGCAGGGCGTCGACCGACGCCTGGTCGGCGCGTACCTGCCTACGCAGGTCCTGTACCTCGAGCCGCTGCCCGCTCACCAGGCTGATCAGGTCGGTGTGCCGGCCGCCGCGGAGGTCGGTGCCTCGGGCGTTGATCATCGACGTCGTGGCCAGCAGGCCGGCGAGGGCGCATACGACCGGGACGCCGACGCGCCAGGCGAGCGGCCGGCTTCGCGCCCAGCTCTGCAGCCGCTGTCGCCGTGCCGGCACGGAGCCGCGTACAGCGTGCGGGCGCCGCCCCATCCGGTCCACTCCTCCCGTGCAGTCGGCCCCAGGCTATCCGAGCTCGCCGCCGGTCCGGGATCGATCCGCGGCCGGAAGCCCGTCCAGCCGCGCCGAGACGTCGATCGGTGCGCGACACGCCGGCGAAGTCGGGCCGCTGGCGAGGTGTCGGCGAAAGGGTCGGGAGCTGGGGAGAGGGAGATAGGCTGAGAGTGCCAGCCCACCCTTCATACGCGACCGACAGGAGTTCTGGTGCCCGAGTCACGACCCCGCAAGAAGAGCGCGTACACGGCCCCGACCTCGTCGCGGAAGCCGGCTCGGATCGGCAGTGCCCGCTGGGTGGCGCCGGCCATGGTGGCGTGCTGGATCGTCGGCCTGCTCTGGATCGTGGTGTTCTATCTGGCGCCGGACCTGAAATACATGTCCGACCTCGGCAACTGGAACCTGCTGGTCGGGATGGCCCTGATCTCGATCGGGTTCGTCTTCGCCACCCGCTGGCAATAGACCGGTTCGCTCGCCGTTCATGCCCCGGCCACTCCCCGTACTTACACGGGTGTAGTTCTCCACAGCAGTTATCCCCAGTGTGGACAACTTCGCGTCACGCGGTCAACTGTGCCGTCCGCAGCACGACGAGCGCCAGGCACACCACGAACAGGGCGGCCATAGAGCCCGCATGCACGAGCAGCCGATGCTCACGTGGTGCGTACGCGAGACCCGCACCGATGAGCAGGCCAGCGCCGAGCCCGCCGATATGCGCCTGCCAGGACACGTCGGGGACGGTGAACGTGATGGCGAGGTTCAGGGCCAGCAGGACCAGCAGTTGGGTGACGTCTCGGCGCTGCTTCAGCAAGATCAGCAACGCCGCCCCGAACAGTCCGAAGATCGACCCCGACGCGCCCAGCGAGTAGTTCAGCGGCTGGCCCGGACCGACCGGGCCCGACAGCACGTAGATACACACCGAGCCCGCCAGCCCGGTCAGCAGGTACAGGCTGAGGTAGCGCCACCGACCGAGCTGCGCCTCCAGGAAGGTCCCGAAGATCCACAGCCCGATCATGTTGAACGCGATGTGCAGCAGCTGTACGTGCAGGAACGTGGACGTGATCAGCTGCCAGTACGACCCCTGCGCGACCCCTTCGATGCCCTGTCGCGGCGAGTCGGCATCGGGTATCAGGGCCATCTTCAGCACGAACGAGCCCGGACCGAATCCCTTGGCGGTCGCGTTCGCGATCACGAAGAAGACGACGTTGATCGCGATCAGGGCGATCGTGACGACCGAGGACCCGTCGTTGAGCCTGCCGCCGAAGGCCGTCCGCGCGCGCGGCGCGGTGGCGGACCCTTGCCGCACGCACTCCGGGCACTGGAACCCGACGGACGCCTGCGTCATGCAGTCCGGGCAGATCGGCCGGGCGCAGCGCTGGCAGGAGATGTAGGTCTCCCTGTCAGGGTGGCGGTAGCAGTGCGGGATCGTGCCCGCACCCTGCGCCGACGCGCCGAAACCGCTCACGACGAAGCTCCGCCTCCCTCGGTACTACCGCCGCTCGATCTCGACACTGTCGATGACGACATCGTCGACAGGACGGTCGCGCCGCGTCGGGGTCTTGGCGATGGCATCGACGACCTCACGGCTCGCGGCGTCGGCCACCTCACCGAAGATGGTGTGGTGCATGTTGAGGTGCGGGGTGGGTCCCATGGTGATGAAGAACTGCGAGCCGTTCGTACCGGGGCCGGAGTTCGCCATCGCGAGCAGGTACGGCTTGGAGAAGGTCAGCTCGGGGTGGAACTCGTCCTTGAACGTGTATCCAGGCCCGCCGCGTCCGTCACCGTTCGGGCAGCCGCCCTGGATCATGAAGCCGTCGATGACACGGTGGAAGATGAGCCCGTCGTAGAACGGTGCGTTGCTCGTAGCACCGGTCTTGGGGTCCTTCCACTGCTGGGTGCCCTCGGCGAGGCCCACGAAGTTCTCGACGGTCTTCGGTGCGTGGTTGGGGAAGAGCTCGATGACGATGTCGCCACGGTTCGTCTTGAGGGTCGCGTACAGATCGTCGGCCACCTGGTGTCGCTCCTTGGTCGTTCGGGAGTTCGAGGGTCGCGCCGGACGACTCGAAAGCCTCGTGTCTCGGTCCCGGTCCGGGCGCGTTCGGTCAATCCTTGCACGGCGGACCAAATAGGCGATCCACCCCGGTAGTGGTGCGCGAGGCGCCCATGCGAAAGAGTGGTGACGAGCGCGGGCGGGTAGCCTGACCGCTCAAGGAACGGCGAAGCGACGATTCGAAGGAGTGGCCGTGGCCCTCAGGAACGCCCGTAAGAAGCGTACGACGAAGTCGGATGTGTTCAGCGCCCAGCGGCTGGCCGCCGAGTCCGCCATCGACAGGATCGGGCTGGCGGCGCAGGATGCCGTCGTCGCCGTGGCGACCACGGTGGGCCCTGCTCTCGACGAGGCCCGCGAGAAGCTCGTGCCGCTCGTCGACGAGGCCAGGGACCGCATCACGCCACTCGTCGAGGACGCCAAGGACCGCATCGGACCCGCCCTCGGCGACGCGAAGGACCGCATCGGACCCGCCCTCGGCGACGCGAAGGACCGCATCGGACCCGCGCTCGGCGACGCGAAGGACCGCATCGGACCCGCACTCGACAGCGCCCGCGACAAGATCGTGCCTGCCGCCGGGGTGGCCAT
Organism: uncultured Actinomycetota bacterium; assembly: GCA_963765725.1. Lineage (GTDB taxonomy): Bacteria > Actinomycetota > Actinomycetes > Propionibacteriales > Nocardioidaceae > DASQEH01. Next base: position 401,554 of record CAVXXI010000003.1, on the reverse strand, counting down.
GGCGGCGAGCAAGGCGGGTGGCAGGCGAGCTGCTGTTCGGCTGGGTCTGGCCGAGGAGCCGACTCCGCCCAAGAAGGGCCACAAGCTCCGCAACCTGTTGATCCTGCTCGGTCTCGGCGGGCTGGCCGCCTTCGTGTACATGAAGCTGTCCGGCCAGGACGCCGACCCGGCCTGGACGGCGGGTCGAGACTCCGCGGCGGCGGCCCCGACGCAGCCGGTCCCGGCAGAGTCCGCGACCGCGGTCACCTCGACCACCGCCAGCTCCAACGGTGCCTCGGACCAGTCGGACACCGCTCCCACGGCGCCGCTCGCGTCGGAGGAGACCGTGGAGTCGCCGGTCCCCACGACACCTGACCAGCCGCTGGAGCACAAGGACCTCTGAGGCGGGCCCCCGGCCGCAGTTGCCGCGCCGGCTGGGTCCCCGCAGGACCTCAGCCGGGTCGCGTCTGCGACGTCTCGACCGACGGCGGCGGCGAGGCGGCCAGCGAGGGGAACGTGGCGCGCGTGCGCCGAGTCGCCAGTCGCTCTGCGACGAAGCTCAAGATGGGCACGGTCCCGAGGAAGAGCACGAGAACGGCGAAGCCGACCGGAAAGCGGGCCTTGCGGGCCAGCATGGCGGCGGTGACCAGGAACACCATGTACAGCCATCCGTGCAGGATGCCGAGGTACATGGTGATCCAGTTCCCGGTCTGCTGCGCCGTGGAGCCGTCTGCCGCCAGGTACTTCAGCGGAACGCCGACCAGGGCCAGCACGATCAGCAGCGAACCCACGACGTAGGCCATGACGCGGTATCGCAGCAGCACTCCGTGAACGCTCACATCACGACGCTACCCGACCGCTCTGGTCCGTGGTCGCGTCGGGCGCAGCCGCCACCTCCGCGGGGTCGTCGGTGCTGATCCGCCACCACATGAAGCCGACGAACGCCGCGAAGATCCACCATTGGACGGCGTACAGCAGGTTGCGCAGGCCTGCCCAGCGCGAGGGGTGGGGCAGCGGCGGCTCGACCCGGGCGAGCGACTCGGCGGGGTCGCTCCTGGTCAGCACCACGTAGCCGGAGTACAGGTCAGGCCGCACCCTGCTGACCAGCCCGGGGAGCCAGAGGCCGTCGGTGACGCGGCGGCTGTCGACGCTGCTCGGCTGTGACTGCGATGGCTCGAGGATCCCGACGACGCGCACGGGACCCCGGGCAGCAGGGGCCCGCGTCGCAGACGCCGATCCGCGCACCACGAGCACGGCGGAGCCGGACCCCGTCAGGAGCGGAGTCACGACCGCGTAGGTGCCCTTCGAGCCGGCCAGGTGCCGCACGTAAAGCTGGTCGGACCGGTCGTAGCGGCCCGACACGACCACGGGTATGCCGACCGACGCGGACGGGAACGCCTGGTCGCGGCCGAGCGCGGTGTCGAGCGGTACGGCGGCGCGCCGCATGACCGCCATCGCGTCGGCGCGCTGGTGGTCGTCGTACACGCCGTACTGCCAACGGCCCATCGCGATCATGACCGCCATCACGACCAGCGCCAGGACCAGCAGGCCCAGTGCCCTGGGGGTCGTCAGGCGGCCGATCACCGTTTCAGTGTGCCAGCGCCCGTCACTCCGTCCAGGGACCCGTCACGACCGGGGGGCCGGCCGTGGCGGTGACGACGACGCAGTTGCGTCCCCTGTCCTTCGCCTCGTACAGGCCATTGTCCGCCCGGTGCACGAGCGCCTCCTCGTCCACGTCGATGTCGGAGGCACCGCCGCCGCTGATGGTGACGGAGATGTACTCCTCGCCAGCTCCGAACTGCTCCGCCTCGACGATGGCACGGATCCGCTCCCCGGTCTCCACCGTTCCGGCGAGGCCGGTGTTGGGCAGGAGCACGAGGAACTCCTCCCCTCCCCAGCGACCTGCGATGTCTCCTGCGCGGAGCTCTGCTTGGATCCGCCGCGCAAGCTCCACCAGCACCTCGTCGCCGGCCAGGTGTCCATAGGTGTCGTTGACCGCCTTGAAGTGGTCGACGTCCAACAACAGCACGCCGATCGGCTCGTCGCGCCGGACCGCCGTCGCGATGCCGATGCGGAGCTGCTCCTCGAGGTGGCGGCGGTTGTACAGGCCGGTGAGGACGTCGGTACGGCTGGTCGTGTACAGCTCCTCGGTGCGTTGAAGCAGCTGGTCCTGCAGCTTCTTCACGCGCAGCGCCGCCCCGACCCGGGCCTTGAGCTCGGACTCCGCCGGAACGGCTTGCTCACGGTAGTCGTGGCCACCGCCCTGCAGTCCCCGCAGCACCTCGGTCCAGACTCCGCGTGGCCCGTCAAGAAGACGACGGGAATGTCCTTCAGGGTCTCCTCGGCCTTCAGCCGCTGCAGGACATCGTGGCCGCTCAGGCCGGGCATCTCGACGTCGAGCAGCACGACGTCGGGCGGGTCTGCGAGGCAGGCCTCGATCCCTGCCTCGCCGTCGCCGGCCTCCGTGACCTGGTAGCCCACCTCTTCGAGGTTGATGCGGATCGCGCAGCGTACCGTGGCCGAGTCGTCCACGACCAGCACGTGGGACGGGTCCGGGACCGGATCGGTGGTCATCGGCCCGCAGCCACTTCGGTGGGATCGGCGAGGAGGACGAGCTCCCCGCCGATGCTGACAGTCCCCGAGATCAGCTTGGACTGCTGGCCGCTGGGCGCCTCGCGGATGTCGCTCTCGTCCACGCGGCGCAGGCCGGTGACGGTGTCGACCAACAACCCGAAGCGCTGGTTCGCGACCTCCATGACGATGACGTGGTGCCCCTCGAGGCCGAGGGGCGCCATCACGGTCAGCGGCGGGTCGCCGGGCAGCAGTCCTGCCACGTTCGGCCTCGACGCAGGCATGGTGACCATGCCGACCGACGACCGCACTGCGCGCGTCGCCTCCACGGGGAGGCAGTAGGAAGCACCCGACATCCGGAACTCGACCATCGTCTTCATCGCTCTCGCACCTGCTTGCTCTCCAGGAGTCGGAGGAGCTCCTCGGGCGAGTAGCCGCCGAGCTCGTTCGCCTCGATCGACGCGCCGCCGCGAAGTGCGGCGGCACGGGCGACGCCGAATGCCCGTTGGGCGAAGGCGTGGTGTCCTCCCGCCTCCAGCGCGAGCGCCAGGTGGAAGGAAGCCAGGGGGTCATCGGGCGCCAGGTAGGCCCATTTGCGGAAGGCGACCACCGCGGCTGCGCTCTGTCCCGCGTCGAGGGCCTGCCGACCGGCTTCCACCAGTGCGCCGATCTCCTGAGACAAGGTCATGGAGGCGTTACCACGTTGAGGAACCGACGGCTGTTGCCCCCTGCGGGGTGCGGTCTGCCTGACCTTCCCGCGCAACCGAGGGGGCAGGGATCTCGCGGGTCGCCGAGTCGATGTGCCGACGCTGCTTCGACCGAGGGCCGGCTCGTCGCGGCGCCGGTAGGCGAACGACTCGCCGAGCTGTACCGGCTCGAAGTGGTCAGTGACATGCCAGAGGGACTCCGCGGCCCCGAGGAAGAGGTAGGCCCCCGGCGCCAGCGCCCCGGCGACCCTGTCCAGGAAGGCCGTGGTGTGCTCCGGCGAGAAGTAGATCAGTACGTTGCGGCAGAAGACCACCTGGCACGTGGGTACCCGCGCCGGCAGGCTGTCGAGCAGGTTGTGCTGCATGGTGGCGACCCGGGAGCGAAGCGACGCGTTCACCGTCCACTGGTCAACGCCTCTGGTCAGGTGCCGGCTGCGGCGAAGGGTGGACAGGCCGGTGATCTCACGGGTGTCGTAGGTCGCTGCAACCGTGCGCTCAAGTGCCGACGTCGAGAGGTCCGTCGCGAGAACGGAGCCCTCGATGCCCTGCTCCTCCAGCAGCATCACCAGGCTGTAGGCCTCCTGCCCGTTGGCGCAGCCTGCGCTCCAGATCGTGACGGGCGCGGTGAGCGCAGGAAGGATGTCGGCTGCGAGGACCTCGAAGTGGTCAGGGTGTCGGAAGAACCCGCTCTCCTGGACGGTGACGCGGTTCACCAGGCTTTGCATCAGGCCGCCGCTGGTCGGCAACCGCTCGACGTATCCCTCGAGGTCGTCGCCGGACGCGGTCGCCTCGTCGCGGATGCTTCGTCGCAGCCGTCCGCGCAGCGTGGACTGTGGACGGAGCCCGATGCGTGCGTCGAGCAGCTCACCGACCTCGTCGACAGCGGTCTCCAGCGCCACCTCGCTCGTCATCGGACCTTCTCCAGGCTGGCGGCGGTGATCGCCCGGGCCAGCGCCTCCGGAGGCAGCATGTCCTCCACGGCCCCGAGACGCCGAGCCGCGGCGGGCATCCCGAAGACCGCTGACGAGGCTTCGTCCTGCGCGAAGGTCCGGCCGCCGTGGTTCTTGATGGCCAGCAGGCCCTTGGCGCCGTCGTCTCCCATGCCCGTGAGCAGGACGCCGATGGCGCCCTTGCCGGCACGCTCGGCGACGGACCGGAAGAGCTCGTCCGCGGAGGGTCGATGGACCGTCACCGGGTCAGGACTGAGCACCAACCGGCTGTCGTCGCCCAGCCGGAGGTGCAGCCCTCCCGGGGCCACGTACACCCGGCCGGGCCGTGGCACGCAGCCGTGCTCGGCAAGCTCGACCGGGAGAGCCGACACGCGGGCCATCCAGTCGATCAGGCCGACGGTGAAGTCACGGTGCAGGTGCTGTACGACGAGGACCGGCGCCGCCGTCCCCCCGAGGCCCGCCAGCACGGTGGCCAGGGCGCTCGGGCCGCCCGTCGACGCCGCGATCGCGACGGTGCGTCGCAGGACCGGTGAATCCCCACGGTCCTGCACGTCGGCCGACCGGTCCGCACTCGTCAGCCGGTGGCGAATCACGTGCACCTTCTGCAGCACCCGTACGCTCCGGCGCAGCTGCGACTCGAGCTCCGCGGTCCACCGTTCCGGCTTCGGCAGGGCGTCGAGCGCACCTGCCACGAGCGCATCGACGACCGAGGCGGAGCGCCGGTCGTCGAGACTGTGCGACAGGACGAGGATCGGAGTCGGGGCCAGCGCCATGATCTGTTCGACGACATGCCGGCCCCCACCGTCGGGGAGGTACAAGTCGAGCGTGACGACGTCGGGTCGTAGCTCGACCGTGCGCTCGATCGCATCCGCGCTCGACGCCGCCTGGCCGACGACGACGATGTCCCCCTCGGCCTGCAAGATGCGGACGACCAGCGCCCTGGTAGCGGTGGAGTCCTCGACCACGACGGCTCGAATAGGTTTGACGGGAGCGGTCGGCGTCATCGTCGGCTGCCGAGCAGCCGGTCGACAGCCGACAGCAGGCTGGCCTCGTCGAAGCCGCTCTTGACGATGTAGCCGTCGGCCCCGACGTCGAGCCCACGCTGGCGGTCGGCGTCGCTGGCGCGCGAGCTGAGGATCAGCACCGGGGTGTTGGCGAGTGCCGCGTTGTCGCGGATGGCCTCCGTGAGCGCGAAGCCGTCCATGTTGGGCATCTCCACGTCGGTCAGCACGAGGTCGGCGGGCTCCTCGGTCAACAGGGCCAGTGCCTGCACCCCGTCCGAGGCCACCCGAACGTCGAAGTGCGCCCGCTCGAGGATGCTGCGCTGGAGCTCGCGCACGGTGAGGGCGTCGTCCACGACGAGGATGCGGGCCTGAGGGCCGTCGACGACCCGAGGGGGTGAAGGAACCGACTGCACGTGAGCCGATCGCTGGGCGCGTGCGATCAGTCCGGGTGGGTCCAGCACGAGCAGCACCGACCCGTCCGGTTCGACGCTTGCACCGGCGACCGCGGGGACCTTCGGCAGCAGCCGGCTCAGTCCCTTCAGTACGACGTCTCGCTGGCCCAGCAACCGGTCGACCTTGAACGCGTGCCGCTGCACGGAGTCGGCCAACACCACGATGGGGCCGTCCGACGCCGCGGCCGGCCCTCCACCGAGGGCCTCCGACAGTACCGACGTCGCAACCGCCCGACGGTCGACCCAGACGACTGCACGGCCCTCCGCGTGCGTCCTCACGGCGGCGGAGTCCGCCTGGGACCGCACGACGCGGTGGAAGGGCAGGGCGTAGCGGGCTCCGCCCGCCTCGACGAGCAGGCACCGCAGTACGGCGAGCGTGATGGGGACGATGATGCGGAACTCCGCGCCGGCGCCTGGTCGGGACCGGACCTCGATCCGCCCCCGCGCAGCCTCTACGTTGGCCCGTACGACGTCGAGGCCGACTCCCCGGCCGGACAGGTCGGTCACGAAGGACGCGGTGGACAGCCCGGACCTGAGCGTCAGCCCGACGATCTCGTCATCGCTCAGCCCGTCGGTGTCGACTCCGTGGCGGCCGGCTTCCTGCCGGACGCGGTCGAGGTCGACTCCGCGCCCGTCGTCGGTCACCGCGATGATGACCTCCGAGCCCAGTTGCATGGCATGGAGCCGGATAGTGGCCTGGGCAGGTTTGCCCGCAGCCATCCTCTCATCGGGCGTCTCGATGCCATGATCGATGGCGTTGCGGACCAGGTGCAGCAGTGAGTCCGACAGCTGGTGGAGCACTCCCCGGTCCAGCTCGGTGTCGGTGCCCCGAGCGTCCCAGCGGATGTCCTTGCCCTGGCTGCGCGCGAGGTCGCGGACGGTCCGGTGCAGCGCGTCGGTGATCGTCGAAACGGGCACCATCTGGGTGCGCATCGCCCGGTCCTGCAGGTCGTTCAGCGCCCGCGACAGCTCGTTGAACTCGGCGATCGACCCGGGGTCCGTCCCGAAGCGGTCGCTCAGCATTCGACCGACTCGCAGGTGCGCCGACGCGGACTCGCTGACGAGCCTGGCCAGCTCCTCGAGTCGCTCGAGGGGCACCATGACGATGGCAGCGCTGCGGGAGGTCGCCGCGGCGGGGCCGGCGGGCGTCACCGACGCGTCGACAACCGGTGGGCCCTGGGGTACGGAGGTCGCGGCGTCGCTCGAGGCCGTGACGGCCGGGAGCGGGGACGGCACACTGGCGACCGGAGTGGTGGTGGCGAGTTGTGGCGGTGCAGGGGTCGGCGCACCCGATCTGCGGGAAGCCGCCCGAGCTCCGGTGGCGGGCGCGTCCACCGCACGGGCTCGGACGACGCCGTCCAGCTCGGGCTCGCCCAGTGACCGCTCGATCACCGACACCAGGCCGTCGAGCCCGGAGAGCAGCGTGTCGATCAGCTCGGGTGTCGCCTCGGTGCGACCCGCGCGGAGGTCGGACACGAGGTCCTCGAGCTGATGGGCGAGGCTGCTGACGTCGGGGAGGCCGGCGACAGCGGCGGAGCCCTTGATCGTGTGCAGCTCGCGGAAGATCGAGTCGATGACGGTCGGGTCGCTGTCGGTCTGCTCCAGCTGGAGGAGAAGCCCTCCGAGCGCCGAGAGCCGTCCCTCCGCCTCCTGCGCGAACAGGTCACGGATCTGGGCGCCGCTGACGACGCCCATCAGAGGTGCCGGGCAAGGACCGCTGTGCGGCTGTGCGATCCATCGTCGAGGCTCCCTGCGCCCGAGGTGAGGGAGTCGAGCAGTGCCTGGACATCGAGCAGCACTGCCACCGATTCGTCGACGCGGTAGCTCCCGTCGCTGCTCGCAAGCTCGGTCGGGCCGAGGTAGTCGTCGAGGAGGGCCCGTCGCGGTGACGCCGTCGCGCTCAGCCCCACCGGTCCCAACCCGGTGTGCAGTACCACCGCGAAGGCGACGCTGTCGGTGCGCCGCACCCCGAGAAGGGCGGCGGTGTCGAGGAGCGGAACGATCTCTCCACGCAGGTTGAACAGCCCCAGCACCATCGACGGAGCGGTGGCGAGGGTGGTGAGCGGCGGCGCGAGCACGACCTCGCGCACCCATCCGATGGGCACGGCGTAGAGGTCCTCGCCCACGGGCACCAGTACAGCGTCCATGCGGTCAGCCGCTCCCGTCGGCCGCGGCTGCCGACGCGGCGGTGGTTTCGAGGTTTCCGGCGAGGTCGGCGAGGTTGCCCGCGGCGGACGCGATCTGGTCGGCCGTCGCCGACACCTGACGGCTGGAGTCGTTGAGCTGCTCCATCGTCTCCACCACCTGCGCGGTCGCACTGCGCTGCTGCTGAGTCGTCATCCGTACCTGCGCGTTCGCGTCGGTGACCGCCTCCAGCAACGTCAACCCCCGCTGCATCTGCTTGGCGCCCTTCTCCATCGCCATCACCGTCGCGTTCGTCTCCCCCTGCACCGCCCGGATGATCACGTTGATCTCGCCCGCCGACGTCTTCGACCGCTCCGCCAACCGGCGCACCTCATCGGCCACCACCGCGAACCCCAGACCGTTCTCACCGGCCCGCGCCGCCTCGATCGCCGCGTTCAACGCCAACAGGTTCGTCTGGTCCGCGATCTCGTTGATCAGATCCAGCAACGCATCGATGTCGTTCACCTTGTGCGCCAACGCCAACGTCCGCTCACTCGACAACGTGATATCGGCCTCCGCCTGCTCCAAGTTGTCCTTCGTCTCCGCCGTCTGAGCCGCCACGTCGTCCACCGTGTCCGCTATCGCCGCCGACGCCCGAGCCAACTCCTCCGTCGTCGACGTCGCCTCCGTCACCGCCGCACTCTGCTGCGTCGTCGTCGCCGCCAACTCATCCGACGACGCCGACAACTCCGCCGCCGCCGAATTCACATCCATCCCCGCGCTCGTCACCTGGGTGACGAGTCGCTGCGACGTGTCGAGCATCGCGTTGAACGATTCGCCCAGAGCCGTCAGCTCGGTGGAACCCTCGGGACGGATGCGTACGGCCAGGTCGCCGGCTGCAGCCCTCCGCGCCGCCTGCGTCAGTAGTCGGATCGGCCGGGTCGTGCGAGTCGCCAGGGCAAGAGACACCGCAAAGGCGAGGACGGTCCCGATGACGACGATGACAACGGCGCGCCTTACTTGGCTGTGAACGGGTTCCAGCACCCGCGAGGCAGGGTCTTGCGCCAAGATCACCCAACCCAGGCCGTCGACGACGTCGTAGCCGCCGACCAGCTTGGTTCCCGAAGCGTCCTTGAACTGCTGTGAGCCGGCATTGCCGCGGGCATTGGCGGCACGGATAGCGGCGTTGTCGACCGTCGTACGGAGCGTCGGTCCCTTCACCATCGCCGCTGCGTCAGGTAGATTCCCGAGCTTCGTGTCGTACAGCAGTGAGCCGCTGGAGTCGACCGCTACGACCTCAGTTCCGGCATCGAGTTCAGGGCTGAGCAGCGTCGACAACTGCGCCGGGTTGAGGTTCGCCGCCACCACCCCCTGGACGTGCCCTCCAGCACCCCGTACCGGGGCGGCGAGGACCCACTCGATGCCGCCACCGCGCCGGACCGGAGACTCCAGCGCGGTCTTACCCGACAACGCTGTCTGCAACCAGCCCTGCCCCGCTGCGCCGAAGCTGACGCCCCGCGCGCTCGAGGCCAGTACCCGGCCGGACCGGTCGACCATCTCCACCGACTGGTAGTCGTGGTACGTCTGTGCGCCCTTCAACAGTCTCGCTGCAGCGGGCGTCCCCAACTCACCCGACGCCTGACCGGCAATCAACGAGACGTACTCCTGCCGCTCCGACAGCCAGTCCTCGACATGGAGGGTGACCGCGCGCGCGAGGTTCCCGCCGCGGTCTTGGGCCGCATTCGTCAAGCTGGTCGACGCGGACGCCGTCAACAACCACGCCAGCACCACCATCAACGGCACCGACACCAGCAACATCGCGGCGACCAAGCGGACGCTGAAACGGCGCCGGTGTGCCCAGAGCTCTGTGATTGCAGGCATGTCAGTACCGATCCTTCGCAGTCGTCGCGGTGGTTTCGAGGTTTCCGGCGAGGTCGGCGAGGTTGCCCGCGGCGGACGCGATCTGGTCGGCCGTCGCCGACACCTGACGGCTGGAGTCGTTGAGCTGCTCCATCGTCTCCACCACCTGCGCGGTCGCACTGCGCTGCTGCTGAGTCGTCATCCGTACCTGCGCGTTCGCGTCGGTGACCGCCTCCAGCAACGTCAACCCCCGCTGCATCTGCTTGGCGCCCTTCTCCATCGCCATCACCGTCGCGTTCGTCTCCCCCTGCACCGCCCGGATGATCACGTTGATCTCGCCCGCCGACGTCTTCGACCGCTCCGCCAACCGGCGCACCTCATCGGCCACCACCGCGAACCCCAGACCGTTCTCACCGGCCCGCGCCGCCTCGATCGCCGCGTTCAACGCCAACAGGTTCGTCTGGTCCGCGATCTCGTTGATCAGATCCAGCAACGCATCGATGTCGTTCACCTTGTGCGCCAACGCCAACGTCCGCTCACTCGACAACGTGATATCGGCCTCCGCCTGCTCCAAGTTGTCCTTCGTCTCCGCCGTCTGAGCCGCCACGTCGTCCACCGTGTCCGCTATCGCCGCCGACGCCCGAGCCAACTCCTCCGTCGTCGACGTCGCCTCCGTCACCGCCGCACTCTGCTGCGTCGTCGTCGCCGCCAACTCATCCGACGACGCCGACAACTCCGCCGCCGCCGAATTCACATCGACGCCGGAGGCGCTCGTCTCGTCGGCAAGCGCCCTGAGCTTGCGGGCCTCCCGGGTGCCGAAGGAGAACGCCGCCGCGACGGCGAGAAGTGTGCCCACGATCACGATCTCGATGGCGCGCGTCACTTGTCTGTGGACGGGGGCGAGAACTTTGTCGGCGGGGTCCTGGGCGACGATCACCCAACCGAGCTGGTCGAGGATGTCGTACCCCCCGACCAGCCTCTTGCCGGCGCTGTCGGTGAATTCAGTGACGCCCGGCTTGTCGGTGCTGGTGGCCGCGCGTACAGCGGCGTTGTCCACGGTCTGCTGCAACGCGCCGGCAGTGACCATGGCGGCCGAATCGGCCACCTTCCCCATGGACGTGTCGTACACCAACGCCCCATGCGCGTCGACTGCGACGACCTGGGTTCCGGCATCCAGTTCGGGATCGAGCAGGGTGGCAAGCTGCGCCGTATTCAGGTTGGCCGCCACCACTCCGTCTACGTGTCCGCCGGCGCTCAGCACGGGCTCGGCGAGGATCCACTCGATGCTGCCACCGCGCCGCACCGGAGATTCCAGCACCGACTTGCCGGACCGGGCGCTGCGAAGCCACGCCTGACCCGCGGCCGGGAAGCTGACTCCACGCCGACTCGACGCCAACAAGCCGCCGGACCGGTCGACGATCTGCACCGACTGGTAGTCGTTGTACTTCTGAGCACCCTTCAACAGCCTGGCCGCAGCGGGCGTCCTCAACTCACCCGACGCCTGACCGGCAACCAACGACACGTACTCCTGCCGCTCCGACAACCAGTCCTCGACATGCAGGGTCACCGCGCGGGCCACATTGCCGCCGCGGTCTTCGGCCGCGCGTGTCAGGCTCGATGACGCGGACGCTGTCAGGAGCCACGCCAGCACGACCATCAACGGCACCGACACCAGTAGCATCGCGGCCACCAGCCGGTAGCGGTAACGCCACCCGCGCCGCCAGAACCGCAGGCCTCCACGCCGCTGGACGTCCGTCGCGGCGCTTCCCTTCGCCGGTTCCTGCACCAAGACTCCCTTGTGCTGCGCGCCGAAGCATTGAGGACCGGAGAGCGGAGGGCGCCGAGTGGCGACCGGGTCTTCCCTGACGAGTATGATCTTACTCAGAGTGACAGATTATGTGCTCAAAGTTAGGAAACCGTTGACTACCCGTGTTACCGCTCCGCCCGCCGGTCGAGGGAGCTGACCGAGTGGTCCTGCTGACGGCATACGCCGGACTGCTGGGTCTGGTCATCGGCTCGTTCGGCAACGTCGTCGTCGCCCGGCTCCCGGCGGGAGGCTCGCTCGTCACGCCCGCCTCGCGCTGCCCGCACTGCCGCAGCGCCATCCGGGCCCGCCACAACGTGCCGCTGCTCGGTTGGCTCGTGCTGCGTGGCCGCTGCGCCGACTGCCGGGCGCGGATCAGCCCCCGCTATCCACTGGTCGAGCTGGCTACCGCCGTGCTGTTCGTCGCATTGACACTGGCGGCTGGACGGGATCGACCTGCTAGCGGCCCTGCCGGCCTACCTCTACATCGGCGCAGCCGGACTGGTGCTGGCCCTCATCGACCTCGACAGCCGCCGGCTGCCCGACTCCATCGTGCTGCCGTCGTACGTGGTTCTCGCGGTCCTTCTTCTCGCGGCGTCGGCGTGGCGGCAAGAGTGGGCGGACCTGGAGCGCGCTGCGGCCGCCGGTGCGGCCCTGTACTGCTTCTACTTCGCCATCGCCTTCGCCTACCCGGCCGGAATGGGCTTCGGCGACGTGAAGCTCTCGGGACTGCTCGGAGCGGTGCTCGGCTACCTCTCGTGGGGAACCCTGCTGGTCGGCGCCTTCGCGGGCTTCCTGCTCGGCAGCCTCGTCGGGGTCGCGGTCATGGCCTTCTGGGGCGGCACGAGGAAGACGGCACTGCCTTTCGGGCCGTTCATGATCGCCGGCACCCTGGTCGGCATCTTCGCGGGCGACGCACTGGCAGGCGTGTACCTGCGCCTGGCAACCCGCGCCTGACGGACGGCTGCGCTCAGCGCTGGGTCGCCCAGCTGTACACCCGGACACTGCGCGCACCGGGCACCACGGGTATGGCCGTGCTCACCCCGACCTTGCTCTCCAGGCGGAGGCGGCCCGTGGCGGCGGAGCACGTCGCCACACCGGGGCAGAGGTACACCTGCAGGAACACGTCCGTCTCCGCCCCCTTGGGTCCCGCGTCAGTGCCGGCACCTCGACCCCGGTCGGAGAGAGCCCGTAGACCTGCGCCGTGACGCTGCGGACGATCATGCCGTCCTTCACGAAGTCCCCCGTGACCTGACCCGCGCTCGGCTGGTACGACAGAGTGACCAGGGCGGTGGGCGCGTAGACGGTTCCCTGCACGAACACGGCGCTGTTCGCAGCCTGGTCGGACGAGGTGATCAACGAACATCCGCCCTGGGTGACCATGCACCCGTTCAGGGCCGGCACCGAGCCAACAGCCGACTTCAGACCGTAGACCGCGATGGGTGGGGCGGCGGCACTGTACGACCCGCACAGCTCGGCACGTGCACTGCCGGTGACGTCCATCCTGCTCACCCCGCCGAACACGAACTGGACACCGGCGTTCGGTGTGGTCGACGTCAGCGGGCTCACGCAGGAGCCGGGGATGGTCGGGCTACGGCCGGCCACCAGCGTCGTCGTGGGAGTACCGCCGACCAGGGAGCCGGTGTTCATCGTCCACGTCGAAGACGGGCCGGTGAAGTTGAAGTAGTAGGTGCCGGGCGCGAACGCCATGGTGGCGTTGTCGCAGTTGCTCAGACCTGTGGCGTTCGTGTAGAGGCCCGGGGAGAAGTTCACCACGGCGCCGGCGGTGCACGTGGGAACAGTGCGGGCGGTCTGTGTGGCGCTCGGAGCGGGGTAGTTGGGATCGGATTGCGTCGTGGTCGCGTTGCAGTTCGTGTTCGGGCTCGAGATGGTCCCGGCGGAGTAGTAGACGCAGTACCCCGCCTGTGCCGTGACGCCGGTGTCGCTCCTGCAGCACGCCCTTGACGACGGCGACGGCATAGTTCGAGAAGATCTGGCCCTTGACCTGCATGGTGTCGGTGCTGTTGAGGGTCGAGGCGAGCACTCCCGCCTCCGTCGTCGACGACGTGCCCAGGGCCAAGATCGCGTTCGCCGGTGTGTTGGCGGCGTTCAGTGCCCCGGTCGACTTCGAGCCACTTCCCTCGTCGGGTGAGCAGGCGACGAAAGCCGAGCCGGCCCCCGTGGCCGGGAAGTTGGTCAGGGGCAGTCCGTTGCTGCTGCCGAAGCAGCTCTGGCCCGCCGCGTTCGAGTACGAGCCCTCTCGCAGGGCGTCGATGGCGACCTCGGCGGCACCGTCCGCGGTGGTCGCGTCGGCGGCCTGCTTGCGCAGCTGGATCGTCGTGTCGACACCGGTGTCGGCGAACGACAGCAGTACGCCGGACACCATCCCTACGAGCGTCACGAAGATCATGGCGATGATCAGGGACGCGCCGCTGTCGCCGCCTGAGGTGTGCAGCCGTGCGTTCATGAGGTGTCCCGGCGGTGCCCGACCAGCGTGACGAAGTAGGTGGCACCTTTGTCGGCCGGATTCTTGATGTCCAGGACCATGGTCACCGTCTGCGGCACCAGGGCACCCACTCCCACGCAGGAGCTGGAGCACGTCACGACCGGCGCCGCTGTATCGAGGTTGTCGACCAAGACGATGTCCGTCGTCGCCGTCGTCGAGCCCCCGAGGCACACCAGGCGGTGCAGCGAGCGCTGTCCCGCGACCGTCTGCACCGAGTACGAGACCAGCACCTTCGTCGACGCCGTAGCGCTCGACGGGTCGTCCCAGCCGAGCCGGAGGACGGGCGTGCCGACCGACCCGCACAGCCCCAGCGGGGCCGACGTGGTGGTGGTGTCGACGGACTGGACCAGGTTGTAGGGAGAGGTGGTGCTGCGGATGCCGGTGCTCTCCACGTCCTGGGCGAAGTAGGCGGTCCCCAGCTGCGCGTCGTGGGACTCGGCGATCCGCCGGATCGTGGAGTCCGTGTTCGTCAGGAACAGCACCAGCCCGGTTCCCAGGGACGCGCTGATCGTGCCCATGATCGTGATCGTGAGGAGCAGCTCGATCAAGGTGAAGCCGCCCTCACGTCGCAACCTCATGTGCACGCCTTGTCGGCTACTCCGCACGGCATCCGGATGATCTCGACGAGGGACTCCTTGGCCCTGTTGTCGGAGCTCGTGACCAGAAGGGAGAGCTTCTGCACGCCTGCGTCAGCGGAGCAGGTGCTCACGAACGCGCTGCCATTCCAATAGGAGATGGCCGTCACCCTCGCGGTGAAACCCGTGGGCGCGACGAACCCGGCCGGCGACATGTACGCCGAGACACCGGCGCAGGTCGTGTCATAGCCGGTGGTGGATGCGTCGACGGCGGCCTGGATCGCCTGGCCGTAGGTGCGGACGACGGCACCTGCCGTCGCTTCCTTGCGGTGGACGTCGGAGACGAGGACGCTGGTACCGATCCCACTGACGAGGGCGACGACCGCCACGCCGAGGATCGACATCGCCACCAGCAGCTCGACGAGGGTCTCGCCCTTCGAACTGCCGCGGGGGAGCCGGCGGAGCGCCATCACATCTGCGACTGGTTGAAGACGCCGTACATGGCCGAGACGAGCGCAACCGCGACGAAGCCCACCACCAGGCCCATCACGATGATCACAGCAGGCTCGAACAGGGCGGTGAGCTTCTTGATCTTGTAGTCGAGCTCACGCTCGTAGTACCGGGCCGTCACCTCCAGCTGCGTGTCGAGCGTGCCGGTGTCCTCACCGACCTGGATCATCTGGACGGCGGTCGCGGGGAAGAGCTTCGTGGCGCCGAGCGGCCGGGCGATCCCCTCTCCCTCCAGGACGGCGAGGTTCAGCCGCTCCAGCGCGCGGGTGTACACGAGGTTGCGCAGCGATCCCGACGCGACCGTCAGCGCCTCCGGCAGGGAGACCCCGGCATCGACCATGGAGGCCAGGATGCGGCAGAACCGCTCGACGAGCGCGAACTGGATCGTTGGGCCGACGACGGGGATGCGAAGGGCGATCTTGTCCCGACGATGCCGGCCCACCTGTGTGCGCATGAGCAGGAAGTAGCTCACCACGACCGTGACGGTCCCGAGCAGCAATGCCCACCACCACTGGGTGAGAAAGCCGGTGCCCGCCAGCAGCATCCGGGTCGGAAGCGGCAGCTGGACGTTGAGGCCCTCGAAGAAGACCTTGAACCGCGGAAGGACGAACGCCGACAAGATGACGACCGTGACGAGCGACATGCCCGCGATGACGAGGGGGTAGATCATCGCGGCCTTCACCTTCTGGCGAGCCTCGAGGTCGCGCTCCAGGTAGGCGGCGAGCTGGTCGAGCACCGTCTCGAGCTTCCCGGTCAGCTCGGCTGAGCGCAGGATCCCCCGGTAGTAGTCGGGGAACACCTTGGTGTGCCGGTCGAAGCAGTCCGACAGCGTGTCACCGCTGCGCAACCCTTCCTCGACGTCTGCCAGCATCTTCTTGACCGACGGGTTGGTCGCTTCCTGTCCGAGGGTGTGGATTGCGTCGAGCAGCGGAAGGCCGGCCCGGACGAACGCCGAGAGCTGCCGCGAGAGGTGCATGACCTCCTCACGTTTGACCCGCTTGGGCATCACGTCGATGTTGAGACTGGTTTTTGTCTCAGTGACGACGATGTAGCTCAGGTCTCGGGCGCTGAGCGCTAGCTCCATCGCCTCCGCGCTCGCGGCCTTGCCCTTGCCGGTCTGGGCGGAACCATCGGCCCCCGTCGCGGCATATGCGTAGCGAGGCATCTCAACCGCCCACCACGTAGATCGAGCGCAGCACCTCGGAGATGGTGGTAATCCCTGAGTGCACCAGCCGCAGTGCCTCCTCCTGCAGGGTGCGCATCCCTTCCGCGCGCGCAACCTTGCGCAGGTCGTCGTGCGACGCGCGCTCGATCACCATGGCCCGGATCGGCTCGCTCACCGTCAAGAGCTCGTATACCCCGATGCGCTCGAGGTAGCCCGTGTGCGCGCAGAAGTTGCACCCGCTGCCCTGGACGAACCCATCCGGTGGCGCCTCACCGTGCATCGTGCGGAGATAGGCGAGCTCTTCTGCGGACGGCGAGTACGCCGTCTTGCAGTGCTTGCAGATCCGTCGCATCAGCCGCTGGGCCACGACGGCGCTCACGGAGGAGGCGACCAGGAAGGACTCCACTCCCATGTCGAGCAGCCGGTGCAGCGCCGACACCGAGTCGGTCGCGTGCAGTGACGACAGCACCATGTGGCCGGTCAAGGCGGACTGCACGGCGATCCGTGCGGTCTCGACATCACGGATCTCGCCGACGAGGAGCACGTCGGGGTCCTGGCGCAGCACCGACTTCAGCCCGCCCGCGAACGTGATCCCGGCCTGCTCGTTGATCTGGATCTGGTTGATCATCGGGAAGATGTACTCGACCGGGTCCTCGATGGTGGTGATGTTGCGCTCCGGGCTGTTGATCTCGCCCAGGGACCCGTACAGGGTCGTGGTCTTGCCGCTTCCGGTCGGTCCGGCGCAGATGATCATCCCGTAGGGCGCGCTCAAAAGCTCCTGGTACGAGGCCGCGGTGTCGTCGGGCATGCCCAGGTCGGCGAGCTGGAAGAGCGGGCGGCTCTTGTCCAGCAGCCGCATGACCACCTTCTCGCCGCGGATCGTCGCGAGCGTGGAGACCCGGATGTCGACCTGGCGGCCCTCGAGGTCCAGGCTGATCTGCCCGTCCTGCGGCCGTCGTCGCTCCACGATGTTCATGTTCCCGAGGATCTTGATGCGGCTGACGATCGCCGGCCCCATGGCGCCGGGAAGCGACATGGCCTCGTGCAGCGCGCCGTCGATGCGGTACCGCACGCGTACCTGGTCCTCCTGCGGCTCGATGTGGATGTCGGAGGCGCGGTCGCGCAGCGCCTGGGTGATGAGCAGTTGTACGACCTGGACGACCGGGGCGAAGTCGCTCGCCACCGCTGCCTCGGCCTTGACGGTCTTGCGCTTGGAGTCCTTGGCCTCGAAGGCCTGTACCTGGGTGCCGATGGCGGCGAGCACCCGGTAGCTGCTCCCGATGGCGCGGACGATGTCGGACTGGGCCGCCACGGCGAGGTGCACCGGTTTCGCGATGATCTCCCGGAGCTCGGTGAGGGTGGCGTCGGTCGGGTCAGCGACCGCCACCAGCACCCCGTCGTCTCCGACCGAGACGGGGATCGCGAGCAGTCGGCGGGCCACCGTCTCCGAGAGCAGCTCGGTCGCCTCCGCGGCCGGTACGGTCTTGCGGAGGTCGATGACCTCCAGCGACCGCTGCTCGGCAAGCACCCTGGCGAGCTCACGGTCGTCGAGAAGGCCCATCTCGACCAGTACCCGGCCCAGAAGGCCTCCGCCGTTGCTCTTGACCATCTCGAGGCTGTCGACGAGCTGCTTCTCGGTGAGCAGGTTGGCGTCGACCAGCATCTCGCCGAGGCGGGCTCCGCCGGGCTTGATCGTGAAATCGTCCGTGGAGCTGACCCCGGGTACGACGGACACCGGAGCAGGCGCAACGCCGTTGCCCGGCGTGCGGCGTGCGCTGCCGGCAGCCGCCGGCTCGGGGCGTCTCTCACGGCGGAGCTTCATGCCGGGACCCGCATGTTCCCTCGTTGGGCGGGGTGCACGTCGGCGGGGTGCAGGCTGCGCGCCAGGCCCTCGTCGTAGCTGATGGCGCCGGACGCGATGAGCGCCGTGAGCGACTGCTCGAACGACTTCATGCCCTCGCGCTGTCCCTGCAGCAGGCAGTTCCTCAGCTGGTGGGTCTTGCCCTCCTTGATGAGGTTACGTACCGCGGTATTGGCGACGAGCACCTCGTACGCGGCCACCATCCCTCCACCGAGCCGTGGCAGCAGCTGTTGGTAGACGATCGCCGTCAGCGTCGCCGCGAGCTGCACCCGTACCTGCGGCTGCTCGTCGCCGGGGAACACGTCGATGATCCGGGCGGCCGCATGTGACGTGTCCTTGGTGTGCAGCGTCGCGAACACTAGGTGGCCCGTCTCCGCGAGCGTCAGCGCCGACCGAATCGACTCGAGGTCTCGCAGCTCTCCCACCAGCAGTACATCGGGGTTCTCCCGAAGCGAGGACCGCAGCGCGCTGGCGAAGGACTCGGTGTCGATGCCGACCTGCCGCTGGTTCACCACCGACAGTTTGTGTCGGTACACGTACTCGATCGGGTCCTCGATCGTGATGATGTGGCAGGCGCGTTCGGCGTTGATCGAGTTGATGACAGCCGCCAGGGTGGTCGACTTCCCCGAGCCCGTTGGCCCGGTCACGAGAACCAGCCCCTGATGCAGCCAAACAAAGGAATGGAAGATCGCCGGGCACTCCAGGTCGGCCATCGTCGGGATGTCGTACGCGATCAGGCGCAGGGCGATGGCGATGGAGCCTCGCTGCCGGAAGGCGTTGCCGCGGATGCGGGCCTCATGTCCCCAGCTGAACGAGAAGTCGTACTCGTGCCGGCCCGTGAACACCTCGAGCTGGTCGGGGCTCAGCAGCTCCGCCAGCAGCGCCTGGGTGTCGTCCGTCGTCAGGGGTGGGGCTTCGGGGACGGGGACGAGGTCTCCGTTCACCCGCATCTGCGGTTCGAGCCCTGAGGTCACGAGCAGGTCGCTGCCCCCGGCGCTCCACAGCGCCTTGAGGAAGCCGTCCATGCGACCGGCGCTACGGCCGTCAACGGACATGGCGACCTCCCCGATCCGCCGGACTCGGCTGCTGGACCGAGGAACCGCCCTTCAGCGAGCCGTGCAGGAGCAGGGCCCTCAGCAGACGGAGCCGCCGCCGACCGTGATAGTCGCGGGCGCCGCGCCGACGCCCGCGTTGACCGTGTAGGTCACCGTGTAGCCGCTGGTCGTCGACAAGGAGCTGTGCAGGAACCCGTTCGAGACCAAGGTGGCGATGTCGGGCGCGTAGGTGCCCTTCTGCGCGAAGTAAGCCTCGCCGGCGGTCGTCACCGTGGCCACATCGGCCTTGCAGGCCGATACCTTGGCCCGGTTCTGTAACCCGTTGACCGCGAAGATGACGACGGCGGCCAGGACGCCCAAGATGCCGATCACCACCAGCAGCTCGATGAGCGTGAAACCGCTCTCGAGTCGTCTGGTGTTGCGAAGGCGCCGGGGCATGTCGGTCTTTCAGTCGGGTCGGGCATGCACGAATGCACGGGCCCTGGGGTTCACGTGCAGTCCGTGCCGACTGATCGCAGTCGATGCGACGATCGCCTGCTCTTGGAGCTGGCATGGCGATCCCTCCGGGAACACAGCTGAACCGAGACTGCAGATGGTGTCGGGGCGAGCCGACGACGCGGCTCGCCCCGACCTCAGCACGATCAGCAGACGCTTCCGCCACCGACCGTGACCGACGCCGGCGGTCCGGTCGCCACGGTGTAGGTGATGGTGTAGCCGTTGGTGGTGGACGGGACGCTGTGCAGGAATCCCGCCGTGACCAGGGCCGCCATGCTGGCCGGGTAACTGCCGGTCTGGGCGTAGGCGGCCTCCGCGGCGGTCGTGACACTGGCTACGTCGGACTTGCACGCCGCTGCCGTTCCACGAGCCTGGATGCCGTTGACGGCGAAGACGACAACCGCGGCCAGGATGCCGAGGATGACGATGACGATGAGAAGCTCGATGAGCGTGAATCCGCTCTCTTCGTGTCGAGCCTTGCGGATACGCTGCAACATGTGTGGTCCCTCGTTAGAAGTTGGATGGCACGGTGGGAGCCATGTGCAGCCCGGGATCGGGCCTGCCTCTCGGAGTAACCGAGTGCTTCACCTTGAGTAACGATAAGCGATACAGAGAGTGACTGTCAGTCGATTCCTCAATTGTCCAGACGGCCTCAGACCAGGACAACTCGTCCTCCGAGCCCCCGAAATGGGGGGGCGACGTGGCAGGTGGGGAGCAGGGGGCCTGTTCAGCTGCTGACGTAGACCGCGAGGTGCTCGCCGGTCAGCGTGGCGGACTCGGCCACGAGGTCCGCGGGTCTGCCCTCGAACACGACCCGGCCGCCCTCGCGCCCCGCGCGGGGTCCGAGATCGATGATCCAGTCGGCGTGCGCCATGACCGCCTGGTGGTGCTCGATGACGATCACGGACTTGCCGGAGTCGACGAGCCGGTCGAGCAGGGCGAGCAGCTGCTCCACGTCGGCGAGGTGGAGCCCGGCGGTCGGCTCGTCCAGGACATAGATGCCGCCCTTGTCGGCCATCCGCGTCGCCAGCTTGAGGCGCTGCCGCTCGCCTCCGGACAGTGTCGTGAGCGGCTGGCCAAGGACGAGATAGCCGAGACCGACGTCGGCGAGCCGGTCGAGGACGGTGCAGGCGGCGGGCGTACGCGCCTCGCCGGCGGCGAAGAACGCCGCAGCCTCGCTCACCGGCATCGCGAGCACCTCACTGATGTCGCGGCCACCGAGCCGGTACTCCAGCACGGCCGCCTGGAATCGCCTGCCCTCACACTCCTCGCAGGTGGTGGCCACGCTGGCCATCACGCCAGGTCGGTGTAGATGACACCGGCGCCGTTGCACGTGGGGCAGGCGCCTTCGGAGTTCGCACTGAAGAGTGCCGCCTTGACGCCGTTCGTCTTCGCGAAGGCCTTGCGGATCGGGTCGAGCAGCCCGGTGTACGTCGCGGGGTTGCTCCGCCGGGAGCCGCGGATCGGGGCCTGGTCGACCGACACGACGCCGTCGCGCCCGGACACCGACCCACCGATGAGCGAGCTCTTGCCGGAGCCCGCCACCCCGGTGACGACCACCAGTACGCCGAGCGGGATGTCGACGTCGACGTCACGCAGGTTGTGGGTGTCGGCGCCGCGTATCTCGAGGGTTCCCGACGACGTCCGCACCGAGGGCTTCAGCCGGGCGCGGTCGTCCAGGTGCCGGCCCGTCAGGGTGTCGCTGCGCCCGCAGCTCGTCCACGGTCCCCTCGAACACCACCTCGCCGCCGGCGGTACCGGCGCCGGGACCGAGGTCCACGGCGTGGTCGCCGATCGCGATCGCCTCCGGCTTGTGCTCCACCATCAGGACGGTGTTGCCCTTGTCGCGCAGCTGCAGCAGCAGTCGTTCATCCGCTGGATGTCGTGCGGGTGCAGCCCGATCGTCGGCTCGTCGAAGACGTAGGTGACGTCGGTGAGCGGGGAGCCCAGATGGCGGATCATCTTGGTCCGCTGGGCTTCGCCGCCCGACAGCGTGCCCGACGGGCGGTCGAGGCTGAGGTAGCCGAGCCCGATCTCTACGAACGCGTCGAGGGTCGAGCCGAGCGCCTCGAGCAGCGGCGCCACCGAGGGCTCGTGCAGCCCACGAACCCACTCGGCCAGGTCGCTGATCTGCATCGCGCACGCGTCGGCGATGTTGATCCCCTTGACCTTCGAGGACCGAGCCTCTTTGCTCAGGCGGGTTCCGTCGCACTCCGGGCAGGTCTTGAAGGTGACGGCCCGCTCCACGAAGGCGCGGATGTGCGGCTGCAGCGAGTCGACGTCCTTCGAGAGCATCGACTTCTGGATCCGCGGGATCAGGCCCTCATAAGTCAGGTTGATGCCGTCGACCTTGATCTTGGTCGGCTCCTTGTAGAGGAGGTCGTCGAGCTCCTTCTTGGTGAACGCCCGGATCGGCTTGTCGGGGTCGAAGAAGCCGCAGCCGCGGAAGATCCGGCCGTACCAGCCGTCCATGCTGTAACCGGGGATCGTCGAGTGCGCCCTCGTTGAGCGACAGGCTGTCGTCGTACAGCTGGCTGAGGTCGATGTCGTTCACCGATCCCCGGCCCTCGCATCGCGGGCACATGCCGCCGAGGATGCTGAAGCTGCGCCGCTCCTTCGTCGTCGCGGCCGCCGCGCTCGATCGTGACCGCGCCCGCGCCGCTGATCGAGGCGACGTTGAACGAGAACGCCTGCGGCGAGCCGATGTGCGGCTTGCCGAGTCGGCTGAACAGGATCCGCAGCATCGCGTTGGCGTCGGTCGCCGTACCGACCGTGGAGCGGACGTCGCCGCCCATCCGCTGCTGGTCGACGAGGATCGCGGTCGTCAGCCCGTCGAGGACGTCCACATCGGGGCGGCCGAGGTTGGGCATGAAGCCCTGGACGAAGGCGCTGTAGGTCTCGTTGATCAGCCGCTGAGACTCCGCGGCTATCGTGCCGAACACCAGGGAGCTCTTGCCCGAGCCGGAGACGCCGGTGAACACCGTCAGCCGGCGCTTCGGGATCTCGATGCTGACGTCCTTGAGGTTGTTCACGCGGGCGCCGTGCACGCGGATCATGTCGTGAGCTGTCGGCGACGGGTACCGCGGCCGACTCGGTGCGCGTCCTCGCGGGCATGCTCACCGTGCCTCGATCCGTCGGGCCGAGCTCGTGCTCGAGGTCGTCGCCGACTGCCGGAAGCGGCACGCAGCCTGTGCTCACCTGTCCTGCAGCAGTCCGAGCACGTTGCCGTCGGGGTCGGTCACGCGTGGCCACCAGCGCGACCGCCACCGACGTCGCGCGGGGCCTCGTGCACCGTGGCGCCGGCAGCTGTCGACCTCGGCCAGCTTCGCCTCGATGTCCGGGACGTGCCAGTACGCCACCGGCGAGGTCATGCCCTGCGCCGCCCCGCCCGGTACCAGCCCGATGTGCTGGCCCTCCACGTCGTAGCCGACGTAGTAGGGCGCGTCGGCCTGCGGCGAGACGCCCAGCAGCGCGGTGTACACCGACTTGGCCGAGTCCAGGTCGGAAACCGGGTGCAGCACGGTCTTGATCCCGAGGGTGGAAGAGTCGCTCATGGTCACTCCTATGGTCGTGGTGGTGAGGTCCAGGACGCTCACGCTAGCTACGGCTCGAACGCTGGGCTTCTCGATTCCTGACCGGGTTCAGCTCGCCGGCCGTGAGAGCACGACCGGCGCAGGCGTCAGCGCAGCTCCTGGATGCGGATCATGTTGCCCGCGGGGTCGCGGAAGGCGCAGTCGCGCACGCCGTAGGGCTGCTCCGTCGGCTCCTGTACGACCTCGGCGTCGCGGGCCTGCACCCGCTCGAAGGTGCCGTCGAGGTCCTTGGTGCCGAGCAGTATCCAGCCGTACGTGCCCTTGGCCATCATCTCGCGGATCATGCGGCGCTCGTCGTCGGTGATGCCCGGGTCGACGGCCGGAGGGGTCAGCACGATGGACGTGCCCGGCTGGTCGACCGGCCCGACGGTGATCCAGCGCATCGTGCCGGTCCCGACGTCGTTGCGGACCTCGAAGCCGAGTGTGTCGCGGTAGAAGGCGACCGAGGCGTCCGGGTCGTCGTGCGGGAGCAGGCTTGCGGAGATCGTGATGTCCATGACGTCACGCTATCCGCGGCTGCCTCACCTGCGCTTCTCGATTCCTGACCGGTCGGGTCACCGACTTCACGACGCAGGCCGGCATCCCCGCAGTCGCACGCGCCGCCTGGAGGCGGTAGGTGCTGGGCGGCATCCCGACCAGCTCGGTGAACCGGGTGCTGAAGGTCCCGAGAGACGAGCAGCCGACCTCGAAACAGACGTCGGTGACGCTCAGGTCGCCACGCCGCAGCAGCGCCATCGCCCGCTCGATGCGCCGCGTCATGAGATAGCCGTACGGGGACTCCCCGTACGCGCGCTCGAACTCGCGGCTGAGGTGCCCGGCCGACATGTGCACGCCGCGCGCTAGGGCCTCGACGTCAAGCGGCTGCGCGTACTCGCGGTCCATCCGGTCACGCACCCGGCGCAGCAGCGCCAGGTCGCGCAGCCGCTGCTCCTCCGCTCTACCCGCCACCCCCTGATCGTTCCACACTTCCCCAACCCCCTCCGCCGAGACGTCACCTACGGCCCAGTTCTGCCGGCGTGTCGCTCACCTATTGACGTCTCGGCGGCACGGCGGGGGCTGCGAATCAGCTGCCGGGCCGGTTCTGCTTGTCGCTGAAGACCGAGACGGGCCGCGCCTGCGCGACCCCATCGACGGTGATGTCGACGAGCTCGTTGTAGAAGGCGATGCGGTCCTTGATCTTCTCGACGGCGGCGTACGGCTGGGCGTACGACCAGGCGACGTTGGCCACTGGCTCGTCCCCGCGGGCGTCCCAGTACCGGTCGGCGGCACCCTTGTACGGGCAGAAGCTGCGGTTCGAGCTCTCCGTCAGCGCGTCGAATCGCACGTCCTCGGCCGGGAGGTAGTACCTCGTGGGCAGCCACGTTTCGAACAGCAGGACAGGGTTGGTCGAGTCGGCCAGCGTCGTGCCGTTGACCGCCACCTCGACATGTCTGCTGCTCGACAGTGCCTCGACCCTCTTGTGCGGGTCACGCGGATGACCGCCGA
Source organism: uncultured Actinomycetota bacterium (assembly GCA_963765725.1). Lineage (GTDB taxonomy): Bacteria > Actinomycetota > Actinomycetes > Propionibacteriales > Nocardioidaceae > DASQEH01. The sequence continues at coordinate 376,858 of CAVXXI010000003.1, read as the reverse complement.
CCTCCTCGGACTCCTCGAGCCAGCGGTCGAGAACTCCCGGCTGCCAGCTCAGGATGATTCGACCGGCCAGCTCCGGAGCGTCCCGGGTCCACGCAGCGTGAGGGATTACCCGGCCGTCGACCACCAGGTCGTACCACTGCCCCACCGGTCCCTTCGGGAGAAAGAACCACGGCTCGGTCGGTGGTTCTCCCGAGCTTGGGCGAATCAGGTCGGTGCGAACGTCGTCCTCGGCGAAGGCGTAGCCGGGGACCGGGAGGACCTCTTCGTAGAAGAGCAGCGGCTCCCGGCTGTCCACGACCGCCACATCACCGACGTAGCCCCTGACCCACTTGTCGATGGGCTCGGGTACGAACCGGCATAGCCCCTCCTCCGACGTTACCCCGAGCACAGGATCCGCTCGCAGCCTATCGAGCCCACGCGGGTGCGTGAACCGCCGAGGCTTCGATCGGTGACCCGACACGCAGACAGAACCGGGCCGGGGCTGACGTGTCGGCGGAAAGGGGCCTGGCGTGGGTGCCGGCGAGCTGGACTACCGTTGGCGTCCGGCGGGCCAGGACGCGTACGCGTACGCGTACGCAGCGAGTTTCTCCGCCCGCGGATGGAGGGGCGAGCTCGGGTGGCATCGGTGCAGAGCGACGTCCTCGACATCGCGTACACCGAGACCGGCGACCCGACGGGCCCGCCGGTCATCCTCATCCATGGCTGGCCAGACACCGCTCGTGGTTGGCGGCGGGTGGCGGACGGGTTGGCCGACGCCGGCCGCCGGGTCATCACCCCGGACCTCCGCGGGACGGGTAGCACCCGCTTCCTGTCCGCCGACACCGTGAGAGACGGTCGGGCCGTGGCGCTCGCCCAGGACACTCTCGACCTCGCCCATGCACTCGGAATCGGCCGCTTCGCCGTCGTCGGCCACGACTGGGGGGCGCGGACGGCGTACACACTGGCCGCGCTCGTACCCGGGCGCATCGACGTCGGTGGTCGCTATCGCCCTCGCCTACCAGCCCCGCGGACGGTTCGCCATGCCGGAATTCGGGCAGGCGCGCGCGTTCTGGTACCAGTGGTTGATGTACGTCGACGACGGCGCGAAGGCTGTCCGCAGCGATCCTGTCGGCTTCGCCCGGATGCAGTGGGACACCTGGAGCCCACCCGGCTGGTTCGACGACCGGGAGTTCGCGATCACCGCCGAGGGGTTCGCGAACCCGGACTGGGCCGCCGTCACCCTGAACGCGTACCAGGCGCGCTTTCGTGCCGACGAGCCACGCGACCTCCGTTACGACGGCCTGAGTCGCGAGCTGGACACCGTGGAGCACATCCACGTACCGACGCTGATGATCCAGGGAGGAGCGGACCGGTGCGACGAGCCGCACGCGTCCGAGGGCCTCGACGAATACTTCGACAGCTACCGGCGGGTCGTCCTCGACGGCGTCGGGCACTTCCCCCCGCGGGAGGCTCCCGACCGGGTCACTGCGCTGGTCCGCGAGCACCTGGCCGCCGCAGATGCGTGAACTGTCGAGACGTCAGTCGGTGAGCGACACGCCGGCAGAACCGGGCCGTAGGTGACGTCTCGGCGGAAGGGGGAGAAGCTGACGGGGCCGTAGGTGGGTGACGTCCGGCGCAAGGGGCTAGCGGATCGTGACGGGCGCCGTGACCGTGGTCTCGTCGAAGGCGCCGCTGCGGATGGTGACGCTCACGGTCCAGGCTCCCGCTATTCCGACCGGCGTCGCCATGGTGGAGTACTCGCCGTCGCTCGGTGAGCTCAGGTGCAGCGGCAGCGGTCCGATGCTCTGCTGCGGCAGGGTGAGTGCCGCACCGATCTCCGTGGGGCGGTACGGCTGGCCCTGCCGGTCCTCCACCGTCAGATGGACGACCTGGGGACCCAGCGTCGCAGGCGTGACGACGACCTGCACCGTGCCCTGTACGGCGCCCGTGTCGAAGGCTTCGGACGTGGAAGCGATGGGGGTGTAGGCCTCACGCGCCGTGGCGGTGTTGACGAGGACGGCGGTCAGCCCCAGCACGGCGACCGCGACGACGACCTCGCCCGCGACGCTGCGCCGCAATCTCCGCAAGGCCACCGCGGGTGCGTAGTCCTCCCCCAGCTCAGGTGGACGGTCGACGAAGAACACCGCAATCGCCCCTCGCGCGGCGTAACCGAGCCCCATCAAGACGATCAGCCCGGTGACCTTCCCGACGATGAGCCAGCCGTAGGTCGTGTGGAACAGTGCCGCCAGTTGACCGCTGTCGCGCAAGGTCTGCAACGTACCGGTCACGATGACGACAGCCACGCTGCCCAACGCGATCGGCGAGAAGCGCCGGACCGACTCCCAGGCCGGCCACACGTCGCGGCCGCGGAGCGCTGTCGCCGCGAGGACGCAAAGCCCGCCGATCCAGACGGAGGCCGCGACCAGGTGGACGACGTCGGAGGCGATCGACAGCGCGACGTAGCGGCCGATCGACGCATGACCCGCGAGTGACCACGTCGCGGCGATCGACCCCATGGCGACCGCCCAGGCCACGATGGAGACCGGCTTGTGTGCGCGGCGCGTACCAGGTAAGCCCTCGAGGATGACGTAACCGAACAGCCCGGCCTGCACGAGCAGCACGATCCGTACCAGCAGGCATGCCCCGAGCCGGGAGTCGAAGGTGCGCCGGAGCAACGTCGGGTCGACCATGCCCGGGAAGCCGTGAGCCGTCGCGTAGACCCCTTGGAGGAGGAACGCCAGCACCGCCGTCCCCATGGCGGTCGACCATGCCACCTTCAGCAGGCGTCGAGCCCGGAGGTCGGCCGCGCCGTCGGGCCAGCACACGAGCAGAAAGGTGACGCCGCCGCAGAACACCGCGAAGGCGAGGAAGCCTAGGCCGCGGGTGACGGCGTACACGATCTGGACGGGTAGGCCGGTCGAGCCCTGAACCGACGCCGTGCTGACGTGCGTGCTCCGATGGCCGATCGAGAACGTGAAGGCGCCTGAGACGGGATGGGAGTCAGCCGATACGACGTGCCAGGCCACGGTGTACGTGCCGTCGCCGAGGCCCGTTCGCAGGCGGGCGGTCATCTCCGTACCCGCCTTGCTCTGCACGGGCGCCGCGACGTCGACCCGCGCGCCAGCCGGGGCGTACACCCGCAGGCTGCCGGAGCCGACCCCGACGGACTCGTCGAAGGTGATCGAGACTGTGGTCGGGGCGACCTTCAGCACACTTCCGTCGACGGGGTTCGTCGACGCGAGCGTGGCGTGAGCCGACGCGGGCGCGGCGACGGCCACCACGAGGACGAACGCGAGCAGGAGCCATCCGCACAGTCGTGCGAGCAGTGCCCGCGGCCGGTTCATCAGACCTGACGCGGGCGCCGCACCCACATGACACCGACTGCACCGACGGCAGCGAGGGCCAGGAGCAACGCGATGACCGCCAGTACACCCGGCCAGCCGCTCGACGAGTCGGCGTTCGCGGCGACGGATGCACTCGCCATCTCCATGGCGGTCGGGTTGTCGGTCGCCGACGTCAGTGCCAGCACCGGGGCCGGGTGCGCGGACTCAGGCTGTCCCGGCGCGGAAACGTCGATCCATCTCACGACGTCGCCATTGGAGTACGTCTGCAGCGCCTTGAACGCGACCGAGCTACCCGTGTCGGGGAGCGGATCCACCGACAGGGCGAAGTCCTGGTACTGACCAGGCTCGATACGACCGCCCGACCAGGTGACCTGGTCGACGACGGTCGTGAACTTGCCGTCGTCGGTGATCAGCGGCTTGGACAGCGTGACCGAGTGCTCGCTCACGGTCCAGCCGGGGATCGGGCGGGCGAGCAGCTGAGCGATGGGGGCCGACGTCGGGATCTGCAGCTGCAGCTTGGTCGTCACCGCGCGGGCTTCTTCATTCGGTACGCGGAAGGTCAGCTCAGCGGTGCTGCCCTGTACGGCCGTGTCCGGCGAGACCGAGACGTGTGCGCTGGCCGGGCTCATGCCGACGATCACTGCTGCGGCGGTCACGCCGACTGCGACGGCGGCGCGGACGCCCGTTCGACGTATCGCCCGTGAGGTTGCGGTCATGGTCAGCCTTTCGGTCCGGACGGAGGCTGCCGAACGTCGATCCGTCCAGGAGAGCCGAGAAGTCCCTGCATGCGGCGTGCGCACTGATCGCGGCCGCCCATCCACTATTGCTCACAATGCCCCGATGCGGACGAGAATCTATCGATGAGTGACCGTACAACAGCACTGCGTCACCGCCGTTCCGGTACCACGGGTCAGCCCTTGCAACGGCCGCTGACCGAGGACAGAGCTTATGTCCGCAGTTTTGGGCTCGCGCGATACCACGCTAAGCCGTCGGTATACGACGTATATCGCGTAGCGTGATCGTATGACTACTGAGTGGTACCTTGACGCGCGCTTGGTGCTCCTCCGCAGCGAGCTGGTCGATGCGGTGAACAGCTGGAACGCCATCGCGGGCGAGGTCCGGCAGGACGCCCTGACCGAGGACCAGCGCCTCACGATGGAGCGCTGCCTCAAGGCCGACGAGGCCTACTACGAGGCATGGAAGAACTTCCTCTGGCGGCGCCGCCAGACGCGACCGCAGCTGTGATGCGGCCGCGCGGACCAGACGTGGCGCCGCCGGGCCCTTCGCATCCACGACCGACAGCAGCGAGCCTTGACAGCGCCACGGGCCAGGAGGACCGTCGAAGGCATATCGGCGGTCGGGGCGAATGACCGGATCTGCCTCGCGCGAGAAGTGTTCGAGGCCGGCGAGGTCCAGACCGCCGAAGGGGACCGGAGTGAGGCGTACGGCTGTGGGCGCGTTGACAGCGGCGACGGCTGCCCTTGCCATGTCGGCTGCGCCCGGTGCCAGCGGTATCGCCGCCTTGCCGATACATGCGTGGAACATCCAGCCCGTCATCACCTCCCTCGACGAGCCCCGCGGACTGTCGTTCGACGCCCACTCCGACTTGTACGTCGCCGAGGCGGGTCACGCGCGAACCGGTACAGCCGGCGTGACCTCCTCGGGCGCTGTCTCGAAGTACCGATGGGCGGGCGGCAACCTCGAGCGCGCCTGGTCGACCGCCTTCACGTCGATCTTCACGCCGTCAGCCGGCGGCGGCACCCAGGTACTGGGCCCGGCCGCCGTCTCCGCGTCCAGCGGTGCCTGCTCGACGCGTGGGCGCCGCCCGTCACCTCGGAGCGCCCAGGGCCAGAGGGGCTGCGCGGTGCAAGCGGTGCTCAGCGGGTCCCGCCGTGGGGTCCGAGCCGACTTCGGGCTGGACGCACCGCAGATCGGTCACCTGTTCGACCTCAGCGCGGCCACCGGGGCGGCACGGTCGCGCAGCGATGTCGGCGACCGCGACTACGCGTGGACGGCCGCGCACGCGAGCCTGTTCCCGGACGACTTCCCCGACGCCAACCCTTATGCCGTCTTGACGGTAAGCCGGCCCCGCCATGCCCACCGCGACGCAGACGATCGCCCTGCGGTGCGGACGTTCGTGGCCGACGCCGGATCGAACACCGTGAGCGAGGTCCTGAGCGGCGGGAGGTCGCGCGTCATCTCCTACATCCCCAACGAGACGGCAGGTGCCGAGCGCGACGCCACTCCGACCTGCATCGCCCAGGGGCCCGACGGCGACCTGTACGTCGGCGCTCTCGACCTGTTGTCGAACCTCGCCGTCGGTGGGGGCCAGTCCAACGTGTGGCGCGTCGACCCGAACTCGAAGAACTGGAAGCACAACGCGACGCTGTGGGCGAGCGGCTTTACGACGATCAGCGGCTGCACGTTCGACTCGAGCGGACACTTCTGGGCCTCGGAGCTCTTCTACCCCAACGCGTCCGGCCCGCCCGGCGATGTCGCCTATGCCAGCGTTACCTCGCCCGACACGATCACGCACGTCGTCGGCAACGCCGACATCGCGCTGCCCGGCGGCATCGTCGAGGGGCCGGACAAGGCGATGTACGTGAGCACCGGATCCGCCGACACTGCGCCCAAGTCGGGCGCCGTGCTGCGGATCTCACACTGAGAGGCAGAACCCCGGCCCACCTCCGCGAGAAATCATCTGGTTACGCAATGGTACAAACGGATCACATAGGGTATAAGGAGCAAAGCGTCGTGTATCGGCGCGCGTTGGGACCAGCGATACCGGGGACCGGGTGCCATGAACGAGCCTGACGAGGACAAACAACGTGCGGCCGCCCGCGAGGCCGGCGACGCGGGTGCCCCAAGGGGCGACGCGGGCGCGGACGACGGCGCCCCGGCCACAGGTGTTCGAGGGGAGGGAACGAGCGAATCGACGCGCCGGATCGAGGAGATCCTCACGGCCGCGGAGTTGCGCGACGAGCAGGCCGATGGGCGTGACTCGGAGGCCTACCGGCGAGACATGGCCGCCAACCTCGATGCGTTCGTTCGGCGCGTCGATGACGACGAGGCGTACCGGGCCCGCTCGCAGGCCGCGAAGGACCGAGCTCACGCCCGAGCCGACCGCGTCGCGTCGAAGCTCGACCGTCACCTCCTCACAGGGCTCAGCCCCAACGCCGACGAACGCGAGGAGGCCGCCACCGCAGACGGACCCGACCCGACCGACCCGACCGACGCGACCGACGGCGACGACACCGGCAGCGACGGCGGGACCGAGGGCGGTCCGTAGCGCCGTCGCTTCCTGGTGGCCCGCGGTGGACCATGACCTGACCACTGCCTTCGCTCACACGTACCTGGACGTACTGCTCCGGACCGGGACCTCGAACGGGTCGGGATGCTTTACCGCGCGGAGGCGTCGATGCATGAGCGTCTCGCGATGCCAACCCGCATGAGGCGGCTTGTGGCAGAGCCGCTCGTCGGCACGGGCCGCGCGGCGTGCGTGAATGCGCGGTCAGGCAGCCGGACCCGTGCGTGCCGAACGCAGGAAGCTATGGTCCACCGAGCGTGCGAAGCCACGTCGGGGCCACCAGGAACGCCTCGGCCCGCAGCGCGGCGGTGGCGACACGGGGAATGTCGGACGGACTCGGGTAGGCGATGTAGCGCGGGAGCCACTCGGGCTGGTACTTCGCATTCGCCCGGTACAACGACTCGATCTGCCAGAATCGCGAAGCCCAGAGGAGGATCGCCCGCCAGGCCCGGAGCGCCGGCCCGGCGCCCAACCGCTCCCCTCGCGCGAAGACGCTACGGAAGACCGCGAAGTTCAGCGAGACCCGTCGGATGCCGAACGACGGCGCCACCGCCATCAGCGCGGCCACCATCGCCTCGATGACGCCGTTCTCGGCGTCGCGATCCCGCCGCATCAGGTCCAGCGACAGACCCGCGTTGCCCCAGGGGACGAAGTGCAGCAGGCCGACGAGCCGGCTGTCGCCTTCGGTGGCGAGCACCAGCAGGGCCTGGGGGTCCTCGTCCGCGCCGAAACGGCCGAGGGCCATCGAGAATCCTCGTTCTACGGGCCCTTCGCGCCAGGCGTCCACCTTCTCCCGCACCTGACGAAGTGTCTCGGCGTCCAGCTCGCAGACGCGGCGGCAGCAGACCGATATGCCGGCTCGAGAGCTGCGTGCGACAGCCTGCCGAACCGCGCGCATGTTGCGGCCCTCGAGCGTGAAGTCGTCGGCGTGCAGTATCGCCTCGTCGCCGAACTCGAGGACCTGCAGCCCGGCCCGGTGGTAAGCCGCGGCGCCACGCTCACTGGCCCCGATCACGGCGGGCACCCAGCCGAAAGACGTGGCCTCGTTGAGCCAGGCCTGGATGGCTCCCGGCCACGCCTCGGGGTCGCCGATCGGGTCGCCGGCCCCGAGCGACACAGTGCCGACCACGCGGTAGGTGACGGCCGACTTCCCGCTTGCGGAGAAGATCACGGATCGGTCGGTACGCAGCCCGAAGTACGCCAGCGAGTCGACCGCACCCCACGTGTCGAGGATGGTGCGGACCCTAAGCTGCTCCGTGGGTGTCATCGGGTGCGGGCCGCCGGCGGGCTGAAGGCCCAGGAGCACAGCGACGAACAGTACCGAGGCCCCCAACACGACCAGCGCCACCGCCGCCCGGTTGGAGGCGTTCTGGCTGACGAAGACGACCGGACCGGGCAGTCCGACCAAGCCTACGAACGCCTGCACAACGCGATCGACCTGCGTGGTGCCGGGAAGCTGTCCGTCGCCGTCGACCGCGAGCCACAGGTACCCCAGGGCCGTTGCAGTGACGGTACCGATGCACACCGCCGCGAGGAGCCTGCCCAGCGAACGAGGATCCGGTCGTGCCCTGAAGTTCCGGCGAGCAGACAGGAGCAGCAGGAAGAGGCCGAGACACATGGCGGCCTCTTCTACATCGAGACCTTTCAAGATATGAAGCCCGACTGCCAGGGCCGCCAGCACTGTCGCCAGCAGCCAAGCACGGAACTTGCCTCGCCTAAGTGCCCGCGACAAGAGGATGAGGATCACCCCGACCGCGGCGGCACCGGTGGTGGCCGCCGCCGGATACACGTCCGGCACCATCTCGTTGACGAGATCCATCCTCGAGCGAACCTCGGGCAGCAGGGCGCTCAGCAAAGTGACGAGACCGACCAGCGAGACGATCCGCCCGACCCACAGCGGACTCCTCAGAGTCGACCACCTCATGCCGCTTGCCGAGAGGTCACCCTGTCACGATACGGGGTGCCGGTGATCGCCTTGACGACAAAGGCCACCGCATGCGTCGGTGGGCGGGTGACAATGGGCGAGTGCTGACAGACGAGCAGGTCGCGGCAATGAGCCCTCAGGAGCGTTCCGAGCTGATCGCACAGTTGGCCCGCCACCCACCGGCGTCGATCGTGCCATCGCACCGGCTACTACGCCTGGTCCGAGAGGCGCGGATGGCACTGACGGTCGGAGCCGTTATCGTGCTCGTCCCCTGGATCGCCTATCTGGCCCTGACTTTGCCGCGGGAGTACGTCGCGCACAACTGGGACATCACCTGGGTCGGATTCGACATTCTGCTGCTGGGAATGCTGTTAGCCACTGGGGTACTGGCCCTCCTGGGCCGTCAGCTGGTCAGCCTGACGGCGTTCGCGACCGGCATCCTGCTGGCCTGCGACGCCTGGTTCGACGTGATGACCTCACACGGCGCCGACAGGACCTGGTCGGAGGTGAGCGCGCTCGTGGTCGAGCTGCCGCTTGCGGCGCTGCTCGTCTTCGGCGCTCTCCAGGTGCTCCGGATCTGTGCCGTCCAGTTCTCGATCGTCGGGGGGGATCGACACACCTGGCAGGTGCCGATCCCCTTGCCGAAGCCGGCCCAGGGCGCCGCGCGAGCCGCCGGCCGGGGGTAGGCGCCGGCGGGATCTCAGGAGCGGTGAACACTTCTCGCTCGCTCGCCGTCGACAGTCGACGGGAATCGGCTTGGAAGGCGGGTCTGCGTCGACACCGGGCGAGATCGTCGGGGCGGGCCGCTGGGAGCGAGTCATCGTTCATCCCTATCAAGGCGGCGATCCCTGCGGTCGAGAGCACCTATTCGAGCCCACACCCTAGTTTCGGGTGGGATCGCGGCATATGTGCTTGCGTTACTGCTCGACGCTGTCGACCGTGACATTTGCGCCAGGTGGGACAGCGCCGTCAGCTCCGTCGCCACCATCCCCGGACCGAACAACCGCGTCCAGAGAAGGCGCCGCGGTAGCTCAAGTCAAGGCGGACAACTGCTTTTACTCCCCCGCTAGCGGTAAGACAGGTACGCGCCTGTCATGTGGACAGTTAGTCGTTGCCTCCACCACCAATGGGCCGATGTACCCATTGCTGGAACGGGCAGAGCCTGTACCAGGCCGTTAACACAACTCTGTCAGCCCATCCCGTGCGACCATAGTGGGCTTCCAATGTCGCTGTAGACGTGATGACCATGTTGCGCGGCGCGTACGGCTTCGGGTACAGGTGTCCTCGCGTGATTGGAGGATTCGGCTTCCCCCAGTTTTGCTGCTTCAGCCAGTCACAGGCTTTGTGACCCCATTCGAGAAGTTGTCCAGTCGAAGCGTTGCTTTCCGGAAAGGCGCTCAGGTAGGAGGTCTCGTGAGCAATCGTGCTACCGGCTGCAGAGAATGCAATTATTGCCACGGACGCAAATGCGGCGATGACTGAGCCGAATAGGGGACCGTGCCGACCGCGAGTACGTAGAATGACCATGAAGCGCCAGAATCCAACTGCTGTCGAAGCAGCGACTATTGACCAATCCGGCCAATGATCCGTTAGCGGTGGCGGGAGTGGCGAGTGCATTCGAGTGGCGATAAGTAACTCCGCTAGAAACAGGACCGCATAAAGAGCAAGGCCTAGCAGCACGGCGACTGCTGTTCCACCCAGGACCGCATTCATACGGCGAGTCACAGTCGGCCTATTCATTGATCCATCCCGAGAATGTAACGGTCAGCGGGTGGTGGAGACGAAGGGACTCGAACCCTCAACCCCTGCCTTGCAAAGGCAGTGCTCTGCCAGTTGAGCTACGTCCCCGAGAGCGGTCGAAGCGACCGACTGCTACTTCGCGGGCCGTACCGGGTCGGTGGCCTCGGCCCACAGGTCCGCCTCGTTTTTCGAGCCGGTCAGCTTGTCGAGCACGACCTTTGCGACGGCACCGACCACAACGACCGAGATGATCTTCTTCAACATGACGACCCCCTATAGGTCCGTTCGGTTTGCGGGTTCTCTCCGGCACTCGGGCCCTCGGTACGCTTCGCCCGAGGGCAGAGCCGGGTTGCATGCCCGGCTCGACTCTAGCAACCTGACGAAGGCGGCCGACGCGTGCTGCTGTCGAGTACGTAGGAGCAGCGATGGCAGCGGTCGACGCGCGTGAGCTCGCCGCGATCTTCGCCGGCGGTGCGATCGGTACGACCGGACGGGCCGCGCTCGCGACCTGGATGCCGTCCAACAGCACGCATTGGCCGACCGTCACGTTCGCCGTGAACGTCGTCGGCGCGTTCCTGCTCGGCTACGTCGCCACCCGGCTGCAGGAGCGGCTGCCGCTGTCGAGCTACCGCCGGCCGCTGCTCGGGACAGGACTCTGCGGGGGGCTCACCACGTTCTCCACGATGCAGCTCGAGATCGTGCGGATGCTCGACAGCGGCGCCTACGTCCTTGCCGCGGCGTACACCGTGGCGAGCGTCGTCGCCGGACTGCTGGCCGTCCACACGGCAACCGCCCTGGTTCGCAGGGTCCGGCTCCGCGGATGAGCGTCCTGCTCTGGGCGGGCGTGGTGGTCATCGGTGGCCTCGGCTCGGTGCTGCGGTTCCTGGTCGACCGCGCGGCGGCCCAGCGCACCGCGACGGGTTTCCCGCTCGGCACGCTTACTGTCAACGTGACCGGCTCGCTCCTGCTGGGCTTCGTCAACGGACTGACGGCGATATCCGACGTCCTCCTGCTGGCGGGCGTCGCGGCGATCGGCTCCTACACCACCTTCTCGACCTGGATGCTGGAGACGCAGCGGCTGGGTGAGGAGCGGCAGACGGGGCTCGCGGTCGGGAACCTCATGGTCAGTGTCATTCTGGGAGTGGCCGCGGCTGCGCTCGGCCGCACGATCGGAGTCCGCCTGTGAACCAGGACTGCCTCAAGCTGACCGTCTACTTCGGTGAGCGACAGCGGGTCGGCGGGCGGTTCTACGCCGACGAGCTCCTCGACCTCTTCGGCGAGTACGAGCTGGCCACCAGCATCCTGCTCCGCGGGATCGGCGGCTTCGGACTGCGGCACCACCTCCGCTCCGACCAGTTCCTGTCCCTGTCCGAGGACCCGTCGGTGATAGCCGTCGCCGTCGACCGCCGCGAACGGATCGACGCCCTCCTTGCCCGACTGCTCCAGGTGAAACGGCGCGGGCTCCTGACCCTCGAGCGGGCCCGCCTGCTCAGCGACGACCTCGGCAGCGTCGAACTCCCCGGCACCAGCGAGTCGACCAAGCTCACCATCTACCTGGGCAGGCAGGAGCGCGTGTACCGGGTCCCGGCGTACGTGGCCGTCTGCGAGCTGCTGCACCGCCGCGGCATCGCTGGAGCCTCCGTGCTACTCGGTGTGGACGGAACGATCCGACGTGATCGCCGGCGGGCCGGGTTCTTCGGCGCGAACGGCGACGTGCCGACGATGGTCGTCACCGTCGGATCCGGTGAGCGCATCGCCGCCGTTCTTCCGGAGCTCGGCGCGCTCCTCGTGCGGCCGCTGCTCACCGTCGAGCGCGTTCGGGTCTGCAAGCGCGACGGCCAGCTGCTCGAGCGCCCGCACTCCCTTCCCGGCCGCGATGAGCACGGCCTCGGTCCCTGGCAGAAGACGACCGTGCACACCTCGGATTCGACCCTGTACGAGGGCGAGCCCATCCATCGCGCGTTGATCCGCCGCCTGCGGGAGTCCGCCAGCGCCCGCGGCGCCACCGCCGTACGCGGGGTCTGGGGCTTCCACGGCGACCATGCCCCGCACGGCGACAGGTTCTTCCAGCTCGGCCGGCGGGTACCCGTCGTCACCACGATCGTCGACACCCCCGACGGGATCGCCCGGTCGTTCGAGATCGTCGACGAGCTGACCCGCGAGCACGGCCTGGTCACGACCGAGATGGTTCCCGCCCTCCTCTCCGTGGCCGATGGAGCCGAGCGCGGAGGCCTCGGGCTCGCCGACCACGACTACTGAGCACGCGTAGGCGTGCCCGGCTCCGCGGCCGAGCAGACAGGAGCGGAAACGTCGAGTTCTCAGGCTTTCTTAGTACACACGCCGCGTGGTTTGCGACCGTGACGGCGATGTGGATGACATGGTGGTCCGGTGATGCGTCGGTTGTTGGCCACCGCGACGGTGGGGTGTTGTGTCCTGGTTTCGGCATGCGGATCGGGCGGCGACAGCCCTGCCAACAACAGCCATCAGGCCCAGGTCAAGGCGGTGTCCCAGACCGACACTTCCCGGACGGCGGGCCAGACGGTCCTCAGCGGACCGCCCGTGTACCCGCTCACCGGGCAGCCCGCGCCGTCGCGAGCGGCCGCTTCGAAGCCGTCGCTCGCGGTCAAGATCGACAACGTGTCCGGCGCCTGGCCGCAGGCCGGCGTCAACTCGGCCGACATCGTCTTCGATATCCTCGTCGAAGGCGGCCTCACCCGGCTGATGGCTGTCTACCAGTCGCAGCCGGCCCCGCTGATCGGGCCGATCCGGTCGGCGCGCCCCGTCGATGCGTACCTGCTGCGGCTCTTCCACGGCGGGTACTTCGCCTTCTCGGGCGCCAGCAAGCACGAGATGAAGCCGGTGCGCAACCACTCGCACGCCGTCTTGCTGTACGCCGACGTCAACGCCGCGCCCTTCTACCGCCGCAGCGACCACATCTCGCCCGACAACCTGTTCTCCTCGAGTTCGGCCCTGACCGCCGCGTTGCAGAAGATGGCTCCGCACGAAGCGGCAGCCCCCCGCGTCTTCGGGTACGCACGTCGGGCTCCACACGGAGTCAAGACCCGGCAGGCGGTGATCCCCTTCCCTTCCGCCACCGCCGGCTGGACCTGGGACGGCCACCAGTATCTGCGCTCCCAGGACGGGCACCCCGACATGCTGATCCCGGGTGACCAGATCAACTCGACGAACGTCGTGATCATGTCGACGAAGGTCGTCGGCACCGGCATCTTCGAGACCGACGGGGCTGAGGACCCGCTGCCAGTGACGGTCGGGTCGGGTCGCTGCTGGCTGCTGCGCAACGGCGTCCGGATCCCGGGCACGTGGAAGCGCAGCGCCGTCAACCACCGCCTCCATCTGCTGGACTCCAAGGGTCACCCGCTTCTGCTGGCCCCAGGACGCACCTGGGTCGAGCTGATGCCGTCGACGCAGAAGCCGACCTTCCACGGCTGACAGCACGTCCACGGCTGACAGCACCTGTAGGTACCATCCCCCAATGCCGACTCGCCGGTGGATCGTCGCGGCCACCCTGCTACCGGCGTTGGTGCTGAGCGCGTGCACGAGCACAAACTCTCCCGCCGCCCACGGCCCGACACAGCGGCCGGCGACGAGCAGCCCTTCGAGCCACCACCCGCGATCGTCGGCCACGCCCGCACACACGTCCGCCACGACGGTCAGGCAGCCCCGCACCATGCGCGGCTCGTCGTCGTGGAAGCTCACCAAACCGGCGATGGACCACCAGATCGAGGGGTACGCCAATCCGGTGAGCGTGCGACCCGGCGGCACTGTCTCGGTCATGGTGTCGACGACGGCGTCGCGCTTTCGGGCGTACGCCTACCGGATCGGCGGGTACCGCGGCGGCGCCGGACGGCTCATGTGGTCGTCCAGGCCCACCACAGGGCGATCCCAGCCGGCTGCGCACCTCCTCCCCGACACGCGGACGGTCGTCGCGAGCTGGCGGGCGTCGTTGACCGTCCCGACGGCAGGCTTTCCCCCCGGCTTCTACCTGCTGAAACTCGACGCGGCCTCGGGGTACCAGTCGTTCGTCCCGTTCACCGTCAGCTCGCCGACCACCGCGGGGAAGGTCGTCCTCGTCGAGCCGGAGATGGACTGGCAGGCGTACAACACGTGGGGCGGGTACAGCCTCTACGAGGCGCCGCCCGGGCAGCTGCGCAGCTGGGCGGTGAGCTTCGACCGCCCCAACCTCGCACCCGGCGGCAACCGGTTCCTGTACAACATCTTGCCGACCGTCGTGCTCGCCGAGCGCCTCGGCCTGCCCCTCGCCTACGAGAGCGACGTCGACGTCGCGACCCGGCCGGCGCTGCTGCACGGCGCGCGAGGCTACGTGTCGGTCGGCCACGACGAGTACTGGACGGTCCCCGAGAGGCGCTACGTCACCCGCGCCCGCGACGCCGGCACCAACCTGGCGTTCCTCTCGTCGAACACCATGTACTGGCGGGTCCGCCTCGCCCACCGGTCGACCGGGCCCAACCGGCTGATGATCGGCTACAAGACCGACGCCGCGACCTCTGACCCGCTGCGCGATCGCCGCCCCACGGTCACGACCGCACGCTGGCGTGATCCGCCGGCGCCCGACCCGGAGAACTCCCTCATCGGGGAGCTGTACGAGTGCTACCCGGTCGACCAGCCGTACCGGGTCGCCTCGCCTCACTGGTGGGGATTCCGGGGCACCGGCGTCCACGTCGGCTCGGAGTTCCCGCACCTGGTCGCCGACGAGGCCGACCGGGTGTACCCCGTCGCCTCCACACCACGTCCCCTCCAGGTGCTGTCGTACCTGGCGTACGACTGCGGCGGAGTCCCCACGTCCACCGAGTCCAGCTACTACACGACGCCGTCGGGTGCGGGGGTCATCGACTTCGGTACCCAGCGATGGAGCTGCGCGCTCGGGCGACGGTGCCCGGGTCTGCCACCCGAGGACGACAGGTTCGCGCGGAAGGTCATGCGCAACGTCCTGCGCGCCTTCGCGCGGGGACCGGTCGGGCGCACGCGTCCCGCGGTCGACAACGTGAGCAGATTCCCCCTGCCCACGACCAACCAGGTCCCGGCGAGCTGACCCCGTACCCGCTGGAGTCACCCCAGAGGAGCCAACTAATTCCGCCGAGGAGCCAGTAGTTCCGCCCGAGGAGTCAAGTAGTTCCGCCCGAGGAGCCAAGTAGTTCCGCCCGAGGAGCCAACTTCTTCCGGTCGAAGAGCATCCCGGTCACCGGTGGTTCGACGCTCGACGACTACCACCACCACGCCGACTGGCGGATCGAGAGCCACCCCGCCGCGGCCCGCGCATGGGCACACGGGTTCTGGAACCGCCGCTGACGGTCAGCGCAGTCGGCAGTTTGTCCGCACCGCGAAAAGGGGTTGTGGTCGGCGCGACCCTCACGGGACGGTGTCTCGGTGACCATAGTCTTGAGGGAGCCCTACGAAGACCTCACCTTCATGACACCGCTGTCACGGGATCGGGCTGACAGGCTCGTACGGTTCCTGGCCAACGACGGGGACGGGATCGTTCTCGACATCGGCTGTGGATGGGCCGAGCTGCTGCTCCGTGTCATCGGCGCCTCCCCCCACGCCTCCGGCATCGGGATCGACCTCGACGTGGCGGCCGTCGAACACGGCAGGGTGCTCGCGCGAGAGCGCGGCCTCTCCGATCGGGTCATCCTGCTCACCGAGGACGCGAAGACCCACGTGCCGGACCGGTCTGACGCCGTGATCTGCATCGGTGCCAGTCAGGTCTGGGGGCCGCCGGTCCACGACAACCAGCCCCTGGACTACGCGAGCGCGCTGACTGCCCTGCGGGCGATGGTGGAGCCAGGCGCACACGTCGTCTTCGGAGAGGGAGTCTGGTCGCGCCCACCGACGGTGAAGGCGGTCGCCCCGTTGAGCGGCCGCCCCGACGAGCTCGTGCCCCTCGCCGAGCTGGTCGAGATCGCCGTCGCGCATGGCTTCATGCCGGCGGCCGTACACGAGGCGAGCCTGGACGAGTGGGACGAGTTCGAGTCCGGATACAGCGCGTGCTACGCGCGGTGGCTCGCCGAGCACGGGCTGGACCACGTCGACGCCGCAGAGGTCCAGAAGCGGGCGACCCGCCAGCGCGAGGCCTATTACGGCGGTTACCGCGGTGTGCTGGGGATGGCCTACCTCTGCCTGGTCGCCGTCTAGATCACCATCCTCACAGCCCGGCGTCGGACATGATCAGCTCGAGACGGAGCCAGCTCGCGAGGCCCGTGATCTCCCTCTTCACGGCCGCCGTGATCGCGGCCGTGAACACGACGTCCTGGTGGACCGCATTGACCCGGAAGACTCCAGCCTTGCGATCGGCCGCGGCGTCGAGCTTCCCGACGAGACGGTCCCCGTACAGGATGGGCAGGGCGAAGTATCCCCAGCGGCGTTTCGCGGCGGGCTTGTACATCTCCAGCTGGTAGTCGAACTCGAAGATCTCGACAGTGCGTCTGCGGTCGTGAACCAGCCGGTCGAACGGCGACAGGAGCGCCGCCCGTCCCGAGAACGGTCGGCCCAGATAACACGGGTCCACGCGCCAAGCGCCCTTGATGCCCTCGATCACCGCGGGCTCGCCTGCCTCCCCCACGTCGTTGGGTTCCATCGGTGCGACCGGCGCCTTCGCCCGGGCGATCCCGAGTGCGCGGAGCCGTCGCTCGTTGCGGACTCGCAACGCCTCGTCGACCTCGAGCACAGGCCCCGTGGGGTACACGCGGTCCGCCAGGTCCCACAACCGCTCCCGTCCCCTGCGGCCGGCGGTCGCCACCTCGCCGCGCGCCGCCATGAAGTCGAGGAGCTTGATCACGTTCTGGTCATGAGTCCAGCCGGTGGACTCCCAGGGCACCGCGCACGTGTCCGGGAGCTCGCGTGAGGTCAACGGGCCGGAGGTACCGAGCCGGTCGAGGATGTCGCGCCGGCAGGCGTCGTTGGCCTGCACCCAGTCTCGACGGAGCTCCTGCCAGGGCCGCAGCTTTCCCTGCCCCGGCCACTCGGCCATAGCCGCACGGAACAACGCGATGTCCTCGCTGGGCCTGATCATGGCGAGAAGCTCGACCAGTGTCCGGCTCTCGAGTGCCCCGACCAGGTCGCTGGGGGAGTACAACGACCCCAGTCGGCTGCACGACACCAGGTCGGCGTTCGGCGCAACGGCTGCGGTCGGGTCGAGCTGGAGGAAGGTCAGCCGACGGACCATGTCGAGCAGGCTCGTCGGTCGGTCGCGGTCCAGCAGCTGCGCACGCACGGCGATGCGGCGAGCGTCAGCGCGCGAGAGCTGGTGGACAGCCACGATGCGAGGCTATGACACATTCCTCCCGGCCCGCTCGGGGCTCGCCTCTTGTCGAGCGGTCAGTCGACAGCCGGGTTCCATGCCGAGTGGGCAGG
Source organism: uncultured Actinomycetota bacterium (assembly GCA_963765725.1). GTDB lineage: Bacteria > Actinomycetota > Actinomycetes > Propionibacteriales > Nocardioidaceae > DASQEH01. Next base: position 359,175 of record CAVXXI010000003.1, on the reverse strand, counting down.
GAAAGTGTCGACGTCCGACGACGATCGGGTCGCCTACTCTGTCGCAGCGCCGATGATGGTCCAGGCACGCCGATGAGTCCGAGCACCCGAAGGGGTCTGTTGCTGTATGGCCGAGCTGACGTTCAAGATCCACACGTCCATCGACGGGTTCGTGGGGCGGCCCAGCGGCGACCTCTCGTGGCTGGATCCGGGCTTCGAGGACGACGAGCTCGCTGCCTGGGAAGGCGATCTCTTGTGGCGAACCGACCTCCACCTGATGGGCCGGGCCCTGTACGACGACATGGCTGCGTACTGGCCCACCTCGGACGAGCCCTACGCCGCCCCGATGAACCAGATCCCCAAGGCGGTGCTGTCACGCAGGATCACGTCAGCGCCCTGGGCCGAAGACCATGTGGTCGGTGGTGACCTGACTGAGGCCGTCGGCCGCCTCAAGAGGGAGTCGACCGACGGCGTGCTCTTCCACGGTGGCGCGACCACCGGTCGCGAGCTCGCCCGCCTCGGCCTCATCGATCGCTGGGTCCTCGTGCACCATCCCGTCGCGCTCGGCGAAGGACTGCCGATCTTCGCGGCCGAGCAAGCGGTCCGGCTCGAAGCGGCACACGTCTTCGAGGCGTCGGGAGCCGTCGCCCTCACCTACCGCCCCGCCTGAGCCCCGCCCGCCGTACCGATCTCACTCGACCCGAAAGGAAGTCCGATGGGAACCATCGCCGTTCACGAGTTCATCTCCCTTGACGGAGTCTTCGAGGATCCCCGATGGACCTTCGAGTTCGGCTTCGACCCGAAGATGGCCGAGACGCTGGCTGCGGTCACGGAGGGCTGCAAGGCCATCCTGCTGGGACGCACGACGTACGAGATGTTCGCGCCGGCGTGGTCGGCGCGTACCGCCGAGGACGACCCCGGGGCACCCTTCTTCAACGACACCCACAAGTACGTCGTTGGAGCGCAGGAGCCGAACGTCTCGTGGGGGCCGTCGACTCGTCTCGGACCGTTCGACGCCGACGTGATTCGCCGGCTCAAAGCCGACACCGACGGCCCGATCTACGTCTCCGGAAGCGGCACGCTGGTTCGCGCTCTCTTGGAGGAGCGCCTCGTGGACGACCTGCACCTGTTCGTGTACCCCGTGGCGCTCGGCACGGGCAAGCGGCTGTGGCGCGATGCCGAGGGGCCCACCAAGCTGACGTTGACCGGCCACGACGCGTACTCGAACGGCGTCGTGCACCTCGCCTACGGCCCGGCCTGAGCGAGCCGCCGACCTCGCGCCGGCTACCGCGGCCGACGCCACGGCTCGGCGGGGGCCACCACGTACTGGGCAGCCACATGGCGCCAGGGGATGACAGCGATGATGACCACGACCCAGAGGACTATCCCGGTCTGGTCACGGGTGGCGCCCTGCAGAGTGCCGCTCGTCCAGAGCGGCAAGGCAACGACCCCGAGCCACGTCAGCTTCCACGCCACTTCGAACAGCAGGATGGGCAACATCCGTACGGGGTAACGGATCCCCATCAGTGCCAGGACCGACAGCGCCACGAGCATGCACTCCTTCGTGCCCTCCGCAAGACCCCAGGGCGCATGGTGGAAGAGCATTGGCCACTTGACGATCGCGAGGCCCCCTCCCATGAAGAGGTAGCCGACACGCAGCAGGTTCACCTGCCACAGCGACAACCGAGCCGACTGGTTCCTGCTCGTCGCAGGCGTTTCCTGGCGAGGTGACGCGGTCGACGCCTGCTCTCGTGCGTACTCCGGCAGTGCGGAGGCTGTCGAGGGCTGCTCTCGTACGTATTCGGTCATGATGACTCCTTCGTGAGTGGCGGCGGGTGCCGATACTCAACGGTGGCCCGCCGGGTCCCTCACGTCATCGCCCGTCACGCCACAGCGCCGCGTCCCAGGGAGGTCCGACTCGCCAACGTTCTCCACCTTTCGACGTTGCCGCGTCGCCCTGGGTCGGTCCCGCGGCGGGGCACCGGCACCTACGCTGAAACCATGTCTCGAACGGGGTCCGCGCGTCGCCGGCTGACAGCGACGACGTCCCTGCTCTCGGGGACGTCGGCCCCGGAGGACTGGCGTGTTCCGCAGACCCTTCGTGACAAGGCCGTCGATGTCACGGCCTGCGTCCTGGCGGCCACGCTCGGGGCGCTGTTTCTCATCCCGGCGCTGCGCGGCGGCGACGCGTTGTCCACGCGTCGCGTCGCGGTCGATGCCTGCTGCGGGGCGCTGGCCTGTCTGGCGCTGTGGTGGCGGCGCCCCTGGCCCGTCGGCGTCGCCGTGGCTTGTGTGGCTCTCGGGACGCTTTCGGTCTCGGCCACCCCCGCGGGTCTGCTCGCGCTGTCCTCCCTCGCCGTGCGCCGGCCCACCAAGCCGGCCCTTCTGGTCGCGGCCCTGTGGCTGCCGTCAGTCCTCCTCTTCGCCCTCTACAGTCCGACGACCGGCCCGGTCTCCGTGGTCCTCGAAGTCATCCCGCTGGTGCTGGCCGCCGTCGCCGTGGGTATGTACGTCCGGGCTCGCCGCCAGCTCCTGCTCACGTTGCGCGAGCGGGCCGCACGGGCGGAGGCCGAACAGCGGCTGCACGCCGACAGCGTGCGGATGGCCGAGCGCACGCGCATCGCTCGCGAGATGCACGACGTCCTCGGCCATCGCATCTCACTGCTCGCGCTGCAGGCAGGCGCGTTGGAGATTCGTCCCGACCAGCCGCCGGACAAGATCCAGGAGATCGCCCAGCTGCTGCGTTCGACGGCCCGCCAGGCGCTGGAGGAGCTCCGCGACGTCATCGGTGTGCTGCGTGACGATCAGGGGCATGAGCCGACGCCGGCAGCCCCGCAACCCAGCCTGTCCGACATCCCCCGCCTCATCGACGAGTCGCGGAGGGCCGGGGCGCGCATCGACTTCCAGATGCAGGTCGACTCGCCGACGACCGCGCCGAGCGCACTCGGGCGCGACGCCTACCGCATCGTCCAGGAGTCGCTGACCAACATCGGTAAACATGCCGGCGGTACCGCTGGGCGCGTACACGTCAGCGGCGCCGCGAACAACGGCCTCCACGTCAGCATCCGCAACCGCCTACCCGTACCGGCACCGGCCGGCCCCGTGCTGCCGGGTGCCGGGGCAGGACTGCTCGGGCTCCAGGAGCGCGTGAGCCTCGCCGGCGGCACCTTGGTTCACGGCCCGGACGGGTCAGGCGACTTCGTCGTGGACGCTGAGCTGCCGTGGTAGCGGTACGAGTCCTGCTCGTCGACGACGACGCCCTCGTCCGGGCCGGGCTGCGCATGATCTTGTCGTCGGCCGATGACGTCGAGGTGGTCGCAGAGGCAGACGACGGTGTGCGCGCCGTCGCCGCTGTGCGTCAGCACCGCCCCGACGTGGTCCTCATGGACATCCGGATGCCCGAGATGGACGGCATCACGGCAACCACCGCGCTGAGCCGGCTCGATCCCTCACCCAAGGTGATCGTGCTCACCACGTTCCAGGCTGACGAGCAGGTCCTGAGCGCCCTTCGCGCTGGCGCCAGCGGGTTCCTGGTGAAGGACACTCCCCCGGCGGAGATCATCAACGCGGTGCGTCTGGTCGCCACAGGGGATGCGATCATCTCGCCGTCCGTCACCCGTACGCTGCTGTCGCACTTCGGCGACCGCGAGGCATCCGAACGCCAGCGGGCTGCGATGGAGCGGCTGGCAACGCTCACCGAACGCGAACGTGAGGTTGCCGTCGCCATCGGCTCCGGCGCCTCCAACGCCGAGATCGCCGCCTCCTTGTTCATGAGCGAGGCGACGGTCAAATCCCACGTCTCTCGCCTGTTCACCAAGCTCGACGCGGCCAATCGCGTGCACATCGCGATCGTGGTTCACGACGCCGGCCAGGCGTGACCACCGCAGCCGGACTCCGCCTCGACGTGGATGAGCTGAATCGTCTCGGGCGACGGTGGCATCCAGATCCCTGCGTCGGCGAGCATCGTTCCGCTCACGTCTACGCCGCCCGTGGGCCCCGCGGGGTCGGGCGGCGGCGCGACCGACATGTGCACGGTGTCGACCGGACCTCCCAGCAGAGGGTGTAGGCGCCTGTGCGGTGCAGCCCGGGTATTCGTAGCGTGACGCCGCGGTTGTGCGCGGAGTTATCCATATGCACGTCGGAGGTTCACACCCGCTGCACCGCTCGAGCACACCGGGGTCGATGCGCGCGCCGCCGGCGGAGAGGGCTCCCACGAGACCGACGGATGCGGCTGGCGCAGCTCGTCGAGCGTGCGTCGTACGCCTGGTTCTGCCGATGGGCCGCCGGTGCACAGCCGGACTGGGACGCTGCCGGCCTCGATCAGCTCCCTGTTGTGCTGCCATTTGGCGTAGTCGATGTGATGGGCGCTCAGTACGTCGTGGAGCCGGTCGCACAGGTACGCGCGCACGTCCTCACTGCCGCATCAAGAACGCGGCGTTTTGGGTGCCCACCCTGGAGACCGTGGCCATACCCGTCGCCGAGATCGCGGACCTCGTCGTCGAGCGCTTCCTCCGAGAGGTCGAGGGCCCGACGGGGGACTCTGCGCAGTTCGTTCCCGTGACCTTGACGCTCGGAAAGAGTGCCTGAGACAGGCTGACCGCGGGCTCGCCCGGCGGTTGACGGTGCGGTCGAGCATGCCGCGAAGCCACGCCACACGGCGACGGCTGATGCAGGTGTACCGTCCCCGGGTGACCCGAGTCCAGTACTTCACCGCCTGCACGCTCGACGGGTTCATCGCTGACGAGAACCAGTCACTGGACTGGCTCTTCGAGGCGCCGCACGGGGACGACGAGGGCGGTTGGGACGAGTTCATCGGCGCGGTCGGGCCGATGGCGATGGGCGCCACGACGTACGAATGGGTGCTGCGCATCGCTACGACATGCTGGAGAACCCTCAGCAGTGGCGGGACTTCTACGGCGAGCGGCCTGCGTGGGTCTTCTCGCACCGCGACCTGCCGTCGATCCCGACGGTGGACATCCGGATCGTCTCCGGCGACGTGCGTCCCGTCTACGACGACATGGTGGCCACCATGCCCGACAAGAACATCTGGCTCGTCGGCGGCGGTGACCTGGTCGGCCAATTCGACGACGCGGGCCTGCTCGACGAGGTCCGGCTGGGCATGCGGCCGGTGTTCCTCGGGGCCGGAGCCCCGTTGCTGCCGCGTCGGATCACCACGAAACGGCTCACGCTGCGCGAGGTCCGGCACTCGGGCCAGGACCTGATGCTGATCCTCGACGTCTCTCGTCACACCTGAGCGCGGCGCTCCCAAGCCCTTTGCTTCGTATCCATCCTCCGCCAGTAGGAGTACCGTCACAAACGTCGGCCGCGTTTAGTGGTGCTGTTTCACGGGGGCGAAAATGAGGGTGACGAACGAGAATCTCTTGCCGTGGGCTGGCCTCTCGGCTCTGCTCGGGGGCGCAGGTTACGTCCTCGTCGGGATATTCCATCCGGCCAATGTGGCTGCGTCCGTCACCACCAGCCGGTGGGAGATCGTCCATGTCATTGCCTGCGCCGCGTTCTTTTTCGCGCTGCTCGGCATGCGGTACTCTATGCGAGGCAGCCGTCCAAGATCGGCTGGCTCGGCCTGACCGGCTATGCGCTCTTCAGTCTCGCTGTCGCCCGTCATGGGTTTCACCTTCGTCGAGACGTTCGTCCTTCCGCAGGTTGCGACCTCTTTGCCGGCGTTCGTGCAGGCGTGGATGGGCATGTTCAACAGCAATTCCAGTACCTTCGACCTGGGACCTCTACCGGCACTTTGGACATCGACAGCACCGCTGTACATGCTCGGCGGACTGCTGTTCGGCATCACCACGTTCCGCGCCGGGGTCCTGCCACGCTGAGCGGGCGCCCTATTGGCGCTCGGCACCGTGCTGGCCCCTGTGGCTGCCCTGCTCCCCAACGCGTCCCAGCCGAAAATCGCGATACCGGTGGGGCTGGCCCTGGCCTGGCTCGGATACGCGCTCTGGGCAGAGCATGGAGCTGAGCCCGTCACCCCCTGATGCCGAGCCTGCGAGGACCGTGTGACCCCGAGCAGCGCTCGAGGCGCGGCGGTCGTCAGCTCGCCGGGCTGAGGTCCACCGCCGAGCCGGTGAGGATCGGCGACGGACGGAACCCCTTCACGAGCAGCCAGACAGTGAGCGAGAACTCCCAGATCGCCTCGGGTGCGGTGATCAGGACGGGGAATCCCGAGTTGATATCCCACGCGCCCAGGAGCACACCGACACCCGCGACAAGGGCCAGTGGACCGCCGACCAGGCCGATCATCACCATCGGCCGCGGAAGCAGTCTGGATCGCCACATCAAGGAGCCGAGCAGGATCCCGTTGCCGAGGCCGGCACAGAACTGCGGGCCGAGCAGGGCGGTCTGGTCGTGCACGGCGAGCAGCCCCCGGGCCACGTCGACCAGCGCTCCACTCGCCCTTCCGGCGTCGGCGAGGTCCTGGCGCAGACCCACGACCGACATCAGGCTGAGAACCCCGATCAGGATGAGCATCGACTCGACCGTTCGCGAGGCGATGTACCCGAGAGCGACGCTTCGGTTGACCCGTTTCACGATAGGGAAGATGACGACGGCCGTGGCGATGCCCGAGATCGCCAACAAGACCTCCAGCAGGGCTCCCACGCCTACGCGCGTGTCGTGGCCGCTGCCGACCACGTAACCGGGGTGGTTGAGCAGAGGGTCGTAGAACCAGAAAGCGGGGATCGAGAACACGAATGTGCCAAGGAACCAGGCGCCCATGATCCGCGCAGTGCGCTGCTCCGCCACGGTAGGCGCGTACAAACCATGGCCGGCTCCGCCGCTTCCCGTGGCATTGACGGCCGCCTGGCGTCCTGCCTCGTTGTGCTCTGCACTCATCACGGGCCCCCTTCGCTCGCCGACGGTCGCGACGACTTTGCCGGCAGCGGACGCGACGTCTCTCCAGCGTAAGAGCCGGTGATGCAATTGCTGCGACCTCGCCGCACGGCAGCAGGGAGTGTCGCTGAGCGAACCTCCTGATTTCGCTATGCCGTCAAAGGGCGTGGGCAAGGAATTCGTGTCACCGTTATGGCGTCACGGTCCCTCGAAACCCGAGCACAGGCTCGCTCGACGGCGCAATGCCTCCGGCAGGTCCTCGCGGCGGCTACCGGACGACGTTGTAGCGCACATGAGTGGCGAAGGGAGAGCTGTACACCTTGGCCACCTCGAGCTCGACGTCCTTGTCGAACCCGTCGAACAGCCGCTTGCCCGCACCGAGGATCACCGGAGCCGTCGAGATGACCAGCTCGTCGACCTTCTCTGCCGCCAGCGCCTGCCTGATGAGATCAGCACCGCCACCCAGGCCGACGTCACCGTCCCCGGCCGCCTCGGCAGCCTGGGTGAGTGCCGCGTCGAGGTCCGCCACGAACCGGAACCCGGTCTCCGCGGCCGGCTGGTCTGCGGTGCGATGGGTCAGCACGAACAGCGTGCCGGGGAAGGGATTGGTCCCGCCCCAGGCTCCGGACGCGTCGTACATGCCTCTGCCGACCACTCCGGACGCCAACGTCGAGACGAGCTCGTCGTAGAACTCCTTGTCGGGGCCGTGCATGGCGAAGTCGTGGGTGCCGTCGTACGTCCAGGGTCCGCCCATCACCCAGTAGTGCAGGCGCTCACCACCACGGCCGAGACCGTACCGCGGGCCGTCGTCGGGACCCGTGACGTAGCCGTCGACCGACGTCGTGATTGATGCGATGACCTTGCCGCTCATGCGTCCTCCTTCGTTGACTGTCGTGAGGACAGACCCCGCGGCGGCCGCCGATTCATCGCGGTCAGTGCCTTCGAAGCGCCGTATCCGCTCATCGCCGTGCCAACGAGCGGTCACCTGCCCCGACCTGCGATCATGGCGCCCCTCACCGAGGAGGACGGCATGCCGCGTCAGATCATCACGACCCCGAACGCGCCGAGCTCGGCACTGTACAGCCAGGGAGTCAAGGCCGGATCGCAGGTCTTCGTCTCAGGAACGACGGGTATCGACCCCAACTCCGGCGACCTGGCGGGGCCGAGCATCCAAGACCAGACCCGCCAGGCGCTGGCCAACTGCGAGGCCATCTTGCATGCGGGCGGTGCGAGCCTCGATGACGTCGTCGAGGTCGGAGTCCTGCTCAGCAGTCCGGGCGACTTCGCAGGCATGAACGAGGAGTACGCGCGATGGTTCCCCACCGACCCACCGACCCGCTATGCGGCCAAGCTCGGAGCGGAGATACCGGGGCTGCTCGTCTCGATCCGGATGACCGCGATCATCGCCTGATCCTGAGCCGAGACGACGCCTCCCTCCTGTCCGGGAGGTCAGGCCCCCGCATCGCCAACCCTCACCGCCCTTCGTCGCGACGGTCCCATGGACCGGCGACGGAGCACGAGGGAGAGTGGGCGGTATGAGCGAACGCGTCCCGACGACCAACTTCAGTGCAAGCTGGACCCACGTGGACCAGACGACCGATCCGTCCTTCTACGCGAACCTTCTGCAAGCGACCCGGGCAGACGACGTGGAGCGCGCTCGCAAAGACCCGGCAGCGGTCTTCGGCGCGCTCGATCTGCGTCCGGGACTCCGCCTGCTCGACGTCGGGTGCGGAACGGGAGACTACCTGCGTGTCATGGCGCCTCTGGTCGCGCCAGGCGAGGCCGTCGGAATAGACCTGAGCGACGAGCTGGTCAAGCTCGCCGAGCTCAGGTCACTGCCCGAGCACCCCAACCTGTCGTTCCGGGCCGCCGACGTCTACGACCTTCCGTTCGCCGACGCTTCGTTCGACCGCGTCACGGCGACGCAGGTGATGGTTCACCTCAGCCAGCCGTGGGAAGCGGTCAGCGAGCTGCGTCGCGTGCTGGTACCGGGCGGCCGGCTGGCGATCGCGGAATGGGACTGGGACAGCACCTGCCTCGCAGTCAGCGATCGCGACCTCGGACGCCGGTTCACCCACCTACTGTGCGACCAGATGAACAACGGGCTGATCGCGCGCGAGCTGCCATCGGCACTGGTCCGTCGCGGCTTCGTCTCGGTGGACGTCGTTCCCCAGGTACGGATACAGCGTGACCTCGGTGCTGCCCACACCTGGCTCATCCGACCAGCCATCGAGGAGTTCGTCCGCCGCGGAACCCTCACCGAAACCGAGGGCACCGCCCTCCTCGAGGACCTCGAGCAGCGAGACGCAACGGGTAGGTACTTCCTGGCTCGTACCTACTACGTCACGGTCGCCACCGCGGGCTAGTCAGCCCGTTTGTACCGCGGCTCGGAGCAGTGACCTGTGTGAGCATTGGCTTCGTGACTCATGTCAGGCTCGGCACGCAGGACGACCTGAGCGAGCTGACGGAGAGGGACCGGCTCCCCGAGGCCGAGGTCGCCGCCATCCTGGGTCGTGGCCGCATCCTTCTCGCTGTGGACGACGAGACACAGGGCTTCGTCGGCTGGCTCCGGTGGGGGCTGTTCTGGGACGAGGTCCCGTTCATGAACCGACTCCACGTCGACGAGCCCCGTCGAGGTGCAGGTGTCGGGCGTCTCCTCGTCAGCGAGTGGGAGCGTGGCTGTGGCCGAGCTGGCCACGAGACCGTGATGACCTCCACACTCTCGGCTGAGTCGGCGCAGCACTTCTACCGGAAGCTTGGGTACACCGACGCGGGCTGCCTGTTCCTGCCCGGAGAGTCTGCCGAGATCTTCTTCATCAAGCACCTCCGATGAGCGCCCCGCCGGGCTGAGCCCTGCGCGACGTCGAGCTCAGTCGACCCGAGGCTGCGGCTTGAAGCGGCGGACCTCGTGGGGCCAGCCGCACCCGTCCGCAATCTTGGCCGCCCACATCTTGGCGGCCTCGTCGTCGGCCACGTCCACGACGGCGAAGCCGCCCAGGAACTCCTTCGTCTCGACGTAAGGTCCGTCCGTGACCATCATGGTGCCGCTGGTGGGGTCGGCGCTGTAGACCGGTCCGTCCTCTTCCTCGAGCCCGCCGGAGAAGACGTACACGCCGGCGTCCTTCATCTCGTTGACGACAGCCATAGCTAGCGGTCCGCGCCCGCGGAACCACTCCTCGGTGTGGTCGCCCACCCACTGCTGGTTGAAGTACAAGAGGTACTCGGGCACTTGGAGCTCCTTCGTCTCTGGCGGCCGGGTGGACCGCGTTCACCTATCCCACGAACGGCGCCCGGTCGAATCCGACACGGTCGACCGGACAAAAACCGGTGCCGACGTTTCAGCGCCGAGCACTCGCCCACCACCTTGCCATGTGGTCGAGCCGGATGCGCCCCGCGGCCGGCGAAAGCGAGCCCGGCCCCAGCCGTCATCGGTAGGGTTGTCGCTATGTGCGCTTGTGCGTCCGTGACTCGTACCTGCCGTTCTCGCTGACGGCGCTGGACAGTCCGTAGGCATCTTCCTCGGCTCCGCGCCGCCGGCATCCTGCCGGGCGGCCGATTCGCGTTGCCTGGCCTCCGCCGTCGCCATCGCTCAGGAGCCACTTCATGAACGCACACACGCACCCAGACCACGCCGATCCGCACGTCGGTGCTGCGAACGTCTACCTGATCGTCGGTCTTCCCGGCGCAGGAAAGACCACGTACGCGAAGGAGCTGGAGATCAGCGCGCCAGCTCTTCGGCTGACCCCGGACGAATGGCAGATCATGCTGTTCGGCGATCGGAACCCACCCGACAAGCGTGACCTCGTCGAGGGCAAGCTGGTCGAGCTCGGCATGCGGGCAGCGGCGCTGGGCACCAACGTCGTCTTCGACTTCGGATTCTGGGGCAAGGACGAACGATCCGCGCTCCGCTGGATCGCCGGCACCGTGGGGGCTCGTAGCCGGGTTGTCTATCTGCCGATCGACCACGCGGAGCAGCGCAGGCGTGTCACCAGCCGGTTCGTGACTGCCCCCGACCGAACGTTCCACATGAGCGACGTCGAGCTCGAGCAGTGGCGGGCGCAGTTCCAAGCGCCGGACGACGACGAGTTGCGAGGCGCTCAGATCCCGCCCGTCCCGCGTGAACACGCGACCTGGTCGCAGTGGGCCTCGCAACGCTGGCCATCCCTCGCCGACCAGTACGCGCCGACTCGCCCCTGACACGCACCAGCCCGCACGACGCGCTCCGGGAGGCGCCTCCACCACACCCGAGCGGGACTGACTGAACACAGGTCATCATGGACCTGTGCCGGTCGTCCCTCCTCTTCTCACTGAGCTCCTCCCGATAGCGCAGGCGCAATGGGAACCCGCGGCTGGGGGCGAGTCCGGTGCGACCGTCCTGCATGACCGCGCCGGGAGGCGCTATGCCAAGGTCGCCTCGTCGGACTATGCGGAAGAGTTGGCGGGCGAACGCGACCGCATCGACTGGTTGGGCTCGACCGGTGTGCCCGGCGCTGTCGTGCTCGACTGGCGCGCGACCCATGCCGGCGCCTGCCTCGTCACCCGTGCGGTGCACGGCGTCCCTGCAGACCGACGCGGACCTCGAGCGCTTCGATCCGCGTGGCCCTCGGTCGTCGAGACGCTTCGCGCGCTGCACAGTCTCCCCGCCGAGCAGTGCCCCTTCGACCGGCGCCTGGCGAGCGTCATGCCCACCGCCCGCGCTACCGTCGCCGAGAACCGCGTCAACGTCGGGTTCCTTCCTCAGGCGCTGCAATCCACGCCGCCGCCGTTGATCCTCAAACAACTCGAGGCCGAGCTGCCTCGACGCGTAGCCCAGGAGGGCGCCGAGCTGGCCGTGTGCCACGGCGACCTGTGCCTGCCGAACATCCTCATCGACCCGGTCACGGATCAGGTCACCGGTCTCATCGACCTGGGACGCCTCGGCACGGCGGACCCCCATTGCGACATCGCGCTGCTCCTGGCCACCGCGCAGACGATCTGGCCCGACGAACAGACTGCTCGGCAAGCCGGACACGACTTCGAGCAGTGGTACGGCACCCCGGTCGACCCCGCGCGCCAGGACTTCTATCTACGGCTCGACGCCCTCACCTGGTAGCACCGGTCGGGCCGGATAGAGGCCGCGCACCGAGGACCCGAAAAGCCCTGATGGGGGCTCCGGCCGGGGGCGCCCGTGCCTGGACCACGGAGCCCTCGAGGCCAGAAGTGTTCCGGGCCGGCTACGCGTGATCGTGGACTGAAGTCAAGGTCCGGAGCCGCTCCCAGTGCCCTTCGGAGACGACGTCGACGTGACCGTCGACCACCGTGATCGCCGTCTGGTCGTCCATCGCGTACGCCGTATTCGGGATGCCGGCCGCCCACTGCTGCGCCTCGTCCATGGAGTTGCCCGGCATGCCGTTTGGCGCCAGGTGAGGACAGATCGAGAAGTCGACGACACCCAGCGTGCTCTCGTCACCGTTCGGTGGTCGCCACTGGATGAAGTCGTCACCGACAACGGGGGTCATCACCATGCTGCCCGCGCTGAGGCCTACCCAGACGGTCTCGGTCAACGAGGGCAGCAGGTCCGTCAGCCCGGACTCGCGCATCCAGTGACACAGGTAGAGGACGTCGCCACCCCCGACGAGGAGGACGTCGGCTTCTTGCACGAGCGGCACCCAACGCTCCCTGTCGATGCTGGGCAACGCCGTCAGCTCCAGCACGCCGACCGACTTCCAGCCGAGCGCGACCATGGGATTCTCCGAGTTGCCGCTGATGAATTGCCAGGCCCTCACTCCCGGGCCGACCATCGGATGCCCGTACAGCGCCGTGGGGATGCACAGCGCGCTGGACTCGGCGATCGGCTTGCCCAAGAGCTCGACGAGCGCGTCGCGGATGCTGGCGTTCGTCACACCGCCGGAGGTGAGCAGAAGCTTCATGGTGACTCCTGGAAGGAATTGGTGGTCGATAGGCAGTGGCGGCCCTGGGGGCCCGCCCACCCTTCCCACGAACGGTCCCAGCTGGATCCGACACATCCAAGCAAATTGCCTTCCGAGGTGATGCCCACTGTGGGAATGGGATCCACTCCGCCTGGACCGTGAGGCTGCTCGACCGAACCGCGGTCCCTCGCCACTCAGTCTTCGATCTTCGCCTCACCCCGCTGTTTCAACGCGTCGAGTCCTGCCCTCATGGCCTGTTGTTTCTCCGCTGAGTGACCGACCCACGCGACCAGCTCCCCGACGACGCGAAGCGGCTCCCGGCTGCGGAAAGACTGCGTCGGATTGCCTGGAAACTTCTTGTCGGTGACGTTGGGGTCGTCCTCGAACTCACCGGTCGGCTCGACGATGTAGATGCGTCCCCTGCCCTCGCCCGCAGCGAGTTCAGCGCCCCAGGTCGCGGCGTCGAGCGTGGCGGTGAAGTAGACGAAATTCATCAGCCGGCCGGCTTCGAAGTTCGACAGCCGGCCGGGCACCAGCATGTCGCCTACGGCGAGATCGGCCTTCGTACCGTGCAGGTACACGCCGGTCCGGTAGATCTCGAAAGGCACCGGCTCACTCGTCTCGCTCATCCGTCGACCCTAACCGCGCGCCGCACCAACACGTCGTGTTCCACGGCACTTGTGCGGGGCGGGGCCACAACCGGCCCCGAGTGGAAGGGCTAGCCGGCGGCACCGCACGCTTCATCGGATCTGAGCGCCGACGCCGCCGCCCGAGTCGATCTGGGATCGACGACCACGAGCAGGAGAGTGTCTGCTGACATCGCGCCGCGCGTCTTGTGATGAGACGGCGAAGCCGAACCGTAGGGTCATCCGGTGCGCCTGGAGTTGTCCTCCCTCATCGATGCTGAGCTCACGCCCTTGATTGCTGAAACGCGCGCCTTTTACGCACATCGTCGGGCAGGACGCGGTCCCGCCAGTCTCGAAGAGCTGCGGAGCGTTCGGGCGGCTGCCCCCGCGCCTGCCCCCTCTGAGCCGGGTCCCGCTGTCGAGGTGGTCCGCGCCGGTGAGCGAACGGTGCCGATCCGGGTCCACGAGCCAGTGGACGGCGAGCCCGCGGGGGTGTTGCTCGAGATCCACGGTGGTGGCTTCTACATGGGTTCGGCTGCTGCCAGCGACGTCTACAGCAGGCGCCTCGCGGACGCGCTGAGAGTCGCGGTGGTCAGTGTGGACTACCGCCTGGCGCCCGAGTGTCCATGGCCGGCGGCTCCGGACGACTGCGAGACAGCGGCACTGTGGCTGGCGGAGCACGCCGAGTCGCGGTTCGGTACGAAGCAGCTCGAGATAACCGGCTTCTCCGCTGGCGCGACGCTCGCGGTCGCCACCCTCGTCCGCCTGCGTGATCGCGGGATCACCGCCTTCGGCGGCGCGGTCCTCCAGTTCGGTACCTATGACCTGTCCGGCCAGACGCCGGCCGGTCGGTTGATCGCCGACGAGTATTTCATCGACGCGTACGCCGCGAACGCTCCCGACCGCACCCATCCAGATCTTTCGCCGCTGTTCGCGGATGTGACCGGACTGCCACCGGTCCTCATCGTGGTGGGTCGCGACGACGTCCTGCTGGAAGACAATCTTGCGATGGCCGTACGGTTGCTGGCCGCGGGTGTCGAGGTCGATATGCGCATCTACCCTGCCTCGCAACATGGGTTCACCGGCCACCCGACACCAATGGGTCGTGCAGCGGTCGACGGAATCGAGAACTGGCTGCGCAGCTGTCTGAACACACGTCCTCTCGTCACGCTGCGCCAGCGACGTAGATCCACTCACTCGAGAGTCGACAGTCTGTGATGTGATGCGGGTCGGTCAGGGCCGGATCGCGACCTGCAAACTGTGCCCAGGTCGCTGATTTCGATGCTCAGCCTGTATGCAAGCCGAACTCGTTCCCGTCCGGGTCGGCCAGCTCGATGCCATCAGCCAGATCACTGAGAAGGGCAGCGCCGAGCGAGACGAGTCGTTCGGCCTCGCTGCTCGGGTCAGCGGTCACCACATCGAAGCGCTGCCGGTTCCGTCCGTGCTTGGGCTCGACCGGCGGGCCACCCCACGAGACTTTGGTTCCGCCGAACGGCGACTGAACCGCGGTCTCCTCGTTCTCATCCCACACGAGGGGCCAGTCCAGCGCGTCGCGCCAGAACAGTCCTACGTTACGTGTCCCGTCACACGTGACCTCGCCCAGATCGCCGGTGCCGGCGAGGAAGTTGTTCCCGGGCTCGATCACGCACAGCGGGTTGCCGCCCGGGTCGGCCAGCACCACGAAGTCGTCGTCGGGCGCTTGTCCGACGTCTAGGTGGCGACCACCCAGGCGTAGCGCCGTCGCGACGATGCGCTGCTGGTCGTCGCGGCTGCTACTGGTCAGGTGCAAGTGCAACCGTCGCGGGCCGACCTGGCCGGTTCCTGAGGTGACGAAGCGCAGACCGACCTGCGTCTCGTCACCCACGACCAGCGCACCGCTGGGCTCCGCAACAACCTCGCGGTGGAGCAACCGGGCCCAGAACTCCGCCACCGCGGACACCTCGACCGCGTCGGCCGCGTCGAAGGTCACCGCTTCCAGCCTCGACGTCACCCGTGCACCATAGGGCCTGCTCCGCTGGGCGGCGACGGGTTTCAGTGCTGCGGACGGCGGGCTGGAGCGACAGAAGCGTCGCCGGGCTCGCCTCAGTCCGGGTAGGCAATGCGCACGTCGTCTGGTGATGGCGCGCCAGTCCCCGTCTCGTGCATGGCCTTAAGGCTCATCAGGTACGTCGCCCACTTCGTGCTGCAGTGATGCATGAATTCGACAGGCTCGGCCCATCCTTCGTGCTTGAACATCACGACGGTCCAGTCGCCGTCCTGTTGCAGCTGCCAGTCCACGTTCGTGCCGATCCACTCATCCGGTCCCGCCACGACCTCCCACCTCACGTGGTCTCCCGGTGAACTCTCGATCACCAACATGTCGAAGCCGCCCGGCGGGAAGCGGAACTCGATCACGCCGCCGACACCAGCATCGCCCTTGGTGTCGGTGGTCCACCAGCCGGCTAGGCCGTCGATGGTCGTGAGGGCTCGGTAAAGCTCTTCCGGCGCCGTCTTCTCGACAGCGACCCGGTGCAAGATGTCAACCATTGTCCGTTCTCCTCGTGTAGGTGTGATCTGATGACTGCTGCTGGGAGCGTTGGATCGTCTCTGCGATCCGTTTGATACGGGCGAGTCGGGAGTCCCAAGCACTGCCGACCGCGTTGAGCTGGGCGACCGCACGTGCGAACTGCGCCCCGTTGATCACGTAGCGACGCTCGCGACCAGCGGCGACGCCGTGCGCGAGACCGGAGCGATCGAGGACACCGAGATGCTTGGCGACCGCTTGCCGGCTGACCGGCAGTTGGTCGCTGAGGGAGGTGGCCGTGCCGCCTCCGTTCGTCAGCAGCATGTCGAGTATCCGACGCCGGGTTGGGTCGCCGATCGCCGACCACAGGTCGTCGTCGATGTGGTTCACTGCCTCCTTCATGGCCGGTTCCCCAACAACTCGGCGTACGCCACCAGCCGGGGAAGGAAGTGCTTCCATCCGGTGACGTGATCGAGGTAGGTGGCCTCGAGTACCGCGGCCTCCCAGCCCATCTCGCGGAAGCCGGTCTCGACGAACTTCAGCACTGTGCCGGTGCCGGACGGAACCAGCTCGAAGGTGACGAGAAGTGAGTTGCCGACGTCTGCTGCTTCCTCCGCATCATGGGTCCAGCGGAACGAGAACGTCTTCGGCCGCACCGCCTCCACCACGGTGAGGGTGACGACCTTTCCGCCATCGTCGACGGTGCCGAAGGCGATCATGCCCGTCGAGCCCGGCAGTGCTTGAAACGTGGCGGCATCTGCCCACCATTCGGCGACATGTCGAGCGTCACTGATCACCTCGAAGACGACCTCTGGCGGTGCGTCGATGAAGAGCTCACGCTCGATGCTGCCCAGCTCGACGTCCTGGCGAAGATTTTGACTCTGCATGGATCCTCCTGCAACGTTTGGTTGCGCACCACCGTACCGTTCCGCTGGCAGGGACGCAACCATTAGTTGCGTATCCGTGTCCAAGAACGTCGCTGTCCCGCCGTCGAGTGGGCTGGGACGTGGAGCTGTTGGCCCACCCCTCGCCGCACTTCGATGGAGCACCGGGCGAGTGGCGAGCGTGGGCAGTCGCGTCGTCGGTTAATCGGTCAGGTATCGACGGCGAATGACGGCGGTGCTTGAGACGCTGTCAACGGCGTTCGCGCTGCTCGGCGACCGCCGCCGTAGGTGGGCCTAAGAGGACTTGAACCTCTGACCTCTTCCTTATCAGGTCGCTTTGATGCGCGTGGAAACCGCGCTCTACGCGTGCAGGTACGCCGCTAGGTCCGGGTTCCGCCTGCTGTGAACGGGGCCCTAGCCGTCAGCACGGCCTGGCGGCGTATGCAGTCAGCGACAGCCTCGGGTCCGGCATGATGCTCCTGCTGCTCGTCCCCTTGGCTACTCTGGCCGCCGGCGCGCCACCGGAGCCGTAATAGCCACCCGCTGGCGCCGCCCGCAACACAACTACGTCTGGTCTCCATATGGTGACTGCGGTGGCAAGACCCGCTGAGATTGCGAGATGCGCGGCGTTTTGAGTGTGCGTCGCCACGAAGGAGTCGCCGCCGCTCGGCGGCAAAGTTGACCTCTCTGCGTCGATATGCTCTGCTGTCGAGATGAGCTCTCCGGTCGAGGCTGTTCAAGCACAAGTCGATGCATTTAACGCCCGAGACGCGGCGGCATTCACGGCCTGCTATCACCCTGAGGCCACGGTCGTCGGGCCAGACGGAAACGTGATGGTGGAGGGAATCAACGCCATCAACGCTCTGTATGCCAAGCTCTTTGCGCAGAGCCCGGATCTGCACGTCAACATCCCGAACCGCATCAGCATCGGAGACTGGGTCATTGACGAGGAGGAAGCCTCGGGCTTCGTCTCCGAAGGGTTCCCCACCGACATGCACGCTGCCGTCATCTATCGGGTCAGCGACGGGCTGATTATGCGATCGCAACTGCTCACCTAGCGCCGCACCTGCGGTGCCGGGCTCAGACGCATAGGCGTGTCAGTGTGCTGCATTTCGTGGCAATGGGGGCGACATCACGCGCAAAGCCGAGGACTGTCGGACCGGGGCCTATCGCCCGGAGTGGCTCTGGGGATGCGGCAACTTCACACGTTCGTCGCTGCTGTGCAGGCGTGGTTCACAGCACCGGGATTTCGCAGCGAGGGCTGGAAGAACGACATCGCCCGGCTGGCCGAAGCCGACCCGGCATTCTTCGACGTGATCAAGCGTTGGCTAGCGGCCCGCGGTGTTGCGGCACGGCACGAACTCTTCCGCGATGCTGTCCAACGAGCGCTCGCCCCCATCGGAGGTCCACTCCCGGATGGCACAGTTCTGCCGCAAGACCAGGACGTCTGGGAAGGGCTGACCACCCAATAGGAAGGAACACTCGCGGTGGTAAGACGCTGCCGGGTTACGCGGACGGCATGAGTCAGTCCTTGCTAGGACTGCGGAGGTCGATCTCGAGCTCGAGCTCGTCGCGAAGGTCGATGCCGTATGAGCCGATGACCGGGATCTCAGGCTTCAGTGTCCGCCGGCTCTGGTTCACGGCTCCCGCGCGGAGGTGAGCGAGCCGGAAGCCGCGACGTTGATAGAAGCGCAGGGCGTCCACGTTGTCGTTCGTGGTGACCACCCACAGGCGCGTGCAGTCCCGGCGCCGGGCAACCTCCTTCACCGAGGTCAGCAGGGCGGAGCCGGTCCCCGTGAACCTGCTTCGAGCATGCAGGGTCAGCAGTTCGCAATCGTTCTCGATGATCGAGTAGGTCGCCACCCCCACCACCGCGTCACCCGCCCATGCGATGAAGGCTTGATGGCGTAAGGAGTCGACGAGCTCTCCCCGTCGCGCAACGCGCAAGGACTGGTGGTCAGTGAGAAACGCGACGAGTGCCGGTCGATCATCGGCCCGGCCCGATCGAACCTCCATGGACTCACTGTGGCACCGAAACGATTGCCGCGTCTGCGCCCTCACGCGGCGGTAAGACACAGCGCTGCTCATAGAGGCCTGTGGCCATCTGATCGACTGGATGCGCCGAGTTAGGAATCCCTATTCGAGGCAGAATTCGTTGCCCTCAGGCTCGGCCATCACTGTGAGTTCGTCGTACTCGTGGACGACGATGGCTCCGGAGGGCAATTAGCCTGTCTCGCTCAGCCGCCCGGTCAGCGGTGGGCCGGAGATCGAAGTGCTGGCGGTTCTTCGCGGTCTTGGGCTCGGGTACGCGGACGAACCACAGCTTGGTCCGCCCCATCCGGCCGGCTCGACCCAGGCACGGTCGGCCGTGCTGTCCTCATCGACGTTGGAGCCGAGTGCTCCAGCTGTGAATGTGGCGACGCCGAGCGGCTGCTGACAGTCGAAGGTCACCGACTTGATGAAGGACGCCATGCCGTTACGGTAGACCGCGTTAAGACCTCAGGCTTGCCCCCGTGGTCGGCGACAGGGCCCCAGCCGCGACCCGCGACCGCATCGGGATCGCTCACGGTGTACAGCGACCGGAAGGTTCCCCTGGCATGGTGGCCGCCTCCGATTTGGAGTGACGTGAGCGCGCATCCGAATCCCCGTTCAGACCAGAACCGAACACCTACCCCCGCGAAAGTCGTGTCATCGGGAGCTCGTGGAGGAAGAGAATGGAGCATGCTCGCGCTAGAGGATATCTTTCCCCCCTTCGCACTCCGAATTGCCAGCGGTTTGCTCGAACTGGCGGCCCTCCGCGACGACGATCTCCCCGAGCTTGTCCAGCTGGTTCGAGGCGGCATTCAAGCACCAGACCAACCCATGCCCTTCCTGCAGTCGTGGCACCAGCAGCCATTCGGACCGGGATCCCCTGACAGATTCCCGACAACCTCCCTCGCCTGGTGGTGGACACAGCGAGCCCAGTTTTCGCCCGACAATTGGCGCCTGGCGCTGACCGTTCGTCGCGACGGCGAACTTGTCGGCATGCAAGACCTGCACGCGCGGGATTTCGCGCAGGCCCGTCACATCGAGACCGGCTCGTGGCTCGGACTAGCGCACCACGGTAGAGGCACCGGGACCCTGATGCGACAACTCGTGGTCGGGTTCGCGTTCGACGAGCTCGGCGCTCTGGAATGCGAGTCTGGCTACGTCGTCGGAAACCACGCCTCTGCAGCGGTGAGCCGCAAGACGGGATATGCCGAGAACGGGCAGCGCCGGATCATGCAGCACACGACACACGGCAAGGTCGGCGTCTACGAACAGCGCGTGCTGGTAACGCCGGCCACCTACGTGCGACCAGACACTGAGGTCGCCGTCACTGGCGCCGACGCGTTGCGCCGATTCCTGGCTATCGTGCGCTGACTACCGGGCTCCGGACGTGCGAGACCAAGGCGATCCTCGGGCACAGCCAGATCGCGGTGACCATGAACATCTACACCCATGTCACCACCGAGGACCAGCGCGCGGCCGTCGGCCTGGTGGGAGGGCTCTTGGATCGGCTCCCGGGCGTGGAAGGGGTAACCCGTAGCCGTCAATCGCAGCAGTCAGGCGCCGATTCGACGGGCGCGGAGGCTTCGGCGAGGGGTGAAGTGCCTGGTCAGCGGGGTGGGCCTAAGAGGACTTGAACCTCTGACCTCTTCCTTATCAGGGAAGCGCTCTAACCGTCTGAGCTATAGGCCCGGTGCTGCGACGAGTCGCCGGGGAAGGCTACCCCATGGCTCTCGGGCGGCTCAAACCGGAATCCGGCCGCTCAACGCAGGTCCTCGGCCAAGGTGATCTCCACCCCGCCGAGCAGCGCCGCCGCCATGTTGTAGATGAAGGCGCCGAGTGTTGCCAGGGCTGTGATGATGACGACGTCGATCGCGGAGATGAGCATCGTCACGCCCATCACCCGGCTCATGCCGACGTAGTCCTTGATGTTGAAGGCGTTCTTCGGCTTCTGGTCGACGACGCCCTGGATCGTGTTGTTGACGCTGTCCCACAGACCCGAGGCACTCATGATCGAGAAGATCAAGAAGACGGCGACCACGCACATGATCCCGAAGGCGATCGACAGCAGGAACGACGCCTTCGTGACCGACCACGGGTCCACATGGACGACGCGCAGCTTGGCGCGTCGCACGGTACGCGGGCGGGTTGCCTGCGCGCGCCTGCTCGCCTTCTGTGCCTGCTTCTCCGCCCGCTTGTCGATCGTCGTCGCGCCCACGCCGGCACCCGACGAGCCCAGGTTGGGATTCGGCGGCACTGGCATGCTGCGCTCGGTCTGCCCGTCGCTGGACGGACGCGACCCCCCGAGACTGCAGCCGACTGACCGCTCATTGCGGCCTGAGGTTGCCCCGGGTACTGCCCGGGCGGGTACGAACCGGACCCGTTCGACGGAGCAGCAGGCGGCCGGCCGAGCGAACGCGGTGGTGCTATCGGCTGCTCGTCCGACGGGTCACTCATCGCTTTCGTCCTCCTGCTGATCCGGCAGGCTTTCGGGGGCCGGATTGTCGTGGTCGTCCAGCATCGTACCGGCGATGTCGCCCTCCTGCGTCATCTCGACGGAGGGGTTGGCGTCGTCCGAAGCCGCGGCCAGCTCCTCGACGATCTCGTCCACCTCTCGCTCGGTGTTGCGGGCGATGGCCACGACACTGTCCGACGCGCCGACGGTCACAAACTTCACACCCATGGTGTCACGGCCCTTCGAGGGCACGTCCCCTGCGACTGAACGCGTCACCTGACCGCTCGCGCGGATCGCCATCACCTCGTCGCCGGCGGTGACGACCATGGCACCCACGAGCGAGCCACGCGCGTCGGCGAGCTTCATGGCCTTGATCCCCAGGCCGCCGCGGCCTTGCAGCCGGTACTCACTGACGTCGCTGCGCTTGGCCCAGCCGCCGTCGGTAACCGTGAACACGTACCGCGTCTGCGCATCCTCGTCGGTGTCTGCCGTGATCACCGACATGGACAGCAGCTCGTCGCCCGATCGGAACTTCATGCCGGTCACGCCCGACGTGGCCCGGCCCATGGGGCGCAGCTGCGAGTCGTCGGCACGGAAGCGCACCGACTGGCCCTTCCTCGAGACGAGCAGGAGGTCGTCGTCAGCGGTGACCAACTCCGCGCCGATCAGCTCGTCGTCGTCCTCGCGGAAGTTGATGGCGATGACTCCGGCCTGGCGCGGCGAGTTGTAGTCGACCAGCCGTGTCTTCTTCACGTACCCGCGGCGGGTGGCAAGCACGAGGTACGGCGCCTGATCATAGTCACGGATCGCGAGCACCTGCGCGATCTGCTCATCGGGCTGGAACGACAGCAGGCCGGCGACGTGCCCACCCTTCGCGTCGCGAGCCGACTCCGGCAGGTGGTACGCCTTCGTCCGGTACACCCGCCCGGCCGTCGTGAAGAACAGCAGCCAGTGGTGGTTGGTCGAGGCGAAGAAGTGGTCGACCAGGTCGTCGCCGCGCAGGGCCGCCCCGCGTACACCCTTGCCGCCGCGCTTCTGGACGCGGTACAGGTCGGCCTTCGTGCGCTTGGCGTACCCGCCCCGGGTGATGGTGATGACGACGTCCTCGTCGGGGATCAGGTCCTCCATCGACAGGTCACCGTCGGCGGGGATGATCGTGCTGCGTCGGGCGTCGCCGAACTTGTCGACGATCGCAGTGAGCTCGTCGCTGACGATGGTGCGCTGGCGCGTCTCGTTGGCGAGGATGTCCTCGAGGTCGGCGATCTCGGTCTCGATCCGGGCCAGCTCGTCGATGATCCGCTGCCGCTCGAGCGCCGCCAGTCGCCGCAGCTGCATGTCAAGGATCGCCCGTGCCTGAATCTCGTCGATGTCCAGGAACGTCATGAGCTCCTCCCGCGCCTCGTCGGCCGTCTGGCTCCGGCGGATCAGCGCGATGACGTCGTCGAGTGCGTCCAGGGCCTTGACGAGACCGCGGTAGACGTGCGCCTGCTTCTCGGCCTCGCGCAGGCGGTAGCGGGTCCGGCGCTGGATGACGTCGATCTGGTGGTCGACCCAGCTGGTCACGAACTGGTCGAGGCTCAAGGTGCGCGGCACGTCGTCGACCAGCGCGAGCATGTTGCAGCTGAAGTTCTCCTGCAGCGGTGTGTGCTTGTACAGATTGTTGAGCACGACCCGCGCGACCGCGTCGCGCTTCAGCACGACGACGAGCCGCTGCCCGGTACGCGACGACGAGTCGTCACGCACGTCGGCGATCCCCTGCACCCGCCCGGAGTCGGCGAGCTCGGCGATCTTCAGCGCCAGGTTGTCGGGGTTCACCTGGTACGGGAGCTGGGTGATCACCAGGGTCGTGCGGCCCTTGTTGTCCTCTTCGACGTCGACGATCGCCCGCATCGTCACCGAGCCGCGACCGGTGCGGTACGCCTGCTCGATCCCCTGGCGCCCGACGATGAGGGCACCCATCGGGAAGTCGGGCCCGTGTACGCGCTCGATGAGCGCATCGAGGAGCTCGGCGCGTGACGCCTCGGGGTGCGCGAGAGCCCACTGGACCCCGTCGGCGACCTCGCGGAGATTGTGCGGCGGGATGTTCGTGGCCATCCCGACGGCGATGCCGGCCGAGCCGTTGACGAGCAGGTTGGGGAACCGCGCCGGCAGCAGTACCGGCTCCTCGCTCCGACCGTCGTAGTTGGGCCGGAAGTCGACGGTGTCCTGCTCGATGTCGCGGACCATCTCCATGGCGAGCGGCGCCATCTTGCACTCGGTGTAGCGCATCGCGGCGGCGCGGTCGTTGCCCGGGGAGCCGAAGTTGCCCTGCCCCGACACGAGCGGGGCACGCATCACCCACGGCTGCGCCAGCCGGACCAGGGTGTCGTATATCGCCGTGTCGCCGTGCGGGTGGTACTGCCCCATCACGTCACCGACGACGCGGGAGCACTTGGAGAAGCCACGGTCGGGCCGATAGCCGCCGTCGTACATCGCGTACAGCACCCGGCGGTGGACAGGCTTCAGGCCGTCGCGGACGTCGGGGAGGGCTCGGCCGACGATGACCGCCATCGCGTAGTCGATGTAGGACCGCTGCATCTCGGCCTGCAGCTCGACCGGCTCGATCCGACCGCCGGGTCCGTCGGGGGCGGTGGTGATGTCGTCAGTCACCGGTGACTCCTCTCTTCACGCGGGAACGGTCGAGCAGGTGCCGCCGATCCCGGTCTCGGCCTCAGATGTCGAGGAACCGGACGTCCTTGGCGTTGCGCTGGATGAACGAGCGTCGCTGCTCGACGTCCTCACCCATCAAGATGGAGAAGATTTCGTCGGCCTGCGCAGCATCGTCGAGGGTCACCTGCGACAGCACCCTGTTGTCAGGGTCCATCGTGGTGTCCCAGAGCTCTTCGGCGTTCATCTCGCCGAGCCCCTTGTACCGCTGGATCGGGTTGTCCTTCGGCAGCTTCTTGCCCGCCGCCTGCCCGGCGTCGATCAGCACGTCGCGCTCGCGGTCGGAGTAGACGTACTCGTGCGCGGCCGGGCTGTTCCACTTCAGCTTGTACAGCGGCGGGCGGGCCATGTACACGAAGCCCCCCTCGATGAGCGGCCGCATGAACCGGAACAGCAGGGTCAGCAGCAGCGTCTGGATGTGGTGGCCGTCGACGTCGGCGTCGGCCATCATCACGATCTTGTGATAGCGCAGCTTGTCGGTGTCGAAGTCGTCTTGGATACCCGTCCCGAGCGCCGAGATGATGGCCTGGACCTCGGTGTTGGCGAGCACGCGGTCGATCCGGGCCTTCTCGACGTTGAGGATCTTGCCCCGGATCGGCAGGATCGCCTGTACCCGAGGGTCGCGGCCCTGCCGGGCGGATCCCCCCGCCGAGTCGCCCTCGACGATGAAGACCTCGCACTCCTCGGGGTCGGTGGACTGGCAGTCCGACAGCTTGCCAGGCAGGCCGCCTCCGCCCAGCAACCCCTTGCGGCTGCGCGCGAGGTCGCGGGCCTTACGTGCCGCCATCCGCGCCGTGGCGGCGGCGATCGACTTGCGGATGATGTCTCGCCCCTCGCCGGGGTTCTTCTCGAACCACTCTCCGAGCTGGTCGTTGACCACCTTCTGCACGAACGACCGGGCCTCGGTGTTGCCGAGCTTCGTCTTCGTCTGCCCCTCGAACTGCGGGTTGCGCATCTTGATGGAGATGATCGCGGTGAGACCCTCCCTGACATCGTCGCCAGAGAGGCGGTCCTCACGCTTCTTGATCAGCCCCCACTCCTCGGCCCAGTTGTTCACGGTCGTGGTCAGCGCCGAGCGGAAGCCTTCCTCGTGCGTACCACCCTCGTGGGTGTTGATGGTGTTGGCGAACGTGTGCACCGACTCGGTGAAGCTCGTGTTCCACTGCATCGCCACCTCGAGGCTGCTACCGACGTCGTCGTTGACGGCCTCGAAGGCGATGATGCTGCGGTGGGCCGGCTCCTTCGTCGAGTTCAGGTGGTTGACGTAGTCGACGAGGCCGCCGTCATAGCGGAAGCGGCGCTCGACCACCGACTCGTCGCCGTGGATGCCGTCAGGCCCGCCGTCGACCGATCGCGGGACCGTCGGGTCGGCGACGGCGTCGGCGACACCGGCGGCGTACGCAGGGCGCTCGTCGCGTACGACGATCTCGAGGCCCTTGTTGAGGAACGCGTACTCGCGGAAGCGGCTGGCGATGGTCTCGAAGGAGTACTCGGTCGTCTCGAAGATCGTGGTGCTCGCCCAGTAGGTCGTGGTGGTGCCCGTCTCGTCGGTCTCCTCGTGACGCTCGAGCGGGCCCGTCGGGACGCCGTAGACGAACGACTGCTCCCAGCGGTAGCCGTCGCGCTTCACCGACACGGTGAGCCGCTCGCTCAACGCGTTGACGACGCTCAGGCCGACGCCGTGCAGCCCGCCCGACACCTTGTAGCCGCTGCCGCCGAACTTGCCGCCCGCGTGGAGCACGGTCAACACCACGGTCAGGGCGGAGATCTTCTCGATCGGGTGCTCGTCGACCGGGATGCCGCGGCCGTTGTCGGACACCCGGACGCCGCCGTCGGCGAGCAGAGCCACGTCGATACGGTCGCAGTAGCCAGCGAGCGCCTCGTCGACGGAGTTGTCGACGACCTCCCAGACCAGGTGGTGCAGGCCTCGCTCACCGGTAGAGCCGATGTACATGCCGGGCCGCTTGCGCACAGCCTCGAGGCCCTCGAGGACGGTGATCGCCGACGCGTCGTAGACCGGGACCACCGCGTCGTCGACCCCGGGCACCGCGACGACGGGGGGCTCACCGCCACTGTCGAGCGCCCGCGCGGCGCCCTCGACAGGGATCGGGGGGCCGTCGGGGATCGGGTCGTGGCCGTCGAGCGTGGTCGTCGGCGTCAGTTCGTCATCGTCGAGGCTCACTCGGCGGACCTCCAGATCTCGGCAGCTCCCGGGGCGGGGCCATGTCATCGGTCACGGCTGGGGCGTCGGGCCCTCGTCGACCTGCCTTGACCTTGTCAGCAAAAAGACCGCCTGCCGGAACGTCTGCCGCCTTCCGGGCGGCGTTGCAGAACCTGCACATTCCGACGAGCGAGCGGCCTTGTCGTCACCTCCTAGTATAGGCGCTGACAGCCCGTTAGCGGCACTTCAGCGCCCGCTTGTGGGGGACAAAAGTGCCAACGATGCCCCTCAGCGGCCCGGTAGCCCCGTCTGCAGCCCTTCGCAGCCCCGACGCAAGCTCCCCATAAGCCCGCTGCACCGAAATCCCGGCAAACCGGCGGCCCGGATCGGCCCGGAACCTGCGAAGGGCCGCAGGTCGACGACGGGCATCAGGAGGCCCCGGGGGCACTCGGGACGGCGTACCTCTCGCTGCGGTTCACCAGCAAGGTCCGAGGGTGAGGGCGATGTGGCTACCCGAACGCCGAATCCTTTCGACGTCCGCCGCCGCGCACACTCTTACCCGTACGTGTCCCGCGGGCCACGCCCGTCGCGGACCGACCGTCGCCCTCTGCGCCACGATGGTCCGTCAGGACCGGACACGTCGACGCGCAGCACCGTGCCGTGACCGAGCTCCTCGTTCAATCGGCGCACGACCGTCGGCGCCAGGAGTCTCAGCTGTGTCGCCCACGCGGTCGAGTCGGTACGGACCCGGAGCATCCCGTCGGCGAAGGTCTCCGGTGTGCAGTGCGAGGCGACGTCCGGGCCGACGATGAGGGACCAGCGGCCGAACACGGCGTGCACGGCGACGTCGGTGCTCCAGCCGCTCTCGGCGACCAGCTTGTCGACCGCGGACCCGAGCGGGGTCGGGTCGCGCCCGTCGGGGTGAGCGCCGGACATCTCGGCCGGCGACGACCAGCGCCGGCCGCGCGGAAGCTGCTTCGGGCGCTTCTTCGACAGCTCCCGGATCGCCGTCGCCACCGAGCGGGCCAGCTCCAGTCCGCTGCGGTCGTGCCCGCCGGACGCCGAAGCCGGCTCCGGTCCGCTCGCCGAGCCGTCGTCAGACACGCGCCACTTCCCCTTCCCTGACGTCGAACCGCGCACTCACCAGATCGGCGGGCACGTCACCGAGTACCGCCGCCGTCACGAGCACCTGCTGGGTCTGCGCGACGAGCTTGGCGAGCCGGCCGCTCCTGGAGTCGTCGAGCTCGGCGAAGACGTCGTCGAGGATCAGCACCGGGTCGTCGCCGTCGGCGCGAAGGAGCTCGAACGCCGCCAGCTTCAGCGCCAGCGCCAGCGACCACGACTCCCCATGGCTCGAGTACCCCTTCGCCGGGAGGTCGCCCAGGCTGAGCACGAGGTCGTCGCGATGGGGGCCGACGAGCGTCAGCCCCCGCTCGAGCTCCTCGGCGCGCCGGCGGAGCACCTCCGCCAGCAGCAGCTCCGTCAGCTCCGACCGGTCGGTCGCGTCGCCGATCTCGAGCGACGGGCGGTAGTGCAGCGTCGCGTCATTGCCTCCCGACGGCTTGGGGATGGCACCCGCCAGGTCACCGTAGTGGCGGGCGACATGGGGGGCCAGCGCGTCGACGAGCTCGAGGCGGGCGGCGAGCAGCTCCGCGCCAGTTCGCGCCAGGTGGGCGTCCCAGACCTCCAACGTCGCCAGCGGCCCGTCGCCGGAGGCACCGAAGCTCCTGCTTCGCGCCGTCTTGAGCAAGGTACTGCGCTGCCTCAGCACCCGGTCGTAGTCGCTGCGGACCCCCGCGAACCGGGGCTGGCGGATCACCAGCAGGTCATCGAGGAACCGGCGCCTACCGGCCGGGTCTCCCTTCACCAGCTCGAGGTCGTCCGGCGCGAACACCACCGTACGAAGTATCCCGAGCACCTCCCTAGGCCTCGGCACGTCCGCTCGGTTCAGTCGTGCCCGGTTCGCACGACCAGGGTTGATCTGGATCTCGATGAGCGCCTCGCGGAGGTCGCGCTGCACGGTCGCGCGCACGATCGCCTGCTCGGCACCGTGGCGTACCAGCGGTTGGTCGCTGGCCACCCGGTGCGACGACTGGGTCGCGACGTAGTCGATCGCCTCGACGAGGTTCGTCTTGCCCTGCCCGTTGGGGCCGATGAGCGCCGACACCCCCGACGGCAGGTCGACCGACACCTGTTCGTACGACCGGAAGTCGGTCAGGGACAGGCGCGACACATGCACGAGGCGGCGCTACGGCGTCAGCGGCTGGGTGGTGTCCTGGACGGCCCGTACCGCGTGCCCGCCGAACTGGTTGCGCATCGCCGCGATCGCCTTCATCGCCGGGGACTCCTCCTGCCGCGACGAGAAGCGCGCGAAGAGCGCCGCCGTGATCGCCGGCAGCGGGACAGCGTTGTCGATGGCCGCCTCCACGGTCCAGCGGCCCTCGCCGGAATCCTCGGCGTACCCGGCGATGTGATCGAGCTTGTCGTCGTCCTGCAGCGCGGCAACGAGAAGGTCGAGCAGCCACGACCGGATGACGGTGCCGGCACGCCACGAGTCGAAGACCTCGGTGACGTTGTCGACGACCTCCACCTTCCGGAGCAGCTCCCAGCCCTCGGCGTAGGCCTGCATGATGGCGTACTCGATGCCGTTGTGGACCATCTTCGCGAAGTGGCCGGCGCCGATGTCGCCCGCGTGCACGAAACCGAACTCGCCTTCGGGTTTCAGGGAGTCGAACACCGGCTGCAGCACCGTCACATCGTCCTTGCTCCCGCCGCACATCAGCGCATAGCCGACTTCCAGGCCCCAGACGCCGCCCGAGACGCCGCAGTCGATGAACCCGATCCCCTTGTCGGCGAGCATGGCGCCGTTCTGCTTGTCGTCGGTCCAGCGGGAGTTCCCGCCGTCGACCACGATGTCTCCCTCGCCGAGCAGTTCGTTGAGCTGGCTGATCGTCTGGCGAGTCGCGTCGCCGGCCGGCACCATGACCCAGACCACCTTCGGGGACGGCAGCGCGGACACGAGCTCCTCGAGCGACCCGACGTCGCTGATGTCGGGGTTGTGATCGAATCCGACGACCGTGTGACCGTCCTTGCGCAACCGCTCCCGCATGTTGCCGCCCATCTTGCCCAGGCCAATGAGTCCGATCTCCATCGCGCGTCCTTTCGGGTCTGTGTACGGGGGATTCCGGGTACGGCAGCGATTATGGCCCGGCTGCCGCGGGTCGGCCCGCTCAGCCCTGCATGCGCAGCGGCATCAGCAGATAGCGGAAGCTCAGGTCGGGCTGGCCGTCCGTGCCCTCCAGCCCCGCGAAGGCCGCCGGGCGACCCGGCTGCGTCATCGAGATGTGGACGTGCGACCCGGCGATGGCACCCAGGCCATCGAGGAGATACGACGGGTTGAACCCGATGGAGATGTCGTCACCGGCCAGCGTCGACTCGAGGGACTCGGTCGCCTGCGCCTCCTCGCCGTTACCGGCGTCGAGCGTTACGGCGCCGTCGGTGAAGCCCAGCCGGATCGGGGTGTTGCGTCCCGCCACGAGTGACACCCGCTTGACCGAGTCCATCAACGCGGCCGTGTCGACCTGGGCGCTGATGTCGGATGTGTTCGGGAAGAGCTGACGGACGTTCGGGAACGCGCCCTCGATCAGCCGCGTGGTGGTGCGCCGCGAGCTTCCCGCGGCCGTCGACTCGAAGCCGATCAACCCCTCGCCGGCACCGGAGCCGGCCAGCGCGACGCTGAGCTCGGAGTCGGCCGAGAGGGACTTCGCGGTGTCGGACAGGACACGTGCCGGAACCAGGGCACTGATGGACAGATCGGTCTGAACCGGGCGCCATTCCAGCTCGCGCAGGCTCAGGCGGAACCGGTCGGTCGCCAGCAGGGACAGTCTCGAGCCCTCGATCTCGAGCTTGACCCCCGTGAGCACCGGCAGCATGTCGTCGCGGCCAGCCGCGGTGACCGCCTGCGCGACGGCCGTGGAGAACGCGCCGGAGTCGACGGTCCCGATGACGGCCGGCATCTCCGGTAGTGCCGGGTAGTCCTCCACCGGCATGGTCTGCAGGCTGAAGCGCGACGTCCCGCAGGTCAGCGCCAGCTTCGCGCCGTCCAGAGCCACGTCGACCGGCTGGCGGGGAAGCGCCCGGGCGATGTCGGCGAGCAGCCGCCCCGACACGAGGACCTGCCCCTCGTCGGCGATATCGGCTGCGATCGTGACCTGGGCCGAGGTCTCGTAGTCGAAGCCGCTGAGCTGGAGCCCGTCGATACCGGTGGACACCAGGATTCCGGACAGCTGCGGCAGGGTGCCGGGGCGCGTCGGGATGCTTCTGGCCGTCCAGGCGACGGCGTCGGCCAGCACGTCACGATCGACCCGGAACTTCACGATGCGGTGCCTCCTGCCCTGACGGTTCGCGTGGAATCCTGCCATGACCTCGACGGGTGAGGCGAGGTCGCCCTCGACCTTGTCGGCCCGTTGTCCCCAGGGGAGGGCCGGAGCATCTTTGTCGTCTTGTCATTACAACTGTCGTCTCGTCGTCTCCATAGGGTCTGTGCGCGCTGTGGACAACCACAGAAGCGCCTGGTCAGGGGTACGTTGTCGTCCACACGGGATGTGCAGAGCGCTCCGCCGACCTGAGCACAGCGGGTGCCGGTAAGCGGGGTCGCCGCGGTGGTGCCCACCGCTATCCACAGGAAGCGCGACGAGGGCCGGCCGGAATCCACAGTGTTGTCCCCAGGCTGTGAGGAGTGGAGCCGAGTCGCTGCGTTGCGTCACTGCTGGCGGGCTTGCTGCTTGATCCGGTTGGTCAGCTCCCGTACCTGGTTGTACACGCTGCGGCGCTCGGCCATCAGCACCCGGATCTTGCGGTCGGCGTGCATGACCGTCGTGTGGTCTCGGCCGCCGAACTGCTGGCCGATCTTCGGCAGCGACAGGTCCGTGAGCTCACGGCACAGGTACATCGCGATCTGGCGGGCCGTGACCAGGACCCGGCTCCGACTGGCGCCGCAAAGGTCGTCGATGGACAAGCCGAAGTAGGCGGCCGTCTGCGCGATGATGACGGCAGCGGTGATCTCCGGCTCGCCGCCTTCGGGGATCAGGTCCTTGAGGACGATCTCGGCCAGGGTGAGGTCGACGGGCTGGCGGTTCAGGCTGGCGAACGCGGTGACCCGGATCAGTGCCCCCTCGAGCTCGCGGATGTTGGTCTGGATCTTGCTGGCGATGAACTCGAGGACGTCCGGTGGCGCCGTGAGTCGCTCGGTGGCCGCCTTCTTGCGCAGGATCGCGATCCGGGTCTCGAGGTCGGGCGGCTGGACATCGGTGATCAGTCCCCACTCGAACCGGTTGCGCAGCCGGTCCTCGAGCGCCTCGAGCCGCTTGGGCGGACGGTCGGACGTGATGACGATCTGCTTGTTGGCGTTGTGGAGGGTGTTGAACGTGTGGAAGAACTCCTCCTGGGTCTGGATCTTGCCCTCGAGGAACTGGATGTCGTCGATCAGGAGCACGTCGACGTCGCGGTACCGACGCTGGAAGCCGGCGGCCCGGTCGTCGCGGATCGCGTTGATGAAGTCGTTGGTGAACTCCTCGCTGCTCACGTAGCGCACTTTGACGCCGTTGAACAGGCTGCGGACGTAGTGCCCGATCGCGTGCAGCAGGTGGGTCTTGCCGAGCCCGGAGTCCCCGTAGATCAGCAGCGGGTTGTACGCCTTGCCGGGTGCCTCGGCGACGGCGACCGCCGCCGCGTGTGCGAACCGGTTCGAGGAGCCGATCACGAACGTCTCGAACACGTACTTGGGGTTGAGCCGTGCTTCCCGTGCGCTGGCCGTCGACGACGTGGCGCCGTTGGAGCCGTTCGCGCTGTTGGACCCGTTGGAGCCGTTCGCTCCATTGGACCCATTGGAGCCGTTGCCGGCTCCGTTGAGGCCCGGCCGGTCCGGCTGCGCCAGGCCGTTGGCCGAGTCGTCGAACGGTGGCCCGAGGCCGGTAGTGGGATGGCTGCCGAGGTCGAGGTCGGCCAGGTCCGGGGCGATGAGCGTGGAGTCGACGGTGACCGCCAGCCGGACCGGACGGCCGAGGGAGCGGCTCAGCGCGTCCTCGAGGCGCGCCCTCAGCCGGGTCTCCAGCTGGCTGCGCGTGAAGTCGTCGGCGACGGCGACGATCGCGGTGTTCTCGTGCAGCGTCACCGGCTGCGACGCCGAGAGCCAGGCCCGGTGGCTGGCCGGAAGGTCGTTGACGAGTTCGGTCCAAGCCTTTACGAGGTCGCCGACATCGGTCATCGAAGCGTCACTCACCTTCCGGCCGGCGGCCGCTCATAAAGCCGCATCCACATGGTTGTCCACAGGCTGTGCACAATTGAGACGGAGCGTGCCCGAGGTGCCGTTGCAACCGGCGGGAAAGAACTTCGTGCCCGGCCCCGGACGCTAACAACAACTTCGGGGCCAGGACAAGACGTTCTCCACAGGCAAGGCGCAAGAAACTTCGCTCCCCGGCGAGTCTTCGCGGCGTGTCGCTTCGCGCTGGGGTCCGGCCCTGTGTACAAGCATCCGCATGCCGGTTTGACCCTCGTGGACCCGCCGCGTACCGTTGGGAAGTCGGCCAGGCGTCGGCACTGGTCGTGCGTGTTCAGGCGGAGCGTGCAGCCCGGTTCGTAGCGGTTGACACGGCCGCCACACAGCAGGCCACATATCCGAGCACCATGCGACCACCATGGCGATCCACCGTGAATATGGGAGCTAGTCCCCTTGAGTAAGCGTACGTTTCAACCGAACAACCGCCGTCGCAGCAAGACGCACGGGTTCCGGCTGCGGATGCGCACGCGCGCAGGCAGGGCGATCCTCGCCGGACGGCGCCGCAAGGGCCGCACTCGTCTCGCCGCCTGACGACGGGCGTCGTGTGCTTGCCAAGATCAACCGGATGCGCCGCTCGGACGAGTTCCGATCTGCAGTACGCGGACGACGTGCGTCGAGTCGTACTCTCGTCGTGCATGCGGCCACTGCCGGGCAAGACGCGCCGGCCCGAGTCGGCGTCGTCGTGAGCAGGGCCGTCGGGAACTCCGTCGTCCGGCACCGCATCCAGCGGCGGCTGCGCGCGGCCATCCGGCCGCAACTGCCCCGGCTGGGCTCGGATCTCGTCGTGCTCCGGGCGCTACCGGCCGCCGCGGCAGCCGACTTCGCCACGCTCCGGGACGATCTCGACCGGTGTGTGACGTCCGTCGAACGCCGGCGACCGTGAGACATCTCGTGGTCGCCCTACTCCGGCTCTACCGGCGGTTCGTGAGCCCGCTCTACGGCGACGTCTGCCGCTACTACCCGTCGTGTTCGGCGTACGCGCTCGAGGCGGTTCAGCGGCATGGTGTCTTGAAAGGCACCTGGATCGCGCTGCGCCGGCTGGCTCGCTGCCACCCGTGGGCCGCCGGCGGCCTCGACCCGGTGCCGGCACACGTAGGCTGGCTGCGTCGAGCGCCCGCCGACGCGAGCAGGGGGCACTGAGTGTTCAGCTACCTGACGGCCATCGGCAGCGCCATCATGAAGCCGCTGTACTTCCTGACGACCGGCATCATGCTGGTCTTCCACAAGTTCTTCCACCAGGTGCTGCACTTCTCGGCGGGCATCTCGTGGGCGTTGGCGATCATCGGGCTGACGGTGCTCATCCGGACGCTGCTGATCCCCCTGTTCGTCAAGCAGATCAAGAACAGCCGCAACATGCAGCTGCTGCAGCCGAAGGTCAAAGAGCTGCAGAAGAAGTACGGCCACGACCGCGAGCGGCTGACGCAAGAGACGATGAAGCTGTACAAGGAGACGGGTACCAACCCGCTCGCGTCCTGCCTGCCGCTCCTGCTGCAGATGCCGATCTTCCTGGCGCTGTTCCGCACGCTCAACAAGGCGACCCACGCCGATCCGGTCGGCTTCTTCCATACCTCCGATGTGACGTCATTGCGAGACGGGACCATCTTCGGCATCGCCAAGATCTCCGACTCGTTCACCCACGCCGACTCGGTGGGGACCCAGATACTCACCGCCGCGCTGGTCGTGTTGATGACGATCACCACGTTCACGACCCAGCGTCAGCTGATGCGCAAGAACATGCCCGAGTCGGCGCTGACCGGGCAGTACGCGCAGCAGCAGAAGATCCTGCTGTACGTCCTCCCGGTCGTCTTCGCCGTCGGCGGGATCGCCTTCCCCATCGGGGTGCTGCTCTACTGGTCGACGTCGAACCTGTGGACGATGTGCCAGCAGTTCTACGTGATCCGCAACAACCCGACACCGGGGACACCCGCGTTCGAGGCCAAACGGCTGCGCGACCTCAAGAAGCACGAAGCGACGGAACCCGGAGGCAGCACGGTCGTCACCGCGCCTCCTCCCGAGGCGCCGAGGCAGCCACCTCGGGCCCAGCCCAAGAAGAAGACCCGCGACCAGCGCAGGCAGAAGCCGAAACCCAAGCCGAAACCCGACGCCACCTGACGCCGCGCGTCGCCGCGCACTCGATCCGAGACGGAGAACCGACCGATGACTGAAGCACCGATGCCAGCCGACGGCCCCGACGCGGACGCTGAGCCCGAGATCGAGGAGGGCGGCGCGGCCGAGACCGCCGCCGAGAGTGACGGCGAGAGCTCGCCGCGCGTGATCGACAGGGTGAGCCAGCTGGAGGCGGAGGGCGACATCGCGGCGGACTACCTCGAGGAACTGCTCGACATCGCCGACCTCGACGGTGACATCGACATGGACGTCGAAGGAGACAGAGCCGCAGTCTCGATCGTGGGCGCCAAGCTCGACGTGCTCGTCGGGGACGGCGGAGGAGTGCTCGACGCTCTTCAGGAGCTGACCCGGCTTGCGGTCTACCGCGAGACTGGCGAGCGGTCCCGGCTCATGCTCGACGTCGGTGGCTACCGGGCAGATCTCCGCAAGAATCTCGTGATCCTCGCCCACGAGGCAATCGACGACGTGCGGTCGACCGGTGAAGCCGTCAAGCTGGCTCCGATGACACCATTCGAGCGCAAGGTCGTCCACGACGCCGTCGGCGACGCGGGCTTGAAGAGCGAGTCCGAAGGCGTCGAGCCGTCGCGGTGCGTGGTCATCCTCCCCGCATCCTGACCGGCACGCGCCCATGCCGGTTTCACGTGAAACCGAGCGTCCGGACGACAGGCTCGTCACCGACTGGTTCGGCGCCGGCAGCGCACAGATCCAGCGCTTCGCCGAGTTGTTGGCCACGGAAGGTGTTCGCCGAGGGCTGATCGGGCCGCGGGAACTCCCGCGGCTGTGGACGCGGCACATCCTGAACTGCGTCGTCGTCCAGAGCTTGATCGCACAGGGCCGTTCGGTGGCCGATCTCGGCTCGGGCGCCGGCCTGCCCGGCGTCGTGCTGGCGGTGGCCCGGCCGGACCTGTCGGTGACGCTGATCGAGCCGCTGCTGCGGCGGACCCGTTTCCTCGAGGAGGTCACCGCGGACCTCGAGCTGTCCAACGTCAGGGTGGTCCGCGCCCGCGCCGAGGAGCTGCGCGGCCGGGTGGCCTTCGATGTCGTCGTGGCGCGAGCCGTCGCCCCGCTCGATCGGCTCGCAGGGTGGGGGCTGCCACTGTGCATGCCCGGTGGCGAGCTGCTGGCGATCAAGGGCAGCTCAGCGTCCGCCGAGCTCGAGCAGTCTGCTGCGGTGCTGGCGCGGCTACACGCCGGACGGGCCTCGATCCTGATGTGCGGAGCCGGTGTCGTGGAGCCTGCGACGACGGTGGTTCGGATACTGTCGCAGGCACCGACGCAGACGCAGAAAGGCGGGTCGTGACGCAGGACTCGACGCTCACCGCACTCGGTTGGCCCGGTTCCGTGCCAGGACCGGTGACGGGGCTCGGCTGGCCGGCGGTTTCACGTGAAACAGAGGAGCGGGTCGCCGCCTGGCGGGCGGCACGGTCGCACGATGGCGACGCTGACGGCGGTGTCGCGGCGCGGCCGGACCGTCCCGAGACTGGACCAACGGCAGAGGTCCCTCTGTCGCCGACACGCGACGCGCTCGAACCGCCGCGCACCACCAGGGTGCTCGTCGTCGCCAACCAGAAGGGCGGCGTCGGGAAAACAACTACCGCCGTCAACCTGGCGGCCGCGTTGGCACAGCTTGGGATGCGCGTTCTGGTGGTGGATCTGGATCCCCAAGGGAACGCGTCGACGGCGCTGTCGATCGACCACGCCGAAGGCACGCCCGGCATCTACGACGTGCTCATCGGCGGCGCGACGGTCTCGTCCGTGGTCGTCGAGTGCAAGGACCTGCCAGGCGTGTTCGTCGTCCCGGCGACGATCAGCCTGGCCGGTGCGGAGATCGAGCTGGTGTCGCTCGTCGCCCGCGAGACGCGGCTGCGCCGCGCCCTCACCACCTATCTCGACGAGTCGGCGGCGGGGAGCGAGCGCTTCGACTACGTGTTCATCGACTGCCCGCCCTCGCTCGGCCTGCTGACCGTGAATGCGCTGACCGCGGCCGACGAGGTCCTGATCCCGATCCAGTGCGAGTACTACGCCATGGAGGGGCTCGGTCAGCTCCTGCGCACACTGGGCTCGATCCAGGAGCACCTCAACCCCGGGCTGCGCGTCGGCGCGATCGTCTTGACGATGTACGACGCTCGGACCCGCCTCGCACAGGGGGTGGCCGACGAGGTGCGGGCTCACTTCTCCGACCTGGTGCTGAGCACCGCGATACCGCGCTCGGTGCGGATCTCCGAGGCGCCCAGCCACGGGCAGACCGTGGTGACCTACGACCCCATGTCGGTC
Source organism: uncultured Actinomycetota bacterium (assembly GCA_963765725.1). Classification (GTDB taxonomy): domain Bacteria; phylum Actinomycetota; class Actinomycetes; order Propionibacteriales; family Nocardioidaceae; genus DASQEH01. The sequence continues at coordinate 322,334 of CAVXXI010000003.1, read as the reverse complement.
GGCTCGCTGTGCTACGTGGAAGCCGCGGCTGAGCTCGCCCGCCAACCTGAACGAGAGGCACAGCGATGAGCGCGACGCCACGTGGACTCGGTCGCGGCCTCGAGGCGCTGATCCCCACCACAGCGGCCCCGGTGCCCTCCGTCGACCTCCCGCGAGCCCGATCCACCGCCGAGGAAGCGCATCAGGTCGGTGCCGAGGACGCGGGAGGCGGGCCCGCTGCATACTTCGGCGAGCTGCCGATCGAGGCCATAACCCCCAACCCGCGGCAGCCCCGGGCGGAGTTCGACGAGGAGCAGCTCGGTGAGCTCGCGCTGTCCATCGCGGAGGTCGGGCTGCTGCAACCGGTCGTCGTACGCCGCCTCGGGGACGACACGTACGAGCTCGTGATGGGTGAGCGTCGCTGGCGGGCCGCACGGCGTGCCGGCATGGCCCGCATCCCTGCGATCATCCGCCACACGCCCGACGACGCCCTGCTGCGCGACGCGCTGCTCGAGAACTTGCATCGGGCCTCGCTGAACCCGCTGGAAGAAGCCGCTGCATACCAGCAGCTGCTCGACGACTTCGAGTGCACGCACGACGTCCTCGCCTCACGGCTCGGACGATCCCGCCCGCAGATCTCCAACACGATCCGGCTGCTACGGCTCCCCCCAGCGGTCCAACGACGAGTCGCGGCCGGAGTGCTCTCGGCCGGACACGCGCGGGCGCTGCTGGCAGTGGACGACGCAAACACGCAGGAACGGCTGGCCGGGCGGGTGGTGGCGGAGGGAATCTCCGTGCGCGCGCTCGAGGAGCTCGTGGCGGTGGGAGACACCCCGGTCGCCGCCGCGCGGACCTCCCGGACGCGGGAGGTGCCCGACGACGTCGCGCACATTGCTGACCGGCTCGCCGAGCGGCTCGAGACGCGTTGCACCATCGCCGTGGGCGCACGCCGTGGGCGGCTCACTATCGACTTCGCGACCACTGACGACCTGCGACGGATCATCGCGGCGATCGATCCACAGCTATTGCAATGACTCTTTCGAAACACTAGTTTCAATGGATGGTGCTCAACCGCCGCAGGGTCACCGATCCCCGCGACATGGCCGCGCTGGCCCATCCGCTCCGGCTCGACCTGCTGGAGCTCCTGCTCGTGAACGGCGCGATGACGGCGAGCCAGGCTGGTCGCTCGCTCGGTGAGTCCCCGTCCAACATCTCATGGCACCTGCGCAAGCTCGGCGAGCACGGCTTCGTTCGACAGAACGCGACAGGTCCCGGACGCGCTCGGCCGTGGCGCATCGTGGCCGAGTCCTTGTCATGGGGCGACGACGCCGAGGACTCCGCGTCGTCCGCGGCACTGCGCGACGTGGCACTCGAGCGTGACCTCCACCTGCTCCGCATGGCCCTCGCCGAGCACTCGGCGCGCCCACAGGAATGGCGCGACGCTACTCGGCTGACCTCGGCGAGGCTGTGGCTGACGGCAGCCGAAGCGCGAGAGCTCGGCGAGCGCATCGCCGCCCTGGCCGAGCCGTACGCGGGGAGGCTCTCCGACCCCGGCGCGCGACCCGCCGACGCCCGCCTCGTGGCGACGATGAGCTGGGTGGTCCCGGCGCGCCCGGAGCCGGAAGACCCGACATGCTGAGTGCGTTCCGGCACCGCGGATTCCCGCTGCTGTACGCCGGACTGCTCACCAGCATGGTCGGGGACTCGCTGATGCTGATCGTGCTGGCCGTGTGGGTGAAGGACCTGACCGGCTCCAGCGGCGCCGCTGGTGCCACGTTCTTCTGGCTGGCGCTGCCCTCCCTCGTGGCCCCGGTGTTCGGGTTGGTGGTCGACCGGCTCAAACGCCGCACGGTGCTGATCTGGGGAAACGTCGCTTCGGCGCTCGCGGTGCTGCCCCTGTTGTCCGTGCACACCCGGGCAGACGTCTGGATCGTGTACGCGGTGGCGTTGCTCTACGGGGTGTCGTTCGTCACCTTGCCGGCTGCGTTGAACGGGTTGCTGAAGCAGATGGTGCCCGACGAGTTCCTCGTCGATGCCAATGCGACGCTGTCCACGAGCCGTGAGGCGCTGCGACTCGTCGGCCCGCTGATCGGCGCCGGTCTGTACACGGTCATCGGCGGTGCCGGCGTGGCCGTCATCGATGCCGTGTCCTTCCTCCTGGCGGCCCTGACCGTAGCGGTGCTCGCCGTCGCCGAGACCGCGCCGGCGCGTGCGGCGGGGAGCTGGAAGAACGAGGTCACTGCAGGGGTCTCCCACCTCTTCCACGACTCGATCCTGCGCCCGACCGTGCTCGCGACCGGTACCGCACTGCTCGTGATCGGCTTCATGGAGTCGGCAATCTTCGCCATGGTCGACGCGTTCGGTCGCCCGGCGAGCTTCGTCGGAGTGATCGTGTCCGTCCAGGGGGTCGGCGCGATCGCGGGAGGCCTCAGCTCCTCACGGCTCATCAGGCGGATCGGCGAGGGCAACGCCGTGGCCCTGAGCCTCGCAGCGCTCGCTCTCGGCCTCGCCATCTGTGCCGTCTCGCCGCTGCTGAGCGTGGTCTTCGCCGGAGTCGTCGTCCTCGGCTTCGCGCTTCCCGTGTTCATCGTGGCGCTCAACACCATGCTTCAGCGCCGTACACCCGGCCATCTGATGGGTCGGGTGTCAACGGCCTCCGACGTGGTCCTGGGCATGCCGCAGGCGCTCTCGATCGCGCTCGGCGCGTTGCTGGTGAGCCTGATCAGCTACCGGAGCATCTACTGGATCTGCGCAGCCGTGCTCCTGCTTGCCGCCGGCTACCTGGTCGTGGCCCTCCGCGGCGCCGATACCTCAGCACGCACCGTGGAGGCCGAGCAGTCCGTGGACGTCTAGCGGCGGGCCAACCCCAAGAACTCTGCTCGCGTGCTCGGGTCGTCGCGCACCTGGCCTCGCAGGGTGGAGGTGACCGTCCGGGCGCCGTGCGCCTGGACTCCCCGAAGCGTCATGCACAGGTGCTCCGCCTCGATCACGACGCCGACGCCTCTCGGGCGGAGCCGCTCGTCGAGCCACCCGGCGATCTGGCTGCTGAGCCGCTCCTGCACCTGCAACCCCCGTGACCACATGCCGACGGCCCGCGCCAGCTTCGACAGGCCGACGATGCGCTCGGCGGGCAGGTAGGCCACATGCGCCACCCCGATGAAAGGAAGCAGGTGATGGGCGCACAGGGACTGCACCGGGATGTCGCGGACCACGACCAGCTCGTCGTAGTGCTCGTCGTTGGCGAACGTGGTGAGCTCGAACGGCGGAGCGGTCAGCATCTCGTTGAAGGCGGCGGCCACCCGTCGGGGAGTGTCCTCGGTGTCGTCGTCGATGGGCTGGCCGAGCGCCGTCAGGAGGTCGCGCACCGCCTTCTGCGCGGCGGACACGTCGACTGCTGCCGGAGCGAGCGCGGTGGCGACCATCACCGCACCGCCACGAGCGAGTCGAGGGGGATGTCTTCGTCGGCCAGCCGGGCCGGCTCGACCGGAGCGCCCGACTCGACCAGTGCCGTCAACGCGTCACCGTCGTCCCAGCGGTTGGCATTCAGGGCGGCGACCACCGCACCGCCGGACAGCCAGAAGGCGATGAAGTCACGGGATTGCGCCTTGCCCCGGAACACGACCTCGTCCCACGAGGTGGCGTGCCCCCTGTACTCCATCCCCAGGTCGTACTGGTCGGAGAAGAAGTAGGGGACCCGGTCGTACGGCTGGGCCTGGCCCAGCATGTTCCTCGCGGCCGTCTCCCCCTGATTGAGTGCGTTGGCCCAGTGCTCGACGCGAAGCCGCCGGTTGAGCACCGGATGCCACGCCGCCGCCACGTCGCCGGCCGCGAAGACACCGGGCACGCTCGTCTCGAGGGTGGCGTCGACCCGGATCCCTCCCTCGAGCTCGAGGCCGGCCGCTCGCGCCAGGTCGACTCGGGGCTCGACGCCGATCCCGACGACGACGAGATCCGCGTCGATTACCGACCCGTCTCCCGTGACCACGCCGCTCACGCGGCCGTCACCCGCGAAGCCCGCAACGCCTGTGTCCATGTGGAGTGAGACCCCGTGCTCCCGGTGCAGGTCCAGGTACACCTGGCCGAGCTCGGGCCCGAGGACCCGGACCAGGGGGGCGCTCATCGGGTCGACCAGGGCGACGTCGACGGCGAGCTGGCGGGCCGAGGCAGCGACCTCCGAGCCGATCCAGCCGGCGCCGACCACGGCCAGCCGGGTCGCGCTGCGCAGGGCGGTGCGCAGGTCCTGGCTGTCGGCCAGGGTTCTGAGGTAATGGATGCCGTCGAGGTCGGACCCCTTCACGTCCAGTCGGCGTGGCTCGGCCCCGGTGGCGATCAGGAGCCGTTCGTAGCCGATCGACTCGCCGTCGGCCGTGCTCACCGTGGCCGCGGCGGTGTCGATGGAGGTGACCGCGGTGTCCAGCCGCAGCTCGATGTCGTGCTCGCTGTAGTAGTCCTCCGGATGGACGAACGCCGACGAGTCCTCGGCCTCACCCCGCAGGATCTCCTTCGACAGCGGCGGTCGCTCGTACGGCCGGTCGGGTTCCGCTCCGACCAAGACCACCGGTCCGGCGAAGCCGGACGCACGAAGCGTCTCAGCGGCCTTGGCTCCCGCGAACCCTCCGCCAACGATCACGAATGCACCCCGCGTCGCCATGGCGTCCTCCACCCTTCGTTCTCTCTCTAAGGTTAATCTGCGCTTATCATACTGTGGAGCGTTAAGCGGTCTATGTCAAGCAAATGTTGATCTTAGAAGATTCTGGGGTTACCGTGAGAGCGATGACCACGCCCGGTGGCGGCACGCCGTCTTCGACAGAGGCAGACCTCGTCGCGATCACGGCCCTGGCAGAGCCCACCCGTCGAGCGGTCTATAGCTTCGTGGCGTCCACCGGCGAGTGGACGGGACGCGACTCCACCGCGACCGCCCTGGGTCTCGAGCGGGCCACGGCGGCACACCACCTCGACCGACTGGCCGCCGACGGGCTGCTCGAAGTCACGTTCGAGCGGCTCTCTGCGCGGCGCGGGCCGGGCGCCGGACGCACCGCCAAGCTCTACCGTCGCGCGGACCGGACGTTCGAGCTCTCGCTGCCGCCGCGCGACTACGAGCTCGCGGGTCAGCTACTGGCGGCCGCTGCCGAGACCGCGACGACCGACCACGTCGACGTCGACACCGCCCTCGACAAGGCGGCGAGGCGGGAGGGCAGGCGGATGGCCCAGTGGGTCCGCGAACGTGCCTGCGCGGGCGACTCCGACAGCGTGCGGGCCTCGATGGTCGCGGTACTGCACGAGCACGGGTACGAGCCCTGTACCGCCGCCGACGGTACCGTCGTGCTCCGAAACTGCCCGTTCCACCGGCTCGCGAAGGCGCACACGCAGCTCGTCTGCGGCATGAACCTCAGCCTGCTCGACGAGCTCTCGGGCAACGTCGCGGAGGCCTCGCTCGTCGCCGCGCTGGAGCCGTCCGACGAGTCCTGCTGTGTGCGCCTGCATCCCGCCGACTGACCGGTGCCGCGTTCGCCGGCCGACCACCGCCGGGGTACGAGGGAGACGTCGCCGGGGGACCACTTCGGAGTCGGATCCTTGCGGTGTCGAGCCCGATCGAGCAGGGCACACCGCTGAGCCGCATCGAGCAGGCACACCGCGCGCTCAGGTCGCGCGTCGGCCGATCGCGTCCCCGGTGGTGTCCTGCGACGACGCCGGCCGCACGGCGGCGGCACGGGCAAGCGCGGCCAGCGCCGAACCCAGGTCCAGCCCCGCAGCCTCGACCGAGAGAGGTACGAGCGAGGTCTCCGTCATCCCCGGCGCGACGTTGACCTCCAGGAACCACACCGTGCCGTCGGCGTCGACGATGAGGTCCGAGCGCGACAGGTCGCGCAGCCCGAGGGCGCGATGCGCCTGCTCGGCCACCCGGGCACAGTCCGCCGCGACGGCCGGGTCGAGCCGGGCCGGGACGAAGAACTCGGTCGAGCCTGCGGTGTAGCGGGCCGTGTAGTCGTACACCCCACCGTCGGGGCAGATCTCGACCGCCGGTAGCGCACGGGGACCGGAGCCCTGGTCGAGCACCGCGACGGCCACCTCTGCGCCGCTGACGCACCGCTCGACCAAGGCGACCGGTCCGTACGAGAAGCACGTCACCATCGCGGCGGGCAGCTCTTCGGCCCGGCGTACCACCGAGACCCCGAGGGCCGAGCCGCCACGTCCGGGCTTGACGACCAGCGGCAGGCCCAGCCGGGCGATGAGCGACGCCATCACATCGCTGGCGCCCACCTCCCGGAACGTGTCGGCGGGCAGGGCGAACGACGCCGGGCTGCGGACCCCCGCCCCGGCGACGACCTGCTTCGCGATCGGCTTGTCGAAGGCCATCCGGGCTGCCGCCGGCTTCGACCCGACGTACGGGACACCGACGAGCTCGAGGATCTCCCGAAGTGACCCGTCCTCGCCCGTCTCCCCGTGCAGGAGTGGGATGACGCAGTCGGGCCTGTCGCGCTGCAGGTCGCCCATGAGCCCCGCGTCGACGTCGCGCAGCGACGTCTCCACACCGACCGAGGTCAGCGCCTCGGCAACCCGGCGGCCGGACCGCAACGAGACGTCGCGCTCGTGCGACAGCCCGCCGGCGAGCACCACCACGCGCAGTGGGGTCATCATCGTCTCCTCATGCCAGGTCGGTGTTCGGGCCCTCGTAGCCGCGGCCAACGGCGTTCGGGGTCACGCCGAAGGCGGCGCGCAGGTCCATCTCCGCCTCGATCACGTCGCCCAGCCGCCGTACCCCCTCCCGGATGCGCTCCGGGCTCGGGAAGCAGTAGCTCAGCCGCAGGCACCGACTTCCGAAGCCGTCGGCATAGAAGGCGGTACCGGGAACGTACGCGACCCTGGCCGTGACGGCGCGGGGCAGCATCGCCTTCGCATCCAGTCCCGCCGGCAGCGTGACCCAGACGTAGAACCCGCCGGCCGGCACCGTCCAGTGTGAGCCCGCCGGCAGGTACTCCGTCAGCGCCGCGAGCATCGCGTCGCGGCGCTCGCGGTACATCTGTGTGAAGTCCTTCACCTGGGCCTTCCAGTCGAAGTCGGCGAGATAGGCACTGACCGCGAGCTGGCTGAACGTCGGCGGGCAGAGCGTCGACGACTCCTGGGCCAGCACGAGCTTCTCCCGGACGGCGTGCGGCGCCAACGCCCAGCCGACCCGGAAACCGGGTGCGAACGTCTTCGAGAAGGAGCCGAGGTACACGACGCCGTCGGGGTCGTCGGCCCGTAGGGCAGGGATCGGCTCCGAGTCGAAGCCCAGCAGCCCGTACGGGTTGTCCTCCAGGACGAGCAGGTCGGCCGCGCGGCAGATGTCGATCACCCGCCGCCGCCGCTCGACGGACAGCGTCACACCCGCCGGGTTGTGGAAGTTCGGGATCGTGTACAGGAACTTCGCCCGCCGACCCGACGCCGCGACTGCCCGGATCGCCTGCTCCAAGGCGGCGGGGACGAGTCCCTGGTCGTCCAACTCCGCATGCACGACGTCGCACTGGTACGACCGGAAGACACCCAGCGCGCCGACGTAGCTGGGTGCCTCGCAGATGACGACGTCGCCGGGATCGCAGAAGATGCGGGTCACCAGGTCGACGGCCTGCTGGCTGCCGACCGTGACCACCACGTCGTCGGGATGCGCGACGATCCCCTCCAGGGCCATCACCTCACAGATCTGGCTGCGGAGCGTCGGGTCGCCCTGCCCCGACCCGTACTGCATCGCCTCGGCACCGCGTGAGCGCACGAGGTCCGACATGGTGGCTGCGACAGCGTCGAGGGGGAGGCCGGAGATGTTCGGCATGCCTCCGGCCAGCGACACCACCTCGGGACGGCTCGCGACGGCGAACAGGGCCCGGATCTCCGACGCCTGCATGCCCGACGTGCGCTCGGCGTACCGGTCGGCGTAGCTGTCCAGCCGGGTTTGGCGACGGGGACGGACGGACTTCCCCGACGCGGCGGCGGCCGGGTCGGCGGGGTGGTCCTGCATCGGGTGTCTTCCTGGTCGTGACCGTTGCCTGGACGACAACTAGACTGCAGTATCCCGCCCAGCTGACCAGATCGGGGGAGCCACATGTCCCGTCGGCTGGCCTCGATCACGCTCGACAACATCGCCGACCTGCCGCTTCCCTGCCGTAGCTGCGTCTTCTGGGAGGGCGGGCACCGCACACCGCCAGGGGCCAGCAAGGACGACTGGGTGTCCGCCGTCCTGCTCGACTGGGGCAGCTGCGGTCGCATCCTGTACGTCGACGGCGAGGTGGCCGGGTACGCGCTCTACGCACCGCCGGAATGCGTCGGCGGCGTGCCCGGGTACGCGACCAGTCCGGTCAGCGACGACGCGATCTTGCTGATGACGGCAAGGATCCTCCCGGAGTTCGGCTCGGCCGGGCTCGGCCGGGTGCTGGTCCAGTCGGTGGTCAAGGATGCTCTGTCGCGCCGGGGCGTTCGGGCCCTGGAGGCTTTCGGCGACGTCCGCGGCGAGGAGCTGGCCTGCGTCATCCCCGCCGGATTCCTCACCGCGGTGGGGTTCAAGACCGTGCACCAGCACCCTCGCTACCCCCGGCTGCGGCTCGACCTGCGGACCGTGCTGTCGTGGCGTGGGGAGGTCGAGCTGGCGCTCGAGCGGTGGCTCGGGGCCATCCGTCCCGACAAGTCGCCGGCTCCCATCGGAGTGCGTCCTCGGACGACGCAGATCACCGCCGAGTAGGCCCCCGCCTGGATTTGGTAACGGATTGGCAACGACGGGCTCCCGACCGCGTGCCAGATCGCCTCTGACCGGGATGAGCGGCTAAGTTCCCTCCACCATTGTCTGCCGGATTCCGTCTGTTCTCAGCGGTTCGGCGCGTACTACGGAGACCCTCATGACGCATATCTCGCGCAGATCGAGCCTCGCCGTGATCGCGGCGGCCGCCCTGTTCGGCCTCTCCGCCTGCGGCGGGACGACGAACGACAACAGCAGCAGCGGTGGGAGCGGCGGCAGCGGCGGTAGTGGAGGCTCGGGCAGCTCGGCCGCGTGCGACCTCAAGATCGGCTTCTTCGGCGCCCTCACCGGCCCCGCTTCCGGCCTCGGCATCAACATCGAGAAGGGCGTCGAGCTGGCGGTCGACCAGTACAACGCGAAGAACGCCAACTGCCAGGTGGCGCTGGTCAAGTACGACTCTCAGGGCGACGCGACGCAGGCGGGCCCGCTGGCCCGCAAGGCGGTCTCCGACCAGAAGGTGATCGGCGTGGTGGGGCCCGCCTTCTCCGGTGAGTCCGAGGCGGTCGACCCGACGTTCGCGCAGGGCGGCCTGCCGACCATCACCGCATCGGCGACCGCGACGGACCTCTCCACGAAGCACTGGGCGACCTTCTTCCGCAACCTGGGCAACGACGCGAGCCAGGGGCCCGCGGCTGCGGCCTTCCTCAAGGACACGGTGAAGACCAAGAGGCTGTTCGTGATTGACGACGCGAGTCCGTACGGCAAGGGCCTCGCCGACGAGGTGAAGAGCAAGGTCGGGTCCGCGGTCGTCGGCACTGACGAGGTCCAGACCGGTCAGACAGACTTCTCCGCGTCGGTCACGAAGGTCATCGCCGCCAAGGCGGACACCCTTTTCTACGGCGGCTACTACCCCGAGGCGGGGCCGTTCATCAAGCAGCTGCGCAACGGCGGCTGGAAGGGCACGTTCGTCGGTGGCGACGGCATCAAGGACCCGGCCTACATCAAGGGGGCCGGCAAGGCGGCAGCGGACGGCACGCTGATGACCTGCCCGTGCATACCACCCAACCTCGCCCCGAAGTCGTTCTTCACGGCCTACCAGGCGAAGTTCCACGTCGCCCCGGGCACCTACGGCCCCGAGGCCTACGACGCGGCGAACGTATTCCTCAACGGGATCAAGTCCGGCGTCAAGACCCGCCCTGACATGCTCAACTACATCAAGAACTACAACGCCAAGGGCATCTCGAAGCAGGTGTCGTTTACGTCCACCGGTGAGACCAAGGACATCCACGTCTACGCGTACAAGGTGGCGAACGGCCAGATCGTGCCGGTGAAAGAGATCAAGTACTAGCAGGACGGCTCAACCGCTGATGGTGTAGCGCCGCAAGGCCGCGGGAGACAGTCCCGTAGCCTCGCGGCACCCGCCCCGCGTCGACGGGAAGACCGCATGGCCTACCTCTTCCACAACTTCTGGGCCTTGACGGTCACCGGCCTGTCGTTGGGTGCGATCTATGCCCTGGTCGCGCTGGGCTACACCCTCGTCTACGGAGTCCTGCAACTCATCAACTTCGCGCACTCCGAGGTCTTCATGTACGGCACGTTCGCTGTGACGTGGATCTGGCTGTTCGTCGGGGCGCATGCGGGTGGATCGGTCCCCGCGGTCATCGGGTTGCTCCTGCTGGCTCTGGTAGCCGCCATGCTGACGTCGGCAGCGATCGCACTGCTGCTGGAACGGGTCGCCTACCGGCCGCTGCGCAGACGCCATGCACCGAAGCTCGTCGCCCTCATCTCGGCCATCGGGGCGTCCTTCGCGCTGTCGGAGACGATGGGCCTGCGCGACAACATCACCGCCTGGTTCGGGCTCGACGACAACCTCGGCCGGTACGTCTTCAACGCCCGGGAGAACGTAGGGACCCCGGACATCGTCACCAGCAAGCCGCTCTTCCGGCTCTTCGACTATCACGTGACGAACATCGATCTGCTGGTGATCGGCTCCGCCCTCGTGATGATGTTCGTCGTCGACCGCTTCATCCAGCGCTCGCGCCTCGGGCGTGGCATTCGGTCGGTCGCACAGGACCCAGAGGCGGCGGCGTTGATGGGAGTGAACTCGGACCGGGTGATCCAGACCACGTTCCTGCTGGGAGGTCTGATGGCGGGAGCGGCCGCCCTGCTGTACATGGTGAAGATCGGCGTGACCCGCTACGACGTCGGCTTCATCTTGGGTGTCAAGGCGTTCACGGCCGCGGTGCTCGGCGGTATCGGCAACCTGCGCGGCGCCCTGATCGGCGGTTTCGTGCTGGGGGTGGCGGAGAACTGGGGCTCCGCTGTCGTGGGGACGCAATGGAAAGACGTCGTGTCGTTCATCCTGCTGGTGATCATCCTGCTGTTTCGCCCCACGGGCCTGCTGGGCGAGTCTCTCGGAAGAGCGAGGGCATAGCCATGGCGGTCTCGAGCCTGCTGGACACCACCCGCGAACGGCTGTTGCGCCTCCCGAAGGCCGTCAAGCTCATCCTCCTGCTGCTTGCCGCCTTGGTCGCGTACGCGCTGCCCCTGCTGAACCCACCGATACTCACGACGCCGGACACCGACTTCGGCGGCGTCCTGTTCATCGTGACCACGTACATGCTCGTGGCGCTCGGCCTCAACATCGTGGTGGGGTACGCCGGTCTGCTCGACCTGGGCTACATCGGCTTCTACGCGGTCGGTGCCTATACCGTGGGCGTACTCGGATCCCAGCACGGTCACTTGAGCTGGCTCATCTGCCTTCCGGCCGCTGCCGTCGTGGCGATGATCTCCGGTGTTCTGCTCGGCGCTCCGACGCTGCGGGTACGGGGCGACTACCTCGCGATCGTCACCCTCGGCTTCGGCGAGATCATCCGGCTGACCGCCACCAACGCTGACTGGCTGGGTGCCAGCTTCGGCATCTCCAACATCCCGAAACCCCCCAACGTCGACCTCTTCTCGCTTCCCCACCTCGTGTGGAGCGGGGGAGTCGCCAGCATCGACTTGTCGAACAAGTCGACCTTCCTCGCCTTTGGCGTCGTCGACAGTGTCCCGTACTACTGGCTCGGCCTCACCATGGTGATCCTCGTGATCTTCGCGGACCGACGCATCAAGGACTCGAGAGTCGGCCGGGCGTGGGAGGCCACGCGTGAGGACGAGGACGCCGCGGAGGTCATGGGAGTCCCGACGTTCAAGTTCAAACTGCTGGCCTTTGCGATGGGCGCCTTTATCGGCGGGTTGTCAGGGGGGTTGTACGCGGCGTACATCGGGTTCATCTCGCCGGTGTCGTTCGCGCTCATCTTCTCGATCCTGTTCGTCTCCGCGGTCATCGTCGGCGGCGCGGGCAACCGGTGGGGCGTCATGGTGGGTGCGATCGCCGTGGCGTACCTCCCCGAGCGCTTCCGGGGATTCGCCGACTACCGCGTGCTGGTCTTCGGCATCGCGCTGATCCTGCTCGCAATCTTCCGCAGCCAGGGGCTGCTGCCGCCTCGGCGCACCGTACGCGCGCGCCGCGGCGCATCGAAGGTCGAGAGCCTCGAGTCGGGTGCCTTCGATGGCTGAGGCAGAGACCCGCCCCCTGCTCGAGGTCGACTCCGTCACCCTTGCCTTCGGTGGCGTCGTGGCTCTCGACGACGTCAGCTTCTCCATCGACGAAGGCGAGATCCTCGGCCTGATCGGGCCCAACGGGGCCGGCAAGACGACGTGCTTCAACGTCACGACCGGCATCTACCGGCCGACGAGCGGCGAGGTCCGCTTCGAGGGCGCGTCGATCTCCGGACACAAGCGCTACAGCATCACCAAGCTCGGGATCGCCCGCACGTTTCAGAACATCCGGCTCTTCGGCGCGATGACGGCGCTCGAGAACGTCCTGGTCGGCGCCGACGCCCACCACTCCACGGGCGTCCTGAGCGCGCTGTTCCGGCTGCCCGTACACCGGCGCGAGGAGGACGAGGGCCACGACCTGGCGCTGGAGTGGCTGGATTTCATGGGACTGCACGACAAGGCCGACGAGGTCGCCAACAACCTGTCCTACGGCGACCAGCGCCGGCTCGAGATCGCCCGTGCGCTGGCGACCAACCCCAAACTGCTGTGTCTGGACGAGCCCGCCGCCGGCTTCAACCCGGCCGAGAAGCGGGCACTGATGGACCTGATCCGCCGCGTCCGCGACCGCGGCTTCACGGTCCTGCTCATCGAGCACGACATGCGACTGGTCATGGGCGTGACCGACCGGCTCGTCGTCCTCGAGTTCGGCCGCAAGATCGCCGAGGGCCCTCCGCGCGACATTCGCGACAACCCCGCCGTCATCGCGGCCTACCTGGGAGTCGACGAAGAAGATGCTTCTTGAAGTGGACTCCCTGTGCGTCAACTACGGCCGCATCGAGGCCATCCGCGACATCTCGTTCACGGTCGACGAGGGCTCGGTCGTCACGCTGATCGGCGCGAACGGCGCCGGCAAGACCACAACCATGCGGACGATCTCGGGTCTGCGGCCGGTCCGTTCGGGCTCGATCAGGTTCGACGGTGCGGACATCACGTCGATGCCGTCGTACCGCCGGGTGTCCCTCGGCATCAGCCAGTCGCCCGAGGGGCGGCGCTGCTTCCCGGGGATGACCGTCCTCGAGAACCTCGAGATGGGCGCGTACACCCGCAAGGACCGCAAGTCCGGTGCGGTCGACGCCGACCGCAGACGCGTGTTCGACCTGTTCCCCCGCATGGAGGAGCGCAAGAACCAGGCCGCCGGGACGTTGTCCGGAGGCGAGCAGCAGATGCTCGCGATCGGGAGGGCGCTGATGGCGCATCCACGGCTGCTCATTCTCGACGAGCCGTCGATGGGTCTGGCGCCGAAGCTGATCCAGTCCATCTTCGCGATCATCGCCGAGATCAACACCCAGGGCACGACCGTCCTGCTCGTGGAGCAGAACGCCGCGCAGGCGCTGAAGCGGGCCGACCACGCGTACGTGCTGGAGAGCGGTGAGATCGTCCGGGAGGGTACCGGGGCCGAGCTCGCGTCCGACCCGGCGGTACGCGCGGCCTACCTCGGCGGCGACGTCTAGCCCCGAGGGGTCAGGAAGTTCCCGCCGAGGGGTCAGGTAGCTCCCGGCGAGGAGTCAAGAAGTTCCCGCCGACGAGTCAGGTAGCTCCCGGCGAGGGGCCGGATAGCTCCGCCCGCCGATGCAGGTCCATCGACGGACAGTCCGCTAGGGAAATCAGTGGCCGCTCGGCCGTGACGGACTGCCCCCGAGCGGCAGTAAGTGACTCCTCGCAGGGAAGAAGTTGACTCCTCGGGGGGAACTGCCTGACTCCTCGGCGGGACACAAGTGACCCCTCGGCGGGGGTGGGGCGCCGCTCAGGCGTCGATGAACTCCGACAGCTGGCGAAGCAGCGATGCCTTCGGCTGTGCGCCGACGATCGACTTGACCAGCTCGCCGCCCTTGTAGACGTTGAGAGCGGGGATGCCCGTGACGCGGTAGTTGGCCGGGGTCACCGGGTTCTCGTCGACATTCATCTTGACGAACGCCATGGAGTCGCTGTGCTCCCCGGCGATCTCGTCGAGGATGGGGCCCACCTGCCGGCAGGGGCCGCACCACTCGGCCCAGAAGTCGACGAGGATCGGCTTCTCCGACTGCAGAACGGTTGTCTGGAAGTCCGCGTCGGTTACGGCGGGCAGGTTACTCATGGATATCTCCTGGATTGTTGTCGTTGTGGCAGCTGAGCGGTAGGGGGTCTGCGGTACCCGACGACGTCTGTAGTGGAACTGTCGAGGGTAGCCGCAGTTGCTGAGAGGGCGGGTTCACGCGTCCTCGAGAGCGGTCAGGTAACGCTCGGCGTCCAGCGCCGCGGCGCAGCCCGTACCGGCCGCGGTGACCGCCTGGCGGTACGTGTGGTCGACGAGGTCACCGGCGGCGAAGACCCCGCGGAGGTTGGTACGCGTCGAGGGCTGCTCCACCACGACGTACCCTTCGTCGTCGAGGTCTACCTGGCCTCGCACGAGCTCCGAGCGCGGATCGTGCCCGATTGCGATGAACAGGCCCGTCGCGTCGACGCGACGCGTCTCCCCGGTGAGCGTGTCCTTGAGGACCACGGCCTGCAGGTGCTGGTCGCCGACGATCTCGTCGACGGCGCTGTTCCACGCGAACTCGATCTTGTCGTTGGTCTCTGCGCGTGTCGCCATGATCTTGCTGGCACGCAACCTGTCGCGGCGGTGCACGAGAGTGACCTTCGAAGCGAACCGGGTCAGGAACGTCGCTTCCTCGACGGCTGAGTCCCCGCCACCGACCACGACGATGTCCTGGTCGCGGAAGAAGAACCCGTCGCAGGTCGCACACCAGCTGACACCGTGACCGGAGAGGTGGTCCTCGCCCTTGACGCCGAGCTTGCGGTATCCGGAGCCCATCGCCAAGATGACGGCCTTCGCGCAGTACACGTCACCGGCGGTGTCGACGACCTGCTTGATGTCGCCGGTCAGGTCGACGTCCGTGACGTCGTCGGGCACGAGCTCGGCGCCGAACTTCTCGGCCTGCTTGCGCAGGTCGTCCATGAGCGCCGGACCCATGATCCCGTCGGGGAATCCCGGGAAGTTCTCGACGTCGGTCGTGTTCATGAGCGCGCCGCCGGCGGTGACCGACCCCTCGAAGACCAAGGGGTGGAGGTTGGCGCGGGCAGCGTAGATCGCGGCCGTGTACCCCGCGGGCCCCGAACCGATGATGATCACGTTACGGACGTCCGAAGACATCTTTTCCTCGCTTCCATGCCCTTACGTGCGACCCCGACCGGTGGGCCGAAGGCGCTCTGCGTTCAACGGATCCTATGGCGGATCCATTCCCGTCGGCGGGGAGCCGGGCGGGTCGGTTCAGTAGCCGGTGGAGAACAGCGCGGCGGCGGAGCTGCACGAGTACACCGTGGCGCGGTGCCGCGTGAGGTCGACGACCACGAGCGCCGGTGCACCCTTCCAGCGGATCATGGCGGTACGAGAGCGGTGAGGAAGGTTCGCGGCCGCCGGACGGCACGATGGCGTGGTGGCACCGGAGGCGGGGCGGGAGCCGAGGTCGGCCGCGTACGCTGCGAGCGCCTTCGCCGTGACCGCCTGGAGCTCCCCGGCCGACTTGCCGGGCGTCTGGGAGGCAACGGACCGCCGGGACGGGCTGGGTGCCGCGCCGGACGAGTCACCCTGCGCGGCTGCGGCCCGGCCGCCCGAGGCGCTGGACTCCGCCGAGCTGGACTGACCCGGTCCACCGCTGTGCAGCAGGCTGATGCCGCCGTAGCAGGCGAGTACGACTGCCGCCGCGGCTCCCGCCGCGGACACCCAGCGAGGGACTCCCACTCGCGAGGAAGCGGTGCGGCGTCGCTGCGGCCGGTCACGCTGCTCGACGAGCGAGGGCAGGCCTGCTGCTCTCTCGGCGCTGACCCGGCGCAAGGCGTCCTGCAGCGAGGCGGCCCGGTCCCCTGGCATCGGCATCGGCACGGATCCCGCGGCGGTGAGGACCGTGCCGACCTCAGCCAATGCCGCCGTCGCCGATGTGCACTGGTCGCACGACGCGAGATGAGCGGACACCTCAAGTTGCCGCTCGGCGTCGAGCGCCCCCTCGTGGAGCTCGGCGAGCTCCTCGAGGGACGGGTGTACGGGCTCGGTCACGTGGGGGGCCTTCCGGGTTGTGAGCTCGTGCCGGGCGACGGCGCGGCCCGTCGGGCGACGGCCGGCATCGGAGGTTCGACGTCGTCGGAGGGCGGCTGGTTCCTCCGGTAAGAGGTGAGCAGAGGGACGAGCCGGGCTCGTCCGCGCGCGCACCGGCTCTTGACCGTGCCGGGCGCGCAGCCGAGCACCTCGGCCGCCTCGTCGACGGAGTACCCCTCCATGTCGACCAGGACGAGGGCCGCGCGCTGATCCTCGTTGAGCTGGCGGAGCGCGGCCAGGACGTCTGCTCGCCGCTCGCTGGCCTCGGCGGGATCGTCGGCGGGCACACGGTCGGCCAGCTCGGTGCGGTGGTCCTGGTCGCCCGGCAGCGGCTCCGTGGCCTTCGCCTTGCGCCGCCGGATGCGGTCCAGGCAGGCGTTGACGACGATCCGGTGCAGCCAGGTCGTGACCTGCGCGTCGCCGCGGAAGCTGCCGGCTCGCCGGAAGGCGGAGACCAGCGCTTCCTGCAGGGCGTCGGAGGCGTCCTCGGGGTCACCGGTGGTACGTACCGCGACGGCCCACAGCCTGTCCTGGTGCCTGACCACGAGCTCGGAGAAGGCGTCGGGGTCACCGTCGACGTGCCGCTGCAGCAGGGCGGCGTCCGTCGGATCGTCGCCTGGGGTGGTCATCGGGAGCCCCGTGTCATCCGCCGGCCCGGCTCATCCGAGGCTCACCCGAAGACCCGGATCTCGGAGATTCTGCCGCGGTAGCTGTTGCCTCCGTCGCTGGGCAGAGAGGTCAGCCAGACCAGGAGGTACCGGGTCCGGACGGGTGAGTCCAACCGGAAGTCCGCCGAGCTGCCCGCCCCGGTATCGGTGCCAAGGAGCCTGTAGGCGTCGGCGGAGCTCGACGGCGGTGCGGTAGCGGCCGCCGGCGCCGCCCGCAGCTCGACGTCTGTACCGTCACCGCCCAGCCCGACCCTGACCTCGCCCACGGCGTGTACCTTGCCGAGGTCGACGACGAGTCCGACGCCCGGCTTGAGCAGGCCCAGGTGGGGGTTGTTGTAGTACTGCAGCGTCTCCCACGAGGTCGCCGGGTTGCCGTCGACGGCCAGCGGGGCGAGCTGGGGGTTCTCCGTGCCGTTGCCTCGGTCCTGGACCGGGTCGAAGTCGTGGACCGCAGCGATGGGTATGGGAGTGCCGGGAGAGGCGCCGGCGGACGTCTGACCCGACGTGGTGGACGGACCGGTACCCGCGTGGGTCGTGGCGGACGAGCTGGGGAACGGCCCGTGCCCGTCCTGGCTGACCAGGTAGGCGAGAAGCGCGACCCCGAGGACGAGCACGACGGCGACGACCCAGAGGAGGGCCCGGCGCAGTGACGGTGGCCTGTCCACCGGTCCGGACGGGACGTACGCGACATGCTCGCCGGTCGGCCAGCTGTCGCTGTCGCGCAGGAGCAGGTCGGGCGCCGGCTGCGCGCGTACCTGCGTCGACGATGTCGCGGCGCTCGCGGAGGCTCCGGCACCAGCGGTCGCGGCGACGCCTTCCTCGGCCAGGATCGTCGTGAGGTAGTCCTTCACCTCGGTGACCGTGGTGATCGGCTCGCCGTAGCGTGACTGCGGCGACAGGATGCGGTCGCAGATGGCGTCGAGAGCGCGGGGTACACCGGCCCGTACCTGTCTCGGCCGCAGCAGCCGCCCGTGCTCGGTCGGCGCCGCAGGCAGCCCGGACCACTCCCCACCGGGCCATCGAGCCGTCAGGCAGGCATAGAGCAGGCGCCCGAGGTCGAGGGTGTCCTGGAGCTCCGCGTCGCGCCCTCCTCCCTCTTCCCCGCGAAGCACCGCGGCGGTTCCCAGCCCGATCAGCTTCACTCCGCTCGACTTCGTGATGACGACGGAGTCCGGAACCAGGCGCTGGTGCGGGAGGCCCATCCGGTGCGCGTTGACCATCGCACCGGCCACCTCGCGCAGCAGCCAGGTCGCCCTGCGCGCCGCGAGCGGCCCCTCCGACAAGACGACGTCGAGGGACTGGCCCGTTGCCCACTCACGCACGATGTAGCTCAGGCTTCCGTCGTCGGCCGCGTCGAGGACCTGCAGGATGCGCGAGTCCGCCACCCGCGAGGCCCGTTTCGCGGCCGCGATCAGAGAGGTCGCACGCGGCGAGCTCGACGGCAGCAGCTGGAGCACGACCGACCGGGCGAGGACGCGGTCGCGGGCCCGCCACGACTCGGACCCCGCCTCCTGGGCGAGCAGGTCCTCGATCACATACCGGTCCGCCAGCACCGTGCCGGGCTGGACCAAGTGCGTTCCCACGGTCCTCCATCCGGCGTCGCTCACCTGATGGTCGGGCTGCCCCGACCACTTCTCATGGTAGGTGCTGGCCGTGTCGGATTCCGACCGGTTAGACGCGTTTGCCGCGGGAAATGACGACGCCGGCGATGCGGGCGATCTCCGTGAGCCGCAGCAGCCGAGCCACTGCGAGGTAGGTCACCAGCCCGAGCGTTCCACCGACGGCGAGGAGCACCAGGGAGCTGAGCTTGCGGGCGACGTCGAGGCCGGCTGCCTCGAGCCCGACCACGCACAGCCAGGCGACCAGGGCCGCCGGGACTGCGGCGACGCAGACCCGGACGGTGAACCGCACGAGCTCCCGGCGTCCGAGACCGCCCAGCCGCCCGGCGAGCACCACGATCGACACCAGGCCGCCGACCGTGTACGACGCCCCGTACGCGAGCGCCAGCGCCGGTGCCACGAACTGTGGCGCGACGACCGACGTCAAGGTGATCGCCAACACGATGTTGACGGCGGCGATGAGACACTGGATGTAGAAGGGCGTACGGGTGTCCTCGATGGCGTAGAAGCCGCGCAGCACCGTGTAATGGACGCTGAACATCAGCAACCCGGGGGCGAACGCGATCAGCGTCTGCCCCAGCGACGTCGTGTCGCCCTCCGCATGCCCCCAGCTGAACAGGATCGTCGCGAGCGACGGCCCGAAGACGACCAACGCGACGGCGCACGGCACGATCACCGCGAGCACCAGCCGCAGCGTGGAGACCATCTCAGCTGCGACCGCGCGCAGGCGTCCGTCGGCCGCCAGCCGCGACACCAGGGGCATCGTGGCGGTGGCCAGCGACACCGTGACGATGGAGTGCGGCACCTGGGTGAGTAGGAAGGCGTTGGAGTACACCGTGAACCCGCTGGCGTCGGACACACCGTGCGCCACCTGCGCGGTGCCGGCGGTCGCGCGGTGCACCATCACGTAGAACGCGAGCTGGTTCACGATCACGAACCCGACGGTCCAGCTCCCGAGCCGCAGGGTGTGCCCGAGCCCGGTGCCCCGGAAATCGAACCTCGGGCGGATCGTGAACCCGCTCGCCCGTAGGTACGGCAGCAGGATCATGGTCTGGACGACGATGCCGATCGTCGAGCCGAGGCCCAGCAGCAGTTCCTGACCTGTCGAGTACCCGCCGGTGGCCGGTTGGCCGGCGTACGCGACCAGGTACACGACGATGACGGCGATGGAGATCACGTTGTTGGCGATCGGGGCCCACATCATCGGCCCGAACCGGCCGCGTGCGTTGAGGATCTGCCCGACCAGCACGAACATCCCGTAGAAGAAGATCTGCGGCAGGCACCAGCGAGCGAACGCGATCAGCGAGACCCGTTCGGGTCCCAGCGCCGGGTCGGTGAAGTAGCTGTTGTCGACCATCGCCCGCAGCAGGAGCGGCGCCGCGAGGACGATGACGGCCGTGACACCCGCGAGGATCAGCGCACCTAGGGTGATGATCCGGTTGGCGTAGGCATCGCCGCCGTCGCGGTCGGACTTGATCGCCCTGACGAGCTGTGGGACGAGGACGGTGTTGAAGACCCCGCCCGCGACCAGGATGTACAGGCTGTTCGGGATCGTGTTGGCGACGTTGAAGACCTCGGCGTGCAGGGACACGCCGATCGCCGCGGCGAGCAGTCCCGCGCGCACGAATCCGGTCAAGCGCGACACGAGCGTCCCTGCGGCCATGATGCCGCTCGACGACAGCACGCTCGTCGACGCGGTGGCCCGGTCCGTCATGCCGACGAGCTCCCCCGGGTCTTGAAGCCACGCCCCCGCGCGCGCACGTAGATCCGCCGGCCGGCCGAGATGAACAGCGTCGCCAGACCCAGGCCCATCGCCACCCAGATGGCCACGCCGATCTGCGTGGCCCGGATGTTGAAGTACACCGGGCGTCCGAACTGGCGGTTGGACAGCGTCGACAGTCGGGCGCGTACCTGGGTCAGGCCCGTGCCGTCGGCCCTTCCCGTGACGTCGACATCGAGAAGCTGACCCGGCGCGAGGTGTAGGGGCTGCAGCGGCCCGATGCTCAGCGCGTGGTTGAGCGGGTTCAGTACCACCTTGACGGTGACCGGGACGTCGAGCCCGTTGCTGACCGTCAGGGGGAACCGCCCACTGTTGCTCGACATGGCGACGAACGCGGGCCCGGTGACGGTCACCTTCGAGACCTTGTCCGAGATCTCGCGGGCCAGCTCGCGCGTCACAGCGGTGCCACGGATGCTCGCGGTGCTCCACGCCGCCGAACCGGCGCTGGCGAGCTGCCGGTCGAACGAGGTCGAGACGACGTCATGGCCAGTCAGCAGGGCGCTGTACACGCGGCCGCTGTGCCGGAGCCGCCGGATCGCATCGAGCGTCCGCACGGTGAGGCGCGGACGCCCGTGTACTAGCCGGACGTGTCCCGAGTACGCGGGGCTGTGACGTGACACCAGATCGGCAAGTGTGGTGGCAGCGACCGTCGGGTAGCCGTAGCCGGCCGCCAGGTTCGCGGCCGAGGAGAGGTCACCGGGGTCCCACTTGAACGGCGCGGCGAACACCGAGGTCGGCCGCGAGTCGCCGCTCAGGGCGCGGACGGTCGCCTCGGCCAGCAGCGCCTGCCGGAACTCCAGCGAGGTGAGCGACGCGTCGAACGGCCGACCACCGATGTCGGCGCGGGTCACCACCGCCGTCACCGGTCCTGGACGGGTGTTGACGGTCACCACCGGTGGGGGGTACCCCGATGGTGAATTGAGGACGAGCCCCGGGAGGCTCTGTTGGGAGACGATGTGGGTGCTGACGCCGGCAAGGCGGGTGACGGCGAGGCCGCGTCGCGTGCTCGAACCGTTCTGCTGCCAGTCGGTGACGGCCGAGGCGAGGGGAGCAGGCGCTGCGTACGCCGACGTCGCGACGACCGCTGCCGTGACGATGCCACGCATGCCGGCATCGGCGAGTGAGCTCACGGCGGGGTTCGCCCACGGCAGCCAGGTGATGTGCTGGCTCCGCCCGAGCGAGCCGAGCTCCGCGAGCCACGCCGCGGCATCCTGCTGGCCCGCGCCACGGCGGCCGCTGACGCCCTGCGCGCGCTCGGCGACAGTCTGGACGTCATACCCGGTCGACATGTCCTTCGCGGCCTGTCGCAGCGCCGGGTCGACGACCAGCTCGACGCTGTCCGCAGGTGCGTTGAGCGCGAAGTCGAGGATGTTGCGCAGCCGTCCGCCCGGCGCGAGCAGCTCGGCGAGGCGGTCGTCGACGAACGCGCCCTCGGGGTGGCGGAGCACCGGCGCCGTCACCGGTACCAGCGTCACCACGGACGTCGGTCGCGGAACCGTCGTGCCCTGAGGCAGGTACGGGACCGTCGTGGCGGCACGGGCGTCGGCCAGCAGGTCGCGGCCCTGCGCGTCGCCCGCGAGCAGCGTGGCGCCGACCTGGTACACGCCGGGACCACCGCCGATGGGCAGGTCGGTGAAGGGGACGTCCAGGCTCCAGTCCGTGCGGCTCCCGGGGGGCAGGTTCCCCACCTCGTCGAAGAGCCCGAAACCGTTGACCGTCGAACCGAACGCGTCGTCGTTCGCGGCGAAGGCCTCCAGCCCGGACTTGGTGATCGCCGGGTCGAGGCCCACGGACAGGTAAACCTTGGCGTCGGTCCAGGTGTGCGCCGAGAGGTTCGTGACGGTTCCGGACATGCGCAACGGCCGGTCGGCGCGGAGCCCGGCGGGGGAGACCCGGTCGATCTGCATGATCAGGCCGGTCTGCGCCTCGAGGGCGGTCTGTCCCTGACGGGTCGCGGTGGCGGCTCGTACGGGGGACGTCGCCGGTGGCTGCGTGGGGGCAGAGGCCAGGGCGGGCGCTGCGGGCGTCAGAGCAGCGAGGGCGAAAAGGGCGGTCAGCACGTACAGCGGGCGGCCCATCACCGAGACGTTCCGCGCCGGGGAGCCACGCGGAAATGCTAACCGGTGAGGTCGTTGGGGGGTTGGACTCATACAGTGGTGCCCCGTGTCGGACCAGCGAACGCTCAGCCAGGTGCAACGGTCGGCGTTGCGCGAGCTGGTCCGGGCCACCCCTGTCATAGGCGAGGTCGGACGGCTTTTCCAGCAGGCCGGTCACGAGATCGCCCTGGTCGGGGGACCGGTCCGCGACCTGCTCATGGGCCGGCTGTCGAGCGACCTCGACTTCGCCACGTCGGCGCGGCCGGACGACATCGAGCGCTGCCTCGCAGGCTGGGTCGACGCCAGCTGGGACATCGGTCGTGACTTCGGCACCATCGGCGCCATGGTCGGCGGCTGGACGCTCGAGATCACGACGTACCGAGCCGACGCGTACGACGCAACCTCCCGGAAGCCCGAGGTGTCCTACGGCGACGACCTGGAGGGCGATCTGGCCCGACGTGACTTCGCGGTCAATGCCATGGCGGTGGTCCTGCCCGACCTGCGGTTCGTCGACCCCTTCGGTGGCATGGACGACCTGCTGGGAAGGCTACTGCGAACACCCGGCACTCCAGCACAGTCATTCGGCGACGACCCGCTGAGGATGCTGCGGGC
This sequence comes from uncultured Actinomycetota bacterium, assembly GCA_963765725.1. Classification (GTDB taxonomy): domain Bacteria; phylum Actinomycetota; class Actinomycetes; order Propionibacteriales; family Nocardioidaceae; genus DASQEH01. The sequence continues at coordinate 299,204 of CAVXXI010000003.1, read as the reverse complement.
GGCGCGCTTCGCTGCGCAGCTGGAGTTCTCCGTGTCTCCCGACGTCGTCGACGCGATGCGGGACATGGCGGACCGGCTGGAGATCGTGTCGGCCGAACGGGTCCGCGACGAGCTCGTCAAGCTGCTGCTCACGTCGAGCCCACGTCGTGGCCTCGAGCTGCTGGTGGACACGGGTCTCGCCGACCGGGTGCTACCCGAGCTGCCGGCCCTGCGGCTGGAGCTCGACGAGCACCACCGGCACAAGGACGTGTACGAGCACAGTCTGACGGTGCTGGAGCAGGCGATCGTGCTCGAGCCCCGGCTCGAGGGTGGCGGTCCCGATCTCGTCACCCGCCTGGCCGCGCTCTTGCACGACATCGGGAAGCCGCGTACCCGCCGCTTCAACGGCGACGGGTCGGTGACGTTCCATCACCACGACGTCGTCGGGGCCAAGCTGGCGGCGAAGCGGCTTCGGGCGCTGCGGTTCCCCAAGGAGACCCTGTCGGACGTCTCCCGCCTGGTGGAGCTGCACCTCCGGTTCCACGGCTACGGGTCCGGCGAGTGGACGGACTCGGCCGTGCGCCGCTACGTACGTGACGCGGGGCCACTGCTCGAGCGGCTGCACATCCTTACCCGGGCGGACTGCACGACCCGAAACGCGCGCAAGGCGGAGCGGCTGCGGCGGACGTACGACGACCTGGAGAAGCGGATCACCCGGCTGCTCGCCGAGGAGGAGCTCGCTGCCTTGCGGCCCGACCTCGACGGGCAGCAGATCATGGCCGTCCTCGGCATCGCGCCCGGGCCGATGGTCGGCAAGGCGTACAGCTTCCTGCTCGAACGCCGCCTCGACGAGGGCCCGCTGGGTGAGGAGCGGGCGACCGCTGAGCTGCTGTCCTGGTGGGCCGCTCAGCCCGACCCGCCCCCCTGACCGTCGAGTGGGCAGGAATGCTCGCTCGAGTGGGCGAGAATGTTCCCTCGAGTGGGCGAGAATGTTCCCTCGAGTGGGCGAGAATGTTCCCTCGAGTGGGCGAGAATGTTCCGTCGAGCGGGCAGGGATGTTCGCTCGAGAGGGGGTCAGGGGGCCGGGACCAGGCTGCGCACCCACGAGGCGTAGGCGACCGCCGTCAGCGCGTACCCGGCCGAGATGGCCGCGAGCAAGGCGTACGACTTCCCGTTCGGGGAGATGACCACGGCCCCGACCGCCGCCGCCGCCACGAACACGACGTTGAAGATCACGTCGTACAGCGAGAAGACCCGCCCGCGGAACGCGTCGTCGACGGAGGTCTGTACGAGCGTGTCGACGCAGATCTTGACCCCCTGGGCGGACAGTCCCAGCGCGAGCGCCGCAACCAGGAGAGCCGGCTGGGTGTACAACGCGCCCGGGAACGCCTCGGTCACGGCCGCCAACCCCAGCAGGATGAGGATCCAGGTACTCGGCAGCACGCGGTGCGTCGCGACCGGTGTCAGCAACGCCGCCAGCAGGAACCCGATGCCGGACACGAAGACCGCGCTCGCGAAGCCGGCCAGGCCGGCACTGGTGTCGGACGGGTCGTTGAAATAGTTGCGATAGAGCAGGATGGTCGCGACGGTCGACAGGCCGTAGAAGAAGCGGTGGCCGGCAACGACCGCCAGCGCGCTGCTGGCAACCGGCCGGGACCGGAGGTGGCGCAGCCCGGCCAGCAGGCCGGAGAGCACCCGGGCCAGCTCACGCCGCACGTCGGGACGGGATGGGTCGAAGTCCGGCCCCAGCAGGTGGCGCGGAATGCGGGCGGCGAGGGCGGCCGCCGCGAGGTAGATCGCGCCGCCCAGAACCACGACGCCGGCGTCGCGAGTGCTGCCTGCGCCGATCCTGTCCACGCCGCTGCCCACGGCGAGCCCGCAGATGAAGGCGAGCGTGCCGCACGTCGGCGTGAGGGAGTTGGCCAGCACGAGCTCGTCGGCCGGGACGACCCGCGGCAGCGCCGCCGAGAGGTCTGCCAGCAGGAAGCGGTTGATGCCGAGCGCCGTGACCACCAGCACCACGAGCACAGCGTCGTGGCGACCGGTCGAGATGACGGCCGCGCTCGCGAGCACCGGGGCCGCCCGGACGAGATTGGAGACGACCAGGATCTGCCGGCGGTTCCACCGGTCGAGGAAGATCCCGACGAACGGTCCCAGCAGACTGAAGGGCAGCAGCACGGCAGCCAGCGCTACGGCGATGCCCCGTGCGTCGGGCTGGCGCTCAGGTGAGAACAGCGCGTACGAGGCGAGGGCGACCTGGAACACGCCGTCGGCGAACTGGCTGGTGACCCGTACCGCGAACAGCTGGCGGAACCGCCTGCCTGCCAGCAGCCTGCGAAGCTCGACGACGCTGCTCGTCACGGGCGGGGCCGCCGCCGGGCGACGGCCGGGGCCTCCCGCTCGCGCAGTGCGTCGGCCAGGCGCACCAGGGCCGGGGCGGCGCGGTCGAGGGCCGCACGGTCACGTGCCGACAGCCGCGACATCGCCGCCACGATCGCGCGGTGTCGGCGTTGCGCCGCGGCGTGCATGAGCGCGGCTCCGGACGGGGTGGCCGAGATGAGCACCGCTCGCCCGCTGAGCGGATGCGTCGAGCGCTGGGCCAGGCCGAGGTCGCTGAGGCCGTCGACGATGCGTGTCATCGTCGGGCCGGCGACATCCTCGATCTCGGCGAGCCGGCCAAGGGTGCAAGGACCACCGAAGACCAGGACGGACAATGCGCTCAGGCGCGCCGGCGTCAGGCCCGCTGCCTCGTCGACGCGCCGCAGACCGCGCAGCAGATGGATGGCGCCGGAGTTGAGCTGGGCGGCGGTGCTTGCAGGCGGCTCCTTGTCATCAGCCATAACGCATGTATAGCATCCCTACACACACGTAGGGATGCTATAGGAGACGTGATGAGGCTTATCCAAGTCGCGCAACGAGCCGACGACCTCGATCGGGCTACGGCCTTCTACACCCACCTGCTGGGGCGAGCGCCGACCGCGGTCTTCGACCCTCCCGGGCTGGTGTTCTTCGACCTCGACGGCGTGCGCCTGCTCCTCGACCGCGCCGCTCCCTCGGCGTTGCTCTACCTCGGCGTGGCCGACGTGCGTACAGCGGTCTGCGAGCTCCGTGACAAGGGCACGGCCGTCGACACGGAGCCGCACGTCATCTTCCGCCACGAGGACAGCACGCTCGGGCCGGCCGGCACCGAGGAGTGGATGGCCTTCGTCCGCGACAGCGAGGCCAACCTGGTCGCGCTGGTCAGCCGGCACGCCCCTGACGCGGCCGACTGACGCGGCTGCCTGACGCGGCCGCCTGAGAGCGGCCGCGCCGGACGGCTCAGCGGTCGACGTCGCCGCGGATGAACGCCTCGACCGACTCGCGTCCCAGGTCGTCGGGACGCTGAACCGGCGGGGACTTCATCAGGTACGACGACGCCGCCAGCAACGGCCCACCGATACCGCGGTCCTTCGCGATCTTCGCCGCCCGGATGGCGTCGATGATGATCCCCGCCGAGTTAGGGGAGTCCCAGACCTCGAGCTTGTACTCCAGGTTGAGCGGCACGTTGCCGAAGGCGCGGGCCTCCATCCGTACGTAGGCCCACTTGCGGTCGTCGAGCCAGGCAACGTAGTCGGAGGGGCCGATGTGGACGTTGCGGGCGCCGAGGTCGTGGTCGATGTTGGAGGTCACCGACTGGGTCTTGGACACCTTCTTGGACTGCAGGCGGTCGCGCTCGAGCATGTTCTTGAAGTCCATGTTGCCGCCGATGTTGAGCTGGTACGTACGGTCGAGGACGACGCCGCGGTCCTCGAACAGCTTCGCCATCACCCGGTGGGTGATCGTGGCGCCGACCTGCGACTTGATGTCGTCACCGACGATCGGCACTCCGGCGTCCTCGAACTTCTTCGCCCAGACGGGGTCGGACGCGATGAACACGGGAAGGGCGTTGACGAAGGCGACACCCGCGTCGATCGCGCACTGCGCATAGAACTTGTCGGCCTCCTCGGAGCCGACCGGCAGGTACGACACGAGTACGTCGGCCCGGGAGTCGCGCAGGACCTTCACCACGTCGACCGGCTCGGCGTCACTCTGCTCGATGGTCTCGAGGTAGTACCGGCCGAGTCCGTCGAGGGTCGGGCCGCGCTGCACGGTGATGCCGAGCGGCGGCACGTCGGCGATCTTGATGGTGTTGTTCTCGCTGGCGTTCGTCGCCTCCGACAGGTCGAAGCCCACCTTTTTGGCGTCGACGTCGAACGCGGCCACGAACTCGATGTCGCTGACGTGGTAGTCACCGAACTTCACGTGCATCAGGCCCGGCACCGCTGCCGACGGGTCCGCGTCCTTGTAGTAGTGAACGCCTTGGATGAGTGACGTCGCGCAGTTGCCGACGCCGATGAGAGCTACCCGAACCGAACCCATGCGGTCCTCCTTCTGTGATGTGTGTATCCGTGCGGTCGACGAAGGCCCGTCGACTCAGGGGGTGGTGTTTCCTGGTACTGCGTCAGCCGGGGGAGGATCGCCTCCCGGTGCGTCATCGGGGCGCCTCGGCGTCCGGGATACCCGCTCGGTCTCGATCAGCTCGCTGAGCCAGCGCACCTCGCGCTCCACCGAGTCGAGACCGTAGCGCTGGAGTTGCAGCGTGTAGGAGTCCATGCGCTCGCGGGAACGGGCCAGGGTGGAACGGAGGGTGTCGAGGCGCTCCTCGAGCCGGCTCCTGCGGCCCTCGAGAATCCGCAGCCGGGTCTCGGTCGTGGCAGAGCCGAAGAACGCGAAGTGCACACCGAAGTTGTCGTCGTCCCACGCACTCGGCCCGGTCGACGACACCAGGACGCCGAATCTCTCCTTGCCCTCGGCCGTCAGCTTGTACACGATCTTGCCGCGCCGACCGCCGAGCCCCGGCCGCGCGTCGGCGGCCGACTCCTCGACGATGAACCCGTCACGAAGCAGCTGCTTGAGGCGTGGGTACAGCGAGCCGTACGAGAGCACCCGGCCCCAGCCGAGCAACCCCGTCACCCGTTTGCGCAGCTCGTAGCCGTGCATCGGGGACTCATGCAGCAGGCCGAGGACGGCGAGCTCGAGCGCGTCTCCTCGTCTGGTCATGTCAACGCCTCCGTACGGGCTTCGGGGTCGGAGACGCTGCGGTCGCCGTTGCCCACCTATCGGTCGAACGTATCACCTGTATGTATCGAATCGATACATCGACTCGCTGCAGCGGGCGTCACCGTCGGTGCGACCTTCGTCACCGCGACGGTCCACGGTTTTCCTGCGGGTTGAACCTCGCCGTACGCTCGAACCCATCATGTGGTCACAGCGCTATGTCATCGACTACTCCCTGCAGAGGCGGGCGACCCTGTCCACCCTGTTCAGGGGCGGTGCGACGTCGATGGACGACGTCTGCGACGCCGACCCGTACACGCTGCGCGCCGCGAAGCACCACGGTGAGCCCGCATCGAGTCCATGTCCGGTCTGCCGCAAGCCGGAGCTGCGACTGCTGTCGTACGTCTTCGGCGACGAGCTCGGCCAGTTCTCGGGCCGCATCAAGTCGCGCGCCGAGATCGAGGCGATGGCCCACGAGCACGGGGAGATCCGCGTGTACGTCCTCGAGGTCTGCCGCTCGTGCGGCTGGAACCACCTCGTCGAGTCGTACGTCGTCGGCGACGGCACCCCCCGCAAGCCGCCGCGCCGGCAGCGCACCGTCGAAGACGACGACTGACCGCTCGACTCGACATGAGTGACTCGAAGAACGCGCCAGGTGGTCGCCCGGGCCGCCCTCGGCAGGGGCGCGCGGGGGGCAGCGCCCACGATGCGTCCGCCACGACGGGCGGACGACCGCGCCGACCGCGCCGTCGGATGCGCGACCTGCACGGCTGGGCCCGCGCCCGTTACCTGGCCTGGAAGGCGTTCAAGTGGGGCACGATCGTGGGGCTCGTGTTCTGCCTGCTGGTCGCGGTCGCCGTGTACGTGACGTACCGGCGCATCGACATCCCGACCCCCAACCGGGACTTCCAGGCCCAGACGACGACCGTGTACTACTCCGACGGCAAGCACGTGATCGGGCAGTTCGCCCTGCAGAACAGGCAGAGCATTCCGCTGAAGCAGATGCCGATGTCGGTGCGCAACGCCGTCATCTCCGCCGAGGACAGGACCTTCAGGACCAACTCCGGTATCGACATCAAGGGAATCCTCCGCGCCGCCTGGCACAACCTGCGGTCGAGCGGTACCGAGCAGGGCGCGTCGACCATCACCCAGCAGTACGTCAAGGTCCTGTACCTGTCACAGGAGCGCACCTGGACCCGCAAGATCCGGGAGGCATTCCTCGCCGTCAAACTGCAGAACCGGCTGACCAAGGGCCAGATCCTCGCCGACTATCTCAACACCATCTACTTCGGTCGCGGGGCGTACGGGGTCCAGGCGGCCGCCCAGGCGTACTTCGCCGAGGACGCCAAGGACCTCACGTTGCCCCAGTCGGCGGTGCTGGCCGCCGTGCTCAACTCGCCGGGATACCTGGACCCGGCCAACGGCCGAGCCTCCGCCGCCGCTCTGCTCGCCCGCTACCAGTACGTGATCGAGGGCATGGTGTCCATGGGTGTCGTGGACCCGAGCCGGGCGGCCGAGGTCGAGCAGCAGCTCCCCAGGTTCCCGAAGGTCGAGCAGGTCAACCGCTACGGCGGCCAGAAGGGCTACCTGATGACCCTCGTCAAGCAGCAGCTGCAGTCACTGCACTTCACCAACGAGCAGATCGAGGGCGGCGGGCTGAAGGTCATCACGACCTTTGACTGGAACAAGGAGCACGCGGCCGAGCGGGCCATCCGGCAGATCCGGCCCCGTGACAAGCCGCAGCTGCACGTGGCCCTGGCGTCGGTCGAGCCCGGGACCGGTGCGCTGCGCGCCATGATCGGCGGCAAGAACTACCTGCAGAGCCAGATCGACTGGGCCGTCGCGGGCGGGTCGCCGGGCTCGTCGTTCAAGCCGTACGCCTTGGCGGCGGCCCTGCGGCAGGGCATCAGCCTGCGGGACTACTTCGACGGCAACTCCCCCATCACCTTGCCCGACGGGACGACGGTCGAGAACGAGGGCAGCGGCTCCGGAACCTCGTACGGCTCGGTCAACCTGGTGACCGCCACCGAGGAGTCGATCAACACCGCCTACGTCGACATGACCCTGCACATGCACGACGGTCCCAGCGCGATCATCGACTCCGCCGTGGCCGCCGGCATCCCCCGCACCGCGCCTGGACTCAAGCCCAACATCGGGGTGTCGCTCGGCAGCGCCACCGTGTCCCCGATCGAGATGGCAGACGGGTACGCGACGTTCGCGGCGGGAGGCGAGCACGCACCTTGGTACGCCATCTCGAAGGTCACCGACGCGAGCGGGGTCCAGTACGAGCACCTCACCCACACCACCCGGGCGTACAGCCAGGCGATCACCAGCAACGTCACGTACGCACTGCAGCAGGTGGTCAAGGCGGGAACCGGTTTCCGGGCCCAGGCGCTGCAGCGGCCCGCGGCGGGGAAGACGGGTACCGCGACGAACGCTCGCGGAGACGTGTCGTCGTCGTGGTTCGTCGGGTACACGCCACAGCTGTCCACGGCGGTGATGTACGTGCGCGGCAACGGCAACCAGGCGCTCAACGGCTACCTGGACTCGTACTTCGGGCAGGACTACCCGACCGAGACGTGGACCGCCTACATGACGCAGGCCCTGAAGGGACGACCTGTCGTCGACTTCCCGCTTCCGGCGCCGCTGGGCGGTGTCAGCCCGACGTACGTGCCGCCCACGTCGACCGCGCCCCCTGCGCCGACCACGACCCGTCGGACCACCTCGGCTCCTCCTACGACGTCCGCTCCGCCCACGACGTCCGCGCCTCCCAGCACGTCGGCGCCGCCCACGACGACGGCCCCTCCCAGCACGTCGGCGCCGCCCACGACGTCACGGCCGCCGACCTCGCAGCCGCCACCGAGCAGCCCGCACCCGTCGAGCGGCGCGCCGCCCACGTAGCGGCGGTTGTCCCGGCCGGCGGCAGGGAGCGTGGCGCACCGCGTCGACTCCGGGCAACGCCGGGGGATGAGGCACCATAGGCCGCGTGAATCTCCTCGGTTCGGGCCGCACGACCGGCGAGGTGGTGTCTCCCACCCGAAGCGACCCCATCGCCCGCGTCGCTTCGGTAGCGGTCGGCGGGCCGCTCGGTCGCCACGCCCGGACGGGAGCCAGCTGGTGGACTCCGCTGCGCGTCGTGCTCGCCGTGGCGACGGTGGTGTTCGGCCTCGGAGTCGTACAGAAGTCGTCGTGCGTGGTCGAGAGCTGGTCCGACGTGGCGTACCCGAAGGCCTTCTCGCACCTGTGCTACACCGACATTCCTTACCTGTACGTCGACCGCGGCCTCGCCGAGGGCTTCGTGCCGTACGAGCCGCCCTCCGATCTGCCCTTCGTCAAGCAGCCGGTCACGGCAAAGGCCGAGGACGCGCTGACCATCGAGTACCCCGTGCTGACTGGAGCCTGGATGGGCGCCGCGGCGTTGGTCACGCACGCTCTGGGCACGTCCCCTGACCTCTCCGACCTGCCGCACGCATCGGTGGGAAGTATCGCCGGCGTCCAGCACGACAGTGCCGTGTTCTGGAGCGTCAACGCGGTCGGCTTCTTCCTCGTGCTGCTGATCGGCCTCGCCCTGCTGGTCCGGGCGCAGCCTCGGCGGCCCTGGGATGCGATCTTCGTGGCCGCCTCGCCGAGCCTCGCGCTCGCGGCGACCATCAATTGGGACCTGGTGGCCTTCGGCTGGGTGGCGGCCATGTTCTGGGCCTGGTCGACGCGCCGCCCGGTGCTGACTGGCGTGTTCATCGGACTCGGCGCCGCGACCAAGCTCTACCAGCTCTTCCTCCTCGGTCCGCTACTCGTGCTGTGCTGGCGCGAGCGCAAGCTCGACGCCATGAAACGGACCGCTCTTGCCGCCGCGGCCGCCTGGCTGGTCGTCGACTTGCCCATCTACGTGTGGTCTCCCCACGCCTTCTTGTGGTTCTGGAAGTTCAACGCCTCGCGTGGCCCCGACTACGGCTCGCTCTGGCTCGTCTGGGCCAACTACAGCGGGGACTTCGCGAGCCCGCACACGATCAACGTCACGACCTGGTTGGTCTTCGGCGGCTCGTGTCTCGCGATCGCGGCCCTGGGACTCCTGGCCCCCCGTCGGCCGCGGCTGCCGCAGCTCATGCTGCTCGTGGTCGTGGCCTTCCTCTTCGTGAACAAGGTGTACTCACCGCAGTACGTGCTCTGGCTGCTCCCGCTGGCGGCGCTCGCCCGCCCGCGCTGGCGCGACCTGATGATCTGGCAGGCATGCGAGATCTTCTACTTCTTCGCGATCTGGATGCACATCGCCAACTTCTTCGTCGACCCGGACCACTACGACTGGCCCTACGGGTTGGCGGTGATGCTCCGCATCGGAGGCGAGCTGTACCTCGCGGCGCTGGTCGTTCGGGACATCTACCTGCCCTGGTACGACCCGGTCCGCGCTGACGGGCTCTCCGACGACCCGGTCGGCGGCGTCCTCGACGAGGGCATCGACAGCGCAGCCGGCGGCATGCCCTGGCCCGGGTACGACGAGGAGGCGGACGCTGCGGACCAACTGGGCCTGTCCGACGGCGCCGACGGCTCCTCGCCCGCGCCGCTGTCGGGGCCAGGAGGCCCACCGGAGCCGGACCCGCTCTACTCCTGAGCCCGCCGCTCGCGAGCGGTCAGCTCGTCACCACCCGGTCGAATGTGGTGATGGTGTGCCGTACCCGCACGTCGATCTCGTCTCCCACCGACGGTGGGCTCGCGTCGGCGGGCAGGAACACCATGCTGACCTGCATGTGCGGCGGTTCGACGAACCAGCGCTGGCGTCCGCCGACCATGAAGGGGGACAAGGCTCGCCCGGCGGCGTCGAGACCGCCCCGGGCGATCGACACGGCACGTTGGCGGGCCGACGTCGCCGCTGTGGGCGCCTCGAGCCCGATGCCGTGGGCGGTTCCGCCGGACACGACGAGGAGCCAGCCCGCGCGCAGTATCCGTCGCTGCCGGTACCCGACCCGGTCGCCGCGGCGTACCGGGTGGACGTCGAGGACCGTCGCCCGCGGCGCCAACGCGGCTCGCTCGCCCAGCCATAGGGCGGTACCGACGCGTGGCCGGAACTCCACCTCCGGGTGGCGCCGACGGAGCTCGGCCAGCTCGCCGGCCGCCAGGTGGCTGACGTACCAGGTGTCGGCCGGTGCCGCGGCGAGCCAGCGCTCGACCTCCGAAAGGTGGCCGCCCCCGCCGATCGGGAGGTGCAGGGCATGTCCCTCCACCCGGACTCCGCGGGCCGAGATACGTGCGTTGGCGAGGTCGGCGGCGACCAGACCGTGCCGGCGCATCGAGGTCAGCGCCTCCAGTACGACGCGGGGGCGGTCGGCGCGCCGTCCGAGCGCGGCCAGGTCCTCCAACCGTCCGACGGTGTGGACGAGGCGGGGGTCGGTGGACGCGCCGTCGTGATCGAAGGGGCGCCATGGCTGCATCACCAGCACGGTTCCGGAGAAGCGACGGTCGACGTCGGCGACCTCGTCGTAGGCCCCGACGGCGAGCGTGTCGGCGCCCAGCCACTCGGCGCGTCGGGCGAGCCTGGGCACGCCGAAGCCGTATCCGTTGCCCTTGGCGACCGGGACCAGCCCGGGGGTCTCGGCGGCGGTGCGGGTGAGGTGCGACCGCCACCTGGGGCCGTCGACGTACAGGGTGAGGGTCATGCTCGCGAGCGCCTGCTCATGTAGACGTCGAAGGCCTTGTAGAGCAGGCGGTTGAGCGGCAGGTCCCACTCGCCGAGGTACTCGACCACCTCACCGCCCGTGCCGACCTTGAACTGCACGAGGCCGATGTGGGGGTCGTCGGCGTCGACGGTGTCGGTGATGCCGCGCAGGTCGTACACGTCGGCCTTGGTGTCGATGGCGTCGGTGATCATCTGCCACTGGATCGCGTTGGACCCGCGGACCTCACGCTTGGTCGTGGACGACGCGCCGTACGAGTACCAGGTGTGGGTGCCGACCCGTACCCAGGTGGTGGCCGCGACGAGGTCGTCCTCGTGCCTGGCGAGGTACAGCCGGATGCGGTCGGGGTCCTCCGACCGAAGCGCCGTGAACATCTGCTCGAAGTATCCGAGCGGCCGCGGCGTGAAGCCGTCGCGGCGGGCCGTCTCGCTGTACAGCCGATGGAAGTCGGGGAGGTCGGCGGCGCCGCCCTGAGTCACCATGACCCCTGCTTTCGCCGCCTTCTTGATGTTGCGGCGCCAGAGCTGGTTCATGCCGGCGAGCACCTCGTCGGCGCTACGCCCGGCCAGCGGCAGCTGGAAGACGAAGGGCGGCTGGCCGGTCCCGAACCCGTCGTCCGTGCGCTGACGACGCCAGCCGGCACGCGACAGGGCCGCTTCGACGGCGGTCCCGGCCGCGAACGTACGGTCGGCAGGCACGTCGGCGAGCCGGGTGGTCGACGCGTCGGCGATCGCCGCCTTGACCGTCTCGGCGTGCCAGGAGCGCACCTGGACAGGAGGGCCCATCCGCACACCGAAGGCGCCGGCCTCGGCCAGGTGGGCTGCCATCGCCGTGAGGGCCGCATCGAGCCGGGGTCCGTCCCAGTCGAGGAGCGGGCCCTCCGGAAGGTACGCCAGGAACCGTCGCAGTCGGGGGAGCTGGCGGTACAGCACCAGCCCGGCGCCGACGAGCCGGGGGCCCTCGAACCAGCCGATGGACTCGGCGCGCCACTCGGTCTTGACCGCTCCCCAGGCCGGTGTCTGCAGGAAGCTGGCGCTGGGGAGGGAGTCGATGAAGCCGAGATGCTCGGTCGCGGAGATGGTCCGCACGACGATCCCGGTCACGCCCGGCACGCTACCCGACCCCCGCCGACCGGGCGCAAATGTCGCCTCGACCGGGCGGCTATGTTGCCTCGACCGGGCGGATATGTTGCTTCGACCGGGCGGATATGTTGCCTCGACCGGGCGCGTCAGCGGCCCCGCACCGTCGAGCGAGCCCGCTGAAGCAGTTTCCTGCCCGCTCGACCGGGCATTTGTACCCTCTCGAGCGGACTCTCGCGCCCGCTCGGCACGACATTTGCGCCCGCTCGGCACGGCATTTGCGCCCGCTCGACCCGGGGGGGGTCAGCCGAGCGCGTCGCGAAGCCAGGCGATGTCGCCGCCCTGACCCTGCGCGCCTCCTGGCGTCTCGACCACCACCGGCGCGCCGGCCTGGCGGACGACCGCGACCAGGTCGTCGGGAGCGATGGTGCCCTCCCCGAGGTTGGCGTGCCGGTCGGCTCCCGAGCCGAATGCGTCGCGCGAGTCGTTGGCGTGCACGAGGTCGATCCGCCCGGTGATCGCCTTGAGCCGGGGGACGAGGTCGTCGAGCCGCTCTCCACTCGCATGCGCATGGCACGTGTCGAGACAGAAGCCGATCTCAGCGGAGGACTCGGCGCCCTGTACGGCGTCCCACAGCAACGCGATGCGGTCGAGATGCCTTGCCATGGCGTTGTCGCCACCGGCGGTGTTCTCGATGAGCAGCGGAACCGGAATCTGGAGCCGCTCGGCACACTTGCGCCAGTTGTCGAGCCCCACCGACGGGTCGTCGGCCTTGAGCAGGTGGCCGCCGTGCACGATGACGCCCTTGGCTGCGATGGACGCCGCGGCGTCGAGCGTCTGCTGCAGCAGCTTGCGCGAAGGAATCCGGATGCGGTTGTTGGACGTGGCGACGTTGAGGACGTACGGCGCGTGCACGTACAGGTCGATCGCGGCCTCCGCGGCCGCGTTCCTCAGGGCCTCGGCGCCGCCGGCGTAGGCGATCTTCGGGCCCTTCCACCCCTGCGGGTCGCCGAGGAAGAACTGCGAGAGGGTCGCGCCGCGCGCCGCAGCCTCGGCGATGGGGTCTTCTGAGTCGACGTGACCGCCGACGGCAAGCAGGGACATGGCGCACACCTTAGAGCCCGGCACGGACAGTGCCAGCGGCTGGTGGCTTCGCAGCCGAGCGATCCGAGCCCCGATGCTCTCGGGGTCCGGGTAAGGGTCGGGCCAGGGAAAATCCTGCTCGCCCGGTGTCGTCACGCTTCGCTACGGTGGTCGAACCGGTGGCGCCGCAGGGAACGCGCCACGCGTCTCGACCCGTTGGGGATGTCATGAGCGAGCAGTCCGTGGATGTCACGTACCGCCCAAGCAGCCCGTTCGCTGCGCGCACCGTCGACTTGAGAAAGGTCTACGGCGAGGGCGACGCGTTGGTCGCCGCCCTGGACGGCGTGACGATCGACTTCGCGAAGGGCGAGTTCACCGCCGTCATGGGTCCGTCGGGCTCAGGGAAATCGACCCTGATGCACTGCATGGCCGCCCTCGACACCTCCACCGGTGGTGAGGTGTACCTCGGCGACACCCGGCTGTCCGGGCTAGGCGACAAGCAGCTCACCCGGCTTCGCCGCGACAAGATCGGCTTCATCTTCCAGGCGTACAACCTCGTGCCGACCCTGACCGCCCAGGAGAACATCGAGCTACCGCTGGCCATCGCCGGGCGTCGGCCCGACCCGGCCTGGTTCGACACCGTGATCGACACGGTGGGGCTCCGGCCGCGTCTCAAGCACCGTCCCAACCAGCTGTCCGGTGGACAGCAGCAGCGGGTCGCGTGCGCACGCGCCCTCGTATCGCGCCCCGAGATCGTGTTCGCCGACGAGCCGACCGGCAACCTGGACTCGGCGGCGAGCGCCGAGGTCCTCGGCTTCCTTCGACGCAGCGTCGACGAGCACGGCCAGACCATCGTGATGGTGACGCACGACCCGATCGCCGCCGCGTACACCGACCGCGTCGTCTTCCTGGCCGACGGCAAGGTCGTCGACGAGCTGCGGGCACCCTCCGCCGACGCCGTCCTGGAGAAGATGAAGGTGCTCAGCCTGGAGGCTGTCTCGGGCACGGCGGCAGGGGCCTGACGGTGCTCAAGGTCACCTGGCGCAACCTGGTAGCCCGCAAGCTGAGGCTCGCCTTGAGCGGCTTCGCCATCGTGCTCGGCGTGGCCTTCGTCGCCGGGTCGTTCATCTTCACCGACGCACTCGGTGGCGCCTTCAACGGCATCATCAAGGGCACCACCGCCGATGTCGAGGTCGCGCCCAAGGGCTCGGGGTCCATCGACGCAGCAGAGGACTCCCGAACGATCCCCGCCTCGGTGGTCGACCGGCTGGCCACGTTGCCGCAGGTGGCGAAGGCCTACGGCAACGACACGGTCCAGAACGTCTGGGTGATCGGCAAGGACGGCAAGCTCGTCGGTGGCAACGGCCCTCCCGGTCTCGCCTTCAACTACACCGACGCGAAGGCCATCACCGGCAAGCAGATCCTGACCCTCGCGGCGGGTTCCCTGCCCACCGCTCCCGGTGAGATCGCCCTCGACCAGTCGGCCGCCGACAAGGCGAACTACGCGATCGGCGACACCGTCACCTTGTCCACCCCCGGCAAGGTGTCGAGCCTCAGGGCCAAGCTCGTCGGGCTGGTGCACTTCGGGTCCGAGGGCGGCCTGGTCGGAGCCACCCTGACGATCTTCGACAAGGCGTGGATGCAGGACCTGTTCTTCCACGGCCGCGACGTGTACACCGGGATCTCCCTGGCTGCGGCCGACGGCTACTCCCAGCAGCAGGTAGCTGACGCCGCCAACGCGGTGCTTCCGAGCGGCATCGAAGCGCGCGAGGGAGACAAGGTGGCGAAGGACAACGAGGACGCGATCAGCAAGGCGCTGGGCTTCATCAACAAGTTCCTGCTCATCTTCGCTGCCGTGGCGATGGTCGTCGGGACCTTTCTGATCGTCAACACGTTCTCTATCCTGGTGGCCCAGCGAAGCCGTGAGCTGGCGATGCTGCGAGCCATGGGCGCATCCAGGCGGCAGGTCAACCGCTCCGTGCTCGCCGAGGCGTTCGCGGTAGGCCTGGTCGGCTCGACCCTGGGCATCGGGGCGGGCTACCTGCTGTCGATCGGGCTCAAGGCCCTCTTCGGCGCCATCGGCCTCGACCTCTCCGGTGCCACCTTCCCGATCCACCTGCGAACGGTGATCGTCTCGTATGTGGTCGGGCTCGTCGTGACCATGATCGCGGCGTACCTACCGGCGCGCAGGGCCGCCCGGATCTCGCCGGTCGCGGCGATGCGCGACGACGTGGCTCTTCCTGAGACCTCGCTGCGACGACGCCTCATCTTCGGCGCCGCGCTGGTGGTGCTCGGCATCGCGTCGATGGTCGCGGGCTTCGCCGGGTTCGGGGGCCAGGGGCTGTCCCTCATCGGCGGCGGGATGCTCGTCATCTTGATCGGCGTCGCCCTGATGTCCCCCGTACTGGGCCGTCCGGTGATCCGGGCACTGGGAGCGGCGTACAAGCGGACCTTCGGCACCGTCGGCACTCTCGCCACCGAGAACTCGCTACGCAACCCGCGCCGCACGGCCGCGACCGCGAGCGCGCTCATGATCGGCCTGACGCTGGTCGCCCTCATGTCGATCCTGGGGGCCTCTGCGAAGGCCAGCACCGACAAGTCGATCAAGTCCACCCTCATCGCCGACTTCGTCGTCTCCAACGCGGTCGGTCAGGGCTTCTCCCCGAGCATCGCCGCGTCCGTGCAGAAGCTCGACGGCGTCGCCGCGGTGGCCCGCTTCCGGCAGGGAGTCGCGAAGATCGACGGCGAAACGGTCTACCCGTACGGCGCCGACCCGGCCGAGCTCGCCCGCACGCTCAAGGTGCCGATGACCTCCGGAGCGGTCAATGCGCTCGCCAACCAGGCGATCCTCGTCAACACGACGACGGCACGGAGCCATCACTACTCCGTCGGTGACCCCATCGTGCTGAAGATGCAGGGCGGCACGGCCAGGCTGACGGTCGCCGGGATCTTCAAGGCGTCCGCGGCGATCCCGACCGACTACCTCGTGACCCTGCACACGCTGGTCCGCGGAGGGATCAAGCCCCTCGACACCGCCCTGTTCATCACCAAGAAGCCCGGCGCCGACAGCGCGCAGCTCCGCCGGCAGATCGGTGGCCTGATCAAGGACAACCCGACGGTGACGCTCAAGGACCAGCACCAGTTCGCCGACGAGCAGGCCAAGCAGATCAACCAGTTCCTGTACATCATCTACGCGTTGCTCGGACTGGCGATCATCATCGCGGTGCTCGGCATCATCAACACGCTCGCGTTGTCGGTCATCGAGCGCACCCACGAGGTCGGTCTGCTGCGCGCGGTCGGCCTGAGCCGCAGGCAGCTACGGCGGATGATCAGACTCGAGTCGGTGGCCATCTCCGTGCTCGGGGCCGTCCTCGGCATGGTCATGGGCATCGGGTTCGGGATCGCCTTGCAGCGGGCGATCGCCGACGACGGCATCGACGTGTTGTCGATCCCCTGGGTCCAGCTGCTCGTGTTCGTGGTGCTCGCGGCCGTCGTCGGCGTCCTGGCGGCGGTGCTTCCGGCGCGAAGAGCAGCCAAGCTCAACGTGCTTGCCGCCATCACGACCCAGTGATCTCGCGCTCGCTGACGGGGAGGTCGGTGGGCCCGGCGCGGGAACAGCAGCGACGCTCAGGGCCTGACGGACCGGCAGAGGCTGTGGACGACGATTACCGCCCGCAGCCGGGCCGCTGATAATCTGGACATCGTCGATCCGGTGCAACGTCCGAATCGCAGCACCGCCGGACCAGGGCGCGGCCGAGGGAGAGACACCCGCGGTAGCTCCCGGTAGGGCAGTGACCTCCTGTCACGGAAAGCCCGTGACCGCGAGTCCACAGGAGGTGGATGCTCACTCATGCGCAACTACGAACTCATGGTCATCCTCGACCCCGATCTCGAGGAGCGGACCGTACAGCCCTCGCTCGACCAGTACCTCAACCTCGTCCGCCAAGACGGCGGCAGCGTCGAGTCGGTCGACGTCTGGGGCCGTCGTCGGCTGGCCTACGAGATCAACAAGAAGTTCGAGGGTATCTATGCCGTCGTCACACTGTCGGCGCAGCCCGCTACGGTCGCAGAACTGGATCGACAGCTCAGCCTCAACGAGTCGGTGATGCGCACCAAGGTCATGCGACCCGAGGTGCACTGACCCGCCGGTCGTCCGATCCGGCGACTCTCGATTTCCCGCACGCTCTGACCGATTCCCCCGGTCGTTCCCACCGAACTGACCAGCCCAAGGGAGGCCATCACACATGGCAGGCGACACCAATATCACCATCGTCGGCAACCTCACCGACGACCCGGATCTCCGCTTCACGCCCAACGGCGCCGCCGTCGCCAACTTCACGGTGGCGTCGACCCCGAGGTTCTTCGACAAGCAGACCAACGAGTGGAGGGACGGCGAGGCGCTGTTCCTGCGCTGCTCGATCTGGCGGCAGGCCGCCGAGAACGTTGCCGAGACCCTGCAGCGCGGTGCTCGCGTGATCGTCTCCGGCCGCCTCAAGCAGCGGTCCTACGAGACCCGCGAGGGGGAGAAGCGCACCACGTTCGAGGTCGAGGTCGACGAGATCGGGCCGTCCCTGAAGTACGCGACCGCGAAGGTCACGAAGACCTCGCGGTCCGGCGCCAGCTCCGGAGGCGGCAACTTCGCTGGGGGCGGCAACGACCCGTGGGCGGCACCCGCCGGGACCTCGGCAGGGGCGAGCGTCGGAAGCGACCCGTGGGCGGCTCCCGCCGGCGGTGCCGACGAGCCACCCTTCTGATCCAGGTGAACCATCCGACCATTCCGGCACCCGCCGGGCTCTGAGAAAGGGAGCACCACAATGGCGAAGCCCATCGTCCGCAAACCGAAGAAAAAGGTCTGCGGGTTCTGCAAGGACAAGGCGACCTACGTCGACTACAAGGACACGACCCTGCTGCGCAAGTTCATCTCCGACCGCGGCAAGATCCGCGCCCGCCGGGTCAGCGGCAACTGCGTCCAGCACCAGCGCGACGTCGCCACGGCGATCAAGAACGCCCGTGAGATGGCGCTGCTTCCCTACACATCCAGCGCTCGCTGACGAGGAGACCTACCCGTGAAGCTCATCTTGACGCAGGAAGTCTCCGCACTCGGTGCACCCGGCGACATCGTCGAGGTCAAGGACGGCTACGGCCGCAACTACCTCATGCCCCGGGGCCTGGCCATCGGCTGGACCAAGGGAGCAGAAAAGCAGATCCAGTCGATCAAGAAGGCCCGGTCCGTCCGCGACGTCCGTGACCTCGGGCGCGCCGACGAGATCAAGGCCCAGCTCGAGGGCCTGCTAGTGAGGGTTCCAGCCCAGGCCGGCGCCACGGGTCGGCTGTTCGGCGCGGTCAGCGTGACCGACATCGTCGAGGCGGTGAAGTCGTCCGGCGGCCCCGACATCGACAAGCGGCGCATCGAGGTGAAGAACCCGATCAAGACCCTCGGCGCTCACCAGGTCACCGTCAAGGTCCACGACGACGTCTCCGCCACGGTCAACCTCGAGGTCGTCGCCTCCTGATCGCTGCCGAGCCCGGCGCCGGACCTCTCCCGGCCCGGGCTTCGGCAACGGCGCCGAGCACGAGCCATCGGTCGCTGCGAGCACGCGCGAGCAGGGTGAGCATCCGCATGACCATGAACGCGACGAAGGCGAGCCAGAGCTGTACGAGCCCACCGTCGAACTCCCAGACGGCCATCGCCAAGGGCGCGAAGACGGCGAAGTTCAGCAGGCCGACCCAGGCCAAGTAGCGGCCGTCCCCGGCACCGATCAGCACCCCGTCCAGTACGAACACGACACCGGCAACGGGTTGCTGCAGGCCGACGATCAACAGCACCGCCGACAGCGCATGCTGTACTGCGGCGTCGTCGGTGAACACGGCAACCAGCAGCGGCCGGACGGCGATGACCGCCGCTCCTAAGACGATGCCCGACGCAACGCCCCACCAGGTCATCCGCGTGGCCGCCTCCCGCGCGCCCGCGGCGTCGCCGGCTCCGAGCAGCCGGCCCGTGATCGCCTGACCGGCGATCGCGATGGCGTCCAGGGCGAAGGCGAGGAACGTCCAGACCGTGAACGCCACCTGGTGCGCCGCCACCGCCACGGTGGAGATCGACGCCGCGACGTACGTCGCCAGTACGAGCGTCGCTCGAAGCGACAACGTCCGGACGAGCAGAGGTACCCCGGCCCGCCACGCCGCCCTCATGCCGCGGCGGTGCGGGAGCAGGGCCGCACCGGCGCCGCGCGCGACCCGGGCGACGACGAGGACCAGAGCAGCTGCCCCGGCCGTCTGCGCCGTCAAGGTCCCGAGCGCCGATCCCGCTATCCCCCAGCCGAGACCGTAGACGAAGCCCACGTTGAGGCCGATGTTGACGGTGTTCGCGCTGATCGCCACCAGCAGCGGCGTCCGGGTGTCCTGCAGGCCGCGGAGCACTCCCGTCGCGGCGAACATCATGAGCAGGGCGGGTATACCGAACCCGGCGATACGCAGGTACGTGAGGGCGAAGCCGCGGACCTCGGGGCTGGGAGAGAACCAGTCCACGAGCTGCGACGACGCGGACAGCGTGGCCAGGGCGGCGAGCGCTCCGATCACCAGCGCCAGCCAGATGCCGTCGACACCGGCACCCATGGCGTCGCCACGCCGGTCGGCGCCGAGGTTGCGGGCTACCGCCGACGTGGTCCCGTAGGCGAGGAACACGAAGGCGCCGATCACCGTCTGCACGACGGTTCCGGCGATTCCCAGGGCAGCTAGCTGCGGGGTCCCCAGGTGGCCGACGATGGCCGCGTCTGCGAGCAGGAAGAGTGGCTCGGAAACGAGCGCCGCAAACGCCGGGACGGCCAGCCGCGCGATCTCACGGTCCTGCAGGCGTCTTGCCGCTCGGCTGCCCGACGGCGTCTCACCTGGTGGTTGCCGGAGCATGGCACCC
Organism: uncultured Actinomycetota bacterium; assembly: GCA_963765725.1. GTDB lineage: Bacteria > Actinomycetota > Actinomycetes > Propionibacteriales > Nocardioidaceae > DASQEH01. Next base: position 279,408 of record CAVXXI010000003.1, on the reverse strand, counting down.
AGCATTCTCCTCCACCTTTTTCGTCCTCCACACCTGGGTGCGGGCAACGGTGCAGGTCACGCCGGTTCTCCGAGGACTTGCCGGGAGGTCATCCACCGATGTATCCCCAGGCTGTGCACATCCCTTCGGGCGCATCGTCCACAGGAGATCCACAGCCGCTTGTGAACGGCGCACTTCCCGCAGCCGCCGACTGCGCATAACGTCGGCACGGCTCCGCACGAACTCCACGGCATCGCCTCGACGTGTCGGCCCGGCGGCGCACAGGCCGTTGTGTCGGCGCTGCAGCCTAGCGTCGCAGTCGTGGGGCACTCCCGTAGAGCCGGGCCGCTTCCAGCAGCACCGAGAGGAGATCCGTGAGCGTCGCCGAGTACACCGGTCCGCAACCCGTGCCGGACGACTACGGCCGCGAGGGACCCGTGGGCCGTACCCCTCCGCAGGACGAGAATGCCGAGCAGTCGGTTCTCGGCGCAATGCTGCTGAGCAAGGACGCGATCGCCGACGTCGTCGAGGTGCTGCGGGGCAGCGACTTCTACCGGCCGGCGCACGAGCTGGTCTTCGACGCGGTGCTGGACCTGTACGGGCGAGGCGAGCCGGCGGACGCGATCACGGTCGCCGCCGAGCTGACCCGCAACGGCGACCTCGTGCGGGCCGGGGGCGCGCCATACCTCCACACATTGGTCGCCGGTGTACCCGTGGCGGCCAATGCCGGCTACTACGCGGAGATCGTGCGCGAGAAGGCGATCCTGAGGCGCCTGGTCGACGCCGGCACCAAGATCGTCCAGATCGGGTACGCCGCAGAGGGACAGGTCGACGACGTGGTCGACCAGGCTCAGGCGGAGATCTACGGAGTCACCGAGCGGCGCGCGTCCGAGGACTACGCCCCGCTCGCCGACATCATGGAGCTCACGATCGACGAGCTCGAGGCGATCGGCAACCGCGACGGGATGATGGCCGGTGTACCCACCGGTTTCGCCGAGCTCGACGAGCTCACCAACGGCCTGCACGGCGGCCAGATGGTGATCGTCGCCGCCCGGCCCGCGATCGGCAAGGCGCTGGCGCTCGACACCGCCGTCCCGACTCCGGAGGGCTGGACGACCATGGGCGAGGTCCAGGTCGGCGACGAGCTGATCGGCTCCGACGGGCGGCCGACGCGTGTCGTCGCCGCGACCGAGGTCCTCGTCGGCCGGCCGTGCTTCCGGGTCGAGCTGTCCGACGGCAGCTCGGTCGTCGCCGACGCCGCGCACCAGTGGCTGACGACGTGCGGCTTCGGGTCCGGCGTCCGGACCACGGAGCAGCTCGCTGACGAGCTGACATCCGGTGCGGTCCACACCATCGACAGCCCGGCGCCGCTCACCGGCCGCGCCGCGCTCACCCACTGGACGAGCCCGCGCTGCCAGCGCAGCCTCGACACGAGCTGGAAGGTCGTGGCGGTACATCCGGTGCCCAGCGTCGCCGTGCGTTGCGTACAGGTCGACAGCGCCGACCATCTGTACCTCGTCACCCGGGCGATGGTGCCCACCCACAACTCCACGCTCGGTCTCGACATCGCCAGGTCCGCGTCGATCAAGAACGGGCTGACGAGCGTGATCTTCTCCCTCGAGATGAGCAGGACCGAGATCACCATGCGCCTGCTCTCCGCCGAGGCCAGGATCCCCCTCCACCACATGCGCAACGGCAAAATGGGCGACGACGACTGGAACAAGCTCGTGCGCAAGATGGGTGAGGTGTCCGAGGCGCCGCTGTTCATCGACGACTCGCCCAACCTGACCATGATGGAGATCCGCGCGAAGGCCCGGCGGCTCAAGCAGCGCCACGACCTGCGCCTGGTCGTCATCGACTACCTCCAGCTGATGACGTCGGGCAAAAAGGTGGAGTCCCGGCAGCTCGAGGTGTCGGAGTTCTCGCGCTCGATCAAGCTGCTGGCCAAGGAGCTCGACGTGCCCGTCATCGCCATCTCCCAGCTCAACCGGGGCTCGGAGCAGCGCACCTCGAAACGGCCGCTGCTGTCGGACCTGCGCGAGTCAGGGTCGCTGGAGCAAGACAGCGACATGGTGATCCTGCTGCACCGCGAGGACGTGTACGAGAAGGAGTCCACCCGACCCGGTGAAGCCGACCTGATCGTCGCCAAGCACCGCAACGGCCCGACCCGCGACATCGTGCTGGCATTCCAGGGCCACTACTCCCGCTTCGTCGACATGGCGCAGGGCTAGGGACCTCCACAGACCAACCGCTCGTCGAGCGGTGTCCCCTCGACTCCGCTGCGACGCACCACCTGACTCCTCGGGCCTGCACGCTCTCTGGCAGGATCGGCGAACCGATTCACCGAAGCCGACTAGGAAAGGCAGCCGATGCCAGAGCGCTGCAACCGGGACCGCCGGTGAGCGACCTGAGGGTGGGTGTCGCCGGGGCGGGCTTCATCGCGACGGCCCATGTGCACGCGTACGCGGCGACGCCCGGCGTACGCGTCGTGGCGATCGCCGACCCGGTCCTCGCCAAGGCGCAGGCGCTGGCCTCGGAGGTTGGTGCGGCCGCGGTGGCCGACATCGACGACCTGCTCGCGGCCGACCTCGACATCCTGAGTGTGTGCACCCCCTCGCCGACCCACGCAGCCCTGGCCGTACGGGCTCTGGAGGCCGGCCTGCACGTGTTGTGTGAGAAGCCGATCGCGCGGACACTCGACGACGCCCGCAGGATCGTGGCTGCCGGCAGCACCGCACCTGGCGTCTTGATGATCGGCCACGTCTCGCGCTTCGAGCCTGACCACCGCCAGGCCAAGGACATCGTCGAGGCCGGTCACCTCGGAGACATCGCGATGATGTCGCACTCGATGACGACATCGCTGCCGGGCTGGAGCGAGGGCGGCTGGTTCGCCGACCCCGACCAGTCGGGAGGACCGCTGGTCGACCTGGCCGTGCACAGCTTCGACTTCTTGTCGTGGATCGCCGGAAGCGACCCGGTACGCCTGCACGCCGTGGGGGCCGACTCGGCCGTCGGGCCCAACACCTACGCCCTGGTGACCGTGCGGTACGCGAGCGGGGCCATGGCGCTGATCGAGACCAGCTGGGCCCACCCGTCATCCCACGGGTTCAAGCTCCGCACCGAGATCGTCGGCACCGGGGGACGGCTGCACTGGAGCTACGACGACATCGCCGGGGGCGAGCTGTTCCTCGCCGACGGCGCGTCGGTGCGCTTCGACCCGCTGAGCGACCGAGGGTTCCACGCCGAGGTACGCAGCTTCGTTGCGGCGGTGCGATCGGGTGGACCGTCGCCGGTACCTGCCGCAGCCGGCTTCACGGCGCTGCGTACGGCGCTCGCCGCCGTCGAGTCCATGGCCACGGGCACCGTCGTCGACCTGACCGAGGGGGGTGTCCGGTGACCGAGCCGCTCGGAGTCGCCATCCTCGGCTGTGCCCACACGGCGCACGCCTGGTCGTACGCGCGGGCGCTCACCTCGTCGCCGGCCGCTCGCCTGCTCGGCGTCTTCGACGAGATGCCGGAGCTGGCAACGCCGATCGCACGGGAGTTCGGCGCCCCACAGTTCAGCGACGCGACCAGCCTGGTCGAGCGTGCCGGCGTCGAGGCCGTCGTCGTCTGCAGCGCCACCGTGCAGCACCGCCGGCTCGTCGAGCTGGCCGCCGGCCACGGGTTGCACGTCCTGTGCGAGAAGCCGATCGCCACCGGCTTGCAGGACGCCCGCGCCATCGTCGACGTGTGCGCTCGCAGCTCCGTACAGCTCCAGATGGCGTTCGTGACGAGGTTCCTGCCGCTCGTCCAGCAGGTCCGGTCGGCGATCGCCGCCGGCGACCTGGGCGACGTGCTGGCCATGGTTGCCGGCAATCGTGGACGTCCACCGCTGCCGCCTCAGTACCCGTCGTGGATCACCACGAAGGCGGAGTCTGGCGGCGGAGCGCTGATCGACCATTCCGTCCACCTCACCGACGTGATGCGTCACCTGACTGGTCGGGAAGTGGTGCGCGTGGCCGCCGAGGTCGACTCGAAGCTGTGGGACTGCGGTGTCGACGACGTGGCGCTGCTGTCGCTGGTGTTCGACGACGGCCCCGTCGCCAGCGTCGACCCGAGCTGGTCGGTGCCGGCCGGAAACCCCTGGGACTACGACTTCTACCTACGCGTCGTCGGCACCCGCGGGTCGCTGTCGATCACGGACCTGGCCGAGTCGGTACGACTCGTGAGCGCCTCGGCGGGCGGCGGCCTGCGGCTGGTCCCGTTCGGGGTCGACGTCGACGCCAATATGGTCGAGGCGTTCGTCGCCTCGGTGCGGGCGGGGGAGGTCCTCAGTCCCTGCGCGACAGGGGACGACGGCCTACGCGCCCTCGAGATCGCGCTCGCGGGGTACGCCGCTGCCGACCGCGCCGAGATGGTATCGCTGCCGCTGGAGCTCCCTGAGGGCTGAGGCGCGGGGCGGCTCAGGAAGCGGGCCCGGCCTGCTCGCGCAGCCGCGCCAGCACCGTGGTGTCGATCTGGCCGGGGACGACCCGCAGCTCGTAGTTCTCGACTCCCGCCCACGTGTCGAGGTCCGGGTAGCCGAGCCGGGCCAGGTGCCCGCTGACCTCGTCGGCGAGCTCGCCCTCGAGCGGCAGCAGGTCGTCGGTCGTCGGCCGGTCGAAGAACAGGTGGTGCAGGCCGAGCAGCCGCTCCAGCTCGGAGACCGGCTCCGGGTGGTCATCGACCCGCAGGTCGTACGCCAGGTCGTCCCCAGGCGTGTAGCTGCCCGTCGACGACACCACGAGCAGCGCGGCGCTCTGCCGCCCTCGCCGGTCGCCGCCGGCTGCGTCGCCCGCGCGCAACGCCGCCAGCAGACGCTCGGCGAGCGCCTCGCCCTGGGAGTCGACGAACGCGTCACGCATCGCGTCGAGGACCTCAGGTCCGGTCAGGATGTTGCCCTGGATCGCGAAGCCCGGACCGGTAAAGCCCCCCGCCCAGTCCATGCAGCCCGAGCCCGTCCAGGTAGCGGCCAGACCCGCTGCGTCGACGATGCCCGCCTGCCGCTCCTCGCGCTCGTCGTCGGCCGCCAGCAGCGCATCGAGGGTGTCGCCGGCCGAGGCTCCGGCTTCCATGCGCTGCAGGCCGTTCCGCTTGTACAGGGTGTTGCAGAAGGACTGGGTCGCAACCGCTCCGGCGCCCAGGCGAGCCGCGGGCACCGCTGAGCCGACCGCCAGGAACTTGGAGGCCACCGCGACTCCGAGGCTGTCGCCGTCGTCACTTCGGGCCACGATCGAGAACGTCATGGCGTCACGGTAGTACGCTGCGAGCGCGGCGGCGCCGGCCGCCATCACCGGCAGACGGGGGCCACCCATGTTGCACGGAGACCTCGTCGTACTGCGTGCGCGGCGCGAAGCCGATGTGCCCGTGCTGCATGCGGAGCTGCACGAGGACGTCGCCACCAGGTCCCGGGCCGACTCTCGGCCGTGGAGACCGCTCGGGGAAGGCTCGACCTCGCCGTACGGCGCGACGGGCGAGCCGGGCGACAGCGCCGCGTTCTCGGTCGAGGAGGTCGCGAGCGGCGAGCTGGCGGGCGAGGCGCTGCTGTGGGGCGTCGACCTGCACAACCGGACGGCACATCTCGGCATCTCGCTGCGGCCGGGCTTCCGCGGCAGGGGACTGAGCACCGACACGGTGCGGGTCCTGTGCGAGTACGGGTTCTCCGTGCGCGGCCTGCACCGGCTGCAGGTCGAGACCCTGGCGGACAACGAAGCGATGATCCGCGCTGCGACCCGCGTCGGGTTCGTCCGCGAGGGTCACTTCCGCAGGTCCGCCTGGGTCCTCGGCGACTTCGCCGACGAGGTGGTCCTCGGGCTGCTGGCCGACGAGTGGAACGCGTCGCGCCTGGCGACATCGTGAGCACGCTGCGTCGTTGACGCGCGCCCGAACGGCGGAGGATCATCGTCGCAAGACGCTCGGCCGACGCCGGTAAGGGGTGACCTCGATGCGTATCGACGCACTGACAGGCAGCGACGCGATCTCCGCGTTGGACCGGATCGAGCACATCGTGGTGCTCATGCTGGAGAACCGGTCGTTCGACCACATGCTGGGCTACCTGAGCCTGGGCGGGCGCGACGACGTCAACGGGCTGCGACCCGGCCTCTCCAACACGTACTCCGGCACGACGTACCCGATCCATCACGCGCCGTCGACCGCGTCGAAGCCGTACCAGGACCCCAGCCATACCGGCAGCGCCGTGAAGACCCAGATCGCCGGCGGAGCGATGAGCGGCTTCGTGCAGAGCTACGTCGAGTCGATCAATCCCGCCCATAGGGCCGAGGCGATAGCAGAGACCGACTCGTACGTGATGGGGTACTTCGAGGGCTCCGACCTGCCCACGTACGACCACCTGGCGGACAACTTCTGCATCTGCGACTCCTGGTTCGCGAGCGTCCCCGGCGCGACCTGGCCCAACCGGCTGTACTCGATCGCCGGCGAGTCCGGGGGAAGGGTCGACAACAAGCGGCTGTTCAACAAGTTCGACTTCCCCTTCTTCGCGGTGCCGTCGTTCGTACGCCATCTGGACGACGCGGACGTCTCGTGGCGTTGGTACCACTGGTCACCGAGCGAGCTCGAGCCGCCGACCCTGCAGCTCGTCGACCCGCGCTACCTCCTGCGCCCGGGCGAGCACTTCGCGCTCGTGAACGAGAAGGAGCCGATCACCGGCCAGCCGTCGTTCGTGGACGATGCCCGGGCGGGGAAGCTGCCCAGTGTCAGCTGGCTCGACCCGAACTTCTACGACACCGTGTCGGGGCCGCAGAACGACGACCACCCCCCGACAGACGCCATCAACGGACAGCATCTGGCCCGCTTGGTCGCGAACGCGATGATGTCGGGACCGCAGTGGGAGAAGTCGATGCTCGTGGTGCTGTACGACGAGCACGGCGGCTTCTACGACCACGTGGCGCCCCCGGCGGCAGCCGACGACCGCGCGGACTTCAGGAGCTACGGCGTCCGGGTGCCGTCGATGGTCGTCAGCCCGTACGTCGAGGCGCGGTCGGTGTCATCGGTCACGTACGACCACACGTCGCTGATCAAGACGATCCTGACCCGGTTCTGCCGCAGCGGCGAGACGGTGCCCAGCATGGGCGCGAGAGTCGACGCCGCGGAGCACCTGGGTGGCCTGCTGACGGCGACGACGCCTCGAGCGGCGGTTCCGGTTCCGGAGCTGGCGACGCCGCTCGCGCCCGCGCAGACCCTGCGGGCGGCAACGGAGGCCGGCGGTGAGGGGGCGCTTGGGGCGCTCCGGGCGACGTCGGCGCACCACCTGGCGGATGTGGTCCCCGGGGTGCTGGCCGCGAGCGACGAGCCCGAGTTCGCCTCGAAGGGCATGCACATCCACCCCAACGACCTCCAGCTGGGGCTGGCGGCCATGGCGGGAGAGCTGCGCGAGGCGCGAAGCCGCTGACCCTCGCCTGACACCTCATCGGGGCTTCGGGCCGGCGTCGGGCAGGATGAGCGCATGGACGACGCGGCCCTGCACGACGAGGTCATCGAGCTGACCCAGGCCCTGCTCAGGGTCGACACCACGAACGGGAACGAGACCGAGGCGGCGCAGGTGCTGAAGCACCGCCTCGACGACGCCGGCGTGGAGTGCATCCTGCCCGCTCGCGACCCGCAACGGTCCAACCTGGTCGCACGGATCCCGGGTTCCGGCGACGGACCGTCGCTGGCGTTCGTGGGCCACCTCGACGTCGTACCGGCCGACGCCCGCGACTGGACGCATCCACCGTTCGGAGGTGTCCTCGACGACGACGGCTACCTGTACGGGCGGGGCGCCCTGGACATGAAGAGCGAGGTGGCCGCGAGGACGGTCGCGATGCTGGCTCTGGCTCGGGAGGGCTTCCGCCCCCGAGGTGACCTGGTGCTGGTGATGGTGGCCGACGAGGAGGACGGCAGCGCCGACGTCGGGATGAAGTGGCTCGTCGAGGCGCATCCGGGGATCCGAACCGACTTCTCCCTCAACGAGGGGGGCGGCGCGCACTACCGGCTCGAGGACGGCCGCCTCGTCGCCGAGATCTCCGTGGGAGAGAAGGGCACCTGCCCGGTACTCGTGTCGGCCCTGGGGGAGGCCGGGCACGCGTCCATGCCCTCGGTCGGGCGCAACGCCGTGCCGATGCTCGGTGAGCTGCTCCGGCGCGTCGGACTCGGCCTGCCCACGCCGCAGCGACACGAGGTCGTCGAGCAGATGCTCGACGCCCTGCTCGGGTCGGGAGCCACCGCCGACGTCGACCTGCCGGCCGCGATCGAACGGGCCCGCCGACTCAGCCCGATGCTCGAGCACTCGCTCCCGGCGGTGTGCGGGACCACGATGGCGCCGACGAAGCTGACCGGCTCGCGTGCCCGCAACGTGATGCCGGCACGGGCGGCGATGGAGCTCGACTGCAGGGTGCTGCCGGGTACCGCGCAGGCCGAGGTCGAGCAGGCCGTCCGGGACCGGCTCGGTGACGGCGTCCCCTACGAGCTGACGTTCCCCGAGCCGATGGTGGCGGGCAGTTGCTCGGCACCGTCCGGGCCGCTGTGGGACGCCTGTACGGCGTGGGTCGCGGCGGACTCCGACGCCTCACTGCTGCCGACGATGTGTACGGGCTTCACCGACTCGGTCTACCTCCGCAACGCCTTCGGGACGGTCGCGTACGGCTTCTCGCCGACTCGCGCGACGCCTGCCGAGGTCGTCGAAGCAGGCATCCACAACCGCGACGAGCGTGTCCACGTGGACGACCTGCTGCTGGGGGTGCGGTTCCACCTCGACGTCGCCCGAAGGCTGCTCGGCTGACACCGAGCTGACCTCGGCAACTCCTGGGTGCGACGAAAGGGCCCCCACACCGGAGTGTGGAGGCCCTTTCCAAGTCGGCGGTTAGCCGCGGTTCAACTCAGATGACGCGTACGTTCTCGGCCTGCAGACCCTTCTGGCCCTGCGTGACGTCGAACTCGACGCGCTGGTTCTCGTCCAGCGAGCGGTAGCCGTCAGCTGCGATCGCCGAGAAGTGAACGAAGACGTCGGGCTGGTCGCCGTCTTGGGAGATGAAGCCGAAGCCCTTCTCGCCGTTGAACCACTTGACTGTTCCCTGTGCCATTTCTTTGCTCCTTGTATGGGATACATTTCAGAACCAGCTCGATTGCCGGTGTTCTGGCTGCCGCGCGGTGGTCTTCCCACATTCGGAGCTCGTGGCTCTGTTGAGCTCTGAGCACGAGGCGCCCGGTAAGACTTCCCGAGCTTCCCTGAACGTGCGAGGTACTGCTTTTGCAACCCTTTAACCCTAGCATGACGGCGGGCGAGTCGCCTCCTCGCGGCGTCGCCGCGTCAGCTGGAGCTTGATTCGGCCCACAGATCTACGCCGGAGTCCACCGCGAAGTCGTCGATGCGGGACAGCTCCTGGTCGGTGAACTCGCTGTTCGTGAGGGCCGCGACGTTCTCCTCCAGCTGCTTGACGCTGCTCGCGCCGATCACCAGCGAGGTGACCCTGCGGTCGCGCAGGGCCCAGGCGAGCGCCATCTGGGCGAGGCTCTGGCCCCGGTTCGACGCGATGGCGTCGAGGCCGCGGATGCGCTCCAGCGTCTCGTCGCTCAGCATCGACGAGTCGATGGTGCCGGGCCTGGACGCCCGCGAGCCCTCTGGCACGCCGTTGAGGTACTTGTTGGTCAGCAGGCCCTGCGCCAGGGCGGTGAACCCGATGCAGCCGGCACCGACCTCCTCGAGTGCGTCGAGCAGGTCGGGCTCGATCCAGCGGTTGAGCATCGAGTACGACGGCTGGTGGATGAGCAGCGGGGTCCCGAGGTCGGCCAGGATCTCCGCGGCCTCACGGGTCCGTTCGGCCGAGTACGACGAGATCCCGACGTACAGCGCCTTGCCCTGGCGGACCGCGGAGTCGAGGGCACCCATGGTCTCCTCGAGCGGTGTGTCGGGGTCGAACCGGTGGCTGTAGAAGATGTCGACGTAGTCCAGGCGCATCCGGCGAAGGGAGTCGTCGAGGCTGTTGAGGAGGTACTTGCGGGAGCCGTGGTCGCCGTACGGCCCGGGCCACATGTCGTAGCCGGCCTTGGTCGACACGACGATCTCGTTGCGGTAGGGCGCCAGGTCCTCGGCGTACACCCGGCCGAAGTTGACCTCCGCGGTCCCGTAGGGCGGTCCGTAGTTGTTCGCCAGGTCGAAGTGGGTGATGCCGAGGTCGAAGGCCCGGCGGATGATGCTTCGCGAGGTCTCGAGTGGGCGGTCGTCCCCGAAGTTCTGCCACAGGCCGAGCGACAGTTCGGGCAGGAGCAGTCCCCGCCGGCCGCAGCGTCGGTACGGGATCGAGTCGTAGCGCTCAGCGCTGGCGAGATAGGTCATGGGCGTCCCTGTTCCCACTTCTCGGATCCCGCAACCTCTACCTCTCCCCGCCGAGGAGCCACGTAGTTCCCGCCGAGGAGCCACGTAGTTCTCGCCGAGGGGTCAAGTGGTTCCCGCCGAGGGGTCATGTGGTTCCCGCCGAGGGGTCATGTGGTTCTCGCCGAGGGGTCAAGTCCTTCTGGCAGTCGCCTAGGCGGCTCGCTCGACCGTCTGCTCGAAGCGGGCGAGCTGCAGAGCCCCGAGCCCGGTGACGACGAAGCCGATCGCCGCGATGGGGATCCAGCCGGGGCGGATGCCGTCGTGGAGAAGCAGGACGCCGACTGCCGCCGGGGTGACCGTCTGCGACACGATCATCGGGGCGGTCGCGCCGGTCACCGAGCCCCGTTGCAGCGCAACGGAGTACAGCAGGAACGCCAACGCGCCGCTGACGGCGAGGGCGTACGCCGAGGGCGCCGAGACGACTGTCGCCGGTGCCAGACCGGGTAGCACCCTGGCCGAGACGCTGACACCGGCGAACCCGAAGCCGGCCAGGAGCCCCAACAGCTCGGTGGACACCGCCCCCTGCATGCGGCTGGCGAGGAAGCCGCCGGTGGCCAGTACGGCGAGCGCCACGTACAGCCCGACAATGAAGGTGCCGCTGGCCGTCTCGTCCCCGACGGACCCCGACGACGCCGCCAGCAGCGCCAGTCCGACGCACGTCCCGGCCACGGCTGCCCAGTCGGCCCGCTCCAGCCGGTCGTCGTGGACCCGTACCGCCAGCAGCGCCGTCACCGCGAGGCTGGCCGCGATCCCCGCCTGAGCCAGGAACAGCGGGATGGAGCGCAGGGCGACGAGGTGCAGGGAGAAGCCGACCAGGTTCATGGCCATCGCGATGAGAAACAGCGGCTGACCCAGCAGCTCGACGACGAGCCGGGTGCTCAGCCCAGCGGAGCGCGGGATCCGCCGGACGGCGGTGGCCTGCACGATCGACGCGGAGCCGAACAGGACCGCCGCCGCGAGCGCGGCGCAGAACCCGAGCAACACGGGTCAGTCTTCGAGGTCTGCGGCGATGGCGTCCCTCGACAGCAGCTTCTCCGGAAGCCGTGGGCTGATCATGGTCAGGTAGATGCTCAGGCCGGCGTAGTACAGGAGGTACGCCAGGGACACGGCGACCACCACCGCCGAGGGGTCGGGCATCTGTACGAGCAGGATCGCGTACGCGGCCAGCCAGATCGCCGTGAACAGCAAGTTGAGCTGGCGGAAGGCCTTGGTGCGGGAGGGGTAGATGTACCTGATCGGCACGAAGACCAGGATCGAGCAGATCGCCAGGATGGCACCCGTCGCCGCCGGGCTCAGGCTCAGCACCACGACGTAGAAGGCCACCACGTTCCAGTAGCTGGGGAACCCGAGGAAGAAGTGGTCGGCGGTCTTCGCGTCCGTCCGGCAGAACTGGTAGCTGGACGCGAGCAACGGCAATGCCGCGAGCACCGGACCGGCGGGGCCACTGGGCAGGAAGTGCCCGGTCCACAGCAAGACGATCGGCGCGAACGCGTACGTCAGGTAGTCGACGATGTCGTCGAGACGGGCGCCGTCGAACCAGGGCATCGTCTCGCTCACCCTCAGCTTGCGCGCGAGCATGCCGTCCGTGCCGTCGATAACGAGAGCCGCGAGGCTCAGCCACAGGGCCCGGATGACCGCCCCGTCCATCGCCGCAACGACGATGAGCAGGGCCAGCACGCTCCCGCTGGCGGTGTAGATGTGGACGCCGAACCCAGCGAGACGGAACCGCAGGGAGCCGACGTACGGCTCGCGGACTGCTTCTTGTGTCGTCAGGGGAGCCCCCAGGCACGGTGGAGTGATCGTCGTATCGCGCCAAAAGTCTCTCACAGGCCGCCAAGCGCACCACCGTGTCGCGGGCGGCGCACCCGTAGAGTCGTCTGCCGCCCGCGGAGACCATGCGACGATGGCACCGTGAGCTCGTGGTGGGTGCTCGACTGGCGGCGGCGCGTGGGCGAGCTGTACCGGTCGGTGCGTGCGGAATCCCATCCCGCCGAGGCGCATGCGGAGTGGGTCCGCGGCCGCGACGACCTGCTCAGGAAGCACCCTGTGTCGCCGGTACCCGAGGGCGCGAGGGCGACGTACCCAGGCGCCGACGTCGCGCCGTACGATCCCGCCTTTCGGTTCGTGGTGGAGGTCGACGTCGACGTCGACGAAGAGGTACGCGAGGTCGCCACCGGAACGGATGGGATCGTGCCGTTCTCCAGGATCGGCACTGTCGACCTGCCCGGCATCGGCCGTCTCGATGTCTGGTGGCTCGGCAGCTACGGCGGTGGCCTGTTCCTGCCGGTCAAGGACGCCGGTGCCGGGTCGTACGGCGGCGGCCGGTACCTTCTCGACACGGTGAAGGGCGCCGACCTCGGCGGGGGGCCGGACGCGCTGGTGGTCGACCTCAACTTCGCGTACTCGCCGTCGTGCGCCTACGACGAGGCGTGGGCGTGCCCGCTCGCCGGGCCGGGCAACACCGTTTCCGCCGAGGTCCCTGTCGGCGAACGCTACCGCCCGGTTGACTAGCTGCTGGCCGACTCCAGCACGAAGACCGGGATCGTCCGCGACGTCTTGAGCTGGTAGTCCGCGTAGTCCGGGAAGGCGGCGACCGCCCGCTCCCACCAGACCTCGCGCTCCTCACCGGTGACCTCACGCGCGACCAGGTCGTAGCGGTTCGGTCCGTCCTGGAGCTGAACCTCGGGGTGGGCGACCAGGTTGTTGTACCAGACCGGGTTCTTGGGCGCGCCTCCTTGCGAGGCGACGGCGACGTACCGGCCGTCGTGCTCCACACGCATGACGGGGATCTTCCGGATCTTGCCGGTCTTCGCGCCCTTCGTGGTGATCACGACGATCGGCATCCCGCGCAGGTCGCCCTTCGTGCCGCCGGAGGACTCGACCTCCTCGACGTCGTCGCGTACCCACTGGTGCGGGCTGGGCTCGTACTCTCCTTGCAGTGCCATGTCACCAGTCAACACGGCCACTCAAGCCCGCCGTCGAGTGGGCAGGAATGCCCCGTCGAGAGGGCGCAAATGTCGGGTCGAGAGGGCGCAAATGTCCGGTCGAGAGGGCGGAAATGTCCGGTCGAGCGGCCGCGGCCGAGCAGATCGACCGGCGCACGTGCTCCCGGGCACCGCACGAGTCAGACCGAGCCGCTCTCGGCAGCTACCCGGTCAGCCGCGAGCTGCCACCCCGAAGACCGCGTACTCAACCTGACGGCGCCATACCGTAGCGTCTTCCGCGAGTACCCGAGTGGTGGAGGAGAGCATGTCGCTGCCGACGATCGGCACGTTGACGTCCGTACCGGTCGACGAACATCCCGAGCTGCTTGCCGAGCCGGTACGGTCGGCGCTCGCGGACTGGCCGCACACGCCGCGAACCGCCGTCGTCGAGATCGACCCCTCGCTCGCCGACACTGCGGCTATGACAGAGGCGTACTCCGTGTCGCTGGAGGCGTCCGCGAACTGCGTGGTGGTCCTGGGCAGGCGTGGAGGTGAGGAGCGCATCGCCGCGTGCGTGGTCCGCGCCGACATGCGCGCCGACGTCAACAACGTGGTGAGACGGCTGCTCGACGTCCGCAAGGCGTCGTTCCTGCCGATGGAGCGGGCGGTGGCGGAGACCGGGATGGAGTACGGCGGCATCACGCCGATCGGGCTGCCGAAGGGCTGGCGGCTGCTGATCTCCGCCGAGGCGGCCGACATCGCGGTCGCGGTCATCGGCAGCGGAGTACGCCGCTCGAAGGTGGTACTCGCGGGGGCTCTCCTTGCCGACATCCCCGGCGCCGAGGTCGTTCCAGACCTGGCCTTCCGTTGACGCGCAGAGTGTCGAGCCGCAGAGGGCCGGGCCGCAGTGGACCGAGCGACCGGCCCGCCAGCCCACCGGAGCCGAGACCCGTCCCACACCTGAGGAGTACCTAGATGGAACTGTCCGGAGCCGCCGCTCTCGTCACCGGCGCGGCATCAGGGCTGGGCGCGGCCACCGCTGCCCGGCTGGCCGCGCGGGGCGCCACCGTCGTCGGGATCGATCTCGCGTCGTCCGTAGCGCGGGTCACCGACGTCCCCACCGGTGTACGGCTCGTCGCGGCCGACGTGACCAGCGACGGAGACGTACGCGGCGCGCTCGACGAGGTCGCCCTGCTCGAGGTACCGCTGCGAGTCGTGGTCAACTGCGCCGGAATCGCGCCGGCGAGCCGCATCGTGGGCCGCAACGGCCCGCACGATCTGGAGCTCTTCCGCTCGGTGATCACGGTGAACCTGCTCGGCACCTTCAACGTGATGCGGCTCGCAGCCGAGGCCATGAGCCGCGGCGAACCCGACGAGAGCGGCACGAGGGGTGTGGTCGTCAACACTGCCTCGGTGGCCGCCTTCGAGGGCCAGGTCGGCCAGATCGCCTACTCAGCGTCCAAGGGCGGGGTCGCGGCGATGACCATCACGGCGGCAAGGGACCTGGCCCAGTTCGGCATCCGCGTCAACACGATCGCCCCCGGGATCGTGGACACCCCGATGCTCGCGACCATCAGCGAGGAGTTCCGAGAGAGCCTGAGTGCCGGGGTCCCCTTCCCCAAGCGGCTTGCGACCCCGGAGGAGTACGCCTCGCTGGTCGAGATGATCGTCGGGCACGACTACCTCAACGGCGAGACGATCCGCATGGACGGAGCTTTGCGGATGGCCCCGCGCTGACAGGCCCCCAGAACGGCTTGACTCCTCGGCGGGAAGAGAGCTGACTCCTCGGCGGGAAAGAGCTGACTCCTCGGCGGGGACCTCGCCCGCGTCACCGGCGCTCGACGAGCGCATCGACCCGGCGGAGCTTCCCCACCTGTGGGAGTCTGTGGACGCGCCCGCAGACATGACCCGGTCCGAGAGCGTTCAGTCCCACGGTCGAGCTGCCGCCGGGCGCGTCCGAGGAGGACAAGCGGTCGCGACCCGGCGGCCGTGTCCGACGCCGAGTGAAGCCGATGTCGAAGGAGCAACCCCTGATGAGCCTCCTCCGTGGACTGCTGCGTGGTGCCGCAGCAGGCGCAGCCGGTACCACCGTCCTCAACGCGGTGACCTACCTCGACATGGCGATACGCGGACGCGGCGCGAGCAGCACCCCGCAGGACACCGTGTCGAAGCTCGCCGACCTCGCGGGTGTCGGTATCCCGGGGGAGGGCGCTCAGCGCGACAACCGGGTGGAGGGTCTTGCCCCCCTCACGGGAATCCTTGCCGGTGTGGGCATGGGGGCCCTGCTGGGTGGCGTGCGGGCCGCCGGACTGAGGCGGGGCATGCTCGCCGGGACTGCGTCGGCGACCCTGCTGGCACTCGTCGGCACCAACGGACCGATGACGCTGCTCGGCATCACCGACCCGAGGACCTGGTCACGTGCCGACTGGGTCGCCGACGTGGTGCCGCACGTCGCCTACGGGGCTGTCACGGCTGCGGTACTTCACGGCCTGGACGACGGAGCCTGACCGAGAGGCAGGTGACGCAGCCCTCCAGCTTCTCGAACTCGCCGATGTCCACGACGACCGGTGTGTAGCCGCGGCGTTCGAGCAGCTCGGCGGTCCGCGGCGCGGACGCTGACATGAGCAGCCGCCCCGCTCCGAGCAGGACCACGTGCGATCCCGCCTCCTCCGGCACAGGCAGGAAGTCGGGGAACACGTCGGTGTCGTCGACGAGTGGCGGGTAGCCGATCACCGTCCCGTCCGGCAGCGCGGTCACCGCGCTCTTCAGGTGGAGCACCTTGCTGACCGGTACGCCGATCACCGTGGCGCCCAGCGGCTCCAAGAGAGCCCGGAGCTGTTCGAGCCCGGCTGCGTTGGTACGACCGCCTCGCCCGACGTAGACGGTGTCCGCCACCTTGAGCACGTCCCCGCCGTCCAGCGTGCCCGGGTCGTCGACTCTCGCGGTGCGGTATCCGCGGACCCGCACCGCCGTCTCGGCTGCCGCGACCTCGTCGCGGCGCTGGGGTGCCCCGGGACGGGTCATGACCGCGAGGTCGCGGTACACGACCATGGTGTCCTCCACGAAGACAGCGTCGGGACAGTCGTCGGCGGGCGGCACCTCGTACGTCGCCCAGCCGCATCGCTCGAGCGCGGCGACGTACCCGTGCCACTGCTCGACCGCCGCATCGGCGTCCACCGGCACTTTCTCCATGTGCGTCACCAGGCCGTCGGCGAGCCGGGGACCAGGACGTCGTACCAGCGCCTCGTCTGTCGTCATCGGTAGAGCATGCCACGCCCGGGTGCGCGGCTTCGGCTGATGGATAGGCTGCCCGGGTGGCCGGGTTCGAGGGGTTTCCCGAGGCAGCCCTCGACTTCTACGAGGACCTCGAGATGGACAACACCCGCTCGTTCTGGACGGCCCACAAGGAGATGTACGAGACGTCGGTACGCGCTCCGATGGTCGCGCTGCTGACGGAGCTCGAGCCCGAGTTCGGCACCGCCAAGGTGTACCGGCCCTACCGGGACGTTCGCTATGCAAAGGACAAGACGCCGTACAAGACGCACCAGGGCGGATTCGTCGCGTGCGGGGAGTCGACCGGCTGGTACGTCCAGGTCGACGCCCGTGGCGTCTTCATCGGGGTCGGCTGCTACGCCATGTCGCGCGAGGCGCTCGGCAGGATGCGCGATGCCATCGTCGACGAGCGGCGTGGCCGCAATCTCGAGGCGCTGGTCGCCGGCCTCACCGACACCGGCTGGAACGTGACCGGGGATCGGCTGAAGACCACGCCCCGCGGCTACGATCCGCAGCACCCGCGCATCGAGCTGCTCAGGTACAAGGCGATCCACGCGACCCGGTCCTACGGCTTCGACCCGGTCATCCACACGAGCGAGCTGCGCGACCGGATCGCCCAGCACTGGCGGGCCGGCCAGCCGCTCGTCGGATGGCTGGCCGACAACGGCGTCACCTAGGGACGGCGAAGACCCCGCCGCGCGGCCCGGCGTACCGGGTCCAGGGGGCGGGGTCTTCTGATCGGGGCGGTCCGCGACCGCGGCTGCCGTCAGGCTCAGGCAGCCAGGGCCGGCTCCACCGACGCCGCCTCGAGTGCTAGCTGCAGCACCTCGCGGACGTCGCTGACCAGGTGGATCGTCAGCTCGTCGCGTACCGCGGCCGGCACGTCGTCGAGGTCGGGCTCGTTGCGGGCCGGGATGAGCACGTCGGTGATGCCGGCCCGATGCGCGGCGAGCAGCTTCTGCTTGACGCCACCGATGGGCAGGACGCGACCTGTCAGCGAGACCTCTCCGGTCATGGCGACATCGGACCGTACGGGGCGACCCGACAGCAACGACGCCAGCGCAGTCACCATCGTGACCCCGGCGCTCGGGCCGTCCTTCGGGACGGCTCCGGCCGGTACGTGCACGTGCACCTCGCGCTCCTTCAGGTCACCGACGGGCAGCTCGAGCTCCACCCCGTGCGACCGCAGGAACGACATGGCGATCTGCGCCGACTCCTTCATGACGTCGCCGAGCTGTCCGGTGAGCCGCAGGCCGGTCGCACCGGTCTCCGGGTCCGCGAGCGACGCCTCGACGAACAGCACGTCACCGCCGAGACCGGTCACTGCCAGCCCGGTCGCGACGCCCGGAAGCGAGGTCCGCTCGGCGAGCTCCTGCACGTGGCGGGGACGTCCGAGGTACTCCGGCAGGGCGGTGTCGTCGATCCGTAACGGCTCGACGGTGCCGTCAGCGGGCACCCGCGCGACGACCTTGCGAAGCAGCCGGGCCAGCTGGCGTTCCAGGTCGCGTACGCCGGCCTCGTGCGTGTACTCCGCTGCGAGCCGGCGAAGTGCCGCATCGCCGACCTCGACCTCGCCGGAGGTGAGACCCGCGCGCTCACGCTGGTTGGGGAGCAGGTGCTCGCGGGCGATCACGACCTTCTCGTCCTCGGTGTACCCGTCGAGCCGGACGACCTCCATCCGGTCGAGCAGCGGCTCGGGGATGTTCTCGAGCACGTTGGCGGTCGCGAGGAACACCACGTCGGAGAGATCGAGGTCGACCTCGAGGTAGTGGTCGCGGAACGTGTGGTTCTGCGCGGGGTCGAGGACCTCGAGCAGCGCCGATGTCGGGTCGCCGCGGAAGTCGCTGCCGACCTTGTCGATCTCGTCGAGCAGGATGACCGGGTTCATCGACCCGGCCTCGCGGACGGCTCGCACGATCCGCCCGGGAAGCGCGCCGACGTAGGTACGCCGGTGACCGCGGATCTCGGCCTCATCACGTACGCCGCCGAGCGCCACCCGGACGAACGACCGGCCCATGGCGCGCGCGACCGACTCTCCAAGTGAGGTCTTGCCGACGCCGGGGGGACCCACGAGCGCCAGCACGGCGCCGCTGCGGCGGCCGCCGACGACGCCGAGGCCGCGGTCACTTCGGCGCTTGCGCACGGCGAGGTGCTCGACGATGCGGTCCTTGACCTCGTCGAGGCCGGAGTGGTCGGCGTCGAGCACGGCTCGCGCGGCCCCGAGGTCGTACACGTCCTCGGTGTGCACCGACCACGGCATCTCCAGGACGGTGTCGAGCCAGGTCCGGATCCAGCCGCCCTCCGGGGACTGCTCCGACGTGCGCTCGAGCTTGTCGACCTCGCGCAGGGCCGCCTCACGTACCGCCTCGGGCAGGTCCGCGGACTCGACCCGGGTACGCAGGTCCTCGGGCTCCTCGCCGTCGCCCTTGCCAGCGAGCTCCTGCAGCTCCTTGCGGACCGCGGCGAGCTGCTGGCGGAGCAGGAACTCCCGCTGCTGGCGGTCCATGCCGTCCTGGACGTCCTTGCGGATCGACTCCGCGACGTCGAGCTCGGCGAGCTGCTCGCGGGCCCAGCCGATGGCGAGCTCGAGGCGCGCGACCACGTCGGCCGTCTCCAGCAGCTGGAGCTTCTGCTCGCTGTCGAGGTACGAGGAGTAGCCGGCGGTGTCGGCGAGCGCCGACGGGTCCGTCAGGCGCTGCACTCCGTCGATCACCTGCCAGGCGCCGCGCTGCTGCAGGATCGAGACGACCAGTCGCTTGTAGTCGAGCGCGAGCTCGCGGGCGTGTTCTCCGGTCGACGAGGTGTCCTCGATGACGGTCGCGTCGACCCACAGGGCTCCGCCGTCCCCCGTGGTGCCGGCGCCGATCCGGGCCCGGGAGACGCCGCGTACCAGAGCGACCGGCTCACCGCCGGGCAGTCGTCCGACCTGCTCGACGACGGCGACGGTACCGACGGCGGCGTACCGGCCCTGCAGACGCGGGGCGAGCAGGACCGAGCCGTGGTCGCCGGCGGCAGCCCGAGCGGCCTCCACGGCGACGCGGGCCTCGGGCTCGTTCAGGTCCAGCGGGACTGCCATCCCGGGAAGGACGACCACGTCGTCGAGGGGCAGCAGCGGAAGGTTCTGGGGAGTGGGCATGTAAGGCTCCTTGAGCGTGCAGCCGGTGGCACCGGCACGCTCATACCCAACGCTTACAGGATTACAGGATTTCCGTGTTCGCTGAGAGCGCAGCGCCAGCGATCTCCGGTCGAGTGGGCGCAGATGTCCGGTCGAGTGGGCGCAGATGTCCGGTCGAGTGGGCGCAGATGTCCGGTCGAGTGGGCAGACATGCTTGGTTGCGCTTCGTCGTGAGGGCTCGCGGCTCGCTCAGCGGGACATTCTTGCCCTCTCGGCGGGACATTCCTGACCTCTCGGCGAGACGTTTCTGGGCCCGCGGCTAGGGGAGGAGCTTGCCCAGGTGAACGGCGTCGGGGGCGCAGGCGTAGTGGCCGAAGTGGGGAATGTCGGCGTACCCGGTGGCGCGGTACAGCCCGACGGCGTCCCGCTGGGGCCGGCCGGTCTCGAGGACCATCGCGTCGGCTCCCGCGGCCCGGGCGGAGCCCTCCAGGTGCCCGAGCAGGAGCCGGGCCAACCCCCTGCCTCGGCGGTCCGGTACGACGTACATCCGCTTGATCTCGGCCGGGCGCCGCGCGGGGATCCGCAGCGGTTCGACGTACCAGCGCCAACCACCCATCGCCACCGGCCGCGCATCGTCGTACCCGACGAAGAATGCCCCGTGCGGCGGGCTGAACTGCGCGTCATCGACCGGTGTGCTGTCCGGGCCACCGTAGAGCTGCTCGTAGTACGCCTGGACCTCTGCCGTCAGCGCCACGATGTCAGGGTGGTCGTACCCGACCTGCTCGATCACGAGGCCGGTCACGTGGCTGGTCACCGGGCCAGGGTAGACGAGCAACGGAGAAGGTGACCTACAGCCACCCACGCCGCTTGAACGTGACGTACAAGATGCTGGAGAGCACGACGATCAGCGCGCAGGACCAGACGAAGCCGCTCATGTGCGCGAAACCCGGGTAGGGCACGTTCTGCCCGTAGAACCCTGTGATCGCCGTCGGCACGGCGATGATGGCGGCCCAGCTCGTGACCTGCTTGGTGATCACGTTGAGGCGGTTGCCCTGGATCGTGAGGTTGGTCTCGAGAATCGTCGTGACGAGGTCGCGGAGCGACTCGGTCCACTCCGTCGCACGCAGCACATGGTCGTAGACGTCTTCGTAGTACGGCCGCATCGGGTCGGTCACGACGGCGACGTCGCGCCTCAGCAGGCTGTTGACGACCTCGCGCATGGGCGTCACCACACGCCGCAGGCTCACGAGGTTCTTGCGCAGCGCGAACACCTGGCGCTGGATGCCCGTGTCCGACGTGTCCTCGAAGAGCACATCCTCCAGATGCTCGACCTCGTCGTCGAGGTCCTGCACGGCCTCGAAGTGGCCGTCCACCACCACGTCGAGCAAGCCGTGCAGGAGGAAGCCCACGCCGTACTTCGCCAGGTCGGGCGAGGCGTCCCACCGCGCCACGACGCGCTGGATGTCAAAGGTCGGGTCGCGCCGGATCGTCACCAGCGCCGACGGCGTCACGAAGGCGTCGACCTCGCTGAGCCGCAGCGTTCGGCCGCTGTCGGAGATGGTGACCGCGTACATGCTGAGGAACGCGTGGTCGGAGTAGCGGTCCATCTTCGGACGCTGGTGGGACTCGATGGCGTCCTCTACCGCGAGCGCATGCAGCCCGAGCTCGTCGCCCACCTTGATGATGTGCTCGGCTGTGGGCGCGCACAGGTCGACCCAGATGACGGTGTCGGGCTCGGCCAGGTGGTCGGAGACATCCTCGACCGGGAAGTTCTCCTTCTCGAGCCGGCCGTTGCGGTAGCAGCGGGTGACCGCGATCTCGTCGATCGCCGCGTCGGCCGTGGCGTCCCCCTTGGGCAGCGTGCGGTCAGACTCTCCGACTGCTGCGACCACCGTAGACGGCGGCGGCGGCCATCACACCGATAACGGCCAGGATGACCTGGACGATGAGCTCGACCCAGTCGATGCCTTTTGTGTCGCGCATGGGCCCGACGATGGCGCTGCCGATCAGCGCGGCGACGATGCCGACGACGATCGTGAGCCAGATCGGGATGTCCTGCTTGCCGGGCGCGATGGCGCGGCCTACGACGCCGAGGATCAGGCCCACGATGATGGCCATGATGATTCCGGTGACGGTCATGTTGCCTCCTGAAGTGAAAGGTGAGTCTCAGCGGAGGAGGGAACGGCCCAATCTCCTTGGTAGGTACCGAAGTACCCAAACTTGTTGTCCCCAAGTGCCGTCGCGGCCAAAAAGATTAGTGGCGTGCAGCACCGTACGCGCCCCGACGCGCCTGTGACCTCGCGTTTTACGTCACCAGGCCGGGCGAAGTGGGTACGCGGCGTCGCCGGAGGGGGGCACCTTCACCGCCAGTACCTGGTGCAGCTGGACCTCGTTGGTCTCGAAGCCGAGCCGCGATCCGGCCATGTACAAACCCCAGATCCGGGCCGTCGGCTCGCCGACGTCGGCGACGCACGCGTCCCAGTTCTCGACGAGGTTGGCGCACCAGTGGGACAGGGTCAGCGCGTAGTGCTCGCGCAGGTTCTCCTCGTGCC
Source organism: uncultured Actinomycetota bacterium (assembly GCA_963765725.1). Lineage (GTDB taxonomy): Bacteria > Actinomycetota > Actinomycetes > Propionibacteriales > Nocardioidaceae > DASQEH01. The sequence goes on along the minus strand of CAVXXI010000003.1, from coordinate 257,176 downwards.
GGACCTCGAAGCCGTTGTCCTGGGCGGCGGTGATGATCCGCCCCGACCCGGTGAGCTCCCCGTCGGGGAACACGTACCGGTCGATGAAGTCGCCGGTGACCACCCCGGTGTCGTTGTGGGCGCGGGTGATCGAGTGGTTGAGCAGCCGGCCGCCGTCTCGCAGCAGCGAGTGCAGGTAGCGGAAGTACTGCGGGTACTGCTTGACACCGACATGCTCGAGCAGTCCGATCGAGCTGATCGCGTCGTAGTCCCTGCCGGGGGAGTCGCGGTAGTCGCGGTGCAGCACCTGCGCGTGAGACGACAGGCCCTGCCGCTCGATCTCCGCGGTAGCCCATGCCGCCTGTTCAGCGGAGAGGGTTACGCCCACCGCGGTGACGCCGTAGTGCTTGACGGCATGGCGGACCATGCCGCCCCAACCGCACCCCACGTCGAGCAGCCGCATGCCGGCGGTGAGCCCCAGCTTGCGGGCGACCAGGTCGAACTTCTCCTCCTGGGCCTCTTCCAGGCTCGCGTCCTCCTTCGGGAACACCGCACAGGTGTAGGCCATGGAGGGGCCGAGGACCTTCTCGTAGAAGGCGTTGGAGACGTCGTAGTGATGGGTGATCGACTCCGCGTCGCGGCGCTTCGAGTGCCGCAGACCCTCGGCCACCCGGCGCCAGCGCGGTAGCGTCTCCTGCGGCGGGGGTTCGGGCGGCAGCAGCCGGCGCCAACCGAGCTCTCGAACCAGCGCAGCGGCCTCTCGCGGACTCGGCCGCTGGAACCGCCACCGGCCGAGCAGCTTCATCACTGCGTAGGGGTCTCCCGGGTGCACGCCTTCGAGGTCGAGGTCGCCGCTCACGTAGGCACGCACGGCACCCAGGTCACCCGGCGCTGTCGCCAGGAACCGCAGTCCGCGCTCGTTCTTCAGCCGCAAGACGATGGCGGAATCGGCCGGGCCCAGCGAGCTTCCGTCGTACGCCTCGAACCGGACCGGGGGAGCCTCGGAGGTCAGTCGTCCCACCATGCTCGCAATGGTCATCTTCGTCCCACCGCCTTCTCGTAGAGCCCCGTCAACCTGCGATCGGGGTCGTACACCTGCTTGACCTTCTCGTACTCAGCACCCCCGTACATCGCCGCGAACGTCTCTTCGTCATAGTACGCATCCGAATACAGCGATTTGTGCCCCCCGTGGTCGGCCACCGCCCGCTCGATCGCACGATTGACGTCACCGTCCTGCCCGCCCTCGACTCTCGGGACCTGGCCCCAGAACCCGACATTGACGTACACCTGGCCGGCCTCGAGCGGGTACAGCGGCCAGGATCGCGCCGAGCCCGCACCGTCGGGTTCGCGCAGCTTCAACGGGCACAGCCAGATCGGCTTCATCCCCACCTCGCGGCAGAACCAGCGAAGGAAGTCAGCGGTGCGCTCGATCGGGATCTCGACGTCCTGGACAACCCGCTCCTGGGGCGGCCGGCCACGCAGCCGGTCGAGCCTCGCCATCACGCCGAACCGGTTCTCCAGGCCGACGATGCGGTGGTACACGTCGCTGCGACGCAGCGAACGTGGCCATACCCGGCGGACAGTGGGGTTCTGGGCGCCGAACGCACCCGAGCACCAGAACCAGTCGGTGTCCCAGCGCCACAGATAGTCGCTGACCGTGAGCAGGTCCCGGGAACGCTCCTGGATCGAGCGGTAGTACACCTGTTGTCGGGTGTAGTCGCTCGGCGTGAGCACGCCCGAGGAGGCGGCATCGGCCGTCCAGCGGCCCAGGGTCAGGTACGACTCCTGCTGCGAGAAGACGACTCCGTCGAGAAAATCGACCGCCTCACCGCTCCAACCCCGGTCCGCGCAGATGGTGTGCACGGCGGAGGCGAGCGCGTCCAGGTCGTCGAAGCGCACGTGGCGCAGCGCGACGTACGGGCTGACCGGCTCGAGCTCGATCCTGAGCCGCACGCAGTAGCCGAGGCTTCCATACGAGTTCGGGAACGCCGCGAACAGGTCACTGTAGGGGCCGTCGGGCGAGGCGGTGACGATGCGCCCGTCCCCGGTGAGTACGTCCATCTCGACCACTGACTCGTGCGGTAGCCCGTTGCGGAACGAGGTCGACTCGATGCCGAGGCCGCTGACGGCCCCGCCGAGCGTGATCGTCTTGAGCTGGGGGACGACCAGCGGCATCAGACCGTGCTGCAACGTCGCCTCGACCAGGTGCTCGTAGGTACACATGCCCTGGACGTCGGCGGTCCGTGCCCGTGTGTCGATCGAGATCACGCCGTCGAGCCCACTCGCGTCCAGACCGCTCCCCGCCTGGGGTGCGCGCGGGCGGAAGAGGTTGGAGGTCCGCTTCGCGAGCCGGACCGACGAGCCGGGCGGGATCGCCGCGTACGACGCCCGTAACGCCTCCACCGCCGCAGGATGCGGCGCACGTGTGCTGGTCGGCGTGCTCATCGGCCGTCACTGTATCGACTCGTGCGTGGGGAGGTTCCTGGGGTGTCGTCTGTCGGCTCGGGGTGCGATGATCGGCGAACGGTTGGCACGGTGAGGGGGATCTGATGGCGTCTGGCGCCCTGTCGCTACGAACGGTCATCGCGGTCGCGTCGGCGGGTGCGTTGATCGGCGGAGCCTCCGCCGGGTCCAGCGCGTACGGAGGCGGGGGGTCTGCCGGCTCGGGTCAGGCTGCGGTCGCTGTACACCGCCACCAGGGCCCGGCACACCGCCACCACGAGTCGGCACACCGCCACCACGGCCAGGGCATCGGTGACCCGTACTACCCCGACGACGGCAACCGCGGGTACGACGTCAAGCGCTATCACGTGCGGCTGCGGTACTTCCGCCCCACCCAGCGCATCGCCGCCACGACGACGATCGCCTCGCGAGCCACCGCTAGGCTCCCTCGGTTCAACCTCGACCTGCTCGGCATGACGATCACCAAGGTGACGGTCGACGGCGTGCCCGCCCGGCACCGGCGCGCGGCCGCACACGAGCTCGTGATCCGGCCCGCGCGGCCGGTGGCCGACGGCCACCGCTTCGTGACCAGGGTGACCTACCACGGCAAGCCCGGCATCGATCCCGTCGACGCCATCCGCAGCGGCTGGTACGACTCCGACGCCACCCCGGGGGCGGGATTCGTGGCCGGTGAGCCCCACTCGTGCACGCTGTGGTATCCGTGCAACGACCATCCGACCGACAAGGCGAAGTTCAGTGTCACGGCCACCGTTCCGCGCCCCCTGTCGGTGATCTCCAACGGCCGGCAGCTGGTGACGACGGCCCAGGTCCGGCACGGCACGCCGGTACGCACCTTCAGGTGGCGCCTCGACGAGCCGACGGCGACCTACCTCACGACCATCTACATCGACAAGCTGACCTTCGAGCGCTCCCGCCTCGCCGACGGCACCCGCGTCGTCTCGGCGTACGGCCCGAACCCGGGCAACGCGCCGTCACAGGAGGCCAAGCTGCCGGCGATCCTGCGAGTGCTGGCTCGGTGGTGGGGGCCTTACCCGGCGCCGGAGGCGGGCGGAATCTTCGTGAGCGCCAAGGTGCCCTTCTCCATCGAGACCTACACCCGCCCGCTCTACTTCGAGGGAGCCGACGCGTCGACCATCGCGCACGAGAACGCGCATCAGTGGTGGGGCGACAACATCTCGGTCAAGCGGTGGCGCGACGTCTGCCTCAACGAGTGCCTCGCGTCGTACTCGCAGTGGCTCTGGCAGGAGCACCTCGGCGCCGATCTCGACGCGCAGTACCGCGCCGGCGTGGCAGGGCGTCCATCCTGGCTGAAGGCGCCGCTGTACGACATGGGCGCGGGACACGAGTTCGACTTCCAGGGCGTCTACCTCAAGGGTGCCTTCTTCGTCCACGCGCTGCGCAACAAGATCGGTGACAAGGCGTTCTTCCGGGCGATGCAGGCCATCCAGCGTCAGCGAGGCGGCGGCAACATGTCCATGCTCGACCTGCGCGACGCGCTCGAGCACAAGACCGGGGTCGACCTCACCAGCTTCTGGAACGACTGGGTGCTGCACGCCCGCGTGCCGTCGCACGCGAATCTGTACCCGGGCAACTTGTGACAGCGCCGCCGATTTCGGTGCGGCTGCACTGACTGCGACCATGGAGGCATGACCCTGCTCAGGCCGGTCCACACCTGGATGACCGACCTGGACGGGGTCCTGGTCCACGAGGACCGGGCCATTCCGGGAGCAGCGGACTTCATCGACGCACTGCGGGACACGGGTCGGCGGTTCCTCGTGCTGACCAACAACTCGATCTTCACCCCACGCGACCTGAAGGCGCGGCTCATGGCCAGCGGGCTCGATGTCCCCGAGGGCGCGATCTGGACGTCGGCGCTCGCGACAGCACAATTCCTCGACACCCAGCGTCCGCACGGCACGGCGTACGTCATCGGGGAGGTCGGTTTGACCACGGCCATGCACGAGATCGGGTACGTCCTGACCGACCGCTCGCCGGACTACGTCGTGCTCGGGGAGACGCGTAACTGGTCGTTCGAGGCGATCACGACCGGGATCCGGCTCATCGGCGCCGGCGCCAGGTTCATCGCCACGAACCCCGACCCGACCGGGCCGTCGGCGTTCGGGCCGCTGCCTGCAACCGGCTCGGTGGCGGCGCTCATCACCAAGGCGAGCAGCGTCAGCCCGTACTTCATCGGCAAGCCGAACCCGCTCATGATGCGCAGCGCTCTCAACCGCATCGAGGGGCACTCGGAGACGACGGTGATGATCGGCGACCGGATGGACACCGATGTCATCTCCGGGCTGGAGGCCGGGCTGCGCACGGTACTTGTGCTGTCCGGGTCGACGAGTAGGGGCGAGATCGCACGCTACCCGTACCGAGCCACCCGGGTCGTGGACTCCATCGCCGACGTGGTGCCGCTCGTCGCCGAGCTCGGACCCGCCGTCCGGTCGAGTGGGTAGGGGTGCCCGGTCGAGCGGGCGCAAATGTGCGGTCGAGTGGGCGCAGATGTGCGGCGCAATCGGGCGGAGACGTGCGGTCCAACGGCCAGCGGCGTACCGGTCAGCGCTCGCCGCGCTTGACCGCCTGCAGCGTGTAGGTATGGGGCAAGCGCCACGGCCGGTCTGTCAGCTGCCACTCGCCGTTGGGCAGAGCCGTCATCTGACCCGGCAGGCCGTTCCACGGAACGCTCTGGTGCTCGACCAGCCCGGTCACCTCCATACCAGCGGCCAGCACGGCGCTGACCACCTCACCCAGCCCGTGGTTCCACTCGTGCGTGACGGTGGAGGTGAACGCCACGTCGGTCTGTACGTACGTGCCCGGCTCGTCCCACACCATCGGCTCCTCGCGCTCGAAGTAGGGGAACTCGAGGGCAAGAAGCCCGTCGGGGCGAGGGTCGGACAGCGCCCACAGGACCGGATGCCCTTCCCGGATGAAGAGTCGACCGCCCGGTCGGAGCAGATCGGCGACGACCTGGGCCCACCGGCTGACACTCGGTAGCCAACACAGGGCGCCAACGCCGGTGAAGACGAGGTCGTACCCGCCCCGGCCCAGTACCTCGGGGGCCTCGTAGACGTCCGCCTCGTGATAGTCGATGTCGGCCCCTGTTCTGGCGGCCAGATCGCGGGCGACCCGAAGGGCCGCTGGGGAGAAGTCCAGCCCGGACATGCGCGCGCCGAGACGAGCCAGCGACAAAGTGTCGGTCCCGATGTGGCACTGCAGGTGCACGCCGCGTACGCCAGCCAGCTCACCGAGCAGCGGCCTGTCGAACTGGACGACCGAGCTGATCCGGTGGGGATCGGTGACGAACTCGGCGACGGCGTAGTCCGGCGAATCTGCATGGGCCGGCGCGCGCTCGTCCCAGTTCGCCTGGTTGACCGAGCGGTAGCTCGGCGCACCCTCCGAAGCGTGTCCTGCTGAGCTGGATGACATGGGAGGAGATTAGCGCCCGCTCGACCGAACATTCCCGCCCGCTCGACCGAACATTCCCGCCCGCTCGGCGCGACATTCCCGCCCGCTCGGCGCGATATTCCCGCCCGCTGAGCCGGACATTGGCGCCCGGTCGAGGGTAGATTTGCGCCCGCTCGACGCTCCTCACTAGCGAAAGGGATCCCATGGCAACCGGGCCGCTACCCCAAGAGCTCCAGGACCTTCTCACCCGACCGAACCCAGCGGTGATCGCCACGCTGCGGCCCGACGGGCAGCCGGTCACGGTGGCCACCTGGTACCTGTTCGAGAACGGCCGCGTGCTCGTCAACATGGACGAGGGCCGCAAGCGTCTGGCCCACATGCGCAGCGACCCCCGGGTCAGTCTCACGGTGCTGGCCGAAGGTGACTGGTACACCCATGTGAGCGTGCAGGGCCGGATCGCGGAGTGGGTCGACGACGTCGACCTCATGGACATCGACCGGTTGTCGACCCACTACACCGGCAACGCCTACAGCGTGCGCGACCGCTCGCGAATCAGCGCCTGGATCGAGATCGAGTCCTGGCACGGCTGGGGCGCCGCAAGGCGCTCGTGAACGGGCGTGGTGGGGCCCGCCTGCCGCCGCTCGTGAGCGACGGTGAGCTGGGCACTGGGGCGGCTCAGCCGGCCACGATCGCGTCGAGGTCGTCCTGCAGCTCCTGCAGTGACTCGTACACCCTCTTGGCCCCTGCGGACTGGAGCTCCTCGACCGAGAAGCCCCCGGTGAGCACCGCGTAGGTGCCGATGCCCGCCCGCCCGGCCGCCTCCGCGTCCCAGACGGAGTCGCCGACCATGACGGCGTTGTCGGACTCCATCTTCTTCATGGCGGTCTGGATCAGGTCCGGCGCGGGCTTGGTCTGCTCGGCGTCGGCCGACGTGGTCCACGAGTCCGCCAGGTCCCGGCCGCCGATCAGGTCGAGGTAGTGCTCGACGTGTTCCTTTTCGCCGGAGCTCGCGAGTACGAGCTTCAACCCGCGCCTCTTGACCTCCTCCAGCAGCGGCCGGGCGCCCTCGAACGGCTGTACCTGCGGCATGAACACCGCGAACTCCTCCGTCCAGGCCGACCGCAGGTCGTCGCCGGAGCTCTTCTCGACGTCGTCGCCAGCCACGGCGGCGACCAGCTGGTCGCCACCCATGCCGATCGCCCGGTGGATCCGCCAGATGGCCGGCGAGATGTCGAAGCGACGGAAGGCACGGAACCACGCGAGCGCATGCTGGTAGTTGGTGTCGACGAGCGTTCCGTCGACGTCGAAGATGAGCGCCTCGATCATGGGAAGCCTCCTGGTACGGCGAGCGTTCGCGGCGTGTGCGGCCGAACCAGCCGTGCTTGACTAGATCGTGGGTGCCTGGACCGCTGTCCATTACCCACTCCGCGTCTGTCGAACCGGGCTGGCGTCAGGGAGAGGAGGCCGGAGGTGTCCGTCGCTGACCGGCTCGACGCGTTCCAGCGCGCTCACCGCGGGGCGGCCTTCCCGCTTGCCGTGGTGTACAAGTTCATCGACGACCAGGGCAGCTACCTGTCGGCCCTGATCACCTACTACGCCTTTTTGGGGTTGTTCCCCCTCCTGCTGCTCGCCTCGTCGATCCTCGGCTTCGTGCTGCACAACGACCCCCACCTGCAGCACCAGATCCTGAACTCCGCCCTCAGCCAGTTCCCGGTCATCGGCGACCAGCTCGGAAGCCCGGGTGGGCTGCAGGGCAGCAAAACCGCCGTCATCGTCGGGATCCTCGGGTCGCTGTACGGGGCCCTGGGTGTTGCCAACGCGACCCAGAACGCCATGAACATCGCCTGGGGGGTGCCGCGCAACAAGCGCCCGAACCCGATCGTGGGCCGGCTCCGGAGCATGCTCCTGCTGCTGACGGCGGGCGTCGGGATCCTCGCCACCACGCTGCTGTCCAGCCTCGGCAGCCAGGTCGACGCCTTCGACACGCAGATCGGCACCGGCCTGCAGATCCTGCGCAGCATCGCTGCGATACTCCTCAACGCCGGCGTGTTCGTCCTGCTGTACCGGCTGGCCACCACACACCCCCACTCGCTCAAGCGGGCAGTGCCCGGGGCCCTCACCGCCGCCATCACCTGGCAGCTGCTGCAGCTGGTCGGCACCGCGTACGTCGGCCACGTCATCAAGCACGCGACCGTCACCAACAGCGTCTTCGCTCTCGTACTCGGTCTGATCGCCTGGATCTACCTCGGCGCGGTGATCGTCGTGCTCGGCGTCGAGATCAACGTCGTCAAGGCCCACCGCCTCTACCCACGTGCGCTCATGACCCCGTTCACCGACAACGTCGACCTGACCGCCGGCGACCAACGCGCCTACTCCGACTACGCGGAGGCCACTCGCAGCAAGGACTTCGAGCAGGTCGACGTGTCGTTCGAGCACGACGGGCAGTACGCCACCGCCAAGAGACGGGCCCAGCGAGACCACGCCGACGCCGACGGCTCCGACGAGCCGCTGCCGCCAAGCACGAAGGACACCGAGACTCGCACCGAGAAGCCGCACAAGCACTACTGACCGGTGCCGTGGGCGGCTCACGGTACGATCTGGACATGGCGAAGCACACCAGCCGGGAGTCCTGGCCGTCCTGACGGACGGTCCCTGACGCATTGCTGCCAGCCGTCCCTTGTCGAGGACGGCCAGCCCGCGAGTACCAGCCGTTCTCGAGACCCTCCGAGAAAGGCACCTCATGACCACCATCTCCAGCCCGGTCGCCGGACCCGCGCAGGCGGCTGACCGGCGAACCCGCGTTCTCTCCGGCATCACGCCTAGCGGATCCCTCACGCTCGGCAACTACCTCGGCGCCCTGCGGCGGTTCGTGGCCGGGCAGTACGACGACACCGGCCACCCCGACACCTCCCAGCAGAGGTACTTCTTCGTCGCCGACCTGCATGCGCTCACGACCGACCACGACCCCGAGCGGCTGCGGCAGCTCACCTTGTCGACGGCGATGCTGTTCTTCGCCTCCGGACTCGACCCCCAGCTGTCGACGGTCTTCCTCCAGTCGCAGGTGAGCGCGCATGTGCAGCTGTCCTACCTGCTCGAGTCGACAGCGCACGTCGGGGAGCTCGGCCGGATGATCCAGTTCAAGGAGAAGGGCGGCAGGCCGCGGACGCGCGCGAGCCTGTTCACGTACCCGTGCCTGATGGCTGCCGACATCTTGCTGTACGACACCGACACGGTTCCGGTGGGCGGCGACCAGGATCAGCACGTCGAGCTGTGCCGCGACCTGGCGCTGCGCTTCAACCGCCTGTACGGGGAGACGTTCGTCGTGCCTCGGCTCGCGCGCGCCGCCCTGGCCGCGCGGATCGCGGACCTGGCAGATCCCACGGCCAAGATGAGCAAGTCGGCACCCGACACCGCTCCGGGGGTCATCCGGATGCTCGACGTCCCCGACGTGGTACGCCGCAAGGTCAACCGGGCCGTCACCGACTCGGGTACCGATGTCCGCTACGACACGGCGTCCAAGCCGGGCGTCTCGAACCTGCTCGACATCATCGCGGCCATCTCGGGTGACAGCCCGGAGCAGGCCGCGGAGGGCCTGGTCTCCTACGGTGCGCTGAAGGCGGCGTGCGTCGACCAGGTCGTCTCGGTGCTCGAGCCGATCCAACGCAGGTACGCCGAGCTCGCCGGCGACCGACGCGAGCTGGAGCGGATGCTGCGAGCCGGTGCCGAGCGCGCCCGCGAGCACGCCGATGGCGTACTCGGCCGCGCTCGCGCCGCCATGGGCCTGCCGCAGGCGTAGGAGTCCGGCCGCGACGCTGTCCAAGGCCCGAAGTGACTCCAGGCCCGCCCCCTCAGTCCAGGGCGCGCCCCACCGCGACCGCCCGGGTGTCCGGCGCTGCGACGCGCGCCGCGTCGGCCGCGAGATCGTCCTCCTGCAGCTGAGAGCGCCGCTCGGCTTCCACCCGGTCGGAATACGCCTGCGTCTCGTTGGTGATCCGCTCCTCGTCCCACCCGAGGTACGGCGCCACGAGCCGGGCCGCCGTCTCGGCCGAGGCGGTGCCGCGGTCCGGCGTCTCGATGGAGATCCGGGTACGCCGAGCCAGCACGTCGTCGAGGTGCTGTGCGCCCTCGTGGCTCGCGGCGTACACGATCTCGGCCCGCATGTACTCCTCGGCTCCCTCCAGCGGCTCGAGCAGTGACTCGTCGTCGGCGGCGAGCGCCAGCAGCTCCTCTGTCAGCGAGCCGTACCGGTCGAGCAGCCGCTGCATCCGCCAGGCCGGTACACCTGCCCGGCCCGCGAGCTTGTCGACCTGGTTGACCATCGCGTGGTAGCCCTCGGCGCCTGCCAGCGGGATGTGCTCGGTGACGCTATGGGGTGCCCCCGACGAGATGTCCTCGAGGGCGGCGTCGATCGCGTCCTTGGCCATCACCCGGTACGTCGTGTACTTGCCGCCCGCGATGGAGATGAGGCCGGGCTGCGGGCGGGCGACCGCGTGCTCGCGCGACAATGACGACGTCGACTCGCTCTCGCCGGACAGCAGTGGTCGCAGGCCCGCGTACACGCCCTGGATGTCGTCGTGGGTGAGCGGTACCGCCAGCACGCTGTTGACGTGCTCGAGGATGTAGTCGATGTCGGCCCGGCTGGCCGCGGGGTGTGCCTTGTGCAGGGTCCAGTCGGTGTCAGTGGTGCCGACGATCCAGTGCGTCCCCCAGGGGATGACGAAGAGCACGGACTTCTCGGTGCGCAAGATCATGCCGGTCTCGGAGTTGATGCGGTCGCGCGGCACCACGATGTGCACGCCCTTGGACGCGCGCACGTGGAACCGGCCGCGGCCGCCCGCGAGGGTCTGGATGTCGTCGGTCCAGACGCCTGTGCAGTTCACGACGACCGATGCCTTGACGTCGACCTCGGCGCCGGTCTCGACGTCACGTACCCGCGCGCCGACGATGCGCTCGCCCGCACGGTGCAGCTTCACGACCTCCGCCGAGTTGAGGACGGTTGCGCCGTAGGTCGCAGCGGTGCGCGCGACCATCAGCGTGTGGCGGGCGTCGTCGGCCTGCGCGTCGTAGTACATCAGCGCGCCCGTGAGCGCGCTGCGCTTGAGGGCCGGCACCTTGCGTAGCGCCCCGCCGCGCGTGAAGTGCCGGTGGTGCGGCACCGAGCGGTTGAACCCGCTCATCAGGTCGTACAGCGTCATCCCGGAGCCGACGTAAGGACGCTCCCAGATGCGGTGTCGCAGCGGGTACAGGAACGACACCGGCTTCACCAGGTGAGGGGCGATCCGCGTCAGCATCAGCTCGCGCTCGTGCAGGGCCTCGCGGACCAGGCCGAAGTTGAGCTGCTCGAGGTAGCGCAGGCCGCCGTGGAAGAGCTTCGAGGAACGAGACGACGTACCGGACGCGAAGTCGCGCGCCTCGACCATCGCCACAGAAAGGCCGCGGGTCGCCGCGTCGAGCGCCGCTCCGCTTCCAGTCACGCCGCCGCCGACGACGAGGACGTCGAACTCGGTGGAACTCGAACTTCTCCCAGGCGTGGGCGCGGAAGGCACTGTCGAGTCGGGCGGGAACTGGCATGAAGCACCTTCCGGTTGCGTATGACGAGTAATCCGGGAATCGCAGTTGCGATTCGTTGACCTCAGATTATGGGCACCCCTAGGGTGCAGACGATAGCCATACCTACGCCGTCGGGCTCGACTCGACCGCACAAGCCTGGGAGGGCCACCTGTGAGCTTCGGAGATATCTTCCTCAGCGAGACGATGGGCACAGCGATGCTGCTGCTCCTCGGATGCGGCGTCGTCGCCAACGCCGTTCTCGTGAAGACGAACGGCTTCAACGGCGGATTCCTGATGATCAACTTCGGCTGGGGACTGGCCGTCTTCGTGGGTGTCTACGTCGCGTACAAGAGCGGGGCCCACCTCAATCCGGCGGTGACCGTCGGCCTGCTGGCGTCCGGAAACGGCCTAGGCGGCTTCAGCCATGTCATCGCCTACTTCCTCGGTGAGGCGGTCGGAGCTTTCATCGGCGCATGTCTGGCGTGGGCCGCGTACCGCGACCACTTCGACGACCCCGAGACCGAGGTTCCCAACAAGCTCGGCGTCTTCTCGACCGGCCCCGGCATCAACAGCCCGCTCTGGAACGTCACGACCGAGGCCATCGGCACCTTCGTGCTCGTGTTCTGGATCCTGGCGTCCGGTCACACCCCGGCACAGATCGGCCCCCTGGGCGTCGCTCTGGTCGTCGTCGGCATCGGTGCCTCGCTCGGTGGACCCACGGGGTACGCCATCAACCCGACCCGTGACCTGATGCCCCGTATCGCCCACGCGGTGCTTCCGATCAAGAACAAGGGCAGCAGCAACTGGGGCTACGCCTGGGTGCCTGTCGTAGGCCCTCTCATCGGTGCCGTTATCGCCGGTGTGCTCGCTCAGATCGTCAACTTCGTCTAACTACTAGGAGCTGTTCACAGACATGACGCAGTACATCGCCTCAATCGACCAGGGCACCACGAGCACGCGGTGCATCATCTTCGATCACTCGGGATCGATCGTCGCCTCAGAGCAGAAAGAGCACGAGCAGATCTTTCCCCGTGCGGGGTGGGTGGAGCACAACGGCAAGGAGATCTGGGACAACACCCTCGAGGTCGTCGAAGGCGCTCTGAAGAACGCCAACCTGGAAGCGTCCGACATCGACGCCATCGGCATCACCAACCAGCGCGAGACGGCGATGGTCTGGGACAAGACCACCGGCGAGCCGGTGTACAACGCGATCGTCTGGCAGGACACCCGTACGCAGGCGATCTGTGACGAGCTGGCCGGTCTCGGCGGCGGCGCGGACCGGTACAAGGCCAAGGTGGGTCTGCCGCTCGCGACGTACTTCTCCGGGCCGAAGATCCGCTGGATCCTCGACAACGTCGAGGGTGCTCGGGACAAGGCGGAGGCCGGGGACCTGCTCTTCGGGAACACCGACGCCTGGCTCGTCTGGAACCTCACCGGAGGCGTCGACGGCGGTGTCCACATCACCGACGTCACCAACGCCAGCCGCACCATGCTGATGGACCTCTCGTCGCTGTCATGGGACGAGGAGATCGCCGGCGAGATGAAGATCCCGGTATCGATGCTGCCGGCGATCAAGTCGTCGTCGGAGGTGTACGGCGACTGCAAGACCGGCGTCTTGTCGGGCAAGCCGGTCGCCGGGATCCTCGGCGACCAGCAGGCCGCCACGTTCGGGCAGGCGTGCCTCGAGATCGGTACCGCGAAGAACACGTACGGCACCGGGAACTTCATGCTGCTGAACACCGGTGAGGAGCAGGTGCCGAGCGAGAACGGGCTGCTGACGACCGTGTGCTACAAGATCGGCGACAACAAGCCGATCTACGCACTCGAAGGCTCCATCGCCGTCAGTGGGTCGCTCGTGCAGTGGCTCCGCGACAACCTGGGCATGATCAAGGCGGCTCCCGAGATCGAGGACCTCGCGAAGACGGTCGACGACAACGGCGGCGCCTACTTCGTGCCCGCCTTCTCGGGTCTCTTCGCGCCGCACTGGCGTTCGGACGCGCGCGGTGCGCTGGTCGGCTTGACCCGGTACGTGAACAAGGGCCACATCGCGCGGGCGGTGCTGGAGGCGACGGCCTTCCAGTCGAAGGAGGTGCTCGACGCCATGAACGCCGACTCCGGCGTTCCGCTGAAGGAGCTGCGGGTCGACGGCGGCATGGTCGCCAACGAGACCCTGATGCAGTTCCAGGCAGACATCCTCGACGTCGACGTCGTACGCCCGAAGGTCGCCGAGACCACGGCCCTCGGCGCGGCGTACGCGGCCGGGCTCGCGGTCGGGTTCTGGGAGAGCGAGGACGACATCCGCCAGAACTGGGGCGAGGACAAGCGCTGGACCCCGTCGATGGACGCCAAGGAGCGCGACAGGCAGTACCGCAACTGGAAGAAGGCCGTCACGAAGACCCTCGACTGGGTCGACGAGGACGTCAGCTGACCGAGGCACCGCACTCGCTCGTATGGCTGGGGATTCGTCCGGGTACTCCGGGCGGATTCTCAGCCATACGTGTTGAATGGGGCATCACCGGTCGGAGGTCACGCGCCTTCGAGGTCGCACAGCTGGAGGGATCGGACGCATGTCGCAGGTCGTGCAGGGAGTCATCGCGCGGGAGAAGGGGAAGCCGGTCGAGCTCGTCGACGTCGTGGTCCCCGACCCCGGTCCGGGGGAGGCGGTGGTGGCCGTCCAGGCCTGTGGGGTCTGCCACACCGACCTGCACTACCGCGAGGGCGGCATCGGAGAGGACTTCCCGTACCTGCTCGGCCACGAGGCCGCCGGGGTGGTCGAGTCCGTCGGTGCCGGAGTCACGGCGGTAGCTCCCGGCGACTACGTCATCCTCAACTGGCGCGCCGTCTGCGGACAGTGCCGCGCCTGCACTGGGGGACGCCCCTGGTACTGCTTCGACACGCACAACGCCGCGCAGAAGATGACGCTGGAGGACGGTACCGAGCTGTCGCCGGCGCTCGGCATCGGAGCCTTCGCCGCCAAGACCCTCGTCCACTCGGGGCAGTGCACGAAGGTCGACCCGGCGGCGCCGGCGACGGTCGCCGGGCTGCTCGGGTGCGGAGTCATGGCCGGGCTCGGAGCCGCCATCAACACGGGCGGAGTGGGGCGTGGCGACTCCGTCGCCGTGATCGGGTGCGGCGGCGTCGGCGCGGCAGCGATCGCCGGCGCGAGGCTTGCAGGAGCGTCGAAGATCATCGCCGTCGACATCGACCCGCGCAAGCTGCAGAAGGCCACCGAGCTGGGGGCGACGCATACGGTCAACGGCAAGGAGAGCGATGTCGTCGAGGCGATCCAGGAGTCGACGGGCGGGTTCGGGGCCGACGTGGTCATCGACGCCGTGGGCCGGCCCGAGACCTGGAAGCAGGCGTTCTACGGCCGCGACCTCGCCGGGACCGTTGTACTCGTCGGTGTCCCCACCCCGGAGATGACCGTGGAGATGCCGCTGCTCGACATCTTCGGGCGCGGCGGGTCGCTGAAGTCGTCCTGGTACGGCGACTGCCTGCCCAGCAGGGACTTCCCGATGCTCATCGACTTGTACCTGCAAGGCCGGCTGCCCTTGGACGCCTTCGTCTCAGAGACCATCGGCATCGGTGACGTCGAGGCCGCGTTCGACAAGATGCAGGCGGGCGACGTGCTGCGCTCGGTCGTCGTCTTGTGAGCGAACTCCGCATCGACCACGGGGTCACCAGTGGCACGTTCAGCCTCGACGGCGAGACGTTCGACGTCGACAACAACGTGTGGGTCGTCGGCGACGACGAGGAGTGCGTGGTCATCGACGCGCCCCACAGCGTCGACGGCATCCTCGCGGTCGTGGGCAACAGGCGGGTACTGGCGATCCTTTGCACCCACGCCCACGACGACCATGTACGGGTCGCACCCGCAGTGGCCGAACGCGTCTCGGCGCCAATCCTGCTCCACAGCGACGACCTGCCGCTGTGGGGTCTCACGCACCCCGACGTCGCGCCCGATGCTGCCCTCATCGAGGGCAAGCCCGTGACGGTGGCCGGGTCCGACCTCGAGGTGCTCCACACGCCGGGTCACTCTCCGGGAGGAGTCTGCCTGTACTCGTCGGCTCTGGGCGTGGTCTTCACCGGTGACACCCTGTTCCGCGGCGGCCCGGGCGCGACCGGTAGGAGCTTCTCCGACTACGACACGTTGGCGACGAGCATCCGTACGAAGCTGTTCGCCCTGCCGAGGGACACCGTCGTGCACACCGGGCACGGTGAGTCGACCACGATCGGCGACGAGCTGTTCTGAGCCGAGCTGTTCTGAGCCGGTCGGCGGGGAGCGGTCAGCCGCCGAGGCTCACGCCGCACTCGGCTTTGGCTTCAGCGGTGATGCGGGTCGCCGCCGCCTGGAAGCCCGAGCCCTGCATCGACTTCGTCAGCTGCTTGCCGAGCTTGGCCATGTCCTGAGCTGTCACACCCTTGGGAAGGTGACCGGACCCCAGGTTCTGCAGGTCGTTGAACGACAGGCCGGCGTTGGCCAGGATCTGGTACACCTGCTTGAGGGCGCTCGAGACCGTAGCCCAGTCGGCCTGGACCGCCGCGGGAGCGGCCGCCCCCAACGCGTCGAACTCGTCGGTCACCTGCTTGAACTGGTTGTCGTCCAGACCGGTGAGGTTGAGGGTCTTGAACTTGTCCTTCGCACCCTTCAACGCCGTGCAGTAGGCGGAGGCCGGATCGGACCCGCCACCGGGACTCTCCGAGGAGCCGGCACCGTTGGAGGAGGCGGCGGTCGTCGGCGTCGTGCTCGACGTCGTCGCTGACTTCGTGCCGCTCGTCGTCTTCGCGGTGCCGCCGGCAGAGTCGGACTTGCTCGCCCCTCCGCAGGCCGTCGTCGTCAAGGACACGGCCATCAGTACGACGGTGGCGAGGACGAGTTTTCTCATGATCGTTCGACGGCTCTCTGCTCCCGAGATGGCATGATGCGCCAGCTGCTGTCCTGAAACCATCTCACACCGGCGGCGGCCGGTGGGGCACACGGAGCAAGCTGTGACTATTCGGGAACATCGTGCGACCGCAGGGACTGTCCCCGCCAGCGACTACGCTGAGCAATTCGGTGCGGGTCAGGAGGTGATGCGGTGAGGGCTGTACGCCCCCGGGACCTGACCATTGCCATCGCCTGTCTGTGCCTGCTGCTGGCGGCGTGCACGGGCGGGTCGGGTGGCCGGAGCCCGGCCGACGAGGCGGCCGTCGCGGGCGGACACGTCATCCGTAGCTTCGCCGAGGCATGGCCCAACGCCGAAGTCGCCGCCTTCCGCGGCATCGTCGACGAGCCGGCGGTCGCGGCCCACGACATCGCCGCCCACGTGGCCGAGCTGGGCATCACGTCGACCTCCGTCACCCTGCTCGACGACCTGGCGTGTTCCGGGAGCTCCTGCTCGCAACACGCAACGGTCACCCACCGGCTCGCCGGTGTCGGCTCGTGGACCTACGACACCTTGATCAAGGCCGGTCTGAACCAGGGCCAGTGGCTGGTGCAGTGGTCGCCCGGCACGTTCAACCCCGACCTGACCTCGCTCACGACGCTCGTCCTGCACCGCCGGGTTCCGCCGCGGGCGCCCATCCTCGACCGCGACGGAGTGGCGCTCACTCCGGAGCGGGCGATCGTCCGGATCGGCGTACAGCCCAACCGGGTCCGCGCGGCTACCTACGTCGGGCTGACTGAGCTCCTCAACATCGACGCGGCGGCGCTCAAGGAGAGGCTCAAGGCTGCACAGCCCAACTGGTTCGTGCCCGTCATCGACCTGCGGCGCCACCAGTACATTCCGTTGCATACCCAGCTCCTGCAGCTGCCGGGGATCCTCGTCGACCGCGCCCGGCGCGCGCTCGCCCCTACCGCCGACTGGGGGCGGGCGGTGCTGGGCACGGTAGGCCCGGCGACCGGCGACGCCCTGAAGAGCGCCGGCCCCGACACGGTGGCGACCGACGAGGTCGGGCTGAGCGGGCTGCAGCTGGCCGATCAGCGCAGGCTCGCCGGTCGCCCCGGCGTGCGGATCGACCTCGTCGAGAAGTCGAGCAACGACGTCCTCAACCAGGTGATGGCGAGGCGGCCCCGGCGCGGCCAGCCCCTGGTGACCACGCTCGACCTGCAGGCGCAGAACGCCGCGGAGCTGGCCCTGGCCGGCGCGACCGACACGACGGCTGCCGTCGTCGTCAAGGCCAGTACCGGAGAGGTGCTCGCCGCCGCCAATGCGCCTGGCCCGACCACGTACAACACCGCCTTCATCGGCCAGTACGCGCCCGGCTCCACCTTCAAGGTCGTGACCGCGGCGTCCTTGCTCGGTCATCACCTGGTGTCGCCCCGCACGCCCGTCCCGTGCCCGGACACGACCATTGTCGGGGGCAAACCGTTCAAGAACTACGAGACGGGCATCACCGGGCCCCACCCGACCTTCGCCGACGACTTCGCGGCGTCGTGCAACACCACGATGGTCGGTTTCGCCGACACGCTGTCGGGCCAGGACCTGTCCGCGACGGCCACGCAGCTGGGGATCGGCGCCATGTGGCGTCTCGGCCTCCCGGCGTACAGCGGCTCGGCTCCAGCCGACGACGACCTGGTGACACGCGCCGCTGACATGATAGGTCAGGGCAAGGTGCTGGCGAGCCCGTTGGCGATGGCAATGGTCGCGGCGGCCGTCGACTCGGGTGTCTCGCGTACCCCGACCCTGCTGCCGCAGCTCGATCCCGGCACCCGGCTGACCGAGCTCGACCCCGCGGTCGACGCCCAGCTGCGGCGTCTCATGCGCCTCGTCGTCACGCAGGGGACCGGGTCGACCGTCGACCTTCCCGGGCGGCCCGTTCACGCCAAGACGGGCACCGCGGAGTACCAGGACGGCAACGTCACCCGCACCAACGCCTGGATGATCGGCTACCGCGGTGACATCGCGTTCGCCGTCCTGGTCGCGAACGGGTCGTCGGGAGCCCACGACGCGGGGCCGATCGTCACGTCGCTGCTCAACGGGCTGCCTCGCAGCCTCTACCGCTGATCGAGCCAGCCGGGCGAGGGGAACCAGCGCGGGCACTCGGTGCGGAACTCGTCCGGCGTCAGCGATCCCGCTCCGTGCGGGATGGCGCCGAGCACCGGCAGGCCCGTAAGCCGGGGCAGCTCGGTGAGGTTCGCCTGCTCGGGGAGGCCGGGCGCGTCGGGCACGTCACCGAGCACCACGCCCGCCACCGCGTGTCCCGCGCGGCGCACGGCGTCGACAGTCAGCTCGGTGTGGTTCAGGGTTCCGAGACTGACCCGGGTGACTACGACGAAGTCGACTGCCGCCTGGCTGGCGGAGGACAAGGCCGCCGCCAGGTCGAGCAGCGTCCCTCCGGTGGTGTCCAGCCGGACCGCGATACCGCCGGAGCCTTCGAGCAGCACCAGGTCATGGTCCTGCGCAATGGCGTGTACACGTCCGGCCAGCTCTGCGACCCGCGGGATGGCGATCCCCAGCCGGCGGGCGGCCGTATCGGGAGCCAGCGGAGGGTCGAGCCGGACCAGCTCGACGACGTGCTCGCATCCGCCGAGCGTGGTGACGGTGTCGGCGTCGGTCGGTTCACCGGTAGCTACTCCCGTCTGGACCGCCTTGACCACCGCCACCGTCGATCCGCGGTCGAGCGCCAGCCGGCTCAGGGCCGCCGTCGTGACCGTCTTGCCCACGCCCGTGTCCGTACCGGTGATCGCGATGACCCTCATGCCCGCCGCCCCCTGCTCATCCGGCCTCGGCGGCTGCCGAGACCGCGGACGAGATGGTGGCGACGTCGGCGTCGGAGGCGATGTACGGCGGCATCGTGTACACGAGGTCGCGGAACGGGCGCAGCCAGACGCCGTGGTCGACGGCCGCCGCCGTCGCCGCCGTGATGTCGGCCGGGTGGTCGAGCTGTACGACGCCGACCGCGCCGAGCACACGTACGTCGACCACGCCGGGCTTGCCGCGCAGGGGCGCCAGCCCGGTCGACAGGCCCGCTTCGATGCGCCGTACGTCGTCGCGCCAGGCCCCGTCCGCGAGCAGCGCCAGGCTGGCCGAGGCGACCGCGCACGCCAGTGGGTTCGCCATGAAGGTGGGTCCGTGCATCAATACCCCCGACTCGCTGTCGCCGAGTCCACGGGCCACCGCTGCGGTGCACAGGGTCGCGGCGAGCGTCAGGTAGCCGCCGGTAAGCGCCTTGCCGACGCACATCACGTCAGGAGCGACGCCGGCGTGGTCGGCGCCGAACAGCTCGCCGGTACGGCCGAAGCCGGTGGCGATCTCGTCGAAGATCAGCAGAAGCTCGTAGGAGTCGGCGACGTCACGGAGTACCCGCAGACAGGCGGGCGGGTAGACGTGCATCCCGCCTGCGCCCTGCAGGACCGGCTCGCAGACCACCGCGGCCAGCTCGTCGCGATGAAGGTCCGCCAGCCGGCGTACCTCTGCCTCCCAGTCCCCGATGTCGGCGTCCAGGCCGCCGGGCGGCCGGGGAGCGAACACCTGGGACGGGAGCAGCCCCGCGAACATGGCGTGCATCCCCGTGACCGGGTCGCAGAGGCTCATCGCGCCCGCGGTGTCGCCGTGATAGCCGCCGCGGAGCGAGAGAAGACGGGTCCGGCCCGGCCGGCCGTGCCCGCGCTGGTACTGCACCGCCATCTTGATGGCGACCTCCACGCTCACCGAGCCGGAGTCGGCGAAGAACACCCGGTCGAGGGGTTCGGGAGTCATTGCCACCAGGCTCTCGGCGAGCTCGACTGCCGGTCGGTGCGTGAGGCCGCCGAACATGACGTGGCTCATCGAGGCCAGCTGACGCCTCAGCGCCTCGTCGAGCGCGGGGTGCCGGTACCCGTGGATGGCGCACCACCACGACGCCATCGCGTCGACGAGCCGGCTGCCGTCGGAGGTGGTCAGCGTCACGCCGTCCGCGGAGTCGACGAGCAGCACCGGCGACGGGGAGGACATGGAGCTGTACGGGTGCCACAGGTGCTCGCGGTCGTAGCGGAGCACAGCGTCGGCCCCGTCGAGACGTGCTGCGGCCGTCGGGCTCACGGAGTCGGGCATGGTACGGCGAGGCTACCGCCGAGGGCAGCGATAGATTGACGCACGTGAACGCCTCCTCCTCGGTCTTGGACGTCGCCCGCTCGCGCGTGCTCGGGGAGGGTATCGGGCTCGACCAGGAGCAGCTGGTCGAGATCCTGCGCCTGCCCGACTCGGCGCTCCCGGACCTGCTGGCCCTGGCACACGACGTTCGGATGGCCTGGTGCGGACCGGAGGTCGAGGTGGAGGGGATCGTGTCCCTCAAGACCGGCGGATGCCCCGAGGACTGCCACTTCTGCTCGCAGTCGGGGAGGTTCGACTCACCCGTCCGCGCCGTCTGGCTGGACATCCCGCAACTGGTGGCGGCGGCCCGGCAGACGGCCGCGACGGGAGCCTCGGAGTTCTGCATCGTGGCGGCGGTACGTGGTCCGGACGACCGCCTGCTCGACCAGGTGGACGCCGGGATCCGCGCCATTCGCGCCGAGGTCGACATCAACATCGCGTGCTCGCTCGGCATGCTCACCCGCCCACAGGTCGAGCGGCTCGCCGCGATGGGGGTGCACCGGTACAACCACAACCTGGAGGCGGCCGAGAGCTACTTCCCGCAGGTCGTCACGACGCATACGTTCGCCGAGCGGTGGACCACGTGCCAGCTGGTACGCGAGGCGGGGATGGAGCTCTGCTGCGGGGGCCTGGTCGGGATGGGTGAGTCCCTCGAGCAGCGTGCCGAGCTGGCGGTGCAGCTGGCCCGGCTCGGTCCGCACGAGGTGCCGCTCAACTTCTTGAACCCCCGGCCGGGAACGCCGTTCGGCGACCTGCCGGTGCTCCCGGCGGCCGATGCGCTGCGGACCGTCGCCGCCTTCCGGCTGGCGATGCCGACGACGATCCTGCGGTACGCCGGCGGAAGGGAGATCACGCTCGGGGAGCTCGGGACGCGCGACGGCCTGCTGGGAGGCATCAACGCGGTGATCGTCGGGAACTACCTGACGACGCTCGGCCGCGACCCCGACGAGGACCTGGCGCTGCTGTCCGATCTGCAGATGCCGATCAAGGAGCTGTCGCGGACGCTGTGACAACCCCCACGGCGTACTGCGACCACTGCGGCGAGGTCGTGGAGACTGACCACGCCCGCTGCCGTGCCCTACGCCGGCTGGAGCCCCCCAGGTACTGCCCGGCCTGCAGGCGGCGGCTCGTCGTACAGGTCGTTCCCTGCGGGTGGTCGGCCCGCTGCTCGGTCCACGGCGAGGTCCCTCCCGACTGACCCCGCCCTCTGCGAGGACGTCACCCAGGGCCCGGTTCTGTCGTCGTGTCGCGCACTGATTGACGACTCGGTGGGATGCCCCGTGCTCGGCGGCACATCTGTGTGCGGTCCACCGGGCATTTGCGCCCGCTCGACGCGACGTTTGCGCCCGCTCGGCCGGGGATTTGCGCCCGCTCGGGCCTGCATTTGCGCCCGCTCGGCGGGACGTTTCTGGGCCTCTGGGGGAGCGGGCTAGCCTGTGCGCGTGATCCGGCGCGCCTCGGGCGACGACCTGGTCCGCCTGTTCGACCTCGAGAAGGCCGCGTCGACGGCCGGGCTGGCGCACATCTTCGGGCCCGACCTCCCGTTCCCCGACGACGACGTGCTCGCCCGCTGGCGGTTGGTGCTCGACGAGCCGGGGATGACCGTGCTGATCGACCAGGAAGCGGCGCGACCGGTCGGGTACGCCGCCTTCGCCGACGGCTGGTTGCGCCACTTCGGCATCGACCCCGCGTGGTGGGGGACCGGCCGGGCGAGCGTCCTGCACGCACGCGCGCTGGCGGACATGGCAGCAGCAGGCGCCACCACGACGTACCTCTGGGTGCTCGTCGACAACCACCGCGCCCGCGCGTTCTACCGCCGGGAGGGCTGGGAGGAGACCGCGATCCGCGAGTCCGAGGTGTTCGCGCCGTACCCCGAGAAGCTGCAGATGGCCAGGCGCCGGTAGGCGCGGGCCAGCGCCGTCTCACCGGGTCGGGGTTCCACCCCGCCCGTCAGCCGGATGTGGAAGGATTGTTCGTTCACCAAGTCGGGGAGGACCAAGCTCCACGTGGCAGACCTCAACACTCCGAGCGCGACGGCTGACCATCACGGCGACAATGCTCACCTCGTCGAGCAGGAGATCAAGCACGAGCAGTCCGTCGTCGACAAGATCTACACCCGGTTGGAGGCGGCCGCGTCGTCGGCTAAGGCGCTCGCGGCAGACGGGCACGCCCGGGCCCTGCTCGGGAACGAAGGAGGTCTGGTCGAGCGCGACGCCATCGTGTTCCAGGCCGCGCGGCGCCTCGCGGTGATCGACGCGGCCCACGAGGGGCTGGTCTTCGGACGCCTCGACACGTCCGAGACCCAGCCGCGGTACATCGGCCGGCTCGGTCTGCGCGACGAGCAGCGCGAGGTGATCCTCGTCGACTGGCGGGCTCCGGCTGCCGCCGTCTTCTACCAGGCCACGTCGCAGGAGCCGCTCGGCGTCATCCGGCGCCGCGTGCTGCAGTCCGTCGGCGAGCGCGTGGTGGGCGTCCAGGACGACCTGCTCGACGCCGCCGCCGCTCCGGACGACATGGTCGTGATCGGCGAGGGCGCGCTGCTCGCGTCGCTTTCGCGGTCGCGCGACCGGCTCATGCACTCGGTCGTCGCGACCATCCAGAAGGAGCAAGACGACGCCATCCGTGCGCCCCAGCGCGGCGTCACGACGATCGTCGGCGGCCCCGGCACCGGCAAGACCGTGGTGGCGCTGCACCGCGCGGCGTACCTGCTGTACTCCGACCGGCGCCGCTACGAGAGCGGCGGTGTCCTGGTGGTCGGCCCGAACCGGGTCTTCATGGCGTACATCGACCAGGTGCTGCCCTCGCTCGGGGAGACCAGCGTGTCGCTCCGCGCGCTCGGCGAGGTCGTCGACGGTATCCGCGCCGTCCGGCACGACCGCCCGTCGGTGGCGGCCATCAAGGGGTCCGCGCGAATGCGGTCGCTGCTGGCCCGCACGGCCCGGGGGCCGGTCCCCGGTGCGCCTACGTCGTTCCGGCTCTTCTACCGCGACGACGTGCTGACGTTGTCGCCGCGGCAGCTCCGGGCGATCCGGCGCTCGCTGCTGAGCGGCGGCCAACGCCGCAACCGGGCCGTCTCCGCGGTGACCGGTGAGCTGCTCGACGCCCTGTGGGAGCAGGTCGCCGGTGAGCGTGGGCTCGACCGGGGCAGGAACGCCTTCGACACGACCTTGCTGGGGTTGCGTGAGTTCACCGACTTCGCCCGGGCGTGGTGGCCACCGGTCGACGCCGTCGACGTCCTGGGCTGGCTCGGCGACCGGGAGCGGCTCGCGCAGGACGCCGGCGCGATGCTATCGCCCGCGGAGATCGACGAACTGGTCGAGTCGTTCGGCCGCGACGACGTCACCGTCGAGGACGTACCGCTGCTCGACGAGCTGCGGTATCTGCTCGGCGAGCTGCCCGACCCGGAGCCCGGAGACGACCCGCTCGCCGACCTGTACGACGACCTCGTCCCCGAGGTGGCGACCCTCGACCAACGCTCGGCGGGTGCCGTCCGCGCCGAGCGTCCCACCACGTCGGTGGACGACGACGGGTACGCCCACGTCCTCGTCGACGAGGCGCAGGACCTGTCGCCGATGCAGTGGCGGATGGTCGGCCGGCGCGGACGCCAGGCGAGCTGGACGATCGTCGGCGACCCCGCCCAGAGCTCGTGGCCGCTGCCGCAGGACGCGGCCGCAGCGCGCGCTGACGCCATCGGGTCCAAACCCGAGCGGGTGTTCCGGCTGTCGACCAACTACCGCAACTCTGCCGAGATCTTCGAGCTGGCCGCCGACCTGGCTCGAGCGGCGATCCCGGGTGCGGACCTCCCCGCGGCCGTGCGACGTACCGGGGTGCACCCTCGCGTCCACGACGTCGAGCCGTCCGGGCTCATGGAGTGCGTCCGCGACGTCACCAACGCCGCGATGGAGATGGTCGACGGCACGGTCGGCGTCGTGGTACCCGACGGCTGGCGCGAGGAGGTGGAGTCGGTCCTCGGCCCGCGCGACGCCGAGCGCGTCCCCGTGCTGGAGGCACTGGACACCAAGGGCCTCGAGTTCGACGCCATCGTCGTGGTCGAGCCCGACCGGATCGCCGCCGAGTCCGAGACCGGCATCCGTACGCTCTACGTCGTGCTCACCCGGGCCACGCAGCAGCTCGACATCGTGGGCACCAGCTCGCGATGGCGGCCGTGACGCCGCAGTCGCGACCTGCTCACCCGCCCGCCCTGTACCGATCGGTGCTCCGATGACACTCCTCGATGACGTCGTCTCTCATCCCGCCTTCGCCCTGATCCGGTTGCACGGCGCCGACACGGTCACCCTGCTCGGGGGCGCCAGGGTCGACCACGTCAACCTGGGCGGCGTACCGCTGGAGCAGGGGCCGCCACCGACGGGGCGCCGCTACGACCGGCTGCTGTGCGTTCCGTACGCCCAGATCCGCGAGCGCGGTTTCGAGGCGCATGACGACGGAACGCCTCTCACGAGCATCGACATCGACCTCGAGGCGAGCATCGCCCACCGCCGAGCTCCTCACACTTCTTCCCGACGATCCCGTGCAGACCGTGGGACCGCAGGGCTTCGACATCGGCGACGAGGAGTACGCCCGGATCGTCGGCCGCATCATCACCGACGAGATCGGCAACGGCGAGGGCGCGAACCTGGTCATCGGCCGCACGTACACGGCCACCGTCGCCGACTGGGACACCGGCAAGGCGCTGACGGTGTTCCGGCGACTGCTCGAGCGCGAACGCGGCGCCTACTGGACCTATGTGGTGTTCACCGGAGACCGCTACCTGATCGGGGCCAGCCCCGAGCGCCACATCAGCGTGCACGGGGGCGAGGTACGGATGAATCCCGATCAGCGGCACCTTCCGTGTCGGCGGGATCGACGACGCGTCGCAGCGCAAGGACGAGCTGCTGCGGTTCCTCGACGACGAGAAGGAGATCTACGAGCTCTTCATGGTCGTCGACGAGGAGCTGAAGATGATGTGCGACATCTGCAGCGAGGGCGGACAGATCCTTGGCCCGTACCTGAAGGCGATGACGCACCTCATGCACACGGAGTACATCCTCGCGGGCAGGACGACGAAGGACGTCCGCGACGTGCTGCGCTCGTCGATGTACGCCGCCACGGTCACCGGCAGCCCGGTCGAGAACGCGTGCCGGCTCATCAGGAGGTACGAGTCCGCTGGGCGCGGCTACTACGGCGCCGTGATGGCGCTGCTCGGGCGCGACGTGTCCGGTGCCGCGACCGCCGACGCCCCGATCCTCCTGCGCACGGCCGACGTCAGTGTCTCCGGCGACCTCCGGGTCACCGCCGGTGCCACCCTGGTACGTGACTCCGACCCGGAGTACGAGGTGGCGGAGACCCACGCGAAGGCGGCCGGGATCCTCACCGCCTTCGGCCTCGTCCCGGCACCCGTGGCTCCCTCCGGAGCCGTGGCGGAGCTCGCCCTCGACGAGGACGTGCTGATCTCGCTGCACCGGCGCAACGAGCGGCTGAGCCGTTTCTGGTTCACCGACCAGTCAGAGACGGCACCGGTCGATGCGCTGGCCGGCAAGCACGTCGTCGTGCTCGACGGCGAGGACGACTTCGTCAACATGCTCCAGCACGTGCTGCGCGTGCTCGGGATGACCAGCGAGACGGTGCACCACAGCGAGTACGCGCCGGGAGCGTTCGACGCGGCCGATGTCGTGGTCGTCGGTCCGGGGCCGGGCGACCCGCGTGACGCGGAGGACGCCAAGATCAAGAGCGTACGCGCCGCCGTCGACGAGCTGCTCGAAGCGAGAAGCCGTTCCTCGCCGTCTGCCTCGGCCACCAGGTGCTGTGCGGTCTGCTGGGGATCCCCATCGTGTACAAGGACATCGTCTTCCAGGGCACGCAGACGCAGGGTCGCCGTGACTGGGCCGAGAAGAGAATGTCGGCTTCTACAACACGTTCGTCGCCCGTGTCGACGACGCCACGCCTCTGCCGCCGGGCGTCAGCGTCGACAGCGACCCGCTGACCGGAGACGTCCACCACCTGAGCGGGCCGCACTACCGCGGTGTGCAGTTCCACGCCGAGTCGATCCTGACAGAGCACGGCGCCGACCTCGTCCGCGAGCTCATGGTAGGGCTGCTCAGCGGTTAGGTCGGCGCCGCTCGGGGCGCTCGCTCAGTCGGAGCCCAGCTTGAGACTCACGGTTCGCGGGCTGCCGGTGGTGTGACCGTTCTGCGTCGACTTCGTGACGGTCAGCGTCACCGAGTCGCCCGGCCGGTACGACCGGATGGTGGCGATGAGCGAGTCGGCGTCACTCACAAGCGTGTTGTCGACCTTCGTGATGACGTCGCCCTTGCTGAGACCGGCTGCCGCTCCCGCACTCCCGGGGGTGACCTTCTCCACCAGCGCGCCGTCCGGCAGCCCCACCCTGTCGGTCGCGGGGCTGGGGGCGACCTCGACACCGATCAAGGCGTGGGTCGGGGTCTGGTGCTGCCGCAGTTGCTGGACGATCGGGATGGCGTCGTTGATCGGGATGGCGAACCCCAGCCCGATCGAGCCTCCCTGTCCGGTCGTGCTCGACGTGTCCGTCCGGATCGCGGAATCGATGCCGACGACGTCGCCGTGGTCGTCGATCAGCGGCCCGCCGGAGTTGCCGGGGTTGATCGCCGCGTCGGTCTGGATGGCAGGAAAGATCGTGGTCGGGTCGTTGGCGCTCTCGCCCTGTGTCGTCACGGGCCGGTTGAGCGCGCTGACGACGCCGGTCGTGACCGTGCTGTCGAGCCCGAAGGGCGACCCGACCGCGATGACCTGCTCGCCGACGGAGAGCGTGTCGGAGTTGCCGATAGTGGCCGGTTGCAGGCCCTTGACCCCTTTCGCCTGGATGACCGCGAGGTCGGTGAGCGGGTCACGGCCGACGATCGTCGCGCGGGCCGTCGAACCGTCGTTGAAGCTCACGGAGAGACTCCCGCCGCCGGTACCGAGCTCGGCCACGTGGTTGTTGGTGAGGATCTGGCCGTTGGAGGTCAAGATGATGCCCGACCCCGAGCCGCTCTGGCTCGGGCTGGTGCCGTAGATCTTCACGACGGATGGCAGGGCCTTGGCAGCGGCAGCCTCGGTCGTCTGGGAGATCGCGCCGCTCGAGGTCGCCGTGGACGAGCCGTTGCCGGCACTGGTGGTGTCACCGATGTGCAGGGGCTGCGTATTCGAGGTGGCGGAGTTGTCGCTGTTCTCGTGGTAAAGGGCGGCGCCGCCGACGCCGGCTCCTCCTCCGGCGAGGGCCCCCACCAGCAGTGCCGCGCCCACCACGCGTCCGGTCCGCCGCGGCGCAGGCGCAGGCGGAGGGGGAGGTGACATCGGGTACTGCGGCTGGTACGGCGGCGGCGGAAATCCTTCGTTGCTCATGAGTCAACAATGCGTCGGTAGGCTGAGGGCCGGCTGAGACGGCGCTCAGAGACGGCTATGAGTAGCTCCCGTTGCGGTGTGCGGCCACGAGGTTACGGTCCCCTGGCAGGCTCATCGTGAAAACGGAGCCGTGCGGGGTGCGGTTGTGGACTTCGACGGAGCCCCCGTGGCGCTCCGCGGCCTGCCGCACGATCGACAGGCCGAGCCCCGAGCCCGGCATCGTGCGCGCGTCCGCGGCGCGGTAGAAGCGTTCGAAGATCATCGGGAGGTCAGCCTCGGCGATGCCGGGTCCCTCGTCGGCGACCGTCAGCACGCCCTCGTCGAGACGCACGCTCACGTGGCCGTGCCGAGGGCTCCACTTGACGGCGTTGTCGAGCAGGTTCGTGACGGCGCGCTCGATGATCTGGGCCTCTCCGACGATCCACCACGACGACAGGTCGAGGTCGAACGTGAGGCCGATGGCGCGGCGGCGTACCCGGTCGACGGCCCGAGAGACGATGTCGGCCAGGTCGAGGGGCTCGGGGGTGCGGACCAGCGGCTCGTCGCGCGCCAGCTCGACCAGGTCGCCGACGAGCGTCGACAGCTCCTCGACCTGTGCCGTGGCGTCGGTGAAGATCTCGTCGCGCTGCGCGTCGGTGAGGCCGCCCTGCCGGTCGGCCTGGGCCAACAGCTCGAGGTTGGTCCGCAGGCTCGTGAGTGGGGTGCGCAGCTCGTGGCCCGCATCGGCCACCAGCCGGCGCTGGCGGTCTCGCGACGCCTCGAGCGACGCGAGCATGTCGTTGAAGGATGCGGCGAGGCTGGCAAGCTCGTCGTCGCCGGTGACGGCGATCGGCGTCAGCTCGTCCGTGCGCGCGATGTGCTCGGCCGCTGCGCTCAGCCGGCGTACCGGCAGCAGCGCCGACCGGGCAACGGCCAGCCCGATGATGCCGGCGGACACGATCCCGCCGATGCCGACCAGC
This sequence comes from uncultured Actinomycetota bacterium, assembly GCA_963765725.1. Taxonomy (GTDB): domain Bacteria; phylum Actinomycetota; class Actinomycetes; order Propionibacteriales; family Nocardioidaceae; genus DASQEH01. The sequence goes on along the minus strand of CAVXXI010000003.1, from coordinate 228,408 downwards.
AGCAGCACGAGCTGCATGCGGGTGAGCGTGCGTTGGATCGGCTCCGCGGACTCTACGAACATCAGCGCGGTGTTGGGGCCGGCGGGCACCGTCGCGGCGCGCACGTCGAAGCTGTCGCGCTGGATGGTGCGCAGCGAGTGGCCGAGGGAGCCCTTGGCGACCGCGATCTCGTCGGAGGACGGGGCGGTCACCCAGTTCGACGACTTGTCGGGGACCATGGCGCCGTCGGCATAGATCAGGTAGATCCGGAGGTCCCCGGCACCGAGCATCGTGGCGGGGTAGTTGTGCTGGGTCGCGAAGGCGACGATGGGGGACTTGGCCGCCGCCTGCGCCCGGTTCAGCAACGAGTCGTCGAGCCGCTCGTGCAGCTGCGCGCGCAAGGTCACGTACGCGGCGACGCTCGCCATCGCCACGGAGATGCCGACGGCGCAGGCCGCGAGGAGGGAGATCCGGGCGGCCATCGACATTCGTTTCACGGGGGCGACTCGCGCAGGACGTAGCCGACACCGCGAACGGTGTGGAGGAGGCGATCTTCTCCTTCGGCTTCGGTCTTGCGTCGCACGTACCCCACGTAGACCTCCAGCGAGTTTGCGGTGGTCGGGAAGTCGTAGCCCCAGACCTCCTCGAGGATGAAGGCCCGCTCGAGGACGCGCTTGGGCCGGCGCATGAAGAGCTCCAGCAGGTCCCACTCGGTCCGGGTCAACGTGATCTGGCGGCCCGCGCGCTGTACCTCGCGAGTCACGGGGTCCATCGTCAGGTCGGCGAAGGACAACGGGCTCTCGTCCTGGCCGGCCAGGGCGCCGAGACCGCGGCGCCTCAGCATGGCGCGCACACGGGCCAGCAGCTCCTCGAGCGCGAACGGCTTGGCCAGGTAGTCGTCGGCACCGGCGTCGAGACCGTCGACACGGTCGCCGACCGAGTCGCGGGCCGTGAGGACGAGGATCGGGAGGTCGTTGCCGGCCGCGCGGAGCGCCTTCGTCGTCTCGATGCCGTCGAGCCGCGGCATCATCACGTCGACGATCAAGGCGTCGGGGGCGAGCCCGTTGATCCGGGCCAGCGCCTCGACGCCGTCGTTGGCCAGCGCGACCTCGTAGCCGTTGAACTCCAGGGAGCGTCGCAGCGAGTCACGCACGGCACGGTCGTCGTCTACGACCAGAATGCGCATACCGACCAGCCTGCCACGCTGATCTGAGACGGGCCTGAGAGGTGCGTACTGGTCTGGTCACGCACGGCGACGGACGTCCACCGAGGGCTCAATCGGACTCGGGGAGCAGGAGCCCGACGAGCCAGCTGACGACCGAGACGACGATGGAGCCGAACACGGCCGTCCAGAAGCCCTGGACGTGGAAGCCGATGCTGAACTGGCGGGCGAGCCAGCCCGTCAGCAGCAGCATCAGGGCGTTCACGACGAAGAACATGAGACCGAGCGTCAGCAGGTAAAGGGGGAACGACAAGAACGCGACGATGGGCCGGACGATCTCGTTGACGATCCCGAAGATCAGCGCGACGACCACCAACACGATGATTCGGTCCTTGGTGGTGGAGCCGGTGATCCAGATGCCGGAGAACAGCTGCGCGGCGGCCGCGAGACCGCAGGCGTTCGCGACCATGCGAAGCAGCCAGGAGATCATGGCTCGATCGTCCCATGGCCGGTGGCGTGCATGAGCGACGCCTCGGCGACCGACAGGTGCTCGCTCAGGGCGTCCAGAGCGGCCGGGGTGTCGCCGCCCTCGACCAGGTCGACCAGTCGGCCGTGGTCGGCGACCTGGTCGGAGAGGTTTGCGCGGATCCGGTCCAGGTGAGCGAGCCCGAGGCGGATCTCGGCGCTGAGGACCTCGGCGGCGGCGACCAGGCGGCGGCTGCCGGTGAGACCGACGAGCGCCCGGTGGATCCGCAGGTGCGCCTCGGTGAGCACCGCCGGGTCGGACGTCTCGCGTGCCACGCGCGCGTAGTCCTCCAGCGCCGCACGCACCGCGCGGCGGTCGTCGTCGCCCGCCTCGCTCCAGCGACGTACTCCGGCCGCCTCGAGGGCGGCCCGGGCGAGGCTGACGTCGTGCACGTCGGCGGCGGTGAGCTCCTTGACCGCGACACCCTTGTTGGGGACCCGCACCGCGACGCCCTCCCCCACGAGCACGGTCAACGCCTCCCGGATCGTGCTGCGGCCGACGCCCATCGCCTCGGACAGAGCGACCTCGCGCAGCGCCGTTCCGGGGGCGAGCTGTCCCGCGAACAGTGCGCGGCGGATCTCCTCGACGGCCCGGTCGACGGTCGAGGAGTGCTCCAGCTGCAGGTCGCTGAACATGTACGACGAGCCTAATGGGGGCTCGGCTCCGCGGGGCTGCCGAGGATCGGCCCTAATACTGATAGCATGTTGTCAGACAATCAGACGAAGAGGAGATCCGTGCGCATGCCGCAGTCCACCGCCGCCGAGCTCAGCTGGGGCCGGCGCTACCTGATGGTCCGGCCCGACCACTTCCGGGTGCAGTACCGGATCAACCCGTTCATGGACCTCGGCTCCCAGCCGCTGCCCGACCGCGCGTCGCAGCAGTGGCGGGACCTGCTGGCCACGCTCGGGGACGCGGGCGCCGAGGTCGAGGTGGTCGAGGCTCGCAGCGACGCCCCCGACATGGTGTACGCGATGAACCTCGGACTGGCGTTCGCCGGCACCGCCGAGGGTGCCCGGGTCGCGCTCTCGCACATGCGGTACGCCGAGCGCCGGATGGAGACGGTCTCGGCCACTACGTGGTTCGCCGGCGCGGGCTTCGCGCCGACATACGTGGGAGCGGAAGGGGTCGGCGCGCACTTCGAGGCGGGTGACGCGTTCCCGTTCGGCGGGGGCCTCCTCGTCGGGTACGGCCCGCGGACCGAGAAGCTGGCGCTCAAGCACCTCGCCTCCGAGTTCGACCTCCGCGTGCACGGCCTGGCGCTGACGTCCGGGGCGATGTACCACCTCGACCTCGCCTTCTGCCCGCTCGACGACCGGCGGGCCCTGGTATGCCCGAGCGCGTTCGACGAACCCAGCCGGCGGGCGCTGCTCGACCTCGTGCCCGAGCCGATCCTCGTCACCGAGGAGGAGGCGCTGGCCACCTTCTGCACGAACTCGGTCGTCGTCGGCCGTACGGTCGTGATGCCGGCCTGTCCCGACAGGGTCAGGTCCGAGCTCGAGCGGGCCGGCTTCGGCGTGGTCGTCGTCGACGTGAGCGAGTTCCACAAGGGGGGCGGCTCCGTCCGCTGCCTCACCAACCCGCTCGACATCACCGTGGGGCGCGACCTCGACGTGGTGCCGGGCGGCGACGTGGTGCTGCCGCTCAGGTGACCGCCGGGGCGACCGGCTCCGGCGGGGTGAAGCGCGCCGTCTGAGCCAGCACGATGCCCGCGAGGACCAGCAGGATCCCGACGATCTGCGGAACCGTCAGGTCCTCGCGGAACCACAGCCAGCCCAGCAGCGTGGCCCCGACCGGCTCCACCATGCCCACCAGCGTCACCTCCGTCGCGGACAGGTGCTGCAGCGCCGTGAGCTCGAAGAGGAACGGCAGCACGGTGCCAAGCACGACCATCCAGGCGATGAGCAGCCAGACCGGCGCCGAAGCACCCGCGAGGGTCCCGCCGAGGCCGTGCGTCGACAGCAGGTCGGTCTGCTGCCAGAGCGACGGCAGCGGCTTGACCACGTTCCAGAAAACCGCGGCGACGAGGAACGCCTCGGTCAGCACGTGGAGCGGCGTCTCGGTGCTCACGCTGCGCTCACCCAGCAGGAAGTACGCAGCGAGCGAGAGCGCGGCGGCGAACCCGGCGGCAACCCCCACGGCGTCGAGCTGCAGCCCATGCCAAACCTGCGCGACCAGGGACAGCCCCCCGAGCGAGCATCCGATGCCTAGCCACATCCGGCGCCGTACCCGCTCGCGGTAGCCGAACCGTACGAACACCGCCACCAGCACAGGCGCGGTGAACTCCAGCAGCAGCGCGATGCCGACCGGGAGGCGGTCGATCGCGACGAAGTAGAAGTACTGCACCAACGCGACCCCCGTCACCCCGAACCCGATCACGACCCCCACCTCGGCGAGGGACGAGGGGAGGCGCAGCCGTTCACCTCGGACGAGCACGATCGCGACCAGGGCGATGGCGGTCCCCGTGCACCGTGTCGTGGTCAGGGTCATCGAGTCGACACCTGCCGCCTGGATGACCCTCGAGACGCCGGCGTTCACCACGAAGAACAAGCCACCGGCCAGAACCAGCAGATAGCCCTTGGCGGGGTCGCGTACGGCTGGCATGCACGGAACCCTACGCAGCCGCGACCACGCTGCCTTATCGTGACGCGATGACCCACCCCCGCTTGCGTTCCGCCCTCGACTCCATCCCGGCGTACAAGGCGGGCAGGCCGCCCGCGGCCGGCGCGGACCGGTCGTACAAGCTCTCCAGCAACGAGAACCCGTACCCGCCGCTGCCCAGCGTGGTCGAGAAGGTGGCGGCCGCGGCCGGGGCGCTGAACCGCTACCCGGACATGGGTGCCAGTGCCCTGTACGCAGCGCTCGGCGCCCGGCTCGGCGTGGACGTCGCCCGGCTCGCGACGGGTGCCGGCTCGGTCGCCGTCCTGTACAACCTGCTGCAGGCGGCCTGTGGCGACGGTGACGAGGTGGTGTACGCGTGGCGCTCCTTCGAGGCGTACCCGATCGCCGTCGGGCTGACGGGAGCCCGTGACGTCCGGGTACCGCTGGGGCCCGGCGCCCGCCATGACCTGTCGGCGATGCGCAAGGCGGTCACCGACGAGACCAGGGTCCTTCTCGTCTGCTCGCCCAACAACCCCACCGGCCCCGCTGTCCACCGCGACGAGCTGATGGAGCTGGTCGACGCCGTGCCGCCGAGTGTGATCGTGGTCATCGACGAGGCGTACGGCGAGTTCGTCACCGACGAGGACACCGTCGACGGCCTCGAGGTGGCCCAGGGGCGTGCCAACGTCGTGGTCCTTCGGACGTTCTCGAAGGCGTACGGGCTTGCGGGGCTCCGGGTCGGCTACGCGATCGCGCCCCCGCCGATCGCCGAGGCGATCCGCAAGTGCTCGCTGCCGTTCGGTGTCTCGCAGCTCGCCCAGGTGGCCGCGGTGGCGTCTCTCGAGGCGGAGCCGGAGCTGCTCGACCGGGTGAGGGCGCTGGTCGACGAGCGGGTGCGCGTGGTCGCCGCACTCCGCGAACAGGGCTGGTCGGTTCCCGACGCACAGGGCAACTTCGTGTGGCTCCCGCTGGGCGACCGCTCCGCCGACTTCGCCTCCCACTGCGACGCCCGTGGGGTGAGCGTGCGCCCGTTCGCGAGCGACGGAGTACGGATCACCGTCGGCGAGAAGGAGGCCAACGACCTGTTCTTGTCGGCGGCCGCTGAGATGGTTGCGCGGTAAGCGAACAGCACGCAGCTTGCATCACCTGGCACGCGAAATCGGCTGGTCTGTGTCAGGAGCAGTCAGTAGACTGCTACTTACCCGTCCACTCCTCTGGGCACCGCTGCGCCCTCGTGCGGCCGTGCCTGCAGTCGGTGGGCTTCGTCGACTGCGAGGGGCACGCGCCGCCTGATGAGCGTTACCACCACCGACAGGTCTGACCCGGACATCCCAGGGAACACGCCGCCGCGACACCGCGCTGCGCGCTCACTGTGGCGACTGCGGGGCTACATGCGGCCGTACTGGGGAGCGCTCGCGCTGATGGGTGCCTCGGCGGTGACCGGCGTCTTCGTCAGCATGTCCATCCCGCTGGTGACCAAGGCGATGATCGACGGCCCGATCAGTGACCACCGGTCCGGCGCGATCTTGCCGCTGGGCATCTTGGCGATGGCCCTCGGGCTCGCCGAGGCCGGGCTCATCCTGGTCCGCCGGTGGGTCCAGGCCCGGGCCGTGCTGGGGTTCGAGACGCACGTTCGCAACGACCTGTACCGGCACATGCAGGCGCTCCCGATGGAGTTCCACGGGCGGTGGCAGAGCGGTCAGCTGCTGTCGCGCGTCACCACCGACTTGAGTGCGCTGCGCCGGTTCATGGGGTTCGGGCTGCTGTTCCTCATCATCAACATCCTGCAGCTCACCGTCGTCACGCTCGTCCTGCTGCACCTGTACTGGCCGCTCGGCGTCGTGGTGGCCGTGTCGGCCGTACCGATCATCTGGCTGAGCAAGCGGTTCGAGACGCGCTACGTCGTGGTGTCGCGTCGGGTCCAGGACCAGCAGGGCGACGTGGCGACGTCCGTCGAGGAGGCGGCGGTCGGCTACCGCGCGATCAAGTCGTTCGGCCGCAGACGCTACAGCGACGAGAACTTCGCCCGTGTCACCGACGGGATCTACGAGTCGTCCATCGAGAAGGTCAAGCTGTCGTCGCGGTTCTGGACCTTCCTCGAGATCATCCCCAACCTCAGTCTCGTCGTCGTGCTGCTGCTCGGGGCGCTGGCCGTCGGGCGCCAGTCGCTGACGCTCGGAACCCTCGTCGCGTTCATCTCCTTGATGCTGCAGCTCGTCTGGCCCATCGAGGCGCTGGGCGTCATCTTGGCCATGGCCCAGGAGGCGATGACCGCTGCCGACCGCGTGATGGAGATCTTCGATACGGAGTCGTCGGTGGTCGGCGGCGACACGGTCCTGGAGTCCCCGCAAGGTGCCCTGCGGCTGGAGCACGTCGACTTCCACTTCCCCGACTCGTCCGAGCTCGTCCTGCGTGACGTCAATCTCGAGGTCTCTCCTGGCGAGACGGTCGCGATCGTCGGCGCCACCGGGGCCGGCAAGACCGCGCTCACCGGCCTCGTCCCGCGCCTGTACGACGTCACGGGCGGGCGGATCACGATCGATGGGGTCGACATCAGGCAGCTCACGCTCGAGTGCCTGCGGGAGATCGTGGCGACGGCGTTCGAGGACCCCACCTTGTTCTCGATGAGCGCCCGGGAGAACCTCACGCTGGGCCGACCGGACGCCAGCCCCGAGGACCTCGCGGAGGCGGTCGAGACGGCGCAGGCCGGCTTCGTCCACGAGCTGCCCTGGGGCATCGACACCAGGATCGGGGAGCAGGGGTTGTCCTTGTCCGGTGGACAGCGGCAGCGTCTCGCGCTCGCCCGGGCGGTGCTGTCGCGCCCGCGCATCCTGGTACTCGACGACACGCTGTCCGCCCTCGACGTCCACACCGAGGCCCTGGTCGAGACGGCGCTGAGGCGGGTGCTCGCGAAGGCGACCGGCATCGTCGTCGCGCACCGCGCCTCGACCGTCATGCTGGCCGACCGCGTCGCGCTGCTGCAGAACGGCACCATCACCCACGTCGGGCTGCATCATGACCTGCTGGCCACCGTGCCGGCGTACCGCGACCTGCTGGGTGGCGACGACGAGGACGAGCTGGTCGCGACCCGGGCGGGGGCGGTGTCGTCATGACCTCGACCGACACCGGCTCGGCCGAGCGTCGCGAGGCGGCCGCCCCGGAGGCGGCGCCCGACTCGGCCGCCGACTGGCGCGGAGTGGCGGCTCAGGACGCCGAAGAGGTGGCCGAGAGCACACCGCTGCTGTTGCGGGAGCGCTCACGCCGGCTGATGGGCGAGCTCGTCCGTCCCCACAAGCGGGCGATCATCTGGATCTTCGTCGCCGTCCTGATCGAGAACGCCGCCCGCCTGTCGGTCCCGTACCTCGTCAAGGAGGGGATCGACCGCGGCATCCCGCCTATCCAGGCGGGACAGGGGAACTCCACGCTGCTGACCATCGTCGCCGTCCTGCTCGCGGTGGTGGTGATCCAGGCGGTCAGCCGGCAGACGTTCTTGATGATGGCGGGCCGGGTCGGCCAGCAGATCCTCGTCACGCTTCGGCGGCGGGTCTTCGCGCACTTCCACACGCTGTCGTCGGCCTTCCACGACAGCTACACGTCGGGCCGGGTGATCGCCCGGCAGACGTCCGACATGGACGCGATCAACGAGCTCCTCGAGGACGGCTTCGACGGGCTCGTGACGGCCGCGTTGACCCTCGTGGGCACCGCGGTGCTGCTGCTGGTGCTCGACCTGAAGCTGGGCCTGGTCGCCCTGCTGTCGATACCTGCTCTGCTGCTGCTGACGCAGTGGTTCCGGCGGGAGTCGGCCAAGGCGTACCGGCGTACCCGCGAGACGGTCGCCGCGGTGATCGTCCACTTCGTCGAGACGATCAACGGCATGCGGGCGGTCCAGGCGTTTCGGCGCGAGCCTCGCAACCAGCAGATCTTCGACGAGGTCAGCACCGACTACCGCAGGGCCAACGAGCGGGCGTTCCGGCTCGTCGGGGTGTTCATGCCGGGCATCAAGCTGTTGGGCAACGTCACGATCGCGGTCGTGCTGGTGTACGGCACGCACCTGGCCTTCGACGGTGAGGTCACGGTGGGCGTGCTCGCCGCGTTCCTGCTGTACCTGCGCCAGTTCTTCGACCCGATGCAGGACATCTCGCAGTTCTACAACACCTTCCAGTCCGCGTCGGCCGCACTGGAGAAGCTCTCGGGGGTCCTCGACGAGAAGCCGTCGGTCCCGGAGCCGGAGCACCCCACGCGGCTTCCGGCCGCCCGGGGAGCGCTCCGGCTCGAGGGAGTCGGGTTCGAGTACGTCGACGGCCGCCCGGTGCTCAGCGACCTAGATCTCGACATCCCGGCGGCGCAGACCATCGCCGTCGTCGGCACCACCGGAGCCGGCAAGACGACGCTGGCCAAGCTGGTGGCTCGCTTCTACGACCCGACGGCGGGGCGCGTCACGCTCGACGGGATCGACCTGCGTGACCTGGGCGAGGACGACCTCCGCCGCGCCGTTGTCATGGTGACCCAGGAGAACTACCTGTTCAACGGCTCCGTAGGCGACAACATCCGGTTCGGCAAGCCGAACGCCTCGACCGGGGAGATCGTCGAGGCGGCCAAGGCGATCGGGGCGCACGAGTTCATCGCCGGCCTGCCCGACGGGTACGACACCGACGTCGCCAACCGCGGCGGGCGGCTCTCGGCGGGCCAGCGCCAGCTCGTCGCCTTCGCGCGTGCGTTCCTCGCCGACCCGGCCGTGCTGATCCTCGACGAGGCGACGTCGAGCCTCGACGTGCCCTCGGAGCGGCTCGTCCAGCGGGCCTTGCGCACGATCCTGGCCGAACGGACGGCCATCATCATCGCGCACCGGCTCTCGACCGTCGCCATCGCCGACCGGGTACTGGTCATGGAGCACGGCAGAGTCGTCGAGGACGGCGCTCCGTCGGACCTGATCGCTCGCGGCGGCGGCCGGTTCTCCGACCTGCACGACGCCTGGCTGGCCTCCCTCGCCTGACCCCCGCGTCGACCGGGCGCAAATGTGGGTCGAGTGGGCGCAAATGTCGGGTCGAGTGGGCGCAATGTCAGGCGCGTCGAGTGGGCGCAAATGTCGCGTCGAGTGGGCGCAAATGTCGGGTCCAGCGGGCGGTGCTGTCCGTGCCTCAGGTGGTATCGGTCGCCTCGAGTAGCTCCGATCCTCGGCGCGGCTGTCGGTCGCGAGACGGCTTACGCCGCTCGGCTGAGACGACGATGGCGACCGCCGCCACGACCACCCCTCCGCCGGCGATGATCGCGGGTGTGACGGACTCGCCGAGGATCAGCCAGCCGAGGAACACGGCGACGACAGGGTTGACGTAGGCGTAGGTGGCGACGAGCGAGATGGGCGCCGCCTGCAGCACCCAGACGTACGCCGTGAACGCAAGGACCGACCCGAAGGTGACGAGATAGGCCCAGGCCAGCCAGGAGTCGAGAGACCCGCCGCCTGGTACGACATCCTCGCGCCTGATGAGGGCTCCGACCAGCAGGAACACCGAGCCGAACAGCATCTCGTACACCGTGACCACGAACGGGTCGTGCGGCAGGGTGAGTCTCGGCGTCCACCACGAGCCGAACGACCACGACACAGAGGCCGCGACCACCACCAGGCAGGCCTTTACCCGTACATCACCGCCGATCCCCGAGGCGGCGATGAGGCCGACGAGTCCGGCGAAGCCGAGCGCGACTCCGGTGAAGGTGCGTCGGTTCGGGCGGTCGCCGGTACTGCTCCGATAGACGACAACCCAGAGCGGCACGGCGGCGATGAGCAATGCGGTGAGCCCGGACGGGGCGCCCATCTGTTCGCCGACGACCACGACGCCGTTGCCCATGGTGGGCAACAACAGCCCCAGGGCCGCGCAGCCGAGCAGCTCGCGGCGCCCGGCCCGCAGCCGTCGCCACCCGCTGCGCAGTGCGAGGATCAACGCCAAAATGACCGCCGCGGCGAAGTACCGCCAGCATGCCGAGGCCATGGCGGGCAGGTGTCTGGCGCTAACCCGGATCGCGAGGTAGGTCGAACCCCAGACGACGTACACGATGCCGAGCGCGCCTACGACGAGCAGCGGATTGCCGGCTGCTGAGGTGGCGGCAGCCGATGCCGACATGAGTCTTGTCGAGGTTTGGTCCTGTCGCACATCTCCAGGCTAGTGAGCGCCGCCTCGAAGTTCGCGCGGATTTCGGACAGCCACCCGAGATTTCCCGCCGATCCTCAGCCTTGCCGTGGGCGGCTGCATTCGTGCCCGCTCGAGGCTGCATTCGTGCCCGCTCGAGGCTGCATATCTGCCCGCTCGAGGGTGCATTCCTGCCCGCTCGACCGGACATTTCTGCCCGGTCCGGTGACTATTAGGCGGCAGCGAGCGCCGATGGGTACCGTAGCCCTACGTCATACCGCGGCACAGTGGTACGACGGCGAGCGCGCCGAACCGGGCACCACACGCGCGTGGTGACGCGGGCTCATCACCACGGCAGGTGACCGGCGATCCCGGGCATCTTCGACACCAGGAGTGCGAGTGACGACTAGCGGATTCGGTCCCGGGCTCGGTGACGTGTTCGGCCCGACCCACGACCATGGCGGCCCCGAGCTCATCCAGCTGCTGACGCCGGAAGGCGAGCGGGTCGAGCATCCAGACTTCTCCTTCGACCTCGACGACGACGCGATCAAGGGCTTCTACCGCGACCTCGTGATGACCCGTCGCATCGACACCGAGGCGACCGCCCTGCAGCGCCAGGGCGAGCTCGGCATCTGGGCCAGCCTGCTCGGACAGGAGGCGGCGCAGATCGGCTCCGGCCGGGCCATGCGCGAGCAGGACTTCGCCTTCCCCACCTACCGCGAGCACGGCGTCGCCTGGTGCCGCGGCATCGACCCGCTGCACCTGCTCGGCCTGTTCCGCGGCGTCGACCAGGGCGGCTGGGACCCGATAGCCGACCGGTTCAACCTGTACACGATCGTGATCGGCGCGCAGACGCTGCACGCCACCGGGTACGCGATGGGGCTGCAGCGTGACGGCGTGATCGGCACGGGCGACCCCGACCGCGACACCGCCGTCATCGGGTACTTCGGAGACGGCGCCACCAGCCAAGGAGACGTCAACGAGGCGTTCATCTGGGCCTCCGTCTTCAACGCGCCCGTCGTCTTCTTCTGCCAGAACAACCAGTGGGCGATCTCCGAGCCGATCGAGCGGCAGTCCAAGATTCCCTTGTACCAGCGCGCGCTCGGCTTCGGCTTCCCCGGCCTGCGCGTCGACGGCAACGACGTGCTTGCCGTGTACGCCGTCACCCGCGCCGCCCTGCAGCGCGCCCGCGAAGGCAGCGGGCCGACGTTCCTCGAGGCGTACACCTACCGGATGGGGGCGCACACGACCTCCGACGATCCCACCCGCTACCGCGTCATCGACGACCTCGAGCACTGGAAGCTGAAGGACCCCATCGAGCGCGTGCGGGCCTACCTGTCGCGCAACGGTCTGGTCGACGACGACTACTACGCCGCGATCGAGGCCGAGAGCGACGAACTGGCCGTTCGGCTGCGCAAGGGGTGCCTGGAGATGCCCGACCCTGGCATCCTGGACATCTTCGAGCAGGTCTACGAGGAGATGACCCCCGAGCTCGCGTCGCAACGCGACACGATGGCGGCCTACCTTGCCACGTTCGAGGACGCCTCCGACGCGGCCGCCGACGGAGCACTGCGATGACCGCCATCACGCTCGCCAAGGGCGTCACGATGGGGCTGCGGGCCGCGATGGAGGCGGACCCCAAGGTCCTCGTCATGGGCGAGGACGTGGGCAAGCTCGGAGGCGTCTTCCGGGTCACCGACGGCCTGCAGAAGGACTTCGGCGAGGACCGGGTCATCGACACCCCGCTGGCAGAGTCGGGCATTCTCGGTACCGCGGTCGGCCTGGCGATGTGCGGCTATCGACCGGTCTGCGAGATCCAGTTCGACGGCTTCGTCTACCCGGCGTACGACCAGATCGTCAGCCAGGTCGCCAAGATGCACTTCCGCAGCCGCGGCAAGCTGACGATGCCGATCGTCATCCGGATCCCGTTCGGCGGCGGCATCGGTGCGGTCGAGCACCACAGCGAGAGCCCGGAGGCGTACTTCGCCCACACTGCGGGGCTGAAGGTCGTCGCTTGCTCGAACCCCGTCGACGCGTACTGGATGATCCAGCAGGCCATCGCCGCAGACGACCCGATCGTGTTCTTCGAACCCAAGCGCCGTTACTGGGAGAAGGGCGAGCTGGACGAGCAGGCGATTCCCGACCCGCTGTTCAGCTCCCGGGTCGTGATGGCCGGGACCGACGTGACCGTGCTCGCGTACGGTCCGATGGTGAAGACCGCGATCCAGGCGGCGACCGCGGCGGCCGACGAGGGCCGGAGCCTCGAGGTCATCGACCTGCGCACGCTCTCGCCGCTCGACATGGGTCCGGTGCTCGTCTCGGCGAGGAAGACCGGCCGGGTGGTCGTCGTGCACGAGGCGCCGGTGACCCTCGGCCTGGGCAGCGAGATTGCCGCCCGCGTGACCGAGGAGTGCTTCTACGCGCTGGAGGCACCGGTGATCAGGGTGGGAGGCTTCGACACTCCTTACCCGCCGAGCCGGATCGAGGAGGAGTACCTGCCGGACCTCGACCGGGTCCTCGACGCCGTCGACCGTTCGCTCGCCTACTGATCGGATCGCGATGTCTGACATCAAGCAGTTCAAGCTCCCCGACGTGGGCGAGGGGCTGACCGAGGCGGAGCTCGTCACCTGGAAGGTGAAGGTCGGCGACACGCTCAAGATCAACGACGTCATCGTCGAGATCGAGACGGCGAAGTCCCTGGTGGAGCTGCCCAGCCCGTACGCCGGGACCGTCGTGGAGCTCTTGGCGAGCGAGGGCGACACGGTCGAGGTCGGTGCTCCGATCATCCGGGTCGAGACGGGGGAGCCCGACGCGGCAGCGAGCGGTCCGGCGGCCGACAGTGGTGCCCTCGCCGAGGACCTCGTCCCTGCGCCGCCGGCGGACTCCGCTGTCGAGCCGGGACTCATCGGCGGGCCCGCCCCGGGCGGGCGGACCTCCGTCCTCGTCGGGTACGGCCCGCGTACGACCGACGCGAAGCGGCGCCCACGCAAGGGAGCGACCCCGACTGAGGCGTCCCCGGCCGCCGCCCAGATGGGTGTCCAGCACGCCTTCACGCCGTACGCCACCCCGGCGCCCGACGTCGACATCTCCGATGCCGCCCCCGCGGCGCCGTCGGCTCTGACGGCGCCGACCCCCGCGCTCAGACCCGTCCAGCAGGGCCTCGGCGCCGGACCGGACGTCCGCGTGCTCGCGAAGCCGCCGGTACGCAAGCTCGCCCGCGACCTCGGCGTCGACCTCGCGACGGTGGCCGCCTCCGGCCCGGGCGGCACCATCACCCGGGCCGACGTCGAGCGGTTCGTCGCCGCTGCACAGTCGGCAGACCTCCAGCCTCCGGACCAGCGCGGAGCGCCTGAGCCACCGCTCGGCCCGGTGGGCGGCGAGCGGCGGGTCGCGGTGAAGGGCGTCCGCAAGACGATGGCGCAGGCGATGGTCTCGTCGGCGTTCAGCGCACCGCACGTTACGGAGTGGGTCACGCTCGACGCCACCCGCACCATGAAGCTGGTCGAGCGGCTCCGCGGGTCCCGCGACTACCGCGACGTGAAGGTGTCGCCGTTGCTCGTCGTCGCGAGGGCGGTCTGCCTGGCTGCGCGCCGTACTCCGGAGCTCAATGCCACCTGGGACGAGGGCGCGCAGGAGATCGTCTTGAAGGACTACGTCAACCTGGGCATCGCCGCGGCGACACCGCGCGGACTGGTCGTCCCCAACATCAAGAACGCCGAGCGGCTGCCCGCGCGCGACCTCGCGCAGGCGCTGCACGAGCTCGTCGACGTCGCGAGGTCCGGGCGGACCGCCCCGGCGGACATGTCCGGCGGCACCTTCACGATCACCAACGTCGGCGTGTTCGGGGTGGACTCAGGGACGCCGATCCTCAATCCCCCCGAGTCGGGCATCCTCGCTATGGGCGCCATCCGGCGCCAGCCGTGGGTCGTCGCCGGGAAGGTCAAGCCACGCTGGGTCACCACACTGGCCCTGTCCTTCGACCATCGGGTCGCCGACGGTGAGCAGGGCTCGAGGTTCCTGGCCGATGTCGCCTCGATCATCGAGGACCCGGGGAACGCCCTGCTCTTCTGATCGAGCCGAAGCCGATCCTCGAGGACCTGGGAACTCGCTGCTCTCTGACCGAGCCGAAGCCGATGACTCGCCCGTCTCCGGCGTTGGGCGCGGCTGCTTCTCATGCGGCAGGGCCTGTCCTACTCTGCTGTCGGTTCTCGCGCGAGCGGCGTCTGAGCAGCTCGCGCGGCCGGGTGCCCGGCTACCGACGGAGGAGAAGACGATGTCCACGAACCTGGTACTGCGCGTCGCCGTCGCGCTGGCGGCGGCGGCAGCCGTCAGTAGCCTCCCGTCGGCCGTCGGCTCCCGAGCGCTCCCGAAGGTGGTCAGCGAGAACCCCGTCAACTCCACCCCTAACGTCCTCGACGACGCGACGGTGAAGCAGTCGGCGGTCTATGCGATCCGGCAGGCGGGGGCCACGATGTACGCGGGCGGCACGTTCCACGCCGTCCAGAACTCCAGCTCGGTCACCGCCACGCACCACGTGCTGACCAGGAACAACCTGTTCGCGTTCAGCGCGCGCGGCGGTGAGGTAAGGCGGCGGTTCAGGCCTGACGTGAGCGGTGCCGTATGGGCGCTCCAGCCGTACCGCAACAAGCTCTTCGTTGGCGGCGACTTCAGCTCCGTCGACGGTGTCAAGCGAGTGGGGATCGCGAAGATCGACACCTCCACCGGTAAGGTCATCCGGTCGTTCAACGCGAAGCTGGGGTCCGGCCGCGTCACCGAGATGAGGCTGGTCAGGGGCCGACTCATCATCGGCGGTACGTTCCCCGGCAAGCTTGTCGCCCTCGATCCGAGGACGGGCACGAACACCCACTACATCGGCGTCTCCATCACGGGCTCGGTGGCCGCGAACGCCGGCCCGGTCTCGGTGTACCGGTTCGCGGTCAGCCCCGCCGGGCATCGCCTGGTGGCGGTCGGGAACATGACCGACGTCGCCGGCCACGCACGCAGCCGCGCCTTCATGCTGGACCTGGGCAGGTCGAAGGCCAGCCTCGCGTCGTGGTACTACAAGCCGTTCGCCTCGCGCTGCAAGAACGCGAAGACCCCCGACAACCTGCGCGACGTCGACTTCTCGCCGACCGGCGGGTACTTCGTGATCGTCGCAGGCGGGTACGTGTCGCTCCCGGGCGACCTGGGCCGGACCGTGTGTGACGCGGCGGCACGGTTCGAGACCAAGATCGCCCACCCGAAGCGGCCGACGTGGATCAACTACACCGGCGGGGACACGCTGCACTCGGTCGCCGTGACCGGCTCGGCGGTCTACGTCCAGGGCCACCAGCGCTGGCTCGACAACCCGCTAGGGAAGGACTCGGCCGGGCCGGGCGCGAAGAAGCGACCGGGGATCGGCGCGATCGACAGCCGCTCCGGCAAGGCGCTCGGCTGGAACCCGACCAAGAGTCGCCGCGTCGGCGGGAAGGACTTCCTGGTCACCCGCCGCGGCCTGTGGGTGGCGAGCGACGGCCCGCACATCAACCAGGAGCTCCACGAGGACATCGCGCTCCTGCCGGAGTGAGGCGACTGCGTGCGGGGCGAGGTGACCGCTCGCAGACGCAGGCGGTGCCGCTAGTGGGCACCGTCTTTCGTGAGCACCGCCTTGACCGTGCGCAGGGCTATCGACACGTCGCGACCCGGCCGCCAGTTGTCCACGTAGTCGGAGTCGAGGCGTACCGACTCGTCCCAGCTGAGGTTGGATCGACCGCTCACCTGCCACAGCCCCGTCAGGCCGGGCTTGACCGCGAGCCGGCGCCGCGCGGACTCGTCGTACGACGCCACCTGGTGCGGTAGCGCCGGTCGCGGGCCGATGAGGGACATGTCGCCGATGAGGACGTTCCAGAGCTGGGGCAGCTCGTCGAGGGACAGCCGCCGCAGCCACCAACCGGTCGACGTGACGCGGGGGTCGGCACGGATCTTGAACAGGCCGCCACCCGCCTCGTTGCGGTCGGCGACCTCGGCCAGCCTGGCCTCGGCGTCGACGTCCATGGTGCGCAGCTTGTAGATCGTGAAGTCCCGACCGTGCTCGCGTACCCGGGTCTGCTTGAAGATGACCGGGCCCGGCGAGGTCGCCTTGATGGCGAGCGCGCAGGCAGCAAGGATCGGCACGGCGATGACGAGCAGGACTGCCGCGGCGCACCGGTCGACCAGGCCCTTGATCATCGCGACTACGCCGGACGGCCGGCTGTAGGCGACGTCGACCATGACGCGGCGCCCGACCTGGCGGACCCGGGCACGCTCCACGAACGTGTTCGTTATCGGCGTGACGACCGACAGCTGGGTTCCGGCCGCTTCCAGAGCCCACTGGAGCTTCGCCAGCTGGAGACCACCGAGCTTGTCCGTGTCGTGCACCGCCACCACGTCGATGTGCATGCGGCGGCTCAGCGCGGCGACATCGGCGACCGACCCGAGGACGGGTACGCCCCTCACCTCCTCGGGCCCGAAGTCCGACGTCGACAGGCAGACGCCCACGACGCGTACGAGGTCGAGGTTCTCCCACTCGTTGATGGTCCTGGAGACGCTGGCCAGGTCACCGACGATCACGACGCTCTCGCCGACGTCGATACCGAGGGCGCGGCGCGTGTACGGGAGCCCGAGCAGCCAACGGTCCGCGAAGCCGGCCGCGGCGACGGCCACGGAGATCTCGAGAACAGCGCGGGTGTCGGCGAGAGTGTCGCTGAAGGCGATCCCACCGAGGGTCATGAGCAGGACGTAGTTCCCACTGGCCTTGATGAAGGGCCGCAGGTCGTTGAGATCCGCGATCCGGCCGTCCCGCGTGGCGCGGACCGCCGTCATGGCCAGCCAGATCGCGGGAACCGCCATGAAGAAGGGTCCGGCCAGGAGCAGTGCCGCGAACGCGCCGACCGCGGCGATCACGGCGTCGGCCAGCCAGAGGGACAACCGCATCCGCCAGAAGTCACTTCGCCGGGTCAGCGCGGGGAAGCGCGCGGGCAGCTCCGTCGAGGCCGTACGGGAAGGCGCGGAGCCGTTCGCGGAGCTGACCGAAGCGACGATCCCCGGTGGAACGGCCAGGGCGCCCGCTTCGTCGGCCACGGACGAGTCGGGCACAGCTGCGTCGTCCAGGACGGTGGTGTACGACACCGGCTGAGCTGCGGGCTCGGGCTCGTTGGAGGCTCTGCGCATCCGCGACACCGCGAACCCCCTTCGCCTGCATCTCGAATGGCTGGACCTCATCGCAAGACGCCGTGCTCAGACGCTCCCCTCGACGAGAGCACTCGGCCGTGGTAACCGTCGCACACCGCTTGTGTTCACCGTGTGACTGTGAGCCATCCGCCCGGAAGAACTGTAGTCCCGAGAGACCCGCGTCGTCCGCCCGTTCGGTGCAACAAACGAGAGCAGTGGGGCTCAAGTTACGTTCGAGGAGACTCTTCTTTACGGATGGCACAATTAACGTCACTGTTAGTGGCGGAACAAGTGTCCGTTATCGGGCAGGTCGGACACCATCGTCCGTTCGGGTGAATCCGCCGGTCGATCGTCTACCGCTGGCAAGGCCGTTCGCCCAAGGCGGCGACCGGCCGCTACACCGAGTGCGACTGTGGTCGTCGCACGTTCCCCGACCGACTGCCGGCTGCCGGCGCACCGCACGCTGCCGACCGCGGCCTCTGCTAGATTGCCCGATGTCGGAAAAGAAACCCGGCTCCAACTGAAAAGTGCTCGTCCAGAGGGGAAGTCGGTGTCAATCCGACGCTGTCCCGCAGCCGTGATCGGTCGAGGCGCAGAGGTGCCTCGCCGTCAGCCGGAATGCCTCTGCAACGAGTGAGCGGCTCCACACTGTCGAGGTCTACAGGCTCGGAGTCGGGACCCACTGCTGTGCCGTCCGACACGTCCGTTCCTGGGACCGCTCGTGAAAGGCACACCTGATGTCCCTACGCTTCGGACGCGCCGCCGTGGCGGCGACCAGTCTCGCCCTGATCGCCTCGGTCGTCCCAACCGATGCCGGAGCCGCCGAGTCGGCTCCGCACCTGCGGTCCCGGGCTACCGCAGCCGCACACTGGCAGGCGTCCCAGCTCGACGCCGGCCGGGTCATCACCAGCGGGTTCGACGACTGGGGCCTGACGATCGACTCGGCCTTCGCCATCGCCGCCGACGGCAGCCAGCCCCGGCGGCTGCACCGCGTGACGAACGCGATCGCCCGTCACTACTTCTCGTCGTACGCCGTCTACAAGGGCGACGTCTCCGCCGGGGCGATGTCGAAGTCGCTGGTCGCCGCCAAGATCCTCGGTAGGCATCCACGCCACTTCGGCGGGCACAACGTGCGCCGGCAGGTGCTGAGGCTGGTCGCGCCGGCGGGCGCGGGCTTCGAGGCGGGACGCGTACGCGACACCGGCAAGACCGACTACAGCAATACGTTCAGCCAGTCCTACGCCGTGCTCGGGCTGGCCCGTACGGGCGGAGTGCCGCCGCGCGCCGTGACATACCTGCTCAAGCAGCAGTGCGCCAAGGGGTACTTCCGTACGTTCGAGACCGTCGGGAAGACCTGTGACCGCAGCTCGAGCGGCTCCGACGCCGACGCGACCTCGGTGGCGATCCAAGCGCTCGTGGCCGCGAGCGCCGCGGGTACGCACATCGCGCACCACGCGATCCACCGGGCCGCCCGGTGGCTGATCTCCCGGCAGCACCGCAACGGCGGCTGGGGCGGCGGATCGGTGACCCGCGCGGTCAACTCCAACAGCACCGGACTGGCCGTACAGGCACTGTCGGCCGTCCACCACAGCGCCGGCCAGCTCCGGGCAGCGCGCTACGTCGCCTCCCTCCAGATCACCGCGAAGCGGGCGGGTCACGGCCCCGCACGACGAGACCTCGGCGCGATCGCGTACAACGCGGACGGGCTCAAGGCCGCGCTCCGCGACGGCGTGACCTCGGCGACGCGCGACCAGTTCCGGCGGTCGACGGCGGAGGCGATCTACGCCTTCGTCCCCAGGCCGCTGTCCAGGCTGAGGGTCCGGTAGGCGCCATGCGTGCTGAACTGCGCGCGCTCGCGGGGCTCGCTGCGGTTCTGCTGACCGCGGCGAGCACTTCGGTCGCTGCCGTGTCGGCGGCGGCCGCAGTCGAGTCGGGCACGTCCGGTTACTGCACGACCACCGCAGGGGTCACGGTGGTCGTGGACATGTCCGCCCTGGGCGGCGGCGTGACCGTTCGGTGCGCTCCAGGGCCTGGCGGAGCGGGCTACAGCGGGCTCGACGCGCTGCGCGGGGCGGGCTTCACGGTCGCGGGGACGCAGCGGTACGGGCTCGCCTTCATGTGCCGGATCCAGGGCCGACCGTCGCCCACGGAGTCGCTGGCGATCCCGGGCAACCCCCACTACCACGAGCAGTGCGTCGACACCCCGCCCCAGACGGCGTTCTGGAGCTACTGGTCAGCCCGCAACGGGGGCACCTGGGCGTACAACTCGGTGGGGGCATCGAGCCACGACACCATCGCCGGTGGGTTCGAGGGCTGGGCGTTCTCCCTCGGCAGCGGGTCCCCTGCGACTCCGGCGGTCAAGCCTGTCCGGCCGCACACGTCGCCACCGACCACGTCTTCTCCGCCGACCTCGACCCCGCCGCACCGCCACCACGGTGGAGGAGGCGGTTCGCCGCCCTCCACGTCGCCTCCGAGCACCTCCACGCCACCGCCGGTGCCGACGTCCTCGGCGCCCACCACAGACGCCCCGGTGGAGCCGGCTGCCCCGTCGACGCGCACCTCGCCGAGGAGCGCCGCGCATTCCACCGCTGGCCGAGACCGGCATCGCGAACGCGGTCGGCGCCACCAGGGCCTGGCTGCTCCGGTGACGTCCGCGCCGACGCCGGGACCACCTGGAACGGCAACCGGCACTCGCGTCAGCGGGGACCTGCCCGACACGGCGTCGCAGTCGGCTGGCTCGTCTCGTCCCGTCCTGCTCGGCGCTGGCGTTCTCGTGGTCTTGGGGCTGGGGGCGGGACTGACGGCATGGCGTCGATCTCAGCGTCCCTGACGCGCAGTACGGGCTGGGCCGCCCACCGGCTCCCGCGCGCGCTGCACCCGATGGCCTGGTGGCTGTGGGCGCTCGGTCTCGCGGTCGCTGCCAGCCGGACCACCAACCCACTGCTGCTCGGCGCGGTCATCGGGGTCGTCACCTGGGTCGTGCTCGCACGTCGCGGCGACAACCCCTGGGCGAACGCCTTCCGGCTCTACGCCCTGGCGGCGGTGGTCGTCGTCGCGCTGCGCGTCTTCTTCCAGGTCCTCTTCGGCGGCGGGGAGGGCGGTCACGTGCTCGTCTCGCTCCCGCAGCTGGCACTTCCGCACTACGCCGCCGGCGTTAACCTGCTCGGCGACGTGAGCGCCGAGGCCCTGCTCAGCGGCCTGTACGGCGGACTGCGGCTGGCGACGATGCTGCTCTGCCTGGGCGGGGCGAACGCGCTGGCCAACCCGCGCCGGATGCTGCGCTCGATGCCGTCCGCGCTGCACGAGGTCAGTACCGCCGTCGTCGTCGCCCTGTCGGTCTTCCCGCAGCTGGCCGAGAGCGTCGTGCGCACCACGATGGCGCGCAAGCTGCGGCCCCCGAGCCACGAGAACCGACTCGCTGCCATGCTCGGCGTCGTCATCCCGGTCCTCGAGGACGCCCTCGACAGGTCACTCCTGCTGGCGTCGTCGATGGACTCCCGTGGCTACGGCCGCAGCGGCGACAGGAGCCGGCGGAGCAGCGTCGCCGTCGGCGCGCTCCTGCTCATCGGCCTGGCCGGGCTGGCGGTCGGCGCCTACGCCCTGCTCGACGCCACGACTCCGCGGTACCTGGCCACGCCGGTCCTGATCGCCGGGGTCGTCATCGGATCGGCCGGGCTGCTGCTGTCGGGGCGACGCGTCGCCCGGTCGGCGTACCGGCCCGACCACTGGTACGCCGCCGAGATCGTCACGGCCGGGTCGGGACTCGCGGCAGCGCTGCTCTCGTTCGTCTCGGCCCGGGTCGACCCGTTGGACCTCAACCCGTCGGTGTACCCGCTGACCTGGCCGCAGCTCCCGCTGCTCGCCCTGGTCGCGCTGCTGCTGGGACTGGTGCCGGTCGTGGCCGCGCCGCCTCCCGTGGCCGCGGAGGCAGCACCGTGATCAGGTTCGACGGCTTCAGCTTCTGGTACCCCGATACGGCCGCCGAGACCCTGCGCTCGGTGCGGCTCCAGATCGCCGAAGGGGAGCTGGCCCTGGTCGTGGGCCGTACCGGCTCGGGCAAGTCGACTCTGCTGAAGTCGGTCAACGGCCTGGTCCCCCACTTCACCGGCGGACACGTCGAGGGCAGGGTGACGGTGAACGGCCGCGACCCTCGGCGGCACCCGCCCCGCGAGCTCTCGGACACCGTCGGGGTGGTCGGTCAGGACCCGTTGGCCGGCTTCGTCACCGACACCGTGGAGGAGGAGCTCGCCTACGGCATGGAGCAGCTGGGAGTCCCACCTCAGGTGATGCGCAGACGGGTGGAGGAGACGCTCGACCTGCTCGGGATCGCCGCGCTGCGGCGCCGGGCGCTCCGCACCCTGTCCGGTGGTGAGCAGCAGCGCGTTGCGCTCGGCTCGGTCCTCACCTCGTCGCCGCGAGTGCTGGTGCTCGACGAGCCCACCTCCGCACTGGACCCGTCGGCCGCCGAGGACGCCCTCGCGGCTGTCCTCCGGCTCGTGCACGACCTGGGCGTGACGGTGCTCGCGGCCGAGCACCGGCTCGAGCGGGTCGTCGAGTACGCCGACCTCCTCGTCGTGGTTAACGACAACGAGGTCCGGGCCGGCTTGCCGCAGGCGATGCTGCGCGAAGCGCCGATGGCTCCTCCCGTCGTCCAGCTGGGACGGCTCGCGGGCTGGGACCCCCTGCCCCTGTCGGTGCGGGACGCCCGCCGGGTCGCGGGACCGCTCCGCGACAGGCTTGCCGGCATGAGCCCCCGCGAGTACCGGCCCGTGCCGGGAAGCTCCGCCGAGGGGCTCGAGGTGTCCTCGCTCGTGGTGCAGTACGGCGCCACGGTCGCACTGCGCGGGGTCGACCTCGCCGTGGCCACGGGCGAGGTGGTCGCCCTCATGGGCCGCAACGGGTCCGGGAAGTCGTCGCTGCTGTGGGCCGTCCAGGGCGCGGGTCGCCGAAGCGGTGGAGTGGTCAGGGTCGCGGGGCGCGACCCGGCCCGCATGACGCGGACCGACGCCGCGCGCCTCGTCGCGCTGGTCCCCCAGCAGGCCGGCGACCTGCTGTACCACCAAGATGTCGATGCCGAGTGCACCGCGGCCGACCGCGCCGCGTCGGCCCCCCAGGGATCGACCCGAAGCCGCTTCGACGGGCTCGTCGACGGTGCCGCGATCGCGGGGCACACGCACCCGCGCGACCTCTCGGACGGGCAACGGCTCGCGCTGGCGCTGGCGGTCCAGCTGGCGGCGGGGCCGCGGGTCCTCCTTCTCGACGAGCCCACGCGGGGGCTGGACTACACGGTGAAGGAGCGGCTCACGGCCATCTTGGAGCGGCTCGCCGCCGACGGGTGTGCCGTGGTGGTGGCCACCCATGACGTCGAGTTCGTGGCCTCGACCGCATCGCGCGTCGTCGTGCTGGCGGAGGGCGAGGTCATCACCTCGGCCCCGACGCAGCAGGCGTTGGCCGGGTCGCCGGTCTTCGCCTCGCAGGTCGCGAAGGTCCTGTCGCCGCAGGCCTGGCTCAGTGTGGGCCAGGTGGCCGAGGCGTTGTCGACGCCGGTGACGTCACGTGGTTGACCGGACGGACGTACGGACCGTGCCGGCGGCTGCGAGGTGGCGCGGCGACTCCGCGGCGGTACGCCTCGGACCCCGTACGGCGGCCGTGCTCGCGGTCGCCTCGCTCGCCGGGCTCGTGATGTTCACCTGGCCGCTTTTCGTCAAGACGGCGCCTGGCAGCGTCGCCCACTCCTCCGACGCGCCGCTGGCGTTCATCCTCGTACTGCCGTTCCTGGTCGCCATCGTGCTCGCCTCCTTTGCGGAAGGCGGCATCGACTCCAAGGCCCTCGCCATGCTCGGCGTCCTGTCGGCGGTCAACGCGGCACTGCGGCCGCTGGGTGCGGGTGTCGCCGGCATCGAGACAGTCTTCTTCCTGCTGGTCCTGGCGGGGCGGGTGTTCGGGCCCGGTTTCGGGTTCGTCGTGGGCTGCACGTCTCTGTTCGCCTCCGGGCTCCTCACAGCCGGGGTCGGGCCGTGGCTGCCGTTCCAGATGGTCGCCTCGGCCTGGATCGGGCTGGGAGCCGGCCTGCTGCCGCGGGGAGTGCGGGGGCGGCGTGAGATCGCGATGCTCGCCGCCTACGGCGTCGCGGCGGCATACGTCTTCGGGATGCTGATGAACCTGTGGTCGTGGCCGTACACGCTCGGAGCGGGCACCAGCCTGTCCTTTGTGCCGGGCGCGCCGGCGCTGAGCAACCTGCACCGCTTCCTCGTCTTCTCGGTCACGACGTCCGCCCTGGGCTGGGACACCGGCCGGGCCATCACCAACAGCGTCGCGATCGTCGTGCTTGGCCCGGCCGTGCTGGCAACGCTGCGCCGCGCGGCCCGGCGTGCGTCGTTCGGCGCGGTGGCGACGTACGCCCCCGACCCGACCGGCACTCCCGAGGCCTCCGGCGCTCCCGAAGCGGCCACGGCCGCTGGCGACTCCGCCGGCTCCGAGCAGCCGGCGCCGGCGCCACCAGTCCGGCAACGACCCTGAGGCGTCGTCAGGGACGCGTGCGCAGCCCGCGCCGGTCGTCGATGCGCTTGGCCTTCCCGATCGAGCGCTCCAGCGCGTGTGGCTCGACCACCTCGACCTCCACCGTGATACCGACATGCGACTTGACGAGGGAGGCGAGCTGCTCGGCCATCGCCTCCTTCGTGCGCGCACCTGCCGACGCAGCATGCGCCTCCACCTGGATCGAGAGCTCGTCGAGCCGGCCCGGACGCGTCAGCACGCACAGGTAGTGCGGGGTCAGCCCGTGCACGCGGAGCAGCTGCTCCTCGATCTGTGTCGGGAAGACGTTGACACCGCGGACGATCATCATGTCGTCGCTGCGGCCCGCGACCTTCTCCATCCGACGGTACGAGGGCCGGGCGGTGCCGGGCAACAACCGGGTGAGGTCGCGGGTGCGGTAGCGCACCACGGGCATCGCGACCTTGGTCAGCGAGGTGAACACGAGCTCACCGGTCTCGCCCTCGGGGAGCACCTCGCCGGTGATCGGGTCGACCACCTCCGGGTAGAAGTGGTCCTCCCAGATGTGCAGGCCGTCCTTCGTCTCGACACACTCCTGGGCGACGCCGGGCCCCATCACCTCGCTCAGCCCGTAGACGTCGACGGCGTGCAGGTCGCACCGCTGCTCGATCTCGCGCCGCATCTCGTCGGTCCACGGTTCGGCTCCGAAGATGCCGATCTCGAGGGAGGTGGACGACGGGTCGATTCCCTGCCGCTGCATCTCATCGGCGATCGCCAGGAAGTACGACGGCGTCACCATGATGATCCGGGGCCGGAAGTCCTCGATGAGCTGAACCTGGCGCTCCGTCATGCCGCCGCTGACCGGGACGACCGTACAGCCCAGGAGCTCGGCCCCGTAGTGGGCGCCGAGCCCTCCGGTGAACAGCCCGTACCCGTACGCGACGTGGACCAGGTCACCCCTTCGACCGCCCGCAGCTCGGATCGAGCGGGCCATGACCTCTGCCCAGACACCGATGTCGGAGGCGGTGTAGCCGACGACGGTCGGGCGGCCGGTGGTGCCGCTGGAGGCGTGGATGCGTGCGACCTCCTCGCGCGGGACCGCGAACATCCCGAACGGGTAGTTGGCACGCAGGTCGGTCTTCGTCGTGAACGGGAAGCGCGCGAGGTCGGCGAGGTCGGTCACGTCGTCCGGGTGCACCCCCGCCGTGTCGAAGGCCGTCCGATAGTGGGGGACGTGCTCGTACGCGCGCCGCAGCGTGTCGCGGAGCCGCGACAGCTGCAGGTCGCGCAGCTGGTCCGGCTCCAGGCGCTCGGCGGAGTCCCACAGCTCGGGGGGCGTTGACAGCTCACGCATCGTCGACCAGCGCCCCACCGATGGCCCGGCTGCGACCGCGGAACTCGGCGACGACGCGGTCGCCGCACCTAACCCGGATGTCGTACAGGCCGTTGCGCCCGAAGCGGTGCCGCTCGACGGCCTCCGCGACGAGGGTGTCCCCGGCCCGAGCCGGCGCCGCGAAGACGATGTCGCACGCCTGCGCGACGGTCCGCTCGTTGTAGGAGTTGCAGGCGAAGGCGAACGCGGAGTCGGCCAGGGTGAAGATGAAGCCCCCGTGTGCCGTGCCGTGCCCGTTCGTCATGTCGTCGCGGACGGTCATCGACAGGGTCGCCCGTCCTGGTGCCACCTCGCTCAAGACCATGCCGAGACCCTGCGACGCGAGGTCGTCGCGCCACATCGCGTCAGCGCAGCGACGGGCGAGCGACTGTGCGTCCGGGCCCGGCTCGCTCACAGCGGCTTCTCGAGCATCACGACCCGGTGTCCGTCCGGCTTCGGGAGCTCCCCGATCTCGACGTAGCCGCGGTGGCGGTGGAAGGCGAGCGACTCGACGTTCGGCGGGTCGGAGTTCACCTCGCAGACCATCCGCCCGTGCGCCCGTGCCCGCTCCTCCATCGCGTCGTACAACGCGGTCGCGAGGCCGCGGCGACGGTAGTCGGACCCGACGACGATGCGGTCGAGGTAGAAGAAGTCGTCGAAGCGCTCGGCGTGCCACCGGTAGTTCTCCGACTCGTACTCGGAACCCGGACGGTAGGCGATCGCGAACGCCGCGATCTCGCCGTCGACGTCGACGACGAGTGACTCCGCCGCCATCGTCCGGTACGTCGCGAGCTTCGAGGAGTCGAGCGGGCTCACGGCTTCCACCGACCTCTCGTTGAGGTCGAGCACGGCTTCGACATCGGCATCGGCGAGGGGACGGATCTCCACCGGGGCACTCTCTCATGCCGCGCGCTGTGACAGACTGGGAGCGGCCCTGTCGCACAGCTGTCACATTCACATCCGTACTCCTGGAGGCGCCCATGCCGCTGGCCGACGAGCTCTTCGAGCAGCATCGCGCGACGCTCGACGCCGCCGTTGCGGCGACGCGGTCCCGCGGTTACCACAGCGCGTTCCCCGAGTCGCCGAGCCCGCGCGTGTACGGCGAGGCCGCGGCGAGCGACGGGTCGGCCGCCTTCCAGCGGTGGCTCGGCACCGACTTCCCGCTCCGTACGCCGGGCGCCGACAAGGCGGTGGCGACGGAGAAGTCGCCGTTCGGCCTGCCGCTCGACGTGCGCTACCCGCGGGTCACCGCTGACGGTGTACCGGCTCTGCTCGAGGCGGCCAGCGCGGGGATGAACGCCTGGCGGGACGCCGGGGTGGAGGCGCGCGTCGGCGTGGGTCTCGAGATCCTGGCCCGCCTGCATGCCCGGATCTTCGAGCTGGCCAACGCGGTGATGCACACGTCGGGACAGGCCTTCGTGATGGCGTTCCAGGCCGGCGGCGCCCACGCGCTCGACCGGGCCCTCGAGGCGATCGCCTACGCGTACGTCGAGATGACCCGGGTCCCCCGTACCGCGATCTGGGAGAAGCCCGGACGCGATGCGCCGATCCGGATGGAGAAGACCTTCACGGTGGTCCCTCGGGGCGTCTCCCTCGTGATCGGGTGCAACACCTTCCCGACCTGGAACTCGTGGCCCGGACTGTTCGCGTCGCTCGTCACCGGCAACCCGGTCGTGGTGAAGCCGCACCCCGGCGCGGTGCTGCCGTTGGCCATCACCGTGCAGGTCTGCCAGGGGGTGCTCGCGGAGGCCGGTTTCGATGCCGACCTCGTCACCCTCGCGGCGGAGGACCCTGCCGACGGCATCGCGGCTGTGCTCGCCGTACGTCCGGAGGTGAGGCTCGTCGACTTCACGGGCTCCACGGCGTTCGGCGACTGGCTGGAGTCGCATGCCACGCAGGCGACCGTCTTCAGCGAGAAGGCCGGCGTCAACGCCGTGGTCATCGACTCGACCGACGCGTTCAAGGCGATGTGCTTCAACCTGGCCTTCTCGCTCGCCCTCTACACGGGTCAGATGTGCACGGCACCGCAGAACCTGTTCGTGCCCCGCGACGGCATAGACACCGACGAGGGCCACAAGTCGGTCGACGACGTGGCGGCGGGCATCTCTGCCGCCCTGACCAAGCTGGTCGGTGACGACGCGAGGGCGGTCGAGATCCTGGGCGGGGTCGTCAACGCCGACGTGCTCGGACGTATCACGGCGACCGGGGCACTGTCCGGCGCGGGTTCCGGAGGGGGTTCCGACGTTGACGCCGGCACGGTGGTCGTCGAGCCGAGAGCGGTCGTCCACCCGGAGTACGCCGACGCCGTCATCCGGACGCCGGTGCTGGTACGTCTCGACGTCGCCGACGAGTCCGCGTACGAGCAGGAGTGCTTCGGACCGATCAGCTACCTGATCGCGACCGGCTCGACCGACGAGTCGATCGACGTCTTCCGCCGAACCGTGATCGAGCACGGAGCGATGACCTCGTCGGTCTACTCCACGTCGGAGGCGGTGATCGCGTCGATGCGTACTTCGGCCCTCGACGCCGGCGTCGCGCTGAGCGAGAACCTCACCGGCCAGGTGTTCGTCAACCAGAGCGCGGCGTTCAGCGACTTCCACGGCACGGGCGCGAACCCCTCGGCGAACTCGACCTTCACCGACGGGGCGTTCGTGGCGAGCCGGTTCCGCGTGATCCAGTCCCGACGCCACATCTGAGCCGGCTCACCACCGGCAAGATCCCACTGTGAAGTAGCCCCGGCCGCCTGAGACTCGGGCCGTTCCGGTGGGAAGCGCACCGACGCTCAGGGCGTCACCGCCATGGCCGCCATCACCCGGGCCGCCACCTCGGCGTCACCATCGACCTTCACCGCCAGCCCCGACGGCTCCCGCCGGCCCGCCCCCAAGATCGTGAACGTCTCGGAGTTCATGGTCAGCCGCGTGACGGGCTCGGCGTCCTCGACGCCGACGAACGCGCCCCTGCCGTCGGCGTCGACCGCGACCGCGTACAGCGCGGAAACCGGCCCGGTGACGTCGACGACGATGGTCGAGCCGGGAGTGACCTGCGCCCGCTTCGCCACGACGATCGGAAGGGCCGCGGCGAAGGTTGCCTGGGTATGCCGGGCACCGGGACTGTCGACGCCACCGGGGCGGCCGACGGCTCGCCTGATGTCCTGCTCGTGGACCCAGATGTCCACCGGCCGGTTGCGCAGCAGGGTCGCCCACGACCACCGCGCGCCGCCCGGAGTGACCGGCGCCATGGCCTCGGGGTCGTCCAGCGGTTCGTCGCGCAGCTGGGCCGTCCGCCGCTCTACCGCGTCCCGGAACTCGGCGATCAGCTCCGCCGGCGTCCGGTCACGCCGAGCCAGCACGCCGGCTTCGGTGTAGATCCCCCGATCGTTCCTGATGTGAGCCGCCGACTCGTCGACCTCCATGTCCTCAACGGGGTCTCCGGCCACCTCTGACTCCAGCGCTGCGGCATGCGCGACCACGTCCTGGACGCTCCAGCCGGGACAGTCCGTCGGCAGGCTCCACTCGAGCTCGTCGAGCTTCTGCACCAGTGCCGAGAAGTCGTCGCAGGCGGAACGCCACACGTCCACCAGGTCTCGAAGCGCGCTCATGGGCGGCAGCCTATGCCGACGCTGGTAGAGTGGGCACCAGCCAAGGCGCCGATCGATCGCTTGCGACTGCTCGTGCGCCTTTTCTTGTGCCCGTCAACGGTGTTCGGCCTCCGGTCGTTCGGCCACAGAGCTCGGGTGCGTGAGCGTCCTCTCCGGCTCACCGGCTCGCGCCGTGTCGCGAATCCGTCTCGAGGACGCACCCGACCAGCTGTACGGAGATCCTCGACGTGCCCGTCGACACTGCTGCCCGCACCACCTTCTCGGCGCTCGGCCTGCCGGCCCTACTCGTGAAGGCGCTCGCGCGCGCCGGTATCACGGCACCGACCGCCGTCCAGGCTGCGGTGATCCCCGACGCGCTCGCCGGCCGCGACATCCTCGGGCGTGCCGCCACCGGCTCTGGCAAGACGTTCGCGTTCGGCCTGCCGATCCTCACCCGCCTGGCCGGATCGCGAAGCACCCCGAAGTCGCCGCGCGCCCTGATCATCGTCCCGACCCGCGAGCTCGCCGGCCAGGTACGCAGCGCGCTCGAGCCCACCGCGGACGCTCTCGGCGTGCGGGTCGCGACCGTGTACGGCGGCTCGCCGTACGATCGCCAGATCAAGCGCCTGCGAGCCGGCGCCGACCTCGTCGTCGCGACACCGGGACGGCTCGCCGACCTGGTCGAGAAGGGTGCCTGCCGGCTCGACCGCGTCGAGATCACCGTGCTCGACGAGGCGGACCACCTCTGCGACCTGGGCTTCTTCCCGGCCGTGAGCGAGCTCGTCGCCATGACTCCTCAGAGCGGGCAGCGGATGCTGCTCTCCGCAACCCTCGACGGTGACGTCGACCGGCTGGTCCGCCGCCACCTGCACGACCCGGTGACCCACGACTGCGACCCCGACAGCGAGCGCCCCCAGCTCGAGCACCATGTGCTCGTCACCGGCCCCTCCGACAAGGTGAAGAACACCGCCGAGCTGCTACGGGCGAATCCCCGCTCGATCGTCTTCACACGTACCAGGCAGGGAGCCACCACCCTCGCCCAGGAGCTCGCCGCCCTCGGGATCCGCACCGTCGACCTGCACGGCATGCTGGGGCAGGGCGCGCGCGAGCGCAACCTCCGCAAGTTCCGCAGCGGTCAGGCCGACGTCGTCGTCGCCACCGACGTCGCCGCCCGCGGCATCCATGTCGACAACGTCAGCCTCGTCGTGCACTACGACGCTCCGACCGAACGCAAGGCATACGTCCACCGCAGCGGCCGCACGGCCCGCGCCGGCCACCCCGGAACGGTGGTCACGATGACCACGTCGCGCCAGCTCGCCTCGGTCACGAGGATGCAGCGTGCCGCGGGCGTCGTTGCGGTGCACCACGACGCGCGCACCGAGCCACAGCCGATGACGGCTGAGTCACTGTCCAGGTCGGGCTCCTCGACAGACACCCACGCACCGACGTCGTCAGCGGTCGCCCACACTCCGGCCGAGCGCAGACGCCGAGAGCCCGCGCACCCGCGCAGCGGCGACGCACCGCGCCGAGAGGTCGCGCCCCGGCGAAGCGGCGACGCAGCGCGCCGAGGCCCCCGGGGCGGCGCGAGGCGGCCGACCGGGAGCAGCCGCCGCCCGGCACGGGCCGAGACCCGGCGTGGTACGGAGCCGGCCGCCCGCACCTCGTCCGCCCCCACCCGGGCCCGCACCGTAAGCGGCGCCACCGGCAGGACGAAGAAGCCCCGCTGGACCGCAGCACAGCGCCGCGCGGGCTCGAAGCGCTAGCAGCAGCGGCAGCTCAGGTCGGCACAATCGCCGAAATGCCCGGATCGTGGCGCCACGAGGTCTACAGTCGTGACGCAGCAGAGCGTCTGGACCACGAAGGGGACACCATGGGTATCGGGCTCGGAGTCGTACTGGTCGTCGTGGGCGCTGCGCTCATGTGGGCCATCAACCTCAACATCGCCCACGTCGACGACTTCACACTCGGACTCATCTTGTTCATCGTGGGGATCGTCGCGATCGTGCTGTCGGTGTACCTCAACGCGCAGCGCAACCGCACGACTCACGTCGAACGGTACGAGGAGCGCTGAGGTAACCGAGGAAGCCTCGGCGTCAGCGCCCGGCCCGCGCCGCCCGCTTGTCGGAGCGACGGCGGACCTCCCACAGCACGAACAGGCCGACCACGATCGCCGCCAAGACGATGGCGCTGCCCCGGCCGATCGTACCCGCCACCTTCTCGTACGATGCGCCGGCGAAGTACCCGACGAGGGTGAAGCCGACGCCCCAGATCAGCCCACCGAGCGCGTTCCACACCAAGAACTTGCCGTAGCGCATCTGGCTCAGACCGGCGAGGCCCGGCATGACCGCCCGCAGGAACGCTGTGAAGCGGCCGGCGAAGACCGCCCAGCCGCCCCGTTCCCGCAGCATCCGCTGAGCGGAGTCCAGCCGGGTCTGGTGCCGGGTGAACACCCCCAGCGACATCAGGCGCGGGCCGAGGTGCTTGCCGACCTCGTAGCCGATGCTGTCGCCGACGACCGCGGCGACGAAGACGAGTACGCACAGAGCCGTGAGGTTGAGGTGCCCACGGCTCGCCAGGAAGCCCCCCAGCAGTACTGCGGTCTCTCCGGGGAAGACGAAGCCGATGAAGATCGCCGCCTCGCCGAAGACGAGTGCGGCGATGATCGTGTACGCCACCAGCGCCGGAAGCGAGGAGATCGCGTCCAGGATGGCGTGCATGCCTGAGGTTATCCCGCCTCCATCTGACAAACTGACCCCATGCGAGTCTCCGCCAAGTCCGACTACGCGCTGCGCGCGCTGATCGAGATCGCCTCGCGCGGCGACTGTGCGCCGGTGTCCGCGGAGGAGATCGGTCGGCTCCAGGACATCCCGCACGGGTTCCTGCAGGCGATCCTCGCCGACCTGCGTCGCGCCGGCGTGGTGATGAGCGTGCGCGGTCAGAGCGGCGGCTGGCGGCTGGGCCGGCCGAGCTCGGAGGTCTCGGTGGCCGACATCATCAGGGCCGTCGACGGTCCGCTCGTCAGTGTGTACGGCCTGCGCCCCGAGTCGGTCAGCTACAACGACTCCGCGATGGTGCTGCAGCTCGTCTGGATCGCGGCCAGGGCCAACCTGCGCGACGTCTTCGAGCACGTCACCATCGACATGCTGGCCGCGAACAAGCTCCCCGACGACGTCATGGAGCTGACCAAGGTCGACGACGCCTGGCGTTCTCACTAGCCCATGAGTGCCGAACCCGACGCCGTGCTGGCGGAGCTGTCCCGGCTGCGCAACAGCATCGACAACCTGGATGCGGCCCTCGTCCACGTGCTGGCCGAGCGCTTCAAGTGCACGCAACAGGTGGGGATGCTGAAGGCCGCGAACGCCCTGCCGCCGGCCGACCCTATCCGGGAGGCGCAGCAGATCGAGCGGCTGCGGCGGCTCGCCGCCGAAGCCAAGCTCGACCCCGAGTTCGCCGAGAAGTTCCTGAACTTCGTGATCGCCGAGGTGCTGCGCCACCACGAGGCGATCTCTCGCCGGTAGCCGGCCGCCGCACGGGTGGCGGCCGAAGACCCTCGCGAGGGTGGCGACCGCCGCCGTAGAGTCGCGTCGTGAACACTGGCCTGGACTACCTCGCCCACCTGACGGAGGAGTCGTCGCGCTTCGTGCAGGCTCTCGAGGCGGCAGCCCCCGAGGCACCGGTCCCGACCTGCCCAGACTGGGACGCCGACGACCTGCTCTGGCATCTGGCCGAGGTTCAGTGGTTCTGGGGCACGATCGTCCGGGACCGGCTGACCGACGGTGCCCGCGTCGAGGAGCTGAAGGCCGAGCGCCCGGCCGGCCGGTCCGCGCTGCGTGAGTTCTACGAGCGCAGCAGCGGCGATCTGGGCCGCGTTCTCGCGGCGACTGCGCCCGAGACGGCCGTTTGGACCTGGGCATCGGACCAGTCCGCGGGTTTCATCCGCAGGCGGCAGGCGCACGAGGCGCTCATCCACCGCGTCGACGCCGAGGTGACGGCGGGAGCGCGTACGCCGATGGACCCGGCGCTGAGCGTGGACGGCGTCGACGAGGTGCTGCGTGTCATGTACGGAGGCGCGCCACCCTGGGGTGACTTCACGCCCGAAGCGTCCAAGACCATCCGCTTCGTCGCGACGGACCAGGGCGGGCGATCCTGGCTCGCCACCCTGGGACGGTTCACCGGAACCGCCCCCGACGGCGGCAGCACGTACGACGACGAGCCCGACATGCGCATCGCGGAATCCGACCCGGGTCTCCCCGCGGCGGCGACGATCACCGGCGCGGCCGCCGACCTCGACTGCGAGCTCTGGCACCGGCCCCCGGTCGGCCCGGTGGAGCGGACGGGTGACGCGGCTGTACTCGCCGAGCTCGACGCGACGGTCGCCGCCGGTATCGACTGACCTCCCGGGTGCCGCGTCCGGCGAGGAGACCGGCTGGCACCATGCTCGTATGCGCACGAACACCCGCACGTACTCGACCGGAGACGTCGATGTCGTCCTCGACATCACGCGCGACTGTGCCGACTTCGTCCAGGGCCAGGGCGACGGCCTGCTGCAGCTCTTCGTACCGCATGCGACCGCCGGACTGGCCGTACTCGAGACGGGCTCGGGCAGTGACGACGACCTGCTCGCGACCCTGCGCGACCTGCTCCCGGAGGACGACCGCTGGAAGCACCGGCATGGCAGTCGCGGCCACGGACGCTCGCACGTCCTGCCGGCCCTGGTCCCTCCGTACGCCACCGTCCCGGTCCTGGACGGCCGACTCGCGCTGGGCACCTGGCAGAGCATCTGCCTCGTGGACGTCAACCGCGACAACCACGAGCGGCAGGTCCGGTTCTCCTTCGTGGCGGGCTGAGGCCTGCAGCGAAACCACGTGGAACCGTCGGAGCCGCCGGTTAGGGTTACACGCATGACCGGACAGCCCGCCGTCGAGGCGATCGACCTGGTGAAACGCTTCGGCGACACCCAAGCGGTCGACCATGTGAGCTTCTCGGTGCCCGAGGGATCGGTGCTCGGCCTGCTGGGGCCAAACGGGGCGGGCAAGACCACGACCGTCCGGATGCTCACCACTCTGAGCGTGCCCACCAGCGGGACCGGCAGGGTCGCGGGTTACGACGTCGTCGACGAGCCCGAGGCGGTACGCCGCAGCATGGGTCTGACGGGTCAGGCGGCGACGGTCGACGAGCTCCTCACCGGCAGGGAGAACATCCGGCTGATCGGCCGGCTCTACGGCCTGCCGCTGTCCTACATCCGCGAGGTCACCGACGAGCTGCTCGAGCGGTTCTCCCTGGCGGCCGCCGGCGACCGCATCGCGAGGACGTACTCGGGCGGGATGCGCCGCCGCCTCGACCTCGCCGTGAGCCTGGTCGCCGCCCCGCCGGTGCTGTTCCTCGACGAGCCCACCACCGGCCTCGACCCGCGCAGCCGCGCCGAGTTCTGGGAGGTCCTGCGCGGCCTCGTCCGCGACGGCACGACACTCCTGCTGACCACCCAGTACCTCGAGGAGGCCGACCAGCTGGCCGACCGCATCGTGGTGATCGACAAGGGGCGGGTCATCGCCGAGGGCACGCCCACCTCTTTGAAGGACCAGTCCGGACAGGCGAGCGTCGTCGTGCACGTGTCGCACTCGGGCGACCTCGCCCGGGCGGCCGACCTGCTCCGGCGCTACTCCTCGGGCGTCCACGTCGAGGAGGGACCCCGGCGGCTCGTCGCCCAGGCCGACGGGCTCGACGACATGCTGCGCATCGGCCACGTCTTCGCCGAGAGCGGGATCGCCGTCGACGACCTCGGGCTCGCACGGCCGAGCCTCGACGACGTGTTCCTGCAGCTCACCGGGCACCGCGCGGAGGAGTCGGCCGACGAGGCGGGAGACGACCCGGTGGTTGCGGAGGTCATGTCGTGACCGCCATCGTCAGCCGGCGCCCGCCGCCCGTCGAGCAGCGGACGCTGCTGCAGCAGTCGCTCACGGTCGTGTGGCGCAACCTCCTCCACATCCGCCGGATGCCGGAGATGCTGCTCGATGTCACCATCCAGCCGGTGATGTTCGTGCTGCTCTTCGCCTACGTCTTCGGCGGGTCCATCTCGGTGGCCGGCTCGTCGTACCGGGAGTTCCTGCTGCCCGGGATCATGGCGCAGACCATGATCTTCTCGTCGGCCGTGGTGGCGATCGGTCTGACCAACGACCTGGCCAAGGGCATCGTCGACCGCTTCAAGTCGCTGCCGATGTCGCGGAAGTCGGTCCTGATCGGCCGGAGCATCTCGAGCCTGATCCATTCCAGTATCGGCATCGTCGTCATGGCCCTGACCGGGCTGCTCATCGGTTGGCGGATCCGCGACGGCGTCCTCGACGGCGTCCTCGGCTTCGTGCTGCTCCTGCTGTTCGGGTTCTCGATGATCTGGCTCGGCATCTGGGTCGGCTCCCTGATGCGTTCGGTCGAGGCCGTGAACGGCTTCATGTTCACAGTCATGTTTCCGCTGACCTTTGTCGCGAACACCTTCGCCCCGACCGAGAGCATGCCGACGTGGCTGCGAGTCATCGCCGAGTGGAACCCGGTCTCTGCGTTGACGGCAGCGTGCCGGGACCTGTGGGGCAACGGGACGCCGCCGGCGGCGAACGCGCAGCTGCCCCTCCAGCACCCGGTCGTCTCGTCGCTCATCTGGTCGGTCGTCTTCACGGCCGTCTTCGCACCCCTCGCGGTCGCGGCATTCCGGCGGCGGTCACAGGACTGAGCCTGACCCTGTCGGCACTTCGACCGGCGTGCACAATGGGCTGCATGCGTGCCGATCCGCGGTCGAGCTGAGCCGGGCATGCCCGACATGCACATGATGCTTCCCCCGCTCACCTGGCGGGTGTTCTTCTCGACCTGGCAGTGGCAGCCCGTCTGGAGCGCCGTCGTCGCGGCGACGCTGCTCGGCTACCTGCTCGGCTTCGTGAGACTGCGCCGGCGCGGCGCGGGACACGCGCTCGCCCCGGTGCGTGCACTCTCGTTCGTGCTCGGACTGGGCCTTCTTCTCGTCAGCGTGAGCAGCGCGATCGAGGCGTACTCACACCTGCTCTTCTGGGACCACATGATCCAGCACCTGCTGCTGATCATGGTGGTGCCGGCGCTCCTCGTCGTCGGCCACCCCTTGACCATGCTGGTCGAGGCCGGTCCGGCGCCCATGCGTGGCGCGGTCGGCAGGGTGCTGCAGTCCCGTCCGGTCGCTGCCCTGACGCATCCGCTGGTGGCGTTGGCCATCTACACCGCGATCATCGTCGGCACGCACCTGACGTCGTTCATGAACGCGATGGCCACCGACATGACGCTGCACGAGGGCGAGCAGGTGCTGTACCTCGTGGGCGGCTACCTGTTCCTGCTTCCGCTGCTCGGCGACGAGCCCATCCGGTGGCGGGCACCGCACCTCATGCGCATGGTGGTGCTCTTCATCGCGATGGCACCCGACACCGTCGTGGGCATCGTGCTCCTCCAATCCCCGCACGAGATGTTCCCGGCTCTCGCCGACAACCGGCCGTCGTGGGCGCCGAGCCCCGTCCACGACCTGAACACCGGAGGCGGCATCATGTGGGCCTTCGGCGACGGGTTGATGATGCTCTTCATCGTCGCGGTCATGCTCACGTACCTGACGAACAGCTCCAGCCACGCGACCGCCGGGAACTGGCTCGAGGGGGTACGCCGCAGTACTCTCGCCGGCAACCTGAGCCGTGGTGCGGACGTGCCGGCGCAGCTCAACGACGCCACCGATCTCGACGACGACGAGGCTACGCTCATCGCCTACAACGCGATGCTCAAGCGCCTGAACTCGCGCGACTCCGCCTGACGCGGCGGAGGTCAGGTACGCAGGTAGGTCGGCACCGTCCACACACGGGCTGGTCATCGGTCGTGCAGTCGCTCCAGACCCGGGCTTATGCCGTTACGCTCAGTGAAATCGCGGGCCGCTGGTGATACATTGCTGCGCGAACGTCGCAACTCGTCTGGCCTCCTGGCCCAGTGAGTTGCCGCGATGATGGGGGTCCCCGACCGAGAGGTGACTGGCCCGTGCATGCCTTCCTCGACAAGTTGGGACGCGGCGCCGCGAGGCGCCCATGGGCGGTCATCGCGGCCTGGATCCTCGTACTTCTGGTCGTCGTCGGGCTGGACAAGGCATTCGGTGGCATCTACGAGAACAACTACACCGTTCCTGGGAGCCAGTCATCGACCGGCCTGAATCTGCTCGACGCGAAGTTCCCGGCGAAGAGCGGATACGCGGGCAGCATCGTCTTCCACGCGACGAGCGGTCAGGTCTCGGACGACGCCTCGGCCGTGTCGACGTCGATGGCGTCGGTGGCGAAGCTCCCGCACGTCATCTCGGCGAGCGACCCGCTCTCCACCAAGGACTCGAGCGGAGTCTCGAAGGACGGCACCATCGTCAACGCTCCCGTGTCGTTCGACGTCGTGCCCGCATCGCTCGACTCGTCGTACCTCGACACGCTCGACGCTGCCGTCGCCCCCGCCCGCAAGGCCGGCCTCACGGTCGAGTACGGAGGCGGCGCGGGCCAGATCGCTCAGCAGGCACATGACAGCACCTCGGAGATCATCGGGCTGGTGCTCGCGCTGATCCTGCTGCTGAT
Organism: uncultured Actinomycetota bacterium; assembly: GCA_963765725.1. Lineage (GTDB taxonomy): Bacteria > Actinomycetota > Actinomycetes > Propionibacteriales > Nocardioidaceae > DASQEH01. The sequence continues at coordinate 190,789 of CAVXXI010000003.1, read as the reverse complement.
CATGTTCGGCTCGATCGTCGCGGCCGGGCTCCCGCTGATCGCCGCCGTGTTCAGTGTCGCCACCGGGTTGAGCCTGCTGGGGCTGATCGCCGCGGGGCTGACCTTCCCCACGACGGCCCCGACCGTTGCCACGCTCCTCGGCCTCGGGGTCGCCATCGACTACGGGCTGTTCCTGGTCGCCCGCCACCGAGAGCAGCTCGACGACGGCATGACGGTCGTCGAGTCGGCGGGCCGCTCGGCGTCCACCTCCGGTGCCGCCGTGGTTGTCGCCGGCGGCACCGTCGTCATCGCGATCCTGGGGTTGTACGTGTCGGGCGTCCCCTTCGTCGGCGCGCTCGGGCTATCCTCTGCGCTCGTCGTGGCGGTGACGATCATCGCCGCGCTGACCCTCGTGCCGGCCTTACTCGGTGTGGCCAAACAGTCGGTTCGCTCACGTGCGGAGCGCAAGAACGCTCGCCACGACGACCCCGCTTCCCTCGATCCGGTGGTGCTGGCGCACGAGCGCGAGGCCCGCGAGGCTGCCCACGAGAACAGTGCCTTCGCGCGCTGGGGCCGCATGGTCAGTGACCGTCCCTGGCCCTGGGCGATCGCGACGGTGCTCGTCCTGGCCGTCTTGTCGATCCCCCTGTTCTCGATGCGGCTCGGCCAGCTCGACGCCGGGACCGACCCGACCGCCGACAGCAGCCGACGCGCGTACGACCTGATCGCTGAGGGCTTCGGTCCGGGGGCCAACGGCCCCTTGACGGTGGTGGTGAGCCTGCCGAAGCAGTCCAGCAGCGCCAACCAGCAGCTCCTGACGTCGCTGTCCACGGACCTCTCCAAGGTCGACGACGTGCAGGGCGTCGCGCCACCGACGGTCAACGGATCCGGCACCACCGCGACGATCAACGTGCTGCCGAAGACGTCGCCACAGGACGCCAAGACCCAGACCCTCGTCGACGACATCCGCTCACAGGTGCTCGACAAGCAGAAGGAGACGACGTACCTCGTCGGCACGACCGCCGGCTACACCGACTTCACCGAGAAGGTGAGCCAGCGCATGCCGTGGCTCATCGGCGCGGTCGTCGTGCTCGCGCTGCTGCTGCTCACCGCCGCCTTCCGCTCCCTCGCCATCGGGCTCAAGGCCGCGGTGATGAACCTGCTGTCGGTCGGAGCCGCGTACGGCGTCATCGTGGCGGTCTTCCAGTGGGGCTGGGGCTCGTCGCTCGTCGGCATCGAGGAGACGGTCCCGATCCCGTCGTTCGTGCCGATGCTGATGTTCGCGATCGTCTTCGGGCTGTCCATGGACTACGAGGTCTTCTTGCTCTCGAGGGTGCACGAGGCATGGCTGGCGACCAGCGACAGCCACCGCGCTGTCGCCATCGGTATCGGTGCCACGGCACGGGTGATCACCACCGCGGCTGCGATCATGGTCGTGGTGTTCAGCAGCTTCGTGCTGAGTGACGACACCACTGTCAAGATGCTCGCCGTCGGGATGGCCGTGGCCGTGCTCATCGACGCGACCATCGTCAGGATGATCCTGGTGCCGTCCGTGATGACGCTGCTGGGCAAGCACGCCTGGTGGATCCCGGGCTGGCTGGACAAGATCACACCCAACTTCGAGCTGGAAGGCCCGGCGCACCCGCCGGCCGCGGTCACCCGCGTCGCCACCGACCCGGTCGACCTCGAGCCGCTGGCGGGAGTCGGCCCGTCGACGGTCGATCCGGTCCAGCCAGACCCGACCGGCGTGGGGTGAAAGCCAGTCAGAACACGGTGTAGCCGCCGTCTGCCACCAGCACCGAGCCCGTGACGAAGGACGACGCGTCACTGGCGAGGAAGACCACGGCCGGGGCCAGCTCCTCGACGTTGCCGTAGCGCTGCATCGGGGCGTCGTCGATCCACTGCCGGCGGAACTGGGGATCGTCGACCGGTGACATGTCGGTCTTGATGTAGCCCGGCGCGAGCGCGTTGACCCGGATCCCGTACGGCGCCCATTCGGCCGCCAGACTTCTCGTGAGCTGGTGCACGGCCGCCTTCGAGGCGTTGTACGCAGGTTGCCACTGGGGCCGGTTGACGATGATGCCCGACATCGACCCGATGTTGACGATGACGCCGGAGCGCTGCTCGACGAAGTGCCGTCCGAATACCTGCGAACACGTCCACAGGGCGTCGAGGTTGACGTCCATCACCCGACGCCAGTCGTTCCACGTGACATCGAGGGCCGGTGCGTGGACGCAGTCACCGGCGTTGTTGACGAGGATGTCCACCCGGCCGAACCGGTCGAGAGCCTCCGCGAGGATTCTCTCCACGTCGCCAGCGGAGGTGATGTCGGCAGTGACGAAGAGCGTGTCAATGCCGTGCGCGCTCAGCTCCGCCGCCGTCTGTGTCCCTGCTGCTTCTCCTCGCGCAGCAAGCACGACACGTGCCCCCGCCTCCCCAAGTGCTCGCGCGAAGCCCTCTCCGAGGCCCTTCGTTCCGCCGGTCACCACCGCTGTGCGACCCGTCAGGTCGAACCGGTCGAGCACGGTCATCGCGACTCGCTCCCTCAGCTGTCGTTGTCGTGGCGTCGAGCCTAGTGTCAGGGGGTGCCCGCACCCATCGCACGTCGTGAGACGTCGTTGCTGTTCGTGCCCGGGCTGGGCCTGGGTGCGCAGGCTTGGCGGCCTACCATGGCTGCCCTGGGTGTCCGCGGACATGCGTCGACGAGGTTGATCGTCACTCCGCTGCCGGGGTTCGGGCTGCCCGCCGGTAGGAGCCACGACCTCCGGCCGGCCAGCCTCGCCACCCTGGTGGTCTCCCGGCTGCGGACGCACGGCAGCGAAGTCGTCCTGGTGGGCCATTCGGCGAGTTGCCAGATAGCGGTACACGCCGCCTTGCTGGCACCGGACCTGATCAGTGGCCTCGTGCTGGTCGGCCCGACAACCGACCCACGCGCCGCAACCTGGGCCACGCTGGCTGCGAGATGGCTGACGACTGCCGTACACGAACCACTCTGGCAGTTGCCGAGCCTCCTCAGGCAGTACCGGAGAACTGGTCTGGCGACCATGCGGCGCGCGATGGACGCCGCGCGACGCGACCGCATCGACCTGGGTCTGCGCGATGTGCAGGTCCCCGTACTTGTTGTACGGGGGGCGCACGACCGGATCGCGCCGGCGGCCTGGGTGGACCTGCTGGCCGACTGCCGGCCGGCCACATCGCCGCCTCGATGTACCGTGACGCTGCCCGAGGGCGGACACATGGTGCCGCTGACACGTGGCGCGCTGGTCGCTGCTCAGGTAGAGGCCTTCTGCGCCGACCGGGTGTGACGCGGCGGCCCTTCGGATGTCAGCCGGCTCGACTCACGCGGTACAAGGTCGGTGTGGCTTTGCGGAGAGGCGCCGGCATGCCGTCGGTGACGGCGGGCTCCGTGTGCACGACCCGCCAGCCGGGGAAGGCGCGCTCGATGGACTCGGCGTCGGCACCGCGCGGAAGCGGGCGTGGCGCGGCACCGGGCTTGAACGCCAGGAGTATCAGCGTCGCGTCCGAGCCGGCCACCGATCCGATCGCCCGACCCATCGAGGCTTGCTGAGCCGGTCCCAGTCCGTGGAAGCAGCCGACGTCGAGCAACAGCTCATAGCCGGTGCCGACGGTCTCGGGGTCGAGCCGGGTCACGTCACCTTGAACGAAGTTGGCGTGTACGCCACGGTCGCCGGCTCGCGTCCGAGCTCGCGCCAGCGCCCTACCGACCTGGTCGACGCCAGTGACTCGCCAACCGCGCTCGGCGAGGGCGACACTGTGAGCGCCTGATCCGCAGCCCAGGTCGAGCGCCCGCTGCGGTCCGCCGCGGGCGACCTCCTCGTCCGCCAACCACCGGTCCAACTGCGCGGCACCTGCGGCTCCGGCTCGCTCCCACGGTGTCATCCCGATCGCGTAGGCGACCTGGTAGGCGATCGTCATGTGCTCCTCATTTCGTTCGAGTGTCTCTCGAACCAATATGGATAGACTGCCCTCGATGGTGAGATCTGTCAAGCGAAGGACCTACGACGCGTCCGGGCGACGCGAGTCCGCCCGATTGCGTCGGCTGCGTGTCCTGCATGCCGCCCGCGGCCTGTTCCTGGCGTCGGGCTATCGAGCGACCACTGTGTCGGACATCGCGCACGCAGCACAGGTCTCGGACGACCTGGTCTTTCGCTTGTTCGGCAGCAAGCGTGGCGTCCTGAAAGAAGTCATGGATATCACGATCGGCGGTGACGACGACGACATCGCACTTCTCGCACGAGAAGGCCCGCAAGCGGTGCGTGCCGCCACCGACCAGCGCGAGCAGCTGGGCCTGTTCGCAGCGGGGATCACTGCACAGCTCGACCGGGTGCAACCGCTCAACGAGCTTGTCCGCAGCGCCGCCGCTGTCGAACCGGAGATCGCCGCGCTGCAATACGACCTCAACAACCGTCAACGCCGCGAGGCCATGGACACAGTCGCGTCCTGGATCGCTGTGAACGGGCCATTTCGAGATGGCATGACTAGCGAGGAAGCCGGAGCCATACTGTGGACGCTTGCCGGCCCTGACGTCCATCGCGCCCTTACCCGAGACTGTGGTTGGTCGAGTGAGAGGTTCCGTGACTGGCTGAGGACCATGCTCATCGCTGCGCTACTGCCATAACGGTCGGCCCGCGTCGCGATTCGACGTTGCCCGGCCCGCCGTGGGCTCGACGAGCCGAGCATCGCGCCTACGTTGCTGCACCGCCGGCAGCACGTCGAGATGGGCGGCCGTACGCCGTCCGACGGCACCTGCTCGGCCGCTCGCGTGCACCGACCCGGTGCGTGCCTTCACGGTGCGTACGGTCACGACGTCAACCGTGTTCCTGCTCTCGGTCGGAGGGACTTTCTGGGGCGCCGGACGGCCGTGCTGTCTGGCTTGAGCTGTTGCCGGCGATCCGCATCGCCCTGGGACGTCGACAGAGCGCCCGGCGGACACGCGTCAGCGGCCAGCCCTGGAGTTAGAGCAAGCGCCCACCACAGGGGCACCACATCCGCGTGTCGGCGGCGTCGGCCGACGCCGAGGACTCGCAGGCGGGTTGTCAGCCGGCGAGCCGGGTCGATAGCCTGCCGGATGAGTTCTGACCGCATTCCCCCCTTCCCCGACCAAGCCTTTGGCCGCGTGCTCTGCGTGGTCGCCCATCCCGACGACGTGGAGTACGGCGCTTCGTCGGCCGTCGCGGCCTGGACGGCTACGGGCATCGACGTCGCCTATTTGCTGTTGACGAGGGGCGAGGCGGGCATGGACGCGAGTGCACCGGACCGAACGGCGCCGCTGCGCATGCAGGAGCAGATCGCCGGCTCCCGCCAGGTCGGCGTGTCCCAGGTCGACTTCCTCGACTACCCCGACGGCGTGCTGGAGTACTCGATGCTGATGCGACGCGACATCGCACGTGCGATCCGCGCGTACCGGCCGGAGGCGGTGCTGGTCGGCACGTGGGAGGTGGAGTTCGTGGCCGGGCTCAACCAGTCCGACCACCGGGTTGCCGGTCTTGCCGCCTTGGACGCGGTCCGTGACGCCGGCAACCGGTGGGTGTTCCCCGAGCTGCTGGACGAGGGGCTCGAGCCCTGGTCCGTGAGGTGGCTGCTGGTCGCCGGAGACCCGCGTCCGACGCATGGCGTCGACGTCACGGGTGACGCGGTCGGTAGGGGCATCGCCTCACTCGAGGCGCACCGCGAGTACCTGGCGGGCATTCCCGGCCATCCACCCGCGCGGGCCATGATCAGCGGGATCACGGCGATGCAAGGTCGGGCGATGGGCGTGGGGAACGCCGTGCTCTTCCGCGCGTTCGACTTCCACTCGCCGCCGCCGATCGCCCTGGAGGCGATGCGGGCCGCGCGGGAGGCGGAGGCAGCAGGCTCAGAACCGGTGCCGAACAGCGAGTGACGTCGATCGGCCGAACTTCGTGGTGCACACCGTGACGGACAGCGGCAGCGTTTGGTGCTTGTGCGTGCCCGGTGCCGTGACGCGGATCGCCGTGGCGTGCCGTGGGTGGCAGCGAGCCCTCGGGAAGTTCTGGTAGGCGGGGATGCCGAGCGCCCCGACGGCGACGTGGTCGGGCTGGATCGTCACCGCGTGGTGCGTGCCGGTTGGCTGGGCGGCGTACCCGATCTGGCTGCCGGCGGCGTCGAGGTAGACGAACCGCGGGAAGCCGTCGAGGATGCACGCCGAGGAGCCGTGGTTGCGGAAGCGGACGACCTGGTAGGTCGTACCGGCCGCGCCTTCCGACAAGCCGAGGTGCGCCCCGAGTTGCGCTCCGGAGCAGCTCGTGGTCGAGGCTGCGGGCACCGCCCCGGCCGGGGCGAGCGTGAGCGTGCCGCATGCCAGCGCCGCGGCCGCCATGGGGACGAAGAGTCGTCCGCGTATGTTCATCGGTCCTCCTGGTTGTCCTTCTTCTTCCGTGACCCGTAGGAGCGGTCTGCGGATGATGTGATACAGCCGCTGGATCGCTATCTGATGACGGGCAGGCGCTGGGCGTGATGGAGTACGTCGGCGAACAGGTCACCCTTCGCGGCGATGCGGTCGCCGATGGTGCGGATCGTATATCCGTCCGGCGACAGGCTGGGATCGTCCAGCTCGTCCCAGTCGATCGGCGCCGAGACCGGAGCACCGGCCGCCGGCCGGGGACTGTACGGCGCGACCAGCGTCTTGTTGATCGCGTTCTGGGTGTAGTCGAGGCGGGCCAACCCCTCGCGCTCGTCGACGTTCCACTTCCAGCTGACGAGCTCCGGCACCACCATGCCGACGCTCTTGGACAACCGTTCGACCCAGGCGCGGGTCGTGCCGAAGTCGGGTCCCCGGGCGATCGGTACCCAGATCTGGATCCCCCGGCGGCCGGTGACCTTGGGGCGAGCGACAACGCCCATGTGCTCGAAGGCGGTCCGGTGGAGCCGTGCGAGCGTGAGCAGGTTTTCCCAGCTCGTCCGCGGCCCAGGGTCCAGGTCGATCAGCGCGTACGTCGGGCTGCGTGGCTGGTCGACGCGCGACGTCCAGGCGTGCCACTCCAGCGCGCCGAAGTTCGCCGCCCACACGAGCGCGGCAGGCTCGTCGACGACAAGGTAGGTGCGGGTCTCGCCGGGATCGGCCTCCGGGTTGTCCCAGCGCGGCAGCCAGTCCGGTGCGTGCTTCGGGACCTCCTTGTGCCAGAAGCCCTTGGACTCCGCGCCGTTCGGATAGCGGTGCAGGTTGAGCGCTCGCCGGCTGAGGTAGGGCAACAGGACCGGCGCGATCTGGGCGGAGTACCGGATGAGGTCCCGCTTGGTGACCGCCTCCTCGCCGGGGCGGGCCGGGAAGAGCACCTTGTCGAGGTTGGTGACCTTGAGCTCGCGGCCGAAGACCTGCCAGGTGCCTGATGTGCCGAGGGCGTCCAGCGCCTCCAGGTCGCCAGTGGCGGCTGTCTCGACCGGTGCGGCCTTGAGCGGCACGGAGGCTCGGGCGGCTGGCAGATCAGATCGCCACATCCGGTCGGGATCGGCCTTTACCTCGTCGTTGGTCCGCCCACTGAGCACCGACTTGGGGTGGTCTTCGGCGTTCCAGCCCCCTACGGCGTACTCGTCGTGCTTGTGCAACAGCAGCCACTCGTCCTTGTCACCGGACCCGTCGGAGCTGGTCCGGACGAGGATGAAGCGGCCCTGCAGCTTGTCGCCCCACATGTCGAGGTGCAGCTCGCCCCTGGCGATGGCTCGTGCCGGATCGGCCGGTTTACCGCTCTTGTGCGGCTCCGGCGCCCACTGCCCCGCGTCCCAGACGATGACATCGCCGCCGCCGTACTCACCGGCCGGGATCACTCCCTCGAAATCGAAGTACTCGATGGGGTGGTCCTCGACGTGGAAGGCGGCCCGTCGTACGTCGGGGTCCAGAGTGGGACCCTTCGGCACGGCCCAGCTCACCAGCACCCCGTCGACCTCGAGCCGGAAGTCGTAGTGGAGTCGGCGCGCACGGTGGCGCTGGACGACGTAACGGCGGAAGGCCGTCTCGCCGACGGCTCCCGCTCCCGCCGACGCGGCAGTCCCCGGTGCGGGCCGGGCGGTTCCCGCCGCTGTTGCCTCGCCCGCCGGTTCGGGTGTCCGCGAGAAGTCGCGCTTGCGGCGGTAGGCCGCCAGCGCATCCTTGGGACCCTTTCCCGAGCCGGACGACGGCATCTCCTCAGTCAACTCGCCCGCTCGGAGTCCGGCAACTCCCCGCGGAGGGGCGATGCCGGGCCTCACCGTTGTTCGAACACATGTACGTATGGAATAAAACGACCGACATGTCCGTACACCCGAACGCCGCTGTGGACAGCCGGCCGACGAACGCCTGCCTGTGGGTGAACCCGCGCAGCACCGGCCCTACCTAAGTGACCTGCCAGGGCCGAGCGAGACGGCGGGCAGTCCCTACCACGTGAGGTGCCACCAACGGCGGAGCGAGCATCACGTTCGCCTTGCGCAGCCGGCCGGTGTCGAAGCCGGCGATGCGCAGAACCTCGCGCGTGTCTCGGGTGACGTGGCAGCCCGCGGCCAGGCCCGACCACAGCGGGTCGAGCCGGTCCTGCCAGCCAGCCAGCCGACTGCCTGGCAGCGCGTGGACGTGTTCGAGGACATGCAGTGTGCCGGTTGGGCGTAGGACCCGATGGATTTCGGCAGCGGCAGCCGCCGGGTCCGCAACGGAGCAGAGCACCAAGGCCACCAAAGCGGCATCCACACACTCGTCCGGAAGGGGCAGCTCCTCTGCTACGGCCGCGACGAGGCGCGTGGTCACCGGTGAACGGTCCACCCGCCTCGCGCAGTACCGGCGCATCGTCGGCTCCGGCTCGACTGCCACCACGTCGGTGACGGTGGCCGGAAGGTGATGTAGATCGTGCCCAGGACCGAGCCCGACGATGAGCAGTCTGCCGGTCGCGCCCGCAAGGGCCTCAGCTCGACGACGGCCGTAGCCGGTGCGCTCGCCGAGCGCGGCCACCGTCGCGAAGACGGTTGCGAAGATCGGATGGGCATCCGGCATGCCCCGAACCCTAGGCGCGAGGCGGACAGTGTGAGCGTCTAGCCACGGCCACCGGTGAGCAACTCACGCTCGAGCACGGTAGGCAGGTGGAGCGTCCGGTAACCGACAGTCTCGAAGAGGACCGTGACGACGTCGCCCTCGACGCTCATGACGACGCCCGAGCCGAACTCCACATGCTCCACCCGGCTCTGGACGACGAAAGTGGCCGCGTCGTCGAGTGGAGTCTCGGCTTCCGCGGCAGACGACCAGCCCTCCCGGCAGTTGTCGCACCTGCCGCAGAGGTCACTGGACTCCTCCCCGAAGTAGCCGAGCAGGAACTGCCGACGACACGAGGTCGTCTCGGCGTACGCACGCATCATCTCGATGCGTGACTTCTGTAGGGCCCGGTGTGCCTCCGCCCGAGCCGATATCGCCTCGACAAGCCCGGCCCTCCGCTGCTCGCGGTCCTCAGTGTCATCGGCGCCGTCGGTGTCGGCATCTACGCCAGAGCCGCCCCCGGCGGCAGAGCCGGACGTACCCGACGCCTCGACCGACACCTCGCTGAGCAGACCGAGGATGCGCCCGAGCCGCCGCGGCCCCATCCCGAGGCGCTCCGCCAGGCCACGCCGGTCCATGGCAGCGAGGTCCCACCCGTCGACAGCGCCGACGACTCGGGCCACGTCGTCCGACCTTGGGACCCCCGCGGTGAAGAACCGGGCGAGGGACAGGTCCTCCGGCCGGTAGAAGAGGACGGCTACGGACGGCTCGCCATCGCGTCCGGCCCGTCCGACCTCCTGGTAGTACGCGTCGGGGGAATCCGGCACGTTCGCATGGAACACGAACCGGATGTCGGGTTTGTCGAGCCCCATGCCAAAGGCCGACGTCGCGACGATCACGTCGGTACCGCCGTCGAAGAACCGGGCCTGGACGTCGTCGCGCAGGCTCTTGCGCAGTCCTGCGTGGTACGCCTCGGCGCGGCGGCCGGACTGCACGAAGGTGTCGGCGTATTCCTCCGCCGCCTTGCGCGTGCCCACGTACACGATGCCCGGGCCGGTCGTCGACAGCACTCGCTCCCGGACCGCCCGCTCCTGGTCCTCCCTGGTGACGCAGCGTTCGACGGACAGGGCGATATTGTCGCGGGCCAGTCCCTTGACGATCGTCAGGGCACGCTTCAGCCTGAGCCTGCTCACGATGTCGTCGCGCACGGGCGGAGCAGCCGTTGCCGTCAGCGCGACGATCCGCGGTGCACCCAGCTGCTCGATGAGCTCACCGAGCCGCAGATAGTCGGGCCGGAAGTCGTGGCCCCAGGTGGAGACGCAATGGGCCTCGTCAACAGCAACCAGCGTCGGCTTCAGGTCGGCCACGTGCTCGAGCACGTCGACGTTGGCGAGCTGCTCGGGCGCCAGGAACAGGAACTCCGCGCCGTCGGCCACCTCCGCAAGGGCTTGGGCGCGCTGCGCTGGGGTCTCCGCCGAGCTGAGCCGTACGGCGCGCGTCTGCTCGCCTCGGGCCTGTAGGCGGTCGATCTGGTCGCGCTGAAGAGCCAGGAGTGGTGAGATGACGACCGTCGGACCGTTGATCAGCACGGCAGGGAGCTGGTACGCCAGCGACTTGCCGGCTCCGGTCGGGAGGATGAGCAGCACATCACGGCCGTCGAGAACGGCTGTCGTCGCCTCGACCTGGGCCGGCCGCAGCTCGTCGAGACCGAACAGGTCGTCGGCCACCTCTCGGAGCCTCTCGACCGTTACCTCGTCCGACACCGCGACATCCCTCGACTCTGCCTGCACGCCGGGCAGTTGTACCCGGTAGCGGGGCGGCTAAGCGCGCGTATGGCATTCGGACAGGTTTCCCGACGTCCCCGGTCGCGGGTACGGCGGCCGTCCCGTGGGTACATCCATGCCAGGCCTGGCCGTGACCACCGGTCAGCCAGCCAGATCGGCCGCAGCCGGCGGTTCATGCATTGTCGTGTGCGTCGCGTCGGCGCCAACGCAAGGAGGACCACCGTGACGGAGCAGAGCAGTCTTGACCGCGACGAGCTGCCGGTACCGGACTACGACCATCTGACACTCGGTGAGCTGCCCACCCGCATCGGCAGCCTCGACGCCGAGGCGCTGCGTCAGCTGCTGGCATACGAGCGCGGGCACGGCAACCGGCTGCCGGTCCTGCAGGTGCTCGAGCACCGCCTCGCCGCGGTCGAGTCGGGTGCGGGTCTGACAGGCGGGGACCCACAGGCTTCCACTCCCGCGTCCGCGCAGTCAGCCCAAGGCGGCTCGAAGGTCGGCCCCGAGACAAGCGGCCCGCCGGCCAACCCCCCGTCCCACGGCGATCCCACGAACCCGGCTCAACCCCGGGGCTGAGGGCCGGCGCACGACCGACACGGCAGAGGCGACGGAGCGCGGGCGCCCTCAGCCGTCGCCACCTGACGTGCCACCCTTGACGCGGGGGCCGGGCAGTGGTTACGTAAGCGCTTAACTACGTAACCGCTTAACCAGGAGGGCCGTGACCAGGGGCCGATCAACGATCTACGAGGTGGCGCGCCGAAGCGGTGTATCGACGGCCACCGTCTCCCGCGCGATGCGGGACGGGGCTGGGATGTCGGCCGACACCCGGGACCGGGTCCTCGCGGTAGCAGCGGAGATGCATTGGATCCCCGACGGTCGTGCGCGCGGGCTGGCCACCCGGAGGTCAGGCATCGTCGGCGTACTGTTCCACGACCTCGGCGTCTCGGGCGACGCGGAGTCGGAGTCACCGCTGTACCTCGACGAAGTGATCCGCGGGGCGGAGCGGGCCGCGACCTCGGCGGGCGATGCCCTCTTGATCGCTGCGACCCGGGGTCGGTCGGGGCGTGAGCTCGCGTTCTCCGTTGCGGGCAAGGTCGACGGGCTCGTGATCCTGGCTCGCAGCGTGACGGCGGCCGACATCCGGGCGCTCGCGCAAACCGTACCGGTCGTCACAGTCTCCACAAGGGACCGCGGCGACCCGTACGACCACGTCAGCGTCGACAACCGCGGCGCCATGCGGGCGCTGGTCGAGCACCTCATCGTGGTCCACAGCTACACCGACCTGGTCTTCGTCGGGGGTCCCGCGCGGTCCCCGGACTCGATGGAGCGTTTCGGCGGCTACCGCGACGCCATGAGGGCTCACGGACTCCCAGTTCTCAAGACGCCCGATGCCGACGGCGCCTTCACCGAGGTCGGCGGCAGCAGGGCGACCTCCACCCTGTTGGCGACGCGCCCTCCACCGAAGGCGATCGTCTGCGGCAACGACGAGATGGCGATAGGCGCTCTCGGTGTGCTTCGCACGGCCAAGCTCAACGTCCCGGGCGATGTGGCGATCACGGGATTCGACGACATTGCGTCCGGACGGCATGTCAGGCCCCCGTTGACAACGGTCCACCAGCCGATGCGCGACGTCGGAGAGAGCGCTGTGAGCCTGCTCCTGCAGCGCATCGCATCGCCGACGGCAGAGCGCCAGACCGTCGTCCTTCCCACCGTGACGAGGATCCGTCGCAGCTGTGGATGCGGCTCCCGCCGAGCGGCGGGCCGCGCTGACCGATCCGGCCGCACGACGTCCACCGGCCGGCGGGAGAAGGTCGCATGACAACCGACGACCACGCCGAGGAGATGACCGAGCGGGCGGCCCGAGAGGACTGGGAGCGCCGGATCTACCGCCGGCTCTCCGACCCGGCTGCGGGCTCCGAGGAGTTCGCGCTCGCGGCGCCCACGAACGTCGTGGCCACACCGGCGGTAGGGCACGTCAGACTCTCGTGGGGCGCGGTGCCCGATGCGGCCGGGTACCTGATCGAGCGCACCGGACCCGACGGCGAGGCCCGGCTCGTCCAGCATGGCGGCAGTGACGTGCCCGCCGTGCCCGGGGTGACGTTCGCCGACACCGGGCTCGCGGACGGCGCCGTCTACCGTTACCGGATCGCCGCGGTCGCCGGTGCGGACTACCCGGCATGGGAGTGGAGCGACGAGGTCTCGGGCAGCACCCTCACCGACGGCCCCGACCCGCTCCACGTCGTGGTCGACGCGGGCGCCACGGTCGGCCGTCTCGACCGCGTCTGGCGCATGGTGGGGTCCGAACGCCTGAGCCAGCTGAGCCTGCGAGACGACGGGCACGGCAACGACATAGGTGAGGAGTTCGCCTCCGCGCTGCGGCTCGCGCACGACGACCTCGGGGTGCGACATGTACGGGCACACGCGATCCTGCACGACGACAACCGTGTCGTCAGCCGGTCGCCGGACGACGGCCTGTCGTTCGACTTCGCCGAGGTCGACCGGATCTACGACACGATCCTCGACATCGGCCTCAAGCCGGTCGTCGAGCTGTCCTTCATGCCGGCGCAGATCGCCCGCGACCCGGGCCAGACCGTGTTCGCCTACCGGGGCATCATCTCGCCGCCCCGAAGGTGGCAGGACTGGCATGACCTCGTCGCGGCCCTCGCGACCCACCTCGTCGCCCGCTACGGCATCGACGAGGTCGCCACCTGGCCGTTCGAGGTCTGGAACGAGCCGAACCTGGAGGTGTTCTGGAGCGGCACCCAGGCTGAGTACCTCCGGCTCTACGATGAGGCGGCCACGGCTGTGAAGAGCGTCGACGAGCGGCTTCCGGTGGGTGGGCCGGCGACTGCCGCCGGGGAGTGGATCGGGGTGCTCGCCGCGCATGCCGAGAAGGAGAGCGTCCCCTTCGACTTCGCGACGTCGCACACCTATGGGAACCTGCCCCTCGACGTCCGGGCGACGCTCGGCCGCTACGGATTCGCCGACCTGCCGGTCTGGTGGACGGAGTGGGGAGTCGGCTCGACGCATTACGGGCGGATCCACGACGGCGTGAGCGGTGCGCCGTTCGTCCTGAGCGGGTACGCCTCCGTCCAGGGCCGCATGGACGCACTGGCCTACTGGGTGATCAGCGACCACTTCGAGGAGCTCGGTCGGCCGCCTGCCCTGTTCCACAACGGGTTCGGACTGCTGACCGTCGGCAACCTGCGCAAGCCGCGGTACTGGGCCGCGCACCTCGCGGCTCACCAGGGTGAGGACGTCCTGGCGTGCCGGGTCACGGGCGACGGCGCTGGTGTGCTGGTCGAGGGCTGGGCGACCCGGCACGGCGACGGCACCATCGACGTCCTGCTCTGGAACGGCACCGTCAACGGCGAGCTGATGCACGGCGACCCGCGTCTCGCGCGGCTCGTCCACCTCCAGGTCGACGAGCTCGACGCCACGTCGTACGACGCGGCGCTGGCGCGGGTGGACAGCACGCACTCCAACATCCTCGCCGGGTACCCGGTCGACGTCGACTGGCCCGACGACACCCTTTGGAAGCGGCTGCACGAGGCCGACAGGCTGCACGAGCGGCAGCTGCCGCCGGTAGCGCCACAGCAGGGCAGAGCCGACTTCGAGGTCGAGCTTCCTCAACCGGGTGTGGCCCGGGTCCGACTTACTCCCACACAAGGCGCCCGCACCAGCTCGGCGCCCAGAGTCGACATCGTGTCGAGCAAGGAAGAAATCACCTGATGACTGGTCTCAAGCGTCCACTCCCGGCATCTGCTCTCGCGGTCGCCGCCGTCCTCACCGCCGCCACGTTGGGGGCGTGCAGTGGCGCCGGCAGCGGAACGGGCTCCTCGTCCCACAGCGGCGTGCTCACGATCCAGGGCGACGCCGGCAACCCGACACTCGTCGAGAACTTCAACCCCTTCTCGACGACCCAGCTCGAGGGGACCAGGCTCATCTACGAGCCGCTCGAGATCCCCAGCACCGTCGACGGCACCTTCACGCCGTTCCTGGCCACGGGCCATCAGTTCACGAGCCCGACGACACTCGTCTACAGCATCCGCTCCGGAGTCAAGTGGAGCGACGGCAAGCCCTTTACGTCGGCCGACGTCGCCTTCACCTTCAACCTGCTCAAGAAGACCCCAGCGCTCGACACGACAGGCGTATGGAGCCAGCTGAAGAGCGTGACGGCATCCGGCGACAAGGTCACCGTCACCTTCAAGGCCCCCGACGTGCCGTTCGCGGCCACCGTCTCGCAGGTGCCGATCGTCCCCCAGCACCTCTGGTCGTCGATCCCGAAGCCCGACACGACGCCGAACACCAAGCCCGTGGGCACCGGACCCTTCACCCTCAAGTCGTTCGCGCCGACGCAGTACACGTTCGCGAAGAACACGAGCTACTGGCAGGCGAGCAAGATCGCGCCGACCGAGGTCGACTTCCCCGCGCAGTCCAGCAACCAGTCCACCAACCAGCTCGACGTATCGAGCGGCAAATTCGACTGGTCGTACAACTACCTCCCCAACGTCCAGCAGACGTACGTCTCCAAGGCCCCGTCGACCCGGTCTTACTGGTTCCCACCGGGCGGCACGATCGGTCTGTTCCTCAACCTGACGAAGGCGCCGTACAACAACGTCGACTTCCGCAAGGGCTTGTCGCTGGCGCTGGACCGTAAGGCCGTCGCGCAGAAGGCGGTCAACGGGTACACCGATGCCGCGAGCCTGTCAGGACTGATTCTTCCCAACGAGCAGAAGTGGCTCGATCCGAGCCTGCCCAACAACGGGGTCGTCGCCCAGAACCTGTCGGCCGCCAAGGCGGAGTTCGCGAAGGCCGGCTACACGACTCAGGGCGGCAAGCTCGTCCACGCCGGCAAACAGGCGTCGATGACGCTGGTGATGCCCAACAACTTCTCCGACTGGATCGCCGCGGCCAAGGAGGTCAGCACCCAGCTCTCCGCGGCGGGCATCAGCGTCCACCTCGACCTGCCGCAGTACGCCCAGTACGAGAAGGAGATCGGCGAGGGAACCTTCGACACCGCCATCGGCGGGTTCGGGGGGTCCGGAAGCCCGTACACGGACTTCAACAACGCCCTCAACAGCGCCTACGCGGCGCCGCTGAACACCGCGACGGTCAACAACTTCGAGCGCTTCAAGAGCCCGGCGGTCGACCAGGCGCTGGCGAAGCTCGCGCGGGCCACCGGCGAGGCGCAGCAGAAGCAGGCCACTTACGCGCTGGAAAACGTGATGTACAGCCAGGTGCCGATCGTGCTCATGTACTACGGCGGCAGCTGGGGTCTGTTCCAGACGTCCAACTTCACGGGCTGGCCGTCGCAGAGCGACCCGTACACGCTCCCCACGCCGTACAACTACAACATGCTGCTCGTCGTGAGCCACCTCACGAAGGCCTGAGCGTCTGATGAGGGAAGACATCCGAAAGGCGGCCGCACAGTGAGCTACGTGCTGCGGAAGATGGCCCTGTTCGTGGCCACGCTCTGGGCGGCGGTGACGCTCAACTTCGTGTTGCCACGGCTGATGCCGGGCTCGCCCGTGGACGCAGCCCTTGCCAAGCTCTCGTCGAGCGGTGTCCAGGTGACCAACGCCGAACGGGCGGCGATCGAGGCGCAGCTCGGCTCGCCGCACGGCAGCCTGCTGAGCCAGTACGGGACCTACCTCAAGGACGTCGCGACCTTCCAGTTCGGCCGGACCTACTCGTTCCCCACTGAGACGGTCTCGCACGCGATCAAGCAGGCGCTCCCGTGGACCCTGCTACTTGTCGGCGTGACAACAATCCTCGCCTTTACCATAGGGACCCTGCTGGGCGTCTATGCGGGCTGGCGTCGCGGGAAGGCTGCGGACACCTGGGTGACGATGGGTGCGACGTTCTTCGCCGCGTTCCCACCGTTCTGGCTCGGGCTGCTGCTCCTGTACCTGTTCGCCTTCAAGTACCAGCTCTTCGCGATCAAGGGCGGGTACTCCGAGGGGCTCACGCCGAGCTGGAGCCCATCGTTCCTGTCCGACGCGTTCCAGCACAGCATCCTGCCGGGACTCACGCTGGCGATCACGTCGCTGTCGGGGTGGGTCTTCGGGATGCGGAACAACATGATCAACACCCTCGGCGAGGACTACGTGACCTTCGCCGAGGCGAACGGCCTGCGGTCGCGCACCGTCGCCACGCTCTACGCCGCGCGCAACGCGCTTCTCCCGAACGTCACCGCGTTCGGCCTGTCGCTCGGCGCCGTCGTCGGTGGTTCCGTACTCGTCGAGGGCATCTTCAGCTACCCCGGCCTCGGCAACCTGTTGTACATCGCGGTCACCAACCACGACTTCCCGCTGATGCAGGCGCTGTTCCTCGTCATCACCGTGAGCATGCTGGTGACGATCTTCATCGTCGACCTGCTGTACGTGCGACTCGACCCGCGGGTCAGGCGGGAGGTGGCCACATGAGCATCCTGTCGTCGCAGCCACCGCCGACGACCGTCGGCAGCCCGGACGTCGTGGACACGCCCAGCAGCAGCAGCTCCCTGCCCGTGCCCGTGCTCTTCCTGGGCAGGGGCCTGCGCACGCTGTGGAGCAACGGCAAGGCCAGGGTGGGGCTTGCCCTCATCGCGCTCTTCGTCCTCGTCGCCGTGTTCGCGCCGCTCATCGCCCCGCACTCGCCGACGGCGACGACCTTCACTCCGTACCAGGGCCCCAGCTCGACGAACTGGTTCGGCACCACGGGCAACGGGGAGGACGTGTTCTCCCAGGTGGTGTACGGCGCCAGGGTGTCGCTGCTGGTGGGCCTCACCGCAGGCGTCGGCGCCACCCTCGTCGCGGTCACGTTGGGGCTGATCTCCGGTTACCGGCCGGGAGTGCTCGACGAGACGATCAGCTTCGTGACCAACCTGGCGCTCGTCATCCCCGGGCTGCCGCTGATGATCATCCTCGCCGCGTACATCCCGAGCCGCTCGATCTGGGTGATCGTGATCGTCGTCGCGTTCACGAGCTGGGCAACGGGCGCGCGGGTCATCCGCAGCCAGGCGACGACGCTTCGGACCCGCGACTTCGTTGCCTCGGCCGTGTTCTCGGGGGAGCGGCTGCTGCGGGTCGTGTTCCGGGAGATCCTCCCCAACATGACGTCCCTGGTCGCCGCCAGCTTCTTCGCTGCGTCGACGGCCGCTGTGATGGCCGAGGCGAGCCTGGAGTTCCTCGGGCTCGGGAACCCCACCACGGTGAGCTGGGGGACGATCCTGCACAACGCCCAGCAGCAGAACGCACTGCTCACCGGGCAGTGGATCCTCGTGTTCGCGCCCGGTCTCGCCATCGCGCTGCTGGCGCTGTCCTTCACGCTCGTCAACTTCGGCGTCGATGCCCTTTCGAACCCACGGTTGCGGGAGAAGTGATGACACTGCTGTCGGCCCGTGACCTCAACGTCGCCTACCTGCCGGCGCGAGGGCAGCGCATCTGGTCGGTCCGCGACGTCGACCTGGACCTCGCGGAGGGCGAGTTCGTCGGTCTCGTCGGCGAGTCGGGTTGCGGGAAGTCGACCCTCGGCTATGCGCTCACCCGGATGCTGCGCCCGCCGGCTCGGCTCGAGAGCGGACGCATCACCTTCGACGGCACCGACATCGCGACGCTGAGCGGAGAGGAGCTCCGCAGACAGAGGCGCAACGGTTTCGCCCTCGTGCTGCAGAGCGGGATGAACGCGCTGAACCCGGTGCGCAGCGTCTCCCACCACTTCGCCGACATCATGAAGGCCCATGCCCGCGAGGGAGAGAGCTCCACGGCGTCGGACCTGAGCGAGCGCGGCGCGGAGCTCCTCGGCAAGGTCGAGCTGGAGCCGGACGTCCTCGAGCGCTACCCGCACGAGCTATCGGGCGGGATGCGGCAGCGGGTGGCGATCGCGCTGGCACTGGCGCTCGAGCCGCGGTTGATCGTGTTCGACGAGCCGACGACGGCACTCGACGTCATCGTCCAGCGCGCGGTCATGCAGACCATCAAGGACCTCCAGCGGCAGCAGAAGTTCACGGCCGTCCTCATCAGTCACGATCTCGGCGTGGTGCTGGAAGCGACACAGCGCGTGCTCGTCATGTACGCCGGGCGCATCGTGGAGGATCAGCCCTCCGCGGACCTCCTCACCGGTCCCCACCACCCGTACACCGAGGCGCTGCTCGGGTGCTACGCCGACCCACGGGCCGAGGTCGTGGAGCTCAACGGGATCCCCGGCAGCCCGCCCGACCTGTCGCGTCCCCTGGAGGGCTGCTCGTACAACCCGCGTTGCCCTCTCGCGGAGCCGGTGTGCCTGGAGGTGGACCCGCCGCTGTTGCCGCTCGGGCGCGGCCGCGCGGCCTGCCACGTACGGACGCGGGAGTACGCGCGCGGCGCGGTGACCTCCAACGCCTCCGCGGGCCCGGATCCGTCTGAAGGAGGGTCGCATGTCCGCTGACGTCGAGTCGACAACACCCGCAGGCGGCCGCCCCGCCGCCCGCAGCGCACCCCGGGCAGAGGTCCCACCACTCGTCGTCGACGGTGTAACGAAGACCTACCGTGGTCGCCGCCGCGAGGAGGTCGTCGCGGTCGACGACGTCTCGCTGACGATCGAGCCGGGTGCGGCGGTGTCCCTCGTCGGGGCGAGCGGCAGCGGGAAGAGCACGATCGCGAAGCTGATCACCGGCCTCGAGCGGCCCACGTCCGGCTCGGTCAGGTTCGGCGACGTCGAGGTCGGGAAGCTCAGCCGCGGCGGGCTCCGCGAGTACCACCACCGGGTACAGATGGTCTTCCAGGACCCGTACGGCGCGCTCAACCCGCTGCACACCGTCGAGTACACCCTGGCCCGGCCGTGCGTGAACTTCCTGGGGATGTCGGCACGCGACGCGAAGCAGCGGGTCGACGAGCTGCTCGAGACGGTGGGCCTGACGCCGCCGGAGCAGTTCGCGCCGAAGCTCCCACACCAGTTGTCCGGCGGGCAGCGCCAGCGGGTGGTGATCGCGCGCGCGTTGGCGTGTGAGCCGAGCCTGATCGTCGCGGACGAGCCGGTGTCGATGCTGGACGTGTCCCTGCGTGCCGGCGTTCTCACGCTGCTGGCGAAGCTCCGCCTCGAGCGCGGCCTCTCCCTGCTCTACATCACCCATGACCTGCTCAGTGCGCGTGTCGTGAGCGACGACATCCTCGTCCTGCACCACGGCCGGATCGTCGAGCGCGGAGTGACGAAGGACGTCCTGCAGCACCCCAAGGACGACTACACCGTGCAGCTCATCAACGCCATCGCCAACCCTTACGCGGCACCGGAGTCCACGACACCGGCGGCCGGAGCCACCACCGACCACTGACCACTGACCACCACTCCACCCATTGGGGGAACCATGCGACTGCGCCGCTCCGTCCGCGCCGCCATCTCGACCGCCGTCGGCGGACTGACGGCGGTCGCGATGCTCGCGTTACCGACAGGAGGAGCATCACCTGCCGCGACCGACTCGTCCGCCACGATCCGTGGGCATGCGCTGTCGAGCTCCCAACGCGCCGTCCTGCACGGGATCGCCGAGGACACGTGGGCCTTCTACCGCAAGGACATCGACCCGGTGACGCACCTCCCCCTGGACAACCTCGGCCCCGGTGCCACCCGCGGGACGTACACGTCGGCAGCGAACATCGGTGTGTACCTGTGGGCGGTCGTCGCGGCCGGAGACCTGCACCTGATCAGCCACCGCACCGAGGTGTCCCTCGCGCGGTCGACGTTGCGTGAGGTGCGGACGCTGAAGCGCAGCCACGGATTCCTGTACCAGTGGTACGACACGACCAACGGCCACGTGATTCGCAACCCCGGAGACATCGACTGCTCGCAGGAGACCACGCCCGCCCAGGACAACTGCTACTTCCTGTCCGCGGTGGACAACGGCTGGTACGCCTCGGGACTCGTCGTGGTGCGTCAGGCGCTCCCCGAAGTGCACCGGTTGGCCTCCAAGCTGCTCGGGGACATGGACTTCTCGATCTTCTACGACGGCCGGCCGCAGAAGCCCGGCTGCAACACGAACCCCGACATCGCGGGGAACCAGCCGACCGGCCAGATGTACGGCGGTTACTACGTCGACCAGGGTCCCGCGGGCTACCACAACGGTGCCCTCTACAGCGACCCCCGCATCGCCATGTACATGGGGATGGGCTTGCACCAGATGCCCGGCGACGTGTGGTGGCGGACCTGGCGGGTGCTGCCGCCCCAGCAGTGCGCCACCGATCCCGACTTCTCCTGGCAGGGGCAGTGGCCGCCGAAGGGCCACTGGGTGACGATCACAGATCCCCAGTCGGGCAAGACGTTCAACGTCTGGGAGGGTCACTACACCTACCCGGGAACGGACCTCAAGTACATCCCGACCTTTGGCGGCGGCATGTTCGAGGGGCTGATGGCCAATGACGTGGTGCCCGAGACGCGGTGGGGCCCGCACAGCTTCGGTCTCGCTGATGCCCGCACCGTGCAGGTACAGATCCGGTACGCGACCCGGAAGCTCGGCTACCCCGTGTGGGGCATGTCCCCCTCGAGCACGGCCGACGACACGGGCGGTTACGGCACCTTCGGCGTCGAGGGCCTGAAGTTCCCGGTGCACCACCAGCTCTCGCAGTGCACGACGTGCGCGGCGGAGACCACCGTGACCCCGCATGCGTCGTTCCTCGCCCTCGCGACCGCGCCCCGGGCTGCGTTCGAGAACATCCAGAAGCTTCGCAGGCTCTACCCCGACATCTACACGACGCACGGCGGCTTCTACGACGCGGTCGACCCCACGACGGGGGCGGTCGGGCATCGGTTCCTCGTCCTGGACCAGTCGATGATCATGGCGTCGATCGACAACGCCCTCAACCACGGTGCAATCCAGCGCTACTTCGCCCAAGACCCGGTCTCGTGGGCCGCCCACACCTACCTCTCGATGGAGCGGATGTCCTTGAATTGACGGGCGAGCGCACCTGCCTCTGGTGCGATGGCGCGGTCACGGCCGCAGGACGAACCGCGCGCCGGCGTCGCCTGAGGCGAGCCGCAGCCATACCTCCTCGACCTCGTCGAGACCATGCACCTCATGGCTCACGGCGAGCCTGCCGTCTCCTGCGTGGTGGCAGATGGCCGTGACAGCGCCGCGCCGCTGCTCCACGGTCAGCGAGTTGTTCGTGTAGCCGAGAATCTCGATCGACCTGCTGCGCAAGACCGCCGACGAGAAGGCGGCCGTGTCGCCTCCGGCCCCGCCGAGGTTGACCAGCCGGCCGCCCTCGCCGAGCACGCGGGCCGCCGCCTCGGCCGTCGGGCCGAACACGGGGTCGATGACGACGTCCACCTGGCCGCCGCACGCACGGGCGAGCCGGTGCTCCAGCCCGTCAGTCTCTGCCGTGAGGACGACCTCGTCGGCGCCGGCCGCCTCGGCTCTGGTGGCGGCGCCCGCCGACCGGCACGCCGCCACGACGCGGTCTGCGCCGAGGATGTGCGCCGCCCCGATGGCGACCTGGCCGACGGCGCCACCGCCGCCGAGCACGAGCACACGCTCGCCGGGTCGCATGCGCGCCTTCCACGTGAGTGCCATCCACGCTGCGACGGCGGACAGCCCGAGCGCCGCCAGGGCAGCGTCGTCCGCGGGGACGTCGATGGGGACGAGGTCGTCGACGGCGACGGCGGCGAGCTCGGCCAGGCTGCCGTCACCCGGCGCGATGCCGGCCGACGCCGTGAACCACACGCGGGTGCCCACGGCCACGGAGTCGGACTCCTCCACGACCCCCACGCCCTGCACGCCGGGTACGTAGGGGACCGCCGGAGGACCGAAGTAGGACGTCCCCGTGGCGCAGAGGAGGTCCAGCGGTGCGAGGGGGGCTGCCGAGACGCGGACGAGACTGACGCCGTCACCCGGGCGTGGGTCAGGGTGCTCGGCGTACGAGGGAGGCTGCCCGAGCGTGTGGAGAACGGCGGCGTGCACGTCAGGTCGAGATGTCGGGGTAGGGGAGCGTGAGGTGGTTCATCATGGCCCCGTACGCCTTCTGGTACTCGAGGGGTCCGTGGTCGCGCTCGAACATCGCTATGAAGAGCGTCAGCGTCAGGAACGGGTGCGCGCCCATCTCGAACAAGGCGATGTGGTCGTGCTCGCGCAGCGCCCTGCGCTCCTCGTCGGTGAACTCCAGCCAGGTGGACCGCTCGTCGGGCGTGCAATTGAGCAACCGGTTGGCCATCTCCTGCTCCCACCAACGGACCGTCTCGGCGGGCTCCTCCCGGTAGCGCTCGACGAGATCGGGGTCGCGGTCGACGGTGAAGAGGAACTTGTCCAGCAGGTACTTGCTCACCGGGGTGCTCCGTTCGGATACCAGGTGAAGTAGGCCTCCATCGTGTGGAAGAGGTCGAGCGAGTCGACGTGGTCGGCCTTCACTCCGTCGCCGGCGACGCCCATCATCAGCATGAAGTCCATGAACCCGTGGGTGGCGTTGCCCGGCTGGTGCAGGCTGTCGAGCGTCACCTCGCCGAGACAGCCGTGGACGTCTCCGGCGGCGATCCAGTCCACCGCCCTGCGATCAAACTCGGGATCCGGTCCGTGCTCGCCGAACTGGCGCGGCCCGCCGAGCTCGAGGGACAGGTGCCCGGTCCCGATGATCGCGACCCGGAGGTCTTCGGGCCACGACTCCACCAGCCGGCGTATCGTCCGGCCGAGCTCCACGAACCGCTTCGGCTGCGGCAGCGGCGGCGCGAAGATGTTGGTGTAGATCGGCACGATCGGCAGGTCCGCCTCGGGACGCAGCGTGATGATCGGGCAGGTGATGCTGTGGTCGATGCGCAGCTCATTGCTGAAGGCGAGGTCGAACCCCGCGTCCAGGCCGTGCCTCAGGATGTGGGCGGAGAGGTCCTCCTGGCCGCGCAGTCGCATCCGCGGTAGGCCGAACTCGCGCTCCTCGTTGTACCAGTTGGCGTCGTAGTGCGGCGCCTTACCGACGAGGAACTGCGGCATGTTGTCGAGCCAGAGCTGGTGGAAATGGTCGCTACCCACCATCACCAGGACGTCCGGCTCCGCTGCGGTCAGGGTCTCGCGGAAGGCCTCGATCTTCGCGACCCATTCGTCCGCGAACGGCGGTCTCTCAGCGCCCGTCGCCGTGCTCGCCCGGTAGTAGAACGGGTGATGAGTCGAGGCGATCACCGCGACGACGGTTGCCATGGGTGCTCCTGGAGTGGTCGGTGGGACGTCAGGCGTCGGGGTCGACATAGGCGGCGTTGCGGTCGACAGTCAGGTAGATGTCGTTCGCGATCGGTCGCCGGCGTTCCTCGGCGAGCTGCCCGAGCAGGCCCGCCGCGCGGGCCAGCAGCGCAAATCCGCGCAGCAGCTCCACCGGAAGCCCGAGGTCGGCGAGAGCGGCGCCGCAGACGCCGGCGCCGTTCAGCGGGAGCCGGCGACCGAGCACCTGCTCGTGCGTGCGGCCGATCGCCTCGAAGAGGCGCAGGTGAGGCCCGCGCAGACCCTCCTCCTCGGCGATGTCGATCAGGGCCGGCGTTCGTGGGTCGCCCTGCTTGTGGACGGGGTGGCCGAGGCCGGGTACGAAGCTCCCCTGGGCGCGGGTCTCGCTCACGGCCTCCAACGCAAGCGCGTCCCATTCCTCGTCGGTCGTCGGCAGGTCACCGTCGTGGCCGTCGAGCACCCGGTGGAGGTAGCCGCCGCAGTCCTCCGTGACGCCGAGGAAGCGCGAGCCGCCGCCGAGCAGCCCCGATGCCAGCGCTCCTTGCAGCGCGTCGGGCGCGGAGAGGTAGGTCAGCCGCGCGGCGATCGCGGTGGGGGTGAAGCCGTGGTCGGCCAGCGCGACGAGGACCGCCTCGAAGACCCGGACCTCGCCTGGGGTGGGACGCCGCATCGCGACGAGCCAGAAGGCGAGCTCGCCGAACCCGACCTTGCCCATCAGGTCGGCGGTCAGGTCCTGGCCGAGAAGCCCGATCCGCTCCGGTGTGGAGGTGCCGAGCGAGGTGGGGAAGACGAGCCCGTCGACCTCGTGCGGGTCGGGCGGTGCGCTGCTCATGGCGGTCCCTCGGCCGTCGGCGGCGTGCGCAGCCAGGAGCGGATCGCTTCGCCGTGCTCGTCGAGCTCCGGCGGCGGCAGCCGGTAGTCCGGGGGCGTCTCGGAGAACCGGATCGGGTTGCGTACCGACGGCACCCCGTCGGGATCGCCCTCGGCGCGTACGACCGGGTCGAGGCCGACCGCCTCGGCGAAGGCGACCCCGCCGTCGACCGTGTTGATCGGTCCGCAGGCCACGCCCGCATCGGTGAGGATGCGGAACCACTCCATCGTCGGCCGGGTGGCCAGCCGCTCCAACAGGAGCGGGCGGAGCAGGTCCCGGTTCGCCGTACGGTCCTCGTTGCGGCGAAAGCTCGGGTGGTCAGCCAGCTCCGGGGCCCCGAGGACCTCGACGAGCCGACGGAACTGGGCGTTGTTGCCGGCCGTGATGATCAGCTCCCCATCGGCACAGCGCAGCGGCTCGTACGGGAACAGACTCGGGTGGCTGTTGCCCATGCGCGTGGGGACGACGCCCCCGGCCACGTAGGCGCTCGTCTGGTTGACCATTCCCGACAACGCCGACCCGAGGAGGCTGACCTCGACGTGCTGGCCGCGGCCGGTCTGCTGCCGCGACTGCAGCGCCGCCAGCACCCCGATGGTCGCGTGCAGCCCCGCGATGACGTCGAACACCGAGATGCCGGCACGGAACGGCTCCCCGTCCGGGTTGCCGGTGAGACTCATCAAGCCCGAGATGGCCTGGACGATCAGGTCGTAGCCGGGCAGGACCGCACCTTCGGGCGCGCTGCCGAAGCCGCTGATCGAGGCGTAGACGATGCCGGGGTTGCCGGCAGCCACCGTGGCGTAGTCGAGACCGAACCGGCGCAGCCCCCCAGGTCGGAAGTTCTGCACCATGATGTCCGCGCGGCGGGCCAGCTCCTGCGCGGCTGCGACGTCGTCAGGATCCTTGAGGTCCAGGGCCACGGACCGCTTGTTGCGGTTGACGCCGAGGAAGTACGTCGAGACCCCGTCCCGTACGGGTGGTTGCCAGGTGCGGGTGTCGTCGCCGGCGGGGGACTCGACCTTTATGACCTCGGCGCCCAGGTCGGCCAGCAGCATCGTGGCGTACGGGCCTGCCAGGACGCGCGAGAAGTCGGCGACCAGCAGACCGGACAACGGCCCGCTCGGCGTACCGCTCGTATCGTCGAGGGCCATCTCGTGTACCGGTCTCCGTTCGCCTGCGGACGTATGTCCGTGGAACGGACAGCGTGAACCGGCCTCCGCTCGCTTGTCAAGAACGGCTGCGTGAGGTCTTGACAGGCAGGGGCGGTCGTCAACAGAGTGACCGGATTGACTCGGTGTCCGCCACGCGGACGCCTGTCCGTTGATCTACGTTTCTGTCCTGGAGGACGCATGACCGAAAGCCCTGCCGAGACCCCCGCACCCGGTCGCCCCATCGTCTTCCGCGGCGGGGTGGTCCTGACGATGGACGACGCGCACACGGTGCTCGCCGACTCTGACGTCCTCGTTGTCGACGACCGCATCGTCGACGTCGGGCGGGGACTCGACGTACCCGACGGAGCTCAGGAGATCGACGCCAGCGGCGGCATCGTGATGCCGGGGATGATCGACACGCACCGCCACATGTGGCAGACGGCGATGCGCGGCTACGGCGCCGACTGGACCCTCACGCAGTACTTCGTCTGGTACTACCTCGAGCACGGCAGCAAGTTCCGTCCCGAGGACATCCTCGCGGGCAACCAGCTCTCCGGTTGGGAGTCGCTCGAGGCCGGCGTGACCACAACGGTGGACTGGTCACACGGGCTGCAGACGGTCGACCACGCCGAGGCCGCCGTCGAGGCCCTGCAGTCGGTGCCGGGGCGGTTTGTGCTGGCGTACGGCAACATCCAGGCGGCGCCCTGGGAGTGGACGGCTGACCCGGCGGTGCGCTCGTTCTTCGAACGCCACCGGGCCGCGGGCGGCGACATGCTCGGCTTCCAGCTGGCCTTCGACGTGACCGGCGACCCGGCGTTCCCCGAGAAGGCGGCGTTCGAGGTGGCCCGCGAGCTCGGTCTCCCGGTGACGACGCATGCGGGCGTCTGGGGGGCGACCAACGACGAGGGGATCCGGCTGATGCACGACCACGGCTTCGCGACGCCGGACACCGTCTACGTGCACGCCGCGACACTGACCACGGACTCGTACCAGCGGATCGCCGCCAGCGGAGGGTCGGTGTCGGTGTCGACCGAGTCGGAGCAGAGCGCGGGGCAGGGGTATCCCCCCACCTGGCAGGTCCGCCGATACGGCATCCCGGTGTCGCTGTCCATGGACACGAGCGTCTGGTGGAGCGGTGACCTCTTCTCGGCGATGCGTACCACTCTGGGTGCCGACCGCTCTCGGGAACACCTGGAGGCGCACGCGAAGGGCGACACCGTCACGCACGTGCACCTGCGGGCGGAGCAGGTCGTCGACTGGGCGACGCGCGGTGGCGCCCGGGCCCTCGGGCGCGACGACATCGGCCGGCTGGAGCGCGGGCTCAAGGCCGACGTGGTGCTGCTGAAGAACGACGCCTCGCCGGTGTCCTTCCCGTTGCTGAACCCCTACGGCCACGTGGCGTTCCAGGCCCAGCGCGGCGACGTGCACACGGTGCTCGTGGACGGGAACGTCGTGAAGTACGCGGGCCAGCTGGTCGGCGTCGACCTGCCGCGGGTCCGGCGTGGGGTCGAGGCGACGGTCGAGCACCTGCGTACCGCCTTGGGTGAGCAGGCGTGGGCGCAGGGGATGAACCCCGACCTGCCCAGCGACGACGAGGTGCTCGACAACCCGTACCAGTACACCGACTACAAGTCCCAGTCGACTCACGGAGCTCGGGGCACGGTGTTCGGGGAGCCGTCCTCCGGCTGATCCAGGCGCCTGGGTCGTTCGGCGCTCCGCGGGCTCATGCGGCCCGGCACCGGACGGTCGTCCAACTGGGGGAAGGAGACACACCGCATGGCGGGCAGAGGATCGGGACCCGACTTCGTGGAGTCACTCGCGCGCGGGCTCGACATCCTCGCGGGCTTCGACGCGGCTCACCCGACGATGTCGCTGAGCGAGGTGGCGGCCGCTGCCGACCTGGCCCGTCCGACGGCCCGCCGGCTGCTGCTTACGCTGCAGGAGATGGGGTACGTACGCGCGGTCGACGGTGGTTTCCAGCTGACGCCGAGGGTGGTGGGCCTCGGGATGAGCTACGTAAGCTCCCTCGGTCTCTGGGACATCGCCCGACCGCATCTGGAGGCGCTGGTCCGGCGTACGGGCGAGTCGTCGTCGATGGCGCAGCTGGACGGCTCCGACATCGTGTACGTCGCGCGGGTCTCGGTGCCGAAGATCATCTCGCTGCGGGTGTACATCGGCACCCGGTTCCCCGCCGTGCAGACCTCGCAGGGGAAGGTACTGCTGGCCGACCTGTCGTCGGACGCGCTCGATGCAGCCCTTGCGGAGCCGAGTCGTGCCGGGCTCCCGCAGTACATCGGGCGCTCACCGGAGCAGTTGATCGCCGAGCTGACCCAGGTAAGGGCGCGCGGCTGGGCCCTGGCCGACGAGGAGCTCGCGCCCGGAGTGCGGTCCGTCGCCGTGCCAGTCCGCGACGGGACGGGAGCAGTACTTGCTGCCATGAACGTGACCGTACACGCCGCCGAGACCTCCACCGAGGTCCTGCTTGAGCAGCACCTCCCGAAGCTGCTGAGGACCGCCGGGGAAGTCAGTGCGGAGTGGGCGCTGTGGCAGTCCCGGCCGCATACCGAGGTGGAGGTCGACTCCTCCACCGCCTGACCCCGCGGCCGAGGAGTCACCTAATTCCCCGCGAGGGGTCACGTAGTTCCCATCGAGGGGTCGCCTCGTGCCGAGGAGTCACATAATTCCCCGCGAGGGGTCACGTGGTTCCCATCGAGGAGTCGCCTAGCGTCCTGAGGGGGTGCCTGACTCCGGCCAGGGGTCGCGTTCTGCTGGCGACGTTCAAGTACGGCTGCGACCAGCGGGAATTACCTGACTCGTCGATCGGAAGTACCTGACCCCTCGGTGGGAAGTACCTGACTCCTCGGCGGGGACTACCTGACTCCTCGGCGGGGACTACCTGACTCCTCGGCGGGGGAGCGTGTCATAGCGTGGGCTCATGCTCGAGACGGCCGACGAGATCACTGCCCTCCAGACCCTGTTGGACGCCTCGCACGCGTCGTCAACCGAGCACCTCAGGAGCATCATCTCCGACGACCGCGTGCTGTCCGCCCGCGATCTCGTCGCCTTGCTCACCGGCATGAAGGTGCTCAGCGTCGCGACGGTCACCGCGTCCGGCGAGCCGCGGATTAGTGCCCTGGACGGCCACTTCCTGCACGCCAGCTGGACCTTCAGCACCAGCGGGGCGGCGGCGAAGGCGAGGCATCTGGCGGCGAGGCCGTCGGTGAGCGTCGCGCACATCGACAACGAGGAGCTCGCCGTGTTCAGCCACGGACGGGTCGAGCGGTTCCGCGAGGACGACGCGGACTGGGGCGAGACGATCGGGCATTGGACAGCTCACTACGGCAGCTCTCCGTTGAGCTGGGGCGACGACATCCACCTGTTCCGCTATCGTGCGCATTGGATGGTCGGGTACGCCTGGAAGCGCGACGAGCTGCTCGCGGCGCGCGGGGTCGGGTTGCCCAGCGAGGGATGACGATCCGTGGAATGCGACTTCTGCCGAGTGTGTCCGTTGTTCAGTGGTGGGCGACCTGCAGCGCCGTACAGGGGCGTCTCGGCTGCGCTTGACGCCGGCGGCGGTATGGGGTGTTCACGACGGCCCGATGTCCTGGACGAGCAGTCGTCCAGGCGATGCTCTCGGTCGGGTGACTGCGGCTTTCGACTCGCAGGCACCAAAGGAACTCACCAGAACGGGCTTGATCGCGTCGGCCAGCGCCGCCGCCCATCTCGCCGCCACCATGCCGACCGCGAGTGCGGCGACGCTCGTGTCCACGACCCGAGCGGTGACGCACGCGCACGCATCGACATCACCTACCAGCATGAGGATTACGGGAATGTACAAGTGCGGTCGACGCATTGGTGCGTTGCCGTTTGCCCCACTCCTGCGACCTGGGCTCGGCAAAACCACTTCCGGCTGCCAGTTGAGGTGACGCGGGCTGTGCGGAAGTCTATGAACACCCAAGGCGCGGGCGAGCGAGATCTAAGGAGAACTGGCCAGAGTCTCGCTCCATCAACGGCGCGCAGAGCGGGTGACGAGAATCGAACTCGCACTGTCAGCTTGGGAAGCTGATGTTCTACCATTGAACTACACCCGCGCACCGCCACGGCTCTCACCGAGGCGAGCGACGACGATACTACCGCCCGAGGTCCGACCGGCCACGCCACCTCACTTGGGCGGCCCGGAGCGCCGGATAGCCTCCTCCGATGGCCATCTTCTTGTCGCTGCTGTCGAGCCTGCTCTGGGGCGCGTCGGACTTCGCGGGTGGCCTGGTCAGCATGCGCAGGCCGGTCCTGGTGGTCGTCGGGTGGAGCGCGACCTTCGGCGTGCTGCTGTCGACGGTCGCCGTCGTGGTGTCCGGCGGATGGCACGGCCCGTACGGCTGGCTGCCGTGGGGCATGGCTGCTGGATGCTCCGGTGCGCTCGGGCTGATCTGCTACTACGTCGCGCTCTCCACCGGGACGATGGGCGTCGTCGCACCGGTGACGTCTCTCGGCGTCGTCGTCCCCGTCGTCGTGGGCATCCTCTCCGGAGAGTCGCCCAGCCAGGTCACGCTCAGCGGCATAGCCGTCGCCGTGCTCGGCATCGTGCTCACGAGCGGCCCGGAGTTCAGCGGGGCGTTGGCGTCCGCGCGACCAGTACTCGTCGCGGTCGCGGCCGGGTTCTTCTTCGGTATCTTCTTCGTCCTCGCCAACAACGGGGCCGACGACAGCCCCGTACTCACGCTGTGGTCGATGCGCGTCACCATCATGACGGCGTTCATCGTCGCCGCACTGGTCAGGCGTACGACCGGTGGGCTGGAGCCGCACGACTACCTCCAGATCTTCGGCATCTCCGCCGCCGACCTCGGCGCGAACCTCTGCTTCGTCATCGCCTCGACCCTGGGATACGTCAGCATCACGAGCGTCCTCAGCTCCCTGTTTCCCGTCGTCACCGTCCTGTTGGCCCGCGTCGTGCTCGCCGAGCGCCTGCGCCGCATCCAGATCACCGGCGTCGCCGTCACCATGGTCGGCGTCGCCCTCATCTCCTCCGGTTGACGCCAGGCGCCCACGGCTCACGCGGACCGGCCGAAACCATGCCCACGTTCGGTAGTCTCACCGGGTGCTCCTCAGTGACCGCGACATCCGCTCGGAGATTGACCGGAACCGGGTCGTGCTCGACCCGTTCGACGCCGAGATGGTCCAGCCGTCGAGCGTCGACGTACGTCTCGACCGGTACTTCCGCGTCTTCGAGAACCACCGCTACCCGCACATCGACCCTGCCGAGGACCAGCCCGACCTGACCCGCGCCGTCGAGCCGACCGGCGACGACCCGTTCATCCTGCACCCGGGCGAGTTCGTCCTCGGCTCCTCGTACGAGGTCATCACCCTTCCCGACGACATCGCCGCCCGCCTCGAGGGCAAGTCGTCGCTCGGCCGTCTGGGGCTGCTCACCCACTCCACTGCGGGGTTCATCGATCCAGGCTTCTCCGGCCACGTCACCCTCGAGCTCTCGAACGTCGCCACTCTCCCCATCAAGCTCTGGCCCGGAATGAAGATCGGTCAGCTCTGCTTCTTCCAGCTGTCGTCGCCCTCCGACCACCCGTACGGCAGCGAGAAGTACGGCTCGCGCTACCAAGGGCAGCGTGGTCCTACGCCGTCCCGCTCGTTCCAGCAGTTCCACCGCACGAAGATCTGACTCGCGACTCACCGGTGAAGGCGCACCGGGGCGGCTGGCACCGCGTGACCTCCTCGCCCAAGCCTTCGTTGGTACGGCTACAGCGACAGCAACGAGGCCAGAACCACTCATGGGGGGAGTGATTCCGGCCTCGTTGTCTCAGCCGCGCGGGTGGGACGCGCGCGAGATCAGGTGCGGCCTTCCATACGCTCGGCGAGTCTGCGGAGCATGCCGGCGGTCTTGGGGTGGGTCGGGCGCCGCATCGCGCTGCGGGTGGCGACGCGCTCGGTGATGATCTGCTTGGCGATCTGCTCGTTGAAGTTCATGAGTTGGCCTTCCTTGAGGGTCTGGTGGTCTTGCCTGACTTCGAGTGTTGCTTCCGTCTGCCGTTCGTCTCTTGACCGTTCTTGCCGTCTGCGGTCCGCCGGGTCAGTGACTCGTTCCCGTCGTACGGCGCCGCCGCCGGCGGCCTGCTCTCAGGAGCGCTGAAGGACCACATCGCCACTCCCTGACTGGACGTTGATGTCGACCATCCGCTCACCGGCGCTCGGCGCCTCCGACGCATCCAGGTCAGAGGTCACGTCGCCGGTCACGGTCATGATGTCCAGGTACGCCGCTGTACCGACGGCGACGCCGATCTGGACATCGCCGGTGCCGGTCTTGACCTTGACCTTGCCCTGCTCGATCCGCTTCAGGAGCATGTCTCCGGATCCCGCCATGGCGTCGACGGTGTGGCCGGCCTGCACGAGCATGATGTCGCCGGAGCCGGTCTTGGCCCTGAACGACCCCGTGACGGTGTCGATCATGACGTCGCCGGAGCCTGAGGCGACGTCGGCATCGCCGTGGACGGTGTCGACCCGTACGTCGGCAGACCCGCACTTGATGTTGCACGAGCCGTGGACCGTGGTGACCCTGATGTCGCCGGAGCCGGTACGCACCTCGAGGTTGGCGCTGCTCTCGATGGAGACGTCACCGGACCCGCTGGCCGCGCGCACGTTGCCGAGCTCGCCGTCGGTCTCGATGTCGGCCGATGCTGTCTCGATGCTCGCGTTGCTGCCGATCGGGACGCGGATGTCAGCCTGGACCTCCGCCCGTCCGCGGAACAGCCCGCCCTTCGCCTTCGGCATCAAGACGACGACCTCGTTCCCGCGCTGCTCGACGCGGGCGTTCTCGACGGCGTCGCGAGCCGCCGCGTCGTTGCGCAGCGGAGTGAGCTCGACGGTCGTGGTGTCCGTGTCGTCAGCGACGACGTTGACCTCGCCCTGCCACAACTCGACGCGCAGGTCGATCGGACCGGGGGTGTTGAACGTGTACATGCTGGCCTCCGTAGTCATCGCACCCAGCCCTGGATGCGCCTGCTGGATGAGCGGTTACGTCCCGGGGCACCCGGGCCCATCGGGGTGGAGCTGACGTTGATGCTGATCGTCGCCGCGTTCCGGGCGGCGTTCACGAGCCAGGTGTTGAGCGACTGACCGCGCTTGCCGGCAAGCTCTTCGGCCCGCGCCTTCAGCGACTCCGGCAGCCGCAGCGTGATCCGGGCGACGGTGTCACCCTCCTCGAAGCCCAGGTCGTCGGTGTCCTCGACCGGCTCCTCGGGCGCTGCCGGCGCAGCGTCCGCTCCATGCCCGGCAACGACGAAGACCGGCTCGCGGCCCTTGAGCCGCACCTCGACGGACGTGCCGTGCAGCTCGTTGGTGATCTCCGCAGCGGCCTGGGACAGCGCGTCCATGAGCGTCAGGCGTACGGCCGGGCCGAGTGCCATGGACAGCCGCTCGGCAGCTGCCCGGATCTCGTCCGTGCCGGCCTCGGCGGCTGTCATCAGGTCGCGGCGCAAGGCCTCTGCGAACTCTGTGATGTCCATGTCCACTACTATGACACCACTATGGTGTCAGGTCAACACCATGACGACATTAACCTATTGTCCCAGGTCAGGCGGCGTGTCGCCGTACAGGATTCCTGAGTAGCCGGAGCAGTACGCGCGGCACAGTGCACCGGTGACACCACCGCGTGTCGCTAGGTGGACGCCGCGGAGGTTGGGCGTACCGAATGGCGCGAGGACCCGTACGCGTTTCCACGCCGAGACGTCGATCGGTGCTCGACACGCCCACGAAAGCGGGCCGCTGGTGACGTGTCGGGGGAGGGGGTCAGGGCTCGTCGGCACGGCGGACGGCGGCCAGCAGCAGCTGTGCCACGTCCTGTACCTCGACGTGTTCGTCGGCCGACCCGGCGGCCTGCAGCGAGGTGAGGCCGTCGTCGAGCATGATCCGGCAGAACGGGCAGGCGACGGCGATGGCCGATGCCCCCGTCGCGACCGCCTCGGTCGTGCGGTTCATGTTGATCCGCTCGCCGATCTTCTCCTCCATCCACATCCGCGCGCCACCGGCACCGCAGCAGAACGAGCGCTCGGTGTTGCGCGGCATCTCGGTGAACGTCGCGCCGGGGATCACCGCGAGCAGCTCTCGCGGCGGCTCGTACACCTTGTTGTGGCGGCCGAGGTAACACGGGTCGTGGTAGGTGATCGTCCGCCCGTTGACGGCGCCGGCGGGTGGCGCCACCGGCGTCAGCCGCCCGTCGCGCACCAGCCGGCTCAGCAGCTGCGTGTGGTGGACGACCTCGAGCTCCAGCCCCAGCTGCCCGTACTCGTTCTTCAACGTGTTGAAGCAGTGGGCGCAGGTCGACACCACCTTGCGTGGCCTTGGCCTCCGTCAGCGTCTCGGCGTTCTGCATCGCCAGCTGCTGGAAGACGAACTCGTTGCCCGACCTTCGGGCCGGGTCACCGGTACAGGTCTCGCCGTCGCCCAGCACCGCGAAGCTCACGCCGGCCTGGTGCAGCAGCTCCGCTACGGCCCGCGTGGTCTTCTTCGCCCGGTCCTCGTACGCACCGGCGCACCCGACCCAGAACAGCCAGTCGACCTCGTCCAGGCTCTCGACGTCGACTCCGACCTGCTTGACCTCGAACGGAAGACCCTTGGCCCAGTCCATCCGCGCGTTCGGCGACATGTTCCACGGGTTGCCCTTGTTCTCCAGCCCCCGGAAGAGCTGGTTCAGCTCTGGCGGGAAGCTCGACTCCACCAGGACCTGGTAGCGCCGCATGTCCATGATGTGGTCGACGTGCTCGATGTCGACCGGGCACTGCTGAACGCAGGCGCCGCACGACGTACAGGACCACAAGACGTCCGGGTCGATCACCGCGCCGCCGGACGGCAGCGACGGGTCGCCCTCAGTCGCCCCGACCAGCTCTCGGCCGGCCTCCGCGCGTACCGGCTCCGGGAGGTCTTCCCGGTCCTCCTCGGAGGCGCGCACGTACGGCGTCTTCGCGAAGGCGTGGTCGCGCAGGTCCGTGATCAGCAGCTTCGGCGACAGCGGCTTCTCGGTGTTCCAGGCTGGGCACTGCGACTGGCAGCGTCCGCACTCGGTGCACGACGCGAAGTCCAGCATGCCCTTCCAGCTGAAGTCCTCGACCTTGCCGACGCCGAACGTGGTGTCCTCGTCGAGCTCGTCGATGTTCTCGAAGTCGATGGGCACACCGCCTGCGGCCATCGGCTGCAGAGCGCCGAGCGACGGGCCGCCGCCGGCCTTGCGCTTGAACCAGATGTTCGGCCAGACCGTGAACCGGTGCCAGGCCACGCCCATGGTGGCGTTGAGTGAGAGCACGATCATCCAGGTGAACGAGATGACGATCTTGACCATGGCGACGAAGTACACGAGCCGCTCGAGCGAGGCCGACACTGAGGCCGTCGAGCCCCTGGCCGATGAAGAAGGTGAGCGGGAAGTCTGCTTTCGACGCGCCTGCCTGCAGCGCGTACTCCGCTGCCGCGCAGCACGAGGATGCACAGCCCGACTCCGAGGATCACGGCCTCGACGAAGTACCCCTGCCACATCCGGGACCCGAAGAACCGGCTGCGACGCGGCGACCGTACCGCGGCGCAGGTTGGTCAGCCGGACGGTGATCAGCCCGATGATCGGACACCAGCATCAGCCAGGCGATCGCCTCGGTGACCCACTCGAAGACCACCCAGTGGCCGATGAGCGGGAGCGCGAAGGTTGCGTCGAACAGCTGGCCGAAGGCAGTCACGAGGGTCAGGAACAAGAACCCGAACCCGACGAAGACGAACCAGTGCATCGTGCCGATCAGGCTCCACTGGAGCATCCGGGTGTGGCCGAGCGTCTCGCGCAGCATCGTCGCCCAGCGAGCCGCCTTGTGGTCCGTTCGCCCGAGTGTGGGCTGCCCCGTCCGCACCACCGCCAGGATCTGGCGGATCGCCCGCACGAAGAGGGCCACCGCGACGACAGTGATCGCGAGCGAGATCACGATGGCGATCACCTGCACGTGAGACTCCCCTCTTCCCCGAACCGGCGCGCGCGGCCGGGCGCTCTGATCGTAGGCGGTGTGCTCGTGCTCCAGCAGATGGGCCACACGAAGCGGGTCCCACGTCCGCCACGGATCTGGCGGACGTGGGACCCGGCGATCAACTCACGCACACGGGCGTGATCTCATCGAGTTCCGTACACCTCCAGTTCGCCCATGCCCATGTAGGTGCAGCCGTCGTACGGGCCGTTCGGGCAGTTCGTCGAGATGTTCGGCACCTGGGTCCCGAGCATCGTGAAGCGCACGTACCTGACGCCCGGAACAGGCGCGGCGACAGGCACCGCGTTCAACCTGCCCTGGTCAGCCGGCGTGAAGGTTCCCTGCGCCGCGGTCGTCCACGCACTGCCGGTCGGCGAGGTCTCGATCCGGTACTTGCCCGTCGACGAGCTCGCTCCGACGCCGCACGGTGCCGAGGGATCGACAGCGAACGACGTGACGGTGAAGGTGGCCGGCATCCGCACCACGATGTACTTCGGGGTCGGTGCGTTGGTCGGAGTACCGTCGCCGGCGTAGCTCAACCAGCCCTGACCTTGGCTCAGATCGATGGCTTGAGCCGGTCCGCACCCGAAGGGCGAGAAGTCGGGGCCTGTGAAGCTCTTGAGCGATGCGCCGCCACTGGACGCCGCCCAGTCACGACGCGGCCGGAAGGTGAGTCGATTCGCACCGGTCCGGACCCGCACCGACTTGGACACGACCTCGTAGCCGGGTCCGAGAGCCACGACCTCCGGGTACTTGCCGACGAAGACCCGCTTGATCGAGAAGTGCCCGGCCGCGTCGGTTCTCGCCGCGTAGGGCCCCACCAGGCCGGAGCCATGGCCGGCGATGACCACCAGCGCGTTCTTGACCGGCTTGTGGGTCAGCCTGTTGATGACGTGCCCGGTGACCCTGCCCCGTGGCGTTTTGGGCCCCGGTGGCAGCCGGAAGCTCTGCACGGGGTTCGGGTCGTCGGAGGCCAAGGTTGCGGCGAAGAAGCCCATACCCCGGTGTGCGAACACCTTCCAGATGCCCTTGACGTGCTTGCCACCGAAGGCGGCGCGGTCGGCCTGGATGATGGCGTTGCGCATGTCGAGCATGCTGGGGTTGTTGGGCGACAACGACATGGCCCGCGTGACGTCCATGTCGGTGATCCGGTGCCCGAAGGCGTTGCGCATGTCCCAAAGCGTCTGCGACCACAGCTCGCCGGATGCGTGTACCTCGGGGAAACCGACGATGTTCGGGAAGTCGCCATAGGTGTAGCCGCCGTGGCCGGAGACGAGGGGCGGCTGGCAGTGCTTCGCCCGAGTGCCCACGGGGCAGTCGATGGCCTCCGTGCGCAACAGTCCCGCGTCGGCGTACCTACCCTCGATCACATCGCCGGACCTGGGGTTGTCCTTGATGAAGCCCTTGGTCACGGCGTAGTCGAGGGCGTAGTAGTCGCTCCACGCCTCGCCCATGGCTCCCGCTTGGATGGAGTTCAGGGTCGAGTTGCCAGAGGCGTCGACCACGAGACGGTTGGACAGACCGTGCGTGTACTCGTGCATGATCACGGTCGGGTCCATCGTCGACGACGTTGCGACCGCACGCGGGATGAACGGGTCCTGCCCGAACTTGGTCTGTGGGACGTGGAACAGGTACATCTGCATAGTCGGCGGGATGCCGTCAGGCGGCGTGTTCATGTTGGCGTTGTCGACGTGGTTCGGGTCCGGGAACCCGTTGTCGGTGTTGGCCCCGTCCAGGTCGTTCAGCAGCACCGGGTCGCCACCGGAACGCTCGAAGCTGCCCGCCTTCGGCGTGAACCCGAAGGGAGCCTTGCGGAGGTAGTTGTGGTAGATGCTGTCGTAGTAGAAGCCCTGGGTGACGTCGGCCCGCCGGTTGACGCGCCACGAGTTCCGCTTGAACGGGTTCCAGGTACAGACCAGGTGCGGGCAGATCGAGAGGGCGTGGTCGTACCGCTTCAGCTTGTACTGGGCGTGGTGGCCGGCCGAGGTGAGCCCGGGAACGGGGACGGTCTCGCCGGCATTGATCTTGTCGTCGTCGTTCACGTCCGACCACGCGACGACGTACTTGCCACCCGACAGCAGCTTCGCGTGCTTCGGCAGGAAGCCGGCCTTGTAGAAGTTGACGACCTTCTGCCTGCCGCCGACGCGTGCCCCCGGGTGGTTGCTGAAGACCCGGCCGTCGCCACGGTCGGAGTTGAGGGTGTCGTGCCGGTACAGCACGCTGCCGGAGTGCGCATCGACGACCTGCTGGTAGTTGAGGTCCTTGCCGGCCTGGACGTAGGTAGACCAGCCCAGGTGGACCCCGCGCGCGCCCAGGAACCAGACGAGCTGCGCGTTGTCGGAGTTCGCCCACGTGACCGAGCTCGCGCTCTTGGAGGTCACCTCGGCGGAGGACGCGGCGGCGCCGCCGACGGCCTGAGCCGCCACGTCGCGAGCCGTGCCCGCCGAGAGCCGCGGCGAGGCACTCGTGTGCCGCGTCATCCTCGCCAGGCCGGCGATCGGCGAGCCCTGGATCGAGATGAGCTGCCCGCGCTTGGTCACGTTGGCTTTGAGGCCGTTGCCGAAGACGGAGATGCCGTGGCTCGACTGCGTCCACGACAGATGATGGATGCCGGCAATGTCGACCCAGCTGTCGCGCAGCGTCAGCGTCTTGAGGTCGGCACGGCTGAGGCCCATCGCCTTCAGATGAGCTCGGACGTACCGCAGCGCGACCGTGCTCGCCTTTGCCGACGACGCGCCCGTCAGGAAGCCGTCGAGGCGTCCGATGTTTCGGGGAGTACCGGTAGCGGGGTCGATGTCGACGATGCCCTGGGAACCCAAGGATCTGCCGAGAGCGGCGACGGCTCTGGCCCGATCGGCCGAGATCGCGTTCGTCTCGCGGACTTGGGTATTCAACGATCCGGTGCGGGCGTCATAGTCGCCCTTGCGCTCCGGTTGGCGGACCAACGGCGACTTCGCGTTGACGGCTGCGCCTGATCCTCGGCCGGCAGACTGGCCGGCGACGCCCTGCGGGATTCCGCTGAGCGAGAGTCCGGCTGCTGCCGTGATGGCGAGCGCGGCGATGGCGCCCTGACGGGTGCGGTTAACTGGCCCTGACACGAGATGAGCCTCCAGTGGTTGTAAAGATCTCCTTGCCGGGACCCTAGCGGGGTTGGGTTGAGCTTGGTAACCCCCTGGAGCCACTCGATACCTTTACGTGACTGCCGGGGCGGTGTGTCTTCGGTCGGGCCGGGGGTGTCGAATGGGTCCTATGGCACACGTCCTGGTCGGTACCGGCGCGGTCTCCTTCGACGACGTGGTCCGGGTCGCTCGAGACGGCGCAGAGGTGGAGCTCACCGGCGAGGCGGTCGAGGCGATCGAGTCGTCGCGCGCAACCGTCGACACGCTGGCCGCGGCGGCCACGCCGGCCTACGGGATCTCCACCGGCTTCGGTGCGCTCGCCACCCGGCACATCCCCGCGGAGATGCGCGCTCAGCTCCAGCGGTCGCTGATCCGTTCTCACGCCGCCGGCTCGGGGCCGGAGGTGGAGACCGAGGTCGTCCGGGCGCTGATGCTGCTGCGCCTGTCCACGCTGGCCACGGGCCGTACCGGTATCCGGATCGAGACGGCACAGGCGCTGGCGTCGCTGCTGAGCGCGGGCGTCACGCCGGTCGTGCCCGAGTACGGCAGCCTCGGCTGCTCCGGCGACCTGGCGCCGCTGGCGCACTGCGCCCTCGCGCTGACGGGTGAGGGCGACGTGCGCGACCCGAAGGGCGTACTGCGGCCGGCGGCGGACGTACTGCCGGAGCTCGGCCTGCGACCCGTCGAGCTCGCGGCCAAAGAGGGTCTCGCGCTGATCAACGGCACCGACGGCATGCTGGGGATGCTCGTGCTGGCCATTCACGACCTCCGCATGCTGTTGCGGACCGCCGACATCGCCGCTGCGATGTCGGTCGAGGGACTGCTGGCGACCGACCGGGTGTTCGCCGCGGACCTGCAGGCGCTGCGTCCGCATCCCGGCCAGGCGGAGTCGGCGGCCAACCTGGTGGCGCTGCTGGCCGGTTCGGCGATCATGGAGAGCCACCGCGGCCCGGAGTGCCATCGCGTGCAGGACGCGTACTCCCTGCGCTGCTCACCGCAGGTGCTCGGCGCGGCCCGGGACACCGTCGCGTACGCGTCCGTCGTCGCCGAGCGGGAGCTTTCGTCGGCGGTCGACAACCCCGTCGTCCTCCCCGACGGCAGGGTCGAGAGCAATGGCAACTTCCACGGGGCCCCCGTCGCGTACGTGCTCGACTTCCTCGCCATCCCGGTCGCGGACGTCGCGAGCATGTCAGAGCGGCGTACGGACCGCTTCCTCGACAAGACGCGCAACGCCGGGCTCCCTGCCTTCCTGGCCTTTGACGCCGGCGTCGACAGCGGCCACATGATCGCCCAGTACACGCAGGCGGGCATCGTCTCCGACCTCAAACGGCTGGCGACTCCGGCGAGCGTCGACTCGATCCCGTCGAGTGCCATGCAGGAGGACCACGTCTCGATGGGGTGGTCGTCGGCGCGCAAGCTGAGGCGCTGCGTCGACGGCCTCGCGACCGTCCTCGGCATCGAGATCCTCACGGCCGCCCGGGGCATCGACCTGCGGGCGCCGCTGACGCCTGCACCGGCGACCGGCGCGGTGATCGCCGCGCTGCGAGACCAGGTACCCGGCCCGGGCCCCGACCGGTATCTCGCCCCCGAGATCGCCGCGACCGTCGAGCTCGTCCGTACCGGTGCGCTCGCCGCCGCCGCCGACTCGGCCCTGCCGGCCCCCCTGGCATGACCACCGCCCGCGCCGAGACGTCAATCGGTGAGCGACACGCCGACAAAACCGGGCCGTGGGTGACGTCTCGGCGGCATTCGAGGAAAGGACTGTGATGGCCACATCTACTCCCGCTGACGGCGCCGGGGCTCGGGTGGTTCGGGCTCCCCGAGGGACGGAGCTGACCGCCCGCTCCTGGCAGACCGAGGCACCGATGCGCATGCTGATGAACAACCTCGACCCGGAGGTGGCCGAGCATCCCGAGGAGCTCATCGTGTACGGCGGCTCGGGCAAGGCGGC
The DNA here is from genome assembly GCA_963765725.1 of uncultured Actinomycetota bacterium. Taxonomy (GTDB): domain Bacteria; phylum Actinomycetota; class Actinomycetes; order Propionibacteriales; family Nocardioidaceae; genus DASQEH01. Next base: position 149,821 of record CAVXXI010000003.1, on the reverse strand, counting down.
GCGGGACTGGCCGTCGTACGACGCCATCGTGCGCTCGCTGACCACACTGCAGGGCGACGAGACCCTCCTCGTCCAGAGCGGCCGCCCGGTCGGGGTAATGCGCACGCACGAGTGGGCCCCCCGCGTCCTGATCGCGAACTCGAACCTCGTCGGCGAATGGGCCACCTGGCCGGAGTTCCGGCGGCTCGAGGCACTCGGGCTGACGATGTACGGGCAGATGACGGCCGGCTCCTGGATCTACATCGGCACGCAGGGGATTCTGCAGGGCACCTACGAGACCTTCGCCGCGATCGCCGCGAAGCTCGCGGAGAGAGCCTCGGGGCGCCCGGACACCGGCGGTGACGGCAGCCTCGCAGGGACGATCACCCTTACCGCCGGGCTCGGCGGGATGGGCGGCGCCCAGCCGCTCGCGGTCACGATGAACGACGGTGTCTGCATCTGCATCGAGTGCGACGACTCCCGCATCCGTCGCCGGATCGACCACCGGTATCTCGACGTCCGCGCCGACTCCCTCCAGCACGCCGTGCAGCTGGCCACCGACGCCAAAGACGCGAAGAAGCCGCTGTCGATCGGAGTGCTCGGCAACGCCGCGGAGATGGTGCCGGAGCTGCTGGCGATGGGTGCGCCCATCGACATCGTCACCGATCAGACGTCCGCGCACGACCCGCTGATGTACCTCCCGGTCGGCGTCGACTTCGATGACTGGGTAGCGACGCGGGAGAAGGACCCTGCCGCCTTCACGGAGCGGGCCCGCGAGTCGATGGCGCGGCACTGCGAGGCCATGGTCGGGTTCCTCGACGCCGGCGCGGAGGTGTTCGACTACGGCAACTCGCTTCGTGCGGAGGCGAAGCTCGGGGGGTACGAGCGTGCTTTCGACTTCCCGGGATTCGTGCCGGCCTACATCCGTCCCCTCTTCTGCGAGGGGAAGGGCCCATTCCGCTGGGCCGCGCTGTCGGGCGACCCCAGGGACATCGCCGCGACCGACCGGGCCATCCTCGAGCTCTTCCCCGACAACGAGCGGCTCGCCCGGTGGATCAAGAAGGCGGGGGACCTGGTCGCCTACCAGGGCCTGCCCGCGCGGATCTGCTGGCTCGGGTACGGCGAGCGGCAGCTGGCCGGCATGCGGTTCAACGAGATGGTGGCATCCGGTGAGCTGCAGGCGCCGCTCGCGATCGGTCGAGACCACCTTGACTGCGGCTCGGTCGCCTCCCCCTACCGGGAGACGGAGTCGATGCTCGACGGGTCCGACGCGATCGCCGACTGGCCGCTGCTCAACGCGATGGTCAACGTGGCGTCCGGCGCGACCTGGGTGTCGATCCACCACGGCGGCGGCGTCGGGATCGGGCGGTCCATCCACGCCGGCCAGGTGGTGGTCGTGGACGGTTCGGAGCTGGCCGGCCAGAAGGCGGAACGGGTCCTCACGAACGACCCCGGCATGGGGGTGATCCGCCACGTCGACGCGGGTTACGAGCGCGCCGACGAGGTGGCGCTGGAGCGTGGCGTGCCGATCCCGATGCGTACCTGAGCCGGAACCTACGGGGTCGCTCCGGGAGCCGAATGTAGCTCTGCGTGATCGAGCTGTACGATTTGGCGAACAATCGATACGTGCAGATTTGTCCTAGTTACCCTGAGCACACCGCTTGGCGTCGACGTCGGGAACCGTCTTCTCGACCGCACGAGCGGTATATCGAGGGGTCACATCCATATGAGAGTACGTTCGCGCGCCCTGACCGGTCTGCTGGCGAGTGCGGTTGCCGCACTGAGCCTCCCCGCCTTGTCCGCGGTGGCGCTCGCTACCGCGAGCTCCCCGGTGGCGGGCCTGGCCCCGGTCAAGGCAGCGGCAGCCGCGGTCCAGGTGACCCAGCCCGTACCGGGCCACACGTCACTCGTCCCGGCGACGCCGCGCAAGAACACCCCCGTCATCAGCACGGGTGAGATCTGGGACATCGAGGTCGTCCCGCAGCTCAACCGGGTCTTCATCGCCGGGACGTTCACCTCGCTGCACAACACCACGGGCAACACGGCCGTGGTCAACCAGGCCTCTCTGGCCAGCTACAACCTGACCACCGGACTCATCGACACGAGCTTCCGCCCGACCTTCGGCGGCGGCGGCGTCAGTGCGGTCGAGGCCTCGCCGGACGGCACGAAGCTCTTCGTCGCCGGCAGCTTCAACACCGTGGGCGGGGTCACCATGACGAAGGTCGCCAGCCTGAACCTGACGACCGGTGCAGCGCTTCCCGGATTCGCCTTCACCAACGCCACCAATGGTCAGGTCACCGCCCTCGCGGTCTCCAACACCACCGTGTACGCGGGCGGCAAGTTCACCCGCATCAACGGGACGCTGCTCACCGGCCTCGCCGCCGCGAACGCCGCCACCGGAGCGATCGACCCCGGCTTCGACAACCAGATCTCCGGCGGTATCGGCGTCAACGGTGCGCTGACCGTCCAGCAGCTCAAGCTCACGCACGACAACAGCAAGCTGCTCGTGGTCCACACCGGGCGCAAGATCGACGGCCAGGACCGCCTCGGCATGGGCATCATCGACACCTCGACCAAGCAGCTGCTCCCGTGGCGCTCGCACCTCTGGGACGACAACATCGCCCGCGTCGGTGGCGTCACCCGCATCTACGCAGCCGACATCTCGCCCGACGACTCGTACTTCGTGGTCACCTCCGGCTCGGGCGGTGACGCTCCTCCGATCAGCGACGTGGCGGTCGCCTACCCACTCACGCAGGCCTCGCTGAGCAACAGCGACGTACAGCCGCTCTGGATCGCGCGGTGCTTCGACAGCGTGTACTCCGTCGCGATCACCGAGAAGGCCGTCTATATCGGCGGCCACTTCAGCTGGAACGAGTCGCCCACGGCCAACCAGCCGTGGCCCGGCCTCGACAACGTGGGCTACGGCACCGGTCAGGGCCTGTCCGGCTACGGGCTCGGCGACCAGGTGGTCCGCCGCGACCACGTCGGCGCGCTCGACCCGGCGACCGGGACCGCGTTGGAGTGGAGCCCGGGCTCGAACTCCTTCGAGGGCAACAAGGCCATGGAGGCCACCCCCCGCGGGTTGATCGTCGGCGGCGACGCCATGATCCAAGGCGGTGTCAAGACCGGCCGCATCGCGTTCTACGACTTCAACACGGTGCCGGCGCCGTCGACCACCGACACCACCATCGTCGCTCCCATCGAGGGCCGCGTGGTGGCCTCCGGCAGCCAGTTCGTGGTCAGCGGGACCGCGACGGCACCCGGCGGCGTCAAGAGGGTTCAGGTCGAGGTCATGGACCGGGACTCGGGCCGCTACCTCCAAGACGACGGCGTGACATGGGGCGCGAGCAACAACTCATTCGCCACCCTCGCGGCCGGCAGCACGACGACGTCGCCCCGCGGCTGGTCGATCCCTTACACCATCACCGGTAACCACAACCTGCAGATCATGGCCAAGACGTACGGCAACAGCGCGACGTCCGACGCCACCAAGGCGGTCAAAAAGATCGAGTCGTTCAGCTTCGACGACCAGACGCCCTCGACGGCGATCAACGGCCCGCCGAGCGGGATCCTCGCTTCGACGTCCTTCACCATGACGGGGACGGCGGCCGACGACCACGGCGTCAACTCCCTGAGCTACTGGTTCCGTGACTCCAACAACCAGTACCTGCAGGACGACGGGAGCGTGTCTCCCATCTACAACACGTTCCAGGGCACACCCGACGTCGTCGGCGCGATCTCTGCCACCTGGTCCTACGACGTCACCTTGCCCCACGAGGGTGACTGGCGCGGCAGCGCCACTGCCGTCGACACGACCGGCCAGGCCGACCTCAGAAGCGCGACGCGCGACTGGACTGTCGACTCCAACGCCGTCGCCCCCTCGGTGGCGATCAACGCACCGGTGACGATGACGCCCCCGTTCGCCGCGCCCACGGTGGTCGTGACCCCCGGCCAGCCGCTCACCTTCTCCGGCACGAGCACCGACGACAACAGCCTCCAGAACGTGGAGCTCAACCTGCGCAACACCACGACGCGCGAGAACCTTGGCGCCGACGGCAGCTGGGGCGTCAACGTGAGCGCTGGCTGGCACCGCATCTCACCCGTCGACATCAACACATCGAGCTACAACTGGACGTACACGACGCCATTCAACCTCTCGCCCGGTACCTACTCCTTCGTGGTGCGGGCCACGGACGGCGACGGGATCACGACGGCGTCAGCCAACCAGGGCCGGCTCACCCTCAGCGCGCAGGTCAACGGCGACAGCCCGCCCGACGGCCTGCTGACCGGCAGCACGACCGTGCCCCAGGCGATCACGTCCTCACACCTCGACCTGGCCGGCACGGCCACCGACGACAAGGGTGTGCAGAGCGTCCAGGTGACGGTCTTCGACAACGGGACCGGCCGCTACCTGCAGAGCAACGGGACCATGCTCTCGGGCTACAACGCGCTGACAGCCACGCTTGGGTCGCCCAACGCCACCAGCACTACGTGGTCGCTTCCGATCGACCTGCCTACGAGTGGAGACTTCAGCGTCACGGCGCTGGCGTACGACACAGCGGGCCAGCAGGACAGCTCCACCACGGGTGCGACCAACCGCTACCGGTACTACCCCGGTGACGCGGCTCCCACCTTCGACGCGGCCCTCGGCCAGCCGGTGGACGGCAGCACGTTCAACGCCGGTCAGATCGTCGTCACGGGCCGCGCCCTCGACGACGTCAGCATCGCCAACGTCGGAGTCGGGATCGTCAACTCGTCGGGTCAGTACATGACGTCGACGGGTGCCTTCGCCAGCACCACCCCGAGCTTCCGCACGGCGTTCCTCAACAGCCCCGGCAGCCTGGGGTCGAACTTCTCCTACACGACCCCGGTCATCGCGCCGGGCACGTACACCGTGATCGTCCAGGGGACCGACAACCACTACCAGGTGAGCGCTCAGCGGATCAACACCGGGATCGTCGTCACCCAGCCGGCGAACAACCCGCCGGTGGCCCACGCCACGGTGTCGTGCAACGCCAACGTCTGCACCTTCGACGGGCGGACCACGACCGACGAGGACACCAGCTCGCTGACGTACACCTGGGCGTTCGGGACCACGCAGGGGACCGCAACCGGCCCGCTGCCCACCAAGACGTTCACGGCGCCGGGCACGTTCCCGGTGACGCTCACCGTGAAGGACGAGTGGAACGCGACCAGCACGACGACGCTCAACGTCACGATCGCCGAGCCGGCCGGCAACGTCGCGCCGACTCCGGTTGCCGCGACCAACTGCATCGCCCTGGCATGCAGCGCGAGCAGCACCGGCACGACCGACTCCAACACCGGCGACGCCGTCACGTACGCGTGGAACTGGGGAGACGGCTCACCGGCGAGCACGGGCGCCGGGGCGACGCACACGTACGCCAACCAGGGCACGTACACCGTCACCTTGACGGCGACGGACGGCTGGGGCAAGTCGGCGTCGACCACGAAGACGGTTGTCCTCGCCGAGCCGGCCAACAACGCCGCGCCGACGGTCGCCTTCACGAGCACCTGTACCGGCCTCGCGTGCCAGCTCAACAGCAACGGCACCAGCGATCCCGACGGCGACCAGATCCGGTACGCGTGGACCTTCGGGGACACCACCCCGGGCGCCACGACCGCGTCGCCCGCGCACACGTTCTCCGGTGCGGGCACGTACACGGTCACGCTGACCGTCACGGACGGATGGAACAAGTCCACGACGGTGTCGCACCAGGTCACCACGAGCTGAGCGGTTGAACGCCCCGGTCCGCGGGCCGGGGCGTGGGAGACTTGGCGTCATGGGGCATGAGGCGGCGGGGCGGCCGACGCCGCCGGCCCTGACCGCCCGGCGGACGCCGACGATGACCCGCAGGACCCTGCTCGCGGTCACCGCTGCCGGCGTCGTCGCTGCGTGCAGCGGACGGCCGGACCAGCACCAGCAGCACGCCGCGTCCAGCCTTCGCGGTCGTCGGCTGTACTACGGCGCCGCCGTCCCGTCGCAGAACCTGCACGCGCTGGAGCAGGCGGTCGGCGCACGGTTGTCGTGTCACCGGACGTATTTCATGGCGGGACAGGAGGGGGCCCTGATCGCCCAGGCGCGGACCGACATCGGCCTGGGTCGACTGCCTCTGGTGTCGATCAAGCCGCCGGGCAGCTGGGCCCGGACCGCGACCGACCTGGCGTGGCTCGACGGCATGGTCGAGCCGCTCAGTGAGATCTCCGGCCCCGTGTACTTGATCATCCACCACGAGCCGGAGAACGACGCCCGCTCCTACGGCAGCGCGGCCGACTTCGTCGCCATGCAGCGCGCCGCGCTCAGCCGAGCCGCTCGGGCCGGTACCAACGTGACGGTCGTACCGGTTCTCAGCTCCTGGTCCTTCGACACGACCGCCGCGCGCCAACCCGCCGCGTGGAACGTCGCGGAAGCGCCGGTCTACGGCGTCGACCTGTACAACCCGTGGTCCCCGACGAACGGCGCCACCTGGACCTCCTTCGCCGACCGGCTGGCACTGTCACTGCCCGCGGCTGGCGGGCGCCCGATCCTGATCGGGGAGTACGGCTGCCGGAGCGACCCGTCGACGCCGGGGCGAGCCGCCAGCTGGCTGGTGTCGGCCTTCTACGACGCGCTGCGCGCCGACGTCGTGGCGATGGCCTACTTCGACTCCTACCGCGACTCCGGGGACGCTACGTGGGAGCTCGACGCCGAGACGCTCCCGGTGTTCGCGCGCCTGATGCGACAACGCCACGTCGAGCACCTGCACATCGCGTAGCCGCGCTCTCAGCCGCCGAAGTTCGTCCGGTCGTGCGCCATCGCGCCGAAGGCCTTGACGTCGGTGTCCGACGTCAGCGCCCAGTGGCATCCAGCCGGCGGGTTCGGCGTCTGGAAGTAGAACGCCCCGCGGATCGACCGCTTGTTGGTGAGGAACCACGAGCGGGCATCCTTCAGCCACTGCGCGCGTCGGGGCCCGGACTGGCTCGCCCACTCGGCGAGGACGAGCTGCTTGTGCCGCGCCTTGGCGAAGGTGAGCGGGGCAGCCGCGCGGTCCGACAGCGGCAACCACTTGCCCACCCCCTGGCCGCAGTTGTACCAGTTGTAGGCCGCGGAGGCGACGTTGTCGACGTACGCCGTACCGGGGTACCACTTGGGCGCGTACCGGTCGTCGGAGGGCTTGACTCGGAAGGCGTTGGAGGTCATCGTCCAGGTGTACTCGATGTTCGTGACACCACGGTGCGTCCAGATGACGTGGATGCGCCGCCACGCGGCGATGAAGGCGTGTGCGGTGCCGAGGCCGTCAGAGGACTTGCCCTCCGGCTCGTGGGAGAACGAGAAGAGGATCGGACGGCCCTTGCGCGTCTTCAAGGTGTCGGCCCACCGGACCAGGTTGCGGTAGACGAGTGTCCCCCCCTTCGCGGCGGCGATTGTGCGCCAGCGGAAGTCCGGCTGCATGTCGATGAACCGGCCGACGGGCACCTTGCCCTCTAGGTGACCGTAGACGTGGGTCGCGAGGTGCACTCCGACCCGATGGGCGAGCTTGGGGACCTCCGCGCCGCCGGAGGCCCCGAAGACGATCGGCAGCCGGCTGCGTGCCTGCAGTGCCGCTGGCGCGTGCGCGGCTGACGCGACGGCTGACCCCATGCCCGCGGTCACGGCGACGGCGACGACGGCGGCCGCCGAGGTGCGCAGGGCACGGGACACGGACAGGGCTCGGTGTGATGGCGTGGTGGGGCGCACGGACGGGTCCCTCTTTCGTCGACGCCGGCCGGATCGGCTGGCGGTTCGGGCCGACAGCCACGTGGTGGCGCGGGAACTGGTTCCCTGGGCACGAACGCGCTCCGGGTCTCAGCGATCCCGGCACTCCAAGGCGTCAGGCGGACACCTCAGGTTACTGGTTACCGCCCCGCGACGGTTCAGAATCGCCCTTCGCGAGCCGATGCGGCGCAAGACTGCTACGCCGGCTTGCGCCGCTGCAAGGCCCGGACGAACGTGTCGAGCTCGAGACTGGCCCGGCTCCGGTACGCCCACGCGACGTAAGCGGCCACTCCGGCGGCCAGGCTCAGCAGCAGCCAGCGGTCGGGAGCGCCGCTCCACGAGAGCAGGCCGGGAACGACGGCGAAGCACGCCAGCGAGGCGGCCGAGACCGCGGCCGAGTACCGGGAGAACGCCCACATGTGCATCAGCGAGTTGATCTGTACCAGCGCGAGGACGTTGCGCAGCGCGATGGAGACGGCCCAGCCGGTCGCGGCGCCCAGGATCCCGAAGCGCGGGATCAGCACGAGGTCCAGACCGACGTTGACGGCGAGCGTCAGCACGGCGTTCCCCAGGCTGAGCAGGCTCCTCCCGGACATCAGCAGCACCGCGTCGACGCTCCCGCAGGCGGTCGCGACCAGCATCGCCGCCGAGAGCACGATCACCGACGAGGCGCCGGCGCTGTACCTGGAGCCGAAGACGGGGATGACGAGGCTTACGGCGGAGGCGCACACGATGTACAGCGGCCAGGAGAAGACCATGGTCCACAGCGTCGAGGTGTAGTAGATCCGGCGGGCTCCGTCCACGTCGTGGCGGGCGAACATCCGGCTGAGCTGGGGACTGACAGTCAGCTGCACCGCCTGGATCGCGAGGCTGCCGACCACGAGGAACCGGGTCGCGGCGGTGTAGATCGCCGCGTCCGCCGGTCCCGAGATGGCCGCCACGAGAAGGACGTCGAAGCGGCGCCACACCATCACCACCGCACCCGAGACCGCACGCGCCGCAGTGAACGACCAGAAGTCCCGGGCGAGCCCTTTCTGCGCGCGGGGGGCGCTCGCCCCCACGGGAGCTCGCGCACCGCCTCTGATCCGTGCCGACGGCCGCCACAGCACCACGGCACAGGCGGCGACGCCGACGGCGTACGGCAGCGCCCAGGCCACAGCGGCCGCGGTCGTGCCCCAGTGCAGGACGACGGTCACGCCGAGCAGCAACGGCTGGGCGACTGTACGGAAGAGGGAGTCGACCACGACCGTCGAGCGCATGCTCCCGCGGCCCCGGGTGGCCGCGAGCAGGGCCCCATAGACCGCGACGAGCGGCACGAAGAAGGCGAGCGCCCTGAGGATGCCCGTCGAGGCGTCGAAGACGGAGTCGTTGGCGATCCAGCCCGAGATGGTCGGGGCCACCAGGTACATGACCACGGCGCCGGCGGTCGCCACGACGACGACCGGCACGAGGGCCACCCGGAGCGTCGCGTCGATCCGGTCCTGCTGGCCGGTCGCCCAGTGAGCGGACACGTAGCGGACCAGCCCGACGTCGGTACCGAGCTGCGCCAGGGAGGCGATGATGAGGAAGAACGTGGTGCCTGCGAAGAAGGTGCCCGCGAGCGCCGGTACGAACGACCGGGTCACGACCAGGGTGAGGCCTACCCCGCCGACCGCCGCGACGACAGCGCCGGCGCCGCTCAGCAGGCTGCCGCGGGCGATCGTACGGAGTGGGTCGCCGACCGGTTGAGAGACCAGTGGGCCGCTGCTCACAGCCTGCGGGGGAGCACGAAGACGCCACCGAGCCGCAGACCCTGGCTGCTGAACGACCTGAGGGCCGAGCCCAGGTCGAAGTGCGACGTCTTGTTGAGCTGCACCAGCAGCAGCACGCTGCCGGACAGCCGCGCGAGCGCCTCGCCCTCGATGGTGTCCGGTGGCATGCAGGCGATCAGCGTCAGGTCGTGGTTCTCGCTGATGCTGTGCAGGATCTTGGCGGTCCGCTCCTCGACGAAGTACTCCGACGACTCCTGCGGTGCGCGTCCGGCGGGCAGGTAGTCGAAGTCGGAGTCGACGGCCAGTGTGGTCGGGACCTTGTCGTTGAGGAGTGCTTCGGACAGTCCCGGTTCGGCTCCCGCGCCGATTACGTCGCGGTGCCTGGGGTCGGTTCCCGTCCCGTCGACGAGCACCACCGACTTCCCGCCGGCGGCCAGAGACCGCGCCAGCATCACGCCGAAGCGCAGCGACTGGCCCGACGCCAGCCCGACCAGTCCGACGGTCTCGTGACTGCGGGTGTGCGCGGAGAGTCGCATGCGCAGCTGGCGCATGGCCGTGTCGTCGAGGGCCGCGCCAGGGACCGTGCTGACCGGCGCCGGCAGCTCGTAGTCCTGCAGATCGAGCGGTGAGCGGATGAGGTCTGTGCGGCGCTCGCGCCACACGGCGGCGCCGACGCCCAGCAGCAACCCCACGGCGAGCCCGGCGACGCCGTAGATCACCCGATGCCGGGTCTCGGAGCCGCTGGGGGTCGTCCCCTGCGTCAGCACCCGACCCGGCGAGGTCGCCTGGGCGGTCAGAGTCGCCATCCTGCCCTGCAGGTCGATCACGGAGGCACGCAGCGCGGCGACACTCGGGTCATGTCTCGCGGTCGCCTGCGCCAGAGCCGTCCGGGCGGTCTTGAGCAGCCCGGAGACGCTGCGCTTCTGGGACCTGACCGCCGTGTGCGCCTGGTGCAGGCGTACCCCGAGGTACTGCTGCGCGATGGAGTTGACGACCCGAGGAGCCTGCGCACGGTCGGAGCCCGTGTAGGTGATCTGCAGCGCCTGGGTGTTCGGCGGGACGACGACGACCGTCTGCGAGCGCAGCTTGTCGGGGGTCACGGTGAGCGCGAGGGCGGACACCACGTGCTTGAGCACGTGCTGCGAGGTCACCGCGACCGCCTCGGTCTGCAACATCTCGAGTGTGTCCGAGTTGGACGACGTGAGCGTCGGGCCGTACGGGTTGCCGGGTATCTGCGTCACCAGCAGCGTCGTCGACGAGCTGTAGGTCGCCGGCCGTGCGAACGCCAGCCCGACGCCGGCCACGGCACCGGCCACGATAAACAGCGCGACGAGCAGAAAATGGTATCGAAGCGAATCCCGAAGTAGATGGCTCCGCCGGTCCTGAAAATCCCCCTGATTCACTTCGAAAGACTATCATCGGGACCCTTACGGGGGGGCCGAACGGATGACGACACAGCCGAGTATGAAACGTAATCTTTTGCTTGTGGGATCGAGCGGAGGGCACCTGACACAGTTATGGGCATTGGGCCCATGGTGGCGGGAGCACCGCCGTACCTGGGTGACTTTCGATACCCCCGACGCCATATCGCTGCTGAGCGAGGAGCGGACCATTTGGGCGTACAGCCCGACGACCCGCAATCTCCGGAATTTGGTCCGGAACGCGGGACTGGCGTGGCGGACGCTGCGCTCGAGGCGGCCCGACATGGTGGTATCGACCGGTGCCGGAGTGGCACTCCCCTTTTTCGTGCTCGCCTGGTTCATGCGGATCCCGACGGTGTACATCGAGGTGTACGACCGCATCGACTCGGCCACGCTGACGGCCAGGCTGTGCCGGCCGTTCACGACGTTGATGTGCGTGCAGTGGCAGGAGCAGCAGGCGCTGCACCGGAACTCCGTCGTCATCGGGCAGTTGCTGTGAGCCTGGAGTACAGGCCGCTCGTCTTGTGCATGGTCGGCACCGACCATCATCCGTTCGCGCGCCTGGTCTCCTGGTGCGACACGCTGGCCTCAGCACGGCACGACGTGGACGTGTTCGTGCAGTACGGTCTCTCGCGGCCGCCGAAGGTCGCCCAGGGCAGGGACTTCCTCAACCACGACGAGCTGGGCTCGTTGCTCGGCCGGGCGCGGGTAGCCATCACCCACGGCGGTCCTGGCTCGGTCAGCGACATCCGTGCCGCAGGCCTGCACCCCATTGCCGTGCCGCGCGACCCCGGCCGCGGCGAGCACGTCGACGATCACCAGATCCGCTTTCTCGACAAGATGGCGAAGGACGGTCGGGTCGACCTGATCACCAGTCGGCAGCCGTTCCTCAACCTCCTCGACTGGCGCCTCGACCAGCCGGTGCTCGCTCAGGTGGACCGAGTCGTCGATGAGGCCAGGGTGCTCGCCACCGTGAACCGGTTCGCCTACCTGGTGAACGGCCTGCTCGAGATCCCGTCCGGGGCTCAGGACCTGCCTGATCCCCGTCGACCGGAGATCCACCAGGCGTAGGCCACCGCTGCGAGGAACCCCAGCATCGCCCCCGTCACGATCGGGAGCTCGCCCTTGGGGCGAACGGACGTGGCCGGTGCGGCGTACCGGAGGATGCGGGCCTGGTCGGTTGCGGCCTGGGCGCGGATGCCGTCGACCAGGGCGACCTCGGACGCCAGGCGCTTGCTCACCGGGTTGTAGGGCCCCGCATACAGGTCGGCCTTGGGCAGCAGGCGGTTCAGGGAGGTGTCGAGCCGGGCGGCGAGCGTCACCTGGTCACCCTCGAGGACCGCTCGCCGCTGGTTGATGAGGGCGGCGGCGGCCTCGTTGGCACCGGTGACCGCGAGGGCGGCGGTGCGGGCCTGGAACGACAAGACGAGGACCCGGCTGAGGGGGTAGGCGGAGACGCCGAGGCCGTCGGTGACCTGCATCGTCGTCAGGGAGGTCGCCTGCGCCACCCGGTCGACAACCGGTGTCGACCGGACCAGTTGCGCCGTGGTGTCGATGGTCGTGCCAGGCGGCGGCTCGGCGGCGGGGTCGAAGCTGACCCAGGTCGGCACCGCAAGCAGCTCGACGGCAGCCGACGCCGAGTACGCCGCCGGCTGCCGCACCGCGAGGACGCCGCCGACGAGCGCCCCGAGGACGGTGGCCACCGCGATCACCGCTATCTGCGACCACACCAGAGCGAAGTAGCCCGCGACCGTCGGCAGGCTCGCCCGGCGCTCCCAGGGCGCGGTCTCTAGGCCATCCATGCCGGTCTCCTCCCGAGCAGCTCCGCGAGCGCTTGGTCGTGCGGTGCGAAGTGTGCCCGGAGCTCGGCCTCCAGGGCGGGGGCGAGCGACCTGCCGGGGCGCGCGTTGAACACGCCGAAGGTCGCCGGCACGATGACCGGCTCACCCAGGAAGCGGAGCAGGTCGCAGTACACCCGGGTCGGCTCGGCGAAGAACCGCTCGCTCTCGATCACGTGTACACGGTCTCGCCCGAGCAGGTCGACGAATACCCGGAGCTGCTCCGCGTAATGGCCGCGCGCACGGTATGCCTGATGGCGATATGTCGCGCTCTGGTAATGCGGGTCCGAGACCATGCGGCGGAGCTCCGGGGTGATCCGAGTTTCCTCGAGCGCTATCGCCCGCGCGAATGTCTCGGTCTCGAATCCACGGGCGAACTCGTGCTTATAGGCGGAATACGCCCGCTCGACCGGATCCCGGACCATAGCGACGATCTTCACTTCGGGGAGAGCAGCGGACATTCTTTTCGGGGCATGCGGATGGAACATGTAGTACCCACTCGCCTCGAACACAGCTGCGCCGGCACGACCCGGGGCTGCTTTTCTCCGTGCGTGGGCAGCCAGCGGGAAATGGCTGAGATACCAGTTCCACGGCTTTTCCCAGTTCACGTCGAAGTAGTTGACTCCTTTGTGCATCACCGGACGCAGGATGTTGGGGTGCGACAGCAGGGCACGGAAGAGCGAGGTGGTCCCGCACCGCTGCGCGCCGACCACGACGAACGTGGGCGGCGTCCGGAGGCCGGCGCTCAGGTGACCCGCCGCCAGCGCGACGCGCCGCCCGGTGTTGCGGACGGACGCCGGAACCCGGTGGTGGAGGGTCGTCATGCGTACGCGCCGTCCAGCGATTGCGCGGCAACGGCGGCCGTGGCCGACAGCCAGCGCATGCGGCGGCGCAGCGTCGGCGTGGGAGCATCGGCGGCATCGCTGCGGTAGCGCGCACAGATCGCGAGCAGGTAGCAGCCGGCCGCGATGGAGGCCCGATCGGGGTCGAGGCCCAGTGTCGTGAGCAGGTTCGAGACGTCATCGACCATGCTGGTCCAGGCCGCGCCGGGCTCGACGCTCCACGCGAACGCCTCCTGGGTGCGGTAGTGCGCCGCGTCGAACCCGACGGGCACGTCAGCAGCGAACCGCTCCCAGTCCCAGACCTCGACGACGCCCCCGTCCGTGGCCATGTTCCAGGGGCCGAAGTCGCCGTGGCAGCTGCCGAAGTCGCACGAGCCGGCGCTGCCGAGGGCCGCGTGCAACCGGCGGAAGGGCCTCAGGTCGATCTCCTGCCAGGAGGTCTGCGGTCCGGGGTCGCTCGCGGCGAGGAAGGCGCTGCCTTCCAGCCGCTGCTCGGATATCCCCGAGAGGGTGGCGATCTCCGCCATCACCGGCACGGGCGGGGTGACCGGCGCCAGGTCCGACTGGGACAGGGCCAGCGCCGCCTGGACGAGGACAGGGGTCTCGCGCCACCGCCCGTGCGACAGCAGGGCGGGCGCGGAGAAGGTGCTGGGCGCCGAACGGCCGAGCAACGCGAGCGCAGCGGCCTCGTTGTCGACCAGCGCAGCCGTCAGCGCCGTGGACCCCAGCTTGGCGAAGGCCACCGTTGCGCCGGACTCGTCGAAGACCTGCAGCACGGGTTTCGCATTCGCCCGCGGTGGACCGAGCAGGACGCCGATCCGTACCGAGCCCGACAACCGGGCCGCAAGGTACGCCTCGATGCCGGCCGGCTCGGGCGTGACGGTGAGGCGCGTGATGGGCAGCCGCGCCGTGAAGGGGGAGCGGTGAAGCAGTCGCCAGATCGACCGGGCGGTCCGCTGGGCGCGGTTGCCGCCGTGCCGGCGCAGCATCTGAGTCGCACCGGGGACGGCCAGCGGCACCAGCAGCCGCGGGCGCTTCAACGACGGCACGACGAGATACCCCGTCTGGCCGGGGCCGGTGCTGCGGTTGACCCGGACACGTGCTGGTGCCGGCCACAAGGGCTCGACCTGACGAGGAGTGACCCGGCGACACCGGCTCACGGGACGGCTCCCGGCGGAGAAGTGGGCGCCAGCTGCGAGTCCCGTACGAACCGCCGGCTCAGCAGGCCGATGGCGATCATGACCGTGAACAGCGGCGCCTCGAGCGAGTCGTAGACGAAGGAGAAGATCACCGACATCAGGATCACAGCACAGCCCGCGAGTGCGACGGGGTCTCGCATCGGGGCGAACGTGAGCAGCTGGGTGAAGGTGAAGGCCAAGAAGAGCAGCGTCCCGAGTGCGCCGGTGGTGAAGATCAGCCGCCACATGAACCCCTGGGTCCCCAACGGCGGGGCCGCGCACTGGTGGCAGCTCGGTGTCTCCCCGCCCGCGATGGAGTCGAAGCTGCCCTGGACCGCACGTGTCTCGCCGTAGCCCAGCAGCGGTGAGAGGGCGAGCGTCTTGTGCACGACCTGCGTCGCGACCGTGCTCCTGCGCTGGTCGCTGTGCGGGGTGTTGACCCGCAGCACCACGGTGGAGTACAGCGGGCTGAGGACGAAGACCACCGCCCCCACCGCGAGCAGCGCGGCGATCAGCGGGAGCCTGCGAGTGCGCCCGATGGAGACCAGCTTGACCGCCACGGCGACGCCGGTCACGCCCAGCCCGATCCAGAGCCCGCGGTTGAGGGAGTACACGATCGGCACGGTCGCCAGTACGAGGACGGCGATCCCCGCGGGTCGACGCCACCCGGCGTCGCGCCCCAGCCAGGTCACCACGAAGAAGGGGAGGAACATGCCGAGGTTGTTCCCCCAGGCGTTGGGGTAGGTGAACGGTGCGGCCGGGCGCGGTTGGGAGATGCCCAGGAACTCGCTGGAGCCGACCAGCGCGGGATGGACCAGGGCGTAGATGAAGCCCTGCCGGTGGATCGGCAGCACCAGCTCGAGCAGCGACGGGAAGTTCAGATGCGGCAGCAGCAGCCCGGCGAAGCCGCCGCCCACGGTGTACACGAACATCAAGGCGAGCAGCCGCATCACTCGCGTGGTGGGGAGGTCACGCTCGGGCAGGTTGAGCACGTACAGCGCCACGATCGTGATGGACAGGTACCAGGCGAGGTGGAAGAGGAACGGCTCGAGCTCGTGGGGACCGCGCGGACTGGCCACCGTGCCGGGCGGCTGGAGCCACAGCAGGGTCACCCCGGAGCCCACGACGGCCAGGAACAGGAGCCAGAAGCCGAAGCCCTTCGGGGTGTACACCGGCCGGCGCCGGAGCAGCTCGGCGGCCATGGCGACGGCGAAGGGGAAGAAGATGAAGTGGCTCAGCCCGAGCGCCCACCACAGCGGGAACGGCACGAACAGCCAGGTAAGCGGCCACCCGGGCCCGAAGACCGGTCGCCGCCGCCTCGTCGTCGTAGGCGAGCGGGCCGGCAGCGAGGGGACGAGGGCCTGCGGCGCCGTCGTCTCGACCGTTCGGGAGGTCGTCGTCATGCCTCGTCCCACCCCCATTGTCGCCGCAGGTCGACGCCGAAACGCTGCTCCACCATGACCAGCTCGCTCTTCAGCGCCGACCGGATGAGCGCGACGTCGGCCGGGAGGAGCCGGGGTTTCTCCTCGAGCCGGCGGTACAGGACCTGCTGCACCAGCCGTGCCCGCTTCACCCGACCCACGATCTCGGCGCCGTTGCGCTCCCGCGTCCACACGCTGGCCCGTCGGACCAGCCGGGCCAGTATCGCCGACCGCGACTCACTCGCCGGGAGCCGCGCGGACAGCAGCTCGTCGCTCAGCTCGAACGGCGCCACGCCGAGCCACGACAGCAGGCGCTCCATGAACAGGCGCGGATCAGCCCCCAGATCGTCGAACACGGCGACGTACACGCTTTCGTCTCCGAAGCGCTCCGCGAACCGGGCCAGGCCCGTGCCGTAGCGACCGTGGTCGAGCAGCTCCGGGCGGGTCTCGAGGGCCTGTGCGAACGTGCCCGGCGTCTCGCCCATCTTCAGCATGTAGAGGTACGACGAGAAAGCCCGGTCGACGGGGTCCCGGAGCGTGACCATGAACCGCGGGGCATGGAGGACCTGCGAGATGCGTTCGGCCGCCATCGGGTGGAAGAGGTAGTCCTGGCAGACCTCGCCCACGATCTTCTGCTCGCCCGCCCTGGCGAAGTGGTGTGCGTACCAGTCGACGCCCTTGTCGAAGTACCGGTCGAAGAAATACAGGTCTTTGGCCGGCGTCAGGTAGATGTCCGGGTGCTCGATGAGCACGTCGTGCAGCCACGACGACCCGGCCTTGTCGGGGCCGATGAAGAGGAAGTTGGGGAGTCGGGTCATGTCTGTCACGTGATCCCGCGGCCGGCTTTGCGTGCCGACGCCAGCAGCAGTCGGGGGTCGACGCCCGTCACGGTGTGAGCGACCGCCAGGGCGGCGTGCGGCGCGACCGGCCACCGGGCGAAGGCGCGGGCCGCGAGGCGCAGCGCCCGGCTGCGCTGGCCCATGAGCGACCGGGCGAAGGCGATCTGACCGAGGACGCGCGCGTGCCCCGGGCGCGACTCCGCGATCTGGGGATGCGTCCGGAGCAGGTACTCGAGCGCCTCGGCGACGACCTCCGCCCGCTCGCGGAACCATGACGCGTTGTACTTGCGGATCGAGGCCAGTGGAGTGTTGACGACGCCGATGCGGCCGACCTCCACGGCCCGGAGCAGGAGCTCGTAGTCCTCGGCGTAGCTGCTGGGCAGCGCCTCGTCGTAGCCGCCGATCTCGTCGAAGAGGCTTCGTCGCATCAGCAGCGTAGAGGAGTGCAGCTCCTTGCGCCGTCGGGCCAGCAGGTCGGCGCGCGTCACGACCGGCGCGTCGCCGGGCCACTCGACCACCCGGCCGGCCTCCATCAGCAGCCGGATACCCGCGCCCAGGACGACGAGGTCGGGCTCGGCGAGCATGCGGTCCATCTGCAGACGCAGCTTGTCGAGGTCCCAGAAGTCGTCGTCGTCGCACGACGCGACGAACTGCGACGTGACGTGCTCGAGGCCGCTGTTGCGGGCGCCGGCGAGTCCCCTTGTATGCGTGTTCTCGACGAGGGCGATCGAGCGGTTGGCCGTGGCGAGCTCCTTGAGCTCGGTCATCGGCTCCTCCTGGTCGTGGACCACGACGAGCTCGATCGGCCCGACGTAGTCCTGGTCGATGACGGAGACCACTGCCTCGCGCAGCAGCTCGGGGCGCCCGCGCGTCGGCAGCACGACACTCACGGCCGGCCAGTCCGTCACCTCCGCCGCGGCGTGGACGGGCGCCGGTGCGGGCGGCGCGTGGTCGACCCGCAGGGGGTAGCCGTACCTAAGCAGCCACGGTGCCGTGATCGCGGTCACGAGTCGGAAGTCCCTGCCCGACAGCCTGGAGTGCCAGGCCTCGTCGAGCCGCAGGCGTACGGTCCCGTGCTGGAAGCGCGACGGGTTCCCGGCGATGCCGTGCGACTGCGACAAGACGACGGAGTCGCGCTGCACGTGGCCGAGGCCCGAGACGTACGGCTCGAGCTCGAGCTGCCGGAGCATCGACGTGAGCTGGCCGCGGGGGTCGTCGACGAAGTCCTCGTAGCGCATCAGGGCGGAGTGCTCGAAGGCCGGCCGGATGACCGCGATCTCGGCCTGGAAGGCGGCCCAGATCGAGGCCGAGTGGCGAACGGTGTGCACGCCCATGACCGCGCCCTGCCCGCCGTGGGGGCGGTCGACCTGCGTCTTCGCCCAGGAGTAGGCGACGCCGCGCGGGTCCCGCACGAGGTGGAGCAGGCTGACGGGGGCGCCGATCCGCTGCAGAGCCAGCGCCTGGCCCGGGCCCTTGCTGGCGTCGACGACGACCTCCGCGCCCGACACCTCGGCGACGGCGTCGTACAGGGCGCGGTAGAAGTCCCCGTACTCGCACAGGGCTCGGGTGAACGCCGACGACCCGTGACTGCCCCCGACGCCGGCCAGGAAGAGCTTCGGCACGTAGCGCTGCCTCGAGACGGTCTGCTGCAGCCGGCCGATGTGGTGGAGCAGCTCGGGCGACCAGGACCCGAAGGCGATCCGACCGACCTCGGACCAGAACTCGCACGTGCGGAAGGGCTCACCGCAGCCGGCGAGCTCGTCCGCGACCGACGGCTTGCGGATCAGCTCGATCATCTCGCCGATGTTGACCCACCCCGAGATGGCGCCGAGGGTGCGCTCGACGAGGGTGCTGCCGGACCGCCCCGCGCCGGCGATGTACACCACACGGAGACGCTGCCCTGTCACGAGATGTCCAACCTGCCCTGTCGTCTGGTGACCGCGAGGTCCACGGCGTCGCTTCGGGGTCGACCGGCACGAACGGACCCGGCGTGGACCGCACGCGCCTGCTCTGAGTGACCCTACTGTCGCGCGGAGCGAAAGTACGGCACATCGAGAAGTTGCCGCGGCCTCACCAGCGCGAGTGGTGCACGACCTCGTCGGTGCTGCGCCGTCCGCGCTTCAGCGACGGCGAGGGGCGGTCCTCGGCCCGGTGCCCGATCGAGAGGGCCCCGATGGGCAGGTAGTCGTCGGGAACCCCGAACTCGGCGCGGAACGGCGCGATCATCCCCGGCGGGATGCCGAAGAAGCACGCCCCGAGGTCCTCGTCGGTCACCGTGAGCAGCATGAGCAACGCGGCCATGCCGGTGTCGATGTCCCAGTAGGGCACCGGCCAGTGCGACTCGTCCATGTCCGTCCAGCCCTTGTCCGGCGCGGCGTACCGCTCCAGGTACTCCCGCTTGCACGAGAGGGGCACGACGATGACCGGCGCCCGGCGCATGCCCTCGGACCAGGCGTCCACACCGTCGCCTTCCGGTGTCGTACAGGTCCAGAACCGGGCCACCGTCTGTTCGTCGTCGAGGAGCAGAAAGGCCCAGCCCTGGCTGAAGCCCGCACTCGGCGCGTGCAGCGCGTTCGACAGGATCCGGTCGACCGCAGCGGGGTCGACGGCACGGTCGCTGTAGTTGCGTACCATCCGGCGGCGGGCCACGACGCGCTGGAACTCCATCTCTACCCTTTCCGGGAGACCACCAGGCGACTCGAGCGCCCGGGTGCGACACGCTCACCCCGAGGCATCACGAAGTATGCCGCCAGGTACAGGGCGGCGCAGACGATCAGCAGCGCCCGGTAGCCGGTGGCGAGGGCCAGGTACTCCAGGCACCCGCCCAGCATCGCCCCCAGCAGGTTCGCGCCGAAGGCTGTCGTCGGGTCTGCGGTGGTCTCGAAGCGCTTCGCGAAGATCACGTTGGCGGCCATGATCGGGACGAACGCCAGCACCAAGGCGACGACGAGCCGCGGCACGAGCGCCAGGGAGAGCACCAGCGACGTGGGCACGAGCCAGGCGAGAAGCAGCCCGCCGAACAGCACGGCGTACATCGTCCGCAGCGGCGGCACCTCGAACCGGCGGGTCAGCTCCACGGCCGCGAGCACCGCTACCAGGACCCCAGCGAAGACGAGGGCGTTGACCAGCCACGTCGTACCGAAGTACAGCGCGAACCCGGTGACGTTCTTCGTCTCCAGCAACAGAAAGGCCGAACCAAGCAGGAACAGGTCGCGGTAGCGCCACATCGTCCGCACCTGCGCCGCGCCGCCGACTGCTCCGATCGCGACGATGCTGAAGGCGAGGATGAGGCCGAGCACGACGAGGTAGATGCCCGGTATGCCGAACAGGCCGGCGCCGTCCTCCACGTAAAGGAACGGGTGGTCGTCGGTGGACGGCTTCGGTGCGGAGGCGCTCGGCTGCCAGGTGGCGGCGCAGTCCTGGTCCGAGCGGGTCAGGCCGACGACGAAGACGGCCAGGGAGATCGCCTGCGGGTCGGACAGGATGCACGGCGGATGTCCGAACGCGGTGTACAGGGTGTTGCCCAACCGGTCGACGAGCCACGGCTCCCGGTAGAAGTTGTACATCGAGAACGCCCCGCCGGGAGCGAGGTGGTCCCGTGCCGACGCGATCGCCTGCTCGGTGAACAGGTAGCTCTCCAGCCGCAGTGCGCTGGCGCCGGACACGAGCGTCAGGGAGTCGGGCAGCGCGAACAGGATCAGGTCGTACGTGTGGTTCGTCCGCTCGAGGAACGCCCGTCCGTCGTTGACGTATGTCGTCACCCTCGGGTCCTGGTACGCGTGGTCGGGGTCGTGCTCACGGCCGAACTGCAAGAGGGTCGGGTCGATCTCCACGGCGTCGACGTGCTGGACGCCGTGCGACAGGGCGATCGCCACGTCGGTCCCGGTCCCGGCGCCGACGATCAGCACCTGCTTCGGTACACGTGGGATGCGTCGGTACGGCTCGTCGTAGAAGGGCTCCTCCTTCAGTCGCGTGGCGGCCGTCGTCAGCCGCTGGTGCGGGATGCCGTTGACGTACACCTGCCATTCGGTGCCGCCGTTGCCGTCGTCCTGCTGGAAGGTCGAGACCTCGTAGTAGGGGGACCAGAAGACTCCCTTGTCGTGGACGAGGGGGTAGGCGAACATCGCGACCGTGGCCACGAGCAGGGGGATGGACACCGAGGTACCGCCCGGTCCGAGCAGCACGACGAAGAGCACGGCGACGATGCCGAACCACACCAGCGGGGGCATCCCGGCGAAGGAGCACAAGGTGAAGGCCGTGATGCCGATCAGGGAGCCGCCCAGGTCGAGGCGATAGGCGTCCAGCCGAGGTAGCGCGGTGAAGCAGTCCGCGACGAGCTCTCCCGGGCCGGCCATGATCGCGGCGACCGACGCGAAGATGAGGGGCAGGGTCACCCAGATGGGTGGGCCGGTCGTGCTGAGGCTGGTGAAGAAGATGACCGAGGCGTCGTTGCGGTCGACGGCGACCGGGTAGGCGGAGAGGAACCCGACGAGCGCGAGGAGGGCGACGGGGGAGTAGTACGGCGCCCCCCGTCCCGGCCGGCCGGCCCGGAGGAAGCCGAGGCCGATGCCGAGGAACGAGCCGAGCAGCACGAAGTTGCTGAAGTAGCTCAGGTGGACGACCTGGGCGCCCGACCAGCGGATGAGCGACAGCTCGAGGAAGAGCATCAGGACGCTCGCGAGCAGCAGGCGCAGTCGGATCGGCACGGCTCCCTCTCGTGAGAAGTGCGTCATCCCCGCCCCGCGGGGGGCGAGGGCCATTGTCACACGGGACCCGGGCCGTGCTTCTCCCGTCCGCTACGCGGGGGCTGCCTTCTGACATATTGCTGAGGTGACGTTCGAGCGGATGTGGAGCGATCTGCTGCCGATCGGCCGTGACCGGGCCACGGGTGGCTACCGGCGCTCGCCGTTCGGCTCCGCGGAGCGCGAGTGCGCCGCCTGGTACCTCGAGGAGGCCGGCGCCGGCATCTCGACGTCGAGACGGACGGCCAGGGCAATGCCGTGGCCTGGTGGCGGCCGCCCGAGCCGGCGGATCGACCCGGGCAGCCCGCTGCCACCTCGGCCGGCGCCCTGCGGGGCATTTTGGTCGGGTCGCACCTGGACTCGGTGGACAACGGCGGTGCGTACGACGGCCCGCTCGGCGTCGTCTCCTCCTTCGCCGCGATCGACCGGCTGCGCGAGCGCGGCGTCGTACCGTCCCGGCCGGTGGGAGTCGCGCTGTTCGTCGAGGAGGAGGGCTCGCGGTTCGGTGTCGCCTGCCTGGGGTCGCGGCTGGCGACCGGTCTCATCTCGCCGGAGGAGGCGGGCCGCCTGCGCGACCGCGCGGGCACATACCTCGTCGATGCGATGTCCGCCGCCGGCCACGAGCCCAGGCTCGGCCGCTCGTCGCTGCTCGACGACGTCGACGCGTTCGTCGAGCTGCACGTGGAGCAGGGGCGCGACCTGGTGGACCGCGGGCGAGCGGTGGCGGTCGCCTCGACGAGCTGGGCGCACGGCCGCTGGCGGTTCGACTTCACCGGCGAGCCCAACCATGCCGGAGCCACCCGCATGGAGGACCGGCACGACCCGATGCTCACCTATGCCATGACGGCACTGGCCGCCAACAAGCAGGCGCGGTTGGCGGGGACGCGGGCGACGTTCGGCAGGGTCGCCGTGGAGCCCAACGCCACGAACGCGATCCCCGAGCGTGTGTCGGCGTGGCTCGACGCCCGCGGCGAGGACGCCCGGGCCGTCGCCTCGCTCGTCGAGACGGTGACGCGCCAGGGTGAGCGAGCGTGCCGGCCGGGACGGTACGGCGCTGGTCGTGACGCAGGAGTCCGTCTCGCCGACGGTCGCCTTCGACGCCGACCTGGCCCGTCGGCTGGCGCAGGTCCTCGACGACGCCCCCGTGATCCCGACCGGGGCCGGCCACGACGCCGCCATCCTGCAGCTGGCCGGAGTCCCGCTCGGCGATGCTGTTCGTCCGCAACCCCACCGGCATCTCCCACTCGCCGGAGGAGTGCGCGTCGACGGACGACTGCCTCGAGGGAGTCGAAGCGCTCGCGACCGTCCTGGAGAGCTCACGACATGACGACGTACTGGTGCGAGCGCGCCCTGGTCGAGGCTGGTGAGGTCGTCGACGGACTCGTGGTGGAGACACGTGGACCCCGGATCGCGTCGATCGTCCCGCACGCCCTCCGCACCCGCCGGCTCCGTCCGCCTGCCGGGCCTGACGGTCCCGGGCTTCGCGAACTGCCACAGCCACGCGTTCCACCGCGCCCTGCGCGGACGTACGCAGCAGGCGTCGGGAGGCAGCTTCTGGACCTGGCGCGACGCCGATGTACGCACTCGCCGCGCGCCTCGACCCGGACACCTACTACGAGCTCGCGTCGGCGGCGTACGCGGAGATGGCGCCGGCCGGGATCACCGCGGTCGGCGAGTTCCACTACCTGCACCATGGTCCCGCCGGGGGCCGGTACGCCGACCCCAACGCGATGGGGCTCGCGGTGGTCGCGGCTGCGCGCGACGCCGGGCTGCGCATCGCGCTGCTGGACACGTGCTATCTCTCGTCGGGGTTCGGGGCGCCGCCGCTCGGGGTGCAGGTGCAGGTTCAGTGACGGGACCGTCGACGCGTGGGCGGCCCGGGCGGGCGCGCTGGGTGCCGGGGGTGACGCCGGGATCGTCGTCGGCAGCGCGATCCACTCCGTACGGGCCGTGGGTGCGCGAGGATCTCGGCGTGGTCGCGGGGCTGCGACGCAGCCGCGCCCCTCCACGTCCACCTGTCCGAGCAGGTGGCCGAGAACGAGGCGTGCCTGACGCGGCACGGCTGTACGCCGACCCGGCTGCTGCGGGACGCGGGCGCGCTGGACAGCCGGACGACGGCGGTCCACGCCACCCACCTGACCGGCGACGACATCGCCGACGTGGGCAAGGCCGGCGGTTACGTGGCGTTCTGCCCGACGACCGAGCGCGACCTCGCCGACGGGGTCGGGCCCGCCCGCGAGCTGGCCGACGCGGGCGCGGCGCTTACCCTCGGCTCCGACAGCCATGCCGTCGTCGACATCTTCGAGGAGATGCGCGCGCGTCGAGCTCGACGACTCGCCTGGTGACGTCGCGCCGGGGCACCTGGGCGGGTGCGGAGCTGATGGCTGCCGCCACCGAGACCGGCCACGCGTCGCTCGGCTTCGACGACGCCGGCCGCCTCGTGGCGGGTCAGTGGGCCGACCTCGTCACGTTCGACCTCCGAGAGCCCGCGGACCGCGGGAACCGGCGGCGGCATCGACTCGGTGGTGTTCGCCGCGACCGCCGCAGACATCACGTCCGTGGTCGCGAGCGGTTCCGAGGTGGAGCTCGACCGCGGTGGCGTCGGCCGCCGGCTCGCGGCCGCGGTCACGAGCAGTGACGGAGGAGCAGTGACCTCCGTCCTTCTCGACAACATCGGCGAGCTGACCACGAACGACCCGTCGCTCGGCGACGGGTCCAGGTTGGGGCTGGTAGAGCGGGCCGCGCTGGTCCTCGAGGAGGGCCGGGTCGCGTGGGTCGGCAGCGCTGCAGACGCTCCCGCGGCCGACGAGGCGTTCGACGTCGCAGGGCGCCGCGGTCATACCGGGCTTCGTCGACAGCCATGCCCATCTGGTATTCGCCGGGGACCGCTCTGCGGAGTTCGCCGCGCGGATGGAGGGCACGCCGTACTCGGCCGGCGGCATCCGCGACCACGGTCGCCGCGACCCGGGCGGCTCCCGATGACGTGCTGGCGGCGAACACGGCCCGGCTCGTCGCCGAGATGGCAGCGTCAGGGCACGACGACGGTGGAGATCAAGAGCGGGTACGGCCTCACGGCGCAGGACGAGGCCCGGGCGCTGGCGATCGCGTCGGGGTTCACGCCGCGAGACGACATACCTCGGCGCCCACGTCGTCGCGCCGGAGTTCGACGACGACCCGGACGCGTACGTCGACCTGGTGACCGGCCCGATGCTGGAAGCCGCGCGCCCGCACGCCCGATGGATCGACGTCTTCTGCGAGCGCGGTGCCTTCGACGCGGACCAGGCGCGCTCGATCCTCCGTGCCGGGCATGGCGGCCGGCCTCGCTCCGAGGATCCACGCGAACCAGCTCGGGCCGGGGCCGGGGGTCAAGGTGGCGTGCGAGGTCGGGGCCGCCTCGGCCGACCACTGCACGTACGCTGACCGGGTCGGACGTCGAGCGACCTACGAGCCGCCGGCGTCGTGGCCACCCTCCTTCCCGGCGTCGAGTTCTCCACCCGTTCGCCGTACCCCGACGCGCGCGCGCTGCTCGACGCCGGCGTCACCGTGGCGCTCGCCAGCGACTGCAACCCGGGGTCGTGCTACTCGTCGTCGATGCCGCTGTGCATCGCGTTGGCCGTGCGCGAGATGCGGATGTCACCGGCCGAGGCGCTGTGGTCAGCGACCGCCGGCGGGGCGGCGGCGCTGCGCCGTACCGACGTGGGGCAGCTCGGGCCGGGCGCGGGCCGACTTCTGCGTGCTGGCGGCGCCGTCGTACGTGCACCTGGCCTACCGGCCCGGCGTGCCCCTCGTCAGCGCCGTCTTCGCCGCCGGTCGCCGCATCGTCTGACCCCCCGTCGACCGGGCGGAAACGTCGCGTCGAGTGGGCGCAATTGTCGCCTCGAGTGGGCGGAGATGTCGTCGAGTGGGCGCAAATGCCGCCTCGAGTGGGCGGAGATGTCGTGTCGACCGGCGTCGCAGCTGCGTCCTGATACTGCCCGTCCCGCAGTGGACGCGCACCCAGCGTGGGGTCGAGCCCCGTCCTCGGCGGACACGGAGCGACCCCTCGCTGGGTACGACGTGACTCCTCGGCGGGAAACATGTGACTCCTCGGCGGGAAGTATGTGACTCCTCGGCGTCAGGCGGAGTGGGAGCCGGAGAACTCGGCGCCGCGCAGCTCCTCGACGTCGACGTCGGCCTTCTTCCCGAGCCGGCTCGGCCACCACATGTGGCGTCCGAGGTCGAGGTTGAGCGCCGTCACCAGCACGGATCGCACCACCAAGGTGTCGAGCAGCACGCCGAGGGCGACCGCGAAGCCGATCTCGGAGAAGGCGACCAGGGGCAGCGTGCCCAGCACGGCGAACGTACCTGCCAGCACCGCCCCGGCCGAGGTGATCACCCCGCCGGTAGCCCCGAGACCTATCAGTGCACCGCGGCGTGTCCCGTACTTCAGCGACTCCTCCCGCACCCTTGTCATCAAGAAGATGTTGTAGTCGATGCCAAGGGCGACGAGGAACACGAAGACGAACAGCGGCAGCGACGTGTCGGCGCCCTTGAACCCGAGCACGTGGTCGAAGATCAGCGCACTGATCCCCAGCGCCGCGCCGAACGACAGCACGACCGTGGCGATCAGGAGCAGTGGCGCGACGATCGCCCGCAACAGCGCGGCCAGGATCAGGAACACGACGAACAAGATGATCGGGATGATCAGGTTGCGGTCATGGTGGGCCGCCCGCTGCACGTCGAGGTTGATCGCCGTCGTGCCGCTCACCAGCGCGCCGGCGTCGGGGACGGCGTGCAGGGTCGAGCGCAGCCGGTCGATTGTGTCGTACGCGGCCGAGCTGTCCGGCGCGTCGGCCAGCGTCGCCTGGATGAAGCTCACGCCTCCGGACGTACCGCGCTGAGCAGCGGCCACGATGCCGTCGGTGTTCGCGGCGGCCTTGACCACCGCGCCCGCCTGCGCGGAGTTCGCGACGATGGAGACGGGGTCGCTGGCGCCGGCCGGGAAGTGCCGGGACAGGACCGCCTCGCCGGTGACCGAGTCGACGGTGCCCGTGTACTGCTCGTTGTTGCTCAGGCCGGTCGCGTGCAGGTCGGCGATGCCGAGGCAGGCGAAGGCCAAGACGACCGACGTCACGATCCAGACGATGCGCGGGCGGCGCGCGATCCGGGTACCGACGCGGGCCCAGAAGCCTGTCGTCGTCGGCTCGGCGCTGCCCTCCTGCGGACGGCTCGGCCAGAAGACCCAGCGGCCGCAGATGACGAGGAGCGCCGGCAGCAGCGTGATCATGACGAGCAGGCCCACCGCCACGCCGATGGCAGCCACGGGGCCCAGCCCCTTCGTCGAGTTCGTCTCAGCGACGAGCAGGCACAGCATCCCGACGATGACGGTGCCCGCGCTGGCGAGGATCGCGGGCCCGGCCCGGTGCAGCGCGACGGACATGGCGACGTGCCGGTCGTGGTGGCGGCGCAGCTCCTCGCGGTAGCGCGCGACGAGCAGCAGCGCGTAGTCGGTGCCGGCTCCGAACACGAGGACCGTCAAGATGCCCGCGCTCTGCGCGTTGACGACGAGTCCGGCGTGCTTGGCCAGCAGGTAGATGACTCCCTCGGCCACCGTCAGCGCGACCCCCGCGGAGATCACCGGGAGCAGCCACAGGATCGGACTGCGGTACGTGAGCAGCAAGATGACGATGACCACACCGACCGTCGAGAACAGCAGCGTGCCGTCGATCCCCTTGAACGCCGCGCCCGAGTCGGCCGCCATGCCACCCGGGCCGGTGATGTACGCGGTCAGCCCCGGGTCGCCGCTGTTGGCGGTGCTGCGCATGCTCTTGACGATGTCGACGGCCTTCTCCCAGCCGTTGCTGCCGAGGTTGAGCGGGACGATCGTCTCGAGTGCCTGCCGGTCACGGGACGGGAACGGTCCCTGCACCTGCCGCTGTACGCCCTCGACGCCGGCGAACGACTTGGCATCGGCCTTGGCCTTCGCGAAGTCCGCACCGGTCAGCCCGGACTTGCGCTCGTACACGATCACGGTCGGGATCTCGTTGGGGTCCTGGAAGGCGGCCAGCTTGTCCAGGGCGCGCGTCGACTCGGCGCTGCCCGGAAGCCACGAGACCGCGTCGTTCTTCTCCACGCCCGTGAGCTGCTTGGCCCCGCCCGAGGCGACGACAACCACGATCAACCAAAAGGCCAGCGCCACCCACTTGCTGTACTTGTTCGTGAGTGCTCCGGCGAACCAGACCTGCATCCTGCGCCCTCCCAACGGCGTTCGTTCCAGCGAAGGTAGAGCTTCCTTACGAAATCGTCAACATAGTTAACGATCAAAGTTGTATAAAGTCCGGGTAACATCGGGGCGAACCCCGGGTGGATCGACGGATCGCGGCGGCGGGGCGGCGGACAGGAGGCAAGGGCCGTGGCGCCTTACGGCAACTCCAACGCCGGCCTCAACCAGTTCACCGGTTACCTCCTGCGGCGGGCCTTCGTGAAGGCAGCCGGAGCCGCCCGCGACTGCATCCCGGAGACGGCCCACGTCCGGCAGGTCGCGGTCATGGTGATCCTCCGGGAGCGGGGCGCCATCTCCCAGCGCAGCCTGGCCGACCTCACGCACGTGAACCCGACGCTGATGGTCAAGCTCGTCGACGAGCTGGAGCGCAAGGCGTGGGTGGCGCGCGACCGCAACCCCGAAGACCGCCGCTCGTATGCCCTGCGACTGACGGAGCTCGGTCTCTCGGCGCTCGCGGAGCTGGAGTCCGACCTCGACAGAGGCGAGGCGGAGTTCACCGCTCCCCTCACAGAGACGGAGCGCGGGCGGCTCAAGGAGCTGCTATGCGTCCTCCTCGCCGACGACGAGGCGCTCAGCGTCGCCGAGCTGGCCGAGCGCACCGGCTATCTCGTCACGCATGCCCACCGGATGCTGCGCGAGTGGGCGGAGGCGGAGCTCGAGGGGCTCGATCTGCATCCGCGCGACTTCGGGGTGCTGGCGACGCTGAGTGCCGACGAGCCGTGTTCACAGACGCAGCTTGCGATCCGGCTCGGGGTGACTCCGGCTGCCGTGCTCATGTTCCTCGACGAGCTCGAGCCCAAGGGGCTGGTGACCCGGCTGAGGCGCAGCGACGACCGCCGGGTACACGACATCAGCCTGACCGACGAGGGCAGGCGGCGGCTGAAGGCGGCGCAGCGAGCCGCCGCGCGTCTGCAGGGCAGGGCCGTCGCCCGGCTCGGCGAAGGGGAGGACGCCGAGCTGCGCGCGCTGCTCGCGAAGCTCTTGGAGCCGCTCGACGCTCATCCCGCGCCGCGGCAGCCAGCCGATGGGCAGACGGCGGCGCAGCAGACCGCCACGCAGCACTAGGGGCGCGCGGGCAGGAAGAGCGCAGCTTCAGGCTTGCTGAGCGCGGATCCGGATCCGGCTGCCGTGAGCATCTGGCCCGGCGTCGTGCACGGAGACGGTGATCTGACCGGAGACCTTCTCGGCGAACCACAGCATCCGCAACCGCTGGTCGTCGGGCGGCGACAGCGGCGAGAGCGGCGGCAGCGGGGTCCGCGTGACCACCTCGCAGATGATGGCGGTGTCGCTGCGCCACAGCTGTACCCGGACGAGGGGCAGGTGCGGCCAGTCGCCGGTCAGCCCGACACGCGTGACCGTGTGGTCCTGGTCGGTCTCCCAGATCGTCGTGATCGCCTCGTTGAGGACGAGGGCGAGATCCTCCACCAGGTCGTCGGACAGGCCGGCACGGGCGGTCTCCTCGTGGAGCCAGCGCTTCACGGCTGGTGCAGGGAAGGGCCCGAAGCCGACCACTTCGTCGGCCGGTCCGAGCTCGTCCGCGGCACGCAACCGGTACGGCGGGAACAGCTCGTCGTAGGGCCGGAAGTCGGGGTTGGCGCAGTTCACCCCGTCGACGATCAGCACGGGGTGGGTCACCCGGGCGATGTGCAAGTGGGACGGCGTGCTCGACACGGTGTCGAACATGCAGACGAGGTCGACCGGCAGCCCGGCCAGGTCGCTCTCGATCCGCCGCTCGGCGCGCAGCCAGAACGTGGCGTCGGAGTCGGTCGTGGACGACGGTGGCTGGGTCAGCATGGCGAGGGCACCGTCGGGGCCCAACGTACGGTCCCGGCAGGTGGCGATGATCGCTGGAGCCGACCGGGTGGCGAGCCAAGCCTGGGGACGGAAGTCCACCTCGGCGGCGGTGGGGCCGAGCCTGCCCGCGGACGCGTCGCGCACGTCGGCGTCGAGCAGCGCGATCATGTGCCGTCCCTGTGCCCAGGCCTCGTGGGCGCGGTCGACCACCTGGTCGACGAGGTCACTCCTGGCCGACCCGAAGGCCGCCCGGTGTGTGAACGGTGGTGCCGACTGCTCAGCCAACTCCACCATGAGGTCCCCCTGTCGGTTGCGCCGTTGCCCCGAGCGGTAACGGTGCGGTGCTGCGGTGTCGCGGGTTCATCGTCAGGTCCGCCGCCGGACGGCGCGCACCGGCTCGTCTCCTGTTGCGCTCACCAGGTCCGCGACCTCGCGGAGCTTGCGGTTGCTGTCCTGCGACGCCTTCACCAGGAGCCCGAACGCCGCGTCGGCGTCGATCTTGTGCCGCTCCATCAAGATCCCCTTGGCCTGGCCGATCACGTCGCGGGTGCGCAGCGCGAGCTGCATCTCGTGCCTGGTGCGCGCGGCGACGATCGCGATCGCGGCGTGAGAGGCCAGCAGCTGTCCGATGGCCACGGCGTCGGTACTGAAAGCCTGGCGCTGCGTCGCGTAGAGGTTGAGTGCTCCGACCGTACCGGCGTGCACGAAGAGCTGGAACGACACCATGGAACGCACGCCCAGGTCGGCGGCCCGTGGGCCGAACCGCGGCCACCGGTCGTCGTCGGCGAGGTCGTCGGCGAGCACTGGCGACTGCTCGTGCAGCACGGCACTCACACACGGGCCTTCCCGCAGCGAGTACTGGACAGCGTCCACGCGTTCGACCAGTCGGTGGCTCGCGGCCGGCGTAACAGGGCGCCGGCCCTTGTCGAGCGTGGTTATCCCCGCGTGTTCGGCCCCCGGTACGTTGCTGAGGGTCACCGCGACCACGGCCTGAAGCGTCGTGTCGAGGTCCGGTTCGGCCTGCAGCAGTCGGGCCGTGGCGCTGAGCATCTCAGCCAGTCGCGGTCCACCCGGTCGCCGGTAGCCGGTTCGCCGAACTCCGGAGTCGCCAGCCGGCATGCGCTCTCCTAACGGAAGTAGCTTCGAGCGTTACTCATAGTATCTGCGCGGGCATCTGTTTGCCCAGCCGGTCTTCAACGCGGAGGCGCCGAGGGAGTAATCCGCTCCTGGCCGTGACCCACATCACACCGCGACAGATGGGCCCCCGGAATCTCTCGAGGCGCGAGGCGTTGTACCCCACACAAGTCTTGAGTTCGATCGGCTCAACTTTTTTGAGATCGACGGGCGCTAGGTATACAACTGAGTCGGAACGACTCAACCTGCAGAAAGGGTACAACAAACCATGGCACGTGCGGTCGGTATTGACCTCGGGACGACGAACTCCGTCGTCGCCGTGCTCGAAGGTGGAGAGCCCACCGTCATCGCGAACGCCGAGGGCGCCCGCACCACGCCCTCGGTCGTGGCGTTCGCCAAGAACGGCGAGGTGCTGGTCGGCGAGGTCGCCAAGCGCCAGGCCGTCACCAACGTCGACCGCACCATCCGGTCCGTCAAGCGCCACATGGGCACGGACTGGACGCAGAACATCGACGGCAAGTCCTTCACGCCGCAGCAGATCTCCGCGTTCATCCTGCAGAAGCTGAAGCGCGACGCCGAGGCCTACCTCGGCGAGTAGGTCACCGACGCCGTGATCACCGTTCCGGCGTACTTCAACGACGCGCAGCGTCAGGCGACCAAGGAGGCCGGCGAGATCGCCGGGCTGACCGTCCAGCGCATCGTCAACGAGCCCACCGCGGCGGCGCTCGCCTACGGCCTCGACAAGGAGGTCGACCAGACCATCCTCGTCTTCGACCTCGGTGGTGGCACGTTCGACGTGTCGCTGCTCGAGATCGGCGAGGGTGTCATCGAGGTCAAGGCCACCAACGGTGACAACCACCTCGGTGGCGACGACTGGGACGCCCGGATCGTCGACTGGATGGTCGAGAAGTTCAAGAACGCGCACGGCACCGACCTCGGCGCGGACAAGATCGCCCGGCAGCGTCTCCAGGAGGCGGCCGAGAAGGCGAAGATCGAGCTGTCGGCGTCGTCCGAGACGACGATCCACCTGCCGTACATCACCCTCAGCCAGACCGGGCCGCTGCACTTCGAGGAGAAGCTGACCCGCAGCCGAGTTCCAGCAGCTGACCTCCGACCTGCTCGACCGGACCAAGACGCCGTTCAAGCAGGTGATCAAGGACGCCGGGATCAACGTCGACAAGATCGACCACGTGATCCTGGTCGGCGGGTCGACCCGGATGCCGGCCGTCGCCGACGTCGTCAAGCGAGCTGACCGGTGGCAAGGAGCCCAACAAGGGCGTCAACCCCGACGAGGTCGTCGCCGTCGGCGCCGTCCTGCAGGCCGGTGTGCTCAAGGGCGAGGTCAAGGACGTGCTGCTGCTCGACGTCACCCCGCTGAGTCTCGGCATCGAGACCAAGGGCGGCGTGATGACCAAGCTCATCGAGCGCAACACCACGATCCCCACCAAGCGGTCGCAGGTCTTCAGCACCGCCGACGACAACCAGCCCTCGGTGATGATCCAGGTCTACCAGGGCGAGCGCGAGATGGCCGTCCAGCAACCAGCTGCTCGGCAACTTCGACCTGACCGGCCTGCCGCCCGCACCGCGCGGCATCCCGCAGATCGAGGTGACGTTCGACATCGACGCCAACGGCATCGTCAACGTGTCCGCCAAGGACCGCGGCACCGGCCGTGAGCAGTCGATGACGATCACCGGCGGCTCGGCCCTGAGCAAGGACGACATCGACAAGATGATCGCCGACGCCGAGCAGTACGCCGAGGAGGACCGCAAGCGCCGCGAGGCCGTCGAGATCCGCAACTCAGGCCGACGGCGCTCGTCTACTCGACCGAGAAGTTCCTCAGCGAGAACGCCGACAAGATCCCGGCCGACGTCAAGACCGAGGTCGAGGCCGACATCGCCGAGGTCAAGACAGGCGCTCGAGGGCGACGACACCGACGCGATCGCGGCCGCCGCCGCCAAGCTCGCGGCACCTCCAGCCAGAAGATGGGCGCCGCGATGTACGCCAGCGCGAACGCCGCCGGCGCGGCCGAGCGGCGGCCGGGGCTGCGCTCAGCGGGTGCTGCCGGATCCGACGAGGACGAGGACGTCGTCGACGCCGAGATCGTCGACGAGGGCAACGACAGCCGGCACCGGACGACGGCGCAAGGATGAGGCCAAGTGACGCTTCGACCCCGAGGAGTCAGCGAGACGCCAGGGACCGGTGATCCGCGACAAGCGGCGCATCGACCCCGAGACCGGTCAGCTGCGGGAGCCGCGCGCGAGCTGCCGCTCCCGCCGCCGCCGGGGCAGCCGATGGCGCGCCGAAGCCGACCGAGCCCTCGGAGGCCGAGGTCCAGCTGGCCGAGCGCACCGCCGACCTGCAGCGGCTGCAGGCCGAGTACGTCAACTACAAGCGCCGGGTCGACCGCGACCGTGAGGCCACCCGGCAGGCGAGTCGTGGCGTCCGTGCTGACGTCGCTGCTGCCGGTGCTCGACGACATCGGCCGGCTCGCGAGCACGAGGAGCTGACCGGTGGCTTCAAGGCGGTCGCCGACTCGCTCGAGCGGACTGTCACGCAGCTCGGCCTGGTCTCCGTTCGGCGAGGTGGGCGACGCGTTCGACCCGCGCATCCACGAGGCTCTCATGCACAGCTACTCCGACGACGTGGACGGGCCCGTCTGCGTGGCGATCCTGCAGGTGGGCTACCGGATCGGTGACCGGATCGTCCGCCCCGCCCGGGTCGCCGTGGCCGAGCCGGAGGAGTCGCCGCAGCAACCGCCGGCCGACGCCGCGCCCGACGACGTCCGACGGTGGTCGGAGACTGACGGCGACGACGTCGAGCAGCTCGATGATGCCGCTGACCACGACCGACAGCACACGACGAGCAAGCGCCTGAGTAGAGAAGGGAGGCGCGCGGATGAGTCCCAGCTGACTGGGCGAGAAGGACTTCTACAAGGTCCTCGGCGTGTCCAGAAGGACGCGTCCGCCGACGAGATCAAGAAGGCCTACCGCAAGCTCGCGCGCGCCAACCATCCCGACTCCAACCCGGGCGACGCCGCCGCCGAGGAGCGCTTCAAGTCGATCTCCGAGGCGTACTCCGTGCTCTCGGACGCCGAGCAGGCGCAAGGAGTACGACGAGCAGCGCGACCCTCTTCGGCGTCGGGCGGTTTCCGCGTCCCGCCGCCGGGACAGGGTCCGCGGGACTTCAGCGACCTCTTCGGGGTGGCGGCGGCGGTGCGGGAGCGGGCGGGCTCAACGACCTGTTCGGCGGCTTCTTCGGCGGCGGGCAGCGCACACGCACCGCGCAGCCCCGCCGTGGCCAGGACGTCGAGACCGAGACCTCGCTGACGTTCGAGCAGGCAATCGAGGGCAGGACCGTCTCCTTGCGGCTGAGCAGCGACGCCGCCTGTCCGGCGTGCTCCGGCACGGGCGCGAGGGCGGGCACGTTCCCGCGCGTCTGCCCGCACCTGCGAGGGGTCCGGCATGCAGACCTCCAGCGAGGGCGGCGTCTTCGCGATGACCGAGCCGTGCCGGGAGTGCCTCGGCCGCGGGCTCGTCGTCGACGACCCGTGCCCGGTCTGCCACGGCTCGGGCCGTGGTCAGTCCAACCGCACGATCTCAGGCCCGCATCCCCGCGGGCGTCAAGGACGGCCAGCGGATCCGGCTGCGCGGCAAGGGCGGCACCGGGCGAGCACGGCGGGCCCGACGGCGACCTGTACGTCGTGGTGCACGTGAGCCCGAGCACCCGCTGTTCGGGCGCAAGGGCGACAACCTGACCCTGACGGTGCCGGTCCGCTTCGACGAGGCGGCCCTCGGCGCCGCGATCGCCGTGCCGACCCTCGAGGGCGGCCGGTGACCCTCAAGATCCCGGCAGGGCACGCCGAACGGCCGGACGTTCCGGGTCAAGGGTCGAGGGCGCGACGCGACGTGACGGCACCTGGGCGACCTCCTGGTCACCGTCGAGGTCGAGACCCCGACGTCCCTCGACGACGCGTCCCGAGCGGCGATCGAGGCGCTGCGCGACGCGGCGGCCGGCCTACAACCCGCGCGCCGAGCTGCTCGGCCGGGGAGGCAAGGTCCGTGGCTAAGACGACGCATCACCTTCGACGCTGACCAACCCCGACGCAGCCGGTCTTCGTCATCAGCGTCGCGGCGGAGCTGTCGGGCATGCACCCGCAGACCCTGCGCGGCTACGACCGGATCGGGCTGGTCAGCCCCGGGCGCGCGGACGGCGGCGGGCGCCGGTACTCACTGCGCGACATCGAGCTGCTCCGGACGTGGCGGAGCTGACGTCGTCAGGCATCGGCATCGAGGGGGTACGCCGCATCCTGTACCTCGAGAACCAGGTGCTCGCGTTGCGCTCGCGGGTAGCAGAGCTCGAGGCGGAGCTCTCCGCCGCCATGCAGTCGGGCATCTCGAACCTCCCCGTGCGGCGTCCCGCCGACGCACTTACCCGGTACTCGGCGAGCCTGTTCCCGGGCGGTGCCGCAAAGGCGCCGCGGGCCGACTCCCCCTGAACCCCTCTTTCTCGCACTACAGCAGAGCAGAGCTACAGCACAGCAGAGCAGAGCTAAGGACATCTCATGGACGCCAACAAGTTCACGCGTCGCAGCCAGGAGGCCATCGGCGCGGCCATCGAGCTCGCCTCATCGGCCGGCAACCCCTCCGTCGAGCCCGTACACCTACTGTCGGCGCTGCTGGCGCAGCCCGACGGCATTGCCGGTGCGCTGGTCCGCGCCGTGGGTGTGGACCCGGCGAGTGTGACGCCCGCCGTCGACGCGGCGCTGCGCCGCCTGCCGTCGGCCACCGGATCGACCGTCACGTCGCCGTCGTACGCGCGCGGCACGATCCTCGCGCTGCAGGCCGCCGAGAAGCAGGCTGAGTCGCTGGGCGACGAGTTCGTGTCGACCGAGCACCTGCTCGTCGCTGTGGCCTCGGTCGACGGGCCCGCCAAGGAGCTGCTGAACGCGGCGGGAGTGACCGCCGACGCCCTCGCGGGCGCGTTCCAGGCCGTCCGCGGCTCTGCTCGGGTCACCAGCCCCGACCCGGAGGGCACGTACCAGTCGCTGGAGAAGTACGCCGTCGACCTGACCGCCGCTGCCGAGTCCGGCAAGCTCGACCCGGTCATCGGACGCGACAGCGAGATCCGTCGGGTGGTACAGGTCCTGTCGCGGCGTACCAAGAACAACCCGGTCCTCATCGGCGAGCCGGGCGTCGGCAAGACCGCTGTGGTCGAGGGGCTCGCGCAGCGGATCGTCAAGGGCGACGTGCCGGAGTCCCTTCGAGGCCGGCGGCTGCTGTCGCTCGACCTCGCTGCGATGGTGGCGGGGGCCAAGTACAGGGGCGAGTTCGAAGAGCGGCTCAAGGCCGTGCTGGCCGAGATCAAGGAGTCCGGCGGGCAGGTCATCACGTTCATCGACGAGCTGCACACCGTGGTCGGCGCCGGCGCGGGCGGCGACTCCGCGATGGACGCCGGCAACATGCTGAAGCCCATGCTGGCCCGAGGCGAGCTTCGGATGATCGGCGCGACCACGCTCGACGAGTACCGCGAGCGCATCGAGAAGGACCCCGCCCTCGAGCGGCGCTTCCAGCAGGTCTTCGTGGGCGAGCCCAGCGTCGAGGACACGATCGCGATCCTGCGCGGACTGAAGGAGCGCTACGAGGCGCACCACAAGGTGTCCATCGCCGACGCCGCCCTGGTCGCCGCCGCGGCCCTGTCCGACCGGTACATCAGCGGGCGCCAGCTTCCCGACAAGGCCATCGACCTGGTCGACGAGGCGTCGTCGCGGCTGCGGATGGAGATCGACTCCAGCCCCGTCGAGATCGACGAGCTGCGCCGCAACGTCGACCGGCTCAAGATGGAGGAGCTCGCCCTCGAGCGCGAGGACGACCCGGCCTCGATACAGCGGCTGGAGGCGCTGCGGATCGAGCTCGCCGACAAAGCCGAGCAGCTGCGCGCGCTGGAGAGCCGGTGGGAGCACGAGAAGCAGGGGCTCAACCGGATCGGTGCGCTGAAGGAGCAGATCGACGAGCTGCGTACGGAGGCCGACCGCGCCCAGCGCGACGGCGACCTGGCTCGTGCGTCGGAGCTGCTGTACGGCCGCATCCCCGCGCTGGAGAAGGAGCTCGGTGAGGCGTCTGCCGCGGAGTCGCAGCTCGACACCCGGGACCTGATGGTGCACGAGGAGGTGGGCGCCGACGAGGTCGCCGAGGTCGTCGCGGCCTGGACCGGGATCCCGACCGGGCGGCTGCTCGAAGGCGAGACCGGCAAGCTCCTGCGCATGGAGGAGGAGATCGGCCGCCGGCTGATCGGCCAGAAGACCGCGGTGAAGGCCGTGTCCGACGCCGTACGCCGTGCCCGGGCGGGCATCTCCGACCCCGACCGGCCGACCGGCTCGTTCCTGTTCCTCGGGCCCACAGGTGTCGGCAAGACCGAGCTGGCGAAGGCGCTCGCGGACTTCCTGTTCGACGACGAGCGGGCGATCATCCGGATCGACATGAGCGAGTACTCCGAGAAGCACTCGGTGTCGCGGTTGGTCGGTGCGCCCCCCGGCTACGTCGGCTACGACGAGGGCGGGCAGCTGACCGAGGCGGTCCGCCGCCGGCCGTACTCCGTCGTCCTGCTCGACGAGGTCGAGAAGGCACATCCCGAGGTGTTCGACATCTTGCTGCAGGTGCTCGACGACGGCCGGCTGACCGACGGCCAGGGCCGAACCGTCGACTTCCGCAACACGCTGCTGGTACTGACCAGCAACCTTGGCTCGCAGTTCCTCGTCGACCCGTTGCTCGGCGACGAACACAAGCGCGAGGCGGTGATGTCGGCCGTCCGGGCGAACTTCAAGCCGGAGTTCCTCAACCGGCTCGATGAGGTCGTGCTGTTCGACCCGCTCGGGACCGACGAGCTGAGCCGCATCGTCGGCCTGCAGGTCGACCAGCTCGCCGCTCGCCTGGCGCAGCGGCGGATCCGGCTCGAGGTGTCGGAGGCGGCCCGCGAGTGGCTCGCGCTCACCGGCTTCGACCCTGCGTACGGTGCCCGTCCCCTGCGGCGGCTCGTGCAGAGCTCGATCGGCGACGCGCTCGCCCGCGCCCTGCTGGCCGGGGAGGTGTCGGACGGCGACACTGTCAAGGTGGATCTCGACGCCACTCGTGACGGTCTGTCGGTGACGCCCGCGTGACCGCAGCCCCGGCCGGCGGGGTCTCGCGCCCTCGGGAGGTGACTCTCGGGGGCGCACAGGCCATCATCGGCGGGGCGGTCATGACGGTGCTGCTCATCGGCGTCGCCCAGCAGCTGTACAGCTCCGAGATGCACGACGCCCTCGCCAAGGCGATCGCCGACCCCCGGGCCCGCAAGCTCGGGCTCACCGTCGACGACGCCCGCACCCTCGCGAAGTACGCGATCATGGTGATGGGCGTCGTGAGCGTGTCGTCGGTGGTGCTCGGGATCTTCGTGCTGAGGCGGCACCGCCCGGCGCGGATAGCGCTGACCGTGCTCGGCGCGCTGGTCGTGCTGGTGACGGTCTTCGCAGGACCGACGGGCTGGGTCGTGACCCTCTACGTCGCCGTCTCGGTCGCGATGCTCTGGTCGCGTCGGGCGCGGGACTGGTTCGCCCGCTGACCGGGCACAAATGTCGCCGCGAGCGGGCAGGAATGTCACCTCGATCGGGCGGGAATGTCGCCTCGAGCGGGCAGGAATGTCGTATCGAGCGGGCAGGAATGTCGTATGGAGCGGGCGGTATGTCCCCCTCGAGCGGCGGGAACGGCCGCGCCGCGAGCGCAGCGGCGCGAAGTACAGTGCGGAGTACGACAACCCGCAGAACCGGAGTACATATGTCACAGCCCCCGGCTCCAGGACCGGAGCCTGTGCTGGGATACGGCTTCCCGCCGCTTCCCGACGAGAGGCCGATCCGCCCGGCCCGCCCGCCGACTGTGTTCGCCGGCTGCGTGATGGCGTGGATCGGTGGTGTCGTCGGGTGTGTCTTCGGCGCGGCACTCGTGTCCTTGGCCGCGGACTCGCCGGCGCTGAAGTCCGTAGCGCCTTCGGACCGGGCGGACTTCACTTCGTCGCTCCACCTGGTCGGGTGGATCTTCCTGGTGTGGTCCCCGTTGGTGATCGCCGTGGCGGCCTTCGCCTACAAGGGTGCGAAGTGGGCGGCACAGACGCTCGTGGGTATGGCCGTCGCCTGTGTGCTGGCGTCGCTGGTCGGCCTGGCAACCGGCTCGAGCGCACAGGGCGGGCTCGGCCTCATCTGGGTCCTTGCCTCGACTGCGCTCGTCTACCTGCCGCCCTCGTCGCGGCGCTGGTTCGCGGACATGGCCGCGCGCCCAAGATACCCGTAGCCGATCGCGTCGGGTTCGCGCGGTGACTGCGGCCGGTCGCCGGTGACTGCCGCCCGGGCGGCCGAATGAGGACTCAGGAGCGCAACCGCTGGAGCCGTTCCAGCGCGGCATCGAGCACGTTGTCCTGCTTGCAGAAGGCCCACCGCACCAGGGGCTTGCCAGCCCGCTTGTCGTCGTAGAACACCTCGTGCGGAATGGCGACCACGCCGCACCGCTCCGGCAACCGCAGGCAGAAATCCACCCCGTCGTCGAAGCCCAGCGGTCGGATGTCTGTCGTCACGAAATAGGTCCCCGCCGGGACGAACACGTCGAAGCCGAGCGCTCGCAGCCCATCGCTGAGCCGGTCACGTTTGCCCTGCAGCGTCAAGCGGAAGTCGTCGTAGTAGTCGTCGCCGAGCGCCAAGGCCTCCGCGATCGCGGGCTGCAGCGGCGCGGCCGAGGTGAACGTCAGGAACTGCTTGGCGGTGAGCGTCGCCCGAACGAGGTCCGCCGGACCGCTCGCCCAGCCGACCTTCCAGCCGGTGAACGAGAACGTCTTGCCCCCGCTCGAAATCGTCAGGGTTCGCTCGCGCATGCCGTCGAGGCTCGCAAGAGGCACGTGTCGTTCATCGTCGTACGTGAGGTGCTCGTACACCTCGTCGGTGACGACCACGAGGTCGTGCTCGCACGCCACATCGGCGATGGCCCGAAGCTCTTGGTCGCGGAGCACCATGCCGGTCGGGTTGTGCGGGCTGTTGACGAGGATCACCTTCGTGCGTGCGGTGACCGCTGCCCGCAACGCATCGGTGTCGAGCCGGAAGCCGGGCGGCCGCAACGTTACCGGCACCCGCACGCCGCCGGCCATCGCGATGCAGGCCGCATACGAGTCGTAGTACGGCTCCAGCGCGATCACCTCGTCGCCGGGGTCGACGAGCCCGAGCAGGGCTGCGGCGATCGCTTCGGTGGCTCCCGTGGTGACGACGACCTCGGTATCGGGGTCGACGGCGAGACCGTAGAAGCGCTGCTGATGCTCGGCGATCGCCGCCCGGAGCTCCGGCACGCCGATGCCGGGCGCGTACTGGTTCCGACCGCCCCGCAGCGCCTCCACCGCCGCCTCGAGCACCGACGCGGGGCCGTCCACATCGGGGAAGCCCTGCCCGAGGTTGATCGAACCGGTCCGCAGCGCGAGCGCCGACATCTCCGCGAAGATCGTCGTGCCGAGGCCTTGCAGTCGCGTCGCCAACGGGTGCATGGTCGCCTACGACTCTCGAATCGGGTGGACAACAGTGGCTGACAGATGAACAGTACGACCCCACTTCTGTCCGACCCCGCTCAGGATGCGTCACCTCAGCGCGTCCGCGTCAGCCGACGGCTGCTCGCCGGGTGCATCGCCGCGGCCATCCTG
This sequence comes from uncultured Actinomycetota bacterium, assembly GCA_963765725.1. Taxonomy (GTDB): domain Bacteria; phylum Actinomycetota; class Actinomycetes; order Propionibacteriales; family Nocardioidaceae; genus DASQEH01. The sequence continues at coordinate 109,167 of CAVXXI010000003.1, read as the reverse complement.
CTCGGCGGCCTCGGGATGCTGGGGTTCCTCGCCTGGGAGTACCTCGGGACCGACATCGTCGCCGAGCACCGCCAAGCCGACATCAGGGCCGACCTGAGGGCGAGCTGGCAGTACCCCACGGTCCCCGACGTCGTCGGTCCGCAGGCGGCCGATGTCACCCTCGGCGCCGCCGATGCGCTCGTCCGCATCCCCCGCTTCGGTTCGGGCTACGAGGTGCCGGTGATCGAGGGGGTTCGCGATTCCGACCTCGACCACGGCATCGGCCACTTCCCGGGTACCGGGCCCGGCCAGATCGGCAACTTCGCGTTGGCGGGTTACCGGGAGGTGTACGCGGGACCCTTCGACGACATGGCGTCGCTGCGTCCGGGGGATCGGGTGATCGTCGAGACCGCGGACGCCGTGTACACGTACCGCCTCGACACCGACCCCAACGACCTGGTCGTGCCGCTGAGCCAGAGTTGGGTCACCAACCCGGTACCGATCCCGCCCAAGGGGGCGGCACCACCGGGGATGCTCGTGTCGGACTCGACAGACCCGACCCGGGCCCTGATCACACTGGCAACGTGTTCGGAGCTGTTCCACCGAGACAGCCGAATGGTCACCTTCGGCCATCTCGTCTCCGTGACGCCGAAGTAGGCTCCGCTGGCATCTCCACCGCACCAAGCCGCACCGTGAAGCCCAAATCCACGTCGCTCAAACACACCACAAGGCGCCGACCTTGGCCGAGCTGCTGGCTGGCAGGCCTGGGATCCATGTCCGGCTGGCGCGTGATGCTCGCTGACATCGACCAGATCAACCAACCATCAGCGACCTCGAACGCGATGTCACTGCCCTGGTCAGTTCCCAAGCCCCCGCCCTGCTTTGAGGTGACTGGCTGTGGTGGCCTGGCCTCAGCCGAGGCCGGTTCGGACAGGAGATGAGGAACGCCACGCAGCCCGCCCCGCCCCGATCCCCGCTGGTCAAAACGCAACGAAGGCCGGGTCCGGATGTACAACTCTGGTCCGAGAACTTATACCGATATCTACCGAATCGCCACCACGTGGATGCAAGGACCCGGGCTGTGCCGCACCTGCTACGACAAGAGACTCGCCCGCGGCGACTCCACGACCCGAGGCCACGCGCTGTCTCAACGACGCCTCGCCAGAGTCGTATACCCAACCTTCAGGAACAACACCTCGACCACGGCCAACGCTTGCCTACGGCCGCGGCATGCGATAGAAGAAATTCTCATGATGGCCCAGACAAGTCGCGGCGCTCATCGACTTCGCTATCATCGGAGGCCAGAAGGCTGGATCAACGTTTTCATCGGTGCCTCTCAGCTCACCCGCAGGTTGAAATGCCCCACGGCGAGTCCAGACACTTCGAGGATCCATATTGCCGTGAGTCGGCGGTCCAGCAGCTCGAGACCTTTTCCGCCAACACCGGCGGCAGTGTACGGCGAGGGATCAAACGCCCGGATGATTGGCACGACCTCTCGTGGTGGGCCCACTGGCAGAAGTTTGCCCGGAGCTCAAACTCGTCGTCGTTCTTCGCTAGCCGATAGCACGCGGAGTCTCGGCCTACTTCGACTACGTTCGGCCTGGGTTTGCGCCACTGCTGTCCGTGGATCAGGCTTTCGAGAGCATTCTGTCTGGGTCGTTACAACAGTCTTATCCCAGGCTCGACGACATACTGGACTTTGGCATGTATGGTCGCCATCTGTCGCGCTACCTCGAATTCTTTCCACGCTCGCATCTTCACATACTGTTCCACGAGGATTTGAGTGAGTATCCCCAGCGCGAGCTCAGAGCCCTATATAGGTTCCTTGCAATTGATGAAAAGTTTGAACCGTCCGAACAGTCCCGCCATTCAACACTGGTGTTTACTCCCCCAGGCGCCTGCGCCTGCTGTGGTCGAGAAACCGATTTCAGTTCTCGTACGCTTCCGATCTGAGCCGCCGTGAATATATGAAGCCGCAAGTTCCCGGACGAGCTTGGATTGCGACGGCCACGGCACTTGATCGGCTCGTGCTCTCGCCATTCGATCGACAAAGTGCCCCTCACCCAAGCATGGCGGTGCGCAATAAACTGTGGGCCCGCTACGCCGACGACGTTACTGTGGTGGAGAAGCTCGTTGGGCGGTCGCTGTCTGGCTGGAAGCCCGACGCAGCATGAGGATCAGCCACCATGCCGAATGACCTCGACGGCTTGTGTGAACCGCTGGGTCCCGCCGCCGCCGTCTAGGTGCAAGCGGTGGGCGCGAAGCCACAGCTCGACGAGATACGACGTCACAAGCGCATCGCAAGCTGATGAGGGCACTCCGAAGCTACCAAGCAAGGCGGGTGCCCGTCGCGCGGAGGACGGCAACAGCTTCGGCCGGCGAGATTCTGGCTACATGCAGCTGAAGCGCGAAGGCGTAATGAAGGGCGTCGTAACCGAGGGGAACGTCTTCAGCGGCATGTTCCCAGTCCCACGCCCAAGTCTGTCCACCGACCCTCGCTAGGTTCCACGGCGTCCAGTCACCGTGCCATCCACCCACCTCGATGGGAACGTCGTTCACGGTGCGGGTTGCCAGCGCCCGCAGCATAGCCGTGGCAGATGCTTGCTCCGGACCCGTAATCTCATCTAATGCCTTCCGGTGCCTCTGGATGATGGTCAAGCGACGAAGCGGCTCGGTTGTCAGCGCGCCTGACCGAGATCAGGCGGTCGCCACGGCGCGCATCGCGCTCGGGCTCGCCCTAGCCCCATGACGCCAACGCCGAGCAGAACTGGGCAGGGGGGACGTGACCAGTATCCGTAGTCCTTCGACGGCTCTGCCACCATCACCGCAGGAAAGCTAGGAAAACCGGGTACGCCAGCCGCCATGCGCAACCTGCCCAGGCTCCTGGCCTCGTTCCGAACCATCGCCCGGCTGCGTCATCATCCCATCTTGGCGAAGCCCACAGCCGATCCGTTCGTGTCGACGAGTTCGAGAACGGGATTGCCGTTCGGTCGCCGCGGTCGAACGATGACCACGGTGAGACTCAGGCGACCGATCCTTGGCGAAGGAGCTCCAGCAGCGCTCATCGCGACGAGTCGAATCCGGGCTTGCTTGATCGCGGTCGGGACGGCGGCTCCTTGCCGATCACTACCGGAGTGCAGACGAGCCGGCTGCGGCCATCCTAACAAGGAAATTGCCCTGGGATTGTAGAAGAGGCTGGCGCAGCACGGCCCTGACGAGGGCACGCCTACGCATAATCGGCAGCACAACAAGGGGCTGCCGGTATGACGGCAACGCGGCATAGCATGCAAGACCGATCAGCCGGTCTCCTCGCTCCGGCTCTGCTCCCGCCATGAACCCCGGAAAACGGCGGCCACAGGAGATCGACAAGCCAGCCGAGATCCGCGGGTCCGACGCGTGTAAGGAGCTCGCCAAACTTGCCGACGCACCCTTTCGCCCGCTACTTCGGGCGGAACCAAGCCGGGCCCTTTGGCCCGACCGCGTTGTCACCCGTCACCACCGTACCCTAGCCCCTTATCCCCGATGCCTGAAGGAATGGCTCAGCGCCGGTGGCCCAGCCGCCCGACTCCGACCCTGGCACAGCCGCTTTTCGTCGACGACGGGCGAACACCCACCCCCCACCGAGGTTGAAAGGGACCCCCTACGAGACCCTGTGGAGGTTATCACAGTGGCGGACTGGGCGGACATCCGTCGGCTGCACAATCGGAGGGGATGGCGATCATTGCGATCTCGCGGACCTGGGCGCCTCGAGGAACGCGGTGGGCGTCCGTTGGCCGGGATTCCGCCGCGCTGCAGCGGCCATCGAAGGCAGTCGGCGTCGTTTGGGTTGATCCGAAGATCCGGGCGGAGTTCGGCAGACGCGCGACGAGGCTGGCCACGGTGATCGCCGAGCGGTTCGGCTCGGAGCACGGGTTGACGGTGTTGAGGACCGGGTCCGGGTGCTCCGGTCCTGTGAGCTGCAGCAACCGCCAGCGCTCAGCAATCATGTCCGGCGCCCTTCGCGACGGGATCATCAGCGCCCGCCGCATCCGCGAATACCCGAGGTCATCACCCGCAGCGGCGGAAAACGAGCCTGGCCGGCACCCAGCGGGATCGAGGCGGGTGGGAACCACAGATCGGACTGCACCCTATGCCCCGGCTGGTTTTCCGTGCGCCGCTGGGTTGGCCGCAAGTAGTCACGATCACCTGCGCCGGGACCGCGGTTGGGCGCCATCGACGCCGCTGGGCCAAGCACCAGACCATCACCGACCCGGCGCACCGCGGGACCGGGTTCGGGTTGGCCCACCAAGGCCCGGCCACTGCCCAGGCTGCGCGCCTCGGCGTCGGTGACGCTGGCCATGTCGTGGTCGAGCGTCGTGACCTGTCCGTCGATGACGCCGTCTTCAAGACCACCCCCCGCGACCCCCCCATCGACGACTGACCGATGACAACCAGCACAAGGGTCCACTTTCAAACCATCGCCAGGTCCGGTTTCAGCCCTCGTTCACATTTGTGGTTGCAGGGCGCAGGGGCATCTCGTCCAAACTACGAGCCCTGGTTAACCCAAGGCGAAGGATCTCAGTGCTGGCGGGTTTTGTCGCGGGAGGCCCGGCGTCGCAGTCTGCTCCACCATGGCGCCGAACGCAAGGACGCCCAAATCGCGGGAAGGCTGACCAGGGCCGCCAGGTCAGCGAGCGTCAGGCCGTGCGTCTGGGAGAGCCGCACGAGGACGGGCCCCTCGATCGTTCCGTTTACGGAAAGCCAAACCAGATCTAGCGCGCCTACGACAAGGAGCAACCCGAGGCTCGGACGCACTAGGCATAAGGCGCTTGCCAGAACGATCGAGACGAGAGCGATGGAAGGCAGTAACATTTACGCATGTTACCCGGCCCCCAACCCGCTGCGGGCACCGAGGCTGGCGACCTGCACCGAGCGTCGGGAATGAAGGCCGGCCGATGAAACACGCAGGCAGTCTGCAGGGCTGGACCCCACTGCCTCGCGCCACCCGCGAGCGTGCCGTTGTCCTGAGCCGGTTAACGCAGCCAGCAATCTCTGCATCGCGCAAGAGACGACGTCACGCCCTTTCGACTCTGCACGACGTTTCCTTTAAGCCGAATCATCGCCGCATCAGCGACATCATACCGCTTGTCCCATGGGTTCGTCCGGGAGCATACGAGAGCCCTCCCAGTTCCGGGCACTGTTGAGTACAGTATTCCCGACCAAGGTACTCGTTCACTGATCCATGGTCGTCCACGCGGATTTACGCTGCCCTTTGTACGGAGCTTTGTATGAGGATGCCGTAAGACGCGCTGTTTGCGATGGTGTTGTCGACGACCAGTACCTCCTTATGGCAATAAGCGCTATGCGTCGGCCCAGGATAAGCCGTTTTGATTTCGACGCTTCTCCGTTCAGTTACGAATACATTCGGATATCATGCGTAGCGCGGCCCTGTTCAGGCTTCCATGCGGCGTCCCCACCACAGCGATTCCGGCGATCACCCTCTTGAGCTATGGTGTCGCCCGCAATAAGGATATCCCTCAGGTTACGATGTCTCCAGGTCCCCGTTATGCCGTCTCGACCCGAGTCGTGGACGTAGTTGTTGATGACTCTACCGTGCGTACAGCCTTGATAGAGAATAGAAATGCCGGGAGCCAAACTTATATCGAGATTTGCAACAATATATGAGCTGACTGAACGAAGACGCACCATGGGGACATTCCTACTGGCGTTCACGCTTTGCGGGCCGGATGGTAACCCAGAACCGGCACCGACAATGGAGAATCCGCTGATAATTATGTCGCTGTTTCCGCCGAAGTCTGGTCGGCGTTTCCAATGTAGAAGCCACCGCCACTATCTGCTCCCTTGTGCGTCCAGGAAAAGGTTATCGAAGCGGATCGAGGCCCTTCTAGGGTCGTGTGAGAAGGAAGGAGAAGGGAGCGCGTGCACAAATAGTTCGCGTTTGCGCTTAGTTGTACAAGTTTTCCATCAGCTTTGTCTATGGCCTCTTGCAGGGCACTTGTGTCATCGTGCACGCCGTCCCCCACAGCGCCGAAGGTCTCCGGCCGCAAGGGGATGGACCTCAGAGCGGGCCCCGACGAATCCGGATCAAGATTGGCGTCATGCCCAGTGGCGGGCGGCTGCTCGCTGTGCAACACTCCCGCACTGTTCGCAACAACGAGAGCGAGCACCACTACTAGCGCGCCAGCAATTACCCCAAAAGCGATCCAGAATTTCGGGCGACTACGCGACGGCGCAGGCTGTAAATGACTCACTCTTGGGCTTCTGCATGCCGGCTCCCACCGTCCTGGTCCCTAGAGATTGCCAATTCCTGCGGTTCGGCTTGCCGAGCGCTCGCCGAGCCCGTTCCGCCCCGACTGGGTGTGGAGCGGCGCAACTGGTTGTTGACCGAGTCGTTTAGGACGCCGCCAGAAATGGTCCCTCCAACCCGCTGAATACGCTGTAGCGCTGCTTGAACGGTGCGCTTCCTCGCCAGGCCAGGTCGGGTAACAAGCAACGAAGAGTCCGCGAGAGGCGCAAGTTCGAGGGTGTCGGCAACCCCCAACACCGGCGAGCTGTCGAAAATAACGAGATCGAATCGAGTCGTGAGTTCTAGCACTAGCCCTCGCATGCTGTCCGACGCCAACAATCCTCCGCCGGATTGGTGGGATGGTTCCCGCGGGGAGCACGACAAGACCTTCAATTCCAGTCGTGGCCAGCGCGTCCCGATGGCGGTGGTCCCGACGAGCACATCGGACAGCCCCGCTGCAGGCTGCACTGAAAAGAGGACAGCCTGTCGCGGCTCCCGAAGATCACCGTCGACGAGGGCCACAGTCATTCCGGTGCGTGCAGCCGCGACAGCCAGGTTAGCCGCAACAAGGCTCTTGCCCTCTTTAGGTCCGGCAGAGGTGACCAGGAGTGAACGGCCGCGGGCCTGGTGACTTTGGTCACGGTCATTGACAGCGAGGAGGAAGCGGATACTTGTACCTAAGGCTCGGTATGCTTCCGCTGCCGGAGAGAAGGGTTCCGTCACGGTTGCCAACAGGCCGTGTCCAATGTCTCGCGAGCGGGGGATGCTCCCCGAAAACGGGAACGCTGCCGAGGGCAGCATGCAGCGCCTCCTCATCCCGGATACCGTCATCAAAGCGCTCGACGACAAAGGCGAGCGTCAGCCCAAGCAGCAGGCCGAGAAGGGCGCAGAGGACGGCCGTGACGGCCGGTTTGGGGTCCGATGGTGTGCGATTGGTTACTGCAGGAACGAGAATCTCACCCACCGACGAGGATGTGCCCTTGGCTGATGAGGATGTGCCCGTGGCTGGTGCAGTCTGGGTCTTTTGATACGCTAGGTACGAACTGGCGAATGAGTTCGCGATTTTTGCGGCTTCGGTCGGACTGCTGTTTGCAACCGTGATTCGGAGTACTCGAGTGGCTCCGACTGGCGCGACGGTGAGGGAGTTGAGGAGGTTGTCTGGTTCTCGGTGGAGCCGAGCGCCTTGGCGACGAGTTGTGCCACGGGGCGTGACTCGACGACCATCTGCTGCGTGGCCACTTCCTCGGACTGGACTGCGGAACCGGCGTCGCCGGTGGCGACTTGAGCCGAATCCAGCAGGAGCAACGCTTGCGCCTGGTATACGGGCGTGCGCTGAAGTGAGAACAGCAAGCCGATGCCGAGGAGGAGCAGGGTGACGAGTGCGATGAGCCACCAGCGCCGCCGCACCACCTTGGCGCGGTTCTGAGTGGGTGTCTCCGGTTCATCTGGCATGGGAGCCTCCGACTGCGTCGTCCATCGCGGTACAAACTCGTCATTTCGCCAGGCAAGAGTAACCCAGCGCGCTCGCCAAGCTCGCCCGAGGTCTATCGTGTTCGTTCGATGGCGTGACAGCGATCATACTGTCGACAGCGGGGTGTCTGGTCGATCAGTTGAGACCATGAAGGGCTCAGGGTTCGGCGCGCAGCAGACCGGCCTAGCGTCGTGCGGCTGCTCGGCTGACGCTGGATCCAGCGGGGCGCGACGTGGAGGCGTGACCCAAGCGGCCACGTCCACGAGAAGCCAAGCGAGAACCTGTCCTGGTGTCACACCTGAAATCGCCGCCACAGGTGCGGGACCGCGGCGTCTGTACACCGTTGTACTCGGTCAACCAGCAATGAACCTGGCGCCCTGGATATGCGACTGCTCTCCGTCATGCCCGCCACTGTGCCTACAGCAAGGTCGACCATCTCCGGCCAGTCCGGCAACCTCAAGAGCTGGCCGAGCATGGTGGGCGGGCCGACGACTGTCGACTGACGTACAACCGAAAAAGCTCGGTCAGTGGTGGTCCGCTGGCCCGCCAAAACAAGGCACGAACGAGTTAAAGGACCGAGCAATACCAAGCCGTTGCACCGGCGCACTGGCCGCGGCGAAGCACCTGACGGATGCGTTGGCAAAAGCCTCGTCCAAGCCTAGCGACCGCGTCCGACCTCTGCATATACTCTTTCTAGGGAGCGCAGATTGGCCGTGGGTGAGTAGGTTTCAAGATAAGACGCACGAGCCGCTCGACGAGCATCCTTGGAGTTTCCCGGCTGATTGAAAAGGTCTCGGAGCAATATTGCCAGCGAGCCAGAATCACCTACTGGAAACGACCACCCGGTACCATGCCTGACTACCTCCTCCGCGAAGTTCTCGAGATTCGCCACGACAAGAGGTGTACCGACAGAAAGACTGCGCAGGATCACCAACGGGAAGCCTTCGTACCACTCCGACCGGGACGATCACGAGCTGGGCTCGTCCGAACAGTTCAGTGATTTCCGCTTCGGAGACCCAACCCAAGTACTCGATGGCAACCATCCCTCCGAGCACAGTCTTCGACGAAGGGAAGATGGAGAGGGCACCGTCTCCCGCAATCTTGAGTGTCGCTGCCACATCGAAGAAGCACATTGAGGCATCAAGCAGGGTTCGGACGCCTTTGATGTCGAGAAGGCGACCAGCGAAGACGGCAAAGGGTCTTGGGTTGTCCCGGTGACGCAGCAGCACCCGGATCAGGCACGGAGTTCGGTTTGACCCACACCTTTGACTCTCCCAAGCGATCGCGCAATAAGAAGTCTCCGGGCAAACTCCGTCAGCGTTAGGTATCTGCTCACGTCACGACTGAATGTGCCAATCATGCGGTGTACACCAAGGCTCGGGAGCAAGCGCTGTGCTTGCGCCTACGCTGGAGCGGAAGGCAACGGTGCCGAAGCCCTGCCAATTTAGCGCGACTACCTACGCAGTCTTCGCAGATCCGGTTATCCCGCACGCACGTGCCCGCTATACAGGAGTATCGGAAACTGTGGAGCGTTGTGACGCCAGGTATCCGGCCCGGGCAGCCGTCCTGAAGACAGCAGGTGACATCAACGGGCAAAATGGGATACTGGACGTGCACGACGTCAGGACGAAACCGCTCTATTTGGGCCTCGATATGCCTGCAGGCTTCCACATTCCATATGGCCTTGAGTCCGGCCCGGACCGCGGAGAGGTCCAGATCATCGGTTGCTGGCAGCGTATATTGTTCTACGGCGTGGCCCGCGCCGTCCAGCAGTTCGGCCTCGTGTGCGAGCACTTCCATGGCGCCACCAAGAGTGGCGTGGTGATTGTGCAGCTGGAGGATGCGCATTGGCCGTAGTGTAACCACCATGCACGGGGAGCGCGGGACGGCCTGTTCGCCGCTCGAGGGGCGATTCACGCGTGCCGGCGCCGCCGAGTCGACTGGGCCGCCGCAGGCTCTGCTTACGAGCCGCCGTCAAGCAGAGTGACGGCGGGGAGGGGCCACGGGTAGGAGCATTCCGTTGGCTCGAGACCGTCGATCGCTTGCCTGCACTACTCGGGCCGAGTCCAATAATGACGCCCAGCATCGCATTTACGGCCTTTTCGATTTCACTGACGCGCGGGTGCAAGTGGAGCCTCACGGCTGCAGCGGCGCGCTGTCGACTGGGCACCCTCTCGATGCCATGCGCGACCACTTCACCGGAGGTATGTAGGACCGCGGCGGGAGCCATGTGTAGGTTGGCCGTCCCAGACGATGTTGGCGTCTCCGGCGCATCTCGCGGCGTCAACGTGGGGCGTGAGCGATCGTCGGATCGTTCTCTTGACGAGTGGACCCGCAAGGCAGGAGAGCTTACGTGCAATCTCGTCGCTGCCTTGGGTGCGCTTTGGTCACGGGCTGCTTGTGGAAGTAATCATCCCAGCTAGTCACCATGGTTGTACACATCGCCGGCTGGGCGCGACTCCCCGAGCACATCTCGTCACTCTGAAGAGATGTTGCCTTTTGCGGTCCGCGCAAGGTTGGACCAAGGTACCTTCGGGCATACAGGGAAGATATGCTCAGAGAGAGGCCAGCGCCCCGTGCCGCCAGGTGGCGCAGCCGAGACGAGGAGGGAATCATGACTGCAACTCCCTCGTTGTTTTGTCGGCATGTGTGTTCTTCGCCGTGCTTGCATTTATCGGTTTCAGGCTCGCGGCGGGCATCAAGGACGTCATCGCGATCTTCGTCCTCACCTTCAGCATGTTCTACGGGCTGCGCCCTCTGCTGTTCACGCTCGGCCTTGACTCGCCGTTTCCCGGGCAGTTCTTCGACGCCTCGAAATCGCCTGCGCTAGCTGCCGTAACGCTGCTGTGGTTGTCTGCTTACCTCGCCCTGTTCGCGTGGGGCGCCTACGTAATGATCAAACTCATCAATCCACCCGGCTCGCTGTTTTTCGCGAAGGGCGAGCCCTCACCGCGACGAATGATGTTCGCCAGCGCTGCTCTAACAGCTTTTGGGACATTGATTTCGGCTGCTCTGGTGGCACGATATGGTGGTGTCGGTGCGTTGATTTATTCTGTCAAAATACAGAAGACCCTGACTGGTCTGTATGTACTCAAAATACCTTCCGCCATCGGGGCGATTGTCGCCACCGCCACATTCCTTCAGTTGCGCCGCACTCCTGATGGCCGCCGTTCCACCGCTGCTTACGTCTGGCTCCTATGTGGTCTCCTCAACGGCTTCTACGTTTTTTTGTGGGGGCAACGAAGCACTTTCGTCATAGTCGGGGTGATGCTGCTGCTGGGGACAGTGCCAGAACGTCTAAGAAACTCGCCATCAAAAGTGTTTGCGCGGGTGCTGCTCGCCGTTTTGATAGTCATCTTGATGTCGGCAGGCTTGCGCGTGGCGAGGGACTCATTGACTCGAGGTGAGGTGCAACCGGTCGTCTCCAGTGCGGGCACCTTCAGACAGATCTCACTTGCCACCAACTCAATCTACTTTGATGCGTCGATGTTGGCATTTCGCGACTGGCCGAAAGAGTATCCTTACCGCATGGGAGAAGATTTTGCGCTCGGTCTAGAAGGCGCAGTTCCAAGACTGGTTTGGTCGGGCAAACCCCCAACAGTCGTCTCAGGTCGATGGTTCAGGGCGTTATACCAACCTAACATCGTCAATGGTTGGCCCATTGGCGCCCCTACCCTTTGGTACTTGAACTTCGGTGCCGTGGGGATCCTGTTCGGGGGCCTGCTGTCCGGTCTGACACTAGGCTGGATCACCTGCGCACAGAGACGATCCTATGGCAGTGGACTCAACCTCGGTATCGCCTTGGTTTCCACGATCTATGTCTTCCAGTTAGGCTGGTCCGCGGAAATGCCTCTCTACTTCGGTATCTGGCTCGCTCCTCTGTGGTGCGTTGTCGCATATGTCACCGGCGGTTCTCGGCGGGAAATTCCGACGGGGCACGCGCCCTCAGGTTCGGCGCATTCTTCACGGCTCGTCCCTGGCCTGATTGGCGACTGAGGACAAACCAGCTTGAAGGACGTTTCTCAATCGCTCAGAGCATCGACGCTGATCAGGTCACGATACACATCAATGATGGCCCCTGTGGATCCTCACAATGATGCGTCTAGCGCTCGCTCCATTGTGATAGCCAGAGCGGCTGCTTATATGCCTGCAAGATGGAAGCCAGTCGGATCAGGTCATCAGCAAACTCAGGTGCGAGTTGCGCCCGCGCACCGGCGTCCACATCCGTGTGCCGGAGCGTCACCCTCCGCACTGTCTCTCGCATACGAAAGGTCGTCATTCGTTTAACCGCCCTTCGCAACGACTCGTGTCGGGTAGCCGCCCACACAAGACTCTGGAAGGCGGGGAGTCGATGCGTTCCTGAGACATTGACTCGAGGTACTCCCGTGGCCTCACCAACCGTGGGTGGCGCACCTATGAAGCGAAGGACCTCGCTCACCGTGCCTTCGTAGTCGCTCGCCAGGTCATCATAGAACCAGACTCCAACTTGCTCGGCGTCAAAACGGCTGAGAAAGGCTGCCAGTGCATCGGCATAACGGCTCATTGCCATGTAGTGCCACAGGTGGTGCCAGCCCTGACGGGTCCGTTGCGGCTCTTGCGCGATAGCGTCCAGGAAGTTCGGCTCCGGCTCGAAGCCACGGGCGCGCATGTACTGATACGCGGAGTAGGCTCGGTCGACCGGCTCACGCAGGATGACCACCAAACGCATCTCGGGATTCATTGCCAGAATTGCGGGGATCGACTTGTCGTAATAGAAGAGCGTGGAAACAGATCCGTCGCCCAAACAAAGGTACCGGCTGCCTGAGGGGTAGAGTGCGAGATACCTGCCCTGGTCGGTTACGGCCACCCGGTTGATGGTAGCCGCGTCTCCGGGACCCCGGAAACTCACGGTACTGCCGTGCAAGGCGAAGTAATGTGGTTCTTTGGGCTCGGTGATGAAGACAGATGGATGGGTTTTGAGGCCCTCCGCAAGACCGGTCGTTCCTGAGCGTCCGGCGCCGATGATGAGGAAGTTGGGAACGACTTGTGGCATTCGCTGTGCTCCTTGCTGACGCCGATCGGCAGGTCATTGGCGATTGACGCTTCACGGTACGGCGGCGCCAGAGGGTGAGAGATACCATAGCCCTTCGAACGAAGTCATCGCCACTGTGATAGATCAATCCGAAGCAGTTGTGACAGCAGTTCGATGTCATCGCGGAGATCCGACCGCACTCGGCGCCTCGTCTCTTGTGTTATGGCGGGGCGTTCCTCGCCTCGCCACATCGACCGTTTCAACTTCGACACAACTGAGCTATTAGTCGTTCGTGACCACTGCCGAAGCTGGCGCACAGGCCCGTCGAGTGCGCGCGGTGGTCTGTGCGTCAATTGGCGGAGAAGGCGCGAGCGGTACATCTTGTCGCTGGCGTTTCGCACGGCGAAATCGGGCACGAAGGACGCCGGCAGTTGAGCGAAGCTCAGGAGCTCTCGCCAAGTGGGGGCAGGGCGCTGCACAAGTGACTCGAAGAGGATGACGTGAACGTCCTCTTCAGGTACGAGTGATAGCAGACGTTCCATAGCTGCGCCCAGTCGAGCGACACGAGGATAATCGAGTAACTTCTCGTCAAGAGGGTTTGTCGGCGGAAGTACTCCACTCAGGCTGCGTTGCCAAGCAGTAGCGAAATCCCATTCGTTCTCATTCAGGGTGACCAACTGCGTGCGATGATAGGAGACGATGAGGTCGATAGGATTTCGAAGCGCTACGATGAATCGCGGCCTCCCGACGTTTTCCAGAATAGCGGGGACCGCCGTCTCAGAGTACAGGTAGACAGTAGACCCCTCGGCCCTTGTTAATGCGTCTCGCGGCGGTTTCAGATGAGAACAGGCCGCTGTACGACTCGACCGTGTCAAAACCATAATGATGGCGCAGTCGGGGGTAGTCGAAAGCCCAGTAGAACGGCTCCTTGGGAACGGAGAAGTAAACATCAGGGTGTTCCGAGAGCCAACTCGCCAGTGACGTAGTGCCAGCCTTCGGTGCTCCTATTAGGTACAGTTCCGGAAACCTATTCATGGCCGTCCAGAAGTTGGTCAGATATGCCCGGGACGGTGTCCGTTCGATCCGGCGCTCTCCAGTACCCGAGCAGCTCCAAACCAGTTCGTTCGCCTTGCACTTCCAACTGGCGCTCAACAGCCATATTGGCGTACTTCGCCACGCGTGTGAGGCTCTCCTGCTGGGATGGAGTGCAAGACAACCACATCGCCTCAGTGCTGAGGGCCGGCACTTCACGCGTGACGATCCGCCGCAGTTTACGTAGCCGCTGTGGGCCCAACTGCTTTCGGACGATCGGATAGTAGGGACTTCTGCGAAGTTGACGGCTGGCGGCTCTGAGGAAGCCAGTCCGGAACGTCACAACGTCGTTGCGATGCGTCTGTGCGAGTTCCGTGCCCATGGGTGGAGGAGCCATGTTGAGGAAGCTTGAGCACATACTGCTGATCACCGCATCGCTGTCAGGCCCCACGAGGGCATTGAATGGTATGACGAGAAGCTGCTCGGGACTGAAATAAGAATTCAGCAGGTCGAGCCAGTGCGCGTAGTCGCTGGAGCCTGCGTAAACAGGGTTCTTCTCTACCGCAACGCCGAACGTTTGCGATGCTTCATTCTGGAAATACGTGTGAAGAAGCCTATAGTGTGACATTGCCCGAGTGATTGGGTCACGAACGGCATAGACGACCCGAACGTTCGGCGCGTCACCAGCGAGGCGACCAAGCGCTTCCGAATGCTGAGGGAAAGTGTAGGAGACACTGGCGTCCAAGCGGATGAGTCCGGGGTGGCGTGGATCAAAGAGGCTGGAATACCACTCCTGTCCCCGGTCATAATTTCGACTGAAGTAGTTAGGTTCTTTGACCGAGCCTGGATCAATTGCTGGATGCTGCGCGAGCCGGGCGGCGAGAAATGATGTTCCGCAGCGTGCGGCCCCGGCAATGACTAAATCTGGGCCCACTCCGCAACCGGTTTCCACGGCCGCCACCTCCTTTCGTCAGATTATAGGGTGCCTTGCTCCCAAGTACTCGCTGCGATCCGTTGTATATCCGGCCGCCGCCTAGCTGAAGGTTTTACGCATGAGGCCAAGATCGGGCCGAGGCGTCATCAAGGTGCTGATCCCCAACTCACGCTTGGTGGCGAGCCAAAGGGCGACATAAACCCCGGCGGTGACGAACCCGGCGCTGGCAGCCAGTCCATCAAGGCCGATCGTTAGGGCCGCTGCCGGGCCCAGGATCAGACGAACGCCCAATCCTACCCACTGTATCTTCGCGGAAATCCCTTCTCGGTGGGTCATAGAGAGCACGGCTCCCGACAGCCCGGTCACAACGTTCGCCACGGATCCGATGGTGAGGAGTATCAGTGCCATGGTGGCGGGCTCATAACCATTCCCATACACCGTCCGAAGCACGGGCCCTGGGACTATAAGAATGGGTACACAGATAATCAGAAGTGGTATCGCTGCGAGGGTGGCCCCCGTCTGGACCAGACTTGCGAGCCGCGGTCTCGAACGCTCGTCTGCTGTTCTTGAGATCACTGGGGAAAATACGACTTGAAGGGAGGTGATCGGCGTCACCAGAAGCAACGAAAGTCGTTGAGCCGCCCCAAAAAGGGAAGTATCCACACCTGACAGCAAGATCCCCGCCGCCCATAGCTCAAGATTGGAGTTGAGGTAGGAGGCCAACTGACCGCTCGCAAAACGCCAGTCACGGCGTACCACCAGGATGAGGTCATGCCAGAGGCTGGGAGTTCCCTTTGCAGCACGCCAGTGATGCGCCGCAATGCTGTAGGCGACAAAGACGGGAACGGCATAGCCTAGAGCCACCGCGGCGAGCGCTCCCTCTAACCCTGCCTGCGGCCAGAGTAACCACACCGCCGTCAGGAGGCCGCTTTGCATAACAGCGACTGAAAGCTCCTCCGGATCGACCCTCCAACAGGCTTGCGAAACGTACTCTGCCGAAGCCGCGAAGGTAGTTCGCCCAGAGTTTCTGGTGTCCGCTCAGGACTATCAGCGCCATAACTTCGAGGGATAGCACCAATCGCTTCTCAGGCTCAAGGCCGCTGAGCGTGAGCCCCGTGACCGCGGCTCCAAGGGCGCCCGCGACGGGGAGACTGACCAAGGTGATTGCCCGCACGCCTAGCCGCAGCCGTGCCAGTTCGTCGTGGGCGTCCGACTCCAAGCGGGCTGCTTCGCGAAGACCGGAGCGATGAACGCCCAGGAGCGCGAACTGTCCTACGACGGTTGTCGCGGTCATGATAATGATGAAGTAGCCGAAGGAGCTTCGTCCCAGAAAGCGGCTCGCCAATGCGTTTAGGGCGAGATAGCCGATGATGGCAAGGCCGTAGGATGCGACGAACCAGAGCAGGGCCTTTTGAAGGGACGGCCGTGGGAACGCCCCTGCTCGAGCAGTGGTCTTTGGCGTCGGCACTCGGTCACCCTACATGTTCGCCCGGTTGTGCGATGCATGTTCACGGAGCTTTGCATCCGCTTCAATACGCCCGGCCCCCGTGCGATGTCAGCGCCTGCGGGTATTAGGCGCGACCGGGCCGGGCCCGGTGGACGAGCTTAGCGCGTCTAGCATGCCGCCCTTTAAGTACTCAGCGTTACCAGTTCCGAGCACTGCGTTGCAGCGCCCGGTGGTGTTTGCCTTGCGTTCAGTTGGCGGCACTCGCGTTCCATTGTCTCGCTGCGGTACAGTCACCCAACTGGCGCGCCATGCCGAAAATATCTAGCCCCCCGAGGAGCGTTGGATAGTGCGCATTCTGCACGTTTCTGAGGTGGGTTGGGGTGGCGTCATCAGTCTGCTGCGGCTGTTTGTTTCCGAGCAGGCCCGTCGGGGAGATTGCGTGGCGTTACTCGCTCCGCCGATAACTCCTCCAATCGAGGGTATTGCGAGTTCCCCTTGGAGCCTGCAGCGCCGTTCTCTGCATACTTATCCGGTTGCAGTGCGTGAGTTGCGAGATACTGTCAAGCGTTTTCGGCCGGACGTCATACACCTGCATTCTTTTCTTGCCGGCTTCCTTGGTCGTCTGCCGGGTGCCGTCGCGACGACGCCAACTGTCTACCAGCCACATGCCTGGTCGTTCGATTTGGTTGCGGACGAGAACTACCGACGTGCCGTTCAACTTTGGGAGCGCCTCGCTTCGGGCCGAACGCGAGTGATGGTCACGAACTGCCAGGCGGAGATCGACGAGGGGCGGCTGGCGGGTGTGTCAACCGTGAGTCGAGTCGTCGGCGTCGCCGTCGACACGGAGCGCTTCGCTCCGGTCACAGACTTGGTCAAGCGGCGGTATCGTCGAGAGCTCGGTGTGTCAGACCCCCGCCTACTACTGTGCATCGGTCGGCTGGCCCGTCAGAAGGGGCAAGACCTGCTCGTCTCGGCCTGGGAGCGACGCCGACCCGACGGCACCGAGCTTGTCTTGGTGGGGCCTGGCGAAACAGATGCGCTTCGTGAGCTGGCGCCAACCCAATGGGGCCGCAGCATCCGAGCCGTTGGCGAATGTAGAGACGTGCGACCTTGGTTGTGGGCATGCGATGCGCTACTGCTGCCGTCACGTTATGAGACCGTCGCTGTCGTGGTTGCGGAAGCCATGGCAGTCGGCCGCCCAGTCGTCGCTACGGACGTCAACGGCGCCAGGGAGGTCATCGAGGGGGGCGATCTTCCGTCGGCAGGCCGTGTTGTTCCACTAGGAGACATGACGGCCCTGCTGGCAAGGTCTCAAGAAGTGCTCGACGATCCCCAACTTGTCGGTCAGATGGCTGGAGCGGGCCGTTCCCGAGCGCAGGCGCTGTTCAGTGCACATGCAGTGGCGGAGAGGCTCGACGAGGCCTACCGTGAGCGATTGCGCTTGCCCCTCTTCTCCCAGACGATTCCGATCAGTGCATCGTGCTTCACACCGAAACCCTGCGGCCTAAAGAGAGACGGTGCGGCGGTGTCAACCCCCCAGCGTTTGCGTGACTCGCCCCTGCGTGCTTTAATACTTTGTCTATCTAAACTGGGCGGTTGACGCTGTCACGCTTAGTGATCAGAATACGACACACGGAGAGTACGGAAGAATGGAGTCGCTTCTCATTGCCGCGGGGATTATTGCGCTTACCGCCCTGACGCCCTGTCTCTGTCGCGGAAGCCGCGACCAATTGCGGTAGCCTCGAGATTGTAGCGCACCGCGGCTACCACAATGCAAAAATCGACGAGGAGTCTCTATCCGCTCTCTCGCAAGCGGCGACGCGTGGTTATTCCATTGAAACAGATGTGTGGCCCGATGCTGATGGCAAACTTTGGATCTTCCATGACCGCAACGTCAAGCGAATCACTGGTGTGGACCAAAACATCGACCAGATGACGTCGGACCAGGTGGCGGCACTCCGAACATTGAGGACCGAGTCCCCGATACCTAGCTTAAGCGACGCTCTGGCCCTGTTTGCGAATTATCCCTCTACGCGAGTCTATATCGAGGTGAAGGTCCGCTCCACAACCGACCAGGTGGCGCAAATCATTCGCGCCGCCGACGTAACCAGCCACACGTACATCACCTCGAACACCGCATATGTGCACCAGACTGAGCCGCACCTCAATCTTCTCCTCAAGACCTATCAAACAACGCCCGACCCTACGATGTTAGCCGCCCAGGGCATTGAGGTAGTCGCATTTCAACCGGCTCAGATGACGCCGAATACCGTTGCGCAGTATCACGCGGCTGGCATACAGATACAAGATCGCACGTCGAACAACGTCAACGAGTGGGCAACGGTGATCCAAGCGGGTGCTGATGGTGTGCTTACGGACTTTCCTGACAAAGTGCGGCAGTACTGCACTCCTGCAGCCCCACCCACCCTTTCCAGCTTCTCACCAACCAGTGGACCGCAAGGCACGACGGTAAGTATCCTGGGTAGTGGCTTCACTGGTGCCACCAGCGTAGAGTTCGGCTCGGTCCCAGCAGCGTTCACCGTGCAGTCCGACACTGAAATAGACGTCGTTGTGCCAAGCACGCGCCGGTCAGCGCGAAAATTCGCGTGACCACACCTGCGGGTAGCGTCTTAAGCGCGCAGGCATTTAGGATACCGCCGACAATAACGGGCTTCACGCCGACCGGCGGTGCGGTGGGAACGACGGTTACCATCACAGGAAGCGACTTCACTGGCGCCAAGAATCTTCAGTTCGGGACGGTCGCGGCTGCCTTCACGGTCGACTCACCCACCCAAATCACCACCACAGTCCCGGCTACGGCTCCAGCGAGTTCTGTTATCCATGTGACTACGCCCGGCGGAAGTGTTGCCAGCAGTCAGCCGTTCGCGGTGGGCTAGATCGCTCAACACCAGGTGTCCGTTACGGCGTCAGCAGCCATCAGCGGTCCGGAACCAGGCGTAGGTGTCTCGAATTCCAGCCTCGAGTTCGATCTTTGCCGCCCAGCCGAGACTGTTGATGCGGGACACGTCGAGAAGTTTGCCTGGTGTTCCATCAGGCCGACGTCGGTCAAACTCTAGTTCTCCGCCGAACCCCACGACGATACAAATCAGCCTCGCGAGCTCCGCGATGCTGAGATCACTACCAACCCCTACGTTTACTGGGCTTTCGCCGTCATAACGCTCCAAGAGGAATAGGCAGGCGTCGGCCAGATCATCCGGCGTGGAGAAACTCACGCCTCGGCGCGCCGGTGCCCCACACCGTGATACTGGCGGCGCCCATATCTTCGCTTCGTGGCTCCGTCGCAAGAGCGCTGGCAGCACGTGAGACGTCTCGGGATCGAAGTTGTCGTTGGGGCCGTAGAGGTTGGTCGGCATTGCACTGATCCACGGAAGGCGGAGTTGTTTCCGCACGGACCGAACCTGCATTATGCCGCAGATCTTCGCGATGGCGTATCCGTCATTAGTCGGTTCCAGAGGACCAGTCAAAAGCGACTCCTCCCGAATCGGCTTCGGCGCTAGCCTCGGGTAGATGCAGCTGGAACCCAAGAAAAGAAGGCGCGGAATCTTCAGGCGATGGGCGGCCCCGAGCACGCTGAGCTGTATTTGAAGATTGTCTTCGAGGAACTGAACGGCGCGTCCGCGTTTGCCTGGATGCCTCCGACCTTAGCCGCCGCCAAGATGACGGTCGTGGGTCGAGTGGAGCGCAACATCGCATACGTGGCTGCCGAATCGCGGAGGTCGAGCTGTCCAGAAGAGTGCCCGATCACGTTAGTGAACCCAGCTGAAGTCAGGCGGCGCAGATGGCCGAACCAACCAATCCCTGTTTGCCTGCAACGTATATGCAGTCGTGGCGCTGCATAGCGCCCGGTCGCCATGTTGATCTGCCAGGCTCCAAGCCGGCGGATACCCTGGCGTTCATGCTCACACCCTAGCTGTCGGGCGAGCACCCGCAAGCGATCGGCAACAACGTCGCCGACAAACTCGGGGAGCCACCGACTCGGCCGGAAGCTTCTGCTCACGTGACCGTCACTGACGTCAGCGGTCCCAGTCGAAGGTCCTGTTCAGCCGCGTCTCCAGTGCGCTCACATGCGGCGCAAAATATTCGTCGAGCCAGCTGCGAGTCTGCGGGTCGAGTTGCGGACCCGGCAGGGAGTTGAGATGTGCGACGGGGGGTGGGGTCTGTTCGCTCAAGTTGAGGAAGCGATGTACCTGCCGCACGACGTTCTCCGGGGACGCGTAGAGATCCTCACTACGTAGGATCAAGACTGATGATGAGGGGAACAGAGCAAGCCAAGGCTCCAGATGCTCCAGGTAACGGCCGCGGGCGAGGTAACTGCAGTGATCGTGGGCTTGGCTGTAGTACCCCGGGCTGACCCTTGATTTTCTCGACTTCGCCTTTCAGCCCACGCTCCTCATCTGATGGCGCACGAAAAGTCGAGCGGCTCAGTCCCTTCACGGCGCCGCTCCCGATAATGCGAATAGGCGCGCTCGGTTGGGTTCCGGAGCAAAATTATGAGCCGGACGTTTGGCAAGATTCGTGCGACTCGCTCGGCGGCGAGAGGATGTAAAATAAAGTACGGGCTTGCGTCCCCGACAAGCGCTTTACGGTCTCCCTTCGCGCGATGGGCCATCCGCTTGCACTCCGTCGGGAAATGGGAGGCGTACCAGCGTAGCCCGCGCTTCCAGTGGATGTCGAAGAAGTGTGGACTCTTGAGATTCTCAATCGCCGGCCACATCGGCAGCACATCTGGGTGCTGTAATAGAGCCTTCCATAGGGTTGTGGTGCCGCCACGCTTCGTCCCAATGATGAGGTAGTCTGGTAACGGTCGCCGTGCCGCGCCGAATGAGCCGAATCGGCGCAGACAGATGCGCACCACCTCTTTGCTCCACTGCGGTGACCGAAGCTGGGCCAGCGCTAGCGACCGAGAGGTGATCACGACGAATTCTCGTGTGGAAGCGTTCGCAGCGGCAACGACGCTCCAAAAGCCAAGCGAGACGAGGTCACCGACGTCCCAGCCAATGCCCCGTCTCCTGGATCGGAGGCCCGCCACGGGCTGCACGGCCGGCCCGGAGGGCCTCATGACCGCTCAAGCCCGCTGTGGGGCAGCGTCTTCGGAAGGCGGGACACCAGCAGACATGTCATGGTCAATTGTGCATCCTATCGCTGGGGTACCAAGAACAGAGGTCAGGAGCGAAGGAGACGTCGCGTGAAGGAAACAACCCCGCGTTCCCTGCCGTCGTTGCATAGGTCGCGTGTGCTGTTCTTCAGCGTCTCATACCGCCCAGAACACAGCGGTATCGGCCCGTATTCAGCAGCGGTCGCTGAGCGTCTTGCCCGCGAGGGCGCCGACGTTTCGGTTGTCGCTGGGTTCCCCCACTATCCTTCCTGGCGCATACATGCCAGTGATCGCTGGCGGATGAAGCGCGAAGACACGATCGGCGGAGTGCCTGTTACGCGGCTTCGACAGGTCGTGCCGAGGAGGCACACAGGGACGTCTCGGGCACTGTACGAGATCAGCTTTTTCGCGCACGGTCTTATCACCCGCCTCACTTGGCAGGAGACCGACGTCGTCGTTGCAGTGACGCCGTCCTTTTCGGGCGCGCTGCTCGCCTACTTGACGGCTCGACGCCAGAAGCTTCCTTTTGGCCCTGATCGTCCAAGACCTAGTGACAGCCGCGGCGCAACAAAGCGGCCTGAAGGGCGGCAGACTGCTGGCAACGCTACTTGGAAGGCTGGAGGGTCACGTGCTGCGCAATGCGCAAGCGGTCGGACTAGTCCACGATTCCTTCCTTCGCCGCTGTCTGGATATGGGAGTCAGTGCTGAGCGCTTGCATGTCGTCCCGAATCGGTCCCTCCACGATCGGTCCCCCGTCGAAGACACTCGTGCTATGCCCGGGATGGGATAGGGCTCTTCGTCATCCTGCATGCCGGGAACATGGGTCACAAGCAGGGTCTCGAGATAGTCGTCGATGAAGCCCGGCTCGCCCATGAAATGGGCGAGCATGACCTGCTCTTCGTACTGATGGGCGACGGAAATCGTCGCGACACCCTTGCTGAAATGATCAGCGACCTTCCCACCATCTCGATGATGGATCCCGTCAGCGACGAAGCGTTCCCGTCAGTTCTCGCCGCGGCCGATCTGCTGCTCATTGCTCAACGCCGAGAGGTCTACGATATGAGCCTCCCGAGTAAGCTCACCTCATACTTCACAGCCGGTCGTCCGATAGTTTGTTCTGCTTCCCTGGAAGGTGGGACCGCTACTGAGATTCGTCGATCTGGAGCGGGAATCTTGGTCCCCCCACAGGATGCTGAAGCCTTACTGACCGCGGTCCTGCAACTGAAAGTCTCACCGGCAGTGGCGCAGGCCCTTGGTGCTGCAGGGGGGGCCTACTCTCGGCAACACTTACTGCCCGAGGACGCCCTTGACCGTGTCGTGGCATTGGTTTGCGCCGGAATGAAGGCGTCGGCATAGATTCGTTCGAGCTGGTCGGCCACGGCGTCTATCGAGAACCATTTGCTCGCTACACTGCGCGCTCTGGCGCCCAATCTGGCACACTCTTCCCTATTCGCCAGAATATGAAAGACTGCGTCCGCCAAAGCCTGGGGGCTACCGTCCGTCACCAGTGCAGCCTCCTCCTTTCGAAGCACCTCCGCCAAGCCACACGAATCGGTACAGACACTGGGCACGCCGGCGGCGAGGGCTTCGATGAGGGACATGGGCATCCAATCGGCGCTACTCGGCAGCACATAGACCGTAGACCGTGCGATGGCCGCGATCGCGGCGTCATGATCGAGCGGACCGCCATATGTAACGATATGGCTAAGGCCTAGATCATCGATGAGGCGTAGACTTGCCGGCAGGTCTCCTTGATCCGGACCGTGAATTACGTATCGTGCGTCGAGGCCTCGTCGCATGAGGAGCGCTGCCATTTCGATGAAGGCCGACACCCGCTTGACCGGGTGAAGTCGTGCAAGGAACAGCACCTGCGCGGCGCCATTCGAGCGACTGCTTGAACTGCTTGAGCTTCTTGGCTGTACTTTAACCCCGTTTCCCAAGAATGCTAGATTGGCGCTTGATCCCAGCTGATTCGCCAGGTCCTGGCGCTCACCTTCTGTCATGTAGAGAACGACCTTGGCGCGACGAAGAAGGAAGCCGAAGGGCACGTCGAAGATACGCGCGCGGAAGTGCCGACGTGGTAACACCATGCCGTGAGTCTGGGCAACGAAGGGGACCTTGCGCATCCACGCGATAGTCAGGGCACTCAAGGAGACTAGATCTCTGCCGCTGTGGACGTGGACGACATCCGCCCGCCGTGCGTCACACCACAACGAGGACAATAATCCCAAACTCAGCAGACCTAGCATGCCCGAGTGGGGGATCAGTTGTCTTGCCCGAAACGTCTTCCACCGTGGGTTGTCGTCTGCACTCACGTGAAAGGGTGAACGGCCTCCCCGACGGAGTGCGGTAACAATCACCTCATATTTGCGAGCCGCAAGCTCACGTGCCTGCGCTTCGGCCACAGACACCGGCCCACCGAATTCCCCTCCAGTCCCCGCCAAGTTGACGACCTGCAGAACAACGCGTTGCCGCTCGAGTTCGCCATCAGTCACGGTCGACCCGCACCAGATTCCCCGAGAGTTCGTCATGCAACAGCCTGAGATCAGCGTCGACCATGATCTTGACCAAAGCTTCAAAGCCTACCTGTGCAGACCAACCCAGCGTCTTCTTGGCTAGCGAGGCGTCGCCACAGAGCGCGTCGACCTCTGCCGGGCGCAGGTATCGCGGATCGAAAGCAACATAGTCCTCCCAACGTAAATTGACGCATTTGAAGGCTGCTTCACAAAACTCCCGGACAGAGTGCGACTCACCTGTAGCCACGACGAGATCTTGCGGTTCATCCTGTTGAAGCATCAACCACATCGCCTCGACATACTCTGGTGCATAGCCCCAGTCCCGTGATGCATCTAGGTTTCCGAGGTAAAGTTTGTCTTGGAGTCCGGCCTGGATCCTGGCGATGGCTCGAGTGATCTTTCTAGTGACAAAGGTCTGTCCTCGCCTAGGGCTCTCATGATTGAAAAGGATTCCGCTGACGGCGTAGAGGCCGTGAGCGTCACGATAGTTGACAACCGACCAATGAGCGAAGGCTTTCGCAATGCCGTAGGGGCTTTTGGGCTGAAAGGGGGTCCCTTCCGACTGAGGAGGCACAGCGGCTCCGAACATCTCCGATGATGAGGCTTGAAAAAGCCGGGTATCGATACGTGCCGCTCTTATAGCCTCGAGGATCTGCATCGCCCCAAGGCCTGTGACCGAAGATGTGTACAGCGGAGTGTCGAATGAAACCTTGACGTGACTCTGTGCACCAAGGTTATATACCTCGGTGGGTGTTACGTCATGTAGGAGGTTGACAAGCGAGACACCGTCCGCCAGGTCACCATAGTGTAGGATCAATCGCCGATCTGGCGACTGCGGTTCTTCATATATCCCTTCGATACGCCCTGTGTTGAAGCTCGATGACCTGCGGATGAGGCCGTGAACCTCATAGCCTTTACCAAGGAGCAACTCGGCCAGGTACGAGCCGTCTTGGCCAGTTATGCCGGTGATAAGAGCAATAGCCACCTCTGGAATCCCTTCTACAGCGCAACACGTCACCTGGACGACGACTCTTAGGCATCGCCTAATGATGGTGTCAAACTCTAAGCGATTGTAACATCATCAATAAGTTATGTGAGAGAAATCCAGAAAGCGTAAGTGATGCGTAACAGCGCGTGGCGGGGCGCGATTTAGAGACCGGTGAGCAGCGGCGCTGGGCAGCAGCCGGTGACATCAGCTCGACAGAGGCGGTCCGATGGTGTGTTGGAATAGGCCCAGTGAGACGTCTGGTTAACACCAGACGACGTGTGGCCCGGGTCCAGCGCCTGACTTATCCTGGGCGCGTTTCCCCCGGGCTCGCTGGATACTGTGTTTACTCATGGATAGGGTGTCCCCGACAGAAATCGAGCTCTGCAGTAGGGCCACGTCGCTGACGAGTCTGCACGCCCACGTTCTGGGTACTGGCCGGGTGTCTCGCCGCGGCCAGTCTGCTCGGCGGCCTGGGGATGCTGGGGTTCCTCGCCTGGGAGTACCTCGGGACCGACATCGTCGCCGAGCACCGCCAAGCCGACATCAGGGCCGACCTGAGGGCGAGCTGGCAGTACCCCACGGTCCCCGACGTCCTCGGTCCGCAGGCGGCCGATGTCACCCTCGGCGCCGCCGATGCGCTCATCCGCATCCCCCGCTTCGGTTCGGGCTACGAGGTGCCGGTGATCGAGGGGGTTCGCGATTCCGACCTCGACCACGGCATCGGCCACTTCCCGGGTACCGGGCCCGGCCAGATCGGCAACTTCGCGTTGGCGGGTTACCGGGAGGTGTACGCGGGACCCTTCGACGACATGGCGTCGCTGCGTCCGGGGGATCGGGTGATCGTCGAGACCGCGGACGCCGTGTACACGTACCGCCTCGACACCGACCCCAACGACCTGGTCGTGCCGTTGAGCCAGAGCTGGGTCACCAACCCGGTACCGATCCCGCCCAAGGGGGCCGGCACCGCCGGGGATGCCGGTGTCGGACTCGACAGACCCGACCCGGGCCCTCATCACGCTTGCGACGTGCTCGGAGCTGTTCCACCGAGACAGCCGAATGGTCACCTTCGGCCATCTCGTCTCCGTGACGCCGAAGTAGGCTCCGGCTCGGCGGCGGCTAGAGTTCGGCCATGAGTGACCGCGACGAGCTGTTGGAGCTGATCTTCGCCAAGGCGGTCGTGCACGGACGTGTGACGCTGTCCTCGGGGGCGGAGGCCGACTACTACGTCGACCTGCGCAGGATCACGTTGGACGGCTTGGCGGCGCCGCTCGTCGGGCGGGTCATGCGAGAGCTGACGGCCGACGTGGAGTACGAGGCTGTCGGCGGGCTGACGCTGGGGGCGGACCCGGTGGCTGCCGCGATGCTTCACGCGGCCGCAGCAGACGGCGCGCGGCTGGACGCGTTCGTCGTACGGAAGGAGGGGAAGGCCCACGGCCTGCAGCGTCGCATCGAGGGTCCCGACGTTCGTGGGCGTACGGTGCTCGCGGTCGAGGACACGTCCACGACCGGTGGCTCTGTCCTGGACGCGGTCGCTGCGCTTCGCGAGGCAGGGGCCCGCGTGCAGGCGGTGGCGGTGATCGTCGATCGTGGCGCTCGGCCCCTCGTCGAGGCGGCTGGGCTGCGGTACCTCGCGGCGTACGACCGCGCCGACCTGGGCCTGCCCTGACGCCCGCTCGGCCGGACATTCCTGCCCTCTCGGCGGCGGGTGCGGCTACTCGGGGTCGAGGAAGGGCTCCAGCTCGTGCACGGCCGCCCCGAAGACCCAGCTCAGCAGCAGCACGTCGTCGACGTACCCGCCGGGACGGAAGTCGGGGACGAGGTCGATCGGTGTGATGAGGTAGTCGAGAGCGGCGATGACCAGCCGCACCCGGGCCAGGCTGGCGGCTCCGGCGGGCACTTCGTCCTCGGGGTGGCGAGCCACCTCGATGTCGGCTACCGGGGCCTGGGAGGCTTCCAACTTGTCGGCCCGGTCTCGGAGGAGGCGGACGGCAGCATCGACCCGGTCTTCCACCGCCGACAGCGGTGCATCGCTGTAGTCGAGGGTCTCCACGATCTCGGCCAGCTGACGCAGCCCCGCAGGCTCGTCGATGATGACGCCGGCGCGCTTGCGCGACGCGCTGAACGACGGTGTCTGCAGGACCTTGGTCACCGTCGACTTGGGCGCACGGAACAGCGGCTTCCAACTCTGTTCGGTCACCCGTGGTCCCCGGCCGCGTCGTGAGCCTCGGCGCGTGCCACGCCTCAGCTCCCCAGCGCGGAGCCCGATGAGCGAAGGTTCTCGCAGGCGGTAACGACGCGGGCGGCCATCCCGGCCTCGGCGGCCTTGCCGTACGACCGAGGGTCGTACACCTTCTTGTCCCCGACGTCTCCGTCGACCTTCAGCACTCCCGCATAGTTCGTGAACATGTGGTCGACGATGGGCCGGGTGAACGCGTACTGGGTGTCGGTGTCGACGTTCATCTTCACCACGCCGTAGTCCAACGCCTCCCGGATCTCTTCCAGCAGTGAGCCGGAGCCGCCGTGGAAGACGAGGTCGAACGGCTTCGCGTCGTCGCCGAGCCCGGCCTCCTTGGCGACCGCCTCCTGCGCCGCATGCAGGATCTCCGGCCGCAGCTTCACGTTGCCCGGCTTGTACACGCCGTGCACGTTGCCGAACGTCAGTGCGGTGAGGTAGCGGCCGTTGTCGCCGAGGCCGAGGACGTCGGCCACCCGCTGCGCGTCACCCGGGGTGGTGTACAGCTTCTCGTCCATGGCGCCGACGACCCCGTCCTCCTCGCCGCCGACGACGCCGACCTCGATCTCGAGCACCACGTGGGCTGCAGCCGCCGCCTCCAGCAGCTCGCGCGCGATCGACAGGTTCTCCTCGAGCTCGACGGCGGAGCCGTCCCACATGTGCGACTGGAACACCGGAAGCCCACCTGCCGCAACCCGCTTGGCCGACTCCTCGAGGAGGGGGCGCACGAATCCGTCGAGCTTGTCCTTCGGACAGTGGTCGGTGTGCAGGGCGACGTTGACGGGGTACTTCTTGGCGGCCTCCTGCGCGAACGCGGCGAAGGCCAGCGAGCCGGCCACCATGTCCTTGATGGTGGCGCCGGACAGGAACTCCGCACCGCCCGTCGACACCTGGACGATGCCGTCGCTCTCCGCCTCGGCGAAGCCGCGCAGCGCGGCGTGCAGCGTCTGCGACGAGGAGACGTTGATGGCGGGGTAGGCATACGCGTTCGCCTTCGCCTTGTCGAGCATGGCGTTGTAGACGTCGGGGGTGGCGACTGGCATGAAGGGCTCCGGATCGCAGGCGGCATGTACGCCGACCAGTATCGCGTGAGCGCACGGAGACTGCCACTGGCCTCCTGGCGCTCGACGGCCTACCACGCCGCTCAGCCGCGAGCCGTGGCCGCGTGCTGCCGGATCCACGTGTGCATCGCGATGGCGGCGGCGGCCCCGGCGTTGATCGACCGGGTCGAGCCGAACTGGGCGATGGACAGCGTCGACCGGCAGGCCCGCCGCATGCCGTCGGTGAGCCCCGGACCTTCCTGGCCGAATACCAGCACGCACGACTCGGGCAGCTCAGCCGCCTCGATCGGCTGAGCGCCCGGCAGGTTGTCGATCCCGTAGAGGGGCAGTCGCGCCTGCACCGCCCAGGCATCGAACGCGTCGACGCTGTCGTGGTGCCGGATGTGCTGATACCGGTCGGTGACCATGGCCCCACGACGGTTCCACCGTCTGCGCCCGACGATGTGCACCTCCGCAGCGAGGAACGCGTTGGCGGTGCGGACCACCGACCCGATGTTGAGGTCGTGCTGCCAGTTCTCGACGGCGACGTGGAAAGGGTGGCGTCGCGCATCCAGGTCGGCCACGATCGCGTCCAACCGCCAGTACCGGTAGCGGTCCACGACGTTGCGACGGTCGCCGCGCTCGAGCAGATCCGGGTCGTACTCCTCCCCTGCCGGCCACTCGCCGGACCACGGGCCGACGCCGATCTCCGGCCGGTCTGCGGCTGCGGTGAAGCGGCCTCCAGGCTCTGCGTCAGGGCCGTCGGGCGGCCCAGAATTTACCGGATATGGTGCTCGATCCACCGATCCAGGGTAAGGCGACGGTTACCCTCGGCGTGTGTACAACGATCTCCAACAGCTCGCGCTGCTGCACGGCCTGCTCGATCCGCAGTCGTGGATCGACCGGTTCGGCGCGTACGCGCTGTGGGGCGTCGCCCTCATCATCTTCATCGAGTGCTGGCTGTTCCCGTTCCTGCCAGGCGACTCCCTGCTGTTCGTGGTCGGCCTCCTGATCCAGCAGGACAAGCAGGTCACGTCCCCGATCTGGCTCGCCTGCCTGGTGCTCAGCGTGGCGGCCGTGGCCAGCAATATCGTCGGCTACCTCGTCGGCGCGCGCGCCGGGCCGGCGATCTTCAACCGTCCTGACTCGCGCTTCTTCAAGCAGGCACACGTCGACCGGACGTTCGCCTTCTTCGACCGGTACGGCAAACGGGCGGTCTTCCTCGCGCGTTTCGTGCCGATCGTGCGGACGTTCATCACGCTGGCCGCTGGCGTCGGCCGGATGCCGATGCGGCGCTTCGTGGCCTACTCGGCGCTGGGCGGTGTGGTGTGGGCCACCGGGGTGACCCTGCTGGGCTTCTGGCTCGGCAACGTGGCCCTGCTCAGCAAGCACCTCGACGTGGTGCTGGTCGCGATCGTGGCGGTCTCCCTGGTCCCGGTACTCGTCGAGACGCTGCGCAGCAGGTCGCAGACCCGCGATCCCCGCTACGACGAGGACAGTGAACGGCTAGAAATCATGCGCCGCGCGGAGGAGGACCGCTGACATCGCGCCGCCGAGCGGTCCGCTGAGTTCGCCGGGCCGACTTGCATGCGTCGGTCGCGCTCAGAGCAGCGGACACGTCGGGTCGCAGTCTCGCAACAGCTCGCGGCAGCGGACGGCCTCGGCGGTGTCGCCGATCGAGTCCGAGGCGGCGGCCAGCGCGGCGAGGCAGCGCAGGAAGCCCTGGTTGGGCTCGTGCGACCAGGGGACCGGGCCGTGTCCCTTCCACCCGTTGCGCCGCAGGGCGTCGAGGCCACGGTGGTAGCCGACCCTGGCGAAGGCGTAGCTCGTGAGGTCCTCTCCCGCCGCCATCTCCTGCTCGGCGAGGACCGCCCAGGCCAGCGACGACGCGGGGTACGTCCTCGCGACGGTCCGAGCATCGCCGCCGGCGAGCGCGGTGGCGGCAGGATCGGCCGGGAGGCGCACGGGCTCGGGGCCACCGAGGAGGTTGTCGAAGGTCATGGCGCCATCATGCCCGGCGCCGCCGACAGCAAGCCGCGTGCCCGTCCCCGTCCCGCCTGCGGCTCAGGCCCCCTCCTCCTGGACGGGAGTCGGCAGCATCATCGTGTAGGCCTCCGGCAGGACCTTCCAGGTACGGGCCGGCATCGGTCCCGCGAGCTCGCCGTCGGTGTCGCAGCAGAACTCCTGCCCGCTCACGCTGATCTCGCGGGCCCGCGCGGTCCGGACGTCGTCTCGCTCGTCGTGCGTGCCACCTCTGAGGTGGATGCCGTAAGCGAGCCGGTCGAGCGGCTTCATGGCGAAGGAGACCAGCACGTCTGCGAGGCCGTCGGTCGGGTCTGCGTCGGGTGTCAGCTCGGTGCCGCCACCCACACGGCTGCCGTTCCCGATGGCGACCTGCAGGACCTGCCGGGAGCCGTCCGCGAGAACCTCCCCGTCGGCCACGACGCGGATCCGATGCCCCCGGGTGCCGAAGGCCGCGATCAGCGCTCCGACGACGTACCCGGCGCGGCCGAATCGGCTCTTGTACGGCTTCGCCTCCATCCCCGCGTCCGCGCCGACGCCGGCATGGACGACGTTGACGACGACACCGCCGGAGTCGTCGACGAGAATGTCGACCGGCGTCGCGCGACCCTCGAGGACGACGGCAGCAGCACGGACCGGGTCCAGCGGGATGTGCAGGCCGCGTGCGAAGTCGTTGCCCGTCCCCAGCGGGATGAGGCCGATAATTGCCTTGCCGAGGATCTCCTGGTCGTACAGGACCGAGATTGCCTCGTGCATGCTCCCGTCGCCGCCGGCCACGACCAGGTCGCGTCCGCCGAGCTCGGCGAGCGCCGCCTCGAGCTCGGTACGTCCACCGGTGTGGACGACGTCGACCCGACAGCCCGCCTGGAGTGCCGCCACTGCCTTGTCGACGGCATCAGACTCGCCGTCGCCGGCAGCCGCGTTCGCGATCAGCACCATGTCGTCCACGCTGCGAACCGTAGCGGGTATCCGACGAGTTCTGCACATATCGCCCAGCCGGTGGGTCGCGGGGTCCGCTAGCATCTACTCTCGCCGCTGCGTCGTCGACAGCTTCGGAAGGGGCGCGGATGCCCGCGATCGTGATCGTCGGCGCCCAGTGGGGCGACGAGGGCAAGGGCAAAGCCACCGATGTGCTCGGCAGTCGCGTCGGCTATGTCGTCAAGTTCAACGGCGGCAACAACGCGGGCCACACCGTCGTGATCGGCGACGAGAAGTACGCCCTGCACCTGCTCCCCAGCGGCATCCTCACCCCCGGCTGTGTGCCCGTTATCGGCAACGGCGTCGTCGTCGACCTGCCGGTCCTCTTCGAGGAGATCGACGCGCTGGAGACGCGTGGCGTCGACACGTCCCGGCTCGTGGTCAGCGCCAATGCGCATGTCATCGCCGAGTACCACCGCACGCTCGACAAGGTCGCCGAGCGCTTCCTCGGCTCCAGCAGGATAGGGACGACCGGCCGGGGGATCGGCCCGACCTACGCCGACAAGATGAACCGCATCGGCGTCCGGGTGCAGGACATCTTCGACGAGAAGATCCTCCGCCAGAAGGTCGAGGGTGCCCTCGACATCAAGAACCAGCTGCTGACCAAGGTGTACAACCGCAGGGCGATCTCGGTCGACGAGATCCTCGACGAGCTGCTGTCGAGGCGCGACCGGCTGCGGCCGATGGTCGCCGACACGGGCCTGTTGCTCAACGAGTCACTCGACCGCGGCGAGACGGTCCTCCTGGAGGCGGGCCAGGCGACGCTGCTCGACGTCGACCACGGCACGTACCCCTTCGTCACCTCCTCGTCCGCGACGGCCGGGGGTGCGTGTACGGGTTCGGGCATCCCGCCGACGCGGATCGAACGCGTCGTCGGGATCGTGAAGGCCTACACGACCCGGGTCGGGGAGGGCCCGTTCCCGACGGAGCTGCTCGACGACAGCGGTGAGTTCCTGCGCAAGACCGGTGCCGAGTACGGCACGACGACCGGGCGCCCGCGTCGATGCGGATGGTTCGACGCGGTGATCGCCCGGTACGCGGCTCGGGTGAACGGGGTCACGGACTTCGTGCTGACGAAGCTCGACGTGCTCACCGGCCTCGAGCAGGTGCCGGTCTGCGTCGCCTACGACGTCGACGGCACGCGCCACGACGAGATGCCGGTCAACCAGACGGACTTCCACCACGCGAAGCCGGTGTACGAGCAGTTCCCGGGCTGGTGGGAGGACATCTCCGGCGCCCGGACGCTGGACGACCTGCCGGCGAACGCGCGGAGCTACGTGCAGGCGGTCGAGGCGATGTCGGGTGCGAGGATCTCGACCATCGGGGTCGGGCCCGGACGCGACGAGAGCGTGGTCGTGCACGACCTGCTTGCAGACTGACTGACCGGGAGGGGAGGTCGCGCGTGAAGGTCCTCATCCTGGGCGGCGGCGGCCGTGAGCACGCGCTGGCTGCGGCGCTCGTGCGTGACCCTTCCGTGGAGCAGGTGCACGTGGCCCCAGGCAACCCCGGTATCGCCGCGGTCGCCGAGCGGCACGCGGTCGACCCGCTGGACACCGTCGGCGTGCTTCGGCTCGCCCAGCAGGTTGCGGCCGATCTGGTCGTCATCGGGCCGGAGGCGCCGCTGGTGGCGGGAGTGGGCGACGCGCTGCGCTCAGCGGGGATCGCGACGTTCGGACCGGGGCGTGGCGCTGCCGCGATCGAGGGGTCGAAGGCCTTCGCCAAGCAGGTGATGGCGGCCGCCGGCGTGCCCACGGCGCGCTCGGCGGTGTGCGAGACGCCTGCGGAGGCGGCGTCCGCACTGGCGCGGTTCGGGCCGCCGTACGTCGTGAAGGACGACGGGCTCGCCGCGGGCAAGGGGGTCGTCGTCACGGGCGACCGGGAGTCGGCGCTCGCCCATGCCGCCGCCTGTCGGCGCGTCGTGGTCGAGGAGTACCTCGACGGGCCGGAGGTGTCCCTCTTCGCCGTCTGCGACGGCCGCACCGCCCTGCCGATGCAGCCGGCGCAGGACTTCAAGCGGCTGGGCGACGGCGACCGCGGTCCCAACACCGGCGGGATGGGCGCCTACACACCGCTGCCCTGGGCGCCGGCGGGCCTGGTCGACCAGGTGTACGAGACGGTGCTGCAGCCGACGGTCGCGGAGCTCGCCCGGCGCGGACTGCCCTTCGTGGGCCTGCTCTACGCCGGGCTGGCACTGACGGGCTCGGGACTCAAGGTGATCGAGTTCAACGCGCGCTTCGGGGACCCGGAGACGCAGCCGCTGCTGCAGCTGCTCGACAGCCCGCTCGGCGAGGTGCTGTACGCGGCATCGATCGGGCGCCTGGACGACGTCGGGCCCCTGCGGTGGCGCAGCGGTGCCGCCGTGTCCGTGGTGATGGCCGCCGCCGGCTACCCCGGTACGCCGCGCAAGGCAGACGTGATCTCCGGTGTCGCGGACGCGGAGGCTCTGCCCGGGGTACAGGTGCTGCACGCGGGCACGTCACGAGCCCCCGGTCCCTCAGCTGAGCTGGTGACCGACGGCGGCCGGGTGCTCGCCGTCACGGCCACCGCCGACACATTGGCCGACGCGCGGGCGCGGGCGTACGCCGGGGTGGCAGGGATCGACTTCGCCGGCGCGCAGTTCCGTACCGACATCGCCGCTCTCGCGGCCGCCGACGACGCGGCGACCCGGCTCGCCGGCCGGCTGCGGGATACTTGATCGGTGACCGTGATCCCGGACGTCCTCGCCTCGCGTTACGCGTCGGCCACGATGCAGCGCATCTGGAGTCGCGAGAACAAGGTCGTGGCCGAGCGTCGGCTCTGGATCGCCGTGATGCGGGCGCAACGCGATCTGGGTGTCGACATCCCCGACGGCGTCATCGAGGCGTACGAGGCGGTGGCCGAGATCGTCGACCTCGCATCGATCGCCGCCCGGGAACGGCGTACGCGCCACGACGTCAAGGCGCGTATCGACGAGTTCTGCGCCCTGGCCGGGTACGAGCACATCCACAAGGCGATGACCAGCCGCGATCTGACCGAGAACGTCGAACAGATGCAGATCCGGGCATCCCTCGGCCAGGTCCGGACGCGGATGATCGCGACCGCGGCGCGGCTCGGGGAGCTCGCCGCCACCTACCGGGAGCTCGTGATCACGGGGCGTACGCACAACGTCGCCGCGCAGGCGACGACGCTCGGCAAGCGGTTCGCGTCGGCGGCCGATGAGGTCATGGTGGCGCTCGAGCGCCTCGAGGACCTGGCTGAGCGCTACCCGTTGCGAGGGATCAAGGGCCCTGTCGGAACCTCGCAGGACCAGCTCGACCTTCTCGACGCGGACCCGGGCAAGCTCGACCGGCTGGAGCATCAGGTCGCGGAGCATCTCGGCTTCGCGAGGGTCCTGACCAGCGTCGGTCAGGTGTACCCACGCTCGCTCGACTTCGACGTCGTGTCGGCGCTGGTCCAGGCCGTGGCCGGGCCCGGGAGTCTCGCGACCACCATCCGGCTGATGGCGGGTGCGGAGCTGGTGACCGAGGGCTTCCAGCCCGGGCAGGTCGGCTCGAGCGCGATGCCGCACAAGATGAACACGCGCTCATGCGAGCGGGTCAACGGGCTCGCCGTGGTCCTGCGCGGGTACCTGTCGATGGTCGGTGAGCTCAGCGGCACCCAGTGGAACGAGGGCGACGTGTCGTGCAGCGTGGTGCGACGAGTCGCGATCCCCGACGCGTTCTTCGCGGCGGACGGGCTCTTCGAGACGTTCCTGACCGTGCTCGACGAGTTCGGCGTGTTCCCCGCGGTCGTCCAGCGCGAGCTCGACCGTTACCTGCCCTTCCTGACCACCACTAAGGTGCTGACCGCGGCCGTGCGGCGCGGAATCGGCCGCGAGGTCGCCCACGAGGTCATTCGTGAGCACGCGGTGACGGTTGCGCTGCAGATGCGCGAGAAGGGCACGGAGCGCAACGACCTCCTAGACCGCCTCGCGGGCGACGACAGGCTCGGGCTCTCCGCGTCCGACCTCGCCGCGCTGGTGGCGGAGCCACTGTCGTTCACCGGTGCGGCCATGCGGCAGGTCGACGAGGTGGTCCGGCGCGTGGAGCAGCTCGTCGCTGCGGACCCCGAGGCCGCGCGGTACCGGCCCGGGTCGATCCTCTGAACCAACGTGTCTGCAGCAGAAGGGACAAGGTCCCCTGTCCCCGCCGTGGCCGCCGAATAGGGGGACGCGCGAGCGAGTAGCGCACTGTGTGAACGCTGGCGGCCAAGGCGGCTGGGCAACGGAGTAGTCGCCGGCAGGGATGACTAAGGTTCGACTCCCCTCAGGTGGGGGTGCACCCCCGGAATGAGACTCGACTTCGCCGCCAGAGTGACCAGTAAGGCGGTCAGGGCTTGGCGTTCCGCGCTGGATAACCCTGCGGCGACCTCGTCGTCGATGTCGCCGATGAGGTCGTCTACTTGCTTGACGATCTGCGACCCAGCCGCGGTCAGACGGATCTCGAATGCGCGCCGGTCCCGCTGGCTGCGCTCGCGGCGAACCCAGCCGACGTGCTCGAGGGCGTCAACGAGTCCGACCATGAGATTGCGGTGAATGCCGAGGGAATCGGCTAGAGACTGCTGCGTGTGGTCTCCGCCCCTGGCGAGGTTACTCATGAGGCCGTATGCGCGCGGTGTCACACCCAGTGGCCTCAGTCGCTCGGCGAAGACGTGGGCGGAGTGGGCTCCAACTTGGGACAAGAGGAAGGCCAGCGACCGTGCGTAGCGGGTCGGCTGCTGGAACGTCATGACTCCACTATAGCCACCTCTAGTGATTGTCATGTATAGTGACAATCACATCATGTGACGAACAAGGAGCAGCATGAGACTGGCTGTCATCGGAGCCACCGGCAACACCGGGGCCCACGTCGTCAGGCAGGCTGTCGCCAGGGGTCACGACGTGCTGGCGCTTGCCCGCCATCCGAAAGCGTCGACCGTGCACGTCAGGGCGGTCGAGGAACGGACCGTAGACGTTCTCGATGGGGAAGGCCTGACCAAGGCTCTCGCCGGTGCGCAGGCCATCGTCTCGACCCTCGGCACCGGGACCTCCCGTGAACCGACCGTCGCGTACTCAGCAGGCGTACGGAACATCCTCGCCGCGATGGCGTCCAATGACATAGGGCGACTCGTGGTCACTTCTGCAGCGCCCGCGGGACCGCGCGGGGAGCAGCGATTCATTGAACGGCGGGTCCTGATGCCGATCCTCGAGCGCTTCTTCGGCGCCACGTATCGGGACATGCGACTGATGGAGGCCACGCTTTCCGGGAGCGCGATCCCGTGGGTCGCGCTCCGTCCCCCCCGGCTCCTCGACAAGCCGGCAACCGGCACCTACCGGATGGCGCTGACACCCATCAGAGGCGCGCGCAGCCTCACTTTCTCAGACTTGGCGACCGCCCTGCTCGACGCGGTGGAGCGTTCAGATCTCGCCTGCACCGCGCTGTACGTGGCGAATTGACCGAGCCTCTCGATTGCGGCCATCGCGACGCAACCCGGCATCCGACCGTCAAGGCAGTTCCAGCCACCTCACACGCGCAGCCTTCGATGGCGCTGGGTTCGTCGCAACGTACGGCACTATTACCGCCGACGTGGACGGCCCGGGGCATCGGAGTGGGCGAGCGCGGCCTTGGCGGCGTTGGCCCCGGGCGCGCCGTGGACGCCACCACCCGGATGCGCGGACGCCGACCCGAGGAACAGCCCCTTGATCGGAGTCTCGGCGCGTCCCATGCCGGGGACCGGACGCAGTACGAGCTCCTGCCGCAGCGCGGCCGTACCGCCGTTGATCGCGCCGCCGTGGAGGTTGGCATCGTGCGCCTCGAACTCGCGCGGCCCCATCGCCCTCCGGCCCAGGATTCGGCTCGCGAAGTCGGGGGCGAAGCGCTCGATGCGGGCCTGCATCCGGTCGGCCATCCGCTCGAGGTCGGATCCGTCCCAGACGCCCCTGATGCCGGCCCCGCCGGCGTCGGACCGGGTCTGCTGGGGTACGTGCGTGTAGGCCCAGAGGGACTCGGTCCCGGCGGGGGAACGGGTCGGGTCCGTCGCCGTCATCTGACCTGTCAGCAGGAGCGGGGCCGCAGGTACCGTGTGGCCCTTGATCTGCGCGGCGAACGTGCCCAGCTCCTCGACGGAGTGGGCGATGTGCACGGTACCCGGCGCGTCGGGCGGACCGGGCTCCCAGGGCACGGGTGACGACAACGCCCAGTCGACCTTGATCGTCGAGGGGTCCCACTTGAACCGCCGGATGCCCCAGCGGGTCCGTGCCGGGAGGTCGTCGAGGCGTACCAGTCCGCCGTACAGCGCGGGGGCCGACACGTCCGCGACCACGGCACGGTCGGCGGAGATCTCGTCGCCCCGCGCGGTCCGTACGGCCACGGCCCGTCCGTCGCGGACGACGACCGAGGTTGCCTCCGCCCCGGTGACGATCGTGCCGCCGAGCGACTCCAGCCTGCGGGCGAGTGAGGTGATGAGCTCGCCGGCACCGCCTCGGGGGACGGGGAAGCCGACCGTCTGGGCCAGCATCGACATGATCAGTCCGAAGATCCCCGACCCCGCATTGCGGGGAGCGAAGTCGGCGTGCAGGGCGTTCCCGGCGAGGAGCAGTTTCGGCCCCTCCCCGGTGAAGAAGCGTCGGCCCAGCCGCCGGACCGACATCAGCAGGAACGCGTACGCGGACAGCCCACCGGCACGCGGCAGGCTGAACGCGAGGCGGACGCCGCGCCGTACCGGCGGGAAAGGCGTCAGCAGCGCCCCGATCAGGTCGTCCCCGAACCCTTTCCACATGCCGTACAGGCGCAGCCAGGCCTCTCCGTCGCCGGGCTGCAGCGCGTCCAGAGTCGCAGCGGTCCTCTCGGGATCGCGATAGATCACCGCCCAGCCGCCGCCAGGAAGCGGGTTGCCGAGCACGGCGGGGGCGTGCACCCAGCTGAGGCCGTGGTCCTCCAGGTGCAGGGACTGGATGGTCGCCGAGGCGGCCGCGAGCGGGTAGAACGCGCTGAACGTGTCGTGGCGGAAGCCCTCGTACACGTCGGTGTCGGTGCGCACCGCCCCGCCGAGCGTCTGCTGCGCCTCCAACACGGTCACCGACCAGCCGGCGTCGGCGAGCAGGTTGGCAGCGACGAGCCCGTTGGGGCCGGAACCGATCACGACAGCGTCCGTCACGGTGCCATCCTCCCCTGCCAGAGCACTCCCTGCAGGGCGGCCGTCGGGGCCCGCGGCTCACTGTCGGCGGCCTCGGTCACCATGGACCCATGGCCGACGACATCGCAGGAGCACGGCACCTCCACTCGGGGAAAGTTCGCGACCTCTACGAGCTCGACGACGGGCGGCTGCTCATGGTGGCATCCGACCGCATCTCAGCCTTTGACTTCGTGCTGAAGCCGAGCATCCCCGACAAGGGCGAGATCCTCACCAGGATGTCGTTGTGGTGGTTCGATCAGCTCCACGACCTGATGCCCAACCACGTCCTCTCCACCGACGTCCCGGCCTCGGTCGCCGGTCGAGCGGTCATCTGCGAGCGGCTCGAGATGTTCCCGGTCGAGTGCGTGGCCCGTGGCTACCTGGCCGGCTCCGGCCTCAGCGAATACACGGCGACCGGCAGTATCTGCGGCGTCGAGCTCCCGCCGGGCCTCGTCGAGGGGTCCCGACTCGACGAGCCGATCTTCACGCCCGCCACCAAGGCGGAGCTCGGCCAGCACGACGAGAACGTCTCGTACGACACAGTTGCCGAGACGCTCGGCGCCGACACCGCCGCCGAGCTGCGCAGGCTCACGCTGGCCGTCTATGCAGAGGCCGAGGAGATGGCACGACAGCGCGGCATCGTCCTCGCCGACACGAAGCTCGAGTTCGGCCGGCGCGGTGACGGCGCGGTCGTTCTGGCCGACGAGGTCCTCACGCCCGACTCGTCGCGCTTCTGGCCGGCGGATCGCTGGCGGCCGGGCCGCGCCCAGCCGTCGTACGACAAGCAGTTCGTCCGCGACTGGCTCACGTCCGACGAGGCCGGCTGGGAGCCCCGCTCGGGGGCGCCGCCGCCCGAGCTGCCCCGGCCCGTTGTCGAGCAGACCCGTGCCACCTATGTTGAGGCCTACGAGCGGCTCACCGGCGAGACGTTCTGACCCTCAGGAGCGCCTGTGCTCAACCTGGCCATGGTCCTCGAAGACAGCGCGCGCAACCTGCCGAGCCGTGACGCCGTGGTCCTGGGCTCCACCCGGCTGACGTACGCCGAGGTCGACGCCGCTGCCGGCTCTGTCGCGAGCCTGCTCGCGTCGATCGGCGTGCAGCCCGGCGACAAGGTGGCGCTGTCGTGCCCGAACATCCCGGCCTTCCCGATCGCCTACTACGGGATACTCAAGGCCGGCGCGGTCGTGGTGCCGCTCAACGTACTGCTGAAGGCCCGCGAGGTCGCCTACCACCTCGACGACTGCGACGCCAAGGCGTACCTGTGCTTCGAGGGCACGCCCGAGCTCGCCATGGGCACCGAGGGATGGGGCGGGTTCACGCAGACGGATGGCTGCGAGCACTTCTTCGTCATCACCGCCGATCCGTCGAGCCGCAGCCCGATCGAGGGCGCGACGACTCTCGGGTCGGCGCTGGCGGAGCAGTCGACGACGTTCGAGACCGTCGTGACCTCGGCTGAGGACACCGCGGTGATCCTGTACACGAGCGGGACGACCGGCCAGCCCAAGGGTGCGGAGCTGACCCACGCCAACATGGTGCTCAACGCGCTGAGCGACGCCCGCCTGCACGGGACGCCCGACCCCGGATACGACACGCACCTGGTGACGCTGCCGCTGTTCCACTCCTTCGGCCAGACCGTACAGCTCAACGGTGGCTTCGCCGAAGGCTGCACCCTCGTCCTGCTGCCCCGGTTCGACGCGAAGGCTGCATTGGGGCTGATGCAGACCGAGACCATCACCTTCTTCGCCGGCGTTCCGACCATGTACTGGGGACTGCTGGGAGCGCTCGACGACTCTGTCGACGTCGACCAGATCGCGGCCAACCTCCGCGTCGCCGTGTCCGGCGGCTCGTCGATGCCCGTAGAGATCCTGCGAGAGTTCAAGGAGCGGTTCCACGTACAGGTCAAGGAGGGCTACGGGCTGTCAGAGACGTCGCCGGTGGCGACCTTCAACCCGCGGGGCGCCGAGCCTCGGCCGGGATCGATCGGGACGCCGATCTGGGGCGTCGAGGTGAAGCTGGTCGAGCCGGACGGGACGACGATCGACGATCCGGACACAGTCGGCGAGATCGCGGTCCGCGGCTACAACGTGATGAAGGGTTACTACAAGCGCCCCGATGCGACGGCCGAGGTGATGCATGACGGCTGGCTGCGTACGGGCGACTTGGCGAGGCGCGACTCCGATGGCTACTACTACATCGTCGACCGCGCGAAGGACATGATCATCCGCGGCGGCCTCAACGTGTACCCACGCGAAGTCGAGGATGTCCTCATGACGCACCCCGACGTCTCCCTCGCAGCGGTCGTCGGCGTACCCCACGAGAGCCACGGTGAGGACGTCAAGGCCTTCGTCATCCGGAACGACGGCGCCCAGGTCACCGAGGACGAGCTCATCGCGTGGGCGCGCGAGCAGATGGCGTCGTACAAGTACCCGCGCAGCATCGAGTTCCGCGACTCGCTTCCGATGACCAGCACCGGGAAGATCCTGAAGCGCGAGCTCACCTAGACTTGGCCGCGAACCGCCGCCGGTTCGGCTAGCCACTCGAGGAGGGCCCGTGGGCCGCGTCGTCGTCGACGTCATGCTGAAGCCCGAGATCCTCGACCCGCAGGGCAAGGCCATCTCCGGCGCCCTGCCACGGCTGGGGTTCGAGGGAGTCGTGGACGTCCGGCAGGGCAAGCGGTTCGAGCTCGAGCTGGCCGGTGACATCACCGACGAGCGGCTCGCCGAGGTACGGAACGCGGCGGAGACGCTGCTCAGCAACCCGGTCATCGAGGACTACACCATCCGGGTGGAGCAGACGTGAAAATCGGCGTCGTCACCTTTCCCGGCTCGCTCGACGACGTCGACGCGCGACGAGCGGTGCGGATCGCCGGCGCGGAGCCGGTCGCGCTCTGGCACGGCGACGCCGACCTCCAGGGCGTCGACGCCGTGATCCTGCCGGGCGGGTTCTCGTATGGCGACTACCTGCGATGCGGGGCGATCGCCCGGTTCGCGCCGGTAATGGGCGAGGTCGTCTCCGCGGCTCGCGAAGGCATGCCCGTGCTTGGGATCTGCAACGGCTTCCAGGTCCTGTGCGAGACGCACCTGCTTCCCGGCGCGCTGATCCGCAACGACTCCCGCAGGTTCGTCTGCCGGGACCAACGGCTGCGGATCGAGAACGCGACGACGGCCTGGACCTCGCAGTACACCGGCGGCGAGGAGGTGACGATCGTGCTCAAGAACGGTGAGGGCGGCTACGTCGCCGACGCGGCCACCCTGGACCAGCTCGAGGGCGAGGGCCGCGTCGTCGCGCGCTACCTCGACGTCAACCCGAACGGGTCGGCACGCGACATCGCCGGCATCACCAATGAGCGCGGCAACGTCGTGGGACTGATGCCGCACCCGGAGCACGCCGTCGAGCCGCTGTGCGGAGCCGGTACCGACGGACTGCCCTTCTTCACCTCCGTCCTCGCCTCCCTGGCCTCGGCCTGACCCCGCCCCTCGCTCGACCGGGCGCAAATGTTCGTTCGACCGGGCGCAAATGTTCGTTCGACCGGGCGCAAATGTCGTCGACCGGGCGCAAATGCCGTGTCGGCCCGGCGCAGCGGTGCGGACTCGGCGCGATCGCACTACCGCCGGACCGGTAGCGTTGCCGCGTCCAGCACGATCGCCCGCGGGGTGGCTCGTACGCAGCAGAAGAGGTACGCCTTGATCGACCGCGACACCGTCCGCGCCCGGCTGCATGACCGCACCGCTGCCGGCCGGATCATCCTTGGGGCGGGTGCCGGGAACGGCCTGTCCGCCAAGTGCCTCGAGGCAGGCGGGGCCGACTTCATCGTGGTCTACAACTCCGGTCGGTACCGGATGGCCGGAAGAGGATCGCTGGCGGGGATGATGCCGTACGGCGACGCCAACGCCGTGGTCGTCGACCTGGGCGGTGAGATCCTCCCCGTGATCCAGGACACACCCGTGATTGCGGGCGTCTGCGGTACGGACCCTTTCCGCGTGATTCCCCGGTTCGTCGACAGCTTGGCGGCGATGGGCTTCTCCGGTGTACAGAACTTCCCGACGGTCGGCCTCATCGACGGCAACTTCCGCCTGAACCTGGAAGAGACCGGGATGGGGTACGCCAGCGAGGTCGAGATGATCGCGTACGCACACGAAGCCGGCCTGCTCACGACTCCCTACGTCTTCACTCCGGACGAGGCCGTCGCGATGGCCCGCGCCGGAGCCGACGTCCTCGTCGCCCACGTCGGGCTGACCACGTCGGGGACCATCGGCGCCCGCACCGCCATGAGCTTGCAGGAGGCGGCCGCGGCGGTGCAGGCGATGCGCGACGCGGCCGAGGACGCGGTACCGGGGATCGCCGTCTTGTGCCATGGCGGACCGATCGCCGAGCCCGCCGATGTCGAGTACATCCTCGACAACACCGAGGGGATCGCGGGTTTCGTGGGTGCCTCGAGCATCGAGCGGCTCGCCAGCGAACGAGCGATCGTGGACACCACGTCCGCGTTCTCCACCATCGCGTTGGGCCAGCCGCACGGCTCGGAAGTGACCTCCTGAGGTGGGCGAACGTAACCAGGGGACAGTCGCCCTTGTCGGAACGCTCGACACCAAGGGCGACGAGGCCGGCCACTTCCGCGACGCACTGCGGGAGGCCGGGCTGGACGTCGTGGTCGTCGACGTGGGGTCGCCGCTGTCCAGCGATGGAGCCGCCGACGTTCCGGCCTCCGAGGTGGCAGCTGCCGCCGGGGTGTCGATGACCGGGTTCGCGGGCTTCGGCGGCCGTGCCGAGGCGGTCTCCGTCATGGGCGGCGGCGCCGCCCGCATCCTGCTCGACCTCGTGGGCCGGGCCGAGATCCATGGGGTCGTCGGGTTCGGCGGCAGCGGGGGAACGTCGGCGTGCTCGGCGGCCATGCGGGCGCTTCCGCTCTGGGTGCCGAAGGTGCTGGTCTCCACCGTGGCCAGCGGCGACACCCGACCGTACGTCGGTACGTCCGACATCGTGCTGGTGCCCTCGATCGTCGACATCGCCGGCGTCAACCGGATCTCTGAACGGGTCTTCCGCAGGGCGTCCGCGATGGCCGCCGCGCTGGTCCGCGACTATCGCGGGTCGCGGCAGGAGGTACGCGAGGTGCCACTCGTCGCAGCCACGATGTTCGGGGTGACGACCCCCTGTGTCGACTCCGCCCGGCGGCAGCTCGAG
This sequence comes from uncultured Actinomycetota bacterium, assembly GCA_963765725.1. Taxonomy (GTDB): domain Bacteria; phylum Actinomycetota; class Actinomycetes; order Propionibacteriales; family Nocardioidaceae; genus DASQEH01. The sequence goes on along the minus strand of CAVXXI010000003.1, from coordinate 65,763 downwards.
CAGCGCGGCTACGAGGTGCTCGTGTTCCACGCGACCGGCGTCGGGGGACAGCAGCTCGAGGCGCTCGCGGCCACGAGGGAGCTCGACCTCGTCCTCGACGTGACGACCACCGAGCTGGCGGACGAGGTGGCCGGAGGCATCTTCTCGGCCGGGCCCGACCGGCTGACCAACGCCGGAAGGCGCGGGATCCCCCAGGTCGTCTCGGTCGGCGCTCTCGACATGGTGAACTTCGGCGCGCTCGAGACCGTACCCCCGCAGTACCGGGAACGGACACTGCACGAGCACAACGCCGCTGTGACACTGATGCGTACCTCGCCGAGCGAGAACGCCGCGATCGGCGAGCTGATGGCCGAGCGGCTCAACGCCGCCACCGGGCCGGTTTCGGTGCTCTTTCCGACCCGGGGCTTCTCGGAGCTCAGCCGCGAGGGCGCGCCCTTCCACGACCCGGCGGCCGACTCGGCGCTTCGTGCCAGCCTGACCAAGAACCTGCGCAGTGGGATCGACCTCGAGGTTGTCGACTGCAACATCAACGACGAAGAGTTCGCCGGGGCGCTCGTGGCCAGGGTCGCGGAGTACGCGCCGACGCGCCAGCCGGCCTCGACGAATGCGAACCGGTGACAGCGCAGCCTGCGCCGGCAGCGGTACCGACCCCTCGGCGCGACGTCGACACGGTCGTCGTGGCACGGCGTACGCCGGACATCGCACAGCCCTGGGCCGCACTCGGTCTTCGGCCCGACGAGTACGCCCAGCTCGCGGAGATACTCGGTCGGCGACCCACCTCCTCGGAGCTGGCGATGTACTCCGTCATGTGGAGCGAGCACTGCTCGTACAAGTCGAGCAAGGTGCACTTGCGGCAGTTCGGCGAGTCGATGACCGATGCCATGCGGGCTAACCTCCTGGTCGGCATCGGCGAGAACGCGGGGGTTGTCGACATCGGAGACGGGTACGCGGTCACGTTCAAGATCGAGTCGCACAACCACCCGTCGTACGTGGAGCCGTACCAGGGCGCGGCGACGGGCGTCGGCGGGATCGTCCGCGACATCTTGTCGATGGGAGCCAGACCGGTCGCCGTGATGGACCCGCTGCGCTTCGGGCCGCTCGACGCGGCCGACACCCGCCGCGTCCTGCCCGGGATCGTCGCCGGGGTGGGCGGGTACGGCAACTGCCTCGGCCTGCCCAACGTCGGGGGTGAGGTCGTCTTCGACGCGTCGTACGCCGGCAATCCACTCGTCAACGCGCTGTGCGTCGGCGTCATGCGGCACGACCAGATCCACCTCGCGAAGGCGTCCGGGGAGGGCAACCGGGTGATCCTGTACGGCGCCAAGACGGGCGGCGACGGCATCGGGGGCGTGTCGGTGCTGGCCTCGGAGACATTCGACGCAGGCGGGCCGACCAAGCGGCCGAGCGTCCAGGTCGGCGACCCCTTCATGGAGAAGCTGCTGATCGAGTGCACGCTCGAGCTGTTCGCCGCGGGCCTCGTGGTCGGCATCCAGGACCTCGGCGGAGCCGGGCTGTCCTGCGCGACGTCGGAGCTCGCCAGCGCCGGCGACGGCGGCATGTACATCGAGCTCGACCGGGTGCCCCTGCGGGATGCCTCACTCGAACCCGAAGAGATCTTGATGAGCGAGTCGCAGGAACGGATGATGGCCGTCGTCGAGCCGCACCACGTCGACCGCTTCCTGGAGATCTGCCGCCGCTGGGAGGTGGACGCGACCGTCATCGGGGAGGTGACCGAAAACGGCCGGCTCGTGATCGACTGGCAGGGCGAGACTGTCGTCGACGTGCCTCCGCGCACGGTGGCGCACGAGGGGCCGGTGTATCAGCGTCCGTACGCGCGACCGGCGTGGCAGGACGCCCTGCAGGCCGACGGCACCGCGGGCCTGCCGCGGCCGAGCTCCGGGGACGAGCTCCGCGCGACGCTGCTGCGGATGGTCGCCTCGCCGAACCTGTGCGACAAGTCGTGGGTCACCGACCAGTACGACCGGTACGTCCAGGGCAACACGGTGCTGGCCCAGCCGGACGACTCCGGGGTCGTGCGCATCGACGAGTCGTCGGGGCTCGGGGTGGCGGTCGCGACCGACTGCAACGGCCGGTTCGCGCAGCTCGACCCGTTCGCCGGAGCGCAGCTCGCACTCGCCGAGGCGTACCGCAACGTCGCCGCGTCGGGGGCCCGGCCACTGGCGGTCACGGACTGCCTCAACTTCGGCTCGCCGGAGGACCCGGACGTCATGTGGCAGTTCGTCGAGGCCACCCGCGGCCTGGCCGAAGGCTGCTGCGCTCTCGGGGTGCCGGTGACCGGCGGCAACGTGAGCTTCTACAACCAGACCGCGAAGACCCCGATCCTGCCGACTCCCGTCGTGGGTGTGCTCGGGGTCATCGAGGACGTCCAGCGGCGCACGCCGATCGGCTTCCTCGGCGAGGGGCGGCGGATCCTCCTGCTCGGCACGACGCGCGACGAGCTCGACGGGTCGGAGTGGGCGAACGTCGTACACGGGCACCTCGGGGGCCGTCCGCCGGTGGTCGACCTGGACGCGGAGCGGCGCTTGGCGCAGGTGCTGTACACCGCCTCGCGGGAGGGCCTCGTGGAGTCGGCACACGACCTGTCCGACGGCGGGCTCGCTCAGGCCCTGGTCGAGTCGGCTCTGCGCTACGGAGTAGGGGCATCGGTCGTGCTGCCGGGCGAGGTCGACCCGTTCGTGGCGCTGTTCAGCGAGTCGGCCGGGCGGGCGATCGTCGCCGTGCGGACCGAGGGCGAGGCTCGGTTCTCGCAGCTGTGCGAGTCGGTGGGAGTCGCCGCCACTGACATCGGAGTGACCGTTGGCGACGGGCCGGCCGCCGCGCTCGACGTCCGCGGCTGCTTCTCGGTGCCGCTCGGCGAGCTGCGCTCGGCCTGGAGCGCGACCCTCCCGGCGGCCCTCGACTGAATTGCCCCCCGTCGAGCGGGCGGAAATGTCGGCTCGAGTGGGCGGAAATGTCGGCTCGAGTGGGCGGAAATGTTCGGTCGAGTGGGCGGAAATGTTCGGTCGAGTGGGCGGAGATGTCTCCCGCTGCCGATGGCACTCCGCGTAAGGGGCAGGGCGCCCCGGGATGTGCCCGACCGCGAAGGGCCGGGGCTACGCTCGCCGGGTGTCGCCCGTACGCCTGCGTCCGCTGTCGAGTTCTGAGTTGGCAGCATTACTCACCCGTCTCGACGCAGCGGAAGCCGGCGGGTACGAGGCGGAAGCCGACGATGTCCGTGCGGCCGTCAAACACTTCTTGGCCGTACTCGCGCGGCGGAATCCCGGCAAGAGTGTCGAGGTACGGGTGCCTCCCTACGCTGCCGTGCAGTGCATCGAGGGGGCCCGTCATACCCGGGGGACGCCTCCGGCGGTAGTCGAAACCCGCGCGGACGTCTGGTTGCGGCTCGCTCGGGGGCGGACCTCGTTTCGGGAGGCAGTCGAGCTCGGGCAGGTTCTCGCGTCCGGGGAACGGTCGGATCTCACGGACCAACTGCCGCTGGTCTGAGCCCGTACGCTCCCGCCCGGTCTCCGGACATTCGCGCCCTCTCGACCAAGCATTCGCGCCCTCTCGACCAAACATTCGCGCCCTCTCGACCAAACATTCGCGCCCGGCCGGCGACATGGCGGGCGGCGCGGCATAGGGTGCCTCGGGTGACGGACCAGCGGAACGCGGCAGCAGCGGAGAGCATCACCAAAGCGGTACGCAAGGTGCTCCCCGGAGTGCGACGCGACCTCGAGCGGCTGGTCGACATCCAGTCGGTCAGCGCGGACCCGGCTCGGCTCGACCAGGTACGCCGCTCGGCTGAGCTGACCGCCGAGCTGTTCGGTGACGAGGGCTTCGAGGTCGAGCTGCTCACCGCCACCGGAGGGCTGCCAGCCGTGATCGCCCGCAAGCCCGCGCCTCCCGGCGCCCCGACCGTCCTGCTCTACGCGCACCACGACGTGCAGCCGGAGGGCGACCACGCGAGTTGGGAGTCCGAACCCTTCGTGCCGACCGAGCGGGGCGAGCGGCTCTTCGCCCGAGGCGTGACCGACGACAAGGCGGGGATCGCGGCCCACCTGGCCGCCGTCCGTGCCCACGGTGACGCCCTGCCCGTCGGCGTCACCGTCTTCGTCGAGGGCGAGGAGGAGATCGGCTCACCCACCCTCCACCAGATCCTCGACGAACACCGTGAGCTGCTTCGCAGCGACGTCATGGTCATCGCGGACTCGGCCAACTTCGCGATCGGAGTCCCCGCGCTGACCACGTCCCTGCGCGGCCTCGCCGACTGCGTTGTCGAGGTCCGCACGCTCGACCACGCAGTCCACTCCGGGCTCTGGGGCGGCGTCGTACCCGATGCGCTGACCGCGCTCTGCCGGCTACTGGCGACGCTGCACGACGACGAGGGAAACGTGGCGGTCGCCGGCCTGACGTCGGCCCCTGCCGCCGACCTGGAGTACCCCGAGGGCCGGCTCCGGGAAGAGGCGGGCATTCGCGCCGGCGTACCTCTGTTCGGCAGCGGCACGGTCGTGGACCGACTGTGGACGAAGCCCGCGATCTCCGTGATCGCGATCGACGCCCCCACAGTGGCGGAGGCGAGCAACACCCTCGTCCCGATGGCTAGGGCGAAGGTCAGCCTGCGCATCGCACCGGGGGACGACGCGTGCTCCGCCATGGAGAGGCTGCGCGAGCACCTCATGACGCACACACCGTGGGGCGCGGACGTCACGGTGATCGACGGCGAGACCGGTCAGCCCTTCGCGGTATCCGCCGACGGTCCTGCGTACGACGCCGCCCGCCGCGCCTTGACGCAGGCCTGGGACGGCACCTCGCCTGTCGACATCGGTGTCGGCGGGTCGATCCCGTTCATCGCCGAGCTCGCGGACAGGTTCCCCGATGCCGCGGTACTCGTCACAGGGATCGGCGATCCGGACACCCGCGCGCACGGCGCCAACGAGGGGTTGCACCTGGCCGAGTTCGAGCGCGTCTGCCTCGCGGAGGCTCTGCTGCTGGCCGAGCTGGCCAGCGGAGCAGACTCCTCGGCGGGAAGAAGCTGACTCCTCGGCGGGAAGGAGCTGACTCCTCGGCGGGAAGGACTTGACCCCTCGGCGGGGGTGGGCCTGCCGAGCAGCACCGCGCCACCGCCGTAGACTGCTGCTGTGCCGCGCGGTGATGGGCGACTTACCGACGACCTTGACCCACACGACCGCGGGCCACAGGACGCCTGCGGGGTCTTCGGGGTCTGGGCACCCGGCGAAGAGGTCGCCAAGCTGACCTACTTCGGGCTTTACGCGCTGCAGCACCGCGGCCAGGAGTCCGCCGGTATCGCCGTCGGCAACGGCCGGCAGATCCTCGTGTACAAGGACATGGGACTTGTCTCGCAGGTTTTCGACGAGTCGACGCTCGCCTCCCTCCAGGGCCACGTGGCGATCGGGCACTCCCGCTACTCGACCACCGGCTCGAGCGTCTGGCGCAACGCCCAGCCGACGTTCCGCTCCACGCCGACCGGATCGATCGCCCTCGCCCACAACGGCAACCTCACCAACACCGGCACCCTGGCCGCGCACGTCGAGGGGCTGGACGCCTCGAGCGGGCGGCTCGACCTGCAGGCGTACCAGCCCGACGCCTCCACCGACACCGACCTCGTCACCGCGCTGCTCGCGTCCTACCCCGACCGGAGCCTGGAGTCGGCGGCGATGGAGGTGCTCCCCACGATCGCGGGGGCCTTCTGCTTCGTGTTCATGGACCAGGGCACCCTGTTCGCCGCGCGCGACCCGCAGGGCATCCGCCCCTTGGTCCTCGGTCGGCTGGAGCACGGGTGGGTCGTCGCGTCGGAGACCGCGGCACTCGACATCGTCGGCGCATCCTTCGTCCGCGAGGTCGAGCCCGGAGAGCTGATCGCCGTCGACGAGAACGGCCTGCGCACCCGGCGGTTCGCGGAGGCGGCACCGAAGGGTTGCCTGTTCGAGTTCGTCTACCTTGCCCGTCCCGACACGATGATCAGCAGCCAGCGCGTGCAGCGGGTACGCGCGGAGATCGGCCGCCGGCTGGCCCGGGAGCACCCGGTCGACGCCGACCTCGTCATCCCCGTGCCGGAGTCGGGGACCCCGGCCGCCATCGGGTACGCCGAGGAGAGCAAGATCCCGTACGGCCAGGGCCTGGTGAAGAACTCGTATGTGGGCCGAACGTTCATCCAGCCCAGCAACACGATCCGTCAGCTCGGTATCCGCCTCAAGCTCAACCCCCTGCGCGACGTGATCGACGGCCAGCGCCTGGTCGTGGTCGACGACTCGATCGTCCGGGGCAACACCCAGCGCGCGCTGGTCAGGATGCTGCGCGAGGCCGGTGCCAAGGAGGTACACATCCGGATAGCCAGTCCGCCGGTCAAGTGGCCCTGCTTCTACGGCATCGACTTCGCGACCCCCGCCGAGCTGATCGCCAACGGGCTGAGTCCGGAGGAGATCTGCCGCTCGATCGGCGCTGACTCCCTCGGGTACGTGTCGCTCGACGAGCTCGTCGCCGCGAGCAGGGTCGACAAGGACGACCTCTGCCGGGCCTGCTTCGACGGGGTCTACCCCGTGCCGCTGCCCGAGCCGCACTTCCTCGGCAAGCACATGCTGGAGCTCGAGCCGGTGACCGCGCTCGACGTCGACGGGCTCGCGGTCTCCCTCGGCAGCACCGGCGCGGCCGACGCGCTGACCCGGCCATGACCTGTACGTCGGCCCTCCCGCACTGATGGGCGCCGAGCCGAGAGCCGCCGCGACCTCGATGTACGAGGCGGCCGGTGTCTCCATCGCCGAGGGCGACCGGGCCGTCACGCTGATGAGGCGCGAGGTCGACACGTGCCCGCAGACCGGAGGTCGTCGGCGGTATCGGTGGGTTCGCCGGCCTGTTCGACGCGTCGGCTCTACGAGGGTTCAGGCGGCCGCTGCTGGCGACGAGCGCCGACGGTGTGGGCACCAAGGTCGCGATCGCCCAGCAGCTCGACAAGCACGACACCATCGGCTTCGACCTGGTCGGCATGCTGGTCGACGACCTGGTGGTGTGCGGGGCCGAGCCGCTCTTCATGACCGACTACATCGCCTGCGGAAAGGTCGTCCCCGAGCGCATCGCCCAGATCGTCACCGGCATCGCGGCGGCCTGCGTCGCCGCCGGCTGCGCACTCCTGGGCGGCGAGACGGCCGAGCACCCGGGTCTGCTGGGAGTCGACGAGTACGACCTGGCCGGATCGACCACCGGCGTGGTCGAGGCAGACGCGCTTCTCGGTGCCGAGCGGGTCAGAGCCGGCGACGCGTTGGTGGCGATGCGGTCGAGCGGTCTGCACTCCAACGGCTACTCCCTCGTACGGCATGCTCTCCTGGAGCGCGCCGGCTGGTCCCTGGACCGGCACGTCGAGACGCTGGGTCGCACGCTCGGGGAGGAACTGCTCGAGCCCACGACGATCTACACACTGGCCTGTCTCGACCTCGCGCGCCAAGCGGGCACCCGGGCGATGGCCCACGTCACCGGCGGCGGCCTCGCCGCAAACCTGGGGCGCGTCATCCCCCCGTCGTTGAGCGCGGTCGTGGACAGGTCGACCTGGTCGCCGCACCCCGTCTTCGCCTTGATGCGCGACGTCGCAGCGGTGCCGAGGTCCGACCTGGAGCAGACGCTCAACCTCGGAGTGGGGATGGTCGCCGTCGTTGCACCCGACGCCGCCGACCGGGCCTGTGCCTGCCTCGGCGAGCGGGGAGTTCACGCGTGGGTCTGCGGCACCGTGACGTCGGTACCCGGCGGCGTCGTGACACTCTCCGGGCAGTACCAGGACTGGTGACCGGGCCTTCGACGCCGACTCGTCGATACGGTGTGATCCGACCACTGAGTCGGGTGTGTGTGCGATGCCGTCGGCGGGTATCGTTGCTCCCACGAAAGAACTGATGACAGACCGGGCGCCCTCGAGGCACCCCGACGACGACGTGCGAGGGGGTCGAGTCTATGGGACGCGGCCGTGCAAAGGCGAAGCAGACGAAGGTCGCGCGCGAGCTGAAGTACCGTGAGTTCAACACGGACTTCAGTGAGCTCCAGCGGGAGCTTCACGGCGACGAGGCTCTGCAGCCGGCTGGCGATTCCCAGCTCGAAGGCAGCGGTGACGACGACGACTACGACGGACTGTACGACGACGAGGCGGAGTCGGCTTCCCAGCGCTGACTGACGACCGCCGCCGAGGTGGCGGAATCCGTCACCTCGCGATTGCTCTCCCCGTCAACCCAGCCACAGCCCGCGCAGCCGTCCGACGTCGGCCATCCGCCTCTCGGCGATCCGGCTGGCGGCGAGCGCGCTCGTGATGGATTCGGCTGCTGCCACCTCGAAAACCTTCTTCGTCGTCGAGTAGATCCGGGCCGCTCTCGCCTTGGCCCGCTCGAACGAGAAGCCGTCGAGCTCGTCGGCCACCTGGATCAGCCCGCCGGAGTTCACGCAGAAGTCCGGCGCATACAGCACCCCGCGGGATTGCAGGACGTCCTCGAGCCCGGCGTGCGCCAGCTGGTTGTTGGCCGCTCCGCACACGATGGCCGCCTTCAGCGTCTCGACGGTCTCGTCGTTGATCGCTCCACCCAGGGCGCACGGCGCGTAGACGTCGAGGTCGGTGGCGATGAGCTCGTCGGTGTCGGTCACGACGCTCACCTGCGGGTAATGCGCGACCACCCGGGCCACCGCCGGCTCGTGGACGTCGGTGACGACCACCTCTGCGCCGTCCGCCAGCAGATGCCCCACCAGGTGGTATCCCACCTTGCCGACCCCGGCGACTCCCACCCGGCGATCGCGGAGCGACGGCTCACCCCAGGCAACCTCCGCCGCCGCCAGCATGCCCTGGTACACGCCGTAGGCGGTCAGGACGCTCGAGTCCCCGGCGCCGCCGTGCTCGACGGTGCGGCCGGTGACGTAGTCGCACTCGCGGGCCACGATGTCCATGTCCTCGCTGTACGTGCCGACGTCGCACGCCGTCAGGTACCGGCCGTGCAGGGACTGCACGAACCGCCCGTACGCCCGCAGCAGCGGCTCGGTCTTGTCGCGCAGCGGGTCCCCGATGATGACGGCCTTGCCGCCGCCGAGGTCGAGGCCCGCGAGGGCCGCCTTGTACGCCATGCTGCGTGACAGGTTGAGGACGTCGTGGAGTGCGTCGGCCTCGCTGGCGTACGGGTAGAAGCGGGTCCCGCCCAGTCCCGGGCCCAGCGCGGTCGAGTAGATCGCGATGATCGCGCGCAAGCCGCTGGGCTCGTCGGAGCAGAACACCACCTGCTCGTGGCCGCTGATCTGTTCGAACACGGACCCTGACGCGATGGTCACTGTGGTGACTCTTCCTCGAGGTGGGGCGGCCCGTGGAGGGTGGTCCGGGCCGGTGCCTCCACGATATGCCTGCGGCGGCCGCGGCGGGTGCCCGGCCAACCTGGTCGATACCCTGGCGACGTGCTCCCCTACGCCTCCTACCTGCGGGTCTACGAGCCCTTGCACGCGCTGCCGGCAGCGGTCAGGAATGCACTGAGGGGCGGTGAGACCGCGGTACGGGACGGCTCGGCCACGTTGGCGGCCGAGCAGCGCACGGTGCTCACCCGGGCGGTGACGTCGTCGACGATCAGCATCGAGCCCGCGTCACCGACTGACCTCTACGTGATGCGGCGGGAGGGGCGTACCTTCTTCTGCCCCGTCGACATGCCGCTGCGCTCGTGGCTGTCCATGACGTCGCTGATCGACACCATCGGCGGGGCCGCCGCCGGCGCGATCGTCCCGGCCGAGGCACTCGCTCTCGCCGACCAGCAGTTCCTGCGCTGGCGTCGCGACAACCCGCACGCGGTACCGCACATCCGGCAGGTCACCTGGGGTGTCCCCCGTACCTGGTTCGTCCTCGTGGTGGAGGACGAGCGGGCCCGGTACGCGGCGGACGGCGCAGCGAGTGTCCGGTACCGGGCCAGGATCCTCGACGCGCGCCGACGGACGGCACACGCACACCGCACGCTGCGCAGGACCGTGGACGACTCCGAGCTCCTCGAGGAGCTGAGCGGCCTGGGGTCGTGGCTGTCGACCTTCCACCACGACAGCTGGGTGGAGGTCGACTATGCGGGGGTGGCCCAGGTCCTGGGCGAGGCCCTCGACACCGACCACTCGGCGCGGGAGATCCACTCGGCTCTCGCAGCGATCGGGCGCGGCGACCTCGCGACGGCAGCGACGGCGTACCGGACGTTCGAGGAGCGCTGGCGCCTGGTCAACGCGTTCGAACGCGCCAACTGAGGACACGCGGCGAGGCGACGAACATTTCTCGTTTTGCAGTTCCACCGGCATGTCGCGGGCGCTTTTTGCGGCACTCGACTACGCTTTAGCCGGGATACATCCTATTTTGCCCCTTCAGGCGCTGTGCTGGTTGCGCGGATACTTGACGGCGTGAGATGGTCCGGATGCCGAGTGTGAGCGGCAAGGTGTTTTCCGCCCCTTTGCGGCCGCATTTGAACAACACGAGGAGCAGTCTTGAACACACGACCGACCGAGTCCGAACCCCTACTGACCCCGGCCGAGGTCGCAGCGATGTTCCGTGTCGACCCCAAGACCGTGACCCGCTGGGCGAAGGCGGGGAAGCTGAGCTCCATCCGAACCCTTGGCGGCCACCGTCGCTACCGCGAGACAGAGGTGCGCGAGCTTCTGGCCGGCATCCCCGGCCAGCGCCAAGCCGAGCAGTAGGCCTGCCACATCCTCGGTGCCGCTGCCGGTGGGCAGCGGCGGTGCGACGCGTTCGACTGCCGCGTCGCACTTCCCGGTGTCGCCAGCGAGTAATACGGTGTCTGCCTTCCACAGGCAACGCGCCACCCGCCCCGGCTCCCAGGAGGACCCATGCCCACGCCCGGTCGACTGTCCCGACTCCGCCGCACCGCCCCCCGGACCCGATGGGCGGTAGGCCTGGCCGCCGCTGCCGGCCTCGTCGCCACGGGTCTCAGCGCGGCCAGCGCCCAGGCCGGTACGCACGGCTCGGATGCGGGCACCGTGCACTTCGGCCGCGGGTTCGACCTCGAGGGGCACCGGGGGACGCGCGGCCTGCGCCCCGAGGACACCCTGCCGGCGTTCAGCGAGGCACTGACCCTCGGTGTACGCACGCTCGAGCTGGACACCGGGATCACCAAGGACGGGGTCGTCATCATCAGCCACGAGCAGTACATCTCCCCGCTCGTGTGCACCGACACAGCGCCAGCGTTCCCGAACGACCCGAAGTACCCGTACGTCGGCAAGTACTACCACGAGCTGACGTTCGCGGAGGTCGAGACCGTGGACTGCGGCACCCGGCACCCGGTCGACCCCGCCGCGGACCCGTTCTACCTCTCCGAGCTGCCCGTGCCCGGCACTCACATCCCGACCCTCGACCAGGTGTTCGACCTCGTCGAGCAACGCCACGCCGACGACGTCCAGCTCAACATCGAGACGAAGATCGACCCGACCATGCCGCAGAACTCCGTCGGGCCGCAGCGGTTCGTCAAGGCGGATCTCGCCGTGATCGAGCGTCACCGCAACGGGATCGCCCGGAGCCTGCTGCAGAGCTTCGACTGGCGGACGCTCGCGATCTCTCGTCGCCTGGCGCCGACTCTGCGACGGGTCGCGCTGATCGAGGAGGACACCGCCGAGATCGGCAAGCCGGGTGCCTCGCCGTGGCTGGGTGGGATCGACATCGACGCCGCCCCCTACAACGGTGACCCCGCTGCGGCCGCCACCAGCGTCGGTGCGGACGTACTGTCGTACGACTACACGTTCTTCACCGACCCCGCCGTCATCGCGAGCGCCCATCGGCACGGTCAGCTCGTGGTCCCCTTCACCGTCGACTCCGACCCCGACATGATCGACCTCATCCACCACGGCGTCGACGGCTTCATCACCGACTACCCCAACCAGGGCCGCGACGTGCTGCAGAGCCTCGGCTACCGGTTGCCGCGCAGGTATCCGCCGGCCTGACAACCCGACACAGGCACGATCTCCCCGGACCGGGGAGATACTTGGCTCATGACCTTGGACAGCTCCCTCGACCCGGTAGCCGCCGAACGCCTCTCACACGCGAGGAGTTTGTTCACCTCCGACCTCTCGATCAACGAGTACGCCCTTTTGCACGGAGCCGGGTTCGAGCCGGTCGATCTCGTGATGGGGGTGTCGATCTACCACGTCGGCTACCAGGTCTCCGGCCTGCGCCAGCAGCAGGAGCTCACCGTGCTGACCGAGGCCATGTACCGCTCGCGCTGGAACGCGATGGAGCGGATGCAGGCCGAGGCCGACTCCCTCGGAGCCGACGGCATCGTCGGTGTGCGCCTCGAGTGGCGCGCCCACGGCGAGGCCCGCGAGCACATCGAGTTCCTGGCGGTGGGCACGGCGGTCCGGTTCGTGGCTGCGCCCGGCAGCTTCCGCCGGCCCAACGGGCAGGCGTTCTCGAGCCACCTGAGCGGACAGGACCTGGTGACGCTGCTCGCGACCGGGCACGCCCCCCTCGCGTTCGTGCTGGGGAACTGCGTCTACCACGTCGCGGCGCAGGGGTTCATGCAGACGTTGAAGCAGATGGGCCGCAACACCGAGATGCCGCAGTGGACCCAGGGCAACTACGAGGCGCGAGAGCTGGCGATGTCGAGGATGCAGGCGGAGGCCGAGCGCGACGGCGCCACGGGCGTCGTGGGCGTCCGGTTCAACGTCCACAACTACGTCTGGGGCTCCCACACTCTGGAGTTCTACGCCGACGGCACCGCAATCCGCGACCACGGGGACCCTGCGGCAACCGTTACGCCTACGTACACCCTCCCGATGGCGTGACGATGGGGGCGCCGCTCGAGCATCATGCTCCCGAGTACGACCGCGCCGCGGCCGCGACCGTCATCGGCAGGGTGCTCGCCATGCCCGGCGGCGCCGACCTCGTGACGTCGTCGTTCGCCCAGATTCCCGGCGCCGTGGTGACGCAGACCCGCTCGGGAATGTTCGGGCCCCGGGTGTCGAGTGTGCAGCTGGGCGCGTGGCGCTACACCCCTGCCTCGGCATGCCGGGTCACGGTCGCTCACGTCGTGGGCAATGTGGTGCTGTCGGAGGATGTGCTGCCGCCCGCCGCCGCCGCGCAGCACCTCACGGCTGCGGTCAGCCAGCACATCGCCGACTTCGGCAGCTACATCGTCCCTGACGTGGTCTCGCTGCTGGAGGGCCTGTCGGTCGCCTCCGGCTGAGCCCTTGCCCCGACGAGTGGGGCGCCGCTGCTGTGCTACCTGGCGGCCCAGTCGCAGCCTCGCCTAGGCTCGGGTCGACGCGTCGAAGAAGGAGCCAGATGGTCACAACATGCACGCACGTCGGTGACGTCGCCACCGATACGCGCCCGTCGGCGGACGGCTGCGAGGACTGCCTCCGGATCGGCGGCACGTGGGTCCACCTTCGGATGTGTCGCAACTGCGGCCACATCGGATGCTGCGACTCCTCTCCGAACAAGCACGCGACGGCCCACAACGCCAGCACCTCCCACCCGCTGATCTCGTCGTACGAGCCCGGCGAGGACTGGTGGTGGTGCTATGACGACCAGATCGGCTTCGTCGAGCCCGACCAGCCGACGTACTCGCATCGGTGACCGCACCGCCCCAGACGGAGACGGCGGTCGGCACCGGCTCGGTGGACGCCGACGACACCGACGAAGCCCGGGTCGTCCTGCTCACCGTCGACGACGACCCGTCGGTCTCCCGTGCGGTGGCCCGTGACCTACGCCGCCGATACGGCGAGGCGTACCGCATCGTCAGGTCGAGCTCCGCGGCGGAGGCGCTGGAGGCGCTCCGCGAGCTCAAGCTGCGCGGGTGGCCGGTGGCCGTCCTGCTGGCCGACTACCGGATGCCGCAGATGAACGGCATCGAGTTCCTCGAGGAGGCCATGGACCTCTTCCCGCTGGCCCGGCGGGCCCTGCTGACCGCGTACGCCGACACCAATGCGGCGATCGACGCCATCAACGTCGTCGACGTCGACCACTACCTGCTCAAGCCCTGGGACCCGCCGGAGGAGAAGCTCTACCCGGTGGTCGACGCCATGCTGCAGGTCTACGCCGACCAGCCCGAGGTCACGGTGCACGAGACCAAGGTCATCGGGCACCGTTGGTCGGCACCGTCGTTCGAGGCGCGCGACTTCCTGGCCCGCAACGCGGTCCCCTACCGGTGGTTCGCCTCCGACGAGCCCGACGGCGAACGACTCCTGCGAGCAGCCGAGCTGGGCGCAGACACGTTACCGGTCGTCATCACGCCCACGGGGAACACGCTCGTCGCCCCGTCGACGACCGAGCTCGCGGGCGCCGTCGGCCTGTCGACGACCCCGGCGATGGACTTCTACGACGTGGTCGTCGTCGGCGCCGGCCCGGCGGGACTGGGTGCGGCGGTGTACGCCGCCTCGGAGGGGCTGCGGACCCTCCTCGTGGAGCGGCAGGCCACGGGCGGGCAGGCGGGCCAGTCGTCGCGGATCGAGAACTACCTGGGCTTCCCCGACGGGGTCTCCGGCGCCCAGCTGACCGACCGAGCCCGCCGGCAGGCGATCAAGTTCGGGGCGGAGCTGCTGACGACCTCGGACGCGACTGCTCTGGCCAGCAGCGGATGGACCCGCGTGGTGTCGTTGAGGGACGGCCACCAGGTCGCCGCCCACAGCGTCATCATCGCGACCGGAGTGTCCTACCGGGACCTCGACGCCCCCGGGGTCGCCGACCTGGCGGGTCGGGGCGTGTACTACGGTTCCGCACCGACCGAGGTCGAGGACTGCGCCGACAGGGACGTCTACATCGTCGGCGGCGCCAACTCGGCCGGCCAGGCAGCGGTGTTCTTCTCCCGCGTCGCCCGGAGCGTCACCCTCCTGGTCCGCGGCGACGGGCTCGAACGCTCGATGTCGCACTACCTCATCGAACAGATCAGGGGCATCGCCTCGATCAGCGTGCGCCCCTGCACGGTGGTGGAGGAGGCACACGGGATCGACCACCTCGAGAAGCTGACCCTTCGCAGTCTGCCCACCGGGGCTGTGGAACACGTGCACGCCACGCACCTGTTCGTGTTCATCGGGGCGACCCCTCACACGGAATGGCTGAGCGGGGTGCTCGAACGCGACGAGCGTGGGTTCATCCTGACCGGCTCCGACCTAACCGTCGACCGGCGACGACCTCCCGGCTGGCCGCTCGAGCGGGACCCCTGGCCGCTCGAGTCGAGCGTGCCCGGGGTGTTCGTCACCGGCGACGTCAGGGCGAGCTCCATCAAGCGGGTGGCGTCCGCCGTGGGTGAAGGCGCCATGGCCGTGACCCTCGCTCACCGGTACCTGGCCCCGTGACCGTCCAGGAGGAGCGGGGGAGGCTGTCCGGCGACGACCTGCGCCGCCTGTTCCTGTTCGAGAAGCTCGAGACCGCGCAGCTCGACTGGCTGGCCGCGCACGGCTGGGTCGCGGAGGTCGCCGGCGGCAGCGAGGTCCTGAAGGAGGGCGACGACGCCGAGGTCTTCATCATGCTGCTGGAGGGCACGATCGCCCTGAGCCGGCGGGTCGGACGAGACGACGTCGAGACCAGCCGTACCGACCAGGTCGGCGTGTACGCCGGCGCCACGCAGTCATACCTCGAGGAGGGCGACGAGCACCGGTACACCGCCACCGTCCGGGCTCTCACCGACGTGCGGCTGTTCGTCTTGAGTCGGGAGGACTTCACGTGGGCGGTGCGTACGTGGTTCCCGATGGCGATGCACCTGCTGGAGGGCGTCTTCCTCGGGATGCAGAACACGCAGCAGATCGTGGGTCAGCGACAGCAGCTGCTGGCTCTCGGCGCCCTGTCGGCCGGGCTCACGCACGAGCTGAACAACCCCGCCGCCGCGGCTTCGCGGGCGACGTCGGCACTGCGCGAACGTGTCCACGGTATGCGTTCCAAGCTCGCGAAGCTGGCCCGCGACGAGCTCGACCCGCGCCTGCTCGAGGTGCTGGTGGAGGTGCAGGAGCAGGCCGTGCGGGGCATCGCGGCGGCTCCGCACCTGTCCCCGCTGGAAGAGTCCGCGCGGGAGGACGCGATCGCCGACTGGCTCGAGGACCACGGCGTGGCGTCGGCATGGGAGATCGCGCCGATCTTCGTCGGCGCGGGTACCACGGGCGAGTTCCTCGACGACTTCGCCCGCCGGGCTCCGGCCGACGTGCTCGAAGGAGGGCTGCAGTGGCTTGCCAGCACCCTCGAGACCGAGCTGCTCCTGGACGAGATCACCGACTCCGTGTCACGCATCTCGACGCTGGTCGCCGCGGCGAAGCAGTACTCCAACATGGATCGCGCGCCCCACGCACGAGCAGATATCCACAAGGGCATCGAGAGCACGCTCGTCATGCTGAGCGCGAAGCTCAAAGGCGTCGAGGTGGTCACCGACTTCGACCGCTCGCTGCCGCCCGTGCCGATGTACGCCGGTGAGCTCAACCAGGTCTGGACCAACCTGCTCGACAACGCGGTCCAGGCGATGGACGGCGGGGGCCGGATCACCGTACGGACAGCGCTCGACGGCGAGTCGGTGCGGGTCGAGATCGGCGACACCGGCCCCGGTGTGCCCCCGGAGCTTCGCCAGCGGATCTTCGAGCCCTTCTTCACCACGAAGGCCACCGGTCAGGGCACTGGGCTCGGCCTCGACATCTCGTACCGCATCGTCGTCGCCCGGCACGGTGGGGATCTCAGTGTGGAGTCCTCGCCCGGCGACACCCGGTTCGTCGTGCGTCTGCCGCTCACGGAGCGCCGGGCCCCCTGACGACGCCCGCCTCAACCTGCGTGGCCGTGTGGCTACTGGGCTTCGGCGTCGCTCGTGATCAGGTACGAGCTGCCGCCGCGCGCCAGCGTGAGCTGCTTGTTCTCGGTCGACGTCTTGCCGCTGAAGAACGTGTACGTGATCCGGTACCGGACCGTGGTGGCGTCGACCGCGTCGACCGAGGAGAGGCTCACGGACTTGATCGTGTGCCAGAAGCCGTCGTAGGAACCTCGACCGACGGTGGCCTGCATGCTGGGGGCCAGCATGCTCCAGCCGGCGTCGAGGTTGCCCGGCACGGTTCGGTAGTACAGCCGCGTGAAGCCCTGCGGACTGGACGCGGAGGTACCGCCCCCAGGTCCCGACGAGGACGCGGGGGGAGACGTCGTGGCAGCCCGCGAGGTGGACGGCGTCGTCGTGGAGCTCGACGTCGAAGTGCCGCTGGACGACGCCGGACCGCTCGCGCTGCCCGAGGTCGAGCCGGCCGAGGTGCCGGAGTGGTCGCGGGTGCCGGAGCCCGACGTCGAGACCGTGCCGCCGGCTCCGGTCGACGTCGGTGCGTTGTCACCGGAGAAGGAGCCGAGCACGTTCATCAGCAGCGCGGCGACACCCACCAGCACCAGCAGCGCGAGGGCGACGCGGACCAGCCGTCCGACCGGACTGCGCCGGCGAGCCGACTGGTCGTGTTCACGGGCGGGCTCGTCGACCCAGCGTCCGGCTACCGGGGGGAGGACGACGGGCCGCTCGTAGTCCGGCTCTACCGGGCTCTCGATGGTGGGTGTGTGCGTCGGTGCCTCTTCTCGAGTTGCCGCATCGTCCGCCGCCTCGGCAGAGGCGGCGGCCTCCGACGGCATCGACGAGGTCTGGTCCTGTACCCGGTGCAGCGACGTGAGCGCCTGAGCCATCGTGAACCGGCTGGAGGGATCGGGGTCGAGCATCCCTGCCAGCACGGGGACGAGCGGTCCCGCGTGCTCGGGGCGGGGTACGTGCTCGTTGGCGATGACACTCAGCATGGCCAACGGGTTGGTCTGAGGCTGGAACGGCGGCGCGCCCTCGGTGGCGGTGTAGAGGGTGATGCCGAAGGCCCAGACGTCCGAGGCGAAGGACGCCTCCGCGCCACGCGCGAGCTCGGGGGAGAAGAAGGCGGGGGTGCCGGTGACCATGCCGGTCTGGGTGAGGCGCATGTCGGTGTGCCCGCGGGCGATGCCGAAGTCGCTGATCTTGGCCACGTCGTCCTCGCCGACAAGGATGTTGCCAGGCTTGATGTCGCGATGGATGATGCCGAGGGAGTGCGCGCTGGTGAGTGCCGCCGCTACCTGTGCTCCGATGGCGGCCACACGGCCGGGCGGCAGCGACCCTTCCGAGGCGATGAGCTGCGACAACGTCTTCGAGGCCATGTACTCCATCACGAGCCAGGTAGTGCCAGCGTGCTCGACGACGTCGTACACGGAGACCGCGTTCGTGTGGTTGAGGGCGGCCGCCAGCCGGGCCTCCCGCATCGCTCGGGCCGTGTCCCCGGGAGACTCACCGGGCAGGGAACCGATCTGCTTGACGGCGACCTGGCGGTGGAGTGTCTCGTCGATGCACAGCCACACCGTGCCCATCCCGCCTCGACCGACCGGACGCACGATGCGGTACCGACCTGCGATGACGTCCGGATGCATCACCTGAGCGCTACCCAGAAGACGGTGCGCCTAACCGAATGGGCCGGTCAGGCGCACCGTCGGGCTGCGTCAGCCGATCTCTTCGCGGCTGCTGAACCGTGGGTGCCAGCCCTCGCGCCGGCGTTCGCGACGCCCGCGAGGACCGCGGCCCCGGCCGCGTCGTGCGGACCGGGACTCGGGGTCGTCGCCGGGTTCGTCGCCGTACGAGTCGTCACCCTCGCTAGCGAGCCCCGCCGATCTGGGGTCACGATCGCGCTCCCGGCCGGTGCGGGCGGCGGCGCGCAGCTTGTCGAGCACGCCGGCGAGGACGGTCCGCTCGCTGTCGCTGAGGACCTCGAAGACCTCGTCGATCGTCGACTTGCGGTCGGAGCGGCTGCGGGACAGCTCGGCACGGCCGGCGTCGGTGATGCGCAGCATCGTGGCGCGGCGGTCGTCGGGGTCGTCCTCGCGGGTCACGAGGCCACCGTCCTCGAGCGCGTCGACCATGGGCGTGATCGTGCGCGGCACGACGCCCAGTCGATGTGCGAGGTGGCCCATGCGCTGCGGGCCGTCGGTGTCGAGCGCGGCGAGCAGTGCACCGCGCGCGAAGGTCAGCCGATCGCGGCGTGGCCCTGCGGAGCGGTAGCTGCCGCGGCCTCGGAGCAGCCTGCCGACACCGAAGAAGGCCTCGGCCAGGGCTTCGGGCGTGGTGCCGACGGGTTCGTCGGTGAAGGGCTCTGGTCGCTCGTGGCGGGAGCCGTGTCGATGGTGGCGATGCCGCGTCGGACGCGGGTCGCCGTACTGGTCAGAGGAGTCCGGGTGCTTGTCATCCGGTTCTGGTCTGAATGTCATTGTGCAACCTCCTAGTTGCTGAGTTGTACTCACTATACGTGTTGCTCAATGACATGGGTACGGAGGATATTCCCGGTCGGCCGGACCCGTGCGTCCGCTGGACCGGGCACCCGTGCCCGCTGGAGCGAACTTTCCCGCCCGCTCGGTCGAGCATTCGTGCCCGCTGGACCGCGCATTTGCGCCCGCTGGACCGCGCATTTGCGCCCACTGGACCCCGCATTTGCGCCCACTCGACCGGGCATTCCTGCCCACTGGACCGGACGTTTGCGCCCACTCGGCCGGACGTTTGCGCCCACTCGGCCGAGCATTTGCGCCCGCTCGGCCGGATGGTGGGGATTAGTCCACGAGGAGGCCGCGCCGACGCGCGACTGCCGCCGCCTCGGTGCGGCCGGAGGCACCGAGCTTGGCCAAGATATTGGAGATGTGCACGCTGACGGTCTTGGCGCTGATGTACAGCTGACCGCTGATCTCCCGGTTGCTGCGCCCCTGCGCGACCAGAGCGAGGATCTCGGTCTCGCGCGGAGTCAGCTCTTGGTCCGCCTGAGGCGAGCGGTCGCGGCCGGCGGGACCGGTGGCTCCCAGACTGCGGAGCTCGGCGATCATCGGCTGGGCTCCGAGCCGGCGTGCGGTGATTCGGGACGCCTCGACGAGTGGTCGCGCTTCGGCCGACATGCCTGCTGCTCGCAGCACGGTGGCGAGCCGCACCTGAGACCTGGCCAGCTCGAAGACATGCCCGTAGCGCTCGAACGCAGCCACGCACTCCCGCCACGCCTCGACGAGCTCGGTCTCGTTCGGCGCGTCCACCGCCGTGAGCCAGCGCAGCCGGAGGTGCTCGGCCCGTACGCGTGCCATCCAGGCGAGACTCTCGGGTCCCCTGCGTTTCAGCCGTCCGCTGGAGCCGGCGGCCGCACGGTCCGCCACCTCGACGAGGTCGGCTGCCTCACGGGCCAGGGCGGCGCGCTCGCCCGCGCTGGAGCGGGAGGCCCGCGCACACAGCTGCCCGAGCATGAGCCCGCTCAACCGGATCCGCGCCTGGGGATAGCACGTCTCCCACAGGTGTGACACGGCTGCGACCACGTCGTCGTGCATGGCCCGGGCCGCCTCGAGGTCGTCGGCGTCGCCATGGAGGTCGAGAGCGGCCGCCCCGCTGATGATGGCGATCATGCCGTCGCGGTGCCACCAGCGCCGGATGTGCGGCATCAGGTCGAGCGCACCGACGTCGCCGCGACCGGCCGCGACGGCCATGCCCACCGCCGCCAGTGCCGCTTCGGCGATCGCCGGCGGGGTCTGGCCGGTGACGTCGATGATCTGCTGCGCCTCGTCCCAGTCACCGCACTGGTACGCCACGAGGGCGGCGAGCACACGGGCGTCGAGGCCGTACGGCGCCCACGGGCGGCCGAGGGACTGCGCGCGCTCGGCGCCTTCCAGGTACGTGTGCAGCGACTCGCGGAGCCGGCCCTGCTCGTAGTCGAGGGTGCCCAGGTGGTGCAGGGCCCGCAGCTCGGCGGCGCCGTCGCCGGCCTCCCGTGCTTCGGCGACGATCCGCTCGAAGGTTCGCCGGGACGACTCGGGATCACCCGATCGTTCCTCGAGCCGGGCGAGTGTCGTTGTGGCGTCGACGGCGACGTCGGGCAGATCGAGCTCTCGCGCGAGCTGCAACGCCTCCCCCGCCCAGCGGATGGCGTCGTCGTCGCGCTGGCGGTCGGCGTTGGCCCGGGCGTGCGCGCTGACGATGGCCGCCCGCAGGACGGAGACCGGTTCGGCGGGGACTAGGTGCAGGGCCTCGGTGGTGGCGGCCAGCGCGTCGACGTTGCTGTCGCTCAGCAACGCGGCGGTCGCGAGCGCGAGCAGCAGCCGCGCGCGACCGAGCGGGTCGTCGTGGCCGCTCTGGCGCAGCTGCTCCTCGACGATCGCGATCGCACGGTAGGGCCGGCCGGCATCGGCTGCGGCGGTGGCCGCCTTGACGGCGAGGCCGACCACGTCGACGTCGTCGTCGTCGACGCTCGCGGCACCGGACTCGGCGAGGAGTTCCAGCGCGACCTCGTAGTGGCGGGCGGCCTCGTCGGGCCCGGCGACCGACATGGCGTCGTCGCCGGCCCGGATGCTCATCCGGATGGCCGTGGCCGAATCGTGTGCGGCGCGGGCGTGCCGGGCGATGTCGGCCGCGGACCCGGGACCCTTGTCGGCGCGTGACAGCGCGGCGACGTAGCCCGCATGCAGGCGGACCCGCTCGCCGGGAAGGAGGTCGTTGTAGACGGCCTCGGCGAGCAGGGCGTGCCGGAACGCATAGGCGTCGTCGGCGCCGACCGGCACCAAGACGTTGCTCTCGACCGCAGACCGCACGGCCAGGTCGAGCTCGCCGTCGGCGAGACCGGCCACCGCGCTCAGCAGGTCGTGGGCGACGAACCGGCCGGCCACGGACGCTGCGCGGACGAGTCGCCGCGCGGGCTCGTCGAGCTGGTCGAGACGGACGAGCAGGAGAGTCGAGAGGTCGCTCGGGAGCGGACCGGAACCGAGCTCGGCGGCGGCGACGAGCTCCTCGGCGAAGAAGGCGTTGCCCTCTGCGCGGTTGACGACGGTACGGACGTCGCTCTCGCGGAGCGGGGTGGGGTGAAGGGAGCGGATGAGCGTCCGCACGTCGGCGTCGGCAAGAGGTGCCAGGTGCAGGCGGCTCACGCGCGGCAGCCGAGCCCATTCCGCGACGACCGCGCGCAGCGGGTGCCGTCGATGCAGGTCGTCGCTGCGGTAGGAGGCGACGATCGACACCGGGCTGCCGAACGGTCGGGCGAAGAGCAGGCTGAGAAGCTCACGGGTCGAGCGGTCGGCCCAGTGCAGGTCCTCGACCATCAAGAGCAGCGGCGCGTCGTCCCCGAGCCGCCCGAGCGCCGCGTAGACCGCCTCGAACAGCTCGGTGCGGTCGGCACGGGCCCCGTCGACGGGGCCCTCCAGCGATGGCGGCCGGCGGCCCGGCATCAGCCGGGTCACCGGCGGCTGAGTCGTGGCGATCTCGTCGGCCAGGGTGGGGGAGTCAACCTCGAGGGTGCCGAACGCCTCACCGAACGGGAGGTACGGCAGGGCGCTGTCACCCAGGTCGAGGCAATGCCCGACGAGGACGTACCACCCGGCCTCACGCGCCTGCTGGCGCAGCTCGTGCAGCAGCCGGGTCTTGCCCACGCCTGCGTCCCCGGACAGCAGGACCACTCCCGACGTCGGACTCTCGGTCACGCCGAGCAGACGGGCCAGCTCGGCGAGCTCGTCGGCTCGGCCGATCAACGGTCGAAGCGGTGGCAGGTCCAGCGGCACGTCCACCATCATGGCGGTAGCCGGGGACAATGCCGCAACGGTTTCGGCTGCCTCGACCGCAGCGAGCGTGCTCAGTGGCCCGCGAAGGCGCGACGGACCAGGCGCGGTACGAGATGTGGGCCATTCGAGGTGCGCGACTTGCGCGGCCGCACCGCGCGGCGCTGGCGGGATCCGGCGAAGTCGGCGAGAGCCCTCTCGCGTCGGTAGTCGAGCTCGGCGGCCAGGAAGGGCTGGATCGAAGCAAGCATGGTGTTCTCCTCTGGTGAGTTTCTGACTCTTCAAAGCCTGCTTCTCTGAGGACCCCCTGGACATCGGAAGAACGCCTTATCTTGCCGCCTCACCAGGCGGCTTAGTCCTCACCGGATCACGGGGGTACCTAGGTGGCTGGGTGGTGTCAGCCGATCAGCCCGGTCGTGCTGCTGCGCGCTGAGGCCGGTGGCCACGTCGCGAGGGCGGCGCCCCCTGTACCGGTTCGTAGCCGGCGGGGGAGGCGAAGATGGACCCCTCGCCGCTGGAGAGGTCCGCCATTCGCTGCTCGATCGCGTGCACCTGGTCGGTCGGCACGGTACCGGTGATCCGGCAGCGCGTCGTCCGCAGCTCCGGTGGCCGGGGGATGGCACCGGCGGCCAGCAGCCTCTGCAGTACGGCACTCGTCGTGTCGGCGGGGATGTCGACCTCGAAGTCACTGATCGGGGCACAGACCGACGTGCCGGCCCGCTCGAGCGCCGTGGCCAGGACGACGGTCGTCAGCCAGCGGAAGTAGCCGGCAGGCGGGGTCGGTGCGCTGAACCGTGACGCGACGAGCGTGACCCGGCAGTCGGTCACCGACCAGCCGTAGAGGCCGACCCTGACCTCTGTCGCCAGCGTCTCCTCGATAGCTGTATGGAACGACGGCAGCAGCCAGCCGCGCTCGACGCCGAGGCGGTAGTCGACGCCGGACCCGACAGGGCCGGGCTCGACGCGGAGCCCCACCGTGGCGTTGGCATTGCCGACCTCCTGGTAGGCCTCCCCGACCCCGGCCACGCGTTCGATGTACACCGTCTGGGTCGGCAGGAACTCGGCGGCGACGCCGAACTCCGACATCAGTCGCGCTGCGAGGACCTCCTTCTGCACCTCGCCGTACAGGCTGACCGTCAGCTCGGCGTCGGGGCCCTCCAGCCGGGCGGCGATCAGCGGGTCCTGCTCCGACAGCTCGCCGATCGCCTCGAAGAGGGCGGGTCTGTCACCGGGGTCACGAGCACGGACGACGGACTCCAGGCCCGGTAGCGCGACGTAGCGTCCGCTCTTGGCGGGGTCCCAGCGCCCCAGCTGGTCGCCGATCTGCACGTCGGGAAGCCCGACGAGCTTCGCTATCTCCCCGGCGGATGCCGGTCGGTCGTCGGTCGACGTGCCGCGGCAGAAGGTACTGACGCGGGTGACCCTGCCCTCGCGCGACTCGATCGCGCCGGTGCTGCGACGGGAGAAGGAGGTGACCCGGTCACGGGCACCGACCGTTCCGCTGTGCACGCGCACGAAGGCGACCTTGGACGCTCCCGGAGGCCGCTCGATCTTGAAGACGCTGGCGTGCAGACGGTTGTCGGCGGGCCGGGCCGCGGCGGGGAGGTACCGCCCGAGCCCGGTGACGAGGTCGCTCACCCCTACCCCGCGCAGCGCCGACCCGAAGTACACCGGGTGCAGACGACCCTCGGCGGTGAGCCGCCGCAGCACGCCGAGTGCCTCGGGCTCTGTCAGCGGCTGGAGCCCGCCGACGTAGCGGTCCATGACCTCGTCGTCGAGGTCCGCGAGTCGCTCCGTGAGCCGGTCGAGGAACTCCGCACCCGACGCAGTCTCGACGGTAGCGGCGCGCGAGCCGAGGTCGACCGGCCGGTTTAGGGCGACCGCGTCCCCGTCGAGCGCCTCGCGGAGAGCGCGGATCGTCTCTGCGTACCTGGCGCCGACCCTGTCGATCTTGTTGGCGAAGACGAGGAACGGGATCCGCAGCCGCTCCAGGATCCGGATCAGCACGCGGGTCTGGGCCTGCACGCCCTCTACCGCGGAGACCACCAGCACGGCGCCGTCGAGTACGGTCAGCGCCCGCTCGACCTCGGCGACGAAGTCGGAGTGTCCCGGGGTGTCGATCAGGTCGACAAGCGTGTCGCCGATCGTGAAGCTCACGACGGCAGACCGGATCGTGATGCCGCGCTGACGCTCGATCGCGTCCGCGTCGGTCACCGTGTCGCCGTGGTCCACCCGGCCGATGTGCGTGGTGACCCCCGCCTCGAAGAGGAGGCGCTCGGTCAGTGTGGTCTTACCGGCATCGACGTGGGCGACGATCCCGAGGTTGAGGGTGGGCATGGAGGGCTGCCTTCTGCTGGCTCGGACAGGTCGGCTCGATCTCTCCGTGCAGTTGGCGCATGTGCGGCACTCCTTGTCTCGCCCGGCTCACAACTCGTCGTCGTGCCGGTGCCGGACCGCCAGGCTAACTCCGCCGAGGCCCGTCGGGCGACGGGTTTTCGAGCGCCTCGAGGACGTCGAAGGCCAGGGCTTGTCCGGGTGCCCCGGCGACGGGCCTGAGGTTCGTCGAACCAACTGGGTCACCTGCGCGTGGCCAGCGACGACGGCCTGGCCCAAGGCCGTGGACGTCCTGAACGGTTGCTGCCGGCGTCCCGGCCGTCAATGGGCTACGTCGGCGCGCTTTAGGGCAAGGCGTGCTAGCCCAGCCAGGTCCCAGGGGCGAACATGTCACGCCTCGCAGGATCCGGAGGCCCCTCGGTGGTTTCGCGCAGGATCCTCGGCTGGGCATTGCCCCCGAACGCGACGTGCGGCAGCAGGACCCGCTCCAGGTGCCCCCAGCTCGCCAATGAGGCAAGGTCGCTCTCGGCCTCCCAGGAGCAGGTCCGGCAACGCAGCGAGAACACGCTCGTCTCGGCGTCCACGTCGATCGCCACCTGGTGTGTGTCGGTGCTGACAACGCTGCGGTCGGACGCCCGCGGCGCGGTCTTGTCCTCGAGCGCGCTGCTGAGCCGGCGCCTCTCCATGGCGTAGCGCATCGCCCGCTGCAGGGAGTCGCCGTCGACGTAGTTCTTGACCAGGTAGTCCTCGGCTCCGTGCCGGATCGCGGACAACCCGAGCTCGAGGTCGTCGAAGCCGGTGAGCACGATGATGGGCACGTCGGCCGACATCCCCCGCAGCGCGTGCAGCGCTTCGAGCCCCGACGCGTCCGGGAGGGAGAGGTCGAGGATCGCGCAGGATGCCGCGGCGACGCGCTCTGGCGTGACGTCCGACATCCGCACGGCGGAGTCGAACTCGACGTCGGGAATGACGCTGCGGATGTACGTCTCGGCCAGGAGCGCGTCGGCCACGTTGTCCTCGATCTGCAGCACGCGCAAAGCGCTTCCGGGCACGGACGGCGGGTCGGTGCGGTCGGCTCGGGGCGCACGGCCGTTGGCTCCGGCCGCGGTTTCGCGGACTTCAGTCTGCACCGTCACATCAGGCTCCCTGCTCGTCGGCATAGCGTGGCAACGTCAGCGTGAACACTGACCCGTCGTCCGTCGAGCTGACGAGGCCCAGCGCACCGCCCTGGAGTGCGGCGATGCGTTTGCACAGCGCCAGTCCCGTACCGGTGCCCGGGAACTCCTCACGAGTGTTGAGGCGTCGGAACAGCTCGAAGATTGTTTCGTGCTGGGCCGCTGCGACGCCGAACCCGTTGTCGCTCACGGAGATGACCACGGATCCGTCCTCGACGGCGCCCTCGATGCGGACGGTGGGCTCCGGGGCGCGGTTGAACAGGAGGCCGTTGAGGACGAGGTGACAGAGCACGGTCGTACACATGTCGCGGTCACCGACGACCTCGGGAAGCGCTCCTGAGGACACCGTGGTCCCGCGGTCCGGGAACCGTTCCCGCACGCTCGTCCGGACCCGCTTGACCACGTCGTCGAGGTCGACGCGGCCGAGCGTCGGCTCCGCCCGCCCAGCCCTGCTGTAGATGAGCAGGTCGTCGACCATCCCCTGCATCCGCGCGGTCGCCGACGTGATCTGCCCGAGGAACACCTTGCCGGAGTCGTCGAGCACGTCGGCGTAGGAGCTCTCGAGCAGCTTCGAGAACCCGGTCAGGGCGCGGAGCGGCTCGGCGAAGTCATGGCTCACGACGTACTCGAACCGGCGAAGGTCGTCTTGTGCTGCCCTGAG
Source organism: uncultured Actinomycetota bacterium (assembly GCA_963765725.1). GTDB lineage: Bacteria > Actinomycetota > Actinomycetes > Propionibacteriales > Nocardioidaceae > DASQEH01. Next base: position 39,077 of record CAVXXI010000003.1, on the reverse strand, counting down.
CGCCGACTCGGGCGACTCGGCGGATGTCCTCGCCACCGGCCCAGGTACGGCCTGGACCGGACGGGTGGGCGGTGGTACGTGTCCTCCCGCGGCCTGCCGTACGGTGTCGCCGAGCCGCGTGAGCTGGTCCTTGTGGAGCAGCGCCGCGGCGCCACCCGTCATGGCCCGGTCGAGCACGGTCTCGTTCGAGAAGCCGGACAGCATGACCACCGGGATCTCGGGACTGCGGCGCTGTAGCTCTGCCAGCGCGTCGAAACCGCCCATCCCCGGCATTTCCACGTCCAGCACGACGCAGTCCGGCCGGTGACGCTGCACCAGCTGGAGCGCCTCGGCTCCGTCGGAGGCCTCGGCGACCACGGCGAAGCCCTTGCGCGGGGCCAGCGCGTTGCGGGCGAGCAGCCGGATGGCGGAGCTGTCGTCGGCGACAACCACAGTCAGGGGAGCGGTGGAGCGGCCGTCGTCCGGCGACCGGGTAGTCGTCGGTCCCGGGCGCAGACCGGCTCGGCCGTCACCACCAAGGGCACGGAGCTGAGCTCGTGGCGTCGAGGTCATGCCGCGAGGCCTGTCCGGATTGTGACGCAATGTATGTGAATCATTACGGACAGTTTAGGGATGTTCGTGCCTCACCGTTGGCGAACGGTGGGAGCCGCCGGCCGCCGGCGCGGCCGGCCCTGCGCACCGAGGGGGATGTCAGGAAGGCGATCCGCCTGCGCCCGTCGCTCCTTGCGGGGCACGGGAGCGCAAGGCGTCGACGATCTGCTCCAAGGCGATGATCATGGCGCCGGAGTACGTGACCTGGGCGCGCGGCAGCCTGCGCACCCGGTCGGCCAGGTCGTGCAGCTGGCGTGAGCCACCTTCGGCGAGCGCGTTCTCCTTCTCGACCGTGACCGCGGGTGCGTGCATCGGTGTGTCGGCGTTCGCCCAGTCGGCGACGTCCTCGGCGATGTCGTCGAGAAGCGTGGCGCAGCCGATGAGGAACGTGACATCGTCCTGCGTCGCCCCCCGGTCGTCGCTCGCGCGGATCTCGAGCGTCCGGGTGAAGTGGCCCAGCGGCTCGGCGATGCTGCCGACCGCATCGATCACCGGACCGTACGTCGCGACGGGCGACGTCGTGTCGAGGCGCCGGCGCCGAGGGTAGAGCCGCACGCTCTCACCGGCCCAGCGCAGGTCCTCGAGGCAGGCGGTGACCTGGGTATGGAGCCGGTCGCAACGGCTGCCCCAGCCTCGGGCGTCGTCCACCGACCAGCCGGCGCGCAGTCCTTCGGCGGTATCTCGCAGGATCTCGGTCGCCTCCTCGACACACGCCGTGGCAGAGGCGCGGGCGGAGTCGAGGTAGTGAGGCGGCTTGACGACCAGGTTGACGACCGCGCCCACGGCGACACCGACGACGGTCTCCAGCAGGCGCCGCTCGAAGTACGTCTCACCGGTGCTCTGCAGGGTGATCATCGTGAGGGCGACGACGGGTGCGTACGTCCCCTGGTCACCGAGGCGTTTCCAGGCCGCGAACGACGTCGTGACGAGCAACGCGATCCCCAGGGCGGCGATCGTGTCGCTCACGAGGCGGAACACGACCAGCGCCGTCAGCATGCCGACCACGACCGCAGCCACCTGCTGGGTGCCCTTGACGAGCGAGGACACGATCGTCGACTGGACCATCAGCAAGGCGATCATCGGAGCCACGAACGGCTGAGGCAGCCCGAGCGGATACCGCGCGACCACCCAGGCCACGAGTGCCGCCAGTACCGACTTCAGCACCTGGAAGACCAGCTGCCGCTCGGCCCCGTTGCGGGAGAAGACATCGTGCGTGAACCGTGCCGCGTCGGTGGCATCGGTCCGGGCGCCTGCCGTCAGCCGTCGACCGATCCTGGTGAGAACTGTCGGCATCCGGCGGCCCTGCCCTTCGCGTCGCGTCGGCGGATCGAGAGTACCCAGCCGAGCCAGGACGGCGATCGCCAGCGCACGTGGCACCAGACGACTCGCGTTCGCCCCCAAGGAATGACCTGACGGGTTCGGGGTACCGGGCGAATGGTCTCGAGTGGTGGCATGCTTGGCCGCCGCCTTGTACTCGGGCGGTCAGCCAGCCCTACGTGATCGACGCGGCGAAGGAGTCGTCCACGCCATGAAGACAGCGAGATTGTCGCACCTGTACGAGGCCGAGGGTCCGTTCGCGACCGTCATGGTCGACGTGAGCCACGACAGCCAGAACGGTGCCCACGAGCACGAGCTCCGGGTACGTCAGGCCGGCCAGACCCTCGCCGAGCTCGGCGCCGACGCCGTCGTGACGGAGATGATCCAGGACCGCCTCAGTGAGCAGCTGCCCGATGCGGCACCCGTCGGGAGGTTCGTGGTGGCGACCAAGGAAGCCGTTCTCTTCGACGAGACGATGCACGCCAGGGTGGACTCGCCGGTCACGTCCTGGGGCGCGCTGCCCGATATGGCCCCCTGGGTCGCCCATCGGGACGCGATGACGACGTTCGTCCTGGCCGTGGTCGACCACGAGGGCGGCGACGTCGGCACCTACGACTCCGACGTCCCCGAAGCCCAGGACGAGGCCGCGGTCGGCGGGGAGACCCACCACACCCACAAGGTGCCGACAGGCGGCTGGTCGGCGCTGAGGTATCAGCACGTCGTCGAGAACGTCTGGCAGCGCAACGCCGATGCCGTCGCCACCGCGATCCAGTCCCACGTCCGCGCGGGCCACCGCCTGGTCCTGCTCGCCGGCGACCCACAGTCGATGACACGGGTCATGGATCGGCTCGGTGAGACCCGGGCCACCGTCGTCCAGCTCAGCAGCGGCTCCCGGGCCGACGACGGCGGAGAGGAGGCGCTGCAGCAGGCCATCCGCGAGGCGCTCATGGATCAGACGACACGGCGCAGGCTGGAGCTGTCGCACTCCCTGAAGGACCGGCTGGGTCGCAGCGAGGCCGTCGCGACGGGCGTACGGGATGTCGCCGACGCGTTCGTGCGCGGGCAGGTGGACACCCTCGTGCTGGACCCGGTCGAGGCGGCGGAGCTCAGCCTCGCGCCGGCTGAGCACCCGGGACTGGTCCTCGGAGCCGCGCCGGCGGATCAGCCGCTTCCCGCCGACCAGGCGCTGATCGCCGCGGCCACGCTGACGGGCGCCGACGTCGTCGTCAGCAGCCGCGCCGTCATGGCCGGCACACCCGTTGCCGCGCTCCTGCGGTGGGACCAGTCCTGAGCGCCGACGAATCCCCGTGAGGAAGCCGATGGAACCGATTCCTGAGTCACTCGAGGTACTGACCCGCCTGTCCGCCACCGCTGAGGTCGATCTCGTCGCCGAGCTCAAGGATGCAGCAGCCCGCGTCGTGCAGGCGGCTCCCGACTGCATCGGCTTGAGCATCGCCTGGTTCGACGAAGGTCTCACCTTCTCCCTGTTGACGACCACGGACGACCTGAGAGTCATCGATGCGGCGCAGTACCTCGAGGGCGGTCCCTGCGAGGTGGCGGCGCTGGACGATGAGGACGTCGAACTCGCAGACATCCTCGACGAGCAGCGGTGGCAGCTGTTCGGTACGGCGGCGGCGGCCGTCGGTGTGCGCAGCTCGCTGTCGCTGCCGTTGCGTCACGGCGGAACCGTGTACGGGAGCATCAACTTCTACGGCAGCACCACCGACACCTTCTCCGGGTCGCAGGGCGAGCTCGCCCGCATGTTCGGCGCGGTGGTCGAGGAGGCCGTCGCAAACGCCGACCTGTCCATGGCGTCGGTCCGTCGCGCCCGCGGCGCCGTCGAGACCCTGGAGGACCGCGACAAGGTCAACAAGGCCATCGGTGCCCTGGCCGTCCGCGAGAACATCTCCGTCGAGGAGGCGCGCGAGCGCATCCAGGAGGCGGCCGACCGGGCGGGTGCGTCCCTGTCAGCGGTGGCGGACCTGGTGCTGACGCAGCGACGGAGCTTGTGACCGACGGGGCGGTCGCGCGGCGCATCGCACTCGGAGTTCGGCCACAGCTGGGCATCCCCCTGGTGGCCGACGACGGCTGGCGCATCGCCCTGAACCTGTACGCCCATCGCCGGGACGCCTTCGACAGCGAGACGGTCTCGTTGGCGGAGATGTTCGCCGACCAGGCCGCCGGCGCAATGGGCCTCGTCCGTATGGTGCAGACCCTGAACAAGGCGCTGGTGATGCGCGAGACCATCGGCCAGGCGGTCGGCATCGTGATGGAGACGACGCGATGGACACCGATCGAGCATTCGCCTTTCTGGTCCGCGCCGCGCAGACGAGCAACGCGAGAATCCAGGACGTCGCCGAGGAGATCATCGCCGCCGCGGACCGGCGACCGGCCGGTCGGAACGAGTAGTTGGGAAGTCGTGTGATGTCCGCAGACTCGCCCGCCGGCGGCGAAGCGTCCGGTGCCACGCCGTCCGCGGCGACCGGTTCAGCGGCGGGCGCCGTCGCGCCTGCAGCGGCCGTCGACACCGGGCCGATCCTCGCGATCCCGTTCTCATTCGCCGGCACCCTCACGCCGGGCCTGCTGAGCATGCGGTTCCCGCTGATAGGGACCTGGACCTTCCTGCACCTGTCGATCGTCTGCGTCAAGACCTCGGCGGGCGGGGACATCGTGCTCGATGTGCTGTACAACACCAACTCCATCTACGGGAGCACCGCCGCGCGCCCGCGCGTCGCCGCCGGGGCGCACGAGGGCACGAGCGTCAGCCCTCCTGTCGTCACCGACTTCACCGGCAGGCCGGGCAATCCCGGTGTCTTCGCCTGTGGCATCGACTCTGTCGGGTCGGCCAGTCCCGGCGCCGACCTGACGTTGGCTCTCTATCTCACCTCGGCCTGACGTGGCGAGTCCCAACGTCCTCGTCGTCATGACGGACGACGCCCGAGTCGACGACTTCGACCATATGAGACACCTGCACGAACGGATCGGCGCCCAGGGCACGCAGCTCACGCGCTTCTACGCCCCAGGTCCGCTCTGCGCACCGAACAGGTCGACGCTCGTCACCGGCCAGTACCCGCACAACACGGGCGTTATCAACAACCGGATCGGTGTCCACGGGCTTCGCGCGGCCCAGACGCTGCCGGTGTGGCTGCACGCCGCCGGTTACACGACCAGCCTCGTCGGCAAGTACATCAACGGCGTCCGGGTGACCGACCGCATCCCGCCGGGGTGGGACAACTGGATGGTGCCCGGGCACGGCAGGACCTACGACTACGAGCACAGCCAGATCAACGACAACGGCCGGGTCGTGCGACTGCGGCTGCACTCCAACCTGGCGTACTCGCTGCGGGCCCAGCACTTCATCCGGAGCCACGCCGACCGACCCTGGTTCCAGTGGGTGAGCTTCGTGTCCCCGCACGGCGGACACCCGCGCGAGCGGGTCGACGCGCCGCCCCTCACGCCCGACGCCGTCGGACGGGTCCCGGCACGACAGCCGGGCGGCATGGGAAACGGGCCGTTCGTGCGCGGCCGTTACCGCAACGCCTACAACGGGCCCACCCTGCCCGAAGGTACTGACATCGAGCGGTTCTGGAACGACGAGCGGCTCACCGAGATGCGCTGGCTGATCCAGCGCCGCCGCGACTCGCTCACCGACGTCGACGACCAGATCGACGCGCTGATGTCGGTACTCACCGAGACCGGTCAACGCGACCGCACGTTTGTCATCGTCGTGTCCGACAACGGCTTCCAGTACGGCGAGCACGGCCTGCACCCGGGCAAGGACCATCCGTACGAGGAGTCCGTGCGGATCCCGTGCTTCGTCAGGGGTCCGGGAGTGCGCCAGGGCTATCGGCACACGGGGCTGGCGGGAATGATGGATCTCGCGCCGACCATCGTGCGGATGGCCGGCGCAGAGGGCAGCGTGCCCGCCGGTTTCGCGTTCGACGGGAGGTCGGTGCTGGGGCGGATCAGCGATCCGCGCCTGGGCGATGAGGGCAACGACCGGACGATCCTGCTCGAAGCCGGTGACAACGGCGTGGACGGCGGGTGGATGTGGCGGGGCCTGGTCACCGGCAACCGAAAGTACGCCGAGTTCGCCGACGGGCATCGACTGCTCTTCGACCGGGACCTGGACCCGCACGAGGAGACCAATCTGGTCCAGGACCGGCCTGCGGAGGTACGCCGGCTGCACGCGGCCTTGTCGGCTCTGGAGCGTTGCGCCGGCGACACCTGCCGGGTCCCCAACCCTCTCTGAGCCGACCAGCCCGGGGCTACTCGGCGCCGACGCCAGGCACCTTCCGCGTCCGGACCAGCTCTGCTGCGATCCAGCGCAGCCGTTGGTTGCTGTCCTGCGACACGCGGCGCAACAGCGAGAAGGCCCGCTCGGAGTCGATGTCGTAGCGCTCCATCAAGATGCCCTGTGCCTGGCCGATGACCGTGCGGTTGACGGCCGCGGCATTCAGCCCCTCGATTTCCGTTGCGGAGACCAGGGCCACCGCCACATGGGCCGCGAGGGCCAGACCATCGATGGCGTCGTCCTCCGTGAACGCGCCGGCTCGCCGCGAGTACAGGTTCAACGCACCTAGCGTGTCGGCGGCGGTGAACAGCCGGAAACACAGCATGCTGCGCACTCCGAGCTCATCGACCACCCGTGGTCCCCATACCGGCCAGCGCACCTCCGAGGCGAGGTCGGGGCTGTTCACGGTCTCCTGGTCCCAGATGGCGTCCAGGCACGGGCCCTCCTGGAACTCGTACTGGAGCTTGTCGCCCCTCTCGACCAGCTCGCTGGTCGAGGCCGGCGTCTCGATCGCACGATGCCGGTGGACGATCGACACGCCGGCTTCGTCACACCCCTCGATCAGCTCGGTGGCCAATCCCACCGACGCCGCCAGGGTGTGCTGCACGTCGCGTTCGGAGCTCAGGGTGCGGGCGGCCGCGGCGATCCGTTCGCTCAGGTCGGGTTGAGTCACTCAGCCAGTATGGTGTCCCGTCGAGTGGGCGCAAAAGTCGGCCCGAGTGGGCGCAGATGTCGGCTCGAGTGGGCGCAGAAGTCCGGTCGAGTGGGCGCAGATGTCCCGTGCGCCAGGGGCCGGGCGGGCCTGGCATCATGACGTTGTGCTCTCGTCGCTACCGGCCGGACAGCTGCTGGCGCCGTCCAGTCCAGTGCGCCGTCGGCCGCCACGCCATCGGGGGCTCGCGTCTGTCCTGACCTGCGTCTGGGCCACGTCGGTACCGCGTTCTGCCGGGTCGCTGCGCGTCCTGCCCGACGCGGCCGTCGACCTCGTGTTCGCCGGCGGGCGGCTCGTGGCGGCCGGGCCCGACACGGGCCCTGTCGTCGAGCAGCTGCCCGAGGGGCGGGTGATCGGCTTCCAGCTGGCTCCCGGCGCTGTCGGCGCCGTACTGCATGTGCCCGCCACCGCCCTGCTTGACGGCCGGGTCGACGTCGCCGAGCTGTGGGGGCGCGAGGGCCGCGACCTGACTGATCGACTCAGGGAGACCGAAGCTCCGGCCCAGGTGTGCGCTCTGGTCGAGGATGCCGTTCTGCGCCACTCCGCCTCCCGCCGCGTTGACCGGCCGGCAGGTCGCCTTCGCGCGCTGTTCTCGGCAGTGGACCGCGTCGACGGTCAGGCCCTCGGTGTGGGCGAGCGGCAGCTGCGAAGACGGTGCCTGGCCGCGTTCGGGTATCCGCCGCGCACGCTGCGCCGGATCATGCGCTTCCAGCGGTTCATGGAGCAGCTGTCCACCGACACGGTCTCGCCCCTTGCCGAGCAGGCCGTGGCCGCGGGCTACGTCGACCAGAGTCACCTGAGCCGCGACGTGGGCGAGCTCACCGGCCTCACTGCGGGTGCCCTTCGGCGCGCGGTCAGCCATCCGCTCGCAGGAGACTGGACGGCATGACCTACGCAAGGTCCGCCACCGTGGCGCGAGAGCTCAGGCCTCGTGCATCCAGGGCGCGTACGACATACCGATGACGAGGCCCTCGTCGGACAGGAAGCGGCAGACGATCTGGCCCCAGGGCTCGGTGCGCGCCTGGTGGAGCATCTCGTAACCCTTGCCGGCGAGCTCGTCGGCAGCAGCCGAGACGGCATCGGCGTCCGCGAGCTCGAACTCGATACTCGCCTGTGGTAAGCGTACGTCGGAGGGCCATTCGTCGGTGCCGAAGCAGGCCTGGGCGGCCTGCTGCAAGGGCCACACACCGAAGTGTTTGCTGCCGCCGATGCTGTCGCTGTGGTAGTACTCGTCGCCCTCGGCGTGATCGAGCGGGAGCCCGAGCGCGTCGACGTAGAGCTTCCTGCTCCCCGCGGGGTCCTGCGTGATCACGGCGGTGCTGGCGATGAACTGGACGTGCATGGGGCTCCTTCTCCTAAGGTGCGCGGTCAGGCCACTGGGGCGTGACCCGGAACGCCGCACGCTAGCGCCGGCGACGCATGCACGTCTTGTATGAGTCGGTCACTTCCCTGTTAGACAGGCGGAGACGGCTACCGGCGGCACAGCTCACTGTGGTAGCGGCAGGCGACCACCTGAGGCGTCTCGATGGGCCGGCCGGCGTCGATCGACCGCGCCAGGCGCAGGAACTGGGCCTGCGTCCAGGCCAGCGGACGCGCCGAGAAGGTACCTTCGCCCGGCTTGAACCGAGGGCTCGTCCCAACGGGCCGACGGTGGTCCCATACCTGCTCGGACATCAGTCCCGTCGAGTTGTCCGCCGACTTGGCCATCGCGTCGAGATAGAGCTGGGCACTGCGGCCGGCCGCCAGACGGTACTCTCCGCGTTCCCCGGTGAGGAGCGGCCAGCCGCGTCCAAGCGTGATGCGCGAACCGTCGTCGGTCGGCTCCCAGCGGGAGCCGTCGCGCTTCTCCCCGTAGCCGTCGTACGAGGCGCGGTGCCAGAACGGGCCGTTGGGCGTGGCGAAGCGAAGCGTCCGGTCGACCACCGAGAGCGTGGACCGGATGTGGGGATCGTCCGCCCTCAGGACCCCGAGCCGGACCAGCTCGAGGAAGCTCGGGTCGACGACGCGGCGCTCGTCGACGAGCGGGCCGCCGTCCGACACCTGGAACTTCGTCCCGGCGTTGGCGTCACCCGTCGCGCTGATACGCAGGAAGTAGGGCCGCTTGGACAGGGGCCCCGTAGTGGTGAGCGTCTCAGCGTCGAGGTTGGCCCGCCACGCGTCTGCGCGGGCGAGGTACCGGTGCGCGGCATGGCGCGCGCCGTTGTCGCGGGCGATGTCGGCGGCACAGACCAGCCCCGCGATCTCGGCGGCGATCGTGGCCGGGGAGTAGCCGGCCGCGTTCTCCCAGCGCTCCTGCTCCGTCGCGGGGCCGTGAGCGGCGAGGTAGTTCGCCGACAGCCGTACGTGCCGCCAGTCGGCCTTGCCGGTCCGCCCCAGCTGGTGGGCGAGGATGATCGGGAAGGCGACCTCGTCCATCTGCAGGCTGGTGAAGACCGGGGTCCCGTCCAGCCGCGAGTTCTGCGGGAACGAGCCGTCCGGTCGCTGCTGGACGTTCCACAGGTAGCTCATCGCCCGGTTCGCCGCACGCACGTCGCCGTCGGCCAGCAGCCCGGTGGCGATCTGGTACAGGTCACGTGACCAGACCGCGTGGTACACGGGGATGTCGCGCAGCTCGAAGGCCCACGCCCACGGACGCACCGGCGCGGCGACGAAGCCTCCCCGGTAGGTCTTGTCCTCGCTGGCTGCCAGCACCATCGCGGACACCCGCCACAGCGAGCGCCACCGCGCCGCACTCCGCGGAACGGGCCGCAAGGTGGCGAGGTAGTGCCGCCAGCCGGAGGCGTAGGAGGCGGCCGTCGATGCGAAACCGGCCGACAGCGACGCGTGCGCCGTCCGGCTCGCCTGCGCGGCCGTCGAGCCGAAGCCGACGGCCACGGTGAGGTCGCGGTGACCGGGCAGTCCGGACAGCGACGTCTCACCGGTCTGAACCACGTTGCCGGGCCGGGGAGCCACGTACGACCAGTCCATGTGGTGGTCCGCGCGGAGGTCGGTCCACCCGTCGCTGGTGCCCAGATACCCACTCGACACCCGGGTCAGGGCGGGCTTCGTCGCCACCGCCGATCCCATCCCGGGCTGGCTCGCGAGCAGGGTCGCGCCCCGACCGCGCCCGGTGTCGTCGGTGCCGTCGTCCCCCAGGGCGGGATCGTGCAGGAGGTAGACCTGGTACGGCTCGCCGGTGAGCGACCGGAACACCACGTGCTCCAGCACCGTCGAGCGCGCCGGGTCGGTCACGAATGTCTTCGTGATCCGGTAGTCCCCCGACTTCGCCGTATTGACCACTCGGTACGTGAGGCCACGTCCGGCGAGTACCTGCGTCCGGTGCCTGGTGTCACGGTCCTCACGATCGGTGAACGTACGGCCGTCGGACACCACCAGCTGGGAGTCCCGCACGCTCGGGGTATCGATGCGGGGGTAGAACATCTCGGTGGCCCGGCCCGCCTGGACGGTGTACCAGACGCGGCTGCGCAGCCCGCGCGCCGTGCCGAAGCCGGTCTTCGCCCCGTTGGTCCACGTCGCGGCTGCACCCGGTGCGCCAGGCGCCGTCGGCGCCTGGACCCCGGCGTGCGCTGCGGAAGCGCCCGCGGACGACACCAGGGACGCCGCCGGGAGCAGGACCGAGACCACTGCCGCCACGAGCGCCGGCCGACCCGCTCGCAGCATCGTGTCGACACTCATGGGAGCTCCTTCACTGACGGGTCCGGGCAGGCGCAGGGACCGACTCGCTGGGGTACCCTCCCACGAAACCCGCCGGTTCGTGAAGTGCCCGAGAGGCACCTGCTCGGGGACCGGGTCCGGGGTTGGGGCTGCGCCGCTCCGACGGGCGACGCGGGGAGTCGAGAGGTAGCGTCGATCCATGGCGAAGAAGAAGTGGTCCGACCTGCAGCCGTTCCAGCAACGGCTGATCATCGGTGGCGGCGTGGCCGAGGCCGTCATGACTTTCCGGGTGCTGCGCGATCTGGCGAGGCGTCCGTCGGCGGGCGTCCGGGGCCCGAAGGCCCTCTGGGTCGCTGCCTGTGTCGTCCAGCCGTTCGGGCCGCTCGCGTACTTCGCCTTCGGGCGTCGCTGAGCGTACCGCTCGCCGGCGGCTGACCGCCCGTCTCGGTGGCCGCGGCCTCTTCTCGTGTTCAGGGGTGAGACGGACGTATGACGCTGCGGGGGGACCGTCACGTGATGAGTGCGGGGTCGGCGACGACGCTGATCGCCGTCCTCGGCGACCAGGGCGTGGACCCCTGCGTGGGGGGCGGCTGGGCGGTCGACGCTCTGCTGGGGACGCAGACGCGCGAGCACTCCGACCTGGATCTGTGGGTACCGGCGACAGATGCCGAGTCGCTGTTCGCCGCGTTCGCGTCGATCGGGCTGGACAGGGTGTTCCCGTGGCCCGGAGACCGCCCGTGGAACTTCGTGCTGCACAACGGCGGCACGCTTCGGGTGGACCTTCACTTCTACGAGCTGCTTGCGGACGGTGGCTGGCACTACGGCAGTGCGACGGCCGGCGAACACTTCCCGGCGGGTGCGCTCGACGGGCGAGGAGTCATAGGCGGCGTAGGCGTACGGTGCGATGCCCCGCTGTGGTCGATCCGCTGGCACACCGGATACGACCCGCGTCCCGTCGACCGCCACGACGTGCCGCTGCTGTGCGAACGGTTCGGCGTCGCGTTACCCGAGGAGTACCGGTGACGCCGCGACCTACTCGAGCACTGCGATGTCGAACACCACTGCCCTGACCATCATGCGCCGCCCTCCAGTCGGGCGGCCACTGTAGGGCCGGTCAGTGCATGGCGTCGAAGGCGGTCAGGAACCGGTCCCGGAAGGAGCTCATCGGCCACACCGGGGCGTTCGCACCCGGGAGCATGCCGCTCTGCCAGTGCCAACCCGAGATGCTCCGCATCACGGCCGGGTCGTGGGCGATCACGCTGACCGGGACCTGGTGACTAGGTCCCTGGCCGGTGACCATCGTGGAGGGCTGGTGGTCTCCAAGCACGATCAGGACGAGGTTCTTGTCCGGATAGGTGCGCACGAACGACATCAGGCTCCGCAGGGAGTACTCGACGGAGTGCCCGTAGGCGGCGCGCACGCGGTCCGCACTCCGCCACACCCAGGTAGGCGACTGTCCCTGCGCGGGCATGGCGTCGAAGATCGAGCCGTCGCCGACCTTGCCCCAGTCCACCATTCGGGGTAGCGGCGCCCACGGGATGTGGCTGGACACGAGGTCGACCTCGGCCATCACCGGAGTTCGGTCGGAGGGTGCGAGCTCGAGGCGCTGGAGCGCCGAGAGTGTGTACTGGTCGGGCATGGAGGCGTAGCTGAAGCTCGGGCCGTGGTACCCGACGTTGTGGTCGTCGTAGATCTGGTCGTAGTGGTAGAACGACCTTCCCTCGGGCCAGTCCTTCTCGTTCGACGGCACGTCGGCGACGGTACGCCAGCCGGCTCGCATGAAGGCGTCGCTCAGCGTGAACCGCGGAGTCGTCACCAGGTCGTCGTACGTGTGCTGGTTGTCGATCCAGAGCCCCGACTGCAGCGTCGAGTGCGCCAGCCAGCTGATGCCGCCGAACGTCGGTGAAGTGAGGAAGGCGCTGCGGGAGGCGAACCCCGCCGCCTGCAACCTCCGGGACCCGTTGCGCAGCAGTGCATCGACTCGGGGGGAGAACGACGAGCCCTGAACGGCGACCTTCCCGTAGCTCTCCACGAATGCGATCACGACGTCCTTGCCCCGCAGGCGCGTCAAGAGGTCGGCGCGCGGCGTGGTGCGGAACGGGTCGTCGGCGGCCTCTCTCATGAGCGTCTGTCTGTCGTCGAAACCGGCGCGGATCTGGTGTACCTCCTCTACGAGCATCCCCGCAGCGTCGGTCGAGGCGATTGCCTGGCTCGAGCCGACATGAACCCCGACTCCGGCCGCGACCAGAGCGACCGCGCCGAGGGCCGCGAGGAGGCGTAGGGAGGCGGCGCGGTGGCGTGATGCGACGCGCGTGAGCCAGAGCACCGACAGCGGGACGAAGACCATGACCAGCGTCGCGAGCACGACGGCGGCGACGACGAACACGTTCGCGTCTCGCCGGCCGAGCGCCAGGCTGAGCAGGTCTGAGGCGGATCGGAAGTAGCTCCAGTCCGAAGTCGGGTTGAACGGTCTGTCGAGGAAGACGTAGAAGCCCATGTCGACGATCTTCAGGACCGTCAGCAGGCCGAGCAGCACCCCGATGGCGGCAGCTGGGAGCAGCCTCGCGCGGCCCGGTAGGGCGAGCACGACGGCCGCCGCGACCAGGCCGTCGACGGGGATGCGCAGGAAGTCGGCCGGGGTGAGGCGCGCGATCTCGTTGGGACCGACGAGGGCGAACTCCACGAGCACCACGGCCGCGACGGTGGCGAGAGTCGCCGCGACGGTACGCACCGTTGTGGACACCGCCACGTCGTTCACCCCTGTCCCCGGCCCGGACCGCGCTGACGTGACCTCTAACGAGCGAGGCTCCCCGGTTCGTTCAACCCGGCGTTCACTGCAGCCGCGGCACGGCGCGCTCGCCTCGATCCGCGCGACGTTGAACGCAACCACTGGCTCGCCCGTTTCTCCAACGTACAGAGGAGGAGATCACTCGACATGAGCCGGACGCTTTCGACGCTGGCTCGCGTCTGCGGCGGTGCCGCCGTGCTCGCCGTCGTGGTCTGGCGGGTGGGGGCCGGGCCCTTCGTACAGGGTGCACGCACCGTGAACGTCTGGTCGCTGGCAGCGGCGGCCGCCATCGCCGTGGTGACGACGGTGTGCTGCGCCTGGCGGTGGACCCTGGTCGCCCGAGGCCTCGGTGTGGAGGTACCGCTCCGGTCGGCGGTCGCCGCGTACTACCGGTCGCAGTTCCTCAACACGACGCTGCCCGGTGGTGTGCTCGGTGACGTGCACCGCGGTGTGCGGCACGGCCGAGACGTCGGCAACCTCGGCAGGGCGCTGCGAGCCGTAGGCTGGGAGCGATCGGCCGGTCAGGCGGTGCAGGCGGTGCTCGCGTTGGCTGTGTTGGCGACGCTGCCGTCACCGGTCCGGCGCCCGGCAACCGTCGGCGCTGTCGTCCTAGGGGCGATTGTGCTGGCGGTCGTGGTCATCGGTCGGGGCGTGGCACCGACGGGCTCGTCGGGCTGGGCACGAGGTGTCCGGGCGGCCGTCAGCGATGTGCGGGACGGACTGGCGGCCCGAGGCATCTGGCCCGGAGTGGTGCTGGCCTCCGTCGCGGTCGTGGCCGGTCACGCGACGACGTTCGTGATCGCCGCCCGGACGGCCGGCGTGGCGGCATCGCCGACGCGGCTGCTGGCTCCGACGCTGCTCGTGCTCCTCGCCATGGGGATCCCCGCGAACGTCGGCGGCTGGGGGCCGCGGGAAGGGGTCGCCGCCTGGGCGTTCGGTGCGGCCGGACTGGGTGCGGATCTCGGCGTGTCGACCGCGGTCGTGTACGGCGTCATGGGGCTCGTCGCCAACCTCCCGGGTGCCGGCGTACTGGTGCTGTCGTGGGCCCGTGGCTCGGTCGGTCGCCCGCGTGCTGCCACGCGTGACGGCGCGAGCGAGGCGGCCGCGAGGCCCGGCCTTGGACCTTTGACCACCTCGTACTGCCCAAGAGTGCAGTAGCGGCGCCGCGCCGCGGTGCAGGACAGTGTTGAGATCGAACGACTCGCGCCCCCGGAGGTGTCTGCATGAGCGTGGAGCTCACGGCGTGCTCTCGTGTCAGCTGGGTGACGACCACACGCATCCCTACGCGGCACGCCGACTTCATCGGCCACGCGTACCACGACGAGTACACGGGCGAGGACCACGTGGTCCTCGTTCTCGGCGACCTCGCGGACGGGGCCGAGCCGCCGCTGGTGCGGCTCCACTCCGAGTGCCTCACCGGGGAGGCACTCGGGTCGCGTCGCTGTGATTGTCGCGAGCAGCTCGACTCCGCACAGGCTGCGATCGCCGCCGAAGGTCGCGGCGCGGTCGTGTATCTACGCGGTCATGAAGGGCGCGGCATCGGGCTTGCCGCGAAGCTGCGCGCGTACGCCCTGCAGGACGACGGTCTCGACACGGTCGACGCCAACCTCGCGCTCGGTCTGCCGGTCGATGCGCGTGAGTACGGAGCTGCCGCAGCCATGCTCGCCGACCTGGGCGTGACGGCGGTCCGGCTGCTCTCCTCCAACCCGGTGAAGGAGTCGGCGCTCGTCGCCCTCGGAGTGGACGTCGACCGGCTCGCCTCACCCGTGCGGCCCGACCCGGAGAACGTGCACTATCTGCTCACCAAGCACGAGCGGCTGGGTCATGATCTGGTGACGCCCGACCACGGGTGGTCGGACCTGCTGGCGGGCCGGGTACCGGCCGGTGGCCTGTTGGCGGAGCGGTACGGACCGCTGGTCACGGCGGGGCCACGGCTGGTCGTCGCGCAGCTCGGCCAGAGCATCGACGGGTTCATCGCGGCCCGCACCGGCGACGCGGAGTTCGTCACCGGTCCGAGCGACCGCACGCACCTGCATCGGTTACGTGCCTTGGTGGACGCCGTCGTCATCGGTGTCGGTGCCGTGCTCGCCGACGACTGCCGGCTCACTGTTCGAGCAGTCGAGGGCGCCGACCCGGTACGAGTGGTCCTCGACCCCGACGCGCGCGCCCCTCGGCACGCGCAGGTGCTGTCCGTTGCCGTCGCTCCCACCCTCTGGGTCGTCGCCGCGGACCGCGCCCGTCCCGCTCCGCCGTCACCGCACGTGGAGGTGGTCCAGCTCCCGCGCTCCGGCACCGCGGGTGGCTTCGCCCCGATCGACGTGCTCGCAGCTCTGGCCGAGCGGGGTCTCGGGCGGGTCCTCGTGGAGGGCGGCGGTGTCACGGTGTCCCGGTTCGTCGCGGCCCATGCCCTCGACCGGCTGTTCGTCACCACCGCTCCGCTACTGGTCGGCGACGGGGTGCCGGGGCTCCGGTTCGACGGTCACGACCGACTCGCCGACGCGCTGCGGGCCCCGGCCCGCCGGTTCCAGTTGGGTGACGACCTGTGCGTCGAGCTCGACCTGTCCGCTACGGCTCCTCGACTGCGGGCCGTCGGGTGACGCGACCGTCCCTCCGACGGCATTGGCTCAAGCGTCGAGCAGCGCCGACCGGATGAGCCGTGCCGTGGTGTCCCAGCCGGGCAGCGAACTGCGCCTCGACGCTGCCGCCGCGCGCAGTCGGGCGCGATGCCCCTCGTCCGTCAGCCATCGCCGCAGCTCCCTCGCCAGCTCCGCCGTGTCGCCCGGTCGGACCACGACGCCCGGGCGCTCGCCGTCGGGAGAGAGGCCGAGCGCCTCGGCCGGCCCGCCGGCGGCGACGATCGCCGGGATCCCGCGGGCGAGAGCCTCCGTCACGACCATCCCGTACGCCTCGACCAGCGATGGCAGCAACGCCAGGTCGGCACCCGCCCAGGCCAGCCGTCGGGGCATCGCCCCAGGGATCTCGATGCGGCCCGTCAGCTGGGCGGTCACCACCGCTGCTCGGACGGAGGCGGCGTACGCGGCGTCGCGGTCGACCGGTCCCGCCAACCGCGCCCGCCACGGCAGGTCTCTCACGTCGCTCAGCGCGGCGACCACGCCCAGCTGGTCCTTGTGGGGCAGCAGCGCGGCGAGGTGCACGAGCAGCGGCGGGTCCGACCCCGGCATGACTGCGGCCGGGTCGACCCCGGGCTCCGCCACCGCGACCGAACGCAGCCCGTGATGACGAGCCAGGTACTGCGCCGTCCACTGGCTGGTGGCGATGACGGGGCTGGCCGCCTGAAGTGCGCGCCGTTCGAGCTCCCCGATCTCTCCGGCCTGCTCTGGCTCGAGCCCCGTCTGCAGCGCCCTGGCCATGTGAACGAGCACACCGACCCCCGCTCCCGCGACGACCTCCGGCTGCGGGCTGGCGAGCAGGCCGTCGACGAGCGTGAGCCCGGTCCACGGTCGCGCCAGCGCGGACCCCAGAGCCGGTGGCTCGCAGCGCACCAGGTCCACCGTGTCACCGGTGCGCCGCAGGGCGTCCGCGACCGCCCGGTCGTAGACGTTTCCGCCGGTAGGTGCGCCGACGTCGGCGGGGACGACGAAGCGGAGCCTCAAGCGTCCGCCGTGTACGCCACCCAGGCGTCGGGTGACTCCCGCAGGACGACGTCGAGCCCGTCCAGGCCTTGCGTCACGGCCGACTCGAGGAGCCGGTCCGCCACCCAACGGGTCAGGACCTCCGTCGTCGTGAGCACCCCGGCGAATGCCGGGTGCTCGTCGAGGTTGCGGTACCGCAGCCGGCCGAGGACCTCGTCGACCGCCGCGGCGGCAGCCCCGATGTCCACCACGACGCCGTCGTCGGTGAGCTGTCGGCGTCGAAACGTCGCCTCCACTACGTACGTCGCGCCGTGGAGGCCCTGTGCGGGCCCGAAGGCCGCACGCGGCAGGCTGTGCGCCACCATCATGTGGTCGCGGACGGTGACGGCGTAGATGACGGCCTCCTCAGTAGTCGATGACGTGACAGAGCGCCGGCAGCTCACCAGAGGTGAGCCTCCGCATGGTGTCCGGCAGCTCGGCGAACGGGCTGCTGCCGCTGATGAGCGCGTCGTACACGTCGTCGTGCAGCAGGTCCAACGCCAGCGAGAGCCGGTCCGCACGGGTACGGCGGGCCCGCCGTGCCGCGGCGACCTCACCGACCTGGCTGGCGCGTACCGCCAGGCGGCGGGAGTGGAAGACCGAGCCCAGCCGGACCGTCACGTCCTGCGTGCCGTACCACGACAGCTCGGTCACGTCGCCCTCGTCCCCGAGCAGCTCCAGGCTGCGCTGGAGGCCCGCCGCCGTGGCCGACGTATGGACGACGAGGTCGCACTCGCCGGCTGCCGCCGCCGGGTCGACGAAGTCGACGCCGAGAGCCGACGCGACGGACGCCCGGGTCCGGTCGACGTCGACGAGCTCCAGACGGCTCAGCGGGAAGCTGCGGAGTACGGCCGCGACGCAGCACCCGACCAGTCCGGCTCCGACCACCGCCACCCGGTCGCCGAGGCGTGGCGCGGCGTCCCACACTGCGTTGACCGCTGTCTCCACGACGCCGGCGAGGGTGGCCCGCTGCGCGGGGACGCCGTCGGGCACGAGCGTGAGTGCCCGCGCCGGCACGACGTAGCGGTCCTGATGGGGGAAGAGACAGAAGACGATGCGACCGACGCAGCGAGCTCGGACCCACGTCGACGACCCCGACCGAGAGGTAGCCGTACTTCACCGGGCCCGGGAAGTCGCCCTCCTGGAACGGCGCCCGCATGCGCTCGGCGCTTTCGGCCGGGACCAGGCCGGCATGGACGAGCAGCTCTGTCCCCCGGCTGATGCCCGAGTGCCGCGTACGCACCAGCGCCTCGCCGTCGCGGGGCTCACGCAACCGCTCGTCGCGTAGGGCACCATGGCCGGGGGCCATGGTCCAGTAGGCGACAGCCCGGAGGGGGTCGGCCATCACAGTGCGACGCTATCCGACCACCGGCGTGGTGTCCTCAGGCCTAGGGGCGGCCCGGGCCGTGCGCGTCACCGTGGCGGCGGGCGCCGTCGTCTCCGCGGCATCGGCAACCGGTGTGCGCCT
Organism: uncultured Actinomycetota bacterium; assembly: GCA_963765725.1. Lineage (GTDB taxonomy): Bacteria > Actinomycetota > Actinomycetes > Propionibacteriales > Nocardioidaceae > DASQEH01. The sequence goes on along the minus strand of CAVXXI010000003.1, from coordinate 20,621 downwards.
TGCGTATCCGACCGGGGCAGCGGGGACAGCGGTGGCGGTGGGCGTGGGCTGCCTGCCGGCTGTGCTGACCGCGCTCGCGGTGGCGCGCCGGGACCCGCCGACTGTGAGCATGGCCGACCGGGTGACTCTGTTGCGGGCAGTGCTGGCCGGGGGCTCCGCGGCAGCGACGGTGATGGCACTCGTCGGCGCTGCGCCGGAGCGGACCTGGTACCTCTTCTCCCTCGTGGTCCCGACGCTTGCACTGGACGCGGTCGACGGCGCCGTCGCCCGCCGTACGGGGTCGGCCACGTCCGCAGGAGCACAGCTCGACATGCAGGTCGACGCCGGCGTCCTGATGGTGCTTTCGGTCGCCGTGGCCCCGGTCCTCGGCGGGTGGGTGCTGCTGATCGGGGCCATGCGCTACCTGTACGTGGCCGCTTCCTGGGCCTGGCCGGTGCTGCGGTCGCCGCTGCCGCGCAGCCGGTTCCGCCGGGCCGTGGCGGGCATCCAGGGAGCGGTCCTGGCGGCGGCGCTCGCACCGGTCGTACCCGTCGGCACGGCTGAGGTCGCGGTACTGGTCGCCCTGGTGCTCCTTATCGCCTCGTTCGGCAGTCAGGTCGTGGCCATCCTGCGCCGGTCCCCGACGAGTCGGACGGGCTACCCGTACCGCGGCCGCGTTGGATGCGTCGCCGTCAGTGGGGGTGCAGCCACAGCTCGACGGCGAGCACGAAGCCGAGCCCGGCGGCCACCCACCTGATCAGCCAGGCGGGCACCCGGCGGGCCACGACCGGGCCGACCGTGCTCCCGGCCAACAACCCGCCCGCCAGCGGCGCAACGACCATCCAGTCGATGGATGCAGCCAGCACGAACACGAGCGCGGACGCCACTGCCGTGGCGCCGACGAGGGTGTTCTTCACCGCGTTTGCGCGCGGGAGGCTGGCGTCCACCAGGACGAGGACGGTCGCGAGGACCATGACGCCGGAGCCCGCACCGAAATAGCCCCCGTACATCGACACGAGGCCTAGCAGCGCAAGGGTGAGCCAGGTCCCGCCATGACCGTCGCGGTCGATGTCGGGTCGGCGCTGTTGTTGTCGAGCGGTGAGCGCGGGCTGGGCCAGGAGGGCGAGCGACCCGGCGACGACGAGGAAGGGCACGATGACCGTGAAGACGCCGGGTCCGGTGACGAGCAGCAGGCCCGCGCCCAAGATCGCGCCAACGACGGTGACAGGGAGGCCCCGAGTGGTCAGCCAAGGTCGCGTGCCGGCCAGCTCGCGCCGAGAGGTGAGGGCCGACCCGGGCCAGCACGCGACACCGGCGACCAGGTTGGCGACGTTCGCGGTCAAGGGCGGAACGCCGACCGCCAGCAGCGCCGGGTAGGAGACCAGGGACGTGATCCCGCCCGCAGCGCCGACCGCTCCTGCCACTGCGCCGGCCGCCAGCAGAACGGCGACCGTACCGATCGTGGAAGTCACCGATCGCAGTCTGCCAGTCTCCTCCCAGCGTGCCGGCGTCGCTACCGCGAGGTGACGCGTCCGGCCCAGAGTGTGGCTCGACCATCCGGCCGCGTCGTGATGAGGAACATACGCGTGCCGAGAACGGCCCACCCGGTGGCGGCACCTGCCGGCCCCGGTGTCGTCGACCACCCTGCTGCGCCCTTGGTCAAGAGCCGAGAACGCCCGCCGGATGTTGTCACGATGGTGGCTGGGCTCGGCTCAGGGCGGGCGACCAGTGACACGGTGTTGAGACCGACCGGTACCGCCGGCAGGGTGTCGTCCCGGGCGACGGTGAGATCGTGCACCGACCAGAGCGCGAGGCGGGTGCCGACATACCCGACCACCAGGCACGACGAGGAGTCGCAGCTGGCCCCGGTCGCCTCGCCCGCGTCGTCGGCCGGGAGCAGCAGTCGCAACCATGACCCGGTCGGCGAGGACCTTCGCCAGATCGCCGGGACCAGGCTGACCTGCCCGCCGCCTAATGTCGTGACCGAGCCAGCCAGCACCACGCCGGGGCCGGCGCGAACGGCCGCCCGTACCGAGTTCAGCGCGGAGTGGTCGCTGGCCAGGGCTGACCCGGCAGAGCTCTGCCGAGTCCACGCGTGCCCGCTGAGGGTCCAGACGGACACGTCGAGCCCGACGGTGGCGTTCGTCCACGAGCCGATGATCACCGGCTTCGGGCCGAGGAATGCCAAGCCGGTGAGGACGCCGGCGCCCTCGCCGCCGAAAGTGTCGACCGGCTGCGGATCCTCGCGCACCCCACTGACGGCTCCCGACCACGCCGTCGAGCGTGGGTTGCCGTGTGCCCCTCCCGACGCCTGCCCCACGGCGTAGATCCGTTGCCCGTTCGAGATGACGGACTTCCACCGGGCTCGATGTGCGTAGTACGACCTCGGGGTGAGCGGAATGCTGGTCCACCTGTGACCACTGTCGAGCACCAGAAGGCGAGGAACAGAGGTCGCGTGCTGGGTCGCCGCGCCGACCAGGAGCCGGTCGCCCATGCGCGTGACCGTGACCGGCTCCATCCCTGCCGGCAGGTGGACGCTGTGCCAGGTCACGGCCCGCACCTGGTTGCGCCCATCCGGTGCCCCGCCCGTGCAACCAGCCATGAGGACAGACGCGAGGGCCGCGATCACGCCGACGCCATGTCGTCCTCGAACAGGCACGTCGACTGCCGCCTCAGGGCGCAAGGCGGGTGGCGGTGCCTCCGTACGTGGCGACCAGCCGCTCGACGACGGCGCGCGCGTTGTCGTCGACAACATCGGCGGGAACAGCGGGGAGGAAGTCATCCCACAGAGCCAGGCACGTGCCCCGTAGCTGCGGCATCCTGGTCGGACGGGCGAAGAAGAAGACGTGCGCGTGAGCGCCACCATCACCCCACTTGCTGATGTGGACGCGGGCAACGCTGGGAAGCGTCTCGATGGCGGCACCAAGCGCGACCATGAGCCGGCCCAGCTCTCCTGCCAGGTCTGCAGGCAGCGAGGTGAAGTCGTAGTGGGGTATCGGGGCGAGCATCATGACGAGCGGGGCTCCGGACCGCCCCAACGCCCTGACCTGCCAGTGGTCGTCGCTCCATAGGAGTTCCTTCGGAGAGCCACCGGCGGCGCAGTAGCAATCTGCCGGGTCCTCGCCAGGTCTGGCTTCCTCGGCTTCCGAGAGAGGCGCGATGCGCTTGAGCCTCAGACCCTCGGCCTCGAACGGGAAGATGTCCCAGCTCGCGATGTCACCCGACTCGATGGCTATGCGGCCGTCCTCATCCGCCGCCTGTACCACCCTGGCGTAGTACTGCTCGATCGTCTCCGGCACGCCGCAACCCTAACGACGCGTGGCCCGGCCGCATCTTCGCGGTCGCGACGTGCGCGTCCGCGGAACAGCGCGCTGCCCGTGAGCCGCGGCGCTAGTTATTCGCCTGACCGGACAGGGTGGGCATCCGCACTCGCGGCTGCCACCGTTGCGAGAACGGGGTTGTGCTCCGTGGGCACGATGGTGTGCTCCATGGTGGCGGGTTTCGAGAGCGGCACCTGCTGCGGCAGGGGCGCGGGCTCGGGCAGTGGGACGGGCTTTGGGAGGGATACCTGCGCTGGGATGGTCACGGGTCCAGGGGTCGCCACGGGCGACGGTGGTGGTGTCAGGGCGAGGGTGAGTTGTTCGAGGTGGTGGTCGAGGGTGGTGGTGTGGTGGGGGATGGGGGTGTCTGGTGGGGTGAGGAAGCGCCATCGGTGGGGTCTGTGTGGGGTGCGCGTGGGGGTCGCGGTTGGCGGTGATGGTGTAGCTCCGCGTCGGGGTCCGGCGCTTCGGCATCGCGACCACCTTCTCCAGAGCCTCCCCGAGACACTCAAGCGCCTCCCCACCGCTCGAACACATGCACGTATTCAATCGAGAACGAGCGACACTTTCCCTGGGCGAGGTAGCCACTGTGGACAGTCCGGCCGAGTGATCTCTAAAGGTGGCGAACAGGCGATCCTGCGCACGCTCCACCACAGGCTTTTGCTCGCTCCTTGCGCTTGCCTTGCGTTCTTCTGACGCAGTTCTTCGTAGAGTCGCACGATGGGGGTCCAGGCAGCACCAGGCAGGCCGCGTGTTCTCCGCCCGCTGTCGGCCGTCGCGCAGCTGTGTCTCGGGATCATGCTCGTCGCCGGCTGCGTGTCGCCGACCCAGACCAGCGCCGACCGGGTGATGAGCGACCCGCCTTCTCGCCGGCTCAATACCGCGTCCCTCGCCGCCAGAACACCGCAAGACTCCCACGGGCCCGGCATCGAAGCCGGCGGCTCACAGCTACGTCCCCGACGCTTCGGGACGAGCGTCCTGGGCCGACCGCTTCGCGCCTACCGGGTCGGGGACCGACGTAGCGCCGTGACGGCAGTCCTGCTGGGCAACATGCACGGCAACGAGCCCGCCGGCGTTCGGCTCGTGAACGCCGTCCGGGCAGATTCGCGACTTCGGGGCGTCGACCTCTGGGTGGTTCCGACGATGAACCCCGACGGTCTCGCGGCCGACACCAGGCAGAACGCCCACGGTGTGGACCTGAACCGGAACTGGGCGCACCGGTGGCGGCCCCAGACCGGCCCCTATGACTCTGGCCCGAGACCGTTCAGCGAACCCGAGACGAGGGCGATGCGGCGCTTCCTGAACCGGGTCGACCCCCGCTTCGTCGTGTCGTTCCACCAACCGTTGCACGGGGTCGACTCCGACGGCGCCAAGAACCGGCACCTCCTCAACCGTCTGTCCAGGAACCTGCATCTGCCGAAGAAGCCGCTTCGGTGCAGCGGCGTGTGCCACGGGACCCTGACCGGCTGGTACAACGCGCACCACGCCGGCTCGGCGATCACCGTCGAGCTCGGTCCGCAGCCGTCGGTCGGGTACCTCACCGGGCGCGGCGCCCGGGGGGCCGTGAGGTCGGTGCTCGGGCACTTCTGACCGCGTCTGACGAACCGCCGCCTGATTCAATTCGGTACATGCCAGCGTCGTTGCAGATCCCTCCCCCTGTTCGTGCCGGGGACCGCGTCGCGGTCTTGTCCCCCTCCTGGGCAGCCCCCGCCGACTTTCCTGCCGTGCACGAACAGGCGATGGAGCGACTCCGCAGCGAGCTCGACCTCGAGCCGGTCGAGTTCCCGACGACCCGGGTGGCGGGCACACCGCGGGAGCGGGCGGCAGACATCGACGCCGCCTTCGCCGATCCCTCGATCCGAGCCATCATGGCGACCATCGGCGGCTCCGACCAGATCACGGTGCTCAAGCACCTGGACCCGACCCTCCCGGCGCGAGACCCCAAGGCGTTCTTCGGGTACTCCGACAACACCAACGTTCTCAACTGGCTGTGGTTCCACGGTGTCGCTGCTGTCCACGGCGGTTCGACGCAGGTCCACCTCGGTCCCGGTCCTCGCGTCGACGATCAACACCTGGTCTCGTTGCGGGCGGCGCTGTACGGCGGCGACGTCACTCTGGAGCGGGCAGCGAGAACGCGAGACGTCGGCATCCGATGGGACGACCCTCGGGCCCTCACCGAAGCAGCTCCCGACGAGCCCGCGGAGCCATGGGCGTGGTCCGGTCCGTCGTCGGTCGTGAGCGGTCCCACCTGGGGCGGCAACCTCGAGATCCTGCACTGGAACCTTGCGGTGGGCCGATGGATCCATCCCGCGGAGGCGTACGCGGGCTGCGTTCTCGTCCTCGAGACCTCCGAGGAGCGCCCGCCGGCGACCGAGGTGTACCGCATGCTCCGCAACCTGGGCGAGCGAGGGTTGCTGGAGGCAAGCCCCGCCCTGGTGTGGGGTCGCCCGCCCGTGGGAGACCACGCTCACCACCCCGCGCCTGACGAGGCAGCCTCCCTGCGGCAGGCGAACCGTGACGCTGTGCTGAGGGCGGTCTCGGAGTACCACCCCGACATGGTGGTGGTCATGGACGTTGACTTCGGCCACACGAGTCCGCAGTGGGTGCTCCCGTACGGTGGCCGCGTGACTGTCGACGGCGAGCAGCGACGTCTGACGGCGCACTTCGGCCGATGACCCGAGGCCTTGGGGTTCGGGCGCAAGACCACAGAGAATCGTTGACGGTCCCCACGGCCATCACGTCGGTCCGTCGACGGGCACCAACTGCAACACTTGCCGGATGCAGACCGTCTACGAGGCCGCCGGGGGCGACGAGGGCATGCGTCGCCTGGCGGGTGCCTGGCACGTCCGGGTGATGGCGGACGACGTGGTGAGCCACGCGTTCCAGCACGGTTACGAGCCCGACCACGTCGAGCGGCTCGCCGCGTACTGGGCGGAGGCCCTGGGTGGGCCGACGACGTACTCCGACCGGTACGGCGACGAGACGTCGGTCGTGCGCGTCCACAGCGGGAACGGCGTACATGACGAGATGGATCAGCGGGCGATCAGCTGCTTCGACCAGGCCCTCGCTGACGTGGGGATCGCCGGCGACGACCCGGTGGTGCCGGTCCTGCACGACTACTTCGCCTGGGCCACGAAGACGAGCATGGCGCGCTATCACGAATCGGCGGACGACGTCCCGAGCGGTCTGCGCATTCCGCGCTGGTCCTGGGACGGGCTGAAGGGTTGAGAGGGCCGTCAGGCGGGCGGGACGGCAAGCGGCGTTCGTACGTCGCTCGGCGGCTTTCCCACGCCCGCCTCGCGGATCAGCGCGTTCGTCGCGGGGCTGCGGCGCAACGTCCATGCGAGCCAGGCGCCTGCGCCGGCGGAGGTGGCAAGGGCCTCATCGACGGGCTCCTGCCGGGGCTCTGTGGGTGAACGCGGAGGGCGGGCGCACCTGCCCGAGACCCTACGCGCCAGTCGTACCCGCGGGGTGCTTTCCGGCGAGGCCGCCGTCCCACCGGCTTGGGCCTGCACGCACGAAGGCCTGACCTGCGTAAAGAACCTCGAAACGAGCCGGCACCGTCTGCGGGAGATCCGCCCCGTCCATGCCTCCGGCTCTGTTCTGCCCTATCGCTGACTCCGGTGTCATCCGTGCATGCGCGGACCGGCACTACTGTGTTGCCGTGACGAAGCGACGTTGCATCCGAGCAGGTCTGACCGCAACACGTCAGGTCGTCAGATGAGCGACCCGGCGATCGACGCCGTCGAAGTGGTCGTCGACTCGTACTTCGACACCGGCGTCACTCCCGGTCTCGCCTACGGCGTCGTCGAGGAGGACAGACTGGCCCATGGCGGTGGACGCGGTCGCACTGGTGTAGACGAGCGGACACCGGACGCCGAAAGCGTGTTCCGGATCGCGTCGATGACCAAGAGCTTCACCGCCGCGGCCGTCCTCAGCCTTCGCGACGAGGGGCACCTGCTCCTGGACGTGCCCGCGGAAGAATACGTACCGGAGCTGGCAGGTCTGACGATGCCGACCGCCGACTCCCCGCGGTTGACCGTTCGGCACCTGCTGACGATGAGCGGGGGGCTGCCCACGGACGACGCTTGGGGCGACCGGCAGGAGTCGCTGACGGACGAGGAGTTCGGCGACTTCCTGCAGGCGGGATTCCGCTTCGACTCGACTCCGGGGACCCAGTTCGAGTACTCCAACCTGGGCTTCGCGGTCCTCGGCCGTGTCGTCGCCACTGTGGCAGACGAGAGCTACCGGGACTTCGTCACACGTCGGCTGCTCCGACCTCTCGGGTTGACGCGCAGCGTCTTCGACTCCGCCAGCGCGTCGCCGCACGTCCTGGTCCGCGGCCACCGTCGCGTCGACGACCAGTGGCAGCAGGAGGAGTTCGACAAACCCGGCGCCTTCTCGCCGATCGGCGGCCTGTACAGCTCGGTCGCCGACCTGACCCGCTGGGTGAGTGGCCTCGCCGCCGCGTTCCCGGCTCGCGACGACCCCCCGACGACCATCCGCTCAGCCGAGCCAGCAGGCGGGAGATGCAGCAGCAGCACCGCTCGATACCGCCGACAGCCCGCCTGTCCACCTCCCGTCTGGTGGAGGCGTCCGCGCCCGGGTACGGCTTCGGGCTCTTCGTCGACTCCAGCGTGCGCTGGGGCACGATCGTCAGCCACCCGGGTGGCTACCCCGGTTTCGGGTCGTGCATGTGCTGGCATCCGGCCAGCGGCCTGGGAGTCGTGATGTTGTCGAACTCCACGTACGCCAAGGTGTCCCGGCCATGTCGCGAGGCGCTCGAGGCGCTGCTTCAGGAGCGCCGTGCGACGGCGCGCAGAGTGCGACCGTGGCCGGAGTCGGCGACGCTGCGCGGGGATGTCGCCCGCCTGCTGGACGACTGGGACGACGCCCGGGCGGACCGTGTCTTCGCGGTCAACATGGACCTGGACCTGCCCCGCGACCGCCGACGTGCGGACGTCGCGCACGCGCTGCAGAGCGTCGGCGGTCTCCCGGACGCTGACGCGCCGGTCGAGCTCGAGGCGCAGAGTCCCAGCCAGCTGACCTGGTGGCTGCAGGGCCGCTCGGGTCGACTGCGGGTACACGTCGGTCTGTCGCCTGAGAGCCCGCCGAGGATCCAGACCCTCACGGTGGACGCGGTACCGGATGCGGCGGATGACGTGGTGCGTGCGTCGCGGTCGCTGATCGCGGCACTCAACGACGAGCCGCCGGCCTGGCCGGGCACGCTACCGGTCGGGACCGGGGTGGACCTGGCCCCCACGATCCGGCTGGCGACCGCGGCCCGAGCCCTCGACGGGCCGCTCGAGGTCCTGCCGCAACCGGTCGCCGGGGACGGGGACCGTCCGGCCACGTTCAAGCTGTCGTCGGGCTCTGCGTTCTGGCAGCTCGCGATCACACTTGCGGCGGACGGCGCCACCGTCGAGGCGTGCGAGCTGACTGCTGTCGACATGAACGAGCAGCAGCACACAGAGATCGTCGATGACTAGGCCGCAGCCGAACGACGACGGGCTGATGCCCGGGTGCTTTGCCTGCGACCAGCAGGCATCACCGTCCCCGCCTGCGCGCGAGGACGTCGTACGAACGCGTCACTGGCGCGCCGCACATGCCTTCAACAGCACCCTGCCCGGCTGGCTGGTCCTGTTGCCGACCCGCCATGTCACGTCGTTCGCGCAACTCTCGCCGGAGGCAGCCGACGAGCTGGGCGGGCTGGTACGTCGGGTGAGTATCGCACTCGAGGCTGTCACCGGCTGTGTGAAGACGTACCTGATGCAGTTCTCCGAGGCCGAAGGCTTCTCACATCTGCACCTGCATGTGGTGCCCCGGTCGGCCGACCAGCCCGAGGCTGCTCGCGGGCCCAGAGCCTTCGTGCACCTCACCGATGACCGCAGCCGGTGGCTGTCGGACAACGCTCGCGACGCGATCGCCTTGTCCATCAGGTCCGCGCTCCCCTCGTGAGAGGAAGGCAGTGAGCGGGCGCGTCGTCGGGTGTGTCTTCTGTGACCTCATGGCAACGGGCGACGCGGCCTGGGTGACCCGGGGTCGCGATGCGGTGGCGTTCCTACCGCTTCCCGGTAGCGCCCTGGCGCCCGGGCACACCCTGGTCGTGCCCCGACAGCATTGCTCGGGCGTTCTCGACGCGACTGCGGACGTCCTCCTGGCCACGAGCCTCCTGACGCAACGGGTGGCGGGAGCGATGCAGCGCGGACTTGGCGCGACGGGTGTCGTGGTCCTGAACGCGAGCGGCCCGCACTCGGGGCAGAGCGTGGATCACCTGCACTTCCATGTGGTCCCCTGCTGGCCGGACGACGATGCGGACTTCTGGCCTCGTGACCGGAGCGCCCACCCGCCGATCGGGGAGGTGCACCACGTGCTGGCACGAGCGCTCCCGTAGCTCCCCGCAAAACCGCATGGTGGATGCGGGGTTCCCTCACTGCGACCACGCCAGCATGTGCAGGCTGCCTCCAGGGCGGTACGCCCGCACCGTGCCGAACGGCATGATGCCAGGATGGCCCGGTGACCCCAGACTCCTTCCCGCGGCTGGCCGCCAGGACTATGAACTTCCAGCTCGGACTGCCGCGGGCGTTCGTGGCGAGCCCCGATGGCGAGCGGGTCGCGTTCCTGCGGGCACTGAGCGGGACGTCACGTGAGCACTCCTTGTGGGTGTACGACGTGGGGGAGAGGAGCGAGCGCCTGGCGGCCGACCCGACAGCGCTGCTGGGCGCTGGCGAGGAGACACTGACCGCGGACGAGCGGGCTCGCCGCGAGCGGCTGCGCGTCAGCACCTCCGGTGTCGTCGCCTACAGCACGGACGACGCTGTTACGACTGCTGCTTTCGCGCTGTCCTCGCGGCTGTTCGTCGCCGACCTGGTGGGTCGAGAGCCACCGCGGGAGCTCCGTACACAGTCACCCGTGGTCGATCCCCAGCTCGACCCGACCGGCCGCCGTGTTGCGTACGCCGGCGACCGCTCGCTTCGCATGGTGACGGTTGCCGATGGCGTGGACCAGTCGTTGATCGGACCCGAGGCTCACGAGCCGCCGGAGGTGGCGTGGGGTCTCGCAGAGTTCGTCGCCGCCGAGGAGCTGGACCGGGGACGCGGATTCTGGTGGGCGCCGGACGGTGAGTCGTTGCTCGTGGAGCGCTACGACCTCTCGCCCGTCCAGATCTGGCATATCAGCGAGCCGGCGTACCCCGAGCGCGAACCGGTGCGCGTGCGGTACCCGCAGGCCGGCACGGCCAACGCCGTGGTCGGCCTGGCGGTGGTGACGCCGGGCGGTGGGCGCGTCGACGTCGACTGGCGCTCAGACGTCGATCTCGACGGCCACGTCCTGGAGTACCTCGTCCATGTCGAGTGGAGCGCAACCAGGCCGGTCCTCACGCTCCTGAGCAGGGACCAGCGGCGGATGGAGTACCGGGAGCTGAACCCGGCGACCGGCCGCACGTCGCTTCTGCGCGCAGTCACCGACGACGCCTGGGTGGAGCTGGTGCCCGGCACCCCCAGACGCTCCCTGACGGTCGCCTCCTGTACAGCATCGACGAGGGGGACACGCGGCGGCTGTGGATCGACGGTGAACCTGTGACGCCGCCGGACGTGCTGATCCGGAGTGTGGAAGCGGTCGAGGGGGAGTCGGTCATCGCGGGGATCGTTCCCGGGACCGGATCCGTCGCGATGGCCCGGTTCGACTTCGCGGGCGGAGTCGAGCTGCTCAGCGACCCTGCCGGCGTCGCGACAGGAACGGCGGCCGGCACGACCGTCGTCGTGTCGCAGCAGCTCGTATCGACGCTGGACGTCACGACGACCGTCGTCTCCAGCGGCGAACCGGCCGGGCACGTGGCCTCCGTCACCGAGACCTCGCCGTTGATGCCGAACGTGCACACCCTGCAAGTCGGGTCGCGTGACTTCCCGACGGCGGTGCTGTTCCCGACCGGGCACGTGCCCGGCTCGCGTCGACTGCCCGTGCTGTTGGATCCCTACGGTGGGCCGCACGGGCAGCGTGTGGTGAACGATGCGCGCACTTACCTGACCTCCCAGTGGTTCGCCGAGCAGGGCTTCGTCGTGATCGTCGCCGACGGCCGCGGCATGGCCGGTCGCGGCCCGCTCTGGGACCGGCTCGCCAAGAACGACCGTGCCGGAACCATCGAGGACCAGGTGGACGTACTCGCGGCAGTCACCGCGAGGTTCCCCGACGATCTCGACACCTCACGCACAGCCATCAGGGGGTGGTCCTTCGGCGGCTACCTCGCCGCGCTGGGCGTCCTGCGCCATCCGGAGGTGTTCGGCGCCGCGATCGCTGGCGCCCCGACGACCGACGAGCGGCTCTACGACACGTGCTACAGCGAGCGCTACCTCGGCCATCCCGACACGAACGACGACGTCTACGAGGCGAACAGTCTGGTCGCGCTCGCGCCGAGGCTCGAGCGGCCGCTGATGATCATCCACGGGCTCGCTGACGACAACGTGTACGTCGCGCACTCGCTGCGGCTGTCCAGCGCGCTGCTCGCGGCCGGGAAGCCGCACGAAGTGTTGCCGTTGACGGGTATGACACACCTTGCCAACGACGAGACCGTCGCCGAGAACCTGCTGCTGCTCCAGGTCGACTTCCTGCGCCGGGCCTTGGACATCGAGGGCTGACCGGGGGACCTCACCACGGGCGCTGACCGCTGCGGCGCCGGAAAGAGCTACCGTCCCAGAATTGCGCGATCGCGGGTTTCTCGCCATGCTTTGCGTCCACTATCACCAGCTGCCGTGACCACACGACGACGACGTCACGGCGCGACTTCGCGGGGGTGCTCATCGGCGAGCGAGAGTCCGGTAGCGCGGACACCAAGGCCACGGCAGACAAGGGCTTCCTGCTGCGTATCACCACAGCGACGGCATTCGGTGAGGGTCTGGACGGGTACGACCTCGGCGTCATCAGTGTCGTGCTGCCCTTCATCACCACCGAGTTCGGCCTCTCGCCGGTACAGGAAGGGCTGATCGGAGCCGCCTCCTTGGCGGGGATCTTCTTCGGCGGCCCCATCTTCGGGTATCTGACCGACCGGTTCGGCCGACGCAAGATCTTCATCTTCGACCTGCTCGCGTTCGTCCTCATCGGCGCCCTGCAAGGCGTCGTGGACAACAATGTGGAGCTCCTCGTCCTGCGGTTCCTGCTCGGACTGGCCATCGGTGCCGAGTACGCCATCGGGCAGACGATGCTCGCGGAGTTCGTCCCGAGCGCCGGCCGCGGAACGCGGCTGGCCAGCCTGCAGGCCTCCTGGTACGGCGGCTTCCTGCTGGCCGTCATCGTCGCCTTCGTCCTGGACGACCTCGGCGTCGACTGGCGGTGGATCCTTGCCACTGGAGCGATTCCCGGCCTCGCACGCTGCTGCTCCGGCAAGGACTCCCCGAGTCGCCGCGCTGGCTGGTTAGCGTCGGCCGCGAGGAGGAGGCCCGCGAGATCGTCGACGAGCATCTCGGCTCGACGTACTTCGAGGACGAGGACCTCGACGAGGAGTCGGAGGACACGGCACGCTTCCGTGACCTGTTCGCGAAGGACATGTGGCGCAGCACGGCGTTCGCGTCGATCTTCTTCACCTGCCTCGTCGCGCCCTACTTCGCCATCTTCACGTTCGCTCCGCAGGTCTTCGCGCGCGCTCGGCTTGACCGACCCGAAGGCGAGCATCATCGGCTCCAACGCGGTCGCGTTCCTGGGCGCGCTGGCCGGGATGCTGGTGATCGAGCGGGTAGGGCGAAGGCCGCTGTTGCTCACCTCCTTCGTGCTGATGGTCGTGACGCTCGCCGCTCATCGGTGGCTGGGGGAGCGCCCCGGCGATCGTGCTCATCGTCTGCTTCGTGGCGTTCGCCTTCTTCAACGCCATCTCGGGTGATCTCACCGGCGTGTACCCCGCCGAGATCTTCCCTTCGGAGCTTCGTGGGAGCGGAACCGGTTTCGCCGCCGCGATGAGTCGCATCGGCGCAGCCGGCGGGACGTTCCTACTGCCGGTGGGCATCGCCCATCTCGGTATCGGCCCGACGGTCCTCATTGCGGCAGGCATCTGCGCGATAGGGCTCATCGTCACCTACCTGTGGGCGCCCGAGACGACGGAGCTCAGCCTGACGAAGTCAGAGAGTGCTACCCCGCCAAGGAGTGAGGGCGGCAGCTGAGCCGCCTTGCGGTCGAGCGGGCGCAAATGTCCGGCCGAGCGGGCGCAAATGTCCGGCCGAGAGGTCAAAGGTGTGCGGTCGAGCGGGCGCAAATGTCCGGCCGAGAGGTCAAAGATGTCGGGTGGAGCGGGCGCAAATGTCCGGCCGAGAGGTCAAAGATGTCGGGTCGAGTGGGCGACAACGTCTTTGACAGGCGTGCATGAGAAGCCTTGCGCGGTCTGCTGCGTGAAACTCACGTGGCCGATCCGCGCAGTAGGGGCGGAGCGACGAGGTGGATCCCCTCTCGCTCCCGGCTGATGCTTAGGTTGGACGCATGACAACGAACGACAACGACACCGACCGCGAGAAGAAGATCGTCGTGTGGATGCAGTCGTCGCTCGACGGCTTCACCGCCGGCCCGAACGGCGAGTTCGACTGGCCGCAGATCGGCGACGAGATCCACACGCACTTCGTGACCACCCTCCGCGACGCCGGCCTGTTCGTGTACGGCCGCACCGTCTTCGAGATGATGGCGGGCTACTGGCCCATCGCCGACACGTTGCCGGGCAGCACACCCAACACGGTCGCGTACTCGCAGATCTGGAAGCCGATGCCGAAGGCTGTCGTGTCGCGCACGCTGACCGGGGCCGAGTGGAACGCGACCGTCGTCGCCGACCCGGCACGGGTTCGAGAGCTGGCCGACGCTGCCGACGGTGACAGCTATGTCTTCGGGGGCTCGCGGACGGTAGCGGCCCTGGCCGAGGCCGACCTGGTCGACGAGTACCAGATCTTCGTCCACCCCGTCGTCCTCGGTGGTGGTACCCCGTTCTTCCCGCCGCTCACCGAACGCCAGCCCATGGCCCTCCTCGAGTCGCGCACCTTCGACGGCCGCGTCGCCGGCCTGCGGTACGGAAGGGCAAGGGAGAGGTGATGACGCGCAGCCAGCCCGGTACGGATCGGCGCAGCAGCACGGGCCGGGCGACGACCTGCGCAGGCCGGAGCTGACCCGGCGGTGGCACGGAGTGCGGACAGCGACCGTCGGTTGTCGAAGCTCCTCTCGTTGGTGCTCAGGCACGACCCGTCCGTGGTGGGCATCAGTCTGGACCCCGGCGGGTGGGTCGATCTGGACGAGCTCGTCGCGGGTGTCCGGGAGCGGCGACCAGCGGTGACGAGAGCGGACGTCGAGCGGGTGGTGGCAACGAACGACAAACAGAGGTTCGCACTCGACGTGACGCAGAACCGCATCCGAGCGAACCAGGGGCACTCCCTCGCCGTCGATCTTGGTCTTCCGCGCCGCCGACCACCCGCCGTGCTCTTCCACGGAACGGTCGCCGGCAATGTGGCTGGGATCCTGCGAGAGGGGCTGCACCGGAGATCGCGCCACGCCGTCCACCTGTCGCCTGACCAGGCGACCGCCGCTCGGGTCGGCGCACGCCGCGGACCGCCCGCGGTGCTGCTCGTGGACGCTGCGAGGATGCACACCGACGGGTATGCCTTCAGCGTCTCCGACAACGTGGTGTGGCTGGTCGAGGCAGTGCCGCCGGAGTACCTCTGCATCGGCGGCTGAGAAAAGCGCTGATCGGCTCACGGCTCGATCGGGTCCGTCCTTGCTCGCCTCTGCTTCGCTCGCGTGCGATGTCGCTGCCCGGATGCCGCCGGGCTAGCGAGGACGGTCGACGTGCGACGGCACCTGGTTGGCGTCGATCGAGGACAGCTCCGCGTCCGTCAGGCCGGCGGTGGCGAGGATTCGCTGGATGACCGCGCTCTTGCCTTGGCCGTACTCGTCGATGTCGTCGGTCGCAACAGCCAGTCGCCGCTTGACCCTCTCGTACTGTTCGCGCAGGTCGGGGTCCGCCCGCAGTACGTTGCGGACGGTGAGGTGGTTGCGGAGCGAGAGCGACCCTTCGACGACCACGTACGTGTTCGTCCTGGCCAGCCGCTCCGGCTCCTTGAACGCCCAACGCGATGGGATGCCCAGCTCGCCCAGCGGCGTGAAACCGAGCGCGACCAAGGTCTGCGAGGCCACCATGACGGCCGGCTCGGCGACGACGATGTCGCAGTCGATGACGGGCTTGGCTGCGAGCCCGGGAACCGCCGTGCTGCCGACGTGCTCGATCGCCGTCACCGGTACGCCGGCAGCCGCCATGGCACCGGCGTACTCGTCGCGCAGCAACTCGAACCGCCGAGGCCAGCTCGGGTCGTACTCGACCACCTGAATCACCATCGACACGCTACGCGCGCGCTCACGAGCCGCGCCCAGCCCCGTGCACTCAGCTCCCGCGGCCGAGTTCGCACTACCTCGGGACGCCGATGTCACTAGCTGAAGGTCACGGCTGGATCGTCACCGATCCAGTTCCACATCGGTACGGTGCCGTTGAGCTCGGCGCCGGAGACCAGGTCTGAGTCCCCTAGCCCCTTGGCGTTCAGGCAGATCGGGCAGACGTAGTACCGGCCGCCGGCCGATTCGAACCGCTTCACCAGCTCGCTCAATTGGGGACAGCCCTCGCACGCCATTCCTCCGGCGACACCCGGAACGGCCAGGCGGACCGCTTCCTTGGTGAGAAAGACCAAGGTCTCGCGACCGGTCTCAGCGGCGCCGACGGCCACCAGGAACGCCACGGTCACCTTTTCCGCATCCTCCAGCCCGGTGCTCAGGCTGATGACTGCCTTCGCCGTCGTGTTGCCCTCCTTCGTACCGATCAGACCGAGCACCTCGAGCTCGCGTGGCGTGAGGCCGGCAAGGCCGGCCACCCGCCGTCGGGGCCCTGAGCCAGCACCGGCGAGCACGGCGTCCTCGGCCGCCTGGTTCAAACCGGCCGGCCCCGACGATGGGGATCCACTGCTCCGCGTCGATGCTGGGGAACCCACCACCGAGCGGACCTATAACGGGTACCTAGCGCATATCGTGTAAAGCAGTCAATGGAGTCATGAGTTCATGTCTGAAGCGACGACTTCGGACCTATGCGACCGGAGAATTCTCGATGAGCGCCGGTTGGGTTATCGCTATCAGTAATCAAACATTACAGTCATTCAATCAGTGCTCTGTGTGGGGAGACATACCGCTGCATCTCGCGTTCTTGCATTCACCCTGCGTGGCTTAATGTTTACGCTGTTTCGGATGCGCAAAATCGTCGCTCGCTTGGACCGTGTCCAATGCTGACTAGCCGGTCCGCGCGTACCTGGTCGACAATCGGCGCAACTACGCGACACGCCACGCTGGACTGACCAATCACGCGGTCGGCGTCAGATGAGCAGCTGAAGGCGCCATCTAGGATCAGGCACTCGGCGTTGGTCACGAGTAGCAGGAGGTCCCCAGTGCACCGCAGCCGTGTGTCGAGCTTGCTTATCGACGTCGCTACCGCCGACGCGCCCAAGTCGGCAGCCTTCTGGTCGGCCGCGCTAGGAGTTCACGGTCTCCCGTCCCGGGCGAGGAACAGTTCACATCATTACCCGATGCGTTGCCCAGCCTGGTGACCGCCATCCAAGCGGTCGATGACCAGCCGCGCTACCACCTCGACGTGGAGACCGATGACGTCGATGCGGAAACTGCTCGGCTCGTCGCTCTTGGCGCCGTGGAGGAGGCACGTTGGTTGGAATGCCGAACCCTCCGAGTTCCCGGCGGACAACTGATCTGCGTGATCCCTCGGCACAGCAGTCTCGATGTCTTCCTGGAGCTGGCTCGCGTTTGGCCTTAGAGGGACGTAACCCCTAACCCCCAGTCCAGTCAGACAGCATGTTGTACTCGACCACCGTGATCACGTCGACACACGGCGCGGATTCGCCCCCTCCAGCTGGGACAAAGCCTCGAGGTGGTTCGTGCTTCTGGTTGGTGCGGTTGCCGCCATGCTCGTGAGGTATGTGCACTGAGCGACCAGCATGTCTCGTTAGCGTCGACGGAGCCGTTCGAAAGCCGTCTGTCTTGGCGGTGACACGATGAGCGCGGCGACGCGCCTTGCGCACTCTTCGACCGCACTCGCCGTTGTATCTACCGCAAGGTCGCAGTCGCCGTGGGTGAACACGACATCGGCCTGAGCACGTGCCGTTCCCGCCTCGCGGTCACCGCGCTGTTGTTCGCGTCGATCCAACTCGTCCGGATTGCAGGTGACATGCACGAGCAACACGTTGAGGCCCGTGGTCAACTCCAGCAGTTGGGCGAGACGCCAGGGCTCAGACAGAACATGGTCACCGATGACGTCGCATCCAGCCAGGGCCGCACCGGCCAGCGCTCGGTGGTACGCCGAGCGCGTGCGGTGAAACACTTCCTGCCACTGCTCAGCTGGGAGATCTGCCTGAGGCCGGCTCCGGATGCGGTGGAAGAGATCAACGGGCATCACCAGCCACGGTGTCGGCAGGCGGGCGGCGACGCAGTTCGCCAAAGTCGTCTTGCCGGCACTCGAGGGCCCGTTGAGCAACACAATCATGCCGCCAGCCACCCACCAAGGATGCCGCAATAGCGTCCCTCACCGCGCACCGGTGCGCCGCACAGCAGGCCCTCTCGGCTCCCAGTTGTGATTCGATAGCGCCCAGTGAACCTGTCAGCTATCGCAGCGGATAGCCGTCAGGCCGCCCGGCTCGCGGGATGAGCGGACGTTGCCCACTGGCGGTCAATCAAGCGGCCCCGAGGTATTCGGATGCCGGGTTCAGACCGCTCGAACCTTGGCGAGTTGCTCAACTGCAAACTCGTGGCCCCAGCAACGGGCGGCGTCCCAAGCGGCGAAGGCTTGTGCGGCGATGTCGTGTGCGCCGTCGCTGAGATCGGCGGCGTTATGGGGCAGCAACAAGTCGAGGTCCGCGGCGTCGACGTGCGACTCGTCCCAGTCGATGATCCCGACCCGATCGGCAGTCATGCGGATGTTGCCCGGCGTCGGGTCGCTGTGGATGACGCAGGTCTGACGTCCGGCAAGTCGCGCCCACGCCGTTCGGCATCGGGCAACGGCCTCAGGCGGCATCGCGCCGAGGTCGATCTTCGTCCCGATCTCCGCGTGAAGTAGATCGGTCGACGATCGCCAGCCAGGACGCTGCGGCCAGCCCTGCGTCAACCGATGAAGCCGGCGCAGTGTATCGGCCACGCGACGCCAGTCGGCCTCCGTCTCGGGCGGTTCGCCCTCCACGTAGGACATCACCACCAGGCCCTCAGCGAACAGCCGGCCAGACGTCGTAGCGATCGGCACCGGCACGCTCAGCCCTTGGCGGCCGAGATGCCGCAGCAGGTCGGTCTCCCAGGCGAGGTCAGCGTCACTGCGGGCGTTGAGACGACCGACCGCGAGCAGCTCCTTGACACGCACGCTCCACACCTCGTTGACGCCTCCGCCAGCGAGCGGTTCTACCCGAGCGACCTCGTCACCCCACCGCTCGAGTGCTTCCCAACCCACGAACCACATCCTCCCCCAGATTCGGAACATTGCTCGTGAGCGTGGCGCCGCCGCACGTGGTGAGGGAGATCGTCGGTCACAGCGCCTTCGATGTGACCATGACGATCTACGCACGCGCGTCTCTGTACGAGAAGCGAAAGGCTTTGGAGGCGCTCGGATCGAGGCTCGCATGAAGCCACGTGGCTGTCATCTACCGCTGTCAACAGCCACGGCAGCAACGCCATATTTGATATACCCGCTGGTCAAGGGGGTGGCCAGGGCCGGGATCGAACCGGCGACCTTCCGCTTTTCAGGGAGAACGTTTGGGCAGGTGACAGCGGCTACGAGGGGCCGCGTGCGCTTGGTGCGACCTCATCGGGCTCGACCAACTCGATCTGGGTAGTTGGGGCGCGGGTCGCCGCGTCCGGCGACGACGGACAGCGCTTGCGCGATTGCTTCATCACGGCCGTTGACGGTGTGGAGGTAGCGCATGGCGGCCGCCGGGGAGGCGTGGCCGAGTCGTTTCATGAGGTCCGCGAGGGTCGCTCCGGTGGAGGCGGCCAGGGTCTGGCCGGTGTGTCGGAGGTCGTGGAAACGGAATTGCTCCATGCCGACGGTGCTCGTGCTCGTGCGAAGGCTTGGTACAGGGCGTCGCCCCGCATGGGTGTGCCGGTGGCTGATACGAATACTCGGTGTTTTCCGGCGTACGCGGCCAAGTGGCGGCTAAGGATCGACATGACGTGGGCGGCAGGTTGACGGTACGGAAACCTGCCTCGGTTTTGGGAGGGGAGTCGACTGGCCGGTGTCGCGAGGAATTCGGTTTGTGTTCGCCGCACGGTGACGGAGCCCGCGCCGAATCTAGGTCCTGTCGATGCAGGGCCAGGATCTCGCCTCGGCGGAGCCCGGCCCACGCGGCCAGGACGACCGCTGCGCGGTACAGTGCATGGCGTCGACGAGCGCCGTTACCTGGATGGGCTTGCGACGGGTCGGCGTTGGGCTCGTGGTGTGCCAGCACCAGGGATGTTACAAGGGTTCTTAGTGATGATTTCGTCTCGGACCGCCGTGTTGAGGACCGCACGAAGGAACCTGTAGGCCTGCGCGATGGACGTGCGTCCTCCGGTGCCCTGAAAGCTCTTGCGTGCCAGGCGCGAACCAGCCGTGGCGTTATATCTCTGAGGGAACATCGTCGAGGCCGGCGAGGTGGAGGCGAAGGTTGCGTCGGCATGTCTCCCGCCAGCGAGGCCCGACCCGGGGGTTCTGGTCCAGCCACTCTCGGGCGTAGTCCCCGAACCGTGTGCGGCTGAGCTGGTCCAGGCTCTGCCCACCGTGTTCTGAGTCGAGTTCCATCCGGGCGAGCCATCGGTCGGCATCGGCCTTCTTGGCGAAGGTGCGAGGCGCTGGTGACGCTGGGACCGGCTTCGAGATACGACGCTTGCCATCGTCGAGACGGCAACTGACGTACGAGCCGAAACGCCTGCGAGACATCGCGCCGTCGCCCTGCCGTTGAGCCGTCCGACATTCGCAGCTCGACGCGGCCCGACTAATGAAAGCTTCCAGATCCCGTCGAGCGATCCGGACATGTCGGCCTACGTGATGAAAGACGATCCTGCGCTCGGCGATCAGTCGACGGATGAACCGCGGGGGGTTTCAAGACAGTGGCTGCCTCGTCCACTGTGAGCAGTTCGATCATCCCTGACCTCAGCACAAGTACTTTTTTTATAAAAAACAGTACTCTTATTGCGGGCACCTCGTCAAGACTCGGTGATGGCATGGTCGGCTGGTTCTGAAGCTGCGCCAGCACCCTGGAAGACAGCTCCGCCTGCCCGTTACGGAACGACGGAAACGGC
>CAVXXI010000002.1:0-241760 GCA_963765725.1 uncultured Actinomycetota bacterium | reverse complement strand
CATGTCGATGACTCCGATGCTCCTGTCGGTGGCACTACCGTGGCCGCCGCCCGGTCATGTTTCCCCGATCTTGATCCGCCCAGAGCATGCACCTCAGACAGGCCGGGCTGAGCGCAAATGCCACGTTGCGAAGCCTTCGCAATGAGAAGGTCAGGGGTTCGAATCCCCTCAGCTCCCCCACCCGGAACTCCGCTGATCGGCACAAACACTGCAGTAACGGCGAAACGGGTCTGCACCCGGGGCCGACTCCGCCAAATCCTCCAACACCAAGCGAGTCGCTCCGCGGTCCTCTTCGGCGCTAATGCATCTGGGGACGCGGACACCGCTACCGGTGCCAGCTCACGATAGAACGAACCTCGTTGACGAACATCTGCAACACGTCCGGAATCGACCCCTCGCCGCTGGCTAGCGCTGCTTCAAGAACGGTTCTGACACCGGCCAAGTATCACATCGACGAAACACACATCCGCGGACCCGCTATGGCAGCAATCGGGGCTGCGCAGTCGGACCTGACGATGCCGAGATCCCCTGAGTGGTTCAAGCGTCATTCCGCCGCTACTGCCCGCATGACGACGCGGTCTCCGTGATCCAGCCGGGTCAAGAGCACAGACCCGTGCTGGCAGCGGGTCGCCAAACCATGTGGTTCTCGTCAGTGGTCTCGGATTCCCACGCCAACCCAAGACGCTCATACAGCACCCGAGCGCGAGGGTTGTCCTTTTCGACGTTGACCTCGAAGCGAACGCCGCCGGCGGCGGCTTCGTCCATCAAGCCCCGAATCCGTGGGTCCCGATTCCCTGCGACTGATGCGCGGCAAGAGCTGGATACCGGCCAATTCGATACGTTCGGAGTATCGAACGACGCGAAGGCGTCCTGCTGGGAGCTCGTCAACTTCTATGACGTAGGTAGTCGAACCGGGGACCTCTTACGAACCTCCCCTGCAGTCCGGTTCACATATCCAGCGCGGAACTCCGCCTCGTCTACATCCGCCGGCCACCTGCCCTGATCCAGTGTCGCCTCGATGACGACGTCCGCAAGGAACTCAATATCTGTTGCCACCGCTGGACGCCATCGGACGCGGTGACTCGGGCTCATTGCAGGCATGCCGTCGCACGTCCAATCCGTACTCAACTCAATCGGGAGGGTCGCGTCCGAAGCAGTTCTCCTACCCGGCCGACGCGATCATTCGGGACCGCCTGTGGCTATCCGGGGGAGCGCGACAGCGCCCGGAAGAGTCAGGCTCTCGTTGACCTCGGTGGCGTCGTCGATCTCAGTGATGTCGGTGCGCTCGACGCCTGTGATGCGCCACAGTGAGTAGCCGAGGGCAATCATCGCGATGCCGTTGGGCACGGCCAGCAGCCGGAACCAGGGGTCAGGCAGTAGCGTGAGCCCCGCGGACGCGAGGCCGCCGACGGCCAGGAGCGCGGCCGCCCAACGCGGCAGGACCCGGGCTCGGTACAGCGCGATGCCGAAGATCAGTCCGCCGGCCAGGTACAGGACGCCGCCGAACAAGATCACGGTGTAGAGCGAGCCGGTGTAGCCGGGCGGGTGGTGACCGGAGGCAGCGACCAGGACGTTGGTGACATAGCTGGGGCTCGTGTCGGCGATGGCCGGCAGGACGATCGCCGCGACGAACGAGGTGCTGACGATGAAGAGGTAGTTGGCGGCGAACAGCACGAAACCGATCAACCCCAGCAGGCCCATCCTCCTCACCTGGTGCACGTACATGCCGGTAATGCCGACCAGCGCCAGTGCCCCCATGAGCATCTTCAGGGAGCTACGGATCGCCCACTCGGCCGGGTGGACCCCGGCAACGGTCAAGGGCGGGTGCTTGAGTTGGACGGCGATGAAGATGGTGCCCGCAGCAATGGCGGCGAGGCCCGCGGATCGGGTCAGTGTGGTGGGAGTGATGTCCATGGCCGTCCTGTCGTTGTGGCGCTACGCCGGTTGTTTGGACGTGCGGGAATACGCTCACTGGGATGGTCAGCGGCGGCTACTTGACCTCAGTCCTCATTACGAGGCGCAGACCGATGACGATGGGGATGACCAGCCAGGTGGGTAAAGTTGGTTTTACGCTGAAGATACACCTGGGAAGTCGCAGTCATACCCAGCTGACATCGAATTTCTTTCAGTGGGATAGCCCTGGCAGCATCATGCGTTCCGACCAATTGCGTCATTTGGGCGGACTACCGCAGCGTTGACGAGGGTGAGTTCACATGCCCGGTCCGGTGCGGCGACCCTCGTTATCTGGCGCCAAATTGTGAGTCTCAAAAGTTGTGGTGCTAGCCGGTGCCCGCCTGATTCACGGTCGCGTCGTAGCTCCAATTCAGCTGTCGGTGAAAGTGCTTCAACGCGGGCTCAGTCTTTTGCTCCTCCTGAGGAGGTTCTGTTCGAAAGCGTGAGAACGGAAGTCGCCGGGGCAACCGGAGGGTTACCGGGGATTTCCCAAGAGCGTGCGGCACGATTGCGCTCACGAAAGTCTGCAGAGGGCGACTGCGTCGGCGGCGCATCCCCAGGACCAGGACACGCCGTTGCCGTCGTGACCGTAGTTGTGTACCACGGTGGTGGACCCGACCTGCTCGGCCTCGAGGCGTACGCCGTCGCGGCGGCCGGGTCGCAGGCCGACCTCGACGCGGAGGACTGCGGCGTCTGCGACGGCCGGCACGGCTACCGCGGCGCGGGTGACGGTCTCGTCGGCGATGGTCTGGTCGGGGGTGAGGTCGTGACGACCGGGCCGTCGTACACCGCCGAGCAGGACGCCGCGACGGTGCGGCACCACGCTGATGTAGTCGCGCGCCGCGCCACCCTCCATCGCGAACTCCGTGACCGACGGGGCCGCGACGATGACGTGTTGGCCCCAGACCGGCGTGAGCGTGTCGTCGCCGACGAGGGCGGCCGCGCCCAGGCCAGCGCAGTTCACGACACGATCGGCGGCCTCGACGTGATCGAGGTCGGTGACCAAGTGCTGCTCCACGCGGCCTCCGAGTTGCTGAACCCGGCGCACGAGCCAGGCCAGATAAACCGGCATGTCCGCGAACGGAAGGTCCACCGCGAACCCGGCTGAGAACCCTTCAGGGAGCTGGTCGTCGCCCAACTCCCCCCGGAAGCCGGGTACCTCCCTCGCCCAGGCCGGCAGACCCGGGCCGACCTCGGGTGCGGACAGCAACCGGCCCGCGACGATTCGCACCCCTGTGGCGGGATCCTTGGCCAGCTCTCGGAAGCGATGGTCCGAAACCCGTTCCCAGGCGAGACTGCGTTCGTCGCCCGACCCGAACACGGGACCCACCATTGCTCCGGCTACCGCCGAGACGGTGCCGGCTGGGGCCCCGGCGGTGAGCACTCGCACGTGCGCGCCGGCCTCCAGCAGCGCCACCGCGCAGGTAAGTCCGCTCACTCCAGCCCCCACCACGACCACGTCCACGGCGACTCCCATCCGGTTTGGCGTTGCGGCAGGCCGGCGCCAACAACGACATGGTCGTTCATACCAGCCAAGTGGACGAGCCAGGTGGACGGCCGATTCGAGCAATCACCGGTCGCGCCTCACCGGAGGTGTGGCGAGGGAGATGCTCGCCGCGTCAGGCGGAGTCGACTTGGAGCCGCCACCTGTCCCGGTGCGAGACCCGACCCTCCCGTTCGGGGAGCTACGACAGGTTGTCCGGGCGGTGATGCCCGGAGCGGTTATGCGGCACCATGTCGCCTTCCAGCACACGATCGCCTGGACCAAACCGTACCGATCGGTTCAGCGTCAGCGAAGGATCCAACCGGGGGATAGACGCACGCTGGGGATCGCCCTCTCGCGGGGAGGGTCACCAGTCAATCGGCGTCCGGATCGAGGCGCGTCCGGGCGAACGCCGCCCTCACGGCTGGAGACGGCATCAGCCTCCGTCCGCGCTTCCGCTTGGCGACGTCGCTCGGTCGTCGTGATCAGGTCTGGGCATCTCGGCGGTGCGTCGCCAGTAGGTCATGCAAGCCGATCGCGACAGCGACCGAGACGAAGCAGATAGCGGCGACAACCGCATGAGCCAAGGCACGTGAGTACGACGCGATGGTGTCTGCAGAGAGGGAGTGGAAGAAGACGGCCCCGATGACGGCCTGGCCGATCGCCAGCCCGATCCGCTGCCCGGTTTGGAGGACACCTCCGGCGGCGCTCCCGATCTGCGGGTCGACGTCCATCAACGCCAGCGTCTGGTTGGGCGTGATCAGCATCCCTTGGCCGCATCCCATGACGAAGAGGGGCGACGCGAGTGCGAGGGTGGCGTGGCTGTGGTGGATGTGCCCGGCCACGGCGGCCATGGCGATAGCTCCGGCGCCGAACGTGATTGCTCCGGCAACCACGAGTTTGCGCCCGAGGCGGGTGACGACACGCCCGGACAAGGGTGCGGACACGGCGCTCCCTACGGCGTACGCCGTCACGCCGAGTGCCGACTCCAGCGCGGTGTAGCCGAGCCCGCGTTGGTAGAACAGAGCAAGGACGAGAGGGAGTCCGGCAATGGCAGGGAAGAACGCCAGCGCGAGGGTGATGCCGGAGACGTAGGACGGCCGTCGGAACAGGCGCAGGTCGACGAGTGGGTCCCCGGACTCGAGGGTGAGGCGGCGTTCCCGGCGTAAGAAGAGTGCGAGCAGTGCTACGGCCGGGACGGCGAGCCACGCCAGCCGAGCGTCCCGCAAGGCGTCGTACTCCACGCAAGCGAACAGGACACAGAAGGTGGCCCCTCCCAGAAGCGCGGCTCCGAGGACGTCGAGCCGATGCCGGATGGACTCGCTCGGCGGGGGCAGCAGTCGCCTGGAGAGTGCGATGACGACGAGGCCGACCGGGATGTTGACGAAGAAGACCAACCGCCAGCCGAGCGTAGGACCGCCGAGCGCGATCAGGGCGCCCCCCACCAGCGGTCCGATCGCGGTACCGAGCCCGACCGTCGTACCGAGCACCCCGAACGCGCGGCCCCGGTCGGCGCCCCGGAACATCTGTTGCACCAGTCCGGAGGTCTGCGGGTTGATCAAGCCGCCGAACAACCCCTGCAGCACCCGAGCGCCGATCAGGAACCCGGCTGTGGGGGCCAGACCAGAGAGCGCCGAGGTGACGACGAAGCCACCGACCCCCACCTGGAACATCAGCCGGCGCCCGTGGTCGTCGCCCAGCTTGCCACCGAGCACAGGCACGAGGCCGAAGGCGAGCGTGTACCCGGACACGATCCATTGGAGCTGCGACGCGCCGGCACCCGTGTCGTCGCTGATGGACGGTAGCGCCACGTTGGTGACGCTCACGTCCAGCAGCGTCATGAACATCGCACTGCAGCAGACGACCAGCGCGAGCCAGCGGCTCCGGTCGGTGGCGCGTGTCGTCACCCCGGGATCGTGCCAGAGTCGGCAGGCAGCGGCCTCTCTGTTTCCAGAGAAGTCACAGGCCGAGCATCAATGGCGTGCGCGGGATATCACCCGCGATCAGCGCCGCCAGCGGTGTAGCGATGTCACGGGGTGAAAACAGGTCGGATCCGCGGTATTCGGCGATGTCGCCGTGCTGCCACCATCGCATCGCGCTGATGTGCTCGGCGGCGAGGTCGGCATCGGAAAGCGCGCCGCGGGGGTCGAAGCGCGTAGTGCGGACCAGGAAGTAGTCGTTGACCAACCCGTCGTAGCCGTCCGCACGGCTGTCAGTGGCAACTTCCTGATGCCAGACGTGGGGCGGGTCGGCGTCGATGACAAGCCCCGTCTCCTCGTGCAGCTCTCGGCGCAGTGCCGCGCGCGGCAGCTCACCGGGCTCGACGCCGCCGCCGGGGGCCGCCCACACGACCGTTGCGCCCGTCGGTACAGCTGGGTGCGGGAAACGGAATCGGCACAGCAGAACCCGGTCGTCATCGGCCAGGATGACCGCCCGGACGGACCGTCGCAGCCTTGCCGTGGCAGGCGTCTCGTTCATAGACGGATCCTCACGGCGCCAGGGGTCGAGCCGCAAGCCGTCCCGATGAGCGGTCGGACCACCTGGACCTCGTCACGGTCTGCGGCGACCTTCAACTGAGGCGCGGTCGGCAGGTGTCCCGCGAGGCCTCTGAACGCCGACATCGGTGCCGACATCCCTGGGTCAGGGCTGTGCCGAGTTGCACCCCCACCCTGCGTGCCGGCTGAGGTCGGTGCGCAAGGCCATCAGCTCACGGTCGGTGAGGCGTGCCTGGGTGCTGCGCTTACGAAGCGCGCGGAGCGTCAGGCGGGCCCTGGTCGTGCGGCTGGCCGACCGTTTGATGAGGCCCGGCATGGTGCCCCCTTGGATGGGCGGAGCGAGGCGTCTCGCTTCTTGAACTGCACTCCCTTTCGCACCATTTCATCGCGGCGATGAGGGTAGGCCGGCGTCGTTGGAATGGACTGACCGAGGACGGCCTCCGGGAGGCTATGCATCTCGGATACGAGTCACTTCGACACGAGGTGGTCCAGGTCTACGCGGTCGCTTCCTGGGCACGGTGTCGCGGTGGGTAACACGTCCGACAACGAGCGGCCGCTCGTGGTAACGCTGCAACTCGATCGCCCGGCACGAGAGCGCTTCGAGGCCGAGCGGACCGCTTTGTTTCCCCGGGGGCGGACAGCGGTAGGGGCGCACGTGACGTTGTTCCACGCACTTCCCGGCTACCTCCGTCAAGAGGTCGAGGCGGAGCTAGGCCGGCTAGCCGGATCGCTGCCGTTGCCCGTCGAGATCACCGGGGTGGTTGCACTCGGAAGAGGCGTCGCGTACGGGCTCGCCGCACCGCAGGTACAGGTGATGCATCGCCGGTTGCAGGACCGGTGGCACACACACCTCACCCGCCAGGACGCGCAACTCCTCCGTCTGCATGTGACCGTACAGAACAAGGTCGAGCCCGACGTCGCGAAAGCCACGTTCGAGCGTCTGCGCGACTCCTTCCAGCCGGGTCGAACGCGAGCCGTCGGCTTGGAGCTGTGGCGTTACGACGGCGGACCGTGGACCCCCCTGCGACGGTGGGCGCCCGACTCAGCCGGCTGATGAGGGGCCTAGAGCGGCCGCCCTCTGGTGCGTGACCGCCGCCGCCGTGTACAGGCGATCGGCAGTGGCTTTCCGGATCCGGGTGAACGCGGAGGCGCAACATTCTCAGGTGACATTGTCGCGAACCGGGTGGAAGGCTTGGCCAGTGCGTCATGGGTACACCAACTCGACTGAGCTCGTCCCTCTGGGCGTCTGCAAGTCGTACGTAGGGCCGGACGCCCTCGCTCGCGCTGACGCCGAGTTGACTGCGCTGACGCGACTTGCGCACCTGATGCCCGTGCCGGCGGTCGTCGAAAGACACGGTGATGGGTCGATCGTCATGGAGTTCCGGCCGGGCCAGCACGGCCAGGACCTGATCGAGAAGGGTCGCTCTCACCAGGTCCTCGCGTCATGTGGCGCGCTGCTGCGCAGGCTCCACGCCCTGGATCCTGGCCGGCTCGTACCAGGCCGGCACCCTTCCACACATGTGGTCCTGCACGGTGACTTCGGGCCGAACAACGTCCTGTTCGACTCCAGCGACTACACCGTCACCGCGCTGCTCGATTGGGAGTTCTGCACCATCGGCCCGGCCATCGGCGACATCGCATGGTGCGAATGGATTGTGCGGATGCACCACCCCGCCGAAATAGAGTCGCTGACAGCTTTCTTCGAGGCCTATGGCGAGCGTCCGTCGTGGGAAACACGACACCTTGCCATGATCGACCGTTGCCGTTGGCTCGAGGCGTTCGCACACCGTTGGGACGCGCACGGTGAACGGGAGGGCCGGTGGCGGCAGCGCATCAACGACACAGCAGCGTGGACGGAGTAGCCCAACCGCCGCGCCTTGCGGTGCGCGGTGACGCCGCAACCGGGCAGGACTGGCAAGGTAGGCGGCATGGCTGTCGACGCTTGGCTGGGCGACCTGGCCGTCCGGTTGGGCGGCGTCAACGGGGTCGTCGGCGTCACGCTCGGCGGTAGCCGGGCGAGGCGTGAACACACTCCCGGCTCGGACTACGACTTGGGGCTGTACTACCAGCCCCCGCTCGACACGGGTGCCTTGCTCGCGCTGGCACGAGCCGTTTCGGGGCCTGCTGCGGAGGTGACTGAGCCGGGCGCTTGGGGTCCGTGGGTCGACGGTGGGGCGTGGCTGCGCATTGATGGCGCTCCAGTGGACTGGATCTACCGTGACCTCGACCGGGTCCAGGCCGCGTGGAACGATGCCCAGCGCGGCCAGTTCCGTTTCAACGCCCAGACCGGACACCCCCTTGGCGTGCCCGACTTCGCCTATGCCGGAGAGGTCGCCCTCGGCGTCGTCCTCCATGACCCTACGGGCCACCTGACGGACTTACAGGAAGCCACCCGTACCTATCCACGTGCGCTTGCCGATGCCGTGGTCGAGAGGTTGTGGGAGGCGGACTTCCTGCTCGCCGGACTGCGGAAGTCCGTTCAGCGCGAGGACTGCGTTTGGGTCGCCGGTTGCCTGTTCCGGGTGGTTCTGCTGTGTGCTCACGCCCTTCACGGTCGGGCGGGACGATGGCTCATCAACGAGAAGGGCGCCGTCACCTCAGCCGGGCGGCTGCCGATCAGCCCGCCACACTTCTCGGATCGCGCGAGACACCTTCTCGGCCACGTAGGCACAACGATGGCCGAGCTCGCGAATACGCTCGACCTGGCCGACGAGCTCGTCTCGGACACGAGATCGGCGTGCCGCGCCGCTCCGTAGTGAACGAGGACAGGCCGCCCCCGCACGCCCGAGTTCCGCGGGCGCGCCGCGGAAGCCTCACAATGCCCGCCGGGTGGCGGGCGAGCGACGGCGGGTCAGCGGGCTCCTAGTACGTCGCGCCCTTGCGCCACGCCATCTCCTGCAGTTCGAAGGAGTTGCCGTCCGGATCGGAGAAGTTCGCTCCCTTGACGCCGCCCCCGAAGTCATGGATGTCGCTGACCTCGACACCGTGGCCGAGAAGCTCGGCACGCGCCTCGGTGATGTCGTCCACGACCAGGTGCAACCCTCTGATACTCCCAGGCTCGCCCGCGTACACGTCCAGACCCGTCCCGAAACCGACCGAACAACCCGAGCCCTGCGGCGTCATCTGGACCACCCGAACGCCTTCGGTGGGCTGCACGTCGACGTCCTTGTTGAAGCCGAGCTTGCCGGCGTAGAAGTCGATGGCTCGGTCCACGTCCGAGACGGGGAGCGGGATCAGTTCAAGCTTCATCTGCATCGGAGTCGAGCCCTCTCTTGATGTGATCGCGTCCGCGCGATGATTCCATACGACCGCTCAGCGACCGGCCCCGCACCTCGACGGACGCAGGCAATACTCCCTATGGTGACTTCCGATCGTGGTCCCTCCTTTCGGATGTGGCCGCCCGTAGCAGTAGGAGTACCCCTGGGGCTCGGCCTGGTCGTCTCGCGCCTGGTGGGTGATCCATTTGCCGACTCCTCGGCGACGGTCGTCTCGGGGTGGCTGCTCGTCGCCGCCTTCACGGTCTGGAACGGGTGGGCGCTCGTGACCATGGCGCGGCACCGGACGGCGCTGCTGGCGGGCGGCGCCACCAGGACGGTGATCGACAGTGGGCCCTTCGCCCGATCACGTAATCCGCTCTATCTGGGACTGCTTGCCGGGGCGGCGGGTGTTGGGCTCGTGGCGGGGTCAGTCTGGGCATTGGTCGCCGTGCCTCTGGAGTGGGCGCTATTGAGATGGGGCGCTGTCGTGCCCGAAGAGCGCTACCTGGCGGCGAAGTTCGGGGAGGCCTACGCCGAGTACACCAGCCGCGTCCCGCGCTGGCTCTGACTCCGCACATGGCAGCGCGCCCAGCCATCGGACCACCTGTGGCGCCTGATCCGGGGTGCGTCGCGGTACTACGAACCGTTGCGAAGATAGAGGTCTCGCAGGAGGCATATCTCCGCGCCATGATGAATGACTTCCAGGTTCGTGTACAAGATGAGCTTCGCCATGGGTGCATCGGCGAACTCGGGAGGCTGCGTCGGGCCTTGCGGTCTGGCAAGCCCGGTGGTGCCGAGGCTGCGCACGCCCTCGACCCAGACGTCATGCTCGTGATCGAGCTGTCGCAGCGCCTCTTGCGCGGTGCCCGCATAGCTGAACGTCGACGTACTTGTCCGCGGTCCACCGAAATGGGTTCCGTTCGTCTCCGCGAATCCGACGATCACGTGCGCGAGCCGCCAAGCGATGGTCGTCACCGGCTCCCGACCGTGCGACGGGTCACCATAGTCCAGGGTGAACTGTCCGCGGCCGAAGGAAGTCGGCGCGGAGCTCGCTCCGCGGGGGCTGATCGTCCAGCAGTCCGACACCGGCTGCCAGAAGTACTCAGCATCTGTCAGCCCATTGAGCCGGGGCCGTAACTGATGCAGCCAGTGCGTGTCGAGCTGATCAACCAGCTCGCCGTTCCAATCGACCTGCACGCCCCACAACCTAGCCAGCGGTCTTGTACACGAGGGGCCTGCGGTTCGCTCAGGGGCTGACCGTGGCCAGGGGCCGCTGCGCCGGGATCGCGTAATGGGCGTCCCACGGTCGAACCCGCTCAACGGCGGCCGCTGCCGCGAGGACGTCCGTATCGGCTCCGAGTCGACCGACGACCTGCATCCCGACCGGCAACCCCTCGGCCAGGCCCGCCGGCACGGAGGCCGCCGGGTGACCGGTGAAGTTCAGCGGGTACGTGAGACACCAGCCGATGCAGGGGTCGACCGCGACCCCGTTGACCTCCGACGGCCCGAGGGTCTGGCCGCGAGTGTCCGAGTTCTCGACCGGAAGGCAGGCCAGGGTCGGTGTGACGAGCAGCTCGTAGCCCGCCA
Organism: uncultured Actinomycetota bacterium; assembly: GCA_963765725.1. GTDB lineage: Bacteria > Actinomycetota > Actinomycetes > Propionibacteriales > Nocardioidaceae > DASQEH01. The sequence goes on along the minus strand of CAVXXI010000002.1, from coordinate 230,985 downwards.
GGACCGACTGCACCATGTCGAACACCTCCGTACGGATGACCTGGTACGCGGAGTACTGCCGCATCGAGGTCTGCTGCGCCTCGTCCATCCATCGCAGGTAGGGCGCGGGCAGCTCGTCCCGGTGCTCGCCGAGCAGATCGATCCCAGCTGCGGCGAGGCCGTCCAGGGTGTCGATGTTCATCGGCGCGATGAGGCGGCACCACAGCTCTCCCAGCTCGAACTGGTCCCGCGGGAGGTGGAGATCGACCGTCTCGACGATGGCTCCGGCTTCTGCCAGCGCACCGACTGCCTGGTCGACTACCGCAGCCACACGCGGATCGACGGGGAAGCCACCGAAGTCCGGGCTGTACGCGATCCGCATGCCGTCCACTGAGCGTTGCGTCGCTCCCACGAAGTCAGGGATGTCCGAACGCATGAACGGGTCGCGTGGGTCCGGCCCGCACAGCGCGGTCAACCCCGCCGCGGCGTCCGCCACGGTACGGGTGAGGAGACCCTCGAAGATGAAGGGGTTCGTGCCCGCGAACGCGTTGGGCCTCACCACCACGGGGACCCGTCCCCATGACTGCTTGAAGCCCAGGACGCCACACCACGAGGCGGGGATACGGACCGAGCCGCCGCCGTCGGTGCCCTCCGCGAAACAGAGCAGCCCGTCGGCGACAGCGGCAGCTCCGCCGCCGGACGAGCCGCCGCTGTTGCGGGACAGGTCGAACGGGTTGGAGGTCGGGCCGAACAGGGGGTTGTCGCACGTTCCGCGGAAACCCATCACCGGGCTGTTCGTCTTCCCGACGATGATCGCCCCGGCCGCCTCCATCCGCTCGGCCCAGACACAGCTGATCGGAAGCGACTGGTCTCGCAGGGCCGGAATCCCGCCGAAGGTCGCCGGCCACCCCGGCTTGAAGTCGAACAGGTCCTTGATGGCGGTAGGTACCCCGTGCAACGGGCCGAGCTCGCCGCCCGACAGCACCGCCTGCTCGGCTGATCGGGCGCGTTCGCGCGCCTCGTCGAACGCCGTGAACACCAGCGCGTTCAGGCTCGGATTGCGCTGCTCGACCCGGGTGATGGTCGCCTCCAGCACCTCGACCGGGGAAACCTCCTTCGTGCGGATGGCCGACGCGATCTCGGTCGCGGAGCGGTAGGCGAGCTCGTTGGCCTCGTTCATGGGAGCCTCCATCAGTTGGTCAGTGTTCGATCGCTGCGGTGAGGGCCCGGCCGAGGGCGCCGTCGGCCGTGACCACCACCGGGTCCAGGTGGAGCCACTGGGGCCATCGACGCGAGCTCGGCCGCGAGTGGTTCGACGACATCATGCTCCGATACGCCGGGATCTGCGCTGACGGTCGGGACGACCAGAGCGCGAGCGCGGCGGTCGGACTTCACGTCGACCCTGGCGACGAGCCGCTCACCGTGCAGGAACGACAGGACGTAGTAGCCCTGCCGCTGCGCCCGCGGTGTGTAGATGCCGATCCGGTAGAAGAAGTCGAACAGGCGCTGGGTCCGGTCGCGGTTCCAGACGAGGGTGTCGAACGGTGCCAGCAAGGCACGTGCGCGGACCGTCCGGTCGTCGGCGTCGGATGACAGATACGCCTGCCGGGGCTCGCCGTCGACGCGTACCGGTACCAGCTCGCCGGCGTCGACGAGCTCGCTGATCACGCGTCTGGCGGTTGCTGTGGGCAGCGGGAAGTGGCCCCCAGTGGCGCCGCACAGCTCGCGAGCCGTGGCGACGCCGAGCGTTTTGCCCGAGATCCGGACCAGCTGGCGCCGGGCCTCGTCCGCAGTGGGCTCTGGCCCGCCGAGCACGCTGGACGGCAGCACGCGCTCGCTGAGGTCCTACAGGCGCTCGAAGTTCCGACGGCCCGCGATCGCGAGCCGACCTGTGCAGAACAGGTACTCGATCGCGATCTTCGCGTCCTGCCAGTCCACATGCGGCCGGTTGTCGGGTCGGGGTCGGGATCCGTGCGCTTGCGACGCACGCCGTCGGGGCTCGCCTCCCCGCCTGTGATCGGTCCCCGCTCGGTGACCGCGGCGAGCACCTCGCCGACGAAGCCGGGCCGTGATGTGCTCAGCCGGCGCATGCCCATCACGACCGACCACGGCGCCGTCACATCGGGATGCAGCGCGGCGTCCCATACCTGCGCTTCGGCCGCGCGCATCCGCCATCGCCGGAGCGGGTAGTCCCTCAGAGGGAGCACGCTCGCCTTGTGCCCCCCAGAAGTACTCGAACAGCTCGCGGCCGCTCCCCTCGCCCCAGCACATCCGGTCGAGCGTCGCCCGCGGGTACGGACCCAGCCGGGCGAACATCGGCAGATAGTGGGAGCGGCACAACACGTTGACCGAGTCGAGCTGCAGCACCCCGACGCGGTCGACCACCCGCCGCAGGCGCCTTACGTCGACCCGGCTACTCGCACGCGGATCACCGAAGCCCTGCGCGTTGAGAGCGATCCGCCTCGCGGCATCCAGCGGGATCGCCTCGCCGACCGCGCGCCCAACCCGGACCATGAGGTGAACCTAGGGGCACTCAGGTGGTCCACGCACGCCAGAGGCCGGCGTACTCGCCGTCCAGTGCGACGAGCTCGTCGTGGCTGCCGAGCTCGACGATCCGTCCGTCGATGACCACCGCGACCCGGTCGGCGTCGTGGGCGGTGTGCAGGCGGTGTGCGATGGCGATGACCGTGCGCCCGACGAGCAGTGCGTGCACCGAACCCTCGAGCGTACGTGCGGTCCGCGGGTCGATCAGCGACGTCGCTTCGTCGAGAACGAGGGTGTGAGGGTCGGCGATGACCAGTCTCGCCATCGCGACCTGCTGAGCCTGTGCGGGAGTCAGCGCCAGGTTCCCCGACCCGACTCTGGTGTCCAGCTGGTTGGGCAGCCGGCGGACCCAGTCCGCGGAGCCGACGGCGGCCAGCGCCGCCCACACCGCCTGGTCGTCCGCGGTCTCGCGGCCGAGCACGATGTTGTCTCGAACCGAGCCCACGAAGACGTGGTGCTCCTGCGTCACCAGGGCCACCTCATCGCGCAGGTACTCCAGAGGTAGCGCGATGAGGTCGACCCCGCCCACGCGGACCGAGCCGGTACGGGGCCCGTTGATTCCTGCGAGCAGCCGGCCGAGCGTCGACTTTCCTGACCCGCTGGGGCCGACGATCGCGATCCGTTCACCGACACGCGGTTTGAAGTCGACGCCGTGGAGCACGTCATGGCCGGGCCGGTACGCGAAGCGGAGGTCTTCTCCGACGAGCTCGGGACCGGCCGGGATCGCGGCGCCGGGCACCCGGTCGGGCGGCACGGTGGCGATGCCGAGCAGTCGAGCGGTGGACGCGGCGCCGACCTGGAGACGGTCGACCTCGCTGACCAGCCGATCGAGCGGCCCCGAGATCGCCGCGACGTAGAGCACGGCGGCGGTGATCTGCCCGAGCGTCACGTACCCGTTCCAGTAGCCCCAGGCGCCGACGAGGACGGTGATCACGCCCGGCAGGTTGAAGGCGACGTCGATCACCGTGAAGAGCAGGTTCCGCAGCGTGAGACCGTACCGCTCCGCCTGTGCCGACACTGCGACGTCGCCCTCTTCGGCCCGAACCCGGCGATGTGCCAGCCCCAGCGCCTCGACGGTACGCGTGCCCTCGACCGTCTCGGTCAGGGTCGTGTTGATACGCGAGTACGAGGCGCCCTCGGCGATGTAGCACTTCGAGGCTCGGCGCAGGTAGCGCCGAACCTGGATGACCGAAGGAGCCACCACGAGGAGGGCGGGCAGCGCCAGCACGACGGAGTTGAGGACCATCGCGCCGACGGACAGCACGACGGTGAGGGAGGCGATGACCGCCATGGGCAGGCCCGACTGGACCGCGCGGGTCATCGTGCCCACGTCACGAGTGACGCGGGTGACGAGGTCGCCGGTGCTGGCCCCTTCGACGCGACTCAGGGGCAGCCGCAGGATCGTCTCGACGACGTACTCGCGCATCGACGCCAGCAGGTTCTGCCCGAACAGCGTGGACGTGACCTGGCCGGCGAAGGTGAACGCCGACTGGGCCACGACGACCGCCACGATCACCAGCGACAACGAGCCAAGGCCGACGGCCGGGCCAGGGGCGGTGACGCGGTCGATGAGCCCCCCGAGAAGCCGCGGTATGGCGAGGGCCGTACCGGCGGCCAGGGCGTTGAGCACTACGAGTGCGATGAACGAGCCGCGCTTCCGGGCGATCATCGCGGCGACGAAGCGCACCACCTCGCGCTCGTCGGCAACCGGCCATCCGCGCGCCGGGCTTCGCGAGTCGGCGTAGACCTTCTCGGCCCGCTCTCGGCGCACGCGGTGTCGCTCGCGCATGCCCTCGATGCGCTGGTGTACGGAGGTCTCGACGGGCGCCGTCGTGAGCTCCGGCGGCAGCACCGGTGGGTCGAGAGCGGTGTCGCGCCACGTCTGTGCCGACGTCGACAGCAGGTCAGACATGGCTGTCGCTCATACTGCGGATCACGACGTCGCGGTAGTCGGGCTCCTCGGCCAACAGTTCCTCGTGCGTACCCTCGGCCACCACGCGACCGCCGGAGAGAAGTACGACGTGATCGGCATGGTGGAGCCAGAGGGGGGACACCGTGGTCACGATCGTGGTCCGTCCCCGCCGGTGGTGTGCGAGCCGCTCGGCGATCCGCGCCTCGGTGTGGGCGTCGACTGCGGACGTGGGCTCGACCAGTACCAGGACCCTCGGATCGGCCGCGAGCGCACGCGCCAGCACGACTCGCTGGCGCTGGCCACCCGACAGGCCGCGGCCGCGCTCGTCGAGCTCGCCGGCCCAACCGCCCGGCAGTGCGTCGTACACGTCCTCTGCCGCCGCCGTGCGCAGTGCCTGCTCAGCCTGCTCGCGCGCCAGCACGTGGTGGGGGTCGACGGCGTCCTGCAGGGTGCCGGCGAAGAGCTGGCTGTTCGTGTCGCTCACGAGGATGGTGCGGCGCAGCTCGTCGAGTGGCACGCGGCCGAGGTCGAGGCCTCCGTACGTGACGCCCCACGGCTGAGCCGCTCGAGCGGCGTCGTGCGCCGCCAGCAGCTGTCGGCGCTCCTGCTGTTGCGCCCGCGCGCGGCGCCCCCACCGGCGGCCGGTGGCTTCCACCAGTGGCGGGGGCTCCTCCTCGACGGTGAACCACCGGCCGAGCCGGTCCGCGAGCGCGGCCGTCGACTCGGGTACCGAGCTCACGACAACCGTCAGCTCTCCCGGTCGGGCGACGAAGCCACTCGCCTCGTCCACGAGCTCCCCGTGGGCGGGCAGGGACGCGAGGGCGACGGGCTCGCTCCAGGGAGGGGTGAGCTCGAGCACCGCTATCGCCTTCTGGGCGGACACCATCGCCCGAGTGAGCTTCTGGGCGAACTCGAAGAACGTCCGGATCGGCCCGACCATGAAGAGCCCGTAGCCGAGGAAGCTCACGAGCTGACCGACGGTGAGCGCCCCGGAGTCGACTGCGCGCGTGCCGGTGTACATGAGCAGCACGAGGAAGCAGCCCGACATGAGCACACCCACGGCCTCGATCGCGGCCTGCCAGACGCCTGCGGAGACCCCGGCCTTCCGGGTGAACTGGGACTGGCTGGCGTAGTTGCGGCCGAAGACGCTCTCACCGCCGATGCCGCGGAGGATCCGTAGGCCCGCGACGATGTCGGTAGCCATCGACGTGAGCGTCGAGGTGCGCGATCGCTCCGCCTGCTGGCGACGGTGCAGAGGACGAAGGAGCGGCAGTGCCACGCCGACCAGTACCGGCGCGGCGGCCAGCACCATCAGGCCCAGCTTCGGGGACGTCAGCAGCACGATCGTGGCCACCGTCAGATAGGCGACGAGCTGGGACAGGCCGCGTGCCGTGATCTCGGTCAGGCCTCCGAACTCGTCCGCGTCGCTGGCCGCGACGCTCAGCACCTCACCGGTCGGAGTACGCCGAGGGAGCACATGTCCCAGCTGTACGGCCTTCCGCGTCACGAGCAGCGTCGTGCTGTACAGGGCAATCAGCCAGCTGCGGACCACCAGGGTGTGCATCGCGATGCCGAAGATCGCACCGATGATCGTCACGACCAGCAGCAGCCCGCTCCACTGCAACGTCGCCCCCACAGAGTGAGCGAGGATCCCCTTGTCGACGGCTCGGCCGATGAGGAACGGCCCGATCGTCAGGGGCAGCTGCCAGAGAACGCCGACCACGGTGGCGCTGATGACGACCGGTGCCTGCTGTCGCAAGTGCCACCTGAGGAACCGCGACGGGGATCCCAGATCCGGCGCCGAAGTAGGGGTCTCTCCGGGGAACGTGACGAACGCGTTGACCGGCGGGGGGAAGTTCTGCATCGCACGACGAGGGTAGATGGCCGTGGGAGGGGAGTCGATCGCTTAACCGATTCACGTCTCCCCTTCCCGACGCAAGTGGCTGCACCGGAGCCCGCGACAGCTGGTTCATCCTCCGCGCAGCAGGACCGTCGTGGCGGGTCGGATTGCCGGGTCGATCAGGCCTGAGCCGGCGTTGCGGACAGGTCGCCTCGTCGAGACGTACGAGCAGCCCGTGGTCGGTGCCCAGCGGGGTGTCGCGAACGGCCCGTGCCAGGGTACGCAGCCGGGCCCGGAGGGTTTCGCCGAGCGTCAGCCGATTGGCGCGGGCTGCGTGCAGGTGGTCAGGCGGCGCGCGGAAGTCTGCGCGTGCCGGTGTGGTCGACGAGGTACAAGCGGCCGTGTGGTGATCGCCAGACGAAAACGCCGGGGTAGGGCTGCACCACCTTCCATCGACCGTGGGTCTTGATGCGGTGGTGGAAGCGGGTCATCGGGGCGAGGTTGCCGATGCGGGTCGGTGCCGGTGGTCCGCCGCTGTCAGCCGACGGGTCGTCGCCCGGGTGCGTTGTCGCGCCGGCAGCGCGATCGGTCATGGGCGGCGTGTAGGCGACGGTGTGGTCGATGTCACCGCAACGGCGGGTGCTGGTGGCGTACGGGAACACGTCGGCGGGGCTCAGCAGGTGCACGGCTTCGCGAAGACGGTCGGGGATCTCGTAGCCGTCGACAGGGGCGACACCTGCCAGGTCGAGGACGGGCTTGACCGTGACTCGGCAGTGCCCGAGCCATCGTTGCGCCTGGCCGACGGTGACCGGCCCGACCCCCTCCACGCGCGCGACCGGCCAACCCTTGCCGCCGCTCGCTTCACCGTCGCCGAAGGCAGCGGCGCCACTGAATGCGCCGGCCGCGAGATGGACGTACAACGTCGCCGCGGGTCGGGCGTCGACGCGCGGCTTCGGCCGGCCGGTAGCGCCCGTAGCGATCTCGGCGGCCGTGTCCTCGGGCAGACGGTCCTCAGTCGCCGTGTCAGCGACGTTGCCCAAGGCGGCGGCAGACTGGTCGAAGAGCTCGAGGGTCTGCTGGGGGTGGGCGATGATCCCGACGGCGCGGGCTCGACGGGCGTCCTTGCTCGAGGGGTCCCCGAGGATGGCGATGCCGTCGGCGATCCGGTCGATGGTCGCATCGAACCAGATGGCGTCGGGCGCCTCGGCCCGGATGAACACCGTCTTGGTGCCGTGGTCACTCGAGCGGCTCACCCACACCCCACACTCCTCGCGGGCCTGGTCGGCGGCGGTCTCGGCTGCCGTCGGGTCGGCGGCCACGACGGCGGCGTAGAGGACTCCCGCCAGCCGCGACCAGGTCAAGCGGTCGGCCCAGCGCGCCACCGTCACGTCAACGGGCTCCACTGCTGCCGCGGACAACTGCCGGGTGGCCTGCGCCACCTTGCGGCCGATCCAGGGCTTGACCTCACCGGCGCAGATCCGTCCCCACAGCACCGGCAGCCGGTGCCGCAGGTCGAGCGCGTCGGCCATCAGCAGGCTCGCCGCGTACGGCGAAAGCGACAGCTCAGCGCCGAGCTCGGCGGCGGCGAACTCGGCTACCTCAGGTGTCCCGTCCCCACCGAGGCGGACGAGCCGCTCGGTGCCCGGGAGCGCACTCGGCGCTGCATCGACCACTCCGTGCAGGTCCGCCCAGTGCGCCGCTGACATCAACAGCGCCCGGTCGGCCTGCTCGGCGACCGCACGCAGCGCGGTGACGTGACGCAGCGTCGCCTCGGCGTTTAATGTGCTCAGATCGATATCGAACATGTGTACGATTTTACTCGTTGGCGACGACAGAAGGCGAAGCGCGAGACCGCCTGTGGACGGCCAGCATTCAGACAGTCCGACGGGGGCGCACGGCCGATGGTCGCCACCGCTGGGAGTCGGTGCCCGAGCCGCGCGGGACGCACCTCAGGATTACAGGCACCATGCCCGTGAATGCTAGACTTTCGCGGTTGTCAGAGGCCCCGGTCAGCCCGGCGTGCCCAGCCCCCGCCGTAGGAGTGACCCAGTGTCTGCCCGTTGTGATGTCTGTGGCAAGGAGCCCCGATTCGGGCGACGGATAAAGAAGTTGGGCAAGAACGCTCAGCACCGGTTCGTCAAGAGCCGCAAGCCTCGTCGTTTCAACCCGAACATCCAGATCTCCCACACGGTCATCAACGGGACGCCCACGCGGCTGCGAGTGTGCACCTCGTGCCTGAAGAAGGGCGACCTGGCGTCGCGGGCGGCCAAGGCGAAGGCTGACGCAAAGGCCTGAAAGCCGCATCTTCGGCACAGCTCACGTATCGGGCGTCCCTTCGCGTAGCAGCAAGCGCGCGCTTGAACTCTTGACAGACGCCGGTCAGCTCTCCGACCCCGCGGCATCCCGCCGGGCCCGAGCACGGCGCTTTCCTGCATGCATCGCGGCCACCCGGGCGACCGGGATGGTGTGTCCTTCCTCCACGAGCCCGCGGTCCAGGACCTGCTGCGGTGGCATCAAGAGGGTCCACGGGTCGGTGTCTCCCAGCAGCTCCGGCACGGTGGCGATCGTGAAGTCCGCAGGCGACGATGCGGTGAGGTCGTCCCACTCCAGCGGGAGCGAGACGGGGACGCCGGGGCGTACCCGAGGACTGTACGCGGCGACCACGGTGCCCCCACCGGCCCGAGTCGCGTCGATGAAGACCTTGCCCTCGCGTTCCTCGACGACGAATGCCGTCGTCGCCAGCCCGGGATCGAGCCGTTCCGCGCGGGCGGCGACAGCGCGCGTGGCGGCTGCCACATCGATCGCCGGTTGGCCCGGTGCCAGCGGCACGACGACGTGTACGCCCTTCGCCCCGCTGGTCTTCGCCAGCGCCGTCATGCCGACGTCGCTGAGCGCCTGGCGCACCAGCAGCGCGCCGTCCGCCGCTCGCGCGAATGCATCCGGGCCCGCAGGCGGGTCGAGATCGACGACGAGGTGCGTCGGGGCATCGAACGCAAGCCCCTGGAAGAGTGTCGGGTGGTACTCGACCGCGCGCTGGTTGGCGAACCACAGCAGGGTCTCGCGGTCGTCACACACGGGATAGTGGACCACCCGCTTGCCGTCCTGCGTCGCGACCTCCAGCGTGGATATCGAGGCCGGCGCGTACGCCGGCAGGTTTTTCTGCATGAACGGTGCCTGCCCCCGCAGCACGCGGACGACGCTCAGCGCGCGCCCGGCCAGCACCGGCACGAAACGGTCTGCGATCACGTCGAGATAGTCGACCAGGTCACGCTTGGTGGCGCCGGCCTCGGCGAACAGCGGCTGGTCGAGGTTCGTCAGCCGGACACCGGACTTCGACTCCTCGGGCATGCCGCCAATCCTGCCCGGTCCAAAGGGTGCAGCGCAGGGGCGCACCGAGACGACGTCTCAGGTCCAGTACAGCAACGGCGCACCGGGCAGCCGCGCGGCGACGGCGTCTTGGAACCACAGGCGCAGCTCGGTCATCAGCTCGCGCGGGTACACGAACTTCGTGCTGCCGAACTTCGTGCGCTTGCGGGTTCGCTGAGTCTCGTCCATCTCCAGTCTGGTGCGTGGGTACCAACCCTGCAGCACGTCCTTACTCGAGGCCGTGAAGCGGTGGGTGATCGCCTCGACGGTCAGGTCGAGGTCAGGCAACCCGCCGACCGCGGCAGCGACGTCGTCGAGGAGGTCCGCGTACGCGGCCCGCCAGTCGCCGATCGGCATGATCGGCGCGACCGTCAAGCCGACGGGGTAGCCCGCCCGCGCCATCCTGCGTAGGGCGGCGATGCGCGCCGGAACCGTCGCGGTACCGCCCTCGAACCGACCGGCGACGTCATCGCTGTTGATCGAGATCCGCATCCTGGTGCGGCGCCCGTGCGAGAGCGCGAGGAGGTCGTCGACGGCGTCGAACTTGGTCGTGAAGCGCACCGACGCGTCCCCGTACAGGCCGGTGCCCACCCGCTCGATCGCCTCCGCCAACGAGCCGGTGAGGTGCTCGATGGCGAGCGGGTCGGTGTAGCACGACAGCTCGAAGGTCGTGCCCTCGTGGCCGCGCGCCGCGGTTCCGGTCGTCACCGAGCCCCGGCCGACGTGCGTGCCGATGCCGGCGAGCACTTCGTCGAGGTTGGCATAGACGCGGGTAACGGGCGGCCCCGCCAGCGAGCCCGCGAGATAGCAGTACTGGCAGTGTGCAGGACACCCGCGCGCCAGGTCGATGCGCCAGTCGGCACTCGGCGGGATCGGTTGCGGCTTGATCGCGCTCGGCGGTGCCACGACCACGGCCATCGTCGCCTTCGCCCGTGCGTACACCTCACGGTCGCTGCCGTCCCTGAGGTCCATCAGCCGGTTCGAGCCGAGCACCCGCACGTCGTCGACGCCTGCCAGCTCCAACCGGCGCATGATCTCGGCGGTGTGCGGCTGCTCGGCGGCCGCCGCCGTGATCTGGACATGTCGAGGGGTCCACAGCTTCGGCCGGACCATGCCGCGCGGGCGCGTCGTCGAGTCGGTCATCGGTTGGTACAACAGCACCGGAGTGAGCCTGCTTCCCGCCGGCGCTCATTCGCGACCTGGCAGCTAGCCTGCACGCGCCCCGGTAAAGTGAGCTCGTGCGGGTACTGCGGACGCGGCGCTGATGATCTGGGCGATCCTGCTGGCGTTGGCGTGTGCGACCACCTTCGCGGTCTCGACGTCGGTACAGCACCAGGCAGCCGAGGCGGCACCGGAGTCGGCGAGCGGCCTGCTGGGCCTGCTGGCGTATCTGATCCGCCGGCCGCTGTGGCTGCTGGGCCAGCTGCTCGCCACCTGCGCGTTCGTCCTGCACGCGTTGGCGCTGCACGCCGGCGCCCTGGCCCTGGTACAGCCGATCGTCGTCAGCGGCATCGTCTGGGCTGTGCCGGCCAGAGCGGCCATGAACCGTCAGCTGCCGGCCTGGGGCGAGATCCGGGCTGTCGTGCTCACGGCCAGCGGCCTGGCGGTCTTCCTGGTCGCCTCCAGCCCGACAGAAGGAGTGGTCGCGAACCGTGGCTGGTCCAGCCGGCTGGTGGCTCTCGGTGCGGTCGTGCTGGCGCTGCTCGCAACCCTGATCGCCGAGAACATCCGTCACCGTCCGCGGCAGAAGGGTTTCTTCCTCGGCGTCACCGCCGGTCTGCTGTTCGGCCTGGTGGCGGGCCTGCTCAAGATGTCGCTGGAGGCGTTCTCCCGCGGCGGGCTCCACCTCGTTCTCACCAGTTGGCCCGCCTGGGGGCTGCTGCTGGCCGGAGCAGGCGGCGTGCTCACGAACCAGCGGGCCTACCGCGTCGCCGCCCTGTCGGCCTCGATGCCGGTACTCAACATCGTGAACGTGCTGACCGCGTTGACCTTCGGGTACACCGTCTTCCACGAGGTGCCGCGGCACTCGCCCCTCCTGATCGCGCTCGAGGTGATCGCGATGAGCGCCGTCAGCGCCGGACTGTGGCTGCTCGTGAACCTCGAAGAGGGCGCCGGACTGCTGCCCTCCATCGCCACCTCGGCCTCGAGCGACAAGCCGGCGGAGCAGCCGGCGTAGTGGCGACGATCCCGCCCACGAACTTCTGACCTTTGGAGGAGCCTCGTGCCCAGCTATGCGCCGAACCTGGCAGACATTCTCGACCGCGAGCCGATTCCCGCCGCCGGCGTCGTCGGGACCGAGGTCGACTACGACGTCGGTGACGTCGCCTGCCGTGGGTACCTGGCCCGGCCCGACGACGACGACTCACACCCCGGCGTACTGATCGTCCACGACTGGCTCGGGGTCACAGACTACGTGCGGATGCGTGCCGACATGATGGCTCGTCTCGGCTACACGGCCCTCGCCGCCGACGTGTACGGCGCTGACGTTCGCCCGTCGCCGGCGGAGGCCCCGGCCGTAGCGGGGAGCTACTACGGGAACCGGCCGCTGTGGCGGGAACGGGTGGCAGGGGGCTTCGACCGTCTCCGCTCCGAGCCGAGCGTCGACCGGGGGCGTACGGCTGCGATCGGCTACTGCTTCGGTGGGTCAGGCGCGCTGGAGCTGGCCCGCACCGGCGTGGAGCTGCGCGCGGTCGTGAGCTTCCACGGTGCGCTTCCGACGGGACCCGACGGCGAGGCGCAGCGGATCCGCGCGAAGCTGCTGATCCTCCGCGGCGCGATCGACCCCGTGATTCCCGATGACGCCGTGGCGGCGTTCGAGGACGAGCTGCGTCAGGCGCCGGACCTCGACTGGCAGCTGACCACCTACTCCGGTGCCATGCATGCCTTCACCCTCCCGGACGCGAACTCCCCGGAGCACGGCTCTGTGTTCAACGCGGTGGCTGAGCGACGAAGCTGGCAGTCGATGAAGGAGTTCCTGGCCGAAGCTCTCGACTGAGGGTCCGCACGGCCCGCGGATCGGCGCTGTCTCGCGGGTCACATCAGGACGTGGCCTGTCCGCAATGGAGGCTACTGTGCTCGACATGGCTATCGCACGATTCCCCAGCATCGTCCTCGACTGTCCTGACGCCGGCGCCCTCGCGACGTTCTACGGCGCCATGCTGGACTGGAAGGTCGACGTCTCCTCCGACTGGGCCGAGGTCCGCGCGGACTACGGTCAGTGCATCAACTTCCAGCAGGTGGAGTCCTACACGCCGCCGGCATGGCCGGGTCAGGACGTACCCCAGCAGATGCACCTCGACGTGATCGTGGAAGACCTCGACAGTGCCGAGGCAGCGGTGCTCGACCTCGGGGCGACCAAGCACGACCACCAGCCTGGTAAGACCTTCCGCGTGTTCCTCGACCCGGCCGGGCACCCCTTCTGCCTCTGCGTGGAGTGACCTGAACCCCGGCCGCTCACCTCGACGGGCGGAGGGCCAGGTCGACGACGGGGGCGCGGTGGTCGCTCCCGCCGACCGGCACCGTGTGAGCAGCCGTGAGGCTGACGTCGCCGTCGGCGAGCGCATGGTCGAGCTGCAGCCGCGGGCGGGCCGCGGGGTAGGTCGCCGCCCGTGACAGCCGTCGCCAGCCGGTCAATCGTGCCGGGAGCGAGCCGGGCAGGTTGAGGTCGCCGAGCAGGACGAGCGGCCGCGGCAGGGCAGCGGCCCACGCGGCCAGCCGACGCAGCTGCCGGACGGCCTGGACGGGCGAGAACGACAGGTGGGTACAGACCACGCTCAGCTGTCCCATCGGCGTCGCCAGCACCCCGGCCAGCGCGAGCCGCTGCTCGTCGGGTACCCACAGGACACGTTGGGGCGATCCGGGAGGCAACGGCACCGGCAGGCGCGCCCGGCCGGGCGGCAGCCGGAGCTCATGCCACTCGGTCACCTCCCAACGGGTCAGCAGCGCGATGCCGTAAGAGGGCTCGTTGGGCTGCGTGGCGGTTGCCGAACGGAAGGTCCGCGGGTCGCCCGGTGTCCCCAGTACGGCAGCGGCGAAACGGTGCTGCCATCGGGGCCCAGTCTGTGCGCAGGCGGTCGCGACCAGGGCGGCCTGGTCGACGGCACCGGTGCGCTCGAGCAGGTAGTCGACCTCCTGCAGCGCGACGACGTCGGCGTCGAGGCCGGCGACCGCCCGCCCCAGCCGCTGGATCGAGACCGTCCACGATCCGCGATCCACCCCCGAGGCGGCGTTCACGCTCGCGAGGCGCAGTGTCTCGCGGCCGATCGGGTCCACGGTGCCAGCGTAGACAGCGCGCACGTGCCGAACGCATCAGCGACGCGGAGCCACGGCCATTGTCTGGATACTCGACAGCATGACGGTCTCACTGAAGTACGCGGTCATCGAACGCGAGCGGCGGTTCCTCGTGCGGTCGGTCCCCAGCGGCGTGACGGGCGTATCGCAGATACGCGACCGGTACATCGACGCGAGCAGGCTTCGACTCCGTGAGGTCTGCGACCTCGATGGCAGGGTCGCTCGCAAGCTCGGCCAGAAGATCCGGCTGGGTGACGGGCCCTCGGCGATCGCCTGTACCTCCGTTTACCTCGACGACGAGGAGTGGTCGCTGCTGAGCTCGCTTCCCGCCCGGGTGGTCACCAAGCGACGCCACCACCTGGATCGCGACGGGGTACAGGCCGTGATCGACGAGCTCCAGGACGGCACGCTGCTTGCGGAGATAGACGACGGCGATCGACCGCCCGCACCGGTGCCCTCGTGGCTGGACGTCATCGCAGACGTCACCGGCGACGAGGCGTGGACAGGCGGCAGCATCGCCGCCCGCACCGAGGAGTCGCCGAAGCGTTAGCCTCCCTGGGTGAGCATCCAGGTCGGGCCCGCGACGGGCGCACGATTCGGCGACGTGGCGACCATGCTGGGTCCGAAGAACCCCGAGTCCTCGGTCTGCTGGTGTCTGAGCCACCGGGTCGACTCGAAGACCAACCGTGAGCTGGTCGGGGCTGCACGGGGTGAGTACGTCCGCAGCCTCTGCAACCGAATCGTCGCCCCCGGCGTGCTCGCCTATGACGGCGAGGTCGTCGTGGGGTGGGCCGCCGTCGCTCCGCGCTCGGAGGTGACCTTTGCTCGATCGAGGAAGATTCCGCACGTCGACGACCTGCCGGTGTGGTCGGTGTGGTGCATCCGGGTTCGTCCGGGCCACCGCGGCTCGGGCGTCTCCCACATGCTCCTCGCCGGCGCTGTTGCCTACGCCAGGTCACAGCTCGCACCGGCGATCGAGGGATACCCGGTGGACAACGGCGGCCGCAAGGTCGACCTCACGATGGCGTACGTCGGGACCCGCGCGATGTTCGAGCGCGCCGGTTTCACGAAGGCGGCTGACACGAAGTCAGTCGCCGGTGGCTTCCCGCGGGTGGTCATGCGGTTGAGCCTGACCTGAGTCGGCGACTCCGAGAGCCCACGGCGAAGGGCCGCCGTCAGCGACTGCGCCGACCAGCACGCAGCGCGTCGAGGGTCGCCTGCAGGCGGCGCTCACGTGTCTCTGGTCGCTTGGCGTCATCGATCCAGCGCACCCACTCCTTGCGGTGGGTGTATGCGAGGCCGTCGAAGAACCTGCCAGCAGCATCGTCGCCCGCAAGTGCCGCGCTCAGATCGTGCGGCACCGGCACTTCGCGGGCCTCGGTGTCGGCCTCGATGGTGACGTCGACCTCGTCGCCCGCGGCCACGCCTGCGGCGGCGCGATGCTCGGCACTGAGTGGGACGAGGAAGCGCCCGCCCATCGACGCGACGGTGGTTCGATACGTGTAGCTCCCGAGGGTCACCCGCACAGCGGGGCGCTTGCCGGCCCCGAGCGCTGCGACGATGTCATCCGGTACCTGCAATCCGGTCGCGGTCTTGCCGCCGAGCTCGACCGTGGTACGGAACCTGAAGCTGTCGTTCATGGTGCGTCGTCCCTACTCTCGTGGATCCCGAATTCCGCCTGTCGGAGGAAGAGCCTGCGCTCACTGTCGTTGCTCGTCTCTGCGGCCGCACGTCGGAACTCGTGCGAAGCCTCGGGAAGCCGGCCGAGTCGTCGCAGGAGTGTTGCTCGTACGGCCGCCAGCTGCGGATAGCCGGCGAGCGACGGCTCGTCCCGGAGCTGCGCCACGACCTCGAGACCGCGTTCGGCCCCCTCGGCCATCGCGACCGCGACGGCGCGGTTGAGCAGGACCACGGGTGACGGCTGGAGGTAGTACAAGACCGTGTAGAGCGCGCTCACGCGGCGCCAGTTCGTGGTCTCGACGCTTCTGGCCCGGGCATGACAGGCAGCGATGGCGGCCTGGACGGTATAGGGGCCTCCGCCCAGGTCCTCGGCAACCTGGAGCGCGGCCAGACCGCGACGAATGAGCAGCTGGTCCCAGTTCCGGCGATCCTGGTCGTCGAGCAGGACAGGATCTCCATCCGGGTCGCGCCTCGCCGAGATCCTGGAGGCCTGCAGTTCCAGGAGGGCCAAGAGGCCATGGGCCTCCGCCTGGTCGGGCTGCAGACGGGTCACCAGCCGGCTGAGCCGCAGCGCGTCGTTGCACAGCGCCGGCCGCATCCAGTCGCTCCCGGCCGTCGCGCTGTAGCCCTCGTTGAAGATCAGGTAGATGACGGCGAGGACGGCACCGAGGCGCTCGGGCAACTCGTGAGCCGGTGGCAGCTCGAACCGGATGCTCCTGTCGGCCAGCGTCTTCTTCGCTCGGGAGATGCGCTGCCCGACGGTCGCTTCGGACACGAGGAACGCCCGAGCGATCTCCGCCGTCCTCAACCCTGCCACGGTCCGAAGCGTCAGAGCCACCTGCGAGTCGCTGCTGAGTGCTGGGTGGCAGGCGGTGAAGATCAGCCGGAGCAGGTCGTCGGAGACGGCGGTGTCGAGCCTGTCGTCGACGACAGCCATCGAGTCCTCCTCGTCGGGTCGGGTCAAGCCTTCCCGGTGCGCCACTTCGACCAGCTTCTGGTTGAGATTCACGCTCCGCCGGTAACGGTCGACGGCCACGTGCTTCGCCGTTGCCATCAGCCAGGACGCCGGGTGCTCAGGGACGCCGTCCTCGGGCCACTGGGCCAGCGCGCGCTCCAGCGCATCCTGCGCCAGGTCCTCGGCGGCGGAGAAGTCGCCGGTGATGCGGGCGAGCGCGGCGACGAGGCGGCCCGACTCGATGCGCCAGACCGCCTCGACCGCGGCGTTCGATGTGCTCACGCAGACGCTGCGGGGGACTCCGACGGCGGTGCGAAGTCCTCGGCCCCGAACACCTGCAGAATGTCGGCCTCGCCCTCCCACCCCGGCCAGAGGTCGCGATGGAGCTTCAGGAAGCGGGTGGACCACTCCACGGCGTCCTCCCTGGATCGCACGTCGTACAGCGCGTAGCTGATGAGCTCCTTCGACTCCGTGAAGGGGCCGTCGGCTGTGCTGATCCGGCCCGCCGACCAGGCTGACCCTCGTACCGGCGGTGCTCGGGTACAGTCCCTGCGCGTCGAGCAGGGCACCGACGGTCGAGGCGTCCTCTCCCGAGCGTCATGATGGCTGCCATCAGATCGGGAGGAGGCGGGGAAGTGGGGACGGCCGCTGCCTTGAGCAGAACGAGGTATCGCATGTGAGTGACTCCTTGGTTTGTCGGGATGCGGTCAGGTCACGTTCCGGTAGTGATGAAGGCTCGTCACGCTCAGCCAGAGCCAGGTAAGGATGATCGCCGCCGTGAAGGCGATGTTCAACGCGGGCATGGTCGAGCCGGTGGCCAGCCCGGCGAAGGCGACGAGGAATGCCGCCCCTGTCGCTGCGCTGAACGCGGCTTGCCGGGGGCGTCCCGCCCGTCGGAAGCGGGCGGCAAGCGATCCAGGTGGCGCCAACGAGGGCGAGGAAGCCGGTCCCGGCGCTCACGAGGTGAAGCAAGCCGTGAACGCTGGGGTGAGCGGGAGGCCCGGCCGGGGTGCCCACGGGGAAACCGTTCATCGGGTCGGCCCGGAAGATCCCCGCGCCGACCAGCGCCACCCCATACACGGCTAGCAGCCGGGGCGCCCAGCGAGCGGAGGTGCCGTTGGTCATCGCCCTGCTGTAGCCAACCGCGGCGGCGGTGACCATCAGCCCGGTCACGATGAAGTTGGCCACCTGAATCCATCCCCCCGGCCCGTCGGCGAGCAGGCTCCATTCGTGCCGGGTCATGTCGAAACCGTCGCGCGTAACCGCTTGTGCGACGCTGACGCCGACGTAGACCGGCCCAGCCAGGACTCCGTACCCCAGCAGTGATCGGGTGACGGCGCCCTCTCTGCTGCATCCTGCAGGGGCGACCTCCGCCGCTCCTGTAGGTGTCGCCGTGGTGTGTGATTCACGCGTCGCGGCCATCGTCGTCCTCCTGGTTGCGGCGGCTGCGTGCCACCGGTTCGTCACCTCCTCGAACCACGACCGCGGATTTCGACATGGGGCACGGATTCTTTTTTCTGTTCGGTCGTACGGTCGGCGCTCGGCTCGGATCCCTTCCCTTCCGCTGACAGCGGACGACCCTTGCCTGACGGGGTGCAAGAGCGTCACAGTGACGCTCGTGCCCGAGGAGACCCGCCTGAGCGTCGACGGAGTCGTGCTGTCGCTTCGTGTCTGGCCGTGCACGCGCCCGGCCGGCCCCGTCGTCGTCCTGCTTCCCGGTACGGGCGGGACCGCCCAGGATTGGGACGTCGTGGCCACCCGGGTGAGCGAGGAGCGGCAGGTCGTCGCAGTCGACCTCCGCGGGCATGGCGGCAGCGACTGGCCAGGTCGCTACAGCATCCAGCTGTTCGTCGACGATGTCAGTGCCGCACTGGACGAGCTCGGTGGCGCTGCCGTGGACCTCGTCGGTCACTCGCTCGGCGGGCTCGTGGCGTGCAAGGTCGCGGCTGCACGGCCCGACCTCGTTCGCAGGCTCGTCCTCGAGGACGTCGGGGTGCCGCATCCCCGTGAGCCGGACACGCCGGCCCGCCCTCGAGGGCAGCTGCCCTTCGACTGGGCCGTGGTCGAGCAGGTGCGGCCCGAGATCGACGATCCAGATCCGTCGTGGCCCGACACCGTCGCCGGCATCCAGGTCCCGACTCTCGTCGTCGGAGGTGGCCCGCGTAGTTTCGTCCCCCAGGAGCACGTCGCCGAGCTGGTCGACCGGCTCCGCGACGGCCGGCTAACGACGATCGACGTGGGCCATCTGGTCCACGAGAGCAGTCCCGAGGAGTTCACCGACGAGCTGTTGGCGTTCATCAGGGCCTGATCACCGGGCCGTGCGGAGGCGGCCGGGAAGGCCGATGATGCCCGATAAGCGTTTCCCTCCGCGGCCGGCACCGGCGAGAGTGGCGGTCATGGAGAAGATCGGCAAGCGGCTCATCAGCTGGGCCTCGATCCTGGAGGAGAGCACTCGCAATCAGGCGGTCACGGCGAGCAGCATGCCGTTCATCTACCCGCATCTCGCGCTGATGCCGGACGCGCACCTCGGCAAGGGCGCCACGGTCGGGTCGGTGATCCCGACGCTCGGGGCGATCATCCCGGCCGCGGTGGGCGTCGACATCGGATGTGGGATGACCGCCGTGCGCACCCAGTACGTCGCCGACGACCTGCCGATGGACGACCGTGGTCGCCTCCGGGTGGCCGTCGAGCAAGCCATCCCCCTGTCGGCCGGGAGGTACAACACCGCCGTGTCGCGCGCCTCCACCGAGGCGCGCATCGCGGACCTTGAGTCGCGTGCGGAGAGCGACGGCGTCGACCCGGCCGGCTACGCCCCCGGCTGGCGGCTGCAGCTGGGCACGCTGGGCTCCGGCAACCACTTCATCGAGGTCAGTCTCGACGAGTCCGAGCGCGTATGGCTCTTCCTCCACTCGGGCAGCCGCGGGGTCGGGAACAAGATCGCGCAGCACCACATCAAGGTGGCACAGGCGTTGATGAGGAAGTGGTGGATCACACTTCCCGACCCGGATCTCGCGTACCTCGTCGAGAGCACCGACGAGTTCTCGGCCTACATCCGCGAGCTCGGCTGGGCGCAGTCTTTCGCCCTCTCGAACCGCGCAGAGATGATGGACCGCGTCGTCGCCTGCTTCGCGACGTGGGTCGACGGCTCGGTCGAGCGCGAGCAGGAGGTCGACTGCCACCACAACTACACCGAGAGCGAGCGCCACTTCGGCAAGCAGGTGTGGCTGTCGCGCAAGGGCGCGATCGACGCGTCGGAGGCGACGTGGGGCCTCATCCCCGGGTCGATGGGCAGCCGGTCGTACGTGGTGAGGGGCAAGGGCAACGCCGTGGCCCTGAACTCCGCACCTCACGGCGCGGGCCGTGAGTACAGCCGATCCCGGGCACGCAAGACGTTCACCCGAGACGACCTGCGGGCGGCGATGTCCGGCATCGAATACCGCGACACTGCCGCGTTCATCGACGAGATCCCGGCGGCGTACAAGGACATCGACGTCGTGATGAAGGACGCCGAGGAGTTGGTCGAGGTGCGCCACGTCCTCCGGCAGATCGTGAACGTCAAGGGGGACTGATCCTCCGCCTCCGCGGGTACCCTTCGCGGCATGTTGGACAACGTGCGGGAGTACATCGACAAGCTCCAGATCGACGGCCACACCCTGGGCGAGGATCACGACGACGACCCGGTCCTCATCGATGCCTCGGGTCACGCCGTCGACACCTGGCGCGAGAACTACCCCTACGACGAGCGGCTCGACCGCGACGTCTACGACGAGCAGAAATACCTGCTGCAGGTGGAGCTGCTGAAGTTCCAGAAGTGGACCGAGGACGCCGGCGGCAAGCACGTGCTTCTCTTCGAGGGTCGCGACGCCGCCGGCAAAGGCGGGACGATCAAGCGGTTCATGGAGCACCTGAACCCGCGCTACGCCCGGACGGTGGCCCTGTCCAAGCCCAGCGACCGCGAGCAGAACCAGTGGTACTTCCAGCGCTATGTCGCGCACCTGCCCACGTCGGGCGAGATGGTGCTGTTCGACAGGTCCTGGTACAACCGTGCGGGCGTCGAGCGGGTCATGGGCTTCGCCAGCGATGAGGAGTACGAGCAGTTCTTCCACCAGGTGACGGTCTTCGAGAAGATGCTGACCGACAGCGGCATCTCGGTGACCAAGTTCTGGTTCTCGGTCACCCAGTCCGAGCAGCGGACCCGCTTCATCATTCGGCAGGTCGACCCGGTCCGCCAGTGGAAGCTGTCCGCGATGGACCTCGAGTCCCTGGACAAGTGGGACGCCTACACCCGTGCCAAGGAGCAGATGCTCCTGCGCACGGACACCGAGCACGCGCCGTGGATGACCATCAAGAGCAACGACAAGAAGCGCGCTCGGCTGGAGTCGATGCGGTACTTCCTGTCGCGCTTCGAGTACCCCGGCAAGGATGCCTCCGTGGTGGGTGTCCCCGACCCGCTCCTGGTCATCCGCGGCATCGACGCCGTGGGTGACTGAGCGTCCGCAGACTGCACGGATACCCAGCCCCACGAGATGCCGGCCGCGCCGGGAAGCCCGGGGAGAGTGCTGCCGGCTCGCCGAGCGCCCCGGTGACCGGAACCAGCGCCGAAACCGGTGTGCGAAGCCTGCCGAGCCGCGAGACGCGCCGGACAGAGCCGACGGGTACCCGTTCGGTCACCAGCCTCCGCCTCCGGCAGGGGCGGAGGCCGGAGCAGAGCTCGACGTCGAAGCGTTGCGCGCCATGTCAGGGGTTGCCACGAAGAAGTTGTCGACGGCCTGGCCGGTCACCTGCCCAGGCTGGTCCTGCACGAAGGTGTACAGGAAGTGGCCCCGGTAGGCCACCTGTCGGCCGTTGGTGGTGTTGACCGTCGTGAGGCTCCCGGCTCCGCCCTGAGGCTTCGCCGTCGTGGACAGGAGCGGAGGCCACAGGACCGCGAGCTGCCCCGAGACACGCGACGTGGTGGCGGTATCCGGTTTGTAGGTGTAGAGCGGATCGCCCTTGGCGTCGACGAGGATGGGTTCCTTGGTGCCCTGCACACTGGCCGTGGCCGTATGGACGGCGGCTGCTGACGAGCTCACGGCGGTACTGCCCGAGCCCGATCCGCCGCCCGAGGCCGGGTAGGCCGGCGAGCCACCGGATCCGGCGGCTATGGACACTGCGGCCACGGCCGCCGCGGCGGACACGGCCAGAACGGTGCTGGTGATGATGGTGGTACGGCGACTTCTCATTATCTCAGTCCAAACTCGAAGGCAGAGAGGAGGCGCGGAAGGCACCGCCTCATCTGCAGTGGTTGTGCTTGCACTGAGTAATAGGAACGAGGGTTACACGCGTCAGGCGAAGGTGGCGGAGGCCACTGGCGACCCGTTCGCGTCAACGAGCCTCGCGCCGCGTAGGGCGCCCACCTGGCTCGAGATCGTCTTCGACCACTGGCCCACGCCGTTGTGCACCCGGAACGTGCCGTAGGCGACAAAGGAACCGTCGGCAGCCTGCAGCTCGCAGGTGAGACGGCCGTCGTAGTGCGGGACCGCGACCTTCATGAAGACCCACGAGGGCTTGCCGCTGAAGGCGACGATCTGGCCCAGCACCTGGTTACCGGATCCCACGAACGTCCCGGTCCGCAGGGCGTTGGCGGAGGGCGCCTGTGTCGCCGCGGGTGTGCTCGACGAGTGGTCCAAGGCGTCGGTGACGGCGAACGTGCCCGCGACCAGTACCCCGCCCGCGGCGGCGGCCGCGAGCATCAGGGCGCCACGGCGCTGCCTGACTGGCGGGGGGTCGAGCGCCGGCACAGCCGCCTGCGCTGCCAGCTTCCTGTGCAGGTCTGCGACGAACTGTTCGCTGGGCTGCGCCTCCCCCGGCCGGGCAGCCCTCAGCTCGAGGGCCGTTCGGAGCAGCGGCGCATCGGCGGGGTCCGCACGGAAGCGTGGCGGCCGCCGACCGGCGGCGAGCGCATCGATGAAGGCGAGGAGGCGTCGGTTGCTCATGTTGCCAGCTCCTCTGCCACCTGAGCCGCCATGCGCAAGGCACGATGCTGGAGGACCTTGGCGTTGGCGACGCTCACGTTCATGGCCTGGGCTGTCTCCTTGATCGAGCATGCCTCGAGGAATCGGAGCTCCAGGATGCGGCGGTAGCGATCAGGGAGCGCCTTGAGGATCGTGTCCGCGCGCTCGGGGGCATCGCTCGGGCCGTCGGGCGACGCCGGGCCTGCCAGGTACGCCAGGTCGGTTTCGGGGTCGATCGACGTCACCGGCAACCCGAGTCGCCGGCGCCAGTGCCCGGCCAGGACGGTCCGCGCCGTGGCCAACAGGTACGACCGCACCTCGCCCTTCGATGAGGCGAGCCGCAACGGTGGCAGGGCGGTGCTGAAGACCTCGGAGGTGAGGTCCTCTGCGTCAGCACGGTTTCCCACCCGCGCGTACATCAACCGGTAGAGCCGGTCGATGTTGTCGCGGTACACCGACTCCCAGTCGGTATAGGTGTCGCCGTCGACGATGCGGAGATGCGTGCTACCGCCCTCCGGCGGCGAGGGCTGCGGTTTGTCCCTCCCTGCAGAAGGACGCGAGCGCGAGAACATGTCACTCAAGGATAGGAGAGAGGGTTACACCGGGGAGCTCACTTCGCGGGCCTGGCGCCGTGCCAGAAGGTCCCTGCGTAACCCCAGACGCTATCCATCCGGTAGGACCCGAGGTGCGAACCGGGTCGGGCGTCCGCGAGCCGCGACTGCGGCGGTCGGCAGGATGCCCCTCCTGCGTCAACCGCCGAGGGAGAAGCCATGCACGACCAATCGCGACCGGTCGGAACACCGGCCGAAGATCTCACCCGCGCGGTCGGGGCCGTCGCACTCGCGGCCGTCGCCGACGCATTCGACCAGGCGGAGAGCCCCTTGTCCGACCGCCACAAGGGGCGCTGAAATCACGCTGACGACACCCCGCGGTGGATATGCTCGATGAGTGGCACCGGTCGAGCCCGCGGATCTGGACACGCTCTCGGGAGTTCCCGAGCAAGAGCGCGGCAGATCCGGGACCTGGGCGCGCCGGGCGTTCATCGCCGTCTTGTCCCTTGTGGTTCTTGCGGGATCTGTCGGACTGCTCGGAGGGCACACCTCGACGGCCACGGCGAGTGCCGACGGCTATCGGATGACATTGCAGTACCCGGGCATCGAACGACCGGGTATCGACACCGTGTGGGAGCTCACGGTCGTCCATCCAGGCGGGTTTCCCGGGCCTGTGACCGTGGCGGTGACCGGAAGCTACTTCGACATCTTCGAGACCCAGGGTTTCTACCCGACGCCGAGCGCGACGACGCGTGACGGGACGAACGTGTACATGACATTCACGAAGCCGCCCGGGGACACGTTCGTGTTCATGTTCGACGCGTATATTCAGCCTTACTCCGTTTTCGGCAAGAAGGCGACGGTGTCGGTGATGAGGAACGGAACAGCGGTGGCCTCCATTCACTACCACACCTGGCTCGTACCGTGATTCCTCTTGTCAGTACGGGTCTCGTGCGCTGATGGACATCGTCTACCGGGCCGCGCTGGTCTTCTTTTTCCTGTGGGTCATCACCCGCGTCGTGGGCCGAACCTCCCTCGGCGAGCTCAGCACCTTTGAGCTTCTGCTGTACATCGTCATGGGTGACCTCATCCAGCAGGCCGTCACGCAACAGGACTACTCACTGCTCTCGGCCGTGCTCGCGATCGGGGTCTTCGCCCTGATGACCATCGCGCTGTCGTACGCGGCGTGGCGCTGGCCCGCTCTGCGCACTCTGATCAGGGGGACGCCGGTGCTCGTGCTGCAGCGCGGAACCCCGCTGACCGACGTCATGAGGCGACAACGCCTGACCATCGACGACCTCATGGCTGCGGCGCGGGAGCAGGGCATCCGCCGGCTGTCCGATGTCGAGGTCGCCGTCCTGGAGGCGGACGGAAGCATCTCGTTCTTCAAGCCCGAGGCGGGCTCGGCAGCATCCGCCACGGACGACTCCTCCGGAGCCGCGGACAAGCCCCGGATGGCCTCCTAGAGCCGAGCACTCCCTGAGGTGGATCACAGTGAGCGAGCGCCCGGGACGCGCCTAGCTCCGTCCTCCACGCGGTGTGACCAGCCCGCTGTCGAAGGCCAGCACGACCGCGGCGGCTCGATCGCGCAACTGCAGCTTGCTGAACAGATGGTTGATGTGTGTCTTCACCGTGCCCTCTCCGAGCACGAAGTGGGCAGCGATCTCGGCGTTCGAGAGTCCTTGGCCGATCAGCGACAGCACTTCCCGCTCCCGCGGCGTGAGAACTCGGAGTCGGTCGTCGTCCGGTGCGGCCGCTGAGGCCGCTCGATAAGCCGTGAGGACCCGCCCGGTCACGGCCGGATCGAGCCATGCCCCGCCCTCCGCGACGGTTCGTACCGCGCGCTGCAGGTCCTCGGCGGGCGTGCCCTTGAGCAAGAACCCGGAGGCTCCCGCCCGGAGCGCCGCCGCCAGGATCTCGTCGTCGTCGAACGTCGTGAGGACGAGAACGGGTGGGCTGTCGGGCAGCCGACGCAGGGCGGTGGTCGCGGTGAGACCGTCGACGCCCGGCATCCGGATGTCCATGAGCACCACGTCCGGGAGCAGCGACGCGACGGCCGCGCCGACGGTGGACCCGTCGGCGCACTCTCCCACCACCTCGAAGCCGTACCGGTCACGCAGGATCCCGCGCAGGCCGGCGCGTACCAGCTCCTGGTCGTCGACGACGAGAACCCGGATCATGGTCCTCTGTCCAGTGGAAGCTCGGCGTGGACCCGCCATCCGCTCCCGCCCGGCCCCGCTTCGCAGATTCCGCCCAGCGAGGCGGCGCGCTCACGCATGCCGACCAGTCCCTGTCCCCGCCCGTGCCCGGGGCTGCCCGAGCTGTCGACGTCGAGCCGGACGACGTCTGGTCGGACGTCCAGATGGACGGTGACGGGTGACCGGGGCGCGTGCCTGGCGGCGTTGGTGAGTGCCTCCTGCAAGATCCGGTACGTGGCGAGCCCCATCATCGCCGACAGTCCCTCGACGTCACCGTCGACGTCGGCACGGATGTCGGCGCCCGCCCCACGGAAGCTCTCGAGGAGCGCAGTCACGTCGGTGCTGCCGGGCAGCGGCTGGGTGGGGTCGAGCGCGTCGTCGCGGTGCAGGTTCCCCACTGCGTGGCGGACCTCGTCGAGACTCGCCCGCCCCAGTCGCTCGGCCTCCGCGAGCGCGCGCTCGGCGTCGGCCGGGTCGTCCCGCACGGCGAGTCGGGCGGAGGCGACGTGGAGCAGCGAGACGGTGAGGCTGTGCGCGATCACGTCGTGCAGCTCCCGAGCGATGCGGTTGCGTTCCTCGGCCTGTGCTCGCTGCGCCAGGCCCGCCTGCGCCTCCCTGAGCTGCAGGACCAGGTCTCGCTGCTGACGCGCGAACAGGCAGGCGACCAGGCTGAAGCTCGTCCCCGCGATCCAGGCGAACCAGCCGGGGTCGGGCGCGCTCACCACCCGCTCGAAGATCAGCACCACGGTGAGTCCCGCCCAGAAAGTGGCGATCACCCACGACGAGGCGGTAAGGGCACACCAACCGGCCAGTACGCAGAGGCCGAACCAGCACATGTTCGCCGAGCGGCCGTGACCGAGCACCGCGATGGCTGCCGTCGCGAGGCCGGCCGCAGGCAGGAACGCCCAGCCGGCGCGGCTGATGAGCGCTGTCCCCCCCGCACTGACTGCCACCACCGCCGCGACGACGGCGAGCACCGGGCTGGCGCCCAGTCTGGGCACGACGCCTGCCGCGACGAAGACGACGAACACGCCCAGTGCTGCCCACCCGATCCGGGTGGGCAGCTGAGAAAAGGCGTTGGGAGGTCGAGTCATGGCGCTCGTATGTCAGTTCATCACAGCGCGCACCGGCGAACGGCCACGGCCAGCGCCACCACGGCCAGGGCGGCCACCAGCAGCAGGGACCCCGTTGCGTCGCCGATGCCCAACCACGGCTCGCGGATCGACGTGGTGACCCAGGTCAACGGCAGGACGTCGCCCACGTGCTTGAGGGCCACGCCCATCACCGCCGGTGGCGGTCCGCCGGCTCCAAGGAGGAAGGACGGGAAGAACAGCATCAACCCGACTGCCTGCGCTGCCCGTGCCGAGGGCAGCAGGGTACCCAGCAGGACCCCGATGCTGACGAACGCGACCGAGCCGAGGCAGACCCCAGCCAGTACCCGCCAGACGTCCTGCACCGGCGGGACGCCGTACACCGGGGCGGCCACGGCCAGCAGTACCACGCCGGCCACGGCGATCGTGGCCAGGCCCACCACGATCTCGGCCACCGCGAACGACCAGCGGGGGAAGCCTGAGGCGGCGAACCTCCGCAGCACACCCCGTTCACGGTAGGACGCGAGGTGAACCGGGAGCATGACCAGACCGGTGGAGGCGATCACCACCGTGAAGTACGACGCCACATACCACTGGGACGGGTTGGTGCCGCCGAAGGCGGGATCGGGTTCCGTCCCGAACGCCCCTCCGATGATCAGCATCGTCACGACAGGGAAGACGAACACGAACGTCAGCACCAATGGGTCCCGGCGGATGAGCCGGAACTCCGCGCGGAGCAGGCGCAACGTCGCCGAACCGCGGGGCGCAGCGGAACTGTGCAACCTGGACTGTGTCGTAGCGGGTGAGGTCTCGGTGGTCAGCGTCATCGGGGGGCTCCTGTGAGAAGAGGACCGCTGGGAGCGGTCTCGGGACGGTCGGTGTCGTTGGTCGCTCGCGGTCGGTCCAGCAGCTCCAGGAGCGCCGACTCGAGCGTTGGCAGCTCGACGTCGAAGTCGGGCGGGACGGCCCCGCGGCGTACCAGCTCGGCTCCGACGTGGGGGATCGAGCCGCGGTCGCCTTGGACGTCGACCCTGCCGGCGACCAGGTTGACGTCGCGCACGCCCGGGAGGTGACGAAGCGTCTGCGCGAGCTCGCCTCCGTCGTCTCGTGACCACCCGAACCGGATGACGGCCCACGGCGCGTGTCGAGCCATCAGGTCAGCGGGTGAGCCCTGGTCGAGCACGACGCCGGCGCGCATGGCGATCACCCGGTCGCAGAGCACCTCGGCCTCGTCGAGCTCGTGGGTGACGAGCAGCACGGTCGTCCCCTCGTCGTGAAGCTTGTGCACCGCCGCCCACACGTCGCGACGTGCGGCTGGGTCGAGCCCCTGGGTGAGCTCGTCCAGAATGACGAGGCGAGGTCGGTTGAGCAGGGCAAGCACGAGGAAGAGCCGTTGCCGCTCGCCTCCGCTCAGCGCCGCGAACGCCGACCGGCGGCGCTCGACAAGTCCGAACGAGGCGAGGAGCTCGTCGCCGTCGCGTGCATGGCGCGTGGCGAAGAGCTCGATGGCCTCGTGCACGCGCAGCCGATCCGGGAGAGCCGAGTCCTGTAACTGGCTGCCCAGCATCGTGCGGAGCCGTTCGGCATCGGCGACGGGGTCACATCCGAGTACCCTCAGCGTCCCGGAGTCTGCTCGCCGCAGGCCCTGGATGCACTCCACAGTCGTCGTCTTGCCGGCGCCGTTCGCACCGATCAGGCCGACGATCTCACCTGCATGCACGTCGAGATCGAGGCTCTCGAGCACTGCTCGGTCGCCGTAGGACTTGCGCAGGCCTCGGACGGTGACCACGTCGTCGTAACTGGTGTGTTCTGTCATACCTCAATGCTCCGCACGAAAGAGCCGGCAGACATCCACCCACAGGTAGAACTCGGCGACGATAGGTCGCCCGGCAGGGGAGGTAGCGTTGCGCGTCCCAACCGACTGCCCGGATCGGAGCTCAGATGGCTGACATTCCGCCACCGGTGAACCTGCGGACCGCGCTGGCCTCGTTCGACGATGTCTACAGCCCCCGGATCGTCACCAGAGTCAACGACTACGACGTGCGGGTTGCTCACGCACGGGGCGAGCACGTCTGGCACGTGCACGAGAACACCGACGAGTTCTTCCTCGTCGTCGACGGGCACTTCGACGTGGCGATCCGCGACGACGATGGTCACGAGCACACGGTGACGCTCCGGCAAGGCGACGTGTACGTGGTTCCCGCCGGCACCGAGCACAAGCCGTCGTCATCGGGCGGTGCCATCTTGATGTTCGAGCCGACCGGAACGTCCAGCACGGGTGATCGCCATGTCGGTGACATCCCGGCGCACGTCGACAGCACGACCGGCCGCGACCTCGGGCGCTAACCGCGTTCGAGCAGCTCGTCGAGCCTCTCGACCGGGAAGCCGGGGCTGCGGTGGTCGTCGCGCCCGATCATCGTCTCGCCGGCGACCAGCACGTTGAGCACAGCCTCCTCGACGGACTCGACGACGGCTCGGTACAACGGGTCCATGGAGCCCCAGGGCAGGAACTCGATGACCCGCAGACCGGGTTGCGACGAGGTGTCGCCGGAGCTGTCCAAGGCTCCGACGTTCGTAGCGGAGAAGGCCAGGAAGAGGTCGCCCGAGAAGTGGCTCCCGGTAGTCCCGGTACGAGCCAGGCCGAGCGGGACGCGGCGCGCGAGCCCTGTGCACTGCGCCGGGAGGAGCGGGGCGTCGGTGGCGACGACGACGATGCAGGACCCGGCTCCAGGAGGTGCCTGCCGGCCGTCGTCCTCCGAGGGGTTGTCGTCCGGCAAGGACTGCCCGACGGGTCGCCCCGCGATGACGAGCTCACGCCGGCTCCCGAAGTTGGCTTGGGTCAACGCCCCCACGCGGTAGCTCGTTTCGCCGATGGTGACCTGCCGGGACGCGGTTCCCGTCCCTCCCTTGAACCCGTAGCAGCTCATGCCGGTGCCCCCGCCCACGGATCCCTCGGCGACCGGGCCGCCTGCGGCGGTGTCGAGCGCACGGCAGGCGGAGTCGACTTTGATGTGCCCCCCGTTGGCGTCGTTCAGATACCCGTCCCAGGTCTCTGCGACCACGGGAAGGTGCCAGCGTCCTGAAAGCTCGGGCCGCTGCCTTATCGACCAGTCGATGATCGCCGAGTGGACGGGTCCGACGGCATGGGTGTTCGTGATACCGACTGGCAGCGAGAGCGCGCCGGCCTCGTCCAGCCAGGCGGTGCCGGTCATCTCTCCGTTGCCGTTGAGCGAGAACCATCCCGCTGGGCACGAGTCGCCCACCCCGGCTCGTCCGAGGGGCAGCACGGTCGTGACACCGGTACGTACCGGTCCGCGGCCCTGAACCAGTGGCCCCTCCCCGCGGATCAGCGTCTCGAAGCCGACTTCGACGCCCGCGACATCGGTGATGGCGTTCCAGGGTCCGGGCTCCCCGGCGAGTGGGATGCCCAGGTCACGGGCGCGAGGCCGGCCACGCGGGGGACTCGTAGCGGAGGTCGTGGTGGGCATATCGCAGCATAGGACGCACACGTCGGGACGGTGGGCGACCCTGTGTGGAGGGGGGCGCCAGGAGTCGTGTCCGGAGCTCGCGTTGCCGCCACCCGGTGCCGGGTACAGGCTGGGTCTCACACACACATAGGGCGTGAGGCACGGAGCGCGCGACGGCGCCGGAGCGTCACGACGCGCAGAGTACGAGTCAGGAGAGTGTGCATGAAGCTGCTTCCACCCTTGGGTAACGTCGATCGCCTGGAGAACGCCACCTTCTTGGACCCCGTCGTCAATCTGCTGCGGGACCTGGCGAACACCGTCATCCAGCCGCAGGCCCTGCGCGATGTCCTGCACGGCGTACCGATCGGGCACCCCGTGCACCCCGTGGCGGTACAGGTGCCGATCGGGGCCTGGGTCTCGGCGAGCATCCTCGATTTCGTGCCGGGTCAGCAGCGGGCTGCGGCCATCCTGACCGGAGCAGGAGTGGTGAGTGCTCTACCGGCCGTCGTGTCGGGATATGCGGACTGGTCCCAGCTGCACGAGCAGCAGATGCGAGTCGGACTCGTCCACGCCACCGCCAACGCCCTGGCCGAGGGCTGCTACGTCGTCTCGCTGGGTCATCGGCTCCGCGGTCGGCGGGTCCGCGGCAAGGCATGGGCCCTGGCCGGACTGTCGATCGTCGGGTTCGGCGGGCTGCTCGGCGGGCACCTCGCCTATCGACAGGCGTCGGGGGCGAACCACGTGGAGGATGTCCCGCATCGGGTGGCCCCGGGCTGGCACGACATCGCCGGACTCGACGAGCTCGCCGAGGGACGGCTCGAGAAGCGGGTGCTCGGTGAGGTGCCGCTGGTGTTGTTCCGTCGCGGGAGCGCAGTCGACGTGCTCGCCGGGCTCTGCAGCCATCTGTCAGGGCCACTGGACGAGGGGAGCGTGACCGAGGAGGACGACGACAGCTGCGTGGTCTGCCCGTGGCACAAGAGCACGTTCTCGCTGCACACGGGGGAGGTAGTTCACGGCCCCGCCACGTCGCCGCAGCCGAGGTTCCAGACCCGCGTGGTCGACGGCGTGGTACAGGTGTGCCTGCCCAACGCTGGATGACGAGCGGCGACGTACGGATACGACAAACGAGAGGATATCCGCGATGACCATCGACAGAGGACTGCTGGCCCTGCTGGAGGCGAAGCCGGGGAAGGGGGAGGAGCTCGCCGACTTCCTCAGGCAGGGACGTGAGCTCGCCGTCGCCGAGTCCGGCACGGTCACCTGGTACGCCTTCAAGCTCAGCGACACCACCTACGGCATCTTCGACACCTTCGAGGACGAGGCTGGCCGGGAAGCTCACCTGAACGGCCAGATCCCGGCGGCGCTGGGTGAGGTCGGCCCCGATCTGCTCGCACAGGACCCGGACATCCGCACGACCGACATCCTGGCGGTCAAATAGGGACGTCGTCGGTGCCGGACCTCACGAGCGACGAGCTCGCCTTTCTGGAGTCCATGTTCGACCTCGCCCGACGAGGTGACGTCGCCATGCTCACCGGTTGCATCGATGCCGGGATGCCGGTCAACCTGACCAACGGCAGGGGTGACTCGTTGCTCCTGCTGGCCGCGTACCACCAGCACCCGGTCCTGGTGCGGGCGCTGCTGGAACGAGGCGCCGACACGGAGCGGGTCAACGACAACGGCCAGACGGCATTGGCGGCTGCTGTCTTCCGTCAGTGCCGTCCGGTCGTACAGGCTCTGCTGGAGGCCGGCGCAGACCCGACGGCTGGCCGCCAGCCCGCCGTCGAGGTCGCCCGGTTCTTCCGGCTCGGCGAGATGGCCGAGCTGCTGGGGTCTGCGGCGACGTCAGACGACCTTCAGCACCCGTGACCACTCCCGGTGCCTGCCCATGGCCTTGATCAGGTCCTTGCGGGAGCTCGACGACGCCTTCTTCGAGAC
This sequence comes from uncultured Actinomycetota bacterium, assembly GCA_963765725.1. GTDB lineage: Bacteria > Actinomycetota > Actinomycetes > Propionibacteriales > Nocardioidaceae > DASQEH01. Next base: position 199,184 of record CAVXXI010000002.1, on the reverse strand, counting down.
CAGGACTCCCGGATCTCCCGCATCGATCCCTGCTCGCGCAAGCAGGTCGACGCCGTCGCCCCACGCTCCGATCGCCTTGCAGTGGCGGTAGCTCTCCTGCAAGAGGACGACCGCCCTGACGTCGTCGATACCGCCCGCGCCATCGGCCACGACAACGGCGTCGAACTCGATCGACCTCGTGGTGAGGAAGGTCCGGGTCACCGTCTCGGAGGTCCTGCCTCGGCCGACGGTGCCCCCGTGGGGGGCGACCAGGTAGCCGTTGGCTCCTTCAGCCGCCAGCGCCGCCCTCAGCTTCGTCGCGCCGGCCAGGTCGCAGCCGTCGGTCACGAGGATGCCGACATTGCGTCCCGCGATCGGCCACGAGGTGGTCGACACCTGTGACAGGGCCGGCGAGGCCGGCACGTCGGTCCTCGGTTCGCCCTTCGGCGCCTCGAGTCCCAGCCCGTCGGCGACCAGCTCGCACAGCGTCGTGTCGATCTGGGCCAACCGAGTGAGCGCTCGCTCCTTGACGGCCGCCTCGTAGCACTTGCCGAGCTCGAAGGTGAACGCCTCGACGATATGCATCTTCTCGATCGGCGTCATGCTGTTCCAGAACAGGGTCGCCTGACTGTAGTGATCGTCGAACGAGACGGGGGACTGCCGTGCCTTCTCTCCGCCGATAGTCCGAGGAGCGGGGATGTAGGCGCCCTCGCCCGCACTCGCGACGTGCGGCTGCCCGTCGTCGAGTGAGTTGGGCAGGTAGGGCGCGACGCCGCGGTGGACCGCTGTCTGGTGCATCCCGTCGCGGAGCATGTCGTTCACCGGCGCGTGCGGGCGGTTGATCGGCAGCTGGGTGAAGTTGGGACCGCCGAGCCGCGACAGCTGCGTGTCGAGGTAGGAGAACATCCGGCCCTGCATCAACGGGTCGTCGGTGACCTCGATTCCGGTCACCAGGTGACCGGTGTGGAAGGCGACCTGCTCGGTTTCGGCGAAGTAGTTCGTCGGGTTCGCGGTCAGCGTCATCCGTCCGACCGTCTGAACGGGCGCAAGCTCCTCCGGCACGATCTTCGTGGGGTCGAGCAGGTCGATGCCCTCGAACGTCTGGTCCTCGGTGTCGGGGAACACCTGCAGGCCGAGCTCCCACTCGGGGAAGCTGCCGGCCTCGATCGCATCGGCGAGGTCACGCCGGTGGAAGTCGGGGTCGGCGCCGGCGGCGATCTGCGCCTCCTCCCACACCAGCGAGTGGACGCCCGCGGCCGGTTTCCAGTGGAACTTCACCAGCACCGTGGCGCCCTTCGCGTCGACCAGCCGGAAGGTGTGGATGCCGAACCCCTCCATGGTGCGGTACGACCGTGGGATGGCGCGGTCGGACATCGCCCACATCAGCATGTGGCTGGCCTCGGTGTGGAGCGACACGAAGTCCCAGAACGTGTCGTGTGCCGTCTGTGCCTGGGGGATCTCCCGGTCCGGATGGGGCTTTGCAGCGTGGACGAGGTCGGGGAACTTGATGGCGTCCTGGATGAAGAAGATGGGGATGTTGTTGCCCACCAGGTCGAAGTTGCCTTCCGCCGTATAGAACTTCGTCGCGAACCCGCGCACGTCTCGGACGGTGTCTGCGGAGCCCCTGGAGCCGGCGACGGTCGAGAACCGGACGAACACCGGCGTCTCGACGCCCTTGCCGGCGAGGAAGGGTGCCCTGGTGTATTTCGCCGCGTTCCCGTACGACCGGAAGACGCCGTGCGCGCCGGCGCCGCGAGCGTGCACTACTCGCTCGGGGATGCGCTCGTGGTCGAAGTGGGTGATCTTCTCCCGGAAGTGGAAGTCCTCCAGCAGGGTCGGCCCGCGCTGTCCAACCTTGAGCGAGTGGTCGGTGTCCGGCAGCCGCGTGCCCTGCGCTGTGGTCAGCCGGTCGCCCTGCTGGGCTCGCCGGCCCGAGGGGTCGGAAGTGGCTGGGGCACCGGCCGGGCCGACCGGCGCCGGCCCAGACTGGTCTGGCTTGGGAACTGTGGTCACAGGGCGTCCTTCCGAGGTCGAACTGGGCGTGCCGACGGCACTCCAGACGCCGAAAACTCTAAGTCAACCTCGCCGCCGGCGCCTGCGCTGGCAGGGTCTGCGCACTGGCCCCACGGCAGGGGGTCAGGCAGGGCTGGGCGCGCTCTCGCCGGTGGGCTGGGCGGGCGCCTTCTCGAAGTCCGAGGGCTTGAATCGGCCCGAGCCGAGCTGGGCCTCTATCTGCTCGAGGGAGCGTCCGGTGAGCTCCGGCATGAGCCGCCAGACGAAGATCCACGCCGCCACGTTGAAGGCTCCGTAGAGCCACATGGTCTGGCCCACGCCCACGGTGTTGATGATGGTGAGCAGGGTGAGCGTGATCAAGACGTTGGTGCTCCAGAGGGTGGCCGACTGCGCGCTGGTCCCAGCTCCCCGGACCGCGAGCGGGTAGATCTCCGATCCAGTCAGCCAACCCATCAGCTGAAGCCCTCCGGCGTTGAAGAACATGAAGACGATGAGGCAGGCGACGATGAACGGGACGGCGCTGCGTCCGTCGTTCCCGGTGACGAAGAGAGTGCCCAGCACGAACAGGGCTGCCGCTGCCCCGGGAATCATGATCAGGGTCAGGCGTCGACGACCGACCTTGTCCACGATGGACAGGCCGACGATCATCATGATCAGGTAGGTGACGCCGAGGCCCACGCTCACGAGCAAGGCCGTCGAGGTCGAGAACCCGTTGTCGGTCAGGATGGTCGGCGCGTAGTAGATGATCATCTCGATCCCGCTCAGCTGGGTGAACATGGCGATCCCGCAGCCGACGATGAGCGCTGGACGCACCCATGCCGCCCGCAGTCCGCGCCACCCTCGGTTCCGCGAACCGGCCTCGCGCTCCTTCTCCTCGACCTCCTCGATCTCTCGGAGCTCGTCCTCGACGTTCGCGCCGTCGGGCCGGATCCGCTGCAGGACCTCGCGGGCGGTGTCTGACTTGTCGCGGCTGACCAGCCATCGGGGGCTCTCGGGGAGCCTCAGCATGAGCAGCAGCATGAGGAAGGCCGGTACCGATGCCATGCCGATCATCACCCGCCAGGGGAAGTGTTGACTGGCGCCGACGAGGGTGGAGACAACGATCCCGACGCCGATGCCCACCTGGAAGGTGAGCACCAGTCGGCCCCGCTGCTTCGCGGGCGCGAGCTCGGCCACGTACATCGGCACGATCTGCGTCGCGCCGCCGACGGCGAACCCCAGCAGGACACGGCTCAGCGACAAGGTGACAGGATTCGGCGAGACCGAGCAGGCCAACGCCCCGATCACGTACACGCTCGCGACGATCAACGTGGTGCGGTGCCGGCCCTGGCGCTCCGACAGCTGGCTGCCGATGAGGGCGCCGATGACCGCTCCGACCAGGATGCTCGCGGTGATCACCTGCTCGACGCCGCTCCCGATCCCGAAGTCCTTCGTGATCTGCAGGAGCGCGCCCGAGATGATGCCCGTGTCGTAGCCGTACAGCAGAGCCGAGACTGCGCTGACGATCGCGGCCATCAAGACGACGCCGGTGACCTTCGCGTACTCGTCGTCACCCCGGGAGATCTCGCCACCGGCTCTGGACGCGTTCCCTGTTTCGCTCATATCGGCCTCCGGGATCAGCTGCGATCTGCCATGTGGTGCGAGGGCGCCGACGCGGCGAGTTCAACGGCCGCGTCGGGCTCGATGCACGGGCTCGAACATAGAAAGGCTTCTGCACCCGGCGCGGACTCGCAAGCCGAGGAGTTCAATTCGGTGATGAGCGCTCGTTTGAGCATACAATCCACTCGACGAGCGCTGAGAAACAGTCCCGCGCGGTGACCCGCACCCAAGAAAGGGCTAGGGCGCGACCTGGATCTTGCGTCCTGACCCAGAGCGGAAGAGCTCCACGGCGTCGTCGAAGGAGTCGATCGGGACCACGTCACTCACCAGGGAGCTGAGATCGAGCCCCGTCGCGAGCAGGTCGATCGCCGGGGCGAAGCTGTGATGCACAGCCATCGAGCCGATGATGTCGATCTCCCGGTTGTACACGTCGAACGGAGAGAACGTCGCGCGGGCGTCCTCGGCGGCGACGCCGAACTGGAGGAACGTCCCCCCGGTACGCACTCGGGTCAGTCCGTCGTCGATGGCGGCCAATGCTCCCGTCGCGTCGACCACCACCTCGAATCCCTCGGGCCGGTCGAGCCCGTCGGCGCTCTCGGAGACTGCGTCCACGCCGAAGTCGGCCGCGAACGCAAGCCGGTCGGCATTGGTGTCGACGACCGAGACCGACGCGGCACCGGCGCTGCGAACCAGTCGCGCCATCAGCAGCCCCATGGTGCCGGCCCCGTACACCAGGTAGTGGGCTCCCGGGGTGCGCGGCAGGCGGTTCACCCCGTGTACGGCACAGGACAGCGGCTCGACCAGGCCCGCGAGCGGTGTCGGCAGGTCCTTCGGCAGCGGGTAGGCGGACACCTCGGGGACTGCGACGAGCTCGGCGAAGCCGCCCGCCTGCGTGACCCCGATGGCGCGGTAGTTGTCGCACAGGTTCTCGCGGCCGACATGGCAGTAGTGGCAGCGGCCGCAGGGCAGATTGGGGTCGACAGCAACGACATCGCCGACCTGGGTCCCCTCGACGCCGTCGCCCAAGGCAACCACCTCACCGGACAGCTCGTGCCCGGGCGTCAGCGGATATCTCGCCGACGTCAGCTCACCCTCGAGAATGTGCATGTCGGTGCCACACAGCCCGCACACGCTGACGCGGACCAGGACTTCGCCAGGGCCGGGGGACGGGTCGGGGACGTCTGCCACCGCCCATGAGCGGGGGCCTGCCACTTCTACAGCACGCACAGCAGATCGCCTCTTCTCCAGCCGAGCAGCCCGATCAGGGCAGGTTGGGCGAGTTTCCCTCCGTAACGTTGTGACGTCAATCCGATGGCACATATGGGAGACTTGATGCTCACATGAGCAGAGGATCGCCATGACAGCCCCTTCAGGCCCGGCTTACCTCGTCTTGATGGCGTCGGTGGCCCGTCGGTACTACCTCGACGGCAGGTCGAAGGTCGAGATCGCTGACGAGTTCGATCTGAGCCGGTTCAAGGTGGCCCGGCTCCTCGACAGTGCCCGGACCACCGGACTCGTGCGGATCGAGATCGAGTATCCGACGGGGATCGACGTCGAGCTGTCGGGACGGCTTCGAGACGCGTACGGCCTTCGGCACGCCGTCGTCGTGGACGGCTATGAGGACGAGCCGGTCGCCTTGAGGCGACGCGTGGGCGGTGCGGCCGCAGACCTGCTCCGGGAGATCACGACGCCGTCCGACGTCCTCGGCCTGGCCTGGGCCCGCTCAGTGAGTGCCATGACCGCGGCCCTGACCAGGCTTCCGACCGTCCCCGTCGTCCAGCTCACCGGCGCACTGCAGCTGAGCGACGCGAGCGCCGGGACCGGCTCCGCCGACAGCTCGATCGAGATCGTGCGGGACACCGCCCGCATCTCCGGTGGACCGGCCTACCTCTTCTACGCGCCCTTCATCCTCAGGGATGCGGAGACGGCCCGCGCGCTGAGGCGTCAGCCCGAGGTGGCCAGGGCGTTCGGCCAGCTGTCGTCGGTGACCAAGGCCGTCGTCGGCGTCGGTCTGTGCGAGCCGGGTCAGTCGACCGTCTACGACGCGATCGGGGCGCGTGAGCAGCGGGTGCTGCGAAGGCTCGGCGTACGCGGCGAGATCTCCGGAGTCCTCGTCGACGCTGAGGGCGCACCGGTCCGGGCAGCGCTGGCAGCCCGGATGATCGGCATCGGAGCCGCACAGCTCCGCCGGATACCCGAGGTCATCGCGATCGCGTACGGGACAAGGAAGGCCCCCGCCGTCCATGCCGCACTGAGCGGTGGTCTGGTCGGTGGCCTGGTGACGCACCGGGCGCTCGCCGAGGTTCTCGTGGCAGAGATCGACGCCGTGCCGCAGGGGGGCGGGTCGAGCCGCTGACGACCTGGCGCAGTCAGCTGGACGGATCGGTCATCGCCGGCCCGACGTGATCGGCGAGGAGGACGGCCACTCGGCGCTGCTCGAGGCTGGGACGCGCGATGCCTGCCGCGGCGGTCAGGTGGAATGGCCGAGGGTCGAGTCGGAGCGGCGTACGGCCAGGACAATCTCCGAGGCACCCCGACCGTCGAGACGCCGCCTGCTCCCGTCGGTCCCAGAGCGCTACCTCGGTGACGGCTGCTCCGATGACGACCGGAAGGACTGTCGTCGCGATGTCGCTGGGATCGATGATCGTCGGCCGTCCGCATGGTCTGGTGAGGAAGATGTCGAACCAGAGTCCGCTGGAAAGGGCCGCAACGATGCCGGCCAGCCGGACGCCCGTGCTCGCTGCCGCCACGACGACCAGCACGAGCCGGGACTCACCCCATAAACGGTGCGACCGGCCCCTCAGCCGCAGGCGAACAGCGTCGAGATTGTGTCAAGAACAAGGGCTTTCGCGTAGGGATTCTGTCAGGACAGGCGGCCGGCTCCCCGGGGAGACGAACACTGGTCGAGCGGTCCCGTTCGGGCCGCTTCTCGTTGACGGGAGTTCGGTCAGTGCTCAGAAGAAGAGGCTCGGCGCCGAGCGGCGAAGGCGCCCGCGATCGCGGACCGACGCCCCGCGCGGGCGGCGATCACCGTGGCTGACGTGGTGTTCGTCGTGCTGACCATCGTGCTCTTCGCGCTGCTGGCCCTGGCGATCCGCGGAGCCGAGCGGCTGTGAACGCCGCGAACGCGGTCGGTCTGGTGCTGGCGGTGGCCATGACGATCTACCTTGTCGTCGCACTGCTCTTCCCCGAGCGATTCTGATGGGCTCCACCCTCGCCGCGGCCGCTTTCATCGGGGTTCTGGTTTTCTCGCTGGCATTGTCGTACCGGCCGATGGGCGACTACATGTACCGGGTCGTCAGCTCGACCCGTCACAGCCGGGTCGAGCGCGGCGTGTACCGGCTCATCGGCGTGGACCCGGACGGCGAGCAGACCTGGGGCATCTACGCACGCAGCGTGCTCGCCTTCTCCGTGGTCTCGATCCTGTTCCTGTACGCGTTCCAGCGCATCCAAAGCCACCTCCTGCTCTCCCTCGGCTTCGGCAACGTGCCGCCCGCGCTCTCGTGGAACACGGCAGTGAGCTTCGTGACCAACACCAACTGGCAGGCGTACTCGGGTGAATCCACGATGGGCGATCTCGTCCAGATGGCCGGCCTTTCGGTACAGAACTTCGCCTCTGCGGCGGTGGGTGTGGCCGTCGCGGTGGCCCTGGTACGCGGGTTCGCCCGCAGGAGCACCAACCAGCTCGGCAACTTCTGGGTGGACCTGGTCCGCATCGTGGTGCGAATCCTCGTACCCGTTGCGGTGGTCGCGGCGGTCGTCTTCGTCGCGGGCGGCATGGTGCAGAACTTCTCGGCCGGAAGCGACATCCGGACCCTGGTGGGCTTTACCCAGCACATCCCCGGCGGTCCCGTCGCCAGCCAGGAGGCCATAAAGGAGCTGGGAACCAACGGCGGCGGGTTCTTCAACGCCAACAGCGCGCACCCCTTCGAGAACCCGACCAACTGGACCAACGGGCTCGAGATCTTCCTGCTGCTCCTCATCTCGTTCTCGCTGCCGCGAACGTTCGGACGCATGGTCGGCAGCAACAAGCACGGCTACGCGATCGTGTCCGCCATGGCCGTCATCGCCATCACCAGCATGGTGATCCTCAACGTGGCGCAGGGCATGCACGGGGGCACCGTGCCGCAGGCGGTCGGTGCGGCGACTGAGGGCACCGAGACACGCTTCGGTGTCGCGCAGTCGGCCACCTTCGCCAGCGCCACCACCCTGACGTCCACGGGATCCGTCGACTCCTTCCACGACTCCTACACCCCGCTGGGCGGAGCGGTGACGATGGTCGACATGCAGCTCGGCGAGGTTGCTCCGGGTGGGACCGGCTCGGGCCTGTACGGCATGTTGATCCTCGCCGTGATCACCGTGTTCATCGCCGGCCTGATGGTCGGTCGCACGCCGGAACTCCTGCGTAAGAAAATCGGCTCGCGCGAGGTGAAGTTCGCCTCGCTGTACTTCCTGACGACCCCGACGCTGGTGCTGGCAGGAACGGGGCTCGCGATGGCGCTGCCCGCCGAGCGGGCGTCCATGTTGAACACCGGCCCCCACGGCCTCTCCGAAGTGCTCTACGCCTTCACGTCGGCCGCGAACAACAACGGGTCGGCCTTCGCAGGCATCAGCGTCGACACGACCTGGTACGACACCGCGCTCGGCCTGGTCATGCTGATCGGCCGCTTCCTGCCCATTGTCTTCGTCCTCGGCCTGGCCGGTTCGCTGGCGGGGCAGCGACCCGTCCCCGAGTCATCCGGGACGTTGAGGACCTACCAGCCGCTCTTCATCGGCATGCTCGTCGGCGTGACGGTCGTCGTCGTGGCGCTCACTTACCTGCCGGCCCTCGCCCTCGGCCCGTTGGCCGAAGGGGTGCACTGACCAATGAAAGACCCCACATGACCGCCGTGATGCAAGCGCAGCAGGCACCTTCCGGCACGCCGGCACGGAGCCGCGTCTCCGGTGGGCTGCTCGACCCACGCCTGATCCTCCGCTCGACACCGGACGCCCTGCGCAAGTTGAACCCTGTCACGTTGTGGCACAACCCGGTCATGTTCATCGTCGAGGTCGGGTCGACGTACACGACGATCCTCGCCGTCGCGGACCCGAGCAGCTTCGCCTGGCTGATCACCCTCTGGCTCTGGCTGACCGTGATCTTCGCCAATCTCGCCGAGGCGGTGGCCGAAGGGCGGGGGAAGGCGCAGGCAGAGTCGCTGCGCCGGGCGAAGCAGGACACCATGGCGCGGCGGCTGGTCGACTGGACGTCGGGCGCGCTTGCGCCTGTCGAAGAGTCGGTTCCGGCACCGGAGCTGCGCATGGGCGATGTCGTCGTGGTCGAGGCCGGCCAGGTCGTCCCCGGCGACGGTGACGTGATCGAGGGGATCGCGAGCGTGGACGAGTCGGCGATCACGGGGGAGTCGGCCCCGGTCATCCGCGAGTCGGGAGGCGATCGTTCGGCGGTCACCGGTGGGACGCGGGTGCTGTCGGACCGGATCGTCGTGAGGATCACCCAAGAGCCGGGGGAGAGCTTCATCGACCGGATGATCGCCCTGGTGGAGGGTGCGAACCGGCAGAAGACGCCCAACGAGATAGCGCTGAACATTCTTCTTGTCGGTCTGACCCTGATATTCGTGCTTGTCGTGGCGACGTTGCAGCCGCTCGCGGTCTATTCGAAGTCCGTACAGAGCTCCTCTCCCCCCAGTCAGGCTCTCGACGCGGATGGGGTGACGGGGATCGTGCTCGTATCTCTCCTTGTATGTCTCATACCGACCACGATCGGTGCGCTGCTCTCAGCCATCGGCATCGCCGGGATGGACCGGTTGGTCCAGCGCAACGTGCTCGCGATGTCAGGCCGTGCCGTCGAGGCAGCTGGGGACGTCAACACCCTGCTCCTCGACAAGACGGGGACGATCACGCTCGGCAACCGCCAGGCCAGCGAGCTCGTTCCTGTCGGCCGCGAGTCGGCCGCGGATCTCGCGGACGCCGCTCAGCTGTCCAGCCTTGCCGACGAGACACCCGAGGGTCGATCCATCGTGGTCCTCGCCAAGACGGCGTACGGGCTGCGGGAGCGTCATGCCGGTGAGCTGGCGCACGCCTCCTGGGTACCGTTCACCGCCCAGACCCGCATGTCCGGGGTCGACTTGGCCGACGACGGCACCGGTCCGGTCCGCGAGCTGCGCAAGGGGGCCGCCGCCGCCATCGGCGAGTGGATCAGGGCCGGTGGCGGCTCGGTACCCGGTGAGGTCAGGCAGGTCGTCGAAGGAATCTCCGCGTCGGGCGGTACCCCGCTGGTCGTCGGCGAGCGCATCGGTGATCGAGCCCGTGTCGTCGGCGTCGTCCACCTCAAGGACGTCGTCAAGACAGGGATGCGGCAACGGTTCGACGAGATGCGCCGGATGGGGATCCGCACGGTCATGATCACCGGCGACAACCCATTGACCGCCCGGTCGATCGCCGCGGAGGCCGGTGTCGACGACTTCCTCGCCGAAGCTACTCCCGAGGACAAGCTGGCCCTCATCCGCCGCGAGCAGGAGGGCGGAAAGCTGGTCGCGATGACGGGAGACGGTACGAACGACGCTCCCGCGCTGGCCCAGGCCGATGTCGGTGTCGCCATGAACACCGGTACGTCGGCCGCCAAGGAGGCGGGGAACATGGTCGACCTCGACTCCGACCCGACGAAGCTGATCGAGATCGTGGAGATCGGCAAGCAGCTGCTCATCACGCGCGGCGCATTGACCACCTTCTCGATCGCCAACGACATCGCCAAGTACTTCGCGATCATCCCGGCCATGTTCGCCGCGGTCTATCCCGGGCTGCAGGTACTCAACATCATGAGGCTGCACAGTGCGTCCTCGGCCATTTTGTCCGCGGTGATCTTCAACGCCCTGGTGATCCTGGCTCTGATTCCACTGGCCCTGCGTGGCGTGCGGTACACGCCCTCCAGTGCTGCGGCGATGCTGCGCCGCAACCTGCTGATCTATGGCGTCGGCGGGCTCGTCGTCCCCTTCGCCGGCATCAAGGCGATCGACCTCGTCGTCCAGTTCATCCCGGGGATCTCGTGATGCGCCGGTTCCCCGCACTCGCCCAGCACAGCACGGCCCTCCGCACCCTGGTGCTGTTCACCATTGCCCTGGGCATCGGCTACCCCGTCGCGATCACCGTTGTTGCACAGCTGCCGGGGCTACGCGGCCTCGCGGACGGCTCCCTCGTCGCGCTCCACGGCCGGACGGTCGGCTCCGCCCTGATCGGCCAGGCCTTCACGGACAGGCACGGGAAGGCTCTGGTCCAGTACTTCCAGTCTCGTCCGTCCGATGCCGGCAGTGGCTACGACCCGACCGCGAGCGGCGCGTCGAACCTCGGCCCCGACAGTGTGGTCGACACCCTGGGGGACCCAGCCAGGGCGGGAAGCGCATCCGGAAACGGCAGCAGCCAGAGTCTGCTGACCCAGGTATGTGCACGCAGCCTGGCCGTCGGCAGCCTCGAGGGCGTAAGCGGAGCAAGGCCGTACTGCACCCGGACGGGTGCCGGTGCCGTCCTTGCCGTCTTCCACAGGCACGGCGACACCGGTCCAGTGACCAGGGTCGTCAGCGTGAACCAGGAATGCCCTGCCACGCCTTTCGTCCGCAGCTACGCCGGGGTGCGGGTGCACTGCGCCGTGTTCGGTGCGGACTACGCCCGGGGTGTCGTCACACCGATCCATGGGGACGCCCCGGAGCCTCCCGCAGTTCCTGCCGACGCCGTGACCGCGAGCGGCAGTGGGCTGGACTACCAGATCAGCCCCGCGTACGCCGAGCTGCAGGCTGGTCGTGTCGCCCGAGCGCGCGGCATCGGACTCGCCGCCGTCGCCACCCTCGTCCACCGATACGAGACGGGGCGCACACTGGGGTTCATGGGTGAGCCTGCCGTCAACGTGCTGGAGCTCAACATCGCTCTCGACCGGCAGTACCCGGCCACGACGCGGTGACGGCCATGTTGCCCGGCCCCGGACGCACGGAAGGAGGACGCGTGGCAGCAGGAGGGCTTCGCGTCTACCTCGGTGCCGCACCCGGTGTCGGGAAGACGTACAAGATGCTCGAGGAGGGCCACCGTCGCCATGAACGTGGCACCGACGTCGTCGTCGGTTTCGTCGAGACCCATGGGCGGCCCCATACCGAGGCCATGCTCGAGGGACTCGAGGTCGTCCCGCGACAGACGTTGGTCCACCGAGGTGCGACGTTCACCGAGATGGACGTGGACGCCGTCCTGCGCCGGGACGCGGAGGTCGTGCTCGTCGACGAACTGGCGCATACGAACGTCCCGGGTAGTCGCAACGCCAAGCGCTGGCAGGACATCCAGGAGCTCCTCGCAGCGGGCATGACCGTCATCACCACCGTGAACGTCCAGCATCTGGAGTCCATCAACGATGTGGTCCAGCGGATCACCGGGGTGCACCAGCGCGAGACCGTCTCCGACGAGCTCGTACGCGGCGCGGAGCAGATCGAGCTCGTCGACATGACTCCGGAAGCGCTGCGCCGGCGAATGGCGCACGGGAACGTGTACCGACCCGAGAAGATCGACGCCGCGCTGGGTAACTACTTCCGCACGGGCAACCTGACCGCCCTGCGCGAGCTCGCCCTCATCTGGCTCGCGGACAAGGTCGACGACGAGCTCGACAGCTACCGGGAGCAGCACGACATCTCGGCCACCTGGGAGACCCGCGAGCGGGTCGTGGTGGCAATCACCGGTGGGCCGGAAGGTGAGACGCTGATCCGTCGCGCAGCCCGGCTGGCCGCCCGGGCCAAGGGTGCCGACCTGATGGCGGTTCACGTGAGCCTCAACGACGGGCTCGCGGGTGGCAGTCCAGTCGACCTGGCCCTGCAGCGGACCCTGGTCGAGAGCCTCGGCGGCAGCTACCACCAGGTCGTCGGCCCCGACATCTCCTCGGCGCTCCTCGACTTCGCCCGCGGGGTCAACGCCACGGAGCTGGTCCTCGGCGTCAGCAGACGCGGTCGGCTTCGTCAGGTCCTCTCGCGGGGCGTCGGGGCGACCGTGACCCAGTTGTCCGGCCCCATCGACGTGCACCTCGTCACCCACGAGGCCGTACCCCGCACCCGCCCGAGAGAGAGGTCGGTCAGTGCGCTGAGCAGCTCGCGTCGTGTGACCGGGCTCGGCCTCGCCGTGCTCGGCCTGCCGCTGCTGACCCTGGCGCTCACGCACCTGCGCGACGACTTCACGCTGGCCAGCGACCTGTTGCTGATGCTCAGCTGGGTGGTCGTCGTGGCGCTGGCGGGAGGCCTGTACCCGGCCCTGTTCGCCGCGGTGACGGGGTCACTGCTGCTGAACTACTACTTCACCCCGCCGACGCACCGGTTCACCATTGCCAATCACGACGACTTCCTCGCCCTCGCGGTCTTCCTCGCAGTAGCGGTCGCGGTGAGTGCCACGGTCGATCGCGCCGCCCGGCGCACCCGCGAGGCGGCGCGCGCGCGCACCGAGGCGGAGGCACTGTCGGCGCTGGCGGGCAGCGTCGTGAGAGGTGCCCGACCCCTGCCGGCGCTGCTGGACCAGCTCAGGGAGACCCTCGGGTTCACCAGCGTCACGCTGCTCGAACGGGTCCAGGACACCCCGCCGGGACCTGACGTGTACCGGGACGCCAGCTGCTGGCGGATCGCTGCGACGGTGGGCGACAGACCCAGTCCGGTACCGGCTGACGGGGACGCCGAAGTGCTGGTCGACGGCCAGCTCTCCCTGGTGTTGCGGGGCCATCCCCTGGCTGCGGAGGACCGGCGGCTCACCGAGGCCTTTGCGGCTCAGGCGGCGGCTGCTCTCAACTCGCAGCGGCTCGCCGAACAGGCGGCAGCCGCGGGGCCGCTCGCCGAGGTCGACAAGATGCGCACGGCGCTGCTCTCGGCCGTCAGCCATGACCTGCGCACCCCGCTCGCGTCGGCCAAGGCCGCAGCCAACGGCCTGCGCAGCGAGGGCGTGGTCTTCAGCGACGGGGACCGCGACGAGCTGCTGGCCACGATCGAGGAGTCCCTGGACCGGCTGACCCGGCTGGTCGAGAACCTGCTCGACATGAGCCGTCTCCAGGCCGGGGCCCTCGCGACGTCACCGCAGCCCATGAGCATGGGCGAGACCATCGCCACCGCCCTCGACGAGCTCGGAGCGGACGGTCGCGACATCGTGGTCCACGTTCCGGAGGACCTTCCGGAGGTGTACGCCGACCCGGTGCTCGTCGAACGCATCCTGGTGAACACCGCCCGCAACGCCGTCCGGTACAGCCCCGAGGGGACGCCCGCGATGATCGCGGTCAGCGAGCACGCCGGGACGGTCGAGACGCGGGTCATCGACCAGGGGCCGGGCATCCCCAGCACACAGTGGGAGACGGTCTTCCTGCCGTTCCAGAGGCTGGGTGACCGGGACAACGCCACCGGTGTCGGGCTGGGGCTGGCGTTGTCGCGCGGGCTCGCCGAAGTCATGAAGGGCAGCCTGACGCCCGACACCACCCCGGGCGGCGGCCTGACGATCACGCTGCGGCTGCCCCGCGCGCAGGCCGCAGCACCGTCGGCCGAACCGGTCGCCGAGGCCGTCGCGGACAGCGGATCGGGGGCTTAGCGGATGAGCCGCATCCTCGTCGTCGACGACGAGCCGCAGATCCTGCGCGCACTGCGGATCAACCTCGTGGCGAGGCAGTACGACGTCGCCACGGCGGCCACCGGCGGTGAGGCGCTCACCGCCGCGGAGACGTCCCATCCCGACCTGGTGATCCTCGACCTCGGCCTGCCCGATCTCGACGGGGTCGACGTCATCCATCGCCTGCGGTCGTGGACGCGGGTGCCGATCATCGTCTTGTCCGGCCGCAAGGACAGTCGCGACAAGGTCGACGCTCTCGACGCCGGCGCGGACGACTACGTCACCAAGCCCTTCAGCATCGACGAGCTCCTCGCGCGCATCCGGGTCGCCATCCGACGTCAAGGCGACGGCGATCCGCCGTCGTCGGTCACCATCGGCGACCACGTCGTCGACATCGCGAAGCACCGCGTCGAGTCATCCGACGGCGACGTCGTCCACCTCACGCGCACGGAGTGGCAGCTCCTGGAGGCGGTGGTCCGCGAGCCGGGGAAGCTGCTGAGCCAGCGGTACCTGCTCGAGCAGGTGTGGGGACCGACGTACAGGGCCGAGACGCAGTACGTGCGTCAGTACATGGCGCAGCTGCGCCGCAAGCTGGAGGCAGACCCCGCGCGACCCCAGCACCTGCTCACCGAGCCGTCGATGGGCTACCGGTTCAGGCCGTAGTCCGAGGCGCTGGGGCGACTCCGCCGCCGTGCGGCCAGGGCAACGGCGCCAGACTGGTAGCGCAGTCTGAGCACCGGGGCAGGGCGATTAGGGCACCGCCCGCGGGCGGCTAGGACCCTTCGGGTCCGATGACTTCGAAGCAGGAGGGCGGTCAGCCGGGTATGGAGACGACAGCGGGCTACGTCGACGTCAACGGGCTGCAGATGTACTACGAGGACTGCGGTGACGGGTCGCCGTTGGTGCTCCTGCACGTCCGCATCCAAACCACTTCGACGACTTCCTCGCCTCCTTGTCGCAGTCGGCGGCGGACCTGCAGGGGTGGTCGGACGAACAGCTGGCGGCGATCACCGCACCGACGCTGCTGGTCCTCGGCGACCGCGACTTCGTGACGGTCGAGCACGGCGCGCTGATGCTGGAGCTGATACCGGGCTCCAGCCTCGCGGTCCTGCCGGTACCACCCACATGGACGTGACCCGGCGCGGCGATCTGCTGTTGCCCATGCTCGCCGCCTTTCTGGACTGGGCGTCCCCTTCTTGCAGCGAAGCAGCCTTCGAGCGGAGGCTTCGCCCGACCTGACCCGCCCAGGAACGGATGGCGGCGACGATTTCCTGCGCAGACGGCCTCGACGCGCCCGGAAAGTCTTGACGGATACCGATGTTAGCGTTAACGATGGGGGACCTTAGCGGAGGGTGAAACGAGCGCAGGCTGAGTTACGAGGTCCCGGGTCAGTCATGGAAGCCCAAGACTGGCGAAGCTCTCGGTGGGGCCGGGCAGCAACACCTTGGCAATCTGTTGTGTGGCGCCGTCGGTGTTAGCGCTAACAGAACGCTCTCTCGCGACCGACAGGATAAGGAGTGTCATGCATAGATTCCTGACCGGACGCAGGTCAACGCGAGCCTCGCGCGCTCGATCCCAGGTCTTCGGGGTCGGCGTCGCGCTGGTGACGCTGGCCGCGGCTGGTGTCGCCATGCCGGCATCTGAGGCGGCCTCCAACCCGCAAAGGGGGACCTCGCCAGGGGCCGCCAAGGTGGCTCGCGCAACCGCCACGATCACCAGGGACGTGTTCGGGACCACCGCCGGAGGTACCCGGGTCTACCGCTACACGCTCACGAACACCCAGGGCATGCGAGTCCGCATCCTGACCTACGGCGGCATCGTCCAGTCGATGTCGGTGCCGGACCGCAACGGCAAGTTCCGCGACGTCGCCCTCGGGCTGTCCACGCTCAAGCAGTACGAGGCGGAGAGCCCCTACTTCGGTGCCATCATCGGCCGGTACGCCAACCGGATCGCCAAAGGCACGTTCACTCTCGACGGGAAGACGTACCACCTGCCCATCAACAATGCGCCCAACAGCCTGCACGGCGGTACCCGGGGCTTCGACAAGCGCGTCTGGGCGGCGACCCCCGCGACCACCAACGGCGTGGTCAGCCTGACGCTGCGCCGGGTGAGCCCGGACGGCGAGATGGGCTACCCGGGGACGATGCACGTGCAGGTGACCTACACGCTCACGAACACCAACGGTCTGCGCATGGACTACCGGGCGACGACCGACAAGGACACGATCATCAACCTGACCAACCACACTTACTTCAACCTCGCCGGTGAGGGCTCCGGCACGGTGTACGACCAGCGGGTGATGATCAACGCCGACCGCTACACGCCGATCGACTCGACCCTGATCCCGACCGGCCGGAAGGCCCCGGTGGCCGGGACTCCGTTCGACTTCACCAAATCGAAGCCGATCGGGAGGGACATCCGTGACGGCGTGCAGCAGATCGTCTTCGCCAACGGCTACGACCACAACTGGATCCTGAACAAGACCGGCGGTCACGGGTCGCTCAAGCTCGCCTCGCGGGCGTACGACCCCGCCAGCGGTCGCGTCCTGCGGGTGCTCACCGACCAGCCGGGTGTCCAGTTCTACACCGGCAACTTTCTGGACGGGTCCATCGTGGGCATCGGCGGCAAGACGTACCGGCAAGGTGACGCGTTCACCATGGAGACCCAGCACTTCCCGGACTCGCCGAATCATGCCAACTTCCCCACGACGGTCCTTCACCCCGGACAGGTCTTCACGTCCTCCACGGTCTACCAGTTCTCCACCCGGTAGCCCCTCGACCCCCTGAGGCTCGCCCTCACGACGCGTTTGCGTCGTGGGGGCGACGCCTTGTCTCAGGACGGACCAGCTATCCTGTCCGGCGCCGGGCGGATGAGAGGCTACGGCGTGCGCCTTCTCCAGTGGCTCGGCGAGCGCGACCGTGGCTTTACTGCGCTGCGCCGCGCCGGGCGTGCGGCGATCGTGATGCCGGCCCTGTTCGCGGTCGGTGGGCAGGTCATCGCCAACCCTACGGTCGCTTCCTTCGCCGCATTCGGGTCTCTCGCGATGCTGCTCCTGGTCGGGTTCAGCGGCCCCATGGGCGACCGGCTCAAGGCCCAGCTGTCGCTCGGCCTGCTCGGTGGCGCCTTCGTCGCCCTCGGAACCCTGGCGTCCGCGACCTGGTGGCTCGCCGCGGCGTCGATGACGTGTGTCGCCTTCATGGTTCTCTTTCTCGGCGTGGTCAGCTCCGAGCTGGCGAGCGCCGCACCGGGGCTGCTGCTGGCGTTCATCCTGCCGGTGTCTCCGGGCGAGTCGGCCGCCACCATCCCGGACCGGCTGCCGGGGTGGGGACTCGCCACGGCAGCGGCCCTGCTCGCCGTTGCGTGGCTGTGGCCGGCCCCGACCCGTGAGCCGCTGAGAGGCCCGGCGACCGCGGCCTGCCGGGCCCTCGCGGCTCGGCTGCGCTCCGATGCCGCGTACATGCTCGGCGGACAGGGCGCTCCCACGGAGGCGGAGCACGACCGGGTGGTCGCGGAGCAGGCCGCCGTGGCCGCGCTGCATGCCGTCTTCCTCGCCACTCCGTACCGGCCGACCGGCCTGAGCACGGCCACCCGAACGGTGGTACGGCTGGTCGACGAGCTCGCGTGGCTCAGTCTGGTGCTCCAGTCCGGTCACCGCCGAGAGCCCGCAACCGTCCAGCCGGCGATCTGTCGAGTTCGGGCGGTAGCCGCCACGGTACTCGAGCTCGGAGCCGACGTCCTCTCGGTGACCGGCTCAGCGGTCGCGAGCTGACGAGCCGATGCCCGATCAAGATCCGTCAAAGCTCGGTGCGTCGTCGGACGGGAGTGGCGGCGTCGACGTCGTCCCGTTCCGCACCGCGTTGCGTACCTGGTTCGCCATCTCACTGCAGACCTTCGGCGGGCCGGCCGGGCAGATCGCCGTCATGCAGCGCACGCTCGTCGACGAGAAACGCTGGATCGGTCAGCAGCGGTTCCTTCACGCGCTCAGCTTCTGTACCTTGCTGCCGGGGCCGGAGGCCCAGCAGCTCGCCATCTACATCGGCTGGCTGCTCAACGGCGTCCGCGGCGGGCTGACCGCCGGCATCCTCTTCGTCCTTCCGGGCGTGGTGGCCCTGCTGGGCCTGTCAGCGATCTATGTGAGCTCGGGAAGCTCCGAGGCCGTCACGGCGTTGTTCACCGGGCTGGGCGCGGCGGTTCTCGCGATCGTCGTACAGGCTGTCGCCCGGCTCGGCGGGCGCGCCTTGGGGCACCCCGCACTCGTGGCCTTCGCGGTGGGGGCCTTCGCGGCCCTGGCGCTGTTCGGTGTGGCGTTCCCGGTTGTCATCGCGGTGGCCGCCGTGCTGGGCTGGGTGCTTGGCCGGTGGGCGCCGAACAGCGTCCGGAGCAGGGGGCACGCCGCGTCCGGCGACGACGGCCCGCCGCCGCTGATACCCGACGACGCCCTCCACGCCGAGCGTCCCAGCAGGCGGCACGCCACGAGGATCCTGGCTGTCGGCGTGGTCGCCTGGGGGGTCCCGGTGGCTTTGACGCTGGCGCTGACCGGAAGGCACAGCGTGCTCAGCGAGCAGTCACTGTTCTTCTCGGGCGCCGCCTTGGTGACCTTCGGCGGTGCGTACGCCGTGCTGGCGTACGTGGCGCAGAAGGCCGTCGAGGTGTACGGATGGCTGGGGCCTGGCGACATGGTGCGTGGGCTCGCGCTCGCCGAGACCACGCCCGGGCCGCTCATCATGGTGGTGCAGTTCGTGGCCTTTGTCGGTGCGTACCACGACCCCGGGAGGCTGGATCCGTGGGTCGCGGCCGTTCTCGCGGCCCTGCTGACGACGTGGGTGACGTTCGTGCCGTGCTTCGTCTTCATCTTCCTCGGGGCGCCCTACGTCGAGCGGCTTCGAGGCAACGCGACCATCTCCGCGGCGCTGACAGGGATCACCGCTGCGGTCGTGGGCGTTATCGCCAACCTGGCGTTGTACTTCGCGCTCCACACCCTGTTCAGTGCCACGCACGCGTGGGATCGGGGGCCGGTACGGCTCACGCTGCCGGACCTCGGCTCGCTCCGGCCGGTACCGCTGGGGATCGCCGCCGTCGCCGCTGTGCTGATCTTCCGGCTGCGCTGGTCGGTGTTGCGAACTCTCGCCGTGTGCGCGGCCCTCGGGCTGTTCTCCGCTTTCACCCCCCTGGGCCCCGGCTGACCCTCACCCCGGGCGGGCAGAGATGTCGGGCCGAGTGGGCGGGAATGCTCTGTCGAGCGGGCAGGAATGTGTGGTCGAGCGGGCGGGAATGCTCGGTCGATTGGGCAGGAATGTTGGGTCGAGTGGGCGGAATGCTCGCGAGAGTGGGCGCATATGTTCGGTCGCATTCGGACTCGTCCGCCGCCGGGGTGGAACAGGCGCCCAGTCTCGATCGAGTTCTGTTCGCTACCGGATGGTCGGGGGATTCACAGGTAAAGCGCAGGGGCACATCCGCCCGCTCGACGCGACGTCGACGTTTGCGTCCGCTCGCCCGGACATTCCTACCCACTCGGCGGGGGTCAGGGGAGGACGAGGGTGACGCCGGCACCGGGGCGCGCACCGACCTCGGCGAGGGCTGCGGGCGCCTCGCGGAGGCTGATCCGGCGGGTGACGAGCCGTTGAGGCTGCAGGCTGCCGTCGAGGATCTCGGCCAGCATCGCCGGGAAGCCGTGCGCGGGCATTCCGTGGCTGCCGATCAGCTCCAGCTCGCCCGCGATGACGGCATCCATGGGCACCGGAGGCAGGTCGTCGTCGGCGAGCATGAGCCCGACCTGGATATGACGTCCGCGTGGCCGCAGGGAGCGGATGGAGCTCTGGCACGTGGCGACGCTTCCGAGCGCGTCGATCGACACCTCGGCCCCGCCGCCCGTGCTCTTCCGGACGGCCGCGACGACGTCGACGGCACGCGCGTCGAGGACCTCCTCGGCGCCGAAGGCGAGAGCGAGCTCGAGCGCAGCAGCCGAGACGTCCACCGCGATCACGCGTGCCCCTCGGGCGGCGGCGATCATCACGGCCGACAGCCCGACACCCCCGCAGCCGTACACGGCGACCTCGTCACCTTCGCTCACCCGGCCGTGGTGTGTGACGGCGCGGTACGCCGTGCTGAACCGGCAGCCGAGCGATGCGGCGGTCTCGAGGTCCATGCCGTCCGGTACGCGAACCAGGTTGACGTCGGCACGGTCAACAGCCACGAGCTCCGCGAAAGACCCCCAGTGCGTGAAGCCCGGCTGGAACTGGTGCTCGCAGACCTGCTCCTCCCCGCGACGGCAGCTGGCGCACTGCCCGCAAGCACACACGAACGGAACGGTCACCCGCTCCCCGGCTCCCCAGTGCTCGACCCGCGAGCCGGTCTCCACGATGACGCCCGCGAACTCATGCCCGGGTACATGCGGCAGCACCACGTCGCGGTCGTGGCCCATCCAGGCGTGCCAGTCGCTGCGGCAGATCCCGGTGGCGGCGACGCGGATCACCACTCCCGTCTCGGGGCACTCCGGATCGTCCACGCTGACCAGCTCCGGAGTCTGCCGGAAGGCGCTGTACCGCACCGCGTCCATGGCTACGTCACCCGAGCTTCCGCCTGCTCCGGCGTTCGCGGGGGAGCCTCGTCCCGATGCAACCAGGCGAGCAGGTCCGGAGGGGCGAGCTCGGCGGCTCTCGCGAGGTAGCCCGCGTACTCCTCCGCGCTGAGCAGCTCGCGACCCGACCCACTGGTACCGCGGCGGAAGAACGCGCTCTGGTCCCTCGAGCACGCCGCCGGGGTCTGGGAGCAGCCTGCCTGCTCGCGACTTCATGCTCTCGAAACTCGCGCTGTCGACGAGCTCCGGCCAGCTCGCCTCAGGAACCTCGATCGACAGGCGCTCGGCGAGACCCCGCATCTCGTCCTCGAGGCGCGCCGCCAGGTCGTCGTAGTGGACCAGCACGACGTTCGGCTGGTCCCGCCGGCTCCACGCGTCGCCGAGGTGCAGAAAGACGCCCGGAAGCGAGTCCAGCTGCTCCCGAGGGTCGGGGTCTTCACGGATCCAGGACAGCAACCACTCCCGCGCGGCCGGGCGCGGGCCTCGAGACCGGGTCGGCGCAGGCTGACCGGTCAGCTCGCGGATGCGGTCCCGGTCGAGGTTGGCGCCCTGGTGGTAGAGCGACACGGCCATGTCGAGGGGATGCCGCGCCGACGACGATGTACGTCGCCCTGGCGTCGAGCGGTACGCCGTCCAGCGGCGTGTGCGTCTTGATGAACCGGCGATGTTGCTGCGCCTCCAGCAGCCCGTACACCTCCGCGGCTGGGGTGATCGAGCCAGTCGAGCCAGGGCGACAGCTCCGACAGGGGAGCCGGCAGGTCGCGCGGTCTGGAACACCAGCAGCGCGCAGACCATCTGCATCCACGTCGTGCCGCTCTTCGACCGTGTACTGATGACGATGTCGCCCTGCCGGAAAGGGAACCCGAGCCAACGCGCGCTGTCCTCTTCGGGCGAGCGGTACCGAACCGGCGCAGCACCCATCCGACGAGCGTAGACGTCCCCGTGCCGCGGCCGCGCAGCCGCGGCACGGGGACGCCTGCGCGTTACCCGCGCGGGTGCACCACCAGAGCGGTTCCACCCCGAGCCGGGTGGGCTCGGTGGCGGCCTCGATCAGCTTCGGCCTGAGGAACTCCAGCGCGTTGACGAAGCCGATCACCTGGTCCGGCGGCGGCTCCACGAGGAACGACTCCCCGAATTCGTTCTTCAGGGCGTGCGCGTACGGCGCCTTCACGAAGCCGCGCTCGGCCAGGGTCGTCGTGGAGTTCTCCTGGCTCGCACGCGGGGCGGCGATCGCCTCCGGCAGCGACATGTGGAAGTCGATCCGGTTGATGAGCGTCTGCAGCACCGTCGTGATGATCGTCGCCCCACCCGGCGACCCGACCACTAGCCAGGGCCGGTCGTGCCGCAGCACGATCGTCGGGCTCATGCTCGACCTCGGGCGCTTGCCTGGCGCTGGAAGGTTGGGGTCGTACGTCTCCGGCGTCGCAGGCGTGAAGTCGAAGTCCGTCATCTCGTTGTTGAGCAGGAAGCCGTACCCGGGGACGGTCATGCCGCTGCCAGCGATCTGCTCGATGGTGTTGGTGTACGAGACGACGTTGCCCCACTTGTCCGCGGTCACGATGTGGTTCGTCGACGTGCCCTCGCGTCCGGCCGACGGCGCAGCCTTCGCGTGACCGCACTTCGACGGGTACGGCTCGTACGGGGTGCCGGGGGCGACCGGGCTCTTCAGCGCGGTGTTGTGGACGAGGCACCGGCGCGTCTTCGCGAAGTCCTTGTCGAGTAGACCGGAGATGGGGACCGGGGCGTAGTCGGGGTCCCCGACGTAGCCGTTACGGTCGGCGAAGGCGAGCCGCGACGCCTCGAGGTAGTGGAACAGCGCCCGCGCGCGTGACTCCTTGCCGAGCGGCCACCCGGACAGGATGTTGAGCGCCTCGCCGACCGTGGTGCCGCCGGAGGACGGCGGTGCCATGCCATACACGTCGAGACCGCGATAGCGGACATGGGTGGGGCGCCGGTTCTTCGCGACGTAGCGGCGGACGTCACCGGCGCGCATGATCCCGTGGATCGAGCGGAAGCCGTGCGGGGCCGCGGCGGCGACCGGTGGGTGGCGAACGGTACGCGCGATGGCGCTGCCGAGCGGTCCGCCGTAGAGGTACGCGGGGCCGTGCGCCGCGATCTTCGCGTAGGTCCGAGCGAGGTCGGGGTTGCGGAACCTCGTGCCGACGGGCAGGGCCTTCCCATGGGCCGTCAGGAACAGCCTGCGGCTCGGGCGGAAGGCGCGCAGGTCGGAGAGGGACTCGAGGGTCCTGTTGTGGAACGACTGGGTCACCCGGAAGCCGCGCCGCGCCAGCCGGATCGCCGGCCGGAGGTTGCGTGCCAGCGAGTGCCGGCCGTACTTACGGGTCGCCTTCGCCCATTGGGCGACCATGCCGGGAACGCCCACACTGATACCCGAGTGCCGGGCCAGCTCGAAGTCGAGCGGCTTTCCGGCCTTGTCGGTGAACAGGTGCGGCGTGCACCGGCGCGGGCACATCTCGCGCCCGTCGATCGTGACGATCTTGTGGCTCTTTGCCAGGTAGATGACCATGAACCCGCCACCGCCCGGCCCGGCGACGTACGGGTCGTCGACACCGAGTGCAGCAGCGGTGGCGACCGCCGCGTCGATGGCGTTACCGCCGTGTTTGAGCACGGCCAACCCCGCCCGCGAGGCACCCGTGGTTTCCGAGGCGACGGCGCCGCCCGTGCCGACCGCGACGGCGTGCTTGGCGGTGGCACCCGGTCGGCTGGCCGTCGCGGGACCGGTCGCGGTGCCGGAGCCGCCGGGTCCGGTGGCGACGCCGGCGGTCGGTGTGAGCAGCACAGTCGACACGAGCAGTGCGGGTGCGACGAGCAGGGTACGGCGTGAACGCATTGGCGACTTCCCCTCACGACTGCCCGGCGCCTCGCCGGGCACGTCAGAAGGTATCGCTGTGAGCGGGGTCGTGCAGGCGGGCGAGGCGCCGCGTTCGGCGTGTCACACCTGTGATGACTCGGCTCCACTTACAGCTGGCTCCGGCGCCGGTGAAGCTCGCACGGCTCAGGCCCGTCCGGTGTCCGAGCACGACGCGCATACGCCGGAGAGCTCCACCGTGTGGCTGACCTCGCTGAAGCCGTGCTCGCCGGCGACCCGGTCGGCCCATGCCTCGACGGCAGGCCCGCTGACCTCGACGGCCCGGCCGCAGACCCGGCAGACGAGGTGGTGATGGTGCTTGGACGAGCAGCGACGGTAGGACGCCTCGCCACCGTCGCTGCGGATGACGTCCACCTCCTCGGCGTCGGCCATCAGCTGCAGGGACCTGTACACGGTGGCCAGTCCGACCTTCTCGCCGCGATGGCGCAGCACGTCGTGCAGCTCCTGTGCGGTGCAGAAGCTGCTCGCGGAGTCGAGAGCGGCGAGGACCGCCTGTCGCTGCCGGGTGATCTTGGCCATCACGCCGCCGCCACGTCCTCGAGGGTGCGCCGGGTGACCCAGCCGTGGCGGCCGCGCAGCCACCCGAGGACCCGGCACACGAGGTAGATCACGAACGAGATCGTGGTGATGTACGGGCTGATCGGGATCGTCGTACCGATCGCCACGAAGATGCCCCCGACGGTGGCCGTGAGCGCGAAGACCACCGACAGCACGGGTACCCACAGCGGCGACGCCGTCACCTTCATCGCGGCGGCGGCCGGAACCAGGAGCAGGGCCAGGACGAGCAGGGCACCGACGATCTGGACCGAGACCGCGACCGCGCATCCCAGCAGCACCATGAACAGTGGTCCGAGCAGCCGCACCGGTACGCCTCTCGCGGCAGCGACGTCCTCGTCGAGGCTCGCGAACATCAGCGGCCGCCAGATCGCGGCGAGTACGGCGAGGACGACCACGGCGGTGATCGCGAGGGTACGCAGGCCGGTCGTGTCGACGGCGACGATCTGGCCGGTGAGCAGGCCGAACTTGTTCGCGGCCCGCCCGTGGTAGAGAGCCAGGAACAAGATGCCGAGGCCCAGCCCGAACGGCATGATGACGCCGATCACGGAGTTGCGGTCGCGTGCGCGCAAGCCCAGCACACCGAGGAGCAGGGCAGCGATCAGGGATCCCACGAACGCACCGGAGGCCACACCGGCACCGAAGAGCAGGGCGCCCGAGGCCCCGGCGAACGAGAGCTCGCTGATCCCGTGGACGGCGAACGGCAGGTCGCGGGCCATCACCACGACGCCGACCACTCCGCCGAGCACGCCGAGGACCGCGCCGGCGATGAGCGAGTTCCGTACCAGCGGAAGGAGCTCGCCGTAGTCGCTGAAGTTGACGACGTCGTGCCAGACGAGGGCGCTGAGCAGGACGTTCATCGCAACCCCTGCCGGTGGCGTGGCTGCTGATGGCGGGGCCGGGCGTCGTCGTGCTGGTGCGCCGCTTCGTCGGCCGCGCCGACCACGAGCATCCGATCGCCGCGGCGGACCACCTCGATCGGCGACGAGTACAGCTCGCTCAGCACTTCAGACGTCATGACCTCCTGCGGCGTCCCCAGCCGGAACGAGCCGTCGATGAGGTACAGCACGCGGTCGACGAGCGGCAGGACCGGGTTGAT
The DNA here is from genome assembly GCA_963765725.1 of uncultured Actinomycetota bacterium. Taxonomy (GTDB): domain Bacteria; phylum Actinomycetota; class Actinomycetes; order Propionibacteriales; family Nocardioidaceae; genus DASQEH01. Next base: position 173,879 of record CAVXXI010000002.1, on the reverse strand, counting down.
CTCGTGCGTGACGAAGAGGACGGCGGTGTCGTGGTCGCGGCGCTGGGCGTCGATCAGGTCGACGACGTGCTGCTGGTGGCTGAGGTCGAGTGACAGCAACGGCTCGTCGCACAGCAACAGCCGCGGCGACGTGGCCAGCGCCTGCGCGACCCGTACCCGCTGCTGCTCCCCGCCCGACAGCCGACCGAGGGGCACGTCGGCGTACGAGCTCGCGCCGACCTCCCGGAGGAGTTGGTCCACCCGCCTGCGCCGCTCGGCGCTCGGCAGGCCGAACCCCCAACGGTGACCGTCGATGCCGAGGCGTACGAGGTCGCGGGCGCGAAGCGGCACGTCGGCGTCGAAGCCGCGGTGCTGGGGGATGTACCCGATGTCGGGGTTGCCGCGCCGCACCGGCCGGCCGGCGACCCGGCTGGTCCCGCGCGTCAGCGGGGCGAGGCCGAGCAGAACCTTCAACAGGCTGGTCTTTCCGGTGCCGTTGGGACCGAGCACGGCCAGGAACTCTCCGGGCTCGACGGTCAGGTCGAGATCCGACCACAGCACCCGGTGACCGTACGACAGCGTGCCCGACTCCAGCTCGACCGCGGGCGGGATGCCGGCCGCCGCAGCAGTACTGGCCCGGGTCTCGGGTGTCTGAGGAGCGAGCGAGGTCATCGGCGGCTCAGCGCGGTGTCGAGATGGTCAAGGTTGTGGGCCATCCAGGCGGCGTAGTGGACGTCCGCCGGCAGCGTCTCCGTCACGCCCACGACCGGCACGCCGGCCGAGGTGGCGGCCGCCCTCACGCGCTCCGTGAACGGGTCCGTGGTCTGCTCGTTGACGACGAGAGCCGCCACGCGGTGGCCGGTCAGCAGGCCGAGGGTCGCGTCGAGGTTCCCCACCGAGACGTCCCCGCCCTCCTCGACCGCCCGGCTGAACGCCGCGGGGGTCTCGTCCGCGACGCCGATGGCGTCAAGCATGTACACGGGGAGAGGCTCCGTGACGGCGACGCCCATGCCTCCCACGTGCCGCTTCAGCACGGCCTCGCGCCGGATCAGGCGGTTGACCGTCGAGTCGAACGACCGCGCGTTGGACGCGTAGTCGGCGGCGTGGGCCGGGTCCACCTTCCCGAAGGCGGCCGCCATCGAGCGAGCCACCTTCTCGGCTGCCTCGAGGTCGTACCACACGTGCTCGTTCGGCTCGCCGCCGTGTGCTGCGAGGCGCGAGACGTCGACCGCGTCGATGACCGTCGGGTCCGCATTCGCCGCTGCGACCAGCTGGCGCATGAAGTCGTCGTAGCCGCCGCCGTTTTCGACCACCACATCGGCCTTCGACACCGCCAGCTCGTCGCGGGCGCTCGCGGTGTACGTGTGCGGGTCTTGGTCGGGCGACGTGACGAGCGACGATACGTTCACCCTCCGGCCCCCAACGGTCGCGGCGATGTCCCCCCACACGTCGGTCGACGCGACGACGGTCACGCTCGCGGAGCTCGCCTCGGCGGAAGAGGCGCCGGCGCAGCCGGTCGTCGCCAGCGCGCAGGTCGCCGCTGCGGCGATCAGGCAGAGCTGGCGGACCAGGCGGGACATGGACGCCTTCCAGTGAGCGCTCGCGGGGGTTCGCTGGCGTACGTCGAGACTACCCCCAGTTGAGAACGATTGTCATCTGCAATTCGCGTCGACGTCGCCCGGGCGCCGGACGCCCCGCTTACTGGGCGCTGCTGGAGGCGCCGGGGGCGGGCACAGACTTGTTCCAGTAGGTCAGCCAGATGCGCGAGTGCCAGGCGTCGAGCGACAGCACGCGGTCGCTCCAGATCGGGGTAGAAGTACGCGAAACACGAGGCGGTCGACACCACGAAGGCGGCGACGACGAGAGCCCCGGCCAGCCGTCGCCCGTACGGCGCACCGACCCGACCGAGCAGCTTGCCGAGGACCAGGGTGATCGCGATCACGGTGAACGGGATGATGGAGACGCCGTAGTAGAAGAAGATCTGCCGGTTGTCGAACCGGAACCACGGCAGCCAGGTGGTCAGCACCCCGACGATCGGGATGCCGAAGCGCCAGTCGCGGCGCGTGAGCCAGTACCCGAGGCCGACAAACAGCGCCACGACACCGCTCCACCACAGAACGGGGTTGCCCAGCGCGAGGATCTCCTTCACGCACTGCTGCCCCTCCGGACAGTTGGGGATGGTGTCGGTGGTCTCGACTGCGAAGGCGATCGGACGGTTGAGGACGAGCCAGCCGCCGGGGTTCGACTGCCAGGGGTGGTACTGCGACGCCAGATAGGCGCCGGTGTGGAACATGTAGACCTCCTTGTGGTAGTTCCACAAGATGTCGAGATCGTGCGCGACTCCCTCGATCGCGTTGTGCGGATGGTCGTCGACAGAGCTCCACGTCCAGTCGTTCTTGTCTACGGCGTGACCGAACGCGTCCTCGAACTTCTGCGCGTGCGTCAGGAACCCCATCCAGCTGACGACGTACACGACCAGGCCGACGAGGACGATAGAGACGAGAGAGGGAAGGGCGTCGACGAGGAACGACTTGGCCGGTGCCCAGCGCACGCCGGCGGCGCGCCGCATCCCCGCAGTCCCAGGCCCAGATCAGCAGGCCGAACCCCGCGACGACGAAGATCGCGCTCCACTTCGTGCCGCAGGCCAGACCGAAGCAGACGCCCGCCAGGACACGCCACGGGCGGAGCAGGAAGCCTCGCACCGGTCCGAAGTCGAACCGGTCCCGCCGCGGGGTCATCTCGAAGCGCCGCGCGAACCGCTCACGGGCCCAGTCGCGGTCGGCGACCAGGCAGTGGACGCCGCACAGCAGCCAGAAGGCCAAGAAGATGTCGAGCAGGGCGATCCGCGACATGACGAAGTGCAGTCCGTCGAGAGTGAGCAGCACCCCGGCGATACAGCCGAGTACCGTCGAGCCGGTCAGCCGGCGCACCAGCCTGCACATCACCAGGATCATCAGCGTGCCGGTGAACGCTGAGGAGAAGCGCCACCCGAGCGGGTTCATGCCGAACATCCACTCGCCGACGGCGATCATCCACTTGCCCACCTCCGGATGCACCACCTCGCTCACTCCCGGCGCGAAGATCCCCCTGGTCGAGCCGGAGTTGATGATCTTGTCGGCCTCACTGCCGTTGGCGTCGTTCCCGTCGTTGACGAAGTTCGCCGCATAGTGCTTCACGAGCAGCGAGTAGGCGTCCTTCGCGTAGTACGTCTCGTCGAACGTGATGTCGTGCGGGGTGGTGATGTTCCAGAACTGGAGGATGCCGGAGCACAGGCAGATGATGATCGGAGCCAGCCAGCCCCACACCGGGTCGCTTCGAAACGACGCGGGCGTGAGTCGCCGTCGCAGTCGAGGCAGCGGCTCGCCGGTGACCGTGCTGCCGAGCAGTGCCTGGGCTCCCCGGGGCGACCATCCGGACTCGCCTCCGGTACGGGTCGCTGTCGCCACGGCGCCATCGTACGGTCGGCGGCTGCGACAATGCCGCTATGACGCTGGTGGTGGCGGCGACCCCGATCGGGCGAACCGACGACGCGTCGCCGCGGCTGGCCGCCGAGCTTGCGGGTGCCGACGTGATCGCCGCCGAGGACACCCGGCGGCTGCGCCGGCTCGCGGCCGGGCTCGGCGTCGACATCCGCGCGAGCGTGGTCTCGTACTTCGAGGGCAACGAGGCGCACCGCACGGGGCAGCTCGTGGAGGCGCTGGTGGCAGGGTCGCGGGTACTGCTGGTCACCGACGCCGGGATGCCTAGCGTCTCCGACCCGGGCTACCGGCTCGTGGCCGCCGCGGTCGCGGCGGACGTTCCCGTCACGGCCGTGCCCGGGCCGTCCGCGGTCCTGACCGCACTGGCCGTCTCCGGGCTGCCCGTCGACCGGTTCTGCTTCGAGGGGTTCCTTCCCCGTCGGCAGGGTGAGAGGTCGGTGCGGCTGGCCGAGCTCGCCGACGAAGTGCGCACCATGGTCTTCTTCGAGTCACCGCGGCGGACGGCGACGACTCTTCGGGCGATGGCCGCTACCTTGGGCGCGGACCGACCGGCAGCGGTGTGCCGTGAGCTGACGAAGACGTACGAGGAGATCCGGCGCGGTGGCCTGGCCGAGCTCGCCGACTGGGCGGACGGCGGCATCAGGGGAGAGGTCACCGTCGTCGTGTCGGGAGCTCCGGAGACGGTGCCGGACGAGCTGGACGCCGACGCCCTGGCTCGCCTCGTCGACGAGGCGCAGGCCGGCGGCATGTCACGCCGCGACGCGATCGGCGCCGTCGTGCGTGACACCGGCCACCCGCGCCGGGTCGTGTACGCCGCCGCTCACCGCTCCCGCCCCTGACGCCCGCTCGACCGGGCATTCCCGCCCGCTCGACCGGGCATTTGCGCCCGCTCGACTGGACATTCTTGCCCGCTCGACCGGACATGTGCGCCGGTCGCCACCGTCGGGAATCGGGCTGGACAGTCGCCTCTAGGCTTGGGGCCATGACGTATGTCCTGTCCGCCGTCGCCTGGCCGTATGCCAACGGCCCGCGCCATATCGGCCACGTGGCCGGTTTCGGCGTGCCCTCCGACGTCTTCAGCAGGTACATGCGGATGGCCGGTCATCAGGTCCTCATGGTCAGCGGAACCGACGAGCACGGCACCCCGATCCTCGTCGCCGCCGATGCCGCAGGCGTGACCCCCCGCGAGCTCGCCGACAAGAACAACCGCCTCATCGTCGAGGACCTCACCGCTCTGGGGCTGACGTACGACCTCTTCACCCGCACCACGACGCCGAACCATTACGCCGTCGTGCAGGAGATGTTCACGACGGTCCACCGCAACGGGTACATGATCGAGCAGACGACGAAAGGTGCCGTCTCCCCGTCCACGGGCCGCACGCTGCCCGACCGGTACATCGAGGGCACGTGCCCCATCTGCGGGTACGACTCCGCTCGCGGCGACCAGTGCGACAACTGTGGCAACCAGCTCGATGCAACGGATCTGATCAATCCTCGTAGCCGCATCAACGGTGAGACGCCCGAGTTCGTCGAGACCCAGCACTTCTTCCTCGACCTGCCGGCGCTCGGCGACGCGCTCACCGAGTGGCTCGACGGTCGTGAGGCGTCGGGGATGTGGCGGCCGAACGTCATCCGGTTCAGCCAGAACATCTTGAAGGACATCAAGCCACGAGCGATGACCCGCGACATCGACTGGGGGATCCCGGTGCCGCTGGACGGCTGGCGCGACCACCCGACGAAGCGTCTGTACGTCTGGTTTGACGCGGTCATCGGCTACCTGTCCGCATCCATCGAGTGGGCGCGCCGATCCGGCGACCCTGACGCGTGGCGGCGCTGGTGGAACAACCCCGATGCCCTTTCGTACTACTTCATGGGCAAGGACAACATCACGTTCCACTCCCAGATCTGGCCGGCCGAGCTGCTCGCCTACGACGGGCGTGGGTCCCGTGGGGGTCGGCCGGGCCTGTACGGTGCGCTCGAGCTGCCCACGGAAGTCGTGAGCTCGGAGTACCTGACGATGGAGAGCCGGAAGTTCTCCTCGAGCCGCGGCGTGGTCATCTACGTCCGCGACGTTCTCGACCGGTACCAGCCCGACGCGTTGCGGTACTTCATCAGCGCCGCTGGCCCCGAGAACTCCGACAGCGACTTCACGTGGGCGGAGTTCCTTCGGCGCACCAACGGGGAGCTCGTCGCCGGATGGGGCAACCTGGTCAACCGGACGGCCACGATGCTGCATCGAAGTTTCGGTGAGATCCCGAAGCCGGGCGAGCTCGAGGCGTCCGATGACGAGCTCCTGGCCGAGGTGGCGAGGGCGTTCGACTCTGTGGGTGAGTTGATCCGTACCCATCACCAGCGGCAGGCCATCGCCGAGGCGATGAGGGTCGTCGGGGAGGTGAACAAGTACGTCACCGAGCAGGCGCCGTACAAGCTGAAGGATGAGTCGCAACGCGAGCGGCTGGCGACGATCCTTTACGTCGTCGCGCAGGCAGTCAGCGACTGCAACCTGCTGCTGTCGCCGTTCCTGCCGTTCAGTGCGAACACGGTCCATGCCGCGCTGGGTGGTACGGGCCAAGTGGCACCGATGCCGCGGATCGACGAAGTCGACGACCTCGACGGGGGTGCGCCGTACCCGGTGATCACCGGCGACTACTCCGACCCGGTCCGTTGGGAGCGTCACCCGGTGACGCCCGGGGCGCTGGTCGGGAAGCCGAGCCCGATATTCGTCAAGCTCGACCCGTCGATCGTCGACGAGGAGCTGGCCCGGCTAGGTCTCGATGAGCAGCGCTGAGGCTCAGCCCGAGTCGGATGCGACACCGGGACCTACCCGCGCGCGCCGGGCGGATGGCGACGTCGGACGGGATCTGAGCCGGCCACCGCTGCCGGAGCCGCTACCCGTGCCCGTCGTCGACAACCACTGTCACCTGGACATCCGGGACGGCGACGACTGGCTGGGCCCCGGCCAGGCGCTCGGACTGGCCGCCGCTGTCGGCGTCGATCGAATCGTACAGATCGGCTGCGACCTTCCTGGAGCGGCCTGGGCGGTCGAGACGGCCCGCCGTTTCGACTCGATCGTCGCTGGCGTGGCCATCCACCCCAACGAGGCCCCGAGGCTTGACGGCGCTCAGCTGCTCGACGAGGGATTGGCCGAGATCGACCTGCTGGCGTCCAGCCCGTTCGTGCGTGCCGTCGGCGAGACGGGGCTCGACTACTTCCGGACGGGGCCTGACGGCGTCGCCGCGCAACGCCGCAGCTTCGCGGCGCACATAGCCATGGCGCGCAGACACGACAAGACGCTGGTGATCCATGACCGAGATGCGCACGACGACGTACTGGCCATGCTCGACGAGCACGGCGTCCCCGACCGGACCGTGTTGCACTGCTTCTCCGGCGACGCGGACTTCGCGCGCCGGTGTCTCGAGCGAGGCGCCTACCTGTCGTTCGCGGGCACGGTGACGTTCAAGAACGCCCAGCGCGTCCGCGATGCGTTGCAGTTCGCGCCCCTCGACAAGATCCTGGTCGAGACGGATGCCCCGTTCCTTACTCCGACGCCGTACCGGGGTCGTCCCAACGCGTCCTACCTGGTACCGCTCACGGTACGGGCGATGGCCGAGGTGCGTGGTGACGACCTCCAGAAGCTCTGTGCTGCAATCGCGGCCAATACCGAAGCGGCGTTCGGTGGCACCTGGGGATAACTAGTAACCGCTGGGGCGCCTGTTACGCATGACCCTTTTGTGACCGTGACGATTCTCACCTTCCGCGCCAGCCCCGGCCTCACGTTGCCTCCTCGGGGGATCTCTGGCATGGTCGAGGACTTGCCCAGCCGGTAGCAGAGCGGCCTCCTCGCCGCGCGCCTAACCCCCTCGGTGCCACTGCAGGACCGGTCCCCTCGATATTGGAGCACCGTGTCGAAAAGAAACCTTGCCATTGCCATGTCCGCTCTGCTCGTCCTCGGGCTGGCGGCCGGAGGCGTGGCCTTCTCGATCGCTCGCAAGACGGTCACTGTCTCAGTCGACGGCTCGACCAAGCAGGTCAGCACGTTCGGTGACACCGTCGCCGACGTGCTGAACAAGGAGCACATCACCGTCGGCGCACACGACGCGGTGGCCCCCGCTCCGAGCGCTTCCATCTCCGATGGCACCCGCATCGCGGTCTCGTACGGCCGGCCGCTCAAGCTCACCGTCGACGGCAGGGAGCGGACCTACTGGACGACGGCGACGAGCGTGAACGACGCTCTCGCCGCGATCGGGCAGCGGTTCTCCGCCAGCGCCGACCTCTCGCAGAGCCGCTCCACCTTCATCAGCCGCTCCGGCCTGAGCCTGGTGGTGCACACGCCGAAGCGGATCACGATCACGAACGGGGCGGCTCGTGCGCACAAGGTGACCACTACCGGCGTCACCGTCGGACAGGCGCTTCGCGACCTGCACCTCACGCTCGACCGCAACGACTCCGTGAGCCCGCACCGGAACGCTCGCGTCACCAACGGCACCAAGATCGTCGTGACGCGCATCGCCGTCACGTTGCACAAGAAGATCCAGTCGGTCGGCTACGGGACGGTCATCCGTGACGACGCCTCCCTCTACACCGACCAGACCCGCGTGGCGCGGCCCGGCAAGCCCGGGCGCGAGCGGGTCACTTACCGGGTGGTCCGGCGCAACGGCAAGGTCGTCATCCACCGCGTCGTCGGGCGCGACCAGCTGACGGCGCCGGTAGCCGAGATCCAAGAGCGCGGCACCAAGCAGCGCCCGGCGCCGGCGAGCCCACCGCCGGTGACCTCCGGAGGCAGCACGGTCTGGGACCAGATCGCGCAGTGCGAGTCGGGCGGCAACTGGGCCATCAACACCGGCAACGGCTACTACGGCGGCCTGCAGTTCCTGCAGTCGACGTGGCTCGCCAACGGCGGCGGTGCGTACGCTCCCCTGCCCAGCGAGGCGTCGCGCGAGCAGCAGATCGCGATCGCCACCAAGGTCCGCGACGCCGCCGGTGGGTACAGCCCCTGGCCGGCCTGCGCGGCATCGCTCGGCTTGCTCTGACCGGATCCGCCGGCCCGTCCGCCGCCCCGAGACTTCTCGGGCCGGCGGACGTCCGCGCGCTCGCGGCCAGGCACGGTCTGCGGCCGACGAAGTCCCGCGGCCAGAACTTCGTCATCGACCCCAACACGGTCCGTCGAGTCGTTCGAGCCGCGGGGCTCTCCGCCTCCGACACCGTGCTCGAGGTGGGGCCAGGACTGGGGTCGCTGACCCTGGCGCTCGTCGGTGAGGTCCCGCACGTCACGGCCGTCGAGATCGACCCCGTCCTGGCCGGAGCGCTCGCCGAGACGGTGGCCGAGTACGCACCCGGACACGCAGATCGGCTCACCGTCGTACAGGCCGACGCGCTACAGCTGGCCGATCTGGCGGAGCCCTCCCCGACCGCCATGGTCGCGAACCTCCCCTATAACGTCGCCGTCCCGGTGCTCCTCCATCTCCTCGCCGCGGTTCCCTCGATCGCGCGAGTACTGGTCATGGTCCAGTTGGAGGTCGCCGACCGGTTGGCCGCCGAGCCCGGCTCCAGGGTGTACGGAGTGCCGAGCGTGAAGGGTGCCTGGTTCGGGGAGGTGCACCGCGCCGGGCGGGTCGGGCGCAACGTGTTCTGGCCGGCGCCCAACGTCGACTCCGGGCTGGTCTCGCTGGTGCGCCGGCCGCCGCCGGAGAGCGCGGTCGGCCGAGAGCGCGTGTTCGAGGTGGTCGAGGCGGCGTTCGGACAGCGCCGGAAGATGATCAGGTCCTCGTTGGCCGTACTGGCGGGGTCGGTGGCATCTGCTGAGGCTGCGGTCGTCGCGGCGGGCCTGGACCCCAGCTCACGAGCGGAGCGGCTGAGCATCCTCGACTTCGTCAAGCTGGCCGACCGCCTCGGACCAGGGTCGTAGCCTGTTGCGGTGACGACGGTTACCGTTCGCGCTCCTGCGAAGATCAACCTCGGCCTTCGCGTGGCCAGGTCGCGGGACCACGACGGGTACCACCCACTCGCGACGGTTTACTCGGCGATCGGCCTGTACGACGAGGTCAAAGCCCGGCCGGTCGACGACCGCAGCTTCTCTGTGACCGTCACCGGAGAGGGCGACGACGTCGTACCGCTGGACTCCACCAACCTCGCGGTACAGGCGGCAGCCTTGCTGGCCAAGCGGTTCGAGGTCGACGAGGGTGTCGCACTGAGCATCCACAAGTCGATCGCCGTCGCCGGCGGCCTTGCCGGCGGCAGCGCCGACGCGGCTGGTGCCCTGGTCGCCTGTGACGCGCTGTGGGGCACGAACGCCAGCCGGGAGGACCTGCTCGCCCTGGCACGCGAACTGGGAAGCGACGTCCCTTTCTGCCTCGTCGGTGGGCTGGCCGTCGGGACCGGGCGGGGCGAGCAGCTGTCGCCCGTCCTGGCGCGCGGCTCGTACGAGTGGGTGCTCGCCTACGCCGAAACCGGCCTGTCGACAGCGCAGGTCTACGCGGAGTTCGACCGCCTGACGGTCAGCGCCGCGCCCGGGGAGCCGGGAGACCAAGCCACACCGGAGGTTCCCGAGCAGCTCATGGCGGCCCTGCGCAGCGGCGACCCGTACGCGGTGGGTACGGCGCTCCACAACGACCTGGAGGCGCCCGCGCTACGCCTGCGGCCGGCACTGCGGCACACGCTCGCCCTCGGTGAGGAGCTCAACGCGCTGGGCTCGATCCTGTCCGGCTCCGGTCCGACGTGCCTGTTCCTCGCGTCCGACCCCGACCACGCCGTCGACATCGCGGTGGCGCTGGCCGGCTCGGGCACGTGCCGCCTCGTGCAACGCGCGACCGGGCCCGTTCACGGCGCCCGGCTCGTCACCTGAGGCCTCGGCCCCACGAGCGACGTGAGACGCTGACCCTGTCATGGCCACCCAAGCCGCCAGCCTGGTCAACCTGGAGAAGGTGTCGAAGGCGTACGGGGTACGGCCGCTGCTCACCGATGTCAGCCTCGGTCTGCAGCGAGGCGACCGGGTCGGGATCGTCGGACGCAACGGCGACGGCAAGACGACCCTGCTCCGCATCGTTGCCGGGGTCGAGCCGCCGGACGCCGGGAGGGTCACCTCGACGCGGGGACTCCGGGTGGGACTGCTGGATCAGCACGACCGACTCCCCGCCGACTCGACCGTCGGGCAGGTGGTCGTCGGACGGATGGCCGAGCACGAGTGGGCCGCCGATCCGCGCTCACGGGCCGTCGTCCAGCACCTGCTGGCCGGTCTCGACCTCGCCCGCCCGATCGACGGCCTGTCCGGCGGCGAGCTGCGACGCACCTCTCTCGCCCGCCTGCTCGTCAGCGACCTCGACCTGCTCCTGCTCGACGAGCCGACCAACCATCTCGACATCGAGGCGGTCGCCTGGCTCGCCGGCCACCTGGTCGAGCTCGACGTCGCGTTCGCCGTGGTGACACACGACCGCTGGTTCCTCGACGCCGTCTCCCAGCAGACGTGGGAGGTCCACGACGCAGCCGTCGACTCCTACGAGGGCGGGTACGCGGCATACGTGCTCGCAAAAGCGGAGCGGATGCGTCAGGCCGACTCGGCGGAGTCGCGCCGGCAGAACCTGGTCCGCAAGGAGCTCGCCTGGCTGAGGCGGGGGCCTCCCGCTCGGACGTCGAAGCCACGCTTCCGGATGGATGCCGCGTCCGCGCTGATCGCCGACGAGCCGGCTCCGCGCGACCGCGTCGAGCTGCAGCGCTTCGCCATGTCACGGCTGGGCAAGGACGTGCTCGACCTCGAGGACGCGACGATCACGCGCGGCGGCCGGGACCTGGTACACCGCGTCACCTGGCGCCTGGGTCCCGGCGACCGGGTGGGCCTGATCGGCGTCAACGGGGCGGGAAAGACGTCGGTACTGTCCGCGCTCGCCGGCGTGACCGTGCCCGACGCGGGGCGACTACGGACGGGGCGCACGGTCAATCTGGCGTACCTGACGCAGAGCCTGGACTCCCTCGATCCCGAGCAGCGGGTGCTGCCCTCGGTCGAGTCGGTGCGTGCGGTGGCGACCGTCGGAGGCGGCCGCGACGTGAGCGCGACCACGATGCTGGAGCGGTTCGGCTTCACGGGCGACAAGCTGACCGCGCGGGTCGGTGACCTGTCCGGCGGTGAGCGGCGACGGCTCCAACTGCTCCGGCTGCTGCTCGACGAGCCCAACGTCCTGCTCCTCGACGAGCCCACGAACGACCTCGACATCGAGACGCTCCGTGTCGTCGAGGACTTCCTGGACCGCTGGCCCGGGACCCTGGTGGCGGTGTCGCACGACCGGTACTTCCTCGAACGCGTCTGCGACACGGTGTGGGCCCTGCTCGGCGACGGCTCGCTCGTGCTGCTCCCCGGCGGCGTCGACGACTATCTGGCGCGCCGCCGGGCGCGAGCCGACGACGACCGGGTCGCGAGGCCGGCTGCGGACAGCGATCCGTCCACCGGCTCGTCGGCGGCGCAGCGGAGCGCCCGCAAGGACCTGGCCCGGCTCGACCGTCAGCTGAGCAGGGTGAACGCACGGATCGCCTCCGTCCACGCCCGGATGGCCGAGCATGCCAGTGACTTCGTGCGGCTGGCCGAGCTCGACGCCGAGCTCACGGAGCTCACCGGCGACAGAGAGCAGCTCGAGCACGCGTGGCTGGAGGCCGCCATGCGGGCTGACGGCTGACCGGCGTCACGACGAGTCGAACGGCGCGACCACCGTACGGAGCAGGTCGGCCAGCTGTGACTGGTCGCCGGCCGACAGGGCGCCGAGCAGCCGGCGCTCCTGCATGAGCAGCTGCTCCAGCGCCGCGTCGACGCGAGAGCGACCCTCGGGTGTCAGCGAGACCAGTACACCGCGACGGTCGCCCGGGTCGGGCAGCCGCCGGACGAGTCCCTTGCCGGCCAGTCGGTCGATCCGGTTCGTCATGGTGCCCGACGTCACGAGGGTCTCGCGCAGCAGCTGTCCCGGTGACAGCTCGTACGGGGGGCCTGAACGCCGCAGCGCGGAGAGCACGTCGAACTCCGACGCCTCCAGGCCGCGCTCGGCGAACGCCTGCCTGCGGGCGAGGTCGAGGTGCCGGGCGAGCCGGGTGACCCGGCTCAGCACCTGCATCGGCGCGACGTCGAGGTCCGGGCGCTCCCGCCCCCACGCGTCGACCAGGCGGTCGACCTCATCCGCCGGGGGAGAAGCCATGCCCTCAACTGTATTTCGTCAAGAGTCTTGACGTGAAGATATCTCTCGGCCAGTCTCTTATCTTGACATCAAGATACCTGTGCTCCACCGGACGGAGATGTGACGCGATGGCCGACTGGGACCCGACGAGCTACCTGCAGTTCGCCGACGAGCGCTCCAGGCCGTTCCTCGAGCTGACGGCTCGCGTGGCCGCACCCGCCCCGGCGACCGTCGTCGACCTCGGCTGCGGGCCCGGTCAGCTCACCGCGGGCCTGGCTACCCGCTGGCCGACCGCCTCGATCGAGGGCATCGACTCGTCGGCCGCGATGATCGAGGCGGCCGGGGAGTACGCCACGGAGCAGATCCGCTTCCGCCTGGCCGACATCGCCGACTGGCGCCCGGACCGGGCCGTCGACGTCATCGTCAGCAACGCGACCCTGCAGTGGCTGCCGGGCCACCGCGACCTCCTCCCGCGGCTGGTCGAGTCGCTGGCGGACGGCGGCGAGCTCGCTTTCCAGGTGCCGGGCAACTTCGGCGAGCCGAGCCACGTCCTGCTGCACGAGCTCGCGGCCGACCCGCGCTTCGCCACGTCGACGCGCGGTCTCGCCCGCCCGGAGGCGTTCGACGCGGCCACGTACCTCGCTGACCTGGCCGCGCTCGGCTGCCGGGTCGACGCCTGGGAGACGACGTACCTCCACGTGCTGCCCGGTCCCGATCCGGTGTTCCGCTGGATCTCGGGCACGGGGGCACGGCCCGTGCTGCAGGCGCTGCCCGACGCAGCGCGCGAGGAGTTCGTCGCCGAGTACAAGGCGCGGCTGCGCGACGCGTACCCCGAGCAGCCGTTCGGGACGGTCCTTCCGTTCCGCCGCGTCTTCGTCGTCGCCCAGCGGGGGGTGTCTTGATCGCCCTGCACCACGTCCAGGTCGGCTGCCCGCCGTCCGGAGAGCCTGCCGTCCGGCGCTTCTACGGCGACGTGGTCGGACTGCACGAGGTGGCCAAGCCACCGGTGCTCGCCGCGCGCGGCGGCGTGTGGTTCCGTGGCGACGCGTACGAGCTCCATGTCGGGGTCGAGGCAGACTTTCGGCCGGCGCGCAAGGCGCATCCGGCCTTCGCGGTCGACGACATCGAGGCGGTCGCCTCGAGACTGGCGACGGCCGGCTGCCCGGTCGTGTGGGACGACGACTTCCCCGGCTACCGGCGCTTCTACACCGCCGACCCCCATGGCAACCGGGTCGAGATCCTGGCTGCGGCCTAGAGTCGTCCGATGTCACCTTCTGCCGCCCTCGGCGAGTTCATCGCGGGTCTGCCCAAGGCGGAGCTGCACGTCCACCACGTCGGCTCGGCTTCGCCGCGTATCGTCGCCGAGCTCGCCTCCCGGCATCCCGGCACCCCGGTCCCCACGATGCCCGAGCTGGTCGTCGACTATTTCCGGTTCACCGACTTCGCGCACTTCGTGACGGTGTACGTCTCGGTGGTCGACCTGGTGCGTACGCCCGAGGACGTCCGGATGCTGACCTACGAGATCGCCCGGGAGATGGCGGCTCAGCAGATCCGGTACGCCGAGCTGACCTGCTCGCCGTACACGTCGGTGCTCGCCGGCGTCCCGGCAGCCGCCTTCTGCGAGGCCATCGAGGACGCCCGCTCGGCCGCCGAGCGCGACTTCGATCTGGTGCTGCGGTGGTGCTTCGACATCCCGGGCGAGCTGGGCATCCCCGCCGCGCGGGAGACACTGCGCATCGCGACCGAGCTCGCCCCCGACGGGCTCGTCTCATTCGGGCTGGGCGGGCCGGAGATCGGCGTGCCGCGCCCGCAGTTCAAGGAGTACTTCGACCGGGCGCTGGCAGAGGGACTGCGGTCGGTTCCGCACGCCGGCGAGACGACCGGGCCGCAGACCATCTGGGACGCCCTCAACGACCTCGGAGCCGAGCGGATCGGGCACGGGACCTCCGCGACTGCGGACCCTCGACTGCTCGATCACCTCGTTTCGGCGCAGATCCCGCTCGAGGTGTGCCCCACGTCCAACATCGCGACCGGAGCGGTGAAGGTCCTCGCCGACCACCCGATCATCACGATGTACGAGGCGGGGGCGACGGTCACGGTGAACTCCGACGACCCGCCCATGTTCAACACGACCCTCAATCGGGAGTACGAGGTCGCCGCCGACCTACTCGGACTGGACACCGCCGGCGTCGCGCAGCTCGCCGCCGCCGCTGTCCGCGCGAGCTTCGCCCCCGCCGAGCTCAAGACGCGGGTGCTCGCGGAGATCGACGACTACCTCAGTCGTGCCGGGTCCTGAGCTCTGGTGCCTTCTCGAGACCGGACAGGCCGTTCCACGCCAGGTTGACCAGGTGGGCGGCGACGTCGGACTTGGCGGCCTTGCGGGCGTTGAGCCACCACTGGCCGGTCGTCCCGACCATGCCGACGAGCATCTGCGCATACATCGGGGCGTACTCAGCGTCGAGCCCGCGGTTGCGGAACTCCGCCTCCAGGATGTACTCGACGCGTGACGCGATGTCGCCGATGATCGACCCGAAGGAGCCGGAGTCCGACCCCAGGGGTGAGTCCCGGACCAGGATCCGGAAGCCGTCGGACGAGGAGTCGATGTAGTCGAGCAGTGCGAAGGTGGCTTGCTCGAGGAGCTCACGCGGACGTCCGGCGGTGAGTGAGGAGCGCATCATCGACAGCAGCGTGCGGACCTCACGGTCGACGACGACGGCGTACAGCCCCTCCTTGCCGCCGAAGTGCTCGTAGACGATCGGCTTGGAGACGCCTGCGCGGGTGGCGATCTCCTCGATCGACGCGCCCTCGAAGCCGCGCTCTGCGAAGAGGGCTCTGGCGATCTCGAGCAGCTGCTCGCGCCGCTCGGCGCTCGTCATCCGGTGCCGCTGGGGTCGTTTGGTCCTGGCGTCGCTCACGACGCCGACTCGACGGTTCCCGGGCCGGTCAGGAGCTCACCGGCGAGACGCGCTTGGCCTCGAGCCTGTCCTTGACCGGCCACCTCACGGCCGAGACCCAACCGAGCTTCTCCATCAGCCAGATGATCCGGGCCGAGGTGTCGATCTGGCCCCGGAGGACGCCGTGGCGTGCGCACGTCGGGTCGCTGTGGTGCAGGTTGTGCCACGACTCGCCCATCGAGGGGATCGCCAGCCACCAGACGTTGCCGGACTTGTCCCGCGACTTGAAGGGACGTTGTCCGACCGCGTGGCAGATGGAGTTGATGGACCACGTGACGTGGTGCAGCAGCCCGACGCGGACCAGCGAGCCCCAGAAGAATGCCGTCGCCGCGCCCTGCCAGGACATCGACAAGAGGCCTCCGACCACCAGCGGGAGGGCGAGCGACACGGCGACCAGCCACGGGAAGGCGCGTGACACGCGGACGATGTCGTGGTCCTTCAGGAGGTCGGGGGCGTACTGGCGCTGGGAGGTCTGCTCGGCGTCGAACAGCCATCCCATGTGGGCGAAGAAGAGGCCCTTCATCAGTGCCGGGATCGTCTCCCCATAGCGCCAGGGGGAGTGCGGGTCACCGTCACGGTCGGAGAACTTGTGGTGCTTGCGGTGGTCGGCCACCCAGCGGATGACCGGGCCCTGGATCGCCATCGAGCCGGCGACGGCGAGTGTCACCTTGAGGGCGCGGTTGGGCTTGAAGGACTTGTGGGTGAAGAAGCGGTGGAAGCCGACGGTGATCCCGTGGCCGGTGATCGCGTACATCACGACAGCGATCGCCACGTCCCGCCAGCCCAGCCAGCCGCCCCAGGCGATGGGCACGGCGGCGACTATCGCGAGGAACGGCAGCACGATGAAGACGCCCAGCGCGATGCGCTCCGCCCGGGACTGGACATCGCCCCCCAGCGTGCCGAGGACCTGCGATGCCGGGTCGGGGATCGGGGCGGCGTCTACTGCCGTGGCTGGCGTCATTCAGCGTCTCCAAGTGGCGAGCGGTCGGTTACTTACTCGAGCGTAACCTACGGTTACGTAACTGGAAAGCAATGCCGGCCAGCCACGGCATGTCGTCGGCGTGTCCGGCGAGCCGCCCGGGCCCGGAAGACCCTGTGGCAGACTGGGGCCACGCAGGGGTGCGCCGTCCCGGAGCACGCCACGCAATCCCCTGTGGGGTAACCCGGCAGCCCGCAAGCCTTTGAAGCTTGAGGTCCTGGATCGAAGCCAGGCGGGGGAGCGCAACCGCGAGGAGCGTAGGTGACACCAGTCCGCCCGGTAGCCGTCATCGTACTGGCGGCGGGGGGTGGGACCCGGATGCGGTCGGCGACACCGAAGGTCCTGCACGCCATCGGCGGGAGGACCCTGCTCGACCACAGCCTGGTCGCGGCCCGCGGGCTCGAGCCCGATCGACTGGCCGTCGTCGTCGGCCACGGTCGCGACCGGGTCGAGCCGCACCTCGCCGAGGTCGGGCCCGACGTCACGGTCGTGGTCCAGGAGCGCCAGCTCGGTACGGGCCATGCGGTGCAGGTGGCCCTGGGGGCGCTGCCCCCGCTCGACCACGGCGTGGTCGTGGTGACCTACGGAGACGTCCCGCTGCAGACGACCTCGATGTTGGCCGGTCTGGTCGCTGCCCACGTCGCCGCTGCCAACGCTGTCACCATCCTCACCGCCTCGCTGCCGGACCCCTTCGGCTACGGCCGCGTGGTGCGGGACTCCTCCGGCGCCGTTGTCGCAGTGGTGGAGGAGAAGGATGCGACCGAGTTCGAGCGGGCGATCCGGGAGGTCAACTCCGGCATCTTCGCGTTCGACGGGGCCGTGCTGCGCACCCTGCTCCAGCGGGTCGGCAGGGACAACGCGGCAGGTGAGGTGTACCTCACCGACGTCGTGGCGCTCGCCCGTACGGACGGCCAGCGGGTCGGCGCGCAGGTCACCGACGACGAGTGGCAGATCGAGGGCGCCAACACCCGGTCCCAGCTGTCCGCCCTGGGTCGTGAGCTCAACCGCAGAGTGCTGGAGCACTGGATGGACGCCGGGGTCGAGGTGGTCGACCCGCTCACGACGTGGGTCGACGTGACCGTACAGCTCGCGCCCGACGTGTCGCTCAAGCCGGGGGTGCAGCTGCACGGCTCCACCCGGGTGGACACCGGTGCCGTGATCGGCCCCGACACGACGTTGACCGACGTCGAGGTCGGGGCCGATTCTCGTGTGGTGCGCACGCACGGCTCGCAGGCGGTACTGGGACCGGGGTCGACGGTGGGACCGTTCGCCTACCTGCGTCCGGGGACCGTGCTCGGGTCGGCAGGGAAGATCGGCACCTTCGTGGAGACGAAGAACGCGGTGATCGGTACCGGTGCGAAAGTCCCCCATCTGTCCTATGTCGGCGACGCCGAGATCGGGGAGGGGACCAACATCGGGGCCGGGACGATCTTCGCCAACTTCGATGGGGTCTCGAAGAGCCGCACCACCGTCGGAAAGCACTGCAAGACGGGGTCGGACAACGTGTTCGTCGCCCCGGTCGTGATCGGTGACGGCGCGGCCACCGGTGCCGGCACCGTCGTGCGGCGCAATGTGCCGCCCGGCGCGCTGGCGGTGAGCAGTGGCCCCCAGCGACATCTCGACGGTTGGGTAGCGCGCAAGCGGCCCGGCAGCGCAGCGGCACACGCCGCAGAAACCGCCCTTGACGAGGAGGCATCCGAGTGACCGGTCTCAAGCGGACCACCGAGAAGAACCTGATGCTGTTCGCCGGGCGAGCTCACCCCAACCTGGCGGACGAGGTCGCGACCCTGCTCGGCACCGCGCTCGTCCCCACCACGCACCGGGACTTCGCCAACAGCGAGTACTACGTGCGCTACCAGGAGTCGGTGCGCGGCAGCGACGCCTTCGTGATCCAGAGCCACTGCGCGCCGGTGAACGAGTGGATCATGGAGCAGCTGATCATGGTCGACGCGCTGAAGCGGGCGTCGGCGAAGCGGATCACCGTCGTGCTCCCCAACTACGGGTACGCCCGTCAGGACAAGAAGAGCCGGGGACGAGAGCCCATCTCCGCCCGGTTGATGGCCGACCTGTACAAGACGGCCGGAGCCAACCGGCTCATCTGCGTCGACCTCCACACGGCGCAGATCCAGGGCTTCTTCGACGGTCCGGTCGACCACTTGATGGCGCTGCCGATCCTGTCGGAGTACGTCGACCAGCGCTATGGCCAGGAGAAGCTGGCCGTCGTGTCCCCGGACGCCGGCCGGATCAGGGTCGCCGAGCAGTGGTCGGAACGTCTCGACGGAGCCCCGTTGGCGTTCATCCACAAGACCCGCGACGTCACCAAGGCCAACGAGTCGGTCGCGAACCGGGTCGTCGGTGAGGTGCGGGGGCGGGTGTGCGTGCTGGTCGACGACATGATCGACACCGGGGGCACCATCGTGAAGGCCGCCGAGGCGCTGATGGACGCGGGCGCCTCCGACGTGGTGATCGCTGCGACCCACGCGATCCTGTCCGGGCCGGCGGTGGACCGGCTGAAGAACTGCCGGGCCGCCGAGATCATCGTGACGAACACGTTGCCCATCGCCGCCGACCGCAAGTTCGACAAGCTGACCACGCTGTCGATCGCGCCACTGATCAGCCGGGCCATCCGCGAGGTCTTCGAGGACGGCTCGGTGACGAGCCTCTTCGAGGGCAGGGCCTGAGGCGAATTTCGTCCCGACCCACCGGAGCGGCTAAGATCGCCAGGTTGCCTTGGCGAGGGAGCAGCCGCTCCGTGATCGACGCGGGAGATGCTGTGTACGACGTGTCGGCAACACCGGATGTCGCCGTTGTGCGAAGTGCTTCAAGGAGTTAGGTCCCGTGTCTTCAGAAGTCAAGATCCACGCCGAGCCGCGTACGTCGTTCGGCAAGGGTGCGGCGCGCCGCATCCGCCGAGACAACAAGGTGCCCGCCGTGCTCTACGGCCACGGCTCCGACCCGTGCACGTCACCCTGCCGGGTCACGACCTGATGCTCGCACTGAAGACCGCTAACGCACTGCTGTCGATCGAGATCGACGGCACCAGCCAGCTTGCGCTGCCGAAGCAGGTGCAACGCGATCCCATCAAGGGTTTCATCGAGCACGCCGATCTGATCTTGGTCCGGCGCGGTGAGAAGGTCACTGTCGACGTACGCGTCCTCGTGGTCGGGGAAGCCGCTCCGGAGACGCTGGTGTCCGTCGAGCACAACACGGTGCCGATCGAGGCAGAGGCGACCCACCTTCCCGAGGCTATCGAGGTGGACGTGGAGGGCCTGGAGGCCGGCACGCAGATCCTCGCTCGGGACTTGAAGCTGCCCGCTGGCTCCACGTTGAGCCTCGACGAGGACGCCCTCATCGTGAACATCTCGGCAGCGCAGACCGCCGAGGAGCTCGAGGCCGACATCGCCGAGGCCGAGGCCGACCTGGGCGTCGAGCACGACCAGTCCGATGCTGAGATCGCCGAGGAGGAGGCCGCCGCCGAGGCGCCGGCCGAGGACACCGAAGGCTCCACCGAGGAGTGATTCTCCGCTGGTTGCGGAGGTCACCGGCCGCGATGGCGGACTACGACGGGTGGGTTGTCGTCGGGCTCGGCAACCCGGGCAGCTCCTACGAGGGGACCCGCCACAACCTCGGCTACCTGGTGTGCGACGAGCTGGCGGCCCGCATGTCCGGGCGCTGGAAGTCCGCGAGAACGGGCCGCGCGAGCGTGGTCGAGGGCCGATTGGCCGGCGTTCCCGGTGTGCGCGCCGTACTTGGGCGGGCCCGCAGCTACATGAACGAGTCCGGCGGACCTGTCGCAGGTCTGCTCGGTTTCTACAAGGTCGCGCCCGACCGCCTGGTGGTGGTGCACGACGAGATCGACCTGCCCTTCGGTGACCTCCGGGTCAAGTTCGGCGGCGGAGACAACGGTCACAACGGCCTCAAGTCGATCCGGCGCTCCCTCGGCACCGGGGACTTCTACCGGGTCCGGCTGGGTGTGGGCCGTCCGCCCGGTCGCCAGGACGCCGCGGCGTATCTGCTGACGCACTTCAGCTCCACCGAGCGGCGTGAGCTGGACGTACACGTGCAACGCGCCGCCGACGCCGTCGAGTCGCTCGTGACCGAGGGGCTCCAACGCACCCAGAACTTGTTCAACAGCTGACGGGCGACGGGCCGCCCCCGGGGTATGGCAGAGTTGACACAGTGACTGACTCTGCTCTCCCCGAGGCGCCGGACCAGGTCGTCCGAGACGACCACCAGCTCGCCGCCTGGGCCGCGACGGTTGCCGGTCGCCGCCTGGAGGACCTGCGCGGCCAGGGGCTCGAGGGCAGGGCGCTCAAGGATGCCGGCGACGCCCTCGGCCATACGATTCTGATGCAGCTGCTGGCGCGGTACCGGCCTGACGACGCCGTCCTCAGCGAGGAGGGCAAGGACGACAAGGCGCGCCTCACCAGCGATCGGGTCTGGATCGTCGACCCCCTCGACGGCACGCGTGAGTATTCCGAGCCTCCGAGGGACGACTGGGCCGTGCACGTCGCGCTGTGGCGAGACGGCGACCTCGTCGCCGGGGCCGTCGCACAGCCCGGGATGTCCGCCACGTTCAGCACCGCAGAACCCCCCGTGGTGCCGCCCCGCTCCAGCGCGAGGCCCCGCATCGCGGTCAGCCGGACGCGACCTCCCGAGTTCGTGGCCGCCCTCGCCGAGTCCATGGACGCCGAGCTCGTCGCAATGGGGTCCGCCGGCGCGAAGGTCATCTCGGTCGTGCGTGACGTCACCGACATCTACGTGCACGCGGGCGGTCAGTACGAGTGGGACTCCGCGGCACCTGTCGTCGTGGCCCGTGCGGCGGGACTGTTCACCAGCCGAGCCGACGGCGCGCCGCTCGCCTACAACCAGGAGGACGTCTGGCTGCCCGACCTGTTGGTCTGCCGGCCGGAGCTCGCCGACCAGGTGAGCGGCTTCGTGCGCGACTACTGGTCCACCTCCTAGCGTTCGGCAGCCACGTATCGTGAACGCGATCAGAACCCGATCCCTGCAGGCCCTCACTCCGCTCGTCGCGGCGGAGCCGTCGCTGCGGCCTGCGCTCACCCGGGCCCGGCGACCGGGAGCCTCGACGCTCGACCTGACGGCGCCTGCGGCACTGCGTCCCTTCGTGGCGGCTGCGCTCGCCGCGTCCGCGACCGACGGCGGCGCGGACAAGACTGTGCTGGTCGTCACGGCCACTACCCGGGAGAGCGACGAGGTCGCGGCCGCGCTGCGCTCCCTCACCGACTCCGAGCGGGTCGCCGACTTCCCCGCCTGGGAGACGCTTCCGCACGAGCGGCTCTCGCCCCGCTCCGACACGGTCGGGCGCCGGCTCGCTGTCCTGCGCAGACTCACGCACCCCGACGACACGACGACATCTCAGGGCCACATCACGGTGCTCGTCGCGCCCGTCCGGTCGGTGCTGCAGCCGCAGGTCAAGGGGTTGGGAGATCTCGAGCCGGTCGCCGTCCGTACCGGTGACACCGTCGAGCTCGAGGAGCTCGTGCGTCGGCTGGCCGCGGCGGCGTACGCGCGGGTCGACCTCGTGGAGCGGCGCGGTGAGTTCGCGGTACGCGGTGGCATCGTCGACGTCTTCCCGCCGACGGAGGAGCATCCGGTCCGGATCGAGTTCTGGGGCGACGAGGTCGAGGAGGTCCGCAGCTTCGCGGTCGCCGACCAACGCTCGCTCGACATCGTGCCGCAGGGACTGTGGGCGTCGCCGTGCCGCGAGCTGCTGCTGACCGACGAAGTCCGCGCGCGGGCCCGTGACCTCGCCGCGGCGCACCCGGAGCTCCGCGACATGCTCGACAAGCTCGCCGAGGGTCACGTCGTCGAGGGCATGGAGTCGCTCGCCCCGGCCCTCGTCGACGAGATGGAGCTGCTGGTCGACCTGCTTCCGTCCGACACGGTCGTTCTCGTCTGCGACCCCGAGCGCGTACGCGGCCGCGCGCACGACCTGGTCGCGACGAGCACGGAGTTCCTGCGTGCCTCGTGGGCGGCCGCAGCCGGAGGCGGCACTGCGCCGATCGACCTCGGGGCAGCCGCCTATCACACGCTCGGGGACGTCCGTACGCACGCCCTCGGCCGGGGCATGTCGTGGTGGTCGTTGTCGCCGTTCGGGCTCGGCACCGGGGAGTTGGACGACGTCGAAGGAGCCCCCCGCGTGCTGCGGACCGAGACCGGTGACGTCGTCGCGCTCGATGCCGACACGTCGAGCAGCGTGGAGAGCCTGACGATCGGGATCCGCGCCGCCGACACGTACCGGGGGGACACCGAGGCGGCGGTGAAGGACATCGCCGGGTTCGTTCGCGACGGCAGGAGTGTCGTCCTCGTCACGGAGGGCCACGGTCCGGCCGAGCGGCTCGTCGAGGTGCTCGGCGACAGCGACATCGCCGCCCGCCTCGTCGACGACCTCGACCCGTCCGAGCTGGCCCCGGGTCACGGCAGTGGTGTCGTCGAGGTCGTGCAGGGCAGCCTCGAGCACGGCTTCGTGGCCGACGCGATCGGTCTGGTGGTACTCACGGGCGACGACCTCACCAGCTCGCGCACTACCGTCCGCGACTCGCGGAGGATGCCGTCTCGTCGACGTAAGCAGATCGACCCGCTGGAGCTTCTGCCCGGCGACTACGTCGTGCACGAGCAGCACGGCGTCGGCCGCTACGTCGAGATGATCCAGCGCACTGTCGCCGGCGCGACCCGCGAGTACGTCGTCATCGAGTACGCCGCCTCCAAGCGGGGACAGCCCGCCGATCGGCTGTTCGTGCCCACCGACACCTTGGACCAGGTGACCCGCTACGTCGGCGGAGAGCACCCGTCACTGGACCGGCTCGGCGGGTCCGACTGGAACAAGCGCAAGGGCCGCGCGCGCCGCGCGGTGCGCCAGATCGCCGCCGAGCTGATCAAGCTGTACGCCGCCCGGCAGGCCACCCGGGGGCACGCTTTCGGCCCGGACTCGCCGTGGCAGCGGGAGCTGGAGGACGCCTTCCCGTACGTGGAGACGCCCGACCAGCTCGCCAGCGTCGAGGAGGTCAAGCGCGACATGGAGCAGCCGATCCCGATGGACCGGCTGATCTGTGGCGACGTCGGCTACGGGAAGACCGAGATCGCCATCCGGGCCGCGTTCAAGGCCGTACAGGACGGCAAGCAGGTCGCGGTGCTCGTGCCGACGACTCTGCTCGTCCAGCAGCACCAGCAGACGTTCTCCGAACGGTTCGCTGGGTTCCCGGTGGTCGTGAAGCCACTGAGCCGATTCCAGAGCGACGCCGAGGTCGCCGACGTGACCGCCGGGCTGGCGTCAGGCACCGTCGACGTCGTGATCGGAACCCACCGGCTCTTCAATCCCGAGATCAAGCTCAAGGACCTCGGGCTCGTCATCGTCGACGAGGAGCAGCGGTTCGGTGTCGAGCACAAGGAGGAGCTGAAGCGGATGCGGACCGCCGTCGACGTGCTCAGCATGTCCGCGACGCCGATCCCGCGCACGCTGGAGATGGCGATCACCGGCATCCGGGAGATGTCGACGATCACCACGCCGCCAGAGGAGCGCCATCCGGTGCTCACCTTCGTCGGCGGCTATGACGACGCCCAGGTCACGGCGGCCATCCGTCGCGAGCTGCTGCGGGAGGGTCAGGTCTTCTACATCCACAACCGGGTCCAGAGCATCGACAAGGCGGCGACCCGCCTGTCGCGGCTGGTCCCCGAGGCGCGGGTCGTGGCGGCCCACGGCCAGATGCAGGAGCACCAGCTCGAGCAGGTGATGGTCGACTTCTGGGAGCGCAAGTCCGACGTGCTCGTCTGCACGACGATCGTGGAGTCGGGCCTCGACGTCGCGAACGCCAACACGTTGATCATCGAGCGTGCAGACCTGTTGGGTCTGTCCCAGCTGCACCAGCTGCGGGGCCGCGTGGGGCGGGGCGGCGAGCGCGCCTACGCCTACTTCCTGTACCCGCCCGAGAAGCCGCTGACCGAGACCGCCCACGACCGTCTCGAGACGATCGCCCAGCACGCCGACCTGGGCGCCGGCATGGCGGTCGCCATGAAGGACCTGGAGATCCGCGGAGCGGGCAACCTGCTCGGCGGCGAGCAGTCCGGCCATATCGCCGACGTCGGGTTCGACCTCTACGTCCGCCTGGTCGGTGAGGCGGTCGCCGAGTACCGGGGCGACACCACCGAGGAAGAGCCGGAGGTGAAGATCGAGCTGCCGGTCGATGCGCACCTTCCGCACGCGTACGTACCGAGCGAGCGGCTGCGGCTGGAGATGTACAAGCGGCTCGCCGAGGTCCGCTCGCTCGACCAGGTCGAGGAGGTGCGCTCGGAGCTGCTCGACCGGTACGGCGCCCTCCCGGACCCGGTCGACAACCTGCTGGCGGTGGCGCGGCTCCGGGTGAAGGCCCGCACTGCCAGGCTGACCGACGTCAACGGGCAGGGAGGCTTCATACGGTTCTCTCCGGTGGACATCCCGGAGTCCCGGAGGGTGCGCCTCGACCGGCTCTACCCACGAAGCGTGGTGAAGACGGCGGTGCGTAGCATCTTGGTGCCGCGCCCGATGTCGGGGGTGGTCGGCGGCGAGCAGGTACGCGACGTCGCCGTACTAGATTGGGCCGGTCGCGTGATCGACGACATCATCGCGGAGTCACCCGCGACCTGATGTGCAGTGGCCGACATGACGAGAGCTGGAGGAGGCGCAGCCGTGACTGCCAGTAGGAGCCGCCGCCGCGGTCACAAGCAGCGGACGGCTGCGGTCGTGGTGCTTGCCCTGATGGGCCTGTCCGCGCTTTCGGGTTGCTCCACCAACCTGACGCCGGGGGTGGCGGCCACGATCGACGGGCAGGCGATCCAGCAGGACCAGATCGACTCGGTCGTACACGCAGCCTGCGCCTACACCGCGGCAACGGCCGGCAGTCAGCGGGCACCTGCCCCCGTCTCGCTCGCCAACCTGCGCGCGACGATCACCGCCGCCCTGGTGCAGTTCACGGTCATCGACCGTGCCGCCGCCGCCATGAAGCTCACCGTCGACCAGGCCGCAATCACCCAGAACGCTTCGCAGAACTCGATCCCCACCGGCCTCAGCACGGCCGACACCGCCGCGCTGAAGGGCTTCTTCGACGCCATCGGCAAGTCCACGGCCGAGACACAGCTGATCGGCGCGCACCTCGCCGACCCCTCGATCACGACGTCGAGCCAGGTCCAGAACGACAACACCACGCAGGCGAGCACCTACCTCGCCAAGTACGTGACCAAGCAGGACATACGGATCAACCCCGCCTACGGACGATGGAACGGGAAGACCGTGGTCGGAGGCTCGGGGTCCCTGTCCGACCCGGTCTCCGCCGCCGCGAAGGACAGCCAGGACGCTGCCTCCAACTCACAGGCGAACACGTCCGACCTCCCGTCGTCGCAGGTCTGCTGAGCCGACGGGGCCGCCATGGCAGCGACCGACCCGCCGGGGCACCGGCTGCTCGAGCTCGTTGCCATCATGGACAGGCTGCGCCGCGAGTGTCCTTGGGACCGCGAGCAGACACACCTGACGCTCGTCCGCTACCTCCTCGAGGAGAGCTACGAGACGGTGGAGGCGATCGAGTCCGGCGACCGGGAGCATCTGCGCGAGGAGCTCGGGGACCTGCTGCTCCAGGTGATGTTCCATGCCCGGGTCGCCGCGGAGCACGAGTCCGATCCCTTCGACATCGACGACGTGGCAGCAGGGATCGTCGCGAAGCTCGTCCGTCGCCACCCCCATGTCTTCGCCGCGGCCGACGGCACCGGTGCGGGGGACTCCGACGTCACCAGTGCGGACGGCGTTCAGAGCGCATGGGACGCGATCAAGTCCGCGGAGAAGGCGCGTACGTCGGCCCTCGACGGCATCCCGGCCGGCCTGCCGGCCCTCAGTCTCGCGGCAGCCGTCGCCGGGCGTGCCGGAGTCCGTTCCGGCGGATCGGATGCTGCCGTGGCGGCGGCGGCGGCTGACCTGGCCTCGCTGGGTGACGCTCTTTTTGCGCTCGCCAGGGCGGCGCAGGCGGCGGGCGTGGACCCCGAGCAGGCGCTGCGGATGAGGGTGCGGCAGGAGATGGCCGAGGTGCGGAGTCGCGAACAGCGTGGCCTGCGGGACGCTCCAGACCTTCCCGGTTAGGCTGACGTCCGGACCGGACCGGCCGCAAAGGGAGTTTCGACGTGCCACTCATCAACGCTGTCAGAGCGCGCGAGATCCTGGACTCGCGCGGGAATCCGACGGTAGAGGTCGAGATCGGGCTCGACGACGGCGTCGTGTCCAGGGCCGCGGTCCCGTCCGGTGCCTCGACCGGGAAGTTCGAGGCGGTCGAGCTGCGAGACGGCGGGGCGTGGTACGGCGGCAAGGGCGTCGGCAAGGCCGTCGCAGCGATCAACACCTCGATCGCGGACGCCGTCCTCGGCGAACCCGCCGACGAGCAACGCGCGATCGACTACCTGCTGATCGACCTCGACGGGACGCCCAACAAGGCGAAGCTGGGCGCGAACGCCATCCTGGGCGTGTCGCTCGCTGTCGCGAAGGCGGCAGCCGAGTCTGCCGGGCTGACCCTGTTCCGGTACATCGGCGGCTCCAACGCTCACCTGCTGCCGGTGCCGATGATGAACATCCT
Source organism: uncultured Actinomycetota bacterium (assembly GCA_963765725.1). Classification (GTDB taxonomy): domain Bacteria; phylum Actinomycetota; class Actinomycetes; order Propionibacteriales; family Nocardioidaceae; genus DASQEH01. Next base: position 146,729 of record CAVXXI010000002.1, on the reverse strand, counting down.
CAACGGTGGAGCTCATGCCGACAGCAACGTCGACATCCAGGAGTTCATGATCGCCCCCATCGGGGCACCCAGCTACACCGAGGCGCTCGAGCAGGGCGTGTCGGTCTACCACGCGCTCAAGGGCGTGCTCAAGCCCAGGGGTACAACACCGGACTCGGTGACGAGGGCGGGTTCGCACCGAGCCTGGGCTCCAACCGGGAGGCGCTTGACCTGATAGCGACGGCCGTCGACATGGTGGGCCTGCGCCTCGGCACCGACATCGCGCTCGCCCTCGACGTCGCGGCGTCGGAGTTCTACGACGCCGACAGCGGAAGCTATCGCTTCGAAGGTTCGTCCCGGTCGTCGGACGAGATGGCCGCGTACTACGCCGAGCTGGCCTCGGCGTACCCGATCGTGTCCATCGAGGACCCGATGAACGAAGAGGACTGGGACGGCTGGAGGGCGATGACCGCGGCAATCGGCGAGTCCGTGCAGATCGTGGGGGACGACCTGTTCGTCACCAACGTCGAGCGGATCCGCCGCGGCATCGAGGAGTCGTCGGCCAACGCGCTGCTGGTCAAGGTCAATCAGATCGGTAGCCTCACCGAGACTCTCGACGCGGTCGACCTGGCGCACCGCAACGGGATGCGCTGCATGATGAGTCACCGCTCGGGGGAGACCGAGGACACGACGATCGCCGACCTCGTCGTCGCCACGAACTGCGGGCAGATCAAGAGCGGCGCCCCCGCGCGCTCCGAGCGGGTGGCGAAGTACAACCAGCTGCTCCGGATCGAGGAGGAGCTCGGTGACGCCGCGCGATACGCCGGCCGCAAGGCCTTTCCACGGTTCACCGGGAGCTGAGGCGGTCGATGTCTCCTCGAGCGCGACCGAAGTCCGCCCCCGGCGCAGACCGCGATCGGGCGGGCCGGCGGCCACGGACCGGGTCCACCGCCACGCGACGCACCAGCAAGGTTGCCGCCGCTCCGGTCCCACGAAGTGCCGCGGCGGGTACCACACCACCGGCCAAGGGCAAACCGTCCCCGCACCCGACGTCCTCGTCGTCGGCCGGTTTCACGGGTCGCGTGGCGATCCTGGTGCTGGTCGTCGCCGTGCTGGCCGTGTCGTACGCCTCGAGTGCGCGCGCCTGGCTCCAGCAGCGCAGCGACATCAGCTCGTTGCACAGCCAGATCGCCCAGCACCGGGCCACGATCGCCGCACTGCAGCAGGCAGAGCGGCGCTGGCACGACCCTGCGTACATCGAGGCCCAGGCGAGGGTGCGCTTCGGATGGGTCATGCCCGGTCAGATCGGCTACCGCGTCATCGACGCGCAGGGGCACGTGCTGTCCGACGGGGGCAGCTCACTGTCGCAGCCCACCGGAGCGGCCTCGCCTACTCGACCGGCCTGGTGGCAGAGCGCCTGGGGCTCGGTCGTCGAGGCAGGGAAGAGCCCGAGCGCACGGGTGGTGAAGCACCGGCGTCAGCCGGCGCTGTGGATCGGCGGCAATCCCCATCGGCAGGCAGGCCCCTCCGGTAAAGCCCCGAAGCCCGGCTCCGGCAACGGCAGCACCCCGGTGCGGTGACGGGCGCGACACTGTCGCAGACTGACGAACGTATCGTCGCAGCGCAGCTCGGCCGGGCGCCTCGCGACAGCGCGGGCGTCGCGCATCGCTGCCCCTGCGGCCACCCCGATGTGATCACGACCGTCCCGAGGCTGTCCGACGGCTCGCCGTTCCCGACCCTTTACTACCTGACCTGCCCGCGAGCGGCGGCTGCCGTCGGAACGCTGGAGGCCAGTGGCCTGATGCGCGAGATGAGCGAGCGGCTGGAGGTCGACCCCGACCTGGCCCGTGACTACCGGGCCGCACACGAGGCGTACCTGCACGATCGGAGCCGGCTGGGCGCCGTCGCGGAGATCGAGCAGGTTTCGGCAGGCGGGATGCCCGACCGGGTGAAATGCCTCCACGCCCTGGTCGCGCACGCACTGGCGGCCGGTGCCGGCGTCAACCCCCTCGGGGACGAGGCGCTAGCCGCACTTGCGAAGTGGTGGCTCACCGGGCCGTGCGTGGTGGCCGGCGAAGGCCCGGCGTGACCCGGGTCGCCGCGATCGACTGCGGCACCAACACGGCCCGTCTCCTCGTCGCCGATCTCGACGCCGGGACGGGCACCGCGGTCGACGTGCACCGCGTCGAGACGATCGTGCGGCTCGGGGAGGGTGTCGACCGGACCCGGAGGTTGGCCGAAGGAGCGCTCGCGCGGACGTACGCGGCTCTCGAGACCTACGCCGGTCTGATCAGCGCAGCCGGTGTGCGGCGTACCCGCTGCGTCGCGACCTCCGCCGTACGCGATGCGTCGAACCACAACGACTTCGTGGCTGGGGTGCAGGCCATCATCGGGGTCACGCCTGACGTGATCACCGGGGACGAGGAGGCGCGACTGTCCTACGACGGCGCCACCCGTGGGCTCCGGCAACCGGACGGTGTCTCGGCCGGAGCCCCGCTGCTCGTGGTGGATGTGGGTGGCGGCTCGACGGAACTGGTGTTCGGAGACGGCGACCATGCGCCGCCACAGGGCACGTCACTCGACATCGGGTCCGTCCGGCTCACCGAACGGCACCTGCACAGCGACCCGCCGACGCCGGGCGAGGTTGCTGCCGCGGTGGCCGAGATCTCGGCGGCGGTGGACGGGGCCGGCCTGCGGCTGGCGGCTGCCGGCGCCATGGTCGGCGTCGCGGGGACCGTCACCACGATGGCGGCCTTCCTGCTCGGGCTCGACCGGTACGACAGCAACCGCGTCCACCACGCCCGGCTCCCGGCAGCGGCCCTGCTCGATGCGTGCAACAGCATGCTGGCGATGCCAGTGGGGCAGCGACGACGGCTGGGTTTCATGGCCGCCGGTCGGGCGGACGTCATCGGTGGGGGAGCGTTGGTGCTGGCGGAAGTTGTTCGGCGCACCCGGCTCGACACGGTCGTCGCGTCCGAGCACGACATCCTCGACGGTGTGGCATGGTCACTGGCATGACCGGTGACGGCCGGGGCCGAGCGCATCCCCTCACCGGACAGCTGTTCGAGAGTCCGGTTCCGGCGGGGACAGGGTGGCCCGAAGATCGGGCGAGCGGGCGGACGCCGGTGTGCACGGACCGTACCGAGGTGGTGCGACGAGCTGCCGCTGCGGCCGACCTCACCCAGATCGACGCGGAGAGCTCGGTGTGCCGCGCCTGTCCGCGGCTCGTCGACTGGCGTGAGGCGGTGGCCGTGGAGAAGCGTCGGTCATTCGCCGGCGAGCCGTACTGGGGGCGACCGGTCACCGGTTGGGGCGACGAGTCGCCGCGGGTAGTAGTGCTGGGCTTGGCGCCCGCGGCACACGGCGGCAACCGTACCGGGCGGATCTTCACCGGCGACCGCTCCGGGGACTGGCTCTTCGCCTCGCTGCACCGGGTGGGCCTGGCCGCGAAAGCCGAGAGCGTGCACGCGGGTGACGGCCAGCGGCTGATCGGCACGCGGATGGTCGCCAGCGTCCGGTGCGCCCCGCCCGACAACCGACCGACGATCGAGGAACGCGACACCTGCTCGGCGTGGCTGGACGCCGAGCTCGCGTTGGTCCTGCCAGCAGTGCGAGCCGTGGTCTGCCTCGGTCTGTTCGCCTGGGAGGCCATGCTGCGCGCCGCGACCCGGAACGGCTACGCGGTGCCGAGGCCCCGCCCGAGGTTCGGCCACGGTGTAGCTGTGGAACTGCCGGCGCCGGAGGGCGGCGCGCGGCCGCTGGTCGTACTGGGTTGCTACCACCCGAGCCAGCAGAACACGTTCACCGGCAAGCTGACCGAGCCCATGCTCGACGCGGTCCTCGGGGAGGCGGCCCGACTGGCGTACGCATGAGGGCTCGCCGGCTAAGTACGGACGGCCAGGCCCCGACGCCCGCGCTCTTAGACTGTTGCGCGGAGGCCCCCGTATCCCAACGGCAGAGGACGCACCCTTAAAAGGCGCTCAGTGTGGGTTCGAGTCCCACCGGGGGCACAAGATCGGCCCACTGTTTCCGCCAGCTCGCCGAGTGACGAGCAGTTGCCCCATACAAGCTCTTCGCTTACGTGTGCGCAATGCTCCACACTTACTTTCCGTAATTGAATTGTGACGAGAAGTCATTTACTTCTAAAAACACCTTTTCTACCACAAAGCCTGCGACGATCTTGCTCCCGAGCGAGTGGACTCGGCTCATAGAGGGCGGACCGAATGCAACCGAAGTACCTGGCCGGAATGGCAGCTGGCGCGCTGTTGGTGGCAGGAATGGCGACAGGGCCGACGTCGGCCCTGGCGGCAGCTCACGCGAAGCACAACCGTGGCGTCGTATCGAACACGACTATGGAGAACAAGCAGGCGGTAAAGGGGGTGTGGACGCCGGCGCGCATGGCGGCGGCCAAGCCGTTGCCGGCCAGCGCCCTGCAGCGCAAGACGGGGGCACGGACTCCCAAGGCGACCGCCTCCCCAGCCGCGCGACCCATCACGGTGCAACCGGCCACAGGATCCCTTGCCGTGGGTCCCGCTCGCACCACAGCTCCGGTAGGCAAGGTTGGGCAATCAGTCCGCATGTCCCGCCCATACCGCACTCTCGAGAGCCGGACGAATGCCAAGGTGTTCCTCGAGCAGGATGGTGGTTATTACGTCTGCTCAGGGACCCTCGTCAACAGCCCTTCCAAGAACATGGTGAGCACCGCAGGTCACTGCGTAAGTGACGGCAATGGTCACTGGAGCAGCAATATCCTGGTCGTTCCCGCGTACTCCTCCAAGTGCGACGGATGCAACAACGCGCCGTTCGGCGTGTGGTACGGCTCCAACGAAACGACGCGGACGCAGTGGCATTACGACTCCAACCTGCTGCAGGACGTTGGCTACATCACCTTAGACAAGAACAGCGCCGGCAAGAACGCGGTATCCCTGCTGGGTGGCCGGGGCACGAAGTGGAATCTGCGTCGGGGGCAGACCTTCACTGCGATGGGTTACCCACAGGCCGCGCCTTTCAATGGCAGCAGTCAGTACAAGTCCCGCTCTTCGCTGATCAGGAATGACGATCCTTCGCGTGGCTACTGGACCGGACCCAAGACGATGGCGATCTGGTCCAACATGACGGGCGGCGCCTCAGGCGGTGCATGGATGGCCAATGGTTTCCAGAACGGCCTGAACTCCTACCGCTATATTTCTGGCCCCAAGGCAGACTCCCGGCAGATTTACGGCCCGTACTTTGGGACGGCGGCTCACAATCTCTTCAGCTATACAGTGAACCTCTGAGGCGACCACTGGGAGTGCCCGGTGTCAGACACCAATCTGGCTGCGGGCCTTTCTGTCGCCGGACACGGGCGAGGGCCCGCGTCACAAGCCGCGTACTCGAAGGCCATCGTGTCAAGACCGAGAGCGTGCATCATCACGGCGCCGGAAATGCGCTCCGTGGTCTGCTCGGTTGCCTCAGCCGGAGAAATCGTCGATGCGGGAGTCCGTGACCGGCTGACGGCGTGAGCACCAGCCCCCGCACTGGACATATCGTAGCTTTCGTGTAATTCGAGCACGGTCCGTTCGCGGCTCCTTGCGAGCTGTGTCGTCCTGATAGGGCTCTGCGGGGTGGAGCACGGCATCGGGGGTGGCGGTCACGCCCTCCTCCGGCCAGCGGCTACTACACCTCAAGGCGCCGGGCGCCCCGCTGCCGTCAGCAGCCACGCGTGCCACCCAGATCGCGGCTCCCCACTCTGCCTGGGAGCCACGCCCGAGCAATTGCCAAGGCGAACTCCACCATGCCCAAAGTGACCAAGGTCCACGAGTCGTTCGCATCGCGACCACGCAGCACCTACGGAACCTACGATCCTCGCTGGGACTCCTACCTGCTGGCCCGGGTCACCGGCCACTACACCGGGACGACCGACGAAATCCAACGGGCGGCATGCAAGTGGGGACTGCCCGACAACCTGCTGCGCGCAATAGCCGTGCGCGAGTCGACCTGGTTCCAGTACGAGACCACGGCGTCGGGTGCCTGCCTCACCTACTACGGCTGCGGAGACTTCTTCTCGTCCGAGCCCTTGGCCGACCGCAAGACGTTCTGCAACGGGCTTGCCGGTTACGGCCACGACTACCAGGCCGACTACGGCAACGGCTACTGTCCCAAGACGTTCAGCATCGTGGGGGAGATGAGCTGGTCCAGCCCGTCGTGGGGCTTCGACTGGGCGGGGAACCAGAACGGCACCTTCCCGTTCAACCGCAACAGCACGGCATTCGCGCTCGACTACCTCGGCGCCCACCTGCGAGGCTGCTGCAACGGGTGGGAGTGGTGGCTGAACCGCAGTGGCGGCGACCTGTGGGGCTGCGTCGGGTCCTGGTACGCCGGCGACTGGCACTCAGCCGCGGCCGACGGATACGTCGCCCGGGTCCAGGACGAAATCGCCACGCATCGCTGGCTTCAAGCGTTCTGGCCAACCGAGCGCCCCTGACGCAGGTGTCGTGGCACGGGGGCGGCGCTCGGCTGGTCCGAGGGGTGGGCCGCCGGGCCCGCGACGCCAGGCTCACCGGGCAGCCACGTCAGCACTCGGGTCATCCGGAAGCCGGCTGGGAATGAACGCCAGATGGCCGGCGAAGTCGTCGACGGGATTCCTAGGAGGTTGGCACAGACGGCGACTGGCATGTGAGGATGCCCCATGTTCCGGATCGTGGCCATGGCCCCGGTATACGCCGAGCAGATCACCACGTGGCGGTATCCGCCGCCGTACGACTGCTATGACATGACCGGAGCCGACCCGGCCGACCTGCTCGACCCGGCTTCCGGCTACTACGCCCTCGTCGACGACGACGAGCTGGTCGGCTTCCGCTCCTTCGGCGTAGACGGCCGGGTCCCGGGTTGGCAGTACGACGACTCGGCGCTCGACACGGGCGGCGGCCTCAAGCCGGAGCTGACCGGCCGGGGGCTCGGCCGCCCTGCCATCGCGACCGGCCTGGACTTCGGCCGGCAACGCTACGGTCCGTCGGCCTTCCGGATGACGATCGCATCGTTCAATGCTCGGGCGAGGGCCGTCGTGGAGTCGCTGGGCTTCGAATCCATCGGGCGGTTCGACGCCTCGACGAACGGCCGCAGCTACGACGTCCTCATGCGCATCGAGCGGGCTCATGGAGAGACCAGCCTGGCTACGTCCGATGACCGCGACGCGCTGCTTCCGCCCTGAGTGCTCGCAGCCCGTCGGCGGGGTGCGCCGTCCAGACCAGCCAGCTGGGCATCAGCACGGCACCAGCGGCGAGACATTCGTCAGATCACCGTTGTCCACTGCATACGAGACCGACGTGGCGAGCAGGACGAGCCCGACGACCCATGTGTAGCGCGTCCCACGTCCGTGCCCGGGACGAGCCCCGATGGCGAAACCAGCCGAGCAGCATCCCCCCGACAGAATCCGGCGTCAGTGCGCCGGCGGTTCGTCCTCCGCGGCCGCCCGGTCCCTGGCCAGCTGGTCCTCGTCGATGACGGTCGGACGCCACAGTGCCCAGCCCTCCATCAGGGCCGCGAAGACGAGTAGGCAGAGCCCCACCCACAGGTTGACGTTGCCCGCTGCCTTGCTCCCGTTGGTCGTCTCGTCGGCGCCGAAGATGCCCGTCAGCACGAGGATCACGCCGTACATGCCCATCAACGCGGCGATGAACGTGCGGATGTCGAACGCCCCGGCGGTATGCCGGGTCTTCTCGCCGCCTCCGGCCGCGCCGGCTCCTTCTGCTGAGTCTGTTGCGTGTGCCATGGCTAGCTCCTTGTCACCAGAAGAGGACGTTCAAGATGACGACCATGACGAGCCCGATGGCCGCCAGCTTCGTCGGCTGCTGGTACCACGTGAGGGTCCCTTCGTTCTCGTCGTGGAAGTCTTCCTTCGGCGTCAGGCTGTACACGAGCCCACGCAGCTCGGACTCCTTGCGTGGCTGCGTCACCATCGTCACGGCAACGGTGACCACGAAGTCCACGACGAACGCCGCACCGGCAGCTGCGAAGCTTGCTCCCTGTCCGGTCAGAACGGAGATGGTCCCCGTCGAGGCGCTGCCCAGCGCATCGACGCTCAAGATGGCCACGAGGACAGCGGCGAGAGTGCCGCACACGAGCCCGATCCAGCCGGCCGTCGCCGTCGTCCGTTTCCAGAACATGCCGAGGATGAAGGTCGCGAACAGCGGCGCGTTGAAGAACCCGAAGAGCGTCTGCAGGTAGTCCATGATGTTGGTGTACGACGCCGCGAATGTCGCCGTACCGATCGCCACCAGGGTTGCCGCAAGCGTCGCCCAGCGGCCGACGTTGAGGTAGTAGTGGTCGGGCCGGTCCTTCTTGATGTATGTCTGCCACAGGTCGTACGCGAACACCGTGTTGAAGGCAGAGATGTTCGCCGCCATCCCTGCCATGAACGACGCCAGCAGGCCGGCGATGGCGAGCCCCAGCATGCCGTTCGGCAGCAGGTCGCGGATCAGGTACAGCAGTGCGTTGTTGTAGTCGGTGTTCGGGTCACCGTGGCTCTTGGGAACGGCGATCTCGCGGACCAGGACCGCCGCGATCATGCCGGGGAAGATCACGATGAACGGGACGAACATCTTCGGGAAGGCGCCGATGATCGGTGCGCGCTGGGCCGCCGAAATCGACTTCGTGGCCATCACGCGCTGGACCTCGACGAAGTTGGTCGTCCAGTAGCCGAACGACTGGACGAAGCCGAGCCCCAGCACGATGCCCACCACCGACCAGAACGGGTTGGTGAAGCCCGTCAGCGCGGTCGCCGGCCACGACGACAGCTGCTCCGGCCCTGCGGCGCTGGCCGTGAGCTTGTCCTTCAGACCGCCGTAGCCACCCACCTTCTCCAGGCCGATGATGGTGAGCGGCAGGAGCGCGGCCACGATGACAAAGAACTGCAGCACCTCGTTGTAGATTGCCGCCGACAACCCGCCCAGGGTCGTGTAGGTCAGCACGATCGCGGCAGCGACGATCAGGGAGATCCACAGCTTCCAGCCGAGGATGATCTCGACGATGCTCGCCAACAGGTACAAGTTGATCCCGGCGATCAAGAGCTGGGCCACAGCGAAGCTCACCGCGTTGAAGAGATGGGCGCCGGTGCCGAACCGCCGGCGCATGAACTCGGGGACTGAGCGGACCTTGGAGCCGTAGTAGAAGGGCATCATCACGACGCCGAGGAAGAGCATGGCCGGTACCGCGCCGACCCAGAAGTAGTGTGCGGTGGGGATGCCGTAGTTCGCGCCGTTGGCCGACATGCCGATGATCTCGACCGCGCCGAGGTTGGCGGAGATGAACGCCAGGCCGGTCACCCAGGCGGGAAGGGATCGGCCGGAGAGGAAGAAGTCGAGGCTGCTGGAGACCGCGCGGCGCGCCATCAGGCCGATGCCCAGGACGAAGCAGAAGTACAACGCGATCAGGAGATAGTCGACCCAGTTGGTGCCCAGGCGCAGTGACGTGGTTGCAGCCGCCAGAATCATGTCTCGCCTCCAGAGCAGACCTCAAGGGTGGTGTTCGCCCGGAAACCTACTCCTCTCGGGCGGGTCCCGCTCGGTGGGCTTCGAGGCCCATCCCAGGGCGGCACCGGTCCGGTTCGATCCTCACCGCAGCGGTGCTGCAGGGGCCGCCGACCGGCCATTCCACCCTGTGGCGAGAGCCTCCGGCAGGCGTGGTCAGGGACCAGACTTCGCCCCCTGACAGCAAGGATCAGCGGTGCGGAACAGGGGTCACGTCGTCAGCCGGCCTGGTGCCAGGGGCCGGGCCCTGTTCGCGTCAGTGCGCGGGTCGTTCCTCGCCCGCGGCCGCCGCCCGGTCCCTCGCGAGCTGCTCCTCGTCGACGACCGTCGGGCGCCAGAGTGCCCAGCCCTCCATCAGGGCGGCGAAGACGAGCAGGCACAGACCCACCCAGAGGTTGACGTTGCCTGCGGTCTTGCTGCCGTCCGTCGTCTTGTCGGCTCCGAAGATGCCGGTGAGGGTCAAGATCACGCCGTACAGGCCCAGCAGCGCAGCGATGAAGGTGCGGATGTCGAACGCCCCAGCGGTATGCCGGGTCTTCTCTGCGCCGGGGCCTCTGTTGAGTCTGTTGCGTGTGCCATAGCTAGCTTCTCCTCACCAGAAGATGATGTTCAAGGCGATGACCATTACCAGCCCGACCCCGGCCAGCTTGGTGGGCTGCTGGTACCACGCCAGCACCCCCTCGTTCGCATCGTGGAAGTCCTGCCTGGGCGTGAGGCTGTACACGAGCCCGCGCAGCTCGGACTCGTCGCGTGCCGGGGTCACCGTACTCACGATGACGCTCACGATGATGTCCACGACGAACGCAGCGCCTGCCGCGACGAAACTCGCACCCTGGCCGGACAGTGACAAGGCTCCCGTGGAGAGGCTGCCGAGGGCGTCCTCGCTCAGGATCCCGACGACGATCGCGGCCAAGGTACCGGACACGAGTCCGACCCAACCCGCCGTCGCGCTCATCCGCTTCCAGAACATGCCGAGGATGAAGGTCGCGAAGAGAGGCGCGTTGAAGAACCCGAAGAGCGTCTGCAGGTAGTTCATGATGTTGGAGTACGAGGCCGCGAACGTCGCCGTGCCGATCGCAACCAGGGTCGCCGCCACTGTCGCCCACCGGCCCACCGACAGGTAGTAGTGGTCGGGGCGGTCCTTCTTGATGTACGTCTGCCACAGATCGTACGAGAACACCGTGTTGAAGGCAGAGATGTTCGCGGCCATACCGGCCATGAAGGACGCCAGCAGACCCGCGATGGCGAGGCCTAGCATGCCGTTGGGCAACAGGTCGCGGATCAGGTACAGCAGCGCGTTGTTGTAGTCGGGGCTCCCACCGTTGTTCTTCGGCTTGGAGATCTCCGTGACCAAGACGCCCGCGATCATGCCGGGGAAGATCACCATGAACGGGACGAACATCTTCGGGAAGGCGCCGATTATCGGTGCGCGCTGGGCTGCCGAGATGGACTTGCTCGCCATCGCACGCTGGACCTCGACGAAGTTGGTGGTCCAGTAGCCGAACGACAGCACGAAGCCGAGCCCCAGCACGATGCCCACCACCGACCAGAAGGAGCTGCTGAAGCCGGTGAGTGCCGTACCGGGCCAGGAGTGGAGCTGCTCGGAGCCCCCGGCGCTGGCAGCGATCTTGTCCTTCAGACCGCCGTAGCCACCCACCTTGTTCAGGCCGATGAAGGTCAGCGGCAGCAAGGCGGCCACGATGACGAAGAACTGCAGCACCTCGTTGTAGATCGCCGCCGACAACCCGCCCAGCGTGGTGTAGGTCAAGACGATCGCGGCAGCGACGATCAGGGAGATCCACAGCTTCCAGCCGAGGATGATCTCGACGATGTTGGCCAGCAGGTACAAGTTGATGCCTGCGATGAGCAGCTGCGCGAGGGCGAAGCTGAGGGCGTTGACCAGATGGGCGCCGGTACCGAACCGCCGACGCATGAACTCGGGGACCGAGCGGACCTTGGAGCCGTAGTAGAAGGGCATCATCACGACGCCGAGGAAGAGCATGGCCGGTACCGCGCCGACCCAGAAGTAGTGCACCGTCGGGATGCCGTAGTTCGCGCCGTTGGCCGACATGCCGATGATCTCGACCGCGCCGAGGTTGGCCGAGATGAACGCCAGGCCGGTCACCCAGGCCGGGAGCGATCGCCCGGAGAGGAAGAAGTCCAGGCTGCTGGACACCGCCCGCCTGGCCATGATCCCGATGCCCAGGACGAAGCAGAAGTACAACGCGATCAGGAGATAGTCGACCCAGTTGGTGCCCAGACGCAGTGAGGTGCTCGCCGCCGCCAGAATCATGTCCCCTGCCTCCACAGCCGACTCCGTGATCATTGGTTGAGTCGGCAACCTACTCCTCGCGCACGCCGATAGGCGGTCGGCACGCCACGTACGATGAGCAGTGACATCCGAGCCGGTCGTCGACACACAGGGGGCTCGCAGATCTTGACCAAGAAGAACCGAGAGGCCGCCGAACGCATCCGGGCCATGCAGGCCGAACAGGCCCGAGCCGAGCGACGGCGCCGGTCGGTCGTCGTGGCCAGCATCGTCATCGTCTTGATCGCAGCCGTGGTCGGGATCGGGATCGCGGTCCAGTCCAACCGCAACAGCGCAGTCACGAGCAGCTCGTCGGCCGCGCCGCCCGGGGCCAACGCGAGCTTCGGCATCTACCGGGGCGGGTCGGCTCCCGTGACGGTCACGATCTACGAGGACTTCCAGTGCCCGTTCTGCAGGGAGTTCGAGCAGCAGCTCGGGCCGACGCTCCTCAGCGACATCAACAAGGGCGAGATCCGGGTGGAGTACCGCCCCATCGCATTCCTCGACAACGCGTCCACGACGAACTACTCCTCCCGGGCGCTGGAGACGGCCGCCTGCACCCTCGCGCATGGCGGCGTGACCGCCTTCGCGAAGCTGCACGACCTCCTCTTCCAGAACCAGCCCGAAGAGGGTTCCGCCGGCCTCAGCGACAGTCAGCTGGCCGACCTGGCGCAGCAGGCCGGTGCCGACAAGGCGGCGGTCAGTGACTGTCAGGCCAAGGGCACCTATGACGCGTGGGCGGCCAAGGCCACCGATCAGTCGTCGAAGGACGGCGTCAACTCGACGCCTACCTACCTGGTCAACGGCAAGAAGGTCACCTTCGTGCAGAACCAGTCGCCAGTGACGACGCTGACCGACCTCATCAAGGCCGCCCAGTAGTCGTACTGCTCCTCCGTACGACCTATTAGCGTTCCGGCCAAGGTCGTGGGACAGTGGACATAACCTAGTCGGACGCGCAAATGTCGGCTTTCTCTGAGGGGCTACACATGAGCGCGGAAGACCTGCGGCTGGCGAATGTCATGGCCCAAGTGGCGATGACCCTAGGCGCTGCGTCCGACCTTGACGAGACTCTCGTCAGCATCACAAAATCGGCGTGCGACACCATTCCGGGCGCCGACTTCGCCAGCATCAGCGCTCGCTTCGGAGACGGGCATTTGGAGACGCTGGCGCCTACGGACGAGATCATCCTCCAGGTCGACCAGCTGCAGTACGAGCTTCTCGAGGGCCCGTGCTACGAGGCCGCCACGGAGGAGCGGACCGTCGTCGCCGACGACCTCGCGAGCGACCAGCGCTGGCCGCGCTACGGGCCGGCGGTCGTCCGTATCGGGATGCGGTCTCAGCTGGCCCTCGAGCTCTACGAGAGCGACGATTCGACCGGTGCGCTCAACCTCTACTCTTCGCAGCCCGGAGGCCTGTCCGGTCAGCGCGACCTCGCGGAGCTGTTCGCGACGCACGCCGCAATCGCGATGGGCCACGTCCGCACGGTCGGCGGCCTCGTCAAAGCCCTCGCCACGAGGAAGATCATCGGAGCGGCCATCGGGATCACGATGGAGCGATATCAGATCGACGAGGACCAGGCATTCAAGTTCCTCGTGAGGGTCTCGCAGACAGGCAACATCAAGCTCCGTGACGTGGCCGCCCAACTGGTCAGCCGAGCAAGGGATGACGGCACTCCCGACTGACTCCAGCGCGGCGCGGCTGCTGACTGACCACGCGACGATCGGGTACACGCACGGGCAAGGTTGTCGATCGCCCGAGCGACCGATGGCCCAGGCCTCGGTGTTGACACAACAGCATCGGGGTCGCTCCTGGCCTGCGCTCCACCTCGCTCGCGGGCCGTCCGCCGTGGCGCCTGCCCGAGCCGGCAGTGGACCGCCGCCCACACCGTATGATTCAGGTGGGATTCCGGCAGCCACGCCGGACCGAGGAGGACAGCACGCAATGGAGAGCCGCAACCCCATCCTGGTCAACAGCGAGACGTTCAACGGTCGCGCCGCCAGGGGCTACGGGCAGCAGGCGTATCCCGCCGGCGGCCGCGGGTACTCAGGCTACGGCGCAGGCCGTACCGATCCCTCCACCTGGAGCTACCCGACCGGTCCCGCCCTGCAGGAGCGGATGACGATCGACTCCGTCATCTCCCACACCGCGCTGACGCTCCTGATCGTGGTCGCGACCGCCGCCGCTACCTGGGTGTACCTGCCCGACGGCTCGTCGCCCGGCGAGGCCAACTACGTCGGTGTGGCCTGGATCGGCGGTGCGCTCGTCGGCGCCGGGCTCGGGTTGGTCCTGAGCTTCAAGCGGGTGATCTCGCCGGCACTCGTCGTCTTGTACGCGGTAGCGCAGGGGTTCTTCCTCGGCGCCGCCTCCGAGGCGTTCGAGCAGATGTTCTACAAGGGGATCGTCGCACAGGCAGTGACGGGAACGGTGGCTGCCTTCGTCGCGACTCTCGCGGCGTACAAGTTCTTCGACATCCAGGTGTCCAGCCGCTTCCGCAGGTTCGTCGTGATAGCGGGCATGGGGTTCTTCGTCGTCACGTTTCTCGACTTCATCCTGTACCAGTTCGGGGCTTCCATCGGCTTCAACGACTTCGGCGGGCTCGGTCTGATCATGAGCTTCCTGGGGCTGGCCCTGGGTGTCTTCTACCTGATCCTCGACTTCGACATGGTCGAGCGCGGGGTCGCGGCAGGGGCGCCGGAGCAGGAGTCGTGGCGGGCGGCGTTCGCGTTGACGGCGTCGCTGATCTTGATCTACGTGGAGCTGCTGCGGATCCTCGCGATCATGCGCAACAACTGACCCCCCGTCGAGCGGGCGCATATGTCGCCTCGAGCGGGCGCAAATGTTGCCTCGAGCGGGCGCATATGTTGCCCGAACGGGCGCAAATGTTGCGTCGAGCGGGCGGAGATACGCCGCCGACTGGGGCGGGACTCCCGCTCGTTGACCCGGCCGCACCCCTCTTGCCGATTGAGCGTGCATCTCTGCCCTCTCGGGGCCACATTCTTGGCCGCTCGAGCGAACGTTCTTGCCCACTCGATCGGACATTTGCGCCCACTCGATCGGACATTTGCGCCCGCTCGACCGGACGTTTGCGCCCGCTCGATGGGCGGGGGAAGGGCTACTCGAAGGAGCGGTGGGCTCGGCGCAGGTCGTGCTCGTGCACGATGGCGGTCGCATGCCCGTGGGAGAGGTTGTATTCGTCACGGAGCCAGTTGACCCGCTCGTCAAAGCGCAACAGTCCCGGGCCCTGCTCGAGCTGTCCCAGCCACTCCTGCACCGGACGCCCTGTCGCCCCGGGGATCCTGGCGAGCAGCATCTGATGCGTCTCCTCGGAGTGGTGCAGACCCATGGTGTCTCCTGAACGTCGCGCCTCGGTTGATCAGAGCCTGCCTCATGGCTGCGGGCGACACAACCCGTTCGCTCGAACTGCACCCCGATGGTGGAGCCGGACCGCTATCGCGACGGCAGCTCCGGCAGGTCGTCGCTACGCCCCGTGTCGACCGGCCCCAGCTCCGTCTCCACCTTGCCGGGCGCCGGTATCGCTGTCCGCCGCCGATGGCGCAGCAGCGCCAGCCGACCGCGCGGACCGCGACTGCCGGCGACCTGCTCCGCCTGGGTCACCTCGGTGCCGGTGCTGTCGGCCGCAAGAGCCGCGGCGCGCGCGAGAGATAGCACGCCTTCACCACGGGCCGGCTCGTAGCCGACGTCGGCTCCGATGCCCGCAGCCGCCGCGACCGACGGCAGCATGGCTGATGCGCACGCCCGGTAGCCGGCCGGCGACGGGTGGAACTGGTCGGGCCCGAACAGGTCGCTGGCCCCGGCGGCGAACTCCGCCCCGAGGATCGTGGCCAGCGAGACCGCCCGCCCGCCGGACTCGATGACCGCGATCGCCTGTGCTGCGGCGAGCCGACGGCTCCACGTCCTCGCCACCTGCCGCAGCGGCGGAGGGATGGGCCGCACCGTACCGAGGTCGGGACAGGTACCGACGACGACCTCGCTGCCCGCAGCCCGCAGGGCCGAAACGGCGCTCTTCAGGTACCGCAGGGAATCCGACGGCCGTACCTTGTGGGTCACGTCGTTGGCGCCGATGATGACGGCGCAGACCTCCGGCTCGTACTCGAGGGCCCGGCGGATCTGGCCCTCCAGGGCCGACGTCTGCGCACCGTTGGCCGCCAGGCACGTCAGGTGGACAGGCCGCTGCGCCTGGTCGGCGAGCCCCGTCGCGAGTACGGCACCGAACGTCTCGTCAGGGGTCCGCGCGCCATACCCTGCAGCCGCGGAGTCGCCGAGCACCGCCAGCCGCAGCGGCGACCCGGGCATCCCGACGCCGTACACGCCGTCGGGATCGGGCGCCTTGTCCTTGACGTTGCCGATCTTGCGCCGGGCGAACTTCGCCTGCGCTATCAGCAGGCCGTACAGCGATCCCCCGAACAGGCCGAGCCCGCCACCGCCGACAGCCGCCGCCGTCGCAAGCCTGCGTGCCGCACCGGCCCTGCTCACGTCGCTGCACTCCTGTCGATGTCGTCTCTCAGTTTGCTTTCAGTCTAGAGAGCGTGTGGACCTGCTCAGGCAGGTTCGCGGAAGGCGTAGCCGGTCCGACGCCTAGGCTTGCGGCGTGGATTACGTGGAGACCCTTCTCGAGCTCGTCGGTAACACCCCGCTGCTGAAACTGGGCAGCACGACCGGCAAAGCCCGAGGGACAGTGCTTGCCAAGATCGAGTACATGAACCCGGGCGGTTCAGTGAAGGACCGTATCGCGCTGCGCATGGTGGACGCCGCGGAGAAGTCCGGCGACCTCAAGCCGGGCGGCACGATCGTGGAGCCGACGTCGGGCAACACCGGCGTGGGGCTCGCGATGGTCGCACAGGCGAGGGGGTACTCGTGCGTCTTCGTCTGCCCGGACAAGGTCAGCGAGGACAAGCGCAACGTCCTCAAGGCGTACGGCGCCCGCGTCGTCGTGTGTCCGACGGCCGTCCCGCCCGAGCATCCCGACAGCTACTACAACGTGTCCGACCGACTCGTCGGGGAGATCGAAGGAGCCTGGAAGCCCGACCAGTACTCCAACGTCAACAACCCTCTCAGCCACTACGAGCAGACCGGTCCGGAGATCTGGAGGCAGACCGACGGCAAGGTGACCCACTTCGTGGCGGGCGTCGGCACGGGCGGGACGATCAGCGGCGTGGGCCGCTACCTGAAGGAGGTCTCCGACGGCCGGGTCCAGATCGTGGGTGCCGACCCCGAGGGGTCCGTGTACTCCGGCGGCACCGGCCGGCCGTACCTCGTCGAAGGGGTCGGCGAGGACTTCTGGCCGTCGACGTACGACGCGAGCATCCCCGACCGGATCATCGCGGTCTCCGACAAGGACTCGTTCGTGACCGCCCGCCGGCTGGCTCGCGAGGAGGCCCTCCTTGTCGGGGGCTCGTCCGGGATGGCGGCAGCGGCCGCGATCCGGCTCGCCGCCGAGCTCGACGACCCCGATGCCGTCATCGTGGTACTGCTGCCCGACGGTGGCCGGGGCTACCTCACCAAGGTCTTCGACGACGGGTGGCTGGCCCAGTACGGCTTCCTCGGCCAGCCCACCGAGCTCACCGTCGGCGATGTGCTGCGCGGCAAGGACGGCCGGCTTCCCGACCTCGTGCACACCCATCCCAACGAGACGATCGCCCAGGCGGTCGCGATCCTGCGCGAGTACGCC
Organism: uncultured Actinomycetota bacterium; assembly: GCA_963765725.1. GTDB lineage: Bacteria > Actinomycetota > Actinomycetes > Propionibacteriales > Nocardioidaceae > DASQEH01. The sequence goes on along the minus strand of CAVXXI010000002.1, from coordinate 129,247 downwards.
GTCTCCCAGATGCCGGTCGTGCGTGCCGAACCGCCGGTAATGGCCGCGGAGGTGGCCGGGGCCGTGAGCGAGCGCGACCTGCTCGACGCGCTGTACGCAGGCCGCGCTCGGCTGACCGACCGCGTGGAGGACCACATGGCCGAGCCGCTCCCGACCGTCGGCTCGGGCGAGCCCGTCGCGGAGGCCGTCGAGCGGCTGCACGAGGCCGACGCCGTGCTCGTCCAGGAGGACGGCAAGCCCGTCGGCGTGCTCACCCGCCAGGACCTGCTGAGCTACATCGCCGCCGTCTGAGGCGAGCCCGACCGGCGCTCTTGCAAGACGAAGTCGGCCGGCCGCGGTCGGCGGGTCCGCAGCCAGTACCGCCACGTGACGTGCGGCCAGATCGTGAAGTTCCGGCCGTTCTCATCGAGGTACCAGCTCCGGCAGCCCGACTGCCACACCGTCCGGTCCAGCCGGGACTGGACCTGGTGCACGAAGCGCTGCTGGGCGTCGGCCCGGACCTCGATCGTCGAGGCGCCCGAGGAGTCCATGAGGTCGAGCGCCCGGGTGACGTACCGGGCCTGCGACTCGATCATGAATACCACCGACGTGTGCCCGAGGCCCGTGTTCGGCCCGAGCAGGAGGAACAGGTTGGGGAACCCGCTGACAGTGATGCCGAGGTGCGCACCGATCCCTTCCTCCGCCCAGATGTGGCCGAGCGACCTGCCCCCGCGACCGACGAGGTCAAGGCGTACCAGGTTCGCGCTGACGTCGAACCCGGTCCCGAAGATGATCGTGTCGACGTCTCGCTGCACCCCGTCCACGGTCCGGATCCCGTCGGGTGTCACCTCGGCGATCGGGTCGGTGACCAGCTGGACGTTGTCGCGCTGGAGGGCGGGGTAGAAGTCGTCGGAGAGCAGTACCCGTTTGCAGCCGATCTGGTAGTGCGGAGTCAGCCGGGCCTGGAGGTCGGCGTCCGCGACCTGGCGCTGCAGGTGGGTACGGGCCTCGCGTTCCAGCAGCCCCATCGCCTTCGGCGTGGTCGTGAAGCCGATGCCTCGCGCCTCCAGCGCCCAGTACAGGAGGCTCCGCATCGCGCGCTGCGTGGCCGGCCGCCGGGCGTACAGCTGCTGGCGGTCGGCGGCGATCGGAGGGTCCGGCTTGGGCGTCACCCAGGCGGGAGTCCGCTGGTACAGGTCGAGCCGGGCGACCCGAGGAGCGATCTGCGGGACGAACTGGACGGAGCTCGCGCCCGTGCCTATCACCGCGACGGCACGACCGGCGAGGTCGTGGTCGTGGCGCCACCGGGCCGAGTGGAATGTCGTCCCGGTGAACGACGCGAGGCCGGGGAGGTCCGGGATCTTCGGATGGTGCAGGGCCCCGACGCCGGCGACGAGGATCCGGCAATTGAACGCGTCGACTCCATTGACGTCGACCCGCCAGCGGCCCGAGTCCTCGTCGAACCGCGCGCCCGTCACGTCGGCGCCGAAGCGGAGGTGCGGCGCGAGGCCGTACGCGTCGACGCAGTGGCGCAGGTACTTCCAGATCTCGTCCTGGGAGGAGAACATCCGCGACCAGCGGGGGTTGGGCTCGAACGAGAACGAGTACAGGTGCGACGGGACGTCGCAGGCGCATCCGGGATACGTGTTGTCGCGCCACGTGCCACCGATGTCGTCGGCCTTTTCGAGGATCACGAAGTCGTGGCGACCGGCGCGCTTGAGCTGGATCGCCGTGCAGATCCCCGAGAAGCCACTGCCGATGACGACGACATCGGTGACCTCTGCCATGGCCACGACGATACCCAGCGGATGTGTCGGCGGGCCGGCATAGGGTCTGGCCATGCGATTCGGGTTCGTGGTGCCGTACGCCGATGCTCGTGACTTCGCGGAGCTCTCCGCTCTCGGCGAGAGCTTCGGCTGGGACGGTGTGTTCACATGGGAGGCGGTCTGGGGAGTCGACGCGTGGGTCAGCCTCGCCGCCGCCGCGATGGAGACCGAGCGCATCCGCCTCGGCACCTTGCTGACTCCGGTGCCCCGCGTGCGGCCGTGGGACCTCGCCTCGCGCGTGGGTACGGTCGACCGGTTGAGCGGCGGCCGGACCATTCTCGGGGCGGGCCTCGGTGCGCTGCACGAAGGGTGGACGGCGTTCGAGGCCGACGAGGGTCGGCGGACCCGCGCCGAGAAGCTCGACGAGTGCCTGGCGATCTATGCCGGCCTGATGCAGGGTCAACCGTTCGACTACACCGGGCGGCACTACCAGGCCCGGCCGACCGACTTCATGGTTCCCGCGGCCCCCGTTCAGAGGCCTCGACCTCCCGTGTGGGTCGTCGGGGCCGAGGTTTCCGGTCGGGTCGAGCAGCCGTCACTGCGGCGCGCCGCCCGTTGGGACGGTCTGCTGCCCCAGTACATCGGCGCCTCAGACGACCAGTCCTCCGACCTGCTTCGTCTGGCGCAGCTCGTGAGCCGGGTGCGAGCCTTCCGCGAGGAGGCGGCCCTGCCCTGGGGGGGCTATGACGTCGTTCTGGAGGCCGACAGCACCGGGGAGTGGAAGACCACAGCTCCGCCGGACCCAGCCTCCTGGGCAGACGTCGGCGTGACCTGGTGGGTCGAGAGCTGGTGGAGCGTGCCGCGCGGGCCTGAGGGCCTTGCCGAGGTTCAGCGCCGCATCAGGGCGGGCCCGCCGGGCTGACGCGGTTGCGTTGGGGCCCGAAGCCGTGAGCCGGGCCGCTCGGACGCGTAGCATGCGAGATGAGGATGCAGTCGGCGGCACGGCCGGCGTGGCGTCGATCCTGGAGGGCGAAGTGGCTCAGGTGTCTCGGTCGGAGGGCGTACCGGCATCCCCCGAAGAGGGTCGGATGACTCTTGTCGAGCACCTCAAGGAGCTGCGCAACCGGTTGTTCTTCGCGGTCATCGCGGTGGTGGTCGCCTCAGTCGTCGCCTGGTTCTTCTACAACGACCTATACCACCTGCTGACCGTTCCGGCTCACCGGGCGATCACGCACCTCGACCAGTCGCAGCAGAAGAACGTCCAGATCTTCACGTCCGGGGTCACGGGGGCGTTCATCCTGCGCACCAAGGTGTCCCTGGTCGCCGGGATCATCGGCTCGTCGCCCATCTGGCTGTACGAGCTGTGGGCGTTCATCATGCCGGGACTGCACCGCCACGAGCGGCGCTGGACCCTCGTCTTCGTCGCGATCGCGGGGCCGCTGTTCGTGGGCGGCGTCGCGCTCGGCTTCTGGGTGATGCCGAAGGGCCTCACCGTCATGCTCAACTTCACCCCCGACGGCCTCTCGAACCTCATCGACGTCAACAGCTACCTCAACTTCGTGCTGCGGGTCCTGCTCGTGTTCGGCGTCGCCTTCGAGATCCCGCTCTTCGTCGTGCTGCTCAACCTCGCCGGCATCGTGTCCGGCAAGCAGCTCGGGCGGTGGCGGTCCTGGATCGTGATGGCGACGTTCGTCTTCGCCGCCGTCGCGACGCCCTCGACCGACCCGATCACGATGCTGCTGCTCGCGATTCCGATGACCCTGCTGTTCTTGCTGTCCGAGGTGATCGCCCGCGTCATCGACAAGCGCAGAGGTCGTGGCGGGAACGAGCCCGACTACAGCGGCTTCGACGACGAGGAGATCTCACCGCTCTGAGCCCGCTCCTCGGCGGTGAGCCACTCGCCGAAGGCGTAGGGCTGGCGGGTCACGAGGTATGTCGCCCAGTTGAGCCTCGTGACCGTACCGTCGGGGTCTCGGGTGACGCGCAACAGCTCGCCGGTCTCCCGACCTGACTCGGTGCGGTAGAGGTCGTCACGGACGCGGGCGAACACCGACGGCTTCAGGCCCTCGGGCGCCTCGGCCGCGCGCGCCTCGAGCCGACCTTCGCGCACGCTGAAGTCGAACGGCTGCCCTTCGGAGAACCAGCGACCGAGTATTCCCACCAGTTCACGCGGTACCTCCGTGCCCGGTGTCCACAGCGGCGGGTCGGCCGGCTCGTTCTCGATCACGTACCCGGCGAGGTCGACCGCCAGAGCGGCAGGGTCCGGCGACGCGGACGAGTTCATCAAGGCGACGCCCGTCGTCGCGGATGGTCGATGGACGAACAGACCGGTGATGTGGCCGGGCATGCCACCGGTGTGCCCGACGAAGATGCGGTCCTCGACCTTCACCAGCTCCAGGCCCAGCCCCCAGGCGAGCCGCCACTTCTCCAGGTCAGCCATGATCTGCGGCTGGCACATCTCCTCGACGGTGTCGGGACTCAGCACCTCGTCGGTCGGGTTCGCCAGGAACTGTGCCCACGTCACGAGGTCCTCGGCCGTGCTGGCAAGGCCTCCGGCGCTGGCCATCGCCGCGATGTCGAGGACCGGTTCGCGGACCGGGACATCGCTGTACGGGGGCACGTAGTAACCGGTCACTGCTTTGCCGGCCAGGCCGAGGGACGTACGCCGCATGCCCAGCGGGTCGAGGATCCTGGCCTGAAGGCTGTCCTGCCATTCCCGTCCGTCGAGCCGGGCGACGACCTCCCCGAGCATCGAGAAGGCGAGATTGGAGTAGTGCCAGCGGAAGTGCGGCTTGAGGATCCGCTCGGCGTCGTTCCAGCCGGCGACGAGCTGGCCCCGATCCGGGTAGGTCAGCGTCTCCCAGACGTCGCCGACGGGCTCGCGCTGCATCCCCGTCACATGGCTGAGCATCTGGCGGATCGTCACCGCGTTGTGCTTGCTCTCGGGGATGTGCTGGTCGACGGTGTCGTCGAGGCTGAGCCTGCCCTCGTCGCGCAGCGCCATCACCAGCACCGCGGTGAAGGTCTTGCTGATCGACGCGATGAGGAACTGTGAGTCCGCGGTCGGCGCCGTACCGGGGGTGGCCAGGTCGGCGCTGCCGAGCCCGGCCTGCCAGAGCAGCTCGCCGTCACGTGCCACGGCGGCGAACAGACCGGGAACCCGGGACTTGCTCTGCCGTTCGGCGACGATGCGGTACAGGGATCGCGACGATGATCTGCTCAGCTTGGGCATCCCGAGACGATACCGGCCAGCCGTAGTCTGAGGCCATGTCACGGCCGGGTCCGGTTCTCGTCCTCAACGCCGGCAGCTCGTCGCTGAAGTACGCGATCATCGACCCCGCCTCCGGCGACCGCACTCTCACCGGGCTGGCCGAGCGGCTGGGTACACCCGATGCGGCGATGACCCTGTCCGTGGAGGGCCGGGACGCCGAGTCCCCCGAGCTCGTGCACGGCACGCACCACGAGGCCGTCTCGGCGGTCCTCGAGGCCGCACGGGAGCTGCCGCCGGCGATGCGACCGGTCGGCGTGGGCCACCGCATCGTGCACGGTGGAGAGCGGTTCACCGAGTCGGTGCTCGTCTCCGACTCCGTCGAGAAGGCGATCCGGGGCTTGAGTACGCTCGCACCCCTGCACAACCCACCCGCCCTCGAAGGCATCGACGCGGTACGGGCGGTCTGGCCGGAGCTCGCGCAGGTCGCCGTCTTCGACTCGGCGTTCCACCACACCATGCCGGCGCGGGCGTACCGCTACGCCGTGCCACCCGAGTGGTACACCGGCCTCGCGGTCCGCCGTTACGGCTTTCACGGCACCAGCGTGCGATACGTGAGCGAACGCGCGGCGCGTCTGCTCGGCCGTCCACCGGGCGACCTGGCGCTCGTGGTCGCGCATCTGGGCAACGGGTGCAGCGCCACGGCAGTGCTCGCAGGACGGTCGGTCGACACGACCATGGGGCTCACTCCGCTCGAAGGGCTCGTGATGGGGTCGCGGTCCGGCGACGTCGACCCGGGGCTGTTCGGGTACCTGGCCCGACAGACGTCGATGTCCAGCGAGGAGGTGCTGGACACGCTCAACACGCGAAGCGGGCTGCTGGCGCTGTCGCGGATCGGCAACGACATGCGCGAGATCCAGGCCGCGGCCGACGGCGGCGACCGCGATGCCGCACTCGCGGTCGACGTCTTCGTCTACCGACTGGCCAAGGCCGCCGCGGCGCTCGTGGTCGCGATGGGTCGCCTCGACGCGCTCGTCTTCACCGGCGGCATCGGCGAGCACAGCGGACCGGTACGCGCCGGCGTCGTCGGCTCGCTGGGCTTTCTCGGCCTGCGGCTGGACGATGCCGCGAACGCGGCCGACGGCCGCGATACGGGAGGGCGGATCGACGGCGGCGGTACGCCGGCCGCGCTGGTTGTCGCGACGGACGAGGAGCTGATGATCGCCCAGGACACGATCCGCCTCGTCGGCTCGTGACCCGCAGCGCCAACGAGCGCTCAGGCCTGCAGGACGTCCTCGAGGTGGATCGGCAGGTCGCGGTGCCGCACCCCGGTCGCATGGTGGACGGCGTTGGCCACCGCGGCGGCAGTGCCGACGATCCCCAGCTCGCCGATGCCCTTCGTCCCGTTGGCATTGAGGTGCGGGTCGTCCTCGTCGATCCAGCTGACGTCGATGTCGACGACGTCGGCGTTGCAGGCGATGTGGTAGGTGGCCAGATCGTGATTGGCGTAGTCGCCGAAGGCAGCATCCATCACTCCCTCTTCGTGCAGTGCCATCGACAGCCCCATCGTCATGGCGCCGACGAGCTGCGAGCGAGCGGTCCGGGCATTCACGATATGGCCGGCGGCGAAGACCCCGACCATGCGCGGCACGCGGATCTCCCCGCTGTCGACGTCGACGTGCGCCTCGACGAACTGCGCTCCGAACGCGTGGCGGCTGTACTCCTCGAGCGCTTTGACGTCGTCGTTCGTGCTCTCGGTCGCCGTGAGCCCACCGCGCGGGACCTCGCCCCCGGCGTCTCGTACGAGTGCCGCGAGCGAGCGAGCGGCCTTGGTGACCGCCCAGCCCCAGGAGTTCGTCCCCGTGGAGCCTCCGGCGATCCAGGCCCTCGGCAGACTGGTGTCCCCGATCAGGATCGTCACCTGCCCCGGACCCACGTCGAGGGCCGCGGCGGCCAGCTGCAGCAGAGCGGTCCGGGCGCCGGTCCCGATGTCGGTCGCGTTGATGGACACGGTGTACATTCCCTGCTCGTCCACCGCGGCGCGGGCCGTGGCGGGTAGCACGAAGACCGGGTACGTCGATGCCGCCATCCCCGTGCCGACCAGCCAACGGCCTTGCCGGCGAAGACCCGGGCGGGGGTCACGCCCGGCCCAACCGAAGCGCTCTGCGCCGGCACGCATGCATTCGACCAGATGGCGGCTCGAGAAGGGCCGCCCGGTGTGCGGGTCCGCCGCCGGTTCGTTGCGGATCCGCAGCTCGACCGGGTCGAGGGAGGTGGCGGCGGCCAGCTCGTCGAGCGCTGACTCGAGTGCGAACGACCCGGGGCACTCTCCGGGGGCCCGCATCCACGACGTCACCGGGACATCGAGGCGGACCGCCCGATGGCTCGTACGGCGATCCCGCGCGGAGTACATGACGCGGCTGATGTCGGCTGCAGCCTCGACGAACTCGTTGAGCGCAGCCGTCTGCACGATGACGTCGTGGCTGATCGAGCGCAGCCGTCCGTCATGGTCCGCACCGAGCCGCATCCGCTGGATGGTGGGTGAGCGATAGCCGACCATCGAGAACATCTGCTGCCGCGTGAGACACAGCTTGACGGGCCGGTCGACGACGCGCGCAGCCAGCGCAGCAAGCACGACGTTGGGTCGCGGCGTGCCCTTCGAGCCGAACCCCCCGCCGACATGGCTGTTCATGACGTGGACCTGTTCGTGGGGAAGGTCGAAGAGTTTGGCGAGGGTCTGGCGCACCTCCTGTCCACCCTGATTCGAGTCGTGCAAGGTGAGCGCGTCACCGTCCCACTGCGCGAGGGTGGCGTGCGGCTCCATGGGGTTGTTGTGCTCGGCCGGCGTCGTGTAGGTCGCGTCGACCTGTACCGGGCTGGTCGCGAAGGCGGCGTCGGGGTCGCCGACCACGGCGTCCGCATCGTCGTCGTCGGGCTTGTACAAGGTCGCATGGTCCGCGGTCAGCACCGTGTCGTGCTCCTCGGCTTCATACTCGACGTGCAGCCGGCCGGCTGCCTCGCGGGCACCTTCGAGCGTCTCGGCGACGACCAGGGCGACGATCTGCCCGCGATAGGAGACGCTGTCGTCCTGCAGGACCGTGAGAGTCGGGTCGCCGGTGTCGCCCAGGCGCGGGGCGTTCGCGTGCCAGACCACGGACAGGACATCGCCGGATTCGCTGTCGTCCACCGACGCCACGCGCCCGCGTGCGATCACGGACTGCACCGGCCAGGCGTAGCAGACTCCTGGGGCGAGGTACTCGTACGCGTACCGGGCCTGGCCGGTCACCTTGTCGACGCCCTCCACCCGGCTCATGGACGCGCCGATCAGGCTGCCTGTTGCGGTGGTTGTCACTCCGCCTCCTCGGCCCGGTGCTCGTGCAAAGTCGTCAGGGTCGCGACGCTCAGGTTGGTCACCAGCTGCACCTTGAACGCGTTGTCCGGGAGCGCGTCGGCGGCCGCGAGCTCGGCCCCGACCGCGGCGAGGAACGCGTCGGGCGAGGCCGGGCCGCCGCGCAGCGCCTCCTCCGTGGCGTATGCCCGCCACGGGCGTGGCGCGACGGCGCCGAGGGCGAGGCGGACGTCGGCCACGAGCCCGTCCTGTACGTCGAGCGCGACCGCCACCGCACCCACCGCGAACGCGTAGGACGCGCGATCGCGCGCCTTCCGATACATCGAGTGCTCCGTCAGGCGGCTGGGCGCCGGCAGCTCGACGGCCGTTACGAGGTCACCGTGGGAGAGGGTCGTGTCCCGCGTCGGGTCGTCGCCGGGCAGCCGGTAGAAGTCGTCCAACCGCAGGGTGCGGTCGCCATCGGGGCCGGTGACGTGCAGCCGCGCGTCGAGGGCGGCCAGCGCCACCGCCATGTCGGAGGGGTGCGTCGCGATGCACGCATCGCTGCCGCCGAGAATCGCGAGATCGCGGTGGATGCCCGTCCGGGCCGGGCACCCGGAGCCCGGTATGCGCTTGTTGCACGGCTTCGTCGCGTCCTGGAAGTACAGGCACCGGGTCCGCTGCAGCAGGTTGCCCCCGACCGTCGCCATGTTGCGCAGCTGCCCGGAGGCGCCGGCCAGCAGTGCCTGCGAGAGCACCGGGTACAGGAGGCGAACCCGTCGGTCGGCGGCCAGGTCGCTGTTGCGTACGCCCGCGCCGATGAGCAGGGAGCCGGAGTCGGTTTCCTCGACCGTGGTCGGGACGGCCTTGGTGACGTCGACGAGGAGATCGGGGCGGGCGACTCCGAGCCGCATCAGGTCGACCAGGTTGGTCCCTCCGCCGAGGTAGGCGCCGCCGGGATGGCTCGAGAGGAGGTCGACGGCCGCCCCAGGCGTGGTCGCGACCTCGTACCCGAAGGCCTTCACCGCGGCGCCGCCGCGACGTCGAGGATGGCGGGCACGATGTTGACGTAGGCGCCGCAGCGGCAGAGGTTGCCGCTCATCCTTTCGCGTACTTCGCCCGCGTCGAGGTCAGCCGCACTCGCAACGCCCGCGGAGCGGGCTGTCGTCACCGCGCTGGGCCAGCCGGCGTCCGCCTCGGCGAGCATGCCCATCGCTGAGCAGATCTGGCCCGGGGTGCAGTAACCGCACTGGAAGGCATCGCGTTCGATGAAGGCCTGCTGCATCGCCGAGACGCCTCGGTCGCCGGCCAGCCCCTCGATGGTGGTGATCTCGGCGCCGGCCGCCGCCACCGCGAGCGTGAGACAGGCGTTCACCCTGCGGCCGTCGAGCAGGACCGTGCATGCGCCGCACTGGCCGTGGTCGCAGCCCTTCTTCGAGCCGGTAAGGTCCAGATCCTCACGCAGGGCGTCGAGGAGAGAGGTGCGGTTGTCGAGAGTGAGGGGATGGGAGGTGCCGTTGACACGGAGCACCAGGTCGCTCACGGTGGCCGGCTCAGCTTCGGGCTCGGCATCGGTCGTCACAGAGCTGCACTCCTCGGGTCGACGGCGGAGGGTGCCGATGGTACAGCCGGCTCGCAGGGCCAGCCCGAGCCGGCACCATTGGCCCCGCTTGCGGTAGTACGTCCCCACGGCTAACGTCAGCACGCGATGCGACGCTCGCTTCGCCGAAGGCGTCGAAAACATCGATCCGCCTTCTCGGTCCGGCAGGAGGCCCTCCTTGAATCATCCCCCGTCCCGTCGCCGTCTGCGGTCGGTCGCGCTCCTCGGCGCCCTTTCGCTCGTCGGCCTCGCCACCATGCAGTCGGCACTCAGCGCGAACGCCGTGTCTGCGCGCGGACACGTCCCAGCGGTCGGAAAGTACGAGATCCGTCCCCACGAGCCGGTCGAGAGCTCGCCCAAGAAGCTGCTGTCCGCGAGCAAGATGTCCGGCATGAAGGGTGCCCTGTCAGCCCCCGTCGCGCCGGGCCTTCCCGTCCGGGGCGCTACCGGCGTCCGGACGCGGATCAACGGGTTGTCGCTGAAGGACCAGCGGTTGTCGAACAACGGCAACTCCTTCTCCCTCGAGCCGCCAGACCAGGCGCTGTGCACCGGTAACGGCTACGTCGTCGAAGGCGTCAACAACGTTTTCTCGGTCTACTCGACCAGCGGCGCCAAGCTCAGCGGGAACCAGTCCTACGACCCGTTCTGGAACCACGGCGCCGACGAGGTCACTCGGGCGCCCGATGGCACGCCCACGAGGTACGGGCCCTTCATGTCGGACCCACGCTGCTACTACGACCCACAGGTGAAGCGGTTCTTCATGACCGAGCTCCAGCTCGGCACCAAGCCGTCCACGGGTGACTTCACCGGCGCCAGCGCGATCCGCATCGCCGTCAGCAAGACCTCCAAGCCCAGCACGGACGCGTCGGACTGGCACCTGTACTCCATCAACACGCGCAACGACGGAACGCAAGGAACGCCGTCGGGTCACACCGGTTGCCCGTGCTTCGGGGACCAGCCGCTGATAGGCGCCGACAAGTACGGCTTCTACATCACGACCAACGAGTTCCCGATCTTCAAGTCTGGCTTCAACGGCGCTCAGATGTACGCCATGGACAAGGCGGCGCTCACCAAGGGACATCTGAAGCTGCAGCGCATCGAGGCGAACAACCCACCGCTCGACGAGGGTGTCGCATACAGCGTTCAGCCGGCCACGTCGCCGACCGCTTCGGACTGGTCCACGGCCGCGAACGGCACGGAGTACTTCATGTCGGCCTTCGACTTCGCCGCGACCGAGGGCACTGCCACCTTCGACAACCGGATCGCGACCTGGGCGATGACCAACACGCGGTCACTGACCACGGGAACGCCGGACGTGCGCGTCGTCGAACACCACTCTCCACTCGGAGGTGTACGGCCAGCCGCCCGTAGCCCGGCAGAAGGACGGCCCCACGCCGCTCGGCGATGCCCTGAAGGAGAAGGAGAACAGGCTCGACACCAATGACGACCGGATGCAACAGGTCGTGTACGCCGACGGCAAGCTGTGGAGCGGCCTCAACACCGCTCTGAAGAACACGGCAGCCCGGCCTGCTCACGCGGGCATCGCCTACTTCGTCGTGTCGCCGCACGCATCGGCGTCCGGGGTCACAGCGTCGATCGCCCACCAGGGCTATGTCGCCGTCGCCGGCAACCAGGTGATGTACCCCGCCATCGGCGTGGCACCTGGAGGTAGCGCGACGATGGTGTTCACCCTCGCAGGGCAGGACTACTTCCCGTCCGCTGCCGACATCCACTTGGCACGGTCTGGAGCGCTGTCCAGCTCTGTTCAGCTCGTCAAGGCGGGTACCAAGCCCGCCGACGGCTTCACCGGCTACAAGGCCGAGGGTGGAAACGGTGTCGAGCGCTGGGGTGACTACAGCGCAGCGGTCGGTACCCCCGACGGCAGCGTGTGGATCGCGACGGAGTACATCCCGGGCACCTTCGGGTATCCGGACTTCATTGCCAACTGGGGCACGTACGTGGCCCAGGTCGCACCCTGATCCATCTCTACACCGAACAGATCGCGCCGTACCCGGCCCCCGAAGGGGTGCCGGGTACGGCGTTTTCTGCGCCCGGTAGCCCGCAAACGGCGGGGCGACACTTGGGGCTGTTGGACAGCAGGCGTCGTACCTGCGGTACGCCCCACGCCAGCTGGCAGCCGCGGCGGTCGGCCGGCCTAGCCGGCAGAGCGCCGACGGTTCGGCCGATGAGGGTCGGCGGGCAGGTGGTGTTCCGGCCGGGAGTCAGCCGGCGTTGTTGTCCGGGTCGATCCGGTCTGCTTCGTGGATCTGCGCGTCGAGGTCGGCGCGGGCCTGAGCGCTGCGCTCCTGCTCCTGCGCCGCGGCGTCTCGTAGCCGCGCGGCCTCGGCTGCCTTCTTGTCGGCCTCCGCCTTGGCGATCCGGGCCCGTTCGCTGACCTGCTGGGCACTGGCCTCCTGCTGGGCGACCTGAGGGGCGCGGGCGGCGGCGTCCTCGCGAAGCGTCTGCGCCCGCTTGCGCTTGGCGTTCGCGGTGTTGCGGCTGACCAGTACGGCGACGGCCACCAGCAGCGCGACGACTGCAATGACCACGATGACCCAGCTAGCGGTGTTCACGTCGACATCCTTAGCTCCTCGTCGGCGGACCGGCCCGCCCGTCCTCGTAGCCTAGGCGTCGTACGCGACGCCCGTGGCGTGGATCGGGCAGTACCCGTACGGGTTCTTCGCGAGGTACTGCTGGTGGTAGTCCTCGGCGTAGAAGTAGTCGCCGAGCGGGAGGATCGACGTGGTGATCTCACCGTACCCGCGGGCGGACATGGCCGCCTGGTAGGCCGTCCGCGATGCCTCGGCCTGCGCCTGCTGCTCGGGGCTCGTGGTGAGGAGGATGGACCGGTACTGCGTGCCGATGTCGTTGCCCTGACGCATGCCCTGCGTGGGGTTGTGGGCCTCCCAGAACGCCTTCAGCAGGTTGGCGTAGCTCACTCGTTGGGGGTCGAAGACGACGCGGACCACTTCCGCGTGCCCGGTACGCCCGGTGCAGACCTCCTCGTAGCTGGGGTTGGGCGTGACGCCGCCCGCGTACCCGACGGACGTCGACCAGACGCCGGGGACCTCCCAGAACATCTTCTCGTCGCCCCAGAAGCAGCCCAGCCCGAAGACGGCGACCTCGTACCCCTCGGGCGTCGGCCCCTCGAGGGGCGTCCCGAGGACCAGGTGGGTGGCCGGAACGCTGAAGGGCCTGGTGTCGCGGCCGGGGAGGGCGCGATCCGGGGTGGGCAGCTCGGTCTTGGTGCGGCCGAAGATCATGAGAATCTCGCTCTCGCTATACGGTGAGGCATGGGTGGAGTCGTGCGCCGGCTGGGTCCTGAGCACTCGGGCCCGTTGGCTCGGCTGTGGCAGGAGGCGAACCACCGCAGGACCACCGAGCTCGGACTGGCTGCCATGGTGGAGTCGGCTCCCGTTCTCGCTCGCCCCGGGTCGTTCGGTGTCGGGGTGCTGGATGGTGGCGTGTTGGTGTCGGCAGCCGTCGCCATGCCTGCCCAGGCCGACGACGGCCGTAGCTCACGCAACGTCGCCGGCCTCGCCCATATTTCCTCCGTGGCGACTGACCCGGCGCGCTGGGGTGAGGGACTCGCCACGGTGAGCCTGACCGCGGTCATGTCGCAGGCGCGCCGGCGAGGTTATGCACGATGTCAGCTCTGGGTGTTCCAGGAAAACGCCGGGGCCCGACACGTGTACGAGAAGGCAGGCTTCGAGCAGTCCGGGCGGCCCCCGCGCAGCCACGACCGCGACGCGCCAATGGTGCACTACGTCACGGAGCTGACCGCGCCGCCGCCCATCGCGAGGGAGGCCGCGCGGGTGGTCTGCCTCGACGACTCCGGCAGAGTCCTGCTGATGCATTGGCGCGACCGCATCGACGGGCACCAGCTCTGGGAGCCTCCCGGCGGTGGGGTCGAGCCCGGCGAGGAGCCGATCGACGCCGTACGGCGGGAGTGGGTCGAGGAGACCGGTCTTCCGGTGCCTCAGCTGGCCGCGCGTGCGACGACCGTGGCCCGCGACGTCTTCTGGGCCGGCGGGCGACTCGTGGCGGAGGAGACGTTCTTCCTCGCCCGGATGCCCGAGGCGCAGACTCCCGAGCCGGCGGCCCTCACCGCGTCGGAGCGCGTCGAGTACCTCGGCTCAGCCTGGGTGGGGCGTTCGGACTTCGCGACGCTTGCCTACGACGGTGATCCGGTGGAGCCGGACCTCGTGCCGGTACTGGAGCGCCTCGACGCCTGATGCAGGGAGACACCTAGGCTTCACTGCATGACTGAGCCGACCGAGTACGGGTTCGAGACCAAGCTGATCCACGCCGGGCAACAGGCCGACCCTGCGACCGGTGCTGTCATGACGCCGATCTTCGCCACGAGTACGTACAAGCAGGACGGTGTCGGTGGCCTGCGGGGCGGCTACGAGTACTCGCGCACCGCCAATCCGACGCGGCACGCCCTGGAGGGATGCCTGGCGGCACTAGAGGGCGGCGGCCGCGCGGTCGCCTTTGCTTCGGGCATGGCCGCCGAGGACGCCCTGGTCCGGGTCGTCTGCATGCCGGGAGACCATGTCGTGCTGCCGATGGACGCCTACGGCGGCACGTACCGTCTGTTCCGCAAGATCCTCGGCCCGTGGGGCCTCGACTTCACGCCGGCGTCCATCCACGACCCGGCAGCGATCGCCGCGGCCATCATCCCCGGCCGTACGAAGATCGTCTGGATCGAGACGCCGAGCAACCCTCTGCTCGGCGTTGCCGACATTGCCGCGCTCGCCGCCATCACGCACGACAGCGGAGCGATCCTCGTGGTCGACAACACGTTCGCGACCCCGTACCTCCAGCAGCCGATCTGGCTCGGTGCCGACGTGGTGGTGCACTCGACCACGAAGTACGCAGGGGGCCACAGCGACGTCGTCGGGGGCGCGGTGGTCACGGCCGACGCGGCGCTGGGTGCCGAGATCGCCGCCTTCCAGAACTCGACGGGAGCGACGGCCGGGCCGTTCGACGCCTTTCTCGTGCTGCGCGGGCTCAAGACCCTCGCCGTGCGGATGGACCGGCACTGCGACAACGCGGAGCGCCTCGTCGACTTCCTGACGGGGCACGATGCGGTGCGTTCGGTGTACTACCCGGGGCTGCCCGACCACCCCGGGCACGAGCTCGCGGTACGGCAGATGCGGCGCTTCGGCGGCATGGTGTCGTTCCAGCCGACGGGGGGCACGGCGGCTGCGATGGAGATCTGCCGGCGGGCGTCGCTGTTCACCCTCGCGGAGTCCCTCGGCGGCGTCGAGTCCCTGATCGAGCTCCCCGCCGTGATGACGCATGCGTCGGTTGCCGAGTCGCCGCTCGCCGTCCCCGACGACCTGGTCAGGCTCTCGGTCGGCCTTGAGGCGGTCGACGACCTCATCGCCGACCTCGCGCAGGCATTGGCCCCCTGACCGGAGTCGAGTGGGCAGGAATGTCGGGTCGAGTGGGCAGGAATGTCGGGTCGAGCGGGCGGGAACGTCGGGTCGAGCGGGCGGGAACGTGCGGCTGAGTGGCGCGTACGCGCGCCGAGACGTCACTCGCTGCGCGACACGCCGACAGAAGTGGGCCGTCGGTGACGTCTCGGCGGAAGGGGGGAGCCGTCCTATGAGGACTATGAGCCTATGAGTCCCGTGAGTACACCGAAGTCGCTGGCGTACTGCGTCGACTTCGGCTCGACGTTCACCAAGGCGGCCCTCGTCGACGTAGACACCGGCGACCTGCTCGGTACCGACAGCCACCGCACCACGATCGACACCGACGTCCTCGACGGCTGGGACGCCATCCGCGCTCGACTCGCCCCACTCGCCGGTGCGGCGGACGTACCGGTGTACGCCTGCTCGTCGGCCGGCGGCGGTCTGCGGATCGCTGTCGTGGGCAACGAAGAGCTGGTCACGTCGGAGGCCGGCCGGCGGGTCGCTCTGTCGAGCGGCGGTCGCGTCGTGCACGTCTCGTCGGGAAACGTCGACCTCGAGCGGCTCGTGCAGGCCGCTCCCGATGTCGTACTGCTGGTGGGCGGTACGGACGGCGGCAACGCAGAAGTACTGCTGGCCAACGCGACGACACTGGGGCGGGCAGCTTGGTCCACACCCGTCGTCGTGGCAGGCAACCGCGACGCGACCGAGACCATCTCCGACCTGCTCGCGGGAGCGGGCGTTCCACACGTACTGGCGGCCAACGTCGTCCCGCAGATCGGGGTCCTCGAGCCGTCGAGCGCGCGCGCAGCGATCCGCGAGATGTTCCTGACCCATGTGATCGGCGGAAAGCACCTGTCGTCGCGCGCCGACTTCACCGCCATGGTGAAGGGGGCGACGCCGGACGTGGTGCTCAGCGCGGTCGAACTGCTGGCGTCCGGCGCGTCCGGCGCATCCGACCGGCCGGAAGCGCGTGACGTCGTCGTCGTCGACGTCGGTGGGGCCACCACCGACGTGTACTCGGTGCTCGAGCTCGACCCGGAGGAAGGCTCGCTGGCTCGCGAGGTCGTTGCCGCAACCTCGGTCACGCGCACGGTCGAGGGTGATCTCGGGATGCGGTGGAGTGCGGTGAGCACGGTCGAGGCGGCCGTGGAGGCCGGTCTTGCCCAGGCGGAGCTGATGGCCGCCGCGCAAGATCGCCGTGCAGACCCGGGCCTGGTCGCCACCACCGACGACGAGAAGGAGGCGGACCTGCAGATCGCGTCGGCGGCCGTGGCCCTCGCGGTGAGGCGTCACGCGGGTCGCCAGCAGGTCATGTGGTCACCGGACGGACGCCTGCTCGAGCGCAGCGGCAAGGATCTCCGGGAGGTGGACCTGCTCGTCGGCTCCGGAGGCGTGCTGCGTCACGGCAGCGGAGTCGACGCCGGCCGCGTCCTTCGGGCGGCGACCGGTGATGAGGTCCGCGGCGGTTGGCTGGTGCCTCGGCGTCCGCGGCTGGTGATCGACCGAGACTACGTACTGGCCGCGGCCGGGTTGCTCGCTGAGGAGCACCCGGCCACGGCCGTTCGTATGGTGGCGAGGCTCGATGAAGCCCTCGCCGATCAGTGAGCCAGCGTGACTTCCTCCTCGACAAGACCTGCATCTTCGCCGGCTGCCTCACGTGCCTTGAGCGGCACCTCGGGAATGAAGAACGATACGGCGAGGGCCACCAGCAGCACCGGTACGGCCCAGAGGAACACGTCGTGCAGTGACTCGGCGAAGCCGTTGAGTACCAGGCCGTGGATCGGCTCGGGCAACCCTTGGATCCGCTGGACGTTGTTGGAGATGTTCCCGGTGGGGATCGAGGCGCCGTTACCGCGCGTAGGCAGAGTTGCGAGCTGCGCCGCCAGGTGGACGACCAGGCGGCTGGACAGGATCGCCCCGAACACCGCTGCACCGAAGGTTCCGCCCATAAAGCGGAAGAACGTCACGGAGCTCGTCGCGGTGCCCATGTGACGGCGGTCGACCGAGTTCTGCACGATGGTCACGATGATCTGCATGCTGCAGCCGAGGCCGGCGCCGAAGAGGTAGAAGTACAGACCTGCCTGCCAGTACGGAGTGCTGACCGTCAGCGTCGAGAGCAGCAGCAGCGAGACCGAGACGATCAGGGCGCCCAGGATGGGGAACACCTTGTACCGTCCGGTGCGGCTCATGATGATGCCGGTCGAGATCGACGTCGAGAAGATTCCGACGACCATCGGCAGGAGGGCGAGCCCGGACTTCGTCGGGCTGAACCCTTGTACGACCTGCAGGTACACCGGCAAGAAGATGATGCCGCCGAACATGGCGAACCCGACGATGAAGCTGTACAGGTTCGCGGTCGTGAAGACCCTGAGCTTGAACAGTCCCAGCGGGATGATCGGCTCGGCCGCGCGTGACTCGACCAGGATGAAGAACCCGGTCAACAGCACACCGGCGGCAAGGAGCCCGAGACCGAGGGAGGAGCCCCAGCCGTGGTCGGGGCCGGCCCACGTCGTGTACAGCAGGAACGAGCTCACCGCCGCGACGATCGTCGTGGCACCGAGGTAGTCGATGACGTGCTCACGCCGGACCACGGGGATCTTGAGCGCACTGCTCGTGACGAGCAGGGCGACGATACCGACGGGGATGTTGACGTAGAAGATCCAGCGCCATCCGGGTCCGTCGGCGAAGAAGCCGCCGAGGACGGGTCCGAGCACGCTCGAGGTACCGAAAACCGCTCCGAAGTAGCCGCCGTAGCGGCCGCGCTCACGGGGTGGCACGACGTCGCCCATGGTCGCGAGGGCGAGCGCGAAGAGCCCGCCCCCTCCCAGGCCCTGGACCGCGCGAAAGGCGATCAGCTCACCGATGCTCTGCGCAGCTCCGGACATCAGCGAGCCGGCAAGGAAGATCACGATCGCTGCCTGGAAGATGAGCTTGCGGCCGTACAGGTCGGAGATCTTGCCCCACAGCGGCGTGGACGAGGTCTGGGTGAGCAGGTACGCGGTGACGACCCACGACAGCTTGTTGAGGCCGCCCAGCTCGCTGGTGATGCGGGGGAGCGCCGTACCGACGATCGACTGGTCGAGGGCGGCGAGGAACATGCCGGCCATCAACCCGCTCATCACGATCAGGATCTGGCGGTGGGTGAGGTACCCCTGGTGATCGGGGGTCTGGATCTCGGTCATGAGGGGACCTTCGTCTCGGGCTGGCTGGTGGTTGGCGTGCTGGTGCTGGTGCTGGTGCTGGTGCTGACGCCGGCGTCGCGGTCACGGTCGCTCGCGGCGGCGAGATCGTCGGCGAGGCGGGTGAGAAGCTCCTGCAGCCGGGCCCGGTCGTCGTCGGTCCACGGCTCGAGCACCGCTCTGATCCGCTCATAGCGGCGGCGAAAGGCCGCCTGCATGCTCGCCTGTCCGGCAGCGCTGATCTGTACCAGACTCGCGCGGCCGTCGGCGGGGTCGGGAGTCCGCTCGACCAGGCCCTTGTCCTCGAGGTGCTTGATCTGACGGCTCACCGTCGAGGCGTCGAGGCCAAGGCGCGTTGCGACATCGGTCACCCGCATGGCGTCGTGGCACATCAGCTGCTTGGCGAGGGGAAAGCTGGAGGGGTCGACCTGGTCCTCGGGGTCGCGGCTGCGGAAGCGGCGGCTGGCCTCCATGACCAGCATGATCACGGCCTCTTCCGGCGACTGCGGGCGGCTCGATCCCGGCGAGAATGGTTGCATGAGGCAAGCATACATCTAGATGCGTGCCTCATGCAACCTTCGTCGAGTGGGCGGAATGTCGCGTCAGAGGCCGGAATGTCGCCTCGAGGAGGCAGGAATGTCACGAGGGCAGAAATGTCGCGTCAATCGCTGTCAGCGATGGCGCGCCGCCAGGGCGGTACGCACCTCGGACACCCACGCCAGACGTGCGTCGGCCCCGAATGCTTCTTTGCGTACGACGATCACTATCCATCCGTGCGCCCGCAGCCATGCCCGTCGCGCCTCGTCATGGACCCGGGCCTCAGGGGTGTCGTGGAACTCCTCACCGTCGTACTCCACACAGACCTTGTGCTTGGGGTAGGCGAGGTCGAGGCGGAAGAGCTCGCGGCCGTTGTGAAACACTCGCCACTGCAGCTCTGGGTCGGGCAGACCCTCGTCGATCAGGCTGATCCGCGTCCACGACTCGCCGGGTGACTCCGCCCTGCCATCGGCGAGGGCGACCAGCTCACGCAGCTGGATGACACCGGGACGCCGCGCGAAACGGCGAAGCTCGACCAGCAATACGGACTGGGTGAAGTACTCCAGCCGCAGGAACCAGTCGAGGGCGGCCAGCGCGTCGCGACGTCTGAGCTCCCAGCCGAGGTCGAGAGCGGTACGCAAAGGGCTCGTCACGCAGAGCGCCCCGAGGCGTACGACGTCACTGGACGACAGCTCTCGGCCTGCGCTCTTGCCGTCGGCGTGGCGCATCCGGTTCTGTGTGGGCAAGACGCACGTCTCGGCGCCCGGAAGGATCTCGAGCTCGGCATAGCTGAGCATGTCGACGCCGTACAGCCACGCGGCAGTGCGTCCACAGACCACCACGTGCGGCTTCATCACCTTTTGCAGCGCCGCGATCCGGTTGTCGAGGGTGTCTGGCAGCGACGCCTCGGCATAGACGCCGTGCACGACCCGACGTACGCGTCGCTCCACCACCAGGGAGTTGAGCCGCGTCCGGGACAATCCGGCGGCCAGTGCCTCTCGCAGGGTGAAGGGACTCTTTTGTAAGGCATCGAGTGCGGCCATGTTCATCGGAGCATCTTGGCCTCGAACCCCGACTTTCCGCGTTGGTCGTCCACAGGCAACCTGATCGTGCCTGTCAGCTGTGGATGACCAACGACGAGATCGCACACACGAGCGTTCCCCAACGGGTCATTTGCGCCCGCTCGACCGGACGTTTGCGCCCACTCGAGGGGAGATTCCACCGGGTGGCTCTAGGGTGGTCGACATGGACACCAACGATGTTGTCCCGTCGGTCACCCTCGCCGACATCGAGGCCGCGCGCGAAGCCCTGGTCGGCACCTCCCTCGTCACGCCGATGCAGTCGTCGCGATGGCTCAACGCCGTGACTGGGCAGCAGATTCACATCAAGTGCGAGAACCTCCAGCGCACGGGTTCGTTCAAGATCCGCGGTGCGTACCTGCGGATCTCCAAGCTGACCGAGCAAGAGCGGGCGCACGGCGTGGTCGCCGCCAGCGCCGGCAATCACGCACAGGGCGTGGCCCTCGCAGCGCAGCTCCTCGGTATCAAGGCGACGGTCTTCATGCCGCACGGGGCTCCGACGCCGAAGGAGAACGCGACCCGCGCGTACGGAGCTGTGGTCGAGTTCGTCGGTACCACGATCGACGAATGCCTGGTGGCGGCTCGGCAGTTCGAGGCCGAGACGGGTGCCGTACTGATCCACCCGTTCGACCACGTGGACATCGTGGCCGGCCAGGGCACCTGTGGGCTCGAGATTCTGGAGCAGGCGCCGGACGCCAAGACCGTCATCGTCCCGCTCGGAGGCGGCGGTTTCATCGCCGGCATCGCCATTGCGATCAAGGCCCTGCGTCCGGACGTCCGGATCGTCGGGGTACAGGCCGAGTCGGCGGCGGCGTACCCGCCCTCACTCGAAGCGGGCCGACCGCTGCCGTTGAAGCAGATGACCACAATGGCCGACGGAATCGCTGTCGGCTGCCCAGGGCTCGTGCCCTTTGCCGCGATCCAGGCCAACGTCGACGAGATCCGGACCGTTTCGGAAGAGTCGTTGTCGACCGCCCTCCTCGCGCTGATCGAGCGGGCCAAGGTCATCGTCGAGCCCGCCGGAGCGGCAGCAGTCGCCGCCCTCCTCGACGCTCCGCACGACTTCGAGGGACCCGTCGTGGTGGTGCTCTCCGGCGGCAATATCGACCCCCTGCTGCTGATGCGGGTGATCCGCCACGGCATGGCCGCCCAAGGGCGCTATCTGTCGATCCGCTGTCGCGTCTCCGACAAGCCCGGCGGCCTGGCTCGCCTGCTCACCGAGCTCAGTGAGGCCGACGCCAACGTGCTCGACGTGGTACACGAACGGACCGCCGAGTCGCTCCCGCTCGACCAGGTCGAGGTCGTGCTGCAGATGGAGATGCGAGGAGAGCTCCACAGTCAGGCCGTGCTGACCAAGCTGCGCGACCATGGGTACCCGGTAACGGTTTTCTGAGGCTCACCAAGGCGCGGGCGGCGGGGATACTCCCTTCTCGACCGAGTCCCCTGCGCACTCGACCGGACATACCTGGCCAGCTCGACCGGGCATTTGTACCCTCTCGACCAGGCTTTTCCGACCTGTCGACGCGACATTTGTGCCCACTCGACCGGACATCTCCGCCCCATCGGCGTACGTTCAGCTGCGCGGAGCCGCCGTACCCGAGTCTGGCGGACAAACGGCGAGCCGGGCGTCGGTCACGTTGTCGAATCGGGCGTCACCTCCGCGAATGAGCACGAAGTGTCGGGTGATGGCGGCCTGGTAGACCTGCAGCGGTCCCGAGGGTTCGAGGTCTTCCGTGGCGAGCTGGTGACTGGCAGGCAGACGGGAGTTGAGCGCGGCGAGAGCCGCGTCACGAGCGTCGCCTGGTACACACTCCGCGGTCGCTTCCAGGTACAGCGCCTCGGCTCCGCCGACCGGCGCATGGGTGTCGTAGATCGTGATCGCCACCTGCGGACGCGCCGCGATGTTCCGGGAGTGCCGACTGTCGGGAGCGGACACCCACAGGACACGGTGCTCGCCATCGGCCGTGTAAAACACCGGGGTCACCCATGGACGACCGTCGCCGTCTGCGGTGCCGAGAACGAGGTACCGATGCTCACCGAGTAGGCGCGGCACGGTAGCCCACTCGAGGCTTGCCGTGCCATCCATGGCTTCTCCACCTGCCGGCCCTGACGGGTTCATGGTTGTTCCTCTGTCCGCGTGAGTCCTCCCCCTCGAGGGAGCCTGATTGCCCGCTCGACCGGACATTCGCGCCCAGTCGACCGCGTATTTGCGCCCGCTCGAGCGGACATTTGCGCCCGGTCGACGCGACATTCCTGACCGGTCGGCGTCAGCTGGTGAAGGGCTTGGCCGCGACGATCTCGACCGACATCTGCTTGCCGTTGGGGGCGGTGAAGGTGGCGGACTCTCCGGGCTTCTTGCCCAGGATCGCCGAGCCGAGGGGTGACTGCGGCGAGTACACCCGGAGGTCGCCGTCGGTGTCGCGAGCCAGCACCTCTCGGGCACCGAGCAGGAACGTCTCGTTCTCGTCGTCGCCGCTGAACCTGACGGTGACCTCCATACCGGCGTCGACGACGCCGCCGTCCTTGGGGGTCTCGCCCACCCGGGCGCTGGCCAGCATCGCCTCGAGCTGCAAGATGCGCGACTCCGCCTTGCTCTGCTCCTCGCGGGCGGCGTGGTAGCCGCCGTTCTCGCGCAGGTCGCCCTCCTCGCGAGCGTCAGCGATCCGCCGCGAGATCTCGGCCCGCCCGGGGCCCTTGAGGTGTGCAAGCTCGGCCGTCAGCCGGTCGTACGCCTCCTGGGTCAGCCAGATTGCCTTCTCGGTGCTGGTGTTAGTCACGGGAGCTGCTCCTTGCTACGGGCACCCCAAACCTCGGCCGCCCTCAACGGGGAAAGAACGAGGCTATCAAGCAGAGCGGCACAGACTCGAATTCGTTCGACCGGCGGTCGTCCCCGGAGGACCGGGTCGGAGCGCAGGCCACGGCTCAGCGACAGTCGGAGACGACGGCCGTAGTGGCCTCGCGCTCGGTACGGATCGACGTCCGTACCGTCACGTCCGAGCTCCCCGACGACGACAGTGACACGATCGTCTGTCCCACCACGGAGTGGTCGGTCGCCTGCGCCTGCAGCGTGCACCGCACCGCCGTGTGAGCCGGTCGGCGGATCTCCACGGTGACGTCGATCCGGTGCGGGCCGATGATGTCGAAAGCCGAGACGCTGCCGTTCACGGTTCCGGTGGACTGGCGCCAGGCGGCCCACAGCAGCCAGGCAAGTAGCACCGCGGCCACGACCACGACCACGCCCAGGGTCAGTAGCCGCCGACTCCTGGGAGCGGACCCGTAGCGCGAGGCCATCAGGTCGGTCTGCTCGGCTCCGGCGGTCCGCCGCGATGCGGGGGTCGGCTCTGTCACGTGCGCGGATCTCCCCAGCCTGACGGGTCGCGGGCGTAGCGTTTGTTTGGTCCTGACACCATTGTCCCTGAAGCACCCCCGAAGAGCGAAGGTGACCGGTGACCGCAGGTCTGCGGCTGATGAATGTGCATGCCCATCCCGACGACGAGTCGAGCAAGGGGGCGGCCAGTACCGCGAAGTACGTGGCCGAAGGGGTCGACGTCCATGTGGTCACCTGCACCGGGGGAGAGCGGGGGTCCATCCTCAACCCGAGCATGGACCGTCCCGACGTGCTGGCCAACATGGCGCAGATCCGCCGGCAGGAGATGGAACGCGCCCGGGAGATCCTGGGCGTGAGCCAGGACTGGCTGGGCTTCGTCGACTCCGGGTGGCCCGAGGGGGACCCCAAGCCGCCGCTGCCGCCTGGCTGCTTCGGGCTGGTCTCGCCCGAGGAGGGGGCCGCGCCCCTGGTCCGGCTGATCCGGCAGTTCAGGCCGCACGTCATCACCACGTACGACGAGAACGGCGGCTACCCGCACCCCGACCACATCATGTGCCACGTCGTGACCATGAAGGCGTGGGAGACCGCCGGTGACCCCGCCGCCTACCCCGAGGCGGGCGAGCCCTGGCAGCCGCTCAAGCTGTACTACCAGCACACCTTCCACCGCGACCGGATCGTGGCCATCCACGAGGCCATGCTCGCCCGGGGGCTCGAGTCGCCGTACGCCGAGCGGCTGGCGGAGTGGAAGCCGGACCCGGAGCACGAGCGCAGGGTGACCACAAGGGTTCCGTGCGCGGAGTACTTCCCCGTACGCGACCGTGCCCTGATCGCGCACGCCACCCAGATCGACCCCGAGGGCTCCTGGTTCGCCGTCCCGCTCGAGGTCCACCAGGAGGCCTGGCCGACCGAGGACTATGAGCTCGCGGACTCGCTCGTTGAGACCGACATCCCGGAGGACGACCTCTTCGCCGGTGTTCGGGACCTGGCTGCGACCTACGACGGCCGGCGCGAGACGATACAGGCATGACCGCAGACGTCGTGCTCGCCTACAACCCGGCCAATGTCAAGCCGGGCTGGGTCGCGTTCTGGATCGTCGTCGCGCTCTGCGTGGCGACCTTCTTCCTGTGGCGCAGCATGAACGCCCAGATCGGCAAGATCCGGATGCCGCCGCGGCCGAGTAGTCGCCCGGGCATCGGGACGGGGACCAGGCAGCCGGTCACGCCGCCGCCTGCCGCGCCGCCGCCGGTCGCCGACGCCGACGCTCCTCCGCGCGACGACGACGTATGAGCCGGTGACCAACCGGCTCGCGAGGGCGACGAGCCCGTACCTGCTCCAGCACAAGGACAACCCGGTCGACTGGTATGAGTGGGGTGAGGATGCGTTCGCCGCCGCGAAGGCACGCGACGTGCCAGTCCTGCTGTCGGTCGGGTACGCCGCCTGCCACTGGTGCCACGTCATGGCCCACGAGTCGTTCGAGGACGAGCCCACGGCCGCCTACCTCAACGAGCACTTCGTCTGCGTGAAGGTGGACCGCGAGGAGCGTCCCGACATCGACGCCGTGTACATGCAGGCGACGCAGGCGATGACCGGGCACGGGGGCTGGCCGATGACCTGCGCCCTGACACCCGACGGCGCACCGTTCTTCGCCGGCACGTACTTCCCGCTGGAGCCGACCCACGGGATGCCGGCGTTCCGGCAGGTACTCGCCGCGCTGGTCGACGCGTGGGCACAGCGACGCGACGAGATCACGCGGGTGAGCGGCGACATCAGCCGCCATCTCCAGCAGGCGACGCACGTGCCACCCTCGGAGTCGGCGGACGTCGGCGCTGTGGCGGTGGAGCAGCTCGCGCGCGAGTTCGACGAGGACCACGGCGGCTTCGTCGGGGCGCCGAAGTTCCCTCCGTCGATGGTCTGCGAGTTCCTGCTGCGGCGTGCCGCTCGGGTCGGCGACGAGACGGCGCTGCGGATGGCCGAACGAACCCTGGAGGCGATGGCCCGGGGTGGGATCTACGACCAGCTCGCCGGCGGCTTCGCACGGTACAGCGTCGACGACCGTTGGGACGTCCCCCACTTCGAGAAGATGCTGTACGACAACGCCCTTCTGCTGCGCGTGTACGTGCACTGGGCTCGGATATCGGACCGGGCGCTGCCGCGTCGGATCGCACGCGAGACGGCAGCGTTCCTGCTCGCGGAGATGCGAACGCCTGAGGGCGGCTTCGCCTCGGCGCTCGACGCCGACTCCGACGGTGAGGAAGGTGTCTTCTATGTCTGGACTCCCGAGCAGCTGACGCAGGAGCTCGGCGACGTCGACGGCGCGGCGGCCGCCGCACTGTTCGGCGTGTGCTCGCCCGGCAACTTCGAGCATGGTGCCTCGACGCTGCGGCTGGACGGCGACCCGGACGACGTCGAGTACGCGCGAGGTCTGGTGTCCCGGCTCCGGGCCGCGCGGGAGCGGCGGACGCGACCGGCGCGCGACGACAAGGTCGTGGCCGCGTGGAACGGCCTCGCCGTGGCGGCGCTGGCCGAGGCCGGGATGGTGCTCGACGAGCCGAGCTTCGTGACGGCCGCCGAGGCGGCCGCCTCGCTCCTGCTCACCGTCCACCGCACCGACGACGGGCGGCTCAGGAGGGTGTCGCGCGACGGCGCCGCCGGCGCACCCGACGGGGTCCTGGAGGACTACGCCTGCGTCGCCGACGGACTGCTGACGCTGTTCGGTGCCACGGGTGAGCCGGCGTGGCTCGACTCCGCCCGTGAGCTCGTGGACCAGATCCGCACGCGGTTCGGCGACGGGGACGGCGGGTTCTTCGACACGGCCGCCGACGCGGAGGTGCTGCTGAAGCGTCCTCGTGACCCCACCGACAACGTCACCCCGTCGGGGGCGTCGATGACGGCGAGTGTGCTCCTCGCCCTGTCGGCCCTGACCGGCGACGCAGGGGACCGCAGAGCGGCCGAGACGCTGATCTCGACCCTGGCGGGGCTCGGCGAGCGCGCCGCGCGGTACGCCGGTCACACCTTGTCGGTCACCGAGGCGCTGGCGGACGGTCCGCGACAGATCGCGGTCGTCGGCACCCTCGGCGACCCGGCCCGAGTGGCGCTGGCCAAGGCCGCGTACCGGCTGCCGCACCCGGGCGCCGTCGTCGCCCAGGGCGAGCCGGGAGAGAACCACGTCGAGCTCCTCGCGGGCAGAGGACTCGTCGGCGGGCATGCTGCGGCGTACGTGTGCCACGACTTCACGTGTGACCTGCCGGTCACCTCACCCGACGACCTGGCCGCATGAAGGACTATCGCCACCACAGTCCCGTTCCGACGCGGGGCGGTATCGCCAGCATCGTGCTGGTGGTCCTGATCGCGGTGATCGTCGTCGTCGGACCGCACCTGCTCCGGACGAGCCCGACCGCGAACACGGCGACCGACCCCGCCAACGGCGTCCCGACGGCCTCCGTGGCCTCTGCGCCGCCCTGCGACGGTCGGGCGCCGGCCTCGATGAGCCTGCAGGGCTACCTGCATCTCGCGGCGGCGAGTGTCTGTGTGGCCTCACACCGTCAGGGCCACCTGGTGTTCGACGGCCCGGCGGTGCCGCTCACGTCCGCGCAGATTCACCGGCTCGACACCGACTTCAACGCCAACTCGACCAGCAACCCACGAGTGGAGCGCACGTGCTCGACCTCGGGGCGCTCGACGGTCGTCTCCGGCGTTACCGTCGACGGTCAGCAGATCCGGCTCTTCGCCGACAGCTGTACGGGGGAGTTCGCCGGCGCCGGCCGCTACTGGGTGCCATCCGAGACGACACGGGCAACGATGCGGTCGGTGCTTCGCCGCTGACCGAGCGGTGACCGTCAGGCGCGGTAGACGACCAGCGAGACGCCCACGTAGTGCGCGATGAAGGCGGCGATCGTAAGACTGTGGAACACCTCGTGAAAGCCGAACCAGCGCGGCACCGGGTTGGGCCACTTCAGCCCGTAGACGAGGCCACCGACCGAGTACAGGCCGCCACCGAGCACGATCATGCCGAGCACGAGCGGTCCGGCCGACGCGAAGTCCTTCAGCCAGAAGACGGCCGCCCATCCGAGAGCGACGTACACCGGGAGGTAGAGCCAGCGCGGCGCACCGATCCACAGCACCCGGAACGCGATCCCGAGCAGAGCCCCGCCCCACACGAGGCACAGCAGGATCCGGGCGCTCGCACCGTGCAGCAGGGTCAGGGCGAACGGCGTGTACGTGCCGGCAATGAGCAGGAAGATCGTCGAGTGGTCGAGCCGGCGCAGCACCCCGTGCCAGCGCGGGCTCCAGTGCCCTCGATGGAACAGCGCGGAGCTGCCGAAGAGAAGTGACGACGACCCTGCGAAGACAGAGGTCGCGATTTTGTCGCGCTCACCCTCCGACAACAACACCAAGGTGATGCCCGCCACGATGCTGAGCGGGAAGGCCAGCAGGTGCAGCCAGCCACGAAGCTTGGGCTTGATCTCCCGGGCTGCATCCCGCAGCCGCTCGCCGGTTGGTGTCGACACGGAGTCAACGTTAGAGGCGCAAAGTAGGCGCCACACGGGTAACCTTCGATTGTTATCTGGGCACGGCCGCTGACGCAGCCCGGACACCGGCCGGGAGGGGTGAGCGTGACGTCGTCGATCGGGTCCCTCGTCTACGACCTGTACGAACGGCGGCTGCTGCGCCGGTTGTCACCGGACCAGATCCCGGGTCACATCGGCGTGATGTGCGACGGGAACCGCCGGTGGGCGAAGGAGTTCGGAGAGGGCGTCGAGGGCGGGTACGTCGCCGGTGCCGACAAGATCGGCGAGTTCCTGAGCTGGTGCGACCAACTCCACGTCAAGCTCGTGACCTTGTGGTTGCTCTCTACCGACAACCTTGCGCGGCCGGCCGACGAGGTCGGGCCGCTCATGCGCGTGATCGAGGGACTCGTCGACGAGCTCGCCTCGACGCGTCGCTGGCGGATCCATCCCGTCGGCGCCCTCGACATGCTTCCCTCGGCGACGGCCCAGCGCCTCAAGGCCGCAGCGGAGGCGACCGCCGATGTCGACGGAATGGCGGTCAACATCGCCGTCGCGTACGGCGGACGCCGTGAGCTCGCCGACGCGGTGCGCTCGCTGCTGCACGAGCACGCCGCGCAGGGGACCACGATCGAGGAGCTCGCCGAGTTCATCGACGTCGATCACATCGCCGAGCACCTCTACACGGCCGGGCAGCCCGACCCCGACCTCGTGATCAGGACCTCCGGTGAGCAGCGCATGTCCGGTTTCCTGCTCTGGCAGAGTGCGCACAGCGAGTTCTACTTCTGCGAAGCGATGTGGCCCGACTTCCGGCGGACCGACTTCCTGCGTGCCATCCGCGACTACGCGGCGCGGCACCGCCGATTCGGCACCTAACCGACCCCTCGCGTTTGGCGTGTCGACACGGGCGTGCGAGGTCGACACCGTAGCGTCGAGCGTGACGGCGGGCGGAGCTGCCCGCCGTTGCGGGAGGCCCAGCTTGTACCACGACGAGGGGCGGCCGTACTGCCCCCGGACGAGCAGCTCCCGGCCCGACTGAGAAGTGGGCCGGGGCCGCTCAGGTGGCCCGGGCCCGTGAGGAGTCCTTCCGTGGCCAAGGCCGACGGCACCCCGCGAGGCAGCAGAGCGGGCGGACCGGTGCAGAGTTCCACGCCGGCAGTACGCACCTTCGTCCTCGACACCAGCGTCCTGCTGGCCGACCCGAGCGCGCTCAAGCGCTTCGCGGAGCACCAGGTCGTGCTCCCGATCGTCGTCGTCACCGAGCTCGAGGCCAAACGTGCCCACCCCGAGCTCGGGTACTTCGCCCGGTCGGCCCTGCGGAGCCTGGACGAGCTGCGGATCCGGCACGGACGCCTCGACGCACCTGTGCCGATCGCCTCGGAGGGCGGCACCCTGCGAGTGGAGCTCAACCACAGCGACCCGTCGGTGCTCCCCGCGGGCTTCCGGCTCGGCGACAACGACACGCGCATCCTCTCCGTCGCCTTGCACCTGTTGGCGGAGGGCGCCGACGTCACGCTGATCTCGAAGGACCTCCCCATGCGCGTCAAGGCGTCCTCGGTCGGGTTGCCCGCTGAGGAGTACCGCGCGGACATCGCCCCGGAGAGCGGCTTCACCGGCATGACGGAGATCGAAGTCACTGCCGACGACGTCGACGCGCTGTACGCCTTCGGGACGGTCGACCTCGAGGCGGCCGCCGCCCTGCCCTGCCACAACGGTCTGGTGCTGCTGTCGGGACGTGGCAGTGCCCTCGGCCGGGTCACGCCGGACAAGAAGGTCAGGCTGGTGCGCGGCGACCGCGAGGCGTTCGGTCTGCGTGGTCGTTCGGCCGAGCAGCGCGTCGCGCTCGACCTCCTGCTCGACCCGGAGATCGGCATCGTCTCGCTCGGCGGGCGAGCCGGGACGGGCAAGTCGGCACTCGCCCTGTGCGCCGGGCTCGAGGCGGTCCTCGAGCGCCGACAGCACAAGAAGGTCGTGGTGTTCCGACCGCTCTTCGCCGTCGGCGGCCAGGAGCTCGGCTACCTGCCCGGTAGCGAGTCCGAGAAGATGCAGCCGTGGGCGCAGGCCGTCTTCGACACCCTCGGCGCGGTGACGAGCAGCGACGTCATCGACGAGGTGCTGGCCCGCGGGATGCTAGAGGTACTGCCCCTGACCCACATCCGGGGGCGCTCGCTGCACGACGCGTACGTCGTCGTCGACGAGGCCCAGTCACTGGAGCGCAACGTCTTGCTCACGGTGCTCTCCCGGGTCGGGGCCAACTCCCGGGTCATCTTGACCCACGACGTGGCCCAGCGCGACAACCTGAGGGTGGGCCGTCACGACGGGGTCGTCGCGGTCGTCGAGAAGCTCAAGGGCCACCCGCTGTTCGCACATGTCACTTGACCCGATCCGAGCGCTCACCGATCGCCGCGCTGGTGACCGAGATGCTCGAGGACCTCTCCGTGTAGATTTGGCGCCAGACGTGCCCGTTGTGGAGGGTGTGCCGTTGGCTTCCATCGAGCTGAAGAACATCGTCAAGAGGTATCCCGACGGGACGCCTGCGCTCGACGGGCTGTCGCTCGAGGTGACGGACGGCGAGTTCATGATCCTTGTCGGGCCGTCCGGCTGCGGCAAGTCGACGCTGCTGCGGGTGGTCGCGGGCCTGGAGGAGATCACCTCCGGGGACCTCCTGATCGGGGGTGAGATCGCCAACCACCGCACACCCAACGAGCGGAACGTCGCCATGGTGTTCCAGACCTACGCTCTGTACCCGCACCTCACCGTGTACGAGAACATCGCGTTCCCGCTGCGGCTCACGAAGGAGTTCAAGAAGCGGGAGATCGACCGGCTGGTCCGCGACGCGAGCCGGACACTCGAGCTGGACGACATCCTCTTCCGCAAGCCGACGGGCCTGTCCGGCGGGCAGCGGCAACGCGTCGCAATGGGCCGCGCGCTCGTCCGCGACGCCCGGGCGCTGCTGCTCGACGAGCCGCTGTCGAACCTCGATGCCCACCTGCGCGGCCAGATGCGTGCGGAGATCGCCTGGCTGCAGCGACGCCTCGGCGTCACGACCCTGTACGTCACGCACGACCAGGCCGAGGCGATGTCGCTGGCCGACCGCGTGGCGGTGCTCGACAACGGCTCCGTCCAGCAGGTCGACACGCCACAGCGACTCCTGCATCACCCCGCGAACCTGTTCGTGGCGGGCTTCGTCGGCTCTCCGCCGATGAGCTTCATCCCGGCGACGGTGTACGAGGGCATCGTCGACCTGTCGTTCGGATGGGTACGGCTCTCCCCGGAGAAGGCGGCGAGGGTGTACGGCCGCGAGCACCTCATCGTGGGGATGCGTCCCGAGCGTGTGCCGCTCACCGAGCTGGCGGCCGGGACCGACCACCAGTACGCCCGGATACCGCTCGACGTGCCGCCGGACGTGCCCGACTACCTGGTCGCGTACGAGCGCGAGCTGGCCGGTGGCGGGCTGATGTCACCCCACGAGCTGCG
The DNA here is from genome assembly GCA_963765725.1 of uncultured Actinomycetota bacterium. Lineage (GTDB taxonomy): Bacteria > Actinomycetota > Actinomycetes > Propionibacteriales > Nocardioidaceae > DASQEH01. Next base: position 97,838 of record CAVXXI010000002.1, on the reverse strand, counting down.
TCGGGCGTACCCGGGCAGGTTCCGTGAGCGTGAGGGTGACGACTTCTTCATCGACGCCCGGACCCTGCACCTGTTCGACCCGATGACCGGCCTCAACCTCACCCAGGGTGCTCACTAACTCACCTAAATCGCATGAATTTGCGTTGTTAACGGGTATCCCCCAGGCTGGATCGGTTGCCCATCCCCTGGAGTGGTCCTTCTGCCTGCCCACCGCACGCCCCCCCGTCATCGCGCCCCGTCCCGCCGACCGCTTCGGCGGCGCAGCGGGGCGAGCTCGCCGTCGGCCACCGGACTGAAGGTCGTGGCCGCCGTTGCCGTGCTCGGGGCGACCGCCGGCGCCGGTGTCGTCGCCTCCCGCGGTGACGCGGCCTCACCTGCCGAGCCCCAGATCGCGGCCGCGACGGAAGCCGGGGCGACCACCTCGGCGGCGCCTCGACCCGACCCGGCGACCGAGCGCTCCATTGAGCGTGGCCGCGGTGTCAGCGAGCGGGCCAGCCGTGGCGGGAGCCGACCGCCCCTGGTGTCCGAACAACGCGCGACCAAGACCAAGGCGCTAGCGGTCGGTCAGCAAGACGTCTCCGGCGCGGTGACGAAGACCGTGGTCCCAACGAACCCTCAAGACATCGCGCGGAGCATGCTCCCCAAGTACGGCTGGAGCTCCGACCAGTTCTACTGCCTGGACCAGATCTACATCCGCGAGAGCGGCTGGAACCCGTCGGCCGACAACCCCTACTCCGGCGCGTACGGAATACCGCAGGCACTGCCGGGCGACAAGATGGCGGCATTCGGCGCCGACTGGCAGACGAACCCCGCCACGCAGCTCGCGTGGGGGCTGTCGTACATCCGCGACCGCTACGGGTCTCCGTGCGGCGCGTGGGGCTTCTGGCAGTCGCACAACTGGTACTGAGTCGCCCTCGGCTACCGACGCCCCTGACGGCGGAGAGCCCGCATCCTCAGGGGTGGGTCATCGACAGCACGTCGAGCGCGTCGTCGAGCTGCTGCTCACTGAGCACGCCGCGCGCTACGTACCCCTCGTCGATCACGACCTCCCGGATCGTGCGACGCTCCTTGACTGCGCGCTTGGCGACCGCTGCGGCGTTCTCGTAGCCGATCACGCGGTTGAGCGGAGTCACGATCGACGGCGAGGACTCGGCCAGCTGACGGCAGTGGTCGGTGTCGGCCTCGATGCCTGCCACGGTCCGGTCGGCCAGCAGCCGGGCGGTGTTGGAGAGCAACCGGATCGACTCCAGCAGGGCGGCGGCCATGACGGGGAGCATCACGTTGAGCTCGAAGTTGCCGGAGGCGCCGGCGAACGCGATCGTCGCGTCGTTCCCGACGACTTGCGCACAGACCATCGACATGGCCTCGGGCAGCACCGGGTTGACCTTGCCCGGCATGATGCTCGACCCCGGCTGCAGGTCGGGAAGCCGGATCTCTCCGAGCCCCGCCCGAGGCCCGGACCCCATCCAGCGCAGGTCGGTGCAGATCTTGTACAGGCTCACGGCGACGGTCCGCAGTTGTCCGCTTGCCTCGACGAGGCTGTCGCGGCTGCCCTGTGCCTCGAAGTGGTTGCGTGCCTCGGTGAGGGGCAGCTCCGTGAGCTCGGCGAGGATCTCGATCACCCGCGCCGCGAAACCGGGCGGCGTGTTGATGCCCGTACCGACCGCGGTTCCGCCGAGCGGCAGCTCGGCCAGGCGGGGGAGCGAGGTCTCGAGCCGTTCGATGCCGATCCTGATCTGCGCCGCGTACCCGCCGAACTCCTGACCGAGCGTCACGGGCGTGGCGTCCATCAGGTGGGTACGCCCCGCCTTCACCACGGACTCGAACTCGGTGGCCTTCCCCTCGAACGCCGCAGCGAGATGGTCGAGCGCCGGCAGCAGGTCGCGCGTGACCGCCGCCGTCGCGGCGACATGAATGGACGTGGGGAACGTGTCGTTGCTGGACTGGCTCGCGTTGACCTGGTCGTTCGGATGGACCGGGCGGCCGAGGGCGCTGCCGGCCAGTGAGGCGATGACCTCGTTGGCGTTCATGTTGCTCGACGTGCCAGAACCGGTCTGGAAGACGTCGATCGGGAACTCGCCGTCGTGGTGACCATCGGCGACCTCCCGGGCGGCGTCGTGGATCGCGTCGGCGACGTCGGCGTCCAGGACGCCCAGCTCCTTGTTGGTCCGGGCGGCCGCCGCCTTGATCAGCGCGAGGGCGCGAATGTGCTGCGGCTCGAGCGGGCGGCCGGAGATCGGGAAGTTCTCAACGGCGCGCTGGGTCTGCGCCCGCCACAGGGCGGCCCGGGGTACCTTGACCTCCCCCATCGTGTCGTGCTCGACCCGGTACTCGTCCTCATCGCCGCCCATGGCCCCACTGTATGGCCCCCTGCCGATCAGTCCCGGGGTGCCTGCCGCTGCCGTTTCAGATCGCTTCGCCTGCGCTTGGAGTCGAGCCGTCGCCGGACCGAGCCGCGGGTCGGACGGGTCGCTCGTCGCGGCCTTGCGGGAGGCGCGATGGCGTCGCGGAGCAGTCCCGCGAGCCTCGACTCGGCGGCTTCACGGTTGCGAAGCTGGGAGCGGTGCTCGGAGGCGGCGACGGTGATCACCCCGTCGACGAGGCGCCCGGCGAGACGTGCGGTCGCGCGGAGCTTCAGCGTCTCGTCCAGAGCCTGCGTCGCGCCGAGGTCGAAGCTCAGCTCGACCCGGGAGTCGGTCGTGTTCACCGACTGCCCGCCGGGGCCGCTCGACCGGGAGAAGCGCCACTGCAGCTCCGCTTCGGGAACGATGATGGCCGCTGTGACGGTCAGCGGGCCAGGCATCGTCTGAGCCTACGGGAGGCGATGGCCCAGCATGAGGTGATAGTCGGTCTGCCGTCGACCCAACCTGACCGGGACCGCGAGGTCCTCGACACGGCCGAAGGAGTGCCGCATCGCGCGCGCGAGATCTGGCGCCGCGTCTGCGGACCAGACGGCTAGCACACCGGCCGGTCGCAGCGTCCCTGCACACTGCTCGAGGAACGGCTCCTCGTACACCGCGGAGTTCGCCTCGTAGACGAGCAGGCCCGGACCGTTGTCGACGTCGAGGACGATCGCGTCGACCGAGTGTGCCCGAAGGCGCGAGACGATGTCGCGGACGTCGCCGACCTGCACGCGTACGCGCGGGTCGGCGAGGACGCTTGTCGTGGCGCGTGCGTCTGGCGGAGGTACGGTCCCGTCGAGGTGCCACGCCACCAGGTCCGGCTCGATCTCGGCCACGAGCACGTCTTCGACCGCGGCCGATACCAGCAGCCGGGCGAGCGTGACGCCGAGTCCGAGCCCGCCCAAGACGACGCGCAGCCGCGGCGGCGACCCCGCGATGGACGTAGGCATGGCCGTCAGCGCCTCCAGTACACGGCTGGCCAGCAGGCCCTCCGACGACGTCTCAGTGCTGCTCATCACCAGGACGCCGTTGACGCGCAGCTCGAGCCCGCCGTGGGGATCGCGTGACAAGGCGAGCTCACCTCGAGCGGAGTTAGCGCGGGCGACGTCACGTCGTCGTGCCGTCGGTGCCTGCATCGCATCCGCAGTACGCCCCTGACGGCCGGTCGTGGTGCCCCTCCATCTCTCCCAGTGGCCACGAATGTACCGCCCAGTGGTCAGGAATGTCGTGCCGAGTGGGCGGGAGGGAATGTCGTGCCGAGTGGGCGGGAATGTCGTGCCGAGTGGGCGGGAATGTCGTGCCTGAGTGCGAGCAGGAATGTACCGCCGTGCGGGGGTCGATGTGCCGCTGATGCTTTTGTTGTCCTCGCTCGATCGTAGACGTGGCACTTAGGCTGAAATTTGCGCCCGCTCGGCCGGACATTTGCGCCCGCTCGACGGGGCTCGGCTCGGGGCGTGCGCCGCGGTGCGCAACACTGGGGCGATGCAGCAGCTCTCCTCGCTTGACGCGCAGTTCCTGTATGTCGAGACGCCCACCACGGTCGGGCACGTCGGCATCGTCCTTACGGTCGACCCGGTCACGGCACCGGACGGGGAGCTGACGCTGCAGGCTCTCCGGGAAGTCCTCGAGCCTCGCTTGCACCTCGTAACGCCGCTGCGTCAGCGACTGCTGAACGTCCCCCTGGCCCTCGGTCTGCCGTACTGGGTCGACGACCCGGACTTCGACATCGAGTTCCACCTGCGGGAGATCGCGCTGCCGGGGCCAGGCGACGACCAGCAGCTGGCTGAGCAGGTGGCACGGATCCACGCCCGGCCGCTGGACCGGAGCCGACCGTTGTGGGAGATGTACCTGATCCACAATGTCGAGGGCGGCCGGCAGGCGCTTTACAGCAAGATCCACCATGCGGCCATCGACGGCGTGTCCGGGGCCGAGATCCTCGGAACCATCCTGGACACGACCGTCGAGCCGCGGATCGAGGAGCCGCCCAACGAGTACTGGACACCGGACCCGCTGCCGAGCCCGCTCACCTTGCTCCAGTGGGGCCTGGCGTCGTCGGTTGCGCAGCCCGCCGAGGTGCTGCGTACGCTGCCCCGGGCGTTGCCTCATCTGGCCGATCTTCCCGGGGCGTCACTGGTCCCCGGCGTCCAGGTGGTGAGTGACCTGGCCGACTCCCTCGTCCGGATGGCGGGCACTGGCGAGCAGGCTCCGGTCGCGGAGCGTCGCTCGCTCAGCACCCCAGCCACCCCGCTGAACGGGGCCATCACGGCGCACCGGCGTTTCGCGTTCGGGTCGCTGCCGCTCGATGAGATCAAGGCGGTCAAGAACGCCTTCGCGATGACGGTCAACGACGTCGTGATGGCGTTGTGCACCTCGGCTCTGAGGCGGTGGCTGCTCGATCACGACGGCCTGCCCGACGTCCCGATCGTGATCGCCGTGCCGGTCTCCGTCCGAGGCGACGATCTCCCGGACACGAACGGCAACCACGTCTCGGTGATGCTCGCCGAGATGCCGACGCAGCTGTCCGATCCGATGGAGCGGCTGCTGGGCGTGCAAGAGGGGATGGCCGCCGCCAAGCGTCATTTCGACGCGGTTCCCGCGACGATCCTCCAAGATGTGGCGTCGGTGGTTCCCACCGCGCTCGCCGGTCTGGCCAGCCGCGCCGTCTTCCGGATGCTGACGGTAGGCGGCCTCCCGTTCAACCTGTTCGTCTCCAACGTGCCGGGGCCACAGCTGCCGCTGTACGTCGGTGGCGCACGGGTGCTGGGGATCTATCCCGCCTCGGCCATCACCGACATGACGGGCGCACTCAACATCACGCTGTTCTCCTATGACGGCTCCCTCGACTTCGGCCTCATCGCCTGCCGGGAGCTCGTGCCCGACGTCTGGAACCTGATCGGCTACCTCCGCGACGCCCTCGACGAGCTGCTTGCGCTGGCCGAGGCCGAGTGAGGCCGAGCGGCTCTCACGCCTAGCGGGTCGGGCGGCCGGCCCGGGCAGCGGTCCGCGCGATCGCGTCCGCAAAGGTCGGCCACAGGGCTCGAGGCAGGTCATGTCCCATGCCCGGGATGAGGAGCAGCTCGGCTCCCGGAATGGCGTCGGCGGTGGCGCGGCCACCGGAGGCGTGCACCAGCCGGTCGTTGAGACCGTGGATGACCAGCGCGGGCACCTTCAGGTCGTGCAGCCGCGCGGTGCGGTCGGGCTGCGCCACGACAGCCTGCATCTGCCGGACGACCCCGGCGGCGTCCATTCCCCGGTCGTACGTCTCGCCCGCGCGCTCGCGGATCTCGTCGCCCGGTGTGGGATAGCCGGGCGAGCCGATGGTCGCCCAGGTGCGTGCCGACTGGGCGATGACCTGCTCACGGGTCCGGGCTCCGCGGCCCAGCAGCATGGGGAACAGGCGTGGGTCCTGCCAGCCGACGCTACGCCGCCCGGTCGTCGACATGATGGACACGAGCGACAGGACGCGCTCGGGATGTTCGATCGCGAGCGTCTGCGCGATCATGCCGCCCATCGAGACGCCTGTCACGTGCGCGCGGTCGACGCCGAGCACGTCGAGCAGCCCTACGGCGTCGCCCGCCATGTCGCTGATGGTGTACGGGGGTGGTGACTTCGGCCGGACGAAGCGCTTCACCACGTCCGCGCGACGTGCCCCGAAGGTGGTGAGCTTCGTCGACCTCCCGACGTCGCGGTTGTCGAACCGGATCACGAAGAAGCCGCGACCAGCGAGCAGCCGGCACAGGTCGGGGCTCCACCAGTTCAGCGGACCGGCGAGGCCCATGATGAGCAACAGGGCCGGGTCGTTGCCGGAGCCGAAGGTGTCGTAGCAGAGCCTGATGCCGTTGGGCAGCACGGCGAAGTCCTCGATGCTCTGCATGGGTCTGCTGCGGACTCCTGCCTACGGTGAACCGGCTCGCCTGTTCAGGCTAGTCGGCGCGGGAGGCCGATGCCGGGTCGTCTCGGATGCTCGCGAGCTCTGCGGCGAAGTCGACCGACGAGTACCGGCTGATCTTCGGGAACTGGTGCTCGCTCAAGATGGTACGGATGGTGCCGCTGCGCGAACGCATCACCAGCGAGTGGGTGGTGGCGCCGAAGCGGGCATACCGCACACCCCTGAGCAGCTCGCCGTCCGTGATACCGGTGGCGACGAAGAAGCAGTCGTCCCCGGTCACCAGGTCATCGGTGGACAGCACCCGCTCGAGGTCGTGGCCGGCGGCGACAGCCCGCTCCTTCTCCTGGTCGTCGCGCGGAAGCAGCCGTGCCTGGATCACGCCGCCGATCGCCTTCAGTGCACAGGCGGCGATGATGCCCTCAGGAGTTCCTCCGACCCCCATCACCAGGTCGACACCGGTGTCGGGGCGCGCCGCCATGATCGAGCTGGCCACATCTCCGTCGAGGATGAATTTGATCCGAGCGCCGGTCGCCCTGATCTCCTCGACCAGGCCCGCGTGACGCGGCCGCTCGAGGACGCAGACGGTGATGTCCTCCTTGCTGCTGCCCTTGGCCTTCGCAGTCCGCTGGATGTTCTCGGCCACTGGCAGGCGGATGTCGACGACGTCGGCGGCCTCGGGTCCGGCGACGAGCTTCTCCATGTAGAACACGGCGGAGGGGTCGTACATGGACCCGCGGGGCGCCACCGCCATCACCGCCACCGCGTTCGGCATGCCCTTGGCTGTCAACGTGGTGCCGTCGACGGGGTCGACCGCGACATCGCACTTCGGCCCCGTGCCGTCACCGACGCGTTCGCCGTTGTACAACATCGGGGCGTTGTCCTTCTCGCCCTCACCGATGACCACGACACCGTCCATCTGCACGGTGCCGATGAGAGCGCGCATGGCGTCGACCGCGACGCCGTCGGCACCTTCTTTGTCACCGCGGCCGACCCAGCGACCCGCTGCCAGCGCGCCGGCTTCGGTCACGCGTACCAGCTCGAGGGCCAGGTCACGCCCCGGAGCGTCGGCCGGGGCATCGGACTCCAGGTCGAACGGAACCTCTGGTTGGTCATTCGTCATGGCGAGACTCCCCTGCGGTCGACGTTGTGGCGATGCTAGACCACCTGCGCCGGATGGGGCCGGTACGTCCAGGAGCAGGGCCGGGGACCGGTTTGGGGCGGGCAGGACAATGGAGGGGTGAGCGACAGCAGGAGCGGTTACCGCCAGAGCGTGAGCGGTCTGGTCGGCGCCGTCGTGATGTCGCTGCTCCTGATCGCGGCGATCTGGCTGCTGAGCCGCTTCCAGAACCACGACCCTGTCAGCCCCACACCTACGGTGAACTTCTCCGCGCCGCTCGCGCAGGCGCGGGCAGAGGCCCCGTTCAAGGTCCTCGCCCCGCACCCGGTACCGCCCGGTTGGCGGGCAACGAGCGCTCGCTGGGAGGGCACCGGCCCGGCAGTGTCCTGGCACCTGGGCATGCTCACGGCGAAGGGGAGCGACGCCGAGTACGTCGGCCTGGACCAGAGCAACGACGTCCCGCAGGAGTTCATCGCGGCGACGACGACCGCAGACGAGCCCGGCCCGCGCGTCACCATCGGCGGGGTCGTGTGGAAGACGCTGACGTCGGCGGACGGGCACGAGACCGCCCTGGTGCGGGAGCAGCCCAAAGTCACCACCGTCGTCAGCGGGACCGCCAGCAAAGCGGTACTCGAGGGGTACGTGGCGTCGCTGTCGACGGGCTGACGACCGCACCGGTCGCCTGGATCGGGCGGCGAGAACGCGTTCACCGAGCTACTCGCCCGATCAGTCATCCGGCTCCGCCTGCGGCGGGTCACCCTCGCGCACAACCGCGTCGAGTCGTGCTCGGGCACCGTCGAGCCAGCGCTGACAGACCCGCGCCAGCTCCTCACCGCGCTCCCACAACGCGATCGACTCCTGTAACGAGGTGCCGCCGGTCTCCAGCTTCTGAACGACGGCGATCAGCTCGTCTCGGGCGTCTTCGTACGACGGATCGTCAGCCATCGGTGCCCTCCTGCTCCGGAGTACGAGCCTCGTCGACGGTGGCGGTGAAACGTCCGCGCGCGAGTCTCGCCTGCACCGTCTCGCCGGGCCTCACGAGGGCTGCGTCGGTCAGCACGGCACCGTCGGGTCGTGAGATGACGGCGTACCCCCGCTCGAGGGTGGCGAGCGGGGACAGCCCTCGCACCCGCGCCAGGCGGTGCTCGAGGTCGTCGCCCGCGCGCACGAGCCGGTGGTGAAGGCTGCGGCGCGAGCGCTCTGTCAGCTCCGCCACCAGGGCACTTTGCTGGTCGAAGAGCCGATGCGGCTGCGCGAGTGCCGGGCGAGCCCGCAGGCTGACCAGGCCGGACCGCTCACGCTCGAGCAGCCTGTGGAGGACGATACGGGACCGCTTGCGCATTTCGATCACCCTGGCCGTCTCCTCGCTGACGTCGGGAACGACGCACTTGGCCGCATCGGTGGGCGTCGACGCCCTGAGGTCGGCGACCAGGTCGAGCAAGGGCTGGTCCTCCTCGTGCCCGACCGCGCTGACCACGGGGGTGGTGGCCGCCGCCACTGCGCGGACCAGCCCCTCGTCGGAGAAGGGCAGCAGGTCCTCGAGGGCGCCACCGCCTCTCGCGATGATGATCACGTCGACGAGCGGGTCGCGATCGAGCAGCCGCAGCGCCTCGATGACCTGCCGGGCCGAGTCGTGGCCTTGTACGAGGGCGTGCTCGATGCGGAACTCAACACCCGGCCAGCGACGGCGGGCGTTGTCGACGACGTCGCGCTCCGCGGCAGACTCCCGGCCCACGATCAGCCCGATGCGCTGCGGAAGGAACGGAAGGCGACGCTTGCGTGCTGCTTCGAACAAGCCCTCGGCCGCGAGCAGGCGGCGGCGCTGCTCGAGTCTCGCCAGCAGCTCTCCCACTCCGACGGCACGGATCTCCCGAGCGACGAGGGACAGCGAGCCGCGCGGCACGTAGTACTGGAACTTCGCGAAGACCACGACCCGGGCACCTTCGGTGACGGGGGACGCCAGGCTGTCGAACGCGGAACGGGGACAGGTCACCTGCACCGACACCTCCGCCAGCGGGTCGCGAAGCGTCAAGAACACGGTGGCCGTCTGCGGGCGGCGGGTCAGCTGCGCGATCTGGCCCTCGACCCAGATGGCGCCGAGCCGGTTGACGTAGCCCGTCATCGCATTGGCGACGACCCGAACGGGTGCCGGGTGCTCGAAGCTGGTGTCCAGGGCCACGAGCACGAGGCTAGTGGTTTGCGGCGACACCTACGATGGATCCATGCCTGCGCCCGAGCTGGACCGTCCTCCGGTCACCGACCTGGGGATGCCCGTCGTGGCCGACCGCTCGGTGCTCCTCGCGGCTCCTCGCGGCTATTGCGCCGGCGTGGACAGGGCGGTCATCACGGTGGAGCAGGCGCTGGACCTGTACGGCGCTCCCGTCTACGTCCGCAAGCAGATCGTCCACAACGTGCACGTCGTACACGATCTGCAGGAGCGCGGGGCGATCTTCGTGGACGAGCTCGACGAGGTCCCCGAAGGTTCGACCGTCGTCTTCTCGGCACATGGCGTGTCACCCGCCGTCCACAGGCAGGCACGGGAGCGGAGCCTGAAGACCATCGACGCGACGTGTCCGCTCGTCACGAAGGTGCACCAGGAGGCCAAGCGCTTCGCGGCCGAGGACTACGACATCTTGCTGATCGGCCATGACGGCCATGAAGAGGTGGAGGGCACCGCCGGGGAGGCTCCCGTCATGTCACGCTGGTGCAGAGCCCCGACGACGTCGTCGGTGTCGAGGTGCGCGACCCCGCGAAGGTCGCGTGGTTGTCCCAGACGACCCTGTCGGTCGACGAGACCATGCAGACTGTCGAGCGCATCCGGGAGCGGTTCCCTCAGCTGCTCGACCCGCCGTCCGACGACATCTGCTACGCGACGCAGAACCGCCAGCAGGCGGTGAAGAAGATCGCGGACGGCGCCGACCTCGTCCTGGTGGTCGGCTCGGCGAACTCCAGCAACTCCGTACGGCTGGTCGAGGTCGCTCTCGAGGCAGGCGCTGCGGCCGCCTACCGGGTCGACGACGCCAGCGAGATCCAGGATTCCTGGCTCGAGGGAGTGGACTCTGTCGGCGTCACGTCGGGCGCGTCGGTCCCCGAGAACCTGGTCGACGGAGTCCTCGAGCTCCTTCGAGAGCGGGGCTTCCCCGTCGCGAAAGCCGTGCCCACCGCCGAGGAGTCGCTCATCTTCGCGCTGCCGCCGGAGCTCAGGCGAGACCTGCGAGCCGCGGAGGCGGCCCGCGTCTCGGCAGGCAACAGCTCAGCGCCTGCGTGAGGCGCTGACCCGGCTCGCGACGGTCAGTAGCGCAACGGCGTACCCCGCGATCAGACCGGGTGCGTGCTGGGCGAGGCCGGTCATGAACGCTTTGGACGCGCCACCGAATGCCACGAACGTGCCGGGGCTGAGTGCCGCGACGACACCGACGACCGCTGCGAAGATCAGCGGTGGCATGACGCCGGTCGTGAAGACGTCTCGGCGCCGAACCGACATGGCGGCGACCAGGCAGATCGTCACGAAGCACAGGTCGAAGAACAACGTGATGCCGCGAGTCAGCGCCAGGTCGGCAAGTGCGCAACCCCCGGCGGCGACGATCGTCAGCAGACATACTCCACGGCCGGGTATTCCCGGCATCGCGGTGTACTCACCGACCCGAGATGGCTCGGTGTCGTACTCGTCGTCGTCGAGTCTCCCCGTCGTCTCGTGGTAGGCGTCGGGCTCGTCGGCCTCTGGGGGGTAAGCCGTGCCGTCGGCACCCGGGGCGCCGTAGCCAGCGGCGGCAGCGTTCCGCCGCTCAAATTCGGAGACAACGGTGCTCTGCGGTCCGTAGTCCGCGTCGCGAACGGCCTCGCTGTCGTCGGCCCCCGGTCGGCTCGAATACGTCTCGGCGCCGTCGTCGGGAACCGACACATGGGTCCAGACCGTGGAGTACGCGGTCTGCGCACGCCCCCGCGCCGCGTCGACGGACTCGTCAACGGGTGTGCTGGGGGTGTACTCGGCCCACTGCGGTGAGATCGTCATCGGCCCTCCGAAACCGGTCACGCCCACGCTAATGGGTGTTCGGCACCGGTGGCCCACGCCACGCCGCGAGAGCCCGGCCCCGCGGTGACCTGGGCTCAGGCCCCGTCAGCGCGACGAAGCCACTGCTCGTGGCCGGGAGGGCCGTCGATGACGACAGGATCGTCCTCGGCTACGAGCTCGGGGGCCGTGAGTGGGACGACCGACTCGAAGACGCTCAGCGGTGCCGAGAGCTCGCTGTCGGTGACCTGGAGGTCGCGCATCCGTCGGGCGCTGACCAGGACCCGCCTCTCGACAGACCCGACGGTCTTGTTGTAGCTCGACACGGCAGCCGTGAGGGACCTGCCGAGCGCGTCCAGGTGACCACCGACGGTTCCGAGCCGGTCGTACAGCTCACGGCCGAGCTGGTGCACCTCTCGGGCGTTGTCGGCGAGTGCCTCTTGAGTCCATGCGTACGCGACCGTTTTCAGCATCGCGATCAGCGTGGTCGGCGTCGCCAGAAGTACCTGCTTGCCGGCTGCGTAGTCGAGCAGCCCGGGGTCGGTGTCAAGCGCCTGGGCGAACAGCGCCTCTGCGGGCAGGAACATCACCACGAACTCCGGGGCCGGCGCGAACTGCTGCCAGTACGCCTTCGCCGCCAGCTGGTCGACATGATGGCGTACCTGCTTCGCGTGCCGCACGAAGGACTCCTCTCGTAGCTCCTGCTCGTCGTCTCTCGCATGCGTCGCCGCCAAGAAGGCGTCGAGCGACACCTTTGCGTCGATCACGACGTGCTTGCCGCCCGCCATGGTGACCACGACGTCGGGACGCAGGACCCCGTCGTCGGTCCGCCGCGACACCTGCTCCTGGAACGTGCACCGTGCCGTCAACCCGGCGATCTCGAGGCTGCGCTTGAGCTGCATCTCGCCCCACTGCCCACGCACCTGTGGACGGCGCAGCGCCTCGGCGAGCGCGTGCGTCTCACGCCGCAGCTCCGTGCCGCTGACGTGCACCGACTCGACCTGTTGCTTGAGCTGTGCCTGCCACGCGGTACCTTGGGTCTCGAGGCTGCCGAGGCGGTCGTTGAGCCGCTGCAGGCTGTCGCGGACCGGGGCGACGACCTGCTCGGTCGCGTGCAGGCGAGAGTCGGTGAGCGCCAGGACCTGTCTGCTCGACTCGTTGACAGCCTGCGCGGACAGTGCGCCGAGCTCGGAGCGAAGGCTCGCGGCGGAGTCGGCGCGGCGCTGCTGTCCGATGAGCACCCCGAGCGCGAGCCCAGCCACCAGCGCGAAGGCAGCGATGACGAAGGTCGTGATGTCCATTCCAGGAGCCTGTCAGTGACCGCCGACAGTATCGATCGATCCGGAGTCTGGTGAGGCGAGGACGGTAGTAAGGACTGGCAGGAAATCCGCACCTCGCGGCAGGCAGCCCGATTGCCCCGGGTGTCGCACTGACGCGACGCTGAGGGCATGACTGCTGAAGGAATGACCGCAGATCCTGCGACGACGGAAGCGACGTCCGCGGCTGCGGCGGACGCGATCGCACGGCCACGGCGCCGCCTGGTCGAGCTGAGCCACGTCATCGAGGCGGGAATGGTGACACTTCCCTCCCTGCCTGGACCGGAGATCACGACGCACCTCAGCCGGGAGGCGTCACAGGCGAGCTATGCGCCGGGTACGACCTTCGAGATCGGCCGCATATCGATGGTTGCGAACACCGGGACCTACCTGGACTCCCCCTACCACCGGTTCGCCGAGGGCGCCGACCTGGCGCAGGTGAGCCTCTACCGACTCGCCGAACTCCCCGCTGTCGTGGTCCCGGTCGTGGGGTCGGCGCGTCTCGACATCGGCCCCGAAGCGCTGTCCGCGCACGAGATCCGCGGGTGCGCAGTCCTGCTCCACACCGGCGACGACTCACGCTTCGGTACGCCGGAGTACGTTCGCGACGCGGCCTTCCTCAGCCGCGACGGAGCCCAGTGCCTCGTCGAGAACGGAGCGGTACTGGTCGGGATCGACGCCGCCAACATCGACGACATGGCAGACGCGACAAGGCCCGCGCACACGATCCTGCTCGGAGCAGGCATACCGGTCGTGGAACACCTGACGGGTCTCGGCCAGCTGCCGCCGACGGGCTCGACGTTCAGTGCTGTACCGCCACGCGTCCGGGGCTTCGGAACGTTCCCTGTACGGGCGTTCGCGTCGCTGCCCGCCTGACCGTACGCCGGCTCGCGGAGGGAGCCGACCCCTACGGTGGGGAAGATGGACGACATCGCCTTCTCCTCGAAACGGTGCCTGATCCGCAACTGGCGGAGCAGCGACGCCGAACGAGTGCTCGACATCTACCGGCGCTGGGAGGTGGCGCGGTGGCTGGGAAGCGACCCGAAGGCGATGGAGTCCCTCGACCAGGCCCGCAGCACCGTCGAGCGATGGGCCGCGCTCAACGGCCAAGGTCCGATCGCCGGCCGCTGGGCGGTGGAGCGCAGGAGTGACGGCGTGGTAGCCGGGACGGTGATCCTCGTGCCGTTGCCCGACGGCGACGGCGAGTTCGAGGTGGGGTGGCACTTCCACCCCGACTCATGGGGGCAAGGGCTCGCCAGTGAGGCCGCGGACGCCGCCCTCTCGTGGGCGTGGCAGCACGGGCTCAGCGAGGTGTACGCCGTGGTGCGGCCCGACAACACGAAGTCCTTGGCCGTGTGTCGCAGGCTCGGCATGGAGGCGCTCGGACGTACGTCGAAGTACTACGAGACGGAGCTGGAGCTGTTCTCGACGAGGCCCGGCTCGACCAACCGCTGATTTCGGCGGACCCGCGGACACGTCGTACTGTTGTAGCCCGTGGCCCTCACCATCGGAATCGTCGGACTCCCGAATGCCGGGAAGTCGACTCTCTTCAACGCCCTGACGAAGAACTCCGTCCTTGCGGCCAACTATCCGTTCGCCACGATCGAGCCCAACGTCGGCGTCGTGGGCGTGCCTGACCCCAGGCTCGACGTGCTCGCGAAGCTCTTCCAGTCGGCTCGGGTCCTGCCTGCGACGGTACAGTTCGTGGACATCGCGGGAATCGTGCGCGGAGCCTCGGAGGGTGAGGGTCTGGGCAACAAGTTCCTTTCGCACATCCGTGAGGCTGCTGCCATCTGCCAGGTGACGCGCGTGTTCGAGGACGACGACGTCACCCACGTCGAGGGCCGGGTGTCGCCCTCCGACGACATCGCGACGATCCAGACGGAGCTCATACTCGCCGACCTGCAAACGGTCGAGAAGGCGCTCCCGCGCCTGGAGAAGGAAGCCCGACTCAAGAAGGAGAACGCCGCGGTCCTGGCCGCGGTGCGAACCGCTCAGGCCGCCCTGGAGGCGGGCACACCCATCCTCGCGACGGACGTCGACAAGTCCCTGCTTCGCGAGCTGATGCTGATGACGGCGAAGCCCTTCATCTACGTCTTCAACTGCGACGCCGACGAGCTCGCGGACGACGAGCTCAAGAAGCGCATGCGGGACCTGGTCGCTCCCTCGGAGGCGATCTTCCTCGACGCGAAGTTCGAGGCTGAGCTCGTCGAGCTGGACGACGACGAGGAGGCGAGGGCCATGCTCGCCGAGATGGGTGTCGACGAGCCGGGTCTCGACGTCTTGGCTCGGGTCGGATTCGACACCCTCGGTCTGCAGACCTACCTCACGGCCGGCCCGAAGGAGTCGCGGGCGTGGACGATCCGGCGCGGCGCGACCGCCCCGGAGGCGGCAGGCGTCATCCATACCGACTTCCAGCGGGGGTTCATCAAGGCAGAGGTCGTTTCGTACGACGACCTCGTGGCGGCGGGCTCGATGGCTGCCGCCAAGGCGGCCGGCAAGGTGCGGATCGAGGGAAAGGACTACGTCATGGCCGACGGCGACGTGGTCGAGTTCCGCTTCAACGTCTGAGTGAACGGTCCGCCTGAGCGGGCCGACGGCCGTGTGCGTCCTTCCTGAACAAACGCACCAGGGCCTTGCGGCTCGGCGTGAGATGAGACAGTGGCGGTCAGTCGATGCACCGCCTCCACGCGCCAGCGTGCTGGGCACCGCCGGCGCAAGGGCCGATGATCCATGTGACGATGTTGGCTCCCGCGAGGGTTGATCGAGGTATGGTCGCGGCGGCCGCTTCAACGCTTCCCTGATGGAAAGGCAGCCAAGTGACCGAACGGCACCCTCTCCCGGAGCCGGAGTTCCTGATCCTCATCGGAGGGCCGGCTGGAGTCGGCAAGAGTCGCCTGGCACACGCGTTGGCTCGCCGGACCGCGAGCACCGTCGCGCAGGTCGACGACATGCAGACAGCCATCGAAGAGCTGGTCCCACCAGAGCGGTTGCCCGAGTACTTCGTTCCCTCGACGACCTATCTGCGGACCGACTCCCCGGAAGAGATCAACGGAGCCATCGAGAAGATCGCTGCCTTCTTTGCCCCCGCCGTTATCGCCGCCATCGGCAACCGGATAGAGAGCGGAACATCCACCGTGTTCGAGGGCGACTGGATCTCGCCGGAGACGGCGGCGCACGCGAGGAACTTACGCGTGTCGTCGCTTTTCCTGTTGGCGTCCGAGGACGAGATCCGCGCCAACTTCTTGCGGCGGGACGGCGACGAGCAGCATGGCCGCGCGAAGGTCTCGGCGACGCGCAGTCTGCGACTTGCCGATCGATGCCGCGAGCTAGGCCTTGCGACGGTCAACGCTCGTCCCTTCGACACGTTGTTGTTGAGGGCCTGTGAAGCCCTCGGTATCGCCGGACCGTGAGCAGGTCGAGTTCAGCTTCAACGTGTGGGCTCCGGGCGGTAGGAGGTAGCGGTTTCCGCAGCCGTGGGTCGTTCCCCTATACCTCATCGCCAGGCGCGAGGCCGGCTAGAGCCGCTCGCAGAAGACGAGCCCGCCAAAACGTACTCACTCGGTAGCGCCATTCGCATCTCGGTCACCGTGGTGAGTGATTACGCAATAGCCGCGCAGGAATGAGCAGGAAACGGAGCATTCGGAAGGAATTCAATGCGATGGGCGACGTGTCTGACCGGAACGGATGCAAAGATGCAAAGCCGTCTGTCGCGGGCCGACGATGCGACGCCGTCGAGTGGAGAAATACACCTGTGGCCGAGAGGCAATGGAAGGGTGCATTCCATGCTGGAGCATCTGGTGGCCTCGCAGAGGCAAAGCCCTCGAGACCGATGTCTGGCGAGCCGCTCTAGTGAGCGGCGGCTTCGTACTGTGCCACCACGTCGCGGGGGATACGTCCGCGCTTGCTGATCTCGATGCCGTTGGACTCCGCCCAGCGGCGCACGGCGGCTGTGTCGTTGGCGCTCGCCGTTGACGACTTCCGGGCTCGGCCCGCGACGCGGCGGCCCGCGGACATGTACGGTTCGAGCGCCTTGCGGAGCCTGGCAGCGTTGCGACGGTTCAGGTCGACTTCGAAGGACTTCCCGTCCAGCCCGAACTTGACGGTCTCCTCGGCCTTGCCCCCGTCGAGATCATCGGACAACTCAATGACGGTGCGCTTCATGAGTTCCTCACTATGTCTGGAAGTTTCTGGCGATGCCCGAGAAGCAAGTCTAAAAGGATACCAGCGCTGACTCAAACCACCGAAACGCGTCGCGAGAATCTTATTGTGTAAGGCTTATGAATCGTTATGAAAATGGTGGTTCGCGGCGACTCGACCCCGTCCAAAGCCTTCGTGCCGCGGTGGCGCGCTCTGTCGGTGACACCCGTGGGCGTGTCACGCTGTCGGGAGGGAGGCGATGTGGCTGCGGAGGATGAGGTTGTCTGGATGGTCCGCGGAGTCTGGGTGTCGCTGTGCGTCCGGGCAACGTGCGAACTGGGCGTCGTGGACGCGTTGGATGAGCCGAGGAGCCTGGCCGAGCTCGCAGCCCGGACGTCGTCGGACCCGGCTTCGCTCGCTCGGTTGTTGCGCGTCCTGGTCGACCTCGGGCTGGTCGTGGCGACCGATGATGGCCGGTACACCGTAACGTCACGTGGCAAGGTGCTCCGGGTCGACCATCCCAGTGGAGCGCGCAGCCTCGCGTTGATGCAGACGGTGGCCCCCAACCTCAAGGCCTGGCAGCACCTGGGTGACGCCATCCGTTCCGGCGACGCCGCGTACGAGAGGCTGCACGGTCTGACGTTGTGGTCCTGGTTGGCCGCGCATCCGGAGGAGGAGGCGATCTTCAACGCGTCGATGGCGCGTCGGGCCGACCTGCAGGTCGCCGCATTACGAGCCGCCCACGACTTCTCCGGAACCTCCGTGGTCGTCGACGTCGGCGGCGGCCAGGGTGCCATGCTGGCCGGTCTGCTCACGCAGGAGCCGTCGCTGCGCGGGATCGTGGCCGACCGGCCCGAGGTCGCCGCGGCGGCTACCGCCCAGCTGGTCGAGGCAGGGCTGGGTGGACGAGCCCGGGGGGAGCCGGCGGACTTCTTCGACTCGGTGCCGACGGGTGGCGACGTCTATGTCGTGTCCAACGTGCTCCACGACTGGCACGACCCCGATGCGGTATCCATCCTGCGCACGGTGCGCACCGCCATGCGAGCGGATGCTCGCCTTCTCATCGTGGAGAACGTGCTCGACGCACCCGGGCGAACGCCGTCACAGCAGCGGGACGTCCACCTCGTCGACCTGCACATGCTGGTGATGTTCGGCGCGCGGGAGCGCACCAAGCAGGAGTACGACGATCTCCTGGTCGCCGCCGGCTTCATGCGCTCCGGCCTCGCGCCTTCGCCGAACACGTGGAACGTGATGACGACACAGCCCCTTAGCTGACGGTGCGCCGGTCGATGCGCCGTCAGCGGCCGGCGCCGGCGGCCAGCTCCGCACGAAAGGTCTCGAGCATGCCCTCGCGCACCGGCCGTGACGTCCACCCGAGCTCGGTCTCGGCCTTGGAGGAGTCGCCGAGGTAGGTCGCCATGCCGGACCGCGCCGCGTCCGCGGTCATCGTCTGCGGGATCGGCACGAACCGCTCGATCGGACCGATCAGCGCCGCGAGCAGCCGGACCGGGCCATCAGGCAGCAGGATCGGTCCCCGCTTGCCGGCCTCACGCGCGATCATCCCCAGGACCTCGCCGTAGGTCGCCTGTTCGCCTGCGAGGAGATACGACTCACCCGAGCGGCCCTTGTCCATCGCGAGTACGTGCCCACGTGCCGCGTCCTCGACGTGGACCCAACAGCACGCACCTCGTCGCGGTAGGAGGACCGGACGTCCGGCGATGATCTGCCGGGTCAGCTGGCCGGTGCTGCTGGCCTCGTCCCCGGGTCCGTAGACGACGCTCGGCATCGCAATGACGAGCGGCAGACCCGCGGCCGCGTACTCCTCGGCGATCCGGTGCGCCTCAGCCTTCGTCCGGTCGTACTGGCTCACCCACGGCCCGTGGTGCACATAGGTCTCGTCATGGATGACGCCCTGGGTGTCGGAGTTGACGGCCGCCGTGCTCGTGTACACGGTCCGAACACCGGAGCGTCGCGCCGCCTCCAGTGCGTTGCGCGTGCCCGTCACGTTCACGCGCTGCAGGGTCTCCTGCTCGCGCCGTCCGAGCTTGTACCAGCCGGCGACGTGGAAGAAGCCGTCCGTGCCCTCGAGCAGTCGGTCGAGGGCGACCGTGTCGTCGAGGTCCCCGACGACGAGCTCGACGCCGAGCCCGTCGAGGCGGGTCGCCTTGGTAGGCGTGCGGATGAGCGCAGCCACGTCGTGTCCCGCGGAGCGCAGCTGGCGAGCGAGCTCTCCGCCAAGGAAGCCGGTGCCGCCTGTCATCGCGTAACGCATGCGGCCATTATCGATGGGTCTGCAACGGCTCCCGTCGCACCGCCCCTCACCCTGGATCCGGACCGGACTCGTCCGGAACGATCGCTAGCATCGTGGTCGCGACCGAACAGCCGGCACCGAGGCACTCGACGTACCCGCGCTCGTGGGCGCACGGCGGCTCGGTGCTCAGGGCCGAGGGATTCAACGACACTCGAGAAGGAAGTTGTTCATGGACATCTTGCTCATCGCCGGCCTGTGGCTCGACGAATCGTCCTGGGACGGTGTCGTGCCCGTGCTGGAAGAGCTGGGTCATCACCCGGTCCCTGTCAGGCTTCCAGGTCAGGGTGACGGATCAGTGTCCGCGACGCTCGAGGACCAGGTGGCCGCTGTACTGGCCGCCGTCGACGCCGCGTCCGAGGCGCCCATGGTCGTCGGCCACTCCGCGGCCAGCGCGTTGGCCTGGCTGGCGGTCGACGCGCGACCACAGAAGGTCGCGAAGGCAGCTTTCATCGGAGGCTTCCCGTCGGCCGACGGTGAGCTCTACGCCGATCTCTTCGAGCCGGTGAACGGCGTCATGGCCTTCCCGGGCTGGGCTCCCTTCGAGGGACCGGACTCGGCCGACCTGGACGAGGACGCCAGGCGAGCCTTCGAGTCGGCTGCGATTCCCGTGCCGGCGGGAGTGGCCAAGGGCGTCGTGCGGCTCACGAACGACCAGCGCTACGAGGTCCCGCTCGTGCTCGTGTGTCCGGAGTTCACCCCCGCTGAGGCTCGAGAGTGGATCGACGACGGTGAGCTCCCCGAGCTCGCCCGCGCCAAGCACGTCGAGCTCGTTGATATCGACTCCGGTCACTGGCCGATGCTGACCAAGCCTGCCGAGCTCGCCCGGATCCTCGCCGCAGCCGCCGGCTCCTGACCATGGCGCCGGCCGAGGTGGTGGGACGGGGTCGGGCGACAGCCGAGGCGCTGCTGACGTTGTTCGATGTCGATGTGATTGCCATGGTTGGCATGGCGCTGTGCGTGGACGCGGTCGCAAAGCGCCGCGCTAGAGTCCCCCTTTGCGAGCCGGACGCCAACCTCCTACAGGACAGAACCGCGACGTGACCAAGACCGCCTATCGGGCCCCGTGGATCATCGCCTTCCAGGATGGGGAGCACCGGGTGCTCCGCGACGGTGTCGTGGTCGTCTCGGGCGACTCGGTCGTCCACGTCGGGGCCGAGCTCGCGGACGAGGTCGACCGCATCGTGGACCTTCCGGAGACACTCGTCACCCCCGGTTTCATCAGCACGCATGCGCACTTGCACTCGTCCCCGGTGGACAAGTCGGTCCAGGAGGACGTCGGCAACCGGCAGTTCTGGCTGACCGGGCTGATCGAGATCCTGCCGCTGGAGATGGCGGGCCTGGACACGGATGGGAAGCGGCTGTGCGTCGACTACTCGTTGCCTGAGCTCGTTCGGGGCGGTGTCACCACCGTCATGGAGATCGGGGACGTCGGTGAGTACGTCGCCGAGGCGGCTGCCCGCGTCGGCCTGCGCTGCTACGTGGGCGAGACCTACCGCTCCGCACGGTGGTACACGCCCGACGGGCGTCGAGTCGACTACGACTGGGACGAAGCAGCAGGCGAGCGCGGGCTCGAGCGTGCGGTGGAGCTGATCCGGCGTGTGGACAAAGGCGCCGACGGCCTGGTCCGTGGATTCCTCGCCCCGGCCCAGGTGGACACCTGTACCGAGCAGTTGCTGCGGGAGACCGCTCGGGCCGCCGAGGAGCTGGACGTCCCCGTCAGCATCCATGCGGCACAGGGCGTCTGGGAGTTCAACGAGATGACTCGGCGACACGGGCTCACCCCGATCGAGTGGCTGCACTCCCTGGACTTCCTCTCCGCGAGGGTCATCATCGGCCACGGCATCTTCACGACGGGCCACAGCTGGGTGAACTTCGCCGGCGACGATCTGCGCCTGCTGGCCGAGACGGACGCCGCCGTGGCGTACAGCTGCTGGTGCTTCGCGCGGCGGGGCTTCGTGATGGAGTCCTTCCAGGGCTACCTCGACGCCGGAGTGCGCATGTGCCTCGGCACGGACACCGCGCCGCAGTCGATGATCGACGGCATGCGCTGGACGGCCGTCACCGGGAAGATCGCCGCCCGACGGTCCGACGTCAGCACCGCTCGCGACGTCTTCGACGCCGCGACGGTCAACGCGGCCGACAGCCTGGGGCGCGCAGACTTGGGCAGGATCGAGCGCGGCGCCAAGGCGGACCTCCTCTTCTGGGACACTGCGACCCCCAGGATGAGCCCCCTGCGCGATCCGCTGCGCACGCTCGTCTACTACGCCACCGAGCACGACCTGAGGGACGTCATGGTCAACGGTGACTGGGTGATGCGGGACCGGGCCATCGACTGGGCCGACGAGAAGGAGCTCTCCCGACGGCTCCAGGGCGCAGCGCGACGGATGTGGCGGGTCGCCCCCCAGGTCGACTGGGCCGGCCGAGCCCTTGACGAGATGTGCCCCCCGCTGCTCGCCGACTTCGAGTGAGCCGCTGATGACCTGGGCCGGTGCGCGCAGCGGCGGCGGAGTGGGCCGGGGTCACGAGATCGCGGCCCTCACCAGCTCGACGACCTGCTTCTCCACGGTGGGGCTCCACTGCTTGAGCGCGTACGCCACCGGCCACATGTCGCCCGCGTCGAGGTGAGCCGCGTCCTGGAACCCCAGTGTCGAGTACCGGTAGTTGAACTTGCCGGAGTCCTGGAAGAACACGACGACCTTGCCGTCGGCGTCCGCGTAGGCGGGCATCCCGTACCAGGTCTTCGGCAACAGGTCGGGGGCGGTGCTCGTCACCGTCATGTGGACGCGCTCGGCGAGCACCCGGTCGTCGGGCGCCATCTCCTGGATCCGGTCCAGGATCGCCTGCAGGCCGTCGGCCTTCTTGGCGCCCTTCTTGCCTTCGGCGCGCAGCTCGGCGGCTCGCTCCTTCATCGCGGCGCGCTCCTCGGCGCTGAATCCGTCGGACGTGGTCGTGGACTTCTTCGCGGGCATACCCGGGTCCCTTCGTGCTCAGGGCTCGGCGTTCTGCCGGCCATCTGTACGCAGGCTAGGGCGACCGCGTCCTGGTCGCTTCTCGATTCCTGACCAGAATGGCCAGGAGCAGCCGAGCGACCCGCACACCCGAGGTGGATACTGAGTGCGTGGAGCTGGGCTTCGACAGCAGGGTCATCGAATGGCGAGGGCCGTCGCCGTACTATTTCGTCCCGGTACCGGCGGAGGCGTCCGCCGACATCCGCGAGGTGGCCGCGGTGGCCACGTACGGCTGGGGGGTGATCCCGGTCCAGGCCCGGATCGGCGGAGTCTCCTTCGAGACGTCGCTCTTCCCGAAGGACGGTGGCTACCTCCTGCCGCTCAAGGAGGCGGTGCGACGGCCGTACGGCCTCATGCCCGGAAGCGATGTCACGGTGGAGCTGGCCATCCATGTCGAGGGTTGACGCCATGTCCTCGACGCGCGTCTCCCGACACGTCCAGGCTGCGAGAGCAGACGTGTACCGCGCGCTCCTCGACAAGGAGGCTGTCCAGGCCTGGCGAGTGCCGAACGGGATGACCAGCGAGGTCCACGACTTCGATCCCCGAGAGGGCGGAGCGTTCCGGGTTTCGCTGTCCTATGACGGCCCCGACGGCGTCGGCAAGTCATCGACCCACACCGACACCTACCACGGCCACTTCGCCAAGCTGGTGCCCGACGAACTCGTCGTGGAGACGATCGAGTTCGAGACGGCGAATCCCGACCTCCGCAGCGTCATGACGATGACCACGATCCTGCGTGACGCCGAGGGCGGTACCGACGTCGTCGTCCAGCACGAGGGCCTCCCCGCTGCAGTATCAGCCGCCGACAACGAGGCCGGGACTCAGATGGCACTCGCCAACCTCGCGACCCTCCTCGAACCCCGATAGCGCGATAGTGCGGCGGCCCGGACCGGTAGGGCGGGCTGCTGGCTATTGACCGGTACGGCCGTCGATGCATTCGCGGAGCAGGTCCGCGTGTCCTGCGTGCCGGGCGTACTCCTCGACCACGTGGACGAGCACGTCGCGGACACTGACGCTCGCGTCGTCGAACGGCACCTGCTGCCCGAGATCACCCTCCTCGAGGGCGTCGAGCCACTCGTCGGCAGCGGTGATCTCGCCCTTCCAGGCGGCGAAGGCCTCCTCGACGGCAGTGGGGTCGGCGACTGCGCCGTTGAAGTCCGCATCCTTGTCGTCGTCGCGTTTGAACAACCGGGGGCCGTCGGTTCTCGCCTGCAGCACCCGCTGGAACCAGTGGTTCTCCATCTGCGCCAGGTGCCTGATCAGGCCCAGCAGGCTCATCGTGCTCGGGGGGACGGATCGGCGGGCGAGCTGTTCGGCGTCGAGGCCGGAGCATTTCATCTGGAGCGTCAGCCTGTAGTTGGACAGGTACTCCCGCAGCGTTGCCTTCTCGCCCTCAGGGTTTCCGTACGTTCGGGGATCGTCGTCAGCGTCCATCCACATATCGCTCATGGTTTCGACCCTGACGACACATCGCGCCCGGCGCAAGTGCAGTGTCGATAAGAATTGCCCATCGGAGTTGCACCTTGGCGCATTCGGAGGAGCCCACCTCGAGCCGGACGGTATTTCGCCGGCTCGATCAGTTGCCGGCGGCTTGGAACTGCGCGAGAACCTCCCGAGGAATGCGGCCACGTTTGGAAATATCGACCCCATTCGACTCGGCCCACTTCCGCACGGCAGTGGTGTCGTACCGATGTGTCGACCTGATCTGGGTCCGACGACCGACGCGACGGGCGCCGGTGACATAGGGCTGTAGGAGCGTACGCAGCTTCTTCGCGTTGCGTTTGCTCAGGTCGAGCTCGAAGAGCTTGTCGTCGAGTCCGAGCCGGACCGTTTCGTCGGCCTTACCGCCGTCCAGGTCGTCGATCAGCTCGATGCGGGTTCGCTTCATGGTGACCTCTCATGTGGTGGCAATACGAGTTTCTTCGCTTTGAACAGCGTAAAGAAAGTCCGCTCGACTTCCAACGACCAAAGGCATAATCGACACCGGAATTGCAAAGCATTGCGACGCGAAAATGACACCGCCGGCAGATGTCAGGCGCCGGCTCTGCTTCCGGGCGTCGCATGCCCGTCGGCCGGCGCGACGACAGGATCGGTAAGGGCGATGCCGGCATGGATGAGCTCCCCGATGACGTCGGGCTCGGCCGGGCGTGCGAAGAGAAACCCTTGCGCCTGGCGGCATCCCAACGCGCGCAGTGCCGCGAGCTGGTTCTCCGTCTCGACCCCCTCGGCGATGACGGTCATGCCCAGGCCGCGGCCGAGCGAGAGGATGGTGGTGATCAGCACGTCGGGTACGGGCGCCTCGGGGGTCAGCGCGTTGACGAAGGACTGGTCGACCTTCAGGGTGTCGATGGGGTAGTGCCGCAGTCTGGTCAGGGACGAGTGCCCCGTACCGAAGTCGTCGATCGCCACATGCACACCGAGCTTCTTCAGCTCCATCAGCGGCGCCAGGATCACCTCGTCGTCCAGCAGGATGCTCTCGGTTATCTCGAGCGTGAGACAGCCCGGCGCGAGGCCCGCGTCGACGAGCGCACCTTCGACCGCCGGGATCAGCAGCGGGTCGGTGAGCTGGCGACCGGCGAGGTTGACGGAGAGCCCGATCGCGGCGCTGCCCCTGGGCCGCGCCCGCTGCCACCGGCCGGCTTGCGCGCATGCCTGCGACAGCACCCAACGCCCGATCGGAAGCATGGCCCCGCTGGTCTCGGCGATCGGGATGTACGCCGATCGCGGCACCGAGCCGAGCGTGGGGTGCATCCAGCGCAGCAGCGCCTCCACGCCCACCATCATCCCGGTGTCGAGGTCGACGATGGGCTGGTACTTCAGCGACAGCTCACCGCGCTCCAACGCCTGGCTCAGGTCACTCTTCAGCCGAAGCCGACCGAGGTTCTCGGCGGCGAACTCGGCGGCGTAGACCGCACATCGGCCCTTGCCCTGGGCTTTGGCTGCGTACATCGCGATGTCGGCATCACGGAGCAGCGCCTCAGCACTGGCGGAGGCGTCCGCGGCTGCGATGCCGATGCTCGCCCCCATGACGGTGTGCACGCCAGCCAGGTAGAAGGGCTGGAGCATCGTCTGTGTGATGCGGTCGGCTACCCCCCTGGCGTCGTCGAGCCCCTCCGCGGCGTCGAGGAGGACGGCGAACTCGTCGCCGCCCAGGCGGGCCACCGTGTCCTCAGGGCGTACCACCGCCCGCAGCCGGTCGGCGACCGTGATCAGCAGCATGTCGCCGGCTGGGTGGCCGAGCGTGTCGTTGACCACCTTGAAGTCGTCGAGATCGGCGAGCAGCAAGATGACCGGGCCGAGTCGTCGGCTCCGGCTGAGGGCATGGCCGACGCGGTCGGCGAACAGGGTTCGGTTGGCCAGGCCGGTCAGCGGGTCGTGGAACGCCTGGTGGTGCAGCTCGACCTCACGGTCACGCAGGCTTGCGACCGTCGTCTGCAGCTCGGCCTCCTGGTTGCGCATCGCGGCGACGGTGTTGTGCAGCTGGGTGCTGAGACCGACGATCAGCTGCAGACTCAGAACCTGGCGTAGCAGGACCGCGACGATCACGAAGCCGGTGATCGACAGTTGGAAGGTGTCCAGCGGTTTGCCGTCGACCTGGAGAGCGACGGCCAGTGGAACACCGATCAGCAGCGGGATGTAGGGGATGGCCATCCCGAACCGGAGCGGGGCGACCAGGTCGGAGACCTCGGCAGCCGCGCGTTTCGCCAGTGGCTGGTTCTGCAGGGCGGCCACGCCGATCAGCAGGAAACCGGCGATATAGCCGGTGTCGAACGAGTTCTCCGAGGAGTAGTTCCCGTGGGCGGTGAACCAGGCGAAGGCGCTGTCCGCCGCCGCCACCAACACGAGGCCGACCGATACCAGGAGCATGGTTGTGCGCTGCCCGTCGCGGGCGCGAGCGAGGGCCAGCAACGCGATGCTGGCGGTCACCACGTCGCATGCCGGATAGGCCAACGAGAGTCCCTGGGTCAGCAGCGAGCCCGAGCCCGCCCGAACGGCAGGACCCAGAACCGTCGTCCAGCTGACGAAGAGCAATGCGCCAGCGGCTATCGCGCCGTCCAGGACAGGACGCATCCTGGCCATCCCGACGAACTGACTGCCGGGGAAGCACAGCAGGGCCGCGATGGCGAGCGGCACCGACCCGAGGTAGCCCACGTCGGCCAGGGACGGGAAGGGGATGTCGCGGCCGAGGTATACCTCGTACGACGTCCAGATCAGGCCACCGAACGCCCAGCTCAGCAGCGACAGACCCAGCAGGAACCATGCCCGGGCTGACTTGCCGGTCTCCCGCCGACAGGCAAGGAAGCAGCCGACGGCAGCAGCAGCCGGCGCCAGCATGGAGCCGTAGTCGTCGAGGACGACCGTGCCCCTCGAGCCCAGGGCCGACGTGGCCAGCAGGGCCAGCATCACGGCACTCAGCAGTGACCAGGCCGCCAGCAGCGGAGCGCGAGCGGGAACGCGTCGCCGCAGTGCAGGGGCCATCCGACTTTGACTCCTTGTAGTTGCTCGAGTACACAGAGTAGTTCTGGCCGCCAAGTGTACGTCGAATCTCGGCCTCCGGAGCGGCTTCTGCGACCGAAGCAGCAGGGGTGTTTTCTTACGGTTTGCTCAGTCTGATGGCTTACCGTGTCGGCACGCCGCTTTTCGGCGCAGGGAGAATATGGATCAGGGGGTACGGGGAGTGTTCGTCATCTCGCGGTTGCCGGTACTTGCGGCAGTTGCGGCCGCAGCGCTCGTCGGCGGCTGCTCGTCCGGTTCGGCTTCGTCAACGCCGCCGCCGTCCCACGCGACGACGTCCCACTCCGCGCCATCGCCGCCCGCCTCCTCGGGCTCCGGACCCTCGCGCGGTCCGACCAAGGTCCTGACGTTCGTCGAGGAGAACAGCTCGTTCACGCAGATGCACGACCAGATGCCGTACGTCGACAGTCTGGCCAGTCAGTACGCGTACGCCAGCGACTTCCATGCGATTACCCATCCCTCCGAGCCGAACTATCTCGCGATGGCCGGCGGCTCCACCTTCGGCGTCACCGACGACGCCCCTCCGTCGGTCAACGGCGCGAAGGTGGCCGACGCCTCTTCCGTCTTCGACCAGGCCATCGCCCGCGGCCTCACGGCGAAGCTGTACGCCGAGTCCATGCCGAGCAACTGCGACACGACGCCCAACGGCCTCTACGCGGTCAAGCACAACCCGTGGGCATACTTCGCGGCCGGCTCCGCGAGCTGCGGGCAGTTCGACGTACCGAGCGGAACTCCCGCGTCAGGGGCGTTGGCGACGGACATCGCCTCGAACGCGCTGCCGAACGTCGGCATGGTGATCCCGAACCTGTGCAACGACGCGCACAACGACGGCTGCTCGCTGGCCGGTGCCGACGACTGGCTGAAGGGCTGGCTGCCGCAGATACTCAGCAGCAGCGACTTCACCTCGGGGCGTCTCGCCGTCGTGATCACCGCCGACGAGGACGACCACAGCATGGGGAACCAGATCTTGACAGTGGTGCTGAGTGCGGATGAGCCGCACGGGCGTGTGGTCTCGTCCCCACTGACGCACTACTCGCTCTCGGGCCTTTACTCGGAGATCGTCGGCGCCCCGCCCCTGGCCAATGCGGCGAAAGCCCCGTCGATGAGCAGAGCCTTCGGCCTCTGAGAATCGGTTCAGGCGCGGGCGTGCGACCGAGGGCGGCCGCTCGTCAGGGTCTTGACCGGCTGCGACGTCCGCGGCAGCAGCACATCGGCAAAGTCACCGATCAGCTGCTCGTGCTGTCGGCACTCGTCGGGCGAGAGGCCGTTCCACCAGTCGGCGAACCTGCGGCACGTCGAGCAGAAGGCATCGTTGCGGTCATGGCTGTCCAGGCAGAGCCGACACGTCTTGGGGTACATGCTCACTCGTCTGCATTCCTCTCGCCGGCAGCGGCGTGGTGGCTGGAAGCGGGCCCTCGTCCGGGTCTGGCGGCACCGGGCGAGGGCCTCGCCGGAGGTCCCTTGGAGCGGAACCCTGGGAATAGCATGGCATGGAACCTATGCATGTATTGTTGGAAATACTATGCAAGTAGTCGAGCCTGCTCAGCCGGCAGGCTCGCCGACCGCACGCGCGTGGGGGTCAGCCGGCTCTGGCCGGGAGCTGCTGGACGGTCCACGTGTTGCCGTCTGGGTCGCTGAACGACGTGAACGAGCCCCACTCGAGCACCTCGACCGGAGTGGCGTCGACGCCGCGGGAGACGAGCTCTTGCCGCGCGGCTTCGGCGTCCGGCACCACGACCTGGATGCCGTCCTGGGTGCCGGGGACCATGTCGCTGATGCCCGTACCGAAGGCGATGGAGCACGCGGAGGTCGGCGGCGTCACCTGCACGAACCGAACGTCGTCGTTGACCCTTGCCTGCATGTCGAGAGTGAAGCCGACCTTCTCGACGTAGAACTCGATCGCCCTGTCGACGTCGGTCACCGGTACGAAGATGAGCTCGATCCTGCAATCCATCACGCCTACTTTCGTCACGCCGAGGACCTGCTGTCCACGGACACGGTGCCAGGCATGATTCCGGTCGGCGCCGACAGTTTCGAGGCGTTCGCCGGGATGGTCCGATGTACCGGTCTCGCGCCACGAAGGTGGGGACCTCGGTCGAGCGAGGACGGTGCCGCTCGGTGAGGCGGGTCAGGAACGCGTGGTGCGCCGCTCGGAGTGGCCGCGTAGCTCGTCGAGGAACCGCTCCTCGGTCCACTGCTGGTCGACGGCCCGCCAGGCCAGCTCGGCCTGCGTCTCGGGCGCGAGCCCGTCCACCGGTGCGTCCTGGTCCAGGTCGGTGGGGAAGGCGTATCCCTCCGCCGTGGCGGCGATGGCGTTGCGCAGTCCCACCTCACCCGTTCCGGCCCGCCTCAGCTCGCGGAGCGTGGCGAAGACGGCGCCCAGCATCGCAGCGCGGTCGACGCTCTCCATGGCCCGACCGAACGCCGACGACACCTGGAGAAGGTTGGCCATCCGCCTCACGTCCGCGGAACGGTTGGACCCTGCACCGTGGAAGAGCGCCGGGTTGAAGAAGGCGGCGTCGCCGGTAACGAGCGGCAGTTGTACATAGTTGGCCTCGAAGTAGTCGCTGAAGTCGGGCAGGTGGAAGGCCAGGTAGCCGGGCTCGTACTTCTGCGAGTGGGGCAGGTACAGCGTCGGACCGGTCTCCACGGGCATGTCGGAGTGGGCCACGGCTCCCTGGAGGGTCAGCGCCGGGGTGAGCCGGTGGATGTGGGCCGGGTAGCGGGCCGCCTGGTCCTCGGACATGAAGCCGAGGTGGTAGTCGCGGTGGGCGGTCTGCGCCGTGCCGCCGGGGTTGACGACGTTGACCTGTGAGGTGACCTGATAGCCGGGGCCGAGCCAGGCCACGGACACCAGGTTGATGATGTCGTTGGAGTAGTAGTCGACGAACGTCCGCGGGTCGTGGAGCGCCAGCTTCTCCAGAGCGTTCCAGACGCGGTCGTTTGCCCCGGGCTTGGCGAAGTGGTCGCCGGAGGCCACGCCGCTCCTGCGCTGCTCGTCGATCAGGTCGCGGAACGCGGCGCTCGCGCGGTCGACGACATCGACGTCGTCGAATGCTCCCTTGAAGACGACGATTCCGGGACCGTCCATGAGGGCGTGCGCGAGCTCGGCCTGTACCCGCCGGCGGCCTTCCGGCTGGTCGACGATCGACCGCAGCGTCGCGGCGGAGTAGAGCAGGACGCCTTGTACGACCTCGTCGGCGAACGGGAAGTCGTCCTTGTCGGTCTGCTGCGACACGACGGAGATGAAGTCGTCCAGACGGCAGCTCTCGCGAGACAGCCACCCGGATGCGGCCGTGTCGACCGTGGAGGAGGTCATAGCCTTGCCTTTCACGAGGGGTGCTGCGAGGAGCGGACCGCACGTGTCTGCAAGCCTAAGGTCTGTCGGGTGGACGTCAAACGCCGCGACGAGGTGCCGCTGTCGTACGACGGCATGGAGAAGGGTGCACGAATGCGCATCGGGTTGGTCGGACTGGGGCGGATCGGCGCCCTGCATGCGGAGACGCTCAGCGGGCTCGACGCGGTGACCTCTCTGGTCGTGACCGACGTGAGTCATGACGCGGTGGCCGGGGTCGTACGACAGCACGGAGCGGACGCGGTAGACGACGTCGATGCGATGCTGGCTGCCGGCGTCGACGGTGTGGTCGTCGCGGCCGCAACCGCGTCCCACCCGTCGCTGGTCCTGGCCGCCGCGGAGGCCGGCGTACCGGTGTTCTGCGAGAAGCCGCTGGCGGCGACGGCGCAGGAGGCGGTGGCCCTGCGCGACCGACTGGCCGGCCTCGACGTTCCCGTGCAGGTCGGCTTCCCGCGCCGCTTCGACGCCGGGTTCGGCGCTGCCCGGGCCGCGGTGTCGTCGGGCGAGCTGGGGTGGCTGCACACGGTCAGGGCGACGACACTCGATCCCGCGCCACCCCCGCAGGCGTACGTGGCGGGTTCGGGCGGCATCTTCCGCGACTGCAGCATCCACGACTTCGACGCGATCAGATGGGTCACGGGGCGGGAGGTCACCGAGGTGTACGCCGTCGGGAGCAACCGCGGCGAGGCGTTCTTCGCCGAGGTCGACGACGTCGACACCGCCAGCGCCGTGCTGACCCTCGACGACCTGACGATCGCGGTGGTCTCGAATACGAGGTACAACGCCCGCGGGCACGACGTCAGGATGGAGGTACTCGGCTCGCGCGACAGCGTCGCGGTCGGCCTCGAGGACCGGCTGCCCCTTCGCTCGATAGAGCCGGGCACGACGTTCCCCGGCGGCGAGCCCCACGTCTTCTTCATGGACCGTTTCAGGGACGCCTTCCGGGCCGAGCTGGCGGCCTTCACCGAGGTGGTCGCAGGTACCCGGGAGTCGCCCTGCACCGTCGACGATGCGCTGCGGGCGACCTGGATCGCCGAGGCCTGCACGCTGTCGCGGCGAGAGCACCGACCGGTCGCGCTGTCCGAGATCAGCTAGCCGCGTGACCGGGCCGAGGCCTAGGACCGTCGCCGGGCGATACGGGGGAGCGCGAGGGTCTGACGACGCGGTGCCCGTGCCTCACGCGCAAGGGGGGCCATCGCGGTCGCGGGTCTCGCCGTCGTGCTCGTCGCCGGCTGCGGAGGCAGCAGCAAGGAGCCTGCTGGTGGCGGGTCCACGCCTGCGGACTCGCGCGCTTGTCTTCGACCGATGTACAGCAGTCGAGCCCGTCCGCAGGCGGACAGCGCAGCAAGGCACCGCACAACCCGGCGGACCTTCGTTTTACCTCCGCCATGCTCGCGTTGGGGGCCAGGGCCGTCGAGGCGGCCGGCGTCGCCAACGCGTCATCGGCGAGCCCGCTGGTACGCGCGCTCGCCGGCGAGCTGCGACGCGCCCAGGGTCGCCTGGTGTCTGCGTCGGCGGCCCGGGTGGAAGCCTGGGGACAGGGCAGCTCCCTGGGCGGCAGCGGGAAGCCGTCGCGCGTCACCCCTCCTGGATCCGTCGGCTCCGGCGACATCCGACGGCTCCGCCAGAGCGCCGGCGGCACCCTCGACCGGCTGTGGCTGCAGCTGATGGCCCGGCAGGAGCGTGCCGAGGTGGGGGCCGCCCGGGTGGAGCTCCGGCAAGGGACGAGTCCCGTCGTAGGAGCGCTCGCCCGTTCGGTCATCGCCAGGAGCCGTGTCGACGGGGTGAGGATGCGCGGCCTGCTCGGGGACCAGGGCGACTAGCTATACCCGGCCACGACGACTAGCCGTACCCGGCCACGACGTTGGTCACCGTCGGGACGCCCCGGTCCAGGGCCGCCGAGACGTCAGTCGCTGCCCGGCGAACGGCGTGTCCAGGGCCGTAGGTGACGTGTCGGCGGAAGGCCGGGGGGTGGGTTCCTGGTGCATGTACCCCCCTGGGGTATATGGTGGGGGTATGACGGCCGGGTATGTGCAGAACCAGGATGATCTGCTGAAGCGGCTCCGCCGGGTCGAGGGACAGGTGCGGGGACTGCAGCGGATGGTCGAGTCGCAGACGTACTGCATCGACGTGGTGACACAGGTTGCGGCGGCGACCAAGGCGCTGCAGGCGGTGGCACTCGCGCTGCTCGAGGACCATCTCTCGCACTGCGTGGCGGACGCCGCGAGGCAGGGCGGCAAGGTCGGCGACGCCAAGCTGAAGGAGGCTTCGGAGGCCATCGCACGACTGGTGAGGTCCTGATGGCCGGCGCGGCCGCATCGGCGGAGCACAGCGCTGCCTCGACCGAGGTGTACCGGGTCGAGGGAATGACCTGTGAGCACTGCGTGGCCGCCGTGAGTGAAGAGCTGCTGGCGCTCGATGCCGTCACAGCGGTCGACATCGTGCTGGTCGCCGAAGGCCCGTCACGGGTGGCGGTGCAGAGCCTTCGGCCACTGGCAGTGGGAGCGGTCGAAGAGGCGGTTGCCGGGGCCGGCTACCGGCTGGTCGTCGACAGATGACGCCCACGACGGTCGACCTCGAAGTCTCGGGCATGACCTGCGCGTCCTGCGCCGCCCGCATCGAGAAGAGGCTCAACGGGATGCCCGGCGTGGCCGCGAGCGTCAACTACGCCACCGCGAAGGCCACCGTCTCTCTGCCCGCCGGGACGAGCCCCAAAGACGCGATCGCGACGGTCGAGGCGACCGGATACACCGCACGGCTGCCGCATGCGCACGCCATGGCGAGCGCTCCGAGCGATGCAGACGCGGAGCCGACCGCCGAAACCAGTGCTCTGCGCCGCCGCCTGACGTGGTCCGCCCTACTGGCCGCGCCCGTTCTCGCGCTGGCCGTCGTCTCGTCCCTGCAGTTCGACTACTGGCAGTGGGTGTCGCTGGCGCTCGCCACACCGGTCGTGGCATGGGGCGCCTGGCCGTTCCATCGCGCTGCCTGGCTCGCGGCCCGCCACCTCGCCGCCACGATGGACACGCTCATCAGCCTCGGCGTGCTGGCGGCGTACGGGTGGTCGGCGTACGCCCTCGTATACGGGCAAGCGGGGCGGCCAGGCATGCGGATGACCTTCGAGCTGGTGCCGGCGCGTGGCGGGGGCGACGGCGTCTATCTCGAGGTCGCCGCCGCCGCCACCGTCTTCATGCTGACCGGGCGGTACCTCGAGGCGATGGCGCGGCGGCGTTCGGGCACCGCACTGCGGACGCTGCTCGACCTCGGCGCGAAGGACGTCGGCGTGCTGCGTGACGGGTCCGAGCGGCGGGTGCCGGTGGCCGAGCTGGTTGCCGGCGACCGGTTCGTCGTTCGGCCGGGCGAGAAGGTGGCGACCGACGGGCAGGTCGTCGACGGCTCCTCGGCCGTCGACGCCAGCATGCTCACCGGCGAGCCGGTGCCGGTGGCCGTGCTCCCCGGCGACGACGTCGTCGGCGCAACGGTCAACGTGGGTGGCGGCCGCCTGGTCGTACGCGCTACCCGGGTCGGCGCGGACACCCAGCTCGCGCAGATCGGCCGGCTCGTCGAGGCGGCGCAGTCAGGCAAGGCGCCGGTCCAGCGGCTGGCCGACCGGGTGTCGGGGGTGTTCGTGCCAGTGGTGCTCGTGCTCAGCGTGGCTGACGTTGCTGGGCTGGCTCGTGGCGGGCGCCGGCGCCGACACGGCGTTCGAAGCGGCGGTCGCCGTGCTCATCATCGCGTGCCCGTGCGCTCTCGGCCTCGCCACGCCCACCGCCCTCCTCGTCGGCACCGGACGCGGCGCCCAGCTCGGGATCCTCATCAGGGGGCCGCAGGTCCTGGAGGCCACCCGGCAGGTCGACACCGTCCTGCTGGACAAGACCGGCACCGTCACGACGGGCCGGATGCGCCTCGTCGGCGTGACGGCGGCGCCCGGTGAGGACGAGTCCGAGGTGCTGCGGCTCGCCGGCGCTGTGGAGGACGCCTCTGAGCACCCCATCGGCGCAGCCGTCTCGGGCGCGGCCCGCGCGGCTGGTGAGCTGCCGGGCGTGCACGACTTCAGCGCGGTGGACGGTACGGGCGTGACCGGGGTCGTCGAGGGAAGACGGGTCCTCGTGGGAAGCGTCGACGAGGTGGCGCGCGAGACGACCGAGCTGCTTCCCGAAGCCTTGACCGCTGCGCGCGAGGCGGCCGAGTCCGAGGGGCGTACGGTCGTCGCGGTCGCCTGGGACGGCCGGTGCCGGGGAGTGCTGGTGGTGGGCGACACGGTCAAGGCGACGAGCGCCGAGGGGGTATCACGGCTGCGCGGCCTCGGACTCGCCCCGATCCTGCTCACCGGCGACAACGAGCGGGCGGCTCGGGCCGTCGCGGCCGAGGTAGGCATTCGCGACGTCATCGCCGGTGTGCTTCCCGCGGAGAAGGTTGCCGCCGTGCGCCGGCTGCAGCAGCAGGGCCAGGTCGTGGCGATGGTCGGCGACGGCGTCAACGACGCCGCCGCGCTGGCTCAGGCCGACCTCGGCATCGCGATGGGCTCGGGCACCGACGTCGCCATCGAGGCCAGCGACCTCACCCTGGTACGCGGGGACCTGCGCGCCGTCGCCGACGCGATCGTGCTCTCCCGCCGTACGCTGGCCACCATCAGGGGCAACCTGTTCTGGGCGTTCGGGTACAACGCCGCGGCCCTGCCGCTCGCCATGGCCGGTCTGCTCAACCCCGTCGTCGCCGGAGCGGCGATGGCGTTCTCGTCGGTCTTCGTGGTCAGCAACAGCCTGCGGTTACGGTCCTTCGGCAGTGCCCATGCCACCGATCTCCTGGAGCCCTGAGGTCGCCGGGCCCTCCAGCAGGTCGCCGGCGGCGGAGAACCGTGAGCCGTGCAGCGGACAGTCCCACGACGCCTCGGCGTCGTTCCAGGTGAGGATGCCACGCAGGTGGGGGCACACGGCCGAGAACCGGCGGGTCTGCCCCGCCACGGTACAGACGGCGACCGGCTGGATGCCGTCTCGCTCGACGTGTCCCTGCCCTTCTTCGGGGACGCCCGTCTCCGCGTTCCCGACGGCGGTCCGCAGCCAGCCCTCCGCCAGGTGCAGCGCCACGCTGGCGTTGAGCCGGGCCGCTGACGGCAGGCCACCGAGCTCGCGCAACCGCCAGCTGTCGAGCGCCTCCGCCCACTCGGTGCTGCCCCCGAGGATCCGGCTGGACAGGGCCAGGCTCGCGGCGACGGCGTTGGTCATGCCCCACTTGTCGTAGCCGGTCGCCACGAAGCACCGGTCGCCTCCGGGCGTCAGGGAGCCGACGTACGGGAGACTGTCGATCGACTCGTAGTCCTGGGCGGACCAGGAGTGCGTGATGGTCGCGCCGGGGAAGTGCTCGCCGGTCCAGGAGGTCAGGTCGTCGACGAGCTCGCTGGTTGGGACGTGCCGGCCAACGGTGTGCCCGTTCCCACCGACCAGCAGCAGCTCGCCGCCGGCGCGGGGGAGTGAGCGCAGCGAGCGCGTGGGGAGGTCCGCGGACAGGTACATGCCGCTCGGGCACTCGGGGACCTCGAACGCCAGCGCGTAGGACCGCAGCGGCTCCAGCCGCGCGAAGTACGCGCCGCGGTCCAGGACGGGTATGCCTGTGGCGAGGACGAGCTGCGGGGCGGTCACCACGCCCTGGTCGGTCGTGATGGTCGCCTCGGACCCCAGCTGTACCGACGTCACCCGAGTGGAGTCGAAGACGACGCCGCCATGCTGCTGGAAGTCGTCGACGAGAGCGAGCAGCACGTCGATCGGGTCGAGCTGGGCCTGGTCGTCGAGCCGGACGGCGCCCCGGGTCGGGTACGGCAGCTCCGGTGTGTCGGTCCAAACCGCCTTGATGCCGGCGTTGCGGCAGGCATCCAGCTCGGCCTGGGCGGCCGACTCCCCGCTGTCGGTGGTCGCGTAGGTGTACGCGGGCCGGCGCTGGACGTCGACTCCGTGGTCGTCGCAGTACCGGAGCAGCCACTGCTGGCCCTCGGTGTTGGCCTCGACGTACGCGCGGACGATGTCGTCGGGCTGCTTCTTGCCCATCGTCGACAGCCGGGTGCCCTGCAGCAGGCTGACCTTCGCTGTGGTGTGTCCCGTGGTGCCGGCGCCCAGGTGGCGAGCCTCGAGGACGGCCACCTGGCAGCCCGAGCGGGCCAGCAGCAGCGCCGTCACCATCCCGGTGAGGCCGGCACCCGCCACCACCACGTCGTAGGTCCCCCCGGCCCGAAGCGGCCCGAAGACCGGAAGATCGGGCCGGTCCATCCACACCGACGTCATCGTCAGCGCCTCCGTCTCACGCTCGCTGCTCGGCCAGCAGCCCCGTCAGAGCAGAGTACGTCAGCGCCTTCGCCGCCGGACCCCACACCTTCGGGAACAACATTCGGCCGGCCACTGCTGCCGCGCCGAAGTACACGCTGAGGCACCAGGGGCACGTGAGGAGGTAGCTGATCTTGTTGCTGTCCTCGTCACTGGGCAGTCCGTACCGGCGCCACACGACGTGGCGGAGGTCCTCGGTGATCTTGTCGTCCTTGACGAGCGTGGTGAGCCGGTAGGTCGCGAACGCGTCGAACACGATGTCCATCAACGAGTCGCCGTCGGGAGTGAGCTTCTTCATGGGACCTCCTGGTCGTGAGCCCGGCTTGTACCCCGGCGGGGCGCGCTCACGCGCGACTGCCCGGGTCGGGCGCCCGGCGGGCGGCGACAGGCTCAGGGGCGTGCGCGGACGGCGTCAGTCGTGGTGGCGCCCGGAATGCTCGTGGCTGTGCACGACGACGCGCTCGCCGCTCAGGTGCGGGTGGCTGTGCTCGTGCACGAGGTTGACCGACAGCAGCAGGTCACGGTCGGACAGGACTTCCTGTGGTGTCCCTGACTCGACGACGGTGTGCTGCTCGGAGAACACTACGCAGCGGTCAGCGATGCGGTCGAGCACATCGAGGTCGTGCGTCGCGAGCACGATCGTCTTGCCCGCGTCGTTGAGCTCGACGATGAGCTCGGTCAGCCACTGCTGTGCTCTCGGATCCAGCGCGGCCGTCGGCTCGTCGAAGAGCAGGACCTCGGGGTTCATGACCAGCACCGACGCGATCGCCACGCGCTTCTTCTGCCCACCGGAGAGCTGGAACGGCGCCCGGTCGACCAGGTCGGCGATGTCGAGCATGGCCAGGACGTCGTCGACGCGTGCGAGCGCCTCGTCGGTACCCATCCCCAGCTGCAGACACCCGAACGCGACCTCCTCGCGTACGGTCGGCGAGAACACCTGTGTATCGGAGTTCTGGAAGACGAACCCGACGCGGGAGCGGAAGCCCCGGGAGAACTGCTCGTCCTCGAGGGTGTCCTCGGTGACCGGCGAACCGAATGCGGAGACCGTCCCAGCCGTCGGGTGTACGAGCCCGTCGAGGACCTTGAGCAGTGTGGACTTGCCGCAGCCGTTCGCGCCGAGGAGCGCCAGCTTCTCACCCCGGTACACGTCCAGGGACACCCCGGACAGGGCAGGGAAGCGGTCCAGGTAGGCATAGCTCAGGTCGCGGCAGACGAAGACCGGCTCAGTGGACAAGGGCTCAGCGGCCAAGGAGACGGTCACCCCACCAGGTCGTCGCCGCGCACAGGCAGGCCGCGGTCACGAACACGACGTCCGTAGCACGCAGCCGGAAGGTCTGGAGGGTTGTCGCCTCACCCCGGTACCCGCGGGACACCATCGCCTGATGGACCTCCTCGGACAGGTGGTTGGCCTTGCCGATGAGTGCGCCGGCGGTCGCGCCGACGAATGCCCGGGCCGCCCGGTCGTGGCGCTGGGCGCCGACGGTGCGCGACTTCCGCGACTCGTACATCTCGCTGACCGAGCCGAGCAGCAAGAAGATATAGCGGTAAGCCATC
Source organism: uncultured Actinomycetota bacterium (assembly GCA_963765725.1). Classification (GTDB taxonomy): domain Bacteria; phylum Actinomycetota; class Actinomycetes; order Propionibacteriales; family Nocardioidaceae; genus DASQEH01. The sequence continues at coordinate 59,911 of CAVXXI010000002.1, read as the reverse complement.
GCGATCACCATGACGAACATTCGTGGCACGCCGAGGCTGCGAAGGGCGGCCAGCAGCTTGGCCCAGGGCGTGGTCAGCGTCAGCAGCAGCACGAGGGAGATCGACACGGCCACCCGGCTCACCACGAGCCCGGCAGAGGTCAGCCCCTGGGACGTGAAGCCCTCGGGGTGGCCGTGCCAGCTCCACAGCTCGAGCACGATGTGTCCAGGGGTGACGATCGAGAGCGTCGCGGGGAGGATGACGATCATCGTGAAGATCGGGATGAAGAGCCATACCCGCTTGATGAAGTACCCGACCGGCAGCCGGGAGGCCACCGCTACCAGCAGCGTGAGCGCGTACAGCGCCAGCAGCGCCGCGATGGTGTGGAGGAACGACGCCGCTACGAGCAGGACCAGCATCGCCACGATCTTCGCCCTGGCGTCGACGCGCTGAAGCAGTCCACCCTGCAGGGCGACGTCCTCGCTGAACATCACCTGCCGGAGCAGGTCGGACCCGCCGGTCAGGGTCTTCTCGACGAAGGAGCCGCGCTTGCGCTTGCCGATGCAGCCGCAAGGGCACATCGCGACCTCGCCCCGCAGCAGCCACTCCGGGGTCGTGGTCGGTACCGCGGTGCGAGAGGGCTCGGCGGCGTACGGCGGCTCAGACATGCGTGCCCGACGGCTCCAGATCGGTATCGGTGCCGGTGTCGGCGTCGGCGTCGTGGTCCGCGCGTCGGTCGCGTCCGTGTTTGCGGCCGACGGCGACGAAGACCTTCGACACCGCGAAAGCCACCGAGCCGACGGCCACGATGCCCACCAGGGCAGACAGGATGTAGGCGGCGTCGGCGTGGTCGCCACTGCTGAACCCGTAGCCACCGAGCAGCGTGTGGCTCCAGAACCCGTTGTACCGGTCGAGGCCCGCCGGAACGCTGCTCAGTCCGAGGGAGTGCAGGTCGAGCTGCTTCGGTGAGTCCTCGCCGAAGGCACCGCCGGGCGCCAGCAGGCCCAGCGGTGTGAGCAGCGCCATCACTCCCATCGCCGCGAAGGCCACCCGCGCCGGGCTGAGCCGGGCGGGGCGGAGGATGACGTCGGCCTCGGTCAGCGCGACGCCTCGGTGGTTGGCCACCAGCCGGCCGATGTCGGCGCGCTGCAGATACGCGAGGACGGCCCCGGTCAGGATCGCCTCGGCTGCCCCGGCGACGGTGAGGTGGGGCAGCGCCATGGCGGGGATCGTCTGGCTCAGGTGGTAGGGCGAGTACAGGGGCGCACCGCTGGCCGTGTGGAACAGTCCGGGCTGGATGCCGAGCTCGACGGCTGCAGCCAGGGCCGCCGCGTTGATCCCGACGTACGCGCCGACGGCCGCGGCAACCACCCGGCGCCTGCTCGCGAGCGTCGCCCGTCCCGAGAGCAACCGGTAGACGCCGTACGCGACGAAGGGCAGGACGATCGCCATGTTGACGCAGTTGACGCCGTACACCAGCACCCCGCCGTCTCCGAAGAGCAGCGCCTGGAACGCCAGAGCCACCGAGACGGCGATCACCGCGGCCCACGGCCCGAGGCAGATGGCGATGATCGAGCCACCCACCGCGTGTGCGGTCGTACCGTCGGGGATCGGCACGTTGAACATCATCACGAGGAAGCTCAGCGCCGAGAAGATCGCGAGCATCGGCACGTTGCGGGTCTTGACGACCGCGCTGACCCGGCGAGCGGCAACGGCCCAGACCGGGACGGCGACGGCGAAGCCGACCGCGCAGGTCTGCGGGCTCAGGTAGCCGTCGGGGATGTGCACAGCGGACCTCTCGTTCGCATCCGTCGTATCCGGGAGCCGGACGCCTCCCACCCGGGGCCTCCAGACATCTTCGACCCTAGGCTTATTGCAAGTCGTTTGCAATAGCGAGTCGTACGCCATAGCCCCTGCTTGCGCCGAGGGGTCAAGTAATCTGACCTCTCGGGCTTGCCCGCACCGCACTGCACGCAGCGCCTCCAGCCAGGCAAACGCGCCGCCGAAGCGCGACGCGCCGGCGGGTCCACCCGCTCGTTGACGCGGGCAACCGACCGGCGATGATCGACGGCATGGATACGGACGCCATTGTGGTCGGCGCCGGGCTGGCCGGCCTCGTCGCCACGGCGGAGCTCGCCGACTCGGGCCGCCGCGTCGTACTCGTCGAGCAGGAGCCCGAGTCCAACGTCGGCGGGCAGGCGTACTGGTCGTTCGGAGGGCTGTTCCTGGTGGGCTCCCCCGAGCAGAAGCGGCTGGGGATCCGTGACAGCCACGACCTTGCCCTCCAGGACTGGATGGGCAGCGCTGGGTTCGACCGTGCCGAGGACTGGTGGCCACGCAGGTGGGCCGAGGCGTACGTCGACTTCGCGGCTGGCGAGAAGCGGGCCTGGTTGCATGGGCAGGGCGTCCGGTTCTTCCCCGTGGTCGGATGGGCAGAGCGCGGCGGTGGCCTGGCGACCGGCCACGGCAACTCCGTCCCGCGATTCCACGTCACCTGGGGTACGGGCCCGGGCGTCGTGGCTCCGTTCGAGCGTCGCGTACGTCGAGCGGTCGACGGCGGGCGGGTGAGCTGGAGGTTCAGGCACCGGGTGGACGAGCTGGTCACCACGGCCGGTGAGGTGACCGGCGTACGCGGCAGGGTGCTCGAGCCGGGCGACGCCGGCCGCGGTCGCCCCAGCGCATCAGGCGAGGTGGCGGACTTCGAGCTGCAGGCACCGGTCGTACTCGTGACCTCCGGCGGGATCGGCGGCAACCACGAGCTCGTCCGGCGTTACTGGCCGCCGCGGCTGGGGTCGCCGCCCGAGCACATGCTGTCCGGCGTCCCCGGTCACGTCGACGGCCGGATGCTGAAGACCGCCGAGACGGCCGGCGGCCGCCTCATCAACGGTGACCGGATGTGGCACTACACCGAAGGGGTGGAGAACTTCGCGCCCATCTGGCCCGGACACGGAATTCGCATTCTTCCGGGCCCGTCCTCGATGTGGCTCGACGCCACCGGGCAGCGCTTGCCACCACCGCTGTTCCCGGGTTTTGACACACTCAGCACTCTGGCGTACCTGAGAGGAACCGGGTACGACCACAGCTGGTTCCTGCTCAACCAGAAGATCATCGAGCGGGAGTTCGCGCTGTCGGGTTCGGAGCAGAACCCCGACCTGACCGGCAAGAGCGTCCGGCAGGTCCTCGGCCGGGTACGCGCGGGCGCCCCGGCGCCGGTGGAAGCCTTCAAGCACCGCGGACGCGACTTCGTGGTGGCGGGTGACCTGGCTGCGCTCGTGCGGGGTATGAACGCGCTGACGCCCACCCCGCTCCTCGGGCTGGACGTCATCCGGCGCCAGGTGGAGGCCCGCGACCGCGAGGTCCACAACCCGTTCGGGAAGGATGCGCAGATCACCGCCATCCGGGGCGCGCGCCGCTACCGCGGGGACCGGCTGCTCCGGGTCGCCCGCCCGCACCGCCTGCTGGACCCCGACGCCGGACCGCTGATCGCCGTCAAGCTGCACATCATCACCCGCAAGACGCTCGGTGGCCTCGAGACCGACCTGGACGGCAGGGTGCTACGACCCGACGGCACCGCCGTACCGGGGCTGTACGCCGCGGGCGAGGCCAGCGGTTTCGGTGGCGGTGGGATGCACGGCTACCGGTCCCTGGAGGGCACGTTCCTCGGCGGCTGCCTGTTCTCCGGACGCCGAGCGGGGCGTGCCGCGGCCGTAGCGACCGGCTGATCGGCGACCAGTACGGGGCTGAGCCGGGTCGCCCGGAGTGCCCTCACGCCCGACGTCAGCGGGCCTGCGACGACGAGCCAGCCGAGTGCCACGGCGACGGCTCCGAGCGCGAGGCCGGCCACGACGTCCTCCGGGTAGTGCGCCCCGACGTACACGCGCGTGAACGCCATCAGCAGCGCCGCCACGAGAGCGACCAGCCCGAGCCGTCGAGACACGAGGAACAGCCCCATCGCGACGGCTCCCGCCATCACCGCGTGATCGGACGGGAACGAGAAGTCGGTCGTCTTGTCCACCAAGAGCAACGCGTGCGGGTACACCGTGTACGGCCGGTGCTCCCCGACGGCGTTGCCGATGGGCTGGTTGACGGCCACGGCGAGCATGGTGCCGATGCCCGCCCAGACAGCCGCCGCCGTGGTCCGCGCCTCGTGCCAGCGCGAGTAGACCACCGCGGCGACGATCGCGAGCCCGAAGAGGACGACCCCGTACTTGGCGAAGTCGACGGCGGGACCGTGCAGCCACGGGGTGTCGCGGGCGAAGTCGTTGACGGCCAGGAAGGCGCGGTCGTCGAGGGAGGTCAGTACGGACATGGAGAGCTCTTCGTATCGTCAAGGCAGCGCGCCGCGGGCTGGCGATGTTGCCGGCGGTGGGGAGTGTTGTGTACCGGATGTGCTTCGGACGCTACGTGCGCGACCTGAAGCCAACGTGAAGGGCGACCGCCGAGACGTCAACGTGACCGACACGCCGGCAGACCGGGCCGCTGGTGACGTCGCGGGAAAGGAGGCCGGGTGCTGAGGTGTACGAGTCTGAGCCGGGTCAGGGGTCGGTCATGCCGGCCAGGCGGCGGACGGCCGCCAGTCCCTGCGGCGTACCCGGCCAATGCCGCGTCAGTGCCGGCGCGCCGGCGACCCGGGCCACCGAGCGCAGGGTCGCTGCGACCAGGATCGCGTCGTCGGCGTACCCGACCACCGGGATGAAGTCCGGCACCAGGTCGATCGGCAGAGCCAGGTACGCCAGCAGCGCCCACAACCGGACCCGTACACCCAGGGGCAGGCTGTTGTCGCGCGCCAGCCGGGACAGCAGCCGGACCACGTCGGGCAGCAGCCGCAGCGACTCACGGATGCGGCCGCGATCCGGAGCCAGCCGCCAGAGCACGGCGACCAGCACCAGCTCCACCAGCACCAGCCCCGCCACTAGGCCGAGCACCAGCCGCAGCCACATGCGCTAGGCCTTCGCCGGTGTGTCCCCACCCGCGCCCTGGGCGGCGACCGTGACGCCCACGGTCGCCCACGCGTCCACGACCGCCTGCCGCTCGGTCGCGCCGAAGAGGCTGGCGGCGTGATCGGCGGTCATCGTCGCGAACGTCGCGAAGTCGCTGTCGGCGGGCAGCGCCGAGTCGGTCATCGTCGCGTACCAGACCTTCCCGGCCTTGTCCCAGGAGTACCCGCCGAGTGCCACGGCTGCGAGGTAGAAAGCCCGGTTGGGGATGCCCGAGTTGATGTGCACGCCGCCGCTGTCGTCGGTCGTGTCGACGTAGCCGCTCATGTCGGCCGGCTGCGGGTCCTTTCCCAGCACGGGGTCGTCGTACGCCGTGCCCGGGGCCTTCATGGAGCGCAGGGCGACGCCGGAGACCTTCGATGTGAAGAGACCGGCACCGATGAGCCAGTCGGCATCGGCAGCGGTCTGCTTCGGATCCTGGGCGTACTGCTTGACCATGGCCCCGAAGACGTCCGACAGCGACTCGTTGAGGGCACCGGACTGGCCCTGGTAGGTGAGGTTCGACTCCGTGGACGTGACGCCGTGCGTCAGCTCGTGGCCCATGACGTCGACGGCGAGCGTGAAGCGCTTGAAGTACTCCCCGTCCCCGTCGCCGAAGTACATCTCGGTGCCGTCCCAGGCCGCGTTGTCGAGCTTCTGCTGGTAGTGCACGCTCCCTTTGAGCGCAGAGCCGTCGTTGTCGAAGGAGTTGCGGCCGAACACCTCCCAGTACAGCAGCCACGTCCAGCCGAAGCCGTCGTACACCTCGTTCACCGCGGCGTCGGGCACCGCGGGCGCTCCCTCGGCGCGCACCAGGTCGCCGGGGAGGTCGTTGCCGTTGTGGGCGTCGTAGATCTCCCGGTTCTTTGGCGGCGTGGTGGTCGCCATCATGGAGTACGAGCCGCGCGGCCGGCCCTGCCTCGACCTGCGGTGGGCCGCCAGCCTGCGGGAGTGTTCGAGGGCCCGCTCGGCGGAGTCCCGGGCGTCGCCGGTCCCGTTCCGGGCCAGAGCCTCGAGGAGATGCGGCGGGACGATTCCCAGTACGGAGCCTGTCGCGGTACCCCGAACGGTCATGGCGTCTCCTCAGGTGGGTCGGTGGCGATGGCTCTGCAGGTGCTCGACGAGCGCGGCTACGGCGTTGTCGGTGATCGGGTCGCGCAGGTGTACGGTCGTGGCCGCCCCGCCGTCCTCGACGGTGAGCGTGTAGTCGCGCAGATCGGCGCCTGCGGCCGGCCCGGACACCGACCGTACCGCTCCCTCGAGGATGCCGGTGCGGTGGACGAGGCCTTCGAGGGTCGCGGACTCGTCCCGGCTCAGCCCGGCGGTGTCGAGCTCCACGGGCGTCGAGAGCCCGGGGATGGCCGCGAACCCGCCTGACTGCTCGAGGCGTAGGCGCATGGTCAGCTCCCGGGCGCGTCGGTCACGCCGATGCGAGCCGGTCGATCTCGGCGGCGAGGTCGACGTCCTTCGACGTCAAGCCGCCCTCGGAGTGCGTCGCCAGCCGGAAGGTCACGGTGGTCCAGCGGACGTCGATGTCCGGGTGGTGGTCTCGCTCCTCGGCGGCGACAGCCACGGCGTCGACGAGCCGGATACCGGACAGGAAGTCGGCGGCCTGAATCGACCGCACGAGCAGCCCGTCCTCGACCTGCCAGCCGGTCAGCGTCGTGCGGAGCGCCTCGTCGAGCTGGTCATCGGTCAACAGGTCGGCCATCTCGCTCAGACCTCCTCGCGGCTCGCCCGGTCGCCCCTTCGAAGATCTTCTCGCCGAGCCAGACCACGGGGTCGTACTTGCGGTCGGCGACGCGCTCCTTCATGGGGATGATCGCATTGTCGGTGATCTTGATGCCCTCGGGGCAGACCTCGCTGCAGCACTTCGTGATGTTGCACATCCCGAGCCCTGCGGCGTCCTGCGCCAGCTTGCGGCGGTCGTTGGTGTCGAGGGGGTGCATGTCGAGCTCGGCGTACCGCAGGAAGAACCGGGGGCCGGCGAAGGCCGACTTGTTGTCCTCGTGGTCACGCACGACGTGGCAGACGTCCTGGCACAAGAAGCACTCGATGCACTTGCGGAACTCCTGGCCGCGCTCGACGTCGACCTGCATCATCCGGCGCTTGCCGTCGGCATCGCGCGGAGTCGGCGCGAACGACGGCAGCTGCTTGGCCTTCTCGTAGTTGAACGACACGTCGGTGACGAGGTCGCGGATCACCGGGAACGCACGCAGCGGCGTGACCGTCATGCGTCTCCTCGGGGGTGAAGTCCGACAGCCTCGTCATGCACATCAGCCGGGGACGCCCGTTGATCTCGGCGCTGCACGAGCCGCACTTGCCGGCCTTGCAGTTCCAGCGCACCGCGAGGTCTCCGGCCTGCGTCGCCTGTACCCGGTGGATGGCGTCGAGGACGACCTCGCCCTCCTCGACGGGCACGATGAAGTCACCGAGCTCACCACCGCTCTTGTCGCCGCGCCAGATGCGCATCTTCAAGTCGTAGCCCATCAGCCCATCCTCGTCTTTCGGTTCGCCGTCGGGCTCAGGGCCGCGGGGAGACGGTCGAGCTTCAGAGCGCGGCGAGGTCGGGGCATCACCGGCAGCGGCTGGTGCCTCAGTGCGACCGCGTCGCTCGTCGTCGAGCGTGAGCGCCAGGTTGATCTTCGCCCAGTGGTCGTCGGGCCCCGGGAAGTCGTCGCGGGTGTGCCCGCCGCGGCTCTCTGTGCGCTCCAGGGCAGCCTTGGCGATGCACTCGGAGACCGTCAGCATGTTGACGATGTCGAGCGCCAGGTGCCATCCCGGGTTGTACTGCCGGTGCCCTTCGACAGCCATCGCCTTCGCCCGCACCTTCAGCGCCTCGATCTCGGCGAGGGACTCGATCAGCTCCTGCTCGGTGCGGATGATGCCGACCAGGCGCTGCATGGTGTCCTGCAGGTCGTGCTGGATCGTGTACGGGTTCTCGCCGCCCTCGACCGAGAACGGTGCGAGTGCATGCTCCGCGGCCGCGCTGACCTGCGCGTCGCTCACCTTCGGCAGGGCCGCGCTCGACCGCTTCGCCGCGTACGCCGCGTTGAGCCCGGCCCGGCGGCCGAAGACGAGCAGGTCGGACAGCGAGTTGCCGCCGAGCCGGTTCGACCCGTGCATACCGCCGGACACCTCGCCCACGGCGTACAGACCCTCGACGATGCTCACACCGGTGTCCGGGTCGACCTCGACGCCGCCCATGACGTAGTGGCAGGTCGGCCCGATCTCCATCGGCTCGGCCGTGATGTCGACGTCGGCCAGCTCCTTGAACTGGTGGTACATCGAGGGCAGCCGCCGCCGGATGAACTCCGGGCTGCGCCGGGAACCGATGTCGAGGAAGACTCCGCCGTGCGGCGAGCCCCGGCCCGCCTTGATCTCGGAGTTGATGGCCCGGGCTACCTCGTCGCGGGGGAGCAGCTCGGGTGGCCGCCGGTTGTTCTTCTTGTCGTCGTACCAGCGGTCGGCCTCGTCCTCGTTGTCGGCCGTCTCGCCCTTGAAGTACTCGGGGATGTAGTCGAACATGAACCGGTTGCCCTCGGAGTTGCGGAGCACCCCGCCGTCGCCGCGGACCGACTCCGTCACGAGCAGACCCCGCACCGACGGCGGCCAGACCATCCCGGTCGGGTGGAACTGCACGAACTCCATGTTGATCAGCGAGGCTCCGGCACGCAGAGCGAGCGCGTGCCCGTCGCCCGTGTACTCCCACGAGTTGCTCGTGACCTGGTACGACTTGCCGATGCCACCGGTCGCCAGCACGATGCTGGGGGTCTTGAACACGATGAAGCGGCCCGTCTCGCGCCAGTAGGCGAATGCCCCCGAGACACGTTCGCCGTCCTTGAACAGCTGGGTGACGGTGCACTCCATGAACACGTCGATGCCGAGCGCGACGGCGCGCTGCTGAAGGGTGCGGATCATTTCCAGGCCGGTGCGGTCGCCGACGTGCGCGAGGCGCGCGTACCGGTGGCCGCCGAAGTCGCGCTGCGAGATGAGGCCGTCGGAGGTGCGGTCGAAGAGAGCACCCCACTCCTCGAGCTCGAGGACGCGCTCGGGTGCCTCCTGCGCGTGGAGCTGCGCCATCCGCCAGTTGTTGAGCATCTTCCCGCCGCGCATGGTGTCGCGGAAGTGGACCCGCCAGTTGTCCTCGGGGTACAGGTTGCCCATCGCAGCGGCGATGCCACCCTCGGCCATCACGGTGTGCGCCTTGCCCAGCAGCGACTTGCAGATGATCGCCACGCGCGCACCGGCGTCGTGCGCGGCGATCGCCGCGCGCAGGCCGGAACCGCCCGCGCCGATGACGATCACGTCGTAGGAGTGCTCTTCGAAGCCGTGACCGTCGGGTACGGGCTGCTCTGTCATCTTGTTACCGGTCATCGGGTGCCGGTCCGTCGTCTCTTCGGACATGGTCAGAACAACCTCGGGTCACTGAACGCACCGGTTGCCAGCAGGTAGATGTAGAGGTCCGTGAGGGCCACGGAGAACAGCGACAGCCAGGCGAACTGGGCGTGCTTCGCGTTGAGCTTCGAGACGGCCGTCCACAGCTGGTAGCGGATCGGATGCTTGGAGAAGTGCCGGAGCCGCCCGCCCACCGCGTGGCGGCACGAGTGGCACGACAGGGTGTAGAGCCAGATCAGCACGATGTTGGCGAGCATGATCGAGCGTGCCGAGGCCGACGTGGCCCCAGTCGTCGTTCTCGTCGCGGAACGCCAGCACCACGTCGTACGTCAGGACGAGGGAGACGAGGACCGCGGCGTACCAGAAGTAGCGGTGGATGTTCTGCAGGATGAGCGGGAAACGCGTCTCGCCGGAGTACCCACCGTGGGGCTCGGCCACGGCGCAGGCGGGCGGCGACAGCCAGAACGCCCGGTAGTACGCCTTGCGGTAGTAGTAGCAGGTGGCGCGGAAGCCGAGCGGGAAGATCAAGATGATGAGCGCGGGGGAGAGCTGGAACCAGGAGAACGGCTGACCGAAGTCCGACGACCCGGAGACGCAGTCGTTCGTGAGGCAGGGCGAGTAGAACGGCGAGATGTACGGGGCGGAGTAGTAGTTCGAGCCGGCGAACGCCCGCCACGTCGCGTAGATCACGAATGCCGTGAACACCACGAACGTCGCGAGCGGCGGGAGCCACCAGCGGTCCTGCCTGAGCGTCTTGGCCTCGACTCTGGCCCGCCCTGGCCCGAGGACACCGGTCGGCGTCACCCGAGCCTCCTACCGTGCACGTCGAACGAGCGCTCCGAAGCCCCCGCCGGTCCCCACCAGCGCGTCCTCAACAGTCATCAACCCTTCATGGACAAGACACTTCACAGATCGCGGAAGTATGGGCACAGGATATCCGGTGCTGTGTGGACGCCACGCGACGGCTCCGCTCTCAGACGCCTACACCCTCGCTGAGCCGGATCCACCGGTAGCCCCAGCCGGTGAGCTCAAGATCCTTGAGTGTCGTGGCCGGCGACCGGTACGCGCTGTCGCTGAACACCTCCGACGGCCTGCCCGCCACACCGGCGAGCCGGCCGATGTCGAACTGGACCGGCGTGTCGTCGAGGTTGTGGAGCAGCAGGATCGAACCTTCGGGCGCATCGAACCGGTGCGCGACCACGCCCGCGGGCAGTGGTACGTCGATGACCGTGCACGTGCCGACGCCGATCTCCGGGCACTCGCGCAGGACCCGGACCAGCCGCTCGAACCAGCTGAGCAGCGACCCCTGGTCGACCTGCTGCGAGCGCACGTTGACGGTCTTGAAGCCGGCCTTGCCCCGGGTGACCACCGGCCGTACGAGGTCCTCGGGTGCTGCCGTCGAGAAGCCGGCGTTGGGACGGTCCTGCCACTGCATCGGCGTACGGATCGCATCGCGTCCGGGCAGTGTCAGGTCCTCCGACATCCCGATCTCCTCGCCGTAGCGCAGCACTGGCGTGCCGGGCATCGTGAACTGCAGCGAGTACGCGAGCTCGATGTGCCGCCGGTCGTGCTTGAGCATCGGCGCCAGGCGGCGCCGGACACCTCGGGAGTAGATGACCATGTCGGGCTTGGGCGCGAACACCTTGGTCACCTGGGAGCGCTGGTCCATGGTGAGCCGGCTGAGGTCGAGCTCGTCGTGGTTGCGGAGGAAGGTCGCCCACTGCGCCATCGCGGGGAGGATGGGGGCGCGCCGAAGCGCCTCGATGACCGGCTCGGCCTCCCGCCGGGCCAGGGCCAGCCACAGGTACGGGTTCAGCGGGAAGCCGAACAGCATGTGGGCCCGGTCGTTGGGACCGCCGGCCCGCGAGGCGCAGTACGCCGGCAGCTCCTCGGGGTCGACGTTGGCCTCGCACAGGAGGACCGCGTCACCGCTGCGCCACTGCAGGTCCTGGCGCCAGTCGTCGAGGATCGACATGTCCTGGCCCGAGCCCCCGGCCAGCGAGGGCGGTCCCTGCTCCAGTACGAAGGGCAGGGCGTCGATCCGGAAGCCGGAGACGCCCAGCTGGAGCCAGAACCCCATGACCTTGCTGATCTCCGCCCTCAGTTGGGGGTTGCGCCAGTTGAGATCGGGCTGGAAGGCGAAGAAGCGGTGGTAGTACCAGGCCTTCGCCACGTCGTCGAAGGTCCAGGTCTCCTTCTGCTCGCCGGGGAAGACCATCCCCTCGAAGCGGTCGGCCGGTTCGGACTCGCTCCAGACGTACCAGTCGCGGTACGGCGACGCGGGGTCGCTCCGCGCGGACTGGAACCACGGGTGCTGGTCCGACGTGTGGTTGACGACGAGGTCCAGCAGGATGCGGATGCCGCGCTGGCGAGCCTGCCGGCAGAGCTCCGCGAAGTCGCCCAGCGTGCCGATCCGCGGGTCGATCCCGTAGTAGTCGCTGACGTCGTACCCGGCATCGCGGTGGGGGGTGGGATGAATGGGGTTGAGCCACAGGCACGTCGCACCGAGTCGTGCCACGTAGTCCAGCCGACCGATGAGCCCGGCCAGGTCACCGAAGCCGTCGCCGTCGGAGTCCTGGAACGTGTCGACCTCGACGGAGTAGACGACCGCCTCCTTGTACCAGCGCTCGGTCATGCCCGGACCCTACCGGGGCGCCGCCGTGTCAGGCTGCGGTGTATGAGCACCGAAGTGGCGGCCGCCGCGATCGTGCGACACGGGCGCGTGCTGGCCGCGCGACGGACCCGGCCGGCCGCTCTGGCGGGGAGGTGGGAGCTGCCCGGAGGCAAGGTGCTGACGGGTGAGTCGACTGCAGAGGCCGCCGAGCGCGAGGTGCGAGAAGAGCTCGGCTGCGAGATCGAGGTCGGTCGGCGGCTGGCAGGCTCGCAGGCGCTCGAGGGTGAGTACGAGCTCAATGTGCACCTCGCGAGCCTCGTCGCGGGGGAGCCGCTGCCCGGGGAGCACGACGCGGTCCGTTGGCTCGGTCCGGAGGAGCTGTCCGACGTCGGGTGGCTGCCTGCCGACCGTCCGTTCGTCGCGCAGCTGGGCGCGGCGCTGCTCGACGGCACCCGGCTGCTCGGCGGGAACGTCGGCGGCGCGGTCCGGGTCGGAGGGACCGTGCGTCGCGCCAGAGGACCGTGGACCCCTTCCGTGCACGCCCTCCTGACGGAGCTCCGAGGCCCTGCCGGCCTGGTCGAGGTGCCGCGGGTGTACGGCTTCGACGAGCGTGGCCGCGAGGTGCTGGAGTACCTGCCGGGGCGCGTACCAGAGCCGGACCTGGAAGCGCCGTCAGAGGAGCTGCTCGGCGACGCGATGCGGTGGCTGCGGCGGTTCCACGACGCCGTCGCCGCGACGTCGCTGCCCGGGCCGTGGCGCGCGACGACGTCGGCGCCAAGGGCCGGGGAGGTGCTGTGCCACAACGACTTCGCGCCGTACAACGTGGCGGTCAGCACGTCCGCGACCGGAGAGCGGCTGGTGGGCGTCTTCGACTGGGACCTTGCCGGGCCCGCTACCCCGCTGGAGGACCTCGCTTTCGCCGCCTGGAACTGGGTCCCGATGTGGCAGGTGCTGCCGGCGTCGACGGCTGCGTACCGGCTCGAGGTGATGGCCGACGCGTACGGGGACGTCGGCGCTGAGCAGATCCTCGACGGCGTCGTACCCAGGATCGAGAAGACCATCGAGCTCATCCGCGTCGGGCTCGCGTCGGGCGACGCCGGGATGGCGAACCTCGCCGCGGTCGGCGAGCCGCAGCGAACGGTCGCCGCCCTGGACGCGCTCCGCGGCCGGGTCCCCGACGTGCGCGCCGCGCTCCCCCGCCGAGGAGCCACGTAACTCCCGCCGAGGGGTCATGTAGTTCCTGCCGAGGGGTCATGTAGTTCCCCGGGGGTCATTTAGTTCCCTTCGAGGGGTCATGTAGTTCCTGCCGAGTGTCCCGAGGCCGAACATTCTTGCCCGGTCGACCGGACACTTCTTGCCCGCTCGACCGGACGTTCTCGCCCGCTCGACCGGACGTTCTCGCCCGCTCGACCGGGGGGTCAGGAGGCGGTGAGGAAGAAGTTCCGCTCGGCGTCGTTGCGGGCGTACCGGGCTGCGACCCGGTACGCATCGCGCGCCTCGTCGGGCCGCCCGAGCCGACGCAGGCAGTCCGCCCGCGCGGCGTGCAGGTACGGGTAGCTCTGCAGCGCCGCGACGTCCCTCAGCTCGGTGAGGTCCGCGAGACCCGCCGCCGGGGACACGGCATGGCTCAGCGCGACGGCCCGTCCGACCGCGAACGTCGGGTTCGGCTCGAGTGACAGCAGCACGGCGTACAGGTCCACTACGCGCCGCCAGTCGGTGTCGTCGAAGCTCGCGGCTCGGGCGTGCTCGGCGGCGATGGCGGCCTGCAGCGCATACCGCCCGGGCGGGTCTGCGCGCAGGGCGTGATCGAGCAACGCGAGCCCGGAGGTGATCAGGTCGGTGTCCCAGCTGCCGCGGTCGGCGTTCTCGAGCAGGACCTGCGCGCCGTCGACCAGGCGACCCGGCGCGCGGGCCTCGGTGAGGTCGATGAGGGCGAGGAGCCCGGCGTTCTCCGGGTCGCGGTGCTGGGCGACCAGCGTCGACGCAAGGTGCCGGGCGTGGGCCACCAGCTCCCCGCTGCGGAGCTCGTGGCCGTCGCCAGCGGTGTGTCCCATGGTGTAGGTGACGTACGTGGCGCGACGTACGGCAGCCAGCCGTTCCTCCACCTCATCGTCGTCGGGCATCGTCAACGCGCCGGCCGCCGACGAGATGCTCTGCTTGGCGCGGGTCAGCCGGGCCGCAGCTGTGGCGGGCTTGGTCAGGAAGGCCGCAGCGATGGCCTCGGTGGCGACGCCGCATGCCAGCCGGAGCATGAGCATCACCTGCGACTGCTCGCTCAGGGCGGGATGAGCGCAGAGGACGGCCAGCCGCAGCTCGTCGTCGGGCTCCGAGGCGGAGCCGTTCTCCGCATACCAGGCGTGTCGCGAGTACCCGGTCGGACCCGACGCGGGCTCGCCGGCGAGCAGCTCGCCCTCGAGCTGGCCGAGTGCCTTGCGCAGGCGCGACTCACGCCTGATGCGGTCGATGGCCCGTCGCCGGGCGGCCGTGATCAGCCAGGCTTCGACTGACCGCGGCACACCCGACGTCGGCCAGGTCCGCAGTGCGAGCTCGAAGGCGTCCGCTGTGGCCTCCTCGGCGATATCGAGGTCGCGGGCGAACCGCATGGTGCAGGCGAGCACGCTGCCCCAGTGCTCGCGGTGCGCCCGCTCGACGGCGGACGAGGCCGATGGCGCCTCGTCGGTCAGCTGAACTCCCAGACGGGACGGACCTCCACGAAACCGTGCGGTGCCGGCACGCTGCGCGCCAGCTCCATCGCCTGGGCCTCGTCCTTGACGTCGACGACGTAGAACCCGCCGAGCGTCTCCTTGAGCTCGGGGAGCGGGTTGTCGACGGCCTGGACCTTGTCCGTGCAGGTGTTGCGCAGGAAGGAGGCGGTGCTCGACGGCTGGAGAGCCTCGCCCGCGACGATCTTCGCGCCCGAGTCGGCGACGATCTTGGAGAAGTCCTGGTGCAGCTTCATCACGGCGTCGAAGTTGGCGGCGCCGCCCTCGGCGTAGGCCTTCTCGTCCTCGTACAGGTTGTAGACGTACAGCGGCATGGTGTGCTCCTTCGATGGGGTGGGTGGGCCCTACGGCTCACCCGGCTACCGAGAAGACGAACGTGCAGAACGGAAATCGACATCTGCGCGAGACCATCTTCGCTCATTGCGCGGCGGGGGCGTCGGCGCTGCATCGTAGGCTTCCAGCATGACCACAGAACCCCTGCCCGGTCGCAGGCTGCTGCTCGTGCACGCCCACCCCGACGACGAGTCCATCGGCAACGGCGCCACGATGGCCAAGTACGCCGCCGAGGGCGCGGCCGTCACCCTCGTGACGTGCACGTTGGGCGAGGAGGGGGAGGTCCTCGTCGACGATCTGTCGCACCTGGCGGCGCACCGCGAGGACGGGCTCGGCGAGCACCGCGTCGGCGAGCTTTCGGACGCCATGAAGGCACTCGGGGTGAGCGACTTCCGCTACCTCGGCGGACCGGGGCGTTTCCGCGACACCGGCATGCTGACGGACAGCACCGGCCTGGCGATCCCGCCTGAGCACATTCGACCCGACACGTTCTGGGCCGCCGACCTCAACGTCGCGGCCGACGTGCTCGTGGAGATCATCCGTGAGGTCCGGCCGCAGGTCCTGCTCACCTACGACCATCGGGGAGGTTATGGCCATCCGGACCACATCCAGGCGCACCGCGTCGCGATGTACGCCAGCCTGCTCGCGGCCGTCCCCTCCTACCGGCTCGACCTCGGCGACGCGTGGGACATCGCGAAGATCTACTGGAACGCCCAGTCGGAGGAGCGCCTGCGCGCCTCCCTCCGCCACCTTCGTGATGCCGGTGACATGACCCTCTTCGAGGGCATGGACCCCGAAGGGCCGCTGCCGTCGTTCGTGGTGCCCGACGAGCTGATCACGACCGAGATCGACGGCTCGTCGTACGTCGAGGAAAAGATGGCGGCGATGGCCGCCCATGCCACCCAGATCACCCTCGACGGGCCGTTCTTCGCGCTGTCGAACAACCTCGGCAACGAGGTGTGGGCGACGGAGTCGTACCGGCTGGTCAAGGGCCACCCGGCACCCGACGCGACCGGGCGCGAGACGGATCTCTTCGCCGGAGTGGCCTGAGCCGGTGCCCGAGCTGCGCGCCCCTGGCTCCGGCGGCGCGACGGTCCTCACAGTCGCCGCCTGCGCGGTGCTCACCCTGGTCTCGGCGGTGGTGGCCGTCTGCGCGGGGTTGGTGTCGCGAAGCGCCTGGCGCCCGAACGGCGTGACCGTGCCGTGGGGCTTGGCGCTGGCGATCGGCGGTTCGGTGTCGCTCGTCGTCGTTACCCGGGTTATCGCTGGGCGCCGTCCGGGCCTGCTGGCCGCAGGAGGGTGGCTGCTCGGCGTTGCGGCGGTGCTCTTCTGGCACCCTGGTGGCGACTACCTCTTCGCCAACGACGGGCCGGGTTACCTCTTCCTGCTCGGTGGAACCGTCGCCGTCCTGGTCTCGGCCGGCTGGGGCGGCTCCCCCTCGCCTCCGAGTCCGGCACCGAGCAAGCCGAGGAGCTCCCCGAGGACGCGACCCTGAGGCAGCTTCCACGACGGCCGCTCCCGGAGCGCAGGCTCGAGCGAGTCAGGTGCTCGATGGGCGCAGGTAGCGGTAGCCGTGGTGCGTACGGAAGCCGCGGCGCGCGTACAGCGCCAGCGCTGGAGCGTTGTCGGCGAGCACCTGCACGTACGCCGAGCGGGCTCCGCAGTCGGATCCCCACGCCAGCAATGCGTCGACGACGGCGGACCCGAGTCCCTGGCGGCGCTGACCGGGCTCCACCTCGACGGCGGACACGCCGAGCCAACCCTGGGTCACCACGGCGCGACCGATCGCGATTGCCGGCTCTGCGACCTGTGCGAAGATCACGCGGTCGCAGCTTTCCAGCACTGATCTGACGACGCCGGGGTCGTTGCCGGCAGAGCGCCCATAGCGCAGCAGCCAGTCGTCGCCGAGCCGTTCGCTCAGGCGTACCTCCAGAGCGCCGCCCCCGCCGGGCGGCCTCGGCCCTCCTGCCGCCAGAGCCGCCACCTGGACCAAGGTGTCGGCCTGCTCGGGTCGTGCCGCGACCCAGCCCCGGGCGCTCAGGTCCTCCCCCATCCCCGACCCGATGACCACCTCAGCCTGGACGGGAAGCTGCACGCGCGCGTAGAAGTCCTGCACCTTCTGCAGGGCGACGGCGAGGGGCAGACCCGGGTCACCGACCGGCAGTACGGAGTTGGCCCGTCCTGTGAAGCCGCCCGCAGCCCGCAGCAGCCAGTCGCCGAGTCGCTCCCGGACCGGGGCCCGCCACCCCGCCTCGCACACGATCTGCAACGCCTCCGGAGTGACGCGCGGTCGAGCGGGCGCCCGCGGAGGCACCGGCTTGGCGGCCACGACCCGGGAGCGATCGACTGTCACGGCATCCCCGTCGTCGCGGCGTACGAGCAGCGTCTCGTCGGTAAGAGCCTCCAGCACACCGAGCACGTCGGTCAGCGCAGGGCCGCCGCTGGGGCCGCGCTCGCCGGGGAGCGCGCGCCGTACGACGACACGCCGTCCGACGTGCTCGGGACCAAGCTCCATGTCTCTCCCAGCAGATGGACCCTGGATTCCTCGAATCCCGGCGGACCGTAGATACTAGTCTCCTTGCGAGCGCCCCCAGCGTGTCGCGAAGCCCGCTGGACTGATCGAGGAGGATGAGCGTGACCTACGTCATCGCACAGCCGTGTGTGGACCTCAAGGACCGTGCGTGCGTCGACGAGTGTCCGGTCGACTGCATCTACGAAGGCCAGCGGATGCTGTACATCCATCCCGACGAGTGCGTCGACTGCGGCGCCTGCGAGCCGGTCTGCCCGGTCGAGGCCATCTTCTACGAG
Organism: uncultured Actinomycetota bacterium; assembly: GCA_963765725.1. Lineage (GTDB taxonomy): Bacteria > Actinomycetota > Actinomycetes > Propionibacteriales > Nocardioidaceae > DASQEH01. The sequence goes on along the minus strand of CAVXXI010000002.1, from coordinate 42,080 downwards.
GACGACACCCCGGAGAAGTGGAAGGAGTACTACGCGGCCAACGTCGAGTTCTTCGACGACCTCGGGTCACCCGGCGGGGCGGCCAAGCTCGGCCTCATCGAGAAGGACCACCCGACCATCGCGGCGCTCCCACCGCAGAGCCAGGACGAGTAGCACGACAGCTCCAGCACCGGTCCCGCCTGTCGCCGTCGCGTCCCGGGCGCTGCCCGACTTCCCTTGGGACCGGCTGATCCCCTACAAGCAGCGGGCTGCGAGCTACGCCGAGGGTCTCGTCGACCTGTCGATCGGCACACCCGTCGACCCGACTCCGAGCCGCGTTCGGCAGGCCCTCCACTCTGCGTCCGACGCGCCCGGCTACCCGACGGTATGGGGTACGCCGCAGCTGCGGTCGTCGATCATCGCGTACCTGCGGCGGCGCTGCGGCGCGCTCGACCTCACCGAGGAGTGCGTGCTGCCGACGATGGGGTCGAAGGAGCTGGTGGCGTCGCTCCCGTCGCAGCTCGGGGTGCGGCCCGGACAAACGGTGCTCGTGCCCGAGGTGGCGTACCCGACCTACGCGGTCGGGGCCCTCCTCGCCGGAGCCGACTACCTCGCGAGCGACTCGACCCTGGCCGCCGGACCTCGGGACGTACCGCTCGTCTGGCTCAACTCGCCGGCCAACCCCACCGGGAGGATCCTCCCCGTCGACCACGTCCGGAAGGTGGTCTCGTGGGCACGCGAGCGCGGAGCGGTCGTGGCGTCCGACGAGTGCTACTTCGAGTGCGCCTGGGAGCGCGAGCCGGTGTCGGTACTCGACGAAGCCGTCAACGCAGGCTCGCTCGACAACCTGCTGGCGGTCCACTCGCTGTCGAAGCGCTCCAACATGGCGGGCTACCGGGCGGCCTTCGTCGCCGGGGACCCGCGGCTGGTCTCCGCGCTGCTCGAGGTCCGCCGGCACGCAGGGGCAATGGTCGCGACGCCCGTACAGGCCGCGATGCGCGCCGCTCTCGACGACGACGGCCACGTCGAGGAGCAGCGCGAGGTCTACCTGGAACGACGGGCGATGCTCCGACAGGCACTTGTGGGGGCCGGGTTCACCGTCGACCACTCCGAGGGGTCGCTCTACCTGTGGGCTACCAAGGACGAGCCGTGCATGGACACGGTGGCGTGGCTGTGCGACCGCGGGATCCTGGTCGCACCGGGGGACTTCTACGGCCCGGCGGGCGCCCGCCACGTACGCGTCGCCCTGACGGCGACCGACGAGCGGGTCGCGTCCGCCGCACTGCGCCTTCGCTGAGTGGCGGCTCTGCAGCGGGCAGCAGGCCGGGGCAGCCGGGTCGAGGGTGAACCGCGCCGAATCGGCTAGTGGTTCGTATGCAGAGCGGCGTTCAGCTCGACGGCGGTGCCGCTGCGTCGCACCGCCTCGACGGCGCCGGTGACGCTGTTCTGCCAGTACAGCCACCCTGACTGACCCGACAGCTCGCGGGCCTTGACGACCGAGCCGTCGGGCAGGGACAGCTTGGTGCCGGCGGTGACGTAGCAGCCCGCGGCGACCACACAGTCGTCGCCGAGGGAGATCCCGACGCCGGCGTTCGCGCCGAGCAGGCACCTCCGGCCGATCGAGACGACCTCACGACCCCCGCCGGACAAGGTACCCATCACCGAGGCGCCGCCGCCGATGTCGGACCCGTCCCCGACGACCACGCCGGCCGAGATTCGTCCCTCGACCATCGAGGCGCCGAGTGTGCCCGCGTTGTAGTTGACGAACCCCTCATGCATGACCGTCGTCCCCGGCGCGAGGTGCGCTCCGAGGCGGACCCGGTCCGCGTCGGCGACCCGGACGCCCGTCGGCACGACGTAGTCGAGCATTCGCGGGAACTTGTCGACCCCATACACCTGGATCTCTCTACCCAGCTCGCGAGCCCGCAGCCTCGTGTGCTCGAAGCCCTCCACGGCACAGGGGCCGAGCGTGGTCCAGACGACGTTGGAGAGAAGTGCGAAGACGCCGTCCAAGTTCGCCGCGTGCGGACGTACGAGGCGGTGGCTCAGCAGGTGGAGCCGCAGCCAGACGTCCGCGGCGTCCGCCGGTGGTGACGCGAGGTCCTCTACGACGACGTGCTCGACCCGACGCGTGACCTGCCGCACGTCGTCGGGCCCTTCCAGCGCACTCAGCGCCGACGGCGAGTGGTAGTCATGGGGTGGGCGGCCCAGCGACGGCTCCGGGAACCAGACGTCGAGGACCGTGTCCCTCGCGTCGAGCGTGGCCAGCCCGAAGCCCCACGCGGACCCGCCGTCGGCCGCGTGGTCGGGGGGCGCCGCCAGGTCGAGGTCCTCGTCAGGGGTCGCCGGAGGATGGGGACGTTCACTGGTACCGGACATCGGTTGCCACGGTAGCGGCCGCGGGCGCTGCAAGGAGCCCGGGGGAGCGGTCTACTCCCCGCACCAGTGTGCGTAGCGGCCCGGGTGGTTGAGGATCAACCCGTAGGTGCCTGCCTCGACGTTGGACCTCCAGGCGGCGGGTCCGGCGGCGGCCCAGGCGATCACGTCGAGCCCGATCTTCCGTGCCCGGCGACGAAGTCCGCTGGAGACGTCGGCGCTGCGGGTGGTGAGCCCGCCGTAGCGGAGGAACGTGTCCGCCGACCAGTCGCGCTCGTCGCCGTGCGGGATCAGCGACGTCGCTACGCCCTTGGAGATCCTCCTGAAGCGCGACAGCTCGTGACGGTCGTAGGAGTAGACGATGACCCGGTGGCGGAGCCCCTTGTCGTCGAGGTGGGACCAGAGCTTCCTCAGCGACGACATCGGCATCGCGTGCGGCTTGAGCTCGAGCATGCCGCTGCTGCCGTCGTGGTTGGTCAGGATCTGGAGGGCGGCGGCGAGGTACGGAACCTTTGAGCCGTCGTCGAGGCGGTGCTTGCGGATCGTCGCCGCCGTGAGGGCGTCGACATCACCATGACCGCTGGTCGTGCGGTCCACCGTCTTGTCGTGCATCAAGATGATCCGGCCGTCCTTGGTCGTGCGGAGGTCGGTCTCGAGGCCGTAGCCCTTGGCCACGGCGAGTCGAAGAGCCTGGCGGGAGTTCTCCGTATGCCCGGAGTACCGGTCGCCGCGGTGCCAGAAGAGCCGCATGTCACTGCACCCGCTGGGAGCCGCCAGGGCCGATGTGCCCGCTACCGCGGACGACGGGCTGAGCGTGGCGAACTCCACGAGAGCCGTCAGCACGCATACACCGAGAAGCGCTGCTGGGAAGGGTCTCACGATCCTCCTAGTCACAAATCTGACGACCCCCCGACCGCATCAGAAGCATAAGGCCTCGCCTGTCACATGACACGCGCTTCGGAAAGGGCGCGCCCCCACCCCGCAGGCTGGCCCACCACCTACTAGGGTCGGTCGATGGCTGTGGCGCGGTACAAGGACCTCTGCATCGACTCCGCCCTGGATGAGCGGCTCGGCCGGTTCTGGGCGTCGGTGCTCGGCCTGCGATTCGAGCCCGATGGCGCTGCCGGCACTCTGGTCGGTGACGTCCCCGAGCAGCGGGTCTGGATGAACGTCGTCCCCGAGCCGAGAACGGTCAAGCACCGCGTCCACATCGACGTCACGGCGGCGTCCATCGACGACCTCGTCGCTCTGGGGGCGACCGTTCTCGAGCCCGCGGCCGAGTACGGCAGAGCCTGGACGGTCCTCGCCGATCCCGAGGGCGGTGAGTTCTGCGCCTTCGTCCGCGCGCCGGACACGCTGTCCGGGTACCGGCTCTACGAGCTCGTCATCGACGCGGTGGATCCTCGACCGATCGCGGCCTGGTGGGCCGACGTCTTCGGAGCCACGCTGGAGGGTCGGGACGGCAAGGACTGGTGGTGGCTCACCGGGATCCCCGGGCTGCCCTACCTCAGCTGGGACTTCGTACCGGTGCCGGAGCCGAAGACCGTGAAGAACCGGATTCACTGGGACGTGACGGTCGACGCGGTCGACGACCTCGTCGCTGCCGGGGCGAGCGTCCTGCGCGAGCCGGACGACGAGATCAGCTGGACGATCTGTGCCGACCCCGAGGGCAACGAGTTCTGCGCCTTCACGAGCTCCCGTTAGCGGGTCCGACACAATGACCGCCACGACACCACCACCGGACCCGCGCCACGACCCCGCCCCCGCGACGAGGGGCATCGACCTGAGTCTCGACATCGTGGAGCTCACCGCTGCGCTGGTCGACATCGAGTCCGTGAGCGGTGACGAGAGGACCATCACCGACGCCATCGAGGTGTCGTTGGCCGACGTCGGATGGCTGGACCTCTGGCGTCACCGGAACTCCCTCGTGGCGCGCACGCACCTCGGACGCGGAGAGAGGGTGGTCATCGCGGGTCATGTCGACACGGTTCCGCTCAACTCCAACCTGCCCTCGCGCAGCGACGGCGAGCGCCTTCACGGCCTCGGGGCGTGCGACATGAAGGGCGGCGTCGCCGTGGCTCTGACGCTCGCGGTGGGGCTTCGGCAGCCGAACCGGGACGTCACCTACGTCTTCTACGAGGCCGAGGAGGTCGAGGCGGAGCGCAACGGCCTCACGTTGATCTCCGCCGTTCGACCGGAGATCCTGCAGGCCGACTTCGCCGTCTTGATGGAGCCTTCGAACGCCGTGGTGGAGGCCGGCTGCCAGGGCAGCATGCACGTCGACGTCGCGGCGTCGGGAGTCCGAGCACACAGCGCCCGATGGTGGAACGGTGTGAACGCCATCCATGCGGCGTCGGACCTCCTCAACCGCCTCACGGCGTACGAGCCGCGCCGGCCCGTCATCGACGGGCTGCGCTATCACGAGGGGCTCAACGCCGTGGGCATCAGCGGCGGAGTCGCCGGCAACGTCCTGCCGGACCGCTGCACCGTCAGCGTCAACTACCGGTTCGCGCCAGATCGCGGTCTCGAGGAGGCCGAGCGCCACCTCCGGGAGGTATTCGACGGCTACGAGGTCACGGTGCGCGATGCGGCTCCCGGCGCCCTGCCCGGACTCGACCGTCCTGCGGCAGCCGCCTTCGTCGACGCGGTCGGCGGCGAGGTCAACCCGAAGTTCGGCTGGACCGACGTGTCGAGGTTCAGCGCGCTCGGGGTACCGGCCGTGAACTTCGGCCCGGGCAACCCCGAGCTGGCCCATACGCAGGGAGAGTTCGTGCCCCACGCGCAGCTGAAGTCGTGCCTTGCCGAGATGCGCGACTGGCTGTCCTGAACGCGTCCACCGCGGGCCACGCCGGCGCGGAGCTTCAACCCGGTCGGTGGAACAGCCTGACCTCTCGGCGGGAAGGATTTGACCCCTCGACGGGAAGGACCTGACTCCTCGGCGGGAAGGACTTGACTCCTCGGCGGGAAGGACTTGACTCCTCGGCGGGGGGTGACGGCAGGCTGCGGGCCGGGTGGCCCAACCGCGCAGTGTGCGTCCGCGTGGACAGAGTGAACGTGCGGCTATCACGGCCACGTGGGGCGCACCTCGATAGGTTGGAGCCATGACCGAGGGGGAGGGCCGGCCGCTGGAGCGTCAGCGCGGTCACGTGCTGATGCGCCGGTCGCAGGTGCCGGCGTCGACGACCGACCAGCGTCTGCTCGACTCGCACGGGTCGTCGGAGTGGCTGCACACCGACCCGTGGCGCGTCATGCGGATCCAGGCGGAGTTCGTGGAGGGCTTCGGTGCCCTGGCCGAGCTCGGTGCTGCCATCTCGGTCTTCGGGTCGGCGCGCTCTCGACCCGGGGACGACGACTACGAGCAGGGCGTTCGCCTCGGAGGGGCGCTGGCCAGGGCCGGCTTCGCGGTGATCACCGGCGGTGGGCCAGGGGCGATGGAGTCGGCCAACAAGGGCGCGTTCGAGGCCGGCGGTGTCTCGGTGGGCCTGGGAATCGAGCTGCCGTTCGAATCCGGGCTCAACCAGTGGGTCGACATCGGGGTGAACTTCCGGTACTTCTTCGCCCGCAAGACGATGTTCGTGAAGTACGCGCAGGGGTTCATCGCCCTGCCTGGCGGCTTCGGAACGTTCGACGAGATCTTCGAGGCCGTGACGCTCGTCCAGACCCAGAAGGTGACGTCGTTCCCGATCGTGCTGCTCGGGACGTCGTACTGGGGCGGGCTCGTCGCCTGGATCCGAGAGGCGGTGCTCGGCGGTGGGAAGGTCAGCGACAAGGACGTCGCCCTGTTGCGCCTCACCGACGATGTCGACGAGGCTGTCGCAATCATGGTCGAGGCGGGCCGGTCGAGCAAGGACGAGGAGCCGGACACCGCGGCGCCCGACATCCCGCCGCACCACAGCGAGTGACCCGCGGCTTCGCGCGCGACGGCCTCAGGCGAGGCCCCGACGCGGAGCACGCGGCGGCATCGTGCCACGGATGGCTGCAACCATGTCGAGCACCTGGCGGGTCGGCCGGACCTCGTGGACGCGGAAGACCCGCGCACCCTGCCAGGCCGCGACAGCGGTCGCGGCGAGGGTGCCGGGCAACCGTTCCCGGGCGGGCAGGTCGAGCGTCTCACCGATGAAGTCCTTGTTCGACAGCGCGACGAGGACCGGCCAGCCGGTCGCCACCAGCTCCGGCAGCCGGCGGGTCAGCTCCAGGGAGTGCAGGGTCGTCTTGCCGAAGTCGTGTGTCGGGTCGACGAGGATCGCGTCGCGCCGCACGCCGAGGGCTGCGGCGCGCTCGGCCAGTGCGCTCACGGTGCCGATCACGTCGGCCATCACGTCGTCGTACACGACCCGCACGGGGTCGGTGCGCGGCGGGAGACCACCCGTATGGCTGCATACCAGCCCTACCCCGAACTCCGCGGCCACCTCCGCGAGCTGCGGGTCGAAACCGGACCAGCTGTCGTTGACCAGATCGGCACCGGCCGAACAGAGCTCGCGAGCCACTGTGGAGCGCCACGTATCGACACTGATCACGAGGTCGGGGTACGTCGCCCGTAACGTCGCCACGAACGGCGCCGTCCGCCGGAGCTCCTCCTCGACGCCGACGGCTGGCCCGGTGCCGGCTTTGACGCCGCCCACGTCGACGATCTCGGCTCCCTCCTCCACCGCCTGTGCGACCCGGTCGAGCGCCGCGGACTCGTCGAAGGTGGCGCCCGCGTCGTAGAACGAGTCGGGCGTGCGGTTGACGATCGCCATCACCACGAGCCCGTCGTCGGAGAAGGTGCGGCTCCCGAGCCGAAGTGACACGTCGACTCCTCCCCAGTCGTGCCGTTCGAGTCCTCAGCGTGGCACGATCGACTGCGTGATGTGGCTGTGGGTCGTCGGCATCGTCGCGGTCGTCGGCGCCGTCACTGTCGTCGCGGTGGGCTCGGGGGCGTCGCTCAGCGAGGTCTACGAGGACCGGCCGGATCGTACGATCCCGGTCGGCCGGCCGCTGCGGTCCGACGACCTGCAGGAGGTCACCTTCACGACCGCTGTGCGTGGGTACCGGATGGACGAGGTCGACGCGCTGCTGGCGCGGGTACGCGCGGACCTGCTCGCACGCGAGATGCATGAACCCGCTGCGAATGCCGCGGGCGCCGAGCCCGGGGCGGCTGAGCCCGATCGGGACGACGGTGCGTTCGACCAGCGGGACGCGCATGGCCCAGGTGACGATGTCGAGGCGGCAGAGCCGGAGCCGGGAGAGCCGGGTCCCGACGACCGTGCGCTTTCCGAGCGGGAGGCGGAACAGCCCGGTGCCGGCGACCATGAGCTGTCCGGCCCCAGAGCGCGTGAGCCCGGTGCCGACGACCCCGAGGCGGCCGAGCCCGGTGCCGGGTGAGGCCGCGCCGGGACCCGACGGCGCCCTGAGATGTCCGTGGGCGACCGGCACCCCCGACTACGTCGACTACCACGACCGGGAGTGGGGCCGGCCGATCCGCACCGACAACGGCCTGTTCGAGCGGCTCACGCTGGAAGCCTTCCAGTCAGGGCTGTCCTGGCTGACGATCCTGCGTAAGCGCGAGGCGTTCCGGCGTGCCTTCGCCGGCTTCGACATCGCGGCCGTGGCGGCGTTCGACGACCGTGACCGCCAGCGGCTCCTCGCCGACGCCGGTATCGTCCGCAACCGCGCGAAGGTCGACGCGGCCATCGCCAACGCCCGCGCCGCGCTCGGGCTGGCCGACGGGCTCGCGGCGCTGATCTGGAGCTTCGCCCCCGAGCCGGCTCCCGCGCCGGCCACGGTGGCCGACGTACCCGCCTCGACACCTCAGTCGAAGGCGCTGGCGCTCGGGCTGAAGCGCAGCGGGTTCGTGTTCGTGGGACCGACGACGGCGTACGCGCTGATGCAGGCGGCCGGCCTGGTCAACGACCATCTCGCCGACTGTTGGGTCCGCGATGTCGACGAGCCCTGAGGATGCGACAACCGGCGCCGATACGGGCAGCAGTGGCGTCGGTGCCCGATCGCCGATGCTCTCGTTCTTCTGGGACGTGGTGCCGTCCGTCGTCGCGTACTACGGGCTCCGGACGCTGGGCGCCGACCCGTACATCGCCCTGCTCGGAGGCACCGGCGCCGCGGCCCTACGCCTGCTCTACGTGCTCTGGACCGATCGCACCTTCGACCGCTTCGCGGCGTTCATGGTGGTGGTCTTCGCCGTCGGGTTGGCCCTGTCATTCGTCAGTGGCGACGCGCGTTTCCTGCTGCTGAAGGACTCCGTGCCGACAGCGGTCTCGGGAGCGATCTTCGGCGTGAGCTGGCTGCTCGGCCGACCCTTGATGTTGACGGCGGTCCAACGCTTCGGCGCGCGCTCCGAAGCCGAGCGGGTCGAGATGGAGACCTGGTGGGCCGAGGACCCGGTCTTCCGTCACGTCATCGCCGTGATGTCCGCCGCATGGTGCTTCGGCCTCGTCGGTGAGGCAGTCGTCCGGATCCCGCTCGTCTACCTGCTGCCCGTCGACGTGATGGCGGGTGTCTCCACCGCGATGTCGGTCGTCGTCTTCGTCACCTTGTTCGCCTGGAGCCGGTGGTACGGCTATCGGATGTCCGACCGCTGAGCGCTGCGTGCGCTCGGGCTCCTCACAGGGTCGCGATGTAGTGGTGCGGACCCATCACCAGGCGCGGGTGGGTCCGCGGTCGGATCCACGTGAGCAGCCAGCGCATGTCGCTGCGGCTCATCGCGACACACCCCGCGGTGAGGCCGTCGCCGCGGACGTGCAGGAAGATGCCGCCTCCTGCCCGGGTGTCCGCCGCACGACTGGCCACCAGCTGGCGGCGGGCGTGTGAGTAGTGCACGCCACCGGGCAGGTTGAAGCCGACCTCGATCGCGTACTCGTACTGGGTGGTGAAGGTGTCGAGGTGCTCGGCGTACGTCGGTCGCCAGTGGGTCTGGGCGGCCTTGTGCGTCTGGTAGATGTTGTACGTCGCGGGGTCACGGGGCTCGTACGGCCACCAGTCGTTGCTGTCGACGTGTTGGTACGGGAGCCTGGCGCCGGGGTCGGGGAGCCGTCCGAAGGCTGCGGGGATCCTGAACCGGCCGGCCGGCGTGGTACCCGTGGACTGGCGGCGGTGGGCGGCGACCACCCAGCCGCCGTAGCCGATGACGACCGGTACCGGGCCGTGCGACAGCACCCAGCGGCCGCTCTTGGTCCGGCTCCAGGCGTCCAGGGTGCCGGTCGTGGAGGAGAAATGCCGGGAGGTGATCGTGATCAGCTGACGTACCGCGGCCGGCTCCCCGACGGCCGCTGCGAGCGACCGAAGGCAGACGAGCCCGGCTGGCTCGACTGAAGGGCCGCCCAGCCCGAGCCCGGCGCGAGCAGCAGTGCCACAGCGGCCGCGCAGACCGCCAGCGCCGTGCAGAGACGTCTCATCATGATCCCCCGAATGTCGGCGTCTGCTTGGCGAGGAAGGCCCGTACGGCCTCTCGATGGTCCGCCGTGACGCCTGTTCGTGCCATCATCTCGCTCTCGAAGGCCAGCGCCTCGTCGAGCGCGCGCGACGCGCCGTAGGCGACCGCAGCCTTGACGGCCGCGTAGGCGACCGTCGGCCCCTGCGCCAGCTTCCGCGCCAGCGACGCCGCCTCGGCGGCCAGCGCGTCGGCGGGGACCACCGAGGTGACCAGTCCGAGCCGGAGGGCCTCCGGTGCGCGGACGGTCCGGGGCAGTAGCAGAAGCTCGAGCGCACGTCCCGAGCCGACGAGGCGTTGCAGTGTCCAGGAGATCCCCGTGTCGCAGGACAGGGCAACGCCCACGAACGCCGTGTTGAACCCGGCGGAGTCGGCCGCGACCCGGAAGTCGCACGCCAGGGCGATCGAGAGGCCCGCTCCGGCGGCGACGCCGTTCACGGCGGCGACCACCGGTTTGGGCATCTCGGCGAGGCCGCGCGCAATGGGGATGAAGTGCCGGTCGACGGTGGCCCATACCTGCTCTGCCGACGAGGTGGCCAGGTTGTCGGCATGCTCACGCAGGTCCTGCCCGACGCAGAACGCCCGGCCGCTCCCCGTGAGGACGACGCAGCGTACGTCGGGGTCTCCGCCGGCCCGGCGTACCGCGGCCAACAGAGCCTCCTTGGTTGCCGTGTCGAGGCTGTTCATCGCCTCGGGCCGGTCGAGCGTGATGGTCGCCACCGCGTCGTCGACGTCGTACCGGACCGGCTCGCTCATGTCATGTCCCCGTTCGCTTGCAGGCATCCGTCGACGAACCGCCCCGCCGCGGGTAGCAGCCGGCTGGCCTGCCGGTCGAAGAACTCGGCCGCCGCCTCACCCGTCCAGTCCGGCGGCAGCAGCTGGCGGGGCAACCCGGGATCGCGGAAGAGGAACTTCCGCCACTCGTGGACGAGCCTGCTGCGGGCGACGAAGGCGTCGCGGTCGGGCGGCGTGCTGCCGACGCTGTCCAGCAGCGCGGCGGCCTCGACCAGCCAACGGTCGTAGGAGCGGTCGAGTCCCTCGACGTCCCAGGCCGCTGCCGTGAGTTCGGAGTCGGTGCCGTCGTGGACCGCGAAGAACCGGCGGGCGCGGACACCCTCGGCGTCGAGCAGCGCGTCGAGCTCCCCGGAGGCTCGAGGGCTGATCCACGTGTCGTCGCGCAGGAGCGCGTAGCCGAGGAACGCCATCGCGTTGCGGAGGCGCCTGCGCGCGGTGCGGTCTGCCATCTTGTCGATCACCACGAGGTGCCAGCGACCGTCCCACTCCGGCGGCAGGGTGCGGTAGATGCGGGCGGCCGCGTCGGCGAGGCGACGCTCGGCTCGCTGCGACAGCCGATAGCCGGGCCCTCCGGGCAGCCGTACGGGCTCGAGCCAGCCCTGCTTGACCATCCGGGAGATAGCGGTTCGCACGGCTGGTGCCGAGATGCCCAGCGGGCCCATCATGGCGACCAGGCAGGCGACCGGAGCGACGCCGCCGCGTGACCTCAGATGATCCCCGTACACGTCGAACAGGGCTGAGCGCGCATTCACAATGCAGCAGTCTGCACCACTGGTATCGCGGCGGTGCGATAATGGGCGCAGGCGATGCGCCACCGACGTCTCGGCCCGTGAGGGGATGGGGTCTCGGCGCTCACGACGAAGGGTAGGTGCACAGATGGCGGCGATGAAGCCGCGGACGGGCGACGGTCCGCTGGAAGTCACCAAGGAAGGGCGCGGTCTGGTGATGCGTGTCCCCCTCGAGGGTGGTGGACGGCTCGTGGTCGAGCTCAACGCAGACGAGGCGAAGGCGCTCGAGGTCGCGCTCAGCGGCGTCACCAGCTGACCTCCGTGTCGGCTGCGGGACCCCGGACAGTGCAACGGCACGGCCGGGGTCCTACTGTTTGCGAGGTGTCGCGTCTGAAGCAGCCCCGGCCCCCGCTCGTGGACATCGTCCAGGGAGGGCTCACGGGCTCTGGCGCGGCAGTCCTCGCCGTCGGTTTCACCGGCATCGGGGACGCTGGGGCGGGGCGGGACTACACGCTCGGTGCCGGCTCCGAAGCGGCGCTGGTGGAAGTCGGTGTCGACGCCTTCGAGCTGCTGCAGCGTGCACAGACCAAGGGGTCCGCGGGCGAGGTGGTGACCCGTGAGGTACTGGACGCGGACCCGCTCCGGCTCTTGCTCCTCGTCGGCCTCGGGGGCGAAAGCGCGCGCGAGTACCGCCGGGCCGGCGCCGCGATAGCCCGAGGCGCCCGGGGCCGTGGTACCTGTGCCACCTCGATCGGCTCGCTGGCCGACGACGAGCAGCTCAGCGCCTTCGTCGAGGGCCTCGTGCTCGGCGGATTCGGCTTCGTCCGTCGTTCGGTCCCCGACGACACGTCCGGCGTCGCCGGGGACGAGCCGTTGCGGATCCTCCTGACCGACGTGCCCCCGGGCGACCGCGACGCCGTTGTCGAGGCCGCCGTCGCCCGGGCAGGTGCGTCGTGGCGCTCACGGACGTACGCCCTGACACCGTCGAACGAGAAGGGTCCGGTCCAGCTGCAGCGATGGGCCGAGGAAGCTGCCGATCGTGCCCGCCTGACCCTCGACGTGTGGGACGACAAGCGCCTGCAGGCCGAGGGCTTCGGCGGGATCGTCGCCGTCGGCTCCGGCTCCGAATACGAGTCGCGTTTCCTGCGGCTCGACTACGAGCCACGCCGCGCGAACCGGGGTACACCCCACGTCGTCATCGTCGGCAAGGGCATCACGTTCGACTCCGGCGGTATCTCGATCAAGCCGCGCGACGCCATGATGACCATGAAGCGCGACATGACCGGCGCGGGTGTCGTGATAGCGGTGATGGGGGCCCTGCGAGAGCTCGACGTGCCGGTGAAGGTCTCGGGGCTGGTCGCGTCGGCCGAGAACGCCTTCGGAGCCGCGTCGATGCGGCCCGGCGACATCGTGACGCACTACGGCGGGCGTACGAGCGAGATCGGCAACACCGACGCGGAGGGCCGGCTGGTGCTCGCCGACGCGCTGGCGTACGCCGACCGGCACATCGACGCCGCGGCCGTTGTCGACGTCGCCACGCTCACCGGCGCGGGCAAGGTAGCACTCGGCACCTCGCTCGGCGCTGTCTTCGCCAACGAGGACGCCCTCGCGACCGCGCTGCTCGCCGCAGGAGAAGTGGCAGGTGAGCCGCTGTGGCGGCTGCCGCTGTGCGAGGAGTACGAGTCGCTGCTCGACAACCCGTTCGCCGACGCGACGAACGCGGCCGGTGGGCCTGGTGCGATCACCGCTGCTCTGTTCCTCCAGCATTTCGCGGGGAGCGCACCCTGGGCGCATCTCGACATCGCCAGCGTCGGCGACGCGCCCAACGACGCGTTCGAGTACACCAAGGGCGCCACGGGTTTCGGCGCGCGGCTGCTCCTGCGCTGGCTGGGCTCGTACGCCTGACCGCTCCGGCGTCGGCAACTCGCAGGGCTGGGAGTCGAGCTCAGGCGCCCCTTCCCCCGCCGAGGGGTACTTGACTCCTCGGCGGGGAGTACGTGACTCCTCGGCGGGAGGTACTTGACTCCTGGGCGGGAACTACGTGACTCCTCGGGGCGGAGCGGGGCTGCTTCCGTGTGGCTGCGCTCGTACGCCTGACCGCTCCGGCATCGGCAGCCGGCAGGTCTGGGAGTCGAGCTCAGGCGCCGGTGGAGTTCCGGCGGCGCGCCTCGCCGAAGAGGTACCCGGCCAGACCCAAGATGGCGAGCCCGTCGAGCGCGTGCAGCCCACCGAAGAAGGGCGTGTCCTCGCCGGCACCGGCGAGGAGGGACTGCACGACGAATGCGAGCAGGGCGACGACGAGCGTCACCACCATCGTTCGCGTGTCGACCCGGGCGACGACGGCCAAGATGAGCAGGAGGATGCTCAGCCCGCCCAGTGCGAACCCGAGCGCGCGGTGCGGGTCGAGGCTGCTCGCGTCCTCGAGTTTCTGCCCGTTGAGATCGAAAACGCCCATGCCCGCGAGGAAGATCTGGACCAGGCCGGCAACCAGGAAGAGCAGCCAGCCCCACATGAAGACCCGGTCGGCAGCGGCCCGTACGCCGCTCACTGGCGAACTCATGGCGAAACCCTAGTGGACGCGGATGCGACGCCACGAGAGCCCAGGCGCTGCCCCTTTCCGATGCTTGGGTCGCCGCACGGCGCAGCCGCGCCGGTCTTGCCGACCGGAGGGCGGTCCGTCCGCGAGAGGCTCGACGTGAGCCCCTCCGCGGTCGCCGTCGGGTACAGTCTGACCACGTGACGCTCATGGACGACGGTGCTCGGGCGGCCCCGGTCATCTGGTCCTGGAGGCCGCCGGCGCGTCGGCTGTGACATGAGCCCCGGCGCCCGTCCACGCTCTCCGTCCGGGGTGCTCGCCGGCGTGGCGTCTGTGGGCTCCGGTGTCCTCGGGGCCGGAGTCTTCACCTACCTCTTCCTCAGTCTGGCGGGTCGTGTCCTGGGGCCGGCGGCGTTCGCGCCGATCTCGACCCTGTGGGCCATGGTCTTCATCGTCGGCCCTGGCCTGTTCCTGCCGGTGCAGCAGGAGCTCGGCCGGGTCATCGCCGGGCAGCGCCTCGAGCGCGGCGGCCGTGACGCCGTGACAAAGGTCGCACTCCTCGCAGGCGGGCTCAGCCTCGCCACGATGGCCGGCACGGTGGCGGTGGGCCCGTGGATCATCCGAGAGCTCTTCGACGGCAATGCGGCGCTCCTGTGGTGCTTCGAAGGCTCTGTACTGAGCTATGCGCTGACGTTCATGGTGCGGGGCGTCCTGTCCGGGCTTGGTGAGTTCACGAGCTTCGGGCGACTCGTGGCGACCGAGGCCCTGGCCCGCCTCGTGGTGGGCGCGGGGCTGGCTCTGCTCGGTACCCATTCCGTGACGGCGTTCGGCATCGCCATCGTTGCCGCGCCGATCCTCTCGACGGCGATCGTGACCCGCTTGGGCGCCAGGGTCCGGCTGGATCCTGGGACCCCCGTCTCGTGGCGGGAGGTCACCCGGGCGCTCGGCTGGCTGGTGGTGGGGTCGACACTCGCGCAGTTCCTTGCCAACGCCGGCCCGTTGGCCGTACAGCTGCTGACAACGCACGCCGAAGCGGGCGAAGCCGGCCGGTTCCTCAGCGCCCTCGTCGTGGCGCGCCTCGGTCTGTACCTCTTCCAGGCCGTCCAGGCGACGCTGCTCCCCAACGTCGCGGAGCTGGTGGCGAAGGGCCGCGTCGCCGAGCTCGACAGGGTCATCCGCAAGGTGACGGCGATCTGCCTCGCGCTGGCGGCAGTGACCACCGTCGGCGCGTTCGTCCTTGGCGCTGTAGCGGTCCGGGTTCTGTTCGGCTCCGGATTCGCCATCTCCGGCCCGACCATGGCCATGCTGGCGGGTGCCAGCTCGATCTACGTGCTGGCCATGGCCCTGAGCGGGGTGGCGATCGCCTCCGCCGGGCACCGGCTGAGCGCGCTGTCGTGGCTCGCCGGCTGTTGTGCGTTCGTGCTGGGTACCGCACTGTCCGGCGACCTCTTCCTGCGGGTGGAGATCGGGTACCTGCTCGGGTCGTGCGCAGCCGCCGGCGTACTGCTGGTCGGCCTTCCGCTCCACCTCAGGCGCTACCCCGTCGAGACCGGCGTGGAGCTGAAGGAGGCGAGCCCTCCGGGAGCGTTCTAGTCCGTCTTTGCTACCAGGGGTGTCTCGAGTACCTGAGCGGTTGTCCGCTCCATCCCGACAGGTCGACGTGGACGCTCGTCACGCACCGGTTACCGGCCAGCGGGGAACCGCTGTAGACGTCGTACACGTAGCGACACGTGCCCCGCCCCAAGGTCACGAGCACGTTCGACCGCCGTCTGGCGCCGGCATTGACGACGCTGACGCCCTTGGCGTACCGACGCAGCCACAGGCAGTGGACGGTACTTCGCTTGACGCACGACACGGATGTCGGTGACCCGCCGAGCGGCTTCCCGAAGAGGGTGTCGACGAGCTCTGGATACACGCCGTAGTGGTTGCATGGTTGTTGCGGGTCGACTGGCGGAGGGCAGCCTCCATCGCCGGTGTTCACGGCCACAGCCAGGTTGAACAGCTTGACCCTCGACCACTCGAAGTAGACGTTGCGCCGGGTCTGCTTCGCGGCACCGCCGAGCGTTGCCGTGGTGATCAGCGCGACGGTCCGGTGACCGTGTGCGGCGTCCAGCTCGCTGCGCGAGTTGCCGGTGAAGTTGCGGTTCCAGCGGCCGTCCTTCGGTCGGGCAGCGGACTCGTTCAGCGTCAGGTCGAGGTCTTCCCAGATGTCGTTCAAGAACGTGCACTTCGACCATTCGTGCGCCTGACAGGAGGGGTCGGCCGGGTCCGGACGCATCGGGACGCGCGGGTCGAACGCTGACTTGCCGGTGTTCAGCATCGCCTGCAGGCCGGCTCTGTGGGCGAGTCCCAGCATGTTGACGTAGGCGTCTGAGAAGCGCGCGCCGGACTGGTAAGGCCTTCCCGTGCAGGTCGACGGGCGATACCAGATCGAATGACCGTGGATGTCCTTGGCCGTCTCCGTGGCAGCCTCTCCTCGGTCGAAGAAGACGCCGTCCCACCCTTGCGCCTTCAGCCCATCGAGAATGCTCGCGATGCGCCTGCGGACCGCGGACTCGTTGGCGTCGATGAAGTACCACTTCTCGGCACCGCCATCGGTCTTCCTGCCCACGCTTGGTCGGGTGCCTCGGCGACAGAAGATCCAACCGGGGTGCTTACCGAGGTCGATCCCCTCGTAGCTCGCGTCGCCGGGCGCCCAGAAGAACTGGATGTAGCGGTAGGCCTTGGCGCCGATGTCGTGGATCGCCTTCACCGTGCCGGTCTCGTCCGCCTTGGCCGTGGTGACGACGATCGCGGGTCTTCCGAGCGTGGTGGCCAGCTGCTCGGGGTCGGCGCCCGCGAGTGTCGTGGTACCACCGTAGTAAAAGCTCACGTTTCGGAGGTCCTCCCCGGAAGCGACCGGGTTGGGTCCGTTCGGCGTGTGCTGCGCCGAGGCGTGCGACGTGTCCACACCGACGACTCCCAGCGCGAGCATGGATGTCATCAGTACAGGGAAGATCGCCCTGCGCACTCTCGTCCCCACGTGCGTGTCCCCCCTGGTCGAACGGCCAATCCCCCGTGTGCTTGGCAGCGCACAACGTCAACGAGCGTAGTTGCAGCCACCGCACGCGTCCGTGGAATCCAACGGCCCGACGTGCCCGAGTCGGATCGCGACTACTGATGGACCCGTGGTGGTCGAACGTAGAAGACGCGGAGACCGGGTATCAGGAGCACCGGTTTAAGGCGCGGGCACGTGCGCAGCCCTGTGATGTCCGCAGGCTTGACATAGAGGTTGCCGGTACCCAGCGAGTAGGAGTGCCCGGACACGGCGACGTAGGAGATGTGCTCCCTGTCCAAGAACCCGAGGTGTCGTGCCGGCGCCAGGTAGAACTGCTTCGCCTGCCGGAGAAGCGAGTTCGCCCGTTTGAGCACGCTCGGGAAGGTGTACGGCGCTCGCCCGTCTATCAGTCCCTGAGCTCCGGTCACCTGCTTGAGGTACCCCTCGGTGTAGGCGTTCGTGAGCACGACGGCGCGCGGAGGGACGTCGAGCGCGGCCAGGGCCTGTACCGCGCTGTGCGGTGGCCGTTGCCCGTCGACGACGCTGGCGAGCCGCAGGCTGCCGAAGATCCCGAGGGCGCAGAGCACCAGCACGACGGTGACGGACGTCAGCTGCGTCCTCTCCTTGAGCCGACCACTGAGGCGAAGGCACGCCAGCGCGCCGGCAGCACACGGCCCGAGCAGGAGCGTCGCCTCCTCCACCAGACGCTGGGCGCCCGTGCGCCTGGGCACATAACTCGACCAACCGAACGCGAAGACCGCTCCGACGGCCGCCAGCCCCAGCATGGCGATGAGGGTGAACGTCAGTATCCGACTCACCGGTAGTCGCTGTCTCGCACCCATCACCAGCAGGACGAGGCAGGCCGCGGCGACAAGGCCGACCCAGAGTCCGGTCCCTTCGTACACGGTCCCGACGGCGCCTTTCGCCAGCCCGGGGTTGCTCGGAGGCAGCGTGGGCGGCACGTCCCGAATGAGACGGATGAAGCGCCAGGTGGGGTCCGCCAGACCGCTCTTGTTGCCGAGGCGGCCTGCGTGCTCGGTCCCGGGGGCCACTCCCAGCACCACGCCGAGGAGAACCACGCTCGCGAGGACGGCCAGACCCGAGAGGGCACACCGCCGAAGGTAGGGGAGGGCCTGGCGGCGGGGGTAGAGAGCGATCGCCGAGGCGACGAGGAGGATCCCGCCCGTGGTCAGCGCGATGCCGTGTACCTGGGACAAGACGGCGGCCAGGAGGCATCCCGCCGCGAGCGAACCGCGCTCACGGTGACGCAGCCAGTCGACGAGCACCGCTACCAGCAGCAGCATGAGCCCGAAGGCGAACGCCTCGGGCCGGTAGGCGGGCAGGCGGGCGGCGCCGACCCCCGTGCCGACGGCGATCGGGACGGCGGCGAGCGAGGCCAGTCTTCCGACACCGAAGGCGTTGGCCAGGAGCGCAGCGCCGCAGGCCAGCAGAATGGCGGACAGCACGGTGACCGCCTGCAGGACGTGCACGGCCGCGCTGTCTTGAGTGAGCAGGAAGGCCGTGCCCGTCGAGAAGAGGTGGTAGTCGTCGAGGAAGGGAACCTTTGTTCCCCACTCCGTCGAGTGCGAGGGGACATGGCCGGCTCGGGCGATCTTCGCGGCGAGGCTCCAGTAGTACCAGGGGGTGGAACCGATCGGGCCCCAGCTGGTCCGCAGCACGAGGAAGCCGATCGGGAACCACACGACCGCTGTGACGGCGAGGAGTGCTCCGAGGTACTGCGCCTCGGGCAGCGCCAGGCGGAGAACGGTGCGGCTCCTCGGGGCGCTCAGGAGCGCTCCACTGCCCAGCGCGAGCAGCCCGTCGGTGACCCAGCTCGACGTGGCAGTCAGTCCGACGGTCCGGACGAGGACACCGGAGCTGACGAGCCAGGCGACGAGCCCGCAGGCCAGCGCTCGCGTCAACAGCCCACCCGAGCGTGTGGGGTCTGGTGAGAACCAGGTGAGCAAGACACCGCCGGCGATTCCCGGCAAGACCATGCAGAGGAGCAGCGAAAAGAGGACTGTCACCGGGCGACACCGGGCTCGGGGGACCCGATGGGGGCGCTCATGGCGGTAGCGTACGGCCCTGCGCCGTGACGATCGGTCAGGCGGCCCTAACCGGCTGCCGTCAACTCGGGAGCGTCGCCGGTAGCGGCGTCGGTGCCGGTCGGGTCGCCCCGATGGCCGCCGGCCGACCGAAACCGGCGTAGCGTCGCCCGCGTCCAGGACCGAATGATCGCGCCAAGGTAGCCGAGTGGGTAGCGCAGCCCTCCGGGCTTCTTGCTGACTCCCGCATCGCGACTGCGGATGTGTACCGGCACCTCGAGTATGCGCAGACCGCGGGCGGCGGCCTCGATGAGGATCTCCGACGCCGAGAAGCGGTCCTCCACGAGCCGCATGCGGGCAAGGCCGGAGGCGCGGATCGCGCGGAACCCGTTGGTGCAGTCGGTGATCCGGATGCCGGCCAGGACGTTGATGAGCGCCGTGAAGGCCTTGATGCCCGCATGGCGGCCGCTCCCGGAGTCGTCGTAGCGGCCGAGGAAACGAGAGCCCTGCACGTAGTCCGCCCGGTCGCCGACGATCGGGGCCAGCAGGTCCCCGAGCTGGGCAGGGTCGTGCTGTCCGTCGGCGTCCATCGTGACGACGACCGCCGCACCCATCTCGAGGGCCAGCGCGAACCCCGTTCGGAGGCCGTCACCTTGCCCCAGGTTGCGACGGTGCCTCGCGACGACGGCGCCGGCTTCGCGTGCCAGCGCGGCGGTGTCGTCGGTGCTGCCGTCGTCGACCACGAGAGTGCGCACCTCGAGGCCGGACAGGCTGCGTGGAAGTGCGTGCAGCACCGACGCGATCGAGTCCTGTTCGTTCAATGCGGACATCACGATCGCGACGAACGGTTTATCCGGTGGATGTACCTGGAGAAGTGCGGTCTCGACGGCCGTGTCGCGCTCTGCCTGGGCGAGCCGACGCCGTGCCGCACCGGCCCGTGTGCGTTTGACCTGGCCCGTGGCGGCGACGGTGGCGGCCAGCCCAACGAGATTTACCCGCCGGCCCATCAGCCCGGGCTTTGCTCGAACCACGCGACGGTACGGTCGAGCCCCTCGCTCAAGGCGACCTTCGGTGCGAAGCCGAACCGTTCACGTGCGTAGGAGATGTCGGCGTTGCTGTGCAGCACGTCGCCGACCCGCTCCGGGTGGTGCTCGACGGCGACGTCGCCGCCGAAGCGGCGGGCAACCTCGTGCGCGACGTCGAGGACCGTCGTCTCGACGCCGGACCCGAGATGCGCGACGGTGCCCTTGGCGCCGCTCTCCATCGCGGTGGTGATCCCACTGCAGAGGTCGTCGACGTAGATGAAGTCGCGGGTCTGCGAGCCGTCGCCGTAGATGACGATCGGCTCGCCGGCGCTGGCCCGCTTGCAGAACGCCGCCACAACCGAGCCCTTGTGGTAGCTGTACGGCCCGTACACGTTCGTGAACCGCAAGGCGGTGGTGGCCAGGTCGTAGCTGCCCGCGAACGCCGAGCAGTATCCCTCTCCGGCGAGCTTCGACGCCCCGTACGGCGACTTGGGTCGCGGCACGATGCCCTCGTGGGAAGGCGGCGTGATGTCACCGAGGGGGGCGCTGGAGGACGCGAAGACGAACCCGTCGAGGCCCGTGTCACGGGCCGCGATCAGAGCGTTGAGCGTGCCGAGCACGTTGACGTCGCAGTCCTGGAGGGGATCGGCGACCGACAGCGGGACACCGGCCTGCGCCGCCAGGTGGACCAGGAAGCGGCAGTCCTGCGATGCCTTCGTGAAGGCGTCGAGATCGCGGATGTCGCCTTCCACGATCTCGTCGTACCCGGCCGTTACCGCGTCGTCGCGACGACCCGTGCTGAAGTTGTCGAAGCAGCGGGTGCGGTAGCCGTGCGCTCCCAGCACGCGGGCCAGGTTGACGCCGATGAATCCGGCACCACCGCTGACGAGGACTGTGTCGTCGCTCACTTCCACGTGGTGCGCGGGGCGATCGCGTCGAGGATGGCCCGGTCCTTGTACTTCAGGAGCGTCTGCAACGTGTCCGTCACCAGGTCGTCGGACAGCAGGGTCGGCTTGAGCCCGAGGTCGAGCAGCTTCGTGTGGGTCGGGTTGTAGTAGTGCTCGGCCGCCTCAGTGCGAGGGTTGTCCACCTCGGCGATGTCGACCTGCAGGCCGATCGCGACGGCGGCCTTCTGTACCTCCTCGGCCAGGTCACGGATCGAGAAGGACTCCGTGAACTGGTTGAAGACGCGCATCTCGCCGCGCTCGGCGGGGTTCAGCACAGCGAGCTCGACGCACGCGAGGGTGTCGCGGATGTTGAGGAACCCGCGGGTCTGTCCCCCCGCACCGTAGACCGTCAGCGGGTGGCCGATCACGGCCTGGAGGCAGAACCGGTTCAGCGCCGTGCCGAACTGCTCGTCGTAGTCGAACCGCGTCAGCAGCCGGTCGTCGAGCAGGGTTTCGTCGGTGTGCGCGCCGTAGACCACGCCTTGGTTGAGGTCGGTGGCACGCAGCCCGTAGACCCGGGACGCGAAGTGGATGTTGGTGGAGTCGGCCACCTTCGAGGCGTGGTACCAGCTGTGCGGCATTTTCGGGAAGGGCAGCGTGTCCTTCCGGCCATTGTGCTCGATCTCGATGTAGCCCTCTTCGATGTCGATGTTGGGACAGCCGTACTCGCCCATTGTTCCGAGCTTCACCAGATGGCAGTCGGGATTGTTCTCGACGATCGTGAAGATGACGTTGAGGTTATTCTCGATGTTGTTTTTCTGGGTGAAGACCGCGTGACGGCGGTCGACCATCGAATACGGGGCTGACGGGATCTGGCCGTAGTGGATCACGACCTCGGGCCCGAAGCTCTTGAACAGCCCGTCCAGGGCGTCGTACTCGCAGAGGTCGAAGATGTGCGCCTCGATCGTGCGATCCGTGAGTTCTTTCCAGGCGTCGACCCGCTGCCGGAGGTTGAGTACCGGAGTCAGGCTGTCGCTGCCGGACTCGAGCACCATCTGACGGCGAAGATAGTTGTCGACGACGGCGACGTCGTGGCCGCGCGCCGACAAATGCATCGCCGTCGGCCAGCCAAGATAGCCATCGCCGCCCAGAACAAGTACCCGCACCGCGCTACTGCCTTTCGTAAGCCCTTGCTACTGCCGTCAAAATACTAGAGAGTTGCTGTTGAGCTGGGGAGCTTCGCGCTCGCGAGTCGCAATGATACGGCTCGTTTCTGAGATTTGCCCTAAATCCCGTCGCGATCCGGGGAGGGTGAGCGGGCACACAGCGCCGCACCGAGCAGCCCGGACGGCGGTCGTCAGCGCTTCTGCGCGAGCAGCAGCCCGTCTCCTACAGGGAGCAGGACCGGCACCAGCGCCTCGTCGTCGGCGACGCGCTGAAGAGTCTCCCGGACCGCGACGGTCTGCGGGTCTCGAGCCGACGGGTCGGCCACCTGGTCGCGCCACAAGCTGTTGTCGAACGCCACGACGCCGCCGGGCCTCAGCAGTCGGACCGCCTGCTGGAGGTACTGCGGGTACTCCTGCTTGTCGGCGTCGCAGAAGACCATGTCGTAGTGGCCCTCGGTCAGTCGCGGCAGCACGTCCAGCGCGGCCCCGGGGATGAGCCTGACCCGCTGGGAGGGGATCCCCGCCTCGTCGAAGGCGCGCTTGGCCAGGCGCTGGTGCTCCGCCTCGAGATCGACCGACGTGAGCACCCCGTCCGGCCGCATCCCGCGGATCGTCCAGACGCCCGAGACGCCACAGCCCGTACCCACCTCGACCACGTTCCTCGCCTGCAGCAGCGACGCGACGAAGCGCAAGGTCGCGCCGCCACCGGGGCTGATCGGCACCGCCGGCACGTCGGTGGCGCGGTTCCTGGCGTTGCTGAGAACCTCGTCCTCGGCGACGAACTCGTCTGCGTACGTCAACGACGTCGGCTTCAGTCCGGTGGCGATGGCGGTCTCCTAGGTCGGGCCGGTGTGCACGGATCGCGGTCGAGCCTATCCGCTCAGCGACCCTTTCCGACACCTCACCGGCCTTCGCGGGTCACGTACCCTTTCTGGCATGCAGGCGACCGTCGACGAGGGGGAGTGGAGCGCTCCCAGCTGGGACGAGATCGTCCGCCGGCACTCGGCCCGCGTGTACCGCCTCGCGTACCGACTGACCGGCAACCGCCACGACGCGGAGGACCTCACGCAGGAGGTCTTCATCCGGGTGTTCCGGTCGCTGTCGACCTTCCAGCCGGGCACCTTCGAGGGCTGGCTGCACCGCATCACCACCAACCTCTTCCTCGACCAGGCGCGCCGACGGCAGCGGATCCGGTTCGACGCGCTCCCCGACGATGCCGGCGACAGGCTTCCCGGGCTGCTGCCGGCTCCTGACAGCGGCTTGTCCGACGACATGTTCGACCCCGACATCGAGATGGCTCTCGCGTCGTTGTCGCCCGAGTTTCGCGCCGCCGTGGTGCTGTGCGACGTGGAGGGGTTGTCCTACGACGAGATCGCCGCCGTCCTCGACGTGAAGATCGGCACCGTGCGGTCGCGGATCCACCGGGGGCGCTCGATGCTCCGCAAGGCGCTCACCCACCGGGCGCCGACGTCGACTCGAAGTCGCATCGGTGGGGCCGTCGAGAGCGAAGCAGTGGACGGTGCCCCCAGCCGGGGGCCGTCATGACGCATGTCCACCTGCACCACAAGATCTCGGCGCTGGTCGACGGTGAGCTGCACGGGTCGGCGCGCTACCGCGCGCTGCACCACATCGGTCGCTGCGAGGGCTGCCGGCACGAGCTCGAGGCGACGCTGGCACTCAAGCGCCGGATGACGGGGCTGTCGGACGTCGAGCCGTCGGCCGACCTCTTCGCGTCGCTCGACTCGGCGACCGTCGCCGGCCGCAGGAGCCGTTGTCCGCGCGCGTCGCAGGCACGTCCGCCGCGTGCGCTGCTGCGTCCGATCGTCCGTAGGGCTCTGGTCGGCGCGGGATCGTTGACCGTGGCGGTCTTGTCCCTGGCGTACGCCGTGGGCGGCCCTGCCGACGTCACCGCCACCCGCGTCACGCCACCTGTCGACGAGTACATGGCCGACTTCGCCGGCGATACCGGGCTGGCACCGTTGGCCGATCCTGCGGCCGACGTGCTCGCAGCCGATCCGGAGCCGGCCGCTCAGGTGCTGAGCCGCCCCGGGTCGACGACGTCCGACGCCCGGCCCACCGGCTCGACCGGGACCGAGGCGCGCGCCGAGCGCGTCCTGCGGCGGGCGATGTCGGCGCCGGACAGGTTCGCGTACACCGGAGTCCGGGAGGTCGACTCCTTCGATGCCGGTGCGCCTACCATGCTGAGACTGCTGGTGCACCACGCGCCACGGCAGGGCACGAGCTTCGCGGTGGTCGACCGGCCGGCTGGCGCGACCGCGACGTTCGTCGCCCAGAGCGAGGCGGTCGCCTCCGGTGGGCTGACCAGTGAGCCGCTGCAGCAGCTCGAGCGTGCCTACGACCTCTCGGTCGCGTCGTCGTCGGCGTCGGTCCTCGGCCGGCCCGCCACGGTCGTCGAAGCCAGCCGCGGGGGAGCCGTCGAGGCTCGGTTCTGGATCGACAACGAGACCGGGCTGCTGCTGCGCCGCCAGATGTACGCCGGTGGCCGGGTCGTCCGGTCGAGCGCCTTCACCCGGCTCGAGGTGTCGCGGGTGGGTTTCCTGCCGCACCTGCCGCCCGAGCTGGAGGCGCCGTCGACGACCGAGCTGGCGAAGGCGTCGGCCCCGCTCCTGGCTGACGACGGGTGGACCTGCCCGCCGCGGCTGGGTCGTTTCGCGCTCACCCGGCTGGACCGCCTGGAGACCGACGCCGACGTGATGAGCGCGTCGTACTCCGACGGCCTGTCCAACGTCTCCGTCTTCGAGCAGCGCGGGTCCCTGATTTCCGCCGCGATGCCGGGTCTTACTCGACGGACCGTCCGCGGGACCCCGGTCTACGTGAGCCTCGGCCTTCCGACGGTTGCGGTGTGGGGCTCGGGCGGCACGGTGTACACGGTGGTCACCGACGCACCCGACCAGACGGCCAGCGCCGTGGTCGCCGATCTCCCCCACGCCGGCCCGGCGCCGGTCGGAGCGGGCGAGAGGCTGGCCACGGGCCTGAAGCGGCTTGCCGGGGCGCTCGACTCGGCGCGCTGAGCAGCTGCCCGCCCCAATCACCCGGTCCGGGTCACGCTCGGGTGCCGGCTGGGGCACACTTGGGTCGACGCGATCGAGGAGCCCCGTGGCACAACCCCCGCCTGGTCAGGACCCGCCGCCGCCGGCCCAACCGTACGGTGGTGGCGTGACGGGCTCGCGTGAGCCCGCTCCCGACGCCCGCCGTCCCGACTCGCCCACCGTGCCGTTGCCCCCACCGCCGATGTCGTCGTACCCGCCGGCAGGTCCTCCGTACGGGTACCGTCCCGGTCAGTCGCAGCCGTCGGCGTACGGCGGTCCGCCCCCGGGTGGCCCCCGGCCGGGAGGCCCGCCTCCACCCGCTGCGCCCTTCGGTGGACCGCCGTGGGCTCCGCCTCCGGGCGGCCCGCCACCGTACGGTTCCTGGCAGCCCGCCGGAGGCGGCCCGCCAGGTCCGCCGGGCCCGTCTCGCGGACGGTCGATCCTGGTGCCCGTCGCCGTCGTGTCCCTGCTGCTCGGCATCGCCGGCGGCGCCATCGGCGGCTCGCTCGTCGACGACCCCGCCGGCTCCAGCAGTGCGGGAGGTCCGGTCCAACCGGTGATCACCTCGAGCGGGCCCGTCGCTGGCGGAGCGGGGGCGAACCCCGTCATCGGGGTGGCGCAGAAGGTGCTGCCGAGCGTCGTCTCCATCGACGTGCAGAGCTCGGCGTCGGAGGTCACCGGCTCGGGCTTCGTGTACGACCACGATGGACGCATCGTCACGAACAACCACGTCGTCGAGGGTGCGGGCCCGGGCGGCGAGATCCGCGTCTCGCTCCCCGACGGCAGCAAGCAGATCGCGAAGATCGTCGGCCGCAGCCCGTCGTACGACATCGCCGTGATCCAGGTGGGTGACACGTCGAAGCTGGTACCGGCCGCGATCGGCTCGTCAGCCCGCGTAAAGGTCGGGGAGTCCGTGGTGGCGATCGGCTCACCGCTGGGCCTGACGTCGACGGTCACGTCAGGCATCATCAGCGCCACCCACCGGCCGGTGACCGCCGGTGGCGAGGGCGAGACGTCGTACCTCAACGCGCTGCAGACCGACGCCGCCATCAACCCCGGGAACTCGGGTGGTCCGCTCGTCGACCTCGACGGGTTCGTGATCGGCGTGAACTCCGCCATCGCGACCCTCGGCGGATCGACGCAGCAGTCGGGGAGCATCGGCGTGGGCTTCTCCATCCCCATCGACCAGGTGTCGCGGACCGTGCAACAGATCATCTCCAGCGGTCACGCCGAGTACCCCGTCATCGGCGCGAAGGTGAGCCTCGACCCCGCCTTAGGCGGCGCGAAGGTCACCGAGGTGGATCCGAACAGCCCAGCGCAGGCGGCGGGGATCGAGAAGGGCGATCTGGTCAAGAAGATCGACGACACGGTCGTCCAGAGCGGCGTCGAGCTGATCGTGAGCATCCGCACGTACCGACCCGGCGACGTCGTCACCCTTACCGTGCTGCATGGCGGGACGTTGCGACGCGTTCGCGTGCGCCTGGGGCACAAGGTCGGCTGACGACGCTTCGGCGCTACTCCGCCAGATACAGGGCTGCGCGGAGGTACGGCCCCAGGGTGCTTCGGGGTACGGCGCTCAGGTGGCGTCGAAGTCGTACGGGGGCGGCTCGTCCTTGTCCAGCGGCCGGTGGCCGTCGCGCTGTGGGGTGTCGTCGTCGAGATCGAGGTCGTCGAGGATGTGCTTCTGGACCAGGGCCCGCGGGCTCAGGTCGCGGAAATCGATGTCCTTGAACTCCGGCCCGAGCTCATCGGTGAGCTGGGCCTTGGCCTGGTTGACGGTCACGCGAAGCTGCTTCACCAGCCGAGCGGCCTGGCGCGCCACGTCGGGCAGCCGGTCGGGGCCGAAGACGAACAGCGCCACCAGCGCCAGCACCATCAGCTCTGGGATCCCGACGTCGAACACGGCTAGCTCACCATCCGCAGGTCAGCGCCCTGCAGGCGAGAGGCCGAGCTGCAGGCCGGCCAGCCCACGGCCTCGAGACATCAAGGAGTCGGCGACCGACGCCAGCGCCACCGCCGCCACCGAGTCGGGCGCCTCGGCGACGATCGGACGTCCGACGTCACCGCCCTGGCGGAGCCGGGGGTCGAGCGGGATGCGGCCGAGCACGGGCACGTCGTAGCCGAACCGCGCCGACAAGGTCGCGGCGACGGTGTCGCCGCCGCCGGCCCCGAAGACGTCGATCCTGTGCTCGGGACCGCAGTGGGGGCAGACGAGATAGCTCATGTTCTCGATCACGCCGGCGACGTGCTGGTTCATCATCGACGCCATGGTTCCCGCACGCTCGGCCACCTCCGAAGCCGCCGACTGGGGAGTGGTCACGACCACGACCTCCGAGTTGGGCAGGTGCTGGCCGACCGAGATCGCCACGTCGCCGGTCCCGGGGGGAAGGTCGAGCAGCAGGACGTCGAGGTCGCTCCAGTACACGTCGCTGAGCATCTGGACCAGCGCCCGGTCGAGCATCGGGCCGCGCCACGCGACCACCTGGTCGCGGCGGGGCTTCAGCATGCCGATGCTGATCACGCTGAGGCCCTGTACGGGCACCGGCATGATCATCTCCTCGACCTGCGTCGGCCGCTCGTCGGCGACGCCGAGCATCGCCGGGATCGAGTGCCCGTAGACGTCGGCGTCGAGGATGCCCACCTTGCGGCCGGCACGCACCATCGCCAGGGCCAGGTTGACCGTGACTGACGACTTGCCGACGCCACCCTTGCCCGAGGCGATCGCGAGCACCTTCGTCAGCGAGTCGGGCCGGGCGAACGGGATCTCCTTCGCGGGCTGGCCGCCCCGCAGCTGCGTCTGCAGCTGTGACCGCTGCTCGGCGGACATGACGTCGAGCGTGACCCGTACTCCGGCCACCCCCGCCACGCGTCCTACCGCATGCGTGACATCGCGTGTGAGGGTGTCCTTCATCGGACATCCCGAGACGGTGAGGAGGACGGTCACGGCGACTGTCGCGTCCGGCCCGATCTCGACGTCGCGCACCATCCCCAGCTCGGTGATCGGCCGCCGGATCTCCGGGTCGTTGACGGTCGCGAGGGCAGCCTGGACGTCCTCGAGGAGCGGAGCGGTCATGACCCCAGGTTACGTGGTATCGGCGTCGTCGCGTTCGGTCTCCGACGATTGTGAGCGCTCCTCCAGCTCGGCGAGAAGGGAGCGCAGCTCGGAGCGGACGTAGTCCCTCGTCGCCACCTCGCCAACGGCCATCCGCAGCGACGCCACCTCCCGCGCGAGGTACTCCATGTCGGCATGGGCGCGCGTGGTCGCGTCGCGGTCCTGCTCCAGGTTGACGCGGTCACGAGCCTCCTGACGGTTGGCGGCGAGCAGGATGAGCGGGGCGGAGTACGACGCCTGCAGGCTCAACACGAGCGTCAGGAAGATGAACGGGTAGTCGTCCCACTTCGCCTGCTGGGGGCCGAAGACGTTCCACACGACCCAGATGACGATGACGATCGTCATCCAGACCAGGAACGTACCGGTGCCGAAGAACCGGGCTACCCGCTCGGAGAGCCGGCCGAGCCGCTCGGGGTCGTAGCTCGGCCGGGGGACCAGGCTGCGACGGGTCTCGCGGGGCACGTCGAGCCGGGCGGGCCGAGACGAGAACCGCCGGGCTTCGCGGCGCTCCTCCCGCACCTCGTCACGCGCCATCGGCGGCTCCCGCCGGAGCGTCGGAGTTGCGGTCACGCCAGTTCTCCGGCAGCAGGTGGTCGAGCACGTCGTCGACGGTCACCACACCCAGCAGGTGCCCGTCGTCGTCGGTCACGGGGCTCGCCACCAGGTTGTACGCGGCGAGCAGCCGGGTGACCTCCTCCAGCGGCGCGTCGACCCGGAGGGGCTCGATGTCGCTGTCGATGACGCCGGAGACGAGGCTCGACGGCGGCACCCGGAGCAGACGCTGGAAGTGGCCGATGCCCAGGAACCTGCCGGTGGGGGTCTCGAGCGGCGGCCGGCAGACGTACACGCTGGAGGCCAGCGACGGGCTCAGCTCGGCGGTGCGGATCCGGGCCAGCGCCTCCGCGACGGTGGCGTCGGGCGGCAGGATGACCGGGTCGGTCGTCATCAGACCGCCCGCGGTGTGCTCCTCGTAGCTGAGCAGCCGGCGTACGTCGTCGGCCTCGTCGGGCTGCATCAGCATGAGCAGCTGCTCGGCGGTGTCCGGCGGCAGCTCGGCGATCAGGTCCGCCGCGTCGTCGGGCGACATCTCCTCGAGGATGTCGGCCGCGCGTTCCGACGCCAGCTGGCCGAGGATCTCCACCTGGTCGTCCTCGGGCAGCTCCTCGAGCACGTCGGCCAGCCGCTCGTCGTCCAGCGCGGCCGCCACCTCGGCGCGCCGCTTCGACGAGAGCTCGTGCATCACGTTGGCGAGGTCCGGTGGCCGCATGGAGTCCAGGGCCGCCAACAGGTGCGCAGCGCCCTGGCCGACCTCGTTCTCGATGAGCCCCGACACCTCGAACCACTCCAGGACCTGGGTCTGGCCCCGACGACCGAAGCGCTTCGCGCCGTGCTGAACGGCGACTCGCGTGAGCGTCCAGTCGCGGGTCCGCGACTGCTCCATCGCTATGTCGAACACGATGACCTTCTGGCCGGTCTCCTTGATCGTGACCGTGCGGTCGAAGAGCTCCGCAAGCACGAGCGTCTCCGCGCTGCGCTGCTGGAAGCGGCGCATGTTGACCAGGCCCGTGGTGATCACCTGCCCGGAGTCCACGCTGGTGACCCGGGTCATGGGCAAGAAGATGCGGCGCCGGCCGAGTACCTCCACGACCAGCCCCAGCACGCGCGGGGGGCGGCCCTCGCCGCGCAGGGCGGCGACCACGTCGCGTACCTTGCCGACCTGGTCGCCGTTGGGATCGAAGACGAGCATGCCTGCAAGCCGTGCGATGAACACACGTGACGCAGCGATACTCACGCCCCCGAGGGTACCGTCGCGAGGGCGCGTCTACGCTGCACACCATGCCTGCCGACCGCTCCCAACCTGACCGCTGGCCAGCCGCGTCCGGGGACCAGCGGCGCCTCGCCTACGACGTCGTGGACGTTTTCACCGACCGGGCGTTCGCCGGGAATCCGCTGGCTGTCGTGTACGGCGCCGAGGATCTGACCGGCGAGCAGATGCTCGCGCTCGCGACGGAGTTCAACCTGTCGGAGACCACGTTCCCGGTGCCGCTCACGGAGGCCGACCGTGCGGCGGGTGCGGACTACCGGCTGCGGATCTTCACCCCCGGCGGCGAGATCCCGTTCGCAGGGCATCCGACGGTCGGGTCGGCGTGGGCGCTTCGGGCGCGCGGCGACATCGCCGGGACCGACGTCAGCCAGGCCTGCGGCGCCGGACTGATCGGGGTGCGGCTCAGCACCGACTCGACCGGGCCGGTCGAGCTGAGCGCCGTGGCCCGAGACCACGCGCAGGCGCTGTCACCTGCCGAGGTCGAGGCCGTGGTCCCGCTCGTCGGCCTGTCCACGGACGACGTCGCTGGCCCCGCCTACCTGGCCGGGTGCGGGCTCAGCTGGCTGTACCTCCGCGTGCACACCGAGGCCGTGCCACGGGCTCGACCGAGCAGCGTCCGGCTCGCCGACGTGGCGGTCGACCAGAGCGGGCTCCAGGACCCGATCGACGGCATCGACGTGTACGCGGTCGCCCCGGACGGCCCAGTGCCCGGTGAGGCCGCTCTGCACATCTTCTCGCGCGTCTTCGTGCCCGGGCTGGGAATCGCCGAGGATCCGGCGACCGGCTCGGCCGCCGTCGGCCTCGGCCTCGCCCTGGTAGCGGCCGGGCTGGCGGCGCCCGAGGGATCGACGACATACCGGATCGAGCAGGGCGTCGAGATGGGCCGGCCCTCCCTGCTGAACGCCCGGGTGGACGCCGAGGCCGGCATCGCCACGCGCGCGCACGTCGCCGGCCAGGTGGTACCCGTCGCGTCGGGCACCATCGTCGTCCCTCCCGCGACGCCCTGACCCGTCGCCGACCGGGCGCAAATGTCGTGTCGACCGGGCGCAAATGTCCCGTCAACTGGGCGGGAATGTCGCGTCGACCGGCCTGACCTGGCGCATGTGTACTGTCCTACCGGCCTCGGCCGAGAATTTGCGCCTGCTTGACCCAGCATTTGCGCCCGGTCGGCCGGACATTTGCGCCCGCTCGGCCGGACATTTGCGCCCAGTCGACGGGGGAGGTTCGGGTGCCGTCAGGATTGCACCGTGGCCGGACGTGGACCGAACCTCCCGCTGAGCAGCATCCTTCTCGTGGTCGTCGGGATCGTCGGCGTCTCGTCGTCGGGTCCGCTCATGGCGGCGGCGACGATGGTTCCGGCGTTGGCGATCTCGTTCTGGCGAACGGGTCTGGGCGCAATTGCTGTCGGCGGCGTTGCTGTGGCCGGCCACCGCGGCGACTTGAGGCACCTGGCCAGGAGGGAGTGGGTCCGAAGCACCTTCGCGGGGATCATGCTCGCGGGGCACTTCGCCGCGTGGACGTCGTCGCTCAAGATGACCTCGGTCGCCTCGGCCACAGCGCTCGTGTCCTTGCAGGTGGCCTGGGTGGTCGTGCTGGCAAGGCTGTCGGGACGCTCCATCGATACCCGGGTCTGGGTCGGCTTGGCTTTGTCCTTGGCGGGCGTCCTGGTCGTCTCAGGCGTCGACGGCACCATCTCAGCCCGGGCGGTGGCCGGGGACCTGCTCGCGCTTTCGGGAGGGGTGTTCGGCGCGGTGTACATCAGTGTGGGCGGGCGGGTGCGCGAGCACACCACCACAGTTGCGTACACCGTCGTCTGCTACACGGTGTGTGCTCTGACGCTAGCCGTGGCGTGTGCGGTCGCGCGGGTCCCACTGACCGGGTTCGACGCGCGAAGCTGGGGTCTCATCGTCGCCGTCACGGTGTCCGCACAGATCCTGGGCCACTCGGTCTTCAACCACCTGCTGGCGGTGATGAGCCCGACCCTCGTATCGATGTTGCTCCTGCTCGAGGTGCCCGGTGCGGCACTGCTCGCTGCCGTCTTCCTCGGGCAGGCGCCACCGATCGCCGTGTACGCGGGGGTCGGGCTCATCTGCGCAGGGCTGGTCCTCGTTGTCCGTGCGCGGGCGGGTTCCGGGTCGCGGCGGCTCGTCGAGGCGCCGCTCGACTAGCGCCTTGCCGCCGGCACTCGTCGTCTCTTGACCTTCGTGACAGCATTGACGTATGACGACTCCGCTGCCGTTGCCTGCGCTTCCCGATGGGATGCCCGTCGGCACATTCCCGACATACGCCAAGGCCCAAGAGGCCGTCGACTACCTGTCGGACAACGAGTTCCCCGTCGAGAACGTGACCATCGTCGGCACGGGTCTGCGGCTCGTGGAGCAGGTGACGGGCCGGCTGACCAGAGGACGCGTCATCCAGGCGGCGGCGCTGACCGGTGCGCTGTGGGGCCTGTTCATCGGCGGTGTGATGCTGCTGTTCGGGGGCAACAACGTCTCGATCCTCGTACCGATCATCACGGCGCTTATCGGCGCGGCGTTCGGAGCACTGTCGGGCTCGATGGCGTACGCCGCCACAGGCGGCAAGCGCGACTTCACGTCCAGGTCCGGCGTGGTGGCGACTTCGTACGAGGTCGTCTGCCAGGCGAGGGTGGCCGAGGACGCCCGCAACCTGCTGGGGCGGTTGGCACTGCGCAACGGCTGAGCCCACCGGCGAGCCCGCGCAAACTCTTGTCGAGTGGTCGCAAATGTCGCCCCGAGTGGGCAGAGATGCGTGCCCGAGCGGGCGCCAATGTCACCGGTGAAGTGGTCCGGGGATGCCGCCCGATCGCGCCCTGACCGCGGCGCCGCTACGGTGTGACCCGTGAACGTCGCAGCGCACACCGAGACAGCCGAGCCGGAAGTGTGGCTGATCCGGCACGGCGAAACCGAGTGGAGCCTGTCGGGCCAACACACCGGAGTCACCGACCTCCCGATGACCGATGCGGGTGAGGCGGCGGCCAAGGCGCTTCACGACATCCTCGCTGGTACCTCGTTCGACCTGGTGCTGTGCAGTCCCCGCCAGCGAGCCCGGCGCACGGCCGAGCTCGCCGGCTTCACGGACGTCCACATCGAGCAGGACCTCGTCGAGTGGGACTACGGCGACTACGAGGGCAGGACCCGTGCCGACATCCACCAGGAGCGGCCGGACTGGTCCATCTGGACCGATGGCGCCCCAGACGGCGAGACGCCCGGCGAGATCGGCGCCCGGGTCGACAGAGTCATCGCCAAGTGCCGCGCAGCCGGTGGGCGAGTGCTGTTGTTCTCGCACGGCCACCTGCTGCGTACTCTCGCCGCACGCTGGATCGCCCAACCGGTGACGGTCGGCGCACACCTGCCGCTCGACACGGCGAAAGTGTGCGTCCTGGCGTACGACCGCGGACTTCCTACCCTCGACCGGTGGAACGCCACCCAGTAAGGTCTGGCATCCCAGACAGCGGTACCCAACGCAGATCCGTTAGCCGAGGCACTCAATGGCTGGTAGCCGGTTCACACCGCGAATGACACTCCCGGGGATTGCCGTGCTGCTGCTTGTGGTTGTGAATGTGGTGCTTGTGTTCCTTATTGTTGCGAAAGACAACGGCTCGGGATCGGCGTCCATCGGCCAAGATGCAGGAGGGCGGCTCGTCAAGCAGACGAGAGGCACGGCTCATCCCTCAGCGAAGAACGAGCAACCTGAACCGTCGACCTCGGATTCTGGCGCCGTCGCGCCGGCGAAGCGCAGCATCCGATTGATGGCGCAAGCGGATACTGACAAGCGTTACCATGCGTTGCGCCTACGAGGCCGCTACCCCGACGCCCAGCGGTCCGTCACGTTGAACGTCCAGGAACGCGTCAAGCACAGATGGATCACGTATCCACTGCCTGCGGTGACCGACTCTTCCGGACGGTTCAGCACGTTCGTTTCCTTGGCGCGGCTTGGCCTTGCTCGGGTCCGAGTCGTAGATCTCAGCACCGGACTGACTTCGCCGGTCCTCACCATCCGGGTGACCTTGTAGTCAATCGCAGCCGCACAGTCCCCGACCACTCCGCTAGTCCCAGACGCCCCATCCTGCGAGCGTCGACAAGAGCTCCGGCGTGGTCGGCAGTTCCCTCAGCTCGGAGGCTGTGACCCACCGCGCATCGCCGGCGTCGTCGCCGGCAGCGAGCGGAGGGACGTTGCCGTTCACCGTGGCCGCGAAGTCCGCCACGTCGTACACGATGTCCCCGTGGGGAATTGCCACGTGTCCGAGGATCTGCTGTACGTCAACGTCGAGCCCGGTCTCCTCTCGGACCTCACGGCGAGCCGCCTCTGCGAGGGTCTCGCCGGGCTCGATCCGTCCTCCGGGAATGGACCACAGGCCCTGTGACGGCGGCCGCGCGCGGCGCACGACGAGGATCCTGCCGGACTCGTCGCGTACGACCGCGCCGACGCAAGGGACTCGTACCATGCCGCCGATTCTCCCTCACCCGGGCATGCCTGACTCTTCGGCGGGATGTACGTGACTAGCCGGGACGCGCTTGCCCCCTCGGCGGGGATTACGTGCCCCCTCGGCGGGGATTACGTGACCCCTCGCCGGGGGCGGGGCGGTTGACGCGCCGCCTGCATCACCACCACCGTTGAGGCATGCAACCGGGCCTGGTCGTCGTCGACCCGTTCGCCGCCATGATCGACACCGCGATCCAGGCGCTGCCCGCGCCGCTGTGGGTCCCGTGGCCGCCTCCTCCCGGCTGGCGCTTCGCCGGGCTGTGCCACGGCACGGTCGCCACCGCCAGGTCCGGCACGACCGCCTGCTGGTCCGGAACGGACCCCTTCGGAGATCCCATCGAGACGCTCTTCGTCTGCGAGGAGCCCGGCGCCGGACTCGGCGGCCTGTTCTCTGGCCTGCGGACGCACTACCCGACGCCCAACGTCGGCGTCGGGCCACCCGACGCGCGCTTCCTCGTCGAAGGCCGATCCACCTCCCTGTGGTCGGTGGAAGCCGTCGACGACCGCGCGGTGTACGTGGGCGAGGCCGCCGGCCGCTGGCTGTGGGTGATCGTGCACCCGGCCGAGGGCAGCGCGCTCGTGGTGTCGCCGTTGACGCTCGTCGACGCCCGCAGCCTCGGCGCGGAGCTGGCCATGCTCCCCCTCGGCGAGCTGTCGCCGCGTTTGCTCGTGGAGGTGCCGCCCGAGCTCTAGGCTCGACCGTGTGCGTATCGACCTGCACACCCACTCCACGGCGTCGGACGGCACGTACAGTCCGGCGGACGTCGTCCGACTCGCGGCCGCGGACCCCGCCCGCCTCGACGTGCTCGCGCTCACCGACCACGACTCCATGTCGGGATGGGCCGAGGCCGCCGAGGCGGCGGTGCGCCACGCGATCACCCTCGTCCCCGGCATGGAGATCTCGACGAAGCACGCCGGTGCCGGCGTACACGTGCTCGGCTATCTCCTCGACCCGGGGTACCCCCCGCTGGCCGCCGAGCTCGAACGGATCCTGCGGGCACGCGAGGGCCGGCTGTCGACGATGCTCGCACAGCTCCAAGCGGCCGGAGTCGCCGTCAGCGAGGACGACGTCCGACGG
This sequence comes from uncultured Actinomycetota bacterium, assembly GCA_963765725.1. GTDB lineage: Bacteria > Actinomycetota > Actinomycetes > Propionibacteriales > Nocardioidaceae > DASQEH01. Next base: position 6,515 of record CAVXXI010000002.1, on the reverse strand, counting down.
CAAGTGGGGGACTCACCCGCGATCGGACGCCCGCACATCGCCGATGCCATGGTCGCGAGAGGCTTCGCCGCAGACCGCGGCGAAGCGTTCACCAAGTGGCTAAACGCCGGGAGACCGGGCCACGTCGCCCGCTACGCGACGCCGACCGCGACCATGATCCGGCTGATCACTGCGGCGGGTGGCGCGGCCGTGATCGCGCACCCCTGGGGGCATGGCAGCCGACGGGTCATGGAAGCCGAGACCCTCGTGTCGTTGTGTGCCGCCGGGCTCACCGGCCTGGAGGTAGAGCACCAGGACCACGGCCCGACCGAGCGCAGCTCGCTGCGGGGGTTGGCCACCGAGCTCGACCTCGTGATCACCGGGTCGAGTGACTTCCACGGCCTCGGCAAGGTCGACCACGAGCTCGGCTGCAACCTGACCGAGCCAGACCAGTACGAGCGTCTGCTCGCCGCGGCCGCCGCGAACGCCGCGACGTCAGGCCGCGACGTGCTGTCGGCCACCGTGCCGTAGCCGCGGCCACGAGCTCAGCCCAGCCAGAGCCGCACGAGCGCGTCACGGGTGGCCTCGGGCTGCTCCACGGCCGGCGAGTGGGCGGCGTCCGGGACGACGACCACCGTGGTACCGAGGTCGCGCGCGAGCCGGTCCTGGACGTCGTGCGGCCAGGCGTCGTCGTTCTCACCCCGGAGTACGTGGACGTCGAGATCCAGTGCCGCCAGGGATCCGGTGAGATCGGGCGTGTCGACGAGGAGGCGGGCGATCGCCGCGAGTCCGTCGGGTGAGTTGGCGACGTACCGACGGTGCAGGAACTCCTCGATCTCGGCCGGCGGCGGCTCGACTCCTACCTGGGTGTCGCGCGCGGCGCTGGCCTGGTACAGCGCCTCCAGACCCTGGCTCGTTGCCATCTCCGCTGCTCCGAGGAGGTCCTTGGCCTGGTCGCCCTGCAATCCGCCGGGACCGGAGCACATCAGGGTCAGGCTGGCCCAGGCGTGCTCGTTCTCCGCGGCCGCGGTCGCTGCGACGAGACCGCCGAAGGAGTGGCCGACGAGATGGACCTGCTCGTCGCGACCGAACACGGCCGCCGACACCTCGACGGCGTCGGCCGGAACCCGCTCAGCGTGTAGTCGTCGTCGGGCCGGCCTCGCGACTCGAACTGGCCGCGCTGGTCGTACGTCGCTGCCGCCCAGCCGGCTGCCGCGAGGAGAGGCAGCAGCTCGGCGAAGTCCTCCTTCGAGCCCGTGAACCCCGGTATCAGCAAGACGTTGCCGCGTGGCAGCGAGCGGGTGGCCGGTGTGCAGCTGAGGCCGGCGAAGGTGCCGCGGTCGGTGACGATGTCGCCACTTCGTACGTCGTCACCGAGCTGTAGCGACATCGGTCTGCTCACCGGCCTCTTCTCGCGATCTTCTCCATGGCCCGACGGGGGGTCGCCCGGGCCAGCGTGGTCAGTGCCTGGTAGCGGCGCGTGGGGATGCTGACCGCCTTGCCGCGGTACAGGTCGCGCAGCGCCGTACGGACGACCGTATCGGCGTCGAGCCACATCCAGCTCGGGATGCCGCCGAGGTTCGCCTGCATCCGCGAGTGGAACTCGGTGCGGACGAACCCCGGGCACAGCGCCATCACCCGAACGCCGCTGCTGCGGTAATGGACGTTCGCCCACCCGCTGAAGCTCGTGACCCAGGCCTTGTGCGCGCCGTACGTGCCCCGCGGCAGGTACCCGGCCACGCTCGACACGTTGACGATGGCGCCGGACCCGGCGGTGAGCATCGGCAGCAGGGCGGCATGGCTCAGCCGCATCACGGCACGCACCAGCACGTCGAGAGACTCCTGCTCGGCTTCCACGTCGTTGACCTCGAAGGTCCCGGTCATGCCGAAGCCGGCGTTGTTGACGACCACCGCGAACGGCTCCGATCGCAGCCGTGCCTCGACCTGCCGGGTCTGCTCCAGGTCCGAAAGGTCGGCGGTGAGGACCTCCGTCGCAACGCCGTGGGCGGCGCCGAGATCTTCGGCGACCCGGTCGAGCCGGGCCGCGTCGCGGGACACGAGAACCAGGTCGTTGCCGGCTGCGGCGAGGGCCGTGGCGAAGGCGTGTCCGATGCCCGACGTGGGTCCGGTGACCAGGCAACGAGGCACCCGGCAACTATGGTCAGGCGGGGCCGCGTACACAAGCGGGCCGACACACCCCCGCAGCTGGTTCAGGTGGCCTGAGCGCCGCGCGCGCGGACCTAGGATGTCGAAGGTGTTCTCGACCGAGCCGCCGCAACACCGGGCCTCCCCCGCGCCCCATCGAGTGCTCGCTGTCGGCGGGGCCGCAGCCATCACGGGCCTAGCGCTGGCAGGCTCGCTCGGCTTCGGGCCGGGCGCGGCATCGGGGCACCAACAGCAGCCGTCGGCGGCATCCGTACAGACGGCGACGTCGTCCTCGACCGCCACTACACCGGCACCGACGACCCCGACCACGACCACGACCGGACCGTCGGCCTCGACGGGGTGAGCTGGGATCGACGACCATCCCGACGACCGGTACGCAGTCGGGCACGTCGGGTACCAGTGGGAAGCAGCACGACAGCCCGTCCCCTCTACCGGCGAACTCCGGGCTCGGGCCGGCGCGTCGTGTACGACATCAGCGCGCAGCGGGTCTGGCTCGTCGACGGGCACAACGATGTCCGGCGGACCTATCTGGTGTCCGGCGGCAGGAACCCCCACCTGCTCAGCCCCGGCACGTACGCGGTCTATGCGCGGGAGCGCCACGCCATCGCCTTCAACCACAAGGAGACGATGGGGTACATGGTGGCGTTCGCCCACGGCGCCCACTACGCCATCGGCTTCCATGACATCCCGGTGGCCGACGCCAGTGGTTCGACCGTGCAGTCGCGGGGCCAGCTGGGCACTCCGCAGTCAGCCGGATGCATCCGGCAGGCGCGTCCCGACGCTCGTGCGATGTGGCGGTTCGCGTCGACGGGTACGACCGTCGTCGTCACAGCCTGAGATTCGCTGCGCCCGTCGGCGCCGCGGGACCGCCGGGCAGCGGCCTGCGCGGCCGACCGCTCCGGTCAGCCGTCCGCGGGCTGGCTGACGGGTGCGCCGCTGCGGGTCCGCGTCCGGTTCCGCCGCCGCCGCTTGCCCGAGCCGCTGGCGGCCGGCGACGCGGCCTGCCCTGCGTCACCCTGCCGGACGAAGCGCCGTCCGCTTCACCCGCGGAGCCGCCGCGGCTACGGCTTCGACGCCGACCGGGCTCGGCCGCGCCGGTGCTGCGTCTCCCCGCGCTGCGTCCGGAGTCACCGCGGCCCGGTCCGGAAGCCGGCGCAGACCTGGGGCCGCCGGTGACGCTGGCTTGAGGCGTCCGACCGCACCCGGCGGGATGCCCTGCTCGTGGAACAGGTGCTCGCTGGTGGAGTAGGTCTCCTCCGGCTCGTCGTACGGCAGATCGAGCGCCTTGTTGATGACCTTCCAGCGGGTGACGTCGGGCCAGTCGACGAACGTGATGGCGACGCCGGACGCGCCGGCGCGACCTGTACGGCCGATCCGGTGCACGTAGTTCTTCTCGTCCTCGGGGCACGTGTAGTTGATGACGTGGGTGACCCCCTCGACGTCGATGCCGCGTGCGGCGACGTCGGTCGCGACGAGGATCTCGATCTTGCCTTCGCGGAACCGGGCCATCGCCTTCTCGCGGGCCGCCTGGACCATGTCGCCGTGCAGCGGCGATGCCGGGAAGCCCCGGTCGATGAGGTCCTCGGCTAGTCGCTGGGCCTGGCGCTTGGTACGGGTGAAGATGATCGACAGGCCCCGGTTGTCGGCCTGCAGGATGCGCGCGATGATCTCGGGCTTGTCGAGGTCGTGCGCCTGGTAAACGAACTGAGCCGTCGCGGGTACGGTCTGGGCGTCGGTGCTCGACTCGGCCCGGATGTTGACCGGGTGCCGCATGTGTGTGCGGGCGAGGGTGACGACCTCCCCGCGCATAGTCGCGGAGAAGAGCATCGTCTGGCGCAGCTCGGGCGTCTTGGAGATGAGCCGTTCGACGTCGGGCAGGAACCCGAGGTCGAGCATCTCGTCGGCCTCGTCGAGCACGAGTACCTTGACGTGCCCGAGGTCGAGCGACCGCCGGTTGGCGAGGTCGAGCAGCCGGCCGGGAGTCCCGACGACGACGTCGACCCCCGATGCCAGCGCGTCGAGCTGCGGCTCGTACGGGACCCCGCCGTAGACCGTGAGCGTACGAGTGCCGCGGAGCCTACCGGCCGCGGTGATGTCGCCCGAGACCTGCAACGCGAGCTCGCGAGTGGGCGCGATGACCAGGGCCTGCGGTTTGCCCGGTGCGACCAGCTCGGAGAAGTCGGGGTCGCCGGGGCGATGATGGCTGCAGGACTCGGATCGCGAAGGCGAGCGTCTTGCCGGTCCCGGTACGCGCCTGACCGATCAGGTCGGTACCGAGGAGCGCGATCGGGAGCGCCATCTCCTGGATCGGGAAGGCCTCGGTGATGCCGACCTCGGTGAGCGCCTGGACGATCTCGGGGAGTACCCCGAGGTCTTCGAACGTGGACAGAACGAATCTCGATTCTTGCTGGGAGGACGCCGGCGGGTTGTCGCAGCCATGGCGTCGGGTCCGAGTCTATCGGGCGGGGCAGACAAGGGGCGCTAATCTTCACCGCATGAGCGAATGATCCTCCGGCGAGGAGGCGGTATCCGATCGCCAGGAGGGGTCGCCGACATCCGCTTTCGACGACGACGCGTACCGGGTCGCCGTCGTCGACCTGCTCGGCGGGCTCGCGTACTCGGAGCTCACGGCCTTCGAGCGGCTCACCGAGGATGCCACCACGGCTCCTACGCTGGAGGACAAGGTGGCGCTCGCGTCGATGGCCGTCGCGGAGTTCGGCCACTTCTCCCGGCTGCGGGATCGGCTGAGCGACTTGGGCGCCGACCCGTTCGCGTCGATGGAGCCTTTCCACGCGCCGGTCGACGCGTTCCACGCGCACACAGCACCTTCGGACTGGCTGGAGAGCCTCATCAAGGCGTACGTCGGCGACGGGCTGGCGGCGGACTTCTACCGCGAGATCGCCACGTACCTGGACCCGGAGACCCGCGACCTCATCCTGGCCACGCTCGACGACACGGGACAGTCGCAGTTCGCCGTCGACCGGGTGCGGAAGGCGATCGAGGCGAACCCGAAGATCGCCGGCCGCCTCGCCCTGTGGGCGCGTCGGTTGATGGGCGAGGCGTTGAGCCAGGCACAGCGGGTGGCCGCCGAACGTGACGCCCTGTCGACGCTGCTGGTCGGGGGTGTCGATCGGCCCGGATGGACCTGGCCGCGATCGCCGGATGTTCGCGCGCCTGACGGAGACGCATACGGCGCGGATGGGCCCTCGGCCTGCAAGCCTGATCCGTCCCACCCCGCCGAGGGGTCAAGTTCTTCCCGTCGAGGGGTCAGCTAATTGTAGTTCCCCAGCAGGTTGTGAACGCCGAGGTGTAGACGAATGAGGAGGACCTCCAGTACGGAGGGGGTTACCACCAACCCTTCGACTGGAGGTCCTCGTGACTCACGCTAATGCCCCACTGACTCCGGTTGGTCGCCGTCGGCTGGCCGAGCTGGTCGTTGTGCACGGCTGGCCGGTCCGCCGGGCCGCGGAACGGTTCCAGTGTTGACCGGCCACCGCTTCGAAGCGGGTTGGCCGGCTGCGTGCAGGGTTGCCGATGACGGACCGCCTCTCGCGTCCGGGTCGAGCCCTACCAAGACCCCGACTCGGCTTGAGCGTCGGATCGTGAAGTTGCGGTACTGCCGGCGTTGGGGCCCGCACCGCATCGGCTACCACTTGAACGTGCCCCGCTCGACGGTCGGCAGGGTGTTGCAGCGGTACCGGATGCCGCTGCTCGCGCATCTTGATCGGGCCACCGGCCTCCCGATCCGGAAGCCCACGCCGCTGCGCTATGAAGCCGCCGCGCCAGGCGAGCTGGTGCACGTGGACATCAAGAAGCTCGGCCGGATCCCGAACGGAGGTGGCTGGCGCATCTTCGGACGAGGGTCAGCGCAACACAAGCACACACAGGTAGTCACCCAACGCGCTGCTCGCGCTGGAGCGTCCCCCGCACGCGGCTACGTGTTTCTCCACCACGCCGTCGACGACCACTCCCGACTGGCCTACTCCGAACAACTCCTCGACGAACGCAAACAGACCGCAGCCGGTTTCTGGGTGAGAGCCCAGGCCTACTTCGCCGCCGCCGGGATCGCCGTGCAGGCCGTCATGACCGACAACGGCTCCTGCTACCGCTCACACGACTTCGCCGCAGCGCTGGGACCCAACGTCAAACACCGCCGGACCCGGCCCTACCGTCCGCAGACCAACGGCAAGGTCGAACGGTTCAACCGCACCCTGGTCACCGAATGGGCCTACGCAACCGCGTACCTCTCCGACGACGACCGCGCCGCCACCTACGCCGCCTGGCTGCACTCCTACAATCACCACAGACCCCACTCCGGCATCGGAGGCCAAATCCCCGCCGACCGCATTCACAACGTCACGGGGAACTAC
>CAVXXI010000001.1:860000-1160901 GCA_963765725.1 uncultured Actinomycetota bacterium | reverse complement strand
GGCGGCGGCTACTCCATCTTCGGCAAGGTCACGCAGGGGCTGGGGATCGTCAAGGCGCTCGCCCGGACAGGGGTGACGGGCGGCGGGGGCGACGGGGCGCCCGCCCAGCCCATCAGCATCCTGCAGCGTCACATGTGAAGAAGGCGTGACGCGTGGAGCATCGCCGAGCTCCTCTTCACCGGCGGCGCGGTCTTCGCGCCCATGACGGCCCGACGCCGAGCCACACGACGGTGGCGATCGACGCCGTGGACGGATCACCGCGGTCGGCGACGACAGCCTGCCGCGCCCTCGCCGGGCCGCGTCGACCGCGCGTCGTCGACGTCGCGGGGCGGCCTGCTCGATCCCGGGCTTCCAGGATGCCCACGTGCATCCCGTCTCACGGCGGCGCTGGGCCGGCTCAGCTGCGACCTCTCGGCCGCTCGACAACGCCTCGACGACTATCTCGGCCGCGATCGGGCGCTACGCCCGGAGCCACCCCGACGAGCCCGTGGATCCTCGGTGGGGGCTGGGCGATGGCCGCCTTCCCGGGAGGCACGCCGCCGCCGAGGCCTCGACGCGCGTGGTGCCTGACCGCCCGGTCTTCCTGCCCAACCGCGACCACCACGGCGCGTGGTCAACACCAGGGCCATGGGATCGCCGGCATCGACGCCGCGAGCCCCGAACCTCCCCACGGCCGCTACGAGCGCGACGCCGACGGCGTGCCGACCGGCCCGCTCCACGAGGGGGCGATGGACGTGGTGACGCGCCCGCCCCCCGGGCGACCGCCGAGCAGTACTACGCCGGCCTCCTCGCCGGTCAGTCCTACCTCCACTCCCTGGGCATCACCGGTTGGCAGGACGCGATCGTCGGGGAGTACGCCGGGATGGACGACGCCGGACCGACCCGTCCCGCGGCCAGCCGGAGCGACCTCACCGCCCACGTCGTCGGCGCCCTGTGGTGGGACCGCGAAGCCGGCGAGCGAGCAGGTCGAGTCACTGGTGGAGCGACGGCGCGAGTTCACCCACGGCCGGGTTCCGCGCCACCAGCGTCAAGGTGATGCAGGACGGCGTGGTCGAGAACTTCACCGCCGCGATGCCACGCCTTACCTCGACCGGCACGGTCGCGCACCGGCGAGAGCGGCCACTCCTTCGTCGACCCGCTGCTCCTGCGCAGCTACGTCGCCGGCTCGACGCCGAAGGGTTCCAGGTCCATGTCCACGCGATCGGCGACCGGGCCGTGCGAGAGGCGCTCGACGCGTTCGAGGGGGCCCCGACGAGAGCGGTCCGCCGACGACCGCGCACCACGTCGCGCACCTCCAGGTGGTCCATCCCGACGACGTCGACCGCTTCGCCGGGCTGGGGGTGGCCGCCAACATGCAGGCGCTCTGGGCCTGCCTCGACGACCAGATGGTCGACCTGACGCATGCCCCTCCTCGGTGAGGAACGTGCCTCGTGGCAGTACCCGTTCGGTGCCCTGGCGAGTGCCGGTGCGACGCCTGGTCGCGGGCAGCGACTGGCCGGTGAGCACCCCTGACCCGCTCGAGGCGATCCACGTCGCGGTCAACCGGTGGGGCCCCGGCGGCCGGCCGGGCGAGCCGTTCCTGCCGCAGCACGCCCTCGGTCGGAACCGCCTTCGCCGCCTACACCTCAGGCTCGGCGTGGGTGAATCATCGCGACGAGGCCGGGACGATCGCGACCGGTCAGGTGGCCGACCTCGTCGTCCTCGACCGCGACATCACGGCCGGGCCGCTCGACGAGGTGCGTACCGCCACGGTGCAGGCGACGTACGTCGGCGGCGTAGCGGTGTACGAACGCTAGTTCGCGTCCCTGCCGCCGGACCCCCGGCCTAGCCTCTGTACGTGGACGTGCGCGCGTGAACGGGGCTCGATCGGCACGCCCGGGCGAGCTCGGGCTCGCGGTCCTGTTCGCGACGAGCGGGGTCCTGCATCTGCTGACCCCCCGCCGCTTCGAGCAGATCGTGCCCCGCCCGCTGCCGGGCAAGCGGGCCCTGGTGTACCTCAGCGGTGCCGCCGAGCTGGGCTGCGCCGCCGGTCTGGTGTCGCCGGCCACGCGTCGGGTGGCCGGACTGGCGAGCGCGGTGCTGCTCGTGGCGGTGTTCCCCGCCAACGTGCAGATGGCGCTCGACGTGTTCACCGGGCGAGGACGGCTCGCGAGGCTGCTGGCTGTCGCGCGGCTCCCGCTGCAGGCGCCCCTCGTCGCTATCGCGTGGCGGGCCTGGCGTCGCTGACGCCGGGTCGAGCGGGTCGGTGAGCGCGTACCAGCGTGTCGAGCGCGACTCCTGCTGGGGTCGGTCGCTCGACGGTCTCGGCGAACTCGACGCTCAGCCCTGCGGCCACGGTGACCGCCGCCACCCGCTCCGGCGTGTGCAGCCGGCTCGCGTCCTGCGGCCCGCCGACGCCCTCGGCGATGTTGCGCAGGTCGTGGCCGACGACGACCAGGTGGCCCCCGGGGCGGACGGCCCCGGCGGCGGACGCGAACACCGCTTCCTGCTCGACCGGGGCCAGATGCAGGTAGCTGATCAGCGCCAGGTCGACCGAGGCGGGCGGTGGGAGCTCTCGGGTGATGTCCGCGACCCGCCAGGTGAGCCGCTCGGCCGCCTCCGCCGCCCCCCTGGCGGTGAGGCTCTCCGCCCGTTCGATCGCGGCGGCGGAGTAGTCGACGCCGGTGACCGTCCAGCCGAGCCGGGCGAGCCACAGCGCGTTGCGGCCCTCGCCGCACGCGAGGTCGAGCGCCTCGCCGACGGGAAGGCCCTCGCACTGCTGCCGGACGAACAGGTTGGGCTCGCTGCCCCAGACCAGCTCGGCGCTGCGGTAGCGCTCGATCCCACTCGGCGGCCTCCATGGGCGAGAGGCTACCGCGACGTGTCGGTCCTCAGCCGAGCACCAGCGCCTGCATCAGGGACTCCAGGACGGAGTCCGGGTCGGTCGTGATACCGCCGTGCACGGGCCCGGGCTGGATCACGGTACTGCGCGGGGCCGTCAGGAAGCCGAACCGCGTGCCCAGGGGGGCACGTGCCGCGGATCCTGCATCCGCGTTCCCCTCGCAGACGTCGTGTACCGCAACCAGGGCGGCATCGGCCCCGGCGACATCGAGGTCGGGGTAGAGCGCCCCGAGCCGTCGGTGGTCCAGGTGGCCGGCACACCGCAGCAGGTCGCGTGCCTGGCAGTAGACGACGACGCCAACGTTGACGAACTCGCCGCGGTCGACCCGTGGGACGCACCGGAGCACGACGTACTGAGTAGCCCACGGGCTCACCGGTGCTCATGCCGCGGCCGGTCTGGGGAGCCAGGAGCCCGCGGAGGCGAGGCGGGCGACAAGGTGGTCGACGTACGCGGTCCGGACCGCCTCGACGGTGTCGGCACCGGGCACGGGCTCCAGCCAGTCGGCGGGCACCTGGTCCACGACCCTGCGCAGCAGGGCAGCATCGACCTGGGCGCCGACCCGGTCGTGGACGGCGGGACACCGGCCACGAACCGGGCGAGCACGTGGTTGGAGACGTCGTACGGCTGCGCCGCGAAGCGCTCCGCCGACCCGATGCCGTTGGGCCAGCTGTGATGGAAGTACAGCGCGGCGCCGTGGTCGATGGCCCACACGTTCCCGTGCCACGACAGCAGGTTGGGGTTGCGCCAGGTCCGGTCGACGTTCGCGGTGTACGCGTCGAGCCAGACGATCGCGCCGGCCGTTCCCGGGTCGATGCGGGACGACGCGTCGAACCCGAACGCGCCTGGCAGGAAGTCGACGGCTAGGTTGAGGCCGACGCTCGCCTTCAGCAGGTCCTGCACCTCCTCGTCGGCCTCGTACTTCGCGATCGTCTCGTCGAGCTCGACGAGACGCAGGTCGGGTACGCGGATCCCGAGGCTGCGCGCCAGCTCCGTCACGATGACCTCCGCGACCAGCGCCCTGCCACCTTGTCCGGCCCCGCGGAATTTGGCGACATAGGTCCCGAGGTCGTCGGCCTCGACGACCCCCGGGAGCGAGCCGCCTTCACGCAGTGGCGTGACGTACCGGATGGCCTGGATGCGGGCAAGCACCCAGCAGCGTATCGGGGCCACCTCGACACGCCGGGAAGCTCGGTACACCCGATCCGAGGCCGGATTCGATAGAAACTACGTCGTCCGGTCTCGCTTCTGCATCGGCCTGTTGCACTTTGGCCGTCTAGCGGCAGGATGTGAACACACAAGTCTGTCTGGGAGGCTCGGTATGGCAAGGCCTGCATCATCTCGAAGTCAGGGCAGGCGGCGCGTCCGCCGAACGGTCGGCGTAGGCGCCGTCCTGGCGCTCGGCGGCGTCCCTGCTCAGCGCCTGTGGCGGCAGCTCTGGGAAGCCGGTTCTCACGTGGTACTACAACCCGGACTCCGGCGACCCGACCAGCGCCCCTGCGGGTCAGTTCGGTCAACCCGGAATCGCGAACCGATGCAGTACCGACGCGGTACACGATCAAGACCAGCAGTTCCCCGGGGACGCGACCAGCAGCGGATCCAGCTGGCCCGACAGACTCGCCGCGAAGGACACCGGCATCGACCTGATGAGCCTCGACCCGGTCTTCACCGGCGAGTTTTCCGACGCAGAACTTCCTGTTGCCGATCCCCCAGAACGAGGCGACCAACCCCTCACTCAGGGCATCTTCAAGAGCGCAGTACAGGCAGCGACCTGGAACAACAAGCTTGTCGTGGCGCCGCTGGCGGCGAACACCCAGCTGCTGGGTACCGCAAGTCCTTCGTCCAGAAGGCAGGGCTCGACATGACGAAGCCGGTCACCTGGGACCAGATCATCAAGGCGGCGGCCGACAACGGCGGCACCGTCGGGGTGCAGGCCAACAAGTACGAGGGCTTTCCGTCTGGATCAACGCGTTGATCCAGGGCGCGGGCGGCAACATCGTGACCGACACTGCGGCGGGCGAGAATGCCAAGGTCGACGTCAACTCCCACCGCCGGCGTCGATGCGGCAGAAGGTCATCTCGGAGCTCGCGCACTCGAAGGCCGCGGAGCCGGACCTGTCGGTCTCGAATGAGGGCACCGTGCTCGGCCCGTTCGCCACCGCGCAGGGGGCGTTCCAGGTCAACTGGACCTTCATCTACGGCCAACTACTCCTCCGACAAGAGACCCAGCAGGACATCGGTTGGGCCCAGTACCCGGAGACGGTGGCCCGTAAGCCGTCGAACCTCCCATCGGCGGCATCAACATCGGCATCAACAGTCCACCAGTACCCCGAGCGAGGCGCTTGCCGCGATCAAGTGCATCACGTCGGAGCAGAACCAGATCGAGTACGCCGTGCAGACCGGCAACATGCCAGCTCGCTCGTCGGCCTACGACTCGCCGGCGCTGAAGAAGGTGTATCCCGCCGCCACTGCTGGCGGCGTTCCGCACGAGCTTCAACGCTGCCGGGCCGCGGCCGATCTCCCCGTACTGGAGCGACATTTCCAGTGCTGTGCAGAGCACGTGGCACCCGGCCAGCTCGGTGACCACGAGCACGCCGTCCAGCTCCGCAACGTTCATCTCCGATGTCCTGCACGGCAAGGCTCTGCTGTGAGCGAAGGAGCAGGCAATGACCGAGACCGTAGTAGCCACCCCCGCCACCAAGGAAGCGCCGGCGCAGGTCCCACCGCACGAGAGCGACCGGTCCCGCGCCGAGAACAGGCTGGGGATGCGCTCGTGGCCCCGGCGGTCTTCTTGATGGTGCTCGTCACCGCTTACCCGATGATCCAGGCGCTCTACCTGTCGCTGTTCCGGTACCGGCTGACGACCCCGGGTGACAAGAAGTTCATCGGCCTGTCTCAACTACCTGACGGTGCTGGGTGACTCGCTGTTCTGGCACGACATGTGGAACACCGTGATCATCATGGTGCTCACGGTGGCCGTCGAGCTGGTGATCGGCTTCGCCTTCGCCATGGTCATGCACCGGATCATCTTCGCCCGCGGGATCATCCGGACGTCGATCCTCATCCCCTACGGCATCATCACCGTCGTGTCGGCCTTCGCGTGGCAATTCGCGTTCAGCCTCAACAACGGGTTCATCGACAGCTGGCTGAAGTGGCTGCCGGGCATCGACGCGCAGACCAACTGGTTCGGTCCCGCTGGCCGGCCATGATCGCCATCATGGTCTCGGAGATCTGGAAGACCACGCCGTTCATGGCGCTGCTGCTGCTGGCGGGTCTCTCCCAGGTGTCGGAGGACATGCTCGAGGCGGCTCAGGTCGACGGCGCCACCTGGTGGCAGCGACTCTACAAGGTGATCCTGCCCAACATGCGAGCGGCGATCATGGTGGCGGTGCTGTTCCGCGCACTCGACGCCTTCCGTATCTTCGACAACATCTTCATCATGACCAAGGGCGCCCAGGGCACCGAGTCGGCCTCGTTCCTGACCTACCGACAGGTGATCGAGCAGTTCCAGCTCGGCCTCGGTTCGGCACTGTCGGTACTGCTCTTCTTGTCGGTACTCCTGCTGGCGTTCCTTATTGTCAAGTTGTTCAGAGTCGATCTGGCGTCCGCGAGGGGTGAAGGCTGATGCGCAGCAAGATGGGTGTCGGGCACTGGGTCGGCTTCGCGCTGATCCTGGTGTGGTGCCTGTTGCCGGTGGCGTGGATCATCTCGCTGTCCTTGAAACCGGTGGCCGAGACCACCACCGGCAGCCCGCAGTTCTTCCCCAAGAGCGCGACCCTGCAGAACTACAAGGACGTGCTGCAGAACAGCGACTTCCTGCACGCCCTGATCAACTCGTTCGGGATCGCACTCATCTCGACGTTCCTCGCCGTCATCTTCGCAACACTTGCGGCGTACGCCATCGCGCGGCTCGAGTTCCGCGGCAAGCGGATCGTGCTCTCGATCGCCCTGGCCATCGCCATGTTCCCGGTGGTTTCCCTCGTCGGACCGCTGTTCGACATGTGGACGACCTTCCACCTCTTCAACACCTGGCCCGGGCTGATCATCCCGTACATGTCGTTCACCCTGCCGCTCGCGATCTGGACGCTGTCGGCGTTCTTCCGCGAGATCCCATGGGAGATGGAGCAGGCCGCTCAGGTGGACGGTGCCACGTCGTGGCAGGCGTTCCGCAAGGTGATCGTCCCGCTCGCGGCGCCTGGCGTGTTCACGGCGGCGATCCTGACGTTCTTCTTCGCGTGGAACGAGTTCGTCCTGTCCATCTCGCTGACGTCCACGACGGCGGCACGCACCGTGCCGGCGCAGATGTCGTTCTTCGTCGGCTCCGACCCGTTCAACCCGCCCTACTCCCAGCTCGCCACGGCGGCCGTCGTCGTGACGGTGCCCGTGATCATCATCGTCCTGTTGTTCCAACGCAAGATCGTTGCCGGTCTGACCGCCGGCGCTGTGAAGGGTTGATGCCAGATGGCTGCCATCGAAATGCAGAACATCGTCAAGAAGTATGGTGACGGCTTTCCCGCTGTGAACGACATCAGCATCGACGTGGCCGATGGAGAGTTCATCATCCTGGTCGGCCCGTCGGGCTGCGGCAAGTCCACGCTGCTGCGGATGATCGTCGGCCTCGAGGACATCACCTCCGGCGACATGAGGATCGGTGGCGAGCGGGTCAACGACAAGGCGCCGCGCGACCGCAACCTCGCCATGGTGTTCCAGAACTACGCCTTGTACCCGCACCTGTCGGTGTACGAGAACATCGCCTTCCCGCTGCGTCTGTCCGGAAACATGAGCGACTCCGAGATCGACTCAAAGGTGCGGGAGGCGAGCAAGACGCTCGAGCTCGACGAGCACCTGGAGCGCAAGCCGGGCAACCTGTCCGGTGGTCAGCGGCAGCGGGTGGCGATGGGACGGGCGATCGTCCGCGACGCCCAGGCGTTCCTCTTCGACGAGCCGCTGTCCAACCTCGACGCGAAGCTGCGCGGCCAGATGCGTACCGAGATCGCCCGGCTGCAGAAGCGGCTCGGCATCACCACCGTGTACGTCACCCACGACCAGACCGAGGCCATGACGCTCGGGGACCGGGTCGCGGTGCTCAAGCGCGGTCTGCTCCAGCAGCTGGCCACGCCGCGCGAGCTGTACGAGAACCCGGTCAACCTGTTCGTGGCCGGCTTCATCGGGTCGCCGCCCATGAACTTCCTGCCGGCAACGGTCAGCGGCGACACCGTGGAGCTCCCGTTCGGGAAGGTGAAGATCCCCCGGGAGAAGGCCGACATGGCGCAGGGACACGAGCTCCTGATCGCCGGTATCCGCCCCGAGTACTTCGAGGACGCCTCGGTGATGGACCCCGCCACGGTGGCCGAGGGGTCGACGTTCCGCGCCACTGTCGACGTGACGGAGTGGCTCGGCAGCGAGCAGTACGCGTACATCCCGTTCGAGGCGCCGCCCGCGGTCCAGGCGCAGCTGCAGCAACTGGAGCGCGACCTCGACGGCGAGTCGCTGCGTACGCAGCTGGTCGTCTCGATCGACTCCACCAGCCGCGTCGCCGACGGCGAGGAGATCGAGCTCTACGTCAACGTCGCCAAGATGCACCTGTTCGACCCGGAGTCCGGTGAGAACCTCACCGTCAACGCCGACTCGAACGGTGCGGCGAACGGGTCGGGGAGCCCCCGGCACGCTGCTTCGGGGACCTCGACGAGTACGGAGACGCCCGGAACGGGTGGCGGCAGCGGTAGCGGTGCGTCCGCCACCGGGACGACTGCGAGCGGCTCAGGCGCTACCGCGCACTGAGGGTCAGGGCGCGAGTATCCAGGCGGCCGTGTCGGTCGGCAGCGTGCCGGCCTCGGGGCCCGGCCCGGACGCGAGCAGCAGCCGACCCTCCGGCAGCGCGACCGCCGTCGGGCCGGTGTTCACCCAGCACTGGACGTCGCCTCGCCGGAACGCGAGCGTGTCCGGCGGCGAGTCGAGCCAGACCGGCACGGTCAGGCCCTTCAGGTGCGAGCGACGCAGCGCGAGCGCGGCGCGGTACAGCGACAGCATGGAGCCGTCGTCGTCGTCCTCGCGCTGCTCCGTCAAGCTCGCCCAGTCGGCCGGTTGGGGCAGCCAGGGTGCTGCGGTCGCGTCGTCGGGACTGAACCCGAAGGGCGGCTCCGACCCGGACCACGGCAGCGGCACCCGACAGCCGTCGCGGCCGACGTCGGTGTGGCCGGAGAGCTCCCACGTCGGGTCCTGGCGTCGCTCCGGCGCGATGTCCTCCACCTCCGGCAGCCCCAGCTCCTCACCCTGGTACAGGTACGCGACACCGGGCAGTGAGAGCGTGAGCAGGATGGCCGCCCGGGCGCGCTGCGTGCCGACGGCGAGGTCGGCGGGCTCGGTGCCCCAGCGTTGGCGGTCCCAGTAGCTCTCCACGGCATGCGGAGGCTGGGAGCGGGCGTACCGGGTCACGTGCCGGACCACGTCGTGGTTCGAGAGGACCCAGGTGCTCGGTGCACCGACCTCGAGGGCGGTCCGCAGGGCCTCGTCGATGACCGGGCGGAGAACGTCGGCCCGCCATGGGGCGCGCAGGAACTCGAACTGGAACGCCGTGTGCAGCTCGTCCGGGCGCAGGTAGAGGGCGAGCCGCTCGTTGGAGCGCACCCATGCCTCGGCGGTGAAGATGCGGGGCGGGTCGTAGGAGTCGGCCAGCTTTCGCCAGGCGCGGTAGATCTCGTGGACCGTGTCGACGTCCCACGCGGGATGCGCCTCGACGTGCTGCGCGCCGGGTTCCCGCGGCCCCGCCGGGGGGAGTCCCGCCGTCTTGGCGAGCCCGTGGGCGACGTCGATCCGGAAGCCGTCGACCTCACGGTCGAACCAGAAGCGCAGGATGTCCTCGAACTCCGCGCGTACCTCGTCGCTCGTCCAGTCCAGATCGGGCTGGCCAGGGGCGAAGAGGTGGAGGTACCAGTCGCCGGGGGCACCGTCGGCGTCGACCGTTCGGGTCCAGGCAGGCCCGCCGAAGTTGCTCTGCCAGTCATTGGGAGGCTCGTCGCCCGCGGCGCCGTGGCCCGGGCGGAAGATGTAGCGGGCCCGTGCCTCGGCGTCGCCCCGCAGAGCGGCCTGGAACCACGGGTGCGCGGCCGACGTGTGGTTGGGTACCACGTCGAGGAGCACCTTGAGCCCGGCCGCGTGCGCCTGCGAGATCACCGCCTCCGCCTCGGCGAGCGTTCCGAACCTGGCATCGATGTCGCGATAGTCGGCGACGTCGTACCCGCCGTCCTCCATGGGCGACGGGTACCACGGGTTGATCCAGAGGGCGTCCACCCCGAGCGACGCGAGGTAGGCCATCTTCTCGTGCAGACCGCGGATGTCGCCGATGCCGTCACCGTTGCCGTCGGCGAAGCTGCGGATGTACACCTGGTAGATGACGGCGGTCTGCCACCAGGCGAACGAGGGTGAGGTCTCAGCGGAGTCGCGGGCAGGCACGGGCAGGGAGTCCTTCGGTTCGGAGAGAGGGGTCGCGCACAGCGCAAACGCTTGCGTGACCAGCGTGGCGAGCGCCAGACTCCGTTGTCAAGCAGCGGGGCGGAGGGTGGAGCGACATGACTCCTGATAGCCCACAGCGCGACACGCCCGGACCCGGACCGGCCGTGCTCATGGCCGACGTCGCGCGACGTGCTGGTGTCTCGACGGCGACCGTGTCTCGCGCGCTCCGCGACATGCCCGGGGTCTCGGCACCGACCCGGGCCAGGATCAAGGCGCTCGCCGACGAGCTGTCGTACGTCGTGTCGCCAGAGGCCTCCGGCCTGGCGAGCGGTACGACCGGGCGGATCGCCGTGGTGGTGCCGAAGATCGACCTGTGGTTCTTCGCCACGATGCTGGCCGGAATCGAAGGTGTGCTCCGCGACGCGGACATGGATGTCTTGATCTACCACGTCGACGGAGCCGAAGAGCGCCGGTGGTTCTTCGAGCGGCTGCCGGCCCGGCGCAAGGCCGACGCGGTCATCGTGATCGCGCTGCCGGTGCCCGAGCAGGAGGCCGAGCGCCTGGACCTCATCGGCGTCCAGGTCGTCATCGCCGGTGGCGAGCTGAGGGACTACCCGCACGTCCGCGTCGATGACGTCGACGTGGGCCGCCGCGCCGCCGGACACCTGGTCGGACTCGGGCACCGCGACATCGCGATGATCCGTACCCAGGACCGGGAGGGCTCGGTGTGGGCGGCGGACCGGGCCCGCTGCCAGGGGTACTGCGAGGCGCTGGGGGAGGCCGGTATCTCGCGCAGGCCGGAGCTGATGGTCACGGTGGACTGGGGCATCCACGGCGGGGCCCGCGCGATGGAGCGGCTGCTGTCCCTCGAGCACCCGCCCACGGCTGTCTTCGCATACTCCGACGAGGTCGCCATGGGTGCGCTCCTGACGCTGCGCCGCGCCGGGGTCGGCGTGCCCGGCGAGATCTCGGTCATCGGCGTCGACGACCATCCGGTGTCGGAGCTGTACGACCTGACGACGGTACGCCAGCCGGTCGAGCTCCAAGGGGCGACGGCGGGCAGGCTGGCCATCGACCTGCTGAGGGATGGCGAGGCGTCACCGGACCGGGTCACCCTGCCGACCGAGCTGGTCGTGCGCGGTACGACCGGTCCACCGAGAGCGTCGTAGCGTCGGCGACGCGCACTACGTTGTGGGAGTGAACTCGCGACTCCGCTCGGCCCTTGCGACATGCCCCTGCGACCCCGGCGAGCCGCATCGGGTCTCGATCAGCCTCGAGCTGTTGTTCGACCTGACCTGCGTGGTCGCGGTCGGCCGGGCGGCAGGTCAGCTGGGTCATGCGATCGTCGACGGCGGCCTCGTGCACGGCCGCGGGCGCATCGCATGAGCTCCGCGGCGGGCGGCATCGATGCGGCCGTACTCAGCCCTGGGCGGGCAGCGGTCGCCGCCAACCTGATCGAGGCGATCGCCGGCCAGGGCGCGGTGCTGCGACCCGACCAGGAGGCCGCCGTCGCCGCACTGTGCGAGCCCGCGGCGCGCGTCCTCGTGGTCCAGGCGACCGGCTGGGGGAAGTCGGCGGTGTACTGGGCGGCGACGGCGATCCGCCGCGCTGAGGGCTTCGGTCCCACGCTCGTGGTCTCGCCGCTGCTCTCCCTCATGCGCGACCAGGTGGCGGCGTCCTCGCGGGCGGGGTTGCGGGCCGCCACCGTCAACTCCGCCAACGTCGACGCCTGGTCCGACATCGAGCGCGACCTCCTGGACGACCGGCTCGACGTGCTGCTGGTCTCGCCCGAGCGGCTGGCCAACCCCGGTTTCGGGCGTCGGGTGCTCGACGCCTGTGCTGGTCGGCTCGGCCTGCTCGTGATCGACGAGGCGCACTCCGTCTCGGACTGGGGTCACGACTTCCGGCCCGACTACCGCCGGGTGGCCGACGTGCTGCGCAGACTCAACCCGGACACGCCGGTGCTGGCGACTACGGCTACCGCCAACGCGCGCGTTACGGACGACGTCGCGGAGCAGCTCGGGGAGGCGACGCTCGTGCTGCGCGGTCCGCTCGCCCGCAGCAGCCTCGAGCTCGCGGTGCTCACGCCGATGAGCCCCCTGGAGCGGTTCGCGTGGGTGGCCGAGCAGCTCCCGGCGCTCCCCGGCAGCGGGATCGTCTACACGCTGACGGTGTCCGACGCCGAGCGGCTCACCGCCGCCATCGCCGGGGTGAACGGCCCCGACCTCCCGGTGGCCTCCTACACGGGACAGCTCGACGGAGCGGACCGGGAGCGGCTGGAGGAGAGCCTGCGCGCGAACGAGGTCAAGGCCCTGGTGGCCACGTCGGCGCTGGGCATGGGCTACGACAAGCCCGACCTCGGCTTCGTCGTCCATGTGGGGGCGCCCCCGTCACCGGTCTCGTACTACCAGCAGGTCGGGCGCGCGGGACGCGGCATCGACCATGCCCTCGTCGTCTTGCTGCCCTCGGCCGCCGACCAGGGCGTGTGGGACTACTTCGCGACGGCGACGATCCCCGATCGCGACCAGGTGACCCGCCTTCTGGCGGCGCTCGACCAGGACAGCTCCGAAGGTGTCTGGACGGTGCCGGCGGTCGAGGCGGAGACGGGCCTGCGGCGCACCAGAGTCGAGCTGATGCTCAAGCAGCTGGCTGTCGACGGCGCGGTCGAACGGGTCGAGAGCGGCTGGCGTCGCACGTCGGTGCCGTGGACCTACGACGCGGACCACTACGAGTCGGTGGTTGCCACCCGCCGCCGTGAAGCGGCGATCATGCATTCCTACATCGAGGGCCGCACCTGCCTCATGCAGCTGCTGCAGGAGTCGCTCGACGACCCGAGCGCCCGTCCCTGCGGGCGGTGCTCCGTGTGTCGGGGGAGTCTCCCTGACGGGCTCGCGGCACGACCGGAGCCCGCCACGGTCGAGAAGGTGGCGGCCATCCTGCGTGGGGAGCGGCATCTGCTCGCGCCGCGCAAGATGTGGCCCGGAGGCGAGTTCGGTAGGCGCGGCCGCATCGCCGCCTCCGAGCTGGCGGAGGAGGGCCGTACGCTCGTCTTCGCCGACGCGCCCGAGTGGGCCGACGACATCCGCCGGTTCGGCTCGCGGTCCGGTCCCTCCGACGCGCTGCTCGCCTCAGCTGTGGCCAGGCTGGCGGAGTGGAGGTCGACCTGGTCCGCGCGCCCTGAGGTGGTGGTCTCACTACCCGCGGCGGGGTGGGCACCGCTCGTCGACGGCGTCGCCGACCACCTCGCTCGGGTCGGCCGGCTGGAGCGCGGCGACCTGACGGTGGCCTCTCGACCCGACGACCCGGCGGAGCTCAACTCGGCACAGGAGGCTGTGTTCTGGAGGCAGGCGCTGCGGCTGGAGGACACCGCCGCCGAACGGCTTAGCGGGCGACCTGTCCTGCTGGTGGTCGACGCCACCGCATCGCTGTGGCCGGTGACGATGGCTGCGTCTCTGCTGAGGAACGCGGGGGCGACGACCGTCCTGCCGCTGCTCATCCATCGGCGCCCATGAGCCGCCTCGGCCCCCGTCGACGCACGCCCCGGGGCGTCGCCGGCCGGACCCGCTCCCGGAGTCCGGCCAGTACGCTGCCAACGTGTGGAGGCAACGGTTCGGCTTCGCCACAGTGCTCGCGCTGGGGCTGACCGCGGTCGCCATCTTCGTCGCGGTCGTCCAGCACCTGCCCTACCGGGACCCGGACGGCGTCGTCGGGCCGACGTTCGTGCTGCTGCCGATCATCCTGGCGCTGGCTTTTCTCACCGACGTCGTGCCGCGCGCCGTGGTCCGGGCGCGCCGCGCGGGATCCCTCCGGCGGTTCCGTTCCCAGTTCAGGGCGGTCACGCTGGAGCGCTGGCCGATGGAGCGCGTCCGGTTCGCCCTGCTCGGGCTCGGCAGCTGGTACCTGACGTACGTCTCGTTCCGGAACTTGAAGAGCTACGTGCCCTTCGTCAACCCGCACCTGTGGGACGCCGATCTCGACCGGCTGGACCGTGCGATCCTCTTCGGCCACGACCCGGCGGTCGTGCTCCATGACCTGCTCGGCACCGGCTGGGCTGCCCATCTGTGCTCCGGCGTCTACATCGCCTGGATAGGGCTCGTCCCTGTCACCCTCGCCGCCGCGCTGGTGTGGTCGCGCAACGTCTCCGGCGGGTCGTGGCTGGTGACCGCGGTGGCCGTCGACTGGGTGCTGGGGGTGGCGACGTACTACGTACTGCCGACGCTCGGACCGATCTACGCCCGGCCCGGACTGTTCAGCTCCCTGCCGCAGACGTACGTGTCCCGCATCCAGGAGTCGATGCTCGACCAACGTGAGGCGGTGCTGGCGAACCCGTTCGCCACGGAAGCTGTCCAGACGATCGCCGCATTCGCCTCGCTCCACGTCGGCATCACGGTCACGGTCTGCGTCATCGCCCAGCTGCTCCGGCTGAACATCTGGTTCCGCGTCGCCTTGTGGGTGTTCTTGGCGCTCACGGTGATCTCGACCATCTACCTGGGCTGGCACTACCTCGTCGACGCCTTGGGAGGTGCTGTGCTGGGAGTCGCGGGGGCATGGGTCGCGGCGATCGGGACAGGCAACCACATCCGCTGGCGCCCGGTCCACCGCAGTGAGCCGGCCGAGCTCGAGCCCCTCTCGCTCTGACACCGGCGGCACGGGACGGCCCTCGGTACCGTACGGCCATGGAGCGGCGGCGCGTCATCGTGCGGGGCGCGGTACAGGGCGTGTTCTTCCGGGACAGCTGCCGGCGAGCCGCCCTCGCTGCGGGCGTCACCGGCTGGGTGCGGAACTGCCCCGACGGCAGCGTCGAGGCGGTGTTCGAGGGGGACGGGGACTCGGTCCGTGCCCTTTGCGACTGGTGCCGCGAAGGTCCTCCGCAGGCGCGTGTCGACGGCGTGGAGGTGGGGCCGGAGCCCGTCCGCGGCGAGTCGGGTTTCCAGGTGCGCTGAAAGCTGTGCCGCCTTCAGGTCGTCGCAGCGCTCGGCGCGTGGCAGGCTCGGAGCATGGCATTCAAGCTGCACAACGCCGCGGGGTACGAGAGCTTCCCTGACGACGCGTCCTACGAGTTCAACGATGCGGGGCTGCTGGTCGTCCGGCTGGGCGCGGGTGGCGGCAGCCTCACCTACTCACCACAGGCCTGGACGGTGGTCGAGGAGCCGAACAGCGATGGTGGCTATCACCTGCAGAGCGGTCGCTTCTCCCGCGAGTGACGAGGTCACGGGGGGAGCGACGCGGACGACGCCGCCGTCGCGGGCCCGGCACGCCGCACACGGCACGTACGGATCGCAGCGCCCGTCGTTCGGGCAACGCAGCCCGCGGTAGGCCAACCGGGTGGCCCGGTGGTTGAGCTCACGGACCACATCGTGTTCGGGTATGCCGCCGGCCCTCATAGCGGACATGGTCTGTGGTAGGACGATGTCCACGCAGCCTCATCCGGCTAACCGCGGGAGCTCGTGACGCCGCGTGACGTGCAGCGGGGGGGAGGTCGGTTCGACGGCGAGGCCCGGCCCGCCCCTACTGGCCCAGCCCGGCCCGGTGGGCGATCGCGACCAGCTGTGACCGGTCCCGGGCGTCGAGCTTCGTGCGCAGATGGCTCATGTGTCTCTTGACGGTCGAGTAGCTGACGAACAGGCGGTCGGCGCTCTCGAGGTGACAGGCCGGAGGCGACGGCCACCAGGACCTCGTGCTCCCGCGAGGTCGACGGCGGCAGAGTCAGCACGTCGGCTGGCGTGTCGCACTGCACGAAACGTTCGATCATCTGCTTCGTCACCGCCGGGTCCAGCAGGGCGTCGCCGCGGGCCACGACCGTCACCGCGCGGATCAGATCTGCCGGGTGCTTGTCCTTTAGGACGGCTCTCAGGTGCCGGGCCAGCGCAGCTCGCCGATCTCGCGGCGATGGCGGGGTACGTGCTCGGGTGACGGAGTAGCCCCGTCGCCCCGGCCGTCGCCAGGGACGACACCGAACGCGGTCATAGTCATGATCTGCCAGTGGGGGGCGATCGCGAACTCCGCCGCCAGCGCGTCCCGGTCGAAGGCGCGGAACTGTCTAGCGGCCAGGCCCATCGCCTGGCCCTGCAGAGTCATGTGCGCCACCGCCTGACCGAGGTCGTAGACGGAGAACTCCGAGTACTCCCAGTCGGTGTCCTCGACGTACCTGTGGCATACGTTCACTACCAGGATGCTCGCGTCGGGGGCCCATCTGCTCGAGCTTCCGGCGAGGTGGGCGACGATGCGGCGGTGGGTGTCGTCACCGCGCCTGGCGACGACGAACGACCACGGCTGCGAGTTGCCCGCCGAGGGAGCCCACCTGGCCGCCTCAAGCAGCGACGTGACGGAGGACTGCGTCGCCTCGTGGGAGCGGTCGAAGACGGTAGGGCTCCAGCGGCTCCTCAGCAGCGGGTGCAGATCCGGCTCGGGACTGGTCACGGCTCCACCTTGGCACTCGACGCCCGTTCATCGGTGGGGAGTACCTCGACGCAGTCACGTTCACGAGCTCCGCCGCACGGGCCGATTGCGAGGGGCTAACGTCGGTGCGTGGACGAAGCTCGCACGGACGACAGTGCCGCCCGCATCGCCGTGTCGGCGGCGGTGAACTGGAACGGCCCCATGGCCCGCTTCTGGGCCGACCACGACGACCGTTTCGACGCCCTGCTGGCCCCCCACGGGGAGGTGCTCCTCGCGGCCGCGGCACCGCGGCCGGGCGAACACGTCCTCGACATCGGCTGCGGGTGCGGGAGCACGACCCTACGAGCGGCGGAGGCGGTCGCGTCCGCAGGGGGTACGGCTCTCGGAGTCGACATCTCGAGGGCGATGATCGACAAGGCCCGCCTGCGTGCGGCAGCAGCCGGTACCGGCAACGTCTCGTTCGAGCTCGCTGACGTGGAGACGGCCGACCTGGGGCGCGCCGTGTTCGATCTCGCCATCAGCCGCTATGGGGTGATGTTCTTCGACCATCACACAGCCGCGTTCGCCAACGTCCGCGCCGCGATGCGACCGGGTGGGCGGCTGGCCTTCGTGTGCTGGTCCGAGCGGACGCGCAACGAGCACTGGACGGTGCCCTTCGACGCGGTCGCACCCCACCTGGGTCTGGCTGCTCCCGTGGCTCGGCCGAACGGCCCCTTCGCGCTCGCCGACCCCGGCCACGTCCGAACGGTTCTCCACCGGGCGGGGTGGGTGGACGTCGAGATCAGCGAGGTGCGTGAGCCGCTGCGCGTCGGCCTCGACGCCGACGACGCCGTGGCCTTCGAGATCTCCGACCCCGACCTCGCCGAGGACCTCGCCGCGGCCGATCCTGCCGACGCCGCGCGGGCGGTCGCCGACCTTCGGGCGGCGTTCGCCGCACGGGAGCGGCCCGACGGGGTCTGGCTGGGGGCCGCCGCCTGGCTGGTCAGGGCCGTCGCGGGCTGACCCGAAGGTCGTCACAGCCGGCATACTCGTCTCCGAGCGCGAGGGGGCATGGTGACGCCGCAGGAGAGGGCACGGGTTGCGGCCGCACGCGTGGCCCGGCTGGCCACCGTACGGCCGGACGGGACCCCTCACATCGTCGCGGTGACCTTCGCGCTCGACGGGGACATCGTGGTCTCCGCGGTCGATCACAAGCCGAAGCGCACCCAGGAGCTCCAGCGACTCCGCAATCTGGACGAGCGACCGACCGCATCGCTGCTCGTGGACCACTACGAGGACGACTGGTCGAAGCTCTGGTGGGTGAGACTCGATCTCGACGTCGAGATCGTGCGCCATGGTCCGAGTCGGACCGACCTGCTGGAGCCCCTGGTCAGCAAGTACGCCGACTACCGGGTCGCGGCACCGCAAGGCCCGTTACTGGTGATGGCGGTCCGCTCGACGACCTCCTGGTCGGCATCGGCTTGAGGGGTCGGCGTGCGCGATACTTGGTGCGTGACCGAACGCAACGTGCTCGGTGAGGCGCTGCAGCCCTGCGGCACCGACCCGATGACCGGGTTCTTCCGCGACGGCTGCTGCAACACCGGCCCACAGGATCTCGGCAGCCACACCATCTGCGCGGTCGTGACGGCCGAGTTCCTCGACCACCAGCGCAGTATCGGCAACGACCTGTCCACGCCTCAGCCCCGCTATGGATTCCCCGGGCTCTCGCCGGGCGATCGGTGGTGCGTGACGGCCGCGAACTGGGCCAGGGCGTTCAACGACGGCGTCGCCGCCCCGGTGGTGCTGGCCTCGACCAACGCGGCGGTGCTGAGCGTCGTGCCGTTGGCGGCGCTGCGAGAGCAGGCGGTCGACGTACCGGCCGATCCACGCTCGCTGGGGACATAGCGTCGACACCGGGCTGGTCGTCGTCACCGGCGTGCCCGGTGCCGGCAAGACGACGCTCGGGGCGGCCCTCGCGCTGACGCTGCGAGTGCCGTTCCTGTCGCTGGACTCGATCAAGGAGCGCCTGTATCGCTCCGACGACACGATGGGGGCGTACGAGCTGCGCATGGCTGCCGAGGCCGAGCTCAGCTCCCGTCTGGGTGAGCTCGGGGGACTGGCGGTGGTCGACATCTGGATCGCGCCGCAGCGAGACACCGAACGGGTGTCGTCGCTGCTGCTCGCGCAGAATGCCGAGGTCGTCGAGGTCCTCTGCAGGGTGCCCGCAGACGTCGCCGTCCGACGCTACGCGGGCCGGTCACGTTCCGGCCCGCACCGCGCTCCCGACTCGGCCACCCTGGGCCGCATCCGCGAGGCCGCCGAGCAGTTCCAGCCGCTGGGAATCGGGTGCTGCGTCGAGGTCGACACCTCGTCGCCGGTCGATCTCATGCGGCTGACCAAGCGACTACAGGGGCGATGCCAGGCCGGCGGCACCGGGTCGGAGGAGGGGTAGCCTACGCCTGCAGCTGCCCGGGGAAGAGCTCGGCGATCGCCGCAGGGTAGGCCGCGATCAGCCCGATCTCGTCATCGGTCAGCGGCTTGCCGGTCATCGCGTTACAGAGCTGGACGACCTGCAGGACGAGGTCGGTCTCCTCGTCGACGAGCTCCACGCCGATCTCCTCGCACACGTGCCGAAGGCCGGCTTTGCCGCCGTACTCTCCGGTGAGGACGACCCGTCCGGCGCGGCGGTGATGGTCGTCAGGGAAGGGACCGAGGGTCTGCTCGTCGTACAGCTCGTAGTTCCCGTGGTCCTTGAGGGCGCCGTCGGCATGGATACCGGACTCGTGCGCGAAGGCGTTGGTGCCGGTCCCCACCTGGTTGCGCGGAAGCGGCGAGCCCAGTGCGTAGCCCGCCCACAGGGCGAAACGGCGGGCCCACGTGAGGTCGATGGGGTCGCCGATGCCGTAGTCGCCCGCCAGCCGCTCGGGGAGCCCGAAGCCATGACGCAACGCGAGCAGAACGGAGACCAGGTCGGCGTTGCCGGCACGCTCACCGATCCCGTTGATGCAGGTGTTGATCCAGACGTCCTGGCCGGCATCGGTACCACCCAACGCGCCGTAGACCGAGTTGGCGACGGCCAGGCCCAGGTCGTTGTGGCAATGCGTCTCCAGCGGCATCTCGACCTCACTGGCCAGCTTGGCGAAGCGCTCACGGATCCGGTCGGGTGTGTCGCCTCCGATGGTGTCGCAGTATCTGACCCGGCTCGCGCCGGCCTCCTTGGCGGCCAGCGCGAACTCGGCGAGGAAGCCGTCACTCGTCCGCGAACCGTCCTCGGCGTTCACGCCGACGGTCGACACACCCGCCGACTTCGCCAGCCGTACCGCCTGCGTCATCTCCCGGACGATCGCCTCGCGGTCGAGCCGACCGCGGAACTTGTTCTGGATCATGTAGTCCGAGGTCGAGATCGAGAGGTTGTAGTGCTCCAGGCCCGACGGGAGTGCCTTCTCGACGTCCCCTGCCACCCCACGACACCACCCGGACAGCCGCAGGTCGCCGAAGGCGCCGGCGGCGGCGAGGCGGGTCTGCGCCCGGACGTACGGCTGCTCGTGAGCGAGGAACGGGAACCCGATCTCGGACTGAGCCACCCCCAGCTTGCCGAGGTAGAAGTTCACCATGGTCTTGCCGAACTTGGACAGGCCGGTCCTCGCGGCCTGCACACCGTCACGGTTGGTGACGTCGAGGACGTGGATCTCGGGCATCGCAGGTCTCCTTCGCGCTCTTACCTTCAGCAGGTTGACACTCGCAGACAGTGCAATCAATATTGATCAATGAATCAATATCGGACCGGAGCGCGGGCCGAGCCGGAGGAGGTTCCCGCCGCGGAGGCCGCCCGCCGGTTGGGGATCAAGGTCGAGACGCTGTACTCGTACGTCAGCCGCGGACTGCTGCACAGCAGGCGAGACGAGGAGGGCCGGCGGAGCCTCTTCGACGCAGGCGAGGTCAACGAGCTGCGGCGAACGCGTGCACGCCATCACCGCGATCAGGAGATCGCCATCGAGTCGTCCGTCACGGTGCTGGGCGAGGATCGACCCTTCTATCGCGGGGTCGACGCGATCGAGCTGGCGCAGACCTCTACGTACGAGCAGGTGGCGGAGCGACTCTGGCTCACCGGCCAGACCGCGCCGGACCTTCCGTGGCGACCACGCGGCGGCGAATCGCTGGCGACCGCACGCCTGGTTCAGGCCCAGCTTCCCGAGGACGCGACGCTCATCGACCGCATCGAGGTGATCGTCACCGTGATCGCGGCAGCTGACCCGCTGCGGTCCAACATCGACCCGGTCGCACTGCCGTTCACGGCGCGGAGGCTGATCGCGTCGGTCGTCGAGGCGCTGCCGTCCGCGGGTGTCGTCGACGAGCTGTCGGCTGCGCCGGCGGACGGCCCCCGTGCGGGCCGAGCCTGGGTCGCCGAGCGTCTCTGGTCGAGGCTCGCACCGACGCCTCCGCGTGCCCACGACATCGCCCTCCTGAACTCCGCCATGGTCCTGCTGGCTGACCACGAGCTCGCGGCCTCGACGGTGGCCGCCCGCGTCGCGGCCTCGGTGCAGGCCGACCCGTACTCCGTGGTGACCGCCGGTCTGGGGGTGCTGCGTGGCCCCCGGCACGGCGGTGACGTGCGGCGGGCCGAGGAGCTTCTGCACAGCATCGTGGCCCAGGGGTCGGCGGACCGGGTGATCGGCGCCTTGCTGCGGCGCAGCCAGTCGATTCCGGGCGTCGGGCACCTCGCCTACAGCGGCACAGACGCCCGGAGCGAGACGCTGCTGAGGAAGCTGCGTGAGGCGTACCCGGCCGACCCGTTCGCCGACGCGGCCGACGCGGTTCGCCGCCACGTCGAGCACTCACGACTGCCCGCGACCAACGTGGACCTGGCGTTGGCGGCCCTGACCGGGTCGGCGGGGATGGTTGCGGGCGCGGGCGAGGCGATCTTCGCCGTCTCGCGGATCGCAGGGTGGCTCGCTCACGCCATGGAGGAGTACCGGTTCCCCACCCGCCTCAGGCCGCGGGCGATCCACCCGAGAGAATCGCTCCTGTGACCAGTGACGTGCGCGAGGCGCCGGGCCTGACAGCGCCGATGCCGACGCGGTTCACCCGCGACTCCGCCGCCTTCGCGACCGTCGACGGTGACGCCTGGACCGAGCGCCTGTTCACCGGCGGACGCTGGCTCGAGGGGCCGACGTACTTCCCCGCGGGACGGTTCCTCGTCTTCAGCGACATCCCGAACGATCGGCTGCTGCGCTGGGACGAGACCAGCAACGTCGTGTCCGTCTTCCGCTCGCCCGCCAACTTCGCCAATGGGCACACCCGCGACCGCAGTGGGCGCCTGGTGAGCTGCGAGCAGGGCGAGCGTCGCGTGGTCCGCACCGAGCACGACGGCCGTGTGCGCGTCCTCGCGGACAGCTACGCCGGGCGGCGCCTGAACAGCCCGAACGACATCGTCGAACGCTCCGACGGCTCGCTGTGGTTCACCGACCCGAGCTACGGCATCGACAGCGACTACGAGGGCCACCAGGCGGTCCCGGAGCAGGACGGCTGCTACGTCTACCGGCTGGACCCGGTCACCGGTGAGCTCGCGGTCGTCGCGGACGACTTCGTGCGACCGAACGGGCTCGCCTTCTCCGCGGACGAGACGACGCTGTACATCGCGGACACCCGGGAGAGGCACATCCGCAGCTTCGGCGTCACCGAGGCCGGACTGAGCGGCGGTGACGTGCTGTGCGACTGCGCAGCAGGCAGCTTCGACGGGCTGCGCATCGACGACGGGGGCAGGATCTGGGCCGCCGCGCACGACGGTGTCCACTGCATCTCTCCCGAGGGCGAGTTGCTGGGCAGGCTGCTGGTGCCGGAGGTCGTCTCCAACCTCACCTTCGGGGGCAGCCAGCGCAACCAGCTGTTCATCACGGCGACAAGCACCCTGTACAGCGTGCGGGTCAACGTCACAGGGATCGGCTGAGGAGGAGGCGATCGTGGCAGTGACCTACACCGACGGCTGGGTCACCTGCGCCGAGGACGAGATCCGCGTCCGCGGCTACTACTTCCCGTGGGGTACCAAGCGCATCCCGTACGCGCGCATCCGGGCGGTGCGGCGGGTTCGGCTGAGCCTCGTCCGCGGTCGCGGCCGGATCTGGGGGACGGCCAACCCGCGGTACTGGGCCAGCCTCGACTGGAACCGGCCGACGAAGCGCGTCGCGCTGATCCTCGACCTCGGGCGGCGGGTCCACCCGTTCCTGACGCCGGACGACCCCGACGCCGCGCTCGATGTGATCCGCCGACACGCGCCCGTCGAGGTCTCGGACGACGACACGTCGGGTCCTCTCATCTGACCCGCCGGAGAAGCTCCGCCGCTCGGGTGAGCCACAGCGCCGGGTCGCCGCTGTGGTAGGGATGCTCCGACGGCTCGATCCGGTCGAGGAACCCCTGGTAGATCACGGCCTGCCGGGCCGCCGAGACCGGGGCGAGCAGCTCGCCCGCACGCTCGGGCTCCGAGCCGGGGGCGGCCACCCGCCACGCGCTGTCCCAGTGCTTTCGGACAGGCTCGACGAGCCGTCCGGGTACGCGGTCCAGGAACGCGGATCGGTCGAGCATGGGGTGCCCGACGCCGCAGTCCCCCCAGTCCAGCAGCACGAGGTGGTCCCCCTGGCCGCGGGCGTTGCCTGGAGCGAAGTCGCCGTGCACGAGGGAGTCGGCGATCCCGCACTCCGCGACTGCGGCCATCCGCTGTGGCAAGCCGTCCACCAGCAGCCCTAGCGCCCGCCGGTCCGGTGCGAGAAGTTCGGGTTCGGTGCGCCGTACCACCGATTCCACGGCCTGATTCAGCGCGTCAGCTCTCCAGTCGGGCAGCCCGGTGGACAGCAGCGCCTCGACCCGTCCGCTCCACTCGGCCTGCAGTCCGACCAGGAGGGAGATCAGGGCTCGCAGGGCCGGTTCGCCTGCGTCGTACTGGTCGTCGCCGGGGATCTCGGCCATGATCATCCGGCCGTGGTCGCTCGCGAGTAGTCGGGGCACCGGGGCGTCCTGCAGCTGAGCCAGCATGGCTGCCTCGTGAGCGAAGAACGGCGGTACGCACTTCAGCCAGGCGGCGCCGCCCTGCTCGAGTGGTATGCGCCACAGGCTGGAGAGGTTCCACGTGCGAACCTGCGCGGCCGGGCCACGTCGTCGCAGGCCGAGCGCCTGCAGTGCCGAGGTGGCCCAGGCGAGGTCGCGGCTCGGGCCGCCCGGGTCGGCGTACGGCAACCTGAGCGGATGCGTGTAGAGCACACCGGTCCACGGCGACACGGGCAGTCGCGGCGCGTCGGCTTCGTCGACCTCCGCGAGATAGGTGACCGAGCCACCGGGTGGTGACGGCAGGCTCGCGTCCAGCAGCCGCAGGATCGTGACATCGACCCCGTAGCGGTCTTTGACCGGCTCGACCAGGCTGGCCGCGTCCTGCCACCACGGCAGCGGAGACCGGAACGGGGGGAGCCCGCCGATGACGTCTCCCGAGGGCGTGCACAGGACCAGGGTGGCGATCCGCGGCTGGGGGGACTGCATAGCGCGTACCTTAAAGCCCTACGGGCCTGTATCGGAGCCCGTGCGTCTGCGTCGAGGAGGACCACATGGATACCGAGCAAGCCCGCGCCCTGCTGGAGGCGGAAGAGCGACGGCTGCGCGATCAGGTGGGCTCGCTCGGCGTGCCGGACACGTCGACCGGGACTGGCGGCGAGGATCCGGGAGACAGCGGGGACCAGGGCCAGGACCTCACCGCCCGCGGCACCGATGCACTCGTGGAGGAGGACCTCGCCGAGCGGCTGCGCACGGTCAGACGCGCGAAGCAGCGGCTGGACGACGGCACCTACGGGGTCTCGGTCCTCAGCGGCCGTCCGATCCCCGACGCGCGTCTGGAGGCCGACCCCGCAGCCGAGCTGACCGTGGAAGAGGCCGAGGAAGCGAGCTCGCGCTGACCACGGACACCGTCGGCGGATCCCGAGGATCCCGGTCAGAGGGATGACCGGCCCCGGGGCCCCGGATGGGCGGCGCGACGCGCTTCGCGCCACCGCTGTGCTCATCTCGGGCTGGGTACTCCTTGTCGCGGTCGTCGTGGCGGTCGGTCTGGTGTTGACCGGACCCCTCGATGGATCGGTCGGCCACGGGGACAACAGGCTGGAGAGAGAGTTCGCGGCGGACCGATCGGGACGCTGACCCACGTAGCCGACGTCGTGACCCTCCTCGGTGAGACGGTGGCGGTGGTGACACTCGGTGCGATCCTCCTGCTCGGTACCTGGTTCTGGAAGCACCAGCTCCGTCCGGTCGTCTTCGTCGCGGCCGCCCTCCTCGGCGAGATAGCCGCCTATCTGGTCACCGTCAGTCTGGTGAGCCGCGACCGGCCACCTGTCCGGATTCTCGACCCCGGGCTCGACCCGAGCCACAGCTACCCGTCGGCCATGTCGCTGCTTCCGTCGCCCTGTACGGCGCGCTGGCGGTGCTCATCTGGCGCACGCAGCGGAAAGGTGGCGATGGCTCTGCGTGGCTCTAGCCGTAGTGCCGCTGCTGGTGGGGATGGCTCGGATGTACCTGGTGGCTCACCACCTGAGCGACGTGGTCACGAGTCTGATCTTCATGTCGGTGTGGCTCGCTTTCGCCGCCGCGGTCCTGCTCAGAAAGCCGCCCTTCGGCGCAGGAGCCGGCGCGGAGTCGTCGCCCTGACGCAGGTCGTTGGCGATGCGTAGGTGGCGACGAGCGAGATGGGCGCCAACTGGTCGCGAATGTGGGGTCGAGTGGGCGGAGATGTCGGGTCGAGTGGGCGAGATGTCCGTGCCTCAGGCGCTATCGGTCGCCTCGAGCAGCTCCGATCCTCGGCGCGATGGTCGGTCGCGAGACGGCGTACGCCGCTCCGCGGAGGCGACGATGTCGACCGAGCCCACGACTACCCTCCGCCGGCGATGATCGCGGGTATGACCACCGGATGGCTCCCCACGTCACCGACGGCGGACCAGAGGCCAGGCGGGACGGACTGCGGATGCTACGAGGGTGCCGTGATGTTGCGCCGGCACTTGGAGCCGGCCACTGTGGTCAGTGTCTCACCACCGTTCCAGACTCGTATGTTGCCGTTCTCGAGATACGTCACCCTGGGCGGCATCATCGAGCCGTTCGAGTGCGGTGCGTGGAGGAACAGCAGCAGGTTCACATCCTGGCCTGGCTGGATGACGGCTCCGAGAGCAGGCACCGACTCATCCACCATCCATTGGAAGGCCGGTTCGGCACCTCCCGGCTGGACGCCCATGATCAGAGTGCCGTGCTTGCCATGGTGCCCGATCGGACCCAGCCGGGCGGAGCTGAGGGTGAAGCCCTCGGCATGAACCAGCTCGACCTTGGTGATCACGACCGGGTCCGTGCCCGCGTTCTGCAGCTCGTTGCTGCCCTCGATCAGCGACGTGGCTCCGCGCATCGGGGTGCATTGGTGCGCGCCGGGTGTGTAGGTTCCCAGGCTCCCCACGGTGGAGCCTCCGCCGAGGGCCGAGCACCCTGCCAGCAGCAGGGTACCCAGCAGCACCAGGCTCAGCCGCTTCACGGCGAAGTCTGCCCAGTCGACCAAGTAAGGATTCTCCGTAGGCGGACGGCCATGGTCGCTCCTTCCGCCTGTCTGGCTGCAACCTACGCCTACCGACCTGCATCGCGCCGTGAGGCGCACATTCTTCCCCGCATTGTCGAAGGGCTCCGTTCGGAAGACGTGCCGCTACGGGAGGGTGGGCTACTGCGACCGCCTTCTCGATGATCGGGTCCCGGAGGGTTCGTCTCGTATCTCAGGTCAGACGGCTGGTCAGTCAGCCGGTGGCAGCCAGGGCGTGTGCTCGTGAGAGAGCCAGACCTCCTTGGGGTCGAGTGCGCGGACGATCCGCTGGCCTTCGGATCGCGGCTCGTCGAGGTCGGACGAGAAGACCGCCGTGTCGCCGCAGACGACGACCGGACGCCCGCTCGTCTCGACGACGACGAGCTGCGAGCCTCGGGTGTGGCCCGGTGCGGGGACGAGCCGAAGCCCCGGCAGCAACTCGAATTCGCCGTCGACGGCTACGTACTGCACGTGGGGCGCGTCGACCCACTCGGGGATCGTGTAGTCGACATCGCTGCGTGCGTCGTCGAGCTCGGCGCCCTGGACGTAGATCGGCTTGCCTGTGAAGAGGCGGTTGCCGCCGCAGTGGTCGAAGTGCAGGTGCGTGTTGACGACGACGTCGATGCTGGCCAGGTCGAAGTCGGCCTGCGCGCTCAGTGGCATCAAACGCGGGTCCATGTCGGCCACCGCCGGGTGCAGCTCCGTCATCCCGGTGTCGACGAGCACGCGCGCGTCGGGATGGTCGATGACATGTACGTAGACCGGCATCCGCTCTCCCTCGGCGAGCAGGTCGGCCACCAGAACCGGGGTGACGGTCGGCGGCGAGCCTTCGCTCAACATGGGCACCGTCTGCTTGTGGATTCGTCGTGTCGGGTTCGTCATCTGGATCTCCTGTCCGGATAGTAGTTATCTGGATGCTGCGACAGTTCTGGGTCTCATTGCTCGATTGCCGGGGGGCAAGGCGCGAAGATGTGGCGGGTGTTCCCCCGATGTCGCGCCCGGTCAGCCCATGGCGACCAGCGCCACCGACGCGCCGCACACCAGCAGACCCATGCCTTGGCTGAGCCGGAACGGCTCGCGCAGCACCGTTGCGGCGAGAAGCACGGTCACGGCCGGGTAGAGCGAGGCGAGGACGCCGGTCACGGCCAGGTCGGCGCTGTGGCTGGCCAGGAGGAACGCCGCCGTGCCGCCCGTACCGAGCAGCCCGCCGACGCCACCCCAGCCGGCCGCGCGGCGCTCGGCAGGACCGCGGGGAGTCCACGGTTGCCGCAGCAGCCCGGCGGCCACCAAGGTGAACACCGCCCCCATGCCCTGGTTGGCGGCCAGTGGCAGGACGCCGGCGGACTCCGGCACCTGGCCGAGCGCCGCGAACAACAGACCGAACCCGAGGCCGGCCAGCGCCCCGTCGGCGATCCCGCCCCACGCCCGTCCTGGCACGTCCGCGACCTCGCGGGAGACGAAGTAGATGCCCGGCAGGGCCGCCAGGACGCCGACCCACGTAAGAGTGCCGAGGCGTTCGCCCAGCGCGACGCCGACGAACACCGGTACCAATGCGGCGCCGACGCCGGACACCGGGGCAACCACGCCCATCCGGCCCCGCGCGAGGCCGCGGTACAAGAAGACGGTGCCGGCCGCGCTGCCCAGACCGGCGACCACCGCCCACGCGAAGTCGGCGGGCCTGGCGTGGCCCGGCAGGGACTCGCCGACCGCCAGCATCGCGAACGCTCCCGCGAGCTGACCCGCGATGGCCACGGCCCACGGGGAGACGCGGCGCGCAGTGAGACCCCCGACGAAGTCGGATGCCCCGTAGCCGAGTGCGGCCACCAGGGCCAAGACGATTCCGATGCTCATGGGTCCATCGTGGGCCGGGTACGGTCCACCCTGAAGATCCAATCCGGCATGGCCGGATGGGACCACTTCCGGTGGCGGGTCGGATGAGCGTCACCTGGTCAGGGGAGGGGCCGGCGCTGCTCATCACCTTGGACCGCGCCGACGCAACGCCCCTCGGACACCAGCTCCAGGAGCAGCTGCGTGCAGCGGTGCGCGGCGGTCGGCTGCGCGCGGGGGAGCGGCTGCCGTCCTCGCGCCGACTCTCCGAGGAGCTCCGGGTCTCCCGGGGCATGGTGGTGGCCTGTTACGAGCAGCTCGTCGCCGAGGGCTACCTGGTCGGGTCGGCAGGCTCGGGCACACGGGTGGCCGCCGGGGTGCGCGAGCCGCCCGCGCTGTCGCGACCTGCTGGAACCATCAGCGAGTCCGCGACCCCGGACCACCGGGTCGAGATCGACTTCGAGTACGGCGTGCCCGATCTGATGTCCGCGCCGCTGCCCGACTGGCTGTGGGCGCTGCACGAGGCCGCACGCACCGCACCGAGCAGCGTGATGGGCGACGAAAGGGATGCCGGCTCCCTGAGACTGCGGCAGGTGGTGGCGGCGTACCACCGCCGCGTCCGCGCCGGCACCGCCGACGCGGAACACGCGGTCATCGTCAGCGGCTTCCGCCAGGGACTCGTGCTGACCCTCGCCGCCCTCGCGCGCTCAGGCATCGAGCGGGTCGCCCTCGAGGATCCCGGGCCCCGCGAGCACGACGAGCTGGTTCGGCGCGCGGGTATGCACCCGGTCGCCGTGCCCGTCGGCGGTGGCGGCCTCGACGTCGACGCACTCCGTCGATCCGGTGCCCGGGCCGTCGTCGTTACCCCGGCACACCAGTGCCCGACCGGGGTGGTGCTCGCTCCCGAGCGGCGCCATGCCCTGGTCGCATGGGCGGGCGACGTCGACGGGACCATCCTGGAGGACGACTACGACGCCGAGTTCCGCTATGACCGCCAACCCGTGGGCTCCCTGCAGGGACTCGCCCCCGACCGGGTGGTGGCCCTGGGCTCGCTGAGCAAGACCCTGGCCCCTGGGATCCGCCTCGGCTGGCTCCTGGTGCCGCCGCCCTTGGCGGGTCCGGTGGTCCGGGAGAAGCTCCTGACCAGCCGGGGAGCCCCCGCGCTCGACCAACTGGCGCTCGCCACCTTGATGGAGTCGGGGCGCTACGACCGGCACGTACGGCGGATGAAGGACATCTACCGGCGGCGCCGCGACACCCTGGCCAGCGCCGTGACGGAGCACGCCCCGGGCCTGCGCCTGGTCGGTCTCGAGGCCGGATGCCACGCACTCCTCGAGCTGCCGGCGGGCGTGGCGGAGGACGAGGTCGTGCACTCAGCCCTGCGTCGCGGCGTCCGCGTGTACGGACTGTCGCGCTACCGGGTCGATGCGCCGAGGGTGGGCGAGGCGGATGTCCGTGCGGCCCTGGTACTCGGCTTCGGGAACGTCAACGAGGAACGGATCCTGCGCGGCGTCGAGGTGCTCGGGGAGCTCTTGCCAGGTGTGCGTCCTTAGCGCCGGACCGCCGGGCGTCGACGCCGACCGAGCAGGGGATATCGCTTCCCCACAGGGGGCGCGTCGCTCCACGCGGTTCAGACCAGCTCCGCCATGAGGTCGGTGAAGGCGGCGACGTAGGCGTCGACGTCCTCATCTGTCGCGGCGACCGAGCAGGTCGGGCCGGCGCCGACAATGGCGTCCCACACGCCCCGGTTCGCAAGGTAGACCCGCAGCAGCCTGCGCAGCGGCACGTCGAAGCTCTCCAATGCCTCGGTGGCCGTCCGCGGCATCGCCGGGCTGAAAGACAACCCGCTGCGTGGCCAGAACCGGTGGGTCGTCCACTCCACCCCCGACGCGGCGACGACCTTCGACAGTCCGTCGGCGAGTCGAGCGCCGAGGCGCTGGGTGTGTGCGTAGGCGTCGTCGGTCAACACCTTGCTCATGGTCGCCCGCGCGGCGGCCATCGAGACGGGGTTGCCGAACAGTGTGCCGCCGACTGCCACCTGTGGCGCGGCGTCGTCGCGACCGAGGGGGCGCTGCAGCGCGGCGGCGGCCTCCTCCGTCATCCCGTACGCACCCAGCGGGATGCCTGCGGCGATCGACTTCCCGACGGTCACGAAGTCGGGCGCCAGGCCCCACCGCCGGGTCAGCCCGCCGGGACCGACGACCTGGGTATGGGTCTCGTCGTAGGCCAGCATCGTGCCCGTACGCCGGGTCACCTCACGCAGGCCGTCGTGGAATCCGTCGTCCGGCATCAACAGGCCCACGTTGTTGGTGAGTGCCGGCTCGGTGATCACCACTGCCACTTCACGGGACGAGAGCACGCGCTCCAGGACGTCGAGGTCGTTGAAGGGGACGACGAGCGTGCGGGTCGTGACGTCATGCGGCAGGCCGTCCTCTTCCGGAACCAGGCTGCCGTTTTCGATCTCGACCAGGACGTCGTCGAAGTGGCCGTGGTACTTGCCGTCGAAGAACAGCACCTTCTCGCGGCCGCTCGACGACCGGGCGATCCGGATGACCTCGGTGTTGGCGCTTGTCGCCGCCAGCGTGAACTGCCAGAGCGGGAGGCCATACCGCCGCGCCAGCTCGCCCGCTACCCAGATGGCGTCCTCGGTCGGCAGCAGGTACTGCGATCCCAGCGCGACCTGCCGGCCCACCGCGTCGACAACAGCAGGCGGGCCGTAGCCGGTGAACATGGACATGTCGGCGATGTTGAAGTCGGAGTACTCAAGGCCGTCGACGTCGCGCAGGCGGGACCCCGCGGCCG
This sequence comes from uncultured Actinomycetota bacterium, assembly GCA_963765725.1. Classification (GTDB taxonomy): domain Bacteria; phylum Actinomycetota; class Actinomycetes; order Propionibacteriales; family Nocardioidaceae; genus DASQEH01. The sequence goes on along the minus strand of CAVXXI010000001.1, from coordinate 1,129,985 downwards.
ACTCGATGAACAGCGGAGGATGGTCGTACGACGTACGCAGCCAGCTCATCGGTACGCCGTTCGGCATCACTGCCCGGCCGGCGGCCCACAGCTCCTGGCTGCGCGGACGCTCCCGCACGAACGCGGCGTCCTCGCGCTCCTTGAGCACTGCCACCCGAGCCGGGTCCACTCCCGATCCATGCATGCAGCGAGCGTAGGGCACCCGCTCTCGAGCCCGCCGTCCCGCAGCCACACGCGTCGTTCCGCTGCCACCGGGCGCCCGGATCTGCCCGATCGGTCGGGCCGGATTGTCGTCTGCGGTTCGGCGGCGTGCCCGGTCAGTCGTTGTTGTACAGGCAGAACGGGTGTCCGGCCGGGTCGAGCATTACCCGGACGTTCTGCTGCGGCTGGTACTCCGCCTGCTCGGCGCCAACCGCGACGGCGTGCGCCACCGCCTGCGCGAGGTCGTCGACCTCGATGTCGAGGTGCATCGACATCTGTGGCTGGCCCTCCACGGTGGGCCAGACCGGCCGGGCGTAGTTCTTCTCGGTGGCGAAGGCGAGGTTGTAGCCCGCATCCTCTGACGGCGCGAGGTCCACCCAGCCGTCCGACTCGTTGAAGATCGTCCAGCCCAGCAACCGCTGGTAGAAGTGCGCGAGCTCGCGGGCGTCCGGTCCGTCCAGGACGACGCCGAACCAGGTCTTGTTCGTACGTAGGGCCATGCCAGTCCTGTTCCCCGCGGCGGCTGCCTTCACGCCGCTGTCGGGTGCGTCGTGTCGCTTTGACGAGGCCACCTCCGCCCGGAGTAGGTACGGTCAGGCGTGGCCGCGGCGGAGGGTGAGTCTGCGATCCCCGCTTGGCGGGAGTTGGTCGTGAGTGGCCTGGCGCGGACCACGGCCGGCCTGCTCCTGATGGAGAGCCTGGTTGCGGTTCAGGTACTGGTCACGGTCGCGGTGCTGCCTGCGGTGGTCTCCGATCTCGGCGGGGTGCGGCTGTACGGCGCGGCGCTGAGCGCACCGCAGGTGGCCACCGTTGTCGTCCTGCCGTTCACGCCGCGTCTGGTGCAGTGGTGGGGGCTGCGGGGTGCGTTCTACGCGAGCGTCGGTGCGTTCGTTGTGGGCAGTCTCTTGGTGATCTCGGCTCCCGAACCATGGACCTTCGTGTCCGGACTCGTCGTCCAGGGTGCCGGTTCCGGCGCGCAGTACGCGCTGCTGCTGGCGGTCTTCACACGGCGGTACCCGCTCCGTCTGCGGCCGCGGATGTACGCAGCGCTGGCGGTGGCATGGGCGATCCCTGGTCTGGTCGGTCCTGCGTACGGGGGGTTGGTCGCAACCACGCTCGGATGGCGCTGGGCGTTCGCGCTCATCCTTCCGCTCGTCGTACCCGCGGTGTGGATGCTGCACCCGTCGCTCGAACAGGACCGACGCAATGAACCGTCGAGCGACGTCAACCCAGCCAGGACGTCCGTGCTGGTGGTCTTCGCCGTGAGCACGCTCGCCGTGCTGGCTGCGCTCACCGCCCCTGGACGATGGGCTGTGCTGCTGGTCCTCCCGATGGCGGTCGCATCGGTTGCGGCGTTGACCCGCATCCTCCCGAGGGGCACGTTCACGGCTCGCCGGGGACTTCCGGCTGTCATCGCGTCCGGGTTCTTGGCGAACGCCGCATTCTTCTCGGTGGAGGGGTTCCTGCCCGCCTACCTCACGCGCGTCGTCGGGCTGACACTTCCCGTTGCCAGCATTGTGGTGACCTGCGGCGTCCTGGCCTGGACTGTCGGAACGTGGGCACAGTCCCGGTTGGCGAACCGCTGGCCGATGGCAAGGATCGCGAGCTTCGGTGAGGCGCTGATGCTCGTCGGCGTCGGCGGTGTCGTTGCAGGTGTGGCGAGTGGCGCAGCGATCGTCGTCTACGTGGCGTGGGGCGTGTCCGGGCTCGGCATGGGCATGACCTACCCGGCGATCGGGGTCCTGGCCACTGACGTGGCCGCTACCGGCGACGAGGTCACGACGCTGGCTCAGTACCAACTCGGAGATGTCCTCGGGTCCGGGTTCGGCCCGGCTCTCGTCGGTATAGCGGTCAACGCGGCGGCCTCCCGAAGCGTGGGTCTGCAAGACGGGCTCCTGATCGGATTCAGTGCGACGTGCGCGCTGCTGCTTGCGGCACTGTTCGCCTCCACCCGGTTGCCTGCAACCTCCAGCACCCGAGCGGAATCGCCATCTCGCCGGATCTAGGCTCACCGACCATGACGATCGTCAGGATGCGATGACTTCGCCGCACCTCACCGGTCGATACCAGGACCCTGATCTTGGACCGAAGGAGCACACCATGGGAAAGGTCATCGCCAACGCGTCGATGTCTGTGGATGGTTACATCGCCAAGAAGGACAACACGATCGGTCGGCTCTTCGACTGGTTGCAGAACGGCGAGGTCGAGGTCCGTACCGTCGACGACCGCATCACCTTCCACATGAGCCGGGCCAGCGCCGAGCACTGGCGGACGTGGGTGGACGGGCTGGGTGCGCTGGTGTGTGGGCGCACCCTGTTCGACTTCACCGACGGATGGGGTGGGATGCATACGATCGGGGTGCCTGTGGTGGTGGTGACCCACCGGGTTCCGACAGACTGGATCGAGGCTCACCCGAACGCTCCGTTCTCCTTCGTGACCGACGGCGTGGAGGCCGGGGTTGCGAAGGCCCAGGAAATCGCCGGCGAAGGCACCGTAGGCGTGACGGCCGGCACCATTGCGCGGCAGTGCCTCGAGCTCGGTCTGCTCGACGAAGTCGCTGTCGACCTGGTGCCCGTGGTCATGGGCCAAGGACGCCCCTTCTTCGGGGCGATGAAGACCGACGATGCGCCTCTGGGTGACCCGACCACATGCGTCCAGGGTGATCGCGTCACCCACTTGGTGTTCCCTGTGGCGGATCAATCGGCGCAGTCGTCGCAGGAGCGGGACTGATGAGGACGCTGCACGTCGGGCTCCGCGTGGAGGACCTCGGTCGCTCGCTCGAGTTCTACCAGAACCTCGGGTACGACATCGTCGGCACGGTGCCCGAGACAGCCTTCGGCAGCCTGACCATGCTGAAGCTGCCGGGGGACCCGTTCGTCAGCCTCGAGCTCGTCCACGATCCCGCTGGGGGGACCATCACTCCGGTGGGCCTCAACCACCTCGTCATCCAGGTGGAGGCCCTGCACGATACGGTCGCTCGCATTGCAGCGCTCGGCATCGAAGCGGAGCAGCCGATCTCGCCGAACGGCTCCGGGGACTTCTGGACGACCTGGCTGACCGACCCCGACGGCTATCGGATCGAGCTCGTCCAGTGGCCCCCGGCTCATTCCGACGGCATGACAGCTGCTGACTTCCCAGAGCAGTCGCCGCCAAAGGTGGCGGGCCCGCAACCGCACCCTCATACCGACAATGCCTCCCCCGACCCCCGGGGGCACGAGCGGGTCGACGAAAACGGGCCACGCGCGTTGAGCTCCGCGAGCCGGCTGGCTCGCCGGATGTTCGACCTCGTCGAGCCGATCGGGGTCATCCCCTACGCGGCGGACGAACCCAACGAGTCGATGTTCGCCCTGGGGTTCACCAACTACTGGGACACCTACTTCGCCGGCCGGGCTGCCCCACTCGGCGCCTCCGTGCCGGCCGGCGTCGTCCACGCGCTCTTCTACAACTTCGGCCCCGGTGAGGTGGCCCGCCACATCCCAAAGGTCTGGAGCACGACCACACCGGAGGCCGCGATCGCCGCCCGCCAGGAGGGCTGCGTCAACGCGCTGCACCGGGTCCTCGGCGACCTCGTCGACACGCCGGACTTCACGCGGGCCGTCGAGCTGCTCACCAAGGCAGCGACCAGCGCCCCCCTCGAAGGCCGACCCATGTACGCCGCGCTCCGGGCGCTTCCCCTCCCAGACGAGCCGGTGGCCCGCCTCTTCCACGCCGCCTCACTGCTGCGCGAGCACCGAGGCGACGGGCACGTCGCCGCCCTCATGGCTGAGGGCATCGGCGGCCTCGAAGCCCACGTCCTGCTCGCCCTCGACCTGGGGATCCCGGCTCCGACGTTCGGCCGGATCCACCATCTCCGGTCCTCGCTGCTGACCGACCTGATCGACACGATGAAGGATCGGGGGCTCGTCGAGGACGAGAGCACGTTCACCGCGGCCGGGCGGGAGGTCAAGGACCGCGTCGAGACGCTGACCGACGAGCTCGCCGCCGTACCGTACGAGGCCCTCGACACAGCGGAGCTCGACGAGCTGACCGCTGCTCTCGAACCGCTCGCGCAGAGGCTCCTCGCGGCCCAGGACCAGGGCTGAGCCTCACGCCGGTAGCGTGCCATCCATGCCCATCACCTTGGAGAACGTCGGGATCGCCGTCCGCGACCTCGAAGCGACGATCGCCTTTTTCACCGACCTCGGGCTCACCGTCGTCGGCCGGGACACGGTGAGTGGAGAGTGGACCGACACCGCGGTCGGACTCGACGGCAACCACGCCAAGGTCGCCATGCTCCAGACGCCGGACGGCAGCGGTCACCTCGAGCTCTTCGAGTACATCCACCCGGACGCGATCGAGACGGAACCCACCCGGCCCAACGACATCGGGATGCATCGCGTGGCATTCTCGGTCGACGACATCGACGAGACCCTGGAGATCGCTGCGAGGCACGGCTGCCGCCCGCTGCGCGCCGTGGCGACCTATCGGGACGTGTACAAGCTCACCTATGTCCGCGGGCCGTCCGGCATCCTCGTGATGTTCGCCGAGGCGTTGAAGAAGAGCTGACCCGGGCAGCAAGGCCCGGTCGAGGCCGTCGCCGGCCCCACAGCCTCACGGATCCCACCAGCAGTGTAGGTACTACTTACAGGAGGTGATCGCGGTGACGGAGCTGAGCGCACGCGAGTTCAACCGTGACGTCAGTGCCGCCAAGCGGGCTGCTGACGTCGAAACGGTTGTAATCACCGATCACGGGCGGCCCTCTCACGTCTTGATGTCATACGCAGAGTACGAGCGCCTCACGGGAGCTGCGATAGATCTGGCGGACTGGCTCGTCCTCGACGTCGAGGTCGACCTGGATCACGAACCCCTCGAGGTCGGCGTGCAGGTACCCGATCTATGAGGTACCTGCTCGACACGAACGTCGTTGGTGAGCTGCGCCGACCGCACGCGAATGATGCGGTGCGCGACTGGATCCGGGCGCAGCCTGTCGCCACGCTCGCAATCAGCGTTGTCACGGTGCGGAGCTCGAGATCGGGGTGCGCCGCGTGGAGCGACGCCACTCCGACCAGAGTTGACGTGCTCCGGAAGTGGCTCGACGAGCGTGTGCTCGCGGCCTTTCGGGAGAAGATCCTGCCAATGGACGTGGTGGTGGCCCGGCGTGCATCGGCGCTGCACGTCCCCGATCCTGGGCCGGAGAGTGACACCCTGATAGCTGCCACCGCAATTGTTCACGGCCTCACGGTGGCGACACGCAACGTCGCGTACTCCACGCCCACCGGTGTCCCGCCGGTTGATCCGTGGTCGGCGTGACCCAACATCCGCCGACCTGCGAGCCTGACTGCGCACATCCCTAGACTGAGCCAGTGCCTACCGAGCCTGATCGCGACGGTTCCGAGCGGGATCTGCTCGAGCATTTCCTCGACGTTCAGCGCGAGGCGCTACTCGCTAAGACGGAGGGGCTCGACCACGAGCAGATGGCGCGGTCGCATCCACCCTCCACGCTCACCCTCGGCGGTCTGCTCTACCACTTGTCGCTCGCCGAGGAGGACTGGATGGAGATCCACTTCTCCGGGCGGCCTGATCGCGGCCCTTTTGTCGACGCCGACTGGGTCGCCGACCCGAATTGGCAGTTTCGTCCTCCTGCCGATCTGCAACCGGAGCAGCTGCGTGAGCGCTACCGCGAGGCCTGTAGCCGCAGCAGGGCCGTGGTCCGCGAAGCGACGAGCCTCGGACAGTCTTCGCGCAAGCCGGTGCACGGGGAGCTCTTCACGTTGCGCTGGGTCCTTCTCCATCTGATCGAGGAGACGGCACGCCACGCCGGCCACGCCGACCTCTTGCGTGAGGCGATCGACGGGAGCGTCGGCTAGTCCGGCATGCTGTGCGGGCCGCTATCAGGCATTCGCGCGGGGGTCCTGCGTGATCGGTTACCTGGCGCTGCGCTACTTCGGCGCCCTTCTGTCGAAGAGTCGGCGCCACCACGGGCGGCCGGCTGGTCGTGCTGGTCGGCTCGTCCGTTCCCACTCCGCCTTGGTCAACAACCGTCCGGCCTTGCGCTGTCTGGCCACGCACTCGGTATGGGCGTGACGCCGACGCTCCCGGTCTCCCTCTGGAGAAAGAAGCGTATTGGGATTCATCGCGAGCAACCGCCCGCGGCAGATGGGGCAGGTGTAGGTCTTCGCTTGCCTGCTCTGCGCCGGGCGAATGTCCCACCAGCGCGCTGAATCCGCCACTGATCAAGCCTACGAGCAATCAGCTGGGCGCGGCGCTGAGATATCAAGCCGCCAGCTCCAGCGCACTAACTGCCCAAACGCTGTCTCGGCCACTGTCTGCGACTGATCGGGTCTTCCTGGTTGGCAGTCATCCTGTGAGCGAAGCACTACAGTGCGTATACGTAGCGGCGCGCGAACTCATGGCTTCGCCGTCTGGAGCAGTTCGCATCGACAGATGTCGAGGGCCATGCAACGGAGCAGCAGATCTCGGGGCACGCGTCGACGCGGCGCGCCCGCTGGCGTGGCGTTTGCGGCGCTGTGTGCAGTGCTCGTGGTGTTACCACCAGCGGCTCAGGCCGCGGGTCGGGTGACCGTATCGTCGGGCGACGGCTTGGCGCTGACTCTGTCGTCGACCGGCTCGGTCTCGTCACTGAAGGTCGGCGGTCGGGAGGTCGCCGGAGGCACAGCTCCGTTGTTCTCCCTCCGAAAAGTGGGGGGCACACCCAACCTGTTGCCGAACTCCGGCTTCGAGACTGACGCCAACCGCAACAACATCCCCGACCACTGGCGTCTGATGTCAGGCACAGTGCGACCACGCTGGGTGTCGGACCACGCGCACACCGGCACCCGATCCATCCGCTTTCATTCGCCCTCGATTGGCACTTCCGCGACCCTGCAGACGACGATCGCGGTCCGGCCGGACACCTACTACACAGCGGGCAGCTGGATCCGCTCTCGAGGCGTAAAGCCCGCCGCCGCGACTGCGGAACCCGAAACCGGCCCGTCACCCGTGCGTCTCAAGATCAAGCAGTTCGACGGGTCGACCGCGGTGCAAACGGACCAGGCCTACGGCTATACCGACACCGTCGGCTGGTACCGAAAGTTCGTCGGCTTCAAGACCCAGCCCAACGTGACCAGCGTCCGAGTGTTTGCACAGATCGTTCACGGCTCGGGTACCGTCTGGTTCGACGACTTGCAGGTGAACAAGCTCTATCGGGCCGCATGGGGAACCGGTTCGGGCACCGTGACCGGCACAGGCGCTCGCGCAACGTTCGACGGCGCCGCGGACGATATGAACATCGACGCCACCATCGCGTCTCATGCGGACGATCTGCGCATCGACGGAATCGTCAGCTCGCCCACCAATACCACTACTCCGTTCCAGCTGCGGGTGACGCTGCCGCTCAACGCCGCCGGGTGGGACTGGTGGGACGATCCCCGGCACGAGCGGAACATCACGTCGACCGGGCGCTATGAGAACCTGACGCAATGGAACGTCCAGCAGACGTCCCGATATCCCTTCAACACCGTCTCGGACGCCCACAGCGCACTGACGGTCGGAATCCCTCTCGACGAGCCGAAGCTGGCCAGGGCGCGATATGCCAACGGACGCCTGACCTTCACCTTCGACCTCGGTGTCTCGCCGGCAACGTCCATCTTCGGCGGCGCCAAGGTCCCGTTCTCGTTGGTGCTGTACAGGTCGGATCCGGCATGGGGCTACCGGGCGGCCATCGAGAAGTACTACCAGCTGTTCCCAAACGACTTCGAGCGCCATACCGAGGTGGCCCGGGAGGGCGGTTGGTTCGGACAGGTCGACCGATCACGGCTCGACACCACCTATGACGACTTCGGTTTGGGCCTCAACATGATCGCGCTCGGCACCGGCAACGACGGCGGAGACGCGGACTGGGGGACCGACTTCCTGCCGTGGGACAACGCCCGCGGAATCTATACCACCGCTTACAACCACCACTGGGGATACAAGCACCCCAATGTCGACGACCCGAACACCCCCACCTATGCCAAGGAAATCGAACGCATCAAAGCCGACGCCGCGATGACACCGGCAACCTATGAAGACCGGCGACGCAGGGACAGGTCGATTGCCACCCTGAATTCGGGTGCCCGCGACAACAACAACCGCTTGCTCTACGCGCGCTACCAGGGCTTCATGCAGCACTACGAGAACCTGTACCCGCTCAACGGTCCGCTTGACTGGCGTACTGTGTCGCAGACCTACCAGATGGAGCCAGCCCTCGCCGACGCAGACCGAGTGGGCGCAACCCTCGACGCTCTTCACCTCGACTCGGTATCAGGCATGCGGCGATGGGGGGCGGCGGATGACTACTACCAGCCTCACTGGGCCAACGCGAGCTACGGTCTCACCTTCTCTTACGACTCCGGGCGCGTCGTAGACCGGCTCGCATTCGGTGTCGCGTCGCAGGTGCAGTACGTATCCGACTACGCGCACAGCCACGGCATGTTCCTCAGCGCGAACTTCAATGCCAGCGACGCCCGCTCCGCTGCCTGGTTCGGCGCCGCCGCCATCGACTACTTCGGTCTGGAACGTGGTCTCCCCGAAAAGGTCAGCGGCGCGAACGACCCCTATTCCACAGTGGACGGATACGCCCTCTTCAAGCGAACTCTGGCGGATCAACGGCCCATATCGACCATTGATGCCGACTGCGACTCCCACACCACCGCCGACCTCGCTGAACGCTTCCAGCAGACGATTCTCTACGGCATCTACATGGGATGCGGCGGCACCACCAGCTGGTCTGAGGACGAGCGCTCCGTGTTCGCGAAGTACACGCCACTCCTCCGTGAGATCGACGCCGCCGGGTGGGAGGTCGTGACCCGAGCCCGGTCATCGAACCCCGAAGTGTGGGTTGAGCGGTTCGGATCCCTGTCCGACGACGGGGGTGTGTGGCTGCCAGTGCACAACCCGACCGACACACCCCAGGCCTACACGATGACGGTGGAGGGCAGCGTAGTCGGAGGTCTGCCGGCATCGGACCTGCGGGGCGAGGACCGCATCGCCGGCGCGCCCGTCGTAGTGTCGCCCTCGGGGAACGGTAGCGACGTCTCGTTCGCCGGCACCCTGCAGCCCCACACCACCGCACTGGTGAGACTGCAGCAGATCACGCCTTAGTCGCCGATCACCGTCGACCGGCTGATCATGACGGACACGGGGGCACCCGGTGCGGCGACATACGGCATCTGGCCTGGTCAGAAGCTGTGTCCGAGGGGGGACTTGAACCCCCATGCCCTTTTGGGGCACTAGCACCTCAAGCTAGCGCGTCTACCTATTCCGCCACCCGGACGTGGGTCACCGATGCCTCGGTGGGCGTCCGTCACCTTAGCAAAGTCCGTCCTACCCGGCGTAGTCGAGTACGGCAGGATGGCGGCATGACGAAGGACTACGAACCGGCCGCGGAGGTCACGGAGATCTGCCGGGACCTGATCCGGATCGACACCTCGAACTACGGCGACGGCTCGGGCGCGGGGGAGCGGGCGGCCGCCGAGCACGTCGCCCGCCTGCTGGACGAGGTCGGCATCGAGCCGGAGCTGTTCGAGGCCTCGAACCGGCGTACGTCCGTCGTCGCCCACTGGGGCGACCCGTCCGCGGGCGACCGCCTGCTCGTCCACGGCCACCTCGACGTCGTCCCGGCTGCGAAGGCGGACTGGAAGGTCGACCCCTTCTCCGGCGAGGTCCAGGATGGCTACGTCTGGGGCCGCGGAGCCGTCGACATGAAGGACTTCGACGCGGCGATCCTCTCGGTGGTACGGGCTCGCAGCCGCGCCGGTGCGTTGCCGCGACGGCCCATCACGCTTGCGTTCACCGCCGACGAGGAGGCCGGCAGCATTCAGGGCGCCCATGCCCTCGTCGACCGGCGCCCGGAGCTGCTGGAGGGGTGCACCGAGGGCATCGGGGAGGTCGGGGGTTTCTCGACGACGGTCGCCGGCAAGAGGCTGTACCTCATCGAGACGGCCGAGAAGGGGCTCGCCTGGCTCCGGCTGCGTGCCCAGGGGACCGCGGGCCACGGATCCATGCGCAACACCGACAACGCGGTGACTGCCATCGCCGAGGCGGTCGCTGCCATCGGGCGGCATCAATGGCCGATCCGGATCACCCCGACGATGGGAACCCTCCTCGAGGAGGTCGCCGCCCTGACCGGCGCGGACAACGCCACCGACGACGTCGACGCGCTGATCGAGCACTTCGGGCTGGCCGCACGGATGCTCGCCGCCGTGGTCCGCAACACCGCCAACCCGACCATGCTCGAGTCCGGCTACAAGCACAACGTCGTACCCGGCGAGGCGACAGCGAGCATCGACGGGAGGTTCCTTCCGGGGTACGAGGAGGAGTTCTTCACGACCCTTCGGAGCCTGCTTCCCGACAGCGTGACCTACGAGCTCCTCGTCCACGACACCGCGCTCGAGACGCCGTTCGACGGTCCGATCGTCGAGGCGATGCGGGCCTCCCTGCTCGAGGCGGACCCGGACGCCGCCGTGCTGCCGTTCCTGATGTCGGGCGGCACCGACGCCAAGGCGTGGGACCGGCTGGGCATCAGATGCTTCGGCTTCTCGCCACTGCGGCTGCCGCCGGACCTCGATTTCACCGCGCTGTTCCACGGGGTCGACGAGAGGGTCCCCGTCGACGCTCTGGAGTTCAGCGCGCGGGTACTCGACTCCTTCCTCGACCGGGCCTGAGGCGCCTCAGCCGACGACTCGGCCCTCCGGCCACCCCCCGCCTTGGAGTCACCTAGTTGTTTCCCGCCGAGAGACCACATAGTTCCCCCCGAGATGCCAAATAGTGCCCGCCGAGAGGCCACGTATGTCCCGTCGAGAGGTCACGTCGTTCCCGCCCGGGGTCAGCGTTGTCCGGTAGAAAGGCCCTTCGAAATACTCCACTGGAAGGTCAACTAACGCGTTGGCTGCGAGACGCTCTCTTGGCACTTCCCCGGGTCGTCCACCTCGTCATCAAAGAGCCGACCCTTACCTGACCGCGAAGGAACTGAGTGGCTCCTCGGCGGTAACTACATGACCCCTCGGCGGTAACTATATGACTCCTCGGGGGGAACTACTTGGCCCCTCGGCATTACCTGACCCCTCAGAGGCAACTGAGTGACGCCTCGGCAGTAACTACATGACTCCTCGGCGGGAATTACCTGACTCCTCGGGGGGAACGCATGGGTCGCAATGAGCCGGGAGGATCAGACCAGGGGGCGGAACTCGCGCGTCACGGTCGGGCGGACCCGGATGATGCGGCGGCGCAGCTCGACCTTGCGGCTGCCGTCGGGGTACAGGCGGAGCCTGGCCAGCTCCCAGCCTCCGTACTCGGCCCGGTCGGTGAGCATCCGGCGCACCGCCGAGCGCGACAACGTCCGGGGCAACGACAGGCGCTGAAACTCGTATTCCATACCGGTGCCAATCCTGACACGTTCCCAGGCCGTCGACCAGCGAAGCCCACCGGGGTGCCGTCCCGCGAGACGCCGCGGCATACGCTCGGCGCATGGCCCTCCCGATCGGTGACTACGCCGTGCTCGGTGACACCCAGACCGCCGCGCTCGTCGGGCTCGACGGCTCGGTGGACTGGCTCTGCCTGCCGCGGTTCGACTCGCCCGCGTGCTTCGCCGCCCTGCTCGGCATCCCGGACAACGGTCGGTGGCTCATCGGGCCGCGGGGCGCCGCGACGACGACCCGCCGGTACGTCGGCGACACCTTCGTCCTCGAGACCACCCACGAGACCGCGGATGGCGTGGTCAAGGTCGTCGACGTGATGCCGATCGGCGACCACCGGGCGGATCTCATCCGCACCGTCGAAGGGATCTCCGGCAGCGTCGAGATGCGGCACGAGTGGATCGTCCGGTTCGGTTACGGGAAGGTGCTGCCGTGGGTGATGCGGCGCACCGACAGCGATGGCAGCAAGCTCATCTCCGCTACTGCCGGCCCCGACATGCTCGTGCTGCGCGGACCGCGGCTCCCGAAGGCCGTCGGTGGCCGCCACGTCGACGAGTTCACCGTGAAGGCCGGCGACGTGCTGACCTTCTCCAGCACGTGGTTCAAGTCCCACCGCCCCATCCCACCGCTCCACGACGTCGCCGAGCGGATCCGGACCACGGAGAGGCGCACCGAGCGCTGGGCCGCCCGCTGCAGGTACCAGGGTCCGTACCGCACCGCCGTCGTCCGCTCGCTGCTCGTCCTGCGGCTGCTGACGGACGGCGAGACCGGAGGCATCGTCGCCGCCCCGACGACCTCTCTGCCGGAGTCGTTCGGCGGCGCCCGGAACTGGGACTACCGCTACTGCTGGCTGCGTGACGCCTCCCTCACCCTGGAGGCGCTGCTGTCGGCCGGGTACGAGCAGGAGGCGCTGCTGTGGCGGGCCTGGCTGCTGCGCGCGATCGCCGGGGACCCCAAGGACATCCAGATCATGTACGCGGTCGACGGGGGCCGTGACCTTCCCGAGCGTGTCCTCGATCACCTCGGCGGCTACGCCGACTCGCGACCGGTCCGGGTCGGCAACGGCGCGGTGAACCAGCGTCAGACCGACGTCCTCGGCGAGGTACTGGCCGCCCTGGAGCACGCCCGGGCGGAGGGCTGCGAGGAGAGCGGCCACTCGTGGGCGCTGCAGCGTGCGCTGGTCAACCAGCTCGCGGTCCACTGGCAGGAGCCGGACAACGGGCTGTGGGAGATCCGCGGACCGCAGCGCCGTTTCACCCACTCCCAGGTCATGGTCTGGGTGGCCTTGGACCGCGCGATCGCGGGGGTCGAACGCCACGGCCTCGAAGGGCCGGTCGAGAAGTGGCGGGAGGTCCGCGATCAGGTGCGCGCGGAGATCCTCGACCTTGGCTACGACCCGGTGCGCAACACCTTCGTGCAGCACTACGAGACGACGGAGGTCGACGCCTCCCTGCTGCTGATCCCGGCTGTCGGGTTCCTTTCCGGGGACGACCCGCGGGTGAAGGGGACGATCGCGGCCGTGGAGGAGGACCTCCTGCGCGATGGCCTGCTGCTCCGCTACCGGACCCATACCGGCGTCGACGGCCTCGCCGGTGACGAGCACCCCTTCCTCGCCTGCTCCTTCTGGCTCGTCACCGCCCACGCCCTCGCCGGCGACACTGCGAAGGCGCACACGCTGATGACCCGCCTCGTCGGGCTCGCCAACGACGTCGGCCTGCTCTCCGAGGAGTACGACCCGGCCGCCGGCGTGATGGTCGGGAACTTCCCACAGGCGTTCTCCCACCTGGCCCTCGTGATCGCGGCCATGGTCCTCGAGGGCGTCGTCGCCACGTCGTCAGACGGCGCTCACGCCTCCGGATAGCCCAGGGGAGGGGCCGACACGTCGTCGAGCGCCTCGACGATCTCCGCCGGGAGCACGACCTCCTCCGACGCCAGCGACGCCTTCAGCTGCTGGGCGGTGCGTGCTCCCACGATCGGCGCGGTGACGCCGGGCTGGTCGCGTACCCAGGCCAGGGCCACCTGCAGTGGTGACAGGTCCAGACCCTCGGCCGCCCGCGCGACGGCCTCGACGACCCGCGCGGCCCGGGGGTTGAGGAACTCGGCGACGTAGTCGGCGAACGTCGCCGAGGCACCGCGTGAGTCTCCGGGTACGCCCGTACGGTACTTCCCCGTGAGTACGCCTCGCCCCAGCGGCGACCAGGGAAGCACGCCGAGCCCGAGATCGAGCGCCGCGGGTACCACCTCACGCTCGACGCCGCGCTGCAGCAGCGAGTACTCCACCTGGGTCGACGCCAGCCGCGCCCGGCCGGGAGCGCCGAGCTGGTAGGTGGCCGCCTGCGCCGTGCGCCAGCCGGAGTAGTTGCAGACGCCGACGTAGCGCGCACGGCCCGACGCCAGCGCCGCGTCGAAGGCCGAGAGCGTCTCCTCGACCGGAACGTCGTCGGACGCCGCATTCACCTGCCAGAGGTCGACGTAGTCGACCCCGAGTCGGCGCAGCGACGAGTCGAGGGTGCGCAGCATGGCGCCTCGAGAGGTGTCCTCCCGCCACTGCCCGCGCGACGTGGTGATCCCGGCCTTGGTGGCGATCACAAGGTCGTCGCGCCCGACCACGTCGCGGAGCAGCGCACCGACCATCTCCTCGCTGGCGCCCCGACCGTAGCCCGAGCCGGTGTCCAGGAGCGTCCCGCCCGCCTCGGCGAACGTCATCAGCTGGGCGGAGGCCTCGTCCTCGTCCACGTCGGTGCCCCACGTCAGCGTCCCGAGCCCGAGACGGCTCACCTTGAGCCCGGTCCGGCCGACGTAGCGCTGCTTCATGGACCGCACCCTAGTCGACCCCCTGCGACCGGTCAGGGACCATCAGTAGGGTCGACGCGTGAAGCTCGGCGTGAACCTGGGGTACGTCGTCGGTGACGACATCGGCGAGCAGGTCGGGCTCGCGCGGGAGGCCGACCGGCTGGGATACGCGGTCGCCTGGGTGGCCGAGGCGTACGGATCCGACGCGCCCACGGTCCTCGCGTACGTGGCAGCGCTCACCGAGCGCATCGACATCGGGGCGGGCGTGATGCAGATGCCCGCCCGCACCCCGGCCATGACCGCGATGACGGCAGCTACGCTCGACCTGTTGAGCGGTGGGCGGTTCCGGCTCGGGCTCGGCGTCTCGGGGCCGCAGGTCTCGGAGGGCTGGCACGGTGTGCCCTTCGACCGCCCCCTGGCGCGGACCCGGGAGTACGTCGACATCGTCGCCCTCGCCCTGCAGCGGCGCCCCGTCCAGTACGACGGCGACTTCTTCACACTGCCCCTCCCGGGCGGTCCGGGGAAGCCGATCAGGCTCACGGTGCACCCAGCTCGGTCGCACATCCCCCTGTACCTGGCGGCCGTCGGACCGCGCAACCTCGAGCTCGCCGGGGAGATCGCCGACGGCTGGCTCGCCGTGTTCTTCTCGCCGCGGTACGCCGCCGAGTCGCGAGCGAGTATCGCCTCCGGCAGGCAGCGAGGAGCCACCCCCGAGCAGCCCTTCGACGTCGCCGCCAGCGTGCCGGTCTGCATCGGTGACGACGTCGAGGCGTGCGCCGACGCGATCCGGGGGTACGCCGCCCTGTACATCGGCGGGATGGGCAGCCGCGACCAGAACTTCTACAACGCCCTCGCCTGCCGGATGGGGTTCGAGGCCGACGCCAAGCGGGTCCAGGACCTCTTCCTCGACCGCCGGCACCGCGAGGCGGCCGCCGCCGTCCCCTACGACTTCATCGACCAGACGTCGCTGATCGGCCCGCCGGCACGGGTCGCTGATC
Source organism: uncultured Actinomycetota bacterium (assembly GCA_963765725.1). Taxonomy (GTDB): domain Bacteria; phylum Actinomycetota; class Actinomycetes; order Propionibacteriales; family Nocardioidaceae; genus DASQEH01. Next base: position 1,114,561 of record CAVXXI010000001.1, on the reverse strand, counting down.
GGCTGCAGGAGTTCGCCGACGCGGGCGTAACCACGCTGAACGTCTCGCCGTTCGGCGTCGACGCGGAGACAAGAACACGCACGCTGAAACAGGTTTCCGCCGCGCTGGAGGCCGCCGGTCTAGCAGACTGACCCCGTGGACTTCTTACAGGCAGTCGTGCTGGGCGTCGTCGAGGGACTGACCGAGTTCCTTCCCGTGTCCAGTACCGGCCATCTGACCATCGCCGAGAAGCTCCTCGGCCTGTCGATCAGCGACAAGACGGTGACAGGGTTCACCGCCGTGATCCAGATGGGTGCGATCGCAGCGGTGATCGTGTACTTCTGGCGCGACATCTGGAGGATCGCCGGTGCCTGGTTCCGCGGCGTCGCGCGAGCGGACGCCCGCGGCACGTTCGACTACCGGATGGGCTGGTACGTCATCGTCGGCTCCATCCCGGTCGCCGTCGTGGGGCTCCTGGGCCGGCACCTCGTCACCGGGCCGCTGCGGAACCTGTGGTGGGTCGGCGGTGCCCTGATCGCTTGGAGCGTCGTGATGGTGGCGGCTGAGCGGATGGGTCGACAGGACCGTCACGAGCACGACCTGACGATGAGGGACGCCCTGATCATCGGCGTGGTCCAGTGCATCTCGCTGATACCGGGTGTGTCGCGGTCGGGTGCGACCATCTCGGCCGGGTTGTTCACCGGCCTCGACCGGGTCACCGCCACCCGCATGTCCTTTTTCTTGTCGATCCCCGCTCTGCTCGCGGCCGGTCTGTTCGAGCTGCCCAGTGCGCTCGGCGGCGACATCTCCCTCGCCACGACCCTCGTGGCCACCGTGGTCAGCTTCGTGGTGGCGTACGCCGCGGTCGCCTGGCTGCTGCAGTTCGTCGCACACCACCCGATCACCTGGTTCGTCGGCTACCGGGTGGCGCTCGGAGTGGTGGTGCTGGCCCTGCTCGCGACCGGAGCTCTCGGCGCCACCTGAGCCGGGGACGTCACAGCCAGCCGGAGTCCTTGAACAGCCGGAACAGGATCAGGCAGATGGCCGCCATCAGCGCCAGCGCGAGTGGGTAGCCGTACTGCCAGTGCAGCTCGGGCATGTAGTCGAAGTTCATGCCGTAGATGCCGGCCAGCGCCGTGGGGACGGCCGCGATGGCCACCCACGCCGAGATCTTGCGCATGTCGTCGTTCTGCTGGACCGAGACGCGCGCCATCTGGGCGTCGTGGGCACTCGACAGGAGCGTGTCCAGCGACTCGACCTGCTCCTGGACCCGGATGGCGTGGTCGGCGACGTCACGGAAGAACGGAGCCGCCTCGTTGGGCATCCCGGCCACCTGCCGCTGCGCCAACCGGGTCAGGGGCTCGCGCAAGGGGACGACCGCCCGGCGGAACTCCGACATCTCCCGCTTGAGGATGTAGATGCGCTGCGACACGTTGCGTCGCGACTCCGAGAAGACCGACTTCTCGACCTCGTCGACGTCGTCCTCGAGCGCGGCGGCGACCTTCTCGTAGTTGTCGACGACGCTGTCGCATACCGAGTACAGCACCGCGAACGGCCCGTGGCCGAGCACCTCCGTGTGCTCCTCGAGCCCGCGGCGGGCGAACCGGAGGCCGGCACCGGCGCCGTGCCTGACCGTCACGACGTAGTTCGCGCCCACGAAGACCGCGATCTCGCCGGTCTCGACCGCGTCGTGGGCGTCGACGTACCACAGCGTCTTCAAGATCATGAAGAGGACGCCGCCGTCGTAGCGCTCCAGCTTCGGCCGCTGGTGGGCCCTGACCGCGTCCTCCACGGCGAGCTGGTGCAGCCCGAACGACATGGCGACGAGCTCCATCTCGTCCTGCGACGGCTCGTGCAGGCCCACCCAGACGAAGTCACCGTCATGCGTGGCGATCTCGAGCGCGTCGCCGATCGCCGTGCTGTCACCCGGGGTATGCAGCCGGACGCCTTCTCGGTACACCGCGCAGTCGACGATCACGCCCCCATTGTCGCGCGGTTCGGCGAGGTTGGCGTCTAGTCTGGGCCCCGTGGCGTTGGCTCTGCTGGTGAGGCATGGGCGTACGGCCGCCAACAGCGGCGGCGTTCTCGCCGGTCGCACCCCGGGTGTCGTGCTCGACGAGCTCGGGCAGAAGCAGGCGGACGACACGGCCCACCGCATCGCCGAGCTGCCGGTCGCGGCGATCGTGTCCAGCCCGCTGGAGCGCTGCAGGCAGACGGCCGAGGCGATCCGCGCGGCCGCGAAGACCCCCGTCGAGGTTGTCACCGATGAGCGGCTCACCGAGTGCGGCTACGGGGAGTGGACCGGGCAACAGCTCAAGACGCTCGCCAGATCGCCGATGTGGAAGGTCGTCCAGGCCCACCCGAGCGGTGCGACCTTCCCCGGCGGCGAGTCGATGCGGGAGATGCAGGCGCGGGCCGTGGACGCGGTCCGGGACTGGGACGAGCGGGTGACGAAGGCGCACGGTGCCCAGGCGATCTGGGTGGCCGTGAGCCACGGTGACGTCATCAAGGCGGTCCTCGCCGACGCTCTGGGCATGCACCTCGACAACTTCCAGCGGATCGTCGTCGACCCGGCCTCGGTGTCGGTGATCTCGTACACCCCGCTTCGGCCGTTCGTGGTGCGGTTCAACGAGCACGGGGACCTGGGTGCACTGGCCCCGAGAGGGAGGCCGCGTCGCCGCAAGCGGGCGGACAGCGACGCGGCGGTCGGCGGAGGCGCCGGCTGACGTGACGACGGTGCGGTGTTGTCCCGCGTCGTAGGCTTTCGACATGTCGATCCTCGTCCACAACTTCGAGAAGCCGGACCGGTTCGTCGTCGGCACGGTCGGCTCCCCGGGACAGCGCACCTTCTTCCTGCAGGCGAAGGACGGCCCGCGGGTCACCAGCGTGGCGCTGGAGAAGCAGCAGGTCGCGATCCTCGCCGAGCGGATCGACCTGCTCCTCGACGAGGCGCTGCGTCGAAGCGGTGGCGACGCCGCGATCCCGGCCGTGGCTCCCACCGGTGTCGGCGACGGGCGCCCGCTCGACCAGCCGATCGTCGAGGAGTTCCGGGTGGGGACCATCACGCTGAGCTGGGACGCCGACGACGACAGCGTCGTGATCGAGCTCTTCCCGGTCTCCGAGGAGTCCGCCACCGAGTCGTCCGACGACGACGAGGCGGTCGACACCGACGTACCGATCGAGGTGGAGGCCGACGAGATGGTCGTCGTCAAGCTGGACGCGGCGTACGCGCGCTCGTTCGTGCGGCGGGCGCAGAGCGTGGTCTCCGCGGGTCGCCCGCCCTGCCAGTTCTGCGGCAACCCCCTCGACCCCGAGGGGCACCTGTGTCCGCGCGCCAACGGGTTCAAGCGCATTGCCAACTGAGGATGTGACGACGCTCGACGACGCCGACGTCGAGACGATCCTGACTGCCGGCTCCCTCGAGCTCGAGGGGCGCCTGGTCACGGCGTCCAACGCGTCCTTCTTCGGCAAGGTGGTCCTCGACGGCACCAGCCTGAGCTGCATCTACAAGCCCGTTCGGGGCGAGCGCCCGCTGTGGGACTTCCCCGACGGGACTCTCGCGGGTCGTGAGCGCGCCGCCCGGATCGTGTCCGAGGCGGGCGGCTGGGACGTCGTGCCGCCCACCGTGCTCCGCGACGGCCGCTTCGGGCCCGGCATGTGCCAGCGGTGGGTCGACGTCGACTCCGAGAACGAGCTCGTCGACGTCGTCGGCGAGGGCTTCGAGGAGACGGGCTGGATCCCGGTCCTCCAGGCCGAGGACTACCGCGGGGACCCCGTGCTGCTCGTGCACCGAGACGACGACCGGCTGCGCACCATGGCCGTGTTCGACGTCGTCGTGAACAACGCCGACCGCAAGGGCGGGCACGTCCTCGCCGCGCCGACCGGTGAGCTGTACGGCTGCGACCACGGCGTCTGCTTCCACGAGGACCCCAAGCTGCGGACGGTCCTGTGGGGCTGGGCCGACGAGCCGCTGCGCACCGTCGACGTCGAGCGGCTGCAGGAGCTGGGCGACGCCCTCGACCTCGGGCTCGACGACGAGCTCTCCGCCCTGCTGAGCGGCTCGGAGCTGCGGGCGCTGCGCCGGCGCGTCGACGCCTTGCTGACCACGTCGCGGATGCCGGTACCCGAGGGGTCTTGGCCAGCGATACCGTGGCCGGCCTTCTGACCTCCCCGATAGGCTGACGGGCATGTACGCCTGGCCGGAGCCCCGCCTCTCATCGGTCGTCCGCGACCGCCTGGGCCCGGCGCCTGAGCTGGCCCTGTACGACGCCCGCACCGGCACCGTCGAGGTCACCACCCCGGGCGACGAGGCCCGGATCTATGTCTGCGGGATCACGCCGTACGACGCCACGCATATGGGCCACGCGGCCACCTACGTGGCGTTCGACCTGGTCATCCGGGCGTGGCGGGAGGCCGGCCACCGAGTCCGGTACGTCCAGAACGTGACCGACGTCGACGACCCGCTGCTCGAGCGCGCCTCGGCGAGGGGAGAGGACTGGCGAGCCCTGGCCGACCGGGAGATCCAGCTCTTCCGCGACGACATGAGCGCGCTGGCGGTGATCCCGCCGGACGTCTACGCGGGCGCCGTCGAGACGATTCCCCTGGTCGTGGACCTCGTCGAGCGCCTGCGGGACAAGGGCGCGGTGTACGCGGTCGACGGCGACCTGTACTTCGCAGTGCACAGCGACCCGAGCTTCGGGCGGGTGTCGGGACTCGACCGTGAGGAGATGCTCGCGGTGTTCGCCGACCGCGGGGGAGACCCGGATCGGCCCGGCAAGCGCGATCCGCTGGACTGCCTGCTCTGGCAGCAGGAGCGACCCGGGGAGCCGAGCTGGGACAGCGAGCTCGGCCGCGGTCGGCCTGGGTGGCACATCGAGTGCGCCGCGATCGTGCTGCACTTCCTCGGCTCATGCATCGACATCGAGGGCGGCGGCTCCGACCTCGCCTTCCCGCACCACGAGATGTCGGCGGGTGAGGCGCAGGTCGTTGAGGACGGGGTCCCCTTCGCGAAGGCGTACACGCATGCCGGGATGGTGGGGCTCGACGGCCACAAGATGTCGAAGTCGCGGGGAAACCTCGTGCTCGTGTCGCGGCTGCGCGCCGAGGGTGTCGACCCCCGTGCCATCCGGCTTACGCTGATGGCACAGCACTACCGGTCCGACTGGGAGTGGAGCGACGACCTGCTGGCGTCGGGGGAGGAGCGCCTGAAGCGCTGGACGGAGGCCGTCGAGACCGGTGGACCCGACGCCGCGGCGACGGTGGAGACGATCCGTGCCAGCATGGCCGACGACCTCGACGCGCCGCGTGCGCTTGCAGCGGTGGACGCCTGGGCCTCCGCCGGCGGTCCGCCCGTCGAGGGTGCCGGGCGCCTGGTGGCCGACGTCGTCGAGGCCTCTCTCGGCGTGAGCCTGTGACGGCCCGCTGACATCGGTGACCTACAGCACGCTGCGCGCTCTGGAGTGCTCACGCTGCGGTGAGCGCTACGACGCCGACCGTACGCAGGGCCTGTGCGCGTGTGGGGCGCCGCTGCTGGCGCGCTACGACATCGAGGGTGCGGCTCGAACACTCTCGCGGGAGGGCGTCGCCGGCCGGCCGGCGACCTTGTGGCGCTACCACGAGCTGCTGCCGGTGCGCGACCCCCGCTATGTGGTCTGCCTGGGGGAGGGGATGACTCCGCTGCTGCACCTGCCTCGGCTCGGTGCCGCCTACGGGCTCGACCGGCTGATGGTGAAGGACGAGGGACTGCTGCCGACCGGCAGCTTCAAGGCGCGCGGCGCCGCGGTCGGCGTGTCCAGGGCAGCGGAGCTCGGCGCGACCGGTGTGGCGATGCCGACCAACGGCAACGCCGGTGCCGCCTGGTCGGTCTATGCCGCCCGCGCCGGCATCCGGAGCCTGGTCGCCATGCCGGTCGGGGCACCGGACATCACCCGCCGTGAATGCCTGGCCGCCGGCGCGGAGCTGTACCTCGTGGACGGCCACATCGGGCAGTGCGGCCAGCTGATCGCGGCTGCGGTGTCGCGTCGCGGCGGCTACCAGGAGGTGTCCACGCTCAAGGAGCCCTACCGCATCGAGGGCAAGAAGACCATGGGGCTGGAGATCGTGGAACAGCTCGGCTGGCGGGTCCCCGACGTGATCGTGTACCCCACCGGTGGTGGCGTCGGACTGATCGGCATCTACAAGGCCCTGCTCGAGCTGCAGGAGCTCGGGTGGATCGGCGACCGGCTGCCGCGGCTCGTCGCGGTCCAGTCGACCGGCTGCGCACCCGTGGTGAAGGCGTACGACGACGGCGCCGACGAGTGCGCGCCCTGGCCTGACCCCGACACGGTCGCCTTCGGCATCAACGTGCCGAAGCCCCTCGGCGACTTCTTGATCCTGCAGGCGGTGCGCGCCACGCAAGGCACCGCGGTGGCCGTCGACGACGCCGACACGCTGCGCGAGGTGCGCCGGTGCGCCTCGCTGGAAGGGCTGTTCGTGTGTCCCGAGGGGGCGGCAGCGCTCGCAGCGGTCGGAGAGCTGCGCGCGTCGGGGTGGATCTCGGCCACCGACGAGGTGGTGGTGCTCAACACTGGTACGGGGCTCATCTACCCGGACACGATCGGCAACGAGGCGCCGGTGCTGCAGCCGACCGACGAGATCCCGGCGTGAGCGGCGTCAGCTGTCGTCGGCGCGCCGTTTGAGGTAGCGCTCGAACTCCCGCGCGATGGCGTCGCCCGAGGCCTCCGGGAGGTCGGCGGTGTCGCGCTCCTCCTCGAGCGAGCGCACGTAGTCGGCGACGTCGGAGTCGTCGGAGGCGAGCTCGTCGACGCCGCGCTCCCAGGCCTTGGCCTCCTCGGGGAGGCCCCGCATGTCGATCGGGACGCCCACGAGGTCCTCGAGCTGCCCCAGCAGGGCCAGCGTCGCCTTCGGAGCCGGCGCCTGGGCGACGTAGTGCGGCACGGCGGCCCAGTAGGACATCGTCTCGAGGCCCCGTCGGTGCGACGCCTCCTGGATCACGCCGACGATTCCGGTCGGGCCGGTGTAGCGCGACGGCTCCAGGCCGAACCGCTCGGCGAGCTCCGGATCCGACGAGATCCCGTTGACGGGAACGGGTCGGGTGTGCGGGACGTCGGCCAGCAGCGCCCCCAGCGTCACCAGGGTCGTTGCGCCGATGCCGGTGAGGTAGTCGAGCATCTCGTCGCAGAACGCCCGCCACCGCAGGTTCGGCTCGATCCCGGTCACCAGCAGCACGTCGCGGTCGGCCGGGCCGGCCTGGCAGTGCCAGATGCTGGTCGTGCGCCACGACAGCTCGCGGCCGCCCTCGGAATTGAAGCCGACGTGCGGCCGGTTGACCTGGAAGTCGTAGTAGTCCTCCGGGTCGATCGAGGCGAGCAGGGTTGCCCTCCAGCCGACGAGCAGATGCGAGACGGCCTCGCTCGCAGCCTCGCCGGCGTCGTTCCAGCCCTCGAACGCGGCGATGACCAGTGCGTTGTCGAACTGCTTGTCGGCCTCGATGTCGATCACGTGACCAGCCTACGGCTCCACCAGCGCGCGAGCCGGGCTCGCTAGGCTGCCGACATGGCCGCATCTTCAGGTTCCCTGCGTCAGGCCCTGACCGAGCGGGTGATCGTCGCCGACGGCGCGATGGGAACGATGCTGCAGCAGCAGGACCTGACCCTCGACGACTTCGACGGGCTCGAGGGGTGCAACGAGATCCTCAACGTGACCCGCCCCGACGTCGTACGCCACGTGCACGACTCCTACCTCGCCGTCGGCGCCGACTGCGTCGAGACCAACACCTTCGGCGCCAACCATGCCAACCTGGGCGAGTACGACATCAGCCACCGGATCTACGAGCTCGCCCGCGCTGGTGCCGTCATCGCGCGGGAGGCGGCCGACGCGTGGTCCACGCCACAGCGCCCCCGCTGGGTGCTGGGCTCGGTCGGGCCTGGGACGAAGCTGCCGACTCTCGGCCACGTCGAGTTCGCGACCCTGCGCGACGCGTACGCCGAGCAGACCCGCGGCATGCTCGACGGCGGCGTCGACGCGGTGCTGGTGGAGACCGCCCAGGACCTGCTGCAGGCGAAGGCCGCGGTCATCGGGGCCAAGCGCGCGATCGCCGCGGCCGGCGGGGCCGTGGACGTGCCGGTGATCGTCGACGTGACCGTCGAGACGACCGGGACCATGCTGCTGGGCACCGAGATCGGGGCGGCGCTGACCGCTCTCGAGCCGCTCGGCATCGACGTGATCGGCCTGAACTGTGCCACCGGCCCGGCCGAGATGAGCGAGCATCTGCGCTACCTGGCCCGCCACGCCGCTGCGGCGGTCGCGTGCATGCCCAACGCCGGCCTGCCCCAGCTCACCTCCGCGGGCGCGTCATACCCGCTTACCCCCGTTCAGCTGGCCGACGCGCACGAGCACCTTCTGCGGCGAGTTCGGCCTGACGCTGGTCGGCGGATGCTGCGGTACCACACCGGAGCACATCCGCCAGGTCGTGGAGCGGGTCGCGGGCCGGGAGCTGGCGCCGCGCAGGCCGCGCCGCGAGGCCGGCGCAGCATCGCTGTACGCGCACGTGCCGTTCCGGCAGGACACGTCGTACCTGTCGATCGGCGAACGCACCAACGCCAACGGGAGCAGGGCGTTCCGCGACGCCATGCTGGACGACCGCTGGGACGACTGCGTCGAGATCGCGCGTGGTCAGATCCGTGACGGCGCGCACCTGCTCGACCTGTGCGTCGACTACGTGGGAAGGGACGGCGTCGCCGACATGCGCAGGGCAGCGAAGCTCTTCGCGACGTCGTCCACCCTGCCGGTCGTGCTCGACTCGACCGAGCCTGAGGTGATCGCCGCAGGCCTCGAGGCGCTCGGCGGCCGGTGCGTGGTCAACTCCGTGAACTACGAGGACGGCGACGGTCCCGGCTCGCGCTTCGCACGCGTGATGCCGGTCGTCAAGGAGTTCGGCGCGGCGGTGATCGCACTCACCATCGACGAGGAGGGCCAGGCCCGTACCGCCGAGTGGAAGGTCCGGGTCGCCGACCGGTTGATCGCGGACCTCACCACCCGATGGGGCATGCACACCAGCGACATCATCGTCGACTGCCTGACGTTCCCGGTCGGCACCGGCCAGGAGGAGACCCGGCGCGACGGCCTCGAGACCATCGACGCGATCCGCGAGGTCAAGCGCCGCCACCCCGAGGTCCAGACCACGCTGGGGGTGTCGAACATCTCGTTCGGGCTCAACCCGGCCGCCCGCGTCGTCCTCAACTCGGTGTTCCTGCACGAGTGCGTCAAGGCCGGCCTCGACTCGGCCATCGTCCACACCGCCAAGATCCTGCCGCTGGCGCGGATACCCGACGAGCAGCGCCAGGTCGCGTACGACCTCGTGTACGACAGGCGGACCGACGACTACGACCCGCTGCAGAAGCTCCTCGAGATCTTCGCCGGCGTGTCCGCGGCGGACACGAAGGAGACCCGGGCCGCCGAGCTGGCGGCGCTGCCGCTGCCTGAACGGCTCTCGCGACGGATCATCGACGGCGAGCGGCTCGGCCTCGAGGCCGACCTCGACGAGGCGCTCGAGCGCGGCCGTACGGCGCTGGACGTGATCAACGACGACCTGCTGTCCGGGATGAAGGTGGTCGGCGAGCTCTTCGGGTCCGGCGAGATGCAGCTTCCCTTCGTGCTGCAGTCGGCCGAGGTGATGAAGGCCGCGGTGGCGTACCTCGAGCCGCACATGGACAGGAGCGACGACCGCGGCAAGGGCACGATCGTGCTCGCCACCGTCAAGGGCGACGTGCACGACATCGGCAAGAACCTGGTCGACATCATCTTGTCCAACAACGGCTACACCGTCGTCAACCTCGGTATCAAGCAGCCGGTCAGCGCGATCCTCGACGCCGCCCAGGAGCACGACGCCGACGCGATCGGCATGTCCGGGCTGCTGGTCAAGAGCACGGTGGTGATGAAGGACAACCTCGAGGAGCTGAACTCCCGCGGCATGGCCGAGCGGTGGCCGGTCATGCTCGGAGGCGCGGCACTCACCCGCGCCTACGTCGAGCAGGACCTTGCGTCGCTGTTCGGCGGCGAGGTCCGCTATGCCCGGGACGCCTTCGAGGGCCTGCGCCTGATGGACGCCGTGATGGCGGTCAAGCGCGGCGACCCGGGTGCGGCCCTGCCGTTGCTCCGCGACCGGCGGGTGAAAGGCCCGGTGGCTCCCGCGGAGCCGACGGCGCCGGTCGACCTGCCCGCTCGGTCCGACGTGTCCGTGACCAACCCGGTGCCGACGCCGCCGTTCTGGGGCGACCGGATCGTCAAGGGCGTCGCACTCGCGGAGTTCGCCTCCTATCTCGACGAGCGCGCGACCTTCATGGGGCAGTGGGGGTTGAAGTCGTCCCGCGGGGACGGCCCCTCGTACGAGGAGCTGGTCGAGACCGAGGGACGGCCGCGGCTGCGCAGCTGGCTCAACCGGATCCAGACCGACGCGGTCCTCGAGCCGGCCGTCGTGTACGGCTACTGGCCCTGCTACAGCGAGGGCGACGACCTCGTCGTGCTGGACCACCAGACCCGTTCGGGAGAGGTCGCGCGGTTCACCTTCCCCCGCCAGCACCGCGACCGGTACCTGTGCCTGGCCGACTTCTTCCGGCCGAAGGACAGCGGCGAGCTCGATGTGGTCGCGTTCCACCTCGTCACCATGGGCGCGCGCGTCAGCGAGGTCACCGCCGAGCTCTTCGCTGCCAACGCCTACCGCGACTACCTCGAGCTGCACGGCCTTTCGGTCCAGCTGACCGAGGCGCTGGCGGAGTACTGGCACGCCCGGGTCCGCGACGAGCTCGGGTTCGCAGGGGAGGATCCCAGTGACATGGGGGCGGTCTTCCGCCAGGGGTATCGCGGCTCCCGCTACTCCTTCGGCTACCCGGCGTGTCCCGACCTCGACGACCGCGCTCAGCTGGTCGCGCTGCTGAAACCGGAGCGGATCGGCGTCTCGATGAGCGAGGAGCTGCAGCTGCATCCGGAGCAGTCGACCGACGCCCTCGTCGTCCATCATCCCGAGGCGAAGTACTTCAACGCGCGCTGACTGTTGCCGAGTCGTGACCTGCCCGACCGGCGCGTGGCACGCTCCACGGGGCCGAAAAACGGTAACCATGTCGTGACGAGCCTGTGCTGACATCGGGTCCGTCGCCCCACTAGGGTCGCAGCATCACGTGACCTCGATCACTCGACGGGAGCCAGCATGTTGGGGAACAGAAGACAAATCGTCGCGGTAGGCGGGGCGGCGGTGCTGCTGCTGTCCATGGCCGCCTGCGGCTCGAACCGCGACAGCGGCTCCGGTGGGAGCGGTGGGTCGTCGAGCAAGAGCTTCACGTTGGGTACCACCGACACCGTGACCGCCGTCGACCCTGCGGGATCCTACGATCTGGGGTCGTCGACGCTGCAGTACAGCATCTTCCAGAACCTCCTCACGATCCCGGCGGGTGCGACAACGCCCGTGGGCGACGCCGCCCAGAGCTGCAAGTACGGAGACCCCTCGACGCTGACCTGCAAGCTCAAGCCCGGCCTCAAGTTCTCCAACGGCGACGCGCTGACGTCCGCCGACGTCAAGTACAGCTTCCAGCGTGCCCTCGCGATCAAGGACCCGAACGGCGCGGCGATCTACCTGCTCGGTGACATCGCCGCCACCGACAAGGCGGGCAATGTGACAGGTCTCGCCAAGGGTGCGATCGACACCCCGGACGACTCGACGGTCATCTTCCACCTCAACAAGCCCGACGTGACGTTCCAGTACATCCTCACGTACCCCGGGACGGGTGCCATCGTCGACCAGCAGGTCTTCCCGCCGACCAAGAAGCTCGCCGACGACAAGGTGATCGGCTCCGGCCCCTACAAGCTGAGCCAGTACAAGGCTGGTCAGCAGGCGGTGCTGGAGGCCAACAGCAACTACAGCGGCGACCGCGCACCGAAGGCGTCCCAGGTGTTCATCTCGTACTTCCAGGACGCCACCGCCTTGAAGCTCGCGGTCCAGAACGGCGACATCGACATCGCGTGGGACACGCTCGGTCCGACCGACATCACCGCCCTCAAGTCCAACAGCGACGTCACGGTGGCCGAGGGTGCCGGCGCCGCGATCAGGTACTGGGTGTGGAACAACGACAGCGGACCGGGCAAGGAGCTCGCCGTTCGCAAGGCGGCCGCGCAGATCATCGACCGCAACGCGATCGCGAAGAACGCCTACGAGAGCACCGTCACGCCGCTGTACTCGATCGTGCCGCCGGGTCTGCCGGGCATGACCGAGTCCTTCAAGACCGCCTACGGGGCGTCGCCCGACGTCGCTGCCGCCAAGAAGACGCTGGCCGCCGCCGGGATCAAGACGCCGGTCACCATCACCATGGGCTACACGCCGACGCACTACGGCCCGAACACCGTCGACGAGGCGACCGAGTTCTCGCGCGAGCTCGAGGGCAGCGGCCTGTTCAAGGTCAAGCTGAAGAGCGTCGAGTGGGACCAGTACCAGACGATCTACAAGCAGGGCGCCTACGACCTGTGGATCCTCGGCTGGTACCCCGACTACCTCGACACCGACGACTACCTGTCGCCGTTCCTCGTCAACGGCGGCTTCTTCGCCAACGGCTACAAGAACCCGCAGGCCAACGCGCTCGTCGCAGCGGAGCAGGGCTCGACGAGCACCGCCACGCGCCTCGCCGACTTCAAGAAGCTCCAGGACATCGCCGCGAAGGACGTCCCCTTCATCCCGAGCTGGGTCGGCAACAACACCGCCGTCTACCGCGCCGGCATCAACGGAGTGAAGGAGACTCTCGACCCGGCGTACATCTTCCGGCTCTGGACGATCTCCAAGTCCTAGCTCGACGGCATCGCCCGGCCGGGGAGGGGTCCGTCGCGACCCCTCCCCGCTCGGGGTGACGAGGAAGGAGTCGGATGAGCACATCGGCCGGTTCGCTGCCCCGGTTCATCCTCCAGCGGGTGCTCCTGGTCATCCCGATGATCTGGATCCTGATCACGCTGGTGTTCATCGCTTGCGGGTGGCCCCCGGCGACCCGATCTCGGCAGCGCTCGGCGGCAAGCTCGATCCGGCCGCCCTCGACCGGGCGCGTCACCAGTTCGGCCTCGACAAGCCGCTGCTCGCCCAGTACGGCGACTACCTCTGGTCGATCTTGCACCTGGACTTCGGCAAGAGCTTCACCGACAACCAGTCGATCCTGTCGGTGGTGAAGCAGAACGGCGGGGCGACGCTGTCCCTCACCATCGCCGCGTTCATCGTCGCGCTGGGCGTCGGCATCCCGCTCGGCCTGCTGGCCGGCCGGATGCGCGACACGGCGACCGACGTGGTGATCCGAATCTTCGGCATCGTGACCTATGCCGCTCCGATCTTCTTCGTCGGCCTGCTGATCCAGATCCACATCGCGCCGGCGCTCGGGCTGCCCACCAGTGGCGAGGCCTCTCCGGAGACGCTGTTCATCGTGCCGGAGCGGACCCACATCCTGCTGATCGACGCCTTGCTGAGCGGCGACGTGGCGTCCATCGAGGACGTGCTCAAGCACCTCGTCCTCCCGGCGTTCACCCTGGGCATCTTCATCTGCGGCGTGTTCATCCGGCTGGTCAGGGTCAACATGCTGCAGACGAACCAGAGCGACTACGTCGAGGCCGCGCAGGCCCGCGGGATCTCGCCAGGGCAAGGTGACCCGCAACCACGCTTTCCGCAACGCGCTGGTGCCGGTCATCACGATCGTCGGGCTGCAGATCGCGCTCCTGCTCGGCGGGGCCATCCTGACCGAGACCACGTTCAACTGGCCGGGCGTCGGCTACAAGCTGTTCAAGTACATCTCCGGACGCGACTACGGGGCCGTCCAGGGCCTGGTGACGATCTTCGCGCTCGTCGTGATCCTCGCGAGCCTGGTCGTCGACATCGTCAACGCGCTCATCGACCCGAGGGTGAGGTACTGATGCGCCGACTTGCGGGTCTCGTCCTCGCCCCGTTCTCGCAAGACCCAAGGGGTCGCCCGCTGGATGCTCGCGGTCGGAGCCGCGCTGACCGGCTTCTTCCTGGTCCTGGCCGTGTTCGCGCCCTGGATCGCGCCCTACGGCTTCGCCCAGTTCTCGAGCAACGGCAAGCAGTTCCCGAAGCTGGGCCACCCGAGCTCGGCTCACTGGTTCGGGACGACCGACCTGCAGACCGACGTATTGTCACGGGTGATCTGGGGAGCGAGGACGGCGGTCGAGGTGGTCGGCCTGGCCGTCATCTTCTCGCTGGTCCTGGGCCTGTTCCTCGGCATCGTCTCGGGGTACTTCGGCGGCTGGCTCGACCGGGTCCTCGTGCTGGTGATGGACGCGATCTTCGCCTTCCCCTCGCTGCTGCTGGCGATCGTCTTCGCGTTCCTCTTCACCAACATCATCGGCGACCAGTTCCTCTTCCTCACCGGCGGTGTCGTCGCGGCGGCGTTGTCGCTGACGGCGATCTACATCCCGCAGTACTTCCGCGTCGTGCGCAACACCACGATCAGCGCGAAGGAGGCGACCTATGTCGAGGCCGCTCGCGCGCTGGGCGCGACGGACGGCGTCATCATGCGCCGGTACCTGTTCGGGAACGTCATCCAGAGCGTCCCGGTCCTGGCGACCCTCAACGCCGCCGACGCGATCGGGACCCTCGCCGCGCTCGGCTTCCTCGGGATCGGGATCCAGCCCACCCAGGCGGGGGAGTGGGGCTTCGACCTCCAGCGCGCCCTCGACGACGCCGGGCTCGGTATCTGGTGGACGTCGCTATACCCGGGTCTCGCCATCGTGCTGCTCATCACCGGCCTTACCCTGGTCGGCGAGGGCCTCAACGAGACCGTCAACCCGTTGCTCCGCAAGCAGAGACTGGTGCCGGTCGAGATGACTCCACGAGAGCCGGTGGAACGATGACCCTGATCGACTCCTCGGCACCGGCAGCCTGGACCTCCGGCCCGGTCATGGATGTGCGCGACCTCCGGGTCTGGTACGGCACCCCTCGCGGCGCGATCCGGGCCGTCGACGGCGTGACCTTCGCGCTCGAGGGCGGGCAGACGCTGGGGCTGGTCGGCGAGTCCGGTTGCGGGAAGTCCACGCTCGGGCGGGGCCTGATGGGGCTGCTGCCCGAGGGCGCCAAGCGGGACGGGCAGGTGCTCTTCAAGGGCGACGACATCCTGCAGATGAGCGTGCACGACGCACGAGCGATGCGCGGTACGGACCTCGGCATGATCTTCCAGGAGCCGCTGACCCGGCTCAACCCGCTCATGCGCATCTCGCAGCACTTCGAGGAGACCATCAAGCAGCACGAGCCGTCGATGACCAAGCGCGCCATCCGCGAGCGGGCCATCGAGGTGCTCAACCTGATGGGCATCCCGCCCACGCGGTACCGGTCCTACCCGCACGAGTTCTCGGGCGGCATGCGGCAGCGGCTGATGATCGCGCTGGCTGTCGTGCTGCGGCCGGCGTTCGTAGTGGCCGACGAGCCGACCACGGCCCTCGACGTGCTCGTGGAGGCACAGATCATCCGGATCCTCAACGACCTCCGTGCCAACTTCGACACCGCACTGCTCCTGATCACCCACAACCTGGGCATCGTCGCCGAGGCGTGCGACCGGGTCGCGGTGATGTACGCCGGCCGCATCGTCGAGCAGGGCGACGTGCGCGACGTCTTCGGCAACCCCCAGCACCCGTACACCCGTGAGCTGCTGCGCTCGACGATCAGCCTGAGCACGACGGGGCTGAACTTCATCCCGGGCGCACCGCCGGACCTCATCGACCCGCCTCCCGCGTGCCGCTTCCACCCCCGCTGCCCCAACGCGATGAAGGTGTGCGCGGACAAGGACCCGGTCGAGACCGTCTCGAGCAGCGGCACCAGGGTCGAGTGCTGGCTGCACGGACCGGCGGAGGCCGTGCCTCCCGGCGGCGACGCGCCGCTCCCACGAGAGGAGATAGGCATTGCCGACGAAGCCTGACGTGTCCGCCGAGACGCCGCCGATCATCGACATCCGCGACCTGTCCGTCCAGTTCGGCCTGGGCGGCAGCACCCTCGCCCGGCTGCTGGGGCGCGAGACCGGCGTCGTCAAGGCCGTCGACGGGCTCAACCTGACGCTGCGCAAGGGCGAGGTGGTCGGCCTCGTGGGGGAGAGCGGGAGCGGCAAGTCGACACTGGGTCGCGCGCTGCTCGGGCTCGTACCCGCTGCCGACGGCTCGATCGTGTTCGACGGCGACGACATCGCCGGCTACTCCAAACGGCAGCTGCGCGAGCACCGTCGACACGCCCAGATGGTCTTCCAGGACCCCAACGCCGCCCTGAACCCCGCCATGACGGTGGAGCAGGGGGTCGGCGACGCCCTGCGGATCCACGGCGTCAAGTCGCCGACGGAGCGGCGCGAGCGTGTCGTCGACGCGCTCGAGCGGGTGGGCCTGTCGCCGGTCGAGCTCTTCTTGCCGAAGTACCCGCGCGACCTCTCCGGCGGGCAGAAGCAGCGGGTGGTGATCGCCCGAGCCATCATCATGGGTCCCCGGCTGCTGGTCGCCGACGAACCCATCTCGATGCTGGACATGAGCGTCCGGGCGAAGATCCTGCAGCTGATGCTCGACCTCAAGGCCTCGCTGGACCTGACGTACGTGTACATCACGCACGACCTGGCCAGCGCGAAGTTCTTCTGCGACCGCGTCGCGATCATGTACCTCGGCCGGATCGTCGAGATCGGGGACACCGACGCGATCTTCGCCGACCCCAAGCACCCGTACACCAAGGCGCTGCTGGCGGCCATCCCCGACCCCGACCCCAGCCGAACGCTCCCGCGTGAGCTGCTCAAGGGGGAGATCCCGGACGCGGCCCGACCGCCGAGGGGGTGCGCGTTCCATCCGCGCTGCCCCGCGGCGTTCGAGGTGTGCGGCTGGGAGGCCCGTGACCTCGTGGCGGCGCTGGAGAACCACTGGCTCAAGACGGCGGCGGCGACCTACGACATCGAGCGCGCGAAGATCGCCAACCTGGATGCCCTGGCCGCACAGGCTGCCGGTCCGGCAGTCCTGAAGCCGTCCGGCCAGGGGAGCCCCGACGATCTCCGCCGGCTCCTGGACGAGGTGCGGACCGACCCTGCGAACAGCACGTTCTGGAGTGGTGTGCGCGAGGTACGCGACACGGCCGAAGGCGTCGAGGTCGAGTTCAAGGACGGAAGCGACCCCCGGCTGCGTCGCAGCGGGGACGTCGAGGTCGCCTGCCACCTCTACTGACCTGCCACCTTTACTGAGGTGTCGGCAGCAGCGGCTCCTGAGGCGCCGGCAGCGGCGGTGGAGTGCCGCCGAAGGCCGGACAGAGCGCCTGGTGATCGCACCAGCCGCACAGCGCCGACGGGTTGGGGCGCCACTCGCCAGTCGTGTGCGCCCGCTGGATGGCCTTCCAGAGCGCCTCGAGCTTGCGCTCGGTGGCGAGCAGGTCGCGCTCCTCCGGCTCGTAGCGGAGCATCTCTCCGTTGCCGAGGTAGACCAGCTGGAGCATGCGGGGGATGACGCCGCGCGTTCGCCAGACGACGAGCGCGTAGAACTTCATCTGGAACAGCGCCTTGGCCTCGAAGTAGACCGACGGCGAGCGCCCCGTCTTGTAGTCGACGATGCGCAGGTCGCCTGACGGGGCGACGTCGACGCGGTCGATGTACCCGTGCAGGGTGAGGCCGGAGTCGAGCCGGGTGGCGACGTGCGCCTCGCGCTCCGCCGGCTCGAGGCGCTGAGGGTCCTCGAGCAGGAAGTAGCGGCCCAGCAGGTCTCGGCACTGGTCGAGCCAGGTCGCGAGGTCGGTGGTGTCGGCGCCGAACATCTCGGCGAGCTCCGGCTCGGCGCCGAGCAGGTCGTCCCACACCGGGGCCAGCAGCGAGTTGGCGCGGGCATGCGTACGGTCGGCCGCCGGCAGGTCGAACAGGCCCTCGAGCACCTTGTGCACGACCGAGCCGCGCACGGCGTCGACGCTCGGTGTCTCGGGCAGCCGGTCGATGACGCGGAACCGGTACAGCAGCGGGCAGGACATGAAGTCGCTGGCCCGGCTCGGCGACAGCGAGTTGGTACGGGTCAGCCCGGCGAAGGGGTCGTCGGCGTCGGGGACGGCACCGGTGAGCGGACCGGCGACGGACGCAGCCCTGACCGGCTCGTCGACGCGCGGGGTCAACTCTGTGGTCATGTCGCCAAGGCTAGGACAGCCCACCGACAGATTCGGGCGAGTCGGCGTCCGCCACGCGCCGAGACGTCGATCCGCGGCCGACACGCCGACAGGACCGGGCCGCTGGTGACGTCTTGCGGGAAACGGGCGGTGAGGGAGGCGACGTGGGGTCCCTACAGTCGTCGGTTTGGTAGGACGTAACGGTGTAAGAGAAACTGCTGCAATGGCCGACCCGCGCGCGAACGACCTCGAGCTCCCTGCGACACCCCCCGAGCGGAGCTCCCTGACCCCGTCGGGCGTGGCCGCGTCGGTGTCGCCGGGCGTCCGGATCGCGTCGGAGTGGACGTGGCGGCTCGGCACCGTGGCGGTCGGCATCTATCTGCTGAGCCGGGTCTTCGCCGAGTTCGCAGACATCTTCATCCCGGTGATGATCGCGCTGCTGCTCACCGCCGTCCTCTACCCCTCCGTCATCATCCTCGCCAGCGTGATGCCGCGCGGCCTCGCCTCGTTCATCGCGCTGATCGGCACGCTGCTCGTCGTGGTCGCCCTGTTCGCGCTCGTCGGGCAGCAGACCGTGAACGGGTTCCCCGAGCTGCGCGACCAGGCCGTCCAGGGCCTCACCAAGGTCGAGGACTGGCTGGCCACCAGCCCGCTTCACCTGTCGTCGGCGAAGCTGTCGACCTACGTGAACCAGGCCGGGAATGCCGCCTCCAACAACAAGTCGACGATCGTCACCGGAGCCCTGGGGGTGGCGTCGACCGCCAGCCACCTGGCCGAGGGCTTCTTCATCACGATGTTCTCCACCTTCTTCTTCCTCTTCTCGGGCCAGCGCATCTGGGCCTGGTTGCTGCGCATGCTCCCGAGGGCCGCGCGCAGTCCCCTCGACGACGCCGCCCGCTCCGGCTGGGTGACGCTGACGCACTACGTGCGGGCCACCCTGATCGTGGCGTTCGTCGACGGGGTCGGCATCGGTGCCGGCGCCGCTCTGCTCGGGGTGCCTCTCGCCCTGCCACTTGGCGTGATCGTGTTCCTGGGCGCGTTCGTTCCCGTGGTCGGTGCCGTGCTCACCGGGCTGCTCGCCGTACTGGTG
Organism: uncultured Actinomycetota bacterium; assembly: GCA_963765725.1. Classification (GTDB taxonomy): domain Bacteria; phylum Actinomycetota; class Actinomycetes; order Propionibacteriales; family Nocardioidaceae; genus DASQEH01. The sequence continues at coordinate 1,095,365 of CAVXXI010000001.1, read as the reverse complement.
GCGCTCGTCGCCAACGGGCCGTTCATCGCCTTGGCGGTGCTCGGCGTGGTGATCGCCGTCAACCAGCTCGAGGCGCACGTGATGCAGCCCTTCCTGTTGGGCCGGGCGGTCTCCGTACACCCGCTCGCGGTGATCTTGGCCATCGCGACGGGTGCGTCGCTCGCCGGGATCGTTGGTGCGCTGTTCGCGGTGCCGGTGGCCGCGGTGGCGAACACGATGATCTCGTCGTTGGCAGGGGGGCCGGACGAGGACCCTGGTGAGGCGGTCGCCCGCGACGACGCGCCGCTCGCGCCGGACGAACCCGGGGAGACCGACGTCGACGACATCCCCGACCCGCAGGAGCCGGTACTCACCTCCGATCCCGAGCCGACGCCCTCGTAGCACGGGGAAATCCCCTCGACCGGCTAGCGTTGAGGCATGAGCGCGCCGGCGAACCCTCCCGACAAGGGCCGCCGCGCTGTCCCACGCGGGACGTTCGTGCTCGGCACGGTCTCCGGCATCGACGTCACGGTGGCCAGCTCCTGGTTCCTCATCGTCGGGCTGCTCGCGGTGCTGTTCGCTCCGCGGTTCCAGCTGAGGGTGCCCGGGCTGGGCGCCGGCGCCTACCTCGCCGCAGGCGTCCTCATCGTCTTGTTCTACGGCTCCGTCCTCCTCCACGAGATCGCGCATGCCCTCGCCGCCCGTGCGTTCGACATGCCGGTGACGTCGATCAACCTGCACTTCCTCGGGGGCGCCACCCAGATCGAGGGCGAGGCGTCCACGCCGTGGCGTGAGTTCACCATCGCCGTCGTCGGCCCCCTGACGTCGCTGGCCATCGCCGGCGTCGGCTTCCTGGTGCTGTTGCCCCTCGACGGCGGCGTGATCGGGTACACCGTCGCCTACCTGGCCGGTGCGAACCTCGTGGTCGGCGTGCTGAACCTCGTCCCGGGGCTCCCTCTGGACGGCGGCCGGGTGCTGCAGGCAGCGGTCTGGGCCGTCACCCGGCGCCGCTCGCTCGGCGTGGTCGCCGGCGCGTGGGGCGGCAGACTGGCCGCCGTCGCGGCCATGGCGTACCCCGTCCTGCTCGTCGCCCTGGGCCGGTCACCGCAGGTCATCGACTACCTGTTCGCGTTCATGGTGGGGTCCTTCCTCTGGGCCGGGGCGACCTCCGCGCTCACGATGTCGAAGGTCCGTGAGCGGCTGCCGACCATCCAGGCCCGCGGGCTGGCGCGCCCGGCCATCGGCGTACCGGCCGACCTCCCGCTCTCGGAGGCGATCCGTCGCGCCCAGGAGGCCCACGCAGGGTCGGTCGTCGTGGTGTCGAGCGACGGTCGGCCTGCCGGCATCGTCAACGAGCTGGCCGTCGCCTCCACCCCCAGCGAGCGCCGACCCTGGCTGCCGGTCGGTGACGTCGCGCGCCGGATCGAGGACGGCCTGATGATCCCGGCCGACCTGGCCGGCGAGCCACTGCTCACCGCGATGAACCGCACACCCGCCACGGAGTACGTGCTCCTCGAGGCGGACGGCTCGGTCTTCGGCGTCCTCGTCACCAAGGACGTCGACGCCGCGTTCCGCGCCGGCTGAGCTCGTCGGCGACACCCACCGCATAGGGTGAGCGACGATGCCGACACCGACTGTGGAGCCGACACCGGCGAGCGACCCGGCCTGGTCCGGCGTGCGTCGGGGACCGCTGCGGGCGGGGGAGCGGGTCCGGCTCTCCGACCCCAAGGGCCGAAAGCACAGTGTGCTGCTCGACGCGGGCAAGACCTTCTTCACGCACAAGGGGGCGATCGAGCACGACGCGCTGATCGGCGGCCCCGACGGGACCGTCGTGACCTCGTCGGGAGGCGTCGACTACCTGGTGCTGCGGCCGCTCCTTGCCGACGTGGTGGTCTCGATGCCCAGGGGAGCGGCCGTCGTGTACCCGAAGGACGCGGCGCAGATCGTCACGATGGCCGACATCTTCCCCGGCGCCCGGGTCGTCGAGGCGGGAGTGGGCTCGGGAGCGCTCACCTGCAGCCTGCTCCGAGCGGTCGGGACGCAGGGCGCGGTCTCGTCGTACGAGCGCCGCGACGACTTCGCCGAGGTCGCACGCAGCAACGTCGCTGCCTTCTTCGGCGGCCCCCACCCGGCCTGGACCCTGACGGTCGGTGACCTCGCCGACGCCCTGGCAGAGCGCGATGTCGACCGGGTCGTCCTCGACATGCTGGCGCCGTGGGAGTGCGTGCCTGTGGTCGCTGACGCGCTCGCCGCGGGCGGTCTGGTCTGCGCGTATGTCGCGACCACCCCCCAGCTCAGCAGGTACGTCGAGACGCTTCGTTCTCACGGCGGCTTCACCGAGCCGGACTCGTGGGAGTCGCTGGTGCGTGGCTGGCACGTCGAGGGTCTCGCGGTGCGCCCACAGCACCGGATGAACGGGCACACCGGCTTTCTCGTGACGGCCCGACGCCTCGCCGCCGGTGTCACGGCGCCCCGCAGGACCAGGCGACCGTCCCCGGGCGCCTACGGGCCTGACTACACCGGTCCGCGTCGAGACGAACAGCGCGAGACTGATATCGACACGTGACATAACGGCGGTGACAACCGGCCCTCCACAGGTAGGGTCGAGGATGTAGTCCTCCAGGGGAGGTGGTTGTGGTGCCCGCACAAGACGACAGATCCGGTCGGCGCGCGATGGCGGCCGACGAGCTCCGGAGCCAGGTCGGCTACCTCGAGGCAGAGGTCGCAGAGCTGCGCCGACGGCTCCTCGACTCGCCGCAGGCGACCCGGTTCCTCGAGCAGCGACTCGCGGACGTGCAGTCCTCCGTCGCGTCCCTGACCGCGCAGAACGAGCGCCTGGTGTCGACGCTGCGCGAGGCCCGCGACCAGATCATGACCCTCAAGGAGGAGGTCGACCGGCTCGCCCAGCCGCCGACCGGTTTCGGAACCTATCTCGCGACCAACGACGACGGGACCGTCGACGTCTTCACCGGCGGCCGCAAGCTGAGAGTCAACGTCAGCCCCAACGTCGACTCCGAGGAGCTGGAGCGCGGCCAGGAGGTCATGCTCAACGAGGCGCTCAACGTCGTCGCCGCCCTCGAGTTCGAAGAGGTCGGCGAGGTCGTGATGCTGAAGGAGATCCTGGCTGACCGCGACCGGGCCCTGGTGATCGCGAACGCCGACGAGGAGCGCGTCGTGCGGATCGCGGCACCGCTTCGCGAGGAGAAACTGCGCGCCGGCGACTCTGTCCTGCTCGACACCCGCTCCAACTACATCTACGAGCGCATCCCGAAGACCGAGGTCGAGGAGCTTGTCCTCGAAGAGGTGCCGGACATCGACTACGCCAACATCGGCGGGCTGATGCGCCAGATCGAGCAGATCCGCGACGCCATCGAGCTGCCGTACCTGCACCCCGAGCTCTTCCAGGAGCACGAGCTCAAGCCGCCGAAGGGCGTGCTGCTCTACGGCCCGCCCGGCTGTGGGAAGACGCTGATCGCGAAGGCTGTCGCGAACTCGCTCGCTAAGAAGGTCGCCGACAAGACCGGTGCCGAGGGCAAGTCGTTCTTCTTGAACATCAAGGGACCCGAGCTGCTCAACAAGTACGTGGGGGAGACCGAGCGGCACATCCGGCTCGTCTTCCAGCGTGCCCGCGAGAAGGCCAGTGAGGGGACGCCCGTCATCGTCTTCTTCGACGAGATGGACTCGCTCTTCCGGACCCGCGGGTCGGGCGTGTCGTCCGACGTCGAGAACACCATCGTGCCCCAGTTGCTCAGCGAGATCGACGGTGTCGAGGGGCTCGAGAACGTCATCGTGATCGGTGCGTCGAACCGCGAGGACATGATCGACCCCGCCATCCTGCGACCCGGGCGCCTCGACGTGAAGATCAAGATCGAGCGCCCCGACGCCGAGTCGGCCCGCGACATCTTCTCCAAGTACCTCACCTCGACGCTGCCGCTGCACAGCGACGACCTCGTCGAGTTCGGCAACAACCGCCAGGAGTGCGTGGCAGGGATGATCCAGCGCACCGTCGAGCGGATGTACACCGAGTCGGAGGAGAACCGCTTCCTCGAGGTCACCTACGCCAACGGCGACAAGGAGGTCCTGTACTTCAAGGACTTCAACTCCGGCGCGATGATCCAGAACATCGTCGACCGCGCGAAGAAGATGGCGATCAAGGACCTCCTCGACAACAACCAGCGCGGGATCCGGGTGCAGCACATGCTGCAGGCGTGCGTCGACGAGTTCAAGGAGAACGAGGACCTCCCGAACACGACGAACCCCGACGACTGGGCCCGCATCTCCGGGAAGAAGGGCGAGCGCATCGTGTTCATCCGCACGCTCATCTCCGGCAAGGAGGGGACCGAGCCCGGCCGTTCGATCGACAACGTGGCCAACACGGGCCAGTACCTGTAGCGCGGTGGAGTCGGCCCGGTTCGCCGGGCGCCTCAGCCGGAGGTCAGGAGGTCGTCGTACGGCTGTGGTTCGCCCACGGTCGTCGCGGAGGTCCCGCGGCGGACGAACTCCCGCGCTGGCGGCCAACCCGCCACGTACTGGTCGCCGGTCGCACCGTCGTAGCGAACGTACGCCACCTCGTCGATGTCGACGCCGAAGAGGTGGAACCGCCCTGGCTCGGGTCGCCAACCCAGGGCCGCGTGCACCGCCGTGGCGTAGCGGTCCACCACATCCGGCCGGTCCTCCCTGCGAGCCCTGCCCCGGACCTTGACCTCACCGTCGGCGCCCTCGCGGCTGGTCACGATGCTGTGCACGAGGATGCGGGGGTCACGAGCGAGGTCGGCAGCCTTGAGCGAGTGCCACATCATCGACAGCAGGAGGTCGCCGTCCATGACGAACGGCTCCACTGGGCTGATCCGGGGCGTCCCGTCGCGGCGAACGGTGCCGACCAGGACGACGCCAGGCTCGAGCAACAGCCGCCGTGCCGTCGCGGCGAGGCGCGGTTGGCCCTTCTCCACGTCCTCCCATCGCATCGCGGCTCTCCTAGCTCGTGGTGGCCGGGTGCGGGAGGCGGCTGCCGGCGGCCCGGATCAGTACCGACGCCCAGGTGCGGAAGGGCCTCCACGGAACGGCGATCGCTGCGAGCCGCTGCGGCGTGCACGGCGAGTCCAGCTGGTACAGCGTCGTGACCAGGCCGCGCAGCATCGGCTCGTCGACCGGCAGCACATCGGTGAAACCGGTGGCCCGGATGACGACCAGGGACGCGTAGAACGGGCCGATGCCCCTGATGGACTGCAGGTCGGCCGTCGCGGCCTCGGGGCCGAGTGACACCAGCCGGTCGACGTCGAGCTGGCCCGCGAGCGCCGCCTCGGCGACGCCGCGGATCCGCACCATCTTCTCGTCGGGGATCTCGGGGAAGCTGTCCAGGTCGACGAGAGCCTGCGGGGTGGGGAGCGCTGCCAGCTCCTGTCCGGCCACGGTGAAGACCGCGCCGTGGGCTTCGCTGAGGCGCTGCCGCACCTGCGCCATCTGCCGCGCCGGCCGGCGGGCGCTGAGCACCGCCCAGACCGCGGCTTCGTAGGGCGAGTGGAACAACGGCGGGCGCAGCCCCGGCGCGACGCCCTGCAGCCGCGCGACAACCGGGTCGCGCTGCCCAACGGCCTCGAACCCGCTCCCGTCATGGTCCAGCGACAGCAGCCGCGACACCTGCCGGCGTACGGCCTCGCCGTCGTCGGTGCCGTCGTACTCGGCCTCGACGGAGTCGCCGCTCTGGCGGACGGCGACGCCGACCGGGGTGCGGAGGTCGTCCAGGACGAACGCGAGTCGCATCACGCCGTCGAAGCGTTGGGCGTCGCGCTGGCCGAACCCGAACTCGGCCGACTCACGCAGGCTGAAGGCGCCACGAGGGGTGATGGTGAGCGATCGCGTCATGGCCGCATCCTGCACCGGGCCGCCGACAAGTTCGGGCCCCCGCCAGGAAACCCGGTGCAACGCCGCCTCGGCTGGCCTGACACGCGCGTCTCGCCGGGCGCCGCCGCACGTAGGCTGCAGGCATGACGGTTCGGCGGATCATGGGTACCGAGACGGAGTTCGGCATCTCCGTGCTGGGGACGCCGTCCGCCAACCCCATGCTGACGTCGTCGCAGGTCGTCAACACCTATGCGTCGCTGAGCGAGCGCAGCCGGCGCGCCCGCTGGGACTTCGAGGAGGAGAGCCCCCTTCGCGACGCCCGTGGGTTCGACCTCAGCCGCAGCGTGGCCGACCCGAGCCAGCTGACCGACGAGGATGTCGGCCTGGCCAACCTCATCCTCACCAACGGGGCCCGCCTGTACGTCGACCACGCCCACCCGGAGTACTCCACGCCCGAGTGCACCAACCCTCGCGACGTCGTCGTCTGGGACAAGGCCGGCGAGCTCATCGTCGCCGCCGCGGCCCGGGCGATCGACATTCCCGGCCAGAACCCGATCGTGCTCTACAAGAACAACACCGACAACAAGGGGGCGTCGTACGGCGCCCATGAGAACTACCTGATGCGGCGCGACACGCTCTTCCCGGACATCATCCGGCACCTGACCCCGTTCTTCGTCAGCCGCCAGGTCATCTGCGGCGCCGGCCGGGTGGGGGTCGGCCAGGACGGCCACAGCCACGACTTCCAGATCAGCCAGCGGGCCGACTACTTCGAGGTCGAGGTCGGGCTCGAGACGACCTTGAAGCGGCCGATCATCAACACGCGCGACGAGCCGCACGCCGACCCCGACAAGTACCGGCGGCTGCACGTGATCATCGGCGACGCCAACCTCTCCGAGATCTCGACCTACCTGAAGGTCGGCACCACTGCCCTCGTGCTCGCCCTGATCGAGTCCCGGGCGATCTCCGACGACCTGGCCGTCGACGGCCCCGTCAACGCACTGCACGAGGTGTCGCACGACCCGACCCTGAGCAGGCTCATCACCTTGAAGGACGGGCGGACGCTCACCGCGCTGGACCTGCAGGAGATCTACCTCGGCCTGGCGCGCGACTACGTCGACGACCGCTTCGGGGACGACGCCGACGAGCAGACGCGCGACGTCCTGGCCCGCTGGGAGTCGGTGCTGACGCGGCTGCGTCACGACCCGATGCAGTGCCGGCGGGAGCTCGACTGGGTCGCGAAGCTCGCGCTCATGGAGTCCTACCGCGACCGCGACAACCTGAAGTGGGACGACCCCAAGCTGCACCTCGTCGACCTCCAGTACGCCGACCTGCGGCCCGACAAGGGCCTGTACCACCGGCTCGTCGCCCGCGGCTCGATGGAGCGGCTGCTCGACGACGCCGAGGTGCGCAGGGCGGTGACCGAGCCGCCCGACGACACCCGGGCCTACTTCCGCGGGCGCTGCCTCGCCCAGTACGCCGACCGGATCGCCGCCGCGTCCTGGGACTCCGTCATCTTCGACCTGCCCGGGCGCGACTCGCTGCAGCGCATCCCGACGATGGAGCCGTCGCGTGGGACGCGCCAGCACGTGGGGGAGCTGCTGGACCGGTGCCGAACCGCCGAGGAGCTGTTCGCAGCCATTACTGCGTGAGTGTGTCGTAGCGGCCAGGTAGGGTTTCGCTCACGACGTGACGAGCAGGAGGTGGCTGATGGCACGCGAGGGTGGCCAGCAGCACAAGACGACGCGCAAGACGTCCGAGCAGGACGAGCCGCTCGAGTCTGCGCCGAGCGAGACGGTTGCCGAGCGCAAGGAGAAGCTCGACGACGACGTCGACGCGATCCTCGACGACATCGACGAGGTGCTCGAGTCCAACGCCGAGGAGTTCGTGCGCGGCTTCGTCCAGAAGGGTGGCCAGTGACGTCGTCGCCGCAGTCCCGGCTCCCGGCGGCCTACATGACACCCGGAAACTCATCGTTCACAGACTTCCTCGCCGAGCACTCCCCGGGCCTGCTCCCCGGCCGGCGTAACGTGCCCAGCGGCCCAGCGCCGCTCGAGGCACCGCACGGGACGACGATCGTGGCGGCCACCTTCAGCGGCGGTGTCGTGATGGCCGGCGACCGGCGGGCCACGATGGGTAACGTCATCGCCCAGCGTGACATCGAGAAGGTCTTCCCCGCCGAGGAGTTCTCCTGCGTAGGGATCGCCGGTGCGGCCGGTCTCTCCATCGAGCTCGTCCGGCTGTTCCAGGTGGAGCTCGAGCACTACGAGAAGATCGAAGGAATGCCGCTGTCGCTCGACGGCAAGGCCAACCGGCTGGCGGCGCTCATCCGGTCCAACCTCGGCATGGCGATGCAGGGCCTGGCCGTCGTCCCCCTCTTCGCGGGCTACGACCTGCATACCGGTGCGGGCCGGATCTTCTCCTACGACGTGACCGGCGGGCGCTACGAAGAGCAGTCCTTCCACTCCGTCGGCTCCGGGTCGCTCTTCGCCCGCGGGTCCCTGAAGAAGCTCTACCGCCCCGACTTCACCGGCCGTGAGTGCGCCATGGCGACGATCCAGGCCCTGTACGACGCTGCCGACGACGACTCCGCCACCGGCGGTCCCGACATGACGCGCCGGATCTTCCCGGTCGTGGCGGTGGTGACGTCGGACGGGTACACCCGGTTGCCCGACGCCGAGGTCGCGGCCATCGCCGACGAGGTCGTCGACGCCCGGATGCAGCGCCCGGACGGTCCTCCTGCCCCGCTGATCTGAGTCGAGAGGCCACCCCCATGTCGATGCCGTTCTACGTCTCTCCCGAGCAACTGATGAAGGACCGGGCGGACTTCGCCCGGAAAGGGATCGCCCGAGGCCGTTCCGTCGTGGTCATCCAGTTCGCCGACGGCATCTTGTTCGTCGCCGAGAACCAGTCCCAGGCGCTGCACAAGATCTCCGAGATCTACGACCGCCTCGCGTTCGCCGCTGTCGGCCGCTACAACGAGTTCGAGAACCTGCGTATCGCCGGCGTGCGGCTCGCCGACATGCGCGGCTACTCCTACGACCGGCGCGACGTCACCGGTCGCGGGCTCGCCAATGCCTACGCGCAGACGTTGGGGACGATCTTCTCCTCCGGCGGCGAGAAGCCCTACGAGGTCGAGATCTTTGTGGCCGAGGTGGGCGACACCGTCGACGCCGACCAGATCTACCGGCTCACCTACGACGGATCGGTCGCCGACGAGCACGGCTACGCCGTCATGGGGGGCCTCGCGGAGCAGGTCAGCGGCTACCTCGCGGGCCACTACGCCGACGGCCTCGACCTCGTCCGCGCCCTGCACGTCGCCGTCGCGGCGCTCGGCCACGACGACGTACAGCCCCGTACCCTCACGGTCGACCGGCTCGAGGTCGCCCTCCTCGACCGGACCCGTACCCAGCCCCGGAAGTTCCGGCGGATCGCCGGGGAGCGGCTGGAGGCGCTGTTCGAGCAGGCCATGCCGACGGCGTCCCAGCCCGACCCGGGCGCGCCGGCGGACGACGCGGCGGCTCCGGCAGGCGGGACGGCCGAAGCGGACGAGGCGACTCCGGCCGCCGCTGTGGAGGACGACGTCCTTGGTGAGCTGCCCGATGACCCCGACGATGCGCGACAGGGCTGACGACCCCATCGGCTTTGACGCCGCTGTGACCTAGGCTGACACCGTGGACCGACGGATCTTCGGGATCGAGAACGAGTACGGCGTCACCTGCACGTTCAAGGGTGCCCGCAGGCTCTCGCCCGACGAGGTCGCGCGCTACCTGTTCCGGCGGGTCGTGTCGTGGGGCCGTTCCAGCAACGTGTTCCTCCGCAACGGCGCCCGGCTGTACCTCGACGTCGGCAGCCACCCCGAGTACGCCACGCCGGAGTGTGACGACGTCGTCGACCTGGTAACCCACGACAAGGCCGGCGAGCGGGTGCTCGAGGGGCTGCTCGTCGACGCCGAGCGCAGGCTCCGTGAGGAGGGCATCGCCGGCGACGTCTACCTGTTCAAGAACAACACCGACTCCGCCGGAAACTCCTACGGCTGCCACGAGAACTACCTGGTAGGGCGGCACGGTGAATTCGGCCGGCTGGCCGACGTGCTCATCCCGTTCCTGGTCAGCCGGCAGATCGTGTGCGGCGCGGGCAAGGTGCTCCAGACGCCGCGCGGTGCCATCTACTCGGTCAGCCAGCGCGCCGAGCACATCTGGGAGGGCGTGTCGAGCGCGACCACCCGGTCCCGGCCGATCATCAACACCCGCGACGAGCCACACGCCGACGCCGAGCGCTTCCGTCGCCTGCACGTCATCGTCGGGGACTCCAACATGAGCGAGACCACGACGATGCTCAAGGTGGCGAGCACCGACCTGGTACTGCGCATGATCGAGGCGGGCGTGGTCATGCGCGACATGACGATGGAGAACCCGATCCGGGCCATCCGGGAGATCTCCCACGACATGACCGGGCGACGCAAGATCCGGCTGGCCAACGGCCGGGAGGCCTCGGCGCTCGACATCCAGGCGGAGTACCTCACGAAGGCGCGCGACTTCGTCGACCGGCGCGAGCTGCACACCCCGCTGGTCGACGCCGCCCTCGACCTGTGGGAGCGCGGTCTGAAGGCCGTCGAGTCCGAGGACCTGAGCCTGGTCGAACGCGAGATCGACTGGGTGATCAAGTACCGGCTGATCGAGCGCTACCGGGCCCAGCACGGGCTCGGTCTCACCTCCGCCCGGGTGGCTCAGCTCGACCTCGCCTACCACGACATCCGCCGTACCCGCGGCCTGTACTACCTGCTCGAGAGTCGCGGAGCCGTGGCGAGGGTGACCAGCGACCTCGCGATCTTCGAGGCGAAGTCCGTGCCGCCGCAGACGACGCGGGCCCGGCTGCGGGGAGAGTTCATCCGCCGCGCGCAGGAGCGCCGGCGTGACTTCACCGTCGACTGGGTGCATCTGAAGCTCAACGACCAGGCCCAGCGGACCGTTTTGTGCAAGGACCCCTTCCGCTCCCACGACGAACGCGTCGAGAGGCTCATCGACTCGATGTGAGGTTAGGCTTGTCCGTTCGTGCCAATTGGAAGCGTCGTCGAGGGAGTTGCAGCGTGCGTCGTACGGCAGCCGGGCTCATCCTGGTACTGCTGTTCGCCCTGACGGGCTGCGGCGGCGGGAGCGGGAGCGGGAGCGTCCAGGCCCCGCTGGCCACTCTCAAGGACATCACGGTCTCCGGTCCTTTGACGCAGAAGCCGACGGTCAAGTTCAAGGCGCCGGTGCGGTTCGCGAAGACGACGTCCACGGTCGTCGACAAGGGCCCCGGTACCGGTGACGCGGTCGAGTCGGACTCGCTCGTCACCGTAGGGTACGTCGCCTACAACGCCAGCGACGGCACGCAGTTCGACAGCAGCTGGAAGAGCGTGAGTACAGACAAGCCGGCCACCTTCACGGTCAGCTCGGTCATCCGCGGCTTCGGGATGGGGCTGAAGGGCGCGCACGCCGGTGACCGGGTGCTGATCGGCGTCACCTCCAAGGACGGCTACGACCCCGTCGGCAACGGCACCACCATCCAGAAGGGGGACAGCCTGATCTTCGTCGTCGACGTCCGCAAGGTCACCAACCCGGTCGCGATCCCGCGCCGCGACGTGCCGACGCTGGTGCTGAACAAGAAGAACCAGCCGGAGAAGTTCGTCGCCAAGGCCAACACACCACCGCACGTGTCGAAGCTCGGTGTCTACGTACTGCGCCAGGGTCACGGGGCCACCGTGACGTCCGGTCAGACGGTGACCGTCGAGTACGTCGGGCAGATCTACCCCGACGGCAAGGTCTTCGACGAGTCCTGGTCGCGGAAGGCACCGGTGTCGTTCCCGATCGGGACCGGCCATGTCATCCCCGGCTGGGACCAAGGGCTCGTGGGGCAGAAGGTGGGGTCGCGGGTGATCCTGACCATCCCGAGCGCGCTCGGGTACGGCGCCGCGGGTAGTGGCAAGAACATCCCGCCCAACGCCGACCTCATCTTCGCCGTCGACATCGTCTCCGCCAGCTGACCCATGACGGCGAAGAAATCCGAGCGGTTGATGAACCTCACCATCTGCCTGCTCGTCACCCGTCACTTCATCAGCAAGGACCGGATCAGGTCCGCCGTCGAGGGCTACCGCGATCTCAGCGACGACGCCTTCGACCGGATGTTCGACCGTGACAAGGAGGAGCTGCGGATCCTCGGCATCCCGATCGAGGTCGGCGCGATCGAGAAGGGCTTCGAGGACGAGGTCGGCTACCGAATCCGGCGCGACCGGTTCGAGCTGCCCGAGATCAGCCTGGAGGCCGACGAAGCGGCCGTCGTGGGGCTGGCGGCTCGGGTCTGGCAGCACGCGAGCCTGGCGACGGCGACAACCCAGGGCCTGCGCAAGCTGCGAGCCGGCGGCGTCGACGTCGACGAGTCGGCGCTGTCCATCATCGAGCCCCAATTGGCCACCGACGAGCCGGCGTTCGACCCCGTGTTCGAGGCGGTGACCACCCGGCGGCCGATCGAGTTCCCCCACCAGCGCCCGGGTCGCGGTGAGGCGGTCACCCGTCACCTCGAACCCTGGGGAATCGTGTCCTGGCACGGCCACTGGTACGTCGTGGGCCACGACCGCGACCGTGACGCCGAGCGGATGTTCCGGCTGTCGAGGATCGTCGGCGACGTGACGTTCATCGGGCCGCCCGACAGCTACGCACCGCCGCCCGACCTGCAGCTGCGACGCCTGGCTGAGTCCCTCGCGCCGCCGCGGCCGCGTGAGTCCGCCACGGTCCGCGTCCGCGCCGGGACGGCGGCGCCGCTGCGGCGCCGCGCCTCCCGGAGCCGACCGGTCGACGGCGGCTGGACCGAGCTCGAGCTGGCGTACGCCAGCGGTCAGACGCTGGCCGACGAGCTGCTCTCCTACGGACCCGACGTCGTTGTCGTGGCTCCGCCGGAGGTCCGCGAGTCGGTCGTCCGTCAGCTGTCGGCGCTCGCGGGAGCGGCGCCGTGAGCGCCAACGCCCAGGACCAGGTCGCCCGGATGCTGGCGCTCGTCCCGTACCTCCGGGCCAGGGACGGCATAGCGGTCGACGAGGTCGCCCGCGACTTCGGCGTCGCGCCGGCCCAGATCGTCAAGGATCTGAAGGTGCTCTGGTTCTGCGGTCTGCCGGACTCGGTGACGGGCGACATGATCGACATCGACATGGACGCCCTCGACGGGGAGCGGACGGTCAAGCTGACGAACGCCGACTACCTCACCCGGCCGCTCCGGCTCGCACCGCACGAGGCCCTGGCGCTGATCGTCGCGCTGCGGGCGCTGCGCGAGGTCGGCGGTCCCGGAGACCGGGATGCGGTCGACCGGGCACTCGAGAAGCTGGAGGCGGCCGCAGGTGACGTCGCGGACACGGCCGCGGCCGTCGACGTCCACATCACTGCGGTCGACCCCCTGATCAGGCAGCGGGTCGACACCGCCCTGCGTGAGGGGCGCCAGCTCCAGCTGACGTACTACGTGCCCGGCCGCGACGAGACGACCTACCGCGTCATCGACCCGATGCGGCTGGTGTTCTCCGAGGGGCAGGCGTACCTGGAGGCCTGGTGCCGGCGCGCCGAGGAGGTCCGGATGTTCCGCCTCGACCGGATGCTCGAGCTCACGGTCCTCGACACCCGGGCCGATCCTCCGCACGACGCGCGGCGCACTGACCTCTCCCGTGGCGTCTTCCAGCCGGACCCCGACGATCCTCTCGCCGTGATAGACCTGCAACCCGCCGCTCGCTGGGTCGCCGACTACTACCCGGTCGAGAGCCGGCACGAAACCGGCGACGGGTCGTTGCGCATCGGACTGCGCTACAGCTCCGAGGGCTGGCTCGAGCGTCTCGTGCTGCGACTCGGTGGCGCCGCGACGCTGCGGGAGCCGCGGTCCATGGTGGACCGGGTACGCCGCCGGGCCAACGACGCCCTGGCGCTGTACGAGGTCGGGCTAACCGCGTCGCGCTGACGCTCTGCATCTCACGGCGTACGATAAGAAAGGTACGCACCACCCGCCTACGAAGAGGGATTCCTATGCCGGACATTGGCTGGCCAGAGCTCATCATCATCCTTTTTGTTCTGATGCTGCTGTTCGGTGCGAAGAAGCTTCCCGACATGGCCCGTGGCACCGGGCGTGCGCTTCGGATCTTCAAGGCGGAGACCAAGGGCCTGATGGACGACGACGACGACGTCAAGCCGACGAGCACTGGCGCCACGGCGGCCACCGCGGTGCCGCCGGTGCAGATCACCCAGCAACCGGTCGTGCAGCCGCCCACACCTGAGGCACAGATCGTCACCCCGGCCGAGCCGTTGCCGCCCACGCACACCGAGATGGATCGCTGACTCCGCCCCACCTCACCGGGCGGTCCGCGCGCGTCGAGGTCGTCGACGCCTTCGACCTGCCGGAGTGGCTCGGGACCCAGCCCGTCAGCTGGCACGCGACGTCCGCGCTCGAGACCGCTCCGCACGTCACCGGGGTGCTGGTCGCGCGCGACGGACGCCGCCAGGACCTCGACCTGCTGGCCGTGGACGCCGCATACCCCGTGCCGGTCTGCCCCGAGCGGGAGCGGCGCAGCGCCCACCAGGCGTGGCAGTACGGCGAGGTCGTGCTGCTCGACGCCGACGGCAGGCTCTGCGCCGGGGTCCCCGGTCGACGCTTCGACGCCAACCTGGTCTGCGAGACGGTGCGCCGCGTCGCGCGTTCGGTCGCGGCCGGGCCCGGCACCTTCAGCGTGTCGATCGCGCTGTGAGACCGTGTCAGCCGGGGTCCTCCAGTGCTGGGCAGTAGTCTCGCCTGAGTGAGCAGACACCGGTCAGGTGCGCCTAGCCGATGACGACCCTCGACGACTTCGCCCGCCTCTACGACTTCACCCTCGACGACTTCCAGCGTCGGGCCTGCGACTCCCTCGAGCGCGGCCACGGTGTCCTGGTCGCCGCCCCCACCGGCTCCGGCAAGACGCTGGTCGGGGAGTTCGCCGTCCACCTCGCGCTGGAGCACGGCGGCAAGTGCTTCTACACCACACCCATCAAGGCCCTGTCCAACCAGAAGTTCGCCGACCTGACCGCCCGGTACGGCCCCGAGCGTGTCGGGCTGCTCACCGGGGACAACACGATCAACGGCGAGGCACCGATCGTCGTGATGACCACCGAGGTCCTGCGCAACATGCTGTACGCCGGCTCGACCACGCTGAGCGGCCTGCAGTTCGTGGTCATGGACGAGGTGCACTACCTCGCCGACCGCTCGCGCGGCGCCGTGTGGGAGGAGGTCATCATCCACCTGCCGGAGTCCGTGGCGGTGGTGTCGCTGTCGGCGACCGTGTCCAACGCCGAGGAGTTCGGGGACTGGCTGGCCACCGTCCGCGGCAGCAACGACATCGTGGTCGAGGAGCGACGGCCGGTGCCCCTCTTCCAGCATGTCATGGTGGGGTCGCGGCTGTACGACCTGTTCTCCGACGCCGACTCCGACCGTGGGGGCGGACCGACGGTCGTGAACCCACGCCTTACGCAGGTCGCCCGAGACGACTGGCGCTCCTCGCGGACCCGGGACCACCGCAGCAAGCGCGGCACGTACCGCCGGCCGAGCGGGCGGGCGCTCGTCCCCAGCCGGACCGACGTGGTCGAGCGCCTCGACGCCGAGGGTCTGCTGCCCGCGATCATGTTCATCTTCAGCCGCAAGGGGTGCGACGCGGCGGTCCAGCAGTGCCTGTATGCCAACCTGCGGCTGACGACCCCGGCCGAGCGTGCGCGAGATCCTCGGCGTTCGTCGAGGCCCGGACCTCGGTTCTTCCGGCAGCCGATCTCGACGTCCTCGGGTATCCGGACTGGCTCGAGGCGCTGACCCGTGGCATCTCGTCGCACCATGCCGGCATGCTGCCGATCTTCAAGGAGTGCGTCGAAGAGTTGTTCTCCCGTGGCCTGGTGAAGGTGGTCTTCGCGACGGAGACCCTCGCCCTCGGCATCAACATGCCCGCCCGCTCGGTGGTCATCGACAGGCTGTCCAAGTGGAACGGCGAGACGCACGCCGACGTGACCCCGGGGGAGTACACGCAGCTGACCGGCCGGGCCGGCCGTCGTGGCATCGACGTGGAGGGTCACGCGGTGGTGCTGTGGGCGCCGGACTTCGACCCGACGGCCGTCGCGGGACTCGCGTCGACTCGTACGTACCCCTTGCGGTCGTCGTTTCGGCCTTCGTACAACATGGCGGTCAACCTGGTGCACCAGTTCGGCAAGGACACGGCACGGGAGCTGCTCGAGTCGTCGTTCGCGCAGTTCCAGGCCGACCGCGCCGTCGTCGGACTGGCCCGCCAGGTTCGCAAGGCCGAGGAGGCGCTCGACGGGCTACGCCGACGAACGATCACCTGCGACCGTGGCGACTTCATGGAGTACGCCGAGCTCCGCCGCGCCACTGTCCGACCGAGAGGCCGCGCCTGTCGCAAGCGTCACCGCAGCGACCGGCGCGAGGCGGCTGCTGGACCTCCCTCGACCGGCTGCGAGTCGGCGACGTCATCGACGTCCCGGCCGGGCGTTGGGCCGGGCTCGCGCTCGTCCTCGACCCCGGGGTGCGCTCGGGACGCGACGGGCCCCGGCCCGCTTGTCCTGACGGCCGACCGGCAGGCGCGGCGGCTGTCACTGGTCGACTTCCCGACGCCGGTCGCAGCCGTTGACGCGGATGCGGGTCGCCAAGACGTTCAACGCCCGCAACGCGCAGCAACGACGAGACCTGGCCGCGCTGCTTCGGGACCGCACCCGTGACCTGCAGACGACGCGTGCGACCCGCGACGCGCAGCCCGGCCGCACGACGACCCGACCATCCGGCGCCTCCGGGCGGCGATCCGTGCCCACCCGTGCCACGGCTGCCCGCAACCGCGAGGACCACGCCCGGTGGGCCGAGCGGTACCTCAAGCTGCAGCGCGAGACCGAGACGCTGCGCAGGCGGATCGACCAGCGCACCAACACGATCGCCCGGCAGTTCGACCGCGTGTGCGAGGTGCTCGAGGAGCTCGAGTACCTGGACGGCGACAAGGTGACGCCGGCGGGCGCCTCGCTGTCGCGGCTCTACAGCGAGCTCGACCTGGTCGCTGCCGAGTGTCTGCGCCGGGGCACCTGGGACGGGCTCGGAGGCACCGGCGCTCGCCGCGGTGCTGTCGGCACTGGTGTTCGAGTCCCGCAACCCGACGACGCCGAGCGCGCCGCGAGTGCCCGGCGGCGACGTGCGCAAGACGCTCGAGCGCGATGGTCCCGATCTGGAGCCGAGCTCGACGCGGTCGAGCGCGACCACCGGGTGAGCTTCCTGCGCGAGCCCGACCTCGGGTTCGCCTGGGCCGCGTACCGCTGGGCCGGCGGCGCGACCTCGACGACGTGCTGGACGACGTCGACCTGGCTGCCGGTGACTTCGTCCGGTGGGTCAAGCAGGTCCTCGACCTGGCCGACCAGATCGCGGTCGCGGCCGGCCGACCCGGCTTGCGCAGGACCGTCACGCGAGGCCGTGCGCGCGATGCGCCGCGGCGTGGTCGCCTACTCCGCCGAGATCGACTACCCGACCCTTCCGCGACTGGGCCAATGTCGCCTCGAGTGGTCGCAGATGTCGGCTCGAGTGGCGCAGATGTACGGTCGGACGCGGACGTACGGCGCCAGACATCAATGGCGCCGTACCGCCTGACAAAGGGCCCTTGGTGACGTCCGCGGACGGGGGTGAGTGGGCGAGTAAGGGAAGGGCGAGCGGAGGTGCGGATGTCGGCTCGAGCGGGGCGCGAGATCGTCGGGTGCAGCTAGCCGGCGCTGCCAGCGCGTCGAGGACGCGCGTCATCGACCCGCCGAGACCGCACTGCTCGCCGCAGCCACTCGACGGTCTCGGGCAGCTCGTCGTCCGAGGGCCGCAGCCTCGCGTCCAACGGCGGCAGCTCGATGTCCCGGGCGACCGCAACGACCGTCGGCGCCACGGCGAGATAGTCCGCGGCGGCCATCAGCTTCGAGCGCAGTACCACTGGAGAGCCGAGCTCGCCGAGTCGCCGCGGCGGCCAGGATGCCGTCCAGGTCGCCGTACTGCTGCAGCAGCCCGGCGGCGGTCTTCTCCCCGACGCCCGGCAACCCCGGGCAGGCCGTCCGACGGGTCGCCGCGCATCACCGCGAAGTCGACGTACTGCTCGGGCAGCACGCCGTACTTGGAGACGACGGAGGCGCGTCGACGATCTCCAGCTTGCCGACGCCTCGCGCCGATGTACAGGACCCGTACCTGCGCGGCGTCGCTCACCAGCTGGAAGAGGTCCCGGTCGCCGGTCACGACGTCGACCGGGCCGTCGGCCCGCGCTGCCAGGGTGCCCATCATGTCGTCGGCCTCGTAGCCGCGCCGCGCCGACGACCGCGATCCGCAGTGCCGCCAGCACCTCGCGGATCATCGGGACCTGCCGGTCAAGGGCGTCCGGGCGTCATCTTCGACGTCGACGCCCCCGTCCCGGCCGCCCGCACGACCCGGTGCGCCTTGTACGTCGGGATGCAGGTCGACCCGCCACTGCGGACGCCAGTCGTCGTCCCAGCAGCAGACCAGGTCGGTGGGCTGATACGTCGACACCAGCCTGGCGATGAAGTCGAGCAAGCCGCGTGACCGCGTTGACCGGGCGTTCCGTCCGGCGCGCGCAACCGTGTCCGGCACTCCGAAGAATGCCCGGAAGTACAGGGACGCCGTGTCGAGCAGCATCAAGCGTCGAGGTCACACGCGAGATGATCGCATCGAGCCGTCTATAGTTGCGCGCATGACGACAGACGTGGCCTCGCGGATTCAGCGGACCCAGACGGCCATGGCGGCGGCTGGCTGTCGACGCGCCTGATCGTCAGCCCCGGGTTCGGACCTGCGCTACCTCACCGGCTACGACGCGACAGCCGCTCGAACGGCTGACCGCCCTGGTGCTCCCGGTAGCAGCCGACCCGGTACTCGTCGTGCCCGGGCTCGAACAGGCCGAGGCGTCACGATCACCTGCAGCGCTGGCTCGGAATGGCGGATCCTGACCCACGGTGAGACCGACGACGCGCACGCCCTCGCAGTCGGTCCGCTACGACTGCCGCCCAGGTTGCGGTCGACGACCACATGTGGGCGACGCGGATCCTCCAGCTGCAGTCGGCGCTGCCCGGATGTCGCAGTTCGCGGCTGGCCGGCCGGCTGCTCAGCGACCTGCGGATGCGCAAGGGCAGTGACGAGATAGCGTCGCTGCGCGCGGCCGGCGCCGCGATCGACCGGGTACACGCGCGGATGGCGCAGTTCCTGCGTGTCGGCCTCACCGAGCGGGACGCCGCCGCGTCTAATCGCCGACGCCATCGTCGAGGAAGGCCATGTCAGCGGCCGACTTCGTGATCGTCGGCTCGGGTCCCAACGGCGCGTCACCGCACCATTCGCTCTCCGACCGTGTCATCGAGCGCGGCGACTCGGTCGTCGTCGACATCGGCGGCTCGACCGCTGAGGGCTACTGCTCCGACTGCACCCGCACCTACGTGCGTCGGGACCGAGCCTGCCCCCGGCGTGACCGACTACTACGACATCCTGCGCGAGGCGCAGCGGGCCCAGTGCGACTTCGCGCAGGCCGGGGGTCACCGCCGAGGCGGTCGACCGGGTGGGCCGCACCGTCATCCGCGACGGCGGGTTACGGCGACGCACTTCATCCACCGCACGGGGCACGGCATCGGCCTGGAGACCCACGAGGAGCCGTACATCGTCGAGGGCAACGAGCTGGTGCTCGAGCCGGGAATGGCGTTCTCGATCGAGCCGGGCATCTACCTGCCCGGACGGCACGGCGCCCGGATCGAGGACATCGTGGTCACCACCGCCGACGGCATCGAGCGGCTGAACACGACCAGCCGCGCGAGCTGACCGTCGTGGCCGGCTGATGGAGGACGTCGACGCGGCGATCTGCCAGCTGCTGGCCGCTGACGGCCGGATGTCGTTCACCGAGCTCGGCAAGCAGCACCGGTCTGTCCACCTCGGCGGTACACCAGCGGGTCAAGCGGCTCGAGCAGCGCGGCGCGATCCGGGGCTACGTCGCCAGCATCGACTCCGCGGAGTTCGGCCTGCCGCTGACGGCGTTCATCTCGATCCGGCCGATCGACCCGTCGCAGCCCGACGACTCGCCGATGCGGCTCGCGGACATCCCGAGATCGAGGCATGTCACTCGGTCGCCGGCGACGAGTCGTACATCCTGAAGGTACGGGTGGCAGAGCCGAGCGCCTCGAGGACCTGCTGGCCCGGATCCGGCAGGCGGCGAACGTCTCGACGCGGACGACGATCGTGCTGTCCACGCCGTACGAGGACCGTCCGCCCCGCTTCTGACGCTTACTGCACGCTTTCGCGACGATCCATGTGCGCTCGAGGGGCAGGTGCGCTCACCGGGAAGGATCGTCTGCGCCCGGTCGAGGCGACAGTTGCGCCCGGTCGGGCCGACATTTGCGCCCACTCGAGGCGACATTTGTGCCCGGTCGGGCCGACATTTGCGCCCGGTCGAGGCGACGGTCAGGCGACCGGGAGGGCCTTCTGCGACTCGGCCGCGTCGCGGCTCGCCTTGGCCGCCACTTCGGCCGCCGCGAGGTGGTCACCGGCGTGCGCGCGCCACCACTCCTGCCCGACCTCGGGCAGGGTGTGGATCGGGTCGTAGTACTCGTAGGTCCGGGTCAGGGCGTCGGCGTCGGTCCGCTCGATCGAGGTCCGGTAGTTCTTCGTCCAGTACGAGATGCCGTGCTCGCGGTCGTACGACTCCAGCTGGTGGACCCAGCGCTTGCCGACGAACGGCACGTCGCACACGATCCGCGGCGTCGCGAAGCCGGGCAGGTAGCCCATGATCGCGTGCTGGAGCTCCTGCGCCCGCGCGACCGACACGCGCCAGTGCTCGCTGAACGGGATCATGTCGCACATGTAGAAGTAGTACGGCATGATCTGTGCGCCGTCGAGCAGCGCGAAGCACAAGTCGAGCAGGGCCCGCGGGTCGTCGTTGACGCCACCCATCAGCACGCCCTGGTTGCGGACGTCGCGGATCCCCGTGTCGAGCATCGCCCGGGTCGCCCGAGCGACGGTCGGCGTGATCGAGTTCGCATGGTTGACGTGGGTATGGATCGCGATCGACGAGCCGCGCTCGCGGGCCTTCGTCGCGAGCCGCTCCATTCCGGCGCGTACGTCGTCCTGCAGCCAGTGCTGCGGCAGCCCCATCAGGGCCTTCGTCGCGAGGCGGATGTCGCGGATGTTGTCGACGTCGAGCAGCGCGTCGACGAACGCCTCCAGCCGGGGCCAGGGCATGTTCGCGACGTCGCCCCCGGACACGACGACGTCGCGTACCTCGGGGTGGCTGCGCAGGTAGGTCAGCATGTGGTCGATCCGGTCGACGGGCTTCAGGCTGAACTTGAGCTTGTCGATCACCGGTGTCGAGTTGCCGACGAGGTCCATTCGCGTGCAGTGCCCGCAGTACTGGGGACAGGTCGGCAGCATCTCGGCGAGGACCTTGGTCGGGTACCGGTGGGTGAGACCCTCCGCGACCCACATGTCGTGCTCGTGCAGGCTGTCGCGGGTCGCGTGCGGGTGGCTCGGCCAGTCGGTGCGGCGGTCGCTGAAGACCGGCAGCATGTAGCGGCGCACCGGGTCGGCGTACATCGCGTCGGTGTCCGGCACGGCCCGCGGCACCATCGTGTTGACCATCTGCGGCGGTACCAGCATCGACATCGTCGCGCGCTGCGCCTGGTCGCGCTCGAGGTCGTCGTAGAACCGGTCCTCGAGCAGGTCGCCGTACACGTCGCGGAGCTGCTTGATGTTCTTCACGCAGTGCGCCCGCTGCCACTGCACGCTCGCCCAGTCGGCGGCGGTGACGTCCTTCCAGCCGGGCAGGCGCGTCCAGTCCGGCTCGACGAGCTCGACCCGGCCGTACGGGTAGGGCTGCTCACTGGCGGACGGCAGGCTCACGGGATACCTCCAGACGCGCGGCGACTCACCGGCGATTTGTTATGGTGCGGGGGACACCTGCCAGCGTACGGGAGAACTTGCGGTGTCGCCAAAGACTCGCCGGACGTCTTCCGGCACGGTCGGCGAAGAACGGGAGGTTCGATGTCCAGCGATCCCACGGGTCTGCACCGGGTCCTGGAGCCTGCCGGCGTTCTTCCGCAGGCTGCCCTGCGGCTCGACACCCGGCCCGAGCTGCAGCCCGACGAGACCCGGGTAAGCGTTTCGCGGCTCAACCTCGACGCGGCGTCGTTCCGCCAGCTCGCCACCAAGCACCACGGCGACGGGGCGGCGGTACGAGCCGAGGTGCTCGACATCATCAGGACCCGCGGGAAGATGCACAACCCGGTCACCGGCTCCGGCGGCATGCTGATCGGGACCGTCGACGAGATGGGACCGGAGGCGAGCCTCGACCTGCAGGTCGGCGACCCGGTCACGACCCTGGTGTCCCTGACGCTCACGCCACTGGTCGTCACCGACGGCCTGCGCGAGTGGGACGGTCTGAGCGAGCAGGTGCCGTGCAGCGGGTACGCGATCCTGTTCGGCCGCACGATCGCAGCGAGGCTGCCCGACGACCTGCCGTCGTCGCTGGCGCTCGCCGTTATGGACGTCTGCGGTGCACCGGCGCTCACCGCGCGGGTCGTCCGCTCATACGTCGAGCGCGGCACCGCCCCGACGGTCTGCGTCATCGGGGGAGCAGGCAAGAGCGGCTCGCTGTCGCTGGCGGCGGCCGCCGACGCCGGGGCCGCTCGGACCATCGCCGTCGTCCCCGTCCAGCGCGAGGTCGACCTGCTCGCCGACCGCGGGCTGGCCGACGAGGTGGCGCTCGCGGACGCCCGTGACCCGGTGGCGTTGTCGACGGCGGTCGGGCGAGCCGGCGGCCCCGCCGACGTGACGGTCGTCTGCGTCGACGTGCCCGGCTGCGAGGGTGGGGCACTGCTGTCCACCGCCCAGGGCGGGACGGTCGTCTTCTTCTCCATGGCCACGTCCTTCACCGCGGCGGCACTCGGCGCCGAGGGTCTGGCGTCCGACGTCTCCATGCTGATCGGCAACGGGTACGTGCCGGGGCACGCCCAGTACGCCCTCCACCTGCTCCGGACCAACTCGTCGGTGCGAGGGCTGTTCGAGTCGCGGCTGGCCACCGAGGTCGCATCGTGACCCCTCACAACCGCGCGGCACCGGGCCGCGTACTGCTCGTCGGCGGCCACATCCACACGCCCGCGGCGGCGACGTCCGGCGCCGGGGCCACAGCCATGCTGACCGTCAACGGCTCGGTGGCGTGGATCGGCGACGACGCCGGGGCGGCCGCGTACGCCGACAGCGCCGACGAGGTGATCCGGCTCTCCGGCCGGCTGGTCACCGCGGGTTTCGTCGACGCCCACACCCACCTGTCGGGAACGGGCTTCGCGCTGCAGTCCCTCGACCTGTCGCACGCGACCACGCTGTCCGATGCCCTCGACGCGCTTTCTCGAAGCAGCCGTGACACCACCGGGCCGGTTCTCTTCGGCCACGGCTGGGACGAAACCCGGTGGGCCGAGGGCCGTGCACCCACGACCGCACAGCTCGACCGGGCGGTCGGGCGCAAGGTGGCCTACGTCGTGCGCGTCGACGCTCACTCCGCCGTCGTCTCGACAGCGCTCATCGAGCGCTGTCCGGAGGTCGTCGACCTCGACGGCTGGCGCGGCGACGGCGTCGTCGAACGCGACGCGCACCACGCGGTACGTCGGGCGGTCGACGACCTGCGCAGCTGCGCCGACCGCAAGGAGGCGCTGCACATCGCCTTGCGGCAGGCCGCCAGCCGCGGGATCACCTGCGTCCACGAGCTCAACGCGCCGCACATCGCGCCGTACGACGACTTCGCGACGATCGGCGAGATCACCGCCGAGACAGCCGTCCCCGAGGTCGTCCCATACTGGGGCGAGCTGCTCACAGACGACGGCGGCGACCGCGACGACCACGCGCTGGCCGGGTTCGCCGGCGACCTGTGTGTCGACGGCGCCATCGGCTCCCGCACCGCGGCGATGACCGAGCCGTACGCCGACGCCGACACCCGTGGGCACCTGTACCTGGACAGTGACGAGGTCAGCCGGCACGTCGTCGCCTGTACACGGCGCAACGCGCAGGCAGGGTTCCACGTCATCGGCGACGCGGCCACGGAGGTGGTGGTCGCCGGACTGCGGCGGGCCGCCGAGATCGTCGGAACCAACGCGCTTGTCGCGGCCCGGCACCGACTCGAGCACATCGAGATGGCCGACGCCGCTGCGATCCGGACCATGGCCCGCCTCGGCGTGGTGGCGAGCGTGCAGCCGGCGTTCGACGCCGCGTGGGGTGCACGCGGCCAGCTGTACGAGCGCCGGCTCGGCGCGGCCCGGGCTCAGCCAATGAACCCGTTCGGCTCGATGCTGCGGGCCGGTGTGACGCTCGCGTTCGGGTCCGACACCCCCGTCACACCCCTCGACCCGTGGGCGGGGGTCCGCGCAGCGACGCTGCACCACGAGCCCTCGGAGCGGATCTCCGTGGCAGCTGCGTTCGACGCCCACACGCGAGGCGGGCACCGCGCGCGGCGCGACGACCACGGGGGAGTTCTCGCCCTTGGCCGCCCGGCCTCGTACGCCGTCTGGGACGTCGGCGCACAGCCCGACGAAGCGCCCAACGGTCACCGCGGCTCCGGGTGGCTGCCGGCGCTCCACCCCGACCAGCCACTGCCTCGGTGCGTGGCGACCGTGGTGGCCGGCACGACGGTCTACAGCGAAGAGGACGACTGATGGCGACCCGGATCCGGCCCCACCTCGACCTCGACAAGACGGTGATAGCGAAGGCCCGCGGGCTGGCCCGGCGAGCGGGGCGACCGATCGTGCGGCTGGCCAAGCAGCACACCACCGTCTCGGTCGAGCGCGCGACCCTCCGGCTGGCGGGGCTCAGCGGGGCCGACCCCGACGGGACGCCGTGGGTCAACCGGCTCGTGGACGCCGTCCGCGGCGACGTCGGCCTCGAGCACGGGGTGACGCTTCCGGTCTGGCACGCCCTCGCGACCAGCGGAGGCGACCTGGCCACCCTCGCCGAGCGGGCAGCGGTGGGTGACGTGAGCTTCACCCTCCCCGAGGGCCGCGCCGCGACCCGCGCGCGGACCGCCGGCAGCCGGGCTGTCGCGGCTGGGCTGCGACGCATCGACGGCCGGCGGCGTGAGCGCGAGCGGCTGGTGAAGCGCTGGGGTGACCCGCCCCAGAAGCCGTGGATCTATCTCATCGTCGCCACCGGCGACATCTACGAGGACATGCCGCAGGCGCAGGCCGCCGCCCGCGAGGGTGCCGACATCATTGCCGTGATCCGCTCGACCGGACAGTCGCTGCTCGACTACGTACCCGAGGGCCCGACGCGGGAGGGGTTCGCCGGTACCTACGCGACCCAGGAGAACTTCCGGCTCATGCGCAAGGCGCTGGACTCCGTCAGCGCTGAGCTCGGCCGCTACGTCCGACTCACCAACTACGCGTCCGGACTCTGCATGCCCGAGATCGCCGCGCTCGCCGGGCTCGAGCGGCTCGACATGATGCTCAACGACTCCATGTACGGCATCTTGTTCCGCGACATCAACCCCATCCGGACCTTCGTCGACCAGCGCTTCAGCCGCCAGGTCCACGCCCGAGCCGGCATCATCATCAACACCGGCGAGGACAACTACCTGACGACTGCCGATGCCGTCGAGGCGGCGCACACCGTCACGGTCAGCCAGCTGCTCAACGAGTACTTCGCCAAGGAGGCGAACCTCGAGGACTGGCAGCTCGGGCTGGGCCACGCCTTCGAGATCGACCCGGCCGTGCCCGACAGCTTCCGGCTCGAGCTCGCCCACGCGCTTCTCGCGCGGACTCTGTTCCCCAAGGCGCCGCTGAAGTGGATGCCGCCGACCCGGCACATGACCGGCGACGTGTTCAAGGGATACCTGCTCGACGGCTTCTTCAACCTCGCCGGCGCCATGACCGACCAGGACATCCTGCTGGTCGGGATGATGACCGAGGCGGTCGTCACCCCGTGGCTGTCCGACCGCGACCTCGCCCTGCAGAACGTCAGGTACGTCGTGAACGCCGCGGGCCGGCTGGCCGAGGACTTCGCTCCGCGCCCCGGCGGGTTCATCAACACCCGTGCCGCGCGCGTCCTGGCCGAGTCCATCGAGCTGCTCGAGAGGATCCTCGAGCACGACAACGGCCTGCTCGACGCGATCGCCGACGGCACGTTCGGCCTGATGAAGCGTCCTGCCGATGCCGGTCGCGGCCTCGAGGGCGTGGCGCGCAAGGCCCCGGACTACTTCAACCCCGCCACCGAACTCCTGGAGGAGACGTGACAGCACCGGGAGCCGACCAGGCCCTGACCGGGTCGCCGGCACCCGCCGGCTCGACGATCGTGCGGCCGTACGGCGACACCACGGGGGACGGCATGGTGCAGGTGTCCTTCACCCTGCCCCTGCCGCACGACAAGCGGGCGGAGGGCGCCGCGGCGCAGCTGGCCAACAAGATGGGGCTCGACCCTGCGCTGGTGGTGCACGCCAAGGCCATGGGCCCGAGCTTCACCTTCTTCGTGGTGTACGGACGGGTCAGTCACCTGGTCGACACGAGCAAGGTCGAGGTGTTCGAGCGCGACTACCCGCTGCTCACACCGAAGGAGGCCAACGCCACCGTCAAGAAGGCGCTGCGACGCCGACTGGTGGTCGTCGGCGCCTGCATCGGCAGTGACGCGCACACGGTCGGAATCGACGCCATCCTCAACATCAAGGGCTTCGCGGGCGAGAAGGGGCTGGAGTACTACCGCGAGCTGCGGGTGGTCAACCTCGGCGCCCAGGTCTCCGTGCCGCAGCTGGTGGCACGCTCGCGCGAGGAGGGCGCCGACGCAGTCCTGGTGTCGCAGGTGGTCACACAGCGAGACGCTCACATCCTCAACACCAAGGAGATGTCGGCCGCGTTCCGGGAGGCGTACCCGGCAGGTCGAAGGCCCCTGCTGATCATCGGCGGCCCGCGCTTCGACGAGAGCCAAGCGGGTGAGCTCGGCGTGGACCGGGTATTCAGCCGCGGGACGACGCCGGGTGAGGTCGCCAGCTACCTGGTGCACGAGCTGGCCGGTGCCGGCCGGGTGCCGGGCGCCAATAGCGCGGCGGCGGCTGGTGCGGAGAGGCGGTCCGCGTGAGCGACGACCCACGCCTCGGCACCACGGTGGCCCACCGGCGCTATGTCCCGTACTCGCACGCCCACTACGCCGGCTGCCTCGTCGACGGTGCGTACAGCCTGGCCCTGTTCGGCGACGCGGCGACGGAGCTGTGCATCCGCACCGACGGCGACGAGGGGCTGTTCGCGTCGTACTCCGACGTGCAGTTCGTCGGAGCCGTCCGTGCCGGCGACGTGCTCGAGGTGACTGCGACACTGACCCGGGTCGGCCGTCGGTCCCGGACGATCGAGTTCGTCGCCACGGTGGTCTGCCGGGGCACGCCCGAGCAAGCGGTGTCCGCCGCGCGGGTGCTCGACCCGCCGCTTGTCGCGACGACCGCGACCGGAACCGTTGTCGTACCACCCGTAACGGATTCCTCACTCGGCGTGTCGGAGGCGAACACGCCGCAGTAATCGGAAAGTCACTCTGTGTTCATGCGCTGTTTTGCCGTGCTGACCTGCATGGATAGGTAACATGCCTGGTCACAGCGGCGTTGACAGCCCCGGTGCCGCCTGAGAGTGTTCTGGGGTCCACTGAAAGTGCCGCACGGAACGGATCGTCCCTCGGGGCTGCGACACCTGGTGACTTCTATCCAAACTCGGTATGGACGTTGCCGCAGAGACCGGTCCGGGTCGTGTGAGGTGGACGCGAAAAGAGCCTGGTCGCCAGTAGACAACGGACGGTATGACTTACTGCCAGTGAGTCGCCGGTCGGTCCGAAGGCGATCAGGCTCTTTACGCGGTAGGCGAAGGTAGTCTCCCCGCATGCCCCGCTCGCCTCGGACCGTCCTGGTTCTGCGGACGGTCGCATCGGCGGTGTCGGGCGTTCTCGTGGCGCTGGCGTTCCCGCCGTACGACGTCGTGGTGCTGATGCCCCTGGGTCTGGCCGGGTTGATGCTCACGGTCGGAGGCTGCCGGGGAAGGGCCGGATTCGGGCAGGGCCTCGTCTTCGGGCTGGGCTTCATGTTGCCGCTCATGCGCTGGGTCACGGTGATCGGCCCGGACGCCTGGGTCGGGCTGGGGCTGCTCGAGGCCTGCTTCTACGGCCTGATGGGAGTCACCTGGGCCTGGATGCGGTCGCTGCGCTGGTGGCCGGTCGGGTACGCGCTCACCTGGGTCGGCGCGGAGCAGCTGCGCTCGACCATCCCCTGGGGAGGGCTGCCGTGGGGCAACCTCGCGTTCGGGCTCGTCCCGACGCCACTCGTGCGGTACGGCCGGCTCGGCGGTACCGCGCTGGTGGCGTTCGTGGTGGTGCTCGGCGTCGCCCTGCTCGTCGACGTGGCCCTGCGGCGGCGCCGACCTGTGGTCTCGGCTCTGCAGGCGGCGGTCGCGGTCGGTCTTGCCGTCGGCAGTGCGGCGCTGCCCGTGGGCGTCGACGGCCCGGCCGGGCACCTGGTGGTGGCTGCAGTGCAGGGGAACGTGCCGGGGCAGGGGATGGACCCGTTCGCTGAGCGGCGGGCCGTGCTCGACAACCACGCACAGGCGACGCTCGACTTCGCCCGACAGGTCGGGAACGGGTCCCGGCCGCGCCCCGACGTGGTGATCTGGCCCGAGAACTCCACCGACATCGACCCGTTCAGGGACCGCTCCGCGTACGACCAGATCCAGGGTGCGGTGTCCGCCATCGGAGTGCCGACCCTCGTGGGAGCGGTGGTCGCGGCCCCTGACGGTCACCACGACCTCAACATGGGGATCGTGTGGGACCCGTCGACCGGCCCGGGGGAGGAGTACGTCAAACGCCACCTCGTGCCCTTCGGCGAGTACATACCGATGCGCTCGCTGCTCACGAAGTTCATCAAGCGACTCCGGCAGATCCCCGTCGACTTCGCTCCCGGGACCAAGGACGGGGTCCTTCGGCTCGGACCGGCTCTCGTTGCGGATGTGACCTGCTTCGAGGTCGCGTACGACGAGCTGATCCGCAGCGAGATGTCCGACGGCGGGCGGCTCCTCGTGGTACAGACCAACAACGCGACCTATACCGGCACCGGGCAGCTCGAGCAGCAGTTCGCGATCTCGCGGTACCGGGCGATCGAAACCGGCCGGACCGTCGTGATCGCCGCCACGGACGGCATCAGCGGCATCATCTCGCCCGACGGGACCGTCGTCGCCAAGGCCCGCGAGCGGATCCGTAAGGTCCTCGACGAGCGGGTCGCGCTTGCCGACGGCCTCACCCCGGGCATCCGGTTCGGTGGGCAGCTCAAGGCCGGGCTGTCGGTGCTGGGGCTGCTCGCGACGGCGTGGGCGTACTTGGTCCGGCGTCGCTCAGACGGCAAGATGGCGCCATGAGCGGCGAACGCGGGCTGGTGGTGATCCCGACCTACGACGAGGCCGAGAACATCGAGCTCGTGCTGGACCGGGTACGGGCCTGTGTGCCGGGGTTCGACGTCCTGGTCGTCGACGACGCGTCACCGGACGGCACAGGGGACCTGGCCGACAAGGTCGCCCACCACGACGAGCGGGTGCACGTCCTGCACCGAAGCGGCGAGCGTGGGCTGGGAGCGGCGTACCTGGCCGGGTTCGCCTGGGGGCTGGAGCACGGCTTCGACATCCTCGTCGAGATGGACGCCGACGGCTCCCATCTCCCCGAGCAGCTGCCGCGCCTCCTCGACGCGCTGCCCGACGCAGACCTGGTGCTCGGTGCCCGGTGGGTGCCTGGGGGACGCGTCCTGAACTGGCCGTGGCGGCGCCAGCTCCTCTCACGAGGCGGCAACACCTACGTCCGGGTGGCGCTCGGGTTGCCTCTGCGCGACGCCACCGGTGGCTTCCGCGTCTTCCGGCGGACCACCCTCGAGGGTCTCGAGTTGAGGTCGGTGGCGTCGCAGGGCTACTGCTTCCAGATCGATCTCGCCCGTCGGGCGGTCGAGGCGGGCTTCGTCGTCGCGGAGGTGCCGATCACGTTCGTGGAGCGCGAGCACGGTTACTCCAAGATGAGCGGTGACATCGTCCGTGAGGCGCTCGTGCGCGTGAGCGTGTGGGGCCTGCACCACCGGCTCGACCAGCTGAGGGGCCGGGTCGGCGGCCACCGGCGGGCCGCAGTGAAGGTGGAGGAGTCCTGAGATGCCGCTGATGGTGTTGATCGGTGTGTTCGTCGCGCTGCCGATCGTCGAGATCTACGTCATCATCCAGGTAGGGCAGGCGATCGGCGCGGTGCCCACGATCGTGCTGCTCGTCATGGAGTCCCTGCTCGGTGCGTGGCTGGTCAAGCACGAGGGCCGACGGGCCTGGCGGGCGCTGACGCAGACCCTGTCCAGCGGCCAGCTCCCGGGTCGCGAGCTTGCCGACGCCGCCCTGGTCCTCGTCGGGGGCACCCTGCTGCTGACACCGGGCTTCGTGAGCGATGTCTTCGGGTTCTTCTTCGTGCTTCCGTTCACGCGCCCGATCGCGCGCCGCCTGCTGCTGTGGGTCGCGGCGAGACGCCTCGCCTCACGCGCCCGGCGTGGGTACACGCCCTCGCGAGGCGGTGTCTTCACGATCTACCGGGGCAAGAACGGCGGGTCGGTGTGACCGCACGCTCGCCGGTCTGAGGCCGCAGGTCCCGCGATACGTCTGGGGGCAGAGCCCGGCCGTGGCGGTTGGCCGCGCTGATGCGCCCGGGCGAGCAGGTCTGGGCACAGACGAAGGAGGCGCCACCTGTACGGTGACGCCTCCTCCTTGGCAGTCGATGGTCGCTCAGGCCGACTTCTTGGCCTTTGCGCTCGAGGTCCGGGTCCGGTGCAGGTGCGCCGGGCCGATGGCCCCGGCTCGGAGCAGCTCCAGCCGCTCGGACAAGATGTCTTCCAGCTCGGTGATCGACCGACGCTCCAGGAGCATGTCCCAGTGGGTGCGAGCCGGCTTCTCTGCCTTCAGCTCGGGCTCGCTGCCGTCGCGCTGACGCGACTCGGCGCCGCAGCGTGGGCACTCCCAGGTGAAGGGGATGTCAGCCTCGGCCGCCATCGGGATCTCGAACTCGTGGCCCTGCGCGCAGTCGTAGACGACGCGCTGACGCGGCGCGAACTCGATACCGCTCTCGTCCTCGAAGCTCGTCCCGCCTAGGCGGGAGCCTCGCAAGGTGGCTCGTTCTGACATGACGTACTCCCCGTGTGGTTAGTTGGTGTCCAGCACTGCTCGACGAGGCAGACGCTTCGAATCCGCGCCCCTGTGCACAGATACTTCAAGAACGTCTGCCCGACCCCTATGATTCCCCCACCGCCTGAGATGATGCTGAGACGTGCGGATGATCACGCTGAGAGCCCGCACCCCCGGTGCTCGGGCTGCCTGCTTCGGCGAATTCCGCGACGGATGTCGACGCGGCCGAACACCCAGCGTACTGCGACGGGGACGACGACGGTCTTGATTGTGGAGCCCAGCGCGTCGGTCCGGGCGAAGGCGCGGCGCGGCGTCGTCAGCGAGACGAGTCCGGCGTCGAGCCACCTGGGAGGCCGTCGGTCCAGAAGCCACGCCGACGGTAGACCTCTCGAAGCGTGTCGATCCGGTCCGTCACCAGGGCGTCGACGCCGAGGTCGAGTAGTCGGTTCATCTCGGCGGCCTCGTTGACCGTCCAGACGTGTACCTGCTTGCCCAGCGCGTGCGCGTGGTCGACGAACGACCGGGTCACCACCTCGAACGGTCCTCGTCGTGCGGGCACCTGCGCCGCCTGCCCGACCGAGCCGACGGCGAGCCGGCGCAGAAGGTGCGTCGGCAACAGCCGTAGCGCGGCCGCGCCGAGGACGGAGTACGACGTCGCCACGCGAGGACCCAGCAGTCGACGCAGCGCGCGCAGGTGGACCGGCGAGAAGGACGCCACACAGACCCGGTCCCAGGCGCCGTACTCCTGGATGGCACGGGCGAGCAGGCTCACCGACGCGGCCGACTTGGCGTCGATGTTGACCCGCAGGTCGGGCCAGGCCCCGAACAGGTCGCTCAGGCGCGGTATCGCCTCGCTGCCGCCGATCCGGACCGAGGCCAGGTCGGCGTACGTCAGGTCGCTGATCAGCCCCTCGGCGTCGGTGGTCCGCTCGAGGGTGGGGTCGTGGAATGCCACCAGGACACCGTCCCTGGTCGCGTGCACGTCGGTCTCGACGTAGCGGTAGCCGAGGTCGACGGCCGCCTGGAACGCGGCCATCGTGTTCTCGAGGTGCGGCCCGGTACCGGTCAGGCTTCCACCGCGGTGGGCGAAGGCGATGGGTCGGCCGCCGTTGTCGAAGTAGGGGTAGTCGGCGGCGCGGCTGGATCGGACCACACTGCGAAGTATCGCCTCGGTCAGGCGGCGTCGTCGATCTGCACCGGACGGGCGCCGTGGGGCCCGACGACGTAGAACCCGAGCGGAGACGTCCCCCGGGCGTGGCAGACGCGGTGGAACGCGCGGAACCACACCCGGTCGACGTCTTGTACGGCAGCGTCTCCCGGCCGGGTGACCGCCAGCAGCAGCCCGCAAGGAGCGGCGCCGTCGGGCCCCGAGACGGCGGCCAACAAGTTGTCGAGGACGGTCGCGCACTCGCTGGTCGAGGGGTCGGGCGCGCAGTCGACCACCTCGATGTGGTGAACCGGGCGGCTCTCCGCGTCGGCGGTCACGACGAGGAGTGTGTGCTGCCGGTAGGCGGCGGGGCTCACCAGGGCGGACAGGTGGTCGGCGGCCTCGCTGGCTCGGCGAAGGCAGGGGCGGCGGGGGATAGCGATCATGCCGCCAGTCTCGGGACCCTGCCCTGTGGATCGTCGGAGCGCTCCACAGGCCTTATCTGGTAAGCCTCCAGCGCGAAGACACCGACCGAGGGACTACGGTAAGCGCATGGACTCGATGACGTGCCCGCAAGACGGCGGCGAGATGCAGCCGCACGAGCGTGGCGGGGTCACCGTTATGCAGTGCAGCGGGTGCCAGGGCGTCTTCCTCCGGTACTCCGACCTCGGCCAGCTCGTCGAGCAGGAGAACGAGTGGCACATCTCGTCCGGACCGACCACGCAGCCCATTCCCCGCATCGTGCCAGGCATGACGCCACCGCCGCAGTACACGCCGCCCAAGCAGCCCCGGTCGTACCTCGACGAGCTCTTCGGCTGACGCCACCCCCCGCCCAGGGGTCACCCAATCCCCGCCGAGGGGTCACATAGATTCCCGCCGAGGGGTCACATGATTCCCGTCGAGAGGTCACATAGTTCCCGTCGAGGGGTCACGCAGTTCCCGCCGAGGAGTCACATAGTTCCCCGCCGAGGGGTCATGCGAGTACTTCGCGAGACGTCGGTTGCTTGTCTCAAGGCGCGCACGGCCGTTGCGAAGTTCGCCGTACGTGGCGCTCTGAGGAAAGTCTGCTGGCAGCGCGCTACCAGGCGACCCTCGAGAGGAAGTACCTGACCCCTGGGCGGGAAGTACCTGACTCCTCGGCGGGAAGGAGTTGACTCCTGGGCGGGAAGGACCTGACCCTTCGGCGGGAAGAACGTGACTCCCCGGCGGGGTCAGATGTCGCGGAAGGTGTCGATCTGGGCGCCGAGGTCGTTGAGCCGGGCGGCGAGGTCCTCGTAGCCGCGGTTGATCACGTACACGTTGCGCAGCACCGACGTGCCCTTGGCGGCCATCATCGCCAGCAGCAGGACGACCGCGGGGCGCAGGGCCGGCGGACAGATCAGCTCGGCCGCGGACCAGTGCGTCGGCCCCTCGACGAGGACCCGGTGCGGGTCCAGGAGGGTCACCGAGGCGCCGACCTTGGTGAGCTCGGTGAGGTAGATCGCCCGGTTCTCGTACACCCAGTCGTGGATCAGCGTCTGGCCGTGCGCAGTCGCGGCGATCACCGCGAAGAACGGCAGGTTGTCGATGTTGAGGCCCGGGAACGGCATCGGGTGGATCTTGTCGATCGGCGCGTGCAGCGTCGACGGCCGGGTCGTCAGGTCGACGAGGCGGGTATGGCCGTTGCCCGCCAGATACTCGTCGGTGCGGTCGTAGTCGAATCCCATCTCCTCGAGCAGCGCCAGCTCGATCTCGAGGAACTCGATCGGTGCGCGGCGGATGGTGATGCTCGACGAGGTCACGATCGCGGCGGCGACCAGGCTCATCGCCTCGATCGGGTCTTCCGACGGCGCGTAGTCGACGTCGACGTCGATGTCAGAGATCCCGCGCACGGTCAGCGTGGTGGTGCCGATCCCGTCGATCTCGACGCCGAGCTTGGTCAGGAAGAAGCAGAGGTCCTGCACCATGTAGTTGGGGCTGGCGTTGCGGATGACGGTGGCGCCGTCGTGGCGCGCCGCCGCGAGGATGGCGTTCTCGGTCACGGTGTCACCGCGTTCGGTGAGCACGATCGGACGCAGCGGCACGACGGACCGGTCGACGAAGCAGTGGTAGCTGCCCTCGGTCGCCTTGACCTCGAGACCGAACGGCCGCAGCGCCGCCATGTGCGGCTCGACGGTACGGGTGCCGAGGTCGCAGCCACCGGCGTACGGGAGCTCGAACTCGTTGCGGTCGTGCAGCAACGGTCCGAGGAACATGATGATGCTCCGGGTCCGGCGTGCCGCCGTCTGGTCGATCGCGCTGAGGTCGAGCATCTCCGGTGCGACCAGCTCGAGGTCGTTGTCGTCGTTGAGCCAGGTACAGCGCACGCCGATGCTCGACAGCACCTCGAGGATGCGGTGGACCTCCTCGATCCGGGCGACCTTCCGCAGCGTCGTACGGCCCTTGTTGAGCAGGGATGCGCACAGCAGCGCCACCGCGGCGTTCTTGCTCGACTTCACCGCGATGGACCCCGACAAGGTGGTGCCACCGGCCACATGCAGGTGCAGCGGGCCGGAGACTCCGAGGGAGACGATGCCGGAGTCGAGTGCCGCGCCGATCTTCGCGAGCATCTCCAGACTCAGGTTCTGGTTGCCGCGCTCCATCCGGTTGACCGCGCTCTGGCTGGTGTTCAGGACCTTTGCGAGCTCCGCCTGGGTGTAGCCACGGCCCTGCCGGGCGTCCCGGATGAGCATGCCGATCCGGCTCAGGTAGTCGTCCCTCATGGCTCCAAACGGTATCTCATATATGAGATACCGCCAAAGGACACGCCGATGCGACGGCCAGTGTGCGCAACGTCTCCCGGCTATTCCACGGTAACGGATTTGGCGAGGTTGCGCGGCTTGTCGACGTCGCGCCCGAGGGCCACAGCGGCATGGTACGCAAGCAGCTGTACCGGGATCGTGAGCAGCACCGGGTCGAGCTCGGGCTCGTTCTTCGGTACGTCGATGCGGACGACGTCGAGGTGCCCGAGATCCACGCCCGCGTGGGTGATGAGGAACAGCGGCCCGGAGCGGGCGTCGATCTCGTGCAGCGCGCCGATGTTGCGGTCGACCAGCTCGTCGTCCGGCACGATCGACACGGTCGGCACCTCGTCGCTGATGAGCGCCAGCGGACCGTGCTTGAGCTCCGACGTCTGGTACGCCTCGGCGTGCCGGTACGAGATCTCCTTGAACTTCTGTGCGCCCTCGCGCGCCACCGGGTAGCCGCGCACTCTGCCCACGAAGAACAGGCTGTCGGCCTTTGCGAGGATCTGCGCGTGGTTGCTCAGCTCGTCGCTGGCGGCCACGACTTGGGCGATCTGCTCGGGGAGCCGCTTCAGTCCCGCGATGATCCGGCGGCCGTCGCTCACCGACAGGTCGCGGACGCGACCGAGGTGCAGCGCCAGCAGTGCGAACGCGATCCCCATGTTGGTGAGGGCCTTCGTCGAGGCGACCGAGACCTCCGGGCCGGCGTGGATATAGATCCCGCCGTCGCACTCACGGGCGATCGCCGAGCCGACCACGTTGACCAGGCCGATGACGCGGCCGCCCTTGCGCTTGATCTCCTGCACGGCCAGCAGGGTGTCGATGGTCTCACCGGACTGGCTCACCGCGACGTACAGCGTGTCGTGCTCGATCACCGGGTTGCGGTAGCGGAACTCCGACGCCGCCTCGGCGTCAGCGGGCACACGCGCGAGCTCCTCGATCATCCCCGCCCCGATCTGGCCCACGTAGTACGCGGAGCCGCAGCCGAGGATCTTGACCCGCTTGATCGACCGGGTCTCACGGGCGTCCATGTTGAGCCCCCCGAGGTGGGCGGTGCCGAAGCGCTCGTCGAGGCGGCCCCGCAGTACCCGCTCCGCGGCGGC
Organism: uncultured Actinomycetota bacterium; assembly: GCA_963765725.1. GTDB lineage: Bacteria > Actinomycetota > Actinomycetes > Propionibacteriales > Nocardioidaceae > DASQEH01. The sequence goes on along the minus strand of CAVXXI010000001.1, from coordinate 1,059,313 downwards.
CGGCTGCTCGAGGATCTCCTTCAGCATGAAGTGCGCGTGACCCTGGCCGTCGAAGTCCTCGATCGTCACGTCGACCGTTACCGGGCTCTTGTGCGTGTTCTTCTCGTCCGCGGTGAAGGTCTGGAAGCCCGACGACGTGATCGTCGCCAGCTCGCCGTCGTCGAGGTGAACCATCTGACGGGTGTACGAGACGAGAGCCGCGATGTCGCTCGCGACGTGCATCTCCCGTTCACCGATGCCGATGATCAACGGGGAGCCATTGCGGGCGATCACGATCCGGTCCGGGTGGTCCGCGTGGAGGACGGCGAGCCCGTACGTGCCGTGCACCTGGCTCAACGCGTCGAGCACCGCGCCCTCGAGCGTGGTGGCGCTCGACCGCGCCACGAGATGTGCGAGGACCTCCGTGTCGGTCTCGGAGACGAACTCGACACCGTCGGCCTCCAACCGGTCACGAAGGGCGGCGGCGTTGTCGATGATGCCGTTGTGCACGACGCTGACCCGGCCGGAGCCGTCCACGTGCGGATGGGCGTTGACGTCGTTGGCGACGCCGTGGGTTGCCCAGCGGGTGTGTCCGATGCCGACCTTGGCGGCGGAACGCTTCGGCAGTGCGGCCTCGAGGTCCCTGACCCGGCCGGCCCGCTTCGTCACCTTGATGCCGCCCGCGCCGAGCAGGGCGATGCCCGCCGAGTCGTAGCCGCGGTACTCCAGGCGGGCCAGGCCTTCGAGGATCACCGGGGCAGCGGCCTGCCCTCCGATGTAGCCGACGATTCCACACATACAGATGGCTCCTAGACGTAGAGGTTCAGCCGTACACGATGCGGCGCAACTGGCGTTCGCTGAGCGGCGGGGCGGACACGAGCCGCGCCGAGAGCTCGGTCGACACGAGCGGGAAGATGTCCGGGTTCCGCATTCCTTGCTCCTTCAGCTGAGCATGCCGACGCCGGACGAAGTCCTCGGCCGGCTCGGCGTAGAAGGCGAGCACGTCGTCGACGACCCGAGCGGCATCGCGCGGGGACAGGCCCGTGCTGGTCGTGACGTGACGTACCACCTCGGGATCGGACATTACGGCAAGTCTGCAGATCTGCAACGTGAAACGCAATTCCTTGCCCGATTCCGGGCAGGAAACCACCCGAAGAGACTATGTGGGCGTCGCCGGACGGCGTCGTCTAGGGTCGCTGCCACCATGAACGTCCCCTCAGTGGTGGACCGGCAGCTGCGGTTCGGCTTCCACGACACCGAGCGCCGCTACGCCGGGGTGTCCCTCGACTGTGACGACGCCATCCCCGGGCGTCGCCGTTTCCGGCGTACGTCGGCGGGATGGGCACTGCGTCTGCGGGCACCCGACGTGGGCCGGCTGGAGTACCGGCTGATGCTCACGGCGCGCGACGGCTCGGTCGAGGTCGTGTGCGACCCGGCCAACCCCGAGCGCGTCAGGACGGCGTTCGGCGAGCGGAGCGTCGCCGTGCTGCCCGGGTACGCCCCGCCGGCATGGCTGCACCGGGAGGCGCCGCCCGGCGACACCGAGTACCTCGAGCATCACGACACCGACATCGAGACGCTGCCGATCACGGTCTGGTCGCCGGCCGGGCTCGCCGGTGGCGATCCGGCGCCGCTGCTCGTCGTCCACGACGGCCCGGAGTACGTCGAGCTCGCCGCGCTCACGTCGTACGCCGCCGCCATGGTCGACGCGCGGACGCTCCCGCCGTTCCGAATGGCGCTCATGCACCCGGTGAAGCGCGACGAGTGGTACGCAGCCAACCCCGACTACATCCGGGCCGAGCTCGCCGCGCTCGACACAGTCGGCGCGGCCTTCCCGGTGAGCGGCCCGCCGGTCGCGATGGGAGCCAGCCTGGGTGGGCTGACGGCTCTGCTCCTGGGGCTCGCGGCACCGGCCCGGTTCGGGGGATTCCTGGCCCAGTCGGGGTCGTTCTTCCGAGCCGACCTGGACTCGCAGGAGGCGGGGTACCCCTCCTTTGCTCGGGTGACTGCCGCGGTACGCCGGGTCGAGGCCGCGAAGCCGACAGGTCAGCGAATGAACGTGGCGATGACGTGCGGCGTCCTCGAGGAGAACTACGCGAACAACCTCGAGATGTTCGCCGCGCTGCTGCGCCTCGGCCACGAGGTGCGCTTCTTCGACGTGCGCGACCTCCACAACTACACCGCCTGGCGCGACAGCCTCGACCCGGCGCTGACCGACCTGTTGCGATCGGTCTGGGGTACGCAAGGATGACCGCATGAGGCGCGAACACGTCGAGCTGCCGGTGCCCGGCGGCGACGCGTCGCTCAGCCTCATCGCCTACGGGCACTACGGCCGGCCCGTGATCGTGTTCCCCAGCGAGGCCGGCCGGGCCTGGGACTTCGAGAACAACGGCATGGTCGATGCCGTCGGCGACCTGCTCGACGCCGGCCGCGTGAAGCTGTACTGCGTCGACTCGCTGGACGGCTACTCCTGGTCCGACACGTCGGTCGACATCGAGGAGCGGGCCCGGCGCAACGGGGTGTACACCGACTGGCTGGTCAACGAGGCCGTGCCCTGGATCCAGCGCGACACCGGCGGGGGAGGCGAGCTGATCGCCCTCGGTGCCAGTCTCGGCGCGTACCACGCTGTGCACCTGGCGCTGCAGCGCGCCGATCTCGTGCCGCTGGCCATCGGGCTGTCCGGCAACTACGACGTCAGCACCTGGCGCGCGTGGGGCGACCGCGGCGACGCCACCTACTTCGCCAACCCGGTCGACTACGTCGCTCATGCCGACGGCGACCACCTGCAGTGGCTCCGCGAGCACGTGTCGATCCTGCTCGTGGTCGGACAGGGCGCCTGGGAGGTCAACCCCACCGGTGCTCTGCCGTCCACGCGCCGCATGGCCGAGCTGCTGCAGAGCAAGGGCATCCGCTGTGAGCTGGACCTCTGGGGGTACGACGTCGCACACGACTGGCCCTGGTGGCAGCGTCAGCTCGCCCACCATCTGCCGCGATTCTGTTAGGAGCACGCCATGACGGACGTCAACCGGCACCTCGTCGGTCTCCTCCTTGGGCAGGAGGAGGACTGGCCGCGCGCCCTGGAGGGGCTCAGCAGCCTGCTCGGGACGTTCTCGTACGCGGGCCGCAGCCATGCCATCGACGTCGAACGCGTCAAGATCGCGCCGTTCAACCTGCGCGACAAGGCACGCCACGACCTCGTGATCGACCGGCTCGCCTACTGGTACTACCACCCGCGTGAGTGGTTGAAGAAGGTCGCGCTGATGGACGACGTGTACCTGCTCAACTCGCCGTTCACGTTCCAGTCGATGGAGAAGCACTCGGCCTACTGCGCGCTCATGCGGCTCGGCATGAAGGTCCCCGACACCGTGCTGGTGCCGTACAAGAACCCGCTCGAGAACGTCCGCTGGTCCTACACCGCGTCGCGGTACAACGAGCCCTTCGACCTCGCGGCGATCGCAGCGCAGATGGGCTACCCGCTGTTCATGAAGCCGTTCGACGGCGGCGGCTGGCGGGGCGTGTCGCGGATCGAGAGCGAGCAGGACCTCTGGGCCGCGTACAACGAGTCGGGCGAGATGCTCATGCACCTGCAGAAGTCGGTGGAGCCGTATGACGTGTTCGCCCGCGCTCTCACCATCGGACCGGAGTCCATGGTCATGCACTTCCGGCCCGATGAACCCATGCACGACAGGTACGCCGTCGACCACGACTTCCTGAGCCCCGCGACCGGTCTCGAGGCTGTCGCCATCACGCAGACCGTCAACGCGTTCTTCCGGTGGGAGTTCAACTCCTGCGAGATGCTCATCCAGGGCGACAACGTGCTGCCCATCGACTACGCCAATGCCTGCCCCGACGTCGCCGTGACGTCGCTGCACTACTACTTCCCGTGGGCGATGAAGTCGCTGCTGAAGTGGACGGCGTTCTGCGTCAGCACCGGCCGCACGGCGCACCTGCACGTCGACCCGACGCCGTGGTTCGCGGTGGCCGACGACCCAGAGCTCGACTACGGCGCCAAGCTGGCCAAGTACCAGGGCCTCGCCGATGCGTACTTCGAGCGGGACCGGTACCAGGAGTTCTGCGCCGAGGCGCTGCCGCACATCGACGAGCTGGTCGCCTCCTGGGTGTCCTCGCAGGAGTTCGACGACCTGCTCATGCAGACCATCGTGGCCACCTACCCGGCTCACGAGGTCGACGCGTTCACGGCGCACTTCCGCGGCCTGCTGGCCCTGTGGGTGCGCGACCAGAACATGGCCGCGGCATGACGACGTACCGGCAGCTCGGGTCCTCCGGCCTGACCGTCAGCGTCGTCGGGGTCGGCTGCAACGCGTTCGGTACCCGCATCGACGAGGCCACGACCCGCGCGGTCGTCGACGCGGCCCTCGACGAGGGCATCACGCTCTTCGACACCGCCGACACGTACGGCCGAGGGGCCAGCGAGGAGCTGCTCGGGCGCGCGATCGGCACGCGTCGTGCCGACGTCGTGATCGCTACGAAGTTCGGGTCCGACATGGGCGGCTCCAACGGCCCCGGGTGGCAGGCGCGGGGCTCCCGCCGGTACGTCCGGCGCGCCGTCGAGGCCAGCCTGCGACGGCTTCGGACCGACTGGATCGACCTGTACCAGATCCACCAGCCCGACCCGCTGACGCCGATCGCGGAGACGCTTGCGGCTCTCGACGAGCTCGTCAAGGAGGGCAAGGTGCGCTACATCGGGTCGTCCAACTACAGCGCCTGGCAGGTGGTCGACGCCGACTGGCTGGCGAAGAGCAGCGGGGGAGTGGCGTACGTCAGCGCCCAGAACAAGTACTCGCTGTACGACCGGTCCGCCGACGACGAGCTCGTACCGGCCTGTCTGCACGTCGGCGTCGGGCTGCTGCCGTACTTCCCGCTGGAGTTCGGCCTGCTGACCGGCAAGTACCGGCGCGGCGAGGCGGCGCCCGAGGGCTCGCGGCTGGTGTCGCAGTCGTCGAGGCTCGAAGGGGCCGACTTCGACCGTATCGAGGCGATCGCGTCGTACGCCGAGGAGCGCGGCGTGAGCCTGCTCGAGGTGGCGATCGGCGGCCTCGTGGCACAGCCGGTCGTCGGCTCGGTCATCGCCGGTGCGACGTCCGCCGAGCAGGTGCGCGCGAACGCGGCGGCCGGGGCATGGGCACCGGACGCCGACGACCTCGCGGCGCTCGACGCGGTGACGTCCGGCTTCCGTGGGGAGTGACACCGGCCGACCGGCTGCGGTGCCCGGCGGGCGGTTCCATTAGGGTCTTCGGATGGGCGCAGTCGAGCTGAGCTTGGTTCGACACGGCGAGAGCATGGGAAACGTGGCCGCGGCTCAGGCTGAGGCGGCGCAGGCAGAGGTCATCGAGGTGCCTGTACGCGACGCCGATGTGTCGCTCTCGCCGGTAGGCCAGGAGCAGGCGCGTGCCCTGGGCGCCCTGTTCGCGGGCTGGGCGCCGGAGCAGGTACCAGACTCCGTCTGGTCCTCGCCGTACAAGCGTGCCCTCGACACCGCCACGATCGCCCTGGACGTCGCGGGCCTCGCTCTGGAGATCCGCATCGACGAGCGGCTTCGCGACCGGGAGCTCGGCATCCTCGACCGGTTGACGACCAGGGGAGTGGAGGCGCGTTACCCGGAAGAGGCGGCGCGGCGGCGGTGGCTGGGCAAGTTCTACCACCGCCCGCCGGGCGGTGAGTCCTGGGTGGACCTGGTGCTCCGCGTACGCAGCGTGATGGGTGACCTCGACCGAGTCGAGGACGGCCGTCGTGTCCTCGTCAGCTGCCACGACGCCATGGTGCTGATCTTTCGGTACGTCTGCGAAGGCCTCACCGAGGCGGACATCCTCGAGATCGCCCGTGCCAACCCCATCCGCAACGTCTCCCTGACCCGGCTGCATCGCCCGAGCGGCGAGGGCGCGTGGTCGTGCGTCGAGTTCAACGACGTGTCGCACCTGCAGGACGAAGGGGCCCCGGTGACCAAGCATCCAGGAGATCCGCATGTCCGACCCAGCTGAGTCCGTCACACCGGCGCTCCTGCGTGACTGGCCGCTACCGGACCCCGGCGGGTCGAAGCACGGCCGTGGCCGGGTGCTGGTCGTCGGCGGTGCGGCGAAGACGCCGGGGGCGGCGATGCTTGCCGGTATCGCGGCGCTACGCGTCGGTGCGGGCCACCTGCAGCTCGCGGTCGCCCGCTCTGCGGCCGTGCCGATGGCAGTGGCGATACCCGAGTCTGGGGTGATCGGCCTGCCCGAGGCGGCCGGGGGCTCGGTCAGCGGCAACGGCGCGGGGCAGCTGGCAGCGGCGCTGTCGGGCGTCGACACGGTCCTCGTGGGGTCGGGTCTCGACGACGCGGACGAGACGGCTGCGCTGCTGCGCGGACTGGCGCCGCTCGTCGACGAGGAGTCCACGGTCGTCCTCGACGCCTACGCGCTCGGCGTCCTCGTCGACCTCGACGAGGTCCGGTCGGCGTTCGCGGGGCGGTGGGTGCTGACGCCGAACTCGAACGAGGCCGCCCGGCTGCTCGGTGCGGAGCCCGACGACATGGCCGACGGGGTCGGCGAGATCGCCCGACGCTACGAGGCGGTGGTCAGCTGCTCGGGGTTCGTGGCCGATCCGAAGGGGCGCCGCTGGAGCATCCCTGCGGGCCACGTCGGGCTGGCGACATCGGGCAGCGGCGACGTACTGGCCGGCTGCGTGACCGGTCTGCTCGCCCGAGGGGCCGAGCTGGGCCAGGGCGCGTGCTGGGCGACGTACCTTCACGCCAGCGCCGGCGACCGGCTCGCCGGCCGGGTAGGCCCGCTCGGCTTCCTCGGCCGTGAGCTGCTCGACGAGCTGCCGCCGCTGCTGGTCGAGCTCACCGCCTGACCGCCGACACGTCCCCCACGGCCCGGCGTCGTCGGCGTGTCGCTCACGCATTTGACGTCTCGGCGCGCGGCCACCCTCGGCGTCGGTCGGGCTTGGTCCTGAGTCACCGCACGAGTTGCTGAGGCGTTTGGTAGACCTCGTCCGACTGACGCCCCCGGCCGAGCGGGCGGAGGAGGAGGTCTCCGGTCGCGGCAAGCTCCGCACCGCGACTTCAGCGCCCGGTGGACGCTGCATTTGCGCCCGGTCCACGCTGCATTTGCCGCCCGGTCGGGCCGACATTTGCGCCCGGTCGAGGTCTCAGCTGGAGGGGATCGGTCCGTCACCACGCAGCGACGCCCGGAGCTGGTCGAGCCACTCGATGCCCAGCCGGCGCCCGTCGGGGAACTCGTCGCCCGCATCCCAGCGCCACGTCGTGACCATCGCCAGCACCAGGGTTCGGCAGGCACGCAGCAGGCCGTGATCGACTGCTGGATAGTGTTCGGCGACCTCTTCGGGCGCGTGGGCGAGGTCGAACTCGACCGGTCCTCGGCAACACGTCTCGAGGTCGACGAACAACAGCCCGTTCGGTGTGTCGAGGACGTTGCCGGGGTGAGGCTCGCCGTGCAGGAGCTGGTCGCGCCCGCGATCGCCGACCATCCGCTTGAAGTGCCGCAACGTGTCGCCCAGCAGCTGCCGGTCCTCGTCGGCCAGCGTCGGGGTACTGGCGCGGTCCGCCACCAGCGCCTGTGCGGACTCGACTCGGTCCGTGAAGTGGGGCACCGCGACGTCGAGCGTGCGCATGCCGCCATGCAGCCTCTCCAGCGCCTGCGCGTAACCGGCGGCCGAGATCTGACGCGACGTCACCGGCGCGTAGTAGGTCCACAGGGTGACCTCGAAGCCAGCCCGCTCATGGACCCGCGGGGCGACCCGAGGCTCGAGCGAAGCCACCGGACACCCGCACGCCGCGAGCCGCTGAGCGAGGTCGAGCTCGAACTGCGCGGTGTGGAGCGCCGCCGGTGCGACCCGGGCCAGTACGTCACAGGGCAGCAGTCGCAGGGTGAGCTTGTTGGAGTTGTGAAGGACCAGAGCGTGCTCGACGGTCAGGTCGAGCGACGATCCGGTCGACACCGCTGCGGCCGTCGCACGTGCGACGTCTGACGCCTTCATCCGTCTCCATTTCCAGCCTGCTGTGCTTCGAAGCCTCATCATGCGACTCTTGGTCGCGTCCGTCGACGCCAGCGCCGTGCCACAGCAGGCGATGCTCAATTCGTGATCGCCGATAAGCGACATTATGTCAACTAGAACTCGCCGCGGCGGGTTCGGTACCCCTACGGGGGTCCCCCCCGCGCCGCCAGCTCCGACTCCGGCATCAACTGCATTGCACTTGACTGGCGCACTTGCGTCATCAGAGTCACATGCCGACCGACCGGTGTACCACCGGCCGGTTGAGCAGTGCCGCACACCAGGCGAAGTGGCCGTCACTGCCTGAGGCACTGAAGCAATTGCTCGTGACGAGTGCGTAGGCGGCCCGGTAGATGTGCAACACCTGTTGGTCGTACCCGAACCCCTCGACAATGGCGGCATCGAGGATTCCTTCGTTGAGCTGGCCGCGCGGGCCGTACATGTCGTGGACGCCGGCCGTGACGGCGGCGTCGAACCGGGGATCCCCCACGGTGCTGAGGAAGCCGAAGTCGAGGATTCCGAGGGCCGCGTGGGCGTCATCCACCAGGATGTTCGCGGGGATGAGGTCGCCGTGGATCAGTGCGGAAGTCGTGGTTGTCAGTTCCCGCAGCGATGACGTGACAGCAGCCACGAGCCGGTCCAGCCGGGGCACTGCGCGGTCGAGTACCGTCCGGAAGCGACGGGCCCGACGCTCGACCAAGGTGGCCAGCGATGACCCGAACGTCTCGTCGGGGTCAAAGGCGGACTCGCCCGCCAAGACGGGCAGCGAGCTCATCGGCCTGGTGGGTGCTATCGACCGGAGCGCTGCCAGCACCTCGAGGACGGCGTGGATGTCGGCATCCGCGAGCTCATAGGGCCGGTCCCCCATGTCCTCGCGCAGGGGGCGCCCCGGAAGTCTGCGCTCTATCGTGGCGTGTCGATCGCCGACAGCGAGAATGCGCACGATCCTCGGCGTCGACAAGGCGAGCCCGCTGTTGCGTACGGCCCGATAGAACCTGAGGAGGCCCTGGAGCTCCTCCGGGGAGCGGGTGTGCCAGATCTTCGCGACGAGATCGTCACCTAGGTCGACGACGACGCCTTCCATCCCACCGCCGATGACCCTCCCGGGGTGGTACCCCGCTTCGGTCAGCGCACGCTGGACAACCGCTGGGAGTCGGGGGGTCACAGCTCCACCCTGCCGTCCGGCCGAGCCGGGCACCACCTGGTTTCCCTGTCGAGCGGGCATCCCGCCGCCGTCTTGCTCTACAGGTGCTGTTGGGATCTGTGCCTGCGCTACGGTTCAGGACCTCGGGTAGCCCGAGGACCGAGCCCGGTGCGGCAGCGGCTAGGCGCCACCAGGGCTGAGAAAGGGTGTGACGTGGCCAACCGATGGACGTCGGTCACCGTCGACTGCACCGATCCCGGACGTCTCGCGCAGTTCTGGAGCGCGCTACTGCAGAGGCCCGTCTCGGATGAGCACGAGGGTCCCGGCTGGGCCACGGTCGGCTCACGCCTCGATGCCCAGCCGCGGCTCACCTTCCAAGCCGTCGCAGAGCCCAAAAGCGCAAAGGTGCGGCTCCACCTCGACGTGCAGGTCGACGACATCAATGCGGGGCGCGAGCAGGTGCAGGGCCTCGGAGGGCGCTGGACCGGAGACAGGTACGACTACGACGAGGGGGTGGTCCTGGTCATGCAGGACCCAGAAGGCCACGAGTTCTGCCTGGTCCGGTACTACGACTGATCCGGGCGTGTGCGAAAGGGCCCGTACGCACGCGCGCTCGCCTCAACCGGTACGGCCGAGCAGGGCCGCGAGCTCGTCCAGCGTGCTGGCCCCCTCCCCGCGGGCTGCGGCGGCCCGAACGGCATCCGGTCCGCAGGCACGCGCGGCAGGGTCTGCCGGGTGAACTCGAGCTCGGCACGCACCACGTCGTCGGGGATGTCGACCTGCTGGTCGGTGGCACGAGCGAGGTCCCAGCCGTGTACGACGAGCTCGACAACCCGGAGATGGAGCGCGACCGCTCCCGGCACCTGACCGAACGGGACGCTGACGAGGCGGTCGAGCGCTCCTGGCGCCGAGAACGCCTCGTAGAGGCAGTCGACCGAGCGCCGGTAGGCCACGAGCCGGTCCGTGGCTCCGTTGCTGTCAGCGTCGCCGTCGCCGTCGCCAGGCTGCGAGGCTGGAGCTGGCTCCCCTCGCAGGGCCGAGGCAAACCGCCTGTTGCCGGCGACGACGTGGTCGGTCAGGTCGGCGACGCTCCATGCCGGACACGGTGTCGGCGCCGACCAGTGGGCCGGACCGATGCCGGCGATCACGCTCTCCATTGCCGTTGCGGCGGCGCGGAGGGGGTCGAGAGGGGACGCAGGCACGGCTACCTCCGGACGGGTCGCGGGCGGCGGGCGGCTGGCGACGGGCGGACGACCCATTATGTGCGGGAGACCGGGTAGCCCGCACTCGGGTGACCAGCGCAACAATGACGCTCATGCCCCGCCACGAAACCTCCGTCCAGATCGCCGCGCCCGTCGAGACGGTGTGGGCGGTCACGTACGCCGTCGAGTCGTGGCCCAGCTGGAGCCCGACCATGACCTCGGTGACGCGCTCGGACTCCGGGCCGCTGCGTCCCGGTGGCTCGGCTCGGGTCCGGCAGCCGAAGCTGCGACCGGCCACCTGGGTGGTCGACGTGGTGGACGAGAACCGCAACTTCACGTGGCACACGAGCGGCCCCGGGTACTCGATCAGCGCGGCACATCTGCTCGAGCCGGCGGATGCGGGCACATCGGTACTGCTCCGCGTCGAGGCGACGGGTCGCCTTGCATCCGTGGTGTGGCTGCTGGTAGGACGTACCGCCATCCGGTACGTGGAGCAGGAGGCGGCAGCCTTGAAGCGAGCATGCGAGGTGCCCGCGTAGCCGCCGCGGCGCGTGCCGGCGCCGCTGGGACCGGCCAGGCGCGCGTTCGGTACGGTGTGCTGGGCTCGGAGGCCGGCGTCGATGCGCCACAGCCCGACGACGCAGCCGGCTCGCGAGCGGACGCGACCGCACGACGAGGAGAATCCCGTGGCACCGACCAACCTGGAGATCGCCCGCAACGCCTCGCTGAAGCCGATCGAGGACATCGCCAACGAGATGGGTCTCGGCAGCCACCTGCTCGAACCGTACGGCCGCGACGTGATGAAGATCGACCTCGACGCCGTCACCGAGCTGGCCGACCGGCCGAGGGCCAAGTACGTCGTCGTCACCGCGATCACGCCGACGCCGCTCGGCGAAGGCAAGACGACCACCACCGTCGGCCTCGGCCAGGCCATGCATCACATCGGCCACAAGGCGGTCGTGTCCATCCGGCAGGCGTCGATGGGTCCGGCCCTCGGCATCAAGGGCGGCGCGGCCGGTGGCGGTTACAGCCAGGTGGTGCCGATGGAGAAGCTCAACCTCCACCTCACCGGCGACATGCACGCCGTGACGGCCGCCCACAACCTGTTGAGCGCCATGCTGGACAACTCGCTGTTCCGCGGCAACCCGCTGGGCCTCGACACCAACAGCATCACCTGGCGACGCGTCCTCGACGTCAATGACCGCGCCCTCCGCAACATCGTGATCGGTTTGGGGGGCCGCGGTGACGGTGTCCCCCGCGAGACCGGGTTCGACATCACCGCCGCGTCCGAGGTGATGTCCACGCTGGCGCTGACCACCTCGCTGCGCGACCTCCGCGAACGGCTGGGACGGATCGTGGTCGGGTACACCAAGGACGGTGACCCCGTCACCGCCGAAGAGATGAACACCGCCGGCGCCATGACGGTCCTGCTGCGCGAGGCGATCAAGCCCAACCTCGTACAGACGATCGAGAACACCCCGGCACTGGTCCACTGCGGTCCGTTCGGCAACATCGCGACCGGCAACTCCTCGGTGCTCGCAGACCTGATCGCCTTGCGCTGCGGCGACTTCGTCGTGACCGAGGCAGGCTTCGGCGCCGACATGGGCGCCGAGCGGTTCTTCAACATCAAGTGCCGGACCTCAGGCGAGGCTCCTGACGCCGCCGTGGTCGTCGCGACTGTGAGAGCGCTCAAGGCGCACTCGGGGCGGTACCGCATCGTCGCCGGGAGGCCACTCCCGGACGGCCTGCTGGCGGAGAACCCCGACGACGTACACACCGGGGCGGCCAACCTCGTCAAGCAGATCGAGAATGTGCGCAAGCACGGTGTCTCCCCCGTCGTCGCCGTCAACACCTTCCCGACCGACCACCCGAGCGAGCACGCGGCCATCCGCGAGATCGCCGAGAGCGCAGGTGCGCGCTGTGCCGTCTCCAACCACTTCGCGGAGGGCGGCCGCGGTGCGATCGAGCTGGCCGAGGCGGTCGCGGAGGCGGCGGCCGAGCCTTCCCAGTTCCATCTGCTGTACCCCGACGAGGCGACCCTGCGGCAGAAGATCGAGACCATCGCGACCGAGATCTACGGTGCCGACGGTGTCGACTACTCCCCCGCTGCGTCCCGGGCGCTGGACACGTACGAGAGGGCAGGCTTCGGGAGGCTGCCGATCTGCATGGCCAAGACGCACCTATCGCTGTCGTCGGACCCGGCGCTCAAAGGTGCGCCTACGGGATGGACGCTCCCGGTGCGCGAGGTGCGCGCCTCGGTGGGAGCAGGGTTCATCTACCCGATCTGCGGCGACATGCGGACGATGCCGGGGCTGGGATCCGACCCGGCAGCGGCACACGTGGACCTCGACGCCAACGGCGACACCGTCGGCCTCTTCTAGTCGGGCGCGTACCTGACCCGCCATGGCCACCACGTCGTACCTCGGCCAGGAGCTCGGCGACTTCCTCGACCGCGTAGCGAGTCGGGAGGCAGCGCCCGGAGGCGGTGCAGTGGCGGCCGTCACGATCTCCCTGGCAGCGGGGCTCGTCGCCATGGCCGCGCAGCTGTCGGAGCGGCAGGTACCCGACAGCGCCTCCCTCGTGGCCGAGGCGGAGCGTGTGCGCCGGCGGTCTGAGCGCCTCGCCGATGAGGACGCCGAGGCCTACCGGGCGGTGCTCGCGGCATACACCGCGGCTCGCTCCGGTGCCACCACGAAGGCGCACGAGAAGATCGCGGCCGCACTCGACGGGGCGGCGCGAGTGCCGCTCGAGATGGCTTCGCTCGCGGCAGAGACGGCGGTACTGGGGGTTCGCCTCGCCCTCGAGGGCAACCCGAGGCTACGGGGCGACGCGACGACCGCGGTGCTCGTGGCGGAGGCCGCGGCGCGGGCGGCCGCTCATCTCGTGCAGGTGGACGTCGACGAGGGCGACGGCGACCCGGCTCTGGTTCGCGAAGCCGACGGTCACGTTCGGACGGCGTCGGTCGCTGTCGCTTCGCTCCCCCATCACCAATGACTCACTCGTCAGGAGCCATCCACAGGCGTCCTTATCTTGCGCAGTAGTGATCAGTTCTGGGTTAGTCTGCACCATGCGCGCGCAACGGTTGAGCGACATCCTGGACCGGGTGGCCGAGCGCGGCAGCGTCAACGTCGTCGAGCTGGCCGAGCAGCTCGACGTGTCCGGAGCAACCATCCGGCGCGACCTCCACGTGCTTCACCAGCAGGGCCTGCTCATGCGCACGCACGGCGGGGCGATGCCCAACCGGATGGGGATCGAGCGGCCGATCCGGTACCGGGAGGCCCGCCAGCACGAGGAGAAGCGGCGGATCGGTGCGGCTGCGGCTCGCCTCGTCGAGGACGGGTCGGTCGTCGGCATGACCGGAGGGACCACGGGGACGGAGGTCGCCCGAGCGCTGGCGCATCGGCGCAACATCACCGTGGTGACCAATGCGCTCAACATCGCCGCGGAGCTCATGTCCAGGCCCGAGATCCGGCTCGTCGTCGTCGGCGGCAACGCCCGCCATGCGTCGTATGAGCTCGTCGGCCCGGCTGCCGAGGCCATGGTCGCCCAGTACCACTTCGACCTGGCCTTCATCGGTACCGACGGCTTCACCACCACCCAGGGCTGTACGACGCATGACGAGATGGAGGCGCACACCGACCTGGCGTTCATCCGGCAGGCGGGACGCACCGTGGTCATCGCCGACAGCACCAAGCTGGGCAAGGTGACGTTCGCACGGATCTGCGGGCTGGATGCGGTCGACGACCTGATCACCGACACTGGTGCCGACCCGGCGACTCTCGCGTCCGTCCGGCTTGCCGGTGTACAGGTCACGGTGGCCTGAGCCCGCGAGAGCCCGCGCCTCGGATCGCTGTAGAGTTCTTGATCACTTATGCGCACCACGGAAGAGGTCAGATGACTGCACGCGTCGACGCAGAGATCGCGTCACAGCCGGACTGCTGGGAGCAGGCGATCGAGTCCGCCGGCAAGCGCGCGGACGTACTCCCCGCCGCGGGGGCACGGGTGGCGGTGATCGGCTGCGGGACGTCCCTGCACATCGCGGCGGCCTATGCAGCCGCCCGCGAGGGTGCCGGAGCAGGGGTCACCGATGCGTTCCCCGCGTCGGAGGCCTTCTTGGACCGGGAATACGACGCCATCATCGCCCTCAGCCGGTCGGGAACCACGACAGAAGTCCTTCGCGCCCTTGAAGAAGCGCCCCGGTCCGCTCGCCGGCTCGCGGTCACCGCCGACGCCGACGCTCCCGTGGGCGAGCTGGTCGACGACGTCGTGAGCCTCGACTATGCCGACGAGCGGGCGGTGGTCCAGACGCGCTTCGCCACCAGCGCCCTGGTGCTCCTCGCCACCTCGGTGGGGCTCGATGTGACTTCGGCGATCGCAGAGGCGCGGACCGTGCTGGCCGGACCACCCGACAGGCCGCTGGTCGACCACCCTCACTATGCGTTCCTCGGGCGAGGCTGGTCGGTCGGTATCGCCGCCGAGGCGGCCCTCAAGGTACGCGAGGCCGCAGCCGCCTGGAGCGAGAGCTACCCCGCACTCGAGTACCGCCACGGACCGCTGTCTGCTGCCACCGACACGAGCGTCATCTGGTTCATCGGCGCACCGCCCGACGGCATGGTCGACGACGTGTCCGTGTCAGGGGCGACCGTGGTCGCCGACGGGCTCGAACCGTTGGCCGAGCTGGTCCGGGCACAGCGGGTCGCAGTCGAGACCTCCCGTGCACGCGGGCTCGACCCCGACAACCCTCGCTACCTGACGCGCTCCGTCGTCCTGCCCTGACTCAGGCCCGCCAGGAGCCAGACCAGATCGGCGGGCCAGGCGTGCCCGTACACCGCAAGATTGGCGCCCGCTCGACCGGACATTTGCGCCCGCTGGGGGGCCGGAGAGGTCACGGGCGGCGCTCGTCGGCGCCGATGTCGATCCGGCCCCCCCGTATGCGGGGCTGGCGGTCGATGTCGAGCCGGCCGACGACCGAGGCAGGCAGCCGGACGCCGGCGTCGATGGCCGGTGAGTGCCGGCGCAGATGCAGGTTGCCGTGTGCCGGGTCCCGCAGCCGTGGTGCGATGAACTGGCTGTGCCGGTCGAGCCCGGTAGCGCGCCGGTACGCGCGCCAGCCGACGTAGGTACGACCGAGCGATCCGAAGGACGCGTGCGACGGCCGGCCGCCCGTTGCGAAGTACAGGTTGTGGTCGATCCGGTTGCGGGTGCTCACGCCGTCGTGCTGCGCGCGGGGAACCGTCCCGAGGACCGCGTGGCCGGCGTCGGTGGCGTACAGGATGTTGTTCTCGAACGTGTTGTCGTGGGCGTAGTACTGGATGAGCAGCTCCGGTGAGCCGTCGTCGAGCCGGTTGTCGGCGTACAGCGTGTTGTTGACGAACCGGTTGTCGAACGAGCGCCCGGTACGGACGCCGCCGCATCCCGGCCGGCCGTCGCAGTAGCCGCCGGTGGTGATGCCGACGAAGGCGCTCCTCGACACGGCGTTGTCGGCGACCGTGACGTGGTCGGCGCTCCCGTGCGGGTTCTCGGCCGCGACCTCGATGCCGATATCGTCGCGGGCGACCCGGTTTCGCTCGACCCGGATCCGGGTGCCGCCGTCGACGTAGATGCCGTCGGCGCAGTTGCACCAGCCGCCACCCTCGTAGTAGGCGGGGTTGCCGCGGGAGATGATGTTGTAGACGGTGTTGTCGGCGATCTCACCGTTGCGGGCGCGGTTGACCTGCCGGTACCGATACGGTGCGGGCAGGGTCGGCTCGAACCCGATGGCGTCGATGCCGATGTTGTTGTCGTCGTGGACGAGGTTGCGGGTGATTTGCCAGCCGTCGACGTTGCCGTTGACGACGACGGACTCGCTGGCGCCGAGCACGAGGTGGTCCACGGTGTTGCGGGTGATGGTGAGGTCCGTGATCGCGTGATGGGGCCGGTCCCCGTACACGGCGATGCCGTGCGCGTTGATGTCGAAGCTCCCCAGCGTGGGGTTGTAGTTGCCCATCGCGTGAACGTGGTTGCCCCGCACGGTGATGTGCGACGACGCGCCGTGCACGTAGATGCCGATCGGCACCACCCCGAGTCTCTTTGTCGAATAGCCGGTGATGGCCAGCCGTTCGACGACCACGTGGGTGCTGCTGGCGATGTCGACCATCGCCGACGTCCCCCGAGGCGTGAGCGCGCTCCCGTCGAGAACGACGTGCTCGTGGCGGTACGGCCGGATGGTGATCCCCCGCACCCGGTGCAGCCGGATCCGCTGCGAGTAGCGGCCGCCTCGCATCTCGATCACGCCGCCCCCAGGAAGACGTCGGACCGCCTCGCGAACCGTCGCCAGCGGATGCCGCGGTGTGCCCGCGGCGCCCCGGCGCCCGTCCGGGGCCACGACGAGCGTGCGGCGGTGCGCCGACCAGACGGCATGCGAACCCTCGGTGCCGCCCGACCGAGCACCCGACGCGACGAGCGCTGGGCCGAGCGGCAGGAGCAACGACACCGCCACGCCCGCCGCCCACGGTTTGAGGACTGACCGACTTCCGACCCGGTTGCGCATTCGTGCATCCTCACATCGGCACGGGTCTGCGTCAACGCTCCCGATCGAGCATCTTTGCGCAAACCCCGGACAGGAGCACACAGTCGCCGAGCGCGTGCACCGGCCCGGCTACGCCAGACCGAACGACACGCCGGTCAGCTCCGTCGACCTGTCCCAGAGCCGCTTCGCCAGCTCCGCGTCGCTGGCCGCCGCCGTGCGGCCCACCAGTGTCGGGTGCCCACGCCTCTCCCCCGTACCGTCGGGACCGACGTAGCTGCCGCCCGGCAGATCCTGGGTCGCGGCGTACAGCGTCGGCAACGCGCCCATGGCGTCGCTCTGCGCGAAGAGCCGGTTCGTCACCGCCATCAGCGAGGTCTGCAGGATGCTCCCGGTACGCAGCTGCAGGTTGGTCGCCGCGTACCCGGGATGTGCCGCGAGGGCGCGTACGGCCGAGCCGGCCTCGACGAGCCGCCGGTCGAGCTCGATCGTGAACAGCAGGTTCGCGAGCTTCGACTGCCCGTACGCCGCCCACCGCCGGTAGCGGCGGCGCTGCCAGTTCAGGTCGTCGAGGTCGATCCGGCCGTGCCGGTGGGCCGCGGACGACACCGTCACGACGCGGTCCGAGATGGAGCGCAGCAGGAGGTTCGTCAGCGCGAAGTGGCCGAGGTGGTTCGTGCCGAGCTGCGTCTCGAACCCGTCCACCGTGCGTCCGCGCGGGACCGCCATCACGCCGGCGTTGTTGACGAGGACGTCGAGGGAGCCCTCCCAGGCCTGGGCGAACGCCCGGACGGAGGCGAGGTCCGCGAGGTCGAGCCTGCGCACCTCCGTGGACCCGGTCATGCCGGCCGCGGCGCGCTCCCCGCGCTCGGGGTCGCGGACAGCGAGCACCACGTGCGCACCGGCCTGCGCGAAGGCGGCTGCCGTCACCTGGCCGAGGCCACTGCTCGCCCCTGTGACGACCACGGTCCGGCCCCTCTGGTCCGGGAGGTCAGCAACGTCCCAGCCGCCCGTCATTGCGCCGTCCTCCCCGTCTAGGCTGTCGAGATGCCGAGCCTGAGCGTTGCCGAAGCACGCACCCGAGCTGCCTCCCTGACGGTGTCAGCCTACGAGGTCGACCTCGACCTGACGCGCGGGGACGAGACGTTCGGCTCGCACACGGTGATCGAGTTCGAGAGCCGGGACGGCCAGGACACCTTCCTCGACGTCTTGCCCCGGGAGCTGATCGGCGTCCACCTCAACGACCGGGCGGTCGACGTCTCCGGGCTCCGGGACGGACGGCTGCATCTCAGCGGCCTCGCCGAGCGCAACACGCTCGTCGTCGACGCGCTGATGGCGTACTCGAACGACGGGGAGGGCCTGCACCGCGCCGTCGACCCCGAGGACGGGCTCGCGTACCTCTATGCGATGACCTTCCTTCCCGCCGCTCCGCGGATCTTCGCGTGCTTCGACCAGCCCGACCTCAAGGCGACGTACCGGGTCTCGGTCAGCGCGCCCGATGACTGGACGGTCGTCGGCAACGGCCGCGCCACCCAGACCGCGCCGGGCCGCTGGACGCTCGCCGAGACCAAGCCGGTGTCGACGTACCTGGTCACGCTCGTCGCCGGCCCGTACCACTCCGTCACCACGACCCACGACGGCATCACGCTGGGCCTGCACTGCCGGCAGTCGCTGGCTCCCCATCTCGACAAGGACTCGGCGGAACTGTTCGACGTGACCGCCCGGTGCATCGACGAGTACCACCGCCTGTTCGGGATCCGGTACCCGTTCGGCGACTACCACCAGGCGTTCGTGCCCGAGTTCAACGCGGGCGCGATGGAGAACCCGGGATGCGTCACGTTCACCGACGAGTTCGTCTTCAAGGCGCAGGCGACCGACAGCATGCGCGCGACCCGGGCGTACGTCGTCGCGCACGAGATGGCGCACATGTGGTTCGGCGACCTCGTCACGATGCAGTGGTGGGACGACCTGTGGCTCAACGAGTCGTTCGCCACGTACATGGGGTACCGGCTCACCAGCGAGGTGACGCCGTTCGACGACATCTGGGTGGAGTTCTCGTACAACGAGAAGGCATGGGGACTGGCGGCCGACCAGCGCACGTCGACCCACCCCGTCGCCGGCAACGGGGCCAGGGACACGCAGCAGGCGCTGACGGACTTCGACGGCATCTCGTACAGCAAGGGTGCAGGGGCGTTGCGGCAGCTGAACGCCTACCTGGGCGACGAGGCGTTCCTCGCCGGTGTCGTCGACCACCTCGGGCGCCACTCCTACGGCAACGCGACGCTCTCGGACCTGCTGGACTCCTGGCATCGGGTCAGCGACAAGGACGTGCATGCGTGGGCGGAGAAGTGGCTGCGCACCGCCGGTGTCGACACCTTGCGGTGCGTCGCGGACCCGCGTGGCGTCGTGGTCGAACGGCTCAACGGCTCGGCCGTGGAGGTGTCGCGGCCGCACGCGATCACCGTCGGCTGGTACGGCGACGATGCGGCCTCGCAGTCGGTGCCCGTACTCGTGGGCGGCGACCGTACACCGGTCGACCTGCCGTCGTACGACGGGACCGGCCTGCTGTTACCCGACTCCAGGGACGAGACCTGGGCGAAGATCGCGCTCGACGACGCCTCCGTCGACCGCGCGCCGGGCATGTTGCAGCGGATCGACGACCCGTTGGGTCGGGCCGTCATCTGGGCCGCCCTGCGGGAAGGGATGCTCGACGCGCGGATCAGTCCGGAGCAGTACCTCACAGCCGTGGAGACCGCCCTCCCCGGCGAGGTCGACCTGGGCGTGGAGAAGGTCCTCGGCTCGGTGCGTGGCGGGCTGATCGGCCAGCTCGGGGTGCTGCTGACCGAGCCGGACGACCGCAGCCGGCTGGCGGCGGTGGCGACACGGCTGCTGGC
The DNA here is from genome assembly GCA_963765725.1 of uncultured Actinomycetota bacterium. Classification (GTDB taxonomy): domain Bacteria; phylum Actinomycetota; class Actinomycetes; order Propionibacteriales; family Nocardioidaceae; genus DASQEH01. The sequence goes on along the minus strand of CAVXXI010000001.1, from coordinate 1,039,579 downwards.
CGAGGCTCGGCCGTCGAGCAACCGGCAGGTGGTCGCGGCCCGGGCCCTGGTCGCCGTCACCGACGACGACGAGCAGCTGCGGGCCTGGCTCGACGGCGGTACACCCGAGGGGCTGCGTGTCGACGAGGATCTGCGCTGGCGGGTCACCCGCGCACTGTGCGAGCTCGGCGTCTTCGGCCAAGCGCAGATCGACGCCGAGCGTGCCCGCGACCGGTCCTCGCAGGGCGCGGAGTACGCACTGCGCTGCCGGGCCACGGTGCCCGACCCGACCGTCAAGCGGGACGTGTGGACGGCGATCGTGTCGGATCGCACGCTCAGCAACTACGACCTATGCGCCCTCTGCGAGTACTTCTTCCGCCCGGGCCAGCTCGACCTGACGGCTCCCTACGTCGAGCGCTACTTCACCGACATCCGACAGACGGCCACGTTCCGTACAGGGGCCGTCGTGGACGCCTCCGCGAAGCTCGTCTTCCCACGGTTCGCGGTGAGCGACACGACCCTCCAGCTGGCCAGGCAGACGCTGAGCCGCGACGACCTGACTCCCGGCGTGCGTCGGGCGATCAGTGACGGCGCGGACGACCTCAGGCGTGCGGTACGGGTACTCGAACGGTACGCACGTGAGAGGAGCGCACGCTGACCGCCGGCCCGATCGGCCTGCGCGGGCCCGGCTCCGGCGGCGGGGCCAAGCGGCCCGGCGCGAGCGTGCGCCGACAGGTCGTCGAGGTCGTCGGCGGACATCGCCGGCCCCGTGCAGACTCGGTGGTGACCGAGGAGCCGCTGGAGATCCGGCTCGCCTGGCCGGGACATCCGGCGACGAGGGTCGCGGTCACGATGCGCACTCCGGGTGCCGACTTCGAGCTCGCGGCCGGCTACCTGCTCGCCGAGGGCGTCATCCCGGTCGGCGTACCTCCGCGCACGGTCGCCTACTGCGTCGACCGGGCGCTCTCGCAGGAGCAGCGCTACAACGTCGTCACCGTTCATCTCGACACCCCCCCGGCCCGGTCCCCGTCGAGCCGGGTGACCACGATGTCGTCGGCGTGTGGAGTCTGCGGCACGGAGAGCCTCGACGAGGTCTTCACGCCCGGTCACGAGCCGCTCGGCATCGATGCGCAGGTCGGCGACGACGTGATCGCGTCGCTTCCCGACGCCCTGCGGGACAGCCAGCCCCTCTTCGCGCGCACCGGCTCCCTCCATGCCTCCGGAGTCTTCGACTTCGACGGCCGGCTGATCGTCGTTCGCGAGGACATCGGCCGTCACAACACCGTAGACAAGGTGCTCGGGGCGCGACAGCTCGGGACCGTCTCCTTTTCGGAGAGCTCGATCCTGTGCGTGAGCGGGCGCGCAGGATTCGACATCGTCACCAAGGCCGTAGCGGGGCGGATCGCCGTGGTGGTCGCCGTCGGTGGTCCCTCCAGCCTGGCCGTCGAGCTGGCGGACCGGGCGGGTGTCACCCTCTGCGGGTTCGCCCGTGGTGACCGCTATGTCGCCTACACCCATCCGGAGCGACTGCGCGGCGTGTGACGGCCGCATTGTCGGCGGTGGCGGTTAGCGTCTGGCACATGCGCATCCTCCACACGTCCGACTGGCACCTCGGCCGGTCGTTCCACCGTGAGGGGCTGCTCGACGCGCAGAGTGCCTTCGTCGACCACCTCGTAGACGTCGTGCGGGCCGAGTCGGTCGACGTCGTCGTGGTGAGCGGCGACATCTACGACAGGGCCCTTCCCGCAGTCGACGCGGTCAGCCTGGCCAGCGACGCCCTTCGCCGCCTGCTCGCTGCCGGCATCCGGGTCGTCATGACCAGTGGCAACCACGACTCCGCGCCCCGCCTGGGCTTCGCCGCCGAGCTCATCGACGCGGCCGGCGTGCATCTGCGCACCAGCGCCGAGCATGTGGACGCGCCGGTCGTCGTTGCCGACCGGCACGGCGACGTCGCGATCTACGGGCTGCCCTACCTCGAGCCCGACCTCGTCCGTAGCGGCTGGGGGGTCACCGACCGCGGTCATCAGGGCGTCCTCGACGAGGCGATGCGGCGGGTCCGAGCCGATCTGCACGGCCGGCCGGCCTCGACCCGGTCACTGGTGATGGCTCACGCGTTCGTGGTCGGCGGCGAGCCCTGCGACAGCGAGCGCGACATCTCCGTCGGGGGTGTCTCGAGCGTCTCCCGCTCGACCTTCGCGGGCGTGGACTACGCCGCGCTCGGGCACCTGCACGGGCGCAAGGTGCTGTCGGAATCGGTCCGGTACTCCGGGTCCCCGCTGGCGTACTCGTTCAGCGAGGCAGGCCACCGCAAGGGCAGCTGGCTGGTCGACCTCGACGAGTCGGGTCTGCGCGACGTCACCTTCGTCGACGCGCCGGTGCCGCGGCCGCTGGCCATCCTCCGCGGCACGATCGACTCGCTCCTCCACGACCCGCGCCACTCAGCGGCCGAGTCGGCCTGGGTCCAGGCGACCGTCACCGACGACGTACGCCCGCAGCACGCGATGGAGCGCATCCGGGCCCGGTTCCCGCACGCCCTCGTGCTGCGCTTCGAGCCTGCCACGAGCGCGGCCCACGACCCCGACCGGGTCCCGCTGCGCGTCGCCCGGCACAGCGACGCCGAGGTCGTCGAACGCTTCTTCACCGACGTGCGCGGGTCGGCGCCCGACGCCGACGAGGCCGACCTGCTCAGGGCGGCCTGCGACGCCTCCCGGATCAGCGAGGACCTCGCGTCATGAGGGTCCACCGGCTGGAGATCACCGCCTTCGGGCCCTTCGCCGGCACCGAGGTCATCGAATTCGAGCCCCTCAACGACGCGGGTATCTTCCTGCTCACCGGCCCGACCGGCGCGGGCAAGACCACGGTGTTCGACGCCATCTGCTTCGGCCTCTTCGGCGCGGTCCCGGGTGCCCGCAACGGCGCCAAGGACCTCAAGAGCCACCACGCCGACGGTACGGCTGTCCCCAGCGTGACGCTGGAGGCCAGCATGCGCGGCCGGAGGTTCCGGATCCGCCGTTCCCCTGCGTGGTCACGCCCGTCGAGGCGGGCCCGCTCCGGCCGGGTGGACCAGCCCGCCAAGGCGTCGGTCGAGGAGCTCGTCGACGGGCGCTGGGTCACGGCGTGTACGCGGCTCGATGACGCCGGTCTGTTGGTGACCCGCGTGCTCGGCATGAACAGGGAGCAGTTCTGTCAGGTCGTGATGCTTCCGCAGGGGCTGTTCCAGACGTTCCTGCGGGCCGGCGCGAAGGAGCGCCACGACGTGCTCGAGTCGCTGTTCGAGACCCGACGGTTCGGCCGGATCGAGACCTGGCTCACCGAGCATCGACGGGCCCGCGACCGCGAGGTCGAGGCCTCGCAGTCGTCGATCCGTCAGCTGCTGGCGCGCGCCCACGAGGTGGCCCGTCAGCTGCAGCCGGTGGTCGAGCCCGACGCCGAGCCGGCTGCCTACCCGGCGGCACGGCAGCTCATCGCGGGCTGTCTCGACACGACCACCGCGGCGGCCGCGTCTGCTCTCGAGCTCGCGACGGTCTCACGCGGCGAGCTCAAGCAGGCGCAGCACACGCTCGACGGCGGCCGCGACCTCGCTGCCCTGCAGGCCCGTCATCGGGCCGGGCACGAGCGGCTGCGCGAGCTCGAGGCGCTACGAGAGGTGGTCGAGACGCGCGAGCAGCGGATCGATCGCGCGCACTCCGCACGATCGCTGGCACCGCTGCTCCGACTGGTCGACGACGCCGACCGAGCCCTCGGACATGCCGAAGAGCGCGTTCAGGCGTCCCTGCGGCACTGCTCACCCTCGCTGCTGGACGAGATCGCCCCGGCCCGGGCCGGCCGGATCGACGAGACGGGGACGTCCGCCGCTGACGAATGGGGCGCCGCTCGCTGGTCCGCGGTGCACCCCGAAGCTGCCGAGGCGGCGGTAGCCAACCGCCGCGAGCGGCTCGCGCGACTGGAGGTGATGGCCGACGTCGAGGCCTCCGCCCGGAAACTGGCCGAGCAGGTGAGCTCGGACGACGCCGAGCTGGTGACCGTGCGGGCACGACATGCGACGTGTCAGGAGCTGACCGCGTCGCTGCCCGGCCTGCTGGGCGACGCCGAAGCGGAGCTGCGCTTCGTCGCGGAGTCCGCGGCCCTCGAGCCGGCTGCCGCCCTTCGCCTGACCAGGGCCGAGGCGGTGGCAGTCGCCGCCCACGAGGCCGCCCGGCTCGACCGGGAGCTGCAGGACGTCGCCCAGCGGGCCGTCGACGCCCGTGACGCCAGGGCACGCGCACACGACAGGTGGCTGGAGCTCCGCGAGCGCCGGCTCCACGGGATGGCAGCCGAGCTCGCCGGTCAGCTCACCGACGGCGTCGCCTGCCTCGTGTGCGGGAGCTCGCGCCATCCCGCCCCCGCTCAGCAGTCGGCGGACCAGGTCACCGCCGAGGAGGAGGCAGTCGCGCAGGCGGAGTTCACGCAGGCAGCTCAGGTGTACGAGGACCTTCGGGCGCTGGAGGCCCACATCGGTTCGGAGCTGGCGAGCTCCCTGACCCGCTGCGAGGGCCTCGACCCGGTAGCGGCGCAGGCGGCGCTGGCGCAGACGGCCGGCGAGCTTGAGGAGTCCCGTGAGGCCGGGCGAGCCAAGCTGCGGCTGGAGCAGCAGATCGGGGTACTCCGAGAGCGTCGATCCACGCTGGAGGCAGATCTCGACGAGCTCGACGTCGCCTGCACGTTGGTCGGCAGGCGGCGCGACGACCACCTGAGGGAGCTTGGGGTCAGGCGGGAGCAGCTCGTCCGCGAGCTCGGGCCCGACACGTCCGTCGAGCAGGCGCTGCAGCAGCTGAGCGCCGAGCTCGAGTCAGCAGCCTCGCTCGCCGTCGCCGCCCAGGCCCGCAGCCACTGGCTCGCCGACGCCACCGAGCTGCACGCGCGGCTCACGGAGGCGCTCTCACCGGCCGGCTTCGCCGACATCGAGGAGCTACGGGCCGCGCACCTCACCGAGGCGGAGCTCGCGGTAGCGTCGGCGCTCAACCGCGGCCACTTCGACGAGGTGCGCGACGCCACGAGGGTCGTCGAGGATCGCGTCCTGGTCGGGGCGTCCGCGCAACCAGAGCCGGTGCTGGCCGGGCTCGAGGAGGCCGTACGGCTGGCCGAGGAGAAGCGCCTGCAGGTGGGTGCCTCCGCTGTCGCGCTCGCCACCAGGCGCGACCGGCTCGAGGAGCTCCTGTCCGAGCTCGACGCCGCGCTGGCCTCGTGGCGGCCCCGACTCGTCCGGCGCGACCGGGCTGCGGCCGTCGCGGCCATGTGTTCGGGCACCTCCGCCGACAACGTCACGAAGACGCGGTTGTCCCACTACGTGCTGGCGGCCCGCCTCGAGCAGGTCGTGGCGGCCGCGAACCTCCGGCTGGCAGGCATCTGCGGCGGGCGCTACTCGCTCGAGCACTCGATGCAGCGCGGGGTCGGCGACAGCCGGGGCGGGCTCGGCCTCGTCGTCTGCGACACCTTCACCGGGCAGCGACGAGACCCCGCGACTCTGTCCGGAGGCGAGACCTTCTACGTGAGCCTCGCCCTCGCCCTCGGCCTGGCCGACCTGGTGAGGGACGAGATAGGCGGGGCGGAGCTGTCCACGCTGTTCGTCGACGAGGGGTTCGCGACCCTGGACAGCGAGACCCTCGACGAGGTCATGGACGAGGTCGACTCGCTGCGGGCCGGCGGGCGCTGCGTCGGTCTGGTCAGCCACCTTGCGGAGCTCCGGACTCGCATCCCGGCCCAGCTCGACGTCCGGCCGGGCAGGAACGGGTCCACGATCGCCGCGCCCTGAGACGCCCCCGGAAAGCCCGTCGAGCGGCGTGGTGACCCGGCCGGCCTCGACGGCATTGCTGCCGGTGACACCTGTGCTCTCATGTCCGGTGAGTACGGCGCTCTCTTGTCCGGTGACATCTGCGCCCTCTTGTTAGGCTGCCCGCCATGGCCCGGCCGAACGAGATCGACCCGAGGTTCCTCGCACTGCCGCTGGCGAAGCTCGCTCGCACCGCGCTGTCTCGGGCACAGGACTTCAACGCCGAGCACGCCGACTTCCGGCTCGAGCGGCTGCACACCCAGTCACTGCGGTTGCGGGACTCAGAGCTGGTCGACGCCGCCGAGGGCGACGTGGTGGGGTTCGCCGTACGCGTGGTCGTCGACGGGACCTGGGGCTTCGCCGCGGGCACGGCCCTCACCACGGACGAGGTGGTCCGGGTCACCGAGCAGGCGGTGCACATCGCCATGGTGGCCAAGCCGCTGTCGTCGGAGCGGATCGAGCTGGCCGACGAGCCCGTGTACCCCGACCAGACCTGGGTCTCGGCCTACGAGATCGACCCCTTCGAGGTGCCCACGGCCGAGAAGGTCACGCTGCTCGAGCAGTGGAGCCGGCAGCTGCAGGCTGCACCCGCCGTCCAGCACGTCGCCGCGTCCGCCGATCAGGTGCTGGAGAACAAGTTCTACCTCGACTCCGCCGGCACGATGACGACCCAGCAGCGGGTACGCGTGCATCCCGTGGTCGAGATCCACGGCGCGGCGGGTGATGCTGGGCCGTTCGACTCGATGCGGACCATCGCACCGCCGGTCGGGCGGGGGTGGGAGTACCTGTCCGGTGTCACGTACGACTGGGCGGCGGAGCTGGCCGCCCTGCCGGAGCTGCTGGCGGAGAAGCTCGCGGCGCCCAGTGTCGAGGCGGGTCGCTACGACCTCGTGATCGACCCCTCCAACCTGTGGCTCACCATCCACGAGAGCATCGGCCACGCCACCGAGCTCGACCGCGCACTGGGCTACGAGGCGAGCTATGCGGGCACGTCCTTCGCGACCGTCGACAAGCTCGGCAGCCTGCGTTACGGCTCCCCGCATCTCACCGTGACGGGCGACCGGACGGTCGAGCACGGCCTGGCGACCATCGGGTACGACGACGATGGTGTCGCCACGCAATCCTTCGACCTCGTCAGGGACGGCGTCCTCGTCGGGTACCAGACCGACCGGCGGATGGCGCGCTACCTGGGCTGGGGCCGCTCCAACGGGTGTGCGTTCGCCGACTCTCCCGGCCACATCCCGATCCAGCGGATGGCCAACGTGTCCCTGCAGCCGTCGCCCGACCCGGTGACCACCGACGACTTGATCGCCGGCGTCGACCGGGGGATCTACATCGTGGGCGACCGCTCCTGGAGCATCGACATGCAGCGGTACAACTTCCAGTTCACCGGTCAACGGTTCTACGAGATCCGAGACGGCCGGCTCACAGGGCAGCTGCGCGACGTCGCCTACCAGGCCACCACGACCGACTTCTGGGGGTCGATGGACGCCGTGGGCGGCGCGGGCACCTGGGTCCTGGGCGGAGCGTTCAACTGCGGCAAGGCACAGCCCGGCCAGGTCGCAGCGGTCAGCCACGGCTGCCCGGCAGCCCGGTTCCGCGACATCTCGGTCCTCAACACCACAGCGGAAGGGGGCCGGTGAGGTGACCACCCCCCACGACCTCGTCGACGTCGCGTTGTCGTCGACCACCGGCGACGAAGCGGTCGTGGTCGTTCGGACCTCGTCGGCGGCCAACCTCCGGTGGGCCAACAACACCCTGACGACCAACGGCGCGATGACCGGTACCGAGCTGACCATGGTGTCTGTCGTCGACGGCGGCTCGGGTCCGGCTGCCGGCGTCGTCAGCAGGACCGTGAGCAGCCCCGCCCAGGTGCGGGAGCTGGTGGGCGCCGCCGACGCCGCGGCACGCGCGGCGCTCCCCTCCCCCGACGCCGCCGACCTGGCCCCCGGGGAGCCGCATCCGGGCTTCGACGACCTCCCGGGCGTCGCCAGCGTCGACGCCTTCACCGAGATCGCCGAACCGCTCGGACAGGCCTTCGCCCGTTACCGCGACGGCGACCGGCTGCTCTACGGGTACGCCGAGCAGGACGTCACGACGACCTACGTCGCCTCGTCGACCGGGCTCAGGCTCCGCCACGAACAGCCGACCGCCTCCGTCACCATGACCGCGAAGCCCCACGACCTGTCCGACTCGGCCTGGGTCGGCCAGGCCGCTGAGACCATCGCCGACGTCAGCGTCGACGCGCTCACCGACGAGCTCGTACGCCGGCTGAGCTGGGGCCGCCGGCGGATCGAGCTGCCGGCGGGTCGCTACGAGACGATCCTCCCTCCCACCGCCGTCGCCGACCTGGTCATCTACGGCTACTTCACGGCCGGCGCCAGGGACGCGGCGGAGGGCCAGACCGTCTTCGGACGGCCGGGCGGCGGGACCCGAGTCGGTGAACGGATCGCCAAGCCGGGAGTGCGGTTGTGGTCCGACCCGCACCAGCCCGGCCTCGCTGCCACCCCCTTCGTCGTGGCGACGGCGGGCTCGTCGGCGGCCAGCGTCTTCGACAACGGCCTGCCGCTAACGGCGACGGACTGGATCAGCGACGGGACCCTGCGCGCGCTGGGCACCTCCCGGTACACGGCCGGCCTTACCGGTCTCCCGAACACGCCGTTCGTCGACAACCTGTCGCTCACCGTCGACGGCGGCACCGGATCGGTCGACGACCTCGTCGCCTCGGCCGAGCGCGCCCTCCTCGTGACCTGCCTGTGGTACATCCGCCAGGTCGACCCGCAGACACTGCTGCTCACCGGTCTCACCCGCGACGGGGTCTACCTGGTCGAGGACGGCACGGTGGTCGGCGCCGTCAACAACTTCCGGTTCAACGAGAGCCCGGTCGACCTGCTGGCGCGCTTCACCGATGCGGGGGCCTCCGTCCGGTCGGTGTCGCGGGAGTGGGGCGACTACTTCCCCCGCACCGCCACACCGACACTGCGCATCCCGGACTTCAACATGTCGAGCGTCAGCCAGGCGAGCTGAGCTCAGGTGCCGGCTTCGGCGAACGCGCTCACGTCAGGGCAGGAGCAGACGAGGTGCCGGTCGCCGTACGCCTGGTCCACCCGGGCCACCGGCGGCCAGTACTTGTCGGGGGTCCAGCCCGCGGGGAAGGCCCCGACCTCGCGGGAGTACACCCGCGGCCACTCCCCCACGAGCGCAGAGGTCGTATGCGGCGCGTGCACGAGGGGGCTGTCCTGCAGGCTGACCTCCCCGGTCTCGACCCGTCCGATCTCCGCGCGGATGGCGATCATGGCGTCACAGAACCGGTCGAGCTCGGCGAGGCTCTCCGACTCCGTGGGCTCGACCATGAACGTGCCCGGAACGGGGAAGCTCATCGTGGGCGCGTGGAAGCCGTAGTCGATGAGCCGCTTCGCGACGTCCTCCACACTTACTCCGCTCGCCCGGGTCAGGCCGCGCAGGTCGAGAATGCACTCGTGCGCCACCAGGTCGCCGTGGCCCTTGTACAGCACCGGGTAGTGGTCCTTGAGCCGGTGGGCGATGTAGTTCGCCGACAGGATCGCCACCGAGGTCGCCTCGGTCAGCCCTGCGGCGCCCATCAAGGCGATGTAGGCCCACGAGATCGGGAGGATGCCCGCGGATCCGTACGGCGCCGCGCTGACAGGGCCGATGCCGTCGCGGCGGTCGGGGTCGGGGTGCTGCGGGTGGCTCGGGAGGTAGGGCACCAGGTGCGCCGCGACCGCCACCGGTCCTACGCCCGGTCCACCGCCGCCGTGCGGGATGCAGAACGTCTTGTGGAGGTTGAGGTGCGACACGTCCCCACCGAAGGCACCCGGCTGGGACAGCCCGAGCAGGGCGTTCAGGTTCGCGCCGTCGACGTACACCTGGCCGCCGTATTCATGCACGATCGCGCACAGGTCGGTGATGGTGTGCTCGAAGGCTCCGTGCGTGGAGGGGTACGTGACCATGATCGCCGCGAGGTCGTCGCGGTGCGCCTCGCAGCGCTCACGGAGGTCGTCCAGGTCGACCGACCCGTCGGCGGACGCCTTGACCACCACCACCCGCATCCCGGCCATCACCGCGGACGCGGCGTTGGTGCCGTGCGCGCTCGACGGGATCAGGCAGACGTCACGCTGGTCGTTGCCCGAAGCGCGGTGGTACCCGCGGATCGCGAGCAACCCGGCGAGCTCTCCCTGCGACCCGGCGTTCGGCTGGATCGACACCTGTGCGTACCCCGTGATCTCAGCCAGCCAGTGCTCGAGGGAGTCGATCAGCTCCCGGTAGCCGGCGGCGTCGTCGGCCGGGGCGAAGGGGTGCAGGTCGGCGAAGCCGGGAAGACTGATGGGCTCCATCTCGGCGGTGGCGTTGAGCTTCATCGTGCACGAGCCCAGCGGGATCATCCCCCGGTCGAGAGCGTAGTCCCTGTCGGCCAGCCGCTTGAGGTACCGCAGCAGGTCGGTCTCGGACCGCGAGCAGTGGAAGACCGGGTGGGTGAGGTAGCTGGTCGTGCGGTGCAGGCCGGGCGGGATCGAGTCGGCGGCTGAGGCTTCGACCGCGTCGATGTCGGCGTCGTCCACCCCGAACGCCTCCAGCACCGAGAGCAGGTGCGACCGGGTCGTGACCTCCGACACCGCCACGCGAACCCGGTCGCGACCTTCCGACCCGACATGGATCCCGCGGTCGTGCGCCCGTTCGCGAACCGCCTCGGCCGTGCCCTCGGTGAGCACGGTGACGGTGTCGAAGAAGTGGTCGTGCTCGACCGTCAGGCCGGCGGCGCGCAGCGCGTCGGCCAGCACGCTCGCGTACCTGTTCACCCGGGACGCGATCCGCCGCAGGCCGTCGGGCCCGTGGTAGACGGCGTACATCGCCGCGACGACCGCCAACAGCACCTGCGCGGTGCAGATGTTCGAGGTGGCCTTGTCACGGCGGATGTGCTGCTCGCGGGTCTGCAGCGCGAGGCGGTACGCGGGCCTGCCCTCGGAGTCGACCGAGACACCGACGAGACGGCCGGGCAGGTGCCGCTCGAGCCCGGCGGCGACGGCCATGAACCCCGCGTGCGGCCCGCCGTAGAACAGCGGCACCCCGAAGCGCTGGCTCGACCCGAGTACGACGTCGGCGCCCATCGCTCCGGGCGCCTCGAGGAGCGTGAGCGCGAGCAGGTCGGCAGCGACCACCGCCAGCGCGCCGGCCTCGTGCGCGGCGTCGATGACCGGCCGGGGGTCGACGACCCGGCCGCCGGCACCCGGGTAGGCGATGAGCACCCCGGCGATGTCCGACGACGGCAGCGCGGTGTGGACGTCGAGGACGTCGACGGTGATGCCCATCGCGGCGGCGCGGGTGCGGATCACGGCGATGGTCTGCGGGAGGCAGTCCTCGTCGACGACGAAGCGGGTGGAGGTATTGGTGCGGTTGGCGCGCCGTACCAGCGTCATCGCCTCGGCGGCCGCGGTCGCCTCGTCGAGCAGCGAGGCGTTCGCCGTGGGCAGGCCGCACAGGTCGCCGACCATGGTCTGGAAGTTCAGCAGCGCCTCGAGGCGGCCCTGCGAGATCTCCGGCTGGTACGGCGTGTACGCCGTGTACCAGGACGGGTCCTCGAGCACGTTGCGGCGGATGACGGCCGGTGTCACGGTGCCGCTGTAGCCGAGCCCGATCATCGGCACCAGCGGCCGGTTGCGGGCGGCCAGCGCGGTGAGGGCGTTGCGCACCTCGACCTCGCTCATCGCCTCCGGCAGGTCGAGGGGCTTGGCCGACCGGATGGTGTCCGGGAGCGCGGCGTACAGCAGGTCGTCCATCGTCTCGAACCCGATCGAGGACAGCATCGACTCCTGCTCGGCCCGGTCGGGCCCGATGTGCCGGCGGCTGAACGGGGCCGCGCTCTCCAGGGCGGCCAGTGACGGTCGGTCGGACATGAAGGCTCCTTCGCGGGTCGCGCTACGAGCCTCCCCTCTGTCGCGACGTGACGCTCCAGAGTGCCTGGTGCACGCGGTCCGTTGGCCTGAGAGGTTCCGGGGAGGAGTTGCCCCTTCGGCGCCGATGGTGGTCGGGCTCTCCCGCGTGACTGTGGCGGCGTGAGCCACGTTACCAGCGCAGAACCGGCCCGGCAGGGGGCGACGCGGCGGGGCGGTCAGCCGACGTAGCGGGCCCTGCGCCGCGCAGCCAGCTCGTCGCCGGGCAGGTCGGTGGACTCCTTGACCGCCCGCTCGCTCGGGAGCTCGGACAACGACCCCTCGACCTCGCGCCAGACGCCACCGATGGCGATGCCGAACACGCCCTGGCCGCCCTGCAGGAGGTCGATGACCTCGCTGGCGGACCGGCACTCGTAGACGCTGGCCCCGTCGCTCATCAAGGTGACCCGGGTCAGGTCCTCGGTGCCCCGCTCCCGCAAGTGGTGCACGGCGGTACGAATCTGCTGCAGGGAGACGCCGGCGTCGAGCAACCGGCGGATGACCTTGAGCAGCAAGATGTCGCGGAAGGAGTACAGGCGCTGGGTGCCGGAGCCGCCGGCGGTCCGGACGGTCGGCTCGACCAGGCCGGTGCGCGCCCAGTAGTCCAGCTGGCGGTAGGTGATGCCTGCCGCCGTGCAGGCCATCGGCCCGCGGTAGCCGACGTCGTCGGGCAGCGGGGCCAGGTCGTCGTCGAAAAGAAGCCCTTGCCGGCCGGCGCGCTCGCGCGCCTCCTCGGCCGACGCCGTCGATGCCTCGTCGTGCGACACGGTCGTGCCGTTGTCTCCAGCCACCAGGGCCTCCTCGATCGGCGCTCCCCCACCGGGTCAGCCGGCGGCGTACGTCACGGCTGGAGTTACAACGGAGGAACTCTCTTCACCGAAGGTACGGCCACACGGCGTCCGGGTCAACGACGTGGCGTGCGCTGCACAGGTGTGTCGGATATCTCAGGTAAAGGTTGAGGATGAGACTTCGTCGAGTCCGCAACCGCTACTCTGCGGCGGCGCTCAGCCCGGGTGCGGGTCGTCGCGCTCGCCCGACTCCGAGGTGGGATCGAAGTCCTCGGGGTTGATCTGGTCGAGGAACTCGCGGAACTTCTCGACTTCCTCCTCCTGGTCATCGGGCACGGCGAGGCCGGCCTCGTCGAGCACGTCCTCGCTGCAGACGATCCGTGACCCGGTGCGCAGCGCGAGCGCGATCGAGTCGGACGGCCGCGCGCTGACCTCGACGCCGCCCCCGAGCACGAGCGTGGCGTAGAAGACCCCGTCACGGACCTCGGTGATCTGGACCTCGGTGAGCTCGTGTCCGGTGGCGTCGAGGACGTCCTTGAGCAGGTCGTGGGTAAGGGGACGCGGAGGGACGACACCCTGCTGGGCGAAAGCAATCGCGGTGGCCTCCACCGCACCGACCCAGATGGGCAGGTACCGCTCCCCCGAGGACTCGCGCAGGAGCACGATCGGCTGGTTGGACGGCATCTCGACCCGGACCCCTACAACGTCGACCTCGCGCACGCTTTCAGCCTACTCCGCCGGTGCGGCACGCGATGCATTGACGGCGAGAAGTCCCGCGTCACTCGGCCTCGCGCAGACCGCGGCGCACGAGCGCTGCGTGCAGCCGGATCGACAGCGTGGTGAGCTCGGCGATCTGCTGTGCCGCTCGCTTCCGGGAGGTGTCGTCGCGGTGGCGGGCCGCAGGTCGCACCACCTGCTCGATGACGCCGACCTCACGGTCCGCGGCCGACTTGTACGCACGCAGGTGCCGCGGCTCGAGGCCGTAGCCGGCGAGCGCGGCCACCGTCGAGGCCACCGTGAGCGCGTCGGCGTCGAAGTACTCCGTGCCGGCACGCGGGCGCAGCAGTCCGTAGCCGAGCAGCTCGTCGAGCTGCTGGCGGGTGATCCCGGAGTTCGCGATCAGCTCGTCGGCGGAGATCCGCAGCTCCGGGGCGCCGACGGCCTCGGCGGCGTCGGCCTCGGCGGCGCGTGCGGCAGCCGACGCGGAGTCCGGCACTCGCGGCGAGCCGCCCGCCTCCGACGGCGGGTCCAGGCCACGCTCGATCGCCGCGAGGTGCTCTCGGATCACCTTGAGCGGGAGGTAGTGGTCGCGCTGCGCGGACAGGATGTAGCGCAGGCGCTGGAGGTCGGCGGGCGAGAACTTGCGGTATCCCGACGCCGCGCGCTCGGGCTCGACGAGCCCCTCGGCCTCCAGGAAGCGGATCTTCGAGATGCTCACGTCAGGGAAGTCCGGGCGCAGCAGCCCGAGGACCTCGCCGATGCTCATCCGCCCCCGCCCGGCCGCCGACGCTGTGGTCACCGAGGAAGGGCCTTAGGTCTTCGTGCTGCTGAAGTACACCAACCGGTACTTGCCGATCTGGACCTCGTCACCGCTGGAGAGCAGTACCTCGTCGATCCGGTCGCGGTTGACGTAGGTCCCGTTGAGGCTGCCCACGTCGGCGACGAGGTAGCCGTCGGACGTCCGCCGGAACACCGCGTGCCGCCGGCTGACGGTGACGTCGTCCAGGAAGATCTCGCTGTCGGGGTGGCGACCGGCGGACACCTCGTCGGTGTCGAGCAGGAACCGGCTGCCGGCGCTGGAGCCGCGGAGCACCACGAGCAGGGCGCTGCCGCTGGGGAGCGCCTCGACCGCCGCCTCCTCAGCGGCCGAGAGCCGGCTCTCGACCTCCGCCTCGGCGCGGTCGGGCCCGCCGAAGCTGAGCGTCGAGGTGGAGTCGACGGGGCGTTCGGCCGTCACGAGACGGTGACCGCAGTGAGCGCAGAAGCGGGCGTTGTCCGGGTTCTGGTGGCCGCACTCGGTGCAGAATGGCATCGAATCCTCCTCGCACGAACTCGTCGCGCTTCGCTCGTCCGAGAGACAGGGAACTGTCAGGCCGAGGTTACCGTGGCCTCATAATCGGCTGCACTGAGCAACTGCTCCCGCTCGGCGGGGTCGGAGACCCGCAGCTCGATGACCCACCCCTCCCCGTAGGGGTCGGTGTTGCACAGCTCGGGAGCGGACTCCAGGGCGTCGTTGCTGGCCGTCACCGTGCCGCTGAGCGGCGCGAAAAGGTCGCTCACGCTCTTGGTCGACTCCAGCTCACCCATGGCGGCCCCGGCGGTCACCTCGTCGCCGACGGCGGGAAGCTGCACGTAGACGATGTCGCCGAGGGAGTCCTGGGCGTAGTCGGTGATACCCACCCGGACGGTGTCGGCGTCCACGTCTCGGACCCATTCGTGCTCGGCCGTGTATAACACGTCGTCAGGGTTCACGTACTGCTCCTCGTCAGGTCACCGCGTGGTGGGCTGAGAGTACTCAGGCGTTGCGACAGTGTGCAACGAGGCCACCGTGACGGTCTGGGACTGCTTCACGGCGGTGGAGCCGCCGACCGACTTCACCTCGTCGCTCAGCCCGCCGGGGAACACCACGGCCTCCGCGAGGGTGTGCGGTGAGCCGATCACATCGACGACATACGGCGCGTGCAGCTCGGTGCCGTCGACCACCAGCACCCCGTCGCGGTCGACGATCGAGGTGGAGGCCACCACCCGTACGGTGTTGTTCAGCTCGATCGCCTCGGCGCCGGCATCGCGGAGCTCGTCGATGCCGTTCAGCAGGATCGGTGCGGTCACGGCGCCGTCGGGGTCCGAGATGGTGACCGTCACCCCCGGCCCTACCGCCCCCACGGTCCCCGTCAGGATCTGCAGGACGCTCAGCCGGGAGCGCTCCTCGGCGACCGCCGCCGACCGGCGCTGGGAGCTGCTGAGCAGGTCGCGGCGGGTCTGTTCCAGATCGCCGATCTGCTGCTGGGCACGGTCCGCGGCACCGGACAACGAGTCCAGCAGCGTGACGAGGTCGTCCCTGTGTGCCCCCGCGAAGTTGTCGTCGGTGCGGGTCAGCCGGACCTGGACGACGGCCGCGAAGCCGAGAGCCGCCAGCAGCACCGCCACGATGAGCTGGGCGCGGCCCGGACGGCCCGCCACCAGGGACCGCAGGGTGCGGCGTTCGCGGCGGGGCTCGGGCGACGGGCTCGTCGCGAGGTCGCGGTCAGGCATGGAAGACGTGGCGCCGGATCGCGGCGACGTTGGAGAAGATCCGGATACCAAGCACGACGATCACCCCGGTCGACAGCTGGCCACCGACACCCAGCTGGTCTCCGAGGTAGACGATGAGGCCGGCGATGAGGACGTTGGAGACGAAGGAGACCACGAAGACCTTGTCGTCGAAGATGCCGTCGAGGTAGGCGCGCAACCCGCCGAAGACGGCGTCGAGCGCGGCGACGACCGCGATGGGCAGGTACGGCTGGAGCGCATCCGGCACCGAGGGCTCCAAGAAGATGCCGGCGAGGACGCCGATGAGAAGGCCGACGACCGCGATCATCAGTTGCTCCCCCGTTCACGGGCGTAGATCAGGTGGTCGTGCGGAGCGGCCGGCAGGCTGAGCTTCGCGGCGGTCTCGACGTCGAAACGAATGCCGAAGTTGCTCTTCAGACTCTGCCACGCGCTGCCGGCTGCGGTCCCCATCAACGCAGCCGGCAGCGTGTCGGGGTCCCCGATGGCCGCTATCACGTACGGCGGGGTGAGCGACTGGTAGTTCACGGTGATTGCCTGGCCGGCGTAGCGGATCGAGGACAGACTGGTCAGGCGCTGCCCGTTGACGGCGATGGCCTCCGCGCCGGACTGCCACAGTCCGTCGACGAGCAGCTGGAGGTCGCTGTCGCGGATCACACCGGCAGGGTCCTCGCCGGAGTTCGCCGCGTTGTCGACGGTGACGTCCACCCCCGGCCCGGTCACGGGCACGGTTCCGGCCACCACCCCAAGCATCGTCAGCCGGCCACCGAGCTTGACTTCCGCCGCCAGCGAGGCGGCGACGTCGGCCTGCTCGCGCGTCACATCGGCCTGCAGCGACGTCAGCAGGTCGTGCATCCCGTTAAGGTTCGCCTGGCGACGGTGGATCTCGTCGACGAGGGAGGCGCGCTGGGCCTCCTGCGCCGGCCGGTCGCGCACGGTCTGAAGAGCCGAGACGCCGATCAGGATCCCGAACAGGGCGACGACGACGACGAACGTCGGCGTGCGCGCCGAGGTGCGGGGTGTGCTGTCCGCCCGACGCGACGCGGCGAGGTAGTCCTGGTCCAGGGCGCTGCTCAGGACCTGGGTGAGCAGGTCGTCGTAGTGGCGGGGCGCCCCGGGACCGGCAGAGGTGGGCGGAGCGGTCATGACACCTGGGCCGGCGTGCGGCGGGGCTCGTGCAGGAGCTTGAAGACCTGGTAGGCGTAGAGGAAGCCGGCCCACCAGTACAGCCCCGTTCCCCAGATCGCGAAGGCCCAGCCGAGGACGGTCGCCACCGTCTGGAACGTCCCGTCGCCGTCCCCGAGCAGCAGGAGCGGGAACGCGTACAGCAGGTTGGCGGTGGCCGCCTTCCCGAGGAAGTGCACGGGCAGCGCGCTGTACCCGCGGGTGCGGAGGAACGGGACGAGTGAGAACAAGAAGACGTCGCGCATGGGCAGGCCGACGGCGAGCTCCCACGGGATGATGTGGCGCAGGGCGAGCCCGATGACGACGGCCAGGATGTAGAGGCGGTCGGCGACCGGGTCGAGGATCTGGCCGAGCTTGGAGGCCTGGTTGAGCGTGCGGGCCAGCGTCCCGTCCAGCCAGTCCGTGACGCCGGACACCATCAGCACGACGAGCGCCCAGCCGTCCTGCTCCGGCACCAGCACCAGCCACAAGAACAGCGGCACGCCGAAGAGCCGAGCGATGCTCAAGATGTTCGGCAGAGTGAAGATGCGGTCGGTGACCACGATCGGCCGCTCGGACACGCACCTCTCCGCTCAATCGGTCGCCACGCCGGTCCGCCGGCGCCACAACGCGACTGTAGTCCCTGGAAGGACGTTAAATGCCGAGGCCGTCGCGGTGCGAGTTCGCGCCTTGGCGGGGCTGGTGATCGGGATCCCGGTCATCAGCGCTACTCGTGCTCGGGGCGGGCTTGCTGGCGACCAGTACCGCGTTGTCCGACGTCGACCGGCTGGCCGGCCCGGGCCATCTGCTCACCGAGATCGCCGTCCTGACCGTGGCGAACCTGCTCGTGACGGTCGTGCGGTTCGCCGCGATGCGGGTCTGGATCTTCCGCAGCGCGCGCCGACCGAGGCCGTCTCGTCAGCCGGAGCCGTCGGTCCCCTTGTCCGCTCCCCTGGCCCAGGACCAGGCGTAGGCGCGGTCGTCGCTCGCCAGACCCGCCTCGCCAAGGTCGAGCGGCCGGAAGGTGTCGACCATCACGGCAAGCTCGTCGAAGTACTCGATGCCGATCGAGCGCTCGTACGCGCCGGTCTGCGGGCCGTGCGCGTGACCACCCGGGTGCACGGTGACCGAGCCCTTGCCGATGCCTGAGCCCTTGCGGGCCTCGTAGTCGCCGTCGACGTAGAACATGATCTCGTCGCTGTCGACGTTGGAGTGGTAGTACGGCACCGGGATGGACAGCGGGTGGTAGTCGACCTTGCGGGGCACGAAGTTGCAGACCACGAAGTTGTTGCCCTCGAACACCTGGTGCACCGGCGGAGGCTGGTGGACCCGCCCGGTGATCGGCTCGAAGTCCGACACGTTGAAGACGAACGGGTACAGGCAGCCGTCCCACCCGACGACGTCGAACGGGTGGAAGGGGTACGTGTACACGGTGCCGACGATGCCGCTGGGGCCGTTGCCCCGGTGCTTGATGAAAACCTCCGTGTCCGCCCTGGAGTCGAGGCCGAGGTCGTCGGCGAGCATCGGCCCGTCGGGACCGCGCAGGTCGCGTTCGCAGTACGGCGAGTGCTCGAGCAGCTGGCCGAACTTCGACAGGTAGCGCCTCGGTGGCGTGATGTGCGAGTTCGCCTCGATGCAGTACACGCGCAGTGGCTCGGCGTCGGGAGCCGGCAGCCAACGGTGGGTGGTGGCACGCGGTATGACGACGTAGTCGCCGGTCGCCACGTCGAAGGACCCGAAGATCGTCTCGACCCGGGCCGCGCCGCGCTCGACGTACAGGCACTCGTCGCCGATGCCGTTGCGGTAGAGCGGCGAGGGCGCGCCCGCGACGACGTACGAGATGCGGACGTCGCCGTTGCCGAGGACGAGTCGCCGGCCGGTGACGACATCGATCCCGGCGACGTCGTCGGCATGGAAGAGGTCGTGCAGGCGCAGGTGCAGCGGCTTGAGCGGATGGTTGGGGGTCGTCACCAGGTCACCCGGCTCCCAGGCCTCGGCGGCCACGATCCGCGACGGCAGGTTGCGGTGGTAGAGAAGCGACGAGTCCGAGAAGAAGCCCTCCTCGCCCATCAGCTCCTCGTACGCCAACGCGCCGCCCGGCAGCCGGTGCTGCGTGTGGCGCTTCGGCGGGACGGCTCCGATGGCACGGTAGTGGGCCACGACCCGTCCTTCCCCGCCCGGTGCCGGACGCTGCTCGTCGCACTGCCCGACCGACGATTGCAGTAGCGTGGCGGCGTGTCAACGAAGCCCGGCGGCGGTGCGCTGCTGTACCGGATGTTCGACGACGCCGCGATGTTCCCGCCCGGGAACGCCTCGGCCGAGACCGCGCTCCGTGAGCACCTCCGGCACCGGCAGAGCTGGTACCGGGACCTGGTCGGGCCGCTGCTGGTGCACTTCGCCCGGTGGCAGGAGCTCGGCGAGGCCGTTACCCGGGTGGGCTCCCCCGCATTGGATGTCGTCGTCCTCGACCCGGCGCCGGCAGGCCCACCGGCGCTGGCAGGCATCACCGTCGTGGGCTACGAGCAGACCGCGACCGATCCCCTCGGACTGCCGCTCGACGCCCCGACCGCGGTCGAGCTGGTCGACCCGCTGCAATACACCGCGGAGCTCACCGGCGTGGCGGCGGCGCGGCTGTCCGGTGCGGAGGTCATCGCGAAGTACCGGACCGGCGGCGTGGTGCCGGAGGCGTTCCCATCGGAGGACACGGTTGCGGGGGTGATCGCCACGGCCGTCCGTCTCGACGTGCCGCTGAAGTTCACCGCCGGCCTGCACGGCGCCGTGAGGCACACCGACGTCGATGCGGGTCTCGAGCGGCACGGGTACCTCAACCTGATGGTGGCAAGCCGGGTTGCCCAGCAGGGCGGAGACGAGAAGGACATCGCGGCCATCATCGCGATGCGGGACCGTGACGAGGTCGCAGCGAGAGTACGCGCCTGGTCCGGCGACGATGTGGCACGGGTACGGCGGGGGTTCCGGTCGTTCGGGTGCTGTGGTGTCGAGGACCCGATCGCCGACGCCGTCGCGCTCCACCTCGTCGCGCCGGTACCGGCGTGACGGCTGCCGCCGACGCCCCGGCGAGCGGGTACGGGCCCGAGACGCTCCCGTACGGCGTCTTCAGCCTCGCCGACCGCCCGCCCAGGGTCGGCGTACGCATCCACGACGACGTCGTCGACCTGGCGGGGCTGGCGGCCGCACTCGGTCAGGACGATGCGGAGGTCTTCGCGGAGCCGTCGCTCAACGCGCTCATGCAGCGCGGACCCGACCACTGGCACGAGACCCGGGCCTGGATCCGCGCCGCGCTGACCGATGCCGAGCTGCGCAGCGTCGTGGCGCAGCACCGGGTACCGCTCGAGGCGGTTGCGCTCCACCTGCCCCTCGAGGTGGCCGACTACGTCGACTTCTACGCCAGCGAGTGGCACGCGGCGAACGTCGGCCGCATCTTCCGCCCGGACTCGCCTTCGCTCCCCCGGAACTGGAAGCACCTGCCCATCGGTTACCACGGGCGGGCCGGCACCGTAGTGGTGAGCGGTACAGACGTCATCCGGCCGCAGGGCCAACGGGCTCCCGGCCCCGACGGTCTACCGGGTTTCGGGCCGAGTGCCCGCCTCGACATCGAGTGCGAGGTCGGCTTCGTCGTCGGGCTGGGCAGCGAGCTCGGGCGCCCGGTACCGGTCGGGGAGGCGAGCCGGCACGTGTTCGGGGTGGTGCTGCTCAACGACTGGAGCGCACGCGACATCCAGGCCTGGGAGTACGTGCCGCTCGGCCCGTTCCTCGGGAAGTCGTTCGCGACGTCGATCTCGGCGTGGGTGGTCCCGTTCGAGGCCTTCGCGGCCGCGCACGTGCCGCTGCCGGGCCAGGACCCGCCCGTGCTGCCGTACCTCGACGGAGCGCAGTCGGACGTGTTCGGCCTCGACCTGCACCTGGAGGTGGCCGTCAACGGGCACCGGGTCTCGGCGCCCCGCTTCCGCGACATGTACTGGGCACCGAGCCAGCTGCTCGCGCACCTGACGGTCAACGGCGCATCGCTACGCGTCGGCGACCTGTTCGCCTCCGGTACCGTCAGCGGCCGCGAGCACGACAGCCTCGGCAGCCTGCTCGAGCTGACTGAGAACGGTACGCGGGTCCTCGACCTCGGCACCGGTGGACGCCTTGGCTACCTGGCCGACGGTGACGTGGTGACGATCACCGGGTGGGCACCAGGCCCGGACGGCGGACGGGTCACCCTCGGCGAGGTCTCCGGCCGCATCCTTCCCAGCGCCTGACGCCCGCGAGACGTCACCTACGGCCCGGTTCTGCCGGCGGGTCGGCCACCGATTGATGCGGTCTCGGCGCGAGATGGCAGGCTGTCGGACGTGTCTGACCGGCCCGTGTTCGTCCTGCACGAGCACCGGCGGCCACGGCACCACTTCGACCTTCGGCTGGAGGAGGGCGGCGTACTCCGCTCGTGGGCCGTACCCAAGGGGATGCCGACCAGCTCTGCCGAGGACCGGCTCGCCGTCGAGGTGTCCGACCACGACCTCGACCACGCGACGTACGAGGACGCGGACAAGTCGATCGCGGACTCCGGCTGGTGGGAGCGGCGCGACGACAACGAGCAGCGGATCGTGTTCACCCTGCATGGCCGGCAGGGCGCTCGCCGGTACGCCCTGATCCGTACCGATCGCGACTGGCTGCTGCACCTGCTGCGCGACCAGCCCTGACCGCGGCGCGAGCAACCATGTCGCGGGCTGGCCGAGCCGTACGGGTGTGCCGAGCCGACCCTGCACGGAACATGGACGGACGCCGAGACGTCATTCGGAGCCCGACACGCCGGCAGGGCCGGGCCCTGGGTGACGTGTCGCGGGAAGGGCAGTGGGGGTGCCCGCCAGGCGGAAGGCGGGCGTGAAGTCGGGGTCGGTGAGCTCCGGGCGGCGGGCGCTGAAGGCCTCGATCGGGTACGCCGTCGACCCGGTGGTGGCCAGGTCGGCGAGGATCGTGCCGATCAGCCCGGCGAACTTCGCCGCGTGCCCTGCGCCGACCGCGACACAGATGCGCGGATGCCCGGGCACCAGGTCGATGATGAACTCCCGGTCCGGCGGCATGTCGTACACGCAGGTCTTGCTCATCAGCTCCGGGCCGAGCGCCCCGGGCAGCCGGCTCCGCAGGAACTCCGCGACGACCTCCGTCTGCCGCGGGTCGGGGTCGAACGACCGGCTGTCCTGCGTGACGAACCGCCCGCTCATGTCCTGCGCCGCCTTCACCGCCACCTCGCCGTAGACAGGGAACCCGTAGAACACGTCGTCGCCGTGCCAGATCCACATCGGGAACCGGTCCGGGGCGAAGTCGCGCAGGTTCGGCGTCGCGAAGTAGCTCACCTGCTCCTGGCTGAGGGTGATCCGCCAGTCCACACCGAGGTCACCCAGCAGCTGCGGGAGCCACGACGCGACACACAGCACCACGTGCTCGGCACGCAGCTCCCCCGCGTCGGTGACGACCCGAACGGAGCCGTCGTCGGAGGCGATCGACCGCACCGCGGTACCGGGGCGGAAGTCGACGCCGAGCGCCCGCGCCCGGGCCCGGTGGGCGGCGGCGGCTCGCCGAACGTCCAGGATGCCGCCGTCGGTCTGGTACAGGGCGACCACGTCGTCACCGATGCGCCACTGCGGCCAGCGACGCCTGATCTCCGCCGCGGTCAGCGTCTCGTACGGGATATCGAACGGCACCAGCGAGTCCCGGTACGAGTCCAGCTCGGCCTCGCCAGAGGTACCGGCCACGGCCAGGTCGAGGCCTCCGGTCTTGACGACGAGCTGCAGACCGGTCTCGTCCTCGAGTTGCGCCCAGTCGTCGTACGCCGCCTGCGTCAGGGCCGTGTAGCTCTGCGAGTGGTACGAGTGCCGGATGATCCGGGAGTGGTCCTCGGAGGCGCCGCGGGTGTGCCCGAGCGCGTACTGCTCGACGACGAGCACTCGGCCGGCGCCCGCCTTCGCCAGTGCGTACGCGGCCGCACTGCCCAGCGCTCCGGCTCCGATCACGATGTGGCTGTAGGTGGTTTCCATGGCCCCAGTATTCCGGCGGCCACCTCGCCCACGGGCCGCAGGAGGGCATGGCCCGCGGTCCATCGCCTCGGGCACACCGACCTCACTTCGCAAGAACGATCAAGCGGGCCGTTCCCCGCACGGACGACAGTGGGTGACCTGCCAACCCGCTCACTGAGGAGGACACCATGGTCGACCCGAAGTCCCTGCCGCCGGAGGATCCACGACGCCACACCATGCAGATGCGGTCTCGGCTGACCGATCTCGCCGAGCATCTGCGGGAGGACGTGCTGAAGGTGCACGACGAGCGGGCCAAGGCGCTCTTCGAGACCTCCGCGGAGGTGCTCGTCGGTCTGGAGAAGGCGTTCGCCGACTACGAGGCCGCCGAGGAGCCTGCCTGGCGCTGATTGCCTGCGCGGCGCGGTCGTCCGGAGGCTCTTGACAGCGGTGCGAGAGTGTTAGCCCGGATCTGAACTCGAAGGGGACACATGCACTATCGCACCGGACTCGCCGCCGTCGCCGCCGCGCTTGCCGCCGGCGCACTGGTCGCCCCGGCGGCCGGCTCGGCAGCCGTCGGAAGCTCGGCCCACCAGCGGCTCGAGCCGCCGCCGCCGCCGCCAAGGCGCCGGAGTTCCTCGGGCACTACAAGCACGTGGTCGTGCTGTACCAGGAGAACCACAGCTTCGACAACCTGTACGGCCGCTGGGGCGACGTCGGGGGCGACCACCTCGACGGCCTCGCCGACGCACCGAGGCGGCACACGCTCCAGGTGGCCGAGGACGGTACCCCGTACCGTTGCCTGCCACAGGACGACGTCAACCTCACCTCCCCTCCGCTCGCGTCGACGTGCCACGACGTCGCCCACGGCGTCCCCGACAGCAGATTCACCAACAACCCGTTCACCATCGACCACTACATCGCCCCCAGCGACAAGACGTGTCCGGCTCCGGGTGTCTTCGCCGAGAACGGCGTGCTGAAGAACAGCCCAGGGGCGCGGCCAGGCGGTTGCACCCGCGACCTCGTCCACCGCTTCTACCAGGAGCAGTACCAGATCAACGGCGGCAGGCAGAACCGCTACGTGACGGGCTCCGACGCGGTCGGGCTGACGATGGGCACGTACGCCACCTCGCGGCTGCCCGTCTACCGCTACCTGCACTCCGCTGGCGCACCGCACTACGTCATCGCCGACCGCTTCTTCCAGGGCGCCCACGGCGGGTCGTTCCTCAACCACCAGTGGCTGATCGCCGGCCGCGCGCCGATCGACAACTCCCACGGCAAGCTCGGCGCCGAGCACTCGGTCATCGACGCCAACGGCATGCCGACGGCCTACCCGCAGTACACGCCGACGCGCACCGACGTCGTGGACGGACAGCTCACCCGGGTCTGCCCCGGCGGCAGCGTCGCGAACTACAAGCTCGCGTGCGGTGACTTCGCGGTCAACACCGTGCAGCCGTCGAACCCTCCCTTCAAGGCGGGTGACCCCCAGATCGGGCTGATCGACGACAAGCAATACCCGAACATCGGCGACCGGCTGACGGCCAAGGGGATCTCGTGGAACTGGTACTCCGGAGGCTGGCATGCCGCCGCCGCCGGTCACCCGGGCCCGCTCTTCCAGTACCACCACCAGCCGTTCAACTACTACGCCGCCTACGCACCGGGCCAGCCGGGCCGCACCCACCTGAAGGGCGAGGCAGGCTTCTTCAAGGCCGCCCGGTCGGGTCACCTGCCGACCGTCAGCTTCGTCAAGCCGTACGGCGCGGAGAACGAGCACCCCGGCTACGCGAGCGCGACCGACGGTGACCGCCATCTGGTCGAGCTCATCAAGGCCGTCCTGAACGGTCCGCAGGCGAGCAGCACCCTGGTGATCGTCACGTACGACGAGTTCGGCGGGCAGTGGGACCACGTGCCCCCGCCCGGCCCGGGCAGCCGCACCCCCGGCCCGTACGACGCCTTCGGTCCCGGTACCCGCATCCCGGCGCTGTTCGTCGCTGCGACGATGCACCGCTCGGGCGTCGACCACCGAAGCTACGACACCACGTCGATCATCGCGTCGATGGAGCGCAGCTTCGGCCTCCAGCCGGTCGGCATCCGGGACTCCCGCGTCAACAGCCTCCGGCACGTGCTGACTGTGGGAGGTGTCGGCAACCGCTGACGCGAGCATTGATGCCCGCCTGCGACGGGGTGTAGCGTCCCGGTAGCCGTCGTGGAAGGGAGGGGCTCATCGCCACCGAGAGTTCCCTCCCCCGGGTCACCAGCGGTGGCGTCGTCGGTCCCGTCGACGCCACCGCTGTCCCTCGTTTCGCCGGCTTCGCGACCTTCGCCCGGCTGCCCCGCATCGACGAGGTGACACGGGCCGACGTGGCAGTGATGGGCGTCCCGTTCGACAGCGGGGTGAGCTACCGCCCCGGCGCACGCTTCGGCCCGGCGCATGTGCGCGAGGCGTCGCGGCTGCTCCGCCCGTACAACCCTGCCCTCGCGGTGGAGCCGTTCGGCGCACAGCAGGTCGTCGATGCCGGCGACATCGCCTGCAACCCCTTCGACATCGCCTCCGCCATCACCTCCATCCACGAGGCAGCGCGCTCCGTGACCGCCGACGGGGTGCGGCTGCTCAGCATCGGCGGCGACCACACCATCGCCCTGCCGCTCCTGCGGGCCGTGAACGAGCGGCACGGTCCCGTCGCCGTGCTGCACTTCGACGCGCACCTCGACACGTGGGACACGTACTTCTCCGAGCCGTACACCCACGGCACACCCTTCCGGCGCGCCTCGGAGGAGGGGCTCGTCGACCTTGAGCACTCCATGCACGTCGGCATCCGCGGACCGCTGTACGGCACGGCGGACCTGCCCGACAGCGAGCGGCTGGGCTTCGCCACCGTGGACTGCGTCGAGGTGGAGTCGCGCGGTCTGGTCGCCGCCGTGGAGCGCATGCGCGAACGGCTGGGCGATGCACCGGTGTACGTGTCGGTCGACATCGACGTGCTCGACCCTGCCCACGCACCGGGTACGGGAACGCCCGAGGCCGGCGGGCTCACGTCCCGCGAGCTGCTCGCGTTCCTGCGGGCGCTGGCGGATCTGCACGTCGTGGGCGCTGACATCGTCGAGGTGGCCCCGGCGTACGACCACGCGGAGCTCACCGGCATCGCGGCGTCGCATGTCGCGTTCGAGCTGCTGTCGGTGATGTCCATATCGACGAGGAGGAACCATGGCGACTGACACGTCCAACCCATCGCGGATCGCGGGTGTCGAGGTCCGGTCGATCGACTACGTGCCGCTCAACGAGCGACACGGCAAGGTGTGGAGCCAGGGACCCCTGTGGTTCATGAGCAACGCCCAGATCGCCACGCTCGCCGTCGGAACCTTCTCGACCCTCGGCGGCGGCAACCTGATCTGGTCGCTCATCGCCATCATCGCGGGCGCTCTGATCGGCACGTTCTTCATGGCGTTCCACTCGGCCCAGGGTCCCCAGCTGGGGCTGCCGCAGATGATCCAGTCACGGCCTCAGTTCGGCTACGTCGGCGCACTGCTCGTCTGGGCCTTCGCCTACCTGCAGTACGCGGGCTTCAACATCTTCAACACGATCCTCGCCGGGCAGGCACTGAACAGCACCGTGCACGGCAGCACGAAGCTCTGGATCGTGGTCGCCACGGTGGTGGCCGCCGTCATCGCGCTGGTCGGCTACGACCTCATCCATGGCGTGGAGCGGTGGCTTGCCTTCGGCTTCCTGATCATCTTCGGCGCGCTGACCATCACCATCTTCACGCTGAGCTTCCCGAGCGGCTCCCTCGACCTGGGTGGCTTCAAGTGGACGCCGTTCCTGATCCAGTTCGGCGCCGTTGCCGGCTACCAGATCAGCTGGGCGATCTACGTCTCCGACTACTCGCGGTACCTGCCGCCCGACGTCACGATCCGCAAGACGTTCCTCTGGACGTACTGGGGATCGGCGCTCGGCGCGATCTGGTTGATGTGCCTAGGGGCAGCCCTCGCAACGTGGGCGGGGGCCCACTTCGACACCATCGCCTCGATCAAGGACTCGGGAGACACCTTCTTCGGCGGCTTCGGTTCCATCGCGCTCGTCTTCTCCACCCTGGGCCTGATCTCGGTGACCGCGCTGAACATGTACGGCGGCTCGCTCACGCTGATCAGCGCGATGGACTCGTTCAAGCAGGTGCGTCCGACAAGCACGATCCGGATCGCGACGATCACGTTCACCGCCGTGCTCTCGCTCATCCCTGCGCTGCTCATCGGCGAGAACTTCCTCAGCAACTTCCAGGACTTCCTGCTGCTGGTGCTGTATCTCTTCGTCCCGTGGACGGCCGTCAACCTGGTCGACTACTACATCGTGCGGCGCGGCCACTACGCGATCGGCGAGATCTTCAACCCGAACGGCATGTACGGCAGGTGGGGTTGGCGGGGCATCATCTCCTACTTCGTGGGGTTCGCCGCCATGCTGCCGTTCCTGTCGACGAGCCGGTACACCGGTTTCGTGGCCAAGGACCTCAACGGCGGGGACATCTCGATGTTCATCGGCCTCCCGGTCGCAGGCATCTTGTACTTCCTGCTCGGCCAGTCGATCGACGTCAGCCGCGAGACCCGTGTCGCAGACGAGGAGTCCCGTGAGGTGGAGGCGGCTGCGCGACAACATGCCCGGCCCGAATCGCCGAAGTGAGCACCGGCAGCCCGTCCGTCGACGCCTGGCAGACCGCCGACGACATCTCGTCGGGGCGGGTGTCGGCCGTCGGCGTGGTGGCGCAGTCGCTCGATCGCATCCACGAGACGCAACCGGTCCTCAACGCGTTCACGGTGGTGCTCGACGAGCCGGCGCTGGCAGCGGCGCGTGCCGCCGACGAAGCGGTCCGCGGCGGCGGCTCGTTGCCGCCACTGCTGGGCGTACCCGTCTCGGTCAAGGACCACATCTGGATGACCGGCACGCCGGCCACGAACGGGTCGCTGGCGCTCCGCGACTTCGTGCCGCCCGAGAACGCGGTGCCCGTCGCCCGGCTGCGGGCGGCGGGCGCGATCGTCGTCGGCAAGACCAACAACCCCGAGTTCTGCTACCGGGGGTACACCGACAATCTCCCGTTCGGCCTCACCCGCAACCCTTGGGACACCCGCCGTACACCGGGCGGCTCGAGCGGGGGCGCGGGCGCGTCGGTGTCCGCGGGGTGTACGGCCCTCGCCCTCGGTACGGACGGCGGCGGGTCCATCCGCATCCCGGCGTCGTTCTGCGGCGTGGTGGGCCACAAGCCGACGTTCGGGCTCGTCCCGAAGGAGCCGGGGTTCAAGGGGTGGAAGACCCTGTCGGTGGACGGACCGCTCAGCCGGTCGGTACGCGACGCCGCCCTCATGCTGGCCGTGATCTGCGGCCCGGCGGCAGCCGATGACATGACCTTTCCCGGCCCGGACCCCGTGGACTACCTCGAGGCCGTCCGCCGGACCGATGACCTGAGGGGGCTCCGTGTCGCCTGGTCGACGGACCTGGGGATGCTGCCGGTCGACTCCGACGTACGGGCTGTGTTCGAGTCAGCTCTGCAGGTGTTCGCGGAGCTCGGCTGCGAGCTCGTCGAGGCGGCACCGGTCACGCAGCATCCCACGGAGCTGTGGAACACTCTCGCGCTGGCGGAGGGCTTCTCGTCCGAAGGAGGCCTGCTGGCGACGGCAAAGGACCTGCTGTCATCCGGGACCGCCGAGATCATCGAGGCAGGCCGCGACATCTCGGCGGGACAGTACGTCGACGCGTTGCACGAGAAGGCGCGCTACACCCGGGTATGGGCGGAGTTCTTCGAGCGGCACGACCTGCTGCTCACCCCGACCATGCAGCTCACGGCGTTCGCGGTCGGCTTGGAGACCCCCGCCCAGATCGAGGGCCGGCCGGTCGACCCGTTCTTCGACGACTGGTGTACCAGCTGCCTGCCCGCGAACCTGACCGGCATGCCGGCGACATCCGTACCCGCCGGGTTCGGCGCAGACGCCATGCCCGTCGGTCTGCAGGTGATGGGCCCGCGCTGGGCGGACGCCCTCACCCTGCGCGCGGCGGCGGCCTTCGAGCGGGCCGTTCCGTGGCAGGGCTTCCAGCCCGGTTGCCCCCGAGGAGCCAGGTAATCCCCGCCGAGAAGACTCGTAGTTCCGCCGAGGGGCCACATAATGCCCCTCGAGGAGTCACAAGATCCCCGACGAGAGGTCAGTCCGTTCCCGAGCGAGGACAGCAGTGCTTCCTTTGACGAACAGGACCGCCTCGGTGGGGATCACCTGACTGCCGGGAGGGAGCTACGCGACTCCTCGGCGGGAACTACGTGGCTCCTCGGCGGGAACTACGTGGCTCCTCGGAGCGGGACATCGCGGGAAGTAGCTGGCACCTCGGCGGGAACTGTGTGACTCCTCGGAGGGAACTACGTGGCTCCTCGGAGGGAACTACGTGACACCTCGGCGATCAGTCCTCCTCGGGGGCCGATGTCTGTCTCCGGCCCGCCTCGCGGTCACGCGCCTGCGCGGCCTGATCCCGGCCGCTGGCTGCCTGGATCCGCTCCACCGCCGTGGTGATGCGCTCTTCCATGGCACTGTCCTGCTCCCGCGTACCGGGAGGGATGTCCGCGAGCACGTACCGGTCCTCCTCCGACGCGATCCGATCCGCCTTGGAGTGCATCCGGTCCTGCTTCGCGAGGTTGCGGTCGTTGAACGCGGCCGTGTCGTCGACGTCGTGCACGAAGGCCTCGAGGTTGGCGGCCATGTCACGCTCGTCTGCGACGAAGTCACGCGCGTCGGCCTGGGCGTCACGCTCCTGTGCGGCCGCGAACGTCGAGTCGATCTCGAGCTCCCGGTCGGTCGTGTCGCCGTCGCGCAGATCGGCCACGGCGTCGCGATGGTCGGCGATCCGGTCCCGCTCGTCGGCGATGACGTCGCGGTCTCGTGCGGCCTCGGATCGCGCAACGTGCTCGGGTTCACCCGAGTGGTCTGCGCGCCGGGGTCCCCGTCCTGGCAGTCGTGTCACCCTTAGTAACCCTTCTTTCACTGTACGCATCACACCGTAGATCGCTTCTGTACTTTTGTCACGCTCTGCCCGATCGAGGGCCGGTCAACGCCCTTTACGATGAACAGATGCCGGGCGACAGTTCGCAACCTCCCCCCAGCGATGACGAACCGCGCCACCGGTCGCGAGCCGACGACCGGAACCAGAACGCCAGTGACCGCGACCTGACCGCGGAGGACCGCGACCAGATCTCAGCGGCGTACGACCGGGCGTCCGAGACCCGAGACGAGCGTGCGGACGCCCGGGACCGTCGTGCCGATGCCCGCGACGAGGTCGCGCCGTCCGTCGACCAGGGGGCGGTCTCCGATCGCGCGGGTGCCTGGCGGGACAGGCGCGGCGCCGCCGGCGACCGACGCCACGCTGCCGATGACCGCGAAGCCGCGTCGACCGACCGGCTCTCATCGGCTCGCGATCGTGCCGCGTCGTGGTGCGTCCGCGATTGCACGATGGTGTGCGTGCCCGGTTGAGTTGTCGGTCACCGTAGCGGTGAGTCGTAGCGGTTGGTCCGCTGGCCGCTGTTGGCCGGGGGGGGGCGACGCCGGCGAGCATCGCGAATGCGGCCTCGGAGTGGATCCGTCCGGGGTGGGACCAGGCGCACAGCACGGTGGCGGCGACGATGGGACCGACGCCGAACTGCTCGAGCAGGTCGGGCGCCAACGGGCAATGATGGCCAAGATCGCCTGCTGATGCTGGGCTGCCTCTTTGGTCAGCCAGCGGCGCGGCGCGCCAAGGACCGCAACGCCAGCACAGTGGTGGTCGTCTCCACGTCCCAGCCGGGGTGGACGCGCAACGCTGCGGCAGTGGCGAGCATGGCGGGCAGCTTCTGGCCGTGGAATCGGGCACGGATGGGTTCGGGCGCGGCGATGACCAGGCTGAACACCTGCTGTTGCGCCTCGGTGGCGGCGGTGACTGCAGAGCGGCGCGCTGCCAGCAGCACCGACAACGACTGACGCTGCGCCCCGCTGCGTGGCGTTGCCAGCCGGGTCCGGGTCATCGCCTCACGCGCCGCCCTGATCGCATCGAGCGGGTCGGACTTCGCGGCGTTGCGTCGTGGAGCACGCTTGGGTCGGTCCAGCTCGACCACAATCTCAGCGAGGTTCAACAGATGGCGGCTCAGGCCCGCACCATGAGCTGCTGTCCCTTCGATCGCCCAGGCTCGCAACGTGGCGTGGTCGCCGGCGAACGCCAGCAGCTCGCCGTAGCCCTCGGCCGTGGCGTCCACGGTGATCTCGCCCAGCACGCTGCCGGTAGCGACGTCGACCGCCGCCGCGGAGTGGGTATGCACATGGGTGTCGACGCCGATCACGACATCGACCACCTCACGTAGATCGGTCAGACTGCTCATGCGTTCTCTCCTTCCAGACGGGGACGTGGTTCCGGTCCGGAACGGAGGCTCGGCAGGACTGTGATGAGACACGCCAGGCGCGGCTAACGCCAGGCGGTCAAGCTCCTGATCAGGCCAGCTCCTCCAACCGGGCCGGGGCCGGCGACCACGAGCGGACAAGTCGTCTCAAAGGCACACGGCCAGTCAATCGGTGGGTCACACCCGCGGTCACCAACCCACAGCCCAACACCAACAGGCTGCAAACGCGATCCTCACAGTCAATCGACGACCTGACGGGTGCCCATCGACGAGATGCCGGAATGCTGGAGCTGGCCCGGGAGGTGATCCGGGCCAAGCGGACCGAGGAACAACTCGTCGTGGCGTTCGTCGACGTGGACGGGCTCAAAGTGACCAATGACACGCAAGGTCATGCGGCCGGGGACCGGCTGCTCGGCCGCGTCGTCGACACGATCCGTTCCCACTTGAGGGGTTACGACCTCATCGTCCGCTATGGAGGCGACGAGTTCGTGTGCGCGCTCGTGGACGCCAGCATCGAGAGCGCCGCCGCTCGGTTCCTCCGGGTCAACGAGGAGCTCGGCAGCGAGCGGGCTTCGATCAGCGTGGGTCTGGCGGAGTTGTCGGAGCGTGACTCGCTCGACGACCTCATCGCTCGTGCTGATGCTGCGCTGCGCAGGCAGCGCGAGCATCGGTCGCCGTCGCGCTAGGAACCTCAGGCAGACACGCGGTCGAGGTGCTGGAGCAGCTCATGCGCCGCCAGCTCGACGTCCTTGTGGCGCCATTCGCTCGCCCGGTACACGCAGGCGATCAACGCCGTACGGTGGACCCGCCGGAAGTCGCCGTAGACAAAGGCATAGCGCGCCTTTGTCTCGTCGGCTGCTCCCTCTGTGAGCCCCAGGTGCCACTGGGCGTACTCGGACCAGCTGTGCGACGACAGGTAGGCGTTCTGGTCGGCAGCCGTCGGCTGCGCGTCACCCCAGTCACCGTCGAGGACGTACTGGCGGGAGTCGATGAGGGAGCGGGCGCGGTCCACGGCCGCGGGGTTGACCGAATACGAAGCCATCGCCCCAGTCTGGCGGTCGCGAGCCCACGGCGCCTGCGGGGTCTCGGCTCGAGCCGAGGTGAGCCTCAGACCTCGACCTGCTGGTTGGGAGCGAGCCGCGGCAGGGCTGACCGGGAGGTACGGGCCGCAGGTGAAGGCCGACGCCCGGGGGCGCTGACGTGCCCCCCGGCGACTGGCTAGCTCAGCGGTAGCAGTAGGAGTCCGAGGAGGCGTCCCCGCCTTGCAGCCGCACCTGGTGCACCCGCAGCCCGCGGAAGTCGTCGCCATGGGGGAAGAACCGCTCGTCGAGGGTCATCCCACCCGAGTCGGGGTCGGTGTCGATCTTGGCCATCCAGGCGCCGACGCCCGCCGGGTAGAACTGGTCGTCCCACGAGCCGTACAGCGAGTTGGTGAGGAAGATCCGCCGCCCGTCGCGGCTCACCTCGACCATCTGCGGCCCGCCGGCGAGGTGCTCCGACGGCGACGACGGGTGCGCGCTGCGACGGACGATGCCGCCCAAGTGCACCGATCCCACCTCCCGCGGCTCGGCGGGGTCGGAGACGTCGTACTGCTTGAGCTCACCGGTCCCCCAGCAGGACACGTACAGCATCTTGTCGTCGACGGACAGGTCGATGTCGGTGACAAGGGGAGGCACCGCCCCGAACGGCTGCAGTGCGGGTGGCAGGTCCACGGGGTCGGCCGGCTCCGCCGGGATCGTGATGACCTTGTCGGCCTTCCACTCCTCGCCGTCCCTGTACCACCGCCAGACGGAGGCGGACAGGTCGGCCGTCGACACCACCACGCCCACGAACCCCCAGGTGGCCTCCGGGTCGTGGGACGGCCGCAGCTCGAGCACCATCTGGTGCTCGGCGCCCAGGTCGACGGTCTGCTGGTGCCGGCCCTCGGCGAGATCCCAGAAGTGGAGCCGGTGACCGTACTTCTGGCCGAGGAGCAGCTCCGGCACGATGCCGTCCTCGATCATCGACGGCGTCCCCCACTCGCTGGAGATCAGGGTGTTCTGGTTGAGGTGCCACCAGGCGTCGTACGCCAGGTACTGCGGTCCTCGCTCGGTCTCCCACGCCCCGAGCACGTCGAACGAGTTGTGGTCGAGCAGTGCGATCCCGCCCGGACCCTCCTCGCCGTCGGCGCCGCCGAGGCAGGTCAGGAAGACACCGTCCGGCCCGCAGTGCAGCGTGTGCGGGCGGGAGTACCCGGCCTTCTCCGCGAGCTCGGAGGCCTCGATCGTCTTGTGCAGCCGTGGTGAGAGCGGGTCCGGCTGCGTGTCGTACACGTGGACCCGGGAGCTGCGCAGACCGGGCAGCAGGAGGTAGCGGCGCTGAAGCCCCTCCTCCCCCATGTCGTGCCCCTCGTGCATCAGCGCGCTCGAGCACGCGTTCCAGCCGAAGTGGTGCAGCTCGTCGCCCGTCGTCGGGAGGTCCGCCCAGCCCACCACCTGCCCGTACCGGTCCGAGGCCGCGTCGACGTCGATGACGCTCAGGGCGTCGGGCCGCTTGCCTTCCCGGTCGAAGGTCACGACGTACGCCAGCTTCTCGCCCGGTGCCGCGACGGCCTCGGCGGCGCTGCGGTAGAAGGTCGGGTCAAGGGGATGCGACGCGCCGTTGTGCTCGCGGGTGGTGGACTCGGTCATGGTGGCTACTCCTCGGGCGGAACCGGAAAGTAGACCTTACAACTGCGGTATGACGCCTGCAGCCGCCGTCTCACCAGCCCGATCGGCTGCGGGCTCTCAAGATGGGCGCCGGATCCGGAGGACCGCCGAGTCGACGCGCGGGCGGGGACGGAACGCGCTGCGCGGAACGGTCAGCCCACGCTCGAACACATAACCGCGTCCACGCCGGTGTGCCGGGGCGGTGCCCGACGAGACGATGTGCCGGACCACTCGGCGCTGGAGCACCACGTCGGCCGAGAGGAGTCGGCTGTCGCGGCCCAACAGTGCCCGCAGCAGCGCGGCCCACAGGTCGTAGGGCGGGTTCGCGACCACCCGGAACGGCCGGTTCGGCCACCTGTACCGCCGGGCGTCGGCCTCGACCACTGTCACGAGCTCGCGGACGAAGCGGGCTCGAAGGATCTCGCACCGACCCGGGTGGAGCTCCACCGCCACGACCCGCGCCCCCGCCTCCAACAGCGGCACGGTGAGCGCGCCGTCACCCGCGCCGACATCGACCACAAGGTCGCCGGGCGTGATCCCGGCGGCAGCGACGACCCGGGCGGCCGCGCCGTCAGACAGCCGGTGCCAGCCCCATCTCGGCTGCTCCAGCCCTGCTCGAGCACCTCGCGGCGGGGACCGCTCCGCGCGTCCGGACACGACGCACCATCACTGTCACCATGGCGGCAACCCTAGATAGGTGCAGCACCGCGGACAACGGGTTTACGGTCGGCTCCTGGTCGTGCGCGTGATTGACAGGCTCCGCCTTCATACCTAGACTCCCTAGGTATGAAGGTAGAACGGATCAAGGGCCACCTCGACCTCCTCCTGCTCGGCGTGCTCAGCGTGCAGCCCGGCCACGGCTATGCGGTGATCAGCTCCCTGCGCGAGAGCAGCGACGGGATGCTCGACCTCACGGAGGGTTCGGTGTACCCAGCCCTGCACCGACTCGAAGACCTCGGCCTGCTCGTCAGTGACTGGCAGCCTGTCGCCGGCCGGCGCCGGCGCGTGTATCGGCTGACCTCGGAGGGCACCCGCGCGCTGCAGGCCGAGCGCCGCGACTGGCGGGCCTTGGTCTCGTGCATCGAGACCGTGCTGCGCCCGATCCCTTCCCTCGCCGGAGAGGCGGCGTCATGACGGAGGTCGGCGGCACGGGCCCGGTCGAGCAGTACCTCGACGAGCTCGTCGCGGCGTTGTCCACGCGTCGGCCGCGGCAGCTGCGCCATCTTCTTGCAGAGACCGAGGCCCACCTGCGCGACGATGCCGAAGCCGCGATGGCGGAGGGTCTGTCGGTCGAGGAGGCGGAGGCGCTGGCCGTGTCCCGCTTCGGGCCGGCGCGAGAGCTGGCGGCGGCCGACGACGCCCGGATGGCGACTCCGCTGCGTGTAGTGGTACGCCAGGTCGCTACGACAGCCCTGCTGCTCGGCGGGATCGCGGGGGTGGCGATCGGCGTCAGCGGGGCGCTCGCGGCCCTGATCCGCGCGGTGGCCGGCACTCGTGCCCTCGTCGACTTCGCACCGGGACAGGCGCTGTCGGCGAGCGACTGCGCCCGGTGGCTGGCCGCCGACCCCGGGGCGGGCGGGTGCCGCAACGCCGCCGTCGCCGACTGGGCAGCCGAAACGGTGCTCTACCGCATTGCCGCCGGCGTGCTCGGCCTGCTCTGCGTGCTCGCCTACACGAGGCTGCGGCACCGGGCCGTCGGCAGCGACCGGTGGCCCGTGCTCCCGGCGGCGGTCACCAATACCATCGCGCTGACGGCGTTCGGCGCGGCCGGCGTATGGACGCTCGGGCTCGGGGTCGACGCCATCGCGGTGTCGTCGGGCCACGGCTCGGGTCAGTGGCTCAGCGCCGCTCCCGTCGCCCTCTTGGCGGCTGCCGTCTTCGGGCTGCGCCTGCTGGGCAACCTGCGAGGAGGAACCACCTGACCGCCGAACGCTGACGTCGGCTCGGTCGCGGCACGGCTCAGCCGGTGCCCCCCGGATGGATGTACGGCGTCGTGGTGGCGAGCTCCACGAACCCGAGTCGCTCGAGGATCGGCCGGCTGGGTGGCAGCGCATCGACCTGCAGGAAGCGGAACCCACGGGCGGAGGCCAGTGCGGCGCGGTACGCGACCATGGACCGGAACACGCCACGTCCTCTCCACGCCGGTACCGTGCCGCCTCCCCAGAGACTGGCGAAGTCGGTTCCGACGTGGAACTCCATCCGCCCGGCGGCGATGGGCTCGGTGTCTGCTACGGCGACCACAGCCGCGGCTGAGTCCGGCGCCCGCTCGAGTCCCCGCAGGAACGATCGCCCGAGCCCGGAGTGGTCGCCGCCGAACACGGCGGTGTGCACCGACACCAGCGCGTCGACCCCCGCCTCGTCGTGCACGGGCATCAGGGTCACACCCGGCGGCGGGGCGACGTCGAGCTCGAGGTCAGCGATCTCCGCGACCAGGAGCGTCTCGGGCTCCTCGGCGACGAAGCCTGCCGAGAGCAGCCGCTGGGGCAGGTCCGGCGGCCGGTCGTACGAGTAGTGCTTCCACTCCCAGGACTGCGTCCCGAACCGGCGGATCTGCGCGGCGATGGCTTCGTCGGCCGTGGCGGCGTCCAGAGCCGACCAGACGACGCCCGACCACCCGTCGTCCGCGGCGACGTTCCTGACCACGAGCTCGTCGCGCTCCACGACGCCGTCGGGTCCGTCCGGCTGCGGGTGACGGCGGATCTGGTCGTCGAAGGCATCGAGCACGGCGCGAGCGTCCATCCGGACAGCCGACCAGAGCCGGGCGGCGCTCCGCAAGCGGGTTTTCGCGACCGCCGACCCGTGTGGTCAGGGCGTCGGCGGGCTCCAGCCTGCACGCAGCAGGGCGTCGAGCTGCTCGCGCATCCAGGGACTGTACGAGGAAGGGTCGGCCTCGACCGCTGCTCCGAGGTCTGCGAAGGGGACCCAGCGCAGATCCGCCACCTCGGCGGGGTTCGGCTCCGGTCGCGTCCGCAGGCGGGCGACGTAGACCGGGCAGACCTCGTTCTCCATCGTCCCGTCGTCCATCACGGCCCGGTAGCGGAAGTCGGGCAGCTCGGCCACGGGATCGCTGATGTCGGCGCCCAGCTCGAACCGGGCCCGACGGTGCACCGCGTCGGGGATCGGCTCGTCGGGCCCGGGGTGCCCACAGAACGAGTTCGTCCACGCGCCCGGCCAGGTGTGCTTGACGCCGGCGCGACGGGTGAGCAGGGTCCGTCCCTGCTCGTCGACCAACCAGCAGGAGAAGGCCAGGTGCAACGGCGTCGCCGAGTGGTGTACCTCGGACTTGGGTGCGACACCCGTCGGTTCGCCGTCGTCGTCGAGCAGCACCACCAGCTCGACGGCACTCGAAGAGGTCACAGTGTCGAGCCTACGTCCGCCCTCACCGACCCCCGGTCGACCGGGCGCAAAAGTCGCCTCGACCGGGCGGATATGCAGCGCCGACCGGGCGCGTATGCAGCCTCGACCGGGCGGATATGTCGGGTCGAGCGGGCGCGTATGCAGCGTCGACCGGAGCGCAGATGTATCGCCGAGAGCGGGCATTCGCCCGGCCGGGGGCTCCGCGGCGCCGTCCGAAGTATCGGTCATATCGGTTGGTAAAGCGACCGGCGCTTTGACACCCTGACGCGGTGAGCTGGAGAGAGCGGATAGCGGGCCTTCGGCTCGATACGACGCCGCTCTCGGAGTCTCGCGACTTCCGCCTGCTCTTCTACGGCGGAACCGTCTTCTACCTCGGCGGCATGGTCTCGTACGTCGCGGTGCCGTACCAGCTGTACCACCTCACCCACTCCAACTTCGCCGTCGGCGCACTGGGCGCCGTCGAGCTGGTGCCCCTCGTCGTGTTCGGCCTGTACGGCGGAGCGCTGGCCGACCATGCCGACCGTCGGCGTCTCCTGGTGGCCACTGGTCTGGCGCAGGTCGCGCTGACGGCGGGGCTGTTGGCGAACTCGCTGCTGGCGACGCCCAGCGTGTGGCTGATCTACCTCATCGGTGGGCTGCTCTCCGCTGCGCAGTCGTTGCAGCGGCCGTCTCGGGAGGCGCTGGTCCCCCGGACCGTACGCCACCAGCTGCTCCCAGCGGCCAGCGCCGTCACCTCCTTGGGCCGGGACGCCAGCGTGCTGGTCGGGCCCACCGTGGGCGGCGTGCTCATCCAGGTGGCGGGGGTCGCGTGGTGCTACGCGGTCGACGTGTCCGGTCTCGTGGTGGCCGCCGCACTGTTCGCCCGGATGCACCCCTATCCCGCCATCGACCGGTCCAACCCGCCCAGCCTCGCCGGCATCGTCGAGGGGTTGCGCTACGCGGTCGGCCGCCGCGACCTGCTCGGGACCTACGTCGTCGACATCGTGGCCATGGTGATGGCCATGCCGATCGTGCTGTTCCCCGCGCTAGCGACCCAGGTGTTCGCTGCGCCGGGAATGCTCGGGCTGCTTTACTCGGCGGAGAGCGTGGGCAGTCTGCTCGTCACGGCGACCTCGGGCTGGACCGCTCGGGTCCATCACCACGGGCGAGCCGTAGTCATCTCCGCTGCCGTCTGGGGAGGCGCCATCGGCCTCGTGGGCGTAGCTCCGAACGTCTGGTGGGCCCTGCTGGCGCTTGTCGTCGCCGGCGCCGGCGACATGGTGAGCGGGATCTTCCGCGGCACCATCTGGAACCAGACGATCCCCGACTCCGTACGGGGACGCCTCGCCGGGATCGAGATGCTGTCGTACTCCCTCGGGCCCCTCGGCGGCCAGATGCGTTCCGGCTTCGTCGCCGACGCGTGGAGCGTGCGCGGTGCCATCGCCAGCGGAGGCCTGCTCTGTGTCGGCGGAGTCGCCGTCACGGCCGGACTGCTACGGGGCTTCTGGTCCTACGACGCGCGCACCGACGAACATGCCGTACGCGAGCGGACGCTGCGGGAGGCGGCCGCTCGCCGCGGTGACCCCGCCGCATCGACCTCGGACTGATCCGCACCGTTCGCGAAACCCGGCTGGCGCCGTCTGCCGGAGGTCCGGGTGCCCCGTCGACGCGATCAGACCCCGGTAGCCCCGTCAACGGCCTCCCTCAGGAGATCGGCATGACCGTTGTGTCGCGCGTACTCCTCGATCATGTGTACGTAGATCCAGCGAAGGGAGACCTCTATCTCCTGCCCGTCACGTACGCCCGTGGCGGTTGCGTCGAGGTCGGGACACCGCGCAGCGACCGCGCGGCAATGCTCGACCTCGTCGCGGAATCGCTGGAGGTCTTCGGCCGGGTCCGTCGCGCCGGCGCCCGAGAAGTCGCCGCCCCCGTGTCCCTCGTCGCTGTACACCACGTCGACGGACTCCGCCGCCAGCGTGCGGCGGAACCAGTTCCGCTCCACCTCCGTCAGGTGGCGGACGAGCCCAAGCAGGCTCAGCCCAGACGGCGGCACCGAGCGGGCGGAGAGCTGGTCACCGACCAGTCCGTCGCACTTGCTGAGCAGGGTCACGCGGTGGAAGTCGAGCCACGCCTCCAGCATCGCGCGCTCGGGCGCCTGGAACGGAGGCTCTGGACGTTGACCTGATGACGCTACCTGTTCGGGCATGGCCGTCAGCCTAGGAAGCCATCGGAGTCGCTACGTTAAGTGACACACAATATACGCATTGTCACATTCATCCTCATCCGCGGCGTTTGCTTGCGACACTTGCATAGGTTCCGGTATCCACCGAGACCGCCTTGACGTTGGGAGCCGGGATAGTGGCACCTCACGCGGGCAGCATCAACGGGCCGGTCATCGGCATCTGGTCGAAGGAGCGCGGGTCCCGGACAGCCCGCCGCAACTGGATGGCCAGTATCGGCCTGGTCGCTACGCTGCTCGGCATCAGCATCTTCGCATTGTGGTCCTCCCACGCCACCTCGGCGTCCGCCGATCACGCCGCGGCCGCAAGTCGCCTCAGCGACGACTACTCGGCCGCCGCGGCAGCCGTCGCCCAGGAGGAGACCCTCGAACAGCAGTACCGGATCAGCCCCTCCCGGACCACCTGGAGCGAGTTCAACGCGGCGTCCGCCGGGCTGGTACAGGCGATGAATAGCGTCAAGGCCGACGGCGGCCCGACCGACTGGAAGCTGTCGAAGGCCGTACTCGCCGACCACGGTACCTACCTCGGCGCGATCATCCGGGTGTTCGACGCCGTGGACCAGCACCGTCCGGTCAAGGTCAATTACCTCGACCACAAGAAGGCGGACCCCGCGTACGGCTCGGTCGAGACGGCAGTGGACACCGCCGCGGAAATCCACCACAACGCGTCCCTGGCGCAACTGGCCCACCTGCAGCACCTCGAGAAGGTCACCAGCCGGCTAACGCCGCTCGTCTTCATCCTCGGCCTGCTGATCGCGGGGGCGCTGGCTTCGGTCACGCGAGGCTTCCAGCGGTTGCGCAACCTCGAGCGTGCGCAGGCCATCCACGACTCTCTCCACGATGCCCTGACCGGGCTGCCCAACCGCAAACTTCTGGACGATCGCCTCACCCAGGCCCTCCACGCTGCCAGCCGCGACGACACCTGCGTGGGCTTGCTGCTGATAGACCTCGACCGCTTCAAGGAGATCAACGACACGTTCGGGCACCAGTTCGGCGACATTCTGCTGTCCCAGGTCGGGCGCCGGCTGACCCACGCCGTCCGGGAGGTGGACACGGTCGCGCGGCTCGGCGGCGACGAGTTCGCGATCCTGCTGCCGACTGTCGTCGACGTGGCGGCGGCGAACCTGGTCGCCGGCAAGCTACAGCTAGCGCTGGACACGCCGTTCCGGGTCGAGAACGTCGACTTCGACGTCGAAGCCAGCATCGGACTGGTCGTCTCCGGAGCGCACGGTCTCGACGCCGAGCTGCTGCTGCAGCGAGCCGACATCGCCATGTACGTCGCGAAGACCCAGAATCTCGGTGTCTTCGCCTACGACCCCGCCGTCGACGGCCACTCCCCCGCCAAGCTGGCCCTCCTCGGAGACCTCCGCCGGGCGCTGGGTCGAGACGAGCTCGTCCTGCACTACCAGCCGAAGATCAGCATCAGCACCG
The DNA here is from genome assembly GCA_963765725.1 of uncultured Actinomycetota bacterium. Lineage (GTDB taxonomy): Bacteria > Actinomycetota > Actinomycetes > Propionibacteriales > Nocardioidaceae > DASQEH01. Next base: position 998,530 of record CAVXXI010000001.1, on the reverse strand, counting down.
GCGACATCGTCGGCGTCGAAGCGCTGGTCCGCTGGGAGCACCCGGTCCGGGGGCTGGTGCAGCCCGACGAGTTCATCCCGGTGGCAGAGCACACCGGTCTGATCGGACCGCTCATGCGTTACGTCCTGGACCGTGCGCTGCGCCAGAGTCGCATCTGGGCCGACTGCGGCCGGCCGATGAAGGTGGCCGTGAACCTGTCCGCACGCAACCTGCTCGACGAGGGACTGCCCGCCACGGTCCAACGATCTGCTGGCCCTGCACGCGGTGCCCGCCAACATGCTCGAGCTCGAGGTCACCGAGTCGGCCCTGATGACGGAGCCCGGGCGTGCGCAGTTCCTGCTCGAGCAGCTGGCCGGGCTGGGCGTGCGGATCTCGATCGACGACTTCGGTGCCGGGTACACCAGCCTCGGGCAGCTCAAGGATCTGCCGGTCACCGAGCTGAAGATCGACCGCTCGTTCGTGACGAGCATGACCGAGGAACGCAACGACGCCCTCATCGTGCGCAGCGTCGTCGAGCTCGGCCACAACCTCGGTCTCACGATCGTGGCCGAGGGTGTCGAGACCCTCGAAGCCCTCAATGAGCTGCGGGAGTTCGGGTGCGATGTGGCGCAGGGGTACCACCTCTCGAAGCCGATGCCCGTCGACCGGTTCGACGACTGGTACCTCACGCGCCCCATCGTCACGTTCGAGCCCGACCCGGTCGGCGGCGGCGGCACGATGATCCAGCCGGTCGACACCGCGCCGAGCGGTCCTCCTCGCCCCAGGTACGGGTGAGCTCGACGCGTCAACACGGGATGTCGAACGGTCGCGCCTGGCGCTGTGCCTCGGTCGTGGGGCTTGGATGCCTCGTGGCCGGCTGCGGCGCCACCTCGACGACGAACACCGACGTCGGTGACCGGGCCTCTGTACCGCCGACTCACGCACACGCGACGGCATCACTGCGGCCCGGAGGCTCGGCACCGCCGCCCGGCACGTCGAGGACGGCTCGGGTCGACCCGACCTCCGAACGGCGCTCAGGGACAGCACGTCACCGCAGCGGCAGACCTCATGGGCACGGTCGGCACGAGCGCAAGCCGGTCACCGCGGTGCACCACGACGGGGTACCGCGCATGGACGTCCCTGACGTGCGGCTCACGCCCGGTGCGGTATTCACGGCCAGCGCTGCCACGGTCTGCGTGGTCGGCTATTCGTCCACGGTCCGTGACGTGCCCTCGGCGGTGAGTGAAGAGGCGTACCGAAGGTACGGCGTCGTGCACGTTCCCTATGCCCACGAGGTCGACCACCTGGTCTCGCTCGAGCTCGGCGGCTCCAACGCCATCGCCAACCTGTGGCCCGAGCCGTACGCCGGCCGCTGGGGAGCGCGGACGAAGGACGCGCTCGAGAACAGGCTCCACAGCCTCGTCTGCGCAGGCGAGCTGAGCCTGCGGGCGGCCCAGCACCAGGAGGCACGTGACTGGGTGGGTGCCTACCGGAGGTATGTCGGCTCGGCGCCGTCACGGCCGTCGACCGCTGGCGGCGGCCCCGCGACGGACCGACGTACAGGTCCGGGCTGCGAGCCGGGATACAGCCCCTGCCTGCCGCGCGCCGCCGACCTGAACTGCGACGACATCGCCGCGGCGAAGAAGCCCGTACACGTGACGGGCGACGACCCCTACGGGCTCGACGGCGACGGTGACGGATCGGCCTGCGAGCCCTGATCTCTATCGACGCTGCCTCTGTTCACCGCGTGCGGCCGCTGACGATGTCCGAGATGGCGTTCACGGCGCGGTCGATCTCGGCGTCGGTGTTGTAGTAGTGCGGCGAGAGCCGTACCAGCGGGTGGACACCCCGGTCTTCGGTGTCCAACGGGTTGTCGTCCGGGACGGTCACGCTGACGTTGATGCCGCGACGGCCCATGGCCTCGGCCACGTCAGCGCTGTCGTAACCGGCGACCGCGGCGGTGACGATCGCACAGTGGTCGACCCCGAGGTCGTGGACCGTGACGCCCGGCAGGTTCCGCAGCCGGTCGCGCAGGCTCCGGCCGAGCGCGACGGCCCGCTCGCCGACCGCGTGCGGGCCGAGGTCCAGCGCCTGCCGGACCGCGGCGCCCAGTCCGAGGACGTTGACGTAGCTGTACTCCCACGTCTCGAACCGGCGAGCACCTTCGGCCCACGTGAACCCTCGTTCGCCGTTCCAGGTCGCGGACGCGATCTCGACGACGAAGGGGTCGAGACGATCGAGCGCCCGGTCACCCACCCAGAGGAAACCAGTCCCTCGTGGTCCGCGCAGGAATTTGCGCCCCGTACCCGTGAGCAGGTCGCAGCCCAGCGCCTCCACGTCGACCGGCAGCTGGCCGACGGCCTGCGTGGCGTCCAGCAGGTACAGGGCATCGACGTCGCGCGCCACCCGGCCCACCTGCGCGGCCGGATTGACCAGCCCTCCGCTCGTCGGCACCCAGGTTAGGCCGATGAGCCGGGTGCGCTCGTCGGCCAGCTCCCGGAGCGCCTCGACGTCTATCTGACCGGTGCTGTCGTTCGGTACGACGACGAGCTCCGCCCCCGTACGCCGGCTCATCTGCCAGTACGCGAGCACGCTGCTGCCGTACTCGTCGCGGCCCGTCAGGATGCGGTCACCCGGGCCGAGTGGGACGGAGTAGAAGGCGGCGTTCCAGGCATGCGTCGAGTTGTCGAACAGCGCCACCTGGTCAGGCCGGCCACCGAGAAGCTGGGCCACGCCCTCGTACGTACCCTGGACCGCCTCCCGCGCCGCGTCGGCAGCTTCATAGCCACCGATCTCGGCCTCCAGATCCAGGTGGTGACGCATCGCTTCCAAGGTGGCGGTCGACATCAGGGCCGCTCCCGCGTTGTTCAGATGCATACGATGCCGACAGCCGGGTGTCTGCTCACGCAGGAGGTCGATGTCCACCGCGCGATCCTTCCAGCCTCCTTGACGTGGCCCCGCACCAGTCCTAGCCTCGACCGAGGCCGACGCGGCCTGCTGCTTGCCACCCTCGGGTGATGGTGAACGCGTCGAAGCGCTACTCAGCCTGCCGATCTGCTACCGCCGGCGAACCGAGTCAGTAACGCAAGCACTGATGAACACTTCGCCGGAGCGAGGAGCAGAGCATGCGCACCTTCCGCGACGCCAAGATCATGTCGAAGACCCTCTCCAAGGAGCTGGCTGAACGTCGCCAACTCGACCTGTCGCACTCCGAGTGCCTCGAGATCACGTCACGGATGTTCGGGCACGACAACTGGAACGTCTTGTCGGCGAAGACGAACGATCTGTCGAGGATCTCGGGCGCCGGTGACGTGGGACCGTTCTCTACGCGGAACCTGACCGTGCCGGTGTTCAGGATCTTCTCGGTCGAGCTGGCGATCGCCTTCTACGTCGACTTCCTCGGCTTCCAGCTCGACTGGGGTGGCGACAGCAACGGCCCGGGGTCCGCCTTCTTCGGACAGGTCTCGCGGAATGGGACCACCCTTCACCTCAGCGAGGACAGCTACGACCCCTACCCAGGCTCGACGGTCGGCATCTGGATGCGAGGTGTCGACGCTCTTCACCGTGCACTGAACGAGGCGAGGTCCGCGGTCAAAGTGCTGCCTCCGGCCGTCTGGGTGCCGGCCCCGGAGGACATGCCTTACGGCAGGGTCATGACCGTACCGGACCCCTTCGGCAACGGCCTGCGCTTCATGGAGCCTACGGACAAGCGCGAGCGTGACGCCGTGCCGGACTGGTCCGCACCCTGAGCACGTCCTGCTACTTGGCGGGGAGCGAACGTGCGTAGGCGACGCCATGGTCGACCCAGGTGCGTAGGGCGTCGTCGGTCTCCAGTGCCTCGACGTCGACCCGCAGCCAGCCGTCCATCTCACGCCCGCGCATCTCGAACCTGCCGACGTGGCGCGGGCTCACGAGCGCCTCGGTCTCGGCCGGGTCGACGCGCAGGAGGAGTCCCCCTCTGCTGCTCGCGCTGACGGCCATGTTGCCGTTGACCAGGAACGCGAGCCCGCCGAACATGCGCTTCTCCGTCACTCCCGGCTCCTCCGCAAGAGCCGACCGGAGTCGGTCCGCGAGGTCGGGGTCGAACGCCATGGGCCGAGACTAGTCCCGCGACGTACCTGGCCACCCGAGGGGACATGGCTGCCCGCTCGACCGGGCATTCGCGCCCGTTACGACATCGCGCGTGGCACATTTGCGCCCGGCGGAGGCGACATCTGCGCCCGGTCAAGGCCGGCATTTGCGCCCGGTCGAGGCGGCATTTGCGCCCGGTCGACCGGACGTCCGGTAGGGTTCCGGCCGCGTGCCGGCATCGCAGCTGCCGGGTGGGTGGCGACGGCTTGGCGGAGGAGTTCGCGCTCGTGGGTGGAGGCGGCGGGTTCACGATAGGGGTGCTGACGCCGCATACAGCCCCCGGGCCGGAGGTCGAGCTCCCCGCGATGGCCTCGGGTCGGCTCGCGGCCGTCGTGGCGAGGATCGGTCCAGACTCCGCCGCGGCCGGGGCCGGGACGACACCACCTGAGACTGCGTCGGACCTGCGCGCGCTCACCCGGCCGGGAGCGGTGGACCGAGCTGCGGCCGGGTTCGGCCCGGGGTCGGTCGACGCCGTCGCCTACGCGTCGACGACCACCGGCTACGCCCTAGGTCACCGGGCGGAGAGGACATTGGTCGACCGACTGCGCAAGCTGTGCGGGGTCCCCGTCGTCGCCAGTGCTTTGTCGGCGGTCGACGCGCTGCGGACCTGCGGAGCCCACCGCGTCACCCTGGTCCATCCGCCCTGGTTCCGCGACGAGATCGACGAGCTGGGTGCCCGCTACTTCGGTGACCTGGGATTCGACGTCACGTTGACCAAGGCGACCGGCCTGCCTGCCGATCCCGGCATGGTCCGCACCCGGCACGTCGTCGACTGGGTCAGCAGCCACCTCGGCGACGAGGCGGATGCGGTGTTCATCGCCGGGAACGGCTTCCGCGCCGCGAAGGCCGTCGAGGAGCTGGAGCAACAGACGGGTCGGCTCGTCCTCGAGGCGAACCAGGTGATGCTGTGGTCGGTCCTGGCCGCGACCCGGACGCCATGGGAGGTTGCCGGCTACGGAAGGCTCTTCCGGACCGTTCCAGCGGCCACCGGCTGACCGAACATCTCCCGGGAGGCGATCAGTCGCGCAGCTGCTCGAGCAGGCCCATGTCGTCGCGGCAGGCCCAGTGCTCGACGATCACTCCGTCGACGACCCGCCAGATGTGGATGAACGTCCACGCCACCGGACGGCCGGAGGCCGTGGCGTCGGTGAGCAGCGGCATCGTGGATGCCCGGTGCGTCCCGTGCAGGGTGAGGTGCTGAGCGGCGATGTCGCCGTCCCCGATGAGGTGGTGCTGCTCGACGGTGACGGGCCCGAGGTCGTCGTCGATGGTTCGCAGGATGCTTCTGAGACCCTCGCGGCCCTGGGGACCCGCCGCGTGGTTCACCAGGTCCGCCGCGACGAGATCGTCGAGCGCGGTGTCGTCGCCGGCTTGTTGCCGCCGGAACAGCTCCTCGACGACGTCCTTCGCCCTTGGCTCGCTCATGTCGCCATTGTCCACGGCGGCGCCTCATGACGCCGGTCGTGGTGGTGCTCACGCCCCCTGGGTACGCGCTGACCTGGCTTCGACGATGGAGTATCGCGAGGTCGTGTCGAGGGTCCGCCTCAGTCGGAGCCCGGCGTCGTCGAAGAGTGCCGCGTACTGCTGCTCGGTGCGCTCGCGCCCACCTGGGAGCACCAGCATGTTCAGATCGGAGAACGCCGCGTCGACCTCGTGCCCGGGGCGGCCGAGCACGATCTCCACGACGAGGACCACCCCGCCGGGTGCGAGTGAGCGCTCGCAGCTCCGCAGGATCTGCACACAGCGGTCGTCGGGCCAGTCGTGGAGGATCGACTTGAGCAGGTACGCGTCTGCACGCGGGACTGCCTCGAAGAAGCTACCGCTCTCGACGGAGAAGCGGGCGGACACCGAGGCTGACATCGCGTGCGCGCGGGCAGACGTCACCACATGCGCCTGGTCGAACACCGTTCCGGTCAGGTGCTCGTTGCGTTTCAGCACCTCTTCGAGCAGGCTGCCCTGGCCGCCCCCCACGTCGACGACCCTGGAGAGGCCGGAGAAGTCGTAGGCCTCCGCGACAGCGTGAGCGACGTGGAAGCTCAGTGCCGTCATGTTGTCATTGAAGACGGCGTTGCTCTCGGGGTGGGCCTGCCGGTAGGTCCATACGTCCGTGCCGTGTAGCGCCTTGAAGGCGTTGTCCCCGGTACGAACGCTGTGCCCCAGATGCCCCCACGCGGCCCACGTCGGCGGGTCCGCGAGGGTACGTGCCAGTGGACGCATGCTTCCGGGGACGTCGGAGCGCAGGCCCTCGCCGAGCGCCGTGGTGGCGAACACGTCCTCGTCCCGCTCCTCGTACACGCCGACGGTGGACAACGCGTGCAGCAGCCTGCGCAGGCTGTCCTCGTCGGCGGACACCGATGCGGCAAGATCGGGGACAGTCCTCGGACCGTCGGCCAGCTCGTCCGACAGGCCGAGGTCCGCTGCGACACTGAGCGCGGCGGACAGCCGGAACCCGGTCACCAGGGCGCGAAGCTCGTCCGCCGGATCCATTCTGGGCATTGTGCTCCGCCGGTGCCGTTTCGGACAAGCTCGGGACGCTCGTTCAGCCGATGACCCGGTAGTCGACGAGCAGATAACCGGCCGGTGAGGTCGCGCTCCGGATCGTCTCGAGGCGAATGCCCGGCAAGCCATCGAGGAGTCTTCGCCCGCTGCCCACGATCCTGGGTGCGATCACTAGCCGGAGCTCGTCCACGACGCCTGCGCCGAGCAGTGACTGGGCGAGCGAGATGCTCGCATGCACGCCGATGTCGGCTCCTGGTTGCTTCTTCAGGTCCCGTACGAACCCGACCAGCTCAGCCGCCGCGATCACCGTCGTGTTCCCCCACTTCGGATCGAGCGACGTGGAGGTCGCGACGTACTTCGCCACCGCGTTGATGAACGTCGCGAACGGCTCGACATCGCTGCCCGGCCAGTAGCCGGCCCACTCCTCGTAGCTGCGGCGGCCGAGGATCACCGCGTCCTGCTCGCCGATGACGGCCGCGAGGTTGGCCTCCATCGAGTCGTCCCAGTCGGGGAAGAACCGATCGGGGTTCTCCGCGACGCCGTCGAGGGACACCAGCTCGTAGGCTACGACCTTGCGCATGTTCACAACCTCCGGTTGACGACAATCCTGCCGTGTAGACGCGTGGGACGGCTGGAACTCATCGCGACGTCCCAGCAGGCGTCCGCGGCGGCGAGGTAGGTCCCGTCGCTGGTGTCGTATGTCCGCCAGAACACGTCGACGACTTGTGAAGCCGACGGCTTGTCCTCGTTGTCGAAGGTCACCCGCGAGGTCAACGAGAAGACGTCGGGCGCTCCTGGAGGCGAACGTGCCAGCGCTCCCAGGGAGGAGCGAGTCGCCAATTCAGCCTCAGAGTCCGGACCGCCCGGCGGAAGCGACGCCGGACCTGGCTCCACCCGCGCAGGGAGCGCGCCGACACGCCGACGACGAGTGTCCGGTCGTACGTCAGCCGCCGACGTGGTCCGAGCGCGAAGGCGAGATCCATGTCGTCGTGTATCTCGCGCTCGAACCGGTGCACGTCGCCGCGTACCTGCTCCCATACGTTGCGGCGGATCGCCATGTTCGAGCCCCACAGGGCGCGGTGACCGAGCGCTGCGTGGACCAGCACGTAGTAGCTGCCGAGGTAGACCGGGCGCGCCAGCGGAGCCAGCCACCCCGGCAGGTCGTAGAACCGGCCAGAGCCGGTGACCGCGTCCAAAGCAGGGCACGCGCCCATGAGTGCCGAGATGTGGGCCACCCAGTCCGGCGGGGGGACCGTGTCGGCATCGCAGCGGGCGATCACGTCCCCGCGGGCGGCGTCGTAGCCGGCTGCCGCCGCAGCGGGGATCCCTACGACGGGCTCCGCGACGATCCGCGCCCCGTACCGGGTCGCGATGGCCGCGCTGTCGTCGGTGCTGGCGTTGTCGACGACCACGATCTCCATCGGCGCCACCGTCTGGCGCGTGAGCGAGTGCAGGCACCAACGCAGGGCTGCGGCGTCGTCTCGCACCGGGATGACCACCGATACCGTCGGGCGGCCCGGTACTGCCGGTGTCATCGAGTCCGGACCCGGCCGGACCTGGCGACCACGAGGCCGGCGACGAGTGCGCCCAGGCAGTCGGCCATCAGGTCACCGACGGTGTCGCTGTACCCCACCTGGATGCGCTGATCGAGGTGGGTGTGGCCGAACCACTCCCCCGCCTCCCACAGCGTGCCGAGGGCGAGGCCGAGCGCCCAGACCGTCACGACCACGCCCGTTCCAGCACGTCGCAGCGAGCGGTCCGTGGTGGGGGGCAGGACCGACGCCGTGACCAGTAGGCGGTGGACGACGGCGGCGACGAGACCGCACGCGATAGTGTGCACGACCTTGTCGAGCTCGTCGTAGCGCACGTAGAGGTCCTCGACGGCGCTCCACGCAGCGAAGAGGAGCGTCGCGCCGTAGGTCAGGTCGACCACCGGCCGGGTCGGAACGATCCGGGGCAGCATCAACCCGCCGAGCACCAGCGCGAACAGCGCCGCGTTGACCCACTCGCCGCCGGCGGCGGCCCAGACGAGGCTGCCGGCACCGGCGACCCTGAGCACGTCGGCAAGGAGCCGGACCGCGACCGAGGCCAGCCCGGGACGCCCGCCGGACGCCCGGGCGGGAGCGACGCCGTCGCGAGCGGACACCGAGCTGCTGTCAGCGGCCAAGGGTGATCCAGAGCAGCAGCTGGGTGACGAGGAACCCGGTGACGTAGTTGAGCACCAGGAAGCGGCGCCACCCGGCGTTGGCGGTCTCGCAGTCGCTGTCGGCGATCGAGGCGTACGGCGCGATGTTGGCGACGTACCCGAAGGCGAGCAGGCCCGCCAGCCTGCCCGGCCAGTCCGTCGCGGCGAGAAGCACCACCCCGGACACGGTGTAGGCGGCGATGGCGAGGCGGACCGTCGCGGCACCGCCGAGCCACGTCGCGACGGAGGCGATGCCGGCCCCGACGTCGGCCGAGATGTCCTGCACCGCACCGAAGGCCTGTGACGCGACCCCCCAGCAGAAGAAGGCGGCGAAGACGGCGACCGCGGTGGTTCCGAACGGCCCGCCGACGAGGACGTACCCGAAGAGGGCGGGTCCGACGAAGTGGCTGCTCGAAGTCAGCGAGTCGACCAGCGGGCGCTCCTTGAAACGGAGAAGGGGCGCCGAGTACGCGATGACCGTGAACAGCACGACCACGAGCACGAGCGTGGAGCGCAGGGTGCCTGCGGCCACGAGCACCGCGACGAACGGGAGGTTCGCGAGGACAGCCGTCGCCAGCACCAGGCTGTGCCAACGGTCGGTCAGGACGAGCCCCTCGACGCCGCCCTTGCGCGGGTTGCGGAGGTCGGACTCGTAGTCGAAGACGTCGTTGACCCCATACATGAGGAGGTTGTACGGGACGAGGAAGTAGACGACACCGATCCAGAAGACGGCATCGAGGCCGCCGCCGCCGAGCAGGTAGGCAGCGCCGAAGGGGTACGCCGTGTTGACCCAGCTGAGCGGGCGCGACGACCCGAGCACCTGCCGGACGCCGGCGCCGAGCGACCGCGGCGCGACCATGGTGTCAGTGCTCACGTGCCGTCGCCCTCCTTCCCATCAGGGCCCACAGAGCCGGCAGGGCGAGCGCCGCGGCGACCGGCCACGCGAAGTCCTCGATGGGAACACGGGCCACCCGCAGGCCGACTAGCGCAGCTGTGTCGTACCGGAACAGGTCGAAGGAGATCATGATGCTGTCGAAGACTGCGGTGAGCACGACCAGCACCAGCGCAACTGCGGCGGTAGTGCGCCACCACGACGAGGCGAGACGCCCCGTCAGCGTCGCCGTGACCGCAGGCACGGCCGCCACGACAAGGAAGAGCAGCGCCAGCAACGCGTAGGTCATCGGCGGGCACCCGGGCTCGGGGCGCGTGTCGTCACCAGGCGGTCCACCAGGGTGTGGAGCACCAACGTCACATAACACAGGAAGAGGACGAAGAAGAGCTCCTCGACCGGCACGTCCGGCGCGATCTGCAGTCCCGTCATCAGGTCGCTGTCGCTGCGCCGGTAGAAGCCGAAGTGCACCGCGAGCAGGTCCCACGCCAAGAAGAACACCACCCCAGCCGCCAGTACCACTGCACCTCGCCGGGCGTCCGACCACAGCACCAGCCCCCAGCGGTGGTCGACGAGCGCGATGCACGCCAGTGCCAGCAGCAGGGCGCCGAGATAGCTCCACTGGGTCATCCCCCAACCTCCAGCGGCTTCGAGGACCGATCCCCCCGGAGATGCTTGACGACGAGCTCGGCGCTGATGAGGCACATCGGCAGGCCGATGCCGGGCAGGGTGCTCGCGCCGGCGTAGTACAGCCCCGACACCTTGCGCGATACGTTGCCCGTCCGGAAGACGGCGCTCTGGCGCAGCGTGTGCGCCGGGCCGAGAGCGCCCCCGGACCAGGCGTTGAAGTCGTCGGCGAAGTCCGCGGGTCCGAACGTCCGGCGTACCACGATCCGCGAGCGCAGGTCGGGCAGGTTCGCCCACGAGGCGATCTGGTCGATCGCTGCATCGGCGACCTTCTCGATCGCGGCGTCGCCGTCGCCGTCGACGCCGCCCCTGCCCAGCGTGACGTCGGCAGGCACCGGCACCAGCACGAAGAGGCTCTCGCAACCTGCGGGAGCCACGGTCGGGTCGGTCGCGGACGGCTTGGAGACGTACGACGACGCGGGCTCGGGGATTCGCGGGTCGGCACCGAAGATGTCGCCGAAGTTGCGGTTCCAGTCGTGCGTGAAGAACAGCGAGTGGTGGGCGAGCTGGGGCACGGCGCCGCGTACCCCGAGGCAGGCCAGCACCATCCCCGGCCCCGGGTCTCGGGTCTTCCAGTACCGCTCCGGGTAGGTCTGCAGCCGCTCGGGCAGGAGCTCGGTCTCCATGTGGTGCATGTCGGCGGCTCCCACCACGATGTCGGCCGACAGCTCCCGCTCGACCCCGCCGGCGTCGAGATAGCGGACGCCGCCCACCGCCGCGTCCGCCCCCCGTCGGCCGGCCGGCCGCGTGCTCACGCCGGTCACGGAGGCGCCGGTGTGCAGGCGAGCGCCGGCCCCCTCGGCGAGGTCGGCGATCGCCTCCACGAGCCGGACGAACCCACCCTGCGGGTAGAGCACCCCGCCCTCGAGGTCGAGATGGCTCATCAGGTGGTACAGGCTCGGGGCCCGCGCGGGCGACGTACCGAGGAAGACGGCCGGGTAGCCCAGGATCTGGCGCAGCCGCTGGTCACGGAACCGGCTCGCAACGAAGGAGTCCAGCGACGACGTCAGGAGCCTGGCCAGCCGCGGCGACCTCGCCACGACGTCCCAACGCAGCATCGACGGCACGGAGTCGAAGCTGGAGTAGAGGAACCTGCGAAGCGCGACGTCGTACGCATCGGCTGACGAGTCGAGGTACTGCTCGAGCTTGGCGCCGGCGCCAGGCTCGATCCGCTCGAAGGTCGCCACGTTGGTACGCCGGTCGGACCCGATGTCGACCGGGGCGTGGTGGTTCTCGTAGAAGACGCGGTAGCCGGGGTCGAGCAGGGTCAGGTCCAGCATCTCGGCGGCCGAGGCTCCGAGCAGTGCGAAGAAGTGCTCGAACACCTCGGGCATGAGGTACCACGAGGGGCCCGTGTCGAAGCGGAAGCCTGCGCTCTCCCACGAGTTGACGCGTCCGCCGAGGTGGTCGCGCTGCTCGAGCAGGTCGACCGAGTAGCCCTCCCGCGCGAGCAGGGCAGCCGACGCCAGGCCGGCGATCCCGCCACCGACGACCACGGCCGAGCGCTGCGTCATCACCTCGACCAGCCGCTGAGATACGCACGGGCCACGAGTCGAGCCTTCACCGAGCCGGGAACCGAGACCCGTGTCGACATGATCTGCTCGGCCGGCGTGGCGCGCAGCCGCGAGGACAGCTCGCTGAAGAGCAGTTGCGCGGCCCTGACAGCCCGTCGGCTGCTCGCCGGAAGCGACTCGATGGCGACAGCGGCGGCTACCAGGTCGGCGTCGATGTCGTCGAGGATGGTGTCGCGACGGGCGTCGGTCAGGTCGGCGCCGGCGGGAAGGCCGAAGTACGAGCGGCCGAGAACGCCTCGGTCGTGAGCCAGGTCACGAAGGAAGTTCACCTTCTGGAAGGCCGCCCCCAGCCGGCGGGCTCCCAGAGCGAGGTCGGCGTACGGCGGTGCCCCGGCCGCGTCGGCGAGGAAGGCGTGCAGGCACATCAGGCCGACGACCTCCGCCGAACCGTAGATGTAGCGGTCCAGACTCGCCGGGTCGTGCGTCGCCGCCGAGAGGTCGGAACGCATCGACGCGAAGAACGGGTCGACGAGGTCCGAACCGATCCCGGTCGCTCGGGCGGTGCCCGCGAACGCGTGCACCACCAGGTTGGTGCTGTGACCGTGCCGCATCGCACGCAGCGTGTCCGCGTGCAGGAGGTCCAGAAGCTCGGCGCGGTCGCCCACGGCAAGTGCGAGGTCGGGGCTGTCGACGATCTCGTCGGCGATCCGGACCAGCGCGTAGATGTTGCGCACGTGGCTGCGCACCGGCTCGCCGAGGAGCCGAGTCGCGAGCCCGAACGACGTGGAGTAGTTGCGGATGACGACCGCTGCGCTCTGCCCGGCGACGACGTCGTATGTCCCTCCGGCCGGTGGCCGGTGCACCACGCCGGCGGTCATGCGACGCGCCGGAAGAGGTCCGCGGCCATGGAGCGGATCCATGAGGAGAGAGCGGGCGGCATGCCGCTCTCCTCGCAGAGAGCCTCCGCCGCGCCGAGGTACTCGTCGACCAGGTCCTCGACGAACCGGCGCGAACCGCACTCGGTGAGCAGGTCGCGGACCCGGCATGCCTCGGCGTCGGTGAGGTCCGCCCGCCCGACGTACGGCGCGATCACGGGCCACGACGAAGTGGTCCGCGCGTGCGCCATGAGCGGTGTCTGCTTGCCCGAGCGCAGGTCGCTGAGGGTGCTCTTGCCGGTCAGTGCAGGATCGCCGAACACGCCGTCGACGTCGTCGACCAGCTGGTACGCGATGCCGAGGCAGCGGCCGACCTGGCCCGCCGACTCCACGGCGTCCGCGGACGCACCCGCCAGCACGGCCCCGGCCTGGAGCGGGAGTGAGAAGGAGTACACACCGGTCTTGCGCTCCTCGACGGTGAGCGTCTCCGACAGCGCGGCCGAGTCGACACCGAGGCTCAGCCGGACGTCGGCCAGCTCTCCCGCAGCGGACGTGTGCAACGCCGCGTCGAACAGGTCGAGCAGCAGCAGCACCGTCGCCCGAGGAGCAGGACAGGTCGCGACGGCTCTGAGCGCGGCGGCCAGCGCCAGGTCCCCCGCCAGGATGCCGGCCGCGGCGCCATATCCCGTCGCGCGCAGCTCGTCGACCCCGATCCCCCGCGCCTGGTCGACATGCGACCCGGACACGTTGGGGCGCCCGCGGCGCGTGTCCTCGCCGTCGATGACGTCGTCGTGCACGACGAACGCCGTGTGGAGCAGTTCGATCGCGGCGGCGACCGTGGCGGCGGCCCGGTCGTCCGTGCCGCCCCAAGCTTGGTACGTCATCGTGAACAGGGCCGGTCGAAAGCGCTTGCCCCCGGTGGCGTCGATCAGAGTGGCCCAGAGGCGTCGGTAGCCGAAGCCGAGCGACGCCGCGGTGCGGGCCCCGTCTGCGAGGATGTCGTGCAATGCCTCGTCGAAGGTGTACGGAAGCGTCGCGCTTGCCGGGGTCTGCATAGGTCTCGTCTCCTGCCGTGGGAACCACATGCCGCGATGCGCGGCGGCGGTCGCACCGCCGTCGAGGCTGCGTGACCGGCGGCGCGTCCCTGCCCGCCGAGCATCGGACAGGATACACTCATCGCGCATAGGAATACTTACCCACACTGAAGAGGTTTCACACGGACGAGCAGCAGCCGTCAGGCCTGTCGATCGGGGACCTGGCGACGCGGACCGGAATCCCACCCAGCACCCTTCGGACCTGGGAGCTGCGCTATGCCATCCCGGCCTCGTCGCGTGGACCAGGCGGTCATCGCCGCTACGACGGCGCGGCCGTCGACCTGGTGCTGGAGGTCGTGCGCCAGCGCGCATCCGGGCTCGGCATGGCCATGGCCGTCGACCGGGCCAAGGACCTCGATCGGGCAGCCCGAGACGTCGGTGTTCGCCGCGGTCAGCCGCCGCTTCCCCGACCTGAGGGTCCAGCGCCTGCGCAAGCCGGCCCTGCTGGCCCTGTCCCGGGCGATCGAGGACGAGTGCTGTGCGTCGGCGGACCGGCCGCTGCTGTTCGCGAGCTTCCAGCGCGAGTCGTTCTACCGCGCCTCGCAGGTGAGGTGGCGGGAGCTGAGCCGCACCGCCCATAGCACGATCGTGTTCGCGGACTTCGCCTCGTCCAGCCCGACCGGGAGCTCCCCGCTCGAGGTGGCGGTGCCCTTCGACGCGGCGCTCAACCGGGAGTGGGTACTGGTCTGCGACGCACCCGACCAGCCTGGGTGCGTAGTGGGCTGGGAGCCCGCGGGGCAGGCGGAGACCAAGGACCGGGATCGTCACTTCGAGGCACTCTGGTCGGTCGACGCCAGGGTGGTGCGCCACGCCGCCCGGGTCTGTGCCGGCCTCACCCGGCTGTACCGGCCGGGTGCACCGTCGCTGCTGGAGCAGCTCGAGTCGACGCCGCCCGAGGCATCCCCGGAGCTTCGACGGGCCAGTGCCGTTCTCGACCGGATGCTCGGCATACCTGTCGCAGTCGTCGGGTCGCGACTGACCGTCGAGGTGTGCAGACTGCACCCATGAGCGGGCACACCGACGTCGCGACCGCCAACGTGCTGCGTACCCTCCCCCACGATGCGGCGCGAAGGGCGCTGCGGGACATCCTGGCTCTGGAGCCCGACCTCGTCGGACTCCAGGAGTGGGGCGTGTCGCGCCACCTGCTGCTGCGGGAGACCGGTCCGGTACGGGTGCCCGGCGGGCTCGTGGCGGGAGGAGGCTCGAGCTCGAAGCCCGGGCGCTACAGGTGGGTGAGCTCCCTCCCGCTGCTCGGCGGCTGTCCGGTCGGGGCGCGCGGCGACAGGTACCAGCTGCTGGACACCCGCTTCGAGGTGCTGGGCCGGCTCGGCCGGGCCGACCGCAACGCGGGTCAGCCGGTCGCCGTTCCGCGGATCGTGACACTGGCCGTGTTCCGCGATGTGCCGCGCGATCGCGTCGTCAGCGTCGTCAACTTCCATCTCACCCCACATGTCCAGGCCAAAGGGCGATACCGGGAGGACCGGCCCCTGCTCGTGGCCCGGCACCGAGCGGAGGTGCGCCGCATCGACCGGCTCGTGGGCGAGCAGCTGAGCCTCGGGCGGGTGGTCTTCGCCATGGGCGACTCGAACTTCGACGGGTTGCGGCTGGCCGGTCTCACGTCGGCGTGGGACGGCCGCGACGACGAGACCGGCACACTGGTGGCGTCTCGACGCAAGATCGACGACGTGCACGGGCCAGGCCCGGCCACCACCGTCTCGTTGCTGACCAACGACTCCGACCATCGGGCCGTGGTCGTGCGGCGCTGCGACGCCCCCTGACCCTTCCCGAGCACGGGTGCTCCCCGCGGATCCGGGCTCGGCGCGCATCGGCTTGCTGTCGGACACGGCGGCAGGTGAGCGGTACTATGGGTCCCGTACCGCCTCTCGGCAGCGCCTCACTCGTGTGACGGCTGGAGCGGATCCAGCCTTCCTCGTGCCGACCGGGGCCTCGACTCGCCGTCGCAGGCTTCGTGCTGGTGAGCCGGCAGTCCGACGTCGACCGTTCGGCCTGCACAGAGCGGCGTGACCCGGTGTTTCAGAGGAGCCCGGATCCCACTCGGCGCGACGTCTCCTGGACGCCTACGCCGGGCTGGTACGCCGGTTGTCCCAGGTGTTGCGGCGAAGTGCCCGGCACTCGATAGGAGGAGTCTGTGGTCCGAGGAGGCCAGCGCTCGTCCGGCGCGCGCCGTACCGCGCCGCGAAGACCGCGTCGGGGCCGCGACCTCGACAACGAAGGGCTGATACCCGTCTTGGCCCGAGCCGTTCGCCAGGTCGAGGCGGCAGCCCGCCGGGGATCGGTGACGTCGTCGGCGCGGACGACGTTCCAGGTGATCGCCCTGCTGGTCCGCGAGGAGCGAGCGCGCGTGAAGGCCGACGAGGCCATCACCGAGGCCCGCCGAGGTGAGCAGCTCAAGCGCCTCGACGGTATCGCGACGATCCTCGCCACCACGGCCGCGCGCGACACCTCCCTCCTCCAGCTCCTTGCCGAGGACGCCGTCGTCTCACCCGCGGCCAGGTCTCTTCGGCGCGAGATGCTGAGCACCGCAGGCATCGAGGCCGCGCCGGAGCCCGTCGCGCCCCCGGAACTCGCGGCGAACGGGACGAGCACCGAGCGTCGCGTGGTGCCAAAGTCTGTCGTCGCACGTCAGCTGGCCAACCCCTTCCTCGTTCCCGACTTCCAGTTCGCCGAGCAGAGCAGGGTTCGCCCCCGCCGGCTGGCCGGCTGGGAGCTGCTCGGTCCGCTGCTGCGGTCCTTCGAAGAGGCCGACAGCGGCGCCCCTGCCTGCATGGACCTGCCGGAGCCGACGTCGCTGCGGGCGCCGGGCTCGCTCGAGCTGATGCCGCACCAGGCGCGCCTGATCGCCGCGGTCGCCGCCGGCCACCGGACCTTCCTGCTCGCCGACGAGCCCGGGCTCGGCAAGACGGCTCAGGCCCTGCTCGCGGCACAGGCGGCGAACGCCTACCCGCTGCTCGCGGTCGTACCGAACGTCGTCAAGACCAACTGGGCCCGCGAGGCGGCGCTGTGGACGCCGAACCGCCCCGCCACCGTGATCCACGGGAACGGGGACACGGTCGACGGCTTCGCCGACATCGTCATCGTGAACTACGAGGTGCTCGATCGACACGTCGGCTGGCTCGGCGACCTGGGCTTTCGGGGCATGGTCGTGGACGAAGCACACTTCATCAAGAACAAGGCGTCGCAGCGTTCGCAGCACGTCCTGCAGGTGTCCGAGCGGGTCCGGTCCCGCATCGCGCGGCCGCTGCTGATGGCTCTGACCGGTACCCCGCTGATCAACGACATCGAGGACTTCAAGGCCATCTGGCAGTTCCTCGGCTGGATCGACGACGAGAAACCCCTCGCGCAGCTGATGGACTGCCTGGAAGAGACCGGCCGGACGCCCGCCGACTTCGGGTTCTACCCGGCGGCCCGCCGCTGCGTCATCGACATGGGCATCGTGCGTCGTCGCAAGGTCGACGTGGCCGCCGACATTCCCGCCCGCCGCGTCGCCGATCTCCCGGTCGAGCTCGACGATGAGGCCGGGCGCTCGATCCGCAAGGCCGAGCGTGACCTCGCGCGGCGCCTGGTGGCCCGGTACGAGAGCGCCCTCGCCGGCCGCTCCAGCGGCACACCGGTCGACGGGATCGACCATGACCTGGTGCGCAGGGTCGCCGCGTGGGAGCGCAAGGACACCTCGTCGGAGAAGTCCGACGAGAACGTCTTCACGATGCTGCGACACATCGGCGAGGCCAAGGCGGGACTGGCAGCCGACTACACGGCGCAGCTGGCACGCAACGTCGGGAAGGTTGTCTTCTTCGCCCGGCACGTCGCCGTCATGGACGTCGCCGAGGAGAGCTTCGCCAAGCGCGGTATCCGCTACGCCTCGATTCGAGGCAACCAGACCCGGACGGTACGGCAGCGCAACATCGACGCCTTCGTATCCGATCCCGACGTGTCGATCGTCGTCTGCTCGCTGACGGCCGCCGGCGTGGGGCTCAACCTGCACGTCGCGTCCAACATGGTGCTCGCCGAGCTGTCGTGGACCGACGCGGAGCAGACGCAGGCGATCGACCGCATCCACCGCATCGGTCAGGAGGAGCCGGTCACGGCCTGGCGCATCATCGCCGCCCAGACGATCGACACCAAGATCGCCGAGCTCATCGACAGCAAGGCGGGACTCGCCGCCCGTGCCCTCGACGGCTCCGACGAGGAGGTGTCGTCCTCGGCCGACATCCAGCTCGAGGCGCTCGTCTCCCTGCTGACCGACGCACTATCCGAGCCGCACTAGGCACCCGGCTCGAGCGGGCGCAAATGTCCGGTCGAGGGGGCGCGAATGTCGGCTCGACCGGGCGCGAATGTCGGCTCGACCGGGCGCAAATGTCGGCTCGAGCGGGCGCAAATGTCCGGTCGAGCGGGCGCAAATGTCTGGGCGACGGGGCGCAAATGTCGGGCGATCGCAACCAGGCAGACGGCGTGACGCCGAGGGGCAGAAAGCTTCTGACCCCTCGACGGGAACTCCCCGACCCCTCGACCGGAACTAAGTGACCCCTCGACCGCAACTAAGTGACCCCTCGGCGGCTACGGTGCAGGGATGGTGACCATCGGCGAGGTGGCGCTCCTGGCTGAGGAGCTGCCCGAGGCGACGTCCAGCGAACAGCGCGGGAACCGGTCGTGGTCGGTCCGCGGCAAGGCGTTCGCCTGGGAGCGGCCCTTCAGCAAGGCCGACCTCAAGCGCTTCGGCGACGAGACTCCACCCGAGGGACCGATTCTGGCGGTTCGGGTCGGCGACCTCGCGGAGAAGGAGGCGGTGCTCGCCGCACATCCGGACGGCTTCTTCACGATTCCCCACTTCAACGGCTACGCGGCCGTCCTCATCCAGCTGAACACCGTCGCGACGACCGACCTGCGTGAGGCGCTGGTCGACGGCTGGCTGGCCTCCGCGCCAAAGGCGCTCGCCGACGAGTACGTCTCCGGCTGACCTCCGGTGCTCGGTTACGAGTTGTTGGACGATCCACCCTTCGCCCTCGCAAGCTGCCGGTGACGCTCGAAGGAGACGACGATCGATCCCTGATCCGGTGTCATCATCGGCGCGGCCATCGCCCTAGCCATCATCTGGGGCGTGCACATGGAGCGGTCCGACGGCGGTGGTGGAGCCGCGAGCAGCCCACGCACACGACCGACCAGACGCAGGCACCCTGCCGCCACCTCGGCTGCACCGTGGAGGCAGCTTCGGGAGCGCGAGACGGATGGATAGGGAGTGTGGACTGGTACGACCCCTGCGGCCACGAGAGAGGGCAGTTCGTTCGCGGCGAACGTCCGTTTGTCGCACTCGGCCAGCGTGCAGTAGCCCTCTGTGACGCGGCGTCGTCCCGTGGTCGGAATGGGCTCGCGGGAGGCGGGCGAAGCGGGCAAAACGGTCACGTAGGACTCACCCGCGTGCTTCACTATCTGAGCAACGCCACACTTGCCGTCAGGGGGAAGCACCATGAAGAGGTGGACCCTGGCGGTCTCCGTGCTGGCGCTTCTCGTCGCCATGGGTGCCGGCGCCCTGACCGGCGGCGTGCTGTACATGGACCGCCCGGCGGCGGTCGCCGCGATGCCTGTCGCGCAGCCCCTCGTCAACTCGTCGCAGCTCTGCCTCGGGTACCGGTCGCAGGTCCTCACCATGCGTCTGCGCGGCGTCTACGCCAAGCAGATGATCGACATCTTCAACCTCGAGATGGTGACGATGAACTCGAAGGGCCAGCTGCTGGCGAACCGGTCCCCCGCCTACGACTACTTCTACAAAGGCGCCTGCGGGACGGTCAGGCAGATCGTCACCCGACTCCCCCGGTACGCCCACCATCAGTAGGCCTGTCTCCTCGCAAGGACACGCCTGACCCCTCGGGCGGTCACACGTGACTCCTCGGCGCCATCTCGGGTGGCGCTAGGTCGAGCTGCCGGCCACGGCAGCCAGGAGCGAGTCGAGCACGTCTCGGGTGTGCGGCTCGTCCAGGACCTCGCTGATCCAGGCGGCGGAGTCGGCGCGATCCGGCGAGCGGACGTTGGGTGTCAGCCAGTCGGTCGCGGCGATCTCGGTGATGTGCCCCAGCGTGGCGACGAGCATAGAGAAGTGGCCGCGCCTGGTCACGTGGGCGTGTCCCCCGGCCTCGCGATAGGCGGCCATGAGCTCCCGGGCCCGACCGGCGTCACCGCGGGCGAACTCGAACAGCAGGCACCCGAGCTCCTGGTTGGGGTCAGCAGCCCCGCTGTTCTCCCAGTCGATCACGCACAGCCCGCCCTCCTTGGTCGGCAGCACGTTGTCGGCCCACAGGTCCCGGTGACAGGTCTGGAGTGCCTGCGGGGGCTCGATCCAGGACTCCAGCTCCACCAGCTCGTCGCGCAGCGCGGCGAGCCTGCCGGCGAACGGTGCGCCCGCGGCGCGTAGCTGGGTGACCAGCTGGTCCCACCGGCCGGGTCCCACCGGGTCCTGGAACCACGGGTCCGGGGCTCCTCCGACGGTATCGGTCACCTGATGGATCCGGCCCACGGCAGCACCGACAAGCGCCGGGTCCAGCCGTGGGTCGCATGCCAACAGGTCGACCCACTCGTACACGCGGGCCTGCCCTGCGTCGATCTCGGCGAGGACATCCCCGTCGACGGTGCGGCGTACCTCGGGTGTCGGTACGCCAGCGGCGTACGCCGACTCCTGGAAGAGCGTCGATGCACGTACCTCGTCCTCGTCCGTCGGCGCGAACGGCACCTTGACCGCCCACCGTCCGTCGGCCGTGTCCAACCGCCAGACGACTCCCTGCCTGCCGCGTGCGACCGGACCGTCCGAGAGCCGCGCGGCACCGCCCAGACCGAAGCGTCGGGCCAGGTCCGCTGCGTCCATCGGGCCACTCCAGCACAGGTACGTGACCCGGGACCAGTGAGATTCCCGGCGTGACGAGCGCCGGGCAGGCTGCGGGAGTCGCCGGGCTCAGGCAGTGAAGGGAGGCGGGCCGAGCAGCTCGATCCCCCCGTTGCGCTGCGCTGAGGCCTTGATGCGCTCGAAGTCGACGACCCCCGTGCCCGTCTCGCCGGGAGCAAGGGGTCGGCTCGCGTCCCAGTAGAAGGCTTCGCAGGACCCGGGAGTGTGCAGGCACAGGATCGATGCCGACTCGGACACGACCATGAACGCATGCGGGAGTCCGCAAGGCGCCACGGCGACACCTCCTGCGGCGATCGAGTGGTTCGTGCCGTCGAGGTGCATGACGATCTCCCCCTCGACGATGTACATGGTCTCGTCGGCGGGATGCGTGTGCAGGGGGGTCATCTTGCCCTGCTCCGTCCGGTGCTCGAAGAGGAAGAACGCCCCATCGGTCTCTTCAGCGCGAACCATCCAGGTATGGACGCCGCCACCGAAGAACTCTCGACGGTCGCCGGCAGCCGCTGCTCGTACCACCGGGGCGGGGCTGATCGAGGCTGTCATGACGTCTTCTCTCTGCAGGCTGGCCTGATATGGGACTTGAGTACCATGATGATACTGCCGTACCATGACGACCGTGTCAATGTCGTACGACTCCTTCGGGCGAACGGGGCAGAAGGGCCGGACACGAGACGCCCTCGTTGCCGCGGCGCGACGGCTCGTGGCGGCAGGGGTGACCCCGACGGTCGAGCAGGCAGCCGGAGCCGCCTCGGTCTCCCGCACGACCGCCTACCGCTACTTCCCGAACCAGACGGCTCTGCTCACGGCGGCCCATCCAGAGACGGCCACCCGGTCCATGCTCGGCGACGATCCCTCCTCCGAACCGGCCGAACGGCTCGACGAGGTCGTTCGAGCGTTCACCGCGATGATCGTGGACACCGAGGCGCAACAGCGCACGATGCTTCGTCTGTCGTTGGAGCCCGGCTCCGCGGGCCTTCCGCTCCGCCAGGGCCGAGCGATCGCGTGGATCACCGAGGCGCTGGAACCGCTCCGGGACCAGCTCGGCGGGTCCCGCCTGCACAGGCTGGTACTTGCGATCCGCTCGGCGGTCGGCATCGAGGCCCTGGTCTGGCTGACCGATATCGCGGGGCTGTCACGACCCGAGGCGGTCGAGCTGATGCGATGGTCTGCACAGGGGCTCCTGACGGCAGCGCTGACGGCCGAGCCGCCGGTGCCGGTGGAGAGGTCCCCTCACACCTAGAGGAGCTCGGCCAGCATGCGCGCCGCAACGGCTGCACCGTCGGACTCCACCGGCCGGTACGACGCGTCGTGCTGGAGCTCCTGGACCACGGCCTCGGCCAGCTGGTCGGGGTCGCAGGCCTCCTGGTACTCCAGGCAGCGACCCGCGCCGTACTGGTCGAGGCGGTGCCGGACATGGAAGTTCTGCTCGAAGTGGTGGCGCAGGGGGACGTAGATGAAGGGCCGTGAGGTGGCCGTCAGCTCCATCGTCGTGGTGAGGCCGCCCTGGACGACGGCGAGGTCGGCAGCCGCCAGGTGCTGGTACAGGTCCGGGACGTGCCCGCGCACCGACACGCCCCGCCGCCGCGGCAGTGATCCGGGGTCGATCCGCGGACCCGCCACGAGAAGGAAGTGCAGGTCCGGCTCTGTGCGGCGTACCACCGGTACCGCGTCGAGGACCCGGCGCAGCAGCGGGGCCCCGACCCCCGATCCGCCCACGGTCACCACGCAGAGGCGCCGGTCGGGTCGGTGCCCGAGCTGCTTGCGCAGTGCATCGCGGTCGGCCACGTCGACCGGGTCGAAGCCCGTCACGTAGCCGGAGAAGTCGAAGTTGTCACGGACCCAATCGCGGATCATCGGGAGCCCGGGACCGAAGCCGTCGGCCACGACATCGTCAGGGTTGCCCACGAACACGGAGCGGTCGCGGACCCGGGCGAAGCGAGCCCGTTGCTCCAGCATCTCGGCGTTGTAATCGGCCGTGAGCCGCGCTTCGCGGTCGCCGCCGTCCGGCATGGGCAGCCAGCCGACGAAGTCGGTCAGCCACGCGAACGCGAAGCGCTTCAGCTCCGGGTTCTCATGGAGGCAGTAGTCGACGTCCCACGCCTCGTCGCCGACGACGAGGTCGTAGCTCTGCTGCTCAACGACCTCGGAGAAGACCATGAAGTTGCTGATCAGGGTCTCGTCCATGTCGCGGATCGCCTGGAAGGCGTGCAGGTCGTGCTCGCCCGCCTCGTGCTCGAAGTGCGCGGACTCGTTCGCCAGCCAGCTCGACGCCGGGTGGATGCGCTCACCGGCCGCCTCCAGGACCGTCGTGACCGGATGCTGGGCGAGCCAGTCGACCTCGACGTCGGCCTCGAGCTTGCGCAGCTCCTCCACGATCGCGAGGTCCCGCCGGGCGTGTCCGAGCCCGATCGGCGACGAGAGGAACAGCACCCGCCGCTGCCGCCGGGGTGCGGTCACCCAGGTACGCCGCGCGGCGGGCGGGCGGTGTACCTGCTCGACGAAGTCCCGGATCATCAGGTTCGTGCGAACGGGGTGCCGCGACATCAGCCCGTGGCCCCCTCCTTCGACCAGGGTCAAGGAGCCCCCGGTGAGGTCGGCGAGGCGCTCGCCGATCTGGTACGTGCGCACGGCATCATCGGTCCCGTGCACGACCATGACGGGACACGTCAGCAGCCGGCAAAGCGGCTCCAGCGGTGTACACACCGCACCGTCGCAGCCGAGGCGGCCGGCAGTGGTGTCGGCGAGCGTCTCCGGTGAGATCTCCCGGCCCCATCGCACACAGTCCTCGATCTGCTTCGTCGAGTGCGGCTCGGTGAACATGGCGGCGAAGAAGAAGGCCAGGAAGTCGTCGTAGTCGCCGTCCACCCAGTAGTGCTTGTTGTACTTCGCCCATCCGTCGTGACTGGTGGTCCGCTGGTCCCACGGGTGGGAGTCCCGGCCGGGCTGGGCCACCGACAGCCCGCATGAAGGTGACAGCGCGAAGATCCCGAGGACCCGCGACGGCTGTTGCGCCGCTACGTGGACCGACCAGGCGACGCCGCACGACAGCGCGACCAGCACCGCATGCCGGGTGTCGGTGGCATCCATCACCGCAAGGGTGTCGGCGGCGTACTCCTCGTCGGTGTACGCCGCCGCCCCGTGGGGACGGCCGGATCGGCCGCTACCCCGCCCGTCGAAGGTGACCACCCGGAAGTGCCGGGCCAGATACGCGACCTGCGCCTTCCAGACCCGGGAGGGCACGATGCTCCACGTCGGCATCAGCAGCACCGTCACCTCGCCCGCGCCGAACACCTCGTACGCCAGCCGGACGCCGTTGCGCTCGGTGGTGCCGCTGGCGTCTGGCGGGCGGGCGGCGGCGAGCCTGCCGCTGGGTCACGGCCTCACCTCCAGCACCTGGTTGAACGGCGTCTCGGCTACCTTGGCGAAACGGGAGAAACCGCCCGTCGCCACGACGTCGCGGATGCGCGCCGGACCTGCCTGGGTACCCAGGGCGAGCCCGACCTCCTGCGAGAGCGAGGCAGGCGTGCACAGCAGCGTCGAGAACCCATAGTAGGCCCGGCCGACCGGGTTGAGGTTGTCCTCGACGTGGTCGCCCGCCATCGGCTCCACGACCATCCAGGTGCCTTCGTCGGCGATGGCTGACGCGGACATGGCGAGCCGCACCCACCGGGTCGCCCATGTCGTGCAGGGCGTCGAACGTCGTGATCAGGTCGTAGCCGCTGCCGCTGAACGCGTCGGCGCCCGCCACCTCGAAATGAACCCGGTCGCTGACTCCTGCGGCCTCGGCGCGGTCGCGGGCCTTCGCGATCGAGCCGGCGTGGTAGTCCGAGCCGAAGAACGTCGAGTGCGGGAACGCCTGCGCCATGATGATCGTCGACGCCCCGTGACCGCACCCCACGTCCGCGACCCGGGCGCCCGCGCTCGAGCTTGCCACGACGCCGTCGAGCGCCGGAAGCCACTCGGCGACCAGGTGGGCGTTGTAGCTCGGGCCTGAAGAAGCGCTCGCACCCCTCGTGCACGTCGGCGTTGTGCTCGTGCCATCCGTAGCCGGCGCCGCTGCGGGCCAGCTCGGGAATCTTGCTCGAGTCCTCGACGGTCCCGACGGCGATCTGGAAGAAGCCGGGCAGGAAGGCTGGGCTCGACTCGTCGGTGAAGGCGACCACCTGCTCGGGTGGCAGCGTGTACAACCCGGTCGCCGGGTCGTACTCGACGATCCTTCCGGCCGCCTGGGCGTTGAGCCATTCCCGCGCGTACGGCTCGGCGGTACGGGTGTCGTCTGCCAGCCGGCTCGGCGTCGTCGGCCCGGACGCGGCCATGGCCCGGTAGTAGCCGAGCTTGTCGCCCATCACGACCAGGGCGGCGTTCAGCGTGGCCCCGACCTCGTCGACGCTCCGGAACACGAACGCCATCAGCTTGTCCATGTCCACCGCGGCGGTCTCTTGCAGGTCAGTCATCTGGGTAGTCCTCTCGTTGTGGTGACTGGTGTCTGCCGTGAACGTAGGTCGGCGGGCCGCGCCGCCGCATCAGGTGCCCCACCTAGTCTTCGCGGAGGGGGGCACCTCACCCGGTCTTAGGGCGGGGCGACACCGATCGGCTCCCCTACACTTCCTGGATGCTGGTCGGGCGGGACCCTGAACGGCGCGCCATCGGGTCGCTCATGTCCGGAGCGCGGGTCGGCGACAGCCGCGTCCTGGTCCTGAGCGGCGAGCCTGGCATCGGCAAGACGACGCTCCTGGCCGAGGCGGAGACGCTGGTCGAGGACATGCGCGTCTTGCGCGCACAGGGGGTGGAGTCCGAGCAGTTCATTCCGTTCGCAGGTCTCCTCCAGCTGCTACGGCCGGTGCTGCCGCTCCTCGACTCCATTCCCGGACCGCAGGCCGCTGCGTTGTCGTCGGCTCTCCTCATCGAAGGACGCCCCGAGACGACGCCGAGCCGCTTCGCCGTGGGCGCGGCGACACTCAGCCTGCTCGCGCGCGCCGCCGAGGACGCCCCCTTGGCGGTCCTCATCGACGACGCGCACCTGCTCGACCAGCCGTCGGCCGAGGCTCTCGCCTTCGCCGCACGGCGGCTGATCTCCGACCCGGTCGCGATCGTGGTGACCGTCCGGCCGGCCGAGCCCGGCGCCGTGCTGTGGTCGGCGCTTCCCGCGCTGTCACTGGCAGGACTGGACCTTGAGGCTGCCCGGGAACTGCTCGAAGGCATGGTAGGTGACGTCGCCGAGGAGAAGCTCGCGAGGCTGCACCGTGCCACCGCGGGAAACCCGCTCGGCCTGCTCGAGCTCGGTGACCGGCTGGATGACGTCGACGCGGTCCCGTCCGAGTCACCGCTCGCGGTCTCCGAGCAGATCAGCCGGTCGTTCATCGGACGTGCTGCGGACCTCAGCGACGAGGCCCGGCTCGCCCTGCTCGTGGCTGCCGCGGACGGCACGAGCGCCCGAACCGTTCGCGAGGCCTGTACGGCCCTCGGACTGGAGGGCCGGCGGCTGGAGGAGGCCGAGGACGCCGCGCTGGTGACGATCGTGGACGACAGGGTCCAGTTCCGCCATCCGCTGGTGCGCTCCGCTGTCTACGGTGCCGCGACCTCGGAGTCGCGCCGTGCCGTCCACCGGGCGCTGGCCGCCGCCGTGCCGCGTCACGAGACCACCCGTCTGGCGTGGCACCTCTCGCAGGGAGCCGTCGCTCCGGACGAGCCGACCGCGGTCACCCTGGACGCGGTGGCGCGTCAGGCCTCACGACGAGGCGCGCACGCGATCGCCGCGCGGGCCTACGAGCGGGCGGCTGCTCTCACCTCCCGGCCCGCAACCCTTGCCGCCCGCTTCGCCGCCGCCGGCGAGGCGGCCTGGCTGGCCGGGCTGCGGGAGTGGTCCGTCGACCTGCTCGACCGGGCGTTGGCGCGGAATCCGGATCCGCTGCTTCGCGCCCACATCCAGGAGGTGCGGGGCGCGGTGGAGACCCGGTGCGGGTCACTTGACGAGGCTCTGAGCCTGCTGATGAAGGCGGCGCTCGACATCGAGCCGACCGCGCCCGATACGGCGATCCGGATCTTCGCCGACGCGGTACACGTCTCGTTCTATCTTGGCGACGCGGCGGCGAGCAGGCGCGCCGGGGCCGCGATCGAGCGGCTGCTGGAGTCCTCCGTCGACAGCGATACCCGCTACCTCGGCGCCCTAGCATCAGGGATGGCGATGGTGCTCAGCGGTGAGGGTGCCCACGGCATCGAACGGATCCGCACCGCCGCGTACCCGCTCGCCGCGCCGGACGAAGAGCCCGAGGACCAGTTCCGGCTGCCGCTCCGGCTCCAGGGTGCACTGTGGCTGCGCAGCTCGGGAGCGCACCGCACGATCGTGGCCGAGGCCATCGAGCGCATGCGTGATCAGGCCGCCCTCGGCTCACTGCCCTCACTGCTCATGCACCTGGCGCGTGACGCTGCCACCACGGACCGGTGGGACGACGCCGAGGCGGCGTACGTCGAGAGCATCCAACTGGCGCGCGAGACCGGGCAGACGACAGACCTCGCCGTGTCCCTCGGCGGCCTCGCGTGCCTGAACGCGCGCCGGGGGGACGACCGCGAGTGCGAGGACAACGCAGCGGCGGCGGAGCAGCTTTCCCGCGAGCACCGGATCCGGCTCGCGGCGCTCTGGGCCTACTTCGCCCGCGGCGACCTCCTCATCGGACGAGGCGACCCTGCCGGGGCGCTCGCTCACTACGAGCGGCTGATGGCCGCGCTTGCCGAGACCGGGCTCGCGGACCCCGATCAGTCCTGCGCGCCCGAGCTCGTGGAGACGTGGCTCCACCTGCGACGACCGGAGGACGCGTGGGCGGTCGCACGCAGCTTCTCGGCCAAGGCCGAGGCGAAGGGGCAGCCGTGGGCACTGGCGAGGGCCGAGCGGGCCGTCGGCCTGTGCGAGACCGGTGCTCGCGCGGAGCGCCACTTCGACGACGCGATCCGACTGCACGCCGAGACACCCGACCGCTACGAGAGGGCACGCACCGAGCTCGCTTTCGGTTCTCGCCTGCGCAGGGACCGCAATCGGGCCAGGGCACGCCCGCTGCTCCGGTCAGCCCTGGGGTCCTTCGAGCTGCTCGGGGCGACACCGTGGGCGGACAAGGCCGCGGCCGAGCTGCTCGCGACCGGGGAGCACGTACACCGCCGCGAGGCCAAGGCCGTGGACGAGCTGACGTCGCAGGAGCGGCAGATCGCCCAGCTCCTGTCCTCCGGGAGGACCACCAGGGAGGCCGCGGCGGCTCTGTTCATCAGCCCCAAGACCGTGGAGTACCACCTCAGGCACGTGTACCTGAAGCTCGGCATCCGGTCGCGTGCCGCGCTGACCGACCTGTTCGGGTCGTGACCTGGCTCAGCCGCGAACGACGGCATGGAGCGCTCCAGCCGAGGAGGTCAGGTTGAGCTCGCAACCGCGTGAACACCTCGGTGGCCTCCGCGAGCATCTTGTCCGCTTCATCGGTGCGCTGCTGGGTCGATCAGCCACCGTGCCGAGGTCGACCTGAGTACGCGCCCTCCAGTAGCGGTAGCCGAGGTCATCGAGGAGCTCTAGCGCACGCCGCAACTCGGGCTCGCACCGTCGCATGATCGCCGCGCGCGCCACCCATCAGTGCCTCGCATCCGGCGCAAGCTGGGCCTCTATGTACGGTGGCCGGTGAGCGCTCGGCGCATCCGAGACAAGTGCGCAGGAGCGATGCCGCCGTGTCGCTTCGGTGGGCCGAGACCGCGGCTTCCAGCAGCAAGCGGCCAGGCAAGCCCGGAAATCGTCAGACAGTATGCCCGTGGCCTGCAAAGCTGCGCTGTGCTACCCTCGCCAGCGGTCTCCGCCGCCTTGGTCGTACCGATGCCGCGCGAAAGGCCATGAGACTCTTGGCGAGCTCACGATGGAATCGAGACAGACTCCGCCGTATCCGTGAATGTGTCGAGTCGTGTCAGGTGAGTGTCGGCTTCAACCGAGCTCACCACGCGCTGCGTGCAGCAGTCACCAGACCAGTAACCCGTCCGGAAGGCCCGTCTTGGCTCGCGGTCGTCGACCGCCCGCGCGAGCGCACCGCTCGGCCTCGTCCCAGCGGCCGAGGAAGAGCTGAAGCAGCCCTAGCCGACATCTCGCCCTCCCCGACGAAGGGGGCGATACCTAGACGGTTCGAGATCGCGACGGAGGCCTCGAGCTGCGCCGCCGCCCCCGGCAGGTCGGCCACCGACTCGAGGTGGCCCAGGTTATCTTCCGGCGCCCGGGCCTCGAACTCCATGTCCTCGTGCTCACGCGCGAGATTTATGACAGCCAGGTAGTAACGCCTTTTGCCTCGACGACACGGTGTTCGGCGGATGAGTAGTTCACGCCCTGGTGTGCAGAGCGCCGCCATCAGTGCGGCGTCGTCTCCGTGCGCTGACGGCGAGGATCAGCCCCGCTCTCGACGTGCTGTGCCGCGGCAGCTTAGGTCGGACTCCAACGGTCGATCAAGTGCCGCTCCCAGCACCACGTGCAACTCCGGCAGGCTTCGGCGACGCGTTCACGCTCCGAGTACCTTCAGCGCCTCCTCGAGGCGGCGCACCGTCTCCTCCCCGCCAGCCCGTGTGTAGTTCAGCCGTATCCAGCCCTCCGGGCATGGCGAGCCGTGCGGCAGCCACTTCGCGACCGGCAGCCCGGTGCGCGTCAGCGGCCGACTGGAGGAGCTCGAGGGCGTCGGACGGGCGTCCTGCGCGCTCGGCCATCAGCGCAGCGGACTCGATGTACCGGGTGCGGTGCTTCCTCGTCTGCGGTCAGCCCGGCGGCGAGTCGGTAGTAGTTCGCGGCCGTGTCGGGCGATCCCGACGGATGCAGCACGCTACCGCCGGCTCTCTCGAACGCCTCCTCCGCCTCGGTCTGCAGCTGCCGCGGCGTCGGCGATCGCTGCCCGCCGCGGTCAGGGCGTCGAACAGGTGAGCCAGCGATCACCTCCGCCACGTCCGACTCCGTCGTCCGGGAACGTAACACTTCAGGTGGTCGGCTACCGCTTTGTGTCGTCTGCTTGCGCTCGCGCCTGGCTGAGCAGCTCGTGCGCGACCGATCGGAGCATCGCCTGGACGAAGGCGTACTGGTCGCGTCGCTGCGTGAGGGGGTCGGACTGAGACGGCCGAGCACCTCCTTGCGCACCAGCGCCTTCTGAGCAGCTCGTCGACCAGTGTCGTGCAGGGGCCTCCGCTGACGGCTGTCACCGCTTCACGGAGGAAGGAGTCACCCAGCACCGCGAGACCCTTGAGCAGCTCTCGTTCGCTGGTCGGCATGGCGTCGATCCGCGCTGCGATGAGAGCGGTCAGCGATGCCGGCACGACCAGCTGCGTCAACGTCGCCTTCAAGGCCGTAGACCCCGTCGCGGCGAACCACCAGACTCCTGGTCGACAAGCGATCGGGTGGTTTCCACGGCGTACAGCGGTATCCCGGCAGCCTGTGCGGTGATCTTGGCGATGACCTGCATCTGCACAGGTTCGGTACCAGCTCTTCCAGCAGCTGACTGATCGCCGGATCGGGCAGTGGGTCCAGGTGCAGCGCCGTGGCGTGAGCCTCGGTCGGCGAGCCAGGCCGGTCGTCGCTCGGCCAAATCGGGCCTGGCGAGGGTGAGGATGTAGATCGGGAAGGCAGCCGACCAGTCCAGGAGGTACTCCAGGAAGTCGAAGAGTCCTGCGTCGCCCCAGTGCAGGTCCTCGACCACCAACACCACCGGCCGGAGTCTGGCCAGACGCTCGAGGAACAGCCGCCACCCGGCGAACAGGTCTTCGCGCGAGAACCCGCGGTCGCTGGCCCCCACGAGCACGGCCAGCCGAGGCTCGACGAACTCCCGCTCGTCCACATCCGGTACCCACGTCGGCGATGCCGTCGGCGATGCCGGCCGCTGCCACCTCTGCATCCGCATCCTCCGCGATGTCGAACCGCTGCGCGAACCATCTCCGCCAGCGCCCAGAACGCCACCCCGTCGCCATACGACGGGCGACGTCCCGCGATGCAGGAAGGTCTGACCCGCCAACCCCTCGACGTACGCACTGGAACTCCCATGACAACCGCGTCTTGCCCACTGCCCGCCACACCCGAGACGGCGACCAGGCGGATCCGCGCCTCCCTCCGACCGTCGCGTGGAACAGTTGTTTGACGAAGGCGAGCTCACTGTCCCGACCGATGAACGAGGCCTCCAGGCCGTCAGCGCGCTCAGCCCCTCGGGCACCACCGACAATCCGTTGCGCTCTCCAAAGCCGGATGGGGGTAGGGACGCCTTTCAAGCTGTGCTCTCCAGCGTCGCCGAAGGCGACAGTCGACTGCGTTGCTCTCATCGTTACTTCGTCGACGAGCACGGTGCCGGGTTCGGCCGCAGACTGGATCCGCGCAGCTAGGTTGACTCGGTCACCTGCCAGCAAGCCGGCGTTGACGCCGGCCCATGACGCGACCTTTCCCGTGACGATCCCGCCACGTGCGGTCAACGTGCTCAGCCCATGCTGGCGGCCGTACTCCACAACTGCTTGGACGATCTCGAGTCCCGCCCGCACGCATCGGGCCGCGTCGTCCTCCCTCGACGACTCGGCTCCCCACGCGGCCACCACCGCGTCACCGATGAACTTTTCAACCTCCCCGCCGTATCGCTCGACGACGATGTCGGCGACCTGGAAGTAGCCAGTCAGCAATTGTCGGACGTCTTCGGGATCCCAGCCCGATGTCAGAGGGTGTACTCAACCAGGTCGACGAAGAGTACGGATGCCCAGCGCAGCCCCGACTGGGTCGGATGTTCGCCTGCGGTCGCCTCCTGCGTCTCGACGACGCCTCGCGGCCCGGAACGCGAGTGGGGTCCGTCTCGTCGTTGCCGCCAGGCGCCAACACGGCGCCGCATCGGCCGCAGTACGCCCGCCCGGGCGGAGCCGGCGCTCCACAGGACCCACACATGACTGCCAACGCGGAACCGCATCCACCGCAGAACGAGTTCTCTGCGTCATTCCAGGTGCCGCAGGACTGGCAACGCATGACGCCTTCCGATGTCAGATCCGGCTCGGCCTGGGAAGAGCGAACCGACAACCGTCACCTTAGACCGGAATCCCGGCACTTCGGGTCCCGACGCCTTCGGCGGGAAGAACCCGTTGACTCCTCGGCCAGTAGGGAGCTCTGAGCACTTGTGACCATGCCTCGCGTCCGCGCGCCTACTCGCTGCTGGACTGGCTCTGCTGAGGAATCGGGGTGCTCGCCGAGCCTCCGCCTGCCTCCGGCGCCGAGCCGTCGCCGTCGGGGTGCCGGTGGCGGCGGGAGCCGCGGCCGTGCTGGTTGCGCTCTTGATCAGCTCCAGCACCTTGCCCGCGTTGCCCTCGGCCGCCTGCGACTCGTGCGACCCCGTCCCGGCGCCGTCGGCTGCAGCAACGCCGCGCTCGTCCATCGACCGGCCCTCGTTGATCTTCGCGCCCTGTTCGGAGACCGACTTGCCGTCTCCTCCACCGGCGCCGCCGGTGAGCACGGACACCGCCAGCTTGGCCATCTCGATCTCCTTCTGCGCGGCTGCCGCTGCGCTCGCTGCTGCCTGGGCGCCTGCGCCGGTCGCTCCTTGCCCGGCGCTCGCGAGCGCAGCGGCGGCGAGCGCCTGCGTGGTGGCCGCGCCGCTCATGTCGCGGAACATGGAGCCGTTCGCGACCGCACCCAGCGCGGCACCGATCCCTGCGGGGTCGGGGATGGCCGGCGGGTTGTTGAACGCAACCACGGGAGCGGCGAGACCTGTCGGCGTCGTGTTGTCGGCCTGCGCACGAGAGCCGGACTGCAGCGCGGCAATGTCCGGTGGCTGCAAGTGGGATTGGCGAGTCCTGCCAGTTCCAGAACCGGGTGATGTCCAGCTTCTCCGCGCTGTTCGAACGCCCGAGGACGGACTCCGCGAACACTCCTCCGCTGGGCAGCGGAACCAGGTCCTCCTGCGTCGTGGAGTAGTCGGCATGCCGGCTGCATCCAGTCGTACCAGGGCTGGTCGCGTTGCACTGCGGCGATGCCCGGGCTCGGCTCCGGGCCCGGGTCGAGGAGGTCGCGGGCCTCCCATGGCATCCGGAAGATCAGGTAGTTGCCGGTGACCCCGAGCGGCGACGGGTCGACCGTCTGTCCGAGTGGCTGGTCCCGGTAGGTGTAGCCACCGAGCAGCAGCGCCACGGTCGCGGAGTCCATGGCCTGCCACACCACCTGGCTGTAGTAGAGCTGCTGGTCCTGCAGGTGCTGGAGGAGGGCCTTTGCGGCGACCTGACGGATGAAGGTCGCCGCCGTCATGAACGTTCCCCTCGCTGCCCGAGGGCGACGGAGAGCGGGATCTGGAGGGGCAGCCCCTGGTACGACACGTCGAGGGTGAGCGGTCCCGACGGCCCACCCCGTGTCCGTGCCGATGTCGAGATCGAGCGAGCTGAGCTGCGACAGCGGCACCGGGTCGAACGACACCTGGAACGGATCCCCCGACGGCTGGATCGGAGCCGCCACCACGGTCGGCGTGGAGCCGTCGGCGTACTGCAGCCGTGCCTGCAGGCAGTTGAAGCCCACACTGATGCCGTTGAGTACGCAGCTCGTCCGGCGCCTCGAGGGTGTCGCCCGACCGCGTCAGGATGTCGCGTCCGAGCTGACGCCGCAACGCCGTGAGCGCCGAGGAGAACTGGGAAGCCCGCTCAGGCGGCAAGGGAGGTGCGACGACACCGGACATGGGCTCCCGGTCGATCACCGGGACCTGATTGCCGTTCGCGTCGACGGTCACGCCGCGGGTCACGGTCTGGTAGCCCTGGATGCTGGGCTGGATCTCCACGACTCCGAGGGTGTCGGGCGCGAGCAGGGCGGCCGTCCGGGCGTCCAGTGCGGCGGCCTGCAGCGCCGCCCGGTAGCGGCGCACGACGGTGTCGCCGGCGCTCACGCCGGAGCCGTTGGTCGCGGTGAAGTCCACGAGCTTCATCGCCACATAGAGGCACGGCTCGAAGCGGTGGAGCCCGATCACCGTCCGGTACACCTGCACGACCTCGTAGTACTGGACGGTGATGGCGTGCATGTGGTTGTAGTTCGCGATGACCCGGGTGCTCAAGCTCTCGTGCTCGGACTGCGACAGCTCCCGCACGACGGACGCGAACATGTTCCGTGCCGAGCTGGCGGCCTGGTGCGTCGCGTCGGCCACGTTCTGCGTCATGGCGGCGCTGATGCTCCGCACCCCTGACGACCCGGTGACGGTCGCGGACTGGGCGGTCGCCTGGCTCCCGCTGAAGCTGCCGCCCAGGGTCACCGGTCCCAGGCTGAAACCGGTCGAGACCCCGCCCTGCATCTGCGTCGACGACGCCGACGTGTTCGAGAAGCCGTT
Source organism: uncultured Actinomycetota bacterium (assembly GCA_963765725.1). Classification (GTDB taxonomy): domain Bacteria; phylum Actinomycetota; class Actinomycetes; order Propionibacteriales; family Nocardioidaceae; genus DASQEH01. The sequence goes on along the minus strand of CAVXXI010000001.1, from coordinate 964,457 downwards.
CTGAGCCTCCCGCGCGACGGCACCCTGCACCTCGCTCATCGCCCGCTTCTGGGACACGTCGCCCATCAGTTGCTCGGTCTGGCCCGCCTGCTCCGACTGTGTGGCGGACTGCTGCCGCGACCAGTCGATCATGGCGAGCCTGGTGCTCTCCCCCGGTGCCAGTGCCAGGCTGTGCAGGAGCTGACCCAGCGCGACCCCCTGCGAGTACCAGGACTGGGCGAACGTCAGCCGGGCCCCGCGAACGGGCCGGGTGAAGCCGGGCGCCGTCACCGCCGGCAGCGGGTCGATCGGCCCGGCGTCCTCGAGTGCACCGTGCATGTCGCCGATCGGGTCGACGTCGGCGAGGATGTACGAGGAGTAGTACGCGCGCTCGGTCGGGTACCGCCCGCTCATGGGCAGCAGGTCCCCGGGGGTGTCGTCGGTCGCCGGCGCGCCGTTCTGGGTGGCCTCATCGAGGATCGACCGGGCAGCGAGGTACGGCGGCCACAGTGCGAAGTCCCGCACCGTCGTGACGCCCAGGGTCTCCGCGAGCGCGCCGTTCTGGTCGACCGCCGCGACTGCCCGCAGCGACGAGACAGGCAGGTTCTCCGCCTCGGCTATCGAGGCCATCGCGGACGGGACGAGTACGTCGGAGGGCAGCGCACCCACCCGCGACTCCGGCGTCGAGGGGTCACTTCCGGCGGCGAGGACGAGGTCCGCCGCGGCGAAGGTCGCGGACCGGGCCAGGTCGAACACCGTCTCGATGCCGAGCTGCTGGAGCCCCGCCACCGCCCCGGGACCAAGGCTGAGCAGCACGGCCGGAGACGCGCGGAGCACGTCCCCGATCTCCAGGTTCACGGAGTCCGAGCGGAGGAGGTCGGTGTACGCCATGAGCGCCCCTTGAGGTCAGCAGCGGGACATCGGCACCCGCGATCGGGGAGCCTGCCACCTCACGCTCCGCTTCGTCAATGGCAGGCTCCGGCACGCAACAGAAGCGCTGCTCAGGGGTGCGTGGGGTAGATGCCGGCCATCGAGATGCAGTAGCTCAGGGTCAGGTATGGCTGGAGGTTGTCGTGCGGCTGGTTGCCTCCGGTTGCCGTGATCGCCGTGTGCTTGAGCTGGGCGCCGTCGCTGGCATCGGCGTACACGGTCGCCCCGCTCGCGTGCCCGGGAACCTTCCCTGCCGGGGAGGCGCTGGCGCCTTTGGTGCCGTTGGCGATCACGCCATGGCTGTGCGCGGGGAGGCCGTCGACGGTCAGGGTGACCGACTCCTCGCCGCCTGCCGATCCCAGCTGTCGGTCGCTCAGGCCGGGGCCCTGCCCCGACGACACGGCGACCCGCCCGCGCAGGTCCGGGAGCGCGAACGTCACCTTGCCGGCGCCTCCGTACGTGGTACCGAGCAGCGAGAAGAGCGCGGAGTTCTCCGCGATCGAGAGCAGTCGGCCGTCACACGGCGACCAGCCGACCGGGGTGAAGCCGTAGGGGAAGAGCCTGATCTCGCCGAGGAAGGGGTCACCCATGTCGGTAGTGTGGCCCGCGGACAGGGAGGATGGTCATGGCCCAACCTACTCGCGGGTTCCTCGGTCGGCTGCACCGAGAGCGCGACCCGCGCCTGCCGCCGGGCCAGTACGACATCGGTGCCGAGTTCCCGGTGCTCACCGCGGAGGTGACACCGAGGCTGGACCCTGACGCGTGGACGATGACGGTCGACGGACTGGTCGAGCGGGAGCACACGTGGACGTGGCGGGAGCTGCACGAGGTGCCGCAGTCCGAGTACCGCGGTGACATCCACTGCGTCACCACCTGGTCAAAGCTCGACACGAGCTTCGGCGGCGTGAGCCTCGACCTGCTCTTCGAGGTCGCGAAGCCGGCTGCCGGGGCCAGCCACGTGCTGGCGACGTCCACCACGGGGTACACCACGAACCTGCCGCTGAGCTCCCTGACCGGCGGGCAGGCGTGGATCGTGTGGTCGCACGAAGGTCGCCCGCTCCCGACCGAGCATGGCGGACCTGTCCGTCTGCTGGTCCCCCACTTGTACTTCTGGAAGAGCGCCAAGTGGGTCACCAGACTGACCGTCCTCGACCACGACGAGCCCGGGTTCTGGGAGCGCAACGGCTACCACGACCTCGGCGATCCCTGGCGGGAGCAGCGTTACCAGGGTGACTGAGCTGCTCTCGGGCGTACCAGCCCCTGCCGGGGGTCGTCGCCACGCAGTCGTCAAGGAGGTCTCGCATCCGACCCCGCGCGGCGTCCGCCTACGGCTCGAGGTAGCCGACCGGGTCGACCACCTGCCCGGTCAGCACTACGCGATCCGGCTGACCGCCCCCGACGGGTACGTCGCCCAACGCTCCTACTCGATCGCATCGCCACCGTCGGACCCGCTCGTCGAGTTCTTCGTCGAACGCCTCGACGACGGCGAGGTGTCGACTTACCTCGCCGACGTCGTGGTGCCGGGCGACGAGCTCGAGGTGCAGGGGCCGATCGGCGGCTGGTTCGTGTGGCGAGCCGACTCCCCGGCCGTCGGCGTCGCTGGCGGGTCGGGCGTCGTGCCCTTCGTCGCGATGCTGCGTCATGCCGGCGACCGGGACCGGCGCGACCTGCTCCGCCTCGCCGTCTCGGCCCGGACCCTGGCGGACCTGCCGTATCGAGACGAGCTCCGAGACCACGGCGCCCTGATCGCTCTCACCCGGGCTGACGACCCGGTCGGCGGACGTGCCCGCGGTCGCCTGAGTCCCGACGAGGTCGCTCGCGTGGTCGGCGACGCGAGCGCCGTCGACGCTGGCTTCGTGTGCGGCTCGGCGGCCTTTGCCGAGGGCGCCAGCATGCTGTTGATGGACAACGGCGTCCCGGCCGGGCGGATCCGGGTGGAGCGGTTCGGACCCAGTGGGTGAGCGTGGAGCTACCCCAACCCGTATCCCGCACCGTTCGACCGGGTCGGTAAGGACTACAGCGGCTACGAGGCCTTCGACAAGCGACAGGTGACGATCTCCGAGTGAAGCCTCTCGGGCATGCGGGTCTGCGCGGTGCTCCGCTCAGAAGCGCTCGGCGCCGGGCGTACCGGGCATCACCAGCTGGCCCAGCCCGAGGAGATTGCCCTCACTGTCGTGGAACCAGACGGCACGCTCGCCCACGGCTCCGGTCGACGGATAGTTGCCGGGGATGTCCACGATCCCGTCCCGTGACCGGACGCCAGGGAGCTCCACCGGGTCGAACGTGACGCCGCGGTCGCGCAGCTCTGCTACCGCTGCCTCGATGTCCGGGACGTAGAACCCCATCTGGGTGTGCACGCCCGACGCGCGACCGGTCGACGCGAAGACGACGAAGGAGTCCCCGGCGCACGAGTAGCGGAGCCCGCCCTCGCGCTGCTCGGATGGTTCGAGGCCGAGTCGCTCGGCGTAGAAGGCCTTGGCGCGGGCCAGATCCTGCGCCGGCAGCCGCACCCCGATGCTCGCGTCACGGAGAGCGGCTCGAGCGAGCGGGCTTCCTGCGTACCGGTCCCGGCGTTGCGCCCAGTACTGGGGCGTCAGCTGGATGAGCTGCACGTAGTTGCCGTCGGGGTCCTGGACGGTTCCGAACCAGGCTCCGCCTTCGTCGCGGTACTCCACCGGGGACACCCAGGTCACCCCACAAGAGTCCAGGAGGCGGGCCGTGGCGGCGATGTCCGGGACCGTGTAGTTGAGGATGACGCGCCCCGGCTCCGCACTGGCGGACGGCACGTCGTGGCGAGGCGTGATCAGCACGGCCACCGGCCCGAAGTGCAGAAAGCCGTCGGGGTCCAGCTCACCACCGAGTACGTCGACGTACCAAGTGCGCAGCCGTTCCACGTCCGTACTCCCGAGCAGCAGGCTGTTCAACATCGGCGCCGTCGTCATGGGTCCTCCGTGGTCGTGGGTAGCGGCAGCTGTCTGGTACTGACCAGCGTCGCGCCTCGAAGTGATCGGTGACGTCACCGCGAGGTGCGTGGGGCTGCAGCCATGTCCGCGTTTCGGCGTCGGTGTCTCGGAATAGACCCGGTCGCGCATCACTTGACGTCGAGAACCAACGGACCCACGACTGGAAGGACTGTCAGATGCGTGCGCTGCAATACACCTCGTACGGAGGACCGGAGGCACTCAGCTGGGCGGACGCGCCCGAGCCGCATGCCGGTGCGGGACAGATCCGCGTCGCCGTACGCGCGGCCAGCGTGAACCCCATCGACTGGAAGGCACTTGGCGGGATGCTCGCGGGCGGCAAGCAATTGTCCGGGACCGGCTATCTCGGCTTCGACGCCGCCGGCGTCGTCGACGAGGTCGGGGAAGGCGTTACCGGTGTCTCGGTCGGCGACGACGTGCTGGGCCGGGGCAGCAACACGCAGGCGGAGTACGCCGTACTGACCGCCTGGGCACCCAAGCCGGCGTCGGTCGACTGGGCGGTTGCGGCGGCGGCAGGCGTCGCCGGGGAGACCTCCGAGCGCGGGCTGCGTCTGCTCGGCGTCCAGTCCGGCGACACCCTGTTCGTCGACGGCGGCGCCGGCGGCGTCGGAGCGGTTGTCGTGCAGATGGCGGTCTCTCGGGGACTCCGCGTGATTGCGTCGGCGAGCGAGGGCAACCACGGCTACCTCCGCGAGATCGGGGCCATTCCCGTCCTGTACGGCGAGGGCGTCGCCGCCAGGGCCAAGGAGGCCGCGGGCGGGAGCATCGACGCCGTCTTCGACGTCGTGGGTAAGACCCCTGTCGAGGAGCTGATCAGCCTGGCTCCGGAGCCCTCGAAGGTAGTCAGCATCGCCAACTTCGGCGCTGCTCAGGCCGGCATCCAGGTCACCGGCGGCGACGCCGACAGCCAGCCGATGAAGGCGCTGGCCGAGGTCGCCGACCTGCTCGCCCAGAACAAGCTGGTCATCAAGGTGCAGACGTTCCCGTTCGAGCGCGCCGCCGAGGCGTACCAGATCAGCCAGGAGGGCCACGTCCGCGGCAAGCTCGTCCTCGTCCCGTGACCCGCGGGCCGAGAGGCCAGAAGCTCGGTCGAGCAGGCGCAAATGCTCGCTCGACCGGGCGGATATGTCGGCTCGAGCGGGCAGAAATGCTCGCTCGAGCGGGCGGAGAGGCCGGGTCGAGCGGGCAGAGATGCGCGCAGCGGAGTGGGCCGACGGGTCTACCGCCGGACTCGGAGCATTAGCGCCCCTTCGAGGCGACATTCGCGCCCACTCGGCGCGACATTTGCGCCCGGTCGACGCGGCATTTGCGCCCGGTCGGCGGACCTGGGGCGTACCGGCGCACGGCGGCGCTCTATCGTGAACCCCGGAGTCAGGACCGTGCCAGCTGCTCAGCGACCTCACGCCGGCGTCGTTGAGCAGTGAGCAACACCTCGACCTCGAAAGGCGGCCTGATGCCGACCAAACCGAATCCCGTGGTCTTCATCCACGGTCTCTGGATCCATCCCACCGCCTGGCAGTCGTGGGTGGACCGCTTCGAGGCCGCCGGGTACACGGCGACCGCACCGGGTTGGCCCGGCGTCGCGAGCACGGTCGAGGAGACGCGTCAGCACCCCGAGGCCGTTGCCGACAAGGGCATCGACGACGTCGTGGAGCACTACCTGACCGTCATCCGCGCCCTGCCTGCCAAGCCGATCATCGTCGGTCACTCGTTCGGCGGCATGATCGCGCAGAAGCTGCTCGGCATGGACGCGGTTGCCGCAGCCGTCGCCATCGACGCCGCCCAGATCAAGGGAGTGCTCCCGCTGCCCCTGTCGGCGCTGCACGCCACGCTGCCCGTGTTCAAGAACCCTGCCAACAGGCATCGCGCGGTCGCCTTGACCCCGGACCAGTTCCGGTACAGCTTCGGCAACGCACTGCCGGAGGACGAGTCCAACGCCTTGCACGCCCAGTGGGCGGTTCCCTCCCCAGGAAAGCCGCTCTTCGAGGCCGCCGTCTCGAACTTCTCCCTCCACTCCCCCGCCGCGGTCGACACGAAGAACGACCAGCGGGGCCCGCTGTTGCTAATCATGGGTGGAAAGGACCACACGGTCCCGGAGTCCATCACCAAGGCCACCCTCAAGCAGTACCGCGGCTCCACCGCAGTCACCGATCTGCAGGAGTTCGCAGACCGAGGGCACTCGCTGACCATCGACCACGGGTGGGCCGAGGTGGCCGACGCGAGCCTGGCCTGGCTCGAGAGGCACGGTTTCTGAGCCTGCGGGGTACGCCGCAGGAATTCGTCACGTCCCTGCTGCCGCGGGGGCCGGAAGGCTGACGCGGAGCACCGTCCTCCCCGGCATCGAGTCGATGTCGATGGTGCCGTTGTGCCGCTCGACGACGATCCGGCGTGCGATGTCGAGACCCAGCCCGGTGCCGCGACCGACGTCCTTCGTGGTGTAGAACGCCTCGAACGCCCGGGCCGCCACATCGGGCGGCATGCCGGCGCCGCTGTCGGTGATCTCCACCACGACGTGGTCCCCATCGGAGCGAGTGCTGATCTCGAGTCGGCCGGCACCATCCATCGCGTCGACGGCGTTGTCGATGAGGTTGGTCCAGACCTGGTTGAGCTCGCCGGCGTAGGCCTGGATGCGCGGGACGTCCGCGCCGTAGCTCCGCACCACCTCGACCCGGTCGCGCAGCTTGTGGCCCAGCATCACGAGCGTGCTCTCCAGTCCGTCGGTCACGTCCATCAGCTGCACGGATCCCCGGTCCATCTGCGAGTACGACCTGACAGCCGCGACCAGGTCGGAGATGCGGTGGGTCGACTCCCGCACCTCGGCGAGGAGCGTGCCGACCGACAGGGTGCTCGCGACCCACTCGAGGCCCGGTTGCAGCGCGTCACCGGGAAGCACCTCGGCCACTCGTTCACACCAGGCGACGTCGGCTCCGGCGGACGCCAGCGGCGGAGCGATCGTCCAGTCGCGCTCGACCCCGTGCTCGGCCAGCCAGGTGGACAGCTCCTCTTCGAGGTCCGCGGCCACCAAGGGGTCCGTCTGCGCCTGCTGGGTCTCGAGTTCACATCGCAGCGCGTCGAGCAACGTGAACTGCCCAGCCGAGATGTCGCCGTCTGCGAGCCGGCGCAGCGACGCGAGGAGTGTCTCGCATGCCCCTTCGAGGGAGTCGACGGCACGCGAGGCGGCGGCGGCCGGGTTGTTGATCTCGTGTGCGAGACCCGCTGACAACGTGCCGAGGGTGACGAGCGAGTCGCGCTGCCTCGCCGTCGACTCGATGGTCCGTGCGGTCGCGTAGAGGCCCTTGATGAGGTGCACCCCGAACGGGAACCAGGAGTCGGCCCGTCGAGCGAGCACCTCCGCCGGCACTCGCAGCACCCGACCGGAGGTGACGCCCCGTCCGGTGGCGAGATAGACCCCGTGCTCGTCCCAGGCGCGGAAGCCACCGGCCCAGCGCCCAGGTACGTCCATCCGCCCGACGACGGTCTCCTCCCGGCCGAGACGCCGACGCAGGTCGATGGCGCCGTCGACCAGCAGCCACCAGAAGTCCGCGTGCTCGCCCTCGTGGAACAGCTCGACACCCGGCTCGATGCGGACCTCGTCCCCGGAACGCGGCCAGGTCGTCGACCTGGTCGTCACTGAGCCCCTCGAACAGCGCGAGCGGGCGAAGATCGCGGCCCTCCATCAGCGGCCCCTCCGATCAGACGGTGGCCAGGTAGCGGTGCACGAGGTAGACCGCCATCGCGCCCTCACCGACGGCGGACGCGACCCGCTTCATCGAGTCGAGCCTTACATCTCCGGCCGCGAAGACTCCGGGGACGCTGGTCTCCAGCGCGTACGGTGCCCGGTCCAGCGGCCAGCGCCGCGGCGAGGTCGCGGCCAGCAGATCCTGCCCGGTCACCACGAACCCCTTCTCGTCGCGGGCGATGTCCTGACCGAGCCACTCGGTGTGAGGTGACGCGCCGATGAAGACGAACAGCCAGCTCGCGGACACCTCCTCCGTGGCACTGCTCTCCCGGTCGGCAAGCGTGAGCGTCTCGAGGTGACCGTCGCCCGTACACGCCACGACCTCGCTGCGGTACCTGACCTCGACGTTGGCCGCGGCGAGGATCCTGTCGACGAGGTACCGCGACATCGTGTCTTCGAGGGTGGACGCGCGCACGACCAGCACCACGCGCTTCGCGAACCGCGCCAGGTTGAGGGCTGCCTGCCCCGCGGAGTTGGCGGCGCCCACGACGTACACGTCGTCGCCCTCGCACAAGCTCGCCTCGCTGGCGGTTGCCCCGTAGTAGACGCCTCGACCGGTCAGCTCGTCGAGCCCGGCCGCTTCCAACCGTCGGTACGAGACGCCGGTGGCGACGATGAGCGCCCGCGCCTCGATCTCACCGGACCCGTCGTCGAAGATCACGGCATGCACAGGCCCTCGTGTCTCCAGTGCGACCACGCCACGCGCGAGCACCATCTCGGCGCCGAAGCGGCTCACCTGCGCGACGGCGCGGTGCGTCAGGTCCGAACCGGTGAGGCCCCGGGGGAAGCCGAGGTAGTTCTCGATGGCTGCACTCTGGCCGGCCTGCCCACCCGGCGCCTCCCGCTCCACGATGACGGTCGTCAGACCTTCGGAGGCGCCGTAGACGGCGGCGGCCAGTCCGGCAGGACCTCCCCCGACGATGCACAGGTCGTACAGGGGCTGCTCGGCGCGCGTCCGCAGTCCCAGCGCGCCGGCCAGCTCGACGGTGGACGGACGCCGGAGCACGTCGTGGTCGGGGACGAGTACCAACGGCAGGTCGTCCCCGGTGGCCTGCGCCAGGTCGGACAGCCGCTGCGCCTCGGTGTCACGCTCGATGTCGTACCACCGGTAGGGCACGTGGTTGCGAGCGAGGAACGTCTTGATGTCGTGAGCGCGGTCGGACCACCGGTGCCCGACCACGCCGACGTCCGACGCGTGGTCGGGGTTCGCTTGCTTCCAGTCGTCGAGCAGGTCGTCGACGACGGGGTACAGCCGCTCCTCGGGAGGGTCCCAGGGCTTGAGCAGGTAGTAGTCGAGCTCGATGTCGTTGATCGCCTTGATGGCGACGTCGGTATCGGCGTAGGCGGTGAGGAGCAGGAGCTTCGCAGTCGGCGCATGCGTGCGCGCCTGCTCGAGCATCTCGATCCCGGTCATCTGCGGCATCCGCTGGTCCGACACGATCAACGCCACGGGCTGGTTGCGCAAGGCGAGCCGCGCCAGGACGGTCAGTCCCTGCTGCCCCGACGACGCCCGGACGATGCGGTAGCCGGACCCGTACCGGTTGCGGAGGTCGCGTGCGACGGCCGCAGAGACCATGGGGTCGTCGTCGACGGTCAGTATCGTCGGTTTGCTCATGCAGCCCGCCTCCGGACCGGCCTCGGCGCCGGCCCCCACTAGGGCTTCCAAAGGCAGAAGAACCGGCAGCAGGCAGACTAACAGCCGCCCTCGGGCTGGGCCATGACGTAGTCGGTTCGTAGAGCGGGTGCCCGGCCGAGCTCCCGCGGCGCCGGGATCCCGCTACCGCCGGGCGCCGCCTCTGACGAACTCGTAGTCGCGCCAACCGATCGACTCGAGCGAGTTCTTCCGCAGGCTGTGGCTCCAGTTCGCGTTCGACTGCAGCTTCAGGTTGTTGCCCGAGCCGGAGTTGTCGCCGATGATGCCGCCGTACCGCTTGAGCGCCCTCGCGATCACCAGTGCGGCCGGTGACAGGTGCTTCGCCCTCAGGTTCACGGACGGCTTGATGCGGAGCACGATGCCTTCTGGTACGACACCTCCCTTGTGGTGCTCCGAACCGCTCATCGGGAAGTAGGCCTGGCGTCCCCCGGGCGTGTGCCCGGCGGTCGCCCACCAGAACAGCTCGAGGCGGTGGTGGATCGCGCCGGACATGACGTCCTTCTTGTGCACGGCCCGGTACGTGGATGGAATCCCGCGGTGCCCGTCGTTGCCGTGAGAGCCCCCCGGAAGCGAGTGCTGGATGCCGGTGGAGCTGAGGTAGTACCGGTCGGTGCCGGCCGCGGTCCAGCGATGGGTCTTGGCGTGGTACGCCGCGCGCCACAGGCCGACGCTCTGGTTGCTGGAGGGGTCGAGCACTGTCATCTGAGCGTCCGTCGTGGCGCGCGGGTTCGCGTGCGCGGGGATGTGGACGGTGACCGTCGGACCGTACGCCGTCGGGCGGATCCGGTAGCGACGGTCGGACGCCCGGGCCGTGTACGTGGGGCTTCCCCAGCGGCCCAGGACCAGCTTGAGGTAGGGCTGGGTGTGCGCTCGCCTCTGCGAGTCCTTGATGTACGCCCGGCTGTGAGGGTCGACGCCGGCCGAGCCGATCGGAGTGTTCCACCACGATGCTGCCCGGAAGGCGAGCTTGGTCGTCGGCGGAGCTGACGCCTGGGCGGGCTCCGCCGAGCTCGCCGACAACATCAACGCTGCCGACACGGCTCCGAGCGAGACCATCGCGTGTGCTGTCGGTCCGAGGCGACGGCGGACGGGCGTTACCCGTGGACGTGACATGAGGGCCACGGTACGCGGTGAAGTGACAGCCAGTTAGCAAATGATCACGCTGCGTAGGAGAACCCGAAGGTGCCGAGTGGTCAGCCCACGCCCAGGCAGCGGTGTGCCTGCGTCAACAGGTCGAGGCAGACGATGCAGTCGGGGTCGGTGACGCCGGGTGGTCCATCGGGGTCGGCTCCGTGAGCCCGGTTCCGGCAGAGCGTGACGACATCGCTCGGGTCCGGGTGACACCACGAGCAGTACGAGTGGCGCAGCGCGGGCCTCGCGTCTCGGCCGACCGGTTCGCGACTGTCCTCGGACATGTATCGATGGTCTCAAGTACGCCGCGCGCCCGAGGCCCTGTCGGCGTTTTCGACTCCGCGTTTCTCATCGTCCGCCGACTCGGGACTTCGCCGGTGTCCTTTGCCGCAGGCATCAACCTCGGGCTAGGCGACTTACGCTGGGCGCATAGTCGTGATGACCACTCAGACCCGTCGTGGCTTGCAGGTACAAGGAGCCGCCTCCCAGGCTCTTCACGCACGCCTGCGGGACAGTCAGCGTGACGATCCCGCGAGCGGCATCCCAACGACCGCGAACGTGGCAAGGAGCACTCGAGGTACCGACGTCGCTGAACCGGCGGAAGCGCTTGTCCAGTGAGCCGTCCGGGCGCCCCTCGACAACGGCCAGGTAGCCGTTATCCATCGCCGGCAGGGCAATGACCAGCGTCGCGCGGCCGTGGCGCAGCAGCCCGGGAACGCGGATGCGGGCAGAGACATGTGTCGGCGCGTTGACGTACGTGCCGCGCGTGATATCGACGGCTGCGGCAGCATCGCCTCGTCTGTCGGACTTGACGGATTCGGCGGCGAACGACAGACCGCCACCCAGCAGCATGAGGGTCGTCACCAGCACTAGGCAGAGTCGTAGTCGCATGCGGTTTCTCCTTTGAGACCAGACAGGGCTGAATGTCCACCTGGCCATTCGTGCAGACGGAATGGATTGCTCGGAAGCGAGCCCGATGTCCCACCTGCCAGCCGCCGATGTGCTCAGCGGGCGACACGGTTTCGTAGTGGCGCTGGCGATGGGAGACCTTGTACCGCCGGGAACCGCCGGGAACCGCCGGGTACCGCCGGCGATTTCCTTCACGATCGGAGGACGCGTCTTTCCCGTCTCACGCTCGTCGACATGAGCAGCATCCCACTGGCCGGTCCCGGGCTAGGTCCTTTCAGATGATCCAGTACCGGCTGCGGTGACAGCGGTGATCGTCGGAGCGCACGTGCACCTCGAGCGCACTGGCGAAGCGCCCGCGGGTCAGCCCTCCTCGGGGCGGGTCAGGCCCACGTGCTTGCCGGTAACCGCCACGACCGGCGCGTCGCCGACGACCACGGCAACCTGGGCCCGGTGGGTACCGCCACCGTGAGTCTCCTCGGTGTCCAACGGGGGCACCGACGGTCCCGTCCGCCCTGCGTCATGCTCAGCTCGGACGGCGGCGCTGGCCGAGGTGGCGCGCAGCTCGACGTCCGGCATCAGCAGCAGTACGGCGAAGGCAACCAGCATGAAGCAGCCACCGCACAGCAGGACCAGGCTCATGGAGTCGGCGAAGCCCACCTTGAACGGGTGCCCGAGCACGGAGCTCATCCTCCCGATGATGGAGGAGTCGTTCTGCACTGACGCGAAGACTCCGCCGCCCTGCCCGTGGCTGCGCAACCCGGAGAGCACCTGCTCGTTGAGCTGCGTATGCGCGATCTGACCGGACGAGGCCGCCTTCTGGATACCCGGGGCCGCGGCCTTGAAAGCCGAGGCGATGTTGCCGCCGAGGGTGCTGAACAGGAGCGAGAGGAAGATCGCGACACCCAGCGTGCCGCCGACCTGACGGAAGAACGTAGCCGAGCTGGTCGCGACACCGATCTCGCTGGGAGGCACGGCGTTCTGCACGATGATCGTGAGCGGCTGCATGCACTGGCCGATGCCCAGACCGAGGAACAGCATCCCGGTCATCACCCACAGGAGGCTCGTGTCGGCGCTGACGCGGGACAGGGCCAGCATCGCGACCGCCGCGAGTGCCGAGCCGAAGATCGGGAAGATGCGGATCGCCCCCGTACGGGCCGTGATCTGGCCGACGACGATCCCGGCCGTCATCATCCCGACCACCATCGGCAACATCATCAGGCCGGCTTCCGTGGGCGACGCACCGTGGACGATCTGCATGTACTGCGGCAGAACGGTGATCGCCCCGAACATCCCGGCGCCCACCACGACACTGGCGCCGATGACGACCGCGGCCGCACGCAGCCGGAAGATCCGCAGCGGGATGAGGGCGTCGTCGCCCATGGCGCGCTCGACCAGCCACAGCGCGAGCAGCCCGAACGCGCCGACCGCGTAGCAGGTGATCGCCCGGCCGGACGCCCAGCCCCACTCGCGACCCTGCTCGGCGACGGTGAGCAGCGGCACGAGCGCGACCACCAGCGACACCGCGCCCCACCAGTCGATCCGTGCCTCGCGTCGCTGGTGGTGCAGGTGCAAGTTCTTCGTGACCACGAACAACGCCGCAATCCCGATCGGCACGTTGACCAGGAACACCCAGCGCCAGCCGGCGACGCCGAGGATCGACGACTGCCCGGCGAAGAGCCCTCCGGCCACCGGCCCGAGCACGCTCGAAGTGGCGAAGACGGCCATGAAGTAGCCGGTGTACTTCGCCCGCTCACGCGGCGAGACGATGTCGCCGATGATGGCGAGGACGAGGGTGAACAGACCGCCGGCACCCAGCCCCTGCAGCGCGCGCAGGCCCGCCAGCATGACCATCGAGGTGGCGAACGAGCAGGCCGCGGACCCGCAGATGAAGACGGTGATGGCGAACAGGAACAGCTTCTTGCGCCCGTACAGGTCGCCCAGCTTCCCGTAGATCGGTGTGGTGATCGTCGACGTGATCAGGTACGCGGTGGTCACCCACGCCTGCACGGACAGCCCGTTCAGGTCGTCGGCGATCGTGCGGATGGCGGTACCGACGATGGACTGGTCGAGCGCAGCCAGGAACATGCCCAGGAGCAGCCCGGACAGGATCGTCAGGATCTGCGCGTGCGAGTACTCCCCCGACTGCTCCGCTTTCTCCTTGACAACCGCCGTGTCGTCGGTGGAGCTGGTGCGTGCCGAGGTGGTCGTCAAAAGAGGATGCCTCACGGGTCGTGGCTGGGCTGCCCGGGTCAGACGTACCCCACTACTTTAGTCGCCGGGGAGACGCTGGCCGTCCGGTACCTCTCCGGTGGGTTCCGGACCGTCGGCGAGCCGCCGGTGGTACGGGCAGGGCAGGGCGCGCGCGTGCTGCTGGCACACCGCCGCTCCTTCCTGGTTGGCCCACTGATCCAGCTCGTCGTCGAAGTAGATCCCCAGGTTGACGCTCGGTGCCGGTGGGACGTCACGGGCTCGTCGGTCGGGAATCATCGCAAGGGGCTCCTGGAAGGCGGCGGCGAGGTCGAACCCTCGCTGATCGGAGCGAGAAGCCATCCTAGAACGCCACCATGGCCCTCCTGGGCGGAACGCGGTAATGGCCAGGCAGCGGCGGTGCGATACTGGCGACGTCATGGATCCGGTCACCCCCGCCGCGTTGCATGGAGCCGCGACATGGTGCTGACCCGACCGGAGCTGACCGGAAGCTTCGGCATGGTGGCCACAACGCACTGGCTCGCGAGCGCCTCCGGGATGAGCGTGCTGGAGCGCGGCGGCAACGCCTTCGATGCGGCCGTCGCGGCGGGCTTCGTCATGCAGATCGTGGAGCCCCATCTCAGTGGACCCGGCGGGGACCTGTCGGCGGTGCTCTGGAGCGCCGACGACCGCGGACCCAGCGTGGTGTGTGGGCAGGGCGTGTCCCCGGCCGCGGCGTCGATTCCCTACTTCCAGTCGCTGGGCCTCGACCTGGTGCCGGGCAGCGGACCGTTGGCTGCCACGGTTCCCGGGGCGTTCGGTGCCTGGACCCTTCTGCTGGAGCGGTGGGGAACCTGGGAGCTGGGCGACGTGCTCTCGTACGCGCTCGAGTACGCCGAGAACGGCTTCCCCGTGCTGCCCGGGACGAGCGCGGCGATCGAGGCCGTCGCGGGCCTGTTCACCGACGACTGGCATCCCTCCGCGGAGGCGTGGCTCGACGACGGGGCCGCGCCGCGGGCCGGCTCCTTCTGGACGATGAGAGCCGCTGCGCGTACCTATCGCCGCCTCCTGAGTGAGTGCACAGGCGTCTCGCGAGAGCAGCGAATCGCCTCCGGGCGTCGGGCGTTCTACTCCGGCTTCGTCGCCGAGGCGATAGATCGGTTCTCGCGGACGGCCTGGCGCGACACCACGGGTCGAGCTCACGCCGGGCTGCTGACCGGACAGGACCTGGCCGGTTGGGAGCCCACGATCGAGCCGCCGACGGTGGTCGGCTTCGCGGACCGCTACCAGGTCCTCAAGACGCCACCTTGGGGACAGGGGCCCGTGCTCGGGCAGCAGCTGATGATGTTCGACGCGGCCGGCCTCCTCGAGGCGGACGTCCGCTCGGCCGAGTGGGTCCACCTGGTCGTGGAGGCCGCCAAGCTGGCCTTCGCCGATCGGGAGGCGTGGTACGGGGACCCGGCCGCCACCGACGTCCCCCTTACCGAGCTCCTCTCGGAGTCCTATGCCGCGGCCCGCGCGGGACTGATCGCCGGACGGGCCAGTCTCGAGCTGCGACCCGGCTCGCCCGACGGTCGTCATCCTGTCCTCGCTACGCTCCCTGAACCGTCCCCTGACGACCTGGCGTACGCCGCGATCGGGGAGCCCACGGTGGCGCGTCTGGGTGACGAGCCGGGCGACACCTGTCATGTGGACGTGGTCGACCGTTGGGGGAACCTGGTGTCGGTGACGCCCAGCGGGGGCTGGCTACAGAGCTCCCCCGTCATACCGGAGCTCGGCTTCCCGCTCGGGACTCGGGCGCAGATGTTCTACCTCCAGCCGGGCCTGCCCAACTCGCTGCGCCCGCGGGTACGTCCTCGGACGACCTTGACCCCGACCATCGCGCTCCGTGACGCAGACCCGTGGCTGGCGTTCGGGACCCCTGGCGGTGACCAGCAGGACCAGTGGCAGGCGGCGTTCTTCGCCGACGTCGTCCGGGCGGATCGGTCCGGCGGACTCAACCTGCAGGCTGCCATCGACGCGCCGATGTTCCACACCACACACTTCCCCTCGTCGTTCTACCCCCGCGACGCTCATCCCGGTCAGATCTGCGTCGAGGACAGGCTCCCCGCCGAGGTGGTGCGCGAGCTGGTGCGGCGCGGCCACGACGTCGCACAGTTCGGCCCGTGGGAGCTGGGCCGCCTCAGCGTCGTCGCAAAGGACGGCAGCACCCTGCGGGCTGCCGCGAACCCCCGCGGCGCGCAAGGCTACGCCGCCGGCCGGTGAGCCTCTCGTTCCAGCCGTCAGCGCAGGCCGTCGTGGTATCTGGCTGAGACGAGACCGACAGGACCAGCTCCGCCGAACTAGTGACTGAAAGTGATGTTTCAGTAACGTTTCAGTAACTCACAGTGCTATCGGGTGGGACGATTGGCGCTGACGAGGGGACCTCTCATGACCCGAACCGCCGCGTACCCGATACCGCCCGCCTGTCGAGAAGCCCGTGCCGAAGCGACCCGGCTCGAGCCATGCCGAGGCTGAGCGGCCCCTGGCATCCGTCCCTGCGGCTGCACCTCGTCGGGCTGCTCGTGCTCTTCGGCGTCATCGCCGGCGGCGCCGCCGCCTACCAGCGGCACCAAAGTGTGTCCGCCGCTGAGAACCGCGCCGAACAGGCTCTGGCGTTCCGCGCGACGCTGGGTGCGCACGAGGTCAACGACGCGATAGCGCTGACCAGGAAAGCGATGTCGGACGTCGCGGCCAACCCGGCACTGCGACAGCTCTTCGGTCCCACGATCACACCGGGATGCACGCTCGCCTTCGGCGGTGCGGGGCCGTTCGTCGCGGGGCATATCGACATCGTCAGCGACCAGGGCAGTGTCCGCTGTTCCTCTCGTCACCTACCGACCTCTGCGGTCTACGCCGGTGCCCGGTGGCTCCGGCGGACAGGCCCAGAGCCCACCGTCGCCGGTCCCGTGCTGGACGCCGCCACGGGCCGGCGGGTTCTGGTGGTGGCTGCACCGATCCACGGACTCGGTGTGGCCGTGACCTTCCTCGACCTGCGCGGTGTCGACGCCGGCTTGTCGAAGCGCCTCAGCGGGCCCATCGACTCGCATGTCTCCCTCGGTCCGGGCCTCAGCGCGTCCACCGTCACCCCGAACAGCGACACCCGCGTCGAGACGGCCGTCCCGGTCGCGTCGTTGGGTTTGTCCATACAGGCATGGACGTTGCGATCCGACGCCGTGGCCGAGGCACGAGGGCTCAGCAACTGGCTGATCGCATACCTTGCCGGCGGCATGGTGGTCCTGCTCTTGGCCCTGCAGCTGTTGTACGTCAAGATCGCGAGGCCGCTGCGGCGGCTGAGCGTTGCCGTGCGCGGGGCGACACCTGGCGAGGTACCCGCGAGGCTCGCGGCATCGGGCCCGTCGGAGATGGTGTCCCTCGGCCAGGACTTCACCGCGCTCACGTTCGCCGTGAGAGATGCACTGGTACAGACGGGACAAGCGAAAGCCGGCGAGCTGGTGGCTACCGGAGAACGCGACGCCCACGCGGCCATGCTTTCCCTGATCGTCCGGAGCAGCCATGCGCTGATCTACGTCAAGGACCTCGAGGG
Source organism: uncultured Actinomycetota bacterium (assembly GCA_963765725.1). Lineage (GTDB taxonomy): Bacteria > Actinomycetota > Actinomycetes > Propionibacteriales > Nocardioidaceae > DASQEH01. The sequence continues at coordinate 947,361 of CAVXXI010000001.1, read as the reverse complement.
TCGCTACCTGATAGTGAACCCGGCTCTCGAGGAAGCGATCGGCATGACCGAGGCGGAGCTCCTGGGTGTGACCGATACGGTCGTCGACCCTGACTTGGCACCGGTATGGCAGGTCCACGACGTGCACGCGAACGACGCACCGCACCGGTTCGAAGCCGCGTACGAGGTTGGCCCCGCGACGCGCCACTACGACGTGGTGAAGTTCCCCCTTGTGGACGCAGACGGTGCCATGTATGCCGTCTGCAGCGTAGCCCTGGACGTGACCGAGCGTCGGCAGGCGGCGGAGGCCACGGCTGAGGCCAGGGACGCGGCCCTGTCCGCTTACGACGCGATCGCCGAAGCCCGCGATGCCGCCGTGGCGGCGACGGCGGCGAAGTCGGCGTTCCTCGCGACCATGAGCCATGAGATCCGTACGCCCATGAACGCGGTGATCGGCATGACCGACCTGCTCGAGCAGACGGATCTCGACTCCCAGCAGCAGGAGTTCGTCGAGACGGTGCGGTCCAGCGGGGACGCGCTCATCGCGGTCATCAACGACATCCTCGACTTCTCGAAGATCGACTCCGGTGAGCTCCAGCTCGAAGTCGCACCGTTCTCCCTCCGGGACGAGGTGGAGGCGTGCCTGGGTCTGGTCGCGGGAGCAGCTCACGCCAAGGGTCTCGTTCTCCTGTCCGACGTCGACGACAGCTGCGGACCGGGCGTCAGCGGCGATGTCGTCCGTCTCCGCCAGATCCTGACCAACCTGCTTTCGAACGCTGTGAAGTTCACCCCACGCGGACACGTCCTTGTCGAAGGCGGTTGCCGTCTCCAGGACGGAGGTGTCCTGGTGACGCTGACAGTCACCGACACCGGCATCGGCATTCCGAAGGACGCTGTGCGTCGGCTGTTCAAGTCCTTCAGCCAGGTCGACGCGTCGACCACCCGCGTGTACGGGGGTACGGGTCTCGGGCTGGCCATCAGTCAGCGGTTGGCCGAGGCCATGCATGGCGGCATCGAGGTCAGGAGCACGCCGGAGGTCGGTACGACGTTCACGGTCACGCTGTCACTCAAGACAGTCGACGACGAGACTGGCCCCGCTTGCGCCTCGACACCCGATCCGCACTTGGTACAGCGCTCGGTCCTGCTGGTGGACGACCACTCCACAAGCCGGCGCATTCTCGCCCGCCAGCTCACCCGGATGGGGATGACCTGCATGAGCGCACCCAGCCGCGAGCAGGCGCTGCGCCTGGTGGACCAGGGCCTGGCCTATGCCGTGGCCGTAGTCAACCTGAGTGACCGCGAGGAGGACGGGGTCGAGCTCGGCGACCTTCTTCGCGCGCGTGGCGGGCCGAGCTCCGGCTCGCCGGTCGTGTTGCTGACGACCCTCGGCTGGCGTCCGCCGACTGAGGACCACCGGTTCGCGGGCTTCGTGACCAAACCGGTGTGCAACGGCCAGCTGGCGAACATGCTCGCTGTCGTCCTGGGTGGGGAGCCGACACGTGCGGACACCATTGTCGACCGCGTCGTCGGCGCGCCGCGCGTCACGGCATCCATGCAGGTCCTGCTTGTGGAGGACAACCTGGTGAACCAACGCGTCGGAGAGCTGATGCTCCGCAAGCTCGGTCATCGCGTCGATGTCGTCAGCGACGGGCGCGCAGCGGTTACCGCCGTGGCCCGCACCAGATACGACGTCGTGCTCATGGACATCCAGATGCCGCTCATGGACGGGCTCGAGGCCACCCGGCACATCCGGGCGGAGATCCCTGCCGCGCGCCAGCCCTTCATCGTCGCCCTGACGGCGAGCACCCTCGACGGAGACAAGGAGGCCTGCTGCGCCGCGGGCATGGAGAGCTACCTCTCCAAGCCGGTCCGGGCCAGCGAGCTCCGGGAAATGCTCGAGCGCACCCCCGCCACATAGCGGCGGCAGCACCACGGCTCCGAGCGGGGTCACGGCGTCCGCTCGAGGGTGGCTGCTCATCGGTGTCCGGGTTGCCGCAGGCCGGCTCCGAGGGGCCGACAACGACCTCAGGCGACACCTCGCTCCGCGGACGTGCCCCCGGCTTCAGGTCTCGACGACGAACGGCGGGTCCACCATGGTGTTGTCCGGGGCCCCGACCCGTCGTCGCGGTGGGCGCCACGGATCTCGCGCGACCTTGCCGGAGTCGCTACGCGTCCACCGCCGGCATCACCTTGCTGGTGAACAGGTCGATGCCCGACCGGTCGTACGCGGCCTCGGGGAAGTAGGTGATGGCGTACGTCATGCCCAACCGCTGCATCTCGTTGAGCTTCTCGACGATGTGCTCCGGTGTCCCGACCAGCGGCTCGTTCCCCAGCTGCCGCTCGAGGTCACCCAGCTCCGTCGCGTCGAGGAACGGCCGGAACCGAGCGAGGATCCGTTGCAGCCGCTCCTGGGCCTCGGCGGCGGTCTCGCCGACGATGACGTTGAAGTTGGCGGACCGCACGATCGCGTCGAAGTCGGTGCCGACGTCGCGGCAGTGCCCGGCCAGGATCTCGGACTTGCGCGTGAACTGCTCCGGTGTGTTGGCGAAGTTCGTGTACTGCGCGTACTCCGCGGCGGTGCGGAGCGTCTTGCGCTCACCGCCACCGGCGATCCAGAGCGGTAGCCCGCCCTCCTGCAGGGGCAGCGGGCGGCTGATCGCGCCATCGACCTGGTAGTGCCGTCCGTCGAGCGTCGCGGTCCCCGTGCTCCACAGCTGCCGCATGATCTGCACGCCCTCGTCGAGGCGGCCCAGTCGCTCACCCGCCGAGGGGAACCCGTAGCCGTAGGCACGCCACTCGTGCTCGTACCAGCCACCGCCGATGCCCATCTCGACGCGACCGCCCGAAATGACGTCGATCGTCGCGGCCACTTTCGCCAGGTACGCGGGGTTGCGGTAGCTCATGCACGTGCACATCTGGCCCAACCGCACCCGCTCGGTCGCGGCGGCGAACGCGGCCATCAGGCTCCACGCCTCGTACGTCACCTCGTCCGTCGGCACCGGCACGGTGTGGAAGTGGTCATAGACCCAGATCGACTCGTAGGTGCTCTGCTCGGCCAGCTGAGCGATCTCGAGCATGGTCGCCCAGTGTTTGGCGGGCTCGATCCCTACCAGGTCGAGCCGCCAGCCCTGTGGAATGAACAATCCGAAGCGCATCCGGCAAACCTATCCAGCCATGCCGCGGCTCGCACGGCATGGTCGAAGGGGTGGAGGACGCGCTGCGGCTAGGGCCGCACGAAGCAGCTGTGCGGGGACTGCCCGTGCGCGGGGAACGCAAGAGCCAGCGCCTCCGCGGTCCGTCGTGCCCGCTGCTGGTATCCGGCCGAGGTGTAGTGGATGCCGTCGGAGATGAACCAGCTGTCCTGCACCTGGGAGCGCCAGTCGTACACGCGCATGTTGGGGTAGCGCGAACAGGCGCGCAGCAACGCGGCGTTCCAGAGGCGCATCTGGTCGTCGCCCCACGGGCCCGACGACAGCCGCGACTTCACGGTCAGCCACATGGTGGGGAGCCCGTGGACGTCATGCATGAGGCGGTCGATGCGCTGGTCCAGGGGGACGACTCCGCCGACGTACTGGTTGGCGACCTCGTTCGTACCCATGGCGAAGACCCAGCACCCGTGGTAGCCCTTGACCATCCTGGATCGCGTCGCCTGGTCGGCGTTCGGTTGACCCTCGTACTTCTCGACGATGGACCGGGCTCCGAGGATGTCGGTGCCGACGTGCCGGACGCCCACGTCCCGGTACTGCGCCGGGATCCGGTCCTTGGCCGACAGGTAGTTCGGGTCGATGAGGCCCAGTGAGGTCGAGTCGCCGACGTGCACGACGCTCCGGCACGACGTTCTCAGCCGTCCGACCGCAGAGGCGCTGCCATGGGAGTGATGTGCCGTGCCGGCCGCTCTGTGATGAGGGGTCGGTGGCAGCGGCCGGAGCGTGGATGCCGTGTCGTCGGGCGACACTGCAGCGGTGATCGACAACAAGGCGATCGCGAAGGCGCCGACAGCGGCTGCTTCGGTGACCCGCCTGAGGACCGCAGGTCGCCGGCCCGGAGCCAGCCGAAGCGACGTCCGCCTCACCAGCACCTTCAGTCCGTGCTGGCGGATCGGGTTCTCGACGAGCCTCCAGGACAGGTCCGCCATCAAGAGCGTGAAAAGGAACAGCAGCACCCCGGTGGGCACCGGGTGAGCGACGAGGGTGCTCTGCGAGATGACCGCCACGATCGGCATATGCCACAAGTACAGCCCATACGAGCGCTCGCCGACCCATCGAAGGGGCGCCACACCCAGCGCCCGGCCGACCAGCGATGCCGGGTACGAGACGGCCGCGATCAGTACAGCGGACGCCAGCGAGAGCAGCACCAGCCCGCCCCGGTACAAGAAGAGCGAGTACTCCGAGGTCTTCATCATCAGGCAGACCATGGCGATGAGGGCCGCGACCGCCGCGACGTCGACAATCACCCGAGTGGCCAGCTTGATCCGCAGCGGGTGGCGAAGGGGGCCGTACACCATGGCGAGCGCCGCGCCGACGAGGAGCTCACCGGCACGGGTGTCGGTCCCTTCGTACGCCCGCGTGTTGTCGAAGCCCGGCGATGCGAGCAACGCCAGCAGGACGAAGGAGACCGCACCCAGCACGAGGGTCCATCGGGCCACTTTGAGTACCGGGAGCTTGAGGACGCGTAGGAGCAGGAGTAGCGCGAGCGGCCAGAGCAGATAGAACTGCTCCTCGACCGCGAGTGACCACAGATGGTCGAGCGGCCCCGGCCCCGCGAAGTGGTCGAAGTAGGAGACGTTGCCGGCGATCGTGGTCCAGTTGCTGACGTAGAAGATCGCCGCGAGGCTTTGGTCCCAGCGTTGGTCGAGCGAGCCGCGCTGGGCCAGCGCGGTCGTGCCAAGGACGACGACGAGCATCAAGACGAGGCCAGGAAGCAGCCGCCGAGCCCGATGGACCCAGAAACGCCTGAGCTCGAGGCCCCCCGTCCGCTCGTAGGCGGACAGCAGGATCCCCGTGATGAGACATCCGCTGAGGGTGAAGAAGACGCCTACGCCCAGCAGGCCGCCGGCCAACCAGGGAACGCCGAAGTGATAGCCGAGGACCGCAAGGACTGCGATGGCGCGGATGCCGTCGAGAGCCGGGAGGTACGCACGCGACGTGCTCACCGGTCGTGGCAAAGCCCACCCCCCTCGGCTGTCGACTGACGCTAGCGCCGGAGCGGGGTCCACCTGCTGGACGTGCTGCGGCGCGTCGCGGAGAAATCTCGACGGAGCAGAAGTCACGGCGGTGCCGCTAGCATGCCCTGCATGCGCACTCTCGGAGCAACCGTGGCGGCCATCCTGACAGCGGCGCTCCTCGCCCTCTCGGCGCCCGCGCAGGCCCGCTCCATCCTCGTCGGCGACCCCGTGGGCGACGCAGCTGGACCACGACCGGGCCTCGACATCACCAGCGTTGCCTTCCACAATCGCGATAGCGCCGTCGTCGTTCATCTGTCGTTCGTCCGCGACGTACGGGGTGTTGTGATCGTGGCACTGAGGACACGCCACCACCGGGTGATGGCGGTGTTGGTCAGCAAGCATCGTCGCACTGGCCCGGACACGACCTTCCTCGTCGGTCACAAAGCGAGCTGCCGCAACCTGACAAGCGCCTGGGACCGAGCCGCTGCCACGCTCAGCCTCCGCCTCCCGGCAGCCTGTGTGCTCAACGGCAACTATGGCGCGGTCAAAGCCTGGACCGTGACTGAACGGCTGCACGATGGCGCCGACGTGGACTACGCCCCGCAGAAGCCGAACGGGAACATCGCCTACACCGACTGGATACCTCGCGGGTGAATGACTCCGCTGCCTGACGATCCGTCCGCGGAGGTGTGATGGGCTCCAAGCTCGGTCCCTGGCGTCGACTCGACCTGCTCGTGGTCGCCCTGCCGGCTGCCGTTGCCGCCAAGCTGCTCGACTCGAGTGCGGCTGTCCTGTTCGTGCTGGCCGCGCTCGCCGTCATCCCCTTGGCGGGCCTCGTCGGTCGCTCCACCGAGGTCCTCGCCGAGACGGTGGGCGGCAGCAAGGGTGCTCTGCTCAACGCCACGTTCGGCAACATGGCCGAGCTCATGATCGCGGCGCTGCTGGTGTTCAACGGAGAGATCGCGGTGCTGAAGGCGTCCATCACCGGATCGATCATCGGCAACATGCTGCTTCTCCTCGGCGTGAGCATGATCGTCGCCGCCTACAACAAGGACGAGGTGGAGATCACCGCGACGTCGCAGGTCCAGTCCACGATGCTGTTCTTGTCGATGGGCATCCTGCTGCTGCCGACCGTCTTCTCGTTCCGGCCGGAGAGCACGACCAGCCGACTCGACGAGATGAGCTGGCTCGTCGCCTTGATCCTCTTCACGCTGTACGCCTTGTCGATGCTGTTCATGCTCCGTACCAATACCCGGCTGTTCCGCACGGAACGTTCGGGCCGGCCACGACCGGACGACGCTGACCACCCATCGGACGATCCCCCTGAGGACGAGGCGCCGAGCTGGTCTGTCAAAGGCGCTGTCGTCGTCCTCGCGGTCGCCACAGTGCTCGTCGCCGTGGCAGCCGAGTTCGTCGCAAGCAGCGTCCAGGAGGCAGGCGCCTCCCTGGGCCTGCACAGCGGGTTCATCGGCTTCGTGATCCTGCCGTTGGTGGGGAACGCCGCCGAGCAGTTCAGTGCCCTCGCGCTGGCGGCAAAGGACAAGCTCGACATCGCGAGTGAGATCGCCGTCGGTGCCAGCATGCAGCTCGCCATGCTCGTGGTGCCGCTCCTGGTGCTGCTCGGAGTACTCACGGGCCACCAGATCGAGCTGGCCTTCAGCCCACTGGAGCTCACCGCTTTGACCATCGGGACCCTGCTGACGCGGCAGCTCCTCGACGACGGCAAGACCAACTGGCTCGAGGGTGTCATGCTCCTCGGGCTCTACCTCGCCTTCGCCGGTGCCGTCTTCTTCGCCGACATCTGACCCTCGAAGGCATCGAGGATCCAACCGGTCGACCGTGCGACGATGGTCCGACGATGCTCGCGATGCTGACGTCCGTGACGTGCCAGAAGGGTGACCTGGCCGGCAACCTGGCCCGCCACCATGACCTGCTGAGCGTCGGCGCGGACGGGGGCTCTGAGCTGGTGCTGTTTCCGGAGATGTCGCTGACCGGTTACTGCGCCGGCGCCGAGGTGCCACTCTCGTCGCCGGCCGTGGCCGAGCTGGTCGCGGCGACGCACGACGGCCCAGCGGTCTGCTTCGGTCTGGTCGAGCGCGCGGAGTCCGGCGGTCTCCCGTACATCACCCAGCTGGTGGCGGAGCGGGGTCACGTCGTCGCCGTCCATCGCAAGGAACACCTGGGAGAGGGCGAGGCCGCACACTTTCGCGCGGGTCCCGGCGCGGGTGTCTTCGAGGTCGCGGGCCTGGCCTGCTCGATGGCGGTCTGCGCGGAGATCGGTACCTCACCGCCGTACGACCAGCCCGCGAGCGTGGTGCTGGCTCCGTCGGCGCCGGGGCTGTACGGCCCGCGACGAAGCACCGACGACGACTGGTGCCGTGGCTTCTCGTGGTGGCGCGGCCAGGTAGTGCGCGACGCGGCGCGACTGCTCCGCGCCGGTCAGGTTCTGGCCCTGTCGACCCAGGCGGGCGCGACCGACGACGAGGACTTCCCCGGCTGGGCCGCACTGGTCGGACCGGGTGGTGACGTCGTCAGTGCCCTGCCGGACTGGCGACAGGGGCACCTCGTCGTGCGCCTGTGAGGCCCTCGGCTACCGGCAGGAGAGCAGGCCGATGCGGTGCTTCTCCTTCAGAACGATCAACGCGTCGCTCCGCACGGTGGCACGGAAGTGGGCATTGCTCTCAGCGTGGGCGAGCACAGCAGCCGCCATGGACGTGGTCGTCGCCGTGTCGACGGACAGGGCAACCGTTCCTCCGGCCCGGATGAAGCGTACGGCGCGTGCTCCCGCCGGGACACTCTCGACGGCGGCGGCGGTCATGGAGTCGGAGATGACGACGCCGGAGAAGCCGAGGTCGTGGCGAAGCATGTCCATGACGACCGGCGAGAACGCAGCCAGGTGCCCGGGGTCGATGCGTGTGTACGTGGCTGACGAGACCATCACGACGGGCACCTGATCGGCGACCGCCCGCTGGAACGGCAGCAGGTACGGGTCGTGGCGCGTCGTCGTGGAGTCGGTGACACCGGCGCTCGTGTCGGTGTTGCGGCGTACCCGGCCCAGCCCAGGGAAGTGTTTGGCGGTCGCTTGCACCCCTGCCGACCGGAGGCCGTCGATAAGAGCCGTCACATGCCGCGCGACCACCTTCGGATGGTGGCCGAACTCGCGGTCGTAGTAGCCGATTGGCGCGTTCGCGGTGCCCAGCCGCTGGGGGACCGTGTCGGCCACGGGCGCGAGGTCGAGGTTGACGCCGGCCGCGATCAGCTGGCTCCCCCATCGTTGCGCCCGCGACTCCAACGTCGCCCGCGTCCAGGTGCCCTGGGTGAGCGCAGTCGGGATGGTGGAGAACCCAGGCCCCTTCAGGGACTGTACGAACCCACCCTCCTGGTCGGCGCTGACCCACAGCTTGACACCGTTGGTGGTGGCGGCGGTCGCCTGAGCCTGCAGCTCCCGGGTGACGGCCCGAGTGGCCGTTACCCCGATGTCGTTGTGCCCGGTCAGGATCACCCCGCCGAGATGCCGGTGCCGGATGACGGCCAGCTCGTGAGGGGTGGGAGACGTGCTGCTGACGCCGGCGACGAACAGCTGACCCACCTGCTTCGACAAGCTCATGCCCGACAGGGTCCGCTGCGCGCAGGTCGGCGAGGCCTTCACAGCACCGGTGGAGGCGGCCGGTGGCGTACCGACGGCGGGTGAAGATTCGCCGCTACCGGGTACGGGTCGCCGCATCGACAAGGCGACGGAGTGCTGGGCAGCCACCACGACGACGGCGGACGCGACGAGGACGCCGACCACGGTACGCGTACGCACTCACCATCCCCCATCGACAGACGTGAGCCCAGCGTAGCCGGGAAGCAGCGCGAGCGGGGCGCGCCGCAGCTACCGGCTCGAATCAGCCCCAGGCCTCTGTCTCGGCCGACCGGGAGGCGGTCGAGCCGCTGTTACCCGGTTCGAGCGTTCTGCACCCCATGGTCACTCCCATCCGAGTTATCCGATACAGCCGTAATACCCGCATTACGGCATTTCATCCCCTCAGCGCCACAGCCGTTGCCGGCTACCCCTCCTATTCCCCCAGCAACATCCGCAGCGTCTGTTCGAGCGCCGCGAGGTCGGCTCCGGTCAACGCAGCCAGTGCGGCCGGGGGCGCCGACTGGATGCTCTCGGCCTTGCGGGCCACGGCCCGCCCGGCCGCTGTGATCCGTACCAGCTTGGAACGCCGATCTGCGGGGTTCGCCTCACGCCGAGCCAGACCGCGCTGCTCGAGGTCGTCGACGATCACGGACGTGTACGGCGCGTCCGTCATCAGCCTGTCGCTCAGCTGACGCTGGGTCAGCGGCCCCGATGTCAGCCGGCTCAGGGCCTTGACCCGCAGATAGCTCATCCCGGTCGCCTCGGACACCGCACCGCGGCGATCATGGAGCTCCAGCACCAGCCTGCGCATCGAGCGCCAGGCGTTGGTGGCCGGATCCGACTCGGCGCTCATCCCCTCGGGCCCGCCACCCCGGGGGACGACGACGCGGCCCGCACGTCGAGCATCCGGGCGACTCTTCCCGCCGAGACCACGGCGCGTCGCCCCGTGGTGGCGACGGCGAGCACGAAGATCGTGGCGCTGCACCCGACCACGAGCCACCAGCCGGCGTGACTGGCGGAGGAGAACTCTGTCCTGATGGCGGCCCCGGCACCGCCGCTGACGATGGCGCCCACTACCGCGACCCCGAGCGACGCGCCGATCTGGCGGCTGGTGGACGCGACCGCCGCGGCGACACCGGCCTGGCTGCGAGGCATTCCGGACACGGCAGCGTTGGTGATCGGAGCGTTGACCATCCCGAAGCCGAGCCCGAAGACGAGGTAACAGGCGAGCAGCCACGGGTAGCCGAGGTGGTCGGTGAGCTGGGTCAGCGGAAGTGCCCCGAGCAGCATGCCTGTACCGGCCACCATCAAGGGGATGCGGGGGCCCCGGTTGGCCACCATCCGGCCCGAGATGGGTGCGAACACCGCCGTCATCGTGGCCATCGGCAGCAGGAACAGCCCGGCTTGCAGCGCACTGAGGCCGCGAACGTCCTGCAGATAGAGGGTGTTCAGGAAGAGAAAGGCGCTGAAGGCCCCGAGGGCGGCCACAGCCGTGAGGGTGGCACCGGTGAAGGGGATGCTGCGGAAGAAGGTCAGCTCGATGAGCGGGTCCTCGCGGCGGGGCTCGTAGCGCACCAGCGCGACCACGCAGGCAAGGCAGAAGGCGGCGAGCGCCCAGATCTCCGCGGGATGTCCTGCCTTCGGCCCCTCGATGATCGCGTACGTCAGTGAAAGCAGCACGGCGATGACCAGGACCTGCCCGACCGGGTCGATCCGGCGGGCGCGCTCGGCCTTGGACTCCGGCACGAAGATCGCTGCCAGCGCGATCGCGGCGAGACCGATGGGGACGTTGATCCAGAAGATCGAGCGCCACCCGACGGACTCGACCAGGATCCCGCCGAGCACCGGGCCGACACCGAGGCTGATGCCGACCACACCGGCAAAGACGCCGATCGCCCTGGCCCGCTCACGGGGATCGGTGAACACGTTCGTGACGATCGACATCGCTACCGGGTTGAGCATCGAGCCACCGACCGCCTGCAGCATCCGGAAGCCCACCAGCCAGCCCAGTCCGGGTGCGGCGCTGCACAGGAGCGACCCGATCGTGAACAGCGCCAGGCCGACCTGGAAGATCCGGCGTCGACCGATCCGGTCCGCGGTGGACCCCGACAGGACGAGCAGACTCGCCAAGACGACGGTGTAGGCGTCAATGGTCCACTGCAGTCCCGAGACCGAGGCGTGCAGGTCGGCGCGAATTGACGGCAGCGCCACGTTGACGATCGTGATGTCCATCCCGACGATCAGGATGCTCATGCAGCAGATCGCGAGGATCACGCGTCGGCGACCGGCGCTGAGCTCAGGCACCGGCAAACCTGGTGGTTATAGTCATACAACCATTGTATACACACAACATCCAGGGACGTTCACCTCTGGCTTCCACTATGACGACCGTCATGATATGACGGTGGCATGCCACAGCATCCTCTACCCGGCTCTTCCGCACTCGTGGGGTTCCTGGGTCTCGGTCTGATGGGGCAGCCGATGGCTACCAACCTCGCGCGCGCCGGCACACCCCTGATTGTCTGGAACCGGACTCCGCAGCGATGCAGCCCGTTGCGTTCGCTGGGTGCTCAGGTGGGGTCGAGTCCGGCTGACGTGCTGAGGCGGGCCGAGATCTCCATCATGATGTTGGCTGACAGCCAGGCGATCGACACCGTCCTCGCCCGAGGACGCGACGCATTCACCGGCAACGTCGAAGGGCGAGTCATCGTGCACATGGGCACGACGTCACCGGCATACTCGGCCCGGCTCGGGCGCGAGATCGTGGCCGCCGGTGGGGCGTACGTCGAGGCGCCGGTTTCGGGGTCTCGCAAGCCGGCGGAGGATGGGCAGCTCGTGGCCATGCTCGCCGGCGACGACTCCAGTATCGAGGCCGTGAGGCCCGTGCTGCGGCCGATGTGCCGCGACCAGTTCGTGTGCGGTGAACCTCCCAACGCACTCCTGCTGAAGCTGGCCGTCAACCTGTACCTCATCACCATGGTCACCGGTCTGTGCGAGGCATTCCACTTCGCCGGGGAGCAGGGCCTCGACCGGCACCTGCTCAGGGCCGTGCTCGACGCCGGGCCCATGGCCAGCAGCGTGTCGCAGGTGAAGCTGCAGAAGCTCACCGACGCCGACTTCGACGCCCAGGCCGCCGCGGCGGACGTCCTGCAGAACACCCGGTTCGTCACCGCGGCGGCTCGCGACGCGGGGATCTCCTCTCCCCTGCTCGGCGTCTGCGAGGAGCTGTACGACGAGGCGGTCGCCCTCGACAACGGTGGTCTGGACATGATCGCGGTGATCCGAGCCATCGAACGCCGCAGCGCCTCAGCGCGAGGTATCCGCCCGCAGCCTCTCCACCGACAGCACGCCAGCGGACCGCACTAGCGTCGCGGGCCCGGCCCTCCCGTGAGGAGGGGACGCAGCTCGCGCACGATCGCGGTAAGGGGGCCGGTGTCGTGCCGGATGCGGGCCAGCATGATCGCACCCTCAAGCGAGCCGACCATCAGCGTCGCGAGTGTGCGGGCACGTGACCGGTGCACCGACATGGCCACGAGCTCGGCCTCCACGGCTTCCAGCCACTGGTCAGCCGCCCGGCGGACCTGCTCGTTGAGCCCGGAGTCGGTGCCGACCACCTCCGCCGCCGTCGCCATCAGGGGACAGCCGCGGTCGAAGCCGCGACGGTCGAACTCGTCCTTCCACGGCGCGGCCATGTGCGCGAACAAACCCGCGGGAGTCGGCCGTCGAGCTGTCCTCGCGTAGCCCCGGACATGCTCTGCTGCGAACTGCCCCGACCATCGCACTGCCTCGGCGACCAGCTGCTCCTTGCCTCCTGGAAAGTAGTGCTGGAAGGACCCACGTGGGGCACCGGAGTCGTCCACGACGTCGCGGACCCCCGTCGCGTTCATGCCGCGGGCGCGAACGAGCTGGACCGCGCTGTACACCATTCGCTCTCGAGCGCCGCGGTCGCGGCGGGTCATCGGACGTTCCGTCGCCCGTCGGCCGCAACGGCCATCCCGCGCTCGTCATGCTCGACGTCGGGCCAATGCGTTCGGCTGGTCTCGAGCCCCGCGCGGACCGCGTCGACGACCTCATCCGCCACGCGCGCGACGGCACCCGCATCCGCGCCGAACCCGGCCGCGTCAGCGACGGACGTGCCGCCCACCAGTCGGTGCAGGTCACGCAGCCGTTCCCCCAACCACCCGATCGGGTCGGCCGACAACGCCGTGTCGAAGGTCCTGTCTGCGGGCTCCCCGGACCGCATCGCGGGATGCCAGTGCATCCGGTCGGCGGCGCCCGGACGGGACTCGAGCAGGTCGATCCGGCAGATCGCCGGTTGCAACGAGATCGGAGGGGAGGCGTACACAGTCCCGCCGCTCTGCGTGGAGGTCGTCGGGCGGATCTCCACCCTTACCCCGCGTTCTCTGGCGTCGGGCTGGGACCGCAGCTCGGGGTCGAGGAAGTCCACTGCGGCGACGGTCACACACAGCGAGTCGAACAGCCAGGCTCGTTCCATTGCGGAGCCCCTCTCTCAATGCGGCCGAGTTGCTCGGCCCGCTAAATACGACGCCCCAACGATAGAAGAGCTCCTGGCCGTCACGCGCTCGTCACCTCGTCCGGTGCGGGGCGGTGTGCGCTTCACGCCTGCGGCACGGAGCTGTCGGGCTCGAGCCCCTGCTGGCTGGGGACCAGGACCTGTTCGTAGATCAGCAGCAGTGCGGCGGCGATCGGGATGGCGATCAGTGCACCGACGACCCCGAGCACGGTTCCGCCGGCCAGGACGGCGACGATCGTCACCACCGCCGGCACGTCGACCGCTCGGTGCATGATGCGTGGCGACAGCACGTAGGCCTCGAACAGGTGGTACAGGACGTAGTACGCCAACGCGATGGCGGCGACCACCCAGCCGTGAGTCAGGGCGACGAGCGTGACCACCACGCCACCCACCAGCGTGCCGACGATCGGAACCAGCGCGAGCAGCCCGACAAAGAGGGCGAGAATGGCCGGGAAGGGCAGCCCGAGCACGATCAGCATGATGTACGCGAGCACGCCGTTGATCGTGGCAACGCAGGCCTGGCCGAGGACGTAGCCGCCGACCCGTCGGCAGATCTCCTCGCCGATGAAGATGGTCCGGGCCCGACGCGGCGTCGGGACGAGCTTGTACACGGCCGCCTTGACCGCGGGAAGGGCCGCCATGAAGTACAGGGTGAGCACCAGCACGGTGAACATGGCAACCGTGGCGTCGACGAAAGCCTTGCCCGCGCCCAGCAGGCCACCGACCACCTTGGTCACGCTGCCGGCGTCGAGGCTCGACGCGGCCTGCTCCTGGAGGCGGTCCGCGACGTGGAACCGCTGGTCGATCTGGCGCACGACGTGGTTGCGCTCCAGGTTTGTCAGGTAGTCGGGCGTCCGATTCACGAGAGTCGTGATCTGGTCAGCCAACGTCGGCACGATCAGCCAGCCGATTCCCACCACGAGGCCGACCAGGAGCACCATCACGATGAGCACGGACCTCCCGCGCCGCAGGCCGAGGCTCATCAGCCGCGAGACCAGCGGCTCGAGCCCGAGTGCGAGCAGGAGCGCCACCACGATGAACAACACGATCGTCCTCAGCTGGACCAGGGCGAGCACCAGACCGTAGGCCAGGAGGACTCCGAGCGCAGCCGTGAACCCCATATAGAAAGGCGATCGTCGGTCGAACGGCTCACCCAGTCTGTTGGCCTGAGAGTCATCGAGACCGCCGTCGGACTCCTCCTGGAGGAGCCGCTCCGTCTCCCGCTCGGCGATCGCGAGCTGCTCGACGACCGGTTTGGGATCCTCCGCACGTGGCACCGCCGGGTCGTCGTCGACAGCGCAGGCGCGGGACTCCTGGCCGGGCCCGGCCACGACGCTCACGGGCGTTTCCGTGACGCGGGTGTCCTTCCCGGGGCGCTTCAACGGCCAGGGCTTCGTCATCTGTGTCCTCCGCCCCTGGCCAACCCACTCGGTCTGGTGCGATGTCGACTTCGCCGCAGCCACAGCTGCGCTCGTTCTGACGGTGGCTACCGGATTCGCTGCCTCAATGTATACGACGCGGAGCTCACCCGTGGCCCGACGGATCAGCGCGTGAGCGGCCCATCGGACGTTATCGCTGCCATGTCACGCATCACTTCGCGCTCGATCTCGACCATCGATCGAGTCTCCCCGTCGGTGATCCACTGCCCGAACGCGACCGTGAACACGGTGACGGCGGTGCTGGCAGCAAGGGTGGCGGCGGGTTCAGGTATGCCTCGTCCGCGCAGTGCAGCAGCGACCGCAGAGGACAAAGAGGCCAACTTGAGCAGCTCGCGTTCGCGAAGGGCTGGATGGCGCTCGATTACCGTTTGGCGCAGCCGCGCGAACCCTCTCCGCTCGTCCGGGAAGAAGGTGGCCGATGTCTCGAGTGCTCGGGCGATCGTCGCCAGCGGGGACGCGTCGGCCGGTGCGCCGACGACTCCGTCCAGGACGGCCTGTTGCAGCAACTCCTGGCCATCGAAGAGCACCTCACGCTTGTCGGCGAAGTAGCGGAAGAAGGTCCGCTCGGTGAGGCCGACCGAGCGGGCGATCTCGGCCGCGGTCGTCTGCTCGAAGCCCTGCCTGACGAACAGGTCCAGGGCTGCGGCTTGGAGACGCTGCCTCGCCTCGGGCTGCCATCGGACCATGGCCGGAGTCTACTGATGACAGTGACTGCCATGCTCGCGTATGGTGATGGCAGTTACTGACATCGTCGGGTGAGGCCATCCCCGGCACTTCACGGATTGCAAGGAGGTCATGTCATGCGCGTGTTCATCACCGGAGCCTCGGGCTGGATCGGGTCCGCGACCGTCGACGAGCTGGTCGCTGCCGGCCACGAGGTCGTGGGTTTGGCTCGTTCCGAGACGTCGTCGAAGTCGCTCGCGGCGAAGGGAGCTCAGGTCCGGCGCGGTGATCTCGACGACCTGGAGAGTATTCGCGCAGGCGCCGACGACGCCGAGGCAGTGATCCACCTGGCCAACAAGCACGACTTCGACAACCCCGCTGCATCCAACAAGGCGGAGCGCGCGGCCGTGGAGGCCATCGGCACGGTGCTCGCCGGTTCGGGCCGCCCCTTCCTGCTCGCCTCCGGCACGGCCGGGCTCTCGTTGGGGCGGGAGGCGACGGAACACGACCGGTCACCCTTTTCCGGCCCCGATGCTCCTCGTGGCGGAAGCGAGAGCCTCGCACTCGACTTCGTCGACCGCGGTGTCCACACCGTGATCCTGCGGTTCGCGCCGACGGTGCACGGCGACGGAGACCACGGGTTCATCGCGGCCCTCGTCGGCATCGCCCGCAACCGGGGCAGCGCCGGATACGTCGGCGACGGCACGAACCGATGGTCGGCAGTGCATCGATCCGACGCAGCACGCCTGGTGCGCCTCGGTCTCGAAAAGGCACCTGCAGGTGCCCTCCTGCACGCCGTCGGCGAGAACGGCGTCGCAGCCCGCGAGATCGCCGACGCCATCGGGCGCGGTCTCGACCTGCCGGCGGTATCCGTACCGGCCGAAGACGCCGCGAAGCACTTCGGCTGGATCGGGGCCCTCTTCGCCATGGACATCCCCGCGTCGAGCACCCTGACCCAGCAGCTCCTCGGGTGGTCACCGACGGGGCCGACGCTCCTCGACGATCTCAACGGCGGTTCCTACTTCCGCAGGTGATCGGCTCGCGACGCAGGCAGCAGTGCAGCCGACGTACGGGGAGCAGGAAGGCGTGTCCCGACGTACACGGGAAGGCTATGCAGTTCACCCAACCGGGAATGAGCCGACGGCAGCCGGTCTTGTCGGTGCTGGCTGCAAGTCTGCTCATCAGGACGGAAGACAGGTAGCACCGGATGGATCGAACAGGTCGGTCCACCGAGAGCCTTGGGAGAGACTGTGACGGACGCATACCAGGTCGAGGGCGAGGCGCTCGACGAACCGACCGACCTGTTCGAGGGGCTCGACCCGAGGCGGTGGCTGGCACTCGGCGTCATCGCGATCGCGCAGCTGATGATCATCCTGGACGCCTCGATCGTCAACATCGCGCTGCCGTCGGCACAGGCTGACCTGGGCATCAGCAACGCCGACCGGCAGTGGGTCGTCACGGCGTACACGCTGGCCTTCGGAGGTCTTCTCCTCCTCGGAGGCCGGATAGCCGACTTCATGGGGCGCAAGCGCACCTTCATCGTCGGCCTGCTCGGCTTCGCTGCCGCATCCGCGCTCGGTGGCGTCGCCTCGACGGCGGCGTTGCTGTTCGCAGCGCGCGGTCTGCAAGGGGCCTTCGCGGCTCTTCTCGCACCGTCGGCCCTCTCGCTGATCACGGTGATGTTCACCCTGCCGAAGGAGCGAGCGCGGGCCTTCGGCGTGTTCGGCGCCATCAGTGGAGGCGGTGCGGCGATCGGCCTGATCGTGGGCGGCATCCTCACCGAGTACGCGTCCTGGCGGTGGTGCCTCGGCGTCAACGTCCCGATTGCGCTCGGCGCCGCCATCGCAGCGGTCCCGATCGTGCGGGAGAGCAAGGCGCACGGCGACACCCGCTACGACATCCCCGGTGTGGCCCTCGCGACCCTCGGGCTCGTCTCGCTGGTCTACGGCTTCACCGAGGCGGCCAAGCAGAAGAACCCGGGACGCAGCACCGAGGTGCTGGGCTGGACGTCCAGCACCACCTTGTTCTTCCTCGCCGCCGCGGTCGTGCTGCTGGTGGCCTTCCTGGCCTGGGAGCTCCGAGCGCCCAACCCGCTCCTTCCGGTCCGCATCATCTCCGACCGCAACCGAGGCGGCTCCTACCTGGTCTTCCTGCTGGTCGGTGCGGGACTGTTCGCCATGTTCTTGTTCCTCACCTACTACTTCCAGCTGACCCTGGGCTACAGCCCACTCAAGTCGGGCTTCGCGTTCCTGCCCTTCAGCGGCGGCATCATCGTCTCCGCGGGGATCGTGTCCCAGCTCCTGCCGCGGATCGGGCCGAAGCCGCTGATGGTCCCGGGGCTCGTGATCGCCGTCATCGGCATGCTGCTGCTGACGCGGGTCACGCCTGAGACCCACTACTGGTCGCTGGTTCTGCCGGCTCTTCTGCTCATGAGCTTCGGCCTGGCCGGGGTCTTCATCCCCGCTTCCAGCACGGCTCTGGTCGGGATCGGTGACCACGACGCGGGCGTGGCGAGCGCGGTGCTCAACACCGCCCAGCAAGTGGGCGGGTCACTGGGGCTGGCTCTGCTCAACACGCTGTACGCGGGTGCGGTGACAAGCTATGTCGGCGACCACCTCACCAACCCAGCCGATACCGCGGCCGTCACCGCATCGGCATTCGTGCACGGCTATCACGTCGCGTTCTTCTGCGGTGGCGTCCTGCTCTTCGGCGCACTGCTGGTCGCCGTCCTCGTCGTCAACGCGAAGAAGGAGGACGTGCCCGCACCCCCAGGCATGCCCGGGGCGTGAGGGAGGCGGTGCTGCCCGCGTGCGGCACCGGATCAACGAGGCTCGGCGTGTCAAGGCACGGCAGTGGCACATGTTGCCTTGACAAAAACACCTACGACGAGCACGGTGTCGACGTGGGCGGTTCGGAAGGCCCGGGGCTCCCGCTGAGGAGGCCACCATGTTGTCCGACAGCCGCGTCCACGCGAACATCCCTGCTGGGGACATCCAGCGGGCGCGAACGTTCTACACCGAGACGCTCGGTCTGCCGGTGGCAGCCGAGCACGACGGTCTCCTCATCTTCAAGACCGACGGCGGCACGACGTTCATGGTGTACCAGACCGAGTACGCCGGTCAGGCGGGTCACACGATCGCTCAGTGGCACGTCGACGACCTCGATGCCGAGGTGAAGAACCTGCGGTCGAAGGGCGTGGAGTTCGAGGAGTACGACATGCCGGGAGTGTCCTGGAGCGACGGTATCGCCTCCATCCCCACCATGGGTCGAGCTGCCTGGTTCAAGGACAGCGAAGGCAACACCATGTGTCTGGACGACGCAGAGGGCATGTGAAGCACCGCTCGGGGCTCGTCAAACCAGCGGGGCCGGAATACGCTCGGAAGAGGGCTCGGGGCTTGTCAGGGAGGCACCATGGCTGATCATCCGAACCTCGAACTGATGCGGCGCGGCTACGCCGCCTACACGAGTGGCGACCTGGAGACCATCGACCGGCTCTTCGCCGACGACATTGTCTGGCACGTCTCGGGGCGCAGTCCCATCTCTGGCGACTACACCGGCAAGGAGCAGGTCTTCGGCTTCTTCGGCAAGCTGCAGGAGCTGAGCGGCGGTACGTCGAAAGTCGAGGTGCACGACCTGCTTGCCGACGACGACCACGGGGTCGCCATCGTCACGCAGTCCGCAAGCCGCGACGGCCGCACCTACGAAGGACGCGTAACGCATGTCCTTCATCTGCGCGACGGCAAGGTCACCGAGTTCTGGGACGCCTACGTCGACCAGTACACGTCCGACGAGTTCTGGGCCTAGCCGCACCGGTTAGGCGGCCGGTTGCCCGCCGGGAGCCAGCACCGAGCAGGCCTTCCTGCTGCCCGGTGCGTGCAGGGCTCCCGGAACCCCGCTGATCGGGTGCGGCGACAGGTGCCGAACGATGCACGAGCGACGGCGTCGGCCCGCGTACCCAGCCCGCGCCGCCGCCCTCAGCCTGTGAGCGCGGAAGGCGACCTGGTGACGCTCGCCGCGCAGAGCCAGGACCTAGGGACCGCGAGCACCTGAAGTACGTCAGATCCCGCACCCTGACGTCCAGGCTTCGGCCGGCCCCAGCTCACGCGATGTCGCGGGTGCGGTACCGGGCCCAGGCACCGAGCAGCAGCACGGCGGCCACCAGTGCCAGCGCGAGCTCGGGTGCCCATGCGAAGTCCTCGACCGGCATGCGGGGGACGTCGGTGTACGGCGAGACGTCGAGGACCGAAGTCGGGAACTGGAGGAGCTCGCCGACCTGGCCGAGCGTCACGAAGGCGACGAGCAGCCCCCACGCCGAGGCCGCCCAGCCGCTGCGAACCGAGAAACAAGCTGCGGCGAGGGCGGTCATCAGCCACACAGCCGGTGCCTGGGCCAGCGCAGCAGGCCCAAGCGCGGCGGACGAGCCACCACCCGCAGCGCTGTACCCGACGGCGATGCCGAGGCCGCTCACGAGCAGCAGCCAGGTCGCGCCAAGCATGGCGACGGCCGCGGCCGCCACGAACGACGTCGACCGTGAGGTCGCGGTGGCCAGCACCTGCTCGGTCCGCCCGTTGTGCTCGTCGGTCGCGGTGTGGGCGACTACGGTGATCGCGAAGCAGCTCACGACCACGGCGACCACACTCAGCTCGGCGGCGACCAGTGTCTCCTGCAGGACGCCGACGCCTCCCAGTCGCTCCATCACCTGTCGCGCGGACGCCGAGTCGAGCAGCTCACCGACCTGTGGGGCGATCGCCCCGAGCACGACGCCCATCACCGCCATGGCCACGCTCCAAGTGATCAGCATCGACGTGTGCACTCGCACGGCGAGAGCGACCGCGTTCGACAGCCGCGGAGACCCTGAGGCGGGCCCCGGGCGTGCCGCGAGCAGGCCAGAGCCCAGGTCTCTACGCGACCGCAGGAGCTGCGCGACCGCCAGCAGTGCGCCGGTCAGCACGAGGTACAGGAGCAGCACCCACCAGCGAGTGTCGCCGTACGCCCGTAGCTGCGTCGACCAGCCGAACGGGGACGTCCAGCTCAGCCACGAGACGGCGGTGTCCCCCACGGCGCGCAGCCCGTACAGCACTCCGAGGCCCGCAGAGGCGAATGCCGCACAGGTACGGGCGCTGGACGAGAGTTGACAGGCCACGGCGCTCAGCGCTCCCGAAACCATCCGACGCCGGCCCACGATGCTCCGAACGCGATCGAGCCGGCGGCAGGGAGGCCAGCGAGCGTGTTGACGGATGCGGCGAGCAGACCGAGTACCACGGCGACAGCCGACGCTTCGCCGACGGCTGCGGCCAGCGGTGCGTCACGGCCGACGGCTGTTCCGCCGATGAGCTCGGTCTGGCCGTTCTCCTCCTCGACGCGCGTGTGTCGACGGACGAGGACCAGGCATCATGATGGCCACGAAGAGGGCATACGTCACCGTCATCTTCGTCATCGCGAGCTCGCCGAGACTGTGCACGTCGAGGATGGGGCCGTACAGAGCCACGATCGCAGGGCTCGCGTTGATCGCCTCGGCAGCGGCGACCCGCTCCGCGTCCGTCGGGTACAGGTCGGCGGTGGCGGCGGCCGACGCGTAGCAGACCAGTAGCAGCACCACGAGCCAGACCCCCACCATGTATGCGGTCTCGGCGCAGCGCGAACCTGACCAGGAGCCCTGTGCCCGCTGCCGTGGTCACGAGGTCGTGGCCTCCGCTCTCGGCCCGCGACCGGAGAGGAGCGGTAGGCGTCCAGGAAGAGCTCCTCGAGCGAGGGCGGCGTGCTGGTGAGCGACAGCACGCCGGCTCGGGTCAGGGCGGTGAGGACCTCGGGGAGACCCTCCGGGCTGACCGAGCAGCTCACCTGCCGCCCGTCGACGGTGAAGTCGTGAACGCCGCGGATCCCGGAGAGATCCGGGGGCACCGACGTGACCTCCGCCTGGACCTTGCTGCGATGCAGGTGCCGCATGTCCTTCAGGGCGCCGGCCTCGATGGTCTTGCCGTCGCGGATGATCGTCACTCGCTCGACGAGCCGCTCCACCTCGCTGAGGATGTGGCTCGACAGCAGCACCGTAGCCCCGCGGGTCGGTGTGCTCGGCGACGCACTCGTTGAAGACCTGCTCCATCAGGGGGTCGAGTCCAGAGGTCGGTTCGTCGAGAACCAGCAGCTCGGAGTCCGTCGCGAACGCGGCCACCAGCGCGACCTTCTGCCGGTTGCCCTTGGAGTACGCGCGACCCTTCTTCGTGGGGTCGAGGGAGAAGCGCTCCAACAGCTCCTGGCGGCGGGCCGGGTCCGGCACCGCGCCGCGCATCCGGGTGAGCATGTCGATGGTCTCGCCGCCGCTGAGGTTCGGCCAAAGGGCGACGTCACCGGGCACGTACGCGAGTCGCCGATGGATGCTGACGGCATCTCGCCACGGGTCGAGCCCGAAGACCTGGCCGTTCCTTCGTCGGTCCGCAGCAGCCCGAGCAGCGCACGGATCGTGGTCGACTTCCCTGCCCCGTTCGGACCCAGGAACCCATGCACCTCCCCCGGGACGAACCTCCAGATCGAGACCGTCGAGCGCCCGCGTCCTACCGAAGGTCTTGACGAGGCCGTGAACGGAGATCACCGGGTCGGTGGCTATGGACGCCATAGACGTCAGCCTACTCGGAATTCAGGATCTTCTGAATGGAGTAAACTACCAACATGAGTGCTCACTCGTCGTCGGCGTTCGTCGAGCAGATGGGCGGCGCCCTCATGCAGGCAGGACTCCCCCGGATTCCGTCGTTGGTGTTCTCCGCTCTCCTCGTCGACGACGACGGGCGCATGACCGCGAACGAGCTGGCGAGCAACCTGACCTTGAGCCCAGGCGCGATCTCCGGGGCAGTCAGGTACCTCGAACAGGCGGGGATGGCCAGACGCGAGCGTGAGCGCGGGTCCCGCCGCGACGTGTACGTCGTCGACGACGACGCCTGGCACGGTGCCCTGATGCGCACCCAGCACCTCTATGCCCCCATGGTCGCAGCCCTGACCCGCTGTCTGGCCGGCACGAGCGAGGACTCGCCGGCTGGCAGGCGCCTCCTTCTCACCAAGGAGTTCCTGACGTTCGTCCAGGACGAGATGGCCGCGCTCATCGACCGCTGGGAGAGGCGTCGGGCGGAGATCGTCGGCTCCTCTGACTGAAGCGGACTTCTTGCCTGGCTGAGACCCGCGCCGGTTCTGAAGGCGCCCTGCCAATCGTTGATGCGGAGCTGCGGGGCCGACCCCGTCTCGGTGACGACGCTGTTTGCCAGTGACGCCACCCAACGGGGAATGAGGAACCAATGGCCCGTCAGCGGGGGTGGTCGGGCGCTGCCCGGCGCGCACCGCGCTGCTTGACGGTGTCCTCCTTCCTCCGGCGAGGCAGTGAAGCGCATCCTTGACCGGTCAAGACTGCCCTGCCACGAGCAGGAAAGCCCCTACGGTCAGCCGGACCCGCGCCCGCCGAGAGTCCGATAGCCGGGATGGACCCCCGGCGTGAGGCCATGGTGCCCCGCGAGCTGCCCGAGTAGGCGCGCCAGCATGACCCTGTCGTCCTGGCCCAGAGGCGCCAACAGGTCGTCACCGTGCGCCAGGGCCATCCGGCCGATCTCCTGCAGGCGCTGGTCGCCGGCCGGGGTGAGCTGCAGAGCGTAGTTGCGGCGGTCGTTGGGATTGCGGGTCCGCGTGAGGAGACCAGCTCCCTCGAGCTCGTCGACCAGGGCGACCAGCGTGCTCGGCAGTACCCCGAGCTCAGTGGCCAGAGCCTGCTGAGAGCGGCCCGGTCCAGCTGACACCGCCCGGAGCAGACCGGCTTGCGGCGGGGTGAGACCCAAGGGGCCGAGGCGTTCGGCGAACCGGAGCGCGGCCAGCCCGCCGACCTGAGCGAGCAGGAACGCCACCTGGCCGGCGCGCGCCTGGCCGTCACCCTTCTCAGTCACATTCAGACAGTAGCATAATCGAACCATTCATGATATCAATGATTTATGAACGAGATCGATACTTCCCGTAGCCGCCACCCGCAGGGTGGACCGCCGCTGGGACTACTGGCGATCATCTCCACCGGACTCCTCCTCGCGGGCGTTGGTGTAAGCGCTGCCCTCGGTGGTGTGGTGGTGTCGCCCTTCGCGGCAGCCGGCGCCATCCAGGCGTACTTCACCTCCCAGCCGGACGCCGTTCGGGCCGACGGTGTGCTGGTCTTCGCCTCGGCCGTGCCGTTGGCGATCTACGCCGCCACGGCGAGCGCCCGGCTGCGGCAGCTGGGCGTGACGGCGCCCGGCGCGACGATCGCGCTGGCCGGCGGCCTGCTCGCCGCGGGCGCGCTGGCGTCCTCGGGTCTGCTGTTGTGGACGCTTTCCCGCCCCGCCGTCCGCGCCGACGCGCCCCTCGTGCGGGCTCTGCACGACCTGGCGTTCCTGGCCGGCGGCCCTGTACACGTCGTGTTCCTCGGCTTGCTCGTTGCGGGGATCGCGGTTCCCTGCCTCATGCTGCGTCTGGTTCCGCGGCCTCTTGCGTGGGCTGGGCTTGCTCTCGCCGCCCTCGCCGAGATCACGACCCTGACCTTGATCTGGCCGGGGCTCGCGGTGCTGGTTCCGCTGGTGCGGTTCCCGGCCCTGGCGTGGCTGATAGCGGTCGGCTTCGCGCTCCCGCACCGCCTCAGGAGTCGACCGGCCGGGCGTACGGGGCAGCCGCGGGAGCTGCCCCGACCACAGACTCGAGAGAGCCGTACACGCGCATAGCGGTGACCCGCTCGCCGTTGACGTCATAGACCAGACAGAACGCCGTTCGCGCGGTCGCGTCGGGTGCTGCCAGGCAGTCGCCCTCCAGGTACGCGGTGCCATCTGTGACGGTGATCTCGCGCGTCTGGGTGTCTGCCATCAGCCGATGCAGGGCGGTGATGTGGTCACGCACAGCCAACCGGCCTTGTACCACGGCTGCCGTTTCAGTTGTTGTCCACGTGACGTCATCGGCGAGTACGTCGGCGATGTCTCGGTTCTCCATCTCCTCGAAGTAGCGGTCCATGACGCGCTGTGTCAGCTCGACGGTCATCTCGCCTCCTCCCTTTCGCAGCCTTGACTGCCCGCGTCTCGTCGTCAAGAGCGCCAGGTCAGGATCTGC
The DNA here is from genome assembly GCA_963765725.1 of uncultured Actinomycetota bacterium. GTDB lineage: Bacteria > Actinomycetota > Actinomycetes > Propionibacteriales > Nocardioidaceae > DASQEH01. Next base: position 922,861 of record CAVXXI010000001.1, on the reverse strand, counting down.
CGCTCAGTTGAGACGGTCGGGACGGGAACGCAGGCTTGCCCGAGCGGGTCCGCGTCCGAGGGCTCTTGTCAGGTGCAGGCTACGGGTGCACGATCGTGGTCGGCAGGAGGAGTCATGGCCACAGACGTGGGACATTCGCGGTCGAGCGCGGGCTACGCGTTCATTGCCCTGGCTGCAGGAGCGGCGGTCGCGGTGGCGCTCGGAGTCTACGGGCGAGAGCACAGCCCCACCGGCGAAGCCATCGTGACGTTCGGCTTCGGTGGGCTCGCCGCGATGAAGGTGTGGCTATCGGTGATCGTGGCGGTTCTCGGGGTGGTACAGGTGACGACCGCGCTCTGGATGTATGGCTACCTCGGCCTGAGCGTGCCCGCAGGGCTGGGAGTCGTACACCGAAGCTCGGGCGCACTCGCAGTGCTGGTCAGCCTGCCCGTCGCCTACCACTGCCTGTGGTCACTGGGGTTCCAGACGCTCGACACCCGGGTACTGCTGCACTCCGTGGCCGGCTGCGCCTTCTACGGGGCGTTCGTCGCGAAGGTGATCGGGCTGCATATCCGCCGCACACCCGGCTGGTTGGTCCCCCTGGCCGCCGGGTTGCTCCTGACGGCGCTCGTCGTCGTGATCGCGACCGGAGCCGGCTGGTACCTCAACGAGTTCGGATGGCCCAGCACGACGAGTGGATACTGACCGAGCTTGCGGAAGGGGCTGAATTCGCCTGCGGTCCGTCAGGCGTCGTTGTCGCGGCGCTAGAACGCGGTAGTGCCGTTGGGTGTGCCAAGCCTGGCCGGTGGGGCAGGCCACGGGGGCCCGGCGATTGCGTCAACTACCCAGCGTGAGCGAAATCGATGCATCAACGGAGATGTGCACCAAGCGTATTGACCAGACTACGCAGGGTGCCTAATGTGACCACGTCATCTGACTGAGTCATGGCGGCTCAGGTGAGGTCATCTCTCGGTCATCACAGCGCCTACTAGGAGGCTTGATGAGACAGTCACCCATTGTCCAGCGGCTCACCGCCAGATCCGTCGGCATAGCGTTGACCGGCTTGCTTATCGCCGGGCTGGCGGTCTTCGCGGGGTCCACGCTCGCGTCGGCTCAGTCGGGCGGCGGCATGAAGATGTCGGCGACCGCCGGGAAGGCAGCGGTCGGGAACACCCGGGGCTGGTACGAGGGCAAGACAGTGAGGTTCCACTACACCAAGAACTTCTTCTGTCGTCAGCCGCCGGCCAGCAAGGCGGTGTCGCATTGTGAGCTCGGGGACAACTACCAGCGGATCCCCGCCGACGAGTTCGACCCCTTGTACGTGGTGGTGCCCCTGGGGTTCACGCCACGCAAGTCGACTCTTCAGTGCCCCACCGCTGGTCGATGCGTCGACCACCCCCGCCGCATCGACCTGAGCCGAGTCTTCGGCTCGGGCACCGGCAACGCCCTGCTCCCGCCGCACAGTCACGTGGTGAGCACGGCGGCAGCTGGGGACCCTGAGTGGTGGAACGTCGACGTCGTCGGCGTCACCAGCCGGACCGCGTGGCACCGGATCGTCATGGGGAAGAGCTATGACGCGATCCAGCGCATGCGTACGCATGGGAACAAGCACGTCACGAGCAACATCCCGACGAACCTGTTCCTGTTCTTCTCTGTTCACTGAGCTCAGCTCGCCGGTGGTGTCGTGCCACGGCACGGCACCACCGTCGCGGGAAGGATCGCCTTGACCACGTCACAAGTCAACCGGCTCTCGTCGGCCGGATCCTCGGTGCTCGCATCGCCGGCCGCGCGCCGGCCGGCACTCCGGGTCCGCCTCGCTCCGACCGTCGTCGGGCTGATCGGTGCCGCCGCCTGCGCGTACGGCGTGACGCTCCCGTGGCTCACGACGTACAACGGGCTGCTCAGCCAGAGTGGCTGGGGCACCCGCAACGGAACCATCGCCGTCATCGGCGCAGTGGCCGCGGCGACTCTCGCCGCGTCGCAGCTGCTCCGCCCGCATGTCACCACCCGTTGGCTGCTCGCGCTCGCCGGGTTCGCGCTCGCCGGATTCGCCGGCTACCTCGTGATCGAGCTGTACGCGGTGTTCAGCGAGCTCGACGGGATGACCTTCGCAGCCAAGGGGCCCGGGCTGTACGTCGTGGCCGCCGGCGCCGCCACCATCTTCGCGACCGTCTTCCTGCCCATGCCGGACGGCCCTGCGAGGACCACGAACCCTCCGACCCTCGCCGCTGTGTCGGCACCGTCACGGGCGACGCGGCTGCTGCTCAGCGGGATCGACTCGCCCTGGCGTTACCCCGCCGCGGGACTGGCTCTGGTCGCGGGGCTCGCCCACGTACCGGTCACACCCGAGCACCTGCGCGAAGCGACCTACATCGGCGTGATGTTCATCGTCCTCACGACCGCGTGCGTGCTCCTTGCGGCGGCGATCCTCATCGCGGACTCGGTGCTCGTGTGGACGACGCTCGGGGTGACGACGACGGTGGCGGTCGTCGCCTATGCGATCTCCAGGACGATCGGCCTGCCGTTGATGGCCGACGACGTCGGCAACTGGCTCGAGCCGCTCGGCATCGTCTCGGTCGTCACCGAGACCGCCGTGTCAGCCCTGGCCCTGGTCGCCCTGCGTCGGACCCACCGCACTCCTTCGCCCTGAGGAGCAGCACGGGGCTGACGTGAGCGGCCCCTGACAGCACGAGCTGAAGACCAGGGGTCGCTCAGGGCTGCTCCCGATGGTCCCGCTCAACGCCGTCAGGCATCGTGAGGGGTGTCAGGCAAGCGCCTGCATACCCCAGCCGAGGAGTACGACCGAACCATGAACGACATCCGCGAGAGCTTCGCCCATCAAGGACTCGTCCGGCCCCGGACGAGCCGGGTCGTGGGCGGCGTCTGCGCCGGCCTGGGCAGACGCTTGGGAGTCACGCCGTGGACCTCGCGTCTCCTCTTCGTGCTCCTGCTGCTGGTCGTGCCGGGCAGCCAGATCCTGCTCTACCCGATCCTGTGGATCCTCATGCCCTCTGAGGACACGACCTCGATGCAGGCGCCCACTCCCCCGGCCGCGGCGGTATGACCCCGGAGAACCGGCCCGGGTACCGACGCAGCTGCGTCAGACGGCAGCCGGCTTCGGACGCGTCTCGACTCCACCGAAGCGGGCTCAGCGGGCCTGCAGCGCGTCCATGCCGACTGCCGCAGCGAGCACCAGGCGCCGGTCGAGCGTGCGCTCGGCGTCCGGAGTGCAGTCGATGGTGTAGTGGTCGTTGAACTTCCAGGCCTGACGGGTGTTGTTGACGAGCACCTTGTCACCACGCGTGAAGACGAAGTGGTACGGGATCGGCAGCCAGTCCGCATAGTTGCCGATGTAGGGCACGAAGCCGACGGCCCGACGGATCAGGGCCACGGCGAGACTGCGCTCCCTGGCCTCGCAGGTCTCGACACCGTTCGCGTCGTACAACCGGTAGGTCGAGCGGAGCAGACTGCGGCCGAACACCTTCTGGATCTCGCCCACCTTCTCCCCGCCCGGCCCCGTGATGTCGTACCTCGCCGCCGGATCGAATCGCTGCCGGGCCTTGATCCGCAGCAGCTCGACCTTCTTGGTGTCGTCGGTGTAGAACCGGATGTCCTCCTTGAACTTGAAGCGCTTCTGCTCGACGAAGGCGATCGGCTGGCCCTCCTTGCCCTGCGCATCGGGCAACGAGAAGACGTACCGGTTGATGACCATCGTCCATCGCTGACGCAGGAGGAACACGTCGTGGGAGTTCACGTCGAAGTCGGCTGGCATCCGGCGACTATAGCCGCGTAGGGCGACTGCAGGCTGGAACCGGCCCGCCAAGGGCACAGTCGCTCGTCATCCGCTCTCCGAGACCGTGGCCGTCCCATCGACCTCGCCGCGCGTGACGGACCGCTACCTGGAGTTCCCGCCGGTGACCGCGCCCTCGGTGGCGACTAGGCGATGTCGGGCGGCAACGGGTCCGTCTCGATGGCTTCTGCGCCCTCCAACAGGGCGGGCGCCGCGGCCAGCACCTCGGGACGCTTGGCCGCGAGAACGACGGTGTACAAGACACCCACGGCAACCAGCCCGAGGGACATCGCGGGCATCCAGTTGAAGATGCCACCCTGATGCAGACGCAGGTTGCCCCAGACGGGGATCAGCAGCACGAGCACACCGATGACCGGAACGACAAGCCACAGCAGGGGGTTCTTGCGCACGCCGTGGGCCCGCAGGTGGAAGTACTGCGCTGGCAGCGCGAGGTTGGTGACGAGGTACATGACGACCACGCCGAAGATGCCGAGCGTCGGCAACACGCTGCCCGCGTTGTCGGGCGAGACGAACTGCATGATGCAGCCGAGGACGATGCTCGGCGCGACGAACCAGATCGCGGCCAGCCAGGGGGTCTTGAACCTTGGGTGCGTCGCCTCCAGCGCCCGAGGCCAGAGTCGACCACGCGCGCCGGCGAACAGTACACGCGCGGTTTGCGTGTTCGCCGAGATGTAGGAGCTCGTGAGGCTGACGAGGAACACGGCGACCAGGAATGGAACCGCGAACCCGCTCGACACGTGCAGGAAACGCACGGTGGCCGTCGCGAAGGGGTTGGGGTCGCTGGCGAAGTCGTCGACATGGCTCACGCCGAAGGCCGAGATCACCGCGTACGAGCCCAGTACGTACAAGATCCCGCTGATCAGCACAGCGCCGACCAGGCCGATCGGTACGTTCCTGCGCGGGTTCGCCGTCTCCTCCGCAAGCGGGGCTGACGCCTCGAAACCCCCGAACGCGACGACCGCGAGACCGAAGGTGATGAAGACGTTCGACGCCTGCGTGCCCGTCGGCCAGGAGAACGGTGCCGCCGACAGGCCGCCGGTACCGCCCTGGAGGACCACGGCGAGGCTGATCACCAGGAGCACGGTGACCTCGATGAGGTACAGCACGATGGTGACGCGCACACCGAACTGCAGGCCGATGATCACCGGCACCGTCACGATCGCGCCGTACACGACTGTCACGGCGACAGTAAGCCAGTCGACACCGGTCCCCGTCGTGGTGATCTTGAAGACGTTGGCCACGATGTACTGACCGGCGAAGATGTAGATCCCCGCGAAGGTGATCATGTAGCCCAGTACGGTGATGACGCCGACCGCGGTGGCCACTTTGACGCCGAAGGCGCGCGCGATGTACGTCACGAACGACCCGGCACTGGGGTACAGGCTGGAGAACTGGGCCAGGCTCAGGGCCGTGGCGAGCATGCCCACCATGGAGATGAGGAACACCAACGGCACCGAGGGTCCCGCGAGAGACGCCATCACCGCCGTGGTGAAGAACAAGTTGAACGCGGGGGCGATCTGAGCGACCCCGGGCATGAGTACGCCGAGCAGGCCGAGCTTCTGCGAGTCGAGGGTCTCCGCGTGCGACACAGCGGCGGCGTCAGGCACGGGCCGACCCGGTGTGCTGCTTCAAGAAGTCGACGAACCTGGCGTTGAACTCGTCGGGGTGTTCCCAGATGCATCCGTGACCGCCGGCGGTCGTGGCCCACGTCGACCCAGGAATGAGGTCGTGCAGCTCGCGCGACAAGCGGGTCGGGATGAGGATGTCCTCCTCTCCGGCGAGCACCAGCGTGGGAACGGTGAGCTTCGACAGCTGCGTCGTCGTGTCGTGGTTCTGGATGACCGCCAGCTGCGCGAGATAGGCATGCACCGGCTGGTCCACGTACCGCATGGCGGTCTCGAACTCGACAAGCTCCGCCTCGCGCTCGCGGAAGAAGTCGAGCGTGAACGCCCACAGCGTCACGTCGCGCATGACCATCGGCACGCCCTGCACGGGCGCGATGTCCGCCCACATCGCGAACATCCGGGAGCAGAACGGACCGGGCGCAGCGTACGTACAGGCCAGGGTGAGCGAGCGAAGGTCGCCAGGATGCTCGAGCGCGTACGCCTGGGCGATCATGCCGCCCATCGAGACCCCCATCAGGTGGAAGTCGGTCATCCCGAGTTCGTCGACGAGTGCCTTGGTGTCTGCGGCCAGCATCGCGGAGCTGTACGGGCCGGCGGGCTTCGACGACTTGCCGATGCCTCGGTTGTCGAAGCTCAGCACCCGGTAGCCGGCGTCCAGCAACGCCGGGGTCTGGTAGGCCCACGTCTCGAGCTCGTCGGCGAGGCCGTTGACCAGGACGACGGTCTCGGGGCCGCCACCCTCGACGGAGTAGTTGATGTCGATGTCGTTGACGTGGGCGGTCGGCACTGCTTACTCCTCGGGGATGATGTCTCGGTCGCCAGGTCCTGGGGCTTGCCGAGACGGACGGACCACGCCGCAGCGATTGCAGCAGTGGCATGGCCGACGCTCGTGAATACCCTGCTCCCTCACGCGCTTTCGCTGCACCCTAGCCGCCGCCCTCGGGTCGTGCAGGAGGAAGAGGCCCCCCGCAAGGGTAGGGACTGGCCCTCGCAGCAGACCGCGTGCACTAGATTGGTGCATTCCGCCGACTGCCATGCACTGAGCGCGCTCAGCTCTCCGCCACCTAACGCGACAAGGTCGACCTGCCGACATGACTGAACCGAAGCCCGTCGGGTGCTGGCTCACCGATATGGATGGCGTGCTCGTCCGCGAGGAGAGCGCGATCCCCGGCGCTGCGGAGTTCATCACGGCCCTGCGCGATGCGGGCATGCCGTTCCTGGTGCTGACCAACAACCCGATGTTCACGCCGCGGGACCTCCGGGCACGGCTGTTGACCGGCGGGATCGACGTCCCCGAGCAGTCGATCTGGACGTCCGCCTTGGCCACGGCGAGCTTCCTGGACGACCAGCGTCCAGGAGGGTCGGCGTACGCCATCGGTGAAGCCGGCCTGACAACGGCCCTGCATGCCGTCGGGTACGTGCTCACCGAACGCGACCCCGACTATGTCGTCCTCGGGGAGACCCGCACCTACTCGTTCGAGGCGATCACCAGGGCGATCCGGCTGATAGAGGGCGGTGCCCGCTTCATCGCCACCCACCCCGACCCCAGCGGCCCGTCGCCTCAGGGCACGCTCCCCTCGACCGGGGCCGTGGCAGCTCTGATCACCGCTGCGACCGGCGCGACGCCCTACTTCGTCGGCAAGCCGAACCCGCTCATGATGCGCAGCGCTCTCAACCAGCTGCAGGCGCACTCCGAGAGCACCGTCATGATCGGGGACCGGATGGACACCGACATCATCAGTGGCATCGAGGCCGGGCTGCGAACCGTCCTGGTACTCAGCGGATCGACGAGCCGTGAGGCCGTCGAGCGCTTCCCTTACCGGCCGACCCGAGTGGTCGACTCGATCGCCGACGTGGTTCCGCTCGTCGCAGAGTACGCCCCGCCGGATGCAGAGACGACCCGGCAGTCGACTGGCTGACGTGCGAGCGCGGACGTGACGCAATGCAGTTGCACCCGGGTCCAGAGCCACTGAGACTGCACGCATGTCCGCCTTCATCTCCCACACGACCATCGACTGCAGCGATGCCTACCAGCTCTCGCAGTGGTGGAAGGCGGTGCTGGGCTACGTCGACCTGGAGGGGGACCCGAACGAGCCTGGTCACGAGGAGTGCATGATCCGCGACCCGGACACGGGCCACCGGCTGCTCTTCATCGAGGTTCCCGACGCTCGAGAGGCCAAGCAGCGCGCCGGCAAGAACCGGATCCATCTCGACCTGCGCCCCCGCGAGCGCACCCGCGACGAGGAGCTCGAGGCGCTGTTGGCGCAGGGAGCCACGATCGTCGCCGACTTGCGCGGCACGTACGGCCCTGGCACCGGCTGGGTCGTGCTCGCCGATCCCGAGGGCAACGAGTTCTGCATCCTGCGCGCCGAGGCGGAGGTCACCGGCTGACTCGGTCGCGAAGCGTCGACTCGGCTCGGGATGGGAACCCGACTACGCCTGAGCCCCCGGCGTGTCGGGCGATCTCCACAGCTGGTGGAGTGCAGACCGGGAAGCTGTGAAAGTCAGCCGGGGCCGCTCACCAGGGACGTCGCGTCGTCTCGCCAAGCGGCGGCGCCAGCCCTATTGTCGCGAGTGTGACTGGGACGTCGTCTCCGCTGCCGATCCTTCCGACCTCGCTGGTGGGCAGCTATGCCCAGCCCGACTGGCTCATCGACCGGGCCAGGCTCGCCGGCCGCTTTCCCCCGCGGGTACGTGCCAAGGAGCTGTGGCGCGTCGAGCCCGAGCATCTCGAGCAGGCGCAGGACGACGCCACGCTGCTGGCCATCCGCGCCCAGGAGCGGGCGGGACTCGACCTCATCACCGACGGTGAGATGCGGCGGGAGTCCTACAGCAATCACTTCGCCACCGCCCTCGATGGCGTCGACATCGACAACCCCGGGACGGCCCTCGATCGAAGTGGGCACCCCAACCCGGTGCCACGGATCGCCGGGCCGATCGTACGGCCCCGGCCAGTCGGCGTGCGCGACCTGCAGTTCCTGAAGGCGAACACCGACCACCCGGTCAAGATGACCGTGCCCGGACCCTTCACGATGTCGCAGCAGGCGCAGAACGAGCACTACCCCGACGTCGAGTCGGCTGCTCTGGCGTATGCCGCCGCGGTCAACGCCGAAATCAAGGACCTACACGCCGCCGGCGCCGACCTGGTCCAGATCGACGAGCCGTACATGCAGGCGCGTCCCGAGGCTGCCCGCGAGTACGGCCTCACGGCGCTCAACGCCGCGCTCGACGGCGTCACCGGCACCACCGCGGTCCACATCTGCTTCGGCTACGCCGCGATCATCCATGAGCGGCCCGAGGGATACTCGTTCCTCCCTGAGCTGGCCGGCTGCCCGGCCGACCAGATCTCGATCGAGACCGCACAGTCGGGTCTCGACCTCGGCGTCCTGAAGGACCTGAGCCAGAAGACCATCATCTTGGGGGTCATCGACCTGTCCGACCACGAGGTCGAGCCCGCGGACCTGGTCGCCGAACGGGTACGCCGGGCCTTTGCGTACGCCTCACCTGAGCGGATCACCATCGCCACGGACTGCGGCATGAAGTACCTCCCGCGCGCGAGTGCCGAGGGCAAGATGCGCGCCATGGCCGACGCCGCGTCGATCCTGCGCGCCGAGCTCTGACAGAGTCTGGCAGCGGGCATCACCCCACGGGCCGCGGAGCCGAACAGAACGGGGCGTCGGCCGCGGGCTATCTCCGCCTGGCGAGATGAAGGGTGAGGTCACCAGCCACAGCCACCCGCTCGGGCAGGACCCGACGGATCCGACGGAACACCTGCCCCCGGACCGGGCCGGGCAGCTCGAGATAGGCCGAGATCGTCGAGAGGTGGCCGACGTAGTCGCTCGCCGACATGGTGGTCCGCCGCTCGATGGCGGACTGACGTACATCGACGAACAGGTCGGATGCGGCCAGCTCGGTTCCCGGCCACTGCATCGGGCTGCTCGGCGGCGTGCCGTCGGGCGATGGAAAACCGTCGTCGACCAGATACGGCGACCTGGCGGCGCGAACGGCCTCCTCGACGGACTCGTCAGCCAGATGAATCGGCCCGCCGAAGGATGCGAACACCCCACCAGGGTTGAGCAGCGCGGCCACTCGCGACCACCGATGGGTCGGCTCAGTCCAGTGAAGCGAGGCAGCCGCGAAGATCAGGTCGTAGCCCGAGGTGAGCGGGAGCTCCTCGAACGAGCTCTGCATCGTGATGACCGTCGCGGGAACGTGTTTGCGGAGCTCAGCGAGCATCGCTGCATCTGGATCGGTGGCGGTCACCGCGATCCCCCTCGCGGCGAACGCCCGCGTGGCCTTGCCGGTCCCCGCCCCGATCTCCAGGGCGGTATGGACCGGCCCAGATGCGTAATCCAGTACCTCGTCCACGAGCTCGACGGGATACCCGAGCCGGAACCGTTCGTAGGCCGATGCCACCGCCCCGAAGCTCAACGCACGCTTGGTCATGCCTGCATCGTGACATCGGATGCAGGGCCGAGGCACTCGGGTTCGCGAGCCGCGCGCTTGTGACCCACCTCATGGCCCAAAACGGGTGCGTAGCATCGGCGACATGACTGGTGCGACCCCCGCGCAGGAAATCGACACCGAGTCCGCGGACTGGGTCAGCCGGTTGGGCACACCGGGACCCGACCACGAGTCCGCGGTACGCGACCTGCATACTCTGCTGCTGCGCGTCGCGCGACGAGAGGTACACCGGAGGGCGGCAGGTCTGGCGTTCTCGGGTCGTGAGCTCGACGACCTGGCCATGCAGGCCGCGGACGACGCCACGTTCGCGGTGGTGGCGAAGGTAGACCTGTTCCGGGGGGAGAGCCGGTTCACTACCTGGGCCTACCGGTTCGTGGTGCTGGAGGTGTCGCACAAGGTCGGGCGCCACTTCTGGCGGCATCCCCGCGCCGACCTCACGGAGGACGACTGGAATCACCTCCCAGATGTGGTCGCCGCGCCGCCCCACGTCGTCTCCGAGGTTCGTGAGCTGAACCGCGCTGTGCGCCGTGCCGTGCAGGACGACCTCACCGACCATCAGCGCCGGATCTTCGAGGACGCCATCCTCCGCGGGATCCCACTTGATGCTCTGGCCGTCCGGTACGACACCACGCGGAACGCGCTGTACAAGACGCTGTTCGATGCCCGGCGGAGGATCCGCACTCGTCTGGTCGCCGATGAGTACCTGCCGGACGAGCAGCGCAGGGAGTCGCGGCCGGTGAGTGACTGGTCCCAGCTCGACGCCTTCCTCCGGACCGACCCCGCCGACGTCGGCTGCGACGAGGCCCTGCGCATCCTGCACGTCTATGTCGAGTTGGTCGCCAGTGGTGAGGACGCAGGTCCCCGGTATCCCGGCGTTGCGTCGCACCTGCACCAATGCGGGCCCTGCGGGGAGGACTTCGAAGGTCTCCTCGCCCTGGTCACCGACCCACCGACAAGCGGCGCGCGCACGAGGCTACGGAAAATACTTCGCGGCCGTCGGTAAGAACCTCCGGGCTGCCGGCGCGAACCCTAGTGACGGTCACACCCATTCCCAAGCCAGGAGGATCCATGCTCACCTCCCTACGGAGGACCAGCGTCGCGAGTCTCGCGCTGTCCGCCGCCCTCGGAACAGTCGGCGCAGCCGGCATCGCCTCACCCGCCTCGGCGGACCTGCATCGTCTCGACGGCCATCACAACGACGGAGGGCACGCCGTCTTCGTGCAGACCGACGCGCCCGCAGGGAACGCAGTGGTCGCCTACCACCGAGACGCCGACGGCTCCCTCACGAAGGCGGGCACCTACGCCACCGGCGGCCTCGGAGGCGTCCTGGACGGCGCCGTCGTCGACCACCTCGCCTCCCAAGGCTCGCTGGCGCTCGACCGCAGCCACCACACGCTTTACGCCGTCAATGCCGGCAGCGACAGCATCACCGTCTTCGGCGTCACCGGCGACCGACTCCGCAGACGCGCGGTCGTCCCGTCGGGCGGCTCCTTCCCGGTCAGCATCGCCATCCATCATGGCCTGCTGTATGTGCTGAACGCCCGCGACGGCGGTGCCGTGCAGGGCTTTCGCATCGTCCGGCGGGGGCTGGTTGCCATCCCAGGCTCGCATCGAGGCCTGGGGCTCGACGCCTCCGCGACGCCTGAGTTCGTGAACACCCCAGGCCAGGTCGCCTTCTCCCCCGACGGGTCCTCGCTGCTGGTCACCACCAAGGCCAACGGCAACGACGTCGACGTCTTCTCGGTCACGCGTCACGGATCGCTGCGACCCTCTCCGACGGTGACGAGCCTCCCCGGGGCGGTCCCGTTCGCCATGAGCTGGGACCGGTTGGGCCGGCTGGTGCTGGCCGAGGCGGGCACGAACTCGGTGGCGACATTCCGCCTCGATGACGACGGTGACCTCCACGCCGTCGCCGTCGCAGCGACGGGCCAAGCGGCCACCTGCTGGATCGTGCGCAGCGGCAACACGTTCTACGCGTCCAACGCCGGCAGCGCGACTCTGTCCGGCTATCGCGTCGACCACCAAGGCCACCTGACGTCCGTCGGTACCACCAGCACCGACCCAGGCACCGTCGACGCGGCGGTCACCCCGAACGGCCGCTACCTCTACGTCCAGGCCGGCCTCGCCGGGCAGGTCGACGCCTACCGCGTGGGCCGGGACGGCTCCCTGACGCCGCTTGGGAGCGTGACGGTTCCCGACGCCGTCGGCGGAGAGGGCATCGCCGCAAGCTGAGCAACAGTCAGGTCGGGCTCGCCGACGACCGCCACAAGGCGAGCCATGGCGAGCCCGACCACTCCCTGGACGGCTTGCAGCAACGATCCGTTGCCTGTCCTTTGCAGGTTTTTCGCCACCCCGTGGACTTCAGTGATAGCGGTCACTGTCGGCATTGAAAATCCGGAGATCCGACAACGGGCTCATCCGAATACAAACTCACGCTAGGTGATCAACCGGGGTGTCCGCGGAGAAAAGGGGTCCCATATGCGCCCACCAAGTTGCGCAGGTCGACGGATAGTGACTCCGATGTTGCCCGTTGAATTGCTCAATGTAACTACCGCTCGTCAGATTTAACTGTTCGCTGTTGTACCCCGCGAACCGGGCATATACAACGGCGAGCAACGGTGGTTCAATGGCGTTGTCGTCCTACTCTCCAAAGGGCCAACCCCGAATCGCTCGGCGTCCGCCGGCCGCGTGGAGAAGCAATTTCCGACTTTTTGGAGGAAGCCATGGCGTTCGGAATCATCCACCATTTCCCCGGTGGAACGCAGCAGCAGTACGAGGCGTCTATTGCCGCCGTCCATCCCAGTCGGGACCAACTCCCCGAAGGACAGATCTTCCATGCAGCGGGACCGTCAACCGGAGGCTGGACGATCATGGTGGTCTTCGATTCGAGGCAGAGCTGGGAAGGATTCCGTGACGGCACCCTGATGCCTCGTTTCCAGCAGGGCATTGACGGAGGCTTTCCGACTCCACCCGAAGAGACGGAAGTCGATTTGTACAACGTGATGCCATAGGCACGACGGTTTGCCCCACGTGGCAGAGGCCGCTTCGCCGTGTCACCGCACACCGAGCAACCTCGATGGCGGAGCCGATGGCCTGGCCCAGGGCCAGGCTGATGAACAAGGCGGTTGTTCCGTCAGCGGCCCATCAGGGGACGAGGTCGGCGCCGGGGCGCTCAGCGCGGCTATCGCGGCCACGAAGTCCGAGCCAGTTCGTGCTGCTCGACACGCTCGGCCCCATGCGGCAGCTCGGCGTCATCCCGGCGCAGTAGCTCAGGGCCGCCGGGCGACCAGGCTCCTGATCTCTGGGAACAGCGGTCCCCACAGTTGGTGACCGCCGGGGTGCGGCAACTCCACGACCTCTGCGTCCCGCTCGCGGAACTGGCTGGCCAGCTGCTCGGTCATCCCCTTGGGGATCATAGGGTCGAGATCGCCGTTGGAGATGACGATGAGAGTTCCGCTGAGGTCGGCGTCTGGTGGCTCGGCGAAGGGGATCATGGCCGACAACAGGACTGCACCGCGCACGAGACCGGGCCGCTGGAGCAGCAGTGCCGACGCGATGTTGGCACCGTTGGAGAAGCCGACGAGGACGAGCGAACCCTCGGCGATCGCGTACTCGGCGCTGGCGTGCTCCACGAACGTGGCCAGCTCGTCAGCACGCCGACGCAGGTCGTCCTCGTCGAACACGCCCTCCCTGAGACGGCGGAAGAATCGCGGCATGCCGTTCTCGGTGACGGCCCCCCGAACTGACAGCACCGCCGCACCCGGTGCGAGCTGGTCACGCAGCGGCAGGAGGTCGTGCTCGTCGCCCCCCGTCCCGTGCAACAGCAGCAGGGGCGGCCCGGCGGCGGACTCGTCGGCCGGGACGAACACGTGCGGTCGCTCGAGGTCGGTCTCGGCCTTCACGGCACGTCCACGTCGAGCTCGAGCCGCGGCAATGCAGCGGCGATCTGCTCGCGGTTGGGCTCCAGCCACGGGGGCAGCTTGAGGTGGCGGCCGAGCTCGAGCAGCGGCTCGTCGACGGCGAAGCCCGGCGCATCGGTGGCGATCTCGAAGAGGACGCCGCCCGGCTCGCGGAAGTAGATGGACTTGAAGTACTGGCGGTCCAGGATCTGCGTCACCTGGACGCCGCGGGAGATGAGCTCCTGCTGCCACGCCGTGATCGTCTCCAGGTCCGGAGCACGGAAGGCGACATGGTGGACCGTCCCGCCAGCCTGCAGGCCGCGGTCGCTAACGCCCGAGGACACGTCGACCAGTGCGCCGGGGCCGCCATCGGACATGCCAAAGCGGGAGCGTGCATTCTCCTCACCGGTCAAGCTCATGCCCAGTAGCTCGGTCAACATGGTCGCCGACGGGTCGAGCTGCCGTTCGGACAACGTGATGGCGTGCAGGCCCCGCACGGCGTGCTCGTCCGGGATGGCAGCCACACCGTCCCAGCCCGAACGGTGATCACCAACTGACGCCACCAGGTCGATCACCAAGCCGTCGGGGTCACGGAAGGTCAGCACCTCTTCCTCGTCGCGGGTCCGGGGGGCGTCGGCGTCGACGCCCAGGGTCCGCAACCGTTCCTGCCACCAGCCGAGCGACGTCTCGGGCACGCTGAAGGCGGTGGCCGTCGTCATGCCGGCCCCTTGTTGACCCTTGGGGACGGTCGGCCACGGGAAGAACGTGAGCAGGGTGGAGGGGCTGCCTTGTTCGTCGCCGTAGTACAGGTGGTAGGTGTCCGGGGCGTCGAAGTTGACCGTCTGCTTCACCAGTCGCAGGCCCAGCGCCCGGGTGTAGAAGTCCACATTGGACTGCGGATCGGTGGCAATGGCGGTCACATGGTGAAGCCCTTGTGGCTTGACATCCGTCACGGTGGGGTCCCTCCTCGATACTGAGTAGGCGCAATGGCGTCGGTGCCGACGTCCGGTTGCGGCTCGTCACCCCTGCAGGTGCGTTGCACCACGTCGGCGAGGTCGGTCTCGGCGAAGGGCCGCGGGTTGGCTACCGTCCCCACCGCCGCGGTCCAGTCAACTGCGTCGAGAGCGTGAGCGTCCAGTCCCAGGCTGGCGAGCGAGGTCGGCGCACCCAGTCGGCGTACCAGCCCGAACAGGGCCTGAGGCACGGCCTCGGGGCCGCCCACGCCTAGCGGGTGAGCCGCCCGGGCGAACGCCGTGCGCGCCGAGGCGACGTTGAAGGCCGCCACCTGTGGCAGCAAGGCACTGTGGACACCGGCATGCCACAGCTGGAAGGTGCCGCCGAGGACGTGGGCCAGCTTGTGATGGAGCCCCATGGTGTTGATGCCCAGCGACCAGCCGGCCAGCCAGGCGCCTCGAAAGGCTCTGGTTCGAGCTTCCACGTCTCCCGGTTGACCGACCACCCGGGGCAGCGCGTATACCAGCGTCGCGATGGCTTCTTCGGCAACGGCCAACGACATCGACGTAGCGTCGGGTGCGTACAGCGCTTCGAGTGCGTGCGCGAGGGCGTTCATGCCGCTCGCAGCACTCAGGTCGGCGGGCATCGACACCGTGAGAAGCGGGTCGTAGACGACGACGGTCGGCTGTACCCGCGCATCGCGTCCGGTCGTCTTTCCGTTGGCGTCGGACTTCCCCCACACAGGGGTCATCTCGCTGCCCGCGTACGTCGTCGGCACCGCCACGATGGGTAGACCGGTGTCCAAGGCAACGGCCTTCGCCAGCCCGACCGCTGAACCGCCTCCGATGGTGACCACCACATCGGCCTCCACCTCACGGGCGACGGCAATCGCCCTCGAGGCGACTTCGACCGGCACATGAGGTCGCACCTCGTCGATGCGGCTCGCCAGATCGCTCCCCAGCTGGGCGCTGACGGCATCGGCAGCCTTCGCCTCATGGCGGCCCGATATCAGCAGGATCGAGGTCCCGAGCGCCCGGGCTTCCGTTGCGACCCGGCGGAGCGCTCCAGAGCCGAACACGACACGTACGTCACGGTCGTACAGCACCGGGGCCGAGTACACGAAGGCTTCACCGTCGGCACCTGGCAGTGTCACTGCAGGCCCCCTCCGCGCGAAACCGGGCGAACCGGACCGACCGACTGTACCGCTACCCACGCGACACACCCGTGGAGTCGCGCGCTGGAGCACCGGGACCGGGCACTGTCACTTGTCGCTGTCCCAGGCGGAGACGCCCGGCCCGTCTGTTGCCCGCTTGCGAACCCCGAGCGGCGAGAGGTCACCGAGATGGCCGAGTTTGTCGGGATTGATGACCGACCGGATCGTTTGCACACTGTCCTCGACGATGTCGAGAGTGATGACGTTGATGAGCCGTCCTTGCGGGTCGAGGAACTCGGCTCCGGGCTGGCCGTTCACCGATACACGGACGAGCCGGATACCAAGCTGCGTAAGGCGCCGGAACCAGGTGCCGAGCATGGCGCCGACGCTGTCGCGGCCATACATCGGTCGGTTGATACCCGCGCCTCGCGGTCCACCATCGCCGTACAGGACGGCGTCGCGGGCCAGCAACTCGACGATCCCACCCATGTCTCCCTGCTGGCAGGCGGCGAAGAACAGGTCGGCGAGGCGGTCGCGCTCCTCCCGCGAGGCGATGAAGCGAGGCTGTTCCGCCTGCACTCGGCGCCGTGCCCGGCTGGCGAGCTGGCGACAGTTGGCCTGGGACTTCTCGACCATTGGCGCGATCTCGTCATAGTCGTACCCGAACACGTCGTGCAGCAAGAACACCGCCCGCTCCGGCGGGCTGAGGGTCTCCAGCACGACAAGAAACGCCATGCTGAGCGAATCGGCGAGCTCGACTGACGTAGCCGCATCCGAACTCAGGCCGGCGACCGGATCGTCGAGCACCGGTTCGGGCAGCCATGGACCGATGTAGGCCTCTCTGCGCGCGCCCGCCGACCGAAGCCGATCGATGGCGAGCCGCGTGGTGATGGTGGCGATGTAGGCCTTGGGTGAGCGGATTTCAGAATCATCATCCTGGGCAAGGCGCAGGAACGTGTCCTGGACGGTGTCCTCGGCTTCGCTGACGCTGCCGAGCATTCGATAGGCAATCGCGAACGCGTAGGGCCGCAGATCACGATAGGTCTGCTCGAGGTCGCTTCTCATCAGGAGGCCGCCGACTCAGTCCAACACGGTCGCCAGTGCCGCATGTGCCCAACCGTCGAGCGGTCGGCGGCCCACGCGCCGGCTGAGGTAGAACCCCAGCAACGCGTCGCCGAACTCGCCCGCGCTCCGCCTGCCGGTGAGCGCCCCGCAGACTCGGGCGCGTCGCAGGGTCTCGTCAAGCCGACGGCGATGCTCGATGAGCACGGCCTGATAGGGATCGTCGCGGGCCAAGGTCCGCGATGGCCGAGCCAGACCCGCCGCGAAATGCGGTGCGAACCCGGCCAGGCACCACAACCGCTCGTAGTCCTGGACGACATGCAGTACCTCGGCGCGCATCGACACGGCTCGCATAACGTAGCTCGGGTCACGACGACGAGCGATGGGTGGTGGGCAGCGGCCCGTAGCCGGGAACCGGGATGTCGCCGAGACCCGTGGCGAATCCCTCGCGGTAGCTCGGGTAACGAGGGGTCCATCCCAGCTCGCGCTTGGCCTTGGCATTGGAGGTCCCCCGGATCTGCGTCATCATCGACACACCGACTTCGCCGGCAGCCAGGCGACCGAGCCACACAGGTACGTGCCGTGGCGGCTGAGCTCCCACGGCTTTAGCCAGTGCGGGCACCCACGCGCTGACGGGTGCGGGCTCGTCGTCGGCGATGTTGTAGACACCCTGGCCTCGGCCGTCGAGTGCGGCGATCGCCGCACTCGCTGCGTCGTCGATGTGCACGAAAGACCACACGCCCTTCCCATCCCCGACGATCGGCAGCCGGCGCTTCCGCACCTGGTTGACTACGTCACCGTTGGTGTCGATGCCGGTCCCCGGTCCGTAGAAGTTGCCGTACCGCAGCGCGATGCCGCCGAAGTCCAGGACGGCCGCCTCGAGGTAGCGGATAGCGTGCATCGACGTGAGCTGGTTGGTCGGGGGGTTCGGATCGAGTTCGTCGGATTCAGTCTTCAGCCGTGTGCCGGTGCGCGCGTAGTTCCAGTTGCCATAGCTCTGCGCGATGAACTGCCCTACCCCGGCCGCACGAGCCCCCTCGATCAGGAAGTCGGTCCCCTCGGTCCGCAGTCGATTCGTCAAAGCGAACTCCTTGTCGAACTCCTTGAAGCTCTTCGCCCGAGCCAGTCCGGTCAGCTGGTGGATCACCGCATCCGGTTCTGCCCGTTTGATCGCCTCGACGACCGAACCCTTGTCCAGCGCGTCAGCACGCGCTGCGGTGGCGCCCAGCCCCTGCAGCCAGTCTCCGTTGCGCTCGCTACGCGTCATCGCCACGACATGATGTCCGGCACCGATGAGCTGCGGCACCAACCGGCGGCCCATCGCCCCGGTACCGCCTGCCACGAATATCTTCACGCCGATCTCCTCAGTTGTGCCTCTGTGATGCTGTCGAGCCGTAGACGTAAAGCCCCATCGGTTTGTGACATCGACCGGCCACGGTCGAAGACGGCGGCGACGCCGGCGCGCTCGGGTGCCCGGTCACGCCACCCTGCGAACTCCCCGGTCCACTGGAGCTGCGAATAGCCGGCTCCAGTGTCGTCGCCGACGGACCGTCGTGCCACGTTGGTGACGCTCACGTCCAGCAGCGTCATGAACATCTCACTGCACAACGGCCAGCGCGATCCCGCGGCGGAGTGTCCCTTCCTCGCAGCGGCATGACCGGACGTCCGCCGCAAGGATCAATCGGGGGCGGCGAGTTCCCGCAGGTAGCCGGGGATGCGGTCGAACACCTTACGCGATTGGCCTCCGACTGTGACGAGCGCTTCCTGCCAGGGGCTGAACCACTCGCAGAGCCACAGTGGTCCGAACGCAAGCATCGGCGGGGTACTGCCGTCGGAAAGAGCTCACCGTCGCCGAACCGCTCCTGTTGTCCCCGTAGAGCAGCCACCAACTCGGTCCTTCGTGCGAGCCCAAACTCTTCTCGGACCGGCCTCCGACCTCTACCGGCTCGTCTGGCGACCTCCAGTCGTCGAGACTGGCCTGGTGACGTCCCGCCTGGTCCTCGTCGTACTGAACCTGATGCACGAACCGCCACCGGCCATCGCGCCGACGTTGGCAGAGCAGCCCAGACAAAGGCAACCGCAGCGTCTCGACGGCGTCCTCCATCACCAGTACATCCAAGCAGCACGGGCACGCTCGCGGCTCGTCAGTAAGTTGGACGTGACGGCGGAAGGACGCACCGGATCGCGGTGCACGTAAGCCGCGCCTGCGCCGGGCGCGGATGGGCGCGGCGGCAGTTCCTGAGCGAACATCCCGGCCACGCGCTGGACGGCTGGCCGCTGCCGGCCGATTGACTTCATACAAAAGTGACAGCTGACGGCACCCTGATTTGGGGCACCCAAGCAGAGGAGAGCTCCGTGGGCAGGGTGGTCATGTACAGATCGGTGTCGGTGAACGGCTTCGTCGCGGACGAAAATGACCAGCTCGGACCGCTGTTCGACTGGTTGTCCAGCGGTGACGTCCCGCTGGACGAGAGCGGCCAGTTAAAGGTGTCGCAGGCGTCCTACGACTACATCCGGCCGTACCGGGACCAGATCGGGGCGACACGCGTCGGCCGCCACGTCTTCGACATGACGGACGACTGGGACGGGAAGCCTCCGGCCGGTATCGACCATGTGGTCGTCGTGACGCACCGGCCGAACCCGAGGGCTGGGACCCCGAGGCGACACTCCACTTCGTCGGCGGCGTCGAAGCAGCCGTGGACAAGGTGCAGGAGTTCGCGGGTGACCACATCGTCGAGGTCGCCGCTGGCGACGTCGGTGGCCAGGTGCTTGCTGCGGATCTGATCGATGAGGTGCGCATGGACGTCGTACCCGTCGTGTTCGGGTCCGGGAAGCGCTACTTCGGGTCGGTCCGTGTGCAGCACCTGCTGGAGGATCCTGACGTCGTGATTCAGGGCAACCGCGTGCTTCACCTGCGCTATCGGGTGGTGCGCCATTGACCGGTCTGAGCGGCTACGCCCTCCGTGCGTCACGGACTCCACCACACTGCCCTGACGATCCTTCTCAGGGGCGATATCAGCAACCCGGACGGGCCGTGAACCCAAGACGGTGAGGTGAGGAGTCATCCTCGTTGGACCAAGTCGCGGCTGCAACGATGCGGACGTGAGCGCGTCTCGAGACCCGATCGAGCTGCTTGTGATGGCCAACGACGCACCGCACAGCCGGGACGTGACCTTTTGTCCGCGTGGTCGTTGTGGACGGCATCTTTACCCGGGGAGCAAGGCCCCACAACCACTTCCGACCAGAGAAGGCACACCTGTGATCAAACGGCTCCTGTCCTGCATGGCTCTAGTGGCGACCGGGCTGGCGGTGACCGCCCTCCCTGCATCGGCCGCGAGCACGACCGTGCTCACTTTCACCGGCACCGAGACTGCGGGCACTGTTGCTCACGACGTCTCCGGGCACGGCAACGACGGCACCCTGCACACGATCAAGCTGACCGGTTCGGCCTATTCCTTCAACGGCACCAATTCCTACATCTCGGTGCCGGCCTCATCCACCCTCAACCCCGACGCCGCCAACTACAGCTACGGCGTGACGATGCAACTGCCGGCCGGCTACACCTTCACCCACGACCTCTCGCTGGTGCGACGCGGGGCGTCGAAGTTCGCCGGGGCGTACTACAAGATGGAACTCGTCTACAACAAGACCAGCGGCAACGTCCGGCTGGAGTGCGCGCTGCGCGACGCCAACGGCCACACCGGCTTCGTCGCCACCCGCGGCCTGAGCCTGGCCGACGGTGCCTGGCACACCCTTACCTGCACCAAGACCGCCACTACGGTCTCGCTCACCAAAGACGGCTCCACCTACACCAAGCCTGCAACACTGGGGAACCTGTCCAGCACCCACCCGCTCAACTTCGGCGCCGAGCAGGTCACCGATACCAGCTTCTGGGAACACTTCCCCGGCCTGATGAAGAACATCACCATCAGCAAGGGCTAAGCCGCACGCCCGATCCAGACACAAGTACATCTTGACAACACGGTCGGGCTGACAGGACTTGAGCCTGCGACCCCTTGACCCCCAGGTCGGGGGCTTCGCGATCTGAGCGTGAACCGAGTGTTCGGAGCGTCCGTGAGTGTCCGTTGCTCATGGGCGTTCAGGCGTGAAACCCGTTCAAGCTAGCCTGCGTTGGTCCGGATCTGGTCCGCCGCGCTGCAGCGGCGAGCTGCTCGGCCTCGGCGAGCCGGGGCAACGTCGACGGGCATCGGACCACGGCGCAGACCAACGTCTGCCTGTTGACGTTGCTCCGGGGCAAGGGATCCAGGGCTGGGAGCCCCTTGGTACTTCTCCCCCGTTACCGGCGCCTTGATCCTTCTAGAGGCGATTTCAGCAGCATGAGAGCGGCCACTCGCCCATCGCCTGATAACCGCTCAGCGGCAGATCAGGACGTTCATGGGTGACGCATTCGCGGTGGAATGACGCGCCCCACAGCGGCATGAGCCGACGCCTGTCCGTCCGGCAGCGTGCTCCACCTTCGATCGAACGTGACATCCTTGCTACGCAGTTCTGTACGCCGCCGGAGCGGCGTCCACCTTTGCCCCGCTCACGAATCCGCGCCGGAGCAGCAGCCACGAGGCGAGCATGAGCAGGGAGTACAACGGCAGTCCCCAGGCCAGGCCTGTGTCGCCGAACAGCGCGAAGAGCGGCCCGATGACCAGGATCGAGCCGGTGAAAGCGAGCACGCCGCCGGGCTTGGCGCTCCAGCCTTCGGTCCTGCTGATCCAGATCGTCGAGGCGATGCCGCACAGTGCGATGAGCAGGTCACCTGGTCCGAGAAGGAAGCCCAGTCCATCCGGGTTCGTGGAGATGACCAGGTGCATGGCCGCGAAGATCCCGAACGCCGCGGCAACCGGAATGGTCTTCGGCGAGTACCGGGCGAAGCCGATCGCGATCAGCGCCATGCCCGGCGCATCCAGGAGGAACCAGAGCCCGTCGGGAATGTCGACGAGAGAGAATAAGAGGGTGGTCAAGATGAGGTCCCACGCGACACCGGCGAGAATGAGGGCGAGGCCAGGATTGGTGGTTCGCTGAGTTGTTGTCGTCATGGCGCAACGGTCGCGTTACTCGGACCGGCATCACATCGGTGCTACTTCCCGACTCGATTCAGCGTTAGCACGGACGCCAGGTCGTCGGCTGCTCCCTACTCTTGTGTCGTGGCTTGGCCCAAGATCACAGCGGTTGCGCTGGCGCCCCTCACTGCGGCCCTGGCATGCCTCGCGACCACTGGTCAGATCGTCGCCGGGTCCGCCGCGGACACCGCTTACGTCGCCGTCGCCACGACGGTGGCTGTCGCGAGCGTGGGCCTGTCCTGGGTCGCCGCGGTCAAGCAGCCCAGCAACGCGCTGGGCGCGGTGATTGCCTTCATGAGCCTGGTCGTTGGCGTCGACGAAGTCTCGGAGACCTACCCGGAGGCTGTCGTCCGTTCGGGGGGGACGCTGCCGGCGATTCCGACCGAGGTGTTGCTGGTGACGTCGGCGCACTGGGTCTGGATGTACTCGGCTCTGATGATGCTGGTCTACCTGTTCCCCACCGGGCGAGCGCTGACCCGTCGTTGGTCTCGGGCGGCCCTCGGCATGGTGCTGGTGGCGGCTGTCATCCAGTGCTTCTTCGTCTTCTTGCCCCCTCCCACCGGGCCCACAGTTGCGCTGGTCTGGGGCTCCCTTCCGACCTCGGTCGCCGTCGCACTGCAAGTGGTGTTCTTCCCGACCTTCGTGGTGCTGATGCTTGGGGCGCCGACCTCGCTGGTCCTTCGCTACCGTCGAGGCGATCAGCGGATACGAGGGCAGGTCAAGTGGATGCTGCTCACGCTGCTACTCCTTCCACTGACACTGATGCTCAGCTGGGGTGGCTTCCTGATCATCGGTAGCAACTCCCTGGCGGGCATCGGCATCGCGGCGATGTTCGTCGCGATGCCGGCCGCGACGGTCGTGGCGGTGGTGCGCCATGACTTGTTCGACGTCGACCGGGCCATCGTGGCGGCCGCGGTCTACACGATCCTCACCGGCGCCGTGATCGGAGTGTTCGGAGCCACTGCCGCACTCAGCGGTGCGCTGCTCGGGCGGCAGTCGCCTGTGCTCTCGGCGCTGGTGGCGGCCGGCACCGCTCTTGCCTTCGGTCCGGCGAGCAGGCGCCTCCAGAAAGTCGTGGACCTGAAGCTCTACCCCGCTCGGCAACGTGTGCATGAGGCGCTTGCCGATCTCGAACGGCGCGTGAACACAGGTGAAGCAGAGCCCGAGGACATCGAGGCGACACTGCGCCAGGCGCTGCGAGACCCGTCGCTTCGGGTCACTGTCACGGACAGCCCGACAACCGGTGCCGCCGTGACGGTTCAAGGACAAGCAATCGGCGCCATCACTGCCGATGGGGTCTCGCCCCACCTATTGGCAGAGGTCGCCCGCGACGGTGCCCTGCTGGTCGAGGTCGTGCGTCTCCGTGCCGAGGCCACCCGCGCACTCCGTGAAGCCAAGGAGAGCCGTGCCCGCGTCCAGCAGGTTGGTTACGAGGAACGCCGCAAGCTAGAACGCGACCTGCATGATGTCGCCCAGCAACGGCTGGTGTCGCTGGCCATCTCGATGCGCCTGGCCGAGCGTCGGCTCAATGCCGGCAGCGAACTCTCGCCGGAGGACGCCACCGCTCTCATAGCGGAATGGGTCAACGAGGTCACCACGTCGACTCGCGAGCTGCGCGACCTAGCCCATGGCATCCGGCCGAGCTGCCTCGACGACGGTCTACGTGCGGCCGTCCAGATGCTTGCCCAGCGCGTTCCGCTGCCGATGGACACACACATCGCGACCGTGTCGAGCCTCAACGACATCATCAACACCACCGCCTACTACGTCGCTGCCGAGTCAGTGGCGAACGCCATGAAGCATGCCGGCGCCTCCCGCCTTGTGCTCGACGTCAGCGAGCAGCCCGGCTGGCTTGTCGTCAGGTGCACCGACGACGGCACCGGTGGTGCCCTGGTCGGCCTGGATGGGGGGCTGGGCTCGCTGTCCGATCGCGTTGCGGCCGCCGGCGGCGAACTCGTCGTCGACAGTGTGAAAGGGCGCGGGACGAGCGTCACTGCACGTCTTCCCATCCATGTCGAGGAGCAGATGTGCGTGTCGTGATCGGGGAGGACTCCGCCCTGTTTCGCGAAGGAATGACTCGGTTACTCACTGAGAGCGGCCACGAGGTCGTGGCACAAGCAGGCAACGCCGCAGCGCTCATCGACGCCGTCCACGACCACGCTCCCGATGTAGTCGTGATCGACGTCCGGATGCCGCCGGACCTCACCGACGACGGGGCACGGGCCGCGCAGCAGCTCCGGACAGCGAACTCGACCTTGCCGATGGTGCTTCTGTCCCAGCACGTCGAGACGAAGAACTGCGTGGAGCTCGCCGCGGGCGGCTACTTCGGCTACCTGCTGAAGGACAGAGTGATCGAGGTCGACCAGTTCCTCGAGACGCTCGAGATCGTCAGCCGAGGGGGATCTGTTCTGGACCCGCTAGTGGTGAGCCAGCTGCTGGCTCCCGGGGACGCCTACGACCCCGTCAAGCAGCTTTCCGAGCGTGAGTTCGACGTGCTTTCACATATGGCACAGGGCAGAACGAATCTTGGGATATCTCAAGCTCTGAACCTTTCTGAGCGCACGGTGGAGAGTCACGTTACCCGCATCATCCACAAGCTGGGCATTTACGTGGCCGCAGAAGACAACCGTCGTGTCCTTGCGGTCCTCGCATACCTACAGAGCCGACATCGCTGAACGGACAACCCCCAGGACGCCGCCACGGTGGCTGAACATCCCAGGCCAGGCCGGTTGTAGCAGCCTCGGCGTGCCCACTCCCAGCGCATGAGCGGACGTTGCACATTGGCGCTGACTCGCGGTGGAAAGACGCGGGTTGGAGCACCCCGGAGGTTCACGCGGACAGCACGAGCAGCTGCAGTCCCCAAACGCGACCGGCTTGCGGACTGCGTCGAGCAGGCAAGCCGACGGACAAGTCATCGGGGGGAGCGCCGACGGTCTCGGTTCTGAGACGTCGACGGCTCGTCGAGCTAGTCGCTGAAGATCGCTGCCGCGCACCGATAGCGTTGCCACACGTGACCACTGACGACCTTGCCAGCCCAGACCTAGCGGTCGACGGCGATTGGCGAGAGAACAAGTTCTTCCGACGAAAGCCCTCCTCCGAAACCCTGGCCTGGGTTGCGGCTTCCATGGGCGAAGGCAGTCGCATCGTCGGCCATCGTCGATTGACCGGTGGCGTCAACTCTGCTGTCCATCGGCTGTCAGTGAAGCGACATAACACTCGCACCTTTGTGGTGTTGCGGCAGTACCCGGCGGGAAGCGTCGCCCTTCGGACAGCTATGGAGGAGGAGATTGCCAACCTCACGGTGGTGGCTGGCAGCGGACTGCCGGTCCCGACGATTCTGGCGACGGACATGGCTGGCGCAGCTACCGGCGGTGCGCCATCGCTGCTGATGACACGTCTGCCTGGTCATGTTCACCTCACCCCCAAAGAGCATCGGCCATGGATCGAGAGGATCGCCGAGCTCGCCGCCCGACTGCATGCCGTCGACCTTCCAGCCCCCCCGTTTCGACCGTGGACCGACTCCTGGATCACACCGCTCGGACAGTTCCAGGTACCAGCCGGCGCGCGAAACCCGGCGGTCTGGCAGGCCGCCTTCGATGCCATGGAGTCAGCACCACCTGAGGATCGTGCCGTCTTCCTGCACTGCGACTATCTACCCGTCAACTTGCTGTGGTCGCGCGGCAAGATCACCGGACTCACCGACTGGAACGGCATCCACCGAGGGTCTCGCGCCATCGATGTCGGACAATGCCGGCGGTACCTGGCCTCGCTCTACTCACCCGGTTGGGCAGAGGAACTCCGCTCACGTTACGAGTCGACCGTAGGTGTAGCTCTCCACCCTTGGTGGGACCTGCACGCCCTACTCCACCACGACGACAACGCACCAAAGTCCATCTCGCGTCAGGTTGCTGGTCGCCGCCCAATCGACGTGTCGGGCATGACAGCTCGCGTCGAGGTCGTCGTAGAACAAGCGCTCCAGCGCCTCGGTTAACACGCTCAACCGCAGACGACCTTCAACCGGGCTCCGTGACGCCGCCGGCGACGCGGGCTTGAGTGCTGCCCGCTGAGCGAACCCCAACGCGGCAACACACGCTGGTTCGCCTCACCGCGGGGCATCGTGGTGACGAGCGATTGCTGTCCGACCCGCGCGGTGGCGTGATCACCACGGCTACGCTTCGCGACGCAATGGGCTGGGACACCCTCGTCACCGATCTCGGCCTCTCCGGCCTCGTTCGCCACGGTCTGAGGCACACGGCACTGATCGGGTTGGCCGACGCAGGCGCTGATCTGCACATCCTCCAGCGCGTCGCCGGACATCAAGACCCGGCCGTAACGAGCCGCTATCTCCACCCCGATACCCAGGCGATATTGGACGCTGGAACCGCATCCTCGGCCTGGTGGTCCGGATCTGGTCCGGCAAGACCTGCCCTTGGCGTCCTGCAAGGCGGGAAGTAGGCGAATGAAAACCGCGCTTGACCTGCTGGATTGGGGTCGGGTCGGTTTGTCGGGCTGACAGGATTTGAACCTGCGACCCCTTGACAATGATCAACCGAGTCGGCACGCCTTGCAAGACCTCGCGAAAACTTGTCCTGACCTGCTGGAACGTTCGTCGAAGGACTTGCGCATTTTTGCGTGAAGCGGCCCGGATCAGTGAGGTCTTAACGGGGTTTACGACCAGTAAAAGGCCAGTGATTTTGCTACGGGACGCTGACCCCGCGGCCTGCTTGAAGCGCAGGTCTCCCGCCGATCCATCACCACTGCAGCGAGCTCAAGTTGAACGGATGAACCGGGAGGCGTTGTCACCCGTTGGCGGGAGCAGGGTGCAGCGTCTCATCTGTCAAGGCGGCGGTCAGCTCGGCCGCCGTATCCAGGCAGTCGCGATCCTGCCTGAGGTTCGGCGTCACGAACGCACGTAGCATCATGAGGGCGTAGGCCGTAACGACGCCGGCCAGGACGATCATGGCTCCCTCGAGACCGACCAGGGCGACGAGGGGGGCCGCCAGCAGCGAGCCTGCCACGATGCCCGCCAGCGCTGCCGGCAGCGACAGTCCGTAGACGCGGCCGAGGACCCGCTCGTCCACTGACCGCTGCAGGCCGGTGTCGGTCATGACCTCCACGACGATCGAGCCGGCACCGGTGACGACGGTGAGCGCGACCGCGACCGCCAGCGATGACGTCAAGGCGAGCAGCGGCAAGGACGCGGCGACTGCCAGCAGCGCCGCGGCCATCAGCGGACGCGATCGGCGGGCATCGGCGGCGCGAGCGGCCACGGTGGTTCCGACGACGCCACCGAATCCGAGGCCTCCGACCAGCCAGCCATACCCGCCTCTGCCATGCCCGAGGTCGTTGGCCAGCAGCAGGAGCAGAACGGTCTGAGCGCCATAGACCAGACTGCAGAGCAGGTCAGCACCGACGAGGCGCAGAGCCTCGCTGCTGCTGCGCAGCGCGGCGACACCTTCGGCGATCTCCGCGAACGGGCTCAATCGTGTGTTCGGCCCGTCGTCGCCTGTCTCGATGCGCAGCGCGGTCTTCGGGAGGGAGCACACGAGCAGCGCCGATGCCACGAAGCTGAGCCCGTTCAGCGCGAAGGCGACGGACGGTGGGGCGGTGAGGAGCAGGATTGCGCCGAGTGCTGGTCCGGCGACGATACTGAGTGCCCCGACCGCGGACCGGGCGGCATTCGCGCCCGCCAGGTCTCGATCCGGAACGAGCCGTGGTGTGGCCGCGGCCACGCACGGTGAGTAGGGAGTCGCAGCGACGGTTGCCAGGGCGGCGAGCACCGGTATCAACGCCACCGGCGCCCGGGCAACCACGGCCACCGCGAGGCCGATCATCAGTACGGCGCGGGCGGCGTCCGAGGCGATCATCACGGCACGGCGGTCGTACCGGTCCGCGATCACGCCGCTGAGAGGCCCGAGGACGACGATCGGAAGGACCCTGAGGGCCGTGGTGGCAGCGACCCACCCCGCTGAGTGCGTCCGCTCGTACACGACGGCGAGCAGTGCCACGTTGTACAGCCAGTCCCCGGTCTGCGAGACCGCCAAGGCGGCCAGCAACCTGCGGAACTGCCTGTGCCTCAGGGCCGCACGCATGCTGCTGCTCGGGCCGGTGGTGTCCGTCGTGTCCATGTCAGATCTCCTCTGTCGGATCGGTAAGACAAGGCTGACGCTGAGGGGATGGGGCACGGATCGGTCGTCGTCCCTAATTCAGGGCGGGGCGACACCTTAGATCTGCGTCGGCACCACCGGATGCGCGACCGTGTCGTGTATCGGCGCGGTCCCTCGACGCCTATCGTGGACGGCGCCGCCTGCTGGGCCGAGCCCGTCGGCGGGTGAGAAGGGATCCGCATGATCGCCAACCTGGTCAGCCCTGCTGTTCGTAGGCAGAACCGCGGAGCTCGACGAGCTCCTCGACACCGCCGGGCACGCCCGCGCCGGTCGTCCCGCCGCCGTCCTCGTCGCCGGGGAAGCCGGAGTCGGCAAGAGCCGCCTGGTCGCCGAGGTCTCCGGCCGCCTGAGAGACGACGGCTGGCGGGTGCTCGCAGGTGAGTGTTTCGAGCTCGGTACCGAGGGCCTGCCCTTCGCACCTCTCGTGGACATCCTTCGGCGGCTCGTCGGTACGACCACCCCGGCCGAGCTGGACACCTTCCTCGGACCGGCCCGGCGCGAGCTCGCCTGGCTGCTACCGGAGTTAGGCGACGACGACGCGCCGGCCGGCTCCACATCGCAGGCACAGCTTCTCGAGCGACTCCTGGCCATGCTCGGGAGGCTGGCCCAAACCCGACCTCTGCTCCTGGTCGTCGAGGACCTGCACTGGGCGGACCGGTCCACCCTGGAGCTGGTGGCTTTCCTCGTCCGAGCTTTCCGTGACGCGCCCGTACTGCTGCTCATGACCTACCGGTTCGACGAGCTGCACCGCCATCACCCGTTGCGACCTCTACTCACCTCGTGGGACCGCGCCAGATCCGTCCGGAGGATCGAGCTGCGTCGTCTCGACCGCGACGAGGTCGCCGCCCAGCTCGGCGCCATCGTCGGAGATTCCGTACCCGACAAGCTGGTCGATGCCGTCTTCGAGCGGTCGGCAGGCAACGCCTACTTCGCCGAGGAGGTACTCGGCATCATCCAGCAGGGGCGCGCAACCGGAGACCTGCCGCCGTCGCTTCGCGATGTCCTGCTTACCCATATCGAGGCGCTGAGCGAGCCTTCGCAACGGGTTGTGCGGGCGGCCTCGGCGGCGGGGACATGGGTACCCGAAGCACTCCTCGCGGCGGTCGTCGCCATGCCGGGCGCGGAGTTCAGCGCAGCGCTGCGGGAGATCGTCGAGCGACACCTGATGGTCGTCGACGACGTGACCTTCGGGTACTCGTTCAGGCACGCCCTCACGCGCGACGCTGTCTACCACGACATGCTCCCTGGCGAGAAGGTCCTCCTTCACTCTGCCTACGGAGAGGCGCTGACCCGGTCCCCCGACCTGGCAGGAAGGACCGCCTCGGCGATGCTCGCGCACCACTGGTACGCCGCGCTGGACCTCCCCCGAGCTCTGGTGGCCGCCCTCGACGCCGGCCGCCAAGCCGACACAAGGGCGCCGGCCGATGCCCTGCAGCACTTCGAGCGCGCACTGGAGGTCTGGCCGCGGATATCCGATGTCCACCAGATCGCCGGCGTCGACCATGTCGAGGTCCTCCAAGCAGCGGCGTCAGCGGCCTGGCACGCGGGGTTGATCGACAGGTGCCTGCGACTGCTGGATCAGGCACTGGCCGAACAGCCTGCCGGCGTCGACGACGCTCGCCGCGTGCGCATTCTCGTATCGCGCGCGCGGGCGCTTCGCGACCTCGGCCGGGAGAGCGAGGGGTTCCAGGTGCTCACCGACGCACTCGCGCTGGCACCCGAGCACCCTCCGAGTGAGAATCGAGCCATCATCTTGGCAGCGATGGCCAACTCCATGCTCCGCCTCGGGCAGATGCAGCGCAGCCTCGAGCTCGCTCAGGCGACGGTCGAAGCGGCCAGATCGGCCGGTGCCCGTGAACAGGAGGCCGACGGCCTCATCTCGATCGGCGCAGCCTGGCACACCCTTGGCAACCTCTCGGGCGGTGAGGCACGGATCCAGGAGGGCCTCGACCGGGCGGTCGAGATCGGCGCGGTCACCATTGCCCTACGGGGATACATCAATCTCGCCGACACGTTGGAGGGCGCCTGTCGGCACCAGGAGGCGTCAGAGACCGCGCGACAGGGACTCGAGTTCCTTCGCCAGTCCGGAGGGACTCGTGTCGAGGAGGCTTACCTGGCCGGCAACATGGCCGAGCCACTGGTGAGGCTCGGGCGGTGGGAGGAGGCCTACCGGATCGCGACGACCGCTTTGCACGGAGACCGTGAGGGGCTGTTCGCCAGCACCTTGTTGGAGCTCGTCGCCCAGGTCGCCGTCTACCGCGGTGACTACGAGGAGGCCACTCGCCGACTCGCTGAAGCCAAGGTTCTCCTGGGCGCGGACAGCGACCTCCAGTTCACGCTGCCACTCGCATTCATCGAGGCCGAGGTCGCACGGGGTTCCGGTCGGCCGGGAGAGGCCCTGCACATCATCGACAAGGTGCTCGACGACGCGACGATCTGGCCCCGCTACCGCTGGCCCTTGGTCTGGCTAGCCATGCGCAGCACGAACGAGGAGCTGGTACGAGCGCAGGACAGCCGCCAGGCGGCGCCCGCGACGACGCTGACCAGCATGGACCGCTGGAGCGTCGTGGCCGACGCCTTGGCGGCGGACACCGACCACGGGCGCGCCTACCGAGCTCTGACAGCCGGCGAGCGCTCCGGGCCCGCGGCGGGGGCGGGGGACGCATCGAGGTGGTCGGCCGCTGTGCAGGCCTGCCGAGACGCCCAGGACCCCTACCTCGTCGCCTATGCACTGCTGCAGCTGGCGGAGGCGCTCGTTGCCGCTGGTGATCGTGTGGAGGCCAGCCGCGCCGCGCGGGAGTCAGCGCGGACGTCGGAGAGGATCGGAGCAGTCCCGCTTGCGGTAGCAGCCGGGAACCTCGCCCGACGGGCGCGTCTGACCTTGGACGAGACCCCGCAAACTCCCGTCGCGGCTAACGACACCGCTTTGGACCGGCTCGGCCTGACCGAGCGTGAGCGCGAGGTGCTGGCTCTCCTTGCGGCCGGCCAGCAGAACGGGCAGATCGCGAAGACCCTGTTTATCAGCCCCAAGACTGTCAGCGTGCACGTCTCGAACATCCTGGCCAAGCTGAACGTCCACGGTCGGGTGGAGGCAGCCGCCGTGGCTCACCGCCTCGGCGTCTTCGGCCCCGCCGAACAGTAGCGGAGCGGCCCCGCCGAACAGTAGCGGAGCGGTCCCGCCTCGACGGCTTGAGGATGTCTAGGCCCGCGGAGATCCAGCGCAGAGGGCGCCTAGGCGGATCGGCTCCGGGCCTAGGACTTGGAGGCGAGAATTTTAGGGTGCCCGGGCCGTGTCCCTAGGGATCGCGCCCGATGTGCAAGTCATGCCGGCTTCATAGGTTCGTAACTGTCCGCAACAGACCGTTTCGAAACCATGGAGGATCCATCATGAAGCTTCACCTCAACACAACCGCCCGAAAGACCGCCCTCGCGGTCCCGACTGTCCTACTCATGGCCGCCACCGGCGTGCTGCTCTCGCCGGCCCAGCAGGCCGACGCCGCCGTCGTCGGACACGTGGTCTACGGCATCCCGGGTACGACCACCTGGACCGTGCCGGTCGGGGTCACCGGCGCGGTCTTCACCCTCGACGGGGGCGCCGGTGGAGCCGAGACCACCTACAGAGGGAAGACGACGCCCGGCGGAAAGGGAGGCGAGGTGAGCGGCTTCCTCAACGTGACTCCCGGCCAGACCTACACGATCACCATCGCCGGAGCCGGCCAGAACGTGCAGGGGTTCTACAACAGCTACGTGTACGGCGGATCCGGAGGCACCGGCGGCGGCGGAACCGGAGGTGGCGGCGACGATCCCGGCGCGGGGGGTGGTGGAGCATCGCGCATCACCCTCGGTAACGCCAGCTTGTTGATCGCCGGTGGCGGCGGAGGGGCGACCGCCTCGGACGAGTTCGACCAGCAGTCTCCGGGCGGCGACGCAGGCGGTCTGACCGGGGCGGACGGCTCGATATTTCTGGCCGAGGCTCAGTACGGTCCCGCACGAGGCGCAACCCAGACGCAGGGCGGCGCAGCCGGTCTGGCCACCTACAACACCGGTGAGACGCCAGGCCTGAACGGCCTCGGCGGCCACGGCGGCTCGGCAGCCACGAGCGACGTGCGCTCGACTGGCGGTGCGGGCGGCGGCGGAGGCCTGTTCGGAGGGGGCGGCGCCGGCGGGTCCGGCGGCGGCGGCGGGTCGAGCTACGTCACCCCGGCTGCGTTGGACAGCACAGATGTCGCGGGCGCCAACACCGGCGACGGAAAGGTCTTCATCGACTACGGCAATGTCGACAACCCTGCCATCGACCAGCTTCCGCTGTCTGCGGCCACGGCGGGCCAGCCGTACAGCCACACGTTCACAGCAAGCGGTTGGCCGGCCGCCTCGTTCACGCCGGTCGGCGGCACGCTGCCAGCCGGCCTGTCACTGTCGCCCTCCGGCGTGCTGACAGGCACCGTGAACCACGCCGGCACCTACACGTTCACGATCGGCGCCGCCAACGTGGAGAACTATGTGAGCCGGCAGGTGCAGCTGGTCGTCAACGCCGGCGCCCCTGCCTCCCTCGCAGCGGGTGACCAGACGCCGAACGGCCAAGGCGGCACAGCCGAGGCCGGGTCGGCCTTCCCGCTCGTCGCGAAGGTCACTGACAGCCAAGGCAACCCGGTTCCCAACGCGTCGGTTCAGTTCGCCCTTCCTGACGGCCTGCACTTCTTCGGCTCCGGGGGCACCAGCACCTCTGACACCACGGGAGCCGACGGCACGGTGACCGAGTACGCGTTGAGCGGCGACGTTCCTGGGACGTACACGGCCACGGTGTCGATGCCAGGCACCTCCGCCCAGCCGGTGACCATCACCGGGCTCCACGTCGTACCCTCGCAGCCAGGGATGGACGGCGGCGGTGTGCAGCCGGCAGGCATGCTGACGGTTCCCTACAACGATGTTCTCAACGTGTATGGGGCCCCCACGCCGACGGTGAGCGTGCACTCCGGCTCGTTGCCCCCAGGCGTCACCCTGTCCGGTGCCGCCCTGACCGGAACGCCCACCAAGGCAGGCACCTACTCCTTCGTCTTGCGTATCGACGACGGCGCCTCGTCGGGTCCGGTCGACGTGCCCTGCTCGATCGTCATCGCCAAGCAGCCGACCGTGAGTATCGCGACCGAGGCGATCGCACCGGGAACCAGGGGCACGCATCCCCTCAGCTTCCCGGTCACGCTGTCTGGCCCGGTGGCTGCACCGGTGACCGTGCACTGGCACACCACCAACGGCACGGCGACCTCCCCCACCAACTACCAGGCTACGCAAGGCGTCCTCACCATTCCCGCCGGCTCCACCAGTGGCTCGGTCGTGGTACAGGTGAAGGGGCTCACCACGGTTCACAAGACCTTGGCGTTCACCATTCAGCTGGCGTCCCCTACTCACGCTCGCATCGTTGCGCCGAACGGAACGGCCACCGGCGACATCGTCTATAACTGACGAATCGTTGCCGGAGGTCCCGGCCGGAGTCCGTGCACACGCCAACCAAGCGTGCGCGCGGACTCCGCGCGTGGCGCATGGATGAGCACAATGACTCGGCGCAGCCGATCGAGCGTTCGGAGCCATCTCGACCCAATGGCCCCAGCGACTCGACAGTGCGTCGCCCAACCTCGGGGCCGACATGGCAGCGCGGCAGCGCCACCTGCCCGCCGCGAGCATTTATGACTAGTGAATCGTCCACCCACCTGGCCCGGTGAGTGTGGGCGATTGCGGCCGCGATCGACGGCAGCCACACAAGGGCCACGAGGAGACGCTCGCTCTGGTCGCCGCCGGCCGCCGCCGGAAGGCAAGGCGCATCCTCGCCCATCTGATCTCCCCGCAGACTTGATCTCGTCGGGATATCTAGACCCGACAGCAGGAGCGGACCGGCCGGATCAGTTCCCCGGCCGGTGAGTCGACTGGACTACCACCACGACCGCGCGGAATCACCCAGGCGGGAGGATCCGAATACGTCGAGAGGTCTCGGTGATCTCGTGCGGGCCCGGCGTCCTGTTCGAGATCTTCGAGCGTCGATTCGGTCACCGCCGTCCGGCCGATCAGCCGCCAACGGCCCGTTTCACGCTCAACGTACGAACAGTCGCGGTCCAATTGGGCGCCGTCCACCCCCACGAACTGTGGGTTCTCGACGAGTAAACGTCCAATTCCGCCAAATTAGTTCAAATCTTCACTCCCAGCGATTTTGCGTATGCCCAGGTCAGAGCCTGTTTTCTTTGTCGGGCTGACAGTGTGCTGGCTCAGGACATCGGAATGGGGTGTCTCGCGTCATCGGAATAGCGTGTCGCAGGTGATCGGAATGGCCGGGTTGGGCAGGGTTGGCCATGTCGAACTCTTCCAGCTCATCGAGGCGTCGCCTGGTGATCACGGCCGTGCTGGCCGGCGAGTCGCAGTCCGAGGTGGCCCGTACTTATGGTGTGTCCCAGGGCTGGATCAGTCGGCTCATGGCTCGCTATCGCGTCGAGGGCGAGGTGGCCTTTGAGCCCGCCTCCCGAGCCCCGAAGCTCAGGCCGAGGGCAACCGCGCCGGACACGGTGGAGCTCGTGTTGCGGCTACGCAAGCAGTTGTCCGAAGCCGGCCTGGATGCCGGCGCGGACACCATCGGCTGGCATCTGCAGCATCATCTCGACACGGTGGTGTCGCGAGCCACGATCAACCGGATCCTGGTCCGTGCCGGCACGGTCATCCCGGAACCAGCCAAGCGGCCCAAGTCGTCCTACGTCCGGTTCGAGGCCGAGCAGCCGAACGAGTGTTGGCAGTCCGACTTCACGCACTACCGCCTCACCCGCCCCGACGGCACTCCCGGCGCCGACGTCGAGATCATCACCTGGCTGGACGACCACTCCCGGATGGCGCTGCACCTGTCGGCGCACCTGCGCATCACCGCACCGATCGTCTTGAGCAGCTTCCGACAAGCCGCTGACCAGCACGGATACCCCGCCTCCACGCTCACCCGACAACGGCATGGTCTATACCGTCCGTCTCGCCAGCCGCCGCGGCGGACGCACCCAGCTCGAGGTCGAGCTGCGCCGCCTCAACATCGTGCAGAAGAACTCCCGACCCAACCACCCCACCACATGCGGCAAAGCAGAAAGGTTCCAACAGACCCTGAAGAAGTGGCTGCGCGCCCAACCCGCCCAACCGACCACGATCGAGCAGTTGCAGACCCTGCTGGACCGCTTCCGCGACGAGTACAACCAGCGGCGCCCCCACCGATCCCTGCCCCACCGCGCGACACCGGCCACGACCTACACCGCCCGCCCCAAGGCGACCCCCGGCGCCGACCGGACCAGCGACACCCACGACCGAGTCCGCCACGACAAGATCAACAAAGCCGGCACCGTCACCCTGCGCCACAACGGCCGGCTGCGCCACATCGGCGTCGGGCGAACCTACGCCGGAACCTACGTCATCTTGCTCGTCAACGACCTCCACGTCCGCGTCGTCAACGCCGCCACCGGCGAACTCCTCCGCGACCTCGTCATCGACCCCCGACTCGACTACCAGCCCACCGGCCGACCACCCGGACCAGCCACCACAAAGAAGTAACCCGGACCTACGAATCGCAGGTCCGGGCCATTCCGATGTCTTGAGACATCAAATCGGTAGCGGGGGCAGGATTTGAACCTGCGACCTCTGGCTAAGAGCGCAAAAGCCAGCAAGTTCGATCGAAGCCCGACAACCGACGGCCTGCAGCAGCAGAGGGCTCCGCGAGCGCCTCATTGGTCGGGTCCCGTGGACGCCGCTGGCCCGTGTGGCACCTGAGGTCGCTCCAGAGGGTCGAATAGGGATTAATTCTCCACAGCCTGCGCGGTGTGGGCTGCACACCTCCAGTTACGAGGGCAAACCTGTCCTCGTGATCACGAAGGAGCACACGATGAGTACTAGCGTCGACACCAGCCACGAGAGCATGATCCTCACCATCGACGAGGCAGCGGCCTACCTCGCGATCCCGAAGGCGACGCTGTACACATGGCGGACTCGCCGGGTCGGGTTCGGACCACGCGCCGTGAAGATGGGCGGCTGCCTGCGCTACCGCCGCGCGGACCTCGACGCGTGGATCGTCGAGCATCTCGAGCCCGCGGCACGCGCGTAGCCATGGCCAGGCCACCACTCCCCCTCGGTACCTGGGGGACCATCACCACCGAGAAGATCCGCGACGGCAGGGGATCCACGTCAAATCGGAAGCCGCCTCTGACCCGCGTTTCCCCAGGTCAGCGGCGGGTTTTTCGGTCGGGCTGACAGGATTTGAACCTGCGACCCCTTGACCCCCAGTCAAGTGCGCTACCAAACTGCGCCACAGCCCGTGCCCGCCACGCGGAGCGGCGTCAGCCTACCCAACGGCCGACGACCGAACCAAACAGCCCGGACACGTTCCGCCGCCGACGACCACCTGTTTGCTCCACAGCACGAGGGCCTAGACAGAGACGCCCGGCCCGGGATTGTCGGTGGTCAGGGTTAATGTCCGGGGTATGAGCAGCAGTTCGGGGTCTGGTCGACCGTGCCAGGGCGGTGGGGCTAGTGCGATGGCGACGCGGATGGAGGCGGCGCTTGAGCGGCTGGAGCGGATCAAACAGCGGCGCGCGGAGATCCGGCGGCTGGAGGCCCTGCAGGTCCGCGACGTGGCAGCTTTCATCGGCCAACGCGAAGGTCTCGACGCCGACCTCGGCGTGAGCGGCGCGCCCGGGTCCTACCGATGCATGGTGGCCGAGGTCGCGCTGTCGATGGATGTGTCGGTGCTCACCGCCCAGAGCTTCATGTCCGACGCCCACAGCCTCGTCGATCGTCATCCCGCCGTGCTGCGGGCAGTGGAGACCGGTGAGCTGGCGCTGTCGGCGGCCCGGGCGGTCGCCGTCGAGACCAGCTCCATCGACGACCCCGCCCTGGTGCGACTGGCCGATTCGATCATCGCCGAGGAGGCGGTCGACATCCTGCCGGGCAAGGTTCGCGCCCTGGCCGAGCGGCGCGTCATCGAGATCGACCCCGATGCCGCCGCCCGCCGCGCCACCACGCAGCGAGCCGACCGCCATGTGCGGCTCGTCCCGGCCGGCGCCGACATGGCCTACCTCGACGCCTACCTCCCCGTCGAGCAGGCAGCATCGTGCTGGCGGTCCCTGCACGCCTTCGCCACCGCCCAACGCGCCGCCGGTGACTCCCGCACCCTGCACCGGCTGATCTGCGACACCCTCGTCGAGCGCCTCACCGGCGCGAGTTCCGCCGACCGGCTCAACACCGACATCTGCCTGGTGATGACCGACACCACCCTCCTGGCCGGCGCCGGCAACCCCGCCGAGCTACTAGGCGCCGGACCCATCACCGCCGCACTCGCCCGCCACCTCGCCACCACAGGCAACGCCTGGGTCCGCCGCCTCTACACCGACCCCGTCGACGCCAGCCTCACGACCATGGACAGCCGACGACGCCGCGTCGACGGCACCCTGCGCCACGCCGTCCTCGTCGCCGACCAACACTGCCGCGGCATCAACTGCGCCTCCCCCATCCGCGACATCGACCACGTCCACCCCTACGACCACGGCGGCGACACCAGCTTCGCCAACAGCCAAGGCCTCTCCAAAGCCTGCCACACCACCCGTGACCACCCAGCCATGCGCGTCGCCGCCGACCCGACATCCAGAATGACCACCTGGACAACCCCCACCGGCCTCACCCACCACTCACTACCACCACCCACACTCGGCCACGGCAGCCTCACCCCAGACCAAATCCGGCTACGCCACTGGCAGACCCACCCACCCAACTCCACCCTCGAACAACGCGCCGTCCACATCCTCATCAACCACCACCGAAAACGCCCGCACCGCTGAACAGCGACATCCGGCTGCACGGTTGGCGAGAGGCTGCGGAGCGGAAACCGGATCCGTGCTGGGTTATCAGACGCGGCGAGGACGTCCTCCAGCGACCGCGCAGGTCTCCCGAGTAGCGTCGCAATGTCCTCCGACACCTTCTCGAGCTCGCCGGCAGCGATAGCGGTGTAAGTGCTCACCCATGCATCGACCTGCCACTTCGGCGCCCCATACGAGGCGCGCGAGGCGTACGCCTCCTCGAGCGACTCGTCGACGTACCGGATCTCCCTGCCCGTAAGCCGAGACAGCGTTGCGGCCGCCTCGGCCAGCGTGAGGGCCGACGGCCCGGTCAAGTCGTAGGTGGCGTCCACATGCGTCTCAGGATGGAGCAGGACCGTGGCCGCAACCTCGGCCACATCCTCCTGAGCCACCGCCGCCAGCCGTCCGTTCCCGGCCGGTCCCCGCAGGGCTCCGTCCTCACCGACCATGCGCGGCAGGAAGTTCGCGTAGAGGCTGTCACGCAGGAACGTGAACGACATGCCGGACGCCCGGAGGTG
This sequence comes from uncultured Actinomycetota bacterium, assembly GCA_963765725.1. GTDB lineage: Bacteria > Actinomycetota > Actinomycetes > Propionibacteriales > Nocardioidaceae > DASQEH01. The sequence goes on along the minus strand of CAVXXI010000001.1, from coordinate 884,300 downwards.
GTCCTCGGTATGGGCGTGGTCTCGGCCCAGGGTGAACGTCGAGCGAGGCGACGCATCGACGAACGACGTGTAGACGACATGCTCGACGCGGGCCGCAGCTGCGGCATCGATGAAGGCGCGGTGCTCTTCGAGCCGGGTGGCAGACTCCGCCGCTGACACCATCAGCAGCACCCGCGTGCCGCGCAGCGCCTCGACCGACCGCTCCCCGTCGCCGTACACGCTCTGCACGGCGACCGCCCCCGGGAGGTGCGGAGCCCGCTCCGGTGAGCGAACCAGCAGACGCATCGAGGCGCCGGCGGCAGCAAGCCGAGCCGCCACCAAGCCACCGACGCGACCCGTCGATCCGGTCACGGCCAAGGGGAGGTTGCGCCCAGAATTCTCGTTCACGACCGCTTCCTCTTCTCTCGAGGCTTCACAGTGAGCCTGATCGGCGTCCCGACGAACCCGAACTCCTCGCGCAGCCTGCGCTCGATGAACCGGGTGTACGCCGGCTCGAGCGGGCCTGTCGTGAAGATCACGAACTTCGGCGGAGCCACGCTCGGCTGAGTCGCGAAGAGGATTCGCGACTGCTTGCCGCCGCGGACCGGATGAGGGTGCGCCGAGACCAGGCGACCCAGGAACGCGTTCAGCTCGCCGGTGGGTACCCGCGTCTCCCAGCCTCCTAGGGCACGGTCGAGCGCCGGGACCAGCCGGTCGACATGCCACCCGGTCAGTGCGGTCACATTGATGCGCGGCGCCCACTGGACCCGCACGAGCTCACGCTCCATCTCGCGGTCCAGGTAGCGGCGGCGCTCCTCGTCGACGAGGTCCCACTTGTTGAACGCGATCACCACTGCGCGTCCCGACTCCTCGACGGTGGAGATGATCCGCTGGTCCTGCTCGGTCAGCGGCTGTCCGGCGTCGATCACCACCACCGCCACCTCCGCGCGCTCGATCGCCCCCGCGGTCCGCAGGCTGGCGTAGAACTCGTGGCCGCTGGCCTCCTTGACCCGGCGCCGGATGCCGGCCGTGTCGATGAACTGCCACGTGCGCCCCCCGAGCTGGACGATCTCGTCGACCGGGTCCACCGTCGTTCCGGCCACGTCGTGGACGACCACGCGGTTCTCGCCGGCGAGCCTGTTCAGCAGGCTGGACTTCCCGACGTTCGGCTTGCCGACGATGGCGATCCGACGTGGACCCCGGGGCACGTCGAAGACCTGGTCGGGTGCGGCCGGAAGCGCATCCATGATGGCGTCCAACAGGTCCCCGCTCCCCCGGCCGTGCAGGGCCGAGACGGGGTACGGCTCACCGAGGCCGAGATTCCACAACGCGGCAGCGTCGGCCTCCGTGCGGGCGTCGTCCACCTTGTTGGCGGCGAGGACAACGGGCTTGCCGGCACGACGCAGGACCCGCACGACCGTCTCGTCGGTGTCCGTGATCCCTATGGCGGCGTCCACCACGAAGAGCACGGCGTCGGCAAGGCGTACGGCGATCTCGGCCTGCAGCGACACCTGCTCAGCGAGGCCACGCGCGTCGGGATCCCACCCCCCGGTGTCCACGACGGTGAAGCGTCGACCGTTCCAGTCGGCGTCATAGGGCACCCGGTCGCGGGTGACTCCCGGGACGTCCTCGACGACGGCCTCTCGACGGCCCAGGATGCGGTTCACGAGCGTCGACTTCCCGACATTGGGGCGACCCACGACCGCCAGGACGGGAGCAGGTCCCTCGTCCGCCGCGGTGGCAGAGTCTTCCAGCTCGCCGTACTCAGACATCGGTCGACCCAGAGACGCGCTCATGCGCCAACCCGACGATCTCGGCGATGACCTCCCGCAGGCTCAGATGCGTCGAGTCGATGGCGACCGCGTCCCGAGCGGCACTGAGCGGCGCCGTCGGCCGTCCCGAGTCGTACGCGTCGCGCTCGCGCAGCGCCGCCTCGACGGTCGCCACGTCCGTTGCCGAGCTCCGGGCCAGCTCGCTCGAGCGTCGATGCGCCCGCGCGGCCGGGTCAGCGCTCAGGTACACCTTCAGCGCCGCCTGCGGGGCCACGACCGTACCGATGTCGCGACCCTCCACCACGATCCCGCCGCGGCCGATGATCCCTCGCTGCTGCGCCACGAGCAGCTCCCGTACATGCGGCACCGCGCTGACCGGGCTGACCGTCGCCGTCACCTGGTCGGACCTGATCTCGCGGGAGACGTCGCGCCCGTTGAGGCTGATGGTCGCCAGCTCCGGGTTGGTACCCGAGGCGATCACCGCAGAGTCGGCATGCTGCGCGACCGCACCGGCGTCGTTCACGTCGACGCCGTCGAGGAGCATGTGCCAGGTCATCGCCCGGTACATCGCCCCGGTGTCCAGATAGCGCAGCCCGAGCTCCTGCGCCACCCCGCGGCTCGCCGACGACTTGCCGGAGCCGGCCGTGCCGTCGATGGCGATCACGAGGGCGCCGAGATCAGTAGTCACCGTGAGAGGCTACCGGTGCGCGGTCCAGTGACGAGCCTGAAGCTGCGCCGTGAGCCACTCCGCGCGGTCGTCCGCGACGTCGAGCTCCACCAGACCGGAGCGTCGCGCCGGGTCGTGGTCGATCCGCAGGTCCTCGATGTTGACGTTCGCCTCTGCGGCGTCGGCGAAGAGCCGCGCCAGCGCGCCCGGCTCGTCGGGGATCGCGACCGTGACTGTCGCGAGGGCCAGACTAGGCCCGCCGTGCTTGCCGGGTATCGCCGAGACGCCCGCCACGCCCGCCCGCAGCAGCTGCTCGACGGCCCTCGCGTCGCGGGCCTCCAGCGAGCCGATCATCGCGTCGATCTCCGCGCGCAGCTCGTGCAGCAGCACGCCGACCGCGTCGGCGTTGGCGGTGACGATCTGGCACCACAGCCCCGGGTCGCCGGCCGCCACCCGCGTCACGTCGCGCAGGCCCTGCCCGCTGAGGCTGAGGTGGTCACCCGGCGCCTCGACCAGGCGGCCCGCGGTCAGCGCCGCCACCACGTGCGGGAGGTGCGAGACCCTGGCGACGGCCTCGTCGTGGTCGCCGGTCGTCATCCGCACCACGACGGCACCACAAGCCCGCACCAGCCGCAGGACGCAGTGGACGGCGGCCGGGTCACAGTCCTGCCGGTCGACGACCGCCCAGGTGCGCCCGTCGAACAGGTCGGCGGCTGCGGCGAGCGGACCCGACCGCTCGCTCCCCGCCATCGGGTGCCCCCCGACGTACCGGCTCAGGTCGACGCCTCGGCTATGGAGGTACTCCAGCGGTTTCGACTTGACGCTCCCGACATCGGTCACCACGGCCGCAGGGAAGTCCGCGAGCGCACGCGCGATCTCGGCTCCCAGCTGGTCCGGCGGGGTGGCGACCACGACGAGCGACGGACTCCCGGCGATCGGGCCGTCGGAGCCGGCGCCGCGAGACGAAGCCACATGGGCTACCGCGACGTCCACATCGCGGATGAATGTCGGCACCCCAGCACGAGACAGGGCCATCGCGACGGAGGCGCCGATCAGACCCGCGCCGACCACGAGGACCGGACCAAGCGGCGGCGCGACCGTCGCCGAGGCGTCGGCATCGCTCTCGGCTCCTGTCGACGCGGTCGTCACAGCGGCAAGCCTAGTGACGCCTGCCCGGGCCGATGACCGCTGCTCAGAGGCCGACCTCGTCCAGCAGCGTACCCAGCTCGTCCCCGGTCAGTTCCCGTACCTGACCGGTCGGTAGGCCGTGCAGTCGGATCGGGCCGATCGCCGTGCGCGACAAGCGGAGCACCGGGTGGCCGACCGCGGCCAGGAGCCGCCGGACGATCCGGTTGCGGCCCTCGTGGAGCACCACCTCCACGATCGAACGCCCCGGCTGGCCGGCAGCGCCGGGCTGCGTGAGTGTCACCTTGAAGGCGTCGACGGCGACCGGTCCGTCGTCCAGCTCGACCCCGGCCAGCAGCGAAGCGCGCACGGTGGGCCGCACGACGCCCTCGACGTGCGCGACGTAGGTCTTCTGCAGCTCGTACGACGGGTGCGCCAGCCGGTGCGCGAACTCGCCGTCGTTGGTCAGTACGATCAGGCCGTCGGTGTCCGTGTCGAGCCGCCCCACGTGGAACAGGCGCTCCGGCCGCTCACCCAGCAGCCCGCTCAGGTCCGGTCGCCCCGACTGGTCCGCCATCGAGCTGACGACCCCGCGCGGCTTGTTCGCCACCAGGTACACGTGCTGGTGCGCGACCGGGATCCGCCTACCGTCGACCCGGATGACGGCCGACTCGGGGTCGACTCGGGCACCGAGCTGGGTGACGACGGTGCCGTCGACCTCGACGCGCCCCTCGGCCATCAACGTCTCGCACTTGCGGCGGCTCGCCACCCCCGCCGCCGCCAGTACCTTCTGTAGGCGGGGGGCCGGCGCGCCGACACCGGCCGAGGGAGCCTCCTTCGGCGGCGGCGGAGGGTCGGCCGCCTCTACGTTCACGGCTCGTCGACCGCGTCGGTCAGCGCCAGCTCACCCTCCAGCTCGGCCATCTCCGGCAGGAAGGGCGCAATCTCGGGGAGGTCGTCCAGCGTCGTCAGCCCCATCCGTTCGAGGAAGTAGCCCGTCGTCGCATAGAGATGCGCACCCGTCTCCCCGTCCGTGCCCACCTCCAGCACGAGCCCCCGCGCGACCAGCGTACGGATGACGCCGTCGACGCTGACCCCGCGGATCGCCGAGATCCGCGCCCGGCTCACCGGTTGCAGATACGCCACGATCGCCAGCGTCTCCTGTGCCGCCGAGCTCAGTCGCGCCTGCTCGGTGTCGACCACGAATCGCTCCACCAGGGGGGCGAACTCGGCCCTGGAGTAGAACCGCCAGCCCGCACCGACCTGCCGCAGCTCGAAGCCTCGTCCCTGCTCGGTGTACTCCTCGGCGAGCTCGTGGAGGGCCGCCTCGACGACACCGGGCGGCGCTCCCACCGCCGACGCGAGGCTCACGTGGTCCAGTGGGTCGTCGGTGACCATCAAGACGGCCTCCAGGGAGGCCTTCAGCGGCAGCTCGGCGGTCATGACGCGTCGTCACCGGCAGCCCGGGGAGCCGGTACCTCCGGCCCGCCCAGTGCGCGGATGTCGGCTTCGGTCACGGACTCCGCCACGGTCGGCTCCGCCTCCGCGGAGTCTTCGTACTCGTCGCCTACCTCGATCTCCCGGTCGTCGTCGCCGGTCCAGCGGATGCTGAGCTCGCCCATCGCCTCCACCTGGTCGAAGGCGACGACGCCCTCGCGGTACAGCTCCAACAGCGCGAGGAAGCGGGCCACCGTCGTGAGCCGGTCTGGTGAGTCGGCGACGAGCGCCCGAAACGTCGTGTTGCGAGCGCGCCGCAGGCGCTCGACGAGCGTAGCGGCCTGCTCCGCCACGCTCACCCGAGAGGTGTGCAGATGCGCCAGCTCGACCACCGGCACCTCCCGAGGGCGCAGCGCCTGCGCAGCCAGTCGGGCGAAGTCGTCGACACTCAGGCCGATGACGACCTCCGGCAGCAGGTCGGTGAAGCGCTCGTCCAGCCCGACGGTACGCGGCACCCGCCGCGCCTCCGCGGCCATCCTGTCGGCGAACAGGGCCGCGGCCTGCTTGTAGGCGCGGTACTGCATCAGCCGTGCGAACAGCAGGTCCCGGGCCTCGAGCAGGGCGAGGTCCTCCTCGTTCTCGAGATCCGCCGACGGCAGCAACCGGACGATCTTGAGGTCGAGCAGGGTCGCCGCCACGACCAGGAAGGACGTCGTCTGGTCGAGGTCGGAGTCCGCACCGAGCGCCCGAACATGTCCGATGAAGTCGTCGGTGACGGTGGACAACGACACGTCGGTGATGTCGAGCTGGTGCTTGGCGATGAGCTGCAGCAGCAGGTCGAACGGGCCGTCGAAGTTGTCGAGGTGGACGGCGAACGCCGGAGCGGCGTCGGTCGCCGGATCCGGTGCTACCGAGGCGGCGGGGCTGTTCACCCGGCCGAGCACCGCACCAGCACCTCTTTGGCGAGCTGCCGGTACGACTCGGCGCCGTTCGAGGTGGAGGCATAGACGGTCAGGGGCTCACCAACGACCGTGGCCTCGGAGAACTTGACGGTGCGCCGGATCACGGTGTGGAAGACCGCGTCGCCCCAGCCCTGGACGAGCGTCTGCAGCACCTCGCGGCTGTGCAGGGTACGGCCGTCGTACATCGTGCCGAGCAGCCCGACGATCCTCAGCCGCGGGTTGAGGCGCTCCTGGACCTTGTCGATGGTCTGCTTGAGCAGCGCCACGCCGCGCAGTGCGAAGTACTCGCACTCGAGCGGGATGAGCACGCCGTCGGCGGCGGCGAGCGCGTTGACGGTCAGCAGGCCGAGTGAGGGCTGGCAGTCGATGAGGATCACGTCGTAACGCCCGACTGCCGGGCCCAGCGCGTGGGCCAGCACGGACTCGCGCGCCACCTCGTTGATGAGCTGCATCTCCGCGCCGGCGAAGTCGATGTTGGACGGCACCAGGTCCAGCCCGTCGAGGCTCGTGGCCACGATCGCGTCGTCGATCTCGACGTCCTTCTCCATCATGACGTGGTAGATCGTGGTCTCGACGTCGTGGGGGTTGATGCCGAGGCCAACGGTGAGCGACGCCTGGGGGTCGAAGTCGATGAGAAGCACCTTGCGGCCCAGCTCGGCGAGCGCCGCGCCCAGGTTGATCACGGTCGTGGTCTTGCCGACGCCGCCCTTCTGGTTGCACAGCGCGATCACCGTGGCGGACCCGTGGGTCCGCGGCGGCGGTGGCACGTCGAAGCCCGGCAGGGGGCGTCCCGTTGGGCCGAGCTCGGCGTCCTCGACGGCGTCGGGCACCCCGATGATCGGCTCAGTCACGTCTCGCCCCTCGTCGTTTCGTGTCCACATCCGCTCGCGGGTGACTCTAGGCCGTCCCCGCAACGCCCACAAGACCGCGGACGCGCCCGCTCACCCCAGCGCCCGGGGATGGGACGTGGCGTAGACCTCGCGCAGCTTGTCCACGGTGACCAGCGTATAGATCTGCGTCGTCGTCACCGATGCGTGCCCGAGTAGCTCCTGCACCACCCGGACGTCGGCGCCGCCGTCGAGCAGGTGGGTCGCGAACGAGTGCCGGAACGTGTGCGGCGACACCTCCGCGGCGATGCCGGCGGAGCGGGCCGCCCGCGCGATGACGGTCCACGCGGACTGGCGGGACAGCCGGCCCCCGCGCGCGTTGAGGAAGACCGCGTGGCTCGTGCGTCGCGCCGAGGTCAGCGCGGGCCGGCCGGTCTGCAGGTAACGGCGACAGGCGTCCCGGGCGTACGAACCGACCGGCACCAGCCGCTGCCGCCCGCCCTTGCCCTGCAACCGGACGAGGCCTTCGTCCAGGTCGAGGTCGTCCACGTCGACACCGACGGCCTCCGAGATCCGCGCACCGGTGCCGTACAGCAGCTCCAGGAGCGCCCGGTCGCGCATGGCCAGCGTCGTACCGGCGGCGCCGGCCGCCTCGAGGACAGCCTCGACGTCGGACAGCGGCAGCGCCTTCGGCAGCCGCTTCGGCGGGGACGGCGGGCGCACGGCCCGCGCCGGGTCCGACTCGCTCACGCCCTCTCGCACGGCGAACCGGTGGAACCCGCGGACGGCCACCAGCGTCCGGGCGGCGCTTCCCGAGCTCAACCCCGGGTGGTCGGCGTCGCCTTCCCGCAGCGACATCAGGAACTCGCTGACGTCGGACGCCGACACCTCGGCAACGAGGCCGACGCCACGACCGGTCAGGAACGCGGTGTAGCGCGCCAGGTCACGCCGGTACGACGACAAGGTGTTCGCCGCCAGCCCACGCTCGATCGCCAGGTGGTCGAGGTAGGTGCTGACGACCTGAGCCAGGTCGCGACCGCTCAGCCCAGGACCTCGTCGAGGCTCGTGTACGGCAGCTCGTGCGCGCTCGCGACCGGCTCGTAGGTGACCTCCCCCGCGTGCGTGTTCAGCCCCAGCGCGAGGGAGTGATCGTCCTTGAGCGCCTGCTTCCAGCCCTTGTCGGCGAGCGCCATGGCGTACGGGAGGGTCACGTTGGTGAGCGCGTACGTCGACGTGTGCGGAACGGCGCCTGGCATGTTCGCCACGCAGTAGAACACCGAGTCGTGCACCATGTACGTCGGCTCGTCGTGCGTGGTCGGGCGGGAGTCCTCGAAGCAGCCGCCCTGGTCGATGGAGATGTCGACCAGGACAGAGCCCTTCTTCATCCGCGACACGAGCTCGTTGGAGATCAGCATCGGGGCCTTGGCCCCGGGTACGAGCACGGCACCGATCACGAGATCGGCGTCGATGACCGCGCTCTCGACCTCGAACCGGTTCGACGCGATGGTCTGCAGATGGCCCTGGTAGATCCGGTCGGCCTGCCGGAGCTTGTCGATGTTGCGGTCGAGCAGCAGCACCTCGGCCTGCATGCCGAGAGCGATGGCGGCGGCGTTCATACCGGAGACGCCGGCCCCGATGACGACGACCTTCGCGGCGTACACCCCGGACACGCCGCCCATGAGCACGCCGCGGCCGTTGCCCTGGCGCATCAGGTGGTAGGCACCGCACTGAGGGGCGAGCCGGCCTGCCACCTCGCTCATCGGTGCGAGCAGGGGCAGCGCACCGTCAGGGGTCTGCACGGTCTCGTAGGCGATCGACGTGACGCCCTGCTTGATCAGCGCGTCGGTGCAGTCCCGGGAGGCCGCCAGGTGCAGGTAGGTGAAGAGCGTCTGCCCGTCGCGCATGCGGTGGTACTCCTCGGAGATCGGCTCCTTGACCTTCAGGATCAGGTCGCCGGTCTCCCAGACGTCGTCGGCGGTCGGCAGGATCTTCGCCCCGGCCGAGACGTACTCTTCGTCGGTGATCGACGAGCCGACGCCCGCGTCGGCCTCTACGTACACCTCGTGGCCGTGAGACGTCAGCTCGTGCACGCCGGACGGTGTGATCGCCACGCGGTACTCGCGGTTCTTCACTTCCTTGGGAACGCCGACCAACATGACTTCACCTCACTGAACGGGTGCACCTCGTTGTGCACTCGCAACCTACTCCATCGCGCGCGAGCGTGGTGTCTGCGTCACGCGAGCGGCTCAGCGCGAGCACCCCCACGACGGTGGGCCCGTTCTGCACCGACCCGGCCATGACCGCGGCGACGAGCTCGTCGAGCGCGACCCAGTCCCGCGACATCGCGGCCTCCTCGTGCTCGGCCTCGAAGCCGTCCTGCTGCGCCGCCGGCGCGAGGCCCTCGGCCACGAAGATCGTGACCCGCTCGGTGCTCATCCCTGGGTTCGGGACGTACTCCAGCAGCTCCTGCCAGCGTTCCGCGCTGAGCCCTCCTTCTTCGCGGAGCTCGCGCTGGGCCGCGAGCAGAGGCTGCTCGCCTTCGACGTCGAGCAGCCCCGCCGGGAGCTCGATCATCCGGCGCTGCGCCGCGTGCCGGTACTGCGACAGCACCAGTACCCGGTCCCGCTCGTCGACCGCCGCGATCGCCACCGCACCCGGGTGCGCCACCACCTCCCGGTCAAAGGTCTGGCCGCCGTAGTCGAGGGTGTCGACGCGTACGCTGATCACCGCGCCCTCGAACTCGGTGCGCGTCGACCGGACGGGCCAGGACTCCGGCTCGTCGGCGACCGTCACCGGTCGGCGCTCAGCGGCTCGGCGGCGGCGGCGAGGCGGCGCAGGCCGCTCTCGTCGACGGGGAGCCGCAGCTCGCGCTGCCGCTCGATCGCGGCCGCGACCAGGCCGCTGAAGAGCGGGTGCGGCCGCGTCGGCCGCGACCGCAGCTCGGGGTGCGCCTGCGTCGAGACGAAGTACGGATGGGTCTCCCGGGGCAGCTCCACGAACTCGATCAGCTCACGGTCGGGCGACATCCCGGAGAACACCAGGCCGGCATCCTCGAGGTCTCCGCGGTACTTGTTGTTGACCTCGTAGCGGTGCCGGTGCCGCTCCTCGACCCGGGTGGCCTGGTAGACACCGGCGACGATCGAGCCCGCCTGCAGGTCCGCCGGGTAGAGCCCGAGCCGCATGGTCCCGCCGAGGTCCCCCTCGCCCCCGACGATGTCGAGCTGCTCCTCCAGCGTCGCGATCACCGGTTGGCTCGCGCCGAGGTCGAACTCGGTGGAGCCGGCCTCGGTCAGCCCGGCCACGTTGCGGGCGAACTCGATCACCATGCACTGCAGGCCGAGGCACAGACCGAGGGTCGGGATCTTGTGCTCGCGGGCGTAGCGCAGCGCCTCCACCTTGCCCTCGATGCCGCGTACACCGAACCCGCCGGGGATGCACACGGCGTCGACGTCGCCGAGATTGGCCGCCGCGCCCTCCGGGGTCAGGCACTCGTCGGAGGCGACCCAGCGCAGCTGGACCCGGGCGGCGTTGTCGAAACCGCCCGCCCGCAGCGCCTCGACGACCGACAGGTAGGCGTCGGGCAGGCCGACGTACTTGCCGACGAGGGCGACGACGACCTCCTCGTCGGGCTGGTGCACCCGCTGCAGCAGCTGGTCCCACCGGGTCCAGTCGACGTCGCGGAACGGCAGGCTGAGCCGCCGGACGACGTAGGCGTCGAGCCCTTCGGAGTGGAGCACCTTCGGGATGTCGTAGATCGAGGGCGCGTCGACGGCGGCGACCACGGCCTCGTCGTCGACGTCGCACATGAGCGAGATCTTGCGCTTGACGTTGGCGGGTATCTCACGGTCCGCGCGGCACACGATCGCGTCCGGGGCGATGCCGATGGACCGTAGGGCCGCGACGGAGTGCTGCGTCGGCTTGGTCTTCAACTCACCGGACGGACCGATGTACGGGACGAGCGAGACGTGCAGGAAGAAGCAGTTGTCGCGCCCGACGTCGTGGCGCACCTGGCGGGCGGCTTCCAGGAACGGCAGCGACTCGATGTCGCCCACGGTGCCGCCGATCTCCGTGATCACCACGTCCACGTCGGGGCCGGCCATGGCCCGGACGCGTTCCTTGATCTCGTTGGTGATGTGCGGGATCACCTGGACGGTGTCACCCAGGTAGTCGCCGCGCCGCTCCTTGGCGATCACCGTTGAGTACACCTGACCGGTCGTCACGTTGGCCTTCTGGGCCAGGTTGACGTCGAGGAACCGCTCGTAGTGACCGATGTCCAGGTCGGTCTCGGCGCCGTCGTCGGTCACGAACACCTCTCCGTGCTGGAAAGGGTTCATCGTCCCGGGGTCGACGTTGAGGTAGGGGTCCAGCTTCTGCATCGTCACTCGCAGGCCACGCGACTTCAGCAGCCGACCCAGCGACGAGGCCGTCAGGCCCTTCCCGAGAGACGACGCGACGCCGCCGGTGACGAACAGATGCTTGGTCGGCGAGGACGCTGCCAACAGACTTCCTCCCGTGGCTCGATCTCTGCGGCGGGACCTCCCCGTCCACGGGGTTCCAATCTATCAACACTTTGCGCCCCGACGTGCGGCGACGAGACGGTTCAGTCGCCTGCGGTCAATCCCGGCGGCAGCCTCACGCTCGTACCCTCGACGCCGAAGGCCCCCGTCGTCCCGCGTGCGGCGGCAGCCAGGGCGTACACGGCACCGATCTGTGCCGCCGGTGTCCCGAGCTCGTCGAGTGTGGACAGCCGGGCGTGTCGCAGCGGCTTCTGACCGGCGAGGTGGGCGAGCAGACCGCCGGGGTCGCTGCCGGTGGACGGTGTGGCCACCAGAACCGCGTCGGAGCCGGCCGCGAGCGAGGAGACGAGCTGGGCCTCGATCACGTGCGACGCCGACGTCAGCGGGTCGGCCCCGTGACTGCCCGACGCGAGCACGACCACGAGCGACGAGCGTCGGTGGAACGCGCCCTCGAGGGTCACGAGCTTCGCTCCGCGCAGCTCACTGTCGATCTTCACCGCCTCGTCGTCGAGGACGAGGTCGGTCCCGCGGCCGACGTAGGCGCGGGTGACCAGGGCGGCGATCTGGGCATAGGGCTGGTCCGCGGGTACGCCTCGGAGGTCGCGCAGCCCCTGGACGGAGGTGCTCGCCACGCTGGCCGTGTACGTCTTCTGGGCCGGGTCGACAAGGGTCGGGGAGACGAGCGCCGTGACGTTGACCTGGCCACCCGCGGCGCCGACGGCGTCGCGGAGTCCCTTGACGGCCGCGGAGGGGACTCCCGGCAGGACGACGAGCGTGACCGACGCGCCGGTGAGGGCAGAGTGCAGCAACGTGGCGCTGGAGGCATCCAAGACCGACGTGGCGAACGTCTGCTCCGCCTTGAGCGCCGAGATGTCGTCGTGCAGCGCGGCGGTGTCGTGCCGGCCGGTGTCGCCGGCGGTGGCATCGCCCTGCAGCGGTCCCGCACCGAGGGCCACCCCCACGGCGAGGGCCACGCAGGCGGTGAAGAGGCCGAACAGGTGACGCCTCACGATGCTCATCCGATCTGCGCTCGGATCCAGGAGCGGGCGTTCTGTAGCTGATCACCGACAGAGGTGAACCAGTCCTGCCCTACCGGTGTCGTCGCCACGGCGGCCGCCACCAGGCCGACTCCGAGCAAGACGAGCAGGAGCACGAGCCAGCCGTTCACGCGGTGGCGGTAGAGCTGAGCGACGGCACGGGCGTCGACCAGGCGGGAGCCGACGGCGGCCCGGGTGAGGAAGGAGCTCGCCATGCCGGAACGGCCGAGATCGAGGAACTCCGGAAGGGTGGCGTGGGAGCCCGCGAGCACGATCAGCCGGGCGCCGCGCGTCGACGCGAGCAGGATGGCGGCGTCCTCGGTGGTGCCGCCGGTGACGAAGGTGCGTCGACCTGACGTTGAGCCGGTCCAGCCGGTCGGCGTCGTTGGCCCTGTCGCCGGAGGCGGTGTGGACCACCACCTCGGCGCCACAGCGCAGCGCCCCGTCGGAGACGTCGTCCAGGTCTGTGACGATCACAGTCGGGCGATGCCCCGCCTCCATGAGCGCGTCTGCGCCGGCGTCGACGCCGACGAGGACGGGGTTGTTCTCCCGGATGAATGTCTTGAGTGACGCCAGGTCGGTCCGGTAGTCGAACGCGCGGGAGACCACGAGTACGGGGCGGTCGTGGAAGACGGTCACGGTGTCGGGGACGCCCTCGCCGTCGAGGAGCAGCGCCCGCTCCTGGCGCAGGTGCTCGATCGCATTGACGCTGAACGCGCCGAGCTGCTCGGGGATGCCGGTCTTCGCAGCGACGAGCGCCGTCGAGATGGACTCGGCGTCGTGCGGGACGCCGGATGCGACGACCCGGTCGTCACGGTAGATCCGGCCCCCATCGACACGGATCACGTCACCGTCGTCGACGGCTGTGAAGATCTCCGGGTCGACGTTGTCGACGATCGGCACACCGGCCTCGAGCAGGACCTCCGGGCCGAGGTTGGGGTAGCGCCCCGACACGTACGGAGCGACGTTGACGACGGCACCGACGCGGGCCTCCACGAGCGCGACGGCCGACGTACGGTCGAGGTCGACGTGGTCGATGACGGCGATATCGCCGGGCCGCACCCGCTTCACTACCGACCGGGTTCGGCGGTCGAGGCGCGCCGTGCCGACGGTGCCCGAGAGGGCCGGAGGGCGCCCGCGGCGCAGTAAGGACAACTTCATCGTGGCTCGATTCTCCCAAACTGTACGAGCTGTGCGGCGGATGTGCCGTCGCCCCGCGTGGCGGTTTCGTCACTGCAGCGAGCCGTCGTCGCGCCGCCGCGCCGCAGTTACGGGCGGCCGGTGTCCACTCAAGCGCTGCGTTCGGCCTTCGCCAGCTCGACCAGCTCGTCGGCGTGGGCCAGGGCGGTCTGCGAGTTCTCCAGGCCGGCGAGCATGCGCGACAGCTCGGTGCGGCGGCCCGCCTCGTCGAGGACGGTGACGCCGCTCGTGGTCACCTGTCCGTCGCTGCTCTTGACGACGACGTAGTGCCGGTCGGCGAAGGCGGCCACCTGGGGCAGATGGGTGACGACGATCACCTGGACGTCGCGGGCGAGCCGGGCCAGCCGCCGACCGACCTCGACGGCGGCCTTGCCACCGACTCCGGCGTCGACCTCGTCGAACACCATGGTCGGCACCGGCTGGGTTCCTGCGAGGCAGACCTCGATCGCCAGCATCACCCGGGACAGCTCGCCACCCGAGGCACCGCGTTGCAACGGCCTCGGCTCGGCACCGGGAGAGCTGCTGAGCGAGAACGTCACGTCGTCGAGACCGTCTCGGCCCGCGGCTGCGAGCGGCGCCGACACCACCCGAAAGGTGGCATGAGGCATCGCCAGCGCGGACAGCTCGGCCGTGACCTGGCCCTCCAGACGGTCGGCGGCCTCTCGGCGAGCGGCGCTCAGGGCGGCGCCGAGCTCGCTGAGGGACGACCGGAGCGAGGCCTGCTCGGCCCTGAGCTCCTCGGCGCGCCCGGTGCTCTCGTCGAGCTCGGTCACGCGGCGTTGCGCCCGCTCGAGCCACTGCAGGACGTCGTCGATGGTGTCGCCGTACTTCGCGCTGAGCGCGCCCAGCCGGGCTCGCCTGTCCTGCACGATGCCCAACCGGATCGGGTCGGTCTCGAGCGACTCGGCGTACGAGCTGAGATCGGCAGCGGCGTCGGCGAGCGCGTAGGAGGCAGCGGCCAGCGACTCGGCGATCGCGGCCAGCGCGGGGTCGTGGTCACGCTCGGCATCCAGGCTCTTGCGGGCGCCCGCGACCAGGCCCAGCGCGTTGGCCGTCTCGAGCGCCTCGTCGCCGCTGAGGGCGTACCGGGCGTCGTCCGCGGCGCGGCGCAGACCGTCGACGTGCGCCAGCCGGGACTCCTCGGCGACGAGCTCGACGTCCTCTCCGGCCCGGGGCTCGAGCGCCGTGATCTCGCCGATGCCGAAGCGCAGCAGGTCGGCCTCCTGCGCGCGTTCGCGGGCCCTCCCGACGATCGCGTCGAGCTCCGAGGTCACGGCGGTGAGCCGGTCGAAGGTCTCGCGGTAAGGGTCTCGCGCCCTGAGCACGTCCGGGCCGCCGAACGCGTCGAGGTAGTCGCGCTGCCTGGCCGGGGACAGCAGCACCTGCTGGTCGGACTGCCCGTGGACGACGACGAGGTCGGCGGCCAGCTCCGAGAGCACGGTCGCCGGTACAGCCGCTCCTCCCGCACTCGCCCGCGAACGACCCTCCGGCGTCACCGTCCGCGCGAGGATCAGGGCGTCGTCGTCCAGATCGGAGCCGGCTCCCACCGCCCGCATCGCCACCGGTGACACTGGATCCACCCGTATCCGGCCCTGTACGCGGGCTCGCGGGGACCCCTGCCGCACGGCGCCGGAGTCGGCGCGGGCGCCGAGCAGCAGCCCGAGCGCGGTCACGACCATGGTCTTGCCGGCGCCCGTCTCCCCGGTCAGGACGTTGAGACCGGGCCCGAACTCGAGACCGGCGGAGTCGATGACCCCGAGGCCCGAGATCGAGAGCTCCTCAAGCATCGCGGGCGGCCTCCTCGGCAAACAGTCTCCGCTCGCCCGCGCCGCGCCAGCCCGCAACGGGCAGACCGAACTTCGCCACCAGGCGATCGGTGAACTCCGCGTGGTGCAGGCGGGCCAGCAGGATCGGGTGCTTGCCCCGGCAGACCTCGACCCGGGCGCCGGGCGGCAGCTCGACCATGCGGCGACCGTCGCACCAGAGCACCGCCTCGCTGTTCGGGAGGAGCTCGACGGCGAGCACGGAGCCGGGTGAGGCGACCATGGGCCGGGCGAAGAGGGCGTGGGCGCTGATCGGCACGAGCAGCAGCGCCTCGACCTCGGGCCACACGACCGGGCCGCCGGCGCTGAACGCGTAGGCGGTCGAGCCCGTAGGCGTGGCGAACACGACGCCGTCGCACCCCCAGCGCGACAGTGGCCGGTCGTTGACCTCGACGACGACCTCGATCATCCGCTGACGGGCGGCCTTCTCGATACTGGCCTCGTTGAGCGCCCACCCCTGGGCTGTCGTCGTGCCGTCGACCGTGACGCTCACGTCGACCGTCAGCCGCTCCTCCACCGAGTAGCGGGCGGCGATGATGGAGTCGACCGTCGACTCGAGGTCGTCCCACTCCGCTTCGGCCAGGAAGCCGACGTGACCGAGGTTGATGCCGAGCAGCGGCGTGCGCGCCATCCGCGCCAGCGCGGCGCCGCGCAGGATCGTCCCGTCACCTCCGATGACGACCGCGAGCTCGCAGCCGTCGGCTCCGCCGGCCTCGGGGACGACCTCGGCGCCGGTAATGGCGAGGTCGGGGGCCTCATCGTCGAGCAGCCGGACGGTCAGGTCCTCGGCCATCAGCCTGCTGGCGACGGCACACGCGACCTCGACGGCCTCCTTCCGGCCGGTATGGACGATGAGCAGGACGGTACGTCGCGTCGACGTGGTGGGCTCGGTCACGCTCACCACCTTCTCACTGTGGTCCCTCGGACACGACCCGCTCGACGTCGGCGGCGACGACGTCGGGAGCGCCGCGGCGGAACCAGATGAAGTACTCGACGTTACCGGCCGGACCCGGCAGCGGGCTGGCGCAGATCCCCAGCACGCCGAGGCCGACGGTCCGTCCGGCCCCGGCGACCGAGAGGACCGACTCGGTCCGCAGCGCGGCGTCGCGGACGACTCCCCCCGCCCCCAGTCGGCCGCGACCGACCTCGAACTGGGGCTTCACCATCAGCACGAGGTCGGCGTCGGCACGGGCGACGGCCGTGAGCGCCGGCAGAACGAGGCTCAGTGAGATGAACGACAGGTCGGCGACAACCAGATCGGGCGCGTACGGCAGGTGCTCCGGTCTCAGGTCCCGGACGTTGGTCCGGTCCACCACGGTGACGCGGGGGTCCTGGCGGAGCGGCCAGGCCAGCTGTCCGTAGCCCACGTCGACGGCGACCACCTGCGCCACTCCCCTGCGAAGCAGCACGTCGGTGAAGCCGCCCGTCGACGCCCCGGCGTCGAGCGCCTGACGCCCCTGGGTATGCAGTCCGTCGGGCCCGAACCGCTGCAACGCCCCAGCGAGCTTGTGACCGCCCCGCGACACGTACTCGGGCCGGGCGGGATCGGCCGTGACGACGAGCGCGACGTCGGTCGACACGCCGGTGGCGGCCTTCGTGGCCGCTGTGCCGCCGACGCTGACGCGGCCCTGAGCGATCAGGTCGCCGGCGTGCTCGCGGCTGCGAGCGAGTCCACGCCGCACCAGCTCGGCGTCGAGCCGTTGCCGCCTCGGCACCTCACTGCTCGGCCGGTACGGCGGGAGCGTCGTCGAGCACGGCGGCGAGGGAGCGCTGGACGTCGTCGTAGATCGGCGCGTGCGCCGAGACGTCAGCGGAGTCGAGTTCCGCGAGCCGTTCGAGGGCACGGTCGACACGTTCGTCGCCGGTGTCGTAGCGCGCCGAGGCGCTCGAGCAGATGTCCATGTCGCTCCCTTCGCCGCGGTGCCCCGTTAGCCGGCCGGCCAGATGTCATCGAGCCCGGAGGTGTCGAGGGCGGAGTCGGAGCTCGACGCGTCGTAGAAGTGCCATGCTGCCACGGCAACCGCGCGCAGACCCTCATCGGCGTCGCTCCCGGTGCGTCGGACCACGAGGGTGCCGTCGTCGGTGGCCACCTCCCAGTCGGACAGGGACCAGGCACCGTCGTCGCTCCGCTGCGGCCGGTGGTGCGACGTGAGTAGACCGTGCAGGGTCCAGGACACGTACAGCGGACGCGAACCCGACGGTGCCCGGCACAGCGCATGCACGTCGGTCACTCCGGTCATCACCAGCAGGGAGTCCGCTCCGCACGCAATGGCGCCTTCGATGTCGGTGTCGAGGCGGTCGCCGACCATCAGCGGCCGCTGTGCCGACGTGCGCCGCACCGTCTCGTCGAAGAGGGGCCGGTACGGCTTGCCGGCCACGACGTCGGGGCGCCTCCCCGTCGCCGCCTCGAGCACACCGACGAGGGCGCCGTTGCCGGGTGCGATGCCACGGTCGGTGGGTACCGTCAGGTCGAGGTTGGACGCGACCCACGGCACCCCGCGCCGCAGGGCGTAGCCACCTTCGGCGAGCAGGCTCCAGCCGACGGTGGGGTGGAAACCCTGGACGACGGCGACGGGCTGGTCGAGGTCGGAGTCGACGGGCTCCAGCCCGCGCTCGCGCAGTGCCTCGTCGAGGCCCTCGCCGCCCACCACCAGGACCTTGGAGCCGGGCGGCACCAGCGAGCACAGCTCGCGGGCCGCGGCCTGGGCCGAGGTGACGACGTCACGATCTGCCGCGTCGACCCCGAGCCGGCAGAGGTGCTCGGCGATGGCCTGCGGGGTCCGGGCGGCGTTGTTGGTGACGAACGCCAGGGTCAGGCCGCGTTCGCGTGCCGATCGCAACAGGTCCGGGGCATCGGTGACGGCGTCACCGCCGACATAGACGACACCGTCGAGGTCCAGCATCGCGCAGTCGTAGGCCTCGGCAAGGAGCTGCTCGCTCTCGCCGAGCGTTCGGGGAGCCGGGTTCATGGTGCCGTCCTCGTCGCGAGAAGTGGAGGCCTACGATTCAACGTGACCACGCAGCGAAGCACTCCCCGGCCGCCGCTTCGGCTGCGGCCGTTTCGGGGCATGCGCTACGACAGTGCGGTCGTCGGCGACATCGCCGCCGTCACCTCGCCGCCGTACGACGTGATGGACCGGCCCATGATCGACACCTTGCTGCAGCAGCACTCGCGCAACATAGTCCGATTGATCCTGCCGCGCATGGTCAACGACCCGGTGACGGGCGGCAACCCCTATGACCGCGCGGCCAAGCGCCTCGAACGCTGGCGCAAGAAGGGAGTGCTGGCGACCGACGCCGAGCCGGCACTCTACGTCTACGAGTACGGAAACGCGGATCACGCTGTCTGCGGCGTGGTGGGCGCCGTCGAGCTGCACCACGCGCTGGAGCAGGTGATCCTTCCGCACGAGGACGTCATCGCCGGCATCGTGGCGGACCGGCTGGCGATGATGACCGCTTCGCACGCGAACCTCGAGCCGATCCTGCTGGTGTACGACGGGGACGGGGAGACGGCACCGCTCATCGACGCGGCCCGGGCGCGGCCACCGCTCGTCGACGTCACCTCTCTCGACGGCACCTACCATCGGCTCTGGTCGGTAACCTCTGTTGCGGACCTGCAGTCCTTCGATGAGCTGCTCGCTCCGCACCAGGCGCTCATCGCCGACGGCCACCACCGCTATGCGACCTACCTGCAGCTGCGCGACCGGTTGTCTCGAGAGGGCCTTGCGCCCGGCCCTGCCGGCTACGGACTGGCTCTGCTCGTCGACCAGTCTCGCTGTCCACTGGCGGTGGGCGCGATCCACCGGAGCCTGTCGGAGTTCCCGCTGGAGTCGGTGCAGGTACCGAGCGGTTTCGAGCTGTCGGGGGCGGAGGTGGTCCCCGCCGGCGGGCCGAGGGGACCGACGCGCAACGGCGAGCTCGTCCTCACCGACGGAGCGTCGACGCGTGTGCTGCGGGCGGCTCCGCCCCGGTCGATGGCGACCACGGACGCGGAGCTCCTGCACGAGGTCCTGCTGCCGGCCTGGGGCCTGACTGATGACCGGGTCGGCTACCACCATACGATCGACCAGACTCTGCGCTCGGCTCACCAAGACGGTGGCATCGCCGTCCTGCTGCACCCGACCACGGTCGCCGAGGTGATGAATGTCGCCCGGGCGGGCAGGATCCTGCCGCGCAAGTCGACCTCGTTCGGCCCCAAGCCGCGGATGGGACTCGTCATGCGCAGCTTCAGCGACGAGGCTTGACGCCCGCGGTATCCGCCGCCTCACGCCGGCAGCCGCCGCGTCGCCGTCACTTCCACCTCGACGCGGCTCACCGACCCTGCCTGGCCGCGGAAGAACCGGCGGCGGATGGCGCCCTCGACCTGCACGAACTGCCCAACCTGCCAGCGCAGCAGCGAGCGCTGCACGCGGGAACCCCAGGCGACGCAGTCGATGGTGTCGACCCGCTGAGCGGAGCGCCCCCGCGTGGCGCTGTCGCGGTCGACGATGACGCGCGCGGTCACGATGGTGTCGCCACTCGGCAGCTCGCGCTGCTCCGCCGGCGCCGCCACCCGGCCGCACAGCAGGACCTCGTTGCGCGCCGCTGGCGCCGACTCCGCGTCCGATGACTGTGCTGGCATGGTCTGCCCTCCTTGACAGGCCCAAGCATCCCTCCCGACACGGACGGGCAGCCACGGGGCACGTTCGGCCTGTGCACAAGGCACACGAGGAGAAGGACTGTGGACGGGCTCGCCGGCGGTCATCGCCCGTCTGCGGGATCCTCCGTGTCGATCACCACGAGGCCCTCGAGCTCGGCGACGCGCTCTGCGGCGTCGGTGTATCCGTCCGTGTCGACACCTGCCGCCCGCTCGAACCACTCCAGGGCGGCACCGGTCTGGCCGTCCGCCAGCAGTGCCTCGGCGTAGGCGTAGCGCAGGCGCGGCACCCAGGGCTCGCGGGCGCGACTGCGCAGCTCACGACCCTCCAGCGCCCGGATCGCGGCACCCGGGTCGCCGAGGTCTCGCCGTGCCCCGGACTCGACGATCCTCAGCTCGATCTGTCCGGCCTCGTCGAGGTCGGCGACCGCTGGGTCCTTGCCGTAGGCCAGGGCGCGCTCCGGCCGTCCCAGTGCACGCTCGCAGTCGGCCATCATCGGCAAATAGATGGAGCTGCCGCTCATCCGACGGGCGGCCTTGAACTCCGCCAGGGCCTCCTTGAACCGGCCGGACGCATAAGCCGCCTCGCCGCAGGCCTCACGCACGATCGCCACCCGCGCGGCCCGCGCCCGCGCCGCCACGGTATGGGCGTAGGCGGTGTCCGGGTCGGAGTCCATCAATCGGCCGGCTGCGACCAGGTGGCGGGCAACGCGGATCGCGAGCTTCTCCGGCAACGATTTCAGGGCGTTGCTGACGAACCGGTCGACCTCGTGCCCGGTGATGTCCTCGGGGATCGGTGGCCCGTCATACTCGGCCTGGACGGCTGTGCGAGTCGCCTCGGGAAGCTCGTCGCGTCGCCAACGGCCTTGAGTGCTCCGGCTGCGGCCGGGGCGTTCACGGCTCGCGTCCGGGGCCGGCTGTGCCCGTGCCGCCGAACGACCTTTCCCGCGCTCGGCCCCGGCGGCCGGCCTCCCGCTACCGGACCTGCCACCCGTCGAACCGGCTCTGCCGCCCGTCGACCCGGCTCTACCGCCCGTCGCCCGACCGCGCGCGCGGAAGGCCGACGGCGGGGCTGGTCGCCGCGGGGCGCTCCGCCTGATGCCGATGGGGACACGATCGCTCCTGGTTGCCGACTCCACCGCATCGGCGAAAGCACCGATGGCAAGAGAATGCCGGTGTCGATAAAAGACTGAGGGCCGCCTTTACAGGCGGCCCTCAGGGAAAGAATGTCCGGCGACGTCCTACTCTCCCACACGCTCCCGCGTGCAGTACCATCGGCGCTGAAGGGCTTAACTTCCGGGTTCGGAATGGAGCCGGGTGTTTCCCCTTCGCCATGGTCGCCGAAACTCTGTTGAGATCAGCCGGCGGGGCTGCCGCCGAAGCGGTGCCGCAACCGGACCCGACCGTATCTCAGGAACCGCATAGTGGACGCGAACATCGACGCAAAGTCGTTGTAAGAGTGAAGACAAGCCCTCGGCCTATTAGTACCGGTCGGCTCCGTGCATTACTGCCTTCTACCTCCGGCCTATCAACCCAGTGTTCTGCTGGGGGCCTTACCCGGTTACCCGGTGAGAAACCTCATCTTGAAGCGTGCTTCCCGCTTAGATGCTTTCAGCGGTTATCACTTCCGAACGTAGCTAACCAGCAGTGCTCCTGGCGGAACAACTGGCACACCAGAGGTTCGTCCATCCCGGTCCTCTCGTACTAGGGACAGCCCTTCTCAAGTTTCTTACGCGCGCGGCGGATAGGGACCGAACTGTCTCACGACGTTCTAAACCCAGCTCGCGTGCCGCTTTAATGGGCGAACAGCCCAACCCTTGGGACCTACTCCAGCCCCAGGATGCGACGAGCCGACATCGAGGTGCCAAACCATCCCGTCGATATGGACTCTTGGGGAAGATCAGCCTGTTATCCCCGGGGTACCTTTTATCCGTTGAGCGACGCCGCTTCCACCTGCCAGCGCCGGATCACTAGTGCCGACTTTCGTCCCTGCTCGACATGTCTGTCTCACAGTCAAGCTCCCTTGTGTACTTACACTCAACACCTGATTGCCAACCAGGCTGAGGGAACCTTTGCGCGCCTCCGTTACATTTTAGGAGGCAACCGCCCCAGTTAAACTACCCACCAGGCACTGTCCCTGATCCGGATTACGGACCGAGGTTAGATAGATAATACGATCAGAGTGGTATTTCAACGTTGGCTCCACACGAACTGGCGTCCATGCTTCACAGCCTCCCACCTATCCTACACAAATCGAATCAACCACCAATACCAAGCTGTAGTAAAGGTCCCGGGGTCTTTCCGTCCTGCCGCGCGTAACGAGCATCTTTACTCGTAGTGCAATTTCGCCGAGTCCACGGTTGAGACAGTGCCCGAGTCGTTACGCCATTCGTGCAGGTCGGAACTTACCCGACAAGGAATTTCGCTACCTTAGGATGGTTATAGTTACCACCGCCGTTTACTGGCGCTTAAGTTCTGAGCTTCGCGACCGAAGTCACTAACCCGTCCCCTTAACGTTCCAGCACCGGGCAGGCGTCAGTCCGTATACATCGTCTTGCGACTTCGCACGGACCTGTGTTTTTAGTAAACAGTCGCTTGGGCCTGGTCTCTGCGGCCATCACCGCTTCGTAGAGCAAGTCTACTGACGGATCTGGCCCCCCTTCTCCCGAAGTTACGGGGGCATTTTGCCGAGTTCCTTAACCATGGTTCGCTCGATCGCCTTAGTATTCTCTACCTGACTACCTGTGTCGGTTTAGGGTACGGGCGGCTTTGAAACTCGCTAGAGGCTTTTCTTGACAGCATAGGATCACCCACTTCGCCTAAGTCGGCTCGGCTTCAGATCTCAGGAACATGTGACACGGATTTGCCTATGTCACTCCCTACATCCTTACCCGCGGTCAACCATCGCCGCGGTTGGGCTGCCTTCCTGCGTCACCCCATCGCTTGACTACTACCGGTTCGGGTCGTGCGCTCCCGCGGATCGGTCCGAAGACCTCACCGAGTTCGGGCACTTAGCATCACTGGGCTCGTCATGGTCGCGTCAAAGCCGGTACGGGAATATCAACCCGTTGTCCATCGACTACGCCTGTCGGCCTCGCCTTAGGTCCCGACTTACCCAGGGCAGATTAGCTTGACCCTGGAACCCTTAGTCATTCGGCGGAGGGGTTTCTCACCCCTCTTTCGCTACTCATGCCTGCATTCTCACTCGTGTGGCGTCCACGACTGGGTCACCCCGCCGCTTCACTCGCCACACGACGCTCCCCTACCCATCCACACACCTGGACGACACTCGAAAGTGTCGCCGGGCTAACGTGCAAATGCCATAGCTTCGGTGGATAACTTGAGCCCCGCTACATTGTCGGCGCAAAATCACTTGACCAGTGAGCTATTACGCACTCTTTCAAGGGTGGCTGCTTCTAAGCCAACCTCCTGGTTGTCTCTGCGACTTCACATCCTTTTCCACTTAGTTATCGCTTGGGGACCTTAGCTGATGATCTGGGCTGTTTCCCTTTCGACTACGGAGCTTATCCCCCGCAGTCTCACTGCCGCGCTCTCACTTACCGGCATTCGGAGTTTGGCTGATTTCGGTAAGCTTGTGGGCCCCTTAGACCATCCAGTGCTCTACCTCCGGTAAGAAACACGCGACGCTGCACCTAAATGCATTTCGGGGAGAACCAGCTATCACGGAGTTTGATTGGCCTTTCACCCCTATCCACAGCTCATCCCCCAGGTTTTCAACCCTGGTGGGTTCGGTCCTCCACGACGTCTTACCGTCGCTTCAACCTGGCCATGGATAGATCACTCCGCTTCGGGTCTAGAGCATGCGACTCAATCGCCCTATTAGGACTCGCTTTCGCTACGGCTTCCCCACACGGGTTAACCTCGCCACATACCACTAACTCGCAGGCTCATTCTTCAAAAGGCACGCTGTCACAGTTCCGAAGAACCGCTCCAACGGATTGTAGGCACATGGTTTCAGGTACTATTTCACTCCCCGCCTGGGGTACTTTTCACCTTTCCCTCACGGTACTGGTCCGCTATCGGTCATCAAGGAGTATTTAGGCTTAGCGGGTGGTCCCGCCAGATTCGCACGGAATTTCAGGAGTTCCGTGCTACTCGGGATGTCGTCGAAGAGCCGTTGCCTTACGTCTACGGGGGTATCACCCTCTACGCCGGGACTTTCCAGTCCACTTCGACTTCAGCAACGGTTTTTTACTCTTTGTCAGTGCGGCAGCACCAACCCAACGGTCCCACGACCCCGCATAGGCAACGCCTGCCGGCTATCACACCTACACGGTTTAGCCTCTTCCGCTTTCGC
>CAVXXI010000001.1:0-857500 GCA_963765725.1 uncultured Actinomycetota bacterium | reverse complement strand
GGAACCGAGCTGTGCTCGACGGCTCTACCGTGCCGGCCGCCCGGCCTCGAGGCCTTGCGTCCCGTCGCGTGCGGCGAGGAGGGAAACGTTACTGAGGCGCGGCGGACGAGTCAAACCGGCCGCCCGCCCGTGGGACCCCACGGCGTCGGCGGCCACCTTCAGGATCCGTCGCCGCGGCAGCCCGGGGCGAGCAAGTCGCCGGTGATCTCACCGATGCTCGCGGCAACCGCTGAGAGTCATGGCCTCCTCGAGCTCCGCCGCCACGGCGGCGAGCATCGCCGCGACACCCTGGGCGCCGAGCGTCGCAAGGGCCCACAGGGCAGGACGGCCGACGAAGGCGGCGCGGGCGCCGAGGGCAAGCGCCGCCAGGACGTCGCGGCCGCTCCGGACCCCGCCGTCGACGTACACCTCTGCGCCGTCGCCGACCGCCGCCGCCACCTCCGGCAGCGCCACCGCAGTCGCGACGCTCCGGTCCAGCTGACGGCCCCCGTGGTTCGAGACCCACACGGCCGACGCTCCAGCCGCCACGCACGCAAGGGCGTCGTCGGCTCGCAGCACCCCCTTGACCACGATGGGCAGGCCGGTGAGACTGCCGAGCCAGCCGATGTCGGCGGGCACGAGGTCGCGCGCCTTCTCGACGTCGATGTGCCGGGCGGCGCCCGCCTCCTCGTTGGCGTGCAGGTACTCCTCCGGGGTGGAGTCCCACACACTCGGTCCGCTGGCGGGCTTGGCGGCGACGACGGGCGTGTCGACGGTGAGTACAACAGCTCGACATCCAGCGGCCACGGCCCGCTCCAGCATCGCCGCCGTGCGGCCGCGGTCCGCAGCACGTACGCCTGGACCCACCACGCCATGCGCCCGCCGCGTCGGCGATCTCGGCGAACCGCAGACCGGCGTTGCTGGACACGCACAGCAGGGCTCGCCGCGGCCGCCGGCGCCCCTCGCCATCTCGGCCTCACCTCGCCGGTGTGCCTGCCGCTGCAGTGTCGTCGGCGCGACCGCCACGGGGGCGGGACCGGCGTGCCGAGCAGGGATGGCGGCGTCGACACTCGTCACGTCGCGCAGCACGCGCGGCCGGAAGCGCAGCCGCGGCCAGGCATCCCTGCCGCCTCGGCGGCCGGACCGCTGCCCGCGCCCTGGCGGAAGTACCGCGTCCACGGGCTCGGCGGAGCCGCTCCGCGGGCCGGCCCCTCCAGTCGCGACAGGTCAGCCGTGTCGGGCTCACGACGACCTTCGACGCCGGCCAGCTGCGCTTGCCCCGGCGCAGCACCAGCCAGCCCGCCGGCAGCAGGTCCATCGCGCCGGGGCGCGCGTCAGGGTCGACGACCCGCATGTTGTTGACGTAGGCGCCGCCCTCGGCGACCGTCCGCCGCGCCGGCTCCCTTGCTCGCGACGAGCCCGGACTGCGCCAACAGGTCGACGTAGGTCGGCAGCTCGTCGCCTGCCGGTCGATCTCCACGTGCGGCGCCTCCGTCAGTGCCGCGTCGAGGGTCGCCCGGGTCGAGCGACCGCAGGTCGCCGCCGCCGAACAGACGCCGCCGCCGCCGCCTTCGACCCGCGCGGTCTCCTCGTCGCCGTGGACGAGCGTGGTCACGTCGTCGGCGAGCGATGCGCTGCGCCGCTCTCAGGAACGGCTTGCTCCTCGACCTGCCGCTCGAGCTCCTCGATCTCGTCGCGGCTCGCGGAACGTGAAGTACTTGAGCAGCGCGACGACGTCGGCGTCGTCGACTGTTGAACCAGAACTGGTAGAACGCGTACGGCGACATCATCGTCCGGGTCGAGCCAGACGGTCACCGGCCTCGGTCTTGCCGTACTTGGTCCCGTCGGCCTTGGTGATCAGCGGAGTCGCCAGCGCATGTACGCGCTCGCCGGTCACCCGCCGGATCAGCTCGACCCCGCCGGTGATGTTGCCCCACTGGTCGCTCCCACCGGTCTGCAGGCGGCAGCCGTACCGCTCGAACAGCCTGAGGTAGTCCATCGACTGGAGCAGCACGTAGCTGAACTCGGTGTAGGAGATGCCCGTCCTCGAGCCGCGACCGCACGACATCGCGGGCCAGCATCTGGTTGACCGGGAAGTGCTTGCCGATGTCGCGCAGGAAGTCGATCGTCGACAGGTCCTTCGTCCAGTCGTAGTTGTTGACGATGGTCGCGGCGTTGTCGCCCTCGAAGGACAGCACCCGCGCGACCTGTTTGCGCACCCGCTCGGTCCACTCGGCCACCACCTCGGCCGGGTTGAGGCGCCGCTCCTCCGCCTGCTTGGGGTCGCCGATCATCCCGGTGGCGCCGCCGACGAGCCCGAGCGGGCGGTGACCGGCATCCTGGAGCCTACGGACGGTGACGAGCTGCAGCAGGTTGCCCATGTGCAGGCTGGGCGCCGTCGGGTCGAAGCCGCAGTACAGGGTCACCGGTCCCGCCGACATCTCGGCGCGCAGCGCGTCGAGGTCGGTCGAGTGCGCGATGAGCCCGCGCCACTCGAGGTCGTCGAGGACGTCTGAGTTCACTGGGGGCCTTCCGGTCGCGGCGTCGTAGCGGTCCAAGTCTGCCGTACCGGTCCGGCCCGGCCCCGTCAGCGGGTGTCAGGCCGTGTCAGCGCGATGTGACGGCCGTGTCAGCGCGGGCCCGCATGCTTGCCGAACAGACGAAGGAGCCACCACCATGACGCACGCAATCGAGGCCCACGGCCTCACCAAGCGCTTCGGCGAAACGCTCGCCCTCGACGACGTCGACCTCCAGGTCGGCCGCGGGACCGTCCTGGGACTGCTCGGCCCCAACGGAGCCGGGAAGACCACGGCGGTCCGCATTCTTGCCACGCTGCTGCGCCAGGTAGCTGTGACTGCCTGCGACTCGGACCTTCAGATGGACGCTCAGGTCGGTGCGCGGGGCGACCGGCGGTACGCCGAGACGGTGTCGTCGCCGGCGACCCAGAACCGCCATTCGACGTCGGCGGCTGTACTGACCCCGACCCGCGGCCCCGAGGCGACCTCGGCGACCGCGCGCTCCGACGCCTCGAGTCGCAACGGTCCTCCGGCGAGCAGGTCGACGCCGTTGCGGTCACGGGTGATCGCGAGGGCCGACGTCAGGCACGCCGGCCCACGCGCCAGCGACCGGTCCCGGACCGACGCGCCCCGCCGGTGACGCGCCAGGTCGGCCCCTTCCACGACCCGGCCGCTGCGCAGGAGCACCGCGGACGCTTCACCGGCCGGCCCGGTCACGATGTTGGCGCACCAGTGCATCCCGTAGCTGAGGTACACGTACAGGTGCCCGGCCGGCCCGAACATCACCTCGTTGCGAGGAGTCGGGCCCCGGTACGCGTGTGAGGCGGGATCGGCGGTGCCGGCGTACGCCTCGACCTCCGTCAGCTCGACGACGACGCGCCCTTCGGCGGCGTCCGACACGAGCCGCCAGCCGAGCAGCAGCGCCGCCACCTCCGTCGATGGCCGGTCGAGGGCAGTACGCGGGCTCGGCACGCGACCATTGTCGCGTCCACCTCCCGCCCCGCCGGCACCACCGGGCCGCACGGCACCGGTCAGCCGGCGGAGGCGAGGCCGGACACGACCGCTCGGAGCTCCGCGAGCTGCTCGCTCACGCGTTGCGGCGCAGTCCCGCCGCGCGCGTCGCGCGAACCGATCGAGCCCTCGACCGACAGCACCGTGCGGACGGCGGGCGTGAGTGCGGGCGAGATCTGGGCGAGCTCGTCGTCGCTGAGCTCCCACAGCTGTACGCCCCGCTCGTCGCAGCGGCGTACGCACGCACCCGCCACCTCGTGGGCGACCCGGAAGGCGACCCCCTGCCGGACCAGCCACTCGGCGACGTCGGTGGCCAGGGAATGGCCGGAGGCGGCGAGCGACGCCATCCTGTCGGTGTCGAAGGTCAACGCCCGGACCATGCCGGTGAACGCCGGCAGTACGACCGCGAGGGTGTCGACCGAGTCGAAGACCGGCTCCTTGTCCTCCTGCAGGTCGCGGTTGTAGGCGAGGGGCTGCGCCTTGAAGGTCGCGAGCAGCCCCGTGAGGTTCCCGACGAGCCGCCCGGCCTTGCCGCGGGCCAGCTCGGCGATGTCGGGGTTCTTCTTCTGCGGCATGATGCTCGACCCGGTCGAGTACGCGTCGTCGAGCCGGACGAAGCCGAACTCCTGAGTCGCCCAGATCACGATCTCCTCGGCCAGCCGGGACACGTCGACGCCGACCTGGGCCGTCACGAACGCGAACTCCGACACGAAGTCCCGCGAGGCCGTGCCGTCGATGCTGTTGGCGCTCGACCCCGTGAAACCCAGCTCGTGGGCGACCTGCTCGGGGTCGAGCCCGAGTGACGACCCGGCCAGGGCCCCGGAGCCGTAGGGCGAGTCACCGGCGACGCGGACGTCCCAGTCGCGTAGGCGGCCCACGTCGCGGGTCAGTGCCCAGGCGTGGGCGAGCAGATGATGTGACAGCAGCACGGGCTGGGCCTGCTGCATGTGGGTGCGCCCCGGCATCGCGGCGCCGAGGTGCCGCTCGGCCTGGGCGGACAGCGCATCGACGAGCTCGAGGACGAGCCCCGTGAGCGACGCCGCCTGGTCGCGCAGGTAGGCCTTGACGAGCGTGGCCACCTGGTCGTTGCGTGACCGGCCGGCGCGCAGCCGTCCGCCCAGCTCCGCGCCGACGATGTCGAGGAGTCCCCGCTCGAGGGCCGTGTGGACGTCCTCGTCGTCGGCGTCGGGCGTGAAGTTGCCGCTGGCGACGGCCTCGTCGAGCGCGTCGAGGCCGGTCAGCAATGCGGAGAGCTCCGCCTCGTCCAGCAGGCCGGCGCGGGCCAGGACCCGCGCGTGCGCCCGGGATCCGGCGACGTCATAGGGCGCGAGTCGCCAGTCGAAGTGCGTCGACCGGCTCAGCCGGGTCAGCTCGGGAGCCGGGCCGGACGTGAACCGACCGCCCCACAGCCGGGTAGGACCCTCCTGGGGCGCCGACGTCACCGCGGTCCCGTACCGGCGGCCGCACCGCCGAGACGCTCGTCGCGTCGGGCCGCGATCTTGCTCGGTAGCCCCCAGAGCTCGATGAAGCCCTTGGCGAGCGACTGGTCGAAGGTGTCGCCCTCGTCGTAGGTCGCCAGGTTGAAGTCGTACAGGCTCGAGGCCGAGCGGCGTCCGGTCGCGACGGCCTTTCCGCCGTGCAGGGTCAGCCGCACGTCGCCGCTGACGTGCTCCTGCGACGCGTCGACGAACGTGTCGAGCGCTCGCTTCAGCGGCGAGTACCAGAGCCCGTCGTAGGTCAGCTCGCCCCAGCGCTGGTCGACGCCCTTCTTGTACCGGGCGAGGTCGCGCTCGACCGTGACGCTCTCCAGCTCGAGATGCGCGGCGATGAGCGTCATCGCGCCGGGTGCCTCGTAGACCTCGCGGCTCTTGATGCCGACGAGCCGGTCCTCGACCACGTCGAGGCGGCCCACCCCCTGGGCCCCGCCGCGCGCGTTGAGCTCCTGGATGGCCTGCAGCATGCTCACGTGCCGCCCGTCGATCGCGACGGGCACTCCCCCGCTGAACGTGACCACCACTTCGTCGGGCTCGCGCTGCGCGCTCGGGTCGGCCGTGTACGAGTACACGTCCTCGATCGGTGCGTTCCAGATGTCCTCGAGGAACCCGGTCTCGACGGCGCGCCCCCAGACATTCTGGTCGATCGAGTACGGGGACCGCTTCGTCACGTCGATGGGGAGGTCGTGCTCGGTCGCGTACCCGATCGCCTTCTCCCGGGTCCAGGCGTAGTCGCGGACCGGTGCGATGACGTCGAGATGCGGTGCCAGGGTCGCGATCGCCACCTCGAATCGCACCTGGTCGTTGCCCTTGCCCGTACAGCCGTGGCTGACCGTCGTGGCGCCGTGCTCGTTGGCCGCCCGGACGAGGTGCTTGGCGATCAGCGGACGCGACAGGGCCGAGACGAGGGGATAGCGGTCCATGTACAGCGCATTCGCCTTCAGTGCCGGCAGGCAGTACTCCTCGGCGAACTCGTCCCGGGCGTCGACGACCACGGCCTCGACCGCCCCGCAGGCGAGGGCCCGCTTGCGGACGACCTCCATGTCCTCGCCGCCCTGGCCCACGTCGATGGCGACCGCCACGACCTCCGCGCCGGTCTCGGCTCCCAGCCAGCCGATGGCGACGGACGTGTCGAGTCCCCCGGAGTAGGCGAGGACGATGCGGTCCGGTGCGTCGGTCATGAGTTCTCCTCAAGAGAAGGGGAAGGGTTAGGGGAACGGTGCTGGTCGTTGTCGTCGAAGGCGCGGTCGTCGACGCGACCGGGTTCGGTGTGCTGGGCGAGCGCCAGCAGGTTGCGCGCGAGGGCGGCGCCGCCTTGCGGATCGCGACTGATGATCACCACCGTGTCGTCGCCGGCGATGGTCCCGAGCGACGTCGCCAGTTGCGCCTTGTCGAGGGCAGAGGCGAGGAACTGTGCGGCCCCGGGGGGAGTCTTGAGCACCACGAGGTTCGCCGAGGACTCCGCGCTCACGAGCAGCTCGGCACAGAGCCGGGCGAGTCTCGACGCGGCGTTCGCGGACTCACCGGCCGGTCGCGGAGTACGGTCGCCGCCTTCGCCGGGGACCGCGTACACGAGCACACCGCGAGCATCGCGCACCCGTACGGCGTCCAGCTCGACGAGGTCTCGCGACAGCGTCCCCTGCGTCACGTGCAGGCCCTCCAGGGCGAGCAGGGCGGCCAGTTCGGCCTGGGACCGCACCGCGTGGCCGCCGAGCAGCTCGGCGATCCGCTGCTGACGCGCCGCCTTGGTACCCGCGACGTGCAGGTCGGCGGTCACGACGCGACCTCCGCCGGCAGCCGCTGCCCGGCTATGGCCGCAGCCAGGACGGGCAGCGCCTCGTCGACGTGCGAGGACTGCAGGATCAGCGGCGGGGCAAGCCGCACGGCGTCAGGCGTGGGGTCGTTGACGATCACGCCGCCGTCGAGGGCCGCCGCGACCGCCGGCCGCGCCGTGCCCGGCTCCAGCTCGGCGGCGAGCAGCAGGCCACGACCCCGTACCGACCGCACGCCCTCGACCTGCCGCAGCCGCGCGCTCAGCTCGTCGCCGACCTGCGACACCGACTCGAGCAGTCCGTCGGACTCGACCACGTCGAGGACCGCCAGGGCCGTCGCGCATGCGACCGGGTTGCCGCCGAACGTGGTGCCGTGCTGCCCCGGAGTCAGCAGGGACGCCGCGGCCCCGAGGCCGATGCAGGCGCCGATCGGGAACCCGCCGCCCAAGCCCTTAGCCAGCGTGACGACGTCGGGGCGTACCGGCTCGGACTCCGCCTGGAAGCCGAACCAGCGCCCGGTCCGGCCCATTCCCGTCTGTACCTCGTCCAGCCACAACAGCGCGCCCTCACGGTCGGCGATCCGCCGCGCGGCGGCGAGATACCCGTCCGGCGGGACGACGACCCCGGCCTCACCCTGGAGAGGCTCGAGGACGATCGCCGAGGTCTCGGAGTCGACCGCGGCCGACAGGGCGTCACTGTCGCCGTACGGCACCCAGTGGACGTCGCCCGGCAACGGCTCGAAGGGCTCCCGGTAGGCAGCCTTGGCGGTCAGCGAGAGAGCACCCAGGGTCCTCCCGTGGAAGGCGCCCTGCGCCGCCACGATCTTCGGGCGCCCGGTGCGGCGGGAGATCTTGATGGCGGCCTCGTTCGCCTCGGCGCCGGAGTTGCAGAAGAACACCCGGCCGTCGCCGCAGCCGGTCAGTGCGAGCAACCGCTCCGCAAGGTCGATCTGGGGCTCGCTCGTGAAGAAGTTCGACACGTGACCCAACCGGGATGCCTGGGTCGTCATCGCCTCGACGACGGCGGGATGGGCATGGCCCAGCGCATTCACGGCGATCCCGGCCATCAGGTCCAGGTAGCGCCGGCCGTCGGCGTCCCAGACGTGGCAGCCCCGCCCGGCCACGAGCACTCGCTTAGGCGGCCCGAAGGTGTTCATCACGGCGGTCGCGTACCGCTCGGCCAGCTCGCAGTGGCCGCCGGAGGGGTCGGTCCGGGTGGCGACGCGCTGCTCGGTCATGAGGGTTGCCGATCTCGGGAGTGGAGTGCTGTTCGGATCTTGGTCGGCGCGGAGGGGAGTACCTGGGTGCCGACGCCCTCGTCGGTGAAGATCTCCAGCAGAACCGCGTGCGGCTCGCGGCCGTCGACGACCGTGGCACGCGGGACGCCGGCATGCACTGCGTCCAGGCACGCCCGCATCTTCGGCACCATCCCGGCGGTGAGGGTCGGCATCAGGTCGCGCAGTGCGTCGACGCCGATCTCGCCGATGATGTCGTCGCTGTCCGGCCAGTCGCGGTACAACCCCTCGACGTCGGTCAGCACGAGCAGCTTCTCGGCGCCGAGGGCGACCGCCAGCGCGCCGGCGGCGGTGTCGGCGTTGACGTTGTGCACCTGTCCCCCCTCGTCGGGTGCGACCGTGGACACCACCGGGATCCGCCCGGCGTCGATGAGGTCCTGGACCGCCTCCGGCCGCACCTCGGCGACCTCGCCGACCAGCCCGATGTCGACGGTGTCGCCGTCGACGACCACGCTGGTCCGGCGGGCGGTGAAGAGTCCCGCGTCCTCGCCGGACAGGCCGACGGCCAGCGGCCCGTGGGCGTTGAGCAGGCCGACGAGCTCGCGGCCGACCTGGCCGACGAGCACCATCCGGACCACGTCCATCGCCTCGGGTGTCGTGACCCGCAGGCCGCCGCGGAACTGCGACTCGATCCCGAGCCGGTCGAGCATCGAGCTGATCTGTGGCCCACCGCCGTGGACCACGACCGGCCGGAAGCCGGCGTACCGCAGCCAGACGATGTCCTCGGCGAAGGCGGCCTTGAGGTCGGGGTCGGTCATGGCGTTGCCGCCGTACTTCACCACCACGGTCTTGCCGTGGTACTTCTCCAGCCAGGGCAGCGCCTCGGCGAGCGTGGCCGCCTTAGCCGTTGCCCGTTTCCAGTCGACACTCATGACGCGTACGCCGAGTTCGCATGCACGTACGCCGCCGTCAGGTCACTCGTCCAGATCGTGGCCTCGGCGTCGCCTGACTTCAGGTCGATCTCGACGGCGACCTCCCGGCCAAGGAGGTCGACGAGGTCGCGGTCGTCGCCGGGGCGGCTCTCGCGGCACACCCAAACGCCGTTGAGGGCCACGTCGAGGTCGGCGGGGTCGAAGACGGCCGAAGTCGTGCCGATCGACGCCAGGATCCGTCCCCAGTTGGGGTCCCTGCCGTAGATCGCGCACTTGAAGAGGTTGCTCCGTGCCACCGCTCGCGCGACGTCGACCGCGTCGGACTCGGTCGCAGCGCCGCGGACCGTGATGTCGATGTCGTGGTCGGCGCCCTCGGCGTCGCGCTGGAGCTGACGGGCGAGGTCGCGGCAGAGAGCGGTCAGTTCCGCCGTGAACTCTCCCGGCTCGGGGCGGACCCCGCTGGAGCCGGACGCCAGCAAGACGACCGAATCGTTGGTGGACATGCACCCGTCGGAGTCCAGCCGGTCGAACGTCACCCGGGTCGCGGACCGCAGTGCGGCGTCGGCGACCGCCGGCGTCACGTCGGCGTCGGTGGTGAGGAAGACGAGCATCGTGGCCAGTCCGGGTGCGAGCATCCCCGCGCCCTTCGCGATCCCGCCGACGGACCAGGCCCCCGTGTCCACGAGCGCCTCCTTCGGCACCGTGTCGGTGGTCATGATGGCCTCCGCCGCCGCCGCTCCCCCGTCGCGGCTCGCCGCCGCCATCGCTGCCTCGACTCCGCCGAGCAGGGCCCGCTCGTCGTTGAGGTGGCCGATCAGGCCCGTCGAGCAGACGACGACATCGATCGGGGCGCAGCCGGTGAGCTTCGCCGCCAGCTCGGCGGTGGCGTGCGTGGCCTGGAAGCCGGGCGGCCCGGTGTAGCAGTTCGCTCCACCGGAGTTGACGACCACCACCCGGGCATGGCCGTCCTGCACGACCTGCTCGCTCCAGAGCACCGGGTTGGCCCGGCACCGGTTGCTGGTCCAGACTGCCGCGGCCACATCAGACGGTCCGGTGTTGACGAGCACGGCGACGTCGCGGGCTCCGGTGGCCTTCAGACCGGCACTCACGCCCGCCGCGACGAACCCGGCCGGGAACGTGACCGTCATGGCGCCAGACCGACCGTGCTCAGCCCGGCCTGCTCGTCGAGGCCCAGCGCGAGGTTCATGCACTGTACGGCGCCGCCCGCAGTGCCCTTCGTGAGGTTGTCCATGGCTCCGACCGCGACGAGGCGACCGGATCGCTCATCGGCAGCGACCTGCAGATGGACGCAGTTGGAGCCGACGGTGTGCTTGGTCTGCGGCCACTCACCGGGCGGCAGCAGCCGCACGAACGGCTCCTTCTCGTACGCGCCGCGGTAGGCCTCGAATGCGGTCCGGGTGTCGACGCCGTACGAAAGGGGGGCCGATGCGGTCGCCAGGATCCCTCGCGCCATCGGAGCGAGGACCGGGGTGAAGCTGAGCGCGACCTCCTGGCCTCCGATCGCGGCGAGGCTCTGCTCGATCTCCGGTGTGTGCCGGTGCGACGCAACGGCGTACGCCCCGGCGGAGCCGACGACCTCCGACGCCGACATCCGGGGCCCGGGCGTCTTGCCGGCGCCGGACGTACCGGACACCGCAACGATCACGATGCCCGTGCAGTCGACCAGCCCTGCCTGGACCGCAGGCGCCAGGGCCAGCGTCGAGACGGTCGGGTAGCACCCCGGGACGGCGACACGGCGGGCGCCGGCAAGAAGGTCGCGCTGGCCGGGGAGCTCAGGGAGTCCGTACGGCCACGAGCCCGCGCGGATGCCGCCGTAGAAGGTGGCCCAGTCCTCGTCGCTCGTGAGCCGGAAGTCGGCGCCGCAGTCGACGACGAGCACGTCGGCGTCCAGCTCGGCGGCGAGCGGGGCCGAGGCGCCGTGCGGCAGCGCCAGGAAGGCCACGTCGTGACCGGCCAGTGCGGAGGCGGTCGTGGGCTCCAGCACCCGATCGGCCAGCGGCACGAGCTGCGGATGGGCCGAGGCGAGCGAGGTCCCTGCGCTCGAGTCCGCCGTCAGTGCACCGATCTCGACGTCGGGATGCCCCAGCAGCAGGCGCAGGATCTCCCCGCCCGCGTAACCGCTGGCGCCCGCCACCGCCGCCCGTACCGTCATACGCATCATTATTCCGACGCCAGCACAAATATGCAAACTGAAGCGGTTGCGTGCGAAGGCGGCCGTCGCGCCGCCGGCTGCGGCGGCCTGACAGCGGGCGAGCCGAGCGGGGGCCGACAATGGGTGGCGTGTCGGTCGTGTTCGTCGCCCAGCTGGTGACCACGGCTGCGTACGCCGGCTTCCAATGGACCGTGCAGGTCGTCGTCTACCCGCAGCTCGGCGCGGTGCCGGAGAGCGCCTTCCCGGCGTACGAGCGGTCCCACGAGCGCCGGATCGGTTACGTCGTCGGGCCGCTGTTCGCCGGTCTCGTGGTGACCACGGTCCTGCTGTGGTTCGCCCGCCCCGCCGGCACCTCGACGTGGGGGCCGGCTCTGTCGTCGGCCCTGCTGCTGGCGGTACTCGGGGTCACCTGGCTGCTCGCCGTGCCCCTGCACCGCCGCCTGGAGCGCGGTTGGGAACCGGCCGTCCATCGACGGCTGCTCCGAGTGGACGCCGTGAGAGTCGCGGCGGCCACGGCGAACGTGGTCGTGGCCGCGGTACTCGCGGTGCAGTGACCGGCCACGTGTGGCCTAGTGTCGGAGTACCCCTCGGCACCCAGGAGGTCCGGTGACCCCACCGTCGTACAGTCGGCTCAGCAGCGCTCGGACACTCTCGCCTGCCTCCGCCGAGGACGACGTCCGGCCCGAGTTGCAGGACATCAGCCGGCTCGCGCGCCGGGTCGTCCGCAGGACGGTACAGGCGGCACGGGCCGACGAGGCGCCCACGCTGACGTCGATCCTGCGCGACCACCTCGGCGGTGTCAGTGCCGAGCGCGCCGTGGTCGACCAGGTGTGGCCGATGTACGAGCACGTGAACGTCCAGGCCGGCATCGACGCGTGGCTGCGCGATGCACCGGTCACGTCGCAGCTGGTCGGCGTGGTCGAGTTCCGGCACCAGGACTTCGGGCTGGCCGAGCTCATCTCGGGCAGCGGACACCACGGCTACGGGCCGCGACCCGGCAACGTGGCGCGCACGAACCTCGCGTGCGGACCCGACGGTGAGGTCGCCGCGTGCGTGCTGTGCGGCCTGTACCTAGTCACCGAAGGAGAGTCCCGAGCCGCGGTGCTGCTGCGCCGGACGGACCCCCATGAGGGCGGTGGCCTCACGGTGCAGGTCGTCGCCACCGACGACGAGTACGCGTTCTGGGTCGCCGCAGAGATTCGCCGGCTGGCGGGCGTCCACAACGTCTTCCGCAACCAGGTGCTGTCGTTCGAGCGGGAGATCTTCGGTCACGGCGAGACGCTGCTGAGCTTCCACCGCCGGCCGGTCATGGGCGTCGACCAGCTCATCATGCCCGAGCAGACGCTGGCGACCGTCCAGCGCCAGGTCGTCGACGTGGCGCGGCACAAGCAGCGGCTGCTCGACGCCGGACAGCACCTGAAGCGCGGGCTGCTCCTCTACGGTCCGCCCGGCGTCGGCAAGACCCACACGGTCCGGTACCTCATCGCGAGCCTCACCGACACCACCGTCATCTCGCTCACGGGTGGTGCCATGCACCTGATCGCCGAGGCGTGCTCGGTCGCCCGCGCGCTCGAGCCGGCGATGGTCGTCGTCGAGGACGTCGACCTGATCGCGGAGGACCGCGGGATGCATCCCGGTCAGCATCCGCTGCTCTTCCAGCTGCTCAACGAGATGGACGGGCTCGCCGCCGATGCCGACGTCGTGTTCGTGCTGACCACCAACCGCGCAGACCTGCTGGAGCCGGCGCTCGCGGCCCGTCCGGGTCGGGTCGACCAGGCGGTCGAGCTCACCATGCCCGACATCGACGCACGCCGGCGGCTGTTCGAGCTGTACCGCGGCGCGCTGGAGATCGACACCAGCGGCCTCGACGCGGTACTGGCTCGTACGGAGGGCGTGACCGCCTCCTTCCTCAAGGAGCTGATGCGGCGGGCGGCGGTACTCGCGGCTGCCGACGCGGACGGCGCCGAGGGGCCGCTGGCGGTGTCCTCGGCTCACCTCGAGGCCGCGCTCGACGAGCTGCTCGACACCCGCAACGCCATGACCCGGGTACTGCTGGGCGCCGAACGTCCGGGCGCGCCGCCGCCGGGCTTCGAGGGGGCGCGCCCGGGTCTCGCGCCCGGGTCGGGGTCGGGCTGGGCGCCCTTCCCGCACTGAACGCCCACCTCGGACCCCGACCTGTCGCGGGCACTTGCGGCGGAATCCGGTCGCCGAGACGTCGATCGGTGCGCGACACGCCGGCGAAGCCGGGCCGAAGGTGACGTATCGCGGTCAGGTGCGCTGGACGGCGCCGACCCGTCGGGCCGCCGACGCGACGGCGGCCTCCACCGCCACCCTGACCTCCTTCTCGGTCAACGTCCGGTCTGGGGCGCGGAAGCGCAGCGAGTACGCCACGGACTTCTTCCCGGCGTCGATCTGCTCACCGGCGTAGACGTCGAAGAGCCGGGCGGACTCGAGCAGGTCGCCGGCCCCCTCGCGCAGCGCGTCGAGGACGTCGGCGGCCGCCACCTGAGCGTCGACGAGGAGTGCGACGTCCTCCTTGGCCACCGGGTAGGTGGAGAAGGTCGGCGCCGGGACCACCTCGGCGGCGAGTCGGATGAGCAGATCGAGGTCGAGCTCCGCCGCCGCCGACCGGGCGGGGACGCCGTACGCCTTGCACACCGCGGGATGCAGCTCCCCCGCGTAGCCGGCGTGAGAGCCGCCGACCGACAGCTGGGCGCACCGGCCGGGGTGCCACGGTGCATGCTCACCGGCGACGACGTCGAGCTCGAGACCGACCGCGCCGGCCACCAGGCGGCAGGCCTGGACGGCGTCCGCCCAGCCGGCGCGGGTGCCGTCACCCCACCAGCCGGCGAGCTCGCGCTGACCGCTCAGCACGACGCCGAGATGGAGGGGCTGGTCCGGCAGGGTCGCCTCGAGCTCCTTCAGCTCGTCGACGGTCGGGCGCCGGTCGACCCCGAGCGAGGGTGGCTTGGGGCGATCCCCCGCGACCGGCAGGAACACGCTCCCGATCTCGTACAGGCCGACGTCGGGCTGAGCCCGCCCGACGTTGCGGGCGAGCGCCTTGAGCAGCCCGGGGAGCATGGTCGTG
Organism: uncultured Actinomycetota bacterium; assembly: GCA_963765725.1. GTDB lineage: Bacteria > Actinomycetota > Actinomycetes > Propionibacteriales > Nocardioidaceae > DASQEH01. Next base: position 843,302 of record CAVXXI010000001.1, on the reverse strand, counting down.
CGCAGCAGCGGCTCCTCGTCGGACAGGGGGTTCGCGATCCGCAGGGCGGTGCGCCGGGGGTCGGCCGGGTCGAGCTGCATGGCGGTGAGGTCGGTGCCGCCCACGAACGGGTAGCACAGCGTCTCGACGTAGCCCGCCGACGCCAGCGCGAGCCCGATCCGGCGCCGCAGCCGCTGCCGTGGGGTGAGCCCGCGCCCGGCCGGGGCCGCCGGGACGACGCTTGGGACCTTGTCGTACCCGACGATCCGCACGACCTCCTCGACCAGGTCGTAGGGGTCGGTGAGGTCGCCTCGCCACGGCGGCGGGACCGCCTCGATGCGACCCCCGCTGAGGATCACGGCGCACCCGACCGCGGACAACGCGTCCGCGACGGTCGCGCCGGTGATCGAGATACCGCTGACCCGACCGGGCAGGTCCGCGTCGATGTCGATGGGCGCGAACGGACCCGGCTCGCCGACCACAGTGGCCGTGGGCGCGATGGTGCCGCCACCGAACTCGACGAGCAGCGTCGCCACCCGATGCGCGGCGACCCTGCCGATCGTGGCGTCGATGCCGCGCTCGAACCGCTTGGACGCCTCGCTCTGCAACCGGAGCCGACGCGCCGTGCGGGCGATCGACACCGGGTCGAAGTGCGCCGCCTCGATCAGGACCTCGGTTGTGCTCTGCGTCAGCTCGGTGGACGCGCCGCCCATGACGCCGGCGAGCCCGATCGGGCCGGACCGGTCGGTGATCAGCAGGTCACCGGGCTCGAGCTCACGCGCGGTCCCGTCCAGCGTGGTCAGCTTCTCGCCGGCGCTCGCGCGGCGGACGACGATCTCGCCCTCGAGGGTGCTCCTGTCGTAGCCGTGGATCGGCTGCCCGAGCTCGAGCATCACGTAGTTCGTCACGTCGACGGGCAGCGAGATGGGACGCATGCCCGCGAGCTGGATGCGGCGGGCCAGCCAGCGCGGCGTCGGAGCCGTCGCGTCGAATCCCGACACCTCGAGCGCCACGAAGCTGTCGCAGCCCGACGGGTCGTCCACGCGTACGGGGTAGCCCTCACCCGCGGCGGCCGCGGGCAGCACGCGGGCCGGGTCACGGAACTCCAGTCCGTACGCCGTGGCCGCCTCACGGGCGACTCCGCGCACCGACAACGCGTACGCACGGTCGGGGTTGATCTCGAACTCGATGACGTCCTCACGCAGGCCGAGCAGCGAGATCGCGTCGGTGCCCGGCTCAGACTCACCGGCGGGGAGCACGATGATGCCGGCGGCGTCGTCACCGAGGGCCAGCTCGCGCGCCGAGCAGATCATGCCGTCGGAGACGTGGCCATACGTCCTGCGGGCCGTGATCTCGAAGCCTCCGGGGAGCACGGCGCCGGGAAGGGAGACGACGACGAGGTCGGAGACGGCGAAGTTGGACGCACCGCAGACGATGCCGCGCGGTGCGTCGTCGCCGACGTCGACGGAGCACCACCGGATCGTCTTGCCGTTGGAGTGGGTCTCGGGCTCGACACTCAGGACGCGCCCGACCACGAGAGGTCCCTGGATGCCGCCTCCGGCCGTCTCGAGCGCCTCGAGCTTGAGGCCGAGCATGGTGAGCCTGTCGGCCAGCTGCTTCGCCGAGACCTCGGCGGGCAGGTCGACGTAGTCGCGCAGCCACGACACGGGAACGCGCATCTCAGAGCTCCGTTCCGAATGCCAGGGTGAAGCGCACGTCGCCCTCGACCATGTCGTGCATGTCGGCGACGCCGTGGCGGAACATGAGCGTGCGCTCGATACCCATGCCGAATGCGAACCCGGTGTACTCGTCGGGGTCCACGCCGCAGGCCACCAGCACCCGCGGGTTGACGACACCGCAGCCGCCCCACTCGATCCAGCCCTCGCCGCCGCACGTCCGGCACGTGTGCACGTCGGGCTCGATGCCACGGCAGACGAAGCAGATGAGGTCGACCTCGGCCGACGGCTCCGTGAACGGGAAGTACGACGGGCGGAACCTGGTCGTGATGCCGTCGCCGAACATGGCCTCGGCGAACCGGTCGAGCGTGCCCTTGAGGTGCCCCATGGTGAGTCCCCGGTCGACGGCGAGACCCTCGACCTGGTGGAACACCGGCGTGTGCGTCGCGTCGAGCTCGTCGGTGCGATAGGTGCGGCCCGGGCAGATCACGTAGAGGGGCGGGGTCCGCGACAGCATGGCCCGGGCCTGTACCGGCGAGGTGTGCGTCCGGAGCACGACTCCAGCGTCGAGCGGCTCGAGGAAGAAGGAGTCCTGCATGCTGCGGGCGGGGTGGTCCGGGCCGAGGTTGAGCGCGTCGAAGTTGAGCCACTCCGCCTCCACCTCGGGGCCCTCCTCGACCTCCCAGCCCATCGCCACGAAGATGTCGGCGATGCGCTCCTGGATGGTCGTGAGCGGGTGCCGGGCACCGCGCGGCTCGCGGTCGTACGGCAACGTCACGTCGACGGACTCCTCCGCCAGCATCCGCGTCTCCTGCTCGGCCTCCAACTCCGCCGTCCGGCGCTCGAGGGCCGCGCGTACGTCGGCACGGGCCTGCCCGACCCGCATACCGGCGTCCTTGCGGGCCTGCGGCGGCAGCGCTCCGATCTCCCGGTTGGCGAGGCCGAGCGGCGACCGGTCGCCGGCATGGGCCAGCCGGGCCTGCTTGAGCTCCTCGAGGCTGGCGGCCGCCTCGATCGCCGCGACCGCCTCGTAGCGCATCGCGGCCACCGTGTCCGCGCGCAGCGGCGTGACCTCCACGGGGTCGTAGTTGCTGTTGGGGCCGGACATGGGTGGGGCTCCTAGGAACGACGGGGACGACGGCGCAGCGACGACGGGCTAGGGCGAGTCTAGGAACAGCGGCTCCTCCACCGCGAACCGGTTTGCGTGCGGCCTCACCGAAGGGCGTCGGGTCGACCCTCGGGAAGCAGCACCCTCATCCGAGCGCCACCTGCGGGTGACGTCTCGACGTGGACGGAGCCCTGGTGGGCCGCGACGAGCCCACCGACGATGTACAGGCCGAGCCCCGACCCGCCGGCACGCCCGTGCTTCCAGAACTTCGTGAAGATGCGCGTCCTGATGGCCGGCTCGATCCCGGCGCCCGCGTCGTCGACGATCAGCGAGACGCCTCCTTCAGGCGTGGTGTCGACGGTGACCTGCACGTCGCCACCACCGTGCTTGACGGCGTTCTCGACCAGATTCGCCACGATCTGCGCGAGCTTGTCGGGGTCCACCCAGATGCGGGGACGTCCGGCGGGCAGCAGCGAGATCGTGCGGCCGTCGGTCGCCGAGAGCGTCCGCAGCTGGGCACCGACCGCTTCGGCGACGTCGAGCGGCTCCTTGCGCACGGTGAGGCGACCGGAGTCGATCCGAGCCACGTCGAGCAGCTCGACGATCAGGCGGGTCAGCCGATCGGCGTCGGCGTCGACCGTGCTGAGCATGAGCAGCCGCTGCGAGTCCGTGAACCGGTCCCAGTTCGCCAGCAGCGTCGAGGTGAAGCCCTTCACCCCCGTCAGCGGTGACCGCAGCTCGTGAGCGACCGTAGCGACCAGGTCGGAGCGCTCGCGGTCGACGAATTGCCGTGAGCGGGCGTCCCGGATCCCGAGGGCGACGCTGCGTACGTCGCCACCGGGACGGCCGCGGTGCAGCCTTCCGGTGACGAGCACCTCCCGGCCGGAGACGGTCCGCCACGACGACTCCAGCAGCACGCGCCGCGACGACATGCCTGCGTAAGGGGCGACGCACTTCGCCCAGTCGTGCCCCTCGAGGTCCTGCAGGGCCATGACCTCCGACAGAGGTGACCCCGGGATCCGGGCGCCTTCGACCTCGAGCAGCCGCAGCGCCACGCTGTTGCCGTGGACGACGACCCCTGCCCCGTCGGCGATCACGACACCGTCGGGAAGCTGGTCGAGCAGCGCGGCGGCCGAGAAGCCGAACACGGCGCACCTCCCCGAGCGTCGGTATGCCTCCGCAGCCTACGCCTGGAGGCGGTCGGGACGCCCTCCTCGATCGCCGTCCCGCTGCCCGCGCGCGGAGGCGTACAGGCAGAGGGCCGCGGCGGTGGCGAGGTTCAGGCTCTCGGCGCGACCGTAGATCGGCACGCGCACCACCGCGTCGGCGAGAGCGGACGTCGCGGCCGGGAGGCCCCAGGCCTCGTTTCCGAACACCCACCCCGTCGGCCGGCGAAGGGTGGCCGGGTCGAGCTCGTCGAGGGACACGTCACCGGCTCCGTCTGCCGCCAGCACCGCGATCCCGGCGCCCTTGAGCCTGGCGACCGTGCGCTCGACCGACTCCGCCACGGTGACGGGAACGTGGAACAGGGAGCCGGTGCTGGCCCTGACGGCCTTCGGGTTGTACGGGTCGACAGACCGGCCGGCGAGCACGACGGCGTCGGCACCGGCCGCATCGGCGCACCGGACCAGGCTGCCGGCGTTGCCAGGGTCACGGACGTCGGCGCAGACCGCAACGAGGCGCAGCCCGCCCCAGTCCAGGTCGGAGCAAGCGACGTCGACCGCGGAGCACACCGCGACGAGGCCCTGCGGGGTCCTCGTGTCGGTCAGGCTCGCGAGGGCTCGACGGTCCGCGACCTGCCAACCCACCGAGGCCTCGTCCGCCAGCTGCTGCAGGTCACTGTGGCGTTGCGACGCCTCAGCTGTCGCGAACACCTCGACGACGCACCCGGGCCTGCGCAAGGCCTCGCGCACGGCTTGCGGCCCTTCGGCGAGGAACCGCCCCTCCGTGCGGCGGGCGGCCCGAGCCGTCAGCCGCCTGGCCGCCTTGACCCGCGCCGACCGCGCGGTGAGCGGCCCGGCGGGTGCGCGAACCGGCGGGTCCGGTGCCGGGGTCGGTTCAGGCGTGAGCCTGCTCCGCGGCGGGGGCCTGCTGCGGTGAGTGGGCCTTCGCCAGCTCGACGAGCGATGCGAACGCACCGGGGTCGTTGACGGCCAGGTCGGCCATGATCTTGCGGTCGACCTCGACCCCAGCCCCGCGCAGGCCCTGGATGAAGCGGTTGTAGGTCATGCCGTTGGCGCGGGCGGCCGCGTTGATGCGCTGGATCCAGAGCTTGCGGAACTCGCCCTTCTTGGCCCGGCGGTCACGGTAGCTGTACACCAGCGAGTGGGTGACCTGCTCCTTGGCCTTGCGATACAGCCGCGAGCGCTGGCCGCGGTAGCCGGCTGCGCGCTCGAGGGTCTCCCGGCGCTTCTTGTGGGCGTTGACGGCCCTCTTGACGCGTGCCACGTGGTACTCCTTGGACGATGCTCGGTTGTCGTGCGCGAATGGGAACGGGTGGCGTTACCTGCCGAGAAGCCGCTTGAGGCGCTTCGTGTCGGCCGGGGCCACCTCGACCGTCCCGCTCATCCGGCGGGTCATGGTGGAGGGCTTCTTCTCGAGGTTGTGACGCTTGCCGGACTTCTGGCGCACGATCTTCCCCGAGCCCGTGATCTTCACACGCTTGCTCAGGCCTGAGTGGCTCTTCATCTTCGGCATAGGGTCCGCATCTCCTCGTTCGGTGCGCCGGCCCGGGCGGGCCGACGCGAGTCGTGGTGGTGGTGGTACCGGGTCACATGTCCAGGTCGACGTTCTCGGAGCGGCGGCGCTCACGCTTCGGCTCGTCCTTCGCCGCGTCGGAGCGGGTCGTTCGCTCGGCCTGCTCGAGGGCGCGGTCGGCGTCGCGGGCGGCCGCCCTGCGGTCACGTTCGGCGCGTACGTCGGCCCTCGCCTCGGACTTCTTCTTGTGCGGCCCGAGCACCATGATCATGTTGCGGCCGTCCTGCTTCGGCGACGACTCGACGAACCCGAGCTCCTCGACGTCTCCCGCCAGGCGCTGGAGCAGCCGGAACCCGAGCTCGGGGCGGTGCTGCTCGCGTCCGCGGAACATGATCGTGATCTTCACCTTGTCGCCGGCCTTCAGGAACCGCACGACGTGACCCTTCTTGGTCTCGTAGTCGTGGGCGTCGATCTTGGGTCGGAGCTTCATCTCTTTGATGATGGTGTTGGTCTGGTTGCGCCGCGTCTCGCGTGCCTTCTGGGCGTTCTCGTACTTGAACTTGCCGTAGTCCATGAGCTTGCAGACCGGCGGGCGCGCGGTCGGCGCGACCTCCACCAGGTCGAGGTCGGACTCCGTGGCCAGCCGGAGGGCGTCGTCGATCCTGACGATGCCGACCTGCTCACCGTTGGGTCCGACGAGGCGCACCTCGGGGACACGGATACGGTCGTTGACGCGAAGCTCTGTGCTGATGGGTCCTCCAGTTGTGATGTCCAATGGGATGTCACGGCGCGGATCCCGGCGGCCCCCGAAAAGACGAAATGGCCTCCGCGCCGTCACGCACGGAAGCCACCAACGCGTCCCGACGAGTCGGAACACGGCAAGGTGCCGAAGCCCCTTGCGACCTGACCCGACGGCCGGAGCCGGTGCGGGTGGGAGGTGGTCTCCGCTTGTGTCTTGTCAAACGCCTCCCGGTGGGGAGGCATTCCCGTCGTACAACGGCGAGGACAAGATGGTCGGGTGACACGCTACCAGCCCTCCCCCGTTCCGTCACAATTGCGCCGAGACGTCACCAGCGGCCCAGATCTGCCGGCGTGTCGCGCACCGATCGACGTCTCGATGCGGCCGGCTGCCGACACTGGGCCCCGCGTAGCCGGTGCCGGGACGGACGGGTGAGGGGCCGGGCCGGCCGGGTCGCGGCGGTCGTCGGCGCGACCTTGGCGGCCGAGCCGAAGCTGGCCGGCACCCGCCTGGTCTGTGTCGACGGGCCGTCGGCGTCGGGCAAGACCACGCTCGCGGCGGCGGTCGACGCCGCGCTGCGCCGCCGGGGCTGCCTCACGACCACCGTGCACATGGACGACCTGTACGACGGCTGGACGGGCCTTCGGCCCGACCTGGAGCCGCGCGTGCTCGCACAGGTCCTCGACCTGCTCGCCAAGGGGCGGGCGGCACGGTGGCAGCGCTACGACTGGTACGCGGGCGCCTTCGCCGACTGGGTCGACCTCCCCCCTCCCGAGGTGCTGGTCCTGGAAGGCTGCGGCTCGGGCGCCCGCGCCTACGCGTCCTACCGCAGCCTGCTCGTCTGGGTGGAGGCCCCGATGCGGGCCCGGCTGCAGCGCTGGGTCGACCGGGACGGGCCGGGCGTGGTCGACCACCGGGAGCAGTGGATGGCCGCCGAAGCCGGCCACTTCGCGCTCAACGCCACCCGCGACAACGCCGACGTCAGTCTCCAAGCGGGATGACCCGCTCGAAGGCGGCCGTCCGGCTCTCGACCCGGTAGCCGGCGCGCTCGTACAGGCCGAACGCTCCCGTCGCGTTGTTGGTGTCGACGTCGAGCGAGGCCTCCTCGAACCCGTGAGCGGCGTACTCCCGGCTCGCCTGCGCCAGCAGCGCACTGCCGAGGCCCCGGCCGCGGTACTCCCGGCGTACGCCGAGCTTGGCGAGGTACGCCTCCCGCCTGCCGCGGGCGCCGGCGTTGGCCTCGAACTCGTTCGTCTGCAGGTACGCCACCACCGTCGCCGGGTCGGCGTCGTCGATCACGACCCAGGAGAGCTCCGGTCGGGCGTTCTTGGTTCCGTCGACCCACTGCTCCCACATCTCGGCCGTCCACGGCATGAAGCCCTCGTGCTCGGCGAAGGCGGCGTTGTGCGCGTCCATCGTCGCGGCGGACCAGGCCCGGTCGTACGTCCGCACGCTCAGCCCGGACGGCCAGACGGGTGGCGGGTCGTCGGTGGGCAACGCGAGCCGCATGACGGCCGACCAGCTGACCTGGCGAAAGCCGTGGTCCTCGAGCAGCCGGACCTGACCGGCGTTGCGCAGGAACCCGAGGATGCGGACCCGGGTCTCCACGAGTGGCGGCTCGCGGCGGTGCACGACACGGCACCGGTCCACGACCCACTCGACCAGCCGGGTACCCAGCCCCTGCCCGCGCTCCTCGGGGTCGACGACCCCTTCGGCGTCGATCCGGCGGTACGTCATGACTCCCCTCGGGCGGATGCCCGCGAACGCGACCATCCGGTCGCCGTCGAAGACCCCCAGCCGGTCGTCAGGACCGGTGGCGGGGTCGCGGAGCTCCTCGAGGAGGTCGCCGGCGTCGTAGCACTCGCCGGTCGCATCGACCGATTCGGCAGCGGCCAGCAGACGCAGCCACGCCGGTACGTCGCGGACCCGACCTGGCGGAACACGAGATCCATGGCGGTCACAGTAGAGGGCGACCGCAGGGCCCGGCGCCTGATTTTCGGAGCTCCGCAGGAGGCTGTACGAGCCCCCGCGCGGCGTAGCGCGGGGTGTGCGAGAGTTCCGGCATGAACTCTCCTTCGGGCCAGGCGGTCGCCCTGCGAAGCGGCGGCTACGAGGCCGAAGTGGTCGAGGTGGGTGCCGGGATCCGCTCCCTGCGCAACGACTCCCTCGACGTCGTCGCCGGCTACCCGGCCGACGAGATGAGCTCCGGGGGGCGCGGACAGATCCTGCTGCCCTGGCCGAACCGGATCGAGGACGGCTCGTACGAGTTCGACGGGCAGACGCACCAGCTCGGGCTCAGCGAGGCTCCCGCGCGGAACGCCATCCACGGACTGACGCGGTGGGTGAACTGGCAGCTGGCGTCCCGGTCGGCGACGCACGCGGCCTGGACGTACCGCCTGCACCCGCAGTCCGGCTACCCGTTCTCCCTCGACCTCGCCGTCGACTACACACTGTCGGACGGCGGGCTGCGGGTCGACATCTCGGCGACCAACACCGGTGAGCACCGAGCCCCGTACGGGCACGGCGCGCACCCGTACCTCACGGTCGGACGCCGCATCGACGGCTGCGAGCTGACGCTGCCGGCGCATACCCGCTACGAGGTCGACGACCGCGGCCTGCCCGGGCAGCCGGAGCCCGTCGCCGGCGGCCCGTACGACTTCACGTCCGCGCGGCTCATCGGCGACACCGTCCTCGACCACCCCTTCACCGGGCTGCCGGGCGACGGCGTCGCGGCCACCGTCGTCCTGCGCGACCCCGGCACGAACCGGACCGCGACGCTGACCGCCGACGCGACGTACCGGTGGTTGCAGGCTTTCAGCGGCGAGACCCTGACGGTAGGAGCCCGCGAGGCGCTCGCGGTCGAGCCGATGACGTGCCCGCCGAACGCCTTTCGGTCCGGCGTGGACCTCATCGTGCTGGAGCCGGGCGAGTCGCACACCGCCGGCTTCACCATCTCCTGACGCTGACGCTGCCGCGGGTTCCGGTACATCCTCCCAAGCGTCGCGCAGCGGGACGCGGCGTCCGCGCCCCTCAGGAGGCCGGAGGGACGTATCCGGTCGGCTCGTCTCCGAGGTCGACGATGGCCGCTACCGGACCGCCGCCGTCGGGACCCTGGTGGGCGGCCGACACGGACACGAACACCGCGGGGTCGCCGGTCACGGCCGCCGTCACCCCGCCCACGCAGGCCTTGATCTGCCGGTGCCAGTGCACGTCGGAGTCGTCGAGCATCGCGTTGCGGCGCCCGTGGACGTTGCCGTCCTGCGACACCTCGCACTTGAGGAAGACGTTGACGAGCCGGCCACCGATGTCACTGACGTGGGGACGGTCGGGTAGGTCGAGCCCGGCGTCCCTGATGGCCGCCCAGATCCCGTCGGCGTCGAGCGCGTCCTTCATCACCGAGTGGCCCACGCGGTACCGCCCGCCGACGCCGCGGGCGTTGCCGACGACCACGACCTGCGCCCGGTCGAGCTCGACGCCGGACGAGCACGACGCGACGGCCGAGTACAGGTCGCGGTTGTGCATCACGTCGGCGTCGGTGGGCATGTCGATCTCGCCGAGGGCGACGGCGACGCCGAGCGCCGTACAGCCGTTGGAAAGGTCCATCGACGAGTGGGTCTCCTCGGTCCATACGGTCTTGCCGCGGGCCTTGGCGTCGCGGATCGTGTGGATCGTCAGCAGCGGTGTCTTGGTCTGCACGTAGTGGACGTCGGTGACGTCGGTGATGCCGGCGCGCTCCATGGCGGCCTTCACCGCGTCGGCGACCTTCGAGATCATCGCGACCCGGCCGATGTCCTCGGGGTACAGCGTGTCGCTCATCGCGTACCCGACCGTGAGTCGCGGCTCGTCCGTCTTCTCGGCGACGTCGTCGGGGACGGTGGCGAAGACCGTGGCGTGCGGGCTGATGATCCCGTCGGTGCCGCCGGACCAGACGATCGGCACCTGCTTGACGTCGTCAGCCGACCGCGAGCCCTTGTCGACCAGCACCTCCCGGAACGCCCGGTCGGCGATGATCCGCGTGTAGTCGTTGACCCCGCCGTTGCCCTCCGTCTTGCCGATGACGGCGACGACGCGGTCGGCGTCGATGATCTTGTCGTCGATGAGCCGGGCGAGCCCGCCGGCGTCGGACACGTTCTCGATCGCGACTTTGCGGACCTCGATGGCCTCGGGCATGACGGCTGCTCCTGTCAGTTGGTGCGGTCGGGGTCAGGGTGGCGGACGGGTCTTGACCGCCGTCGGGGACGACGCGGGTGCCGGACGTCTCGTGTACGCCGTCGACGATGGTGCTCAGGCTGGTGATGACTCCGGGGCGCCCGGACGACTCCACGAAGCGGCAGACGGCGTCGACCTTGGGACCCATCGAGCCGCTGGCGAACTGCCCGTCCGCCTCGAGGCGGCGCAGCTTCGACACGGTGATCTCGCCGATGGGCCGGGCGCTGGATGTGCCGTAGTCGGTCATCGCGGAGTCGATGTCGGTGGCGATGACGAGCCGATCCGCGTGGAGGACGCCGGCAAGCAACGCCGCCCCGAGGTCCTTGTCGATCACCGCCTCGACGCCGCGCAAGGTGCCGTCCGCCTCGCGTACGACTGGGATGCCGCCACCGCCGTTCGCGACGACGACGAAGCCCGCATCGACCAGCGCGGCGATGACGTCCGCATCGATGATCGCCTCGGGCTGCGGCGACGGGACGACCCTCCGCCACCCCCGGGGGCCGCGGTCCTCGAACTGCTGCCCGTGCGCGATCAGGGGTTCGGCCTCCGCGCGCGACAGGTACCTGCCGATCGGCTTGGTCGGATGGGCGAACGCGGGGTCGTCGAGCGCGACGAGAGTACGGGTCACCACGGCGGCGGTCCGGCGGTGGACGCCCCGCTGCTGCAGCGCGTGGTCGAGAGCGTTCATCAAGATGAAGCCGAGCGTCGCCTGGGTCTGGGCGCCGCACCAGTCCAGCGGCACGGGCGGCACGACCGCGGCGGCGAGCTCGTTCTTCACGAGGAGGTTGCCGACCTGGGGGCCGTTGCCGTGGGTGATCACGACGTCGAGCCCTTCGGCGACGAGCTCGGCGACGCTCGCCATGGCCACCTGCGCCGCGGCGATCTGGTCCTGGGCGCGCACCTGGCCGTCCGGTGCCGCCATCGCGTTGCCGCCGAGGGCCACCAGCACCCTCGTCACGGTCACCGCAACCCGCCCGTCGCCCTCACCGCAACCCGCCCGTCAGCATGGCCCGAACCCTACTTCCCGCACCGCCTTGCGCCGACACGTCCCCTACGGCCCGTTTCCGGCGGGGTGTCACTCACCTATCGACGTCTAGGCGAAGCCGGGGCGGCCGAGCCTCCGGCGCGCACCGGCGTACGCCGAGAACCCCTTCCCCTCGCGAGGCCGGGTGGGACCTGCGTACGCCGAGAACGCCCCGGCCTCCGAGAGGCAGGGGCGTCCTCGACGAGGCGACTCAGCCGGAGCGGCGAGCGAACGCATGGGCCGCGACGTACGCGGCAGCCCGCTGCCCGAGGTGATTCCCGTCGTTCATGGCGGTACGGAAGTGCAGACCCAGCCAGATGCGTGCGTCCTTGGTCTGCCGGTTGAGCGCCTCCGCCGTCTGGTAGTGGCGGGTAGTGCCCGTGACGGCGGAGCTGACTGTCAGGTCGATGTGATCCGCCCCGAACAGGATGCTCAGGCCCCGGCTCACCGACCCTGTCAGGCAGGCGTGGCCGCTGGTGTACTCCGGGTACGGCGGCGTGGTCGACAGCGGCACCCAACCGGGGTCGGCCGTGGTCGCAGCGTTCCCGTCCGTGTCCGCGAGCGCGATGGCGGTGATCGGCCGCCAGAAGGCATAGTCGTACTTCGCTCGCCAGCACGAGATCATCGCGTCCGCTGTGCCCGTGTCGACGAGCGCGAACATGCGGGCGGTAGCCACGCTGCCCATGGCGTGCTCGGCGGCGCGGCCGCGCATGCCTGCCTGGTACTGCACGAGGGGGTTGTCGGAGAAGAAGAGCGCGGTCTGGGTCTGAGCGGGCGTGCGCGCCGAGCTGTTGACCGACCCCATCCGCTTCACTTCGTTGAAGTCGCGTGCGTATGCCGCGCTGTCCAACGGGCTCGGTCCCGGCAGCGACAGCTGCGTCGGCGACGTGAGCACCATCGGGCGAACGAAGCCCAGCCCCGGGACGAGCATCGGGAGGTAAGCCGGCGGCGTCGGGCGCCAGACGCCCGGCGCCGGTGTCGGGTTGAGCTGTGGGCCGTTCAGGTTGTCCCGGCCGTCGTCGGCACGCAGGGCGATGAGGGCGTGGGCCGCCGCCTCACCGACGACAACACCCTGATCCTCTGACGAGCCGTCGGGGACCTCGGCCAGCGACGCCTGGTAGTCCGCGTCGAGCTGGGCCGCGGACGCGGGGAAGTACTCCTTGAGGACCGTGTACGCCGCGGTGGCCGCCGCAGCCGGTACCGAGGCGTCCTCTGTACGAGCGGGACGTTGCGCGAGCGCGTAGGGACGGTAGCCGCCGCGGATGGTGACGACCGCGTCGTACACCGCCACCGAGGCGAAGCTCAGGTAGAGCGAGGCCACCGCGGGGGGCTGGAGGTTCTCGGTGACGATCGTCTGAGTGGCGATGTCGTTCCACTGCACGACCATGTTGGGGGCCGACGCGGTCGCCGGGTCGTGGACGGTCGGGGACCCGTACGAGGCCGGAGCGGCCAGGACCAGGCCGGCGACCGACGCGATCGTCAGCGGAGTTCGAAGTGTCAGCGGTACATGCATGGGCCGCGCCTTTCGCGGGAAGTTGTCGAGCCGTTCTTCGACACTGCTCGCGAGACCGACGTGCCGGCATCGGGCGAAATCCTTACGTTGCCGATGTCCCCGTCAGACCCGGCGGTCGTATCCCCGATGACAAAGCCCCCGATTGCGCGCATCATGGCGTTGTGCCGCCGCGGCAGGGGTCACCGCTCGTTGGGCGCACCGAAGAGCTGCTTCAGCTGAGACAGGTAGCCGAGGTCGCCCGTCGAGGGCAGCCCCGATTCGTGCTGGTCGAGGGTGAGGCAGGGATCGGGAAGTCCCGGCTGGTCGGGGAGTGCATCCACGACGTACTGGCTGCGGACGAGGTGCTGCTGGTCGGTCACGGCGTCGACCTGCTGGGTGGGGAGCTGCCGTTCGGTGTCGTCACGGGCGCCTTGCGTGACCTCGTTCGGCGGATCGGCCTGGACGCCGTACGGCGCGCCGCCGGTGACACGGTCCCCGCGTTGGCCACGCTCGTACCCGGCCTGGCTCCCGACGCTCCACAACGGCCGGACCGTACCCGGGCCTTCGACGCCCTGGCGACACTGCTGGCCGGGCTGAGCCAGGAACGCCTCGTCTGGCTCGTCGTCGAGGATCTGCAGTGGGTCGACACCAGCAGCCGCGACCTGCTCGGTTACCTGGTACGGGTGATGGACGAGCCGTCGCGGCTCCTCGTCACTGCCACCCTGCGGACAGATGCCGAGCCGCTTTCTCCCGGCGTGGCGACGCTAGTCGACGGCCTAGCACGAAACCGGGCGACCGAACGGGTCGTCCTGGGTCGCCTCTCCCGAGAGCACGTCGTCGACCAGGTCCGTGCATTGCTACCGCAAGAGAGTCCGGCTCCCGGGCTCCTGAACCGTGTCGTCGACCTCTCCGAGGGAGTCCCGTTCATCACCGAGGAGCTGGTCGCGGCGGGCCTGGATACCGACGGTCGGCTTCCGAGCTCGGTCGGAGCCCTGGTGCTGAACAGGCTCGCGGGACTGGATCCGTCAGTGCGGCGCGTGTTGCAGGCGGCCTCGCTGGGCGAGGCCCATCTGCGCCACCGGCTGCTGGCGCCGGTCTGTGGTCTCGAGGACGGGGAGATGACCGAAGCTCTCGCCGAGGCCGTCAGGTCGAATGTCTTGGTGGCAACCGGCGACGGAGACGGTTACCGCTTCCGGCATGCGCTGCTGCGGGAGGCGGTCGCCGACTCGGTGCTTCCCGGGGATCGGATGCTGACGCACCGTCGGTGGGCAGAACAGCTCGAGCACGACGCGGTGACCTCGGAAGGCTGGGAGGCTCTGCTCGCCGCTGCGCACCACTGGTCTCATACCGACGACTGGACCCGAGCGTTCGACTCGTCGCTCATCGGGGCGTCGCATGCGTACGAGGTCGCCGCCTCGGCAGAGCATGCGACACTGCTGTCGAGGGTCCTCGGGCTCTGGGACCGGGTACCGGATCCCGCAGCTCGGGCAGGTCGCGATCGCGAGGCGATCTTCGAGGAGGCCGTCCAGGCCATGGGCTGGGCCGGCGAGGACTGCCGGGCCTTCAGTCTGACCGAGCAAGAGCTGCGCTCGGCCGAGATGTCGCGGTCGCAGCCGGTACGACTGCTGTACCTCCGCATCCTGCAAGCCGACCTGGCGCAGACGGCCGACGGCAGCTGGAGACCGCACCCGCCTATCGACGTGCAGGCGGCCATGCGCCTGCTGGCCGACGCTCCCGACAGTCTGTCGTTCGTCCGATCCGTCAACGGCCTCGTGTGGGGCTCCTTTCCCACCGGGGACGTCACGGCGGAGCAACGCCTCGTCGCACGCGCCGTCGAGGTCGCGGAGCGCATCGGAACGCCCTGGGACCGGATCTGGACCCGGATCACCTGCCTCATCCACCTGAGCGAGCTCGGAAGGCATGAGGAGGCCGCGGAGAAGCAGCTCAAGCTCCTCGACTGGGTCCGGGCGGAGGGCCGCGCAGTAGAGATCAGCGTGCTGGAGTCCAACTGCACCTGGTCACTATGCGTCCTCGGAAGGTTCCCCGAAGCGGCGGAGTTGGGCCGACAGGCGCGGCGCAGGCTCGGTGACCCCCACCTCGCACGCTGGGCGTGGGTACACGCCACGGAGAACCTCTGTAACGCGCTCCTCGAGCTCGGGGAGTGGGACGAGGCCGAGAGCCTGCTGCAATCGGCGCGTGAGCTGGAAGTGCTGGGACAGTCGGCTACCTTGATCGAGCTCGAGCATGGTGTGATCCGGTGCTACCGCGGCGATATGGAGGCCGCCGACGCGTGCCTGCAGGCGAGTTCGCCCAGCAGGGCGGAACCGAGGTCGTCGAGTGACGAATGCGAGCCGTACCGGGTGTGGCTCTCGGCTGAGGTGGCCTTGGCGCGTGGCGATGTCAGCGCCGCCACGCAGGTACTGGAGTCGTTCTGGCGAGAGCCCAAGCCGCAGCAGAGCGACGGTGCACTGTGGCGTCCCCTGTTGGTATGGGCGCGGTTGGAAGCCGACGGGGCCGGACGGCGGTCGAACCGGGGCCGACGCCTCGCCGACGACACCCACCAACGCCTCAACACGATCCGTGACCTGGGCGGGTCGATCCGGCCGATAGGTCCCTGCGGCGCGGCGTGGCGGGCGCAGCTCGCCGCGGAGCTGAGCCGAGCCGAGGGGCGTTCCGACCGCGACCTCTGGCAAGCCGCCGTGGAAGGTTGGTCACAGTCGGGCCAGGTGCACG
Source organism: uncultured Actinomycetota bacterium (assembly GCA_963765725.1). GTDB lineage: Bacteria > Actinomycetota > Actinomycetes > Propionibacteriales > Nocardioidaceae > DASQEH01. The sequence goes on along the minus strand of CAVXXI010000001.1, from coordinate 827,645 downwards.
ACATGGCCTGGGCGAGCGTCCACCTCGCCGAGTGCCAGGCCGCCGTCGGTGCGAAGCAGGCAGCCGCGGAGTCGCTGGTACGCGCTCGTGCGATCGGCGCCGATCTTCGGGCACCGTCACTGCTGGACGCCGTTCACGAGGTCGGTCATCGGGCTCGGTTGTGCCTGGACGGTGACCTGGAACGACCACGGGCGTCCGCTCATCCGGGGACGCATGGCCTCACCGACCGGGAGGTCGAGGTACTGCGGCTCGTCGGCATCGGGCGTACCAACTCGCAGATCGCGAGGGACCTGTTCATCTCCCCCAAGACGGCCAGCGCCCACGTGTCGCACATCTTGGTGAAGCTCGACGTCGGCAGCCGCTCGCAGGCGACCACGACGGGACACCGGCTCGGGCTGCTCAGCTGACGAGCGAGGGGCCCGCCGCCGCCGACTTACCCCCTCTCCGACCAGATGTCACCAGCGGCCCGGTTCTGCCGGCGTGTCGCGCACCGATTGACACCTCGGCGCCGATGCAGCAGTTGGATGCGCCGGCGCCACCGGAATCGGCTCGGCTAGCGCAGGTCGACCGGGGCGAATGCACGTCCCCCCGACAGCCGCGCGTACCCCGGGCCGCGGTCGAAGAACGGGTCGCCGAGCCGGGCGATCCGCTCGGCGCGAGCCGCCCGAAGCCGGCTGCGGAGCTCGTCGGAGGCGGCGACGTCCACGACGAACTCCGCAGGCTCCGGCTCCGGTACGTCGCCCAACCCTGCGGCATCCTGCGACGCGAGCAGGTCGCCCGACTCGAGCACGTCGCCCAGCTGCGCGACGGTTTCCGATGCCGGTACGCCTCCCTGCGCCGATACCCCCTCCCGCCGAGGCGTCGATGGGTGAGCGACACGCCGGCGATTGCGGGCCGCCGGTGACGTCTCGCGGGAGGGGAGGACGCCGTAGTCGGCGGCGGCACCGGCGACGGACACCTTGCCCCAGGCGACGTCGCGGGCCACCTCGTCGTACGGCCGCTCGAACGGGTCTCCCCACCCGCCCCCGCCGGTGGTACGGATCCGGATCACCTCGCCCGCGGCCACCGGCTCGCCGTCAGCGAGGGCATCGACCGTCCGCTCGGCCGGCCCGCCGGGGTCGATCGTGACCTCGAACGACCGCCCCGCCCGACCGCCGCGCACGCCCCAGCAGGACAGGATCGAGCGGTCGGCGATCGACATGAAGGAGGCATCGCGGAGCATCCGGATGTGCTTCTCGTACCCGCAACCGCCCCGGTAGCGACCTGCCCCACCGGAGTCGACGGCGAGGCCGAGCCGCTCGACGACGAACGGGAACCGGCTCTCGCTGAACTCCGTAGGCAGGTTGCGCGAGTCGGGGACGACGTGGATCGTGTCCTCCCCGTCGGCGTAGTGGCGCCCGCCCGAGCCGCCGCCGAGCACCTCACGCATCAGGTACGGGACACCGTCGGCGTCGTCGCCGTACACACCGGTGTAGCGGATCGTCTCCTGGTCGGCCGGCATCCGGCCGTCGACCGCCTTCGCGAGGGCCCCGGCGAGCACCCCGAGCAGGCGGAGGATCACGAACGTACGGGCGTTCGTGGGCGCCGGGAAGACCGGCGTCAGCAGCGTCCCGCGCGGCGGGAAGCGCATCTCGATCAGGGGCACGACGCCCTCGTTGACGTCGAGCTCCGCCATCCGCTCCGGCGTGTCGGCGAGGTTGCGCAGGATCGGCGCGAGCCACTTCTTGAGGAAGTTGCCGTCGGCGTAGTCGCCGCAGTGGTTGATCGGGCCTTTCGCCTGCGGCCCAGTGCCATCGAAGTCGATGATGAGCCGGCCGCCGTCGTCCGGCAGCTTCGTCAGCGTGATCCGCTGCGTGTGGAGCCTCGGCTCGTCGACTCCGTCGTGCTCGGCGTAGTCCTCCCAGACGTACTGGCCGTCGGGGATCTTCGCGAGGATCTCGCGCCGGAAGGTGGCGGTCGTCGTGTCCACGATCGCGTCGAAGCACGCCTCCACCTGCTCCAAGCCGTAGCGGACGAACAGCTCCGACATCCGCTGCGCGCCCATCAGGCAGGCCGCGCACTCCGCGTCGAGGTCCGCCGCGAGCGACTCGGGCGTCCGTGAGTTGCGGGTCATGATCGCGAGTGCCTGCCGGCACGGCACGCCGGCGTCCCAGAGCTTGATCGGCGGGACCATCAGGCCCTCCTCGAACACCGACGTCGCGTGCGACGGCATCGAGCCGGGCACCGAGCCGCCGATGTCGTCGTGGTGACCGAAGGCCTGCACGAAGGCGACCACCCGTACGCCGTCGCCGTCGCTATCGGCAGCGAACACCGGCGCCGTCACGCACAGGTCGGGAAGGTGCCCGATCCCGCCCTCGGACAGGTACACGTCGTTGTGGAAGAACACGTCGCCGGGCCGCATCGTGTCGATCGGGTGGTCGCGCACCACCGGGTGGACGAGCGCGGAGTACGAGCGCCCGGTCAGCTTGCGGAGCCGCCGGTCGTGGATGCCGGCGCGGTAGTCGTGCGCATCACGGATCATCGGCGAGCGCGACGTCCGGCCGATGGCCGTCTCGACCTCTGTCTCGACCGACGCCAGATACCCCCGGACGATCTCGACCAGGACAGGGTCGACCATTTCGGCGCTCACGAGACGTCCCTTCCGATCACCAGGTTGCCGAACTCGTCGACGCGAGCCGCGAAACCGGGGTGCAGCGGCACGGTCGACGAGAACTCCTCGACCACCGCCGGTCCGGTCACCTCGTCGCCGTGTCCCAGCCGGCTGCGCTCGTAGCAGGCGGTCTCGACCCAGTCGTCGAAGTACACCTTGCGCGTACCCAGGAGTGCGGACTCGGCGCCCGCCCCGGCGACGATCCGCCGCAGCTCGGGTTTGCGGATCGGACCCACCCCGCTCACCCGCAGGTTGACCCACTCCACCTCCTGCCGGTGGTCGTCACGGAAGTCGTAGCCGTACAGCCGGCGGTGCTCGTCGTGGAACGCGCCCGCAGCCCTCTCGACGGCTTCGGTGGTCACGGCGCGCGACGCCAGGTCGACCCGTACCTCGAACGCCTGCCCGACGTAGCGCAGGTCAGCTGTCACCTCGAAGCGGCGCGTCCCGGCGGCGAACCCTTCCCGGTCGAGCGCCGCGGCCGCGCGGCCGGTCAGGTCGTCGACCACCGTCTGCAGCATGGCGATGTCGAGCCTCGAATGACGGGTGACGGCGGTCTGCACGTAGTCGTTGCGCACGTCGACGGTCAGCAGCCCGTACGCCGACAGGTTCCCCGGGTCGCGCGGTACGAGGACACCTCGCAGCCCCAGGATGTCGACGAGCCGGCAGGCGAGCAGTGAGCCGCTGCCGCCGAAGGTCACGAGATGGAAGTCGCGGACGTCGAGGCCGCGCTTGACCGTGATCTGGCGCAGCGCGTTCGCCTGGTTCCACGCCGAGATCTCCAAGACGCCGGCCGCCGCCGCCTCGAAGCCGAGGCCGAGCCGCTCGGCGAGCCGGTCGACACCGCGCCGGGCGAGCTCGACGTCCAGCGGCACCTCCCCTCCGAGCAGGTACGGCGGGATCCGGCCGAGCACGAGATGCGCGTCGGTGATCGTCGGCTCCGCGCCGCCCGTGCCGTAGCACATGGGGCCCGGGTCGGCTCCCGCCGAGCGGGGCCCGACCTTCAGTGCGCCCTCCGGGGCGACCTCCGCGACCGAGCCGCCGCCCGCGCCCACGGTGACGACGTCGATCATCGCGACCTTGCTGGGGAAGCCTCCCACGGACCCCTCTGTGGTCAGCGCCGCCCGCCCGTCCACCACGACCGTGACGTCGGTCGACGTACCGCCCCCGTCGCAGGTGACCACGGACGGGTACCCGGCGGCCCGCGCGACGACCGCCGCCCCGAGGGCTCCGGCCGCCGGACCGGACAGGACCGTTGTGATCGGCTGGTGCACCACCTCGTCCGCCGAGAGCACGCCTCCGTTGGACTTCATCACATAGAACGGCACGCGACGCGTCGTCGAGGAGCCCGCGGTCGCGTAGGCGTCGAGGCGACGCGTGATGTTCGCGACGTAGCCCCGGATCGCCGGCTTGACGGCGGCGTCGACGAGCGTCGTCACCGCCCGCTCGTACTCGCGGTACTCGCGCAGCACGTCGGACGAGATCGACACCACGGCGTCCGGATGTACGCGCCGGATCACCTCGCGCACGGCGAGCTCGTGCTGCGGGTTCGCGTACGAGTGCAGGAGGCAGACGCCGATGCAGTCGATGCCGGCGTCGCGGAAGTAGGCGGCCGCCGCAATCGCCGAGTCCTCGTCGAAGGGCCGGATCTGCGAGCCGTCGTGGGCCAGCCGACCCCCGACCGTCCGTACCCGGTCGGCCTGCACGATGCGCGGCGGCTTAACCCAGAAGTACGAGTTGCCGTACCCGTCCGGCACCGACTGGCGGGCGATCTCGAGCAGGTGCCGGTAGCCCTCGGTCGTGACGAACCCGAGGTCCTCCAGCTTGCCCTCGAGGAGACGGTTCGTCGCCACGGTCGTCCCGTGCGAGACGGCCGTCACCGCGTCCGCTGCAACCTCGAGCTGCGCCAGCACCTTGTCGACGCCGGCCATGAACCCGACCGACGGGTCGGCAGGTGTCGAGGGCGTCTTGGTGACGGCGAGCTCGCCGGTGTCCTCGTCGACGGCGACGACGTCGGTGAAGGTCCCCCCGGTGTCGATCCCGATGCGGATCCGGCGGGTCACGGAGCCCGGTGCGGCTTCGGCTCACCGGCGCGGCGGTACCCGAACGACGTCCAGGCGGGCTCGGCCAGCGTCTGGAGGTGGTTCTTGATCAGCGCCAGGTTGCGGTCGGCGAGGTGGTCGAAGCCCTGCGGCACGCTCGAGCCGGGGGTCAGCGAGGCAAGCGCCTCGTCGGGGTCGAGGCGCGCGGTCACCCACTGCTCGAAGCTCGAGCCGCGAGCGACGACGTCAGCCACCGGTGTCACGATCATCGAGTTGCCGAAGTAGATCGCTCCGGCGGGGTCGATGCCGGTGGCGTTCGCGCCGATGACGAAGACGTGGTTGTCGTACGCGCGCGCCCGGTTGGTGAGCTCCCAGATGTCGGCGCTTCGCAGCAGCGCGGACGGGCGCGCGATGACCTCGGCGCCCTGGATCGCGCTGATGCGCGACAGCTCCGGATAGTCGCCGTCGAAGCAGATGATGAGCGCGATGCGCCCCAGCTCGGTGTCCACCACGCAGGTGTCGTCGCCGGGGGTCACCCAGCCGCCGCCGGTGACGATCTCGGTACAGAACGGGTGGGTCTTGTGGTACACGCCGAGGAGGTCGCCGGCCGGGCCGGCCAGCGCTGCGGAGTTGTACACGACGCCGCGGTCGCGCCCACGCTCGTACGCCCCGTAGACGAGGTGGACGCCGAGCTCGGCGGCCGCGTCGTCGAGTGGCTTCGTCTGGGCGCCCGGCAGCACGTCGACGAGGTCCCAGAGCTCCTCGGGACCGACCCCGGCGAGAAGCCGGTCGTACACGTCTCGGGAAGCACGATGAGCTCGGCTCCCGTCTGCTCCGAGCACCTGTGCACCCAGTCGACACAGTGCGCGACGTTGGCCTCGATGGTCGCCGCGCTCAGCGGTGCCGCGATCGGCTGCACCTGAAGGGCGGCCGCGGTGAAGGCTCTCATCGGTGTCTCCTCGTCGTCGGTGTCGTAGCGCTCTGGTCAGGTGTCCCGACGGCGCGCGGCCAGCCAGCCGCCGACGAGCGCCCCGAGCAGGGCGGCGGCGGCACCCACGAGGGCACCGCGGGTGAAGTCGGCGCCGGCACCCGCCGAGCCGAGGGCCGCGCCTGCGCCCGGCGCCTCGTAAACGCGGCCCTGGCCGGCGGACGCAGCAACCTTCCCGGCTCCGGCGCCAGTACCTGCCGCGGCGCCGTCCTGGCCGCTCGTCTCAGGCGGAGGTCCGGCTCCCGGCTCCATCTCGGTCGCCGCGGTGTCCCTCCCCCGTGCCGCGTTGCCGGTGAGCAGGTCGTCGACGGCCGAGAAGAACTCGCCGGCCGTCTTCTTGGCCACTCCGGCGAGCATCCGCTGGCCCACGCCCGCGATCATGCCGCCGACTGCGGCGTCCGCGTCGTACGTGAGGGCGGTGCGGGGGCCGTCCGTCCCGTCCTCGTCGGACAGCCGAACGAGCACGCTGGCGCTGACGGTCCCCGGCGTACCGGACCCCGAGGCCTCCAGGACGAACGTGTCGAGCGGCGCCTGCTCGGTCAGCCGGACCTCGCCGGAGTACAGCCCCTTGATCGAGGCCACGCCGGCCGTGATCGTCATCGTGTACGCGTCGGGGCCGATCGCCTCGAGGCGCTGGCAGCCGGGGATCGTGCGGACCAGTACGGCGGGGTCGTTCAGCGCCTCCCACACCTGCTCACGGGGTGCGTCGAAGAGTGCGGTTCCCGTAACCTTCATGGGCGCCTTCGAGCCAGGGTCGTCGCGCCGTGCCGTGGACCCCGATCGGCGCGGGCAGGGCTGGTGACAATCTACGGCGGCGAGCGCGTGCGGGGCGAGTCGTCGCGCTCTGGAGCGGTCGCCTTGCGGCCCAGGATCTCCCCGCGCTTGATCCGACTTCCAGGGGTTCCCCGGCTCTGCACGCGGAGGATCCGAGCTCCCGGCAGCCCCAGCGACACCGAGGCCGGACCTTTCGGGTGCGCGAGCCGCCCAGCGCCTGCGCGACCCGCCCAGCGCGCCGTCGCCTGCTAATCGGTGACGTCCGCAACGATCGCACGGTTGCGCCCGCGGTCGGCCCGCAGCGAGAACAGCTCGCTCGGCGAGATGGGCATGGCTCGGATCTCGATGCCCTCCGCGTCCTCGATGGCGGAGGCGATGGCGGCCGAGCCGGGGATCACGCCCGCCTCCCCCGCGCCCTTCACCCCGAGAGTGTTGAGCGGCGATGGGGTCTCCAGATGGTCGATCTCGATGTGCGGTACCTCGCTCGCGTACGGCATCAGGAAGTCCATGAACGACGCGTTGACGAGCTGGCCGGACTCGTCGTACTCCATCCGCTCGTACAGGGCGCCGCCGACTCCCTGGGCGACACCGCCGTGTACCTGCCCCTCGACGATCATCGGGTTGATGACCGTGCCGCAGTCGTGCACGACGCAGTAGCGCAGGATCGTGACCTCGGCGGTCTCGGGGTCGGTCTCGACGACGACCGCGTGCATGCCGTTGGCGAAGGTCGACTGGGGCGGTGAGTAGTACGCCGACCCCTCGAGCCCGGGCTCCTCGCCCGGCGCCACCGGAGGCGTGCGCGGGTCGACCGGCCCGGAGAACTGGGTGGCCTGCGCTGCGGCGTCGTCGAAGGCGTAGCGGAGAGGGTTGGACAAGACCGCCACCGTGCCGAGGTCGATCTGCGGCCCGGAGACGCCCGTCACGGACACCTTCCCGTCGACGATCTGCAGGTCCTCGGGGTTGGCCTCGAGCGCGTCGGCGGCGATCCTCAGCGCCTTCTCGCGGACCTTGCGGGCGGTCAGCGCCACCGCGTTGCCGGACATCACCGCGGTCCGGGAGGCGAACGTGCCGACGGCGTACTTGAACCGGCGGGTGTCCCCGGTCGTGACCTTGACGCGCGACATCGGCACCCCGAGCTCGTCGGCGACGATCTGCGCCAGCATCGTCTGGTGTCCCTGGCCCTGGCTCGTCAGGCCGGTGGAGACGACCACGGTGCCGTCGGTCTCGACCCGAAGGTGTCCGCCCTCGTACGGGCCGACGCCGGTGCCCTCGACGTAGCAGCCGATGCCGATGCCGACGGTCCGGCCCTCCGCGCGCGCCTGCTCACGGTAGGCGGGGAACTCGTCCCAGCCGACCAGCGCCTTGAGCTTGGCCAGCGTGGCCGGAAAGTCGCCGGAGTCGTAGCAGAGCGCGCGGCCGTCCTGGAAGACGAGACCGTGGTCGTACGGCATCTCGTCGGGCTGGATGAAGTTGCGCTCGCGGACGGTCGTCCGGTCGAGCCCGAGGTCGCGTGCGATCGCGTCCATGACCCGCTCCATCACGAAGCATCCTTGCGGCCGCCCGGCTCCGCGATAGGGGGTCACGAGCACCGTGTTGGTGTACAGGCTCCAGAACTCGACGCGGTACGCGCCGGGCTTGTAGGGCCCGAGCAGCTGGGTCGCGGTGATGATGGGCACGATCAGCCCGTACGGCGTGTACGCGCCGTTGTCGTGCCAGAACCGGACCGAGAGGCCCAGCAGGTGGCCCTCGTCGTCGTAGCCGTACTCGACCTCGTGCAGCTGGCCACGCTCGTGCGCCGAGGAGACGAAGTGCTCGCGGCGGTCCTCGGTCCACTTGACGGGCCGGCCGAGGCGGATCGCGGCCCAGGGCACCAGGATCTCCTCGGGCCACGGGTGCACGATCTTGACGCCGAACCCGCCACCGACGTCGGGTGTCACCACCTCGACGCGGTCGACGGGAAGCGACAGCTTGGCCGCGATGGCCTGGCGGACGCTGGTCGACGTCTGCGTGGACGTGTGGACGAGCAGTGACGCGTCGTCGGAGTCCCAGCGGGCCACCACGCCCTTGCCCTCCAAGGGCATGGAGGCGCTGCGCTGGATCGACAGTGACAGTGACGCCCGGTGCGGGGCCGCCGCGATCGCCGCCGCCGCGTCGCCGTACTCCTGGGTCGCGTTGGCCGCCACGTTGCCTGGTACGTCGTCGTGGACCAGCACCTCCCCGTCACGCGCGGCGGCTACTCCCACCACGGGGGGCAGGAGCTGGTAGCCGACCGCGACGAGCCCGGCGGCGTCCTCGGCGACGTAGCGGTCGGTCGCCACGACCATGACGACCGCCTCGCCGACGTGGTTGACCTCGTCCTTGGCCAGGGCGTGAGGCGTACGCCCGTGCGTCAGCGTCGGGTGGGGGATCAGCAGTGGGAGCGGTTCGCCGGTACGCCCGTCGAGGTCGTCATAGGTGTAGATCGCGACCAGGCCGTCGACGTCGAGGGCCGCGCTCACGTCGATGTCGGTGATGCGGGCGTGGGCGTGCGGGCTCCGTACGAACGCGGCGGCGAGGGCGTCCTGCCCGAGGTCGTCGAGGTAGCGGCCACGCCCGGTCAGCAGGCGGGGGTCCTCGACCCGGGGGATCCGCTGGCCGAAGAGCTTGGTCGTCACGCCGGGGCCGACGCTTCGCGCTTCAGCTCGGCCGCGCGGAGTACCGCCGCCACGATGTTCTGGTAGCCGGTGCACCGGCACAGGTTGCCGCCGATCGCCTCCCGCGCCTGCGCCTCGGTCGGGTCGTCGCAGGTTTCGAGGAACGCCGTGATCGTGGTGACGAACCCGGGCGTACAGAACCCGCACTGCAGCGCATGGCAGTCGCGGAACGCCTGCTGGACGTGGCCCAGCTCGCCGCCGTCGGCCGTACAGCCCTCGATGGTGGTGATCGACGCGCCCTCGGCGGAGACGGCGAACATCAGGCACGACCGCATCGGCACCCCGTCGACGAGGACAGTGCAGGCACCGCAGACCCCGTGCTCGCAGCCGACGTGCGTTCCGGTGAGGCCGGCGTCGTGGCGGATCGCGTCGGAGAGCAGCCGCCTCGCGGGGACGCTCAGCTGCGTCGGCGTGCCGTTGAGGTCGAGGGACACCTGGTGCAGCGGCTCGGCCATCAGGCGGCCACCCGACGTGCGGCGTCGTCGGTCGCGGCCGACAGGGCTCGCCGGGTGAGCACCCGCGAGAGCTGAGCCCGATACTGCGCCGTCGCGTGGATGTCGGCCTCGGGATCGAGGGCCGAGCCGAGGACGTCGTCCGCACCCGTCCAGTCGACCGCGTCGAGGGCCGCTCCTCCGGCGACCGCCGCCAGGTCGACCACCACCGGCGCGGTGCTGACGCTGATGAGGGCAGCCCGTGCGGCCACCACGTGCTGGTCGGCGTCGAGGGTCACCAGGGCGCCCACACCGACGAGCGCGTAGTCGCCGTGCCTGCGGGCCAGCTCGACCCATGCGGACCCGGTGCGCGGCTCCGGATGGGGGAAGGTGGCGGCGACGGCGATCTCGTCGTCGCGCAGGCAGCACTCGAGGGGCCCGACGAAGAAGTCCTCCGCTGCCACCGAGCGCGTGCCCGCCGACCGGCTGTACGCCTCGACGGACCCGCCGAGCAGGGCGAGGACCCCGGGCATCTCGGCGGCGGGGTCAGCGTGGACCAGACTGCCGACCGTCGTGCCGCGGTTGCGGATCGTCGGGTGCGCCACGCATGCGGTCGCCCTGCGTAGCAGGGGGTTTGCTGCGTGGGCGCCCTCGTCGAGCTCCAGCGCACGATGCCGGACAAGGCAGCCGACCCGGACTGCGGAGTCGGTCACCTCGATGGCGTCGAGCCCGGCGACCGGGTTGATGTCGACCAGGTCGGCGGGGCTCGCGAGCCGCATCGACATGATCGGGATGAGGCTCTGGCCGCCGGCGAGCACCTTGCCGTGCGTCGAGGCCAGCATGTCGCCCGCCTCGTCGAGCGTGGCCGGCCGGTGGTACACGAAGGAGGCGGGCTTCACGTGCGGTGTGCCTGCCTCTCCTGGTCATGGCCGGTCGCGGTGGCGACCCCCCGTGTCGTCGTCGACCTCGTACATCCCCGGCTCGCCGACCTCGATCAGGGTCCCCGGGTCTTCTCCGCGCAGGTGCTCCGGTGCGACGGCCCTGGCCAGATGGTAGAACACAACGACGACGATCGTGCCGAGAGCGATACCGGACAGCGTGAAGTTGTCGCTGATCTTCAGCGCCGTTCCGCCGATGGCGATGATGATGCCTGCCGCCAGGGGCACGAGGTTGACGGGGTTGCCGAGGTCGACGTTGTTCTCCTTCCAGATCTTCGCGCCCAGCAGGCCGATCATGCCGTACAGGACCACGGTGATCCCGCCGAGCACGCCACCTGGGGTGGAGGCGACCAGCGCCCCGAACTTCGGGCTGAGCCCGAAGATGACCGCCACGATCGCGGCCACGTAGTACGCGGCGGTGGAGTACACGCGTGTAGCCGCCATCACGCCGATGTTCTCGGCGTACGTCGTGGTCGGCGACCCGCCGACCGAGCTGGCGAGCATGGTGCCGAAGCCGTCGGCGGCGATCGCCCGCCCCATGACGGGGTTGAGGTCGCGGTGCGTCATCTCGCCCACTGCCTTGACGTGACCGGTGTTCTCCGCGATCAGCGCGATGACCGCGGGAAGCACCAGCAGGGTGAACGTGATCGAGAAGCTGGGCCAGTGCCACCCGACGACTCCCGCGGCGTTGTCGGTGTGGGGCGGGAAGCCGATCCAGTCCGCGGCCTTCACGCCGGCCCAGCTGACCCGGTCGTGGGTGTCGACCTTGCCGGTAGCCGCGTTGAACGAGGTGATCGAGCCGAACAGGGCGTCGGCGAGCCAGGACAGGACGTACCCGAAGATCAGCCCGAGGAAGATCGCGATCCGGCCGAGGAAGCCCCGGACACCTACCGATACCAAGATCACGAACGTCATGGTGAGGAACGCGACCCACTGGTCCTGCGGCCAGTAGATGCTGGCTACGACGGGCGCCAGGTTGAACCCGATCAGCATCACGACGGCACCGGTGACCGCCGGCGGGAGCACCGCCTGCAGCGTGTGCGATCCGGCGAAGTGGATGATGACCCCGACGAGGAGCAGGACGAAACCGGCGATCAGGATGGCGCCGGTGACGTCGGAGGAGTCACCGCCCTGGGCACGCACGGCCGCGACGCCGCCGACGAACGAGGCGCTAGTACCCAGGTAGCTGGGTACCTTGCCCTGCACGATCAGCAGGAAGCAGATCGTGGCGATCCCGCTCATCATGATGGCGAGCTGCGGGTTGAGCCCCATCACGAGCGGGAAGACGAAGGTCGCCCCGAACATGGCCACGACGTGCTGAGCCCCGAGGCCCACGGTCCGGCCCCACGAGAGCCGCTCGTCGGGCGCCACCGCCTGCCCGGGCGGAGGCGTCTTGCCGTTGTACACGACCTGCCAGTTAAGGGCCATGGTGGACTCCTCTTCATCGGGCCCGAGGTGTGACCCGGGTCACGGTGGCACCAGGATGCCGGAACCGCGGGGCCGCTGTCCCGGCGACGCGCACGGGAGGCCATACCCGTTGGGTCCGAGGCCGCAGGAGCCACGGCCGCCCGGAGCCTGCCGAGTCCGCAATCCGCCGGCCTCCCGCCGCCTCCCGAGCCTCGCCGAGACGTCGATCAGTGAGCGACACGCCGGCAGAAGTGGACCGCTGGCGACGTCTCGGCGGAAAGGTCGGATGCCTCGCGTGGATGAGGACGCGGCTCCCGAGGTCGTCGCGGAAGCGATACGGTCCCAACCAGGGCATTGAGCGAGCGTCTGGGGCAGACGTCCGGCGAGGCGTCCCAGGCAGGTAGCCCGGCGGTCCGCCGGGGCAGACGGAGGTACCAGTGAGCGAACGAAAGGGCTGCGCGGCCAGCGCCGGTCTGGCACCGCTGGTGGACGGCCCACCGCAGCGGCTCGCGGTCACCCACGCATCGACGGCGGCATGGCAGCTGGCCGACTCGTCCGGACGTGTCGTCGCCTGTCTGCTGTCGCCCCGGAGCTTGCGGCTGCCGCACGGGATCGTCGTGTCGTCCCCGCTGCCCGACGGGCGGCCGGTGCCGGTGGAGCTCGGGGCGGGCCGGCTGCGCATCGGCGACGACGAACACCGCGTCGCCCGCTGGTGGCGCCCCGCAGAGCCGCGCCGCGCCGACCTGTACGACTGCATCGACGAGCGCGCGGCGACGGTCGTGCTGCGGACGTGGCAGGCGCGGCTCGGGGCCGGCGACGGCCTGACCCCGTACGCCGACGACGTGATCTGCGGGACTCTGGTCACCCTGCTGGCAGCCCGGCATCCGGCCGGAGCCGAGCTGGCGGCCGCGGTCGACGCGGCCGAGCTGGAGGGGGCCACAACGGCGACGTCGGCCGGTCTGCTCCGCCAGGCCGTCGACGGTCGCTGCATCGACGCGCTCGCGGTTTACCTGGCGTCGCTGAAGGGCGACGAGGCGGCTCGAGGCCGCTGCCTGGCAAGGCTCGAGGAGATCGGGCACTCCTCGGGACGAGGCATGGCCGAGGGCGTGCACACGGTGCTCCCTGGCGCCTTCCCGGCGCGCCGGTCCTCTGACACGACCGTTGCCGCGGCATGACGCGTTCGGTACAGGTCCGCCGCGGCTCCTACCAGGACTCGGTCAGCTTGATGCAGGTCAGCCGGGAGCTGCAGGACAGGGATGGTGTCACCAGCGCGCTCGTCGCGATGGCGACCGAGCTCAACCTCGGTCTCCTCGCCGACATGGGTTTCGAGCCACCACCGGAGGCGTCGCCGAACGACATGCTCGTGGCGATCGACGCCGACAGCGACGCCGCGGTCGACGACGCCGTCGCCGCACTCGACGCAGCGCTGGTGCGCCGGCCGTCGTCGGGCGACGCCTCGAGCGCTAACGCGCTCAGCCCGCCGGCCACGATCGCGGCGGCCGCTCGGCGGGGCGAGGCGTCGCTGGCCCTGGTCAGTACACCGGGTGCGGTCGCTGCGATTGACGCCGCCGACGCCATCTCGGCCGGACTCGACGTGATGGTCTTCAGCGACAACGTCAGCGTCGAGCAGGAGGTCGCACTCAAGGATCTCGCCAGCGCCGCCGGTGTCCTCATGATGGGCCCGGACTGCGGCACGGCCGTCGTGGGCGGCGTCGGGCTGGGGTTCGCGAACGTGGTGCGCCCGGGCCCCGTCGGCATCGTTGCCGCATCCGGAACCGGCGCCCAGCACCTGCTGGCTCTTCTCGACGGGGCGGGGATCGGCGTCACGCACTGCCTCGGAGTGGGCGGCCGCGACCTGTCGGCCGCCGTGGGTGGGCGCGCGACCCTGGCGGCCCTCGACGCTCTCGACGCCGACGACGACATCTCCACGATCGTGGTGATCTCCAAGCCTCCCGCGCCGGAAGTGGCGGAGGCGGTAACGGCGCATGCCGAGGCGCTCGTGACACCGGTCGTGGTGGGCTACCTGAGCCCGGCGCAGCCGGACATCACCGTGACCGCCGCGTCGGTCGCCCAGAGCATCGGCGTGCAGTGGGCGGCTCCCCCTCGGTGGGGAGCCGCTGCGCCACCGGCGCGGGCGGGACACGTCCGGGGGCTGTTCTCTGGCGGCACCTTGTGCGACGAGGCGATGCTCATCGCCGTCCAACAGTTGGGCACCGTCAGCTCGAACATCGCGCTGGCCGGCCAGCCGTCGCTCGGCGTCGGACTGCAGTCCGACGGCCACACGTTCATCGACTTCGGCGACGACCGGCTCACGGTCGGCCGGGCGCACCCGATGATCGACCCGACTCTGCGCCTCCAGCGGCTCCACCAGGAGCTCGAGGACCCGGAGTGCGCCGTGGTCCTCCTCGACGTGGTGCTGGGGAACGGGGCGCATCCCGACCCCGCCGCTGACCTCGCCACCGCGATCGCGGGCAGCGGTACCCCCGTGGTGGTGTCGTTGGTGGGCACCCGCGACGACCCGCAGGGACTGGAGGACACCGCCTCCCGGCTGGCGGCCGCCGGGGCGATCGTCCACGCGTCGAATTCGGCGGCCACGCGGGAAGCGCTCTCACTCGTCGACCGTGGTGAGCCGGCATGTCGCGCCCGTTGACCACGCCGTCGGGCGTGGTCACCGCCGGCGCCGAGATCCTCGCCGAGTCGCTCGAGCGGCAGGGCGTACCGACGACCCGCGTCGAGTGGACGCCGCCGGTCGCCGGCACCGAGGAAGCGCTGACGGCCGTGATGCTCGACCCGCGGCGTACCGGGGCCAACGCCGAGGCGGTCCGTCGGATGACGGAGGCGAAGGCGGCACTGACCGACGTTCGGCCGGCGTCCGACGTGCTCGGGCTCGAGAAGGGGCACTTCCTGCACGCGGGTCCGCCGGTCACGTGGGAGCGGGCGTCGGGGCCACTGCGCGGCGCCCTGATCGGGGCGGCGATCTTCGAGGGGCTGGCCGGGTCCGCCGAGGACGCCGAGGCTCTGCTCGCTGCGGGGTCGCTCACCTGGGAGCCGTGCCACTCCCGCGGTGCCGTCGGGCCGATGGCGGGCGTGGTGTCGCCGTCGATGTGGATGTTCGAGCTGTCCGACGAGTCCACCGACCGCCGAGCCTGGTGCTCGCTCAACGAGGGGCTCGGGAAGGTGCTGCGCTACGGGGCGTACTCCCCCGACGTGATCGAGCGGCTCCACTGGATGACCGACGTCCTGGGGCCGGCCCTGCAGACGGCGACGCGTGCACACGGACCGGTCGACATCATCGCGATCATCGCCCAGATGATCCAGATGGGCGACGAGGGTCACAACCGCAACCGCGCCGGCACCCTCATGCTGCTGAAGGAGTGGCTGCCCGACCTGATCACGTCGGGGCTCGACACAACCGACCTGGCGGAAGTCGTGCGCTTCGTGTCCGGCAACGACCACTTCTTCCTCAACCTGGTGATGCCCGCCTGCAAGCTCGTCACGGTGGCCGCGAGCGGCATACCCGGCTCCACGGTCGTCACCACGATGGCGCGCAACGGCACGGACTTCGGCATCCAGGTCTCGACGACGGGCGACGAGTGGTTCACCGGGCCGGCGCAGGTGGCCGACGGGCTGTACCTCGGCAGCTTCGGCCCCGACGACGCCAATCCCGACATCGGCGACTCGGCGATCACCGAGACGGCCGGCATCGGCGGCTTCGCCATGGCGACGGCACCCGCGATCGTACGGTTCGTGGGCGGCTCGGTCTCCGACGCGCTCGTGACGACGCGGCGGATGTACGACCTCTGCGTCGGCGAGAACCCCGCCTGGGCGATACCGATCATGGACTTCCGCGGCACGCCGACCGGGATCGACGTGACGGCGGTCCTTCGCACGGGCCGGCTACCGCAGATCAACACCGGAATGGCGGGCCGCGTCGCCGGTACCGGACAGGTTGGCGCCGGGCTCGTGACCCCGCCGATGGAGTGCTTCACCGCCGCCGTACACGGACTGGCCGCGCACTCACGCTTCCCGCCGACACGTCACCCCCGGCCCGGTTCTGCCGGCGCGTCGGACACCGACTGACGTCTTGGCGGAAGGGTCGGCCGGGCGGCCGCCCGGCCCAGCCCGCGGGCAGACGCCTGGTAGCTGCGACGTCGGCCCCTAGGTTGGTGCGGTGCGATCAGCTCCCTCGTACCTGCTCTGCGGCACTCCGCGTACCGGGAGCACGTTGCTGTGCAGCCTGCTCTCCTCGACGGGGGTCGCCGGGCACCCGGAGTCGTACTTCCGCGAGCCCGACCATCGGATGTGGGCAGCGCGGTTCGGCGTGGAAATGACTGACGAGGGCGACTTCGACTACGTCGAGCTGGTGCGTGGCGCCGTCCGGGCAGGCAGTACCGGCAATGGTGTCTTTGCCGCCCGCATCATGTGGGGAACGATGCACCTCCTGGTGGAGGGGCTCCGCGGCCACATCGGCGGGCACAGGGACGTCGATGTGCTCGAGCGTGCGCTGGGGCCACTTCGCTTTGTGCACCTGCAGCGCCTGGACGTCGTCGCCCAAGCGGTGTCGTGGGCGCGTGCGGAGCAGACGGGCTTCTGGCAGGAGGGTGACAGGTCGCGAGCGACGGCGGAGCCGGACCTCGACCAGGTCGAGCGCCTTGTCGCGACGATTCACGAGCACAACGAGGCGTGGCGAGCGTGGTTCATTGCGCAGGCCGTGGAACCGCTCGGCCTGACGTACGAATCCCTGGTCGCCAACCGGGTCGAGACGGTCAGGAGCGTGCTCGACTTCGTTGGCGCTTCTCCTCCGGTCGACTGGACTCCGGTCTCGCCACCTGAACGGCAGGCCGACTCGTTGAACGCCGAATGGGTGCGACGCTATCGGGCGACGCGCCGGGGGAACTGACACCGGCTGGATGGGGCCGGTTCAGGAGGGCCGGGAGCGCTCGGCGAGCACGCGCTTGAGGTCGCGGGCAGCACGGTCGGCCCGGGCGCCGTCGGACCCCTGGATCGCCATCACCGAGACCGTGGTGCCGTCGGCCAGGTCGAGCAGCGCCCAGGGTCGCCCGGCACCGAGGGAGATCCGCACGATCTGCGGCCAGGCGAAGCGACGCCTGATGTAGCCGTTGGTGACCGTCAGGCCCTCCTCGTCGGCGTGCGCGGACGTCCGGAACATGCCGTTCAGGACCGCCAGCACCGCCGCGTAGATGGCGACCACCGTCAGGCGCTCCGCCAGCCCGAAGGTGGCCCGGGCACTGCGGGGCAGCGCCAGCCAGATGAACGCGGTGAACCCGACCAGCACCACAGCCGCGACGGCCGCGGCGATGCGGGCGCCGAAGGGCCGGTAGCGACGAGGCAGCCTGAGCGGTTCGGGCATCGGCTCAGAGTCGGCAGGCGTGGATGTTCGTCACCAGGATCCCGCGCGCGCCCAGGTCGTACAGGTCGTCCATGACCCGCTGTGCGTCGTCGTGCGGCACCATCGACCGGACGGCGACCCAGCCCTCCCGGTGCAGCGGTGACACGGTCGGCGACTCGATCCCCGGCGTCAGCGTGCAGGCGGCCTCGACCTGCTCGACCCGGATGTCGTAGTCCATCATCACGAACCGCCGGGCGACGAGGACTCCGCGCAGGCGCCGGACGAAGACGTCGAAGCCGGCCGGGTCGGCACCGGCGTGCCGCGTCACGAGTACCGCCTCCGACGACAGGATCGGGTCGCCGAAGATCCGCAGACCGGCCTGCCGCAGGGTGCTGCCGGTCTCTACGACATCGGCGATCGCGTCGGCGACCCCGAGGCGCACGGCCGACTCGACCGCACCGTCCAGACGGACGACATGGGCCGAGACCGACCGCTCCTTCAGGAAGTCCTCGACGAGGCCGGCGTACGACGTCGCGACGCGGCGGCCGTCGAGCTCCTCAACGGTGGAGACGCCGTCGACGGGTCCGGCGAAATAGAACTGCGACGCGCCGAAGCCCAGCCGGAGCCGCTCCGCCACGGGTGCGCGCGAGTCGAGTACGAGGTCGCGACCGGTCAGCCCGAGATCGAGGGTGCCCTCGCCCACGTACACGGCGATGTCCCGCGGCCGCAGGTAGAAGAACTCGACGTCGTTCGCGAGATCGGTCATCACCAGCTCGTTGGAGCTGTGCCGCTGGCGGTAGCCCGCCTCCCGGAGCATGGCGGCCGAGGCCTCGGCGAGCGAGCCTTTGTTCGGTACGGCGATCTTCAGCATGGCAGCGGCCTTCTCGGTTCCGGTTCCAGCGCGGAGCAGCGGACGGTCACAGGTGCGCGTAGACGTCGTCGAGCGTCAGGCCGCGCGCCAGCATCATCACCTGGACGTGGTACAGCAGCTGGCTCAGCTCCTCCGCCGCCCGTTCCTTCGACTCGTGCTCGGCCGCCATCCAGGCCTCGGCCGCCTCCTCGACGAGCTTCTTGCCGATCGCGTGCACGCCGGCGTCGACCGCCGCGACCGTACCGGAGTCGGACGCCGAGGAGCGCACCTTGCCCGTCAGCTCGTGGAAGAGGTCGTCGAAGGTCTTCATCAGGTCCCCCAGCCTAATCGCCGCGGCCTCCCCGGCCGGCCGGCCGGCCCAAAGAGCAGACGGCACGCCTCCCCGACCGGCCGGCCGACCGAAAGAGCGGACGCCCCGCCCTGGACCACCTCAGACGCGGTACGTCTTGACCAGCGTGTCCATCACCGCGTCGAGCTGCGCGTCCACCCGCTGCCGCGCCGGGTCCTCGTCGTACCAGGCCACGATCTGCCTGGCACCGGCCTCGAAGGGGATGTGCGCGGCCCAGCCCGGCACCAGGCTGCGCAGCTTGGCGTTGTCGAACACCATGGAGTGCGACTTGTCCCCCAGCAGTCCGGCTCCCCAGCCGGGGTCGGCTGCGGCGATCGCGTCCGACGGCACGTGCACGATGTCCGCGGACACGCCGGCTGCGGCGGCGAGCGTCTCGGCTATCGCGTTCCAGGTCAGCGCGTCGTCAGCGGTGATGTGGAACGCCTCGCCGAGAGCGCGCTGCTGGCCGAGCAGCGGTACGAAACCCCGGGCGAAGTCGACGGACGAGGTGAGGGTCCACAGGGACGTCCCGTCGCCGTGCACCACCACCGGCTTGCCCTGGCGCATCCGCTCGAGGACGGTCCAGCCGCCGTCGAACGGCACCGACGTCTTGTCGTACGTGTGGGAGGGCCGCACGATCGTCATCGGGAACGCCTCGTCGCGGTAGGCGTCGACGAGCAGGTCCTCGCAGGCGATCTTGTCCCGCGAGTACTGCCAGTACGGATTCCGCAGCGGTGTCGACTCCACGACCGGTATGCGCGACGGCGGCGTCTGGTACGCCGAGGCAGAGCTGATGAAGACGTACTGCCGGGTGCGGCCGCGGAACATCTCGATGTCGGCGCGTACCTGGTCGGGGGTGTACGCGACCCAGTCGACGACCGCGTCGAACTCGTGGTCGCCGAGAGCCCGACCCGCAGCCGGACGGTCGGCGATGTCGGCCCGAAGGACCGTGGCCGCTTCCGGCAACGGTCGGATGCTGGTCTCGCCGCGGTTGAGCACGTACAGGTCGATGCCGAGGTCGACGGCGAGCTGCGAGCAGGCGCTGCTGATGACGCCGCTGCCGCCGATGAACAGGACCTTCTGCGCGGCCGTCTCGGCCATCACCGACCTCCCTCGATGCGCCGGCTGCGCTGCTCCACGCCCGGTCCGCCGTACGGGTAGTCCGCCGGCGCCGGGTCGCTCGCCTTGTCGAGGGCGTCGGTCTCGGCGTCGTCGAGGTGCAGGCCGGCGGCTCCGAGGTTGTCCGCAAGCTGCCGCGTGGTCCGCGCGCCGAGGATCACGGAGGTGACGGCAGGACGGTCGACGAGCCAGGCCAGCGCGACCTGCGCCATCGAGACCCCCCTGCCCTCGGCGACCTTCTGCACGGCGTCGATCACGTCCCACGTGCGCTGATGCACGGACCGGCGGTCGTACGCCTCCATGCCGCGGTCGGGGTTCTCGCCGAGGCGGGTGTCGCCGGCGGGCCGGTCGTCGCGGGAGTACTTGCCCGTCAGCCAGCCGCCGCCGAGCGGGGACCACGGGAGCAGGCCCAGACCGGCGTCGAGGCAGGAGGGCACGACCTCCCACTCGATCTCGCGTACGAGGAGGTTGTACTGAGGCTGCAGCGTGACCGGCAGCTCCAGGCCCTGCGCGGCCGCGAGCGCCACCGCCTTCTGGACCTGCCAGCCGGTGAAGTTCGACAGCCCCACGTACCGGATCTTGCCGGCGCGGACCAGGTCGTCGAGCACGCGGAGCGTCTCGTCGAGCGGAGTCAGCGGGTCCCAGGCGTGCACCTGGTACAGGTCGACGCAGTCGACGCCGAGGCGGCGCAGGAGGCGTCGAGCGCCCGCTGGAGGTGGCGCCGCGACAGTCCGACGTCGCCCGGTCCGGCCCCATCGGGAAGCGTCCCTTGGTCGCGAGGACCACCGAGTCGCGGATGTCGGCGGGCCGGGCGGCGAGCCAGCGGCCGATGATCTCCTCGGAGACCCCCGACGAGTACACGTCGGCCGTGTCGACGAGGTTGCCGCCGGCCTCGACGAACGCGTCGAGCTGGGCGTGCGAGACCTCCTCGTCCGACTCCGAGCCGAACGTCATCGTGCCGAGGGTGAGCGTCGAGACCGAGCATCCGCTGCGGCCGAGAGGGCGATAGTCCATCGGTCCATCCTTGCCGCTGCCGGGATGCTCCGCCACTCGCGCCGAGCGGGCGCAAATGTCCGGCCGAGCGGGCGCAAATGTCCGGCCGAGCGGGCGCAAATGTCCGGCCGAGCGGGCGCAAATGCCCGGCCGAGCGGGCGCAAATGTCCGGCCGAGCGGGCGCAAATGCCCGGCCGAGCGGGCGCAAATGCAGCGATGGAGTATGGAACATCCCCTTCACCGCCCCGCACACAGCGGGAAGTACGCTCCGCCTGTCGACGTGACGCTGTGTTGGACTCGAGTGGCCAAGGAATACTGCGGCCGGGCCGCTGGTTCTACTCTCCGTCGCGCCAGTGCGAGACCCCCGGGCCCCACCCATACGCCGCTACGAGCGGCCACTCGCCGAGAGGCGTCCGCTGGCGCGACCTCGTCTTTCTCTCTCCGTCGAGCGGGCGCAGGTGCCGGCCCCAGCGGGCGTAGATGCTCGCGAGGCAGCGCGTCAGAGCCCGACTCGACGCGACATCTCCGCCCACTCGACGCGACATCTCCGCCCACTCGACGCGACACGTTCGAAATGCCGCGGTGCGGGAACATCGAGGGCATGACTTCTTCTGACGCAGCTCCTCGACTCGGCCGGCGCACGCTCGGCCGTGACCGACCTCGGCTCAGACCTGACGGTGTCGGCGCTCGGGCTCGGCTGTATGGGGATGTCGGAGTTCTACGGCCGGGCCGACGAGGCCGAGGCGGTCGAGACGATCCACCGGGCCCTCGACCTCGGGGTGACCATGCTCGACACGGCGGACATGTACGGCCCGTTCACCAACGAGCAGCTCGTCGGACGGGCGATCTCCGGCCGACGTGACGAGGTCGTCGTGGCTACCAAGTTCGGCAACGTCCGCGACCCCGACGACCCGACCAAGCGCCGCATCGACGGCAGCCCGGAGTACGTCCGCTCGGCCTGCGACGCGAGCCTCGAGCGGCTCGGCGTCGACGTCATCGACCTGTACTACCAGCACCGCGTCGACAAGACGGTACCCATCGAGGAGACCGTCGGCGCCATGTCGGAGCTGGTGAGCGCAGGAAGGTTCGACGCATCGGGCTGTCCGAGGCCTCCGCCGCCACGATCCGCAGAGCGCACGCCACCCACCCGGTCACCGCGCTGCAGAGCGAGTACTCGCTGTGGACGCGAGACGTCGAGGACGAGATCCTGCCGACGCTGCGTGAGCTCGGCATCGGGCTGGTCCCGTACTCACCGCTGGGTCGCGGCTTCCTGACGGGCACGATCGAGAGCACCGACTCGCTGGCCGACGACGACTTCCGCAAGCGCAACCCGCGGTTCCAGCGCGAGGCCCTCGACCACAACCTCCAGCTCCTGGGCACCGTACGCAGGCTCGCAGCGGACAAGGGCGTGACTCCCGGGCAGCTGGCGCTCGCCTGGGTGCTGGCCCAAGGCGACGACGTGGTCCCGATCCCGGGGACCAAGCGGGTCCGTTACCTGGAGGAGAACGTCGCTGCCGCAGCCGTCGACCTCAGCGACGCCGACCTCGCCGCGCTGGCCGACGCGATCCCCCGCGAGCAGGTGGTCGGGGAGCGGTTCCCCGACATGTCGTCGATCGACCGCTGACACTTCGGGCGCGACCCGCTGGTAACCGGCTCGAGCGCTGACCCTCGGGCTCGACCGGCTGACACTCGGCTGGACGCGGAAAGGGGTTAGAGGCCGACCATCTCGGCGGTCGGGTCGGCGAGCAACTCCCGACGGGCGATCCGCCGCCACGTGAAGAATCCGTAGAGGACCAGCAGCAGGTACACGCCGTACAGCAGCGCCGACGGGTACAGCTTGAAGTGGATCAGCTCGGGGACCCCCACCAGGTCGACCGCGATCCAGCACAGCCAGAAGTCGACCCAGCCGCGGGCCATCGCGTACGTCGCCAGCACCGACCCGACGAAGATCCAGGAGTCGGCGAGGAAGTACCACGTGGGCGCCGGCCAGACGGTACCGATCTGCTGGAAGACCCAGAACAAGACGAGCACGCCGGCCACCGCCGTCGCGAGGTACGACATCCGCTCGCTGGACGTCGCCCAGCGCGGCGAACGGCCGGAGCGTCGCCGTTGGCGCTGTGGTGCCTCGTCTGGTTCCAGCGCTGCCAGCCGTAGACGCTGACGATGACGAAGAAGACCTGGCGGCCCGCCTGGCCGAGCAGCGGGATCGTCTGGCCGTTCGACCGCGGTCCCGATGAACACCGTGAACAGCAAGACGTTCCCGACGATGCCCACCGGCCAGGCCCACACGCGCCGCCGGAGGCCGACCGATGGCCGAGGCGAAGCCGAAGGCGTTGCCGATGATCTCGCGCCAGGTGATCTGGTGCCCGATGATCGTCAGGTGGGCGTCGTAGGCGGTCTGGAAGACGCTCACGCGTACTCCTTCGTCAAGCTGTCGGGTCAGGGGAGGATGTCGCCGGTCGCCGATGACGGCGAGGAGAGCAGACATCGGGCAGCCCAGCGACACGACAACGTGAAGCGTTGTCTGCGGCGCCGACCATGTGCTGTGGCCTCTCGTCCGGACGCGGACTCCGAGGCGTCTCGAGGACCGTCGCACCGCTCGGACCGGGTCGCGCACCCGGCGGTGGCGGATCGGCCACTTCCGGACCGGCGCTCGGTCCGACGGATGTCGACGCCCTCGGCGTGCTACCTCTCATCCGGACTTTGACCGTCGGTCCCGGAGTTCCACCGGATCGGCCGACCGCTGGCTGCGGACGGTTCGCGGACTATTACCGCCGGTTCGGAGTTACACCGACCCCGGAGCACGCGAGTGCTAACACTCGTACGCAACCATCATGCCACAGCGTCAGGCGGCTGCCTCGCCGAGCCGTCGCAGGTGGGCGACCATCGCGTCCGGCTCGTCGGCGCCGAAGACGGCCGACCCCGCGACGAACACGTCGGCACCGGCTTCGGCGCAGCGCTCGATCGTCTCGGCGGTCACGCCGCCGTCCACCTGCAGCCACACCTCACCGCCGGCCCGGCCGATCAGCTCCCCCGCGCGGCGCAGCTTCGGCAGGCACAGGTCGAGGAACTGCTGGCCGCCGAAGCCCGGCTCGACGGTCATCACGAGCAGCATGTCGAGCTCCGGGAGCAGGTCGGCGTACGGGTCGACGGGTGTCGCCGGCTTCAGCGCGATGCCCGCCCGCGCACCGAGGCCGCGCAGCTCCCGAGCGAGCCGGACGGGAGCCGCGCACGCCTCCACGTGGAACGTGACGTTGCCGGCGCCGGCATCGGCATAGGCGGGAGCCCACCGGTCGGGGTCCTCGATCATCAGATGGCAGTCGAGGGGCTGCGGTGCCACCTTCGCGAGGGCTTCGACGACCGGCAGCCCCAGCGTCAGATTGGGCACGAAGTGGTTGTCCATCACGTCCACGTGCAACCAGTCGGCTCCCGGGACGCTGGCGGCGGCCGACTCCAGGTTCGCGAAGTCCGCCGCGAGGATGCTGGGCGAGATCTGAATGGCCATCGGTCGTGGAGTCTAGTGCGCGGTTCGTCGCAGCACGGACACGAACATCGCGTCGGTTCCGTGCACGTGCGGCCACAGCTGCACGGACGGGCCGGGCCCGAGGTCGGGCACCCCGGGCAGCAGCGAGGGAGTGTCCAGCTCTGCTATGTCCTGGCGCGGGCCGACCACCGCGTCGAGGACGCCGCGCGTCTCGGCCCGGTGCGGAGAGCAGGTGACGTACGCCACGACGCCGCCCGGCCGGACCGACTCGATCGCCGACGTGAGCAGCGAGGCCTGGAGCGCCGTGAGGGCGGGGAGGTCGCTTGGCCCTCGTCGCCACCGGGACTCCGGCCTTCGCCGCAGGGCGCCCAGCCCGGTGCACGGAACGTCGACGAGGACGCGGTCGAAGGTGGAGGGCAGCCACGGCGGCCGCGTGCCATCCGCAGCTACTACCGGTCGCGGCGGCCGGTACGCGCGCAGACCGGACGATACGAGTCCGGCCCGGTGGACGAGGCGCTCCGATGCGACGAGCGTGGCTCCCCGTCCGCGCCCGATCCCCGTCAACAGGGCCGCCTTCCCGCCGGGACCGGCGCAGAGGTCCAGCCAGCGCTCGTCACGACCGTCGACCTCCGCCCGGGCGAGCGCGATGGCGGCCAGCTGGGAGCCCTCGTCCTGTACGCCGGCACGTCCCGTGCGGACCTGCTCGAGCGCACCGGGGTCGCCGGCAGACAATGTGGCGGCGTACGGGGACCAGCGCCCGCGGGCGACGGCCCCGGCTGCGACCAGCGCGTCGACGTCGGCCAACCCGGGCCGGACCGCCAGGGTCACCTTCGGGGCGACGTTGTCGGCAGCGAGGAGCGCCTCGGCCCGTTCGACGTCGGCGTCGAGCGCGTCGAGGAACGCCTGCACGACCCAGCGCGGGTGTGAGTAGGTGACGCTGAGGTGGCCGATGAGGTCGTTCGCCCGAGCCGGCGCGACGATGGCCAGCCAGTCGTCGCGAGAGCGTTCCGCGACCTTCCGCAGCACCGCGTTGGCCAGCCGCACCGGTCGCTCACCCGCCGCAGCCCGCGTCAGCTCGACGCCGGAGGTGACAGCCGCATGTGACGCGACGCGCATGTCGAGGAGCTGGTGGACGCTCAACCGCAGCGCGGTGCGTACCTCGGGCTGCAGCGCGTCCACTCCGCCGCGTACGGCGGAGTCGAGGAGGGCGTCGTACGTGCCCTGCAGCCGGGCAGTCCCCGACGCGAGCTCGGTCGCGAACGCGGCGTCGCGTCCGGTGATCCGCCGCTCCGCCAGCAGTGCCCCGAGAGCGAGGTTGAGGTAGGCACCGTCGCGCTCCACAGCCAGCAGCGCGTCGTACGCCGTCTGCCGCGCGGGATCGATCGTCGTCCGGGGCCGGACCCGGCGCGGGCCGGTCACCGACCGAACCGGGTCGGTGCCTCGTGCAGGCCGCGGAGCCAGTCGGCTGCAGGTGTCCAGGACCTCCCTGCGGGCTGTACCAGGCCCAGCCGCACGGCGCAGGTGGCGGTGCCGACCAGCACCTCGATCTTGGTGCCGGCCACCCGGCCCGGCGCGAGGTCGGTAACGTCCGGCACGACGGCCACCGGCTGAAGCTTGAGCCGCGCTCCCGCGACGAGGGTCCACGCGCCCGGGTCAGGCGTGCAGCCCCGGATCGTCCGGTCGACCGCGAACGCCGGTCGAGCCCACTCGACCTCGGCATCGGCCACCGTGAGCTTGGGTGCGAGGGACACGCCGTCCGGCGGCTGCGGTCGTGCCTGGAGCACTCCGTCGTGGATCCCGTCGAGGGTCGTGACGAGCAGCCGTGCACCGTGCTGCGCCAGACGGTCGAGGAGGGTCCCGGCGGTGTCGTCTGCGTGGATCGGCTCGGTGACCACGCCGTAGGTCGGGCCGGCATCGAGCGCCTCCTCGATCTGGAACGTGGTGGCGCCCGTGACCTCGTCGCCCGCCATCACCGCGCGCTGGACGGGGGCGGCTCCTCGCCATGCCGGCAGCAAGGAGAAGTGCAGGTTGACCCAGCCGTGGGCGGGGATACCGAGCGCGGCCTTCGGCAGCAGGCCGCCGTACGCGACCACGGGGCAGCAGTCGGGTGCGAGCTCGGCGAGCCGGTGCAGGAACGACGGGTCGCTCGGACGCGGCGGCGCGAGCACCTCGAGGCCCTCCTCGGCGGCGAGCTCGGCGACCGGGGCGGCGCTGACCCGGCGCCCGCGACCGGCCGGCTTGTCCGGGCGGGTGACAACCGCCACCACCTCGTGCCGGCTCGACAGGAGCGCGGTCAGCGACGGCACCGCCGCGTCGGGGGTGCCGGCGAAGACGAGCCGCATGCTCAGCGGCCCCGGCCGAACATCGGGTGCGGTGACTCCTTCAGGACAGGAGCCGACAGGCCGCTCCACTCCGCCTCCCGGATCGCCTTCATCGCGAGTTTGCGGGTCTGCGGGTCGAGGCGGTCCACGAACAGCACACCGTCGAGGTGGTCGGCCTCGTGCTGCAGGCAACGCGCGAGGGAGTCGCTTCCGTGCACGACGACCGGCTCACCGTACATGTCGGAGCCGACAGCGACGACGTCGCGCGCCCGGGTGCAGTCGAAGGAGACCCCGGGAATCGACAGGCAGCCCTCGTCGCCGGACTGGGTGTCGTCGGACAGGGTCAGCCGGGGGTTGACCAGGTGCCCGACCGAGCCGTCCACGAGGTAGGTGAAGACACGAAGCCCCACGCCGATCTGCGGCGCTGCCAGACCAGCGCCGGGGGCGTCCATCATCGTGTCGGTCAGGTCCTGGACGAGGACACGGAGCTGCTTGTCGAAGTCGACCACCTCGACCGCCGGTGTGCGCAGGATGGGGTCGCCGAACAACCGGATGTCACGGACAGACACGGCACCGCTCCGACTCGAGATGATCGTGGACAACGGTCGAGTGTAGTGCGAGCGGTGCCATCCCCTGCGTGACCCGTCCGGCGCCCGTCAGCTGCTGGACCCGCGCCCGACTCCGCCGGAGACCGGTGACCTCGCCATCGGGTCAGCCGAAGTTCCCAGGGTCGACGCGGACGTGCAGCGGGAGCTGCTTGCGGCTGCTGCGCGCTGCCTGCAAGCGGTGCAGCGCCTTGGTCATGCCGGCACCGCGCGCCCGAGCGGTACGAATGACCAGCCGAGCCTGACCGCCGGGCAGCTCCGTCGGCCCGAGCACCTCGGCGTACGCGGGCAGGTCGAGGCCGGTCAGCGCCTGTGTGATCTCGTCGGCGGTGCCGACCACGGTGGCGAGCCGGGTGGCTGGGGGCAGCCCGGCCGAGCGGCGCTCGACCAGCTCCCGTGCGGCGAACCCCTCGGGGTCCCAGCGCACCAGCGCCTGCAGGGCCGCGCTGCTCGGGTCGCCGACAGCGACGACGCGGCCACCGCGATCGGCGGACCGGACGAGGGCCGCGATGTTGAGCCAACGGCGCAGGGCCTCCTCGCCGGCCCGCAGCTCCGGGCGGCTCAGCGTCAGCCAGGTGTCGAGCAGCACCGCCGCGGCATAGCCGGACTCGGTGCGGGGCTCCGCGCCCGGTGTCGCCACCACGATGGCCGGTCTGTCGTCGACCTCGGGGACGACGTGCTCGCCGCCCGACCACACGACCGTCGTCAGCGGGAAGCTGCGCCCCCACTCCTCGGCCGTCCGCAGGGACCCGACGACGGGTGAGCGCAGCCCCCGCCCGCCGCACGTGGCGCACGACCACGGCTCGGGGGCGACGCCGCACCAGCGGCACGCCGCGGGTGCGCCGTGACGGGGACGACCGAGCGGACCGGTACATCCCGCGCATCGCGCCGGCGACCGGCACCGGTCGCAGGCGAGGGTGGGCAGGTAGCCCGACCGCGGCACGTGCACGAGGACCGGCCCGGTGGCGAGGGCGTGACGCACGACCTCGAAGACGCGCTTGGGCATGCGGGCCGCCGCCGCTGCGGGGTCCCGCTCCAGCTCGGTGTCGCTCTCACCGGCGACATGGACCTGTGGAGCCGCCGCCCGGACGGAGTCGCGGGGCGCGGTGAGAGAAGCGGCCCAGCCGGACTCGACCAGCGCCTGCGCCTCGACCGACCTGCTCGTGCCGGCGACGAGAAGCGCGGTCCCCTCCTGGTGAGCGCGCAGCAGCAGCACCTCCCGGGTATGGGGATAGGGGGACCGCGGCTCGTCGTACAGGTCGTCGCCGTCATCCCAGATGGCGACCAGTCCGAGGTCGCGAACGGGGGCGAAGGCGGCCGAGCGGGTGCCGACCACGACCGAGACCGTGCCGCGCGACAAGGCCAGGAACCCCCGGTAGCGCGCGGCGGGGCCGAGGTCGGCGGTGAGCACGACGTGCGAGTCGGGGCCGAGCAGCGCGGTCAGCGCTGAGGCCACCTGCGCCACGTCGCGGGTGTCAGGGAGGCAGACGACGCTGCCGCGACCCGACGCCGACGTGGCCGCGACCGCCGCGGCGACCTGCGCAGGCCACCGGGCGCCGGGAGGGGCGCTCCACACGGCACGTGGGCTTTCGCCCCGAGACAGCCGGGTGACGAATGCCTCGCCGCCGGTCTCCGTCCGCCAGGTGCGGGCGAGATCGCCGAGGGTCACCGCGAGCGGGGGCTGCTTCGGCCGCTCCGCCTCGGCCTCGACACGCGCATGCCGGGGCGGGACGGCGAGCCGGAGCACATCGGACAACGTGCCGGCGTACCTGTCGGCGGTGGCGCGGGCCAGCGCCAGCACGGCGGGGCTGAGGACCGGCTCTGGCGACACAACCCGGCGCAGCGGCGTCAGCTCGCCGACGTGCTCCGTGGACTGGGACCTCTCGACGACGAACCCGTCGACGTCGCGGCCGGCGAAGCGGACCTTGACCCGGCAGCCGGGGACGGCGGACTCGTGCAGAGCCTCGGTGACGGCGTAGTCGAACGGCCGGTCGAGGTGCGCCAACGCCAGGTCGACCACGACGCGGGCGACGGGCCGCTCGGCAGCCGGGGCGGACGCGGGTCGCGGCCGCCTGGACCGGACCGCGCGCTTCAGGACAGCGAGCTGGTCGACGGGTGCCGAGGTGGACGCCATGGACCTCAGTCAACCATCGGCCGCCGACAGCGGAGCTCGTCGAGGCTCAGCCCGAGGCGGCCGGCCTTCAGTGCGTCCACACGGTCGGTGCGCTCCCAGCTGAACTCGGGCAGCTCGCGTCCGAAGTGCCCGTAGGAGGCCGTCAGCGCGTAGATCGGGCGCAGCAGGTCGAGGTCGCGGATGATGGCGGCCGGACGCAGGTCGAAGACGTCGAGCACGGCCGTGCGGATCGTGTCGACCGGCACCGCCTCGGTACCGAAGCAGTCGACGTAGAAGCCGACCGGGTGGGCCTTGCCGATCGCATAGGCGACCTGGACCTCGCAGCGGCGGGCCAGCCCGGCCGCGACGACGTTCTTCGCTACCCAGCGCATCGCGTACGCGGCGGACCGGTCGACCTTCGAGGGGTCCTTTCCGCTGAACGCGCCACCGCCGTGGCGGGCCATCCCGCCGTAGGTGTCGATGATGATCTTGCGGCCGGTCAGCCCCGCGTCGCCCATGGGTCCGCCGACCTCGAAGCGTCCCGTCGGGTTGACGAGCAGGCGGTAGTCCGAGGAGTCGATGTCGAAGGTGGACAGCACCTCCTCCACGACGTGCTTCTTCACGTCCGGTGCCAGCAGCGCCTCGAGGTCGATGTCGCCGGCGTGCTGGCTGGAGACGACGACGGTGTCGACCCGGAGCGGGTCGGTCGCCGTCGTACTCGATCGTCACCTGGGTCTTGCCGTCGGGGCGCAGGTACGCCATCGTGCCGTCCTTGCGGACCTCCGACAGGCGCTGGGCGAGCCGGTGGGCGATCGTGATCGGCAGCGGCATCAGCTGAGGCGTCTCGTCGCACGCGAAGCCGAACATCAGCCCCTGGTCGCCGGCTCCCTGGCGGTCGAGCGGGTCGGTCGAGCCCTCCGAGCGCTCCTCGAACGCGTCGTCGACGCCCTGGGCGATGTCGGGCGACTGCGACCCGATACAGACCTGCACGCCGCAGGAGCGGCCGTCGAACCCCTTCTTGGAGGAGTCGTACCCGATGTCGAGGACCCGCTGGCGGACGATGTCGGCCACGGGCGCGTACACCTTCGTGGTGACCTCTCCTGCGACCACGACGAGTCCGGTGGTCACCAGGGTCTCGACGGCGACCCGGCTCTGCGGGTCGCCGGTGAGCAGGGCGTCCAGGACCGAGTCGCTGATCTGGTCGGCGATCTTGTCGGGGTGTCCCTCGGTGACGGACTCGGAGGTGAACAAACGGCCTGGCAACGAACTCTCCTCGTGCAGACGGCATCGGGTGGCGCCGAAGTGGCACCAGGGTAACGCCACCGACGCCCGGACTGTGGTTACGTCTCAGGGGTCGCGGTTCTCCAGGCGCCGGCCCACCTCGTCCCAGATGACGTGGGCCAGGTCGACCTTCGACCCGTGGGCGACTGCCCGCTCGGCACCGTCGGCGGACAAGATCACGGCCGAGTTGTCGTCGGCGCCGAACACGGCCCCGCCGCTCACGTCGTTGACGACGAGCAGGTCGCAGCCCTTGCGCGCCAGCTTCGCCCGGCCGTGCTCCAGCACGCCGGCGTCCTCGTCGCCGGTCTCTGCGGCGAAGCCGACCAGCAGCGGCAGTACGGCGGACCCCCGCTCGGCGACGAGGCCGGCGAGGATGTCGGGGTTCTCCACCACGTCGATCGGCGACGCGGGAGTGCCGTCGTGCTTCTTGATCTTGTACGGGCTGCGGTCGGCCGGGCGGAAGTCCGCGGGCGCCGCCGCCATCACGACGGCGTCGGCACCGGCGGCGAGCTTCTCGACGGCGTCTCGAAGCTCCAGGGTGGACTCCACCTCGACGAGCTCGACGCCGAGCGGTGCCGGCGCCGTGGTGTTGGCGGCGACCAGGATGACCTGCGCCCCGCGCGACACGGCTGCCGCGGCCAAGGCGTAGCCCTGCTTGCCCGACGACCGGTTGCCCAGGAACCGTACGGGGTCGAGGGCCTCCCGGGTCCCGCCGGCGGACACCACGACGCGGCGACCGACCAGGTCGCCCGGATCTGCGCGCCGCCCGGTGTGAAGGAGATGGACGGCCGCCTCGAAGATCTGCGCCGGCTCCGGGAGCCGGCCGGGCCCGCTGTCGGCTCCCGTGAGGCGTCCCGACGAGGGCTCGAGGACGACGCACCCGCGGTGTCGCAGCGTCTCGACGTTGGCGACCGTGGCGGGGTGCTGCCACATCTCGGTGTGCATGGCAGGGACGAAGACGACCGGGCAGCGGGCGGTCAGCAGCGTCGTCGTGAGCAGGTCGTCGGCGCGTCCGGTCGCTGCTTTCGCGATCAGGTCCGCCGTCGCCGGGGCCACCAGGACGAGGTCGGCACCCTGCCCGAGGCGGACGTGCTGGACTGACGCGACGTCGGAGAAGACGTCGGCCGACACGGGCTTGCCGGACAGGGCCTCCCAGGTGGCCGCGCCGACGAACCGCAGCGCCGCGCTCGTGGGTACGACGGTGACGTCGTGGCCGGACTCGGTCAGCCGGCGCAGCAGCTCGCAGGCCTTGTAGGCCGCGATGCCACCGCCGACCCCGAGCACGACGTGCCGGCGCTCGCCTGCAGGGCGGTCCGGGGACTCGTGCATGGTGGCGTCGTGCCGGGCGAGCGGCTAGCTCTCCTCGGGCTCGATGTCCTCACAGGTCAGCAGGTCGGCGTTGATCTCGCGCAGGGCGATCGACAGCGGCTTCTCCTGTACGTGGGTGTCGACCAGCGGGCCGACGTACTCCAGCAGGCCCTCGCCGAGCTGGGAGTAGTACGCGTTGATCTGGCGGGCGCGCTTGGCCGAGTACAAGACGAGCTTGTACTTGGAGTCGGTCTTTTGGAGCAGTTCGTCGATGGGAGGGTTGGTGATTCCCTCGGCGACGGGCAGGGTGCCTGACACGCAGAAGCCTTCAATCTTCAGGGGGAGCAGCAGTGATCGGATCCGATCGCGCAGTGGCGCGCATCAAGTCTACCAATTGCTCCGCTGCGGCATGCACCTCTGCGTTTATCACCGTCGCGTCGAACTCCGGCTCGGCCTCCAGCTCGCGGACAGCCGTCTGCAGCCGAGCGTCGCGCTCGGTGTCGGTCTCGGTGCCCCGAAGCACGCAGCCGGCGGACCAGCTCGTCCCACGACGGCGGCTTCAGGAACACGAAGAGGGCGTCGGGCATGGTCTCGCGTACCTGTCGGGCGCCTTGCAGGTCGATCTCGAGCAGGGCGAGCCGCCCCGCTGCGAGCGCCTCTTCGACGGGTCGGCGCGGGGTGCCGTAGCGGGCCGTGCGGTGGACGCGTGCCCACTCGAGCAGGTCACCGGCGGCGACCATCGCGTCGAACGCGGCGTCGTCGACGAAGCGGTAATGGACGCCGTCGAGCTCACCCGGCCGCGGCCGTCGGGTGGTGGCGGAGACCGAGATCCACACGTCGGGGTGCGAGCGGCGGATCTCGTCCGCCACGGTCCCCTTCCCCACCGCGGTAGGGCCGGCGAGCACCGTCAACCGTGTCGGGCCGGTCCGGCCGCGGGTCCGCTGCGGGTGCGAGCCGTCCCTGTCACCGGTCGGCGGGCGTGGCGATGCCGGTGCGCTCGGCGCTGGAGACTCAGCCCCGCTGCTCAAACTCGCGCTCGAGAGCGGCTATCTGGTTGGCGCCCAGGCCACGTACGCGCCGGGACTCGGAGATCCCGATGCGCTCCATCAGATTGCGGGCCCGTACCTTCCCCAGTCCGGGCATGGCCTGCAGGAGGTCGAAGACCTTCATCTTCGCGATCACGCCGTCGTCGTGGCCGTCGTGAAGCACTTCGGGCAGGGAGGCCCCCGAGTTCTTCAGCCGGTTCTTGACCTCGGCCCGCTCGCGACGTACGACGGCCGCTCTCTCGAGAGCAGCGCGCCGCTGCTCAGGGGTCAACTCTGGAACGCCCACGGTCCACCTCGGTCCTCGTCCGCTGCTTTGCACTGGTGCTCGCCGCCCGGGTCACCGGTCCGGGAGGCTTTCGATCCACACCCTAGCCCCGCCGGGCGTGCTAAGGGAGCGACGGCACCTTGAATGTCGTGCCGCAGTGCGCGTTGGAGTCGGTGACGATGCTCTTCAGTGCACCGAAGGCCGAAACGAGATCGGTGATGCTGGGGGTGGACTGCGAGTTCTGCGCCGACTCCGGCGAGGTTCGTCAGCGTCTTCCAGTCCGCGGCGACGGCGTCGGGAGCGAGGGCCACGAGCTTGTGGAGCTCGGCCATCGCTGCCTGCGGGCCACTTCCCAGGGCCGTCGTGATGTCACCGCCCGAGGTCGCGGTCTTGATCTCCGTGCAGTACTGGGCCCGGCTGCCCTCACCGTTGTCCCTGAGCAGAAGCCAGGCCGCGACGCCGCCGCCCACCAGGGCCAGGGCGACGACCAGACCGATGACCAGAGGTACTCGACTGCGTCTCGGTCTGACGTCGTGCGGCAGGAGCTCCTGCTGGGGGTAGGCACTGTGGGGTGTCTGCCCGAAGGAGCCGCCGTAGGGTGGCGGGCCGTACGGCCTCGTCGCCTCGTCGCCGGACGGGGGCGGCGGTGGCTGGCCGTACTGCGGTTGGCCGTACGGAGGCTGGCCCGACGCCGGTTGGCCGTATCGGGGCGGGCCGTACGGGGGCTGGCCCGACGCCGGTTGGCCGTATCGGGGCGGGCCGTACGGGGGCTGGCCCGACGCCGGTGGGCCGGGCGGCTGGGCGGACGCGCCGTCACCGGGCGAGGCGGCCCCGCCTCGTCGGGCTGCTGCGGTGGTGGCCACGAGTCCGACACGTGCGTCCCCTTCAGGTCGAGTCCGGGTCGCGGCCACGGTATCGCCGCACGTCGACGCCGCTGGAAGTGTAGTGGAGGGCACTTCCAGCCCTCAGCACCGAAAGGCCCGGCCTGCACGCGCCGCCAGCAGGGCAAGCACCCCCAACAGCTTCGGTCGACCGGGCGCATATGCACGCCCGAGCGGGCACGACGCACCCTCGACCGGTCACGAATGCACCCTCGACCGGTCAGGAATGCGTACGGCCGCACAGCGGCACGGGTGCGCGGGCCGCAGTCAATGGCTCCGGGAACCGCCCCAGGCGGCGCGTCATCCCCTTCGGTAGACCCCGGTGACGGTCGAGGCTCTCGGTCAGGGCTCGAAGGCGGCCGTCAGGGCCTCGACGGTCCGCCTCGCGGCGTCGCGAAGCCGCGCCGGGTCGGGCCCGGCGCTCAGGACGTCGCGCGAGGTCGACGGCAGCACCAGGTCCCGGACGGCGCCGAAGTTGCGCACGAGGTCGGCCACCGTCCCGCCCTGCGCGCCGAAGCCGGGAGCGAGCAGGGGCCCGTTGACGGCGAGGTTCTCGCGGATCGACGGGAGGTTCGCGCCCACGACCGCGCCCACCGATCCCTGGCCGGGCTCGCCGGCGTTCTCGGCCGCCACCGCGGCGAGGATGTCACCCGCGACCGTGCCGCTCGCCGTGCGCGCGTGCTGCACCTGCGGGCCCTCCGGGTTCGAGGTCAGCGCGACGACGAAGACGCCCGCCGCTCGCGTGCGCGCGGCGTCGAGCACCGGACGCAGTGACTCGAAGCCGAGGTACGGCGTGACGGTCAACGCGTCGACGGCGAGCGGTCGAGCAGGGTCGAGGTACGCGTCGGCGTACCCCTGCATGGTGGAGCCGATGTCTCCGCGCTTCGCGTCGAGCAGCACCAGCGCGCCCTGAGCACGCGCGGCCACCGACGAACCGCTCGAGCACGGCGATCCCCTCCGACCCGTGTCGCTCGAAGAAGGCCGACTGCGGCTTGAGGACGGCGACGTCGGCGGCGAGGGCCTCGAGGCACACGGCCGCGAACGCCTCCAGCCCGTCGGGGTCGTCGGGCAGCCCCCAGGCGGCCAGCTGAGCGGGGCTGGGGTCGACGCCCGACGCAGAGCCGCCCGCGCCGGGCCACCGCCTCCGCCAGGCGGACACCGAAGGGGTCAACGCCGCTCACCCTGTCACCCCACTCACGTGCTCACCCCGCCGCGAGGCGGGCCGGTTGGCGAACCCGACGGCGTCCACGGCCTTCGCGAAGCCGCGTACCGCCAGCTCCGCCCTGAGCTCGCGCGAGGACCCGTTCCGGTGCCGACGGGTCGTTGAAGATGGCCGTGCCGACCTGTACGGCGCTCGCGCCGGCCAGCATGAACTCCAGTGCGTCGAGCCCGCTCCGGATCCCCCCGACGCCGATGATGGGCACCGACGGCAGGGCGTTCGCGACCTGCCACACGGCGCGCACGGCCACCGGGCGGATCGCGGGCCCGGACAGCCCGCCGGTGACGCCCGCCAGGCGCGGCCGCAGGGTGTCGAGGTCGATGTGCATCCCGAGCAGCGTGTTGACCAGGACCAACCCGTCGGCCCCCGCCTCGACGACCGCGGCCGCGATCTCGACGATGCTGGTCACGTCGGGCGAGAGCTTGGCGAAGACCGGTACGCCCCGAGCCGTGTCGCGGCGGACGACGGAGATCGCCCGCGCCGCCTGCACGGGATCGCAGGCGAAGACGAGGCCCCTGTCCTCCACGTTGGGGCAGGAGATGTTGACCTCGACGGCCGCGACACCCGGCGTGTTGCCGACCCGCCGGGCCAGCTCCGCGTACTCACCGAGGCTGGAGCCGGCGATCGACACGATCGGGCGGGCGCCGCGCTGGAGCAGCCACGGCAGGTCACGCGCCAGGAAGGCGTCGATGCCCGGGCCCTGCAGGCCGATCGAGTTCAACATGCCCGACGGGGTCTCGACCATGCGGGGGGTCGGCCTGCCGGAACGTGCGTCTCGCATGATCGACTTCGTTACGACCGCGCCAAGGCGTGCGACGTCGAAGAACTGGTTGAGCTCCTGGCCCGCCGCGGCGCAACCGCTCGCCGTCATCACCGGGTTGGCCAGATGGGCGTCGGCGAGAACGGTGGTGAGGTCGACCGCTTCGGGCTCCACGGGAGCCGCCGCCACTGGCGTCGGGCCGGCCGTCATGTCGGCACCACCGGGTCGGAGTGCCCGAGGGTGCCGGCCGGCACGGTGCCGACGGAGTCCCAGCGGACCCTGTCGCCGGCGAACACCGGTCCCTCGACGCACGAGCGGACCATGCGCGTGACGCCGTCGTCGCCGACAACGGGAAGCACGCACGTCATGCAGACGCCGATGCCGCAGGCCATCGACTCCTCGACGGCCGTCTGGCTCCACGCACCGTGGGCGGTAGCCACCTCCGTCACGGCGGCGAGCATCCGCATCGGCCCGCACGAGTAGACCACCTCGACGGAGTTGCGAGCCAGCAGCGCGGGCAGCGGATCGGTGACACGACCCGTGATGCCGACGGAGCCGTCCTCGGTCGTCACGGTGACCGACGATGCCGACCGTTTCGCCTCCAGGGTCCCGAAGAGGCGGGGCTCGGTGGCGGCACCGAGGACGATGTGTACGGCGCAGCGCCGCTCGCGCAGCTTCTCGGCCAGCGCGAACAGGGGCGCAGAGCCGTACCCGCCGCCCACCAGTGCGCAGGCGACCGGCTCCCGGGGCAGCGCGAACGGCCGCCCGAGCGGGCCCACGATGCTCACCGGGTCGTGCGGCTCGCGTGCCGCGAGCCAGGCGGTGCCCGGGCCGGTCGCGGCGAAGACGATCTCCACTGTGCCGCCGTAGACGCCGGCGGCCCGCGCGCGGTAGATGGAGAAAGCCCGGCGCAGCAGCAGGCCCGATGTCTGGTCGCCGATGGCGAGCGCCACGAAGTTCCCGGGTCGCGTCCGTTCCGCGATCCCCTCCGCTACGAGCGTGAGATGGAAGTAGTCGCCGACGCGCTTGTTGGAGAACACCTCGCCCTCGACCTGGAGCGGGCCGTGCGGAGTACCAGGTCCAGGACCGCTCACGCCGACCGCCCGCGTGACCAGCTCTGCAGGGACCGGACCTCGAGGCTGCCGGCCCGCAGCGCCTCGATGCCCTGTACGGTCGCCGCCAGTCCCTGGACGGTCGTGATACAGGGGATGCGCGTGGAGACGGATGCGGTCCGGATCTCGTAGCCGTCGACGCGCGGGGAGCCGCCCGCCGTGGTGCCGTGGGGCGTGTTGATGACGAGGTCGACCTCGCCGGCGAGGATGCGGCCGACGATCGTGGGCTCGCCGTCCGGCCCGGGCCCCTCCGAGTGCTTGCGGACGACGGCTGCCGAGACGCCGTTGCGCCGCAGCACGTCGGCGGTGCCGGCGGTGGCCAAGATCTCGAAGCCCAGGTCGGCGAGCCGCTTGATCGGGAAGATCATCGAGCGCTTGTCCCGGTTCGCCACCGAGACAAAGGCCCGGCCGGAGGTGGGCAACCCGCCGAACGCCGCCTGCTGGGATTTCGCGAAGGCCGTACCGAAGTCGGCGCCGAGGCCCATCACCTCGCCGGTCGAGCGCATCTCGGGGCCGAGGACCGTGTCGACGTTGTGTCCTTCGGGGGTCCGGAACCGGTCGAATGGCATCACCGCCTCCTTGACGGCCACCGGTGCCGAGTCGACCGCGTCGGCCCCGTCGCCGGTGGCCGGAAGCAGCCCGATCCGGCGCAGGTCCGCGACCGACTCGCCGAGCATGATCCTGGCGGCGGCCTTCGCCAGCGGCGTAGCCGTCGCCTTCGACACGAAAGGAACGGTTCGGGAGGCACGCGGGTTGGCCTCCAGCACGTACAGCACGTCGGAGGCGACCGCGAACTGGATGTTGATAAGCCCGCGCACCCCAACGGCGTCGGCGATCGCACGCGTCGACGACCGGATGCGGTCGACGTCCTCGCGGCCGAGGGTGATGGGCGGGAGGACGCACGCGGAGTCGCCGGAGTGGATGCCCGCCTCCTCGATGTGCTCCATCACGCCGCCGAGGTACAGCTCGCGCCCGTCGTAGAGCGCGTCGACGTCGACCTCGATCGCATCGTCGAGGAAGCGGTCGACGAGGACGGGGTGCGACGGCGAGATGAGGGTCGCACGCTCGATGTACGCCCGCAGGGCCTCGTCGTCGTACACGATCTCCATGCCGCGGCCGCCGAGCACGAACGACGGTCGGACGAGGACCGGGAAGCCGATCTCGTCGGCGATCGCCTTCGCCTCCACGAACGACGTCGCGGTGCCGTGCTTCGGCGCCGGCAGCCCTGCCGTGGCGAGTACGTGGCCGAAGGCGCCGCGGTCCTCGGCGAGGTGGATGGCGGCGGGGCTGGTGCCGACGATGGGAACCCCCGCGGCGGCGAGCCCGGCCGCGAGCCCGAGCGGGGTCTGGCCCCCGAGCTGCACGATCACTCCGGCTACGGGACCGGCAGCGGTCTCGGCGGCCACCACCTCGAGGACGTCCTCGAGCGTAAGCGGCTCGAAGTACAGCCGGTCGGAGGTGTCGTAGTCGGTCGACACCGTCTCGGGGTTGCAGTTGACCATCACGGTCTCGTAGCCGGCATCGGACAGCGCCATCGACGCGTGGACGCAGGAGTAGTCGAACTCGATGCCCTGGCCGATGCGGTTGGGCCCGCTGCCGAGGATGAGCACGGCCGGGCGGGTACGCGGCGCGACCTCGGTCTCCTCGTCGTACGTCGAGTAGTGGTACGGCGTCAGCGCGGCGAACTCGGCAGCGCACGTGTCGACCGTCTTGTACACCGGCCGGACGCCGAGAGCCCGGCGCACCCCGCGTACGACCTCCTCGCTCGAGCCGGTCAGCTCGCCCAGCTGGGCGTCGGAGAAACCGTGCCGCTTGGCCCGGCGCAGCAGCTGCGGCGTCAGGGCCGCGGCAGACGCCACCTCGCGGGCCACCTCGTCGAGCAGCAGCAGCTGGTCGACGAACCATGGGTCGATGCCAGTCGCGGCGTGCACCTCGTCGACCGTCGCGCCTGCGCGCAAGGAGTCCATCACCACCCGGAGCCTGCCGTCGTGCGGTACGGCGGCCGAGTCGAGCAGCGCCTGCTTGTCACCCGGCTGCTGCGCCCAGGAGAAGATCGCGTCGGGGTTCTCGAGCGAGCGGAGCGCCTTGTGCAACGCCTCGGTGAAGTTGCGGCCGACCGCCATCACCTCGCCGACGCTCTTCATGTGCGTGGTCAGGACGGGGTCGGCGGCGGGGAACTTCTCGAAGGCGAAGCGCGGGACCTTCACGACGACGTAGTCGAGGGTCGGCTCGAAGCTCGCGGGGGTCTCGCCGGTGATGTCATTGGGGATCTCGTCGAGGGAGTACCCGATGGCCACCTTGGCCGCGATCTTCGCGATCGGGAAGCCGGTGGCCTTCGAGGCGAGAGCACTCGACCGGGAGACCCGCGGGTTCATCTCGATCACGACCATCTCCCCGTCGACCGGGTTGACCGCGAACTGGATGTTGCAGCCGCCGGTCTCCACCCCCACCGCCCGGATCACCCCGACGGCCATGTCGCGCATCGCCTGGAACTCGCGGTCGGTGAGGGTCATGGCCGGGGCGACGGTGATCGAGTCGCCGGTGTGAACGCCCATGGGGTCGACGTTCTCGATCGAGCACACGATCACGGTGTTGTCGTTGCCGTCGCGCATGACCTCGAGCTCGTACTCCTTCCAGCCGATGATCGACTGCTCGAGGAGTACCTCCGTGGTCGGGCTGGCGGCCAGGCCGGCACCGGCGATCCGGCGCAGGTCGTCGACGTCGTACGCCATCCCGGAGCCGGCGCCTCCCATGGTGAACGACGGCCGGACCACCACCGGGTAGCTGAGCCGCTCGACCCCGGCCAGGCAGTCGGCCATCGAGTGGCAGATGACGCTGGCGGCGACCTTCCCGCCGAGCGACTCGACGATGCCCTTGAACGTCTGCCGGTTCTCGCCGGCCTCGATCGCCTCGATCGACGCGCCGATCAGCTCGACGTCGTACTTCTCGAGCACGCCGGATTGCGCCAGCGCCATCGCGGTGTTGAGAGCTGTCTGTCCCCGAGCGTCGCGAGCAGGGCGTCGGGGCGCTCCTTGTCGATCACCTTCGCGACCACCTCAGGGGTGATCGGCTCGACGTACGTCGCGTCGGCGAGCTCCGGGTCGGTCATGATCGTCGCCGGGTTGGAGTTCACCAAGATGACCCGGATGCCCTCGTCCTTGAGGACCCTGCAGGCCTGCGTACCGGAGTAGTCGAACTCGCACGCCTGCCCGATCACGATCGGGCCGGAGCCGATCACCAGTACCGACTCGATGTCCGTCCGCGCCCTCACTTCTCTCCCTCCCGCCGAGACGTCCCCGGCGGCCCGGTTCTGTCGGCGTGTCGGCCGCGCGTTGACGTCTCGGCGGCCATCAGCGCGACGAACCGGTCGAACAGGTAGCCGGCGTCGTGCGGGCCGGCGGCGGACTCCGGGTGGTACTGCACGCTGAAGGCGGGGCGAT
The DNA here is from genome assembly GCA_963765725.1 of uncultured Actinomycetota bacterium. Taxonomy (GTDB): domain Bacteria; phylum Actinomycetota; class Actinomycetes; order Propionibacteriales; family Nocardioidaceae; genus DASQEH01. Next base: position 787,229 of record CAVXXI010000001.1, on the reverse strand, counting down.
CGACGAGCCGCAGCCCCTCGATGACGTCGTCGTTCAGGCATACATGGGTGACCTCCGCGAGCCCGTACGCCGTGTCGACCCGCCGCGGGCCGGGCAGTCTGTGCCCGCTCGAGGCGACATCTCCGCCCGCTCGACCAGACTCTGCCCGGCCGACGGAGGGGGTGGGTGCATTTGCGCCCGCTGGCGCAGACATTTCTGCCCGGTCGGCGGAGGGGGCGGGCCAGCCGACGGCGAAGCCGTGGTTGTGCGACGTCACCTCGACCTTCCCGGTGTCGAGGTCGAGCACCGGGGAGTTGATGCCCCGGTGGCCGTACTTGAGCTTGTAGGTCGGCAGCCCCAGCGCCCGACCGAACAGCTGGTTTCCGAAGCAGATCCCGAAGTAGGGCACGCCCTGCTCCAGGACGGCACGCAGTACACCGACCTGCACGTCGGAGGCAGCCGGGTCACCCGGCCCGTTGGAGAAGAACACCCCGTCGGCACCGAGGCCGAGCAGCTCGTCGGCGGTCGTGGCCGCCGGCACCACGACCACCTCGACCCCGCGAGACGCGAGCATCGCCGGCGTGGTGGCTTTGATCCCGAGGTCGACGGCGGCCACCCGGAAGCGCGTCCTGCCGACGGCCGGCACCGTGTACGGCTCACGGGTACTGACGGCGTCGGCCAGCGCGGCTCCGCTCATCTGGGGAGCGGTACGGACCCGGGCCAGCAGCCGGTCGGCATCGGCCTCGGTCGTCGAGATCGCCACCCGCATCGCCCCGCGCTCGCGCAGGTGCCGGGTGAGCGCGCGCGTGTCGACGCCGCTGATGCCCACGACGCCCTGAGCTGCCAGCTCCTCGGCGAGGCTGCGCCGCGACCGCCAGCTGCTCGCGACCCGCGCGGGGTCGCGGACGACGTAGCCGGCGACCCAGATCCGGGAAGACTCGCCGTCCTCGTCGTTGACGCCGGTGTTGCCGACGTGCGGTGCCGTCATCACGACGACCTGCCGGTGGTACGACGGGTCGGTGAGCGTCTCCTGGTAGCCGGTCATGCCGGTAGCGAAGACCGCCTCGCCGATCGTCTCACCGCAAGCCCCGAACGACTCTCCGCGGAAGCTGCGGCCGTCCTCCAGCACCAGCAGGGCAGGCGCGGGCGTCATCGCACTCTCCCTTGGCTCGCACCCCGGTCGGACTCATGTTCCCCGCTCCCTCGCGGGAAGCAGTTGACCCCTCGGGGGGAAGGACCTGACCCCTCGGCGGGAAGAACCTGACCCCTCGGCCGGAAGAACCTGACTCCTCGGGGGGAAGCACCTGACCCCTCGGCGGGAAGAACCTGACCCTTCGACGGGAAGGACCTGACCCCTCGGCGAGTGGGCGCGGTCACTGGAGCTTGCCGTCGAGGACGGTGGGCCGGCCCGCCAGGAACGTCGCCACGACGGCCCCCGGCAGCTGCATCCCGGCGAACGGGGTGTTGCGCGACAGCGACGCCGAGTCGGTCGGGTCGACGACGCGACGCGCCGAGGGGTCCACGAGCGTGAGGTGGCCCGGGGCGCCGACCTGGAGCTGCTGGCCGTGGTCGGCGAGCCGGCCGATCCGCGCCGGCCGGACCGACATCCGGTCGGCGACACCGTCCCAGCCCATCAGCTCGCTGTCGACCATCACCTGCTGGACGACGCTCAGGGCGGTCTCGAGCCCGAGCATGCCCATCGCCGCGGCTGACCACTCGCACTCCTTGTCCTCCGTCGGATGGGGAGCGTGGTCGGTGGCGACGCAGTCGATCGTTCCGTCCGCCAGCCCGGCCCGCAGCGCCTGGACGTCGTCGGCGGTCCGGAGCGGTGGATTGACCTTGTACAGGGGGTCGTACGTCGCGACGAGCTCGTCGGTGAGGAGCAGGTGGTGGGGCGTCACCTCGGCCGTGACGTTCCACCCCTTCGCCTTGGCCCAGCGGACCAGCTCGACGGAGCCGGCGGTGGAGACGTGGCAGACGTGCAGGCGCGACCCGACGTGGCCCGCGAGCAGGCAGTCCCGGGCGACGACCGCCTCCTCGGCGACGGCCGGCCAGCCCCGCATCCCGAGCACGCCCGACATGGTGCCCTCGTTCATCTCGGCGCCCTCGGTCAGCCGCGGCTCCTGGGCATGCTGGGCGATGACGCCGTCGAACGCCTTGACGTACTCGAGCGCTCGGCGCATCAGCACCGCGTCGGACACGCATCGCCCGTCGTCGGAGAAGACGCGCACCCGCGCATCGGAGTCGGCCATCGCCCCGAGCTCGGCGAGCCGGCGGCCCTCCAGCCCGGCCGTCACGGCGCCGACCGGCCGCACGTCGCAGTAGCCCGATGCCTGCCCGAGGTGGAAGACCTGCTCGACCACGCCGGCGGTGTCGGCGACGGGATCGGTGTTGGCCATCGCGTGGACAGCGGTGAAGCCGCCCCGCGCGGCGGCCCGGGTGCCCGTGGCGACCGTCTCCGCGTCCTCGCGCCCCGGTTCACGCAGGTGGGTGTGCAGGTCGACCAGCCCCGGCAGCGCGACCAGGCCGTGTGCGTCGACCCGTACGGCGTCAACCGGTGCATCGGCCGGGTCGGCGAACCGCCCCTCGTGCAGGAGGAGGTCGGCGGCGCCGGCTCCGAGGATGCTGGCGCCGCGCACCAGGTATGCCGTCATCGGGCCGCTCCTTTCCGGGCGCGAGCCGGCGAGGCGCCCGGTTCGGCACCGCTGAGCAGCAGGTACAGCACGGCCATCCGGACCGCGACACCGTTGGTCACCTGCTCGACGATGACCGAGCGGGCCGAGTCGGCGACGTTGGCCGAGATCTCCATCCCGCGGTTCATCGGTCCGGGGTGCATGACGATCGCGTGGTCGGGCAGCAGGCCGAAACGGCGGTCGTCGAGACCGTAGCGCCGGCTGTACTCGCGGGCGCTCGGGAAGAACGCTGCGTTCATCCGCTCGTGCTGCACCCGCAGCATCATGACGGCGTCGCACTTGTCGAGGGCCCGGTCGAGGTCGTACGACGTCTCGACCGGCCAGGTCGAGACGCCCACCGGCAGCAGGGTGGGCGGCGCGACCAGCAGGACCTCGGCACCGAGGGTGCTGAGCAGCAGGGCATTGGAGCGGGCCACCCGGCTGTGCAGCACGTCGCCGACGATCGTGATGCGGCGGCCCTCGAGCTCACCGAGGTGGCGGCGCATCGTGAACGCATCCAGCAGCGCCTGGGTCGGGTGCTCGTGCGTGCCGTCGCCCGCGTTGACCACGCTGGAGCGCACCCAGCCGCTGTTGGCGAGCCGGTGCGGCGCGCCCGACGACCCGTGCCGGATCACCACGGCGTCGGCGCCCATCGCCTCCAGTGTCAAGGCGGTGTCCTTCAGGCTCTCGCCCTTCGACACGCTGGACCCCTTCGCCGAGAAGTTGATGACGTCGGCGCTGAGCCTCTTGGCGGCCGCCTCGAAGGAGATCCGCGTCCGCGTGGAGTCCTCGAAGAACAGGTTGACGACCGTCCGCCCTCGAAGCGTCGGCAGCTTCTTGATGGGCCGGTCGGCCAGCGAGCGCAGCTCGGCGGCGGTGTCGAGGATGAGCAGCGCGTCGTCGCGGGTGAGGTCGGCGCTCGACAGCAGGTGGTGCCTCATCGCTGCCCCCCCGTCCCGGAGATCGTCACGGCGTCGCGGTCGTCGTACTCGCGGAGCGCGACGTGGACGGTCTCGCTCGGCGCGGTCGGCAGGTTCTTGCCGACGTAGTCGGCCCTGATCGGCAGCTCCCGGTGCCCCCGGTCGACCAGCACGGCCAGCTGGACCGCGCGTGGACGGCCGATGTCGTTGAGCGCGTCCAGCGCAGCCCGCACCGTCCGTCCGCTGTACAGCACGTCGTCGACGAGAACGACGACGGCGTCGTCGACACCGCCTGCTGGGATCGTCGTGGGCTCCAGCGGCCTCGCCGGCCGCAGCCGCAGGTCGTCGCGGTACATCGTGATGTCGAGGGCACCGGCGGCGCACGGCACCGCCCTCGACCGCGGCCATGGTGGCGGCTATCCGCGCGGCCAAGGGGACGCCCCGGGTCGGGATGCCGAGGAGCACCACACCCTGGTGGCCCTTGTTGCGCTCGAGGATCTCATGCGCGATGCGGGTGAGTGCACGCGAAATTGCATCGGAATCGAGCACGACACGCGTTACTTCTGCAGCGAATTGGCTACTGTGTGTAGTAGACGTCATGGATTCAACCTCCTTCTCCGCCTCACAGGACGGCCCTTAAAGGATGCTTTCGCCTAAATACCTACAACCTAGGTTAATCGGGTTAACTGTGAGTAGTATTCAAGCGCCAACGGAAGGATACTAATGGCGCAAGACTATGCGAGGGCACTCGGCGCGCGCCTTCGGTCGATCCGTCAACAGCAGGGGCTCTCGCTCCAGGGTGTTGAGGAGAAGTCCGAGGGACGCTGGAAGGCCGTCGTCGTCGGCTCGTACGAGCGCGGCGACAGGGCGGTCACCGTACAGCGGCTCTCCGAGCTCGCCGACTTCTACGGCATTCCCATGTCCGAGCTCCTCCCCGGCGCGAACCAGTTCGGCGCTGCCCGCGAGGCGCCTCCCAAGCTCGTCCTCGACCTGGAGCTGCTGCATCGCGGCGAGCTCCCCGAGTCCGCTCCGTTGGCGAGGTTCGCCTCGACCATCCAGGCCCAGCGCGGCGACTACAACGGCAAGGTGCTGTCCATCCGCCAGGAGGACCTGCTCACGCTCGCCGTCATCTACGACGAGTCACCCAGCCAGCTGGCCGAGAAGCTGATCAACTGGGGCGTCCTGCGGCCCAAGCCCCGCGAAGAGATCGAGTAGCGCACCGCCACGGTCACGGTCTCAGTTCGCCTGCGCCTCCCGGGGGGCCGCCTCGGCGATCCGGGCCAGCACGCCGTTCACGAAGGCCGCCGACTCGTCGGTCGACAGCGAGGAGGCGAGGCTGACCGCTTCGCTGAGCACGACGCCCTGAGGCACCGAGTCGACGTGCTCGAGCTCGTACACCCCGATGCGCAAGATGTTGCGGTCCACCGCCGGCATCCGCTCCAGCGCCCAGCCCTCGGAGTACGCCGCGATGGTGGCGTCGATCTCCGGGAGCCGCTCGATGACCCCTTCGATCAGGGTCACCGTGTAGTCCGCAACCGGTGGCGTCTCGGCCGCCTGCCGCTCCGGCAGCGTCGCACCCGGCGGGAGGCCGCGGAGCTCGGACTCGAACAAGATGTCGAGCGCGCGTTTACGGGCCTTGGAGCGGGCACCCATCAGCTCGACACGCGACCGAGGTAGCTGCCGTCGCGGGTGTCGACCTTGACCTTCTCACCCGACGTGATGAACAGCGGGACGGAGATCTCGTATCCCGTCTCGAGGCGCGCCGGCTTCGTCCCGCCGGTGGAGCGGTCGCCCTGCAGACCGGGCTCGGTCCACTCGATGAGCAGCTCGACGGATGCGGGGAGCTCCAGGTACAAGGGGATCCCCTCGTGCATCGCCACCGTCGCCTCCTGGTTCTCGAGGATGAAGTTGGCAGCGTCGCCGACCGTCTCCGGTGACAGAGCCGACTGCTCGTACGTCTCGGTGTCCATGAAGACGTAGGCCTCGCCGTCGTGGTACAGGTACGTCATCGCCCGCTTGTCGACGTTGGCGGTCTCCACCTTGACGTCGGCGTTGAACGTCTTGTCGACGACCTTCCCGGACATCACGTTCTTCAGCTTGGTACGGACGACGGCGCCGCCCTTGCCTGGCTTGTGGTGCTGGAACCAGATGACCGACCAGAGCTGGCCGTCGAGGTTCAGCACCGTGCCGTTCTTGAGGTCGTTGGTCGTCGCCATCGTGCGGCCTTCGCTTTCGGTGTGTACGGGGTCTGGAGGTGCCCGACCTGCTCAGGTCGCGCGGGCACGGCTAACCGCACCGGGGACGTCTGCGGCTCGGGCCCGCGGCGCAACGGCACCGTCATCGGCATCCGCCGCCGGCCGCTCGCACGGGACGACCCTCATCCTAGCCCGACCGGACGGCCGGTCGGCCCGGGCCGGCGCGGCGGACGAGAGGTCGAGGAGCCGCAATCCCACTATGCTGCCCACCATGTCCTGGCTGGTCATTGTCGTGCTGCTCGTGGTGTTCATCGTGCGGATGTGGCTCTCGATGGTGACGCGACGGCGCCAGCGAGCGAGCGTGGAGGCGCGTGTCCCGGCCCAGCGGATGCCGCCGACGTCAGTGGAGCAGCCGACGACCGCCGGACTGGAGCCGTCCGACGGGATCGCCGTACCTGTCGGCGGCGTACCCGGGCCCTCACCTACACCTCGCAGCCGGCGATCGACGTCGACGCGGACCTGGAGGGCAGAGTGCAGGCCCTGATGGACTCCGGCTTCGAGGCAGGCGCGGTCCGCCTGCTCTGCGACGAGCTGGGGATCGGCATCCACGACGCCCAGCAGACCGTCCGTGCCCTGGCGGGTCACGCGCCTGCCGACGCAGCCAGCCAGGACAGCGCCAGCCGGTAGGACTCCGTGCCGAAGCCGGCGATGGTCCCGGTCGCGACGCCCGCGATCACGCTGGTGTGGCGGAACGTCTCTCGTGCCGCCGGGTTGGTGAGGTGGACCTCGACGAGGGGAGCGCGCAGCTGCGCGCACGCGTCACGCAGCCCGTAGGAGTAGTGGGTGAACGCCGCCGGGTTGAGCACGACCGGGGTTCCGGCGTCCGCCGCCTCGTGCAGCCAGCCGATCAGCTCGGCCTCGTCGTCGCTCTGCCGGACCTCGACGTCGAGCCCGAGCTCGATGCCCCACCGCGCACAAGACGACACGAGGTCGGCGTACGACGTCGACCCGTACACCTCGGGCTCGCGGGCTCCCAGCCGGCCCAGGTTGGGCCCGTTGAGCACCAGGACACGCACGGTTCTGCCTCTACCCGGCGAGGCGCGCGAAGGCGCCTTCGAGAAGCGCGTCGGGCGGCGCCTGGAGGATCGCCGGCCGGCCGACGGATTCGATGATCACGAAGCGCAGTCTGTCACCTCGCGACTTCTTGTCGACGCGCATCGCCTGGTGCAGCTCCCGCCACGGTGCGCCGGCGTACCCGGTGGGCAGCCCGAGCGACTGCAGGACCCGGCGGTGCCGCTCGGTCGTCGCCGGGTCGAGGCGGCCCGCGAGCCGAGCCAGCTCGGCGACGTACACCATGCCGATAGAGACCGCCTCGCCGTGCCGGAGCGTGTACCGCTCCGCCCGCTCGATGGCATGGCCCAGCGTGTGTCCGTAGTTGAGCGCCTCGCGGCCGACCTCACGACCCGTCGACGTGGACTCCCGCAGGTCGCGCGACACCGTCTCGGCCTTGACCCGCACCGCCCGCTCGATCAGCTGCCGGACCGCCGACGATGCGGGGTCGAGCACGGCCGCGCTGTCCGCCTCGCAGATGCCGAGGATCTCCTCGTCGGCGATGAAACCGCACTTGACCACCTCCGCGAGGCCACTGGCCATCTCGGCGGGCTCTAGCGTCTGGAGCGTCTCGAGGTCACAGACCACGCCCGCCGGCTCGTGGAACGCCCCGACCAGGTTCTTGCCCTCCGCGGTGTTGATGCCCGTCTTGCCGCCCACGGCGGCGTCGACCATGCCCAGCAGCGTGGTCGGCACCTGGACCACCCGGATCCCCCGCAGGAACGTCGCCGCGACGAACCCGGCAAGGTCAGTGGTGGCCCCTCCGCCGACGCCGACCACCGCATCGGAGCGGGTGAACCCGAGGCGGCCCAAGGTCTGCCAGCAGTGCGACGCCACCTCCGCCGACTTCGCCGCCTCGGCATCCGGGACCTCGACGAGCGAGGCGGTGTAGCCCGCCTCTTGGAGCTGGGCGCTGAGCGCCCGGGCGCGACCCGTGAGCGCGCGAGGATGAACGACGGCCACCCGCCGCACATCCTCGCCGAGCATCGCCGGCAGCTCCGCGGCCAGCCCAGTGCCGACCACCACGTCGTACGGCGAATCGGCACGGACCGCGATGCGGGTCGGGTCAGCCACGGAGGTGCCGGTCGACGGAGTCGGCGACCGCCTCTGCGGACAGGTCGTCGGTGGCGACGGTCAGCTCGGCGACCTCCTCGTACAGCGGGCGGCGGGCGTCGAGGAGCGCCTTGAGCTGGCTCCGGACGTTGCCGAGAAGGAGCGGGCGGGTGACGCCCAGCCCGACCCGGGCGGCCGCGGCGGGGAGCCCGACGTCGAGGAAGACGACCTGCTGGCCCGCGAGCAGCGCGCGAGTCGCCGCGCTGGTGACGGCGCCGCCCCCGAGGGCCACCACCCCGCGCTCGGAGACCAAGGCTTCGGCGACGGCCGCGGACTCGAGCTCACGGAAGGCAGCCTCCCCGTCGTCGACGAAGATGTCGGCGATCGGCTTGCCGGCGCGGGCCTCGATCAGGTCGTCGGTGTCGCACGCCACGACCCCCCACCGACCCGCCAGCAGAGCGGCGACCGTGGACTTGCCGGCACCGGGCGGACCGACGAGGACGACTCGGGGCCGGTCACCGCCAGGCGGCGGGCGGCCGGCATCCCGGGAGTCGTCGGAAGCGCCCGTCGGCATCAGCGCACCGTGAGGTTGTCGAGGTAGCCGTCGCGGTTGCGACGTGTCTCGGCGACGGAGTCGCCACCGAACTTCTCCAGCGCGGCGTCCGCCACCACGAGCGCGACCATCGCCTCGGCCACCACGGCCGCGGCCGGGACGGCGCACACGTCCGAGCGCTGGTGGTGCGCGACCGCCGCCTCTCCGGTCGCCACGTCGACCGTCCTGAGCGCCCGCGGGACCGTGGAGATCGGCTTCATCGCGGCGCGCACCCTGAGCGCCTCACCGGTGGACATGCCGCCCTCGGTGCCGCCCGAGCGGCCCGATGTCCGCCGGATCCCGTTCGGGCCCGGCTCGATCTCGTCGTGGGCCAGCGACCCCGGGCCGCGCGCGACGTCGAAGCCGTCGCCGACCTCCACCCCTTTGATCGCCTGGATCCCCATCAGCGCTCCGGCGAGCCGCGAGTCGAGGCGGCGGTCCCAGTGCACATAGGAGCCCAGCCCGGGAGGCAGCCCGTAGGCGACGATCTCGACGACCCCGCCGAGGGTGTCGCCGTCCTTGTGGGCCTTGTCGATCTCGGCGACCATCGCCGCGCTCGCCTCCTGGTCGAGACACCGGACCGGGTCGGCCTCGAGCCGCTGCCTGTCGCCAGCCGTGGGCAGCACCCCCCGGGGCGCCTCGGCGGCGCCGATCGACACCACGTGAGCAACCAGCTGTACGTCGAGGGCCTGGTCGAGAAAGGCGCCAGCGACCGCGCCGAGCGCGACCCGGGCAGCGGTCTCGCGGGCACTCGACCTTTCCAGCACCGGCCGGGCCTCGCCGAACCCGTACTTCTGCATGCCGACGAGATCGGCGTGCCCGGGACGCGGCCGGGTGAGAGGGGCGTTGCGGGCGAGTCCCTGCAGCACCGCGTCGTCGACGGGGTCGGCCGCCATCACCTCGTCCCACTTCGGCCACTCGGTGTTGCCGATCGTGATGGCCACCGGCCCACCCAGCGTCCGCCCGTGGCGTACACCGCCCAGCAGCGTCACGGCGTCCTGCTCGAACGTCATCCGGGACCCGCGGCCGTAACCGAGGCGCCGGCGCGCGAGAGCGGCCGCGACGTCGGCGGTCGTGATCGCCACGCCGGCGGGCATCCCTTCGAGGATCGCGACCAGGGCCTGACCGTGCGATTCCCCTGCCGTGAGCCATCGGAGCATGAGCGAAGTCTGTCACGGGCACGAACTCACCCCGAGAGGTACAGCGACGACAACGCCGGCCCGAACGCCGCGCCGACCAGGCACCCGAGCAGCATGAACGGGCCGAAGGCGAAGGCCCGCCGGCCACCGCCGTGTCGCCGGAGCGACAGCACGAGACCACCGACTGCCCCGAGCACGAACCCGGAGTACAGGCCGGTCAGGAGCGACGCCCACCCGAGGTACCCGAGGGGGATGCCCAGCAGCCCCGAGAGCCGCACGTCGCCGTAGCCGAGCCCATTGGGGTGGACCAGCCACAGGAGCAGGTAGAAGCCGCCCATGACGAGCCACCCCAGGGCGGCCCCGGCGAGGTGGCGCGGCCCGGCGTCCACGGCAGCCGCCAGGCACACGAGCGCGACCACGACGGCGTACGACGGTGCGACGATGCGGGTGGGAAGCAGCCGGGTGCGGGCGTCGACGTAGCCGAGCACCACCCCGGCGCCCGCCAGGTAGAGCCAGGCGGCGAGCACCGGCTGGAAGCCCAGCCGCCACCCCAGTGCGCCGCCGGCCAGCGCACCGGCCGACGCGAGCTCCGCCGCGAGGTGGCGCCGCGCCGCGATCTGCCGGTAGGTCGCCTTGTCCGGGGCAGCAGCCCCCGGCTCGGGCAGCCTGCCGACAACCAGCGGCCCGGCAGTGCAGATGAGTGCTGTCAGAGCCGCGCCGACGATCGCGGGCGGCACGTCGGCGGGCATGACGGTGAAGCGTAGTGTCGCCGCCAGTTCGCCGGTCGCTAAGCGCCGCGTGCTGTGGACCTCAGCCGATCGCGTAGGGCGAGGTGAAGAACCCGGTCGGGTCGACGGACGCCTTGATCGAGCGGAGCCTCGCGTAGTTGGCGCCGTAGTAGCTGCTGACCGCCCGGTGCGGCTCGAGGTAGTTCACGTAGCCGCCCTGCGAGTGCGCGGCGACGGCGCGGTGCGCGTGCGCGATCGACGAGTACGCCTGCTGCACGTCACGGTTGCTGGGACTGCTCGGCAGCCCGATGTACCACTGCACGTCGCAGAGGGCACCGCGCCACGGGAAGGCCGTCGCGTCGACCGGCACGTCGCCCACCTTGCCGGTGAGCGGGTCGAGGATGGCAGCGACGGAGGACCGTTTGGCCGCGCGGTCCGCGACGTACCCGGACAGTGCCGTCGCCAGGGCCGGCGGCATGGCGGCCAGGACGTCACTGCCCGCGGCCCATGCCTGGCGCGCGGAGGTCGTGCCTCCTCCGAGGTAGGAGACGGCGTCGAGGAACGACTTGGAGAACGTGGAGACGTCGGTCGCGTTCGCCCCGGCCGCTGCCTCCATGGCGGTGGCTTCGGACTCCTCCTCACCGGCGGAGCAGGTACCGAACACCTCCACCGTCGCCGTCCCCTGGGAGCTGGCGTCGAGGTGCAGGTTGGCCCAGGCGGTGCGGTCCATCGTGCGCACTCTCGCGGCCCAGCCGCGGATCACGGCCGAGGCGGTGGACCAGGGGAAGCCGAGCCTGAAGAAGCCGACGGGTGCGGCTGCCGAGGTGGCGTAGCGGATCGACGTGACGACGCCGAAGTTGCCTCCTCCTCCGCCGCGACACGCCCAGAAGAGGTCGGTCTCCCGTTGGTCGTCGACCGTGAGGATGCGCCCGTCCGCGGTGACCAAGGTCAGGCCGACCACGGCGTCACAGGTCAGGCCGGACTCGCGGCTGGCGACGCCGATGCCGCCGCCGAGGGTGAGCCCGGCAGCGCCGACGGTCGGGCAGGTGCCGGTCGGTATCGTGCGCGTGTGCCGGTCGAGGGCGGCATGCACCGGGTACAGCCTCGCCCCCGCGCCGACCGTCGCGACGGCGCCGGCAGCGTCGTAGTGCACCGACGCCAGCCGCCCGACGTCGATCACCAGGCCGCCGGCGATCGTCGACGCCCCCACGTAGGAGTGGCCGCCGGCCTTGGGTCGCGAACGCAGCGCGAACCGCTGCGCGAACTTCACTGCAGAGCTCACGTCGTCGGCGGAGGCGGCCTCGACGACCGCGAGAGGTACGACACCGTCGAAGCGGGTGTTGAACAGCCGGCTGACGGACGCGAAGTCGCCGTCGGAAGGCTGGACGACGTCGCCGTCGATCGAGTGCGCCAGCGACCGCCAGTCGGCGGTGGTCGGCCCGTGGGCTGACGACGCGGTCGACGTACTGCTCGGCGGCGACGGTGACGTCGAGGGTGAGGGGGAGGCCGCCCCGGGCTTGGAGGGCGGCGTAGAGGACGTGCATGCCGAGGCGGCCAGCGACGCCGCCCCCAGGACCGCGCCCTGCAGGACTCTGCGGCGCGTGATGGCGGGCGACGGTACCGGGCCCGGGAAAGGACTGCGGAGGCTCATGTGCTGCCGAGCGCCTCCTGCCCCGCGCGCCGCATGGCGTCGACCGGTACCGCGTCGACGCCCGTCATGAGCTCGACCTGCCGAACCGCCTGGTGCAGAAGCAGGGCGAAGCCGCCGATCACCTGGCCTCCGGCAGACAGAGCAGCCTGCATCAGCGGTGTCCGCGCCGGCGCGTAGACCACGTCGAACACGAGCGGTGCCAGCGCCGCCAGGGCGCCCGCCGATGTCTCGCCCTGCGCGCCTCCGGGAAGGGTCGACACGACCACGTCGGCGCCGCGACACCGGGGCGGTCGCCCGAGATCGCCCACGGTCACGTCCAGGCCGAGGCGTGGTCCCAGACCTGCGACGAACGACGCCCGGGCGGGCGACCGCGCGAGCACGGTGACGGTGTGCGCTCCCAGCTCGGCGACGGCGGCCAGGGCGGAGGCGGCCGTCGCCCCGGCGCCGAGGACGACCACGGAACGCAGGGCCATGATCCCGGCCTCGTGGAAGGCGCGGACGAATCCGGTGACGTCGGTGTTGCAGCCGCTGCGTCGACCGTCGGGCTCGATCAGGACCGTGTTGACCGAGCACAGCAGGCGGGCCTGTTCGGACACCTCGTCGCACACGTCGAGCACCGCGCGTTTCAGGGGCATCGTCAGGGACAGGCCGCGCCAGCTCCCTGACAGTCCCTGCAGAAACCCCGCGAGGGCGTCCTCGGAGACGTCGAACGCGTCGTACGACCAGTCCAGACCGAGGCTTCGGTAGGCGGCCCGGTGCAGGGCTGGTGACAGCGAGTGCGCCACCGGGCTCCCCAGCACCGCGCACCGGACCGGCTCCGACGGAGGGTCAGCAGGCATCCGAGGTCTCGCAGTAGCGGTGCAGCAGCTGCACGTTGTGCTGGTGATCGGCGAACGTCGTCGCGAACCGCGTGTCACCGGTGCGGAGGTTGACGGTGACGAAGTACCGGTAGGTCGTGTGAGCCGGTTGCAACGCCGCCTGCAGCGCCCGGGTGCCGGGTGAGTCGATGGCCGTCGGCGGGAGCCCGCGGTGCGTGTAGCTGTTGTACGCCGACCGCAGGCTGCGCAGGTGCCGCGAGGTCTGCACGACTCCGCGGCTGTCCACGGCGTAGTGCAGGGTGGAGTCGAGCTGGAGCGGCATGTTGTCGCGCAGGCGGTTGTAGATGACGCTGGCCACCTTCGGCATGTCCTGCGGCCGGCTGGCCTCGGCCTGGACGAGGCTGGCGACGACGACGACGTCGTGCGCGCTGACCCCCAGCGACCGCGCTTGCGCGGGTAGGTGCAGCGCGGCGGCCTCAGCCGAGAACTTGGCCACCATGGCGCTCAGCACGGTCGACGCGCTCATGGAGTCCGTGATGTCGTAGGTGGCCGGGAACAGGTACCCCTCCGCGTCGCCCTGGGCGTACACCGGCAGCCCGAGCGCGCGGGTCGACGTGAAGGATCGTTGCAGGGCCGCCCTGCTCAGCGACGTGTTGCGCGCGACGCGGTCGAGGATCTCCGACGCACGCAGACCCTCGGGGATCGTCAGTTGGCTCTCTCCTGGGCAGTTGACGTGCGAGTCGGCCTTCAGCATCAGCTCCAGCGCGTTCTTCGCCGACATCTGGTGGTGCAGCCGGTAGCAGCCCGGCTGGATGCTGCGCGACCGGTCGTCGGCGTTGGCCGCGTCGGTGAAGGCCGCGGAGCTGTGCACGACGTCGGAGGCCGCCAGCGTCGCCCCGATCGCCGTGGAGGTGTCCCCCGCCTTCACCTTGATGACGACGCTCCCGTGGCCGACGCCGGAGTAGTCCTCCGGCCCGGACAGCGCGCGCTTGATCAGGTCGACCCCCTTGACGTAGGCGAACAGGGCGATCGCCACGATCAGGAGCAGGGCAAGAAGCGCGGGCAGGCACCCGCGGCGATGGTGCGACCGGTGGGAGCTGCCTTCGGTGAGATCGTCGAGTCCCATCTCACTCACGTCGGATGGCCTACTTCCTCTCCAGGAGGTCGCCCGGTCGACCGTTCGGTGTCGATAGCGTGCTGCAGTATCACCACCGCTGCAGCTTGGTCCACGACGGCACGCCGTCGAGCCCCCTTCCGTCCGCGTTCTCGCAGCTGCCGTTCTGCACTGACCGTAGTCAACCGCTCGTCGACCAGCCGGACCGGGACCGACATGCCCCGCTCCTCCGCCTGCTGGCGGAGGGCGGTAGCGAAGGCGGTGACCTTCACCGCGGCGGGCCCGAGCCGTCCGGACAGTGACCGGGGCAGTCCGACCACCACCTCGACGGCAGCGTTCTCCGCGGCGAGGTCGAGGAGCCGCGAGATCGAGCCCGGCCCCTGCGGAATGGTCTCGACCGGGGTCGCTATCAGCGCCGACGGGTCGCAGCGTGCGACACCGATGCGGACGTCACCGACGTCGACGCCCAGGCGGACGCCGGGTCGCACGGTACGGACTCCCTCCTCACCGCAGGGGTCCATCGCCGCTCAGGCGTCCGTGAGCCGTCGCACCAGCGCCTGTTCGACCTCGTGCAGGGCGGCCGGAGCGGCGGTCGCGTCGGTGCCACCGCCCTGGGCCACGTCGTCCTTGCCGCCGCCGCTGCCGCCGAGGGCGACGGCGGCCGCCTTGACGAGCACACCTGCGCTGATGCCGAGGTCGCGCGCGGGGTCGTTGACCGCGACGACGACGCTCGGCTTGCCGTCGCTGGACCCGACGACGGCGACCACGGCGGGCGAGTCGGTCCCCATCCGGCCCCGGACGTCGAGCACGAGCTTGCGGACGTCGGCCCCACCGGCGCCCTCCACCGCCTGAGCCACGAAGCGGACCCCGCCGATGTCGCGGGGCGAGGCGGCCAGCTCACCGGCGCGGGCGAGCAGCGAGACGACCCGTACCCGCTCAATCTCCTTCTCGGCCCGGCGCAGCCGCTCGACGATGTCGTTGACCCGCTCGGGCAGCTCCTCGGGGCGCACTTTGAGAGCTTCGCTGAGCTGGGCGACGAGGACGTGCTCGCGGGCGAGGTAGGAGTACGCGTCGGACCCTACGAGCGCCTCCACGCGACGCACCCCGGACCCGATGGAGGACTCCCCCAGCAGCTTGATCACGCCGAGCTGGCCGGAGCGGCCGGCGTGGGTCCCACCGCAGAGCTCGCGAGCCCAGTCACCGACGGACACCACCCGAACCCGGTCTCCGTACTTCTCGCCGAACAGCGCCATCGCGCCCGAGGCGCGAGCCTGCTCCTGGGTCATCACCGCGGCCTCGACCCCGAGGTCGGCCAGCACCAGGTCGTTGACCCGGGCCTCCACGTCGGCCAGCATCGAGGGCGGGACCGGGCCGGTGGCCGAGAAGTCGAACCGGAACCGGCCGGGCGCGTTCTCACTGCCTGCCTGGGTGGCCGTCTCCCCGAGCGCCTCCCGGAAGGCCTTGTGGACCATGTGGGTGGCCGTGTGGGCCCGGCTGATGGACCTGCGGCGGTCGACGTCGACCAGGGCGAGTGCGCCGAGACCTGTCGTCACCTCGCCGCCGAGCAGCCGCGCGGTGTGCACGATAACGCCGGCCGTCGGGGTCTGCACGTCGGTGACCTCCACCCGGGCACCGTTGCTGAGCTCGATGACGCCGTGGTCGGCGAGCTGACCGCCGCCTTCGGCGTAGAACGGGGTCCGGTCCAGCACCAGCTCGAACGTATCCGTGCCGTCGATGCTGTCGACGCGCCCGGACTCGCCGATGATCCCTGCCACCGTCGCCTCGGAGACGACCTCGTAGTAGCCGGTGAACTCCACGGCCCGGCCGATGGAGTCGGCCACGTCGCGGTACGCGCGCGCGTCGAGGTGCTGGCCCTTCTTCGACCGGGCGTCGGCCTTCGCCCGCTCGCGCTGCTCGGCCATCAGCCGCCGGAACTCCACCTCGTCGACGACCAGACCCTGCTCGGCGGCCATCTCCATGGTGATGTCGATGGGGAAGCCGAACGTGTCGTGCAGCTGGAACGCCTTGGCGCCGGACAGCTCGTCGTGTCCCGCGCTCTTGGTCTCCGCAGCGGCCAGGTCGAAGATGGCCGTGCCGGCCTTCAGGGTCTGCAGGAACGCCTCCTCCTCGGCGTACGCGATGGTGGAGATGCGACCCCACTCGGAGTCCAGCTCCGGGTACGACAGGCGCATCCGGCTCAGGGAGACCGGCATGAGCTCGGGCAGCACGTGGTCCTCGACGCCGAGCAGGCGCATGGCCCGGACGGCCCGGCGCAGGATCCGGCGCAGCACGTAGCCGCGTGCCTCGTTGCCCGGCGTCACCCCGTCGCCGATCAGCATCAGGCCGCTTCGGACGTGGTCGGCGACGACGCGGAGCCGGACGTCGTCGAGGTGGTTGGTGCCGTACCGACGGCCCGCCAGCTCCGAGGCGCGGTCCAGCACCGGGGCGACCTCGTCGATCTCGTAGATGCTGCCCTTGCCCTGCAGAAGCATGGCCATGCGTTCCAGGCCCATGCCCGTGTCGATGTTCTTGGCCGGGAGGTCGCCGGCGATGTCGAAGTCGTCCTTGCCGCGGACCGCGCTCAGCCGGACCTGCATGAAGACGAGGTTCCAGAACTCCATGTAGCGGTCGCCGGCCTTCTCGATGTCCCCCTCGGGCCCGAAGGCCGGGCCGCGGTCGAGGAAGATCTCCGAGTCGGGACCACCGGGGCCGGGGACTCCCATGTGCCAGTAGTTGTCGAGCTTGCCCAGCCGGTGGATCCGCTCGTCCGGGAGACCCGCGATCTTCTTCCACAACGCGACCGACTCGTCGTCGTCCAGGTAGACCGACACGTGCAGCTTGTCCTCCGGCAGGCCGAAGCCGCCGTCGGCCTGGGGCTTCGTGACGAGGTCCCAGGCGTACCCGATGGCGCCTTCCTTGAAGTAGTCGCCGAAGGAGAAGTTCCCGTTCATCTGGAAGAACGTGCCGTGCCGGTCGGTGCGGCCGACCTCTTCGATGTCGATCGTCCGCACGCACTTCTGCACGCTGACCGCGCGCGGGAACGGCGCCCGCGCTTGTCCGAGGAAGTAGGGGACGAACGGCACCATGCCCGCGTTCACGAAGAGCAGGTTGGGGTCGTCGAGCAGCAGCGGGGCGCTGGGCACCAGCGTGTGCTCGCGGGCCTCGAAGTGCGCCAGGAACCGGCGTCGGATCTCAGCGGTGTCCATCGTCGGCGCCTTCTCGCTCGGGTACTGGTGAGGGCGGGCCCGCGAGAGCGCGGAGCTCGTCGTCGCCCTGCCCCAGCTCTGCCCGGATGGCGGACTCGCGCTCGGCCATCCCGGCCGACACCTCGTCGGCGAACATGCGTGCGCCGACATTCAGCGCTGCGAGCCGGGCACCGATCCCGTCGGGGGTGAGGTTCTGCGCGAGCCGCTTCGCGCGGTAGATCGTGTAGACCCCCGACGCGGCGCCCGCGACGAACCACAGCGTGCGGCTCACGCCCTGCCTCCTTGTGCGGCGTCGCGCACGGGTCGGCGCGGCGCGGCTCGACCGGACGGCTGGCGCCGGCGCAGCTTACGCTGGCGCTTCAGCTCCCGGCGCACGGCGTACCCGATGCGCATCCGGCTCTCCTCGCGCAGGGCATGCTGCAGGCCGTGAGACAGCGCTGCGACCTTGATCAGCGGCCCGGCGAACGTCACCGAGACGACCCGCGTGACACTTGGCGTGATCTCGTCGGCCGGCTCCGATGCCATCGCGGTGATCAGCGCGACGGGTCGCTGGTCGACATCCGGCGACCGGGCGGCATCGGAGGACGGGTCCGGTTCGAGCGGCGGCTCGGCTGCGGAGGGCGCGCCCAGCCCGGTGCGCGCCTCGCGAGGCGGGGCGTCGCGACGCGAGGGCCCCGCCGTGGGCCGTACCGACGGCCCGGTCGCCACCGGTTCGGACGCCAGCGGTTCGGACGCCAGCGGTTCGGACGCCAGCGGTTCGGACAAAAGGACCTCGTCGAGCCGGCGGGACAGCACGTCGACGCGCGAGCGCAGGCTCAGCACAGCGCCTGCGAGCACGACGACAGCGACGGCGCCCACGCCGAATGCTCCCGCGACCAGCCCTGTCATCGTCACCCTCCGGGTCCGTCGAACCGAACCGCCACCCTACCGTGGCGCTCACGCGTCACTGTCCCGACAGGATCGCCTTGATGCGCTGGAGCCGCTCGGCGTAGTCGGCTTCGGCTCCGTGGTTGGTCGGCTGGTAGTACGTACGGTCCGCCACGGCGTCGGGAGCGTACCGCTGGGGTGCGACCCCTCGAGGGTCGTCGTGCGCGTACCGGTACTCCGCGCCATGGCCCAGCGACTTCGCGCCGCGGTAGTGCGCGTCACGCAGGTGCGCCGGGACCGTGCCGATCAGACCGGCTTCGACGTCGGCGACGGCAGCGTCGACCGCGTTGATCACGGCGTTCGACTTCGGTGCGAGCGCCAACGCGATCACCGCCTGCCCCAGGTTGAGCCGAGCCTCGGGCATTCCGATCAGCTGGACCGCCTGCGCGGCGGCCGTCGCAGTGGTCAGAGCGGTCGGGTCGGCAAGGCCGATGTCCTCACTGGCCAAGATCACCAGTCGCCGGGCGATGAAGCGCGGGTCCTCCCCTGCCCTCAGCATCCGCGCGAAGTAGTGCAGCGCGGCGTCGACGTCGCTGCCCCTGACCGACTTGATGAAGGCGCTGATGACGTCGTAGTGCTGGTCGCCCTGGCGGTCGTACCGCACGGCCGCCCGGTCGACGGCCTGCTCCAGCATCGGCGCCGAGACCGACGACGACCCTCGGCTCGCCGCGACGTCGGCCGCCGCCTCCAGGTAGGTCAGAGCGCGCCGGGCGTCGCCTCCCGCTAGGCGGACGAGCTGCTCCGTCACCTCGTCGTCGAGCGTGACGGCGCCTGCGAGGCCGCGTTCGTCGACCAGGGCTCGGGCCACGACCTCCCCGACGGCGTCGTCGGTGAGCGGCTCGAGGGTGAGGAGAAGGGAGCGCGACAGCAGCGGGGAGATGACCGAGAAGAACGGGTTCTCCGTTGTCGCCGCAATCAGGGTCACCCAACGGTTCTCCACGCCGGGCAGCAGCGCGTCCTGCTGGGCCTTCGAGAAGCGGTGCACCTCGTCGACGAACAGCACCGTCTCCTGCCCTCCTCGTACGAGCGTCCGTCGGGCGGAGTCGATGACCTCCCTGAGCTCCTTGACCCCGGTGGACACGGCCGACAGCTCGACGAACCGGCGGTCCGTCTGCGCCGAGACGACGCCCGCGATCGTCGTCTTGCCGGTACCGGGCGGACCCCACAGCAGCAGGGCGGTCGTCTGGTCCGCCTCGACCAGCCGGCGAAGCGGGGACCCCTCGGCCAGCAGGTGGTCCTGGCCGACCAGCTCGTCCAGGGTGCGCGGGCGCATCCGGACCGCCAGCGGGGCGGCACGGTGGGCGCTCCCGGCGAGGCTGCCCCCGGACGGCGGCGCGGCGACTACCTCGAAGAGGGCCTCGGAGTCCACGCCATCACCCTAGCCACCGACGGCCGACACCTCCGGCAGACGTCGAGCAGGTGCTCGCGCAAGCTCGCCGACGCGGCGGAAGACGCGCCGACCTCAGACGGCGGTGCTGCCGTGGCCGAGATCGGCGGTCGACGACGTCGTCGTCGACGTACCGTTCGTCGCCGGCGCCGTCTCGTCGAGCGCGATCACCTGCAGCGGCTCCGCGAAGTGGCAGGCGACCTGGCGGCCACCGACCTGCAGCAGCGGCGGCTCCTCGTTCGCACAGATCTCCTGAGCCTTCCAGCACCGAGTACGGAAGCGGCACCCCGAGGGTGGGTTGATCGGGCTCGGCACATCGCCTTCGAGCCGGATCCGCTCGCGGCGACCGCCGATGGCGGCCTGCCTGACGTCGGGCGCGGCCGAGAGGAGCGCCTGGGTGTAGGGATGGTGGGGCGTCAGGTAGATCTGGTCCCGGTCCCCCATCTCCATGATCTTGCCGAGGTACATGACCGCGATCTTGGGGCAGAAGTGCCGGACGATCGCGAGGTCGTGTGCGATGAACAGGAATGCGATGTCGAACTTGCGCTGTAGGTCCTGCATCAAGTTGATGACCTGGGCCTGGATGGACACGTCGAGGGCCGAGACCGGCTCGTCGGCGATGATGAGCTTGGGCTGCAGCGCCAAGGCCCGGGCGATGCCGATCCGCTGCCGCTGGCCACCGGAGAACTCGTTCGGGTAGCGGTTGTAGTGCTCGGGGTTGAGCCCGACCGTCTCGAGCAGCTCCTGGACCTTGGTGAGGACCTCGTTGCCTGGAACGGTGCCGTGCACCCGCATCGGCGTGCCGACGATCGTGCCCACGGTGTGGCGAGGGTTGAGCGAGGAGTAGGGGTCCTGGAAGATCATCTGGATCTCGCGGCGGTACGGCAGCATCTGCTTGTTCGAGAGGTGGCCTAGCTCCTCGCCCTCGAACTTCATCGACCCCGACGTCGGCTCGTACAACCGGCAGAGGACGCGGCCCGCGGTCGTCTTCCCGCAGCCGGACTCGCCGACGAGCCCGAGGGCCTCTCCCTTGTCCAGGTCGAACGAGATCCCGTCGACCGCCTGGACCTGGCCGACGACCCGGCGGACGACGCCGGAGGACTTGACGGGGAAGTGCTTGACGAGGTCGGTGACCTGCATCAGCGGTCTGCCGTTCGGCGCGGCAGTGCTCTGCTCCGTCACCCGAGCACCTCTTCCTTGACCTCGTCCTGGTAGATCGACTCGGGGTCCTTCAGGTGGCACCGCTTGATGTGGTGCTCCCCGACGGGCGCCGGCACCAGCTCCGGCAGCTCGACCGTACAGCGGTTGCCCTCGACCCGGTCCTTGTAGGTGCACCGCGGGTGGAATGCGCAGCCCGACGGAGGCTGGAGCAGACTCGGCGGCGTGCCGGGGATGGGGATCAGCGGCTTGCTGGTGTCCGACGTGACGTCGGCGATGCTGCCGAGCAGCCCCCAGGTATAGGGCATCACCGGGTGGGTCAGCACCTGCTTGGTAGGCCCCTTCTCGACACACCTGCCGGCGTACATGACGAGGGTCTCGTCGGCGATCTCGGCGATCACGCCAAGGTCGTGGGTGATCATGATGACGGCCGAGCCGAACTCGCGCTGCAGCTCCTGGATCAGGTCAAGGATCTGTGCCTGGACCGTGACGTCCAGCGCGGTCGTCGGCTCGTCGGCGATGAGCAGCCGCGGGTCGTTGATGAGCGACATCGCGATCATCGCGCGCTGCCGCATGCCCCCCGAGAACTGGTGCGGGTAGTCGTCGATCCTGCGGTCCGGCTGAGGGATCCCGACCCGGCTGAGCATCTCCAGCGCGCGGGCCCGCGCCTCCTTCTTGCTGGCGTCGCGGTGGTGCACGCGGTACGCCTCGACCAGTTGGTTGCCGATCCGGTAGAACGGGTGAAGAGCACTGAGCGGGTCCTGGAAGATCATCGACACTTCGTTGCCGCGGATCTTCCGCATGTCGTCGTTCTTGGTGCCGACGATCTCCTTGCCGTTCACCCGTATAGAGCCCGACATCCGGGTGCTGCGCATGTCGTGCAGGCCGAGCACGGCCATCGACGAGACGCTCTTCCCTGACCCGGACTCACCGACGATGCCCAGGGTGTCCCCCAGCCGCACCGAGTAGCTCAGGTCGGAGACCGCGTTCACCAGACCGTCATGGGTCGGGAACTTGACCGTCAGGTCCTCGACGACCAGGAATGGCTCGTCGGTCTCCTGGGGCAGAGCGGTCGTGGTCGCTGTCGACGCACCCGATTCCAGCCGGTCGCTCATCCGAGTCGCACTCTCGGGTCCACGACGCTGTACGCGAGGTCGGTGAGCAGATTGGCGACGACGATGAAGAGGGTGCCGAGCAGGACGGTCGCCTGGATGATCGGGAGATCGCCGGTGCGGATGGACTCGAGGCTCGCCAACCCGATCCCCTGGATCGAGAAGATGTACTCGATGAAGAAGCTGCCGGCCAGCAGTCCGCCCACGTCGAGCCCGAAGATCGTCAGCACGGGGGCTATGGCCGACCTCAGGGCGTGCTTGAGGCTCACCGTGCGCTCGCTCAACCCCTTGGCACGCGCCGTGCGCACGTAGTCCTCTCCCAGCGAGTCGATCATCGACCCTCGGGAGTACCTGGCATAGGCCGTTGCGTTGTAGATCCCGAACACGACCCAGGCCAAAAGCATGCCCTTGACCCAGCCGAAGGGGCTGTGGAATGGCGAGACGTACTGCGGGTTCGGGAACAGCTTCCACCGCTGCTGCACGATGAGCAGGGACAGCAGGAAGACGATGTACGGCGGTATCGCGCTGACCACCAGCGTGGAGCCGACCGTGAACCGGTCGAAGGGTCTGCCGCGGTTGCGCGCGGCGACGACGCCGATGGCAACGCCCAGTATCAAGAAGATGACGGCCGCTCCTGCGGCGATGGACAGCGTGGCCGGCAAGCGTCCCTTGAGGTAACCGTAGACGGGAACGCTGTACTTGAAGGAGTAGCCGAAACACGGAGCCGGACACGCCTTCGCCCCTTGCCCCTTGCCGATCGTGCGTCCGGTGAAGATGCCCTTCATGTACTGGGAGTACTGGGTGACCGCAGGCTGGTCCAGGCCGAGGTTCTTGGTGATCGCGTCAAGCCGGGTCGCGGTGCAGCGCTGGGCCGGGCACATGGCTTCGGCGGGGTTCTCCGGCCCGTAGTGGAAGAGCGCGAAGGTCGCCAGGGAGATCAGGAAGAGCACCAGAATGCCCTGCGCGATACGTCGCACGGTATAGCCGATCAAGTGCCCCGACTCCTCCGGTCGAGGTTGTCGGGTGGAGCCGCTTTCGGCCCCACCCGACAACCCTGGTTGGTCGCGCCTGCCTCGGCGCGGCTATGCAGGTGTTACGTGTCCTACGAGGCGAACATTTGCGTGAAGGCCGGCATGCCCCGCACGTTGTCGATCGCCGCGCCCCCGATCTTCGACCCGCGGATCAACAGAGCCCCTGAATAACCGGTCAACATGTCCGGGTAGTAGGTCTGCTCCATCCACGTGTCGAACTGGCCCCAGGCATTCGCTTCCGCAGCCCCGGACAGGTTGTCCAGGATCTTGTTCTGCTTGGCGTCTGCTGCCTTCTCGCAGAAGTTGCCAGGGTTGACGCTGGTCGGTTGACCGCAGCGCCACTCTGCCGGGAACCAGGACGACCCACTCGGCCAGTCCGAGCACCACCCGATCGAACGGATGTTGATCGGAGTCGACGAGCTGTAGAGGTCGTCGCGCTCCTTCGCGAGCGTCGTCGGCACAGGAGTCGCCTTGAAGCCACCGGCCTCGAGACCGGTCTTCACCTTCTGCATGACCTGCTTGCTAGTGGCGTCGTCGGCAGCGTAGAGGAACCGGATCTCGTACTGACCAGGCTTGTACCCGGCAGCCTTCAGGAGAGCCTTCGACTTGGCCGGATCGGTCGTCTTGCCGTCCTGCCCCTTGAGGCTGTAGCCATTGTTGTCGCGGCCGGCGGTACCCGGAGGAAGCAGGGTCGGCGAGGGAACACGGGTCTGCCCGACGATCTCTCCTGCTGTCTTCCAGGCATCGATGTAGGGGTAGGCCCAACCGATCGCCTGCCGCACCTTCAGCTGCTTGATCTTCTTGTAGTCGAGGTACCACATGTACGTGCACGGTGTGGTGCCGGTGAAGATCCTGTCCTTCGCGCCCTTCTGGTTGGCGGTCGCGTAGTCAGGAGCCAGCAGGTTCGTGTACGAGACCGACGTCTGAGCGGGTCCCTGGTCGTTGATGATGGTGTTGTCCAGGGTGGAGGCGTCCTGGGAGAACTTGAAGTCCCAGCCGTTGGCGTACTGGTGCCGGACCGGGTCGGTCTTGGGGTCCCAGTACTTGTTCTTCACCAGGGTCAGCTCCGAGCCGGCCTTGTACTGCGCGAACTTGTACGGACCGGTGGCCAGCGGGTGCAGGCCGTAGTTGTTGACGTTGTCCTTGGCCTCGGGGATGGGCGAGAACTGCGGGAACGACGCCAGGTACGGCATGTCGGGGAACGGCCGCCGCATCAGGATGGTCACCTTGTTGCCGCTGACCTTGACGCCGCTGTAGTTGTCGCCGTCCTTGAAGGGGCCCTTGTACTTGTCGCCGTCCTTGAAGAAGGTCTGGTTATAGACCGGCCCGTCGGGAAGCTCGGTCGTGGCGAAGGATCGCTTCACCGCGTACGCGACGTCCTGGGCAGTGACCGGGGTGCCGTCCTCGTACTTGATGCCGCTCTTGATCGTGAACGTCCACGAGGTGTTGTTCGCGTTGGCGGTGCCCAGGTCGGTGGCGATGTCGGGAACCAGCGTCATCTGCTGGGTCTTGGGGTTGTAGTAGTACTGCGTCAGGGACCGGACCACGAGGTCGGACAGAATCGCAGTGGAGTCGGTGTAGTACGCACGCGTGGGGTCGAACGTGGAAGGCGCCGTGTTGGCCAAAACCGTGATGGTGCCGCCCTTCTTCGCGCCCGTCACCGCCGGAGCAGGCCCGACCATGTTGGGGTCGAGGCCGGCACCGGCTCCACCGCCGGACCCCTGGGTCTGGACCGCTGGGCCGCTGCTACTTCCGGACGATCCTCCGCACGCAGCTACTCCCATGAGTAGAGCCACGGGGATAAGAGCTACTGGTTTCTTCCATCGCATCGAAGCGATCCCACCTTTCCTTGTGTGACGGGTCGACCCAGGTCTTGGGTTATCGACGGGTCCTTGGGTCGAAGGCGTCTCGGATGGAGTCGCCCGCAAGATTGAGGGTGATGACGAGGAGCACCAGGGCGAGCAGGGGCTGCCACAGGAACCACGGGTCGGCGCTGAACCACGATGTCGCCGAGTTGATCGTCTGGCCCCAAGAGGGGATGCCCGTGAGCCCCACGCCGAGGTACGACAGCGACGCCTCCGCCGTGACCAGCTGGGGGAGCAGGAGGGACAGCGAGACGACAATCGGGGCGACCAGGTTGGGAAGCAGCTCCTTGAAGAGGATCTGCCGGGTCGGCACGCCGATGACCCTGGCGGCCTGGATGAACTCGCGCTCGCGGAGGCTTAGGACCTCGCCCCGGATGAGCCTGGCCATATACATCCAGGTGAAGAAGATGAGGATCAGTAGTAAGGCGACCAGCGACGCGGAGGCGAAGGAGCTCTCGCTGTTGCCGAACCGCTGGAACAGGATAGGGGCCACCGCCAGTGCGACCAGGAGGAACGGCATGCACAGGAACACGTCGATGACGAAGGTGATCACCGCGTCGAACCAGCCCCTGGCCATGCCTGCCACGAGGCCAACCACGATGCCGATGGCGACCGTGACGACGGAAGCCGTGATCGCGACTCCCAGTGACGTACGGGCGCCGTACAGCCAGCGAGCGAAGTTGTCGTAGCCGCCGGCGGTCGCCGGAGCGTATCCGAACGGGTGCTGCAGCGAGGGCCTGACCAGCGACATGCCGTAGACGTCGGTCTTCGTGATGTCGAGGGCGCCGGCGTCGCCGGCGTTGGTGCCCATCAGCTTGGTGATCAGCGGGGCGAAAAGGCCGAGAATGGCGAAGACCACGATCACTGCGGCCGAGACCAGGAACACCTTGTCGCGCTTGAGCCGGTCGAAGGCGATTCTGGTGGGCGACTTGCCGGCGATATCCCGATCGGGGGCGTCAACGGCGTCGTCGTCAGCTGGACCCCTGGCACCGAGAGTTTCCACGTCCAGTGTGCTCATACCCACCTCATCTCTGCCCACCGCCGAGCTGATGTAGCAGACTGGACTCTAATCCAACACCTGTTTCGAACGTTGCGCGTACAGGTAACGATCTGGGAACACCTCCAGGGCGCAAGCGCAAGTGCTTTTGCGAAATGTCGCCTAGGTGTAGTTCCCCAGCAGGTTGTGAACGCCGAGGTGTAGACGAATGAGGAGGACCTCCAGTACGGAGGGGGTTACCACACCAACCCTTCGACTGGAGGTCCTCGTGACTCACGCTAATGCCCCACTGACTCCGGTTGGTCGCCGTCGGCTGGCCGAGCTGGTCGTTGTGCACGGCTGGCCGGTCCGCCGGGCCGCGGAACGGTTCCAGTGTTCACCGGCCACCGCTTCGAAGTGGGTTGGCCGGCTGCGTGCAGGGTTGCCGATGACGGACCGCTCGTCGCGTCCTGGGTCGAGCCCTACCAAGACCCCGACTCGGCTTGAGCGTCGGATCGTGAAGTTGCGGTACTGCCGGCGTTGGGGCCCGCACCGCATCGGCTACCACTTGAACGTGCCCCGCTCGACGGTCGGCAGGGTGTTGCAGCGGTACCGGATGCCGCTGCTCGCGCATCTTGATCGGGCCACCGGCCTCCCGATCCGTAAGCCCACGCCGCTGCGCTATGAAGCCGCCGCGCCAGGCGAGCTGGTGCACGTGGACATCAAGAAGCTCGGCCGGATCCCGAACGGAGGTGGCTGGCGCATCTTCGGACGAGGGTCAGCGCAACACAAGCACACACAGGTAGTCACCCAACGCGCTGCTCGCGCTGGAGCGTCCCCCGCACGCGGCTACGTGTTTCTCCACCACGCCGTCGACGACCACTCCCGACTGGCCTACTCCGAACAACTCCTCGACGAACGCAAACAGACCGCAGCCGGTTTCTGGGTGAGAGCCCAGGCCTACTTCGCCGCCGCCGGGATCGCCGTGCAGGCCGTCATGACCGACAACGGCTCCTGCTACCGCTCACACGACTTCGCCGCAGCGCTGGGACCCAACGTCAAACACCGCCGGACCCGGCCCTACCGTCCGCAGACCAACGGCAAGGTCGAACGGTTCAACCGCACCCTGGTCACCGAATGGGCCTACGCAACCGCGTACCTCTCCGACGACGACCGCGCCGCCACCTACGCCGCCTGGCTGCACTCCTACAATCACCACAGACCCCACTCCGGCATCGGAGGCCAAATCCCCGCCGACCGCATTCACAACGTCACGGGGAACTACACCTAGGTCACGTCCCTGCGGCGAGGTCACGTCCCCGCCGCGTCGCCAACCGGTGCCGCGTCCACGCCCGCCTCCGCGCGCTGCGCAGGCGTTATCGGGCTCGGGGCGCCGGTCAGCGGATCGCCACCAGACGCGGTCTTGGGGAAGGCGATGACGTCGCGGATGGACTCCGCGCCGGCGAGCAGTGCGCACAACCGGTCGATCCCCAGCGCGATCCCTCCGTGCGGTGGCGGCCCGTACGCGAATGCGTCGAGCAGGAAGCCGAACTGTCCCGTCGCCTCGTCGCGGCTCAGACCGATCACGTCGAACACCCTCTGCTGCATCTCCGAGCGGTGGATCCGGATGGAGCCGCCGCCGATCTCCGACCCGTTCAGCACGATGTCGTAGGCCTTCGACAGTGCCTCACCGGGCCGCTCGTGGAAGTCCGCCGCCATCTCGTCGACCGGGGCGGTGAACGGATGGTGGATGGCGGTCCAGGCCGGGGTGCCGTCGGTCCCTTCGACGGGCTCGAACATGGGGGCGCCGACGACCCAGACGAACTCCCAGGCATCGTGGTCGATCAGGCCGCAGCGCTCCCCTACCTCGATCCGCGCGGCCGCCAGCAGGTTGAGCGCCTCTGACCGCTTGCCGGCCGCGAAGAACACGCAGTCGCCCGGTGCTGCTCCGGCGTGGGCGGCGAGGCCGGCCCGTTCCTCCTCGGACAGGTTCTTCGCCACGGGGCCGCCGAGCGAGCCGTCGTCGCCGACCAGCACGTAGGCGAGGCCGCGGGCGCCGCGCGACCTGGCCCAGTCCTGCCAGCCGTCGAGCTCCTTGCGCGGCTGGGACGCCCCACCGGGCATCACCACGGCGCCGACGTGGAAGGCCTGCGACGGAGCCGGTACGGACGCGCCGGGCGCGGGGTCACGGAAGATGCGGAACGGTGTGTCGGCGAAGTAGTCGGTGAAGTCGACCAGCTCGCACCCGAACCTCAGGTCGGGCCGGTCGATACCGAAGCGTCGCATGGCATCGGCGTACGTGAGCGTCGGGATCGGTACCGGGATCTCGTAGCCGAGCAGCTCTCGCCAGAGCCGTACCAGCAGCTCCTCGACGATCCGCTGGACGTCGGACGCGTCACAGAAGCTGAGCTCGATGTCGAGCTGGCTGAACTCGGGCTGGCGGTCGGCGCGGAAGTCCTCGTCGCGGAAGCAGCGGGCGATCTGGAAGTAGCGCTCGAGCCCGGCGACCATGAGCAGCTGCTTGAAGAGCTGGGGTGACTGCGGGAGGGCGTACCACGACCCCGGCTGAAGGCGCACCGGCACCAGGAAGTCGCGGGCGCCCTCCGGGGTGGACCGGGTGAGGTAGGGCGTCTCGATGTCGAGGAACCCGTGCTCGGCCATCACCGCGCGGATGATCCGGGTCGCCTCGGCCCGTAGCCGGAGGTTGTGCGCCATGCCCGCGCGGCGAAGGTCGAGGTACCGGTACTTCAGCCGCACCTCCTCCCCGACGGGTGTCGCCGCGTGCTCCTCGATCGGGAAGGGCAACGCCGCCGACTCGCTGAGGATCTCGACGGTCGAGGCGACGACCTCGATGTCGCCCGTCGCCAGCTGCGGGTTGGCGTTGCCGGCCGGGCGCGCAGCGACCTCGCCCACGATGCGCAGGCAGTACTCAGAGCGCAGCGGCCGGGCCGCCTCCTCGTCACGGATCACGACCTGGGCCACCCCGCTCGCGTCGCGCAGGTCGATGAAGGCCACCCCGCCGTGGTCGCGGCGGCGTGCGACCCACCCGGCCAGGGTGACCGACGAGCCGACGTCGTCGAGGCGGAGGGTGCCGGCGTCGTGCGTACGAATCACGAGGATCGTGCTCCTTCAGTGGAGGTCGGCGGAGGGGGTCTGGGGGCCGAGGGAGTCGACCACCCGCGGCCGCAGGTCGTCGTCGTCGGGGCGCCAGGCGTCCGCGTCCGCGGCGACCTGGACACCGCTGCGGATGTCCCTGACCTCGTCGGAGCCGCCGTCGCGGCCGGGGAACCAGACGTACGGGATGCCCCGGCGGTCGGCGTAGCGGATCTGCCGGCCGAACTTCTGCGCGGCCGCTGCCACCTCGGTCGCGATCCCGCGCCGGCGGAGCCGACCGGCGATGGCGTCGCTGTCGGCGCGGGACTCCTCGTCGACGAGGGCCACGAGGACGGCCGACGGTACGACGCGCGTGGAGGTGAGAAGTCCGCGCGCGAAGAGCGGCACGAGCGTGCGCGAGACGCCGAACGAGATCCCGACGCCCGGGTACGTGGTGGCACCGTCGGAGGCCAGCGCGTCGTAGCGGCCACCGGAGCAGATCGACCCCAGGCTGTCGAACCCGTCCATCCGGGTCTCGAACACCGTGCCCGTGTAGTAGTCCAGACCTCGGGCGATACGCAGGTCCGCGGTGACGCTGAAGCGCGCGTTCGCAAAGGTACGGCATCCCTCGACGACGGCCGCGAGCTCGTCCAGGCCAGTCTGGAGCAGGGGGTCTTCCACGCCGAGGTCGTGCACGCGCTTGACGAACCCGTCGTCGTCGGCGCTGATCTCGGCGAGGGCGAGGCACTTGGATGCCTGGTCCGAAGTGAGGCCCGCGTCGACCAGCATGGTGGAGATCGCCGTAGCGGGCACCTTGTCGAGCTTGTCGATGATCCGCATGGTCTCCGCCGGGTCCGGCGTACCCACGCCCCGGTAGAAGCCCTCGATCAGCTTGCGGTTGTTGACCTGCAGCCGTAGCGGCGGTATCGGCAGTCCGCTCAGCGCCTCGGAGATCACCCGGGCGATCTCGACGTCGTAGTGGAAGGGCAGCTCGTCCTTGCCCACGACGTCGATGTCGGCCTGCGTGAACTCGCGGAACCTGCCCTCCTGCGGCCGCTCCCCGCGCCACGCCTTCTGGATCTGGTACCGACGGAAGGGGAACTCGAGCTTTCCGGAGTTCTCCAGGACGTAGCGCGCGAACGGCACCGTGAGGTCGTAATGCAGCCCGACACCTGCGTCGGAGGCGTCGGCATCAGCCTGCAGCCTCCGCAGGACGTAGATCTCCTTGTCGATCTCGCCCTTGCTCAGGAGCCGGTCGAGCGGCTCCACGACCCGGGTCTCGATGTTGCTGTAGCCGTGCAGCTCGAAGACCTGTCGCAGGTGCTCCAGGACCGACAGCTCGGCGTTGCGCTCGGCGGGAAGCAGCTCAGGGAAGCCGCTCAGTGGCGTCGGTCGGCTCATCGACGCTCAGATGCTCTCGGCAACGTCGAGACCGGCCAGGTACGGGTTCGACCGGCGCTCGTGCCCGATCGTGGTCTGCTCGCCGTGGCCCGGGAGGACCACGATGTCGTCGTCGAGCGGCAGCACCTTGGCGGCGAGGCTTCGCAGCATCGTGGGGTGGTCACCGCCCGGCAGGTCGGTACGGCCGATGGATCCGGCGAAGAGCAGGTCACCCGCGAACATGAGCTCGGGTATCCCCTGGTCGCCGTACGGCGTGCGGAACGTGACCGACCCCCAGGTGTGGCCGGGAGTGTGGTCCACCGTGAAGCGGATGCCGGCGAGCACCAGGTCCGTACCGTCAGCGAGCTCGCGCACGTCGTCGGGCTCCGCGAAGTGCAGATCGTGGCCGGGCAGCATTCGTGCGGTGTCTGCGGACATGCCGGCGAGCGGGTCCTCGAGCAGCGCACGGTCGGCGGGGTGGATGTAAGCGACCGCGTCGTATGCGCCCGCGACCGGAGCGACACACCACATGTGGTCGATGTGGCCGTGCGTGAGGAGGACTGCAGCAGGGCGCAGCCGGTGCTCTCGGACGACGTCGGCAACCCCGTCCGTAGCGTCCTTCCCGGGGTCGATCACGACGCACTCCTCGCCGGGCGCCGATGCGACGACGTAGCAGTTCGTCGCCCACGGCCCGGCCGGGAAGGCAGCGATCAGCACAGGCACCCTTTCAGGGATGGAAGTAAAGGAGCAGCCTACCGAGGGTGACCGGGACGCGGCGCAGCCTGGTCGGGCAGCGATGCTGTCGTCGGCGGTACGGCAGTGCTCCTAGGCTTCTAGACTGAGCAACCGGTCCAGCGCCGCGTACCGGCGCATCGGCGGAGGTGTCTGTGGCGAAGAGCAAGCAGCGCCAGCGGCAGCTGGCACGGGCGCGGTGGGAGCGGCAGCGCGCCCGCCGGGCTGCCCGTGCCGCGCGGGCGCGCCGGATCGGGATCGCCGTCGGCGTACTCGCCGCCGTGGTCGCCGGTGCCGCGCTCGTCTGGCTGATCCTGCACATCGGGAAGACCGAGGACGACCGCAAGAACCAGCAGCTGACGCCCACGAGCAGCGCGGCCTCGTCCGGAACGCAGTCCGGTTCGGGCTCCACCGGGTCGTCGGTGCCGACCAGCACGTCGCCTGCTCCGAGTACGTCCGCCTCGGCTCGCACCTCCGGCTCATCGCAGGGGAAGCCATGACCGACGACACGCAGTTCGGGCGGGTCGCCGACGACGGGACCGTCTTCGTCCGTACGGGCGACGGCGAGCGCGCGGTCGGACAGTGGCCCGGCGGCGATCCCGAGGCGGCACTCGCCTTCTACCGCACCCGCTTCGACGGACTCGAGGCGGAGGTGAGCCTGCTCGAACAGCGGATCAAGGCACGTGCGGTGTCGCCGGAGGACGCGGTGTCGGCGCTCGGCCGGGTGCGGGGAACGGTCGCGGACGCGCAGGTTGTCGGGGACCTCGAAGGCCTGACGCGCCGCCTGGACGCCCTGCAGCCGCTGATCAACCTGCGACGCGAAGAGCGCAAGGCGGAGAAGGCCGCCAAGCTCAAGACGGCGAAGGCGTCGAAGGACAAGGTCGTGGCGGACGCCGAGAAGCTCGCGCAGGGCAGCGACTGGCGCAACGGCGTGACGCGGCTCCGCGAGCTGCTGCAGGCGTGGAAGGACCTGCCGCGCCTCGACAAGCCCTCCGACGACGCCCTGTGGCATCGGTTCTCGGCCGCGCGCACGACCTACACCCGGCGGCGCAAGCAGCACTTCGGGGAGCTGGTCCAGAAGCGTGACGCGGCGAAGGCCGTGAAGGAGAAGCTGGTCGCGGAGGCCGAGGAGCTCTCGTCCTCGACCGACTGGGCGGCGACGGCACGTGCCTACCGCGACTTGATGACGCGGTGGAAGGCGGCGGGCAGCGCTCAGCGAGACGACGACGACGCCTTGTGGAAGCGTTTCCGGACCGCGCAGGATGTGTTCTTCTCCGCCCGTACGGCGGTCAACGCCGAGCTCGACACCGAGTACGCCAAGGCAGCGGAGACCAAGCGGAGCCTGCTCGAGGAGGCCGAGAAGCTGCTGCCGATCGGGGACCTGCGCGCGGCGAAGGAGGCGTTCCGGTCGATCGCGGACCGGTGGGACGCGGCCGGCAAGGTGCCGCGAGGTGACGTGAAGGATCTCGAGAACCGCTTCAAGCGGGTCGAGCAGGCGGTCCGCGGCGCGGAGGACGTGAGCTGGCGACGGTCGAACCCGGAGGCCCAGTCTCGGGCCCGCGACACTGTGGCGAAGCTGGAGACGACGCTCACGTCGCTGCGGGCCGATCTCGCGAAGGCGGAGGCGTCCGGGGACGAGCGGGCTGCGGCGGGGTTGCGCGAAAGCATCGCGGCCCGGGAGTCGTGGCGGCAGGAGGCCGCCAAGGCCCTCCAGGAGTTCGGCGGCGCCTGACCCGCCGAGAGGTCAGGTGATCCCCCTCGAAGGGTCAGTTGGTTCCCGCCGAGGGGTCGGTGAGTTCCCGCCGAGGAGTCGGTGAGTTCCCGCCGAGGAGTCGGTGAGTTCCCGCCGAGGAGTCGGTGAGTTCCCGCCGAGGAGTCGGTGAGTTCCCGCCGAGGAGTCGGTGAGTTCCCGCCGAGGGGTCCGTTGGTTCCCGCCGAGGGGTCCGTTGGTTCCCGCCGAGGGGTCGGTTGGTTCCCGGCGAGGGGTCGGTTGGTTCCGGACCAAGAGTCATGTGCTCCCGTAGAAGAGCCCTTGTGCACTGCCTAGGTAGCCGGTTGCCGAGAAATCCGCGTTTGGGTTGCGAACCGATGGCTTGACGGCCATTGCCTGGCTCCCCGCCGGGAGCACTTGACTCCTCGGCGGGAACTACCTGACTCCTCGGCGGGAACTACCTGACTCCTCGGCGGGAACTACCTGACTCCTCGGCGGGGAGTACGTGACCCCTCGGGGGGAACTACTTGGCCCCTCGGCGGAGGGGGGGTTATTGGGTGACGCGGTAGGCGTCGAACACGCCGTCGACGTTGCGTACGGCCTTCAGCACGTGTCCGAGGTGCGCGGGGTCTGCCATCTCGAAGGTGAACCGGCTCTTCGCGATCCGGTCGCGGGTCGTCGCGACCGACGCGGACAGGATGTTCACGTGGACGTCGGAGAGCACCCGGGTGATGTCGCTCAGCAGCCGGGCCCGGTCGAGCCCCTCGACCTGGATGGCGACGAGGAACATCGACTGCGCCGTCGGCGCCCACTCGACCTCCACCATGCGACCCTGGGGCTCGAGGCTCTTGAGGTTGGTGCAGTCGCCGCGGTGCACCGAGACACCCGCCCCGCGGGTCACGAAGCCGACGATCTCGTCTCCCGGTACGGGCGTACAGCACCGCGCCAGCTTGATCAGGACGTCGCTGAGGCCCTTGACGATGACGCCGGCGTCGCCTCGCGGTGACTGCTTGCGCCGCTCCCGCTCGCTGGTGATGGTAACGGTCTCGGCCGCCTCGTCGGCCGCGGCCTCGTCGCCGAACAGCTCGAGGATCCTGCGCAGGACCGCCTGCGCGGTCGTGTTCCCCTCCCCCACCGCGGCGTACAGCGCCGTCACGTCGGCATGGCGGAGCTCGGTGGCGACCACGGACAGCGTCTCGTGCGTGAGCATCCGCTGCAGCGGCAGCCCCTCGCGGCGCATCAGCCGCACGAGCGCCTCCTTGCCCTGCTCGATGGCCTCCTCGCGGCGCTCCTTCGTGAAGAACTGGCGGATCTTGTTGCGTGCCCGCGGGCTCTTGACGAACGTCAGCCAGTCCCGGCTCGGCCCAGCCGTCTGCGCCTTCGACGTGAAGATCTCGACGACGTCGCCGTGCTCGAGCTCGGACTCCAGCGGGACGAGGCGGCCGTTGACGCGCGCCCCGATGCAGCGATGCCCGACCTCGGTGTGGATGGCGTAGGCGAAGTCGACGGGGCTCGACCCGGTCGGCAGCGCGACGACCTCACCGCGCGGGGTGAAGACGTAAACCTCCGACGAGTTGATCTCGAACCGCAACGAGTCGAGGAACTCTCCCGGGTCCTCGGTCTCGCGCTGCCAGTCCATCAGCTGCCGGACCCACGGCATGTCGCCGCTGCCGGTGTCGGGGCTTACCAGCTTGCGGTCGGTGTCGACGCCCGCGTGGCCGTTCTCCTTGTACTTCCAGTGTGCGGCGACGCCGTAGTCGGCCCGTCGGTGCATGCTGTGGGTACGGATCTGCAGCTCGACGGGCTTCCCGCCCGGGCCGATCACGGTCGTGTGCAGCGACTGGTACATGTTGAACTTCGGCATCGCGATGAAGTCCTTGAACCGCCCGGGCACAGGGTTCCACCGTGCGTGCAGGACGCCCAGCACCGCGTAGCAGTCGCGCACCGACTCGGTCAGCACCCGGATCCCCACCAGGTCGTAGATGTCGGTGAACTCGCGACCCCGCACGATCATCTTCTGGTAGATCGAGTAGTAGTGCTTCGGCCGCCCGGTCACGGTCGCCTTGATCTTCGACGACCGGAGGTCCTCCTGCACCTGGTCGATCACGGTGTCGAGGAACTCGTCCCTCGCCGGGGCGCGCTCGGCGACCAGCCGGACGATCTCGTCGTACACCTTCGGGTGCAGCGTCGCGAACGCGAGGTCCTCGAGCTCCCACTTGACCGTGTTCATGCCGAGCCGGTGGGCGAGCGGTGCATAGATCTCGAGGGTCTCGCTGGCGACCCGCTCCTGCTTCTCTTTGCGCAGGTAGCGCAACGTGCGCATGTTGTGCAGGCGGTCGGCGAGCTTGATGACGAGGACCCTGATGTCCTTCGCCATCGCGACGAGCATCTTGCGGATCGTCTCGGCCTGGGCGGAGTCGCCGTACTTGACCTTGTCGAGCTTCGTGACGCCGTCGACGAGTGCTCCCACCTCGTCGCCGAAGTCCTTCGTCAGCTGCGCCAGCGTGTAGGAGGTGTCCTCGACCGTGTCGTGGAGCAGCGCCGCGCACAAGGTGGGCGGCGTCATGCCGAGCTCGGCCAGGATCGACGCGACCGCGAGGGGATGCGTGATGTACAGGTCGCCGCTCAGCCGCTTCTGGCCACGGTGGTGGTGCTCGGCGATCTTGTAGGCGCGCTCCACGGAGGTCAGGTCGGCCTTGGGGTGGGTCTCGCGCAGAGTACGGAACAGCGGCTCGAGCACCGGGTCGGCCGACGCCCTGGCCCCGATGCGAGCGAGCCGGGTGCGGATGCGTGCGGGCGCGGTCGAGCCCTCGGTGGCGGCCGTCTCCTCGACGACCGGGGCGAGAACCTCGTCGGGCACGCAGCACTCCTCACCGCAGACGCGGACCCCCAGTCTAGGCGCAGGAGACGGCCGTACACGGCAGACAGCCGGACCTGACCGCAGGCCCCTCAGACGGTCAGCAGCGACTCGAGGCGGGTACCTGCCAGGGCCTCACGTCCGGACAGGGATGCGAGCTCGATCAGTACGGCCACGGCTACCACCTGTGCGCCGCCGCGCTCTACCAGTGCGGAGGTGGCCCGCAGGGTCCCTCCGGTGGCGAGTACGTCGTCCACGACGAGCACCCGGTCGCCGGGCCGGAAGGCGTCCTGCTGGACCTCCAGGGTCGCCTCGCCGTACTCCAGCGCGTAGGACTCGGGGTTGGTCGGCCCCGGTAGCTTGCCCGCCTTGCGTACCGGCACGAGGCCGACTCCGAGGGCGAGCGCGACGGGCGCCGCCAGAATGAAGCCTCGCGCCTCGACACCCGCCACCTTGTCGACCCGGACGGCGCCGTCGTCGCCGCGCCCGACCGCCGCCAGCGCCGCGACGACCGCGGCGAAGCCATCGGCGTCGGCGAGCAGCGGGCAGATGTCCTTGAAGAGCACGCCGGGCTCGGGGAAGTCCGGCACGTCGCGCACCAGCCTCGAGAGCAGGGCGTCGAGGTCACGTCGGGAAGAGGTCATCGACCCTTGCCGCGCTTGGACCGGGTCTTGCGCTGCGGCTGCGCCCGCTTGGCCGCCGCGCTGTTCATCGGCCGGGCGACGGGCGTGCGGGCCTGCCTGGCCGGGCGGGCGGGCCGCGCCGGCGCCGGCGCCGGGTCGGGGTCGGGCGCGGGCTCGTCGTCGAGGTCGCTGTCGCGCGCGGCGGCCACCGAAGAGCCGGCGCCCACCACGGCAGCGGCCGCCGTCGGCGCCGGCTTGGACCGGGCGCCCGTCTCGCCGGCGCCCGGAGCCTGCTTGGCCGCGCCCGCGCGCCGGGCCGCGACCCGGCGGGCCTGTACGACCATGGCGGGCTCGCGCATCTTGAGCTGCGCCAGCAGCGGCGTGGCGATGAAGATCGACGAGTACGCGCCGGACGCCATCCCGACGAAGAGCGCCAGGGCGAGGTCCTTCAGCGGCCCGGAGCCGAGCTGGAAGGTGCCGACGTACAAGATCGCACCGACCGGCAGCAGGGCCGCCAGCGACGTGTTGATGGACCGCACCAGCGTCTGGTTGACGGCGAGGTTCGCACTCTCGGCGTAGGTACGCCGGGTTGACGTGGTGATGCCGCGGGTGTTCTCGCGCACCTTGTCGAACACGACGACGGTGTCGTAGAGGGAGTACCCCAGGATGGTCAGCAGGCCGGTGACGGTGGCCGGGGTGACCTCGAACCCCGTGAGCGCGTACACGCCGATCGTGATGATCAGGTCGTGGGCGAGGGCGACGATGGCCGCCACGGACATGCGCCACTCGCGGAAGTACGCCCAGATGAACAGCACGACGAGCACGAGGAAGACGACGAGGCCCGTCAGGGCGCGGTTGGCGATGGAGGCGCCCCAGGTGGGGCCGATCGTGGTGGAGTTGACCTCGGTAGCACCGGTGGCGCGGATCGCTCGCTCGATGACCGCGGCCTGGTCCAGGGAGAGCGTCTTGGTGTCGACGCGGATCGCCTTGGTGCCCGACGCGATCACGGTGGGGTTGAGGGCAGCCTCGATGCGGGTGCCGGTGACCGCATTCGTGACCTTCTGGATGTTGGCCGCCGGGTTGGCGATCTGGGCGTTGAACTCCTCACCGCCCTTGAACTCGATGCCGTAGTTCAGCCCGCGCAGCAGCAGCCCGGCGAGGGCGACCAGCACAATGGCGAGCGAGACCAGGTACCACGTCTTGCGGCGGCCGACGAAGTCGACCGAGACGTCGCCCCGGTAGAGCCGCGCGCCGATGTCTCCGAGCTTGGACATCAGACCTCTCCTCGGACGGTGCGAGCGGTACGGGTGAGTGGGGGCATGCCGAGGTGCTGGCGGTCGAGGCCGGACCACTTGTGTCCCTGGCCGTAGAACCTGGTCCGGGACAGCAGAGTCACGACCGGCTTGGTGAAGAAGAAGACCACGAACACGTCGATGAACGTGGTGAGGCCCAGCGCGAAGGCGAAGCCCTTCACCACGCCGATAGCGAAGATGAACAGCACCAGCGCGGCCAGCATGGACACGGCGTCGGCCGCCAGGATCGTCGACCGGGCACGCACCCAGCCTGTCTCGACGGACGTCCGGAGCGTACGGCCGTCGCGAACCTCGTCACGTAATCGTTCGAAGTACACGATGAACGAGTCGGCGGTGATGCCGACCGCGACGATGAGGCCGGCGATACCCGGCAGCGTCAAGGTGAAGCCGTACGCGTGGCCAAGTAAGAGCACGCTGGCGTAGGTGATCATGCCGGCGATGACCAGCGACGCGATGACCACGAGGCCCAGACCCCGGTAGTAGAGCAGGCAGTAGCAGACCACCAGGAGCAGGCCCACGATGCCCGCGAGGATCCCCGCGTCGAGCTGGTTGCTGGCGAGCTCGGGGCCTTCGACGCTCGACTGTGCGATCGTGAAGCTGAGCGGGAGGGCGCCGTACTTGAGCGAGTTGGCCAAGCTCTGGGCCGTCTCCTGCGTGAACGGGTTGGAGGAGCTCCCGGTGATCTCCGCCGAGCCGCCGAAAATTGGTCCGTCGTTGACGGGAGCGGACAGGACCACTCCGTCGAGGACGATGGCCAGCTGGCTGCCGGCGAGCTGGGTGTCGGAGCTGCTCTTGGCGATCCGGGAGGTGATCTCGCCGAACTTCTTGCCTCCAGCTCCGTTGAAATTGACGTTGACCGCGAAGTCGATCTGGCCCTGGGGGATCTGCGCGCTGGCATCGGTCACCGAGGTGCCGTCGAGCATCGACGGCCCCAGCAGGTACCGGTTGCCCTGGTCGTCACAGGCGAGGAGGGGTTGGCTCGGCAGATCGACCTGACCGGGTGAGTGCCCGTCGGGCTTGCAGTCGAAGGACGCCAGCCGCTCCAGCCAGATGGTCGGCGCCGACGTGCCGGAGCCCTTGAACTGGGCGACCCAGGCGTACGGGTCGGGGATGTTCTCCAGCTCGGGCGGGACGAGCGCGGGCGGAGGCCCGCCGGTCGCCGGCGCTGAGGCGCCCGAGCCCGAGCCCGACGCACCCGTCGCCGGGCTGGACGCCGCTGGCGGGGGCGCGGTCGTCGCACCGCTGCTGCCGTTGCCGGAGCCGTCCTTGAGAAGCCACGGCGCCGCGCCCCGGTTGGAGTTCGACCCACTCCCCGACGACGAGGTGCCAGGGGCACCCTGGCTGGCCGGGCCGCCCGAAGACGACGTGCCGCCGGCCCCGCTGGTCGGGGTGGTGCTCCCGGAGCTCGGTGGCGCGGTGGTCGCACCCGAGCTCGGTGGCGCCGTCGATCCGGACGGACCAGTCGTGGAGCTCGGTGCCGGGGTCTGGGGTCCGATCTGCTCGGCGACGAGCCGGAACCTCAGCTGTGCGGTGGCCTGCACGGAGCGCAGCAGCTGCTCGTCGGGCTTGCCGGGTATCTCCACGACGATGATGTTGCTGCCCTGCGTGCTGACGTTGGACTCGGCGACGCCCGCACCGTTGACGCGGGCCGAGATGATGTCGGCGGCTTCGTTGAGCTTGTCCTTTGCGACCGTGGCGCCGCCGGCCCCGGCGGCCTGCAGCACGATGCGCTGCCCACCTTGCAGGTCGAGGCCGAGCTTCGGCTTCCAGTTGCCGATTGCTGCTGCCCCGGCGTACATCGCCAGGATCACGAGCCCGAAGATCAGCAGCGTACGACCCGGCCGAGAGGTGCGAGTCGCCACGTCAGACCCCTCGCCGGCCGGGCTCGCCGTCTGCGGGACCAGCGCCGTCGGCGTCGTACACAGTGGCGCCGGAGTCGCTCTCGGACGGTGCATGGCCGGCGTCGGGCGACAGCGGTTCGACATCGACATCGACGTCGTCGTCGTCGGCCGACCGGTCGCGCACGATCTGGCCGATGGCGCCCTGGTGCACGGTCACGACCACCTCCGGGGCGATCTCGACGTCGACCTTCTCGTCGACGATGGCCCGCACGCGGGCGAAGATCCCGCTGGTGAGCATGACCTGGTCGCCGACCGACAGCGCAGCCTGGAGCCGCGCCACCTCGCGGGCACGTTTGCGGGGCAACCGGACCATCAGCAGGTACGCGAGGATCAGGATCACCACGACCGGCAGCAGCTGCGCAGCACCTTGCACGAAGACTCCTCGACTCGACCTCGATCGCACTTCACGAGAAGCCGATTCAACGTTCACATCATGAGCGCCGCCCCCAAAGACGGCCAAATGCGGAGTCTACCTGTGACGCGGCGGCTGCCGGCCGTACCGACACCGATGTCGGTCGAGACGCTCAGCCCTCCTCGAACAACAGCGCCTGGTCGGGGAAGGCCGCACCCGCCGGGATGGCCAGGCCGAGGTGCCGCCAGGCGGCCGGCGTGGCGATCCGCCCGCGAGGGGTCCGGGCGAGGTAACCCGCGCGCACGAGGAACGGCTCGGCCATCTCCTCGACCGTCTCCCGCTCCTCTCCCACGGCGACCGCGAGGGTTCCGAGACCGACGGGGCCGCCCCCGAACCGCCGGCACAGGGCGTCCAGGACCGAACGGTCGAGCCGGTCGAGTCCCATCTCGTCGACCTCGAAGAGCGCGAGGGCGGCGTGGGCGAGGGGCTCGGTGACGATGCCGTCGGCGCGTACCTGGGCGAAGTCGCGTACCCGCCGGAGAAGCCGGTTGGCGATACGTGGGGTACCACGCGAGCGCGACGCGATCTCGTGGGCGCCGGCGCTGTCGATCTGCACGTCGAGCAAGCGGGCCGAGCGGTCGATGATGCGCTGGAGGTCGGCCGTCTCGTAGAACTCGAGGTGGCCGGTGAAGCCGAACCGGTCGCGCAGCGGCCCCGGCAGCAGGCCGGCCCGCGTGGTAGCGCCGACCAGCGTGAACGGCGGGATCTCGAGGCCGATGGCGGTCGCCCCAGGCCCCTTGCCGACCACCACGTCGACGCGGAAGTCCTCCATGGCGAGGTAGAGCATCTCCTCGGCCGGGCGCGACATCCGGTGGATCTCGTCGAGGAACAGCACGTCGCCCTCGTTGAGCCCCGAGAGGATCGCCGCCAGGTCGCCCGCATGCTGGATCGCCGGCCCGCTGGTCACCCGCAGCGGCGTGCTCATCTCCGCGGCGATGATCATCGCCATCGTCGTCTTGCCGAGCCCGGGGGGTCCCGAGAGCAGGACGTGGTCGGGCGCCCGGCCACGGCCGCGGGCGGCCTCGAGGACGAGCCCGAGCTGCTCGCGTACGCGCTCCTGCCCGATGACCTCGTCGAGGGAGCGCGGCCGCAGCGCGGCCTCGACCGCGCGCTCGTCGCCGTCGGCCTCGGCCTGTACGAGGGAGGGGGCGCCTCGGTCGTCGGTCGTCATCTCAGGCTCTCGACAGCGACTGCAGCGCGGCACGGAGCAGCTCGGCGACCGGCGCCTGGCCGCCGTCGGACGTGGCCTCGTCGGCCATGGGCGCGATCGCGTCGAGTGCCTGCTCGGCCTCGCGGGTGGACCAGCCGAGCCCGAGCAGGCCCGAACGTACGGCTCCCCGCCAGCCCTCGCCGCCCTCCGGCGAGGCCGACCTGCCGGCGACGGACGCGCCGCGCGGGGCGCCGATGCGGTCCTTGAGCTCCAGCACGACCCGCTGCGCCCCCTTCCGCCCGATGCCGGGAACCTTGCACAGCGCCGTCAGGTCCTCGCTCATGACGGCGCGCCGCAGCTCGTCGGGGCCGTGCACCGCCAGCATCGCCTGGGCCAGCTTCGGACCGACCCCGCTCGCGGTCTGCAGCAGTTCGAAGAGGGCCCGCTCGTCGTAGTCGGCGAAGCCGAACAACGTGAGGGAGTCCTCGCGGACGACCATCGCCGTGGCGAGGGTGACCTGCTCGCCAAGGCGAAGACCGGCGAGAGTCGACGGAGTACACATCACCAGCACCCCCACCCCACCGACGTCGACCACCGCCGAGTCGATGAACACCGCGCTCACCGCACCGCGCACGAAGGCGATCACGACACCGCCTCCTGACCGGAACGGGCGGAGCGCGGGCTCCCGGCGGCGGGCACCCGCGAGCGTGCGAGCGCCTCGTCGAGGCGGGCCACCGCCACTCCCCGCCAGATATGACAGATCGCCAGGGCGAGGGCGT
Source organism: uncultured Actinomycetota bacterium (assembly GCA_963765725.1). Taxonomy (GTDB): domain Bacteria; phylum Actinomycetota; class Actinomycetes; order Propionibacteriales; family Nocardioidaceae; genus DASQEH01. The sequence goes on along the minus strand of CAVXXI010000001.1, from coordinate 745,645 downwards.
CGGCAGCGTCGGCGGGGGTCGGACGCTCCGTCAGCGCGAGCAGGCGGACGACCATCGACGTCACCTGCGCCTTGTCGGCGCGGCCGCTGCCCGACACCGCAGCCTTGACCTCACTCGGCGTGTGCAGCGCGACCGGAATGCCACGCCGGGCGGCTGCGACGATCGCCACGGCGGACACCTGAGCGGTGCCCATCACGGTACGGACGTTGTGCTGGGCGAAGACGCGCTCGACGGCGACGGCGTCGGGCGTGTAGGTCTCGATCCAGTCCTCGAGGGTCGTGGTGATGCGGAGCAACCGCTCGCCGATGCTCGCCGAGGCGGGAGTGCGGATGACGTCGACGGCCAGCGCCCGGAGGGGGCGCCCGGGCGTACCCTCCACCACGCCGAGGCCACAGCGGGTCAGCCCCGGGTCGACTCCGAGCACCCGCACGCAAGCTCCTCCAGAGTTGCCCAGTGGCTCGCCGTTGGCGAGCCGCACGAACACCTGTTCGACTGCCTCACCGTAACGCGTGGCGCGGACATCCGGCCGCAGCGACGCGCCCTCACCGTGCCGATCGCTCACGCGCGAGGCGCTCCATTTTCCTACCCTGGGATGTCTGCGCGCCCGCTCTTCCCCGCCGAGACGTCAATGGGTGTCCGACACGCCGCAAAGCCCGGCCGTGGCTGACGTCTCGGCCGGGAGGTTTGATCGCGCTGGGATGGGTCGGGAGCCCGGAGCGGCGGTCAGTCGAGCTCGGCGAGCACCTCGTCGGGGACGTCGAAGTTGCCGAAGACGTTCTGGACGTCGTCGGAGTCCTCGAGCGCCTCGATGAGGCGGAAGATCCGGGTAGCCCCGGACTTGTCCACGCCGACGGTCATGCTCGGCACGAACGACGCCTCCGCAGACTCGTAGTCGAGCCCGCCGTCCTGCAGCGCGGTACGCACCGCGACCAGGTCGGTCGGCTCGGAGATCACCTCGTACGCCTCACCGATGTCGTTGACCTCCTCGGCGCCGGCGTCGAGAACCGCGCCGAGGACGTCATCCTCGCCGACGGAGCTGTCCTCCTGGCTCTTGGGCACGATCACGACACCCTTGCGGGTGAACATGTACGAGACGGACCCGGCGTCGGCCATCGAGCCGCCGTTGCGGGTCATCGCGGTACGCACGTCGCCGGCGGCCCGGTTGCGGTTGTCGGTCAGGCACTCGATCAGCAGCGCGACCCCACCCGGCGCATAGCCCTCGTACATGATCGTCTGGTAGTCGGCTCCGCCGCTCTCCAGACCCGAGCCTGCGCTTGACGGCACGCTCGATGTTGTCGTTGGGCACCGACGACTTCTTCGCCTTCTGGATGGCGTCGTACAGGGTCGGGTTGCCGGCCGGGTCGCCGCCACCGCTGCGGGCGGCGACCTCGATGTTCTTGATCAGCTTGGCGAAGAGCTTTCCCCGGCGGGCGTCGACGACGGCCTTCTTGTGCTTCGTGGTGGCCCATTTGGAGTGGCCGGACATGCGATGCGCTCCTAGCTGCTGCGGACCAGGTCGACGAAGTAGCGGTGCACCCGGTCGTCCTGGGTGATCTCGGGATGGAATGACGTGGCCATGACCGAGCCCTGGCGCACCGCGACGATCCTACCCACGGCGGGGCCGGCAGCGACGGTCGCGAGGATCTCGACGGTGGCGCCCACCTTCTCGACCCACGGCGCGCGGATGAACAGCGCATGGAAGGGCCGGTCGAACGGCGTGAAGTCGACGTCGGTCTCGAACGAGTCGACCTGGCGACCGAAAGCGTTGCGGCGTACGACGACGTCGAGGCCGCCGAGCGTCTGCTGGCCCTCGATGCCGCCCTCGATGGTGTCGGCCAGCATGATCATCCCCGCGCAGGTACCGAGCGCCGGCAGCCCGGACGCGATCCGCCTCTGCAGCGGCTCGAAGAGCTCGAAGATGTTGGCCAGCTTGTACATCGTGGTCGACTCACCGCCAGGGATGACGATCGCGTCGACGGCGGCGAGCTCGCTCGCCCGCCGGACCGGTACGGCGACGGCGCCGGCCGCCTCGAGCATCCTCAGGTGCTCTCGGACGTCGCCCTGCAGGGCCAGGACACCTATCGTCGGCTGGTCTGTCACGCCTCCCATGCTAGGAGGCGCCGTCAGACCCGGCTCTGCGTCGCCTCGTCGGGGGTCTTTGCGGGGCGGCGCTGCCAGGCCACGCTGACCTCGATCCGCCCCTCGTCGAACGCCGCCGAGATACCGTGCTCAGCCAGCGTCCTGAGCATGAACTCGAGCAGGTCGTCCCCCTCGGCGACGTTGGCGCTCGAGCCGTGCCAGAGGTTCACCTCGAGCATGTCGTGCTCGATGGCGTGCCAGACGTCGGAGAGCGTGAAGTAGGCGATCCCCCACGGCGTGCGGCCCTCGCGCGACCGCTGCTGCAGCAGCTCGTTGGCCGACCAGTGGTCCTCGCAGGCCTGCAGCACCACGATGTCGGCCGCCTCGGCCTCGGCGAAGGCGGCCTGCAGGCGGTCGTAGGCAGTCACCTCGGGCCAGCTCCGGGCCGCGACCTCCAACGACCTCTGGGCATCGCCGACGAGCTCGTCCGTGAGCCGGCGGGCCGTCTCGCAGTCCTTCACCTCGTCGAGGACGGCGTCGTACACCTCGGTATGGATCTCGCCGCGGAGACGGAAGCCGGACCACACCTGGACCGTGGCATAGGTACGCAGTTGTTCTCGCCGAGCAGCCTTGTCGGGACTGCCGATGGCCACCGGCGCTACCAGCCTCGCTCGGCCAGCCGATGCGGCTGCGGGATGTCGTCGACATTGATGCCGACCATGGCCTCGCCGAGCCCGCGGGAGACCTTCGCGATGACATCGGGGTCGTCGTAGAAGGTGGTGGCCTTGACGATCGCCGCCGCCCGCTGGGCCGGGTTGCCCGACTTGAAGATCCCCGAGCCGACGAAGACCCCCTCGGCGCCGAGCTGCATCATCATGGCCGCGTCGGCCGGCGTGGCGATGCCGCCGGCGGTGAACAGGACGACGGGCAGCTTGCCGGCCTCCGCCACCTCTCGGACCAGCTCGTACGGCGCCTGCAGCTCCTTGGCGGCGACGTACAGCTCGTCCTCGCTCATCGACTGCAGCCGGCGCAGCTCACCGCGGATCTGGCGCATGTGGGTGGTCGCGTTGGAGACGTCGCCGGTGCCCGCCTCACCCTTCGACCGGATCATGGCCGCGCCCTCGGTCAGCCGCCGGAGGGCCTCGCCGAGGTTGGTCGCACCGCAGACGAAGGGGACGGTGAACTGCCACTTGTCGATGTGGTTGGCGTAGTCGGCGGGCGTGAGGACCTCGGACTCGTCGACGTAGTCGACGCCGAGGCTCTGCAGCACCTGAGCCTCGACGAAGTGACCGATCCGCGCCTTGGCCATGACCGGGATCGACACGGCCGAGATGATGCCGTCGATCATGTCGGGGTCGCTCATCCGGGACACGCCCCCCTGCGCCCGGATGTCGGCCGGTACGCGCTCCAGAGCCATCACGGCCACCGCGCCGGCATCCTCGGCGATCTTGGCCTGCTCGACGGTGACGACGTCCATGATGACGCCACCTTTGAGCATCTCGGCCATACCGCGCTTGACGCGGGCGGTACCGGTCGCGGAGTCGGAGTGTGCGGTCTGCGCTACCTCAGTCACGATGGGCCTTACATAGAAGAACGGTCGGATCGAATCGACTCCATCGTACGGCGTAAAGGCCCCGCGAGGCCAAACCCGGACGCCGTCTGGTACCGGCCCGTACGGCGTCCGGGGCGAGGCGACGTCAGCTGCCCCGAGCGGGAGACGAATCGGCAGCCAGATGGAGCTCCGTGACCGTCTTCGCGGCCTGCAGGAGCCGTGCGGCGGCCGACTTGCTGACGTAGCCGAGCGCCCCGCTCACCACGACCTCGGCCGCGATCTCGAGGTCACGAGCAAGCCTGTCGACGGGGAAGTCGCGTGCGTGCAGCACGCGGGCGAGCCACTGCACCTGCTCGCAGAGATCGGTGGCGCCGAGGACGTCGTTGACGGCCCAGGACAGCAGCCACTGGTTGTCGTGGCGGCACCACGCCTCGCCCGCGTCGCCGTACCGGGCACGCTCGTCGGGGAACTCGACCCGGTAGCGCGAACAGATCAGGTCGGCGACCGGCGCGAGGGGGATGGCCGTGCCGTCGACGTAGACAGCGGCCGGAGGCGCTGCGCCGCCCGGCTCCCGTGGGCCGGTCATTGGGCCACCACCTCGTAGGTATGCATGTGCTCGAGCTTGCGCAGGCTGATGTCGGCTTTGAGGCCGGGGTCGATCCGGCGGTGCGACGTCTTGTGGTCGGCACTCTTCATGTAGGCCGTGAAGGCGGCCCGGTCCGACCAGCGGCTGACCATCACGACCTCGCCGGCGTCCCGGTCGGACTGCCAGACCTGCAGGTCGATGAACCCCGCGGCAGAGTCGGCCAGGCGGGCGCGGTTCTTGAACGCCGCGACGAGCTCGGGAGCGCGTTCGGCGGGGATGGCGAGCCGGGACATGGATACATACATCTCTGTTCTCCTCCGTGGTCAGGGAACGGTCAGGTCCGCCGCTGCGACGACGCGATCCCTTCCGGACGCTTTCGCCTTGTACAGGGCTGTGTCGGCTGCGAGCAGCGCGATGCGCGAGTCCTGGGACAGCGGGGCGACCCCGACGCTCAGGCTGACGGGCAGCACCTCGCTGTCGGCGACAGCAGCGCGGATGCGCTCGCCGATGACGCAGGCCTCGGAGACGGTCGTCTCTGGGAGCAGGACCGCGAACTCGTCGCCGCCCACGCGGGCAGCGACATCGCCCGGCCGGACGGTGGTGGTGATGGCATGGGCGATCGCCCGCAGCAGCAGGTCCCCCTCGTGGTGGCCCCGCTCGTCGTTGACGGCCTTGAACTCGTCGACGTCGATCATGAGGACAGCCGCGGTAGCGTCCTGCCTGGAGGTGACGGAGGCGAGCTCGTCCTCGAAGGCTCGTCGGTTGGCCAGGTCGGTCAGCGGGTCGCGGAACGCCAGCTCCCGGTACGCCTCGGAGCGCCGGAAGTGCGTGCGGGCGAGCTCGATCGAGAGCTCGCCGGCCCTCGCCATCCGCTCCGCCACGCTGCCGGTCCTCCCCGCCGGATCATGCGGCTGCGGCGCGAAGCCGCCGCCGGAGCTCAGCGTGAGGACGGCGGGGGCGAGCCGCTGGGGCGGACCGGAGATCAGCTGCTCCATCGCCGCGACGACCTCCATGCTGCTCGGGACGTATCGGTACGCGGCCTTCAGCGACTTCGGCACGGACCGGCCTCCGAGCATGATGCGGATGTCACCCGAGACCTCGTTGAGCGCTCCGAGGGAGTCCGCTACCCGGCTCACGTCCGCAGCGATCCCGACCGTGAGCCCCACGACGGCCGGCCGGTGCAGGCGGGCGAAGTCACGCAGGCTGGGGACGGGGACGTCAGGGCCGAGGTAGAAGACGACGTACCCGGCGCTTTCGAGGACGTCGGCGACCATCCGCAGCCCCAGCACGTGGTGCTGCCCCTCCACAGCCGCCAGCAGGATCGTCTCGCGGGACCGGTCGCGCGTGCGTCGCACACTCATCTTCGCGAACAGGTGGATCATGGCGTGCGAGCTGATCGACGTGGCGAGGTGCTCGTCGGCCACTCCTAGCTGCCGCGACTCCCACAGCTCGCCGATCCTGACCATGGCCGGTGCGATCACGAGCGACTGGACCGCCTCCGGCGCCAGACCACCGGCCAGCGCGTCGTCGACGACCGTCTCCGCCTCGGTGCCGTCACCGAGGCGGAGGACCTCCTCGAAGCGCCAGGCCAACGTTCGGATGGTGAGCTCGGACGCCTGGAGGACGACCGGGCGCAGGGGGGTCACGATGCCGCCTGACGGCATTCCATCTGCAGCTGGGCCGGGAACCGCGGCGATGTCGAGCGTTCGGCTGAGAAGCCCGCTCGCGACCGTCGGTGCCGCCCTCGACTTCAATGCTGGGCCATGGTCCGACCCTCCCCCGGGTAGTGGTCGCGATCCTACCGTTCCGCTTCTCCCGCACACCGGCGAACGCGCGACCCCGTGTCAGCGGCGAGGCACCGGTCAGGAGGCCGGGCTCGCGGCACCGGTACGGACCACTTGCTCGTACACGGCCTCGATCTCGGGCGCGAGCACCGACCAGTCGTAGCGGTGGACCTCGCGCGCGGCGGCCTCCCTCAGCCGCTCCCGGCGGGGACCGTCGTCGAGGAGTCCGGTGATGGCGCGAGCCGCAGCAGCCGGGTCACCCGGGGTGAACAAGGCGCCGAGCCGGCCATCGTCGAGCAGGCTCCGGAACGCCGGGATGTCGCTGGCGACCACGGCCGCGCCCGAGGCCATCGCCTCGACGAGGACGACGCCGAAGCTCTCACCGCCGAGCTGCGGTGCGACGAAGACGGTGGCCGACGCCAGCAGGTCCGCCCGCTCGGCATCGCTCAGCAGTCCGAGGAAGCGGACCCGGTCGCGGACGCCGGCAGGGACGGCGACGGGTCGAGTCTGCGGACCGGCGACAAGCAGCCTGGCATCGGGATGCGTCACGACGACGTCGGCGAAGGCGTCGAGCACCACGGACACGCCCTTGCGTGTCTCACCGGTCCGGCCGAGGAAGGCGAGAGTCGGGCCCTGGTGCCCGTCCCGATGGACGGGCAGAGGGTGGTGGAACTCGTCGCAGAAGATGCCGTTGGGGATGACGAACGGCTCGGCACCGCGGTGCTGGACGCCGCTGCTCCGGGCGGTCTGCGACACCGCCACCCGGGCGGCGATCTTCTCCATGGACGTCCTCAGGAGGGCCGCGGTCAGCGACATGGTGCGGGAGTGCGAGCTGGCGGCGTGGAAGGTGGCGACCACCGTGGTCTCGCTCGCCCACAGCGCCAGCAGCGACAGGCTCGGCGTGGCGGGGTCGTGGATGTGCACGACGTCGAAGTCGCCGTCCCTCAGCCACCGGCGGGTGCGGGCGGCGACCCGGGGGCCGAAGGCCAGTCGCGCCACGGCCCCGTTGAAAGGGACCGGTACGACGCCCCGCACCGTCTCGACGTAGCGAGGCAGGCCGCTCGCCTGCTCCGCGGGGGCGAGCACCGACACCTCGTGTCCGCGCGCCTGCAGTACGGCCGCGAGCCCCAGCACGTGGTTCTGCACTCCACCCGGGACGTCGAGGGAGTACGGGCACACCAGGCCGATCCTCATCGAGATGCGGACTCGACGTCGGAGCAGAAGACGGGCTGCAGCATGTGCCAGTCCGCCGGCGACCGGCGGATACCGGTGCCGAACCAGTCGGCGACGTCCTGCGTCATGGCGGCGAGGCCGGCCCGGCCGCGCCGTGACGCGATCACCTCGCTGAAGTCGAGCTGCAGGAGCGGGCCGCGAAAGGTCAGCGTGAGCGCTACCAGGGGTGCGCCCGTCATCCGGGCGAGCGCCGCCGGGCCGCCTGGGAGCCGCGCCGGCTCACCCAGCAGGTCGACGTCGACCCCGTTGCCGGTGAGGTCCCGGTCGGCGAGCAGGCAGACGAGCCGGCCGGCCCGCAGTGCCGCCCTGAGGGCCACAAGCGGGTTGCCGGCGCCGCTCAAGGCGATCACCTGCATCCCCAGCCGCTCGCGGTACTCGACGAAACGGTCGAAGAGGGACTCCGGCCGCAGCCGCTCGGCGACGGTCGAGACCGGCATCCCCGTCAGGCTCGCCCAGGCACCGGCATGATCCCAGTTGGCCATGTGCGGCAACGCGATGATCGCGCCTCCTCCGGCCTCGAAGCCCCCCCTGAGCGCCGCCTCACCGGTGGTGACGACCGAGTGGACCGTCCGGGCCGCCGACCACGCCGGAAGCGTGAAGACCTCTCGCCAGTACCGGAAGTACGACCGGAGAGCCTGCTGGGAGAGCTCGCGGAGCTCTGCCGGACCCAGCTCGGGGGCAGCCCGGCGCAGGTTCGCCTCCAGCTGGGCGACGCCCCGACCCCGCTGCCGCCACACCCGGTCCGCGACGCCCTCGAGCACTCGAGCAGCGGCCGGCTCCGGGACGTGCCGCGTGATCGCCCATGCCACCCTGAACGCATGGTCCACCAGCCGCTCGCGAGGCGGCGAGGGGGTCAAGAGGGCAGCGCCGGATCGGCGAGTGCCTGTTGGCGGACGAGCCACACCCGTTGGAGGACCGTGACCGTGCTGGCCACCGCCACGACCCAGAGCACCAGAGTCAGCAGGATCGGCGCGTTGAAGATGTCCGAAAGGCCGGTCATGACGAGGACCGCCACCAGGCGGTCCGAGCGCTCGGCGATCCCGCCCCTTGCCTGCATGCCGAGGCTCTCGGCCTTGGCCCGGGTGTACGACGTGACCGAGCCCATCACGAGGCCCCAGAGGGCGACGTATGCCAGCAGCCGGTCGTCGCCACCTCCGAAGAGCCAGCACGCCAGCCCGGCGAAGATGGCTGCGTCCCCGAGGCGGTCGAGCGTCGAGTCGAGGAACGAGCCCCACTTCGACGACGTGCCGAGCGTGCGTGCCATGTACCCGTCGATCATGTCCGAGAAGACGAAAGCGGTGATGATGACGTCTCCGAGCAGCAGTTGGCCGCGCGGGAAGAAGCCGAGGGCTCCGATCACCACCCCGAGCGTCCCGACGATGGTGACGGCGTCCGGAGACACCCCGAGCCGGATCAACAGGTGTGCCACCGGCTTGAAGATGTTGGTCCAGAACTGGCGGAAACGCTCGAGCATGGAGCAGCGCTGACTTCCTGAGGGGAGGAGGCGAAATCTGCGTCGATGCTACCCGGAGCACCCCGTGGGGACTCTGCTTGTGCGCCGGGCGCAGGAGGGGAAAGGTATGAGCATTCGCCGACACACCCATTCCCGGTCGAAGGAGACAGAGCATGGCAGGAAGACTTGGTGGGGCGGGGGCTGCGGACGCCGCGGCGTACCTCCCCGACAGCCCGGCCGCGATCCGCAACGTCGTCCTGGTCGGTCCGTCGGGGTCGGGGAAGACCACCCTGGTCGAGTCACTGCTGGCTGCGACAGGCGTCATCAACCGCGCCGGCCGGGTCGAGGACGGCACGACGGTGAGTGACTACGACGAGGCGGAGATCCGGCAGCAGCGCTCCGTCGGTCTCAGCCTCGCCCCGTTCGTGCTCGACGGTGTGAAGATCAACCTCCTCGACACCCCCGGGTACGCCGACTTCGTGGGAGAGCTGCGAGCAGGGTTGCGGGCCGCCGACTGTGCGCTGTTCGTGATCTCGGCCTCCGACGGTGTCGACGGCGCGACCCGCGCGCTGTGGCTGGAGTGCGAGTCGGTCGGCATGCCGCGCTGCGTGGTGATCAGCAAGCTGAACCATCCGCGCGCCGACTACGACTCGGCGCTGGCCCAGGCACGCGACGTGTTCGGCGACAGCGTCGTGCCTCTCTACGTGCCCGAGGCGCGCACGGGCGCCGACATCGACGACCTCGTCGCCCTGCTGTCGCAGACCGTGTCCGACTACTCGGACTCCGCTGCCGGACGGGCCGTGCGCTCACCGGACGAGGACGAGCAGCTGCTGGTCGAGGAGTACCGCCCAGCCCTGATCGAGGCCCTGATCGAGGAGTCCGAGGACGAGGGCCTGATGGACCGGTACATGTCGGGCGAGGAGATCGACGTCCGCCAGCTCGTCGACGACCTCGAGACCGCCGTTGCGCGAGGGTCCTTCTTCCCCGTCATTCCGGTCTGTGCACACAGTGGACTCGGGCTCGAGGAGCTGCTGGAGGTGATCACCTCGGCGTTCCCGCCGCCTCCGGAGCACCCGTTCCCCGCTGTCTACACGACAGCCGGGAAGAAGGTGACCGGGCTGAGCTGCGACCCCACCGGCGACCTGCTGGCCGAGGTGGTCAAGACGACCTCGGACCCCTACGTGGGCCGGATCAGTCTGGTGCGCGTCTTCTCGGGCACGCTTCGGCCCGACGCGGTGGTGCACGTGTCGGGCCATCTTTCCGACTTCTCTGTGGAGCATCACGGCTCCCACCAAGACCATGACGAGGACGAGCGGATCGGGGCTCTGTCCTCCCCGCTGGGAAAGACGCAGCGGCCCAGCAATGCTGCGATCGCGGGTGACATCTGCGCCGTGGCGAAGCTCTCGCGGGCCGAGACCGGTGACACCCTGAGCGACAAGTCCAACCCGCTGGTGATGGAGCCGTGGTCGATGCCGGAGCCGCTGCTGCCGGTGGCCCTCGTCGCGCACGCGAAGGCGGACGAGGACAAGCTCGGACCCGCTCTGCAGCGGCTGGCGGCCGAGGACCCGACGGTAGCGGTCGAGCACCATCCGGAGACGCTGCAGCTGGTGCTGTGGTGCCTGGGAGAGGCCCACTCCGACGTCCTGCTCGACCGGCTCGGCAACCGGTACGGCGTCCGGGTGGACCAGGTCGACGTCCGGGTCCCGCTGCGCGAGACGTTCTCCGAGCCGCGCAAAGGTCGGGGTAGGCACGTCAAGCAGAGCGGAGGCCACGGCCAGTTCGCCGTGTGCGAGGTCGAGGTGGAGCCGCTCCCGCCGGGCAGCGGCTTCGAGTTCGTGGACAAGGTCGTCGGCGGATCGGTACCGCGCCAGTTCATCCCGAGCGTCGAGAAGGGTGTCCGGGCCCAGCTGGAGAAGGGACTCACCGCCGGCTACCCCGTGGTCGACCTGCGCGTGACCCTCTACGACGGGAAGGCCCACAGCGTCGACTCGAGCGACATGGCGTTCCAGACCGCCGGCGCGCTGGCGCTGCGTGAGGCGGCGGCATCCGGCGGCGTCCAGCTGCTCGAGCCCATCGACATGGTCGAGGTCCTGATCGACGACGACTACGTGGGCGCGGTGATGGGCGATCTCTCGACGCGGCGCGCGCACGTACTCGGCACCGAGCCGGTCGGCTCCGGGAGGACCATGGTCCGGGCGGAGGCGCCGCAGCTGGAGCTCGTGCGGTACGCCACCGACCTGCGCTCCCTGAGCCATGGCACCGGGACCTTTTCCAGGAGCTTCTCCCGCTACGACACCATGCCGTCGCACGTCGCGTCCCGGATGACCGCCGCCTCGTGAGAGCGGGGGCATGAGCCGCGGTTCCAGAGTGCGTCGCGTTGCACGCGGCCTGGCCGTGGTCGCCGCGGTGCTGCTCGTGGCCGCCTCGGCCGGCTGCGACGGTGCGGGGAGCGGAACGGCTGCGGCACAGGCCCCGAAACCCCCGCGGGGGGCGCCCACCCCCGTCGACGTCTGCGGCCTGCTCTCCGGCAACGACCAGGCCTGGCTGCCGGGCAGGCGGCTGCGGCCCGTCAGCCTCGAGTACCAGGCGGCCCGGATCCCCACCCTCCAGTGCGACCTCGGTCGCCGGTTCGAGGCACCCGAGCTGAGTGTCGTGCTCGCGATCGGCCCGGTCTCCGAGGAGGTCTTCAGCGCCGCGTACGGTGATGCCGCCGGCGGGGACCCGCTCACCGTACGCCGTCTCGGCCAGGCGGCGTACCTGCGCACGGAGGACGGCCACCGGGACGTCCGCGTCCTCGCCCACGGCTCGATCGTGACCGTCCGGTGGACGATCGACCCCCTGCATCCGCTGGACCGCGACGTGCAGGTCCGGCTGGCGAGGCGAGCGGTCGTCCGGCTCCCCCGCAACCCCCAGCTCGCGTCGACCGACGCCGGGCCGCGGTGCTCGCAGATACCGCTCGCCGCGGTGACCGCGGCGGTGGGCGCACAGCCGTCGCTGCTCAGCAGCCTCGAAGGTCCCCGGGGCTCAGTCGTCTGCTCGTGGGCGTCCGAGCCGGGCGTTGCCGTGGTGCGCATCGCCGCCTCCCCCGCCCGCGTGTCGGCGGTCCGTGCCGCGACCCGGACCGCCGACTACCAGACCGTCCACCTGCGCGGGGCCGGCACGCACGTCACAGCGAGATCGCGCCTCGACCGGGCCGGTGACCTGCTCGTGTTCCACGACGGTACGGCTGCCACCATCGCGGTCGTGCCCACCGCGGGGTTCTCCAACCAGGCGATCGCGACCACGCCGGGCGAGAGCAGGCTGGCGGCGGCCGTGGTCTCCGCCCTGATGTGACACGCGCCCCGCGCTCGGGGTATCGCCGTCAGGCGGGAGCCCACGTGGAGGCGAGCAGATCCCGGGTGTCGCGCAGCAGCTGCGGGAGCACCTTCGTGCGGCCCACGACCGGCATGAAGTTCGTGTCACCGCTCCACCGCGGCACGACGTGCTGGTGCAGGTGGGCCGCGATCCCGGCACCGGCGACCGCCCCCTGGTTCATGCCGATGTTGAACCCGTCGGCGCCGCTGGCGGCTCGCACCGCACGCATCGCCCCGGCGGTCAGCTCGGCGACCTCGGCCGTCTCGTCACCGGTCAGCTCGGTGTAGTCGGCGACGTGGCGGTACGGACAGACCATCAGGTGGCCGGGGTTGTACGGGTACAGGTTCAGCACCGCGTACGCCACCGCTCCCCTGCGCACGATCAGCCCGTCGGAGTCCGAGAGGGCCGGGATCGTGCAGAAGGGGCACTCGCCGTCGTCGGACGCCGGCTTGTTCGCCCCCTGGATGTAGGCCATCCGATGCGGCGTCCACAGCCGGTAGAAGGAGTCCGACTCCCCCGCGCCCGTCTGCCGCTCGTACGTGGTCATACCTGGACCCGTTGCTCCACGGCCTCGGCGATGCGCGCGACCGCGTCGGCCCTCGGCACGCCGTTGTCCTGCCGCCCGTCGCGGTAGCGGAACGAGACCGCCCCGTCCTCGACGTCGCGGTCGCCGGCGATCACCATGAACGGGACCTTCTGCAGCTGGGCGTTGCGGATCTTCTTCTGCATCCGGTCGTCGGACCGGTCGACCTCGACCCGGATCCCGCGCGCGCGAAGCTCGGACGCCAGGCCGGACAGGTAGTCGTCATGACGCTCCGCGATCGGGATGGCCACGACCTGTACCGGCGCCAGCCAGGGCGGGAACGCCCCGGCGTAGTGCTCGGTGAGCACGCCGATGAACCGCTCGATGGACCCGAAGAGCGCTCGGTGGATCATGATCGGGCGCTGCCGGGACCCGTCGGGAGCGGTGTACTCGAGCTCGAAGAGGGCCGGCTCGTTGAAGTCGAGCTGCACCGTGGAGATCTGCCAGGTCCGGCCGATGGCGTCCCTGGTCTGCACCGAGATCTTCGGCCCGTAGAAGGCGGCGCCGCCAGGATCGGCCACCAGCTCGAGGCCGGAGCCCTTGGCAACCCGCTCGAGGATGGTGGTCGCGGAGTCCCAGATCTCGTCGGATCCGACGTACTTGTCGGGGTCCTTCGTCGACAGCTCGAGATAGAAGTCGTCGAGGCCGTAGTCGCGCAGCAGGTCGAGCACAAAGGTCAGCACCGACGCCAGCTCCGTCTCGAGCTGGTCGGGCGCGACGAAGATGTGGGCGTCGTCCTGCGTCATGCCGCGCACTCGGGTCAGCCCGTGGATCGTGCCGGACTTCTCGTACCGGTAGACCGACCCGAACTCGAACAGCCGCAGCGGCAGCTCGCGGTACGAGCGTCCGCGGGAGCGGAAGATCAGGCAGTGGAAGGGGCAGTTCATCGGCTTGAGGTAGTAGTCCTGCCCGGGCTTCCTCACCTCGCCGTCGGGTGCGATGTCGGCGTCGACGTGCATCGGCGGGTACATGGCGTCGGCGAACCACTCCAGGTGGCCGGAGGTGACGAACAGATCGCCCTTGCTGATGTGCGGACTGTTGACGAACTCGTACCCGCCGGCGACGTGCTGCTGCCGGGAGTAGTCCTCCATCACCTTGCGCAGCATCCCGCCTTTGGGATGGAAGACCGCCAGGCCCGACCCGATCTCGTCCGGGAAGCTGAACAGGTCGAGGTCTGCCCCCAGCCGCCGGTGGTCGCGGCGCGCAGCCTCCTCCAGGCGCACGAGGTACGCGTCGAGAGCCTCCTTGCTCGGCCACGCGGTGCCGTAGATGCGCTGCAGCTGCGGGTTCTTCTCGCTGCCTCTCCAGTACGCCGCCGCCGTGCGCATCAGCTTGAACGCCGGGATCCGGCGGGTGGTCGGGAGGTGTGGCCCGCGGCAGAGGTCTTTCCAGGCGACGGAGCCGTCGCGGGCGATGTTGTCGTAGATCGAAAGCTCGGTCACTCCGACCTCGACGTCGGCACCGTCGGCGTCGGCCTGGGCGTTCGAGCCCTTGAGGCCGATGAGCTCCAGCTTGTACGGCTCCTGGCTCAGCTCCGCCCGAGCCTCGTCATCGGTCACGGGCCGTCGCGCGAAGCGCTGGCCGTCCTTGATGATCTTGCGCATCCTCGACTCGATGCGGGTCAGGTCGTCAGGCTTGAACGGCTCCGGTACGTCGAAGTCGTAGTAGAAGCCGTCGGCCGTCGGCGGACCGATGCCCAGTCGCGCCTCGGGGAACAGGTCCTGTACCGCCTGCGCGAGGACGTGCGCAGCCGAGTGGCGAAGGATGCCGAGCCCGGCATTGGACTCGATCCGTACCGGCTCCACCTCCGCCCCCTCGGTCAGCGCGACGGAGAGGTCCTTGAGATCGCCGTCGACCCGGGCGGCGATCACGCCCGGGTCGTCGGCGAAGAGCTGCCACGCCTGCGTGCCCGCGTCCACCGTCCGCTCAGCGGCTGCGCCGGCGCCGACGACGGTGACCTGGACATCAGGCACGGTGACCTCCTCGAGACGGAACCGGCGGTAGCGGCGCGCGAACACGCCTACCGGAACGTGAATCGTATCGAGCAGGTCACCGCCCCGTCGCCGCAGTTACCGTGCTGAGCTCGCCGCTGTCAGGTGACGATGGGCCCGTCGGGGTTGACCAGCGGGTCGGTGACCGGAACGACCTCCGGCTCGGGGATCCCCGGCGTGGCGACCCCTGGGGTGTCCCCGTCGCTGCCGGTCGAGCTCCCGTTCCGCCCGCCCACCGCGCTGCTCGCGCTGCTGGCCGCCGACTTCGCGGCGCCGGTGAGCTTCTCGCCGACGACCGGAGCCTTCTCGCGGGCGAGGTCCTGGGCGTTGCGAGTGGCCTTCTGAACACCAGGGTTGGTCCAGATCCGCTGCGCCTGCTCGACGATCTGCTCGTAGCGCTCCCGGCCGGCCCGGGCGCCGAGGAGGTATCCCACCGCCCCGGCGAAAAGCATCGATGTCTTGCTCATATGTGCCTTCCTGTCTTCTCGTGACGGCCGCGAGGTGAGCGGCGGTCGTGGTGATCGACACGGAGGCCAGTTCCCTGGCGACGTGCGCTCAACGTTGAGGACACCTCCGGGCCGTCCCCATGACGGCTGGTGCGGCAAGCGTAAAGGGCGTCCGGCGCGACCGCAGCGCGCCGGGTGGACCCGGTGGCGCCTGCAGCGCTGCCGGCGCCACCACGCGAGGGGCCGGCAGGGGCGTCACCCCGCCGATGCCGGGTCGTCGGTGGCGCCACCAGGTCGCCAGGAGTGACCCACCTCACCGATGAGGTCCCTATTCGCTTGTCGCCCTCATCATCATGTGGTTCATCATGACGCTGATCCTGCTGTGCTAGGGGCAGCAGCGCAGTCGTCACCGCTGGGGTGGCCTCGCTTGTCGACGCCGGCCATCATGGCGGCCGGCTGTATCACGGTCGTGGTGATGGTCGTCTGAATGGGTCTGGCCATCGTGGCCAACGTCCCAGGCGACTGGCACCTGCCCCAGCTCCACAGCCATGTCCCCGAGAGCGGCGGCGACTAGCGGTACCGGCCGTCGTCGGGCCCGGCTTCGCGGCCGCGTCCCCCGCGACGCGAAAGGGACAAACGGCCGACAAGGCGTCGGCAGGGCATCCCGTGTGCGAGCCTGGAGGACGAACGGCCGGCTCGTCGGCGACATCGGCTCGGCGGAGCCCCTCGCACTCGGCGCCCCGGCCCTACTCGGGGGAGACATCGATGGCCAGCTTCAGGACGACCCTGCACCGACGCCACACCGGACAGCGAGCGGACAGTAGGAGAAGCCTCCTGACCGGTGCCGGAGGACGGCGGACCGGCTGGGCACTCTGGGTCGCCGCTGCCCTGGTCGCGGGGTTCGCGGCGCCGGCTGCCGCCGCGGCCACCACCCCGGTCGGCCCGACCGCCGCGAGTGGTATGCCACACCTCGCCACCAGCGGTACCGACGGCAGCGTCGAGCAGGTCAGACAGCTCCTGCAGTGCGGCAACACCATGTACGCGGTGGGCCTGTTCACCAGCATCCAGCGCGGAACGGCCGTGTACGCGCGCAACAACGTCTTCAGTTTCAACGCGACCACGGGGGCGGTGACCTCTTGGGACCCCAACGCCAACGGGCGGGTGAACGCCATCGCCCTGTCCCCCCACTGCGACACCGCATATCTGGGCGGCACGTTCACGGCGGTGCACGGGACGACGGCGCGGAAGCTGGCAGCAGTGTCCACCACTACCGGCGCGGTGAACACGAGCTTCGCGCATCGGGCCTCGGCGATGGTCGACACACTGGTCCGGGCGCGCGGGCGGCTGCTCGTCGGTGGACGCTTCACCTCTATCAACGGTTCGAACCGGCCCTATCTCGCGAGCCTCAGCCCCAGCACGGGGCTGGACGACGGCTACCTGAACCTCTCGATCTCGGGCACGTACTCGTACACAGACGCCAACGGCAGGCCGTCGGCGCCGACTGCCACGCACGTCTACAACTTCGCGCTCAGCCCGGACCGGTCGAAGTTGCTCGCCATGGGCGTCTTCACGTCAGTTGCGGGCCAGAGCCGGCAACAGCTGTTCATGGTCGACCTGACGGCCGGCCAGGCGTCACTGGACCCGTGGTACTCACCGGACTTCAACGCGTTCTGTGGTGCCAACCACCCCTTCTACGTACAGGACGCCAGCTGGTCGCCCGACATGGCCAGGCTCTTCGTCGCGTCGACCGGCTACAAGCCGGCCACCGGGCCGGGCTTCAAGGTGCACGACCCCCGTGCGGGCCTCTGCGACGCGGTGGCCGCGTACCCGACGACCGCCGCGCCAGGACAGTCGCGGCTGTGGATCAACTACACCGGGTGCGACTCGCTGTACGCGACGGCCGCGGACGCCGACTCGGTGTACGTAGGCGGGCACGAGCGCTACGCGAGCAACCGGCTCGGCTGCGACACCTACCTGACCCCGGGGGCGACGCGGGTGTCGGCACCCGGCATGGGCGGCTTCACCGCGAGCTCCGGCAGCGTGTACACGACCAGCGACCCGCTGGTCGGTAGGTACGCGCGCGGCCGCGGCCTCGGCGCGGACGACATGCTGCTGACCAGCGCCGGGCTGTGGATCGCGAGTGACAACGCGCAGAACACCGACGGCTGCGGCACGACGCCGACGGGCGGCGTCGCTCAGGGGCATGCCGGCATCTGCTTCCTGCCGTACTGACGGTGCAGGCGCCGTCGCCACCGTACGTGCGTCGGCGGCCTACGCGGCTCCCGGATCGGCGAGGGTCTGCTTGAACGCGTCCAGCCGGGAACCCGTCAGCGTGTAGCCCTTGCCGATGGTGGAGTTCCACATGCACCCGAAAGCGACCTGCGGATGGTTCAGGATCGCGTTTCCGGCATCGGAGATCGTCGCGGCGCTGTACCCGTTGTACTCGCCGACGCCGAGCGGGTTGCTGAAGCCGCGGGAGGCGACGTAGTCGATGAGCTTCGGGATCCGGTCCGCGGGCTTGATCGGCCCCGGCGAGGTCATGGTCCCGGACTCGTAGGTGTCGATGCCGACCCAGTCCCACAGCCCGAACAGCTCGTCGGGGCAGTACGAGGTCAGCGTCGACAGCTGGCGGTCGAGCAGCCATCCATTGAGGAAGGGCCCGACCTTGATGTGGCTCTGTTTGAAGATGGGGAGCAGCTGCTTGCTGGCTGCGACGTACTGGGCGGCGGAGATGTCGGGGCTCGGCTCGTGCCAGTAGGTGACCGTGGTGGGAAGTCCGTAGGCGGCCAGCTTGGCCGCGGCGGCCTGGGCCACACCGTTGAACTTGCCGGCCGCCGCCCCTGCCGCGTCGCCACCCACCTTGTACGAGACGACGGGCATCATGCCCGCAGCGTGAGCCTGGTCGACGAGCGTCATCTGGTCGCCGGCACCCTTTGAGAGGTCGGCGAAGATCCGCCTCGCCGAGACTCCGCCGCCGACCTCCGTGATGCGCTGGGACCAGACGGACGCAGGTGAGCTCATCCCTATCCTGGTCAGCGCGGTGGCCTTGCGCGCCACGCGGTATCCCACGTCGCCGATGTGAGTCGCCGCGGCCCGGCTCGGGACGTCGACACTGCAGCGGATGACCGCGTGGCCGTGAGTCACCGCAACCGCCGTCCACACCTGGTGGGTCGCGTTTTCGTGCTTCTTGCGCCAGCGCAGCCCCGTGCTGTCGTGGACGACGACGTGCCCGCGTCGTCCGGAGTGATGCCGGATCGTCAAGAACATGCGTTCGCCGTGGGCGTAGTGCACCTTGTCGAGCCTGACCGCTGCGCCTACTGCGCTGGCCGTGGGCGGCGTCAGCAGCCCGCCGGCCGCGCCACCTACCACCGCGACGCCGATCGCACCCCCGAAGACTCGTAGTGCGCTGCGACGGCTCATTGCATCCATACGGGGCTACCTCCGGAGATACCAGGTGGGTGGTGGTAGCCGCAGAGTAGTCAGTTAATTACACAAAGTGGCATAGTGCTGGCTAAAACCGTCCGAATGTGGATGTAGCGCTCCACCGAACGGTGAGGCCGGGCGGCAAGCCGCAGATGGCGCCGTTGTCCGGCACGGCACCTACCCTGAGCCATGCGCCTGGTCGACCCACCAAGACCGGTCCTGGTTCACCGTGGCGACCAGTGGTGCGACGGCGAGCTGCGAGCCTGGCGGCGCGACTGCGAGGGGTGGCGCGGGTACGTCAGGTACTCCGTCTCGCCGGGCATGCGGTACCTGGCCTGGATCCCCGCCGACCGCATGCGGCCCGAGTGAGAGCGTCCCCTACTCCGGGCAACGCGTCGGGCGCGCCCCTGCAGAGCAAGGGGCGCGCACGTAGTCAGCGGCGCCGTAGTACGACAAGGACGAGCACAACGATGACAACAATCACCAGAATGGTCCACAGCATGAAAAGCACCTCCCATTGACGCGAGCCGGTTCCCGACAAACCGGGCTGGCCAAATCATCGGACTCGCCGGGCGTCGGCCACGGGAATATGCGCCGAATCGGCCCCTACCGTGACTTTGCGTAACGCCCAAGGACGGGAGTGCCGGGCCGCAGTCCGTCTGACCGGTGATGTGCGGCACTGGTGTACGTCAGCGGCGCACGCGCCTCGGCGTCCATGACGGCTCGGCTCCAGGACGTACTGCCGGTGGGCGATACTGGGTTCGAACCAGTGACCTCTTCGGTGTGAACGAAGCGCGCTACCACTGCGCCAATCGCCCCGTGACGAACCGGGATGAGGCCACAGGTTAGCGCAAGGGCGGCCTCGCGCCGAAAGCGGCGTGGCCCGGTGCGCGGGCGTCGTCCGGTGAGGCCGACATCAACCGTTCGCCGGTCGGGGGGCGCCGTTCGGGTGCTGTTGTGCCCTCTTTGACCCGTTGCTCCACCTTGTCCGGCCAGAATACGGCGCCGGTCGGTTTTGCTCCAGCGGAGACCGTCACGACTCAGCGTTTGAGTCGTTTACTGGGATGACGGACCGAGGAAAGGGCCCAACAGCTATGGATACCGTGCCAGCGAGCATCACACGGGGGCTAGCCCTCGAGCTGCTCGACGCGAACGGAACAGCTACGCCGTTGGCCGCCGAGCTGCGCTACGACAAGAGCGACCCCTACGCGGTCGTGGCCTGCTTCCTCGCCGGAGAGACCCAGGTGCAGTGGGTCTTCGCCCGCGACCTCCTCAAGGCGGGCATCCACCAGCCGGCAGGAGACGGGGACGTGCACATCTGGCCGTGCCTCGATGCCCTGGGGCACGCGGCCACGATCATCGAGCTCTCGTCGCCCGACGGTGAGGCCCATATCCAGGCCCGTACGGACGAGCTGTACGACTTCCTGGCCGAGGCCGAGACCCTCGTACGCTCCGGCACCGA
This sequence comes from uncultured Actinomycetota bacterium, assembly GCA_963765725.1. GTDB lineage: Bacteria > Actinomycetota > Actinomycetes > Propionibacteriales > Nocardioidaceae > DASQEH01. Next base: position 725,699 of record CAVXXI010000001.1, on the reverse strand, counting down.
GGGCGACCACGTCGACGTCGAAACCGCGCTGGCCAGCCTGCTCACCTGACGCGACCGACTCGGCGCCTGGGCCGCGATCCGCGAGGTGTCTACGCTGGGGCTGTGATGTTCAGCCACGACACACAGCTGTCCCTGCAGACTGTGGTCGACCTGGTCAACACGTCACCGGACTGCGGAGGTCGAGACGACCTCCCCTCCCCCGCCGACCTGTACGCCTTCGTCGCCCAGCACCACGTGTCGGGTGTGGACGACCGCGACTACGCCGACGTGACCGCGGTCCACGAGGTACGGGAGCGCTTCCGCACGGTCTTCGGCGCCTCTGACCCCGCCGCGGTGGCGGTCGAGGTGAACTCCCTCGTCGCGCAGGCCCCGGTGTGTCCTCGGCTCACCAATCACGACGGCTACGACTGGCACGTCCACTACTTCGCTCCCGGTGCGGCACTCGCCGACCACATCGCCGTCGATGGAGGGATGGCGCTCGCCCACGTCGTCGCCGCCGGCGAGACCGACCGGCTGCGGGTCTGCGAGGCTCCGGACTGCTCGTCCGTGCTGATCGACATGTCGCGGAACCGCTCGAAGCGGTACTGCGACGCCCGGACCTGCGGGAACCGGCTCAACGTCGCGGCGTACCGGGCACGCAAGCGCGGCCTGATCAGTGCAGGCAGCGCCTGAATGGCCGTGTTCGAGGTACACCGCGACAGCGCGCTGTCGGCGTCAGAGGCATGGGCCCGGCTGACCGACTGGCGGCGGCACGGAGACTTCATCCCCCTGACCGACGTACTCGTCTCGGGGACGCCGGACGCGACCGCGAGCAGTCCGGGCACCGGCGTAGGAGCTGTGTTCGTCGCCCGTACGTCACTCGGGCCCGTCCACTTCGACGACCCGATGGAGGTCACCTACTGGCGTCCTCCCGGTGACGGCCCGGGCGCGTGCCGTCTGGTCAAGACCGGCCGGGTCGTCCACGGCTGGGCTGTGTTGACGGTGACTCCCACGTCGAGCGGCTGCTCGGTCAGCTGGACCGAAGATGCGGCGGTCCGGTACACGGGGGCGCTGCTCGGGTGGCCGACCAAGGTCGCGGCGGGGTTCGTCTTCGGGCGCCTGGTCGACAAGCTACTCGCGATCCCGGCCCAGGAGGCCGGCGGAGCGGCCCACGAACCCGCCTGACGCCGACCGGGCGCAAATGAGCAAGGCATGCTCGGCCGACCGGGCGCAAATGTGGGCTCTTGCCGGCGCCCCTCGCGACTGCGGTCCACGCACGGGTTCCGATCGCCGGTTGGAGCGAGTCGACGCGGCCCGCGCTGGCTACGGGTCGACGTCCAAGGGTTCGCGCTCACGCCAGATCTGCATGACGTGTGCCGTAACAGGCTGTTCGGCCGGGAACACTCGGTCGTCGAGCTGCGCGACGCCCTGTACGTCACGCGTCGTCGAGGTGAGGAACACCTCGTCGGCCGTCGCGAGCTCGGCGAGGGAGATGTCACGCTCCTCGACCCCGCACCACTCGACCACCAGGTTGCGGGTGACCCCCGACAGGCAGCCGGCGCTGAGCGGCGGGGTGGCCACGGAGTCGCCGAAGACGCAGAAGACGTTGGTCCCGGTCCCTTCGCACAGGTTCCCAACGGTGTTGGCGAAGACGGCCTCCGAGGCCCCGCGCTCCTCCGCGTAGGCGAGCGCGACCACGTTCTCGGCGTAGGACGTCGTCTTGAGGCCAGCCAGCGCGCCGCGTTCGTTTCGTGGCCATGGCACCACAACGGCCTTCGTCGTCGGTGGGTACGGTTGCGAGTCCGTGATCACGACCACCAGGGTCGGGGCCGTGGTGTGGCGGCCGGAGCCCAGCGGCGAGACACCCGCCGTGTACGTCATCCGGATCCGTCCCAATGTGACGTAACCGGCCTGGAGTACCTCGTCGACAGCCTTGCGTACGAGCGGCTCGTCCGGCTCGGGTAGACCTAGCCCGACCGCCGACCTTTGCAGGCGCTGGAGGTGTCGGGTGAGCGCGAACGGCACGTTGTCGACGACCTTGATGGCCTCGAACACTCCGTCGCCCACGGTAAGGCCGTGGTCGAGGACGCTGATCGCAGGAGAGTCGGGCTCGACGAAAGAGCCGTTGCACCAGGCATGCATCGCTCCACCCTAATCGCGTCGCCTCACGCCGCGGCGTCCTCGGACAGCGCGAGTGGTCACGAACCGGGCCAGAATTGGTCCCGTCGCGCGGATCGGATAAGGTTTCCTCTCGCACAGGTCGCAGTCGGGAGGCTGCGGCGGGCATGCGGACGTAGCTCAGCTGGTAGAGCGCAACCTTGCCAAGGTTGAGGTCGCGAGTTCGAACCTCGTCGTCCGCTCGGAGACGGTCGCAGGCTTACCATCCATCGGTGGAGTGGCCGAGAGGCGAGGCAACGGACTGCAAATCCGTCCACGAGGGTTCAAATCCCTTCTCCACCTCGAAACGCGAGACCAGCAGAGGGCGATTAGCGCAGCGGTAGCGCGCTTCCCTGACACGGAAGAGGTCACTGGTTCGATCCCAGTATCGCCCACTCAAAAACCCACTCACAACAGCGCCAAGAATCTCCGCGATGCCCCAAGACGACCGCTCAGCCGTGCAGGGTACGTGCAGAACGCGAGCGGCCGTGGTTTCCCCGGTCGCGCGCGTGCACGGTGACTATCTGTAATGCAGACACCACGCAGTGCAACCGGGGGTTGGCGCGGTGGTAGCGGTCAATATCGTGGTCTTTCTGTTGGGACTCGCCGTACTCGTCCTGTGCGTGGCCTTGCTCGTCCTCCCGTTCATGATGCTCAGCGTCCAGAAAGCATCCTGCGAGAGCTTCAGATCATGAACACGGTCATGCGCATCCGAGAGGACGACGAAGACCGGGAAGCCACGGCAGCTCAGCGCCCCTAGGTCGGTTGCAAGCGGAGCCGAATGTCAGGTACGGCTGGCGGCCTACCGCGCCGCGAGCTCGAGCCAGGACAAGTCTCCGGTGTATCGCGTCTCGCTCTGCATGGTCGTGTTGGCCTTGACCCACTCACCCAGCGCGGCGTCCGCGGCTTTGGCGTGCTCCTCGGACTCCCACTGACTGATCGAGACGACCTGCTTGTCCTGGACCATCACTCCGTACGAGATGTATCCAGGCGAAGCGGTGACGATGGGGATGACCCCCGCGCGCGCCCGTGCCTCGAGCTCTTCCCTGTCTTCGTCATGAGAATAGACAACCACGCGTGCATACATGCCTGACTCCTTGGTCGGCGCTGATGCGGCGGTCGGACGGTCGTCTCCCCGTCTCAGCCTTCGGAGACTAGCCTGGAACGAGCGCGCCGGATAGGCGTGCGCCGGCCCGCACGGACTTCGCCCCCGTCAATCGCCCACACACAGCAGGGCGGCGTACCGGTCCAGGTACAGCGGCCAGCCGTCACCGCCCGCGATCCCGTCGCTGAGCGACTCCCACCCGGGACCGTGCCGGTCGATGTTGCGGTGCTCCAGCTCGACCCGCGTGCGCTGGGGAGACTCCGCGACGAACCGGACCTCGACCTCACTCGTGTTGTCCGGGTCCGCCTCCAGCTGCCACCGCGGGCTGATGTCCCAGCTGAACACGACCCGCTCGGGGGGCTCGTAGACGAGGATGCGCGCCCACCGGCACTCCGTCCCGTCGATCCCACGATCGTAGATGTGGCCGCCGACACGAGGCTCGAACCGGGTCTCGGCGATCGCCACTTCCAGCAGGTTGTGCTCCGGCGGCTTGAAGTCACCGAAGCCGTCGGTGAAGACGCGGAACGCCCGCTCGATGGGCGCCTCGACGACGATCTCCCTGCGGACGGTTGTACTCGCTGTCGTGGTCATGAACCCTCCTCCTGCGACTGCTCCACGGCGTCGCGGTACCCGGTCAACGCCCGGTTCCAATAGGTGTCCAGCTGGTCGCGCAGCGCGGCCACGCCCTCCGGGTCGAGTCGGTAGATACGTCGGGTACCCGCCACCCGGTCCGTGACCAGACCCGCCTCCTTGAGCACCTTGAGATGCTGAGAGACGGCCGGCCTGCTGACGGGCAGCTGCCTAGCCAGCTCGCCGACCGCGCAAGGCCGCTCGGCCAGGACTTCGACGATGCTCCGCCGCGTGGGGTCCCCGAGCGCTCCCCAGGCGATGTCGCGGTCATGGTTAGCCTGCACGAACGGTAAGTCTGCACGAACCGATCGCAGCTGTCAAGGGCCCCCCGGTCGATCCGCGACGGCCCTGTCATGGGCTCCTCGGTCGATCTGCGCGCGCGCAGACAAGAGCGACCCGTCGATCTGCCGAACCGCTCGGGCATCCTGGGGAGCTCTAGAGTGTCGAGCGTGACGATGCACGGGAGCTGGCTCGCCTCGACGTGGGCCTTCGTACGGGGCCACCTCCCGGATGCTCCGGCGACAGTCATCGAGATCGGGTGCGGACCGGACGGCGGCTTCGTCCCTCAACTGCTCGAGGCGGGATACGACGTGGTCGGCGTAGACCCCGAGGCGCCGGACGGGGCTGACTACCACCGGATCGAGTTCGAGCGGTACGACGCGACGCGAAAGGCAGACGCCGTGGTGGCCTGTACGTCTCTGCATCACGTCGCGGACGTTGCGGAGGTTCTCGACAAGGTGAAAGGCTGCCTCACCCCGGACGGGAGTCTCATCGTCGTCGAGTGGGACTGGGAGCGGTTCGACGAGCCGACGTCGCAGTGGTGCTTCAGCCGGCTTGCTGAGGTCGACGCGGAGCTGGCGCATCACAGCTGGTTGCGGACCATCCGGGACGAGTGGACAGCATCGGGACAGCCGTGGCCGCAGTACTGGCCCAGCTGGGCGGCTCGCGAGGGGCTGCACACCGGCCAGCTGATCCTGGACGAGCTGAACGCTCGGTACCGCTGCCACTCGTCGACCCGCGCGCCGTACTTCTTCCCAGACCTCGACGAGACGACGGAGGCGGACGAGCAGACGGCCATCGACGCCGGACTCATCCGAGCTGGTGGCATCAGGTTCGTCGGTTACCCGAAGGACGCGAACGCAACGACCTGACGTCGCCATGGCGGCGACCTCGGAGCGACACGTCCCTGCCCAGAACGAAAGAGGCTGAAGCTGTCCACCCTGAGCGACCAGCTTGACCCCACCGTGGCGCTCGCGCTGGTCGCAGTGGTGGTGGCGTTCGCCGCGGCCGTGCAGCTCGCCACGGGCTTCGGCTTCGCGCTGGTCTGCGTACCGCTGCTCATCGTGTTCGTCGACCCTCACCTCGCGGTCCTGATCGCTTTGCAGATCGGCCTGGTCGGTGCCCTGTACCAGGCGGTCGAAGGTCGCCGGGAGATCGACCGCGGGGTCGTCGGACGCATCACGGTGGCCGCGTTCGTCGGCCTGCCCGTGGGCGGCTGGGTGTACGCGCGAAGCAGTCCGGAGGTGCTGAAGGTCCTGATCGGCGTGATCATCGTGACCGCCGTGGTGTTCCTGGCTCGTGGCTTGAGCTTCAGGCGGTCCTCGCCGATCGTGGACCTGACGGCCGGCCTGCTCACCGGCTTCCTCACCACCTCGACCGGGACGAGCGGCCCGCCGATCGTGACGGTTCTGCATGCTCGCAACGTGTCGCCGAGGGTCTTCCGCGCGACGACGAGCACGATCTTCAGCGTCCTCGATGGCGTCGCGATCCTCGGGTACGTCGTCACGGGGAGATTTCCCTTCTGGCTCTTCCTCGCCACATTGGCCACGCTTCCCGGTCTGGCGGTGGGCGCCTGGGTCGGCATCGCGGCCCGGCGCCGCCTGAGCCCGGACGCGTTCCGGGTCGCTGTGCTCATACTGCTGGCGGCAACGGGGCTGGCGGCCATCGTCACCGCGTTCCTGTGAGCGTCGGCCTCGGGTGTGGGTGCGTCCGCCGAGACGTCAGTGGACGAGCGACACGCCGGCAGATCAGGGCCGTAGGTGACGTGTCGCGGGGAATCAGGGACGGGACGGTGCGGCGGCGCCGGTGTGGACCGCTCGACTCACGACCTCAACGGCCCGGTCGTCGATGAGGCCCCGCGCGTGAGCGTCGGCAGCAGCGGCGGCGATGTCCGGGACCATGAGCATCGGAACCCCCACAACCGCGAGCTCGGCGGCGAGCCGGCGCACGCGCTCCCCGCGAGCGTTCGACGCCGGCGCCACGTCGCGGATGTAGATGGCACGGAGGCGGTCGGGGTGGGCCTGCGCCACGGCCGCGTACGCCTCGGGGTCGTCTTGTCCGCTGTCGCCGATCAGGACCCAGGTCAGGCCCGGGTGCTCCTGGACGAGCGCCTCGATGACGCGTGCCTTGTACGACAGGCTCGACTCGCGGAAGAACCAGCCGCTGCTGGGGCCCCAGTCCGTCATCAGTACCGGTCCCTCTGGGAAGCCGTGCCGGGCCAGGAAGCGCTCGACCATGGGGTGCAGGTTCCACGCCCCGGTGGACACGTAGAAGAGCTGCGTCGGTCCGGCGGTCCCCGCGCAGAAGGCGCGGTAAAGGTGTGAGGCCCCCGCGATCTCCTTCCGTGCGTGCTCGGGGATCAGCAAAGTGGTGCGGACGGCATCGACCAGACGGGTCAGGCCGGTATGGAGGATTGTGTCGTCGATGTCGCTCACGACCCCGAGCCGGGCGGCGGGGTCCACGACCAGCAGCCGGCCCTTGACCGGCGCGTCGGGCTGAGCGGTGACGACGAACGTGATCACATGCCAGCCCGGCTGCAGCGCCGGGGTCTCGAACGTCGCCTCGACGTACCCATCCGTGCCCGCGACCGTGTCGTGGACCCAGCCGGCGACTTCGACCCGGACCTGCTCCCCCGCGAGCTCGACGCTCAGGAAGTGCCCGAGGCCCGGCAGCAGCGAACGCCGTGGCCGGCGTGGGGCGTGAGGTCGGCTCAGGAGTACGCGACCCCGGACATGGACGGACGAGGAGGTTCCATAGCTGATGTAAGGGACCACGGTGGGCCGCCACCCGAGCCGGTGGCGGACCAAAGCGCTGACCTGGCGGTCCAGCTGCTCTTCGAGCCGGTACACCCAGCGCAGCAAGGTCGCTCTCATCGGTCGCTAGCGCCTGAGAAGCAGGATCAGCACGACGGTGACGACGAGCGACAGAAATAGGGACCCGAAGCACCCCAGCCGGTTGCTGAAGAAGAAGAACATGGGTGGGTGCCTCCCGGGTGGCGGGTGCGGGACGGTCAGGCTACCGGGTCCGCACCGGAGGGGGCCTTCCAGGTGAGGTGTACGGCCACGTTGGCCGTGGCCGCAGCGGAGGCGAGGATGGCACTCGTGTCCGCCGTGAACTCGAGCCCGAACTCGACGGAGACCTCATCGGGATGGCGGGCCATCGAGCTCAGCTCGGCGACGACTCCTTCGGCAACCGTACGGATGGGCTGCAACGCCGCCTCGAACGTGCGCTCGGCCTTCCCCACCAACCCCGAGCTTCCAAGACCACGCGTGACGAGGTCGTCGGGAGCCGTGGGCTGCACCCTCACCCGTACCGTCGACCCGTCCGAGCTGGTGAACTCCACGATCTGCATCGTCGTCTCCTCCTCCTCCCGCCGCTGACGGCGCCGCGCCGCGGCCCTAGCCGCGGACTGTGACCGGCTGCCATAGTAGGGCTCTGAGATGACCGGCCGTCAGCGGTCGGACACATCGCGTGGAGGGGTCCGCGTGGCAGAGGTACTGGAGCTGGAGCTGGAGCTCGGCATCGACGGGCACGGCGCGTTCGTGGTGGCGGCCCGCTCCCCCGCGGGAGAGGAGAGCGGGCAGCTGCTGCTCGACCCGAGCGCGGTACTGGGTCAGCGCGCGCAGCTGCAGTCGACCGTGCTGGCCTCGGCGGTGACGTCTCGCCGTGCCCTCAGCGAGGTGGAGGGACCGGTACGGAAGGTCGGCGAGCTGCTCTTCCAGAGCCTGTTCAACGGCAAGGTGTACGGCGCCTACAAGGCCAGCGTCGCCCTGACGCAGCAGCAGGGGCTGCCGCTGCGCGTCGTGCTGCGCACCCACGTCCCCGAGCTTGCTGCCCTGCCCTGGGAGATGCTGTACGACTCGGAGGCCGGGGCGTACCTGTGCCAACGCGACCCGCTCGTTCGTCATGTGTCCGTGTCGGCGCCGAGCCGGCCGCTCCATGTGCAGCCCCCGCTGAGGGTGCTGGGTCTCGTCGCGGCACCCAGCGACCAGCAGCGCCTCGACGTCGCCGGTGAGAAGAGCAGGCTCCGCGATGCGCTGGACGAGCTGGGCCGGCTGGTCGAGCTGCGCTGGGTCGACGGCGGCTCCTGGGCCGACCTCCAGTCCGAGCTGGTGTCCGGCTCGTGGCACGTGCTGCATTTCGTCGGTCACGGCGGATTCGACTCCGCCCGGCAGGAGGGGGTGCTGGCGCTCGAGGGTGCCGACGGGCGCAGCGACTTGGTCGGGGCCGACCGGTTCAGCCAGCTGCTCACAACGCAGGTGCCCCCGCCGCAGCTCGTCGTCCTGAACTCGTGCGCTGGGGCCCAGGCAGCAGCCGACGACCTGTTCTCCAGCACCGCGGCGTCCCTGGTCCGCGCCGGGGTCTCGGCGTCGGTGGCCATGCAGTTCGCCGTGAGCGACCCGGCGGCGAAGGCGTTCGCGGCGGGGTTCTACCAGGCCATCGCGCACAACCACAGCGTCGCGGACGCCGTCCGGATCGGGCGGATCGGCATCCGCGGGACGAGCGAGGACACCCTCGAGTGGGTCACCCCGGCTCTCTACCTGCGCGGCGACGACGCTCCCTTGTTCACGGTGGTACCCGTGACCGGGTCTTCGAACGACGACGCGGACCCGACTCCCGAACAGGCCGCCAGCCATGCGGCGGCTCGGGCGCTGTACCAGCAGGCCATGTCATACTTCCGCCGCGAACGGTACCGCGACGCCGTTGCCCTCTTCGACAGCCTGCTCAGCCTCGTACCCGACTACCAGGACGCCGTCGCCCGTCGCGACGAGGCCGCGGCTCGCCAACGCGCCGCCGAGTCGTACGACGCCAGCCGCCGCGCCGAGGACCGCGGCGACTGGAGGGCGGCGATCGCGGGGTTCGACGAGACGCTGAGGCTGTTGCCCGACCACCCCGACGCGCGGCGCCGACGCGACCAGTGCGCGCATCGCCTCCGAGTGGATGGACTGACCGACGAGCTCCGGCAGCACGCGGCCGCCGAGGACTGGGAGGCTGCGGTCGCGGTCGCCGAAGAGCTCGACCGGGTCGATCCCGGCGCGGCCGATCCCGAGGGGCTCGCAGCCCGGGCGCGTGAAGCGGTGCGTACGCCGGCCGCAGCCGAGACCGTACGGGACAAGCCCGCAGCCGTCGGCAGTACCCGACTCCGCTCTGACCCGCCGGAGGACGCCGTCGCCGTTCCCGGCGAAGCCTCCGCTTCAGGCGGCGGGCCGCCCGACCTCCCGACGGCCGGCGACGTGGAGACGTCATCCCGCAGGCCGTACGCGATCATCGCCGCAGCGGGCCTTGCCGTGCTCCTGGTGGCGACGCTCGTCACCGTGCTGGTCAACCGAGGCGACTCGGCACCTGCTCCGTTCAAGTCGGTCGCGCTGTTCGGGTTCGCGAAGAACCTCTTCAGCATCGATGAGTGCAAGGTTCCGACATCGACGGAGGCGCCGCTCGCGACAAGCGTGCAACATCGCACGGAGGTCGTGCAGTGCACGAGGACCGCGTCGCCTCAGTTCATCGCCGTGTTCTTGTGCACCGAGAGCCCGTCAGCCCTGGAGGCCGCCCGGGCGACGTTCCTGAGCAAGGCGGAGCCGAACTCACGCCGGCCCGTCACCTCCCCGCCCGCGGGACGAAGCGGTGTCGTCGACGGTATCCAGACCGCGTACACCCACATCGGGTCACACGACGCACGCGTGTACTGGGACTCGCCTCACCTTCGCTGCGCGGGAGAGCTGCAGGCCCCGAACAGTGACGTCAACGCAGCGATCGACTACTGGGTGAAGGGCAGGTCGGCGTTTTGAGGCGGTCGGCGCCGCCCCCTTCCTTGGTGCCGGGCCTCGAGCGGTTCGGCGACCTGATCGCCGGGTGGGGCCCTGTACCACCGCCCGAACCCGGCGCCGAGGTGCCGGAGGACCCGCATACCGGCAGCGCTATGGGGCATGGTCCCCGTTAAGGGGTTGCGGTCGCCCGGGCAATCTCAGCCCTAGGCCCTGGGGTTGATCAAACAGCCCCAGGGCCGCCCCCTCCCCCGTCGAGCGGGCGCAAATGCAGCGTCCACCGGGCGCAAATGTCCGGTCGAGCGGGCGGAAATGTCGGCTAGAACGGGCGGAAATGTCGGCTCGAACGGCCGCAAATCCACTGTCGAGCGGTCGCAAATGCAGCATCGAGCGGGCAGAACGGTCTTGGCCAGGTACGCGTCGACCTACGATCCAGTAAGGGTGTCGTGGCGATGGTGGGCGCACGACATTCGAGCGGTACATGTCCGCCCTCTCGAGCCGACATTTCGGCCCGGTCGAGCCGACATTTCTGCCCAGTCGAGGCCGCATTTCTGCCCAGTCGGCACAGCTGGGCGGTCGACGGGGCGTCAGGCCAGGACGGTGAACACGAGCAGGATCACGTTCATCACGATGATCACCGCCGCGACCAAGGACGCCACGACCGTCGTCGCCTGCCGGTTGACGAGCGACCCCATCACGTCGGCGCGCCGCGTCAGGAGGACCAGAGGAACCAGAGCGAAGGCGATCCCGAACGAGAGCACGACCTGCGAGATCACCAGAGCCTGCGTGGTGTCCACGTCCAGGGCCAGCACGAGGAGCGCAGGCGACAGCGTCACCAGTCGTCTGACCAGCAGCGGGACGCGGCGGCGCAGGAAGCCCTGCATGATGACCTGCCCTGCGAAGGTACCCACGCTCGACGACGCGAGCCCAGAGGCGAGCAGCGCGAGGGCGAACAGCAGCGCGGCGGTCGGTCCCAGCGCGCTGTTCAACCGCTCGTGCGCTTTCTCGATCGTGTCGACGGCGGGCTGGCGTCCGAAGAAGAGCCGCGCGGCGATGGCGAGCATCGCGAGGTTGACGAGCCCGGCCAGCGACATCGCGGTCACCACGTCGATGCGCTGGCTGCGGAGCAGGGCACTGCGCTGTTCCGCCGTGTCGGTCACGTACCGCTCGTTGGTCAGCGCGCCGTGCAGGTAGATCGCGTGCGGCATGACCGTGGCCCCCAGCATCCCCGCCGCGATCAGCAGGCTCTCACTGCCACGGAAGCGGGGAACCGCACCCTGCGCCACCGACGACGGGTCGACGCCACCGGCGACCAGGCTGTACAGGAAGCCGACCAGGATCACCGCCAGCAAGCCGACGATCGCGGTCTCGAACGGCCGGTGCCCACGCCCCTGGACGGCGAGTAGCGCGAAGGCGACGACCGCCGTCACGACCCCGCCGGCCACCAGCGGCAATCCGAACAGCAGCCGCAGGGCTAGCGCACCTCCCAGCACCTCCGCGACGTCGGTCGCGATGGCGACGATCTCCGCCTGCAGCCAGAGCCCGGTCACCGTCGGCTGCGAGAAGTGCGTACGGCACAGCTCCGGCAGGGTGGCGCCGGTGGCGATTCCGGACTTCGCGGACAGGTACTGGATCAGCATCGCCATCAGGTTGCTCGCGAGGAGCACCCAGACCAGCAGATAGCCGTACTTCGACCCTGCGGCGATGTTGGTGGCGAAGTTCCCTGGGTCGACGTACGCGATCGAGGCGACGAACGCCGGGCCCAGGAGGGGAAGCGGCCCGCGTACACGCGCCCGTGCGACCACCGACTCGCGCGCCGACGTCATGCGTCACCGGTGGAGGCCCTGACGACCGCGCCGCAGAGCGCCGCTCCGAGATCGGTCACCACACCTCGATTCTTCCTTCGGGCTGCACAGGAGTCTTCGGTTGGGTGCCATCATCCGCTACCGGGTGACGGCGGCCGCCGTGGGCGCGTGCGGCGACGGACTCCACGGTGCGCCGGTCGGCGCTGCGAAAAAAGGTGGCAGCTGGTGCAATCCGCCCGGCCGTCGGCGCCGTATACCCACCGGAAGGCGCTCGGATCGCCTTCGTATGGAGCCATCTCGACGGCCATACGGCCCGACAGCAATGTCCGCGGCGCGCTCCTCGCCGTCTCTCCTCCGGCACCGACCACCGGTCGGTGCCCCCACTGCAGTCATGATCTTGGGAGGATCAATGTTCGGTAAGCAAACGGTTCGTACGATGATTGAGCGGAGCGCCGAGAACGACACGGATCGGCGCAACTTTCTCCGCAGCGCAGGCGTCGCCGGTCTCGGCGTGGTCGGCGCGACGGCACTGTCCGGGCTCGGCTCCGGAACGGCCCTTGGCGCCGGCGCTCCGAGTGACGGCGCGATCTTGAACTTCGCGCTCAACCTCGAGTACCTCGAGGCAGAGTTCTACTCGCACGCTGCCTTCGGCCACGGCCTCGACCACGGGCTGACCACCGGCAAGGGCAAGCACGGCGGTGTCATCGGCGGCCGCATGGTCAAGTGGCAGACGCCGAACATCCGCAAGTACGCCACCGAGATCGCGCACGACGAGGTGTCGCACGTCAAGTTCCTGCGCTCCGCGCTCGGCTCGGCCAAGGTGGCCAGGCCCGAGATCGACCTCAAGAACAGCTTCACCGCCGCCGCCCGGGCCGCCGGCCTGATCGGACCGCACCAGACGTTCGACCCGTACGCCAACGAGAACAACTTCCTTCTCGCGGCGTTCCTCTTCGAAGACGTCGGAGTCACCGCGTACAAGGGCGCCGCGCCGCTCATCAGCAACAAGACCTACCTCGAGGCTGCCGCCGGCATCCTCGCGGTGGAGGCGTACCACGCGGGTATCGTCCGCACGAACCTGTACGCGAAGGACCTGATGTCGGCCGTCAACGCCATCTCCGCCGCTCGCGACAGTCTCGACGGCAAGTCCGACGACGACCAGGGCATCGGCGGCAAGAAGCGGGCGAACCTCGTCCCGACCGACAGCAACGGCATCGCCTTCAGCCGCTCCGCTGACCGCGTGCTCAACATCGTCTACCTCACCCCCAAGCGGGCCACCAAGGGTGGTTTCTACCCCGAGGGTGTGAACGGCGCGATCAACACCAGCGGCAGCTGAGCACCAGCCTCCGCAGGGGTGGCCCGGTCCTCGCCAGTGAGCGAGGGCCGGGCCGCCGCACGTCTTGGCGCCCCCCCGTTAACGGGAGGCAAGGCTGGGTACGAGGACGGGGTCGTCGTCCGGCACGGATAGAGTTCCCGGGTCTGGCGGCGGTCGCCTCGGCGAGCTCCCAGATGCGCGCGAAAGCGGAGTAGACCAGACCGACAGTCACGCACACCCGAAAGGACCATGATGGAGGTCTGGCCCGGCGCCCCGTACCCCCTCGGTGCCACCTATGACGGAGCCGGTACCAACTTCGCCGTCTTCTCCGACGTCGCGACGTCGGTCGAGCTGTGCCTGTTCGGTAGCCGCGGGGCCGAGACGCGCATCCCCATGACGGAGCAGGACGCCCTCGTCTGGCACGCGTACCTCCCCCGGGTCGGACCCGGGCAGCGGTACGGGTACCGGGTCCACGGGCCGTACGAGCCGCAGCACGGCCATCGCTGCGACCCGAGCAAGCTCCTGATGGACCCCTACGCCAAGGCGCTCGAGGGTGCGATCGACTGGGCGCAGGCCTGCTTCTCGTACGACTTCGGCGATCCGTCCCGCCGCAACACCGACGATTCGGCGCCACACACCATGAAGTCGGTGGTGATCAACCCGTTCTTCGACTGGCAAGAGGACCGGTCCCCGCGCCGGCAGTACCACGAGACGGTCATCTACGAGGCACACGTCAAGGGGATGAGCCAACTGCATCCCGACATCCCTGAGGAGATCCGCGGCTCGTACGCGGCCATCGCCCACCCCGCGATGATCGACCACCTGACGCGTCTCGGCATCACGGCGATCGAGCTCATGCCGGTGCACCAGTTCGTCAACGACTCGGGGCTCGTCGACCAGGGGTTGTCGAACTACTGGGGTTACAACACGATCGGCTTCTTCGCCCCTCACAACGCCTACAGCTCGTCGGGGCAGCGCGGAGAGCAGGTGCTCGAGTTCAAGGCGATGGTGCGCGAGCTGCACAAGGCGGGCATCGAGGTCATCCTCGACGTGGTATACAACCACACGGCCGAGGGCAACCACCTCGGCCCGACGCTGTGCTTCCGCGGGATCGACAACGCTGCCTATTACCGGCTGGTCGACGACGACCCGTCCTTCTACTACGACACCACCGGTACCGGCAACACGCTGCTGATGCGCAGCCCCCACGTGCTGCAGATGATCATGGACTCGCTGCGGTACTGGGTCACCGAGATGCACGTCGACGGCTTCCGCTTCGACCTGGCGGCGAGCCTGGCGCGCCAGTTCCTGGAGGTCGACCGGCTGAGCGTGTTCTTCGACCTCGTGCACCAGGATCCGGTCATCTCGCAGGTCAAGCTGATCGCGGAGCCTTGGGATCTCGGCCCCGGCGGGTACCAGGTCGGCAACTTCCCGCCGCTGTGGACCGAGTGGAACGGCAAGTTCCGCGACACGGTCCGCGACTACTGGCGGGGCGAGCCGCACTCCCTCGGCGAGTTCGCCGCGCGGCTGTCCGGCTCCAGCGACCTGTACGAGGCGAACGGACGGGCGCCGTACGCGTCCATCAACTTCGTCACGGCACACGACGGCTTCACGCTGCGCGACCTCGTGTCGTACAACGAGAAGCACAACGAGGCCAACGGTGAGGGCAACCAGGACGGCGAGAGCCACAACCGTTCCTGGAACAGCGGAGCCGAGGGAGAGACGACCGATCCCGCAGTCCGGCAGCTGCGGGCTCGGCAGCAACGCAACATGTTGAGCACGCTGCTGCTCAGCCAGGGCGTCCCGATGGTGGCACACGGCGACGAGCTCGGTCGCACGCAGCGCGGCAACAACAACGTCTACTGCCAGGACAACGAGATCTCGTGGGTGCACTGGGACGAGGTCGACACGGACCTGCTCGCGTTCACCCGTACCCTGCTGGAGCTTCGCGCCAGCCATCCCGTCTTCCGCCGTCGGCGCTTCTTCACCGGGGAGAAGGCCGAGAACGGTCTGCCCGACATCGCCTGGCTCAGGCCCGACGGGACCGAGATGGACCAGGAGGACTGGTCCGCAGGCTCACTGCGGCCGTTGGCCGTCTTCCTCAACGGACACGGCATCACCGAGCCGGGCCTTCGCGGCGAGAACATCGTCGATGACTCGTTCCTGCTCCTGCTCAACCCCGGACACGAGGACGCCGTGATCACGCTCCCCGACGGCCCGTTCGGCGAAGAATGGCAACCGATCCTCGACACCGGTGACGCCTCGGTGACGGAGGCCGACTCCAAGCCGATACCGGCAGGCCACGAGCTCATGCTGCTGGCCCGGTCCGTCGCCGTGCTGCGCCATGGCTGACCGCCACCTCCCGACGTCGACCTACCGGCTCCAGCTGCACTCGGGTTTCGGCTTCGCCGCGGCCGCCGAGCAGGTGCCGTACCTGGCTGCGCTCGGCATCTCGCACCTCTACCTGTCCCCGGTCCTGCAGGCCGCGCCCGGCTCGATGCACGGCTACGACGTCGTCGACCACACCCGCATCAGCGACGACCTCGGTGGCGAGGCCGGCCTCGTTGCGCTGGCGGAGCAGGCGCACGCGCACGACCTCGGCGTCGTGGTCGACGTGGTCCCCAACCACATGGCGCTGCCGACACCCGCCTACCTCAACGCGCCGCTGTGGGACACGCTGCGGCGAGGTCGTGACAGCGCGACGGCCGGCTGGTTCGACATCGACTGGGACCTGTGCGAGCAAAAGGTGGGCCTGCCGGTGCTCGGAGGGCCGCTGGGCGACGTTGTCGACGCGGGAGAGTTGCAGCTCGCCGAGCACGAGGGTCAGCCGGTGCTGCGCTACTACGACCAGGTGTTCCCGGTCGCTCCGGGTACGACCGGCGGCTCCGTCGCCGACGTGCTGGCGCGCCAGCACTACGTGCTTTCGAACTGGCGCGACAAGGACGACGTCCTGGGCTATCGGCGGTTCTTCGACGTCGACACGCTGGTCGCGGTGCGGGTCGAGCTCGACGACGTGTTCGACGCCACGCATGCGCTCCTGCTGAGCTTGCACCGCAGAGGTGTTATCGACGGCTTCCGGATCGATCATCCCGACGGCCTCGCCGACCCGCAGGGCTACCTGTCCCGGCTGCGCGACGCCACCGACGGGGCCTGGGTGGTCGTCGAGAAGATCCTCGAAGGCGACGAGGCGCTGCCGGCCGAGTGGGCGACCGCCGGGACGACGGGCTACGACGCCATCCGTGCGCTGTCCGACGCACTCGTTCCCCCGGTCGGTGCGGCACTCGACGAGCTCTGGCGCAAGACCGGCGGAGAGGCGTCGCTGGCGACGACGGAGCTGGAGGCCAAGCGCCACGTCCTCGACGTGCTACTGAAGCCCGAGCTGCGTCGCCTCGTGCGCCGCGCCGCCTCAGCGGCGGCCGACGCCGGTCACACCGTCCGCGAGGCAGACCTCGAGGCGGCGCTGACGGAGATGCTCGTCCGAGTACGTACCTACCGCGCGTACGTCCGTCTCGACGAGCCGCCGAGCGCCGACGCCGTTCACGCGATCGAGGAGATGCGAGCGGGGGCGCAACGGGCCCGGCCCGACCTCGCCCTACCGCTGGCGGTGTTGCGCGACCTGCTGCTCGACTCCACGACGTCCAGCGAGGCCGGTCGCGACCTGGTCGTGCGGTTCCAGCAGGTCTGCGGCCCGGTGATGGCGAAGGGCGTCGAGGACACGACGTTCTACCGGTTCAACCGGCTGATCGCCCTCAACGAGGTCGGCGGCGACCCCGGTGCCCTGGAGCGCCCCGACGACGGCGCCCTGCACGCCTGGGCGGAGCGCCAGTCGCTGACGACGCCGACGGGGATGACCACGCTGTCGACGCACGACACCAAGCGCGGGGAGGACGTACGGGCGGGACTGCTGGCGGCGGCCGAGGACCTCGACGGCTGGCGGAGCCTCTGGACGCTGGTCCGGAAGGCCGCGGCCGAGCTCTCGGTCGACGAGCCGACGGCGTACCTGGTGATGCAGACGCTCGTCGGCACCTGGCCGATCACGATCGACCGGCTCGGGGACTACCTCGAGAAAGCCGTACGCGAGGCCAAGCAGCACACCGCCTGGACGGACGGCGACGAGGAGTATGAGCGCCAGGTGCACGAGCTCGCCGCGCGTTGCCTCGCCGAGGGCGAGATCGCCACCGCCGCCGGCGCCTGGGTGACGCAGCTGCAGCCCGCGATCCGGGGCGTCACGCTCACGTCCAAGCTGCTCCAGCTGATGCTTCCCGGCGTACCCGATGTGTACCAGGGCTGCGAGACCGTGGAGCGCTCACTCGTCGACCCCGACAACCGCCGCCCGGTCGACTACGCCGAGCGCCTGCGACGGCTGGAGCGGCTCGACTCGGGAGCCACGCGCCGTGACCTCGACGACGACAAGCTCTGGGTGACCTCGACGGCGCTGCGGCTGCGCCGACACCGGCCAGAACAGTTCGGTGCGGCGGCGACGTACCGACCGCTGCCGACGACCTCACGCCATGCGATCGGGTTCGTGCGGAGCGAGCAGATCGCCGTGCTCGGAACGCGGTGGCCGGTGGCGCAGTCGCGCTCGGGGTGGGCCGGCGCCACGGTGTCCCTGCCGGACGGGGCGTGGACGGACCTGTTCACCGGGTCCGGTGTCGTAGGCGGTGGCGCCGTGGCCTGCGAGGGTCTGTTCGCGGAGCTTCCCGTGGCGCTGCTGGTCAGGGAGGCGGAGTGAGGTTCCGCGTGTGGGCTCCCCGGGCCGAGACGTCAGTGACATTGCTGCACGACGGCGCCGAGCACAAGATGACCAGGGGCGACGACGGCTGGTGGGTCAGCGAGGACATCGACGCGACAAACGGCTCCCGGTACGCCTACCGGCTCGACGGGGGCGATCCGCGGGCCGACCCGAGGGCGATCCGGCTTCCCGAGGGACCTGAGGGCGAGGCGGCGGTCTTCGACGTCGCCAGGTACCACTGGGCCGACACCTCGTGGCGCGGCGCCCAGCTGCCGGGCGCGGTCGTGTACGAGCTGCACGTCGGGACGTTCACGCCTGAGGGGACCCTCGACTCGGCCATCGAACGGCTCGACCACCTGGTCTCCCTCGGGGTCGACCTCGTCGAGCTGATGCCCCTCGCCACCTTCCCCGGCCGCTTCGGCTGGGGCTACGACGGCGTCGGCCTGTACGCGGTGCACGAGCCGTACGGCGGTCCGGAGGCACTGTGCCGTTTCGTCGAGGCCTGTCACCAGCGCGGCCTCGGGGTGTGCCTCGACGTCGTGTACAACCACCTCGGCCCGAGCGGGAACCACCTGACGGAGTTCGGTCCCTACTTCACCGATCGCTACGGCACCCCATGGGGGGCGGCGCTCAACCTCGACGACGCGGACAGCGACGAGGTCCGGCGTTTCGTGATCGACAACGCCCTGATGTGGTTCCACGACTTCCATATCGACGGCCTACGGCTCGACGCGGTGCACGCGCTCTTCGACGAGCGCGCGATCACCCTGCTGGAGGAGCTGTCGGCGGAGGTCGCCACGCTGTCGACGAGCTCCGGTCGGCCCATGTGGCTGATCGCCGAGTCCGACCGCAACGACCCGCTGACCGTCACCCCCCGGGAGGCGGGCGGTCTGGGGCTCCACGCCCAATGGGCCGACGACGTGCACCACGCGCTGCACGTCCTGCTCACCGGGGAGACCCAGGGGTACTACGCGGACTTCGCTGCGCCGGGAGCCCTCACCAAGGTGCTCGAGGGGGTCTTCCTGCACGACGGCACGTACTCGTCCTTCCGGCGGCGTACTCACGGACGGCCCATCGACCGTACGCGTACCCCCGGCTGGCGGTTCGTGGTCTCGCTGCAGACTCACGACCAGGTGGGCAACCGCGCGGTCGGCGACCGGCTGTCGGCCCAGCAGAGCCCGGGCCGACTCGCCTGCGGCGCCGCGCTCCTGCTCGCCGGACCCTGTACGCCCATGCTCTTCATGGGCGAGGAGTGGGGCGCGTCGACACCGTGGCAGTACTTCACCGACCACACCGACCGCTCGATCGCGGAAGCGGTACGTCGCGGACGGCGCGACGAGTTCTCCTCCCACGGATGGGACCGCAACGACGTGCCGGACCCGCAGGCGGAGCGGACGTTCGAGCGCTCGCGGCTGAACTGGGACGAGGTGTCGACCGAGCCGCACATCGACCTCCTTCGCTGGTACGCCGGTCTCGTCCGGCTGCGGCGTGAGGTGCCCGACCTCGGCGACCCGCGACTGGACCGCGTCCACGTCGAGCACGACCTCGCGGCGCAGACGGTCGTCATGCACCGCGGCGCGCACCACGTGGCAGTCAACCTGTCCGACCGCCCGCGCGACCTCCGGATCGCCTGCGCCGAGCCGGAGCCCGCCGAGGTGGAGATCATCTTGGCGTGGAGTCCCGAGGCGGCCGTGGTGGGGCCGCGCACCGTGCGCGTGCCAGGCGAGAGCGCCGTCGTCCTCGGCCCCGTCGCCACCTGACCCCCTCGCCGAGGAGTCAGGTAATTCCGCCCCAGGGGTCAAGTAGTTCCCTCCGAGGAGTCAACTCCTTCCCAGCGAGGAGTCAGATCCTTCCGGCGAGCAGTCAGATCCTTCCCGCCGAGGAGTCGGCGAGGCTTTGCCAGCGAGGAGTCAGCTCCTTACCACTGAAGGGTCAATGCTTCCGGTTCGGGGCCCTTGACCCCCGACGGGAACAACATGACCCCCCAACGGGAACAACGTGACCCCTCGGCGGGAAGCTGAACGTGACCCCTCGGCGGGACACAACTGACCCCTCGGCGGGGGCGGGCTCAGGGGCGAAGGCCGACGCAGTCGTGGCGCCAGAAGGCGTCGGGGTAGACCAGCGCGCCGCGAAGCGCGGGCTCGTACGACGCAAGGGGATACGCCATGAAAGCCGCCTCGGGGATGCGAGGCGAGGGAGCGACGAACCCCAGCGGCACCGCCGGCCGGAAGCCGAACCGCGGGTAGTAGTCGGGCGACCCCTCCAGGAAGACGACCGGCTCAGGACGCGTCGCCAGCAAGGCCAGCCCTGCCCGGACCAGCGTCGAACCGATCCCCCTGCCTTGGTGTGCCGGCGACACCCCCAGCGGGCTCAGCACCAGGACGTCGACCAGCTTCTCGGGGGCGTCGACCAACGCCGACGTGAACAGCAGGTAGCCCACCACGTCACCGTCGACCACGGCCGTCAACGACAGTCCCTCGACCCACCAGTCGCTTCGGCGAAGCGACGCCACCAGCTCGGGGACCTCCGGCCTGGCGAACGCGGACGCCAGCAGATCAGCGACCGCCCGCTCGTCCCCCGCCCGCTCCGGACGGATCTCGACAGGCCGCTCGTCGCTCAAGGCCGCCGGGCCCGGGCGGCCGCGCGGGCCTGCTTGGTCAGGTGCTTGTTGCCACGCGCCAGCTCCGAGCGAAGGCGTGCGTCGGTCCGGGCCGCCATCCGCAGCTGCTCGCGCTGCAGGAGCCGCCAGCTGCTCAACCGGCGGACAGTGAGCTCTCCCCCGGCCACGGCCGCGAGCACCGCGCAGTCGGGCTCGCTGCGGTGGCTGCAGTCGGAGAACCGGCACAGCAGGGCCAGCTCCGCCAGGTCGGGGAACGCAGCGGCAAGCCCCTCGCCGGTGTCCAGCAGCCCGATTCCGCGCAGGCCCGGGGTGTCGATCACGGCGCCGCCGGTGGGCAGCAGTACCAGCTCGCGCCGCACCGTGGTGTGACGGCCCCGACCGTCGGCCCGGATGCCCTTCGTGGCCAGTACGTCCGCTCCCACCAAGGCGTTCGTCAACGAGGACTTGCCGTGGCCGGACGACCCCAGCAGCGCCAACGTACGGTGGCCGTCGATGCGTGCCAGCAGTTCGTCCAGCCCTTCGCCAGTGACGGTGCTGGTCGTCACCACGTCGACTCCGGGCGCCACGCGGGTAATGTCGTCGGCGAGCAGCGCGGCGTCGGTGACCATGTCGGACTTGGTGAGGACGACCAGCGGGTCGGCCCCGCTGTCCCAGGCCACGGACAGGAGCCGTTCGAGCCGGCCCATGTGCGGCTCGGGCTGCAGCGCGACGACAACGCCGACGATGTCGACGTTGGCAGCCAGTACCTGGCCGCGCGAGCGTCGCGAGGCCTCCGCTCTGGTGACAGCCGTGCGCCGGGGCAGAACCACCTCGACTGTGACAGGCCCGTCGGGCCACTGCCGTACGACGCACCAGTCCCCGGCACACGGAGCGGCCAGCGTGTCCACGAGCATCGCCTCGAGGAGATCGGCGCCGAAGCTCGCACGAACCAGCCCGTCGGCTGTCAGTACCGACGCGAGACCGCGATCCACCCGCGTCACCCGACCGGCGTCACCCACATCGGCGTACACCGTCGCGGCGCTTCGCCATGCGTCGTCCCAGCCGAGTGCCGAGAGCCCTGGTACAGCTGCAGTCACGCTGCGAGGGTAAGCGGGCCTGGGCGCCGGCTGCACCTCATTTTGGTCCGCTCAGGGCGTCGGAGCCGTCATACGTCGTCGATGTCGGCCGGACCGGCCGGGCCGGCGGCGGACGGACGCGGGGGCCTCGGCGCCCGCTCCAGCCGGGCGCTCGCCGCCGACTTGTCCGGGAAGACCTGGTCGAATGCGGCGTTGAGAGCGGCACCCACCAACACGGCCAACGCGGTCAGGAACAGCCAGATCAAGACGGCGATGGGTGCGGCCAGCGGCCCATAGATCGACGTACTGGAGCTCTCCAGCACGACCCGGAGCAGGTAGCTGCCCAGCACCCACATGCCGAACGCGAGCGTCGCGCCCGGTACGTCGTAACGCCAGGAGCTGCGCACCGGCACGGACAGGTGGTACAGCGTCGTCAGAAAGGCGATGCTCAGCACGATGACCGTCGGCCAGTACAGGGCGTTCAGGAAGTCCAACCGCTGCGGCAGGACATGGTCGACCAGCCGCGGCCCCGCCAGCACCAACGGGAGCACGACCACGCCCACGAGCAGGCCGATGACGTACAGACCGAACGACAGCATCCGGGTCCTGACGATGCCCCGCCGGCCTCCGAGCCCGTACATGATCGTGATCGTGTCGACGAAGACGTTCAGCGCACGGGAACCCGACCACAGCGACAATACGAAACCGACCGAGATCACGTCGAAGCGCGAGCTCTGGTTGATAACCGTGTTGAGTGTGGGCTCGACGATCTTGTGGACCGAGTCCGGCGTCAGCACCCGGTTCGCGAGCTCGATCATCTCGCTGCGGAAGCTCGTTATCTGCGACGGGTCAACCCGCTTGACGACATAGCTGATGCTCCCGGCGAGCCCGAAGATCAGGGGAGGCAGGGACAGGATCGCGAAGAACGCCGCCTCCGCGGCGAGCCCGGTCACCCGGTAGCGGAAGCAGGCACCGATGGTGGAGGCGAGGAGGCGGCGTGCCGTGTGCGTGCTGGACGCCAGCGTCACGCGAGGAGCTTTCGTCTCTCCCACGGACTCGGCCATCTCCCTACGGTATCGACCGGGGATCGGGCAGACCTGCTAATGCGGCCGTCATGGCGCTGCGGCAAAGTCGGGCACCGGCCCGGTTACGCTGCTGCCATGACCTCGTCAGACACCCAGGCCCTCGCATCCGACCCTGTCGCGGAGTCTCGCGATCTCACCGCTCAGGCCAACACTGCGTACCGGTCTGCACTGGACGTGATCGCGTCCGTCGAGCCGCGCATCGCCGCGGCAACGAGGGCAGAGCTCAGCGACCAGCGCGCGTCGCTGAAGCTCATCGCCAGCGAGAACTATGCCTCGCCCGCGGTCCTGCTCACCATGGGCACCTGGCTGAGCGACAAGTACGCCGAGGGAACGATCGGCCACCGCTTCTACGCGGGCTGCCGCAACGTCGACGAGGTGGAGTCGGTCGCGGCCGAGCACGCGCGCGAGCTGTTCGGCGCCCAGCACGCCTATGTACAGCCGCACTCCGGCATCGACGCCAACCTCGTTGCGTTCTGGGCGATCCTCGCCACCCGCGTCGAGGCGCCGGCGCTCCAGGCCCGCGGGGCCAAGGGCGTCAACGACCTCAGCGAGACCGAGTGGGAGGAGCTGCGCGCCGCGTTCGGCAGTCAACGCATGCTCGGGATGTCGCTCGACGCGGGCGGCCACCTCACGCACGGCTTCCGGCCCAACATCTCCGGGAAGATGTTCCACCAGCGAAGCTATGGCACCGACCCGACGACCGGGCTGCTGGACTACGACCGCGTGGCCGCGCTGGCACGGGAGTTCAAGCCGCTGATCCTCATCGCCGGATACTCCGCGTACCCGAGGCGGGTCGACTTCGCGAAGATGCGCCAGATCGCCGACGACGTCGGCGCGACCCTGATGGTCGACATGGCCCACTTCGCGGGACTCGTTGCAGGCAAGGTGTTCACCGGTGACGAGGACCCGGTCCCGCATGCGCACGTCGTCACGAGTACCACGCACAAGTCGCTTCGCGGGCCAAGAGGGGGGCTCGTCCTGACCAACGCCGAGTACTCCGACGCGGTCGACCGCGGCTGCCCGATGGTGCTCGGCGGGCCGCTGTCGCACATCATGGCCGCGAAGGCCGTCGCGTTGGCGGAGGCCCGGCGGCCGGAGTTCGCGACGTACGCCCAGTGCATCGCCGACAACGCCAAGACCCTCGCCGAGGGCTTCCTGAAGCGCGACGCACGGCTCGTGACCGGAGGGACCGACAACCACATCGTGCTGCTCGACGTCACCCGGTTCGGTCTGACCGGGCGGCAGGCCGAGTCGGCACTGCTCGACGCGGGCATCGTCACCAACCGCAACTCGATCCCCTCCGATCCCAACGGGGCCTGGTACACCAGCGGCATCCGGCTCGGTACCCCCGCCCTCACCACCCGCGGGTTCGGCGCGGACGAGTTCGACCGGGTCGCCGAGCTCATCGTCGAGGTGCTGCGCAGCACAGAGGCGAAGACCGCCCGCGACGGGAGCTCGTCGAAGGCCGGGTACGTCCTCGCCGACGGGGTCGCGGACAAGACCAGGGCCGCGTCCGCCGAGATGCTCGACGCTCACCCGCTGTACCCTGGCCTCACCCTCTAGCAGGCAACGAGGACCTGTGCATCGGAGGGCCTGGCGCGATGGTGCCGAACCCGTTTGCGCTGGGGCACCTTCTGCAATCGTGACGGCTACGTGAAGCGAACGGCGTTTTTCCTTCCGTCGCCTCGCTCATTTGTCCGTATATTGAGATTTCATCTTAGAGTCTGGTATGAACGTTTGTCTTCCCGGGTCTGCTCGGGGAGCATTGCATGTATGACATCGGCTGCGGCGTACATCGTCCATCTCGTGGTTCGCCGCCACGTGGACTTTGGCAAGACGCGCAGCATGATCTGTATGCCGGCCTGACCTCGCCCGCAGCTCTCCCAGCGGCGCGCCGGCCCAGCCGTCCACCTCCGTACTGAGATGGCCTCGTCCGGCGTGCCTTCCCCCGAGGAAGTGCCATGTCCACCACCACAGCAAGACCACCACGCGCCGCCGCGGGCGTTGGCTCCGCGCGCCGCCCAAAGGGCGAGGGCCAGTGGGCACTGGGCTACCGCGAGCCCCTCAACGCCAACGAGCAGGCGAAGAAGGACGACGACGCCCTCAACGTGCGATCGCGCATCGAGACCATCTACGCACGCGGCGGGTTCGCGTCGATCGACCCCTCTGACCTGCGCAGCCGGTTCCGCTGGTGGGGCCTGTACACGCAGCGCCGGCCGGGCATCGACGGCGGTCGCACCGCCGTGCTCGACCCGTCGGAGCTAGACGACGAGTACTTCATGCTGCGCGTACGCATCGACGGCGGCCAGCTCACGACCGAGCAGCTGCGCACGATCGCCGACATCTCGACGACGTACGCCCGCGACACCGCCGACGTCACCGATCGGCAGAACATCCAGCTCCACTGGGTCCGCGTGGAGGACGTGCCCGACATCTGGTCCCGCCTCGAAGGCGTCGGACTGTCGAGCCAGGAGGCGTGCGGAGACGCCCCCCGGGTGGTGATCGCGAGCCCGCTGGCAGGGATCGCGGCCGACGAGCTCATCGACCCCACGCCTGCTGTCGACGAGATCACCTCTCGCTACCTCGGCGATCCCGCGTTCTCCAACCTCCCCCGCAAGTTCAAGACGGCGATCACCGGGCACCCGCTGCTCGACGTCGCGCCAGAGGTCAACGACCTCTCCTTCGTCCCCACGACCCACCCCGTCCACGGCGTCGGCTTCGACGTGTGGGTGGGCGGTGGGCTCTCGACCAACCCGATGCTCGCGCAGAGCCTCGGAGTCTGGGTGCCGCTCGACGAGGTGGCCGACGTATGGCGCGGCGTCATCAGCCTGTTCCGCGACTACGGGTACCGACGGCTGCGCTCACGCGCGCGGCTGAAGTTCCTGGTGGCCGACTGGGGCGTCGACAAGTTCAGGCAGGTCCTGGAGGAGGAGTACCTCGGTCGCCATCTCAACGACGGCGACGCTCCGCCCAAGCCGCTCGGAAACGGTGACCACATCGGCGTGCACAAGCAGGCCGACGGCCGCCTGTACGTCGGCATCTCGCCTACCGCCGGGCGCGTGTCCGGTACGACGCTGAACAAGCTGGTCGACATCGCCGAGGCGCACGGGTCCACCCGGATCCGCACGACCCCGTACCAGAAGCTGCTGATCCTCGACATCGAGCCCGCCGACGTCGACTCGCTCGTCGAGGCCGTCGAGGACATCGGACTGTCGACCCGACCGAGCCAGTGGCGCCGCTCCACCATGGCGTGCACCGGCATCGAGTTCTGCAAGCTGGCGATCGTGGAGACCAAGGGCAGGGCCGCCGAGCTCGTCGACGAGCTGGAGAGGCGGATCCCCGAGCTCGACACACCCATCAGCATCCACCTGAACGGCTGCCCCAACTCCTGTGCCCGCATCCAGGTCGCCGACATCGGGCTCAAGGGCCAGCTGGTGCTCGACGACGACGGGAACTCGGTCGAGGGCTTCCAGGTCCACCTCGGCGGCGGGCTCGGTCTCGAAGCCGGTTTCGGCCGCAAGCTCCGCGGGCACAAGGTCACCTCGTCCGGACTCACCGACTACGTCGAGTCCGTCGTGCGTCGCTTCCTCGAGGAACGCCACGAGGGCGAGCGCTTCGCTGCCTGGGCAGCCCGGGCCGACGAGGAGGTATTGCGATGAGTTCCCACTCTGTGCCGCTGCACTGTCCCTACTGCGCGGGCGAGAACCTGCACCCACACGGGGACCGGCACGGCGCATGGGAGTGCCGGGAGTGCCTGCGTGCCTTCACTGTCGGCTTCATCGGCATGCTCAACCCCGCGGCGGCGACACAACGGGGTAACGCCCAAACATTGCCATCCGGAGGATTACAATGACCGTCATCAGCCTTGACCAGTTGCGCGAAACAGCTTTGATCGCCGGCTCGGAACTTGAACTCGCACCCGCGGAGGCAATCCTCGAATGGGCCGTCGAGACGTTCGGCCGGCGGTTCTGCGTCACCTCCTCGATGGGCGACTCGGTGCTTCCACACCTGGCGTCGAAGGTGGCACCCGGAGTCGACGTCCTGTTCCTCGACACTGGGTACCACTTCGCCGAGACGCTGGGGACACGCGACGCAGTGGCCGCGACCCTGCCGGTCAACCTGGTCACCTTGTCTCCGACGATCTCGGTGCGCCAGCAGGACGAGCGGTACGGACCGGACCTGTGGTCGCGCAACCCTGACCTGTGCTGCTCGCTGCGCAAGGTCGAGCCGCTGAACGACGCCCTCGTCGCGTACGACGCATGGGCGACCGGGCTGCGACGTGAAGAGACGCGCAGCCGGGTCGTCACCCCGGTCGTGGGGTGGGACGAGAAGAAGCAGAAGGTGAAGGTCTCCCCACTGGCGCGCTGGACCCAGGCCGACGTCGACGCCTATGTCGCCAAGCACAACGTCTTGGTGAACCCCTTGCAGTACGACGGCTACCCGTCGATCGGGTGCTGGCCCTGCACGCGCCGGGTGGCTCCCGGGGACGACCCCCGCAGCGGCCGGTGGGCCGGCAGCGGCAAGACCGAATGCGGGATCCACTCGTGAGCGCGCCCGCCCTGGTCGCCGTCGCACACGGCAGCCGCGATCCGCGCTCGGCCCGTAGTGTCCGCCAGATCGTGGCCGGTACGCGCACACTGCGCCCGGATCTCAGGATCGAGCCGGCATTCCTCGACCACGTGAGTCCGGATCTCGACACGGTCTTCGACCGCGTCGTGGCCAAGGGCTTCACCGAGGTCGTCGTGGTGCCGCTGCTGCTGAGCTCCGCCTACCACGCACGTGTCGACGTCCCCGAGGTCGTGGCTCAGGCCTCCTCGCGTCACCCTGAGGTAGGCGTCCGGGTCGCGGATGTCGTGGGGTGCGACGCTGCGCTGCTCGCGATCCTCGACGAACGGCTCCGCGAGGCTCTCCGCGCCGCCCGGGTACGGGAGCTCGACGCGCTCGTGCTCGCTGCGGCGGGCTCCTCCGATGCCCGCGCCAACGCGATGGTCGCCCGGTTGGCCCGCGTCTGGGGGAGCCGGCACAGACTGCCGACCAGCGTGGCATTCGCCTCGGCCGCCCCGCCGTCGACGGGTGAGGCCGTCCGCGATTGGCGGCGACAGGGGCGGCGCCACGTAGCGGTCGGATCCTTCTTCATCGCGCCTGGGACACTGCCTGACCGGGCCTCGGAGCTGGCCCTGGAAGCGGGCGCGGTCGCGGTCTCGGAGCCGCTCGGCGCCCACCCCGAGCTGGCCCGCATCATCTTGGCGCGGTACTCCGTCGGCGCGCTGCAGCTCGTGGACATCCCCGCCTGATCCCCGGTCGAGCGGGCGCAAATGTCGGCTCGAGCGGGCGCAAATGTCGGCTCCAGCGGGCGCAAATGTCGGGCTCGAGCGGGCGCAAATGTCGGGTCGAGGGGGCGCAAATGTCGGGTCGCTACGTCGCAGTCGGCGTTCTGATTGGCTAGCGCTTCATGAGGGCGAAGACGCCCCAGCCGAGGTACTCCCGCTGGTACGTCGTGTGTCTCAGTGGGGCGGTGTCCAACTCGGCGCGCATGTCGGCGGCGAGCTCGTCGTTCGGATGTTCGTCCAGGAAGCGGCGGGTCGTGAGCCACTGCGCGGCGGTGTACCGGTCCCAGTCGTCCGGGGACGCCAACACCATTTCGACGAGGTCCCAGCCCAACTCACCGAAATGCTGGACCAGCCCCGACAGGGATCGGTAATCGTCTCGAGAGGCCGCCCAGCAGCCTCGGACCGTCGCCTCGTCGGGTGGCTCCCTGGCCCAATACGGCTCACCCAACAAAACCATCCCGCCGGGGCGCATACTGCGCTGTAGTAGGGCGATGGTGCCGGCGACCCCACCACCGATCCAGCTGGCGCCAAGGCAGGCGACGACGTCGCATGGCGCACTCGCGACGTAGCCGCTCGCATCGGCATGCTCGAAGACGACGCGGTCGCCGACGCCGAGCTCGCACGCTCGAGCGGTGGCCGCAGCGACGAAGACACTGCTGAGATCGACCCCGCTACCGGCGATCCCGTGGTCACGCGCCCACGTGCACAACATCTCGCCAGAGCCACAGGCCAGGTCCAGGACCCGATCGCCCGAGCGCAGCGTCAAGGCCCGTCCCAGCACAGCCAGCTTCTCCTCACTGAACGGGTCATGAATCCGGTGGTGTCGCTCGCGGATGACGAACTGCCGCGGCAAATCCTGTGAGTCCATGTTCCATCCGACCGCAGCCGGGCCCCCGATGCATCTGGATTACTGCCCAGCGGTGGACGCCTTGGTACGGCCTCACCGCGGTGGTACGCCCTGGCGGTTGTCCGCGGGACTGTGCAAGTGGCCCTTAGTGGCGGCGCCTCCGGGCGTCCGCTACGAGTGCAAGAGTGTCTGACTGACGCGAGCCGAAACAGCGAACGGCAAGGCACGATCAAGGGGTTCCGACAACGACGTGACTCGATCGTCAGGAGATTCCACATGCTCATCGCCGTACTGGACCTGCGCACGACCTCATCTGACCGGGCCGTCGCCTTGGCCCAGCTCGACAGCGAACGCGACGAGATACGCGCCATGCCCGGGAACCTCGACTTCCGCGTGTATGCCGCTCGTGACGACGAGGAGGGGGTCACGGTCATCCACGAATGGGCCGACGAGCCGTCGTTCGCCGCCTATCTCTCATCCGAAGCGTTCGCCCGCTCGGGCGCGGTGCTCCGCCCGATGGTCACCCAGCCCCCGGTGAGCCGCAGGTTCAGCGCGACCTTGCTCGAGACGGTCTGAGCCGCAGGCCGGTCTAGGGTGAGCGCGTGCGAGGCAGTCCTTGAACCGTGAGGCTTTCGCGTTCGCGCGGGACTTCCCGGCGGCCCCACCGTCCGAGCTCAGCGTCGACCAGCATTACCTGCTGTGCGCGTCCCAGGGGGCACTGCGGCTGGAGGCCCATGGCACGTCGTGGGTGCTGCCTCCGGCACGGGCAGCGCTGATCGCTGCCGGTGAGGAGATCCAGGTCGAGATCCCGCGGCCAGTCACCACCTCTTCGGTGTTGTTCGACACGGGTTTCGCTCCGCAGCCACCCGCCCCGTTGACCGTGTTCGACCTCAGCCCGCTGGCTCGGGCCCTGGTGACGGAATGTGTCGCCTGGCCAGAGGTCGATGAGCCGCTGCCGGCATACGCGCGTAGCTTGTTCGGTGCGCTGGCGGCTGTGGCATGGCGGCTGGCGCAGCACCCGAGCCCGGCCGCGGTGCCCGCCGGTCGGTCGCCGGAGCTCCGTCGGGCGCTGGCCCTGACCGTTGAGCGCCTGGCCGAGGACGTCCGCTTCGAGGACATCGCCCGCGAAGTCGGGCTGGCGCCGCGGTCTCTGGCCCGCCGCTTCGAGGACGAATGTGGGATGACCTGGCGGGCGGTCCTGCGCCGGCTGCGGGTGCTGCGCGCGATCGAGGAGCTGGCCACAGACCAGCACTCGGTGACGACCGTCGCTCACGCGGTTGGATACACCTCTCTGTCCGCGTTCAACGCCGCATTCCGCGATCTCACCGGTCGTACGCCGACGCAGTACCGCGCGACCTTCCGCGCCTGACCGGCTGGTTGCTGAGGGACGCCAGTTGCCTCAGGTTCGACGGGTCATGCAAAAGTGGCTGACGGCGGTCCATGGTTGGCCATCGAGCCGACCACGGCACGGCTTGCCTCAGTTCGTGGCGAACAGCCGCGCCCGCTCCTCGTCGACGTCGAAGTCGCCTCGGGGCCATTGCGGGTCGAGAGCCGAGAGATGCTCGATCAGCAGGGTCGTTATCGCCCAGTTCCGGTACCACTTGCGGTCGCTCGGGATCACGTAGAACGGTGCCTTCTCCGTGTTGCACCGTGT
Source organism: uncultured Actinomycetota bacterium (assembly GCA_963765725.1). Taxonomy (GTDB): domain Bacteria; phylum Actinomycetota; class Actinomycetes; order Propionibacteriales; family Nocardioidaceae; genus DASQEH01. The sequence continues at coordinate 695,347 of CAVXXI010000001.1, read as the reverse complement.
GAGCGCCACCTCGTACGCGTGCTGGTACTCGTCCCAGCTGTTCCGCTCATCGGTGTCGTGGGGGTTGAACTTCCAGCGCTTCGTCGGGTCTTCGAGCCGCTCGAGCAACCGCGCGCCCTGTTCCTTCTTCGAAATGTGCAGGAAGCACTTGACGATGGTCGTATCGGCTTGGGTCAACTCGCTTTCGAAGGCGTTGATCGCCGTGTACCGCCGCCGGATCTCCTGTTTGGTGAACAGCTCGTGCACCCTAGCGATGAGCACGTCCTCGTAATGGCTGCGGTCGAAGATGCCGACGATGCCGGGTGCGGGAACCCGCCTCTCCACCCGCCAGAGGAAGTCGTGTGTGCGCTCCGCCCTCGTGGGCGCCTTGAACGACGTGAGCTGCACCCCTTGCGGGTCGAGAAGCCCGACACAATGGCGGATCACGCCGCCCTTGCCGGACGTGTCCATCCCCTGCAGAACCAACAGCACCCGACGCGTACCACCGGCATGGGCTTCCGCGTACAGGCGCTCCTGCAGGTCGGACACGACAGGGCCGAGTTCAGCCAGTGCTGACTTCCCGTCCTCCTTGTCGCCGTCGAAGCCTGGCTTTGCCTTCGGATCGAAGTCGCGAAGGTTGACAGGTCCGTCCGGAAGCCGAAGCTGGTCGGTCAGCGTTTCTCCCATGGGCCTCATTGTGGCCCACACCCCTCGGTACACCGGCCCTCCGGCACGTTCCCGCCCACTCGACCGCACACTTGCGCCCACTCGACCGGACATTCCCGCCCGCTCGACCGGACATTCCCGCCCACTCGACCGGACTTTCCCACCCGCTCGACCGGACATTCCCACCCGCTCGAGCGAAGGGTGGAAGGATCGTCTTGTGCAGTCCCTGTTCCCTACGGCTCCCAGTGAGCTCAGCTACGACGACCTCGTCGAGCTGTACGCCTATCCCGCCGAGCTGCCGTGGCTGCGCGCGAACTTCGTGAGCTCCCTCGACGGCGCGGCTCAGGGCAGTGATCACAGGTCGGGAACGCTGTCGAGTCGGGCCGACCGCCGGGTCTTCGGGCTGCTCCGTAGTCTCGCCGACGTCATCGTCGTGGGTGCAGGCACGGCCCGCTCCGAGGGATACCTACCGGTGACGGCCACCGAGACGCGGACGAGTCTCAGGAATCGGCTGGGACTCGCCGCCTCCCCCTCGATCGCTGTGGTGTCGCGGTCGCTGCGGATCGACGTCGGCCTCCTCGAAGGCGGACTCGCGCCCACGCTCGTGATCACCACCGAGTCTGCACCGGTCGAGCGACGCAAGGAGGTCAGCTCACTCGCGGCCGTGCTCGTGGCCGGTGAGACCGAAGTCGATCTCGCCCTGGCGAAGGAGCTGTTGATCAGCAGGGGCTTCCCGCGGATGCTCTGCGAGGGCGGGCCGACGCTGATGCGCGACCTTGTCGCGGCCAACGCCGTCGACGAGCTGTGCCTGACGATCACGCCCCTCGTCCTGGCCGGGGACCGGCTCCGGATGGCGCAGGGTCCTGTCCTCGACCCGCCGGGACAGTTCGTGCTGCGACACCTCCTCGAAGAGGAGAGCTCACTCTTCTGCCGGTACTCGCGGAACTGAAGCCCGCGCGGATCGACCTGTCATGCCACCGGTGAATGGCATGCTCGCGACACAGGTGCAGAAGTCGCCAGGGCTTCGCATCGCGCGCCGATGGGCTTAGCGTCCATAGCGGCGCTGTCGCGCACCGTAGCTGCGTAGAGCACGGAGGAAGTCGATCTCCCGGAAGGCTGGCCAGTAGGCGTCGCAGAAATAGAGCTCCGAGTATGCGGACTGCCACAGCAGAAAGTTGGACAGGCGCTGCTCGCCCGACGTCCGGATGATCAGGTCAGGCTCCGGTTGACCGGCGTTGTACAGGCGCGTCGTGATGTCATCGGAGGTCAGCTCGTCGGCTATCTGTTCGATGGTGGCACCTTCGGCGGCTTTGTCGAGAAGCAGATCCCGGACCGCGTCGAGAACCTCCTGGCGCCCGCCGTACCCGACGGCCAGCGTGAGGTGTTGTCCGGTGGTACAGGCTTCGGTGGCGGCCACGGCGGCCTTGAGGGCAAGGGCCGCGCGGTCGGGCAGGGCATCGAGCGTGCCGGCAACGTGCAGGCACCAGGTGGGCGAGGGTTCGGCTCGGATGCGCTCGGCAAGGTCGGTGATAACGCCCATCAGGAAGTCGATCTCGTCGGCGTCGCGGCGGTCGAGGTTCTCGGTCGAGCAAACGAAGACGCTCACGTGGGGAATGCGGAGCTTGACCACACCAGCGCAGCAGATCGTCGAGGTGTTCACCGCCATAGCGGTGTCCCAGGCTGGCGTTGTCGAATCCGGCTGCTCGGGCCCACCGGCGGTTGCCGTCCATGATGACGCCGACATGGTGTGGCAGCGTGTCCGCGGCCATGAGCGCCCGCTCGAGTCTGGCGGCGTAGAGCCGATGAGCGACAGAGCGCAGAATCATGCCGCAGTACGGCCCTCACTCCCGCGTCCGGCGCGAAACAGGCCGAGAACGGGACCCAGGAGTACGAAGCCGGCCACGGTCAGTGCTGCCTCCGTGCCTGCCGCTGCGAGAGACGACCCGATGCTTCCGTGATCGAGGTGGTCCCACCAGAACGCAGCGACAGTGGCGACGGCGACGGTAGGGAGCAGAAGCCCGATGAAGGGTGAATGCCCGGCTGCTCGAGCTGCGATGTCCGATGTGCGAATGATCGCGAGCAGGTCGGTCAGCGGCGCGCGAACGTCCCGACACGGGCGGCTGTCGAGCTTGCGTGCCAGTGTCCGAGCCCGCATGACCCAGAGCGCGGCGAGTACAGCAACCGCGGGGCCCGTCAGGATCGCCCACGCCGCAGCATTGCCCGGAACCGCTGCACCGGCAGCGAACAGAGCCAACGCCGAGAACGCCAGCGCCGCACCATCACGTCGACAGAGCAAGACCACATCACCCGGCGTCGCCGGTCCGTGCTGCATCGCCGCGGCCCGCAGAACAGCAAGCAGCATGCACACGCCCGCAGCCTGCGCGCTGGCGAAGAAGACCACCGCCCAGACGACCACCGCGGACGCCTGGGCATCGACCCCATTCAGCAGGGCAGTGGCAGACGCACCGACGGCGAGGACACCGACGACCGTGGCGATCGTCGCTCGCGCTGCCCGACGAATCGCGTTCTCGGTGTCGAACGACTCAGCGACCTCGGCAGCTGGTCGGAAGCGGCGCTTCACCTCATCGTCGCCGTGGACAGCCACGACGTCGGCCAGCTGTAGGCGGTACTCGGCCAGCAGCCGGCGGCGGGCTCGACCGCGCGTGTGGAGGGTGCGGCCGAGCTCCTCCAGCCACTGCTCGACGGTCGTCACACGGGGCCGCCGTCCAGCACTTCGCCGACGCCGACGGCCAACGGCTTCCTATCGCGCGCTCTCATGCGAGTCACTATACCTAGTCATCCTTGGTATAGCACCAGAATCCGCCGTCGAGAGGCTGTCAGCCGGTGTCGCCGAGTCCGGGGACGATGTCGTCGAGTGCGTAGGTGAGTGGCTGTTCGAGCTGTTCGTAGGTGCAGGACTCGGGTGTGCGGTCGTCGCGCCAGCGCACGAAGTGGGCAAGGTGCCGGAACCGGGTCCCCTCCATGTGCTCGTACTTCACCTCCAGCACTCGTTCCGGCCGTAGCGGTACGAACGACAGGTCCTTGGTGGCGTTCCACCGGCTCACGTTGCCGGGCAGTCTCTGTCCCTGATGAGCCTCTGCGTTCGCCCACTCCTGCCAAGGATGGGTGTCGTCGGCGGCGAGGATCAGTGGCTCGAGCTCATCGACCAGCTCGGCCCGACGCTTGGCAGTGAACGCGCCGACCACGCCGACATGCTGCAGCTTGCCGTCGTCGTTGTAGAGGCCCAGCAGCAAAGAGCCGACGAGCGGCAACTCCTCGGTCGAGGTCTTGTGCCAGCGGATACCGGCAAGCACACAGTCGGCGGTTCGGACATGCTTGATCTTGAACATGACTCGCTTGTCGGGCTGGTACACGCCGTTCAACGGCTTCGCGATCACACCGTCGAGGTGAGCGCCTTCGAGCTCGACGAACCAGCGGTTGGCGACCTCGACATCAGTCGTGGTCGGGGTGAGGTGGATCGGCGCCTTGACGCCGGCCAGCGCGCCCTCGAGGGCAGCGCGGCGCTCGACGAACGGGCGGCCGGTGTAGTCCTCGTCGTCGAGAGCGAGCAGGTCGAAGGCGATGAACGAGGCGGGCGTCTTCTCCGACAACATGGTCACCCGGGACACCGCAGGGTGGATGCGCTGCTGCAGCGCCTCGAAGTCCAGCCCGGCCCCGGTGGCGATCACGATCTCACCGTCGAGGACGCAGCGTTCCGGCAGCTCGGCCTTCACCGCCTCCACAAGTTCAGGGAAGTAGCGGGTCATCGGCTTCTCGTTGCGGCTGCCGAACTCGACCTCGTCGCCGTCGCGGAAACAGATGCACCGGAACCCATCCCACTTGGGCTCGTACGATGCCCTGGGTGGGATCGTCGGGACCGACTTCGCCAGCATCGGCGCGACCGGCGGCATCACGGGCAGCTTCATCGGATCATTGTCGCCTATCCCCGGCAGCAGGGTTCTCGGCCCCGGCTGAGCCGGAAGGGGCGGCGCGTGGGGAGGGGAGCCAGAGCGCTCGACGCTTCCCCGGCCAGCTCACTTGCGGCTCGACCGGACGGCGCAGTCGGGCGTCGGATAGCGGGCACACTCTTTCGATGCACCACTCGCTCGAAGCTCGAGCGAGTGCGGCCGGACCACCCGACCGGGGTCCTGCATCGCGGTCAGCTCGAAGAAGCGGTTCGATGCGACCTCGACGAGACCCTGCTGTGGAACGATGATGGCCAGGGCTACGGAAGGAGCGCCATGTACAACGTGATCGTCCTGGCCGAGCAGGTCATGACGCCGGGGGACGCGGCCGAGGTCGTCTCTCTGCATGCGGGCATCGAGGACCAGAAGCATTACCACGTGCTCATCCCCTGCGACAACGCCCAGGTCAGGGTCGAGACGGCGCTGGGCTCGCTCGGCGCCAGTGACACCTGGGTGTCTCCCGTTGTCGATCCCGACGGGTTCGACACGCGCGAGGTGCAGGCCCAGCTGGACTCGGACGCGCAGACGGCCGTGACTGCCAGCGTGGCTGCACTTCAGGCCCTGGGACACCAGGCGAGCGGCCAGTTCAGCTCCGACGACCCGCTCGACACCCTCGATGCGGTGGTGGCGGAGCATCGGGCCGACGAGGTCATCGTGATGACCCGGCCGCACGTCGTGCAGGAGTTCTTCCACCTCGACTGGACGTCCAAGGCACGTCGCCGGCTCGGCGTACCCGTCCTGCACCTGGTCGAGCACGAAGCGCTCGACGCGGAAGCCGCCAACGGCCAGGGCATCACCGGGATGTAGCCGCGGGTCCCGTCCGAGAGCGCGAAGGGCTCCGGCTGCCTGGCTCCCTGCCATTTTGTCTACCTGACCAGGATCTGCGGGTCGCTTGCTGGCTTGACACTCCACACACAGGCGCTGCCACGACCTTGACGCCCGGTGACGGACACGGGATGCTTCGGCCACCATGACAGCTGACGACATGAAGGCACGACAGGCTGCGATGTGGGGCTCCGCGCCCTTCGAGAACATCGCGCGAAACCTCGATTCGATGCACCGCACGATCGTCGTCGCTCTCGGCGGGGGTGCCGGCAAGCGCTGGCTGGACATCGCCTGCGGCACGGGTGAGCTGGCCCGCTTGGCCGCTGCCACCGGCGCCGAAGTCACCGGCAGCGACCTGTCCCCCGCCCTGGTGGAGACGGCACGTCGACAGGCCCGGGAGTGGGGCGTCAAGGCCGCGTTCGACGTGGCGGACTGTGAGAGCCTGCCCTATCCGGACGCCTCGTTCGACCTCCTTTCGTCGTCGGTGGGCGCCATCTTCGCGCCGGCGCATGAGGTGGTGGGCGCCGAGATGGCGAGAGTGTGCCGCCCCGGCGGCCGGCTGGCCATGACCGTCTGGGTACGCACCGGGCACATCGCGGCGTTCTTCGACCTGATCGACGAGTACGCACCGCCGCCCCCGCCGAGCTCCGCCGACCCGATGGACTGGGCCCAGCTCGAGCATGCAGAGGCCATGCTCCGGGGCTTCGAGGTCACGGCGTCGTCGCATGACGCGACCTGGACGGCGCCTTCGGCCGAGTCGATGGTGGACGACTTCGCAACGAGCTTCGGCCCGATGAAGTCTCTGCTCACAGAACTCCCCCACGAGCGGGCAGAAGACCTACTGGCACGGTTACTGGCGCACTTCGAGAGCTACCGGCAAGGCGACACGATCCTCATGGCGCGGCCGTACGTGCTGCTCGAAGGGGTTCGCCGCAGCTAGGACGCGCCGCTATCGACGACCGCAGCTCGCGCTGCTGCCGCCCCGGCCGCCGCCGCCAAGGAGGGAGGCTTCCCGGCGAGACGAGCGAGCACCGCTTCGGCGGGAAGTCGGCTGCGACGAGAGGCCATACGAGGGAGCGGCGCCTACGGCGTGCATGAGTGTGCGACGAACGGGCACTCACGTGTCGTACAGACGACACGAGGAGACCCATGAGCGAGAACGTCGGGCCGACAGAGAACTACCACGGCTACAGCGTCGACGACGAGGACCAGCCGCAGTCGACCGGGGACAGCCTCGTCGATGACCGGGGACTCGACGAACCCCTCGACGAGGGCTTCTCGCCACCCGAGAAGTGGTCCGCCGCCCAGGGCTTCGGCAACACACCGCTGGAGGAGGAGCTCGGCGAGACGCTCGACCAGCGGCTCGCGCAGGAGGAGCCGGAGCCCGACCCGTACGAGCTCGCCGCCTCGGACACCGAGGATGTCGGCGGCGAGGTGGGCGACGAGCGTTCCGGTCGCCTGGTGGCCGACGACGAAGGCATCATGCCGGACTCCGAGGGTGACCTCGTCGCCCACGATGTCGGCATAGACGGAGCCGCAGCGAGCGCCGAGGAAGCGGCCGTACACGTCATCGACGAGTAACCACCGACGGACCCACGCGCCCTGCACAAGGTCGCTCGGGATCTCGCCACCAGTACCCCCTACGCCGAAGCACCGCACCGAACCACCACCCATGACGAGGAGATGAGCATGTCCGACGACCGACCTAGCCTGCAGGACCCCCAGTCGACGCACACCCAGCCCGATACCGAGGGCGAGCAGCTTCCGCCTCCCGGCCATGAGGAGTCCGTCACGGAGTCGATGGGCGAGGAGCCAGACCACGGCGAGGAGACCTATCGCGGCACCGGCAGGCTCAAGGACCGCGTCGCCGTCCTGACCGGCGGCGACTCAGGGATAGGCCGCGCGGTGGCGGTGGCGTTCGCCCGCGAAGGCGCCGACCTGCTGATCTCGTACCTTCCCGGCGAGGACGACGACGCGAAGGAGACCGCGCGGCTGGTGGAGGAGGCCGGCCGGACGGCGGTACTGCTCCCAGGAGACCTCACGTCGGAGGAGACCTGCCAGCAGGTGGTCGACCGCGCCGTCTCGGAGTTCGGTCGCATCGACATCCTGGTGAACAACGCGGCGTACCAGATGGCACAGCCCGGCGGAATCGAGGACATCACCACCGAGCAGTTCGACCGAGTGCTGAAGACGAACCTGTACGCGATGTTCTGGACCTGCAAGAAGGCGCTCCAGCACATGCCGAAGGGGTCCTCCATCATCAACACGTCGTCGGTACAGGCGTCGTCGCCGTCCCCCGAGCTCCTGGACTATGCCACCACCAAGGCCGGCATCGTGAACTTCACCCGCGGCCTGGCGCAGTCCGTCGCGGAGCGCGGGATCCGGGTGAACTCCGTGGCGCCGGGTCCCATCTGGACGCCACTGATACCCGCCACCATGCCGCCAGAGCAGGTGGAGAGTTTCGGCGAGCAGACCCCCCTCGGCCGGGCCGGACAGCCGGCCGAGCTGGCGCCCGCCTACGTGTTCCTCGCCTCCCCGGAGTCGAGCTTCATCACCGGCGAGGTGCTGGCGGTCACCGGTGGCCAGCCGGTCTGAGGCGTTCCTCGGAGCGTAGCGTCGGTGGTGGGCGGGGTTACCCGCCGCCGGCGCTGGGTTCTGCCGCCATGAGTCCGCTCCGAGGAGCACTCACGGGCCGACAAGGCCCGAAGAGCGGCGGCACGCAGGCCCCTTAGCAGCGGGGCGGTCGACTTCCCATGTTTGGCCCTGTTGTGACCCACTCCGGAGATACGGTCGCTGCATGTCTTCGGCCCGACACCGCCAGCTTCTGATTCTCGTGTCCTTGCTATTTTCGGTGGCGGCGGCGACGTGGTCGCAGCCCTCGGCCGCGGTGGGAGCGAGACAGGCGCAGTCGCGCACCCAGGTGGTACAGGCGTGTGAGCACTACCGAGTGGCGCCGAGGCATTACATCGTGATCGCGTGTGGAGACGGGAACCTGTACCTCAACGGGCTGCAGTGGCGGTATTGGCACCAGTACGACGCTCGCGGGCATGGGTATCTCGTCGCCAACGACTGTGACCCGAGCTGCGCCGAGGGGCACTTCCATCGGTACCCGGCCCGGTTCCATCTCACGCGTGCCCGCGCCGACCACGGTCACTTCGTCTTCCACCACGTCCGAGTCCGCTTCACGGGTAACCGGCCAGCGCATCCGCGTTATCTCGAAGGGCTGCAGCTCGTCGGATACCCCATCTAGCCTCGGCGGCTGACCGACCGCGATGAGTCCGAGTGCCGGTGCCACACACTGCAGGGCACACCCGCCGATCGCGGTATCAGTACCGCTGAGCTGCGCAGTCGACCGCGAGGATGATGGCTTCGACGTCGGCGAGCTGCGTCTCATGGTGCTCCACGGAGATCGTCGGCCCCTTGGCGCTGTCGCCGGACCTGGCGCTGAAGCCGCCCTCATGGAGCCGGAACGGTGCGTCGTACTGCGTCTGCCGGTCGTGCATGACGAACTCAGACAGCATGGGCGCGCCGGGACTGTGAACCGCTGTCCACGACCTGCTGGGGAGCGGTTGGCCCCGGAGCGTTGCCGCGTCCGAGACACACGTCGCACTCCGGGGAGCTCGCGTTGAGGTCGGCGAGCAGGTACCGGTCGAGCTCTGCGGCGATCCGATCCGCCTTCGCGCTGTCCCGGTCGGCCTTCGCGATCTGCCGGGCCTGGAACGCGGGGCCGTCGTCGTCGCCGCTCACAAAGGCGTCGAGGATGGCCGTCTGGTCGCGCTGGTCGGCCTCGAACGCCCGGATCGCAGCGCGGTCATCCCTCAGCGCCGCCCCTGCCAGGATGGCGTCGATCTGCTCCGCGCGCCCGCTCGACGCGTCCCCGGGAGCTTCCGGCGCAGGACTGCGCTGATCGGGGGGCCGGTCAGCCGCAGCCCTGCGCTTTCTTGCGGCTAGGCCGACATTATGTTGATCCATGGCACACCCCGAGCGGTGACGTAAACGACGCAATAAGCACTCTGAGTAATCAGAGTGCCACTTTGTGCTACATATGTAAAGGCTCTCCCCGGCGCGGCGCTGACCCGCTTCATGATCGGGGTGACCCCGCTGGCGACGCGGTCGTGCAGCGTGGGAGCCGGCCGGCCGGCTCGCCGCGTACGACCTACCGCATTCCCGTCGGCTGTCGCTGCAGGACGGGCGCGGCTTCGGGAACCGGAGCACTCTAAGAGCGCTGGCGCCGGACACCGAGTACCGCAAGGGGCACCCGGCGCGGCGCATCCCGACAGCGATACATCTCCCGGGCGGCCCTCGGAGGCTGTGCTGTCAACCTCCACGGAGGGCCTAGGAGTTCGTAGCTGCCCGGGCGACCGCGGACTCTTGCGATGTCCATGCCCGGCCGACGCTGACTTAGTCAGTAAGGGTGCCGCTCGGTCCTACTCCCAGGTGGAGGTGACGGGCGGTTGGGGTGAGTCCGTGGTTTCGGCGCTGGCGACCTGACCGCCGAAACCGAGGAGCGTGACGACGAGGAGGCCGGTGGCGAAGAGACGCTTCATAGCCCGATCCAATCACTAGTCTGCCTGGTGTTGTGAGCCTGTTGGCCATCGAGAGGTATTCTCCGCTGGAGTCACGCGCGGTCGTTCCTCAAACACATCAAGTTACATCACGCGCTCCGTCGTAAGGTAGCCGGACCTCGAACCGAATGCATCCCTGGGGCCGGACTGCGTCCCGGTCGCCGAGCCGGAATCTGTGTGCACTTTGTAGCGCCCGGGCCGATCTGGAGGCTGGGCTCACAGCCAGCTGCCGCGAGCGTCGCTTCGAAGGATCGCCGCCTTCGCACCAGCGAACGGTCGCGATATCGCTGCGGACTACGCGCGTGTTGTGACCCTTGTGCGCGCCAGTCGACCGCTGCGCACATGGCCTGAGCAGTCCACCTCTAGGGAGCGGGCCGTGTCAGGCGAATCGTCGGCGCTGACAGTCGAGGGGACACAAAGACCTGGCCGAAGGACTGCGGCTCGAGAGCCGGCTCCCCTCATCGTGACACGCGCATCAGCCAGGGTTGGTGAGTGAGCCGTCACCTAGACCCACATGGCAGTACTGGTTCTGCAATCTGCCCACGGCGGTCTTGCCTGAGTCCTTGCCTGTCTGATCCACACGGGGGAAACCGACCAGCCGACGGGCGTCCATCCGGGCGGTAGGGTGAGCGCCCACTCGGTCTGAGCGTAAGGCGAAGCGCGGTGGTAGCTAGCGGCAGGACCGTGACCGCTCCACGCGGAGCGGGGATCAGGCTTTGCCACTTCGCATGGAATCCCTCCACAAGCATCGAAAACGCAAGCGGAAGCTCCTGACTGACATATCGCTACCATCCCTCGCGAGGCTTCTTCGCCGACGACAACGGGCCACGGGAGCTCCTCGCACCCCCGCGTCCGACAATGTCGGAGGAGAACGTGGGCTCTGCTTCGAAGCCCAGAATTGGGTGGGAGTACCCGAAATAAAGGCCGTCGCGGCGGAGGTAACAAACGGGCGAGATCTCTTGAGGGCGAGTTGTCAGACGGCGCATGCGCGCTCAGGGCCACGAAGAAGTGTCGCTTGGAGGCTGACAAAGACCGGCAGAACTTCCTGGAATCTTGTCACGTTGGGAATACGCACTTCTGCAGTCTTCAGATGACACACAGTCACGGCGATCAAAAGCGCAGCTCATCCCACGCAATAGGCGGGGAATTACCCCCTTGCCACGCCTGCGCTTCTGATGCCACAACAAGTTCGCCCATGCACGCGCGTCCTCGGCCAGCGAACTCGCCGGCCCCGCCTGACTTCAAGAGAGCCGGGTCCGCTACCCGGCCAGTCCGTCCAGAAGCCGCGACTCGTGTAGCCGCGACACGAGGAAACCACGACGGCCCCGGACTGTTGTCCGGGGCCGTCGTCAACGGATTCGCCACAGCAAGGCGGACGTTCCGCTGCGATGAAACTAGCTAGGCTGCGATCACTCGCCTTGTAGGCAGCCACGCCCAGTGACGGCGTAGTCCTGGTTGCTGAACTCCGTCTGGGTCATGTAGTGGTGGCCATTGATCGTCTGGTTGTAGAAGTGCCCAGGCGTGCCCATCACCGTGCCGTACTGGTAGGCGCACTCGTCGCCGTTCTCGAAGCCACTCGCGTCGTACCAGCCGGTGGTGGTATCTGGATCGGTGATCGCCTCCATGATCTCGTGACTGGTGGGGCTGGTCTCGGTGTCAGCGTCGAGGTTCCCGTTGGGCGCTTGCGTCCTCGGGTACTTGGCCTCGCTGCTGCACGTGTAGCCAGTCGGTGAGCCGTAGATCGGGAAGGGCATGTTCGCGTAAACCATGCCGCTCCCGGCCTGGCTGTGGTAGGCACAGTAGGCCGCGCTCGGGTTGTTGTTGATCGTGCAGAAGTTGCTGGACGTCGTGGTCGAACCACTGTAGAAGCAGGACTCGACGTGCTTCGGTGCGAACAGCACATAGATGTGCGCGAGGTCCTGTGGCAGCCCTTGAGCCGTCACGACTCTGTTGGTCTCCGCGATGACCTGGTTGTCATCGATGCAGGCGTCGTAGCCCGAGAGGTCCTGATAGATGTTGGAGGTGTCATTGCTGGCCACTGTGCATCCATTCGCGGGCAACGCGTGGGTGTCGTTGACCGGAGTGCCGAGCTTCACCTTGTACTGGATGTTTCCGTTGCTTCCGAAGTACTCGGTCAAGGTGGAGAACACGTTCGTGTGCGTGCCGCTCGCCACTGCCACGTCCTTGAGGTACGTCTTCAAGATGGTCTTGTAGGCAGAGCTCATCGGGTGGCCCGAAGGGTTCCAGAAGATCGGCGTGACGACAACCGGCCCGGTTGACGGGGTGCCCATCACCGCACCGCCGTGGAAGATCAGTGGCGGGTTGCCGACGGCCGGCTCGTCGTTGCCTGTCCCTGGCTGGCAGCCGACGGGTTTGGGAGCCGTTGGAGGTACTAGGCCGCCGAAGCGACCCACCCTGACTGGACCGCCAACGTGCGGGCAACTCCGAGCGGTGGAGCTCGCGTGGTGTGTGGCGGCATGGGCGGATGCACCTGCCGCCGTCAGGGTGGCGACAGCCAGCAGTCCGGCTGTGCCCGCGGCCAGGATTGCACCCAGACCACGTCTCAACTGTGTTGCTTGTTTCACGGCGTTCCTCCGTCACTTGTGCCGGCTCCCGGGCTGTCCGCCGACGAGACACGCAGCCCTGACAAGGTACTCGGCTGGAGACACACTCTCGCCGCCGCAATACATTGTCAATGGCACCGGGGGGCCATGTTCGTCAGGGGCCATTGGCGAAGCGCATGGCCGACTGCCTTTCCACTCGGTAGTCACGTTTCAGGCGGTCCTCGACAGCTTTAGGGCGACCGTTCGCGGCTGTCCACGATATTGCTCGGGCAGACGGCCGACCTCAGCCGGCGAGCCGTTTAGCGTGCCAATCTTGGCGGCAATGCATGAGGAAGTTGGGTGCGCCAAAGTGCGCCGGAAGCCGAGCCGGGGGTCGTCAAATGCCCGCTCTGCTCTCGCTGGCCATCATAGGTTCGCGTGGCCCATCGGTGTCAGCGGGCCGCATACTCGTCAGGGCAGCTCCTCCACATTGGCGGGTCGGCGTTCGCCTGCGGCCAGCACGAAAAGTTGGACCGCCTCTCCGTAATCGCGACGGTGCGCTCTGTGGCGCTCCGCGGATGATGGGCAAAGGCATGTCCAGGTCACCCAGTCACGTTGCAAACACTTAGGCCTCGGAGTGGTGAGCTTCATGCCTACCGGCACTCACAACTCAGTCAGAGGCCCTCTCCCAGTTCAGGGGGTTCTTCTTGCTCGGCTGGACCCGTGGCGGCTCGCCCGGCATCTTGGGGTAGTCCGGCGGGTAGGGCATGTCGCCCCGCCCCGCGCTGACGTCCTTGTCGTACAGCTCCAACAGCGGCTCCAGCGAGTGGTGGACGTCGTCGATCGCGGCATGCGGATCGCCGATCTCGGCATACCGCCTCGGAACGGTATGCAACGTGAAGTTGCGAGGGTCGACGCCATCGAGCTCGTCCCAGCTGACCGGCGTGGAAACCGGCGCACCGGGGAGGGGCCGCAGGCTGTACGCGCTGGCGATGGTCCGGTCGCGGGCGTTCTGGTTGTAGTCGACGAAGATCGCCCGCCCCCGCTCCTCCTTCCACCAGCTGGTCGTCACCTCACCCGGCATCCGTCGCTCGAGCTCGCGTCCGAAGGCGATGGCCGCATGGCGTACGTCGGTGAAGCTCCAGCGGGGCTCGATGCGCAGGTAGATGTGCACTCCGCGGTTGCCGGACGTCTTGGGGAAGCCGCGGTAGCCGAGATCCTCGAGAAGCCGACGAGCCCCACCGGCGACGCGTACGGCGTCCGCGAAGTCCGTACCGGGCTGCGGATCCAGGTCGATCCGGAGCTCGTCGGGATGCTCCACGTCGTCGCTGCGTACGGGCCACGGATGGAAGGTGATGGTCCCGATCTGCGCCGCCCAGGCCACTACCGCGGGCTCGGTCGGGCACACTTCGTCGGCAACGCGTCCGGACGGGAACGTGATGCGCGCCGTCTCGACGTACGGCGGCGCACCCTTCGGGATCCGCTTCTGGAAGAACGCGTCGCCGTGCGGATCGGACCGCGTGGTCTGCTTGACCTCGGGGAGGACTCCCTTGGGCCAGCGCTCCAGCGTCGTCGGCCGGTTCCGTACCGCACGCATGATGGCCTCGCCCACGCTGGCGTAGTACTGCACGACGTCGAGCTTCGTCGCCTCCGGTGAGGAGTCGGTCGCCGGGTAGATGACGCGGTCGGGGTTCGTCACCCGTACCGGCGTGCCGCCGACGTCGATCTCCGTGGCTTGGGTCGGCATGCGCACAGCGTATCGACCGCTGTACCCGAGCCCCGGCCGGCCGCCGAGACGTCGATCGGTGAGCGACACGCCGGCAGAACAGGGCCGCAGGTGACGTCTCGCGGGAGGGGGGTCGGCTTGACCGGGGCCGTAGGCTCTGGGCTATGACGACAGAGGTATCCAAGACCGAGGACGAGTGGCGGGCCCTGCTCAGCAAGGAGGAGTACGCCGTCCTCCGGAAGGCCGGGACCGAGCGGCCGTGGTCCGGGGAGTACGTCGACACCAAGACCGAGGGCGTCTACCGCTGCCGCGCCTGCGCGGCGGAGCTGTTCCGCTCGAGCGAGAAGTTCGACTCGCACTGCGGCTGGCCGTCGTTCTGGTCGCCGGGCGACAGCGACAGCGTCGTCCTCATCGAGGACCGCACGCTCGGCATGACCCGTACCGAGGTCCGCTGCGCGACCTGCAACTCACACCTCGGCCACGTGTTCCTCGGTGAGGGCTACGACACCCCGACCGACGCGCGGTACTGCATCAACAGCATCAGCCTGACGCTCGAGCCCGCGGAGTAACCCGCCGGCTTGGCGGTGGGTCTCACGGCAGCGTCGTCACGAGCTCGTCTATCGTGCGCCGGTGACCGGTGTAGAACGGCACCTCCTCGCGGACGTGCATCCTCGCCTTGCTGCCCCGCAGGTGCCGCATCAGGTCGACGATGCGGTGCAGCTCGTCGGCCTCGAAGGCCAGGATCCACTCGTAGTCGCCCAGCGCGAACGACGCCACGGTGTTCGCCCGCACGTCGGCGAACGCCCGTGCCATGTGCCCGTGCTCGGCGAGCATCGCCTTGCGCTCGGCGTCCTCGAGCAGGTACCACTCGTACGACCGGACGAACGGGTACACGCAGATGAAGTCGCGCGGCGCCTCGTCGGCAAGGAACGCAGGGACATGGCTCTTGTTGAACTCCGCCGGCCGGTGCAGCGCCAGCTGTGACCACACCGGAACGAGCCGCTGCCCGAAGGCGGTGCGACGCAGCCGGCTGTACGCGGACTGCAGCTGCTCGGCCGTGGGAGCGTGCCACCACACCATCAGGTCGGCGTCGGCACGTAGCCCGGAGAGGTCGTACGTGCCGCGTACGGTGACGTCGGACTCGGCCAGCTCGGCGAACAGCTCCGCCACCTCGGCGGCCTGCACCGCCCGGCCGTCGTCGTCGTGCATCGGCTCGGCCACCTCGAACACCGACCACATCGTGTACCGGATCAGCTCGTTCAGCGCCCGCGCAGCCTTGCCTTGGGCTGGACGTTTGCTTGTCTCGGGTGCGTCGCTCATGCCTCCATTGTCGCGGCCGCGTCCAGCTCGGCCAGCACCCGGGTGGCCGCCTCACGTCCGCTGGCGATGACGGCCGGGATGCCGACGCCACCGTAGACCGCGCCGCAGACGTCGATCCCGCGCACAGGGTCGATCGCGCTGCGCAGCCTGCTCATGCGGTCGAGGTGGCCGACGGCGTACTGAGGCAGTCCGCCGCCCCACCGGGTCACCCGCGCGTCGAGTGGGGTCGCCGGTACCCCGATGGCCTCCCGCAGCTCGGCGGCGGCCGCCTCGACCAGTTCGCCGTCGGATCGCTGGAGGGACACCTCGTCGCGGTACCTCCCGACCGAGCAGCGCACGAACACGGTGCCACCGCGCATCCACGCCCACTTCTGCGACGAGAACGTCGCCGCCTTGACCAGCCGTCCGTCGACCGGCGGCACGAGGAAGCCTGTCCCCTCGAGTGCCGGCATTCGGTCGCACTGCCAGGCCATCGTGACGATCGCCACCGACGCGTACTCGATCGCGGCCAGCTCGCGAGCCGCCCCAGGGGCCACGTCGCGGAGCAGCCGGGCCGCCGGGGCCGCGGGCGTCGCGAGCACGACCACATCGGCCTTGGTCATGGCGGGCGCGGCCGCCGACCCCATCACGAGCCGCCAACCAGGCGACGAGCCGCCTTCGACACCACCCTTCGACCCGAAAGCGCGGGTCTGCGTGAGCTCGCGCACCCTCGCGTCCAGGACCACGGAGCCGCCCCGTCGGACCACGTCGGCGGCGACGGCCTCGGGCAGCTGGCCCACTCCGCCGACGAGCCCGGCGAACACCGGCGCGGGCGCCGGACCGGCATCGGTGCCGTCGCCCGCGACCGCTCGCGCGGCTGCGAGCAAGCCGCCGAGCTCGCGGATCGGCCCGACGAGCTGCGGCAAGGCCGCGAACAGGGAGATCTCGTCGGAGCGTCCTGCGTACACACCGCCGAGTAGCGGCTCGACCAGTCGGTCGCGGACCTCGTCCCCGAGTCGCTGCGCGACAAGCGCCCCGACCGCGACGTCGTCGGCCAGGTCGAGCGACGGCAGCCGCGTCTCCGCCTCGGCGCGGGCGGCTCCGTCCCGGCTCAGCAGCCCGGACTCCGCCGCTGAGGCCACATGGACCGGGATACCCATCACCGTCGCCGGGAGCGGCTTGAGCGAGCGGCGTGTCCAGATCGCCGCCCCCGAGACGGCGGGGTGCACGATCATGTCGGCTAGGCCGACCTGTCGGGCCAGCGCCACCGCCTCCGGGCGACGGCTCAGCATCGACTCGGCGCCGAGGTCGACCAGCCGGCCCGCGACCTCGCCACGGGCGAGCTTGCCGCCGAGCACGGGTGAGCCCTCGTACACCGTGACGTCCAGGCCCGGCCGTGACACGAGCAGCGCATGCGCACACGCCAGGCCGGCCATTCCAGCCCCGACGACGGCGACCCGCGCTGCCTGTGCCATTGCGCCAGCCTCGCACGACCGGCCGGACCGCACGGCACCCCCGTGGGAACCGAGCGGCGGTGCGTTCCGTCACAGCACCATGCGAGCTCCGGCGAGGACCCCCCCACTTCTGTACGGTCGAGCGCGGGTCGGCTGGCCGCTCACCGCAGTGGCCGTGCTGCTGGCGGTCGGCGGCTGCTCCGGCGTGCACTCGGGCGCCAGCTCGTCGTCCGGCGCGGACACGGGCGGGTCGGACGTCGGCTCGGCACGCGGCGCGGTCGGAACCGCTTCGAAGAGCGAGGCCGGTGGCGGCCAGGCACCTCAGCCCAGCGACGTGAACGGCGGGGCTGGCCGGCGTGTGTCGGCCAACTCCTCGTCGCAGGTGGATCCGAGCCTGATCGGCAGGTCGCTGATCCGCACCGGGTCGGTGAGCCTGCGCTCGGGCGACATCTCGTCGGTGCTCGCGAAGATCGACCAGCTGATCGCGCGTGACGGCGGGTTCATCGCCAGCGAGACCACGTCGACGGACACTCACGGCGTGGCGGTACGCTCCTCGGTCGACATCGCGGTACCGGTCAGCGACTTCGGCGCGGCCTACGACGAGGTCGCGTCGTACGGAGATCTGGTGTCACGCAGCAGCTCCACCCGCGACGTCACCGCGCAGGTCGTGGACGTCGACTCCCGCGTCAAGAGCGCGCACGACTCGATCGCACAGCTGCGGCTGCTGTTCAGCCGCGCCACGAAGCTCGGCGACGTGATCGCGCTGGAAGACGAGCTGTCCCAGCGCGAGGCCGACCTCGAGGCGCTGCAGTCCGAGCAGCGAGACCTGCGTTCCCAGACCACGATGTCGACGATCTCGGTCGACATCGCGTCGTCTGCTTCGACGTCGCCCGTCCACCACGACCGGGCAGGTGGCTTCCTGTCCGGGATCCGCCAGGGCTGGCACGGGCTGGTCACGTTCGTGGTCGGGTCCGCGCACGTCGTCGGGCTGGTGCTGCCGCTCGGCAGTCTGGCGCTGCTCGCTGCCCTCGCCGGCTGGGTCGCCGTGCGACGCTTCACGCCGCGGCGTCCACCTCGTACGAGTGAATGACCTCCACCAGACGCGTCAGGACGTCAGGGTCGGTTCCGGGCAGGACGCCGTGGCCGAGGTTGAAGATGTGCCCCGGCGCCGCCCGGCCTCGCTCGATCACGTCGATCGCCTCCCTGCGGAGCACCTCCCAGGGTGCGAAGACGAGGGTCGGATCGAGGTTGCCCTGTACCGCCTGGCCGGGCCGGATACGTCGCGCGGCACGGTCCAACGGCACCCTCCAGTCGACGCCGACGACCTCGACGTCCGGCGACGCCATGTCGGTAAGGATCTCGCCGGTACACACGCCGAAGTGGATCCGCGGCACGCCGAGGTCGGCGATCGAGTCGAAGACCGCCGCGCTGTGCCCGAGGACGGAGCCTCGATAGTCGGCCGGCGACAACCCGCCGGCCCAGGAGTCGAACAGCTGTACCGCAGAGGCGCCGGCCTCGACCTGTACCCGCAGGAAGCCTGCCGAGATCACCGCCAGCCGGCCCATGAGCGCCTCCCAGACGTCGGGCGCACCGTGCATCAGCGCCTTCGTCTTGATGTGGTCCTTCGACGGACCACCCTCGACCAGGTAGGAAGCGAGCGTGTACGGGGCGCCGGCAAAGCCGATCAGGGGCGTGGTGCCGAGCTCCCCGACCAGGGCACGGACCGCCTCTGCCACGAAGGAGACCGCTTCGGCGTCGAACGGTGGCAGGGCGTCGACGTCCGCACGGTCGCTCACCGGCCGGGCCACGACCGGCCCCACACCGGCAACGATGTCCAGGTCGACCCCCAGCGCCTTGAGGGGCAAGACGATGTCGCTGAACAGGACCGCTGCGTCCACCCCGTACCGGCGTACGGGCTGCAGGGTGATCTCGGTGATCAGCTCGGGCCGCATGCACGCGTCGAGCATCGCCACGCCCTGGCGCAGCGCCCGGTACTCCGGCAGCGCCCGCCCCGCCTGGCGCATGAACCAGACCGGCGTACGCGCCGTCCGCTCCCCACGCGCGGCGCGTAGGAGCACACTGTCGGTGACAGAAGAGGCGGCGGGCACCCTCCGATCCTCGCACGCCGAGGCAGACGTCCGGATCGGCGAGTCGCCCGGGCACGATTCGGCCCCAGCGCCTAGGCTCTGCAGATGGTCGCCCGTGCGGATGCCGACGCGCCTCCGGAGGAGTTCCGGCGGGCGCTCGACCAGTTCCGGGCCGCTCGGCTCCGCCACGAGGTGTCGTGCGAGGAGATGCCGGCCCCGCAGCGTATCGCGCCGTACTCCGCCGCCATGACCGCCGACGTGACCGTGGCAGGAGAAGACGTCGGGAGCGGGCGACTGGTGCTCCTGTACGACCCTGCAGGCAACGACGCATGGCACGCGAACTTCCGCTGCGTGGCGTACGCCCGCGCCGACATCGATCCCGACATGGTCACCGACCCACTGCTCGGTGCCGTCGGCTGGAGCTGGCTCGTCGAGGCACTGCAGGCGCACGTCGCCGACTTCCTGGCGCCCAGCGGCACCGTCACCCGGGTCGCGTCCGAGAGCTTCGGGGGCATGGACGGCGAGCCGGCGAGCGCCGAGATCGAGATCAGGGCGTCATGGTCACCCGTCGGCTCGATGACCGGCCACGTCGAGGCGTGGGGCGACCTGCTCTGCACCGCGGCCGGACTGCCGCCTGTACCAGCCGGCGTCGTCGCCATGCCCAGCCGCCGGGGCACGCGGGCTCGATGACGGAGTCGCCGGACCCGCCGGTACCCGACTCGCCTCCCCCTCAGCTGCTCGACGGACCCCTCGATCCTCCGGTCGACGCCGTCCCGGACGACGAGCCCGAGCTGCCGCTGCTGACGGTCGGCGGCGGACTGCCCCCCGTGGTGGAGGATCCTCAGGCCCTCGACGAGATGATCGCCGCCTTCGCGGCGGGCCGGGGCCCGGTCGCCATCGATGCCGAGCGCGCCTCCGGCTACCGGTTCTCCCAGCGCGCCTACCTGGTGCAGCTGCGTCGGGAGGGGGCGAGCTCGGCGCTGGTCGACCCCGTGCCGTTCGGCCCGGTGCCGAACCTGGTGCTGGCACCCCTCGCAGAGGCTCTGGCCGGAACCGAGTGGATCATCCACGCCGCCAGCCAGGACCTCCCCTGCCTTGCCGAGCTGGGCCTGCGGCCGGCCCGCCTGTTCGATACCGAGCTCGCAGGACGCCTGCTGAACTATCCGAGAGTCGGGCTCGCAGTGCTCGTCGAGGAGCTGCTGGGCTACCGGATGCGCAAGGAGCACTCGGCGGTGGACTGGTCGAAGCGGCCGCTGCCGGAGTCGTGGCTGCAGTACGCCGCTCTCGACGTCGAGGTGCTGATCGAGCTGCGCGACGTCCTCGCCGACCAGCTGGAGGCCGCGGGGAAGGCGCAGTGGGCGGCCGAGGAATTCGAGGCCTGGGCGACCCGCCCGGCCGCTGCGCCGCGGACGGATCCGTGGCGTCGCACGTCAGGGATCCACCGGCTTCGCGGGCGGCGGGCGCTCGCCGTGGTGCGGGCGATGTGGGAGGTACGTGACAGCCTGGCCCGCAGCCGCGACGTCACCACCAACCGGATCGTCGGCGACGCCGCGCTCATCGAGGCGGCGCAGGCGTCGCCGCAGTCGAGGGGCGCGCTGGCCCGGCTTCCGGGTTTCGCCAATCGCGGCGCGCAGCGTTACCTCCGCCAGTTCTATGCGGCGATCGAGGAGGCGCGCCGGCTTCCCGAGACGGCGCTCCCGCCGGTGTCGGTGCCGCACGACGAGCCGCCGCCGCCGCGAGTGTGGCGCGACAAGTACCCGGAGGCCGCCGCCCGGTTGAGCGCCTGTCGTGAGGCGGTCAAGGGGCTCGCCGCGGAGCATGACCTGCCCCCGGAGAACCTCGTACCCCCCGCAGCCGTACGACGCATCGCATGGTCGCCGCCGACGCCCGTGACCGCCGAACGGGTGGCCGAGGAGCTCGGGGCTGCGGGCGCGCGGCGATGGCAGGTCGAGCTGAGCGCAGCGCCGCTCGCTGCGGCACTGCTCTCAGTCGGGCGGCCCTGAGGCCCCCGCCGTAGGCGGCTGGGATCAGGCTGCTCCGGTCAGGGAAGCGGAATGGCCTTCACCGGTGCCGTGTGGGCGTGGCGCTGACCGGCGTTGTAGTGCCACGTGTGCCGGAACTCGGCGTGCAGCTTCCGGTTGCTGGCGTGGGCATCGGCGGCGGTGAGACCGAGCTTGGCGGAGCAGGCGGGCCACGCGTGCCAACCGACGTCCTTGAGCACCTTCTCGGCGATCGTGATCTGCTGGTCACGGGTCGCCAGGTCCGCCCGGTGGGCGTAGCGGCCGCCACCGTAGGCGAGCCATGTGCTCCCGCTGAACTGCACACCGCCGTAGTAGCCGTTCCCGGTGTTGATGTGCCAGTTGCCTCCGGACTCGCACTCGGCGAGCCGGTTCCAGGTCCGGTCGGTGGCGGCGTTGGCGCTGGATACCGGTGACGACATCGGGGCCGCTACCGCCACCGTGGCGGCGGCGACGACGGCGACCTTACGCAGGGACCGCTTCTGGGCGCGGTGGCGCGGCTGATAAGCCATGGGGCTACCTCTCCGCCGCCTGCGAAGTGAGCTGTCGGGTTCGGGCGGAAAGGTTCGCCCGGCTGGTCGCTCTCGCGACCGGCTTCACCCCGAGGCTGCACCGACCGAGGTCGGTGAGGCCGTGTTCACGGGTCCTCCGCTCCTACCCTGTCCGGTGAACTGGTCGCTGCCGGTCGCGGCGGGTAGGACTAGGCGTACCGCTTGCGGCGCCCCTCCTGTGGAGGAACCCGAGAGACGCTACGCGAGGTGCCCACGACGAGCAAGTCCGTCCTCGCCACAGGCTGAAAGAATGTAACCATGGATGTGTCGACGCTCAGTGACCTGGCCTGGCAGCGGGGCCGCCTTTCGGTCTCCGCGAGGCTGCGCCGGCTGCGGACGAAAGCCTGGATGATCGGCCAGTGCGCCGTCGCCGCCGGAATCGCCTGGCTGGTCGGCACGGACGTCTTCGGACACCCCGCTCCCTTCTTCGCACCCGTGGCGGCGGTGGTGTGCCTGGGGACGTCGTACGGGCAACGGCTGCGACGTGTGGCCGAGGTGTCGATCGGCGTGTCGATCGGAATCGGCACCGCCGACCTCTTCGCCCACGTCGTGGGGTACGGCCAGTCCTGGCACATCACCGTGATCGTCGCCGTGGCCATGTCGGCGGCGGTGTTCCTCGACGCCGGTGTGCTGCTGATCAACCAGGCGGCGGTCCAGTCCATCGTGGTGACCACGCTGCTACCCCTCGACGGCGGGGCGAGCCGGATCGTCGACGCCCTCATCGGCGGCGGGGTGGCGCTCGTGGCCGCGACGGTCGTACCGGGTGCGCCGCTGCGGCGGCCACGCGAGGAGGCGGCGAAGGTGACACTCGAGCTGGCGCGGCTGCTCCGGTCCGCGAGCTCGAGCGCCCGCGACGTCGACATGGACCGGGCCTCCGACACGTTGAACCGAGCCCGCGAGACGGAGTCGTCGCTGAACGAGCTTCGCGTCGCCGCGACCGAGGGCCTCGAAGTGGTGCGCTCGTCGCCGTTCCGCCGGCGCAACCGGCCGCACGTCCGCTCGATCGCCGAGGTCGTCGAGCCGCTCGACCGGGCGCTCCGCAACACCCGCGTGATGATCCGCCGGATCGAGGTCAGCGCACGGCTCGAGGAGACCATGCCACCGGACTACCTGGCGATCCTCGACCGGTTGGCGGACGCGGCCGATGAGATGGCCACGGAGCTCGCAGCGAACCGCTCGCCCGAGGTCGCGCAACCCCAGCTCATCGAGATCGCGGAGGTGACCGCCGACGCCTCGGAACCATTGACCCTCTCCGCCGCCGTCGTCCTGGGGCAGATGCGGTCCCTCGTCGTCGACCTGCTGCAGCTCTCCGGTCTCCCCCACCACGAAGCCGTGAGTGCCGTCCCCGCCCGCCACTGAACCTCTGTCGAGCGGGCGCAAATGTCGCCTCGAGTGGGCGCAAATGTCGGGTCGAGTGGGTAGGTATGTCGCCTCGAGCGGGCGCAAGCTTCGCCTGGAGCGGCTTGCTCGCGCGCCCGAGGCGCGGTCCGCCGTGAATGACGCGAGGCCTGCCGACCGAACCGCCGCCGGGCAGTCGTACTGGAGGCAGTGTGATCCCCGTCGCCAACTGTTCATTTGGCCCTCGACTCGAACCGATGTACGTTGATGAAACGAAACGGTTTCGTTTCATCGAGCTGAGGAGGAGACGCGTGAACCTGCGACGGCGCTCCAAGATCCTGACCCGCCCGAGGTGCGAGGGCTCTCGCGAGCACGAGATCCTCGACTCCACCCTCAGCCTGCTGGCCAGCGTCGGGTACGACCGATTGACCATGGACGCGGTCGCCGCGGCAGCGAAGGCGAGCAAAGCCACCCTCTACCGCAGGTGGGCCTCCAAGGCCGAGCTCGTCATCGACGCCATCGAGCGCGCGAAGGGCGCACCGCAGGTCGCTGACGCCGATACCGGCACACTGCGCGGTGACCTGGTGGCCATGGCCTGCCATGCGCACGGCATGACCGACGAGACGTCTTTGGCCGTCTTCGCCAGCGTGATCACGGCGCTGCACCGCGATCGTGAGTTCAGCGAGGCCTTCCAGAGGAGATTCCTGCTTCCCAAGGCCGCGCAGGCTCGCAAGCTCTACGAGCGAGCGAGGGATCGCGGTGAGATCTCCCCCGACGTCGATCTCGACCTCCTCTCCGAGGTGCTCGGCGCGGTCATCTTGCATCGCTCGTTCGTCCTACAACGCCCGGTCGACAACGAGACCGTCGAGCGGATCATCGACGAGATCGTGATGCCCGCCGCGACCCGTAGCTCCAGCCACCCCACCACTTCGTCACAACGACGCTAAGGAATCCGATGACAACCAGTCTCGAGGACACCCGGCCCGAGGAAGCCAGCCTGGAGCGACGCCATCTCGGCTTCGCTCTCCTGGTCATCTCGATCGCCCAGCTGATGGTCGTGCTGGATAGCACCATCGTCAACATCGCCATCCCGTACATCTCCCACGACCTGCAGTTCAGCAAGGCGAACCAGCCGTGGATCATCACCGGTTACACGCTGGCCTTCGGCGGGCTGCTGCTGCTCGGCGGCCGGCTCGGGGACCTCTTCGGGCGCCGCAAGATCTTCATGATCGGCGTCCTGCTCTTTTCGTTCGCCTCGCTCCTCGGAGGGATCGCGCAGAACCAGGAGATGCTGCTCGCCGCCCGTGGGCTGCAAGGGCTCGGCGCAGCAATCGCCAGCCCCACGGCACTTGCCCTCATCACTACCAACTTCCCGGCCGGTAAGCAGCGCAACCGGGCGTTCGCCGTGTACGCGGCGATGTCGGGCGCGGGTGCGGCCGTCGGGCTGATCCTCGGCGGCTGGCTGACCGAGTACTCCTGGCGCTGGACGCTGCTCATCAACGTCCCCATCGGCATCGCCGCCGCAGTCCTGGCGCCCATGGTGCTGGCCGAGAGTGCACGCAGGCGGATCGCGCTCGACCTGCCCGGTGCCCTCAGCGGAACCCTCGGTCTGCTCGCCCTCGTCTATGGACTCACGCGGGCAGCCGACGCCAGCCACGGTTGGGGTGACACCTGGACCATTGCGGCACTCGCCGCCGGGGCCGCGCTGCTCGTCAGCTTCATGGTGATCGAGAGCTCCGTTCGCGAGCCGCTGCTGCCGCTGCGCATCCTGGCGGACCGCACTCGTGGGGTCAGCTTCCTGGTGATGATGCTGGTACCGGCAGCGATGTTCGCGATGTTCTACTTCTTGAGCATCGTCGTGCAGAACGGGATGGGCTACAGCTCGCTCAAGACCGGCTTCGCGTTCCTGCCGTTCAGCCTGGGTATCGTCGTCTCGGCTGGGATCGCCTCCAGCCTGGTCGCTCGGGTCGACCCGCGCTGGCTGGCCGGCGTCGGCACGCTGCTCGCGGGGATCGGGTTGTTCGGATTCTCGAGACTGCCCTACTCCGACAACCTCGCGAACCTGGGTGTCCATGCCTCGTACGTCAGCAATCTCCTGCCCTGGATCCTCGTCATGTCGATCGGGATGGGCTTCGTGTTCGTACCTCTGACGCTCACCGCGGTGCACGGCGTCAGCAGCGACGACTCCGGGATCGGCTCGGGTGTGTTGAACGCGATGCAGCAGGTCGGAGGCTCACTCGGGCTCGCAACCCTGAGCACCGTCGCGGTGCACGCCACCACGTCGAAGGCGAACCAGATCGTCGCGAGCGCTCAGGCCGCGGCTGCCCACCACGCGACCGCGACGCCGAAGTCGTTCCCGCAGACCGTGGCGAACGCCGCCTTCGCCTACGGGTCGACTCACGCGTTCATCGTCGGGGCTGCCATGATCTGGGTCGGCTCGATCATCACGTTCGTATTCATGCGGGTGAGCCACGAGGAGATCAACGACAACGAAGGCAGCGCGGAGCTCGTGTCGGTCGGGTAGCTCCCTGACTCCGCGCACGAGCGCTCGGCCAGGCGGACAGCCTCGGCTCGAGCCGACGACAACGCCGACGGCCCCGACACATGCGACGAGGATGTGCGGGGCCGTCGCCACGTACGCATTGGCCTGCTTTCCGGCCCACTCGACGCGACATTCCCGCCCACTCGACGCGACATTCCCGCCCACTCGACGCGACATTCCCGCCCACTCGACGCGACATTCCCGCCCACTCGACGCGACATTCCCACATTCCCTCCCCCTCGACGCGGGGGGTCAGGAGGAGGTGTCGGCGTCCTTGGCCCAGAAGAAGCAGAACACTCCGAAGCACCCGATGCCGACGGCCACCAAGGCAAGCAGCCACGGCCCGAAGGGCTGTGCGATCAGCGTGTGGAGGGCGGCATCGAGTCCACCGGCCTTATTCGGGTTGTAGCTCAGCGCGGCCCAGATGAACAGCACTCCGACGATCCCCAGGGCGACGCCTTTGGCGGTGTAGCCGATCTGCCCCAGCCGCACCACGGTGGATCCCGTCGTTCCCGACGTCGCCTGCGGCTGCAGGTCGTGCTCGAAAGACTTGCGCACAGCCCGCGAGACGAGGTACCCGCCGACGGCGACGATCGCGAGCCCGACGATGACGACGAGCACTTGTCCGAACGGCCAGCTCAGCACCTTTGCCGTCAAGCCGCTCTTGCTCGACGAGGACGACGAGCTCCCGACGGCGGTCTTGACGGCGGTGAAGGCCAGCACCAGGTACACCACGACCTTGCCCGCGGAGCCGAGCCGCTTGAAGGTGCGCTTCGCGCCGTCGTGCTTTCGGTGTCCCCAGGCGGCGTCGAAGCCCTGCCAGAGCGCGAGTGCCACGAAGCCCAGGGCGACCACCCACAGCAGCGGCTTCCCGAACGGCTGTTGCGCGAGCTGACGCATCGCACCGTTCTGGTTGGCGGCCCCGGAGCTGTTCCCGAAGGCCAGCTGCAGCGCCAGCCACGCGATCAGCAGGTGGACGACCCCGTACGACGCCAACCCGACCCTGACGGCCCGTTCCAGCCACTCGCTGTTCTCGACCTGCTTGGCCGTGCTCTGTGCGTTGCTCACGCGGGACCTCCCAGTGGTCTGGGAGGACTCTACCTGCCTACTCGCCCTAAATGCGAGGTTCCTCACGCGTCGCGCAAGGCCCGGACCACTCGCTGCACGGAGACCGGTCGTGGAGTCCTCAGGTGCTGGGCGAACAGGCTCACCCGCAGCTCCTCGAGCATCCAGCGGACCTCGCGCAGCGCCTCACTCGGCACCTCTTCGGGCGGGCGGCCGTCGACGGCGCTGCGGTACGCCGCCTGCACCTCGGCCATCGAGGCCATCAGGACGGCGTCGCGGCGAGGGTCGGACGCCAGCTTGTCGAGCCGCTCGCCCATCGCCGCGAGGTATCGCGGGTAGTGCTGGAGCCACGTACGCCCTGCGTCCGCGACGAACCCGGGGTACACAAGACCCGCCCACTGCTGCTTCATGTCCGCCAGGGCCGGGAGCACGGCGAGGTCGGCGCGCCCGGAGAGCCGGCGGTCGATGGCGTACGCGTCGACGAGCACGCCTCTGACCCGCTGGACGATGTCCGTCACCAGCGCGGGCGCGCGGTTGCGCACCTCTCCGCACAGCGACGAGAACCCGGCCTCGTCCCACGGTGGGCCACCGCAGTCTTCGACGACCTCATCGACGGCGGCGGCGTAACAGTCGTCAAGCAGCGCGGGCACGCTCCCGTGCGGGTTGAGGCCGAGCGCGAGCTTCTCGGCGTTGTCCATGGATCTCACGACCGCCGGGCCGGGAGACGGGACAGCGAGCATCACCAGCCGGCGGACGCCGAGCCGCATGGCTGCCCGCTGCTCCGACGCGGTGCCCAGCACCCTGACCGAGACGCTCGGGCCCTCGTCCACGAGCGCGGGGTAGCCGGTCACCTCGTGACCGGCACGGGTCTGGACGTACACCGCGGGGAGCGTCCCGATGTCCCAGGACATGAGGCCCGTACGCTCCAGGCTCGAGGCGACGGCGGAGATGGCCTCGCCGGCGACGGATCGCAGCTCGTCCTTCAGCGAGTCGAGGTCCTTGCTCCGTCCGAGCTCCTCCCCCTGCAGCGACAGCACGCGAAACGACGGGCGCAGATGGCTCGGGACCTTGTCGAGCTGCCAGTCGACGCGGTGGACGACAACGCCGGTCGTACGCCGCAGGTACCGCTCCAACGATGCCAGCAACGGCTCCTCGCCGGGGGTCGTGGCCGCGAGGAAGGCGCGGGCGTGGTTGGGCGCCGGGACGAAGTTGACGCGCAGGCGCTTCGGCAGCGAGCGGATCAGGGCCACGACGAGCTCCTCTCGCAAGCCTGGAACCGGCCAGGAGAAGTCGGCCGACTGGACCTGGGCGAGCGTCGTCACGGGGATGTCGACGGTCACCCCGTCGGTGGGAGCGCCGGGGTCGAACTCGTACACGAGCGGAAGCTCGGCGTCGCCGTGTCGCCAGGCGTCGGGGAAGTCCTCCGGCGAGACGTCCGCGGCGTCGTCGTGCACGACCATGTCGAGGGACAGCGTGAGCAGATCGGGATCGGTGCGGCGGCGCTGCTTCCACCAGGAGTCGAAGTGTGCGGTGGAGACCACGTCGGGTCCGACCCGCCCGTCGTAGAAGTCGAAGAGGGTCTCGTCGTCCACCACGATTCCCCGGCGACGTGCGCGCTGCTCGAGCTCGGCCGCCTCCTCGAGGACGGCCGCGTTGTGGGCGTAGAAGCGGTGGTGCGTGCGCCACTCCCCCTGCACCAGCGCGTGCCGGATGAAGAGCTCGCGGGCGACCTCGGGGTCGATACGGCCGTAGTTGACAAGCCGCTCGGTGACGATAGGGACGCCGTACAGCGTCACCTTCTCCAGGGCCATCACGGCGCCGCGCTTGCGGGACCAGTGCGGCTCACTGTACGACCGCTTGACCAGATGCGCGCCGATGGACTCCGCCCACTCGGGGACGATCTCGGCGTTGACCCTTCCCCACAGCCGGCTCGTCTCGACGAGCTCGGCAGACATCACGAACGGCGGCTGCCTCCTGGCCAGCGCCGACCCCGGGAAGATCGCGAAGCGCGTCCCGCGGGCCCCGAGGTAGTCCCGCTTCTCGACGTCCTTCATGCCGATGTGCGACAGCAGGCCAGCGAGCAGCGAGCGGTGTACGGCCTCCGTCGGGGCGGGAGTCTTCGGCAGCGTGAACCCGAGCTGTTTGCAAACCTGTCGCAGCTGCGCATCGAGGTCCTGCCACTCGCGGATCCGCAGGTAGTTGAGGAAGTCGGACCTGCAGAGCCGGCGGAAGGCGCTCGACGACAGCTCCGTCTGCGACTCGCTGATGTACCGCCACAGGTTGAGCACTCCGGCGAAGTCCGACGTCTGGTCGGCGAACCGGCGGTGCTTGGCGTCGGCCTGCTCCTGCTGGTCAGCCGGCCGCTCCCTCGGGTCCTGGATGGACAGCGCCGCGGCGACGATCACGACCTGGCGCAGGCAGTCGTTGCGGTCGGCCTCGACGATCATCCGGGCCAGCCGCGGGTCGACGGGCAGCTGCGCTAGCTTGCGCCCGACCGCCGTGAGCCGGGGCTGACGGGGGTTGGTGATCGCCCCGATCTCCTCCAGCAGCTGGATGCCCGCCTGGACGCTGCGGGTGTCGGGCGGCTGCATGAACGGGAACCGTGCGATGTCGCCGAGCCCGAGTGACGTCATCTGCAAGATGACCGAGGCGAGGTTGGTCCTCAGGATCTCCGGGTCGGTGAACTCCGGTCGTGCGTCGAAGTCCTCCTCGGCGTACAGGCGGATGCACACCCCCTCGGCGACGCGCCCGCAGCGGCCCTTGCGCTGGTTGGCGCTCGCCTGGGAGATCGGCTCGATCGGCAGCCGCTGCACCTTCGTACGGGCGCTGAACCGCGAGATCCGCGCCAGCCCGGTGTCGACCACGTACCGGACGCCCGGGACGGTCAGCGACGTCTCGGCGACGTTGGTGGCGAGGACGACGCGGCGTTTGTCGTGCGGCGCGAACACCCGGTGCTGCTCAGCGGACGACAGCCTCGAGTAAAGCGGCAGCACGTCGAACGCCTGTCCGGGCCGCGCGGCGGCCGCAGGTTGCAGGCGCTTCAGCACGTCGGCCGCGTCGCGGATCTCCCGCTCGCCCGACAGGAAGACCAAGATGTCGCCCGGCCCCTCGGTGACAAGCTCTCGTACCGCATCGGCGATGGCCTGGGTCTGGTCGTCCTCGACCTCGCGGTAGCGCACCTCCACGGGGTACACGCGCCCCGACACTTCGATGATCGGCGCATCGCCGAAGTGCTCAGAGAACCGCTCGGGGTCGATCGTCGCAGAGGTGATGACGACCTTCAGGTCGGGTCTGCGGGGAAGCAGCTGCTTCAGGTAGCCGAGGATGAAGTCGATGTTGAGGCTGCGCTCGTGCGCCTCGTCGATGATGATCGTGTCGTATCGGCGCAGGTCGCGGTCGTGCTGGATCTCTGCGAGCAGGATGCCGTCGGTCATCACCTTGACACGCGTCCGGGACCCGGACCGGTCGGTGAAGCGAATCTTGTACCCGACGACGTCACCCAGGTCGGTGTGCAGCTCCTCCGCGATCCGCTCCGCGACCGTACGGGCCGCGATCCGCCGCGGCTGCGTGTGTCCGATCGCGCCGCGCCCCTGGCCGCGGCCGAGCTCGAGGCAGATCTTCGGCAGTTGGGTCGTCTTGCCGCTGCCCGTCTCGCCCGCCACGATGACGACCTGGTGGGCCCGGATGGCGTCGGCGATGTCGTCCTTGCGTTGGCTGACCGGCAGCTCGGCGGGGTACGTGATCGGCGCCGTCAGGGTCGTGGACATTTGCTTCCAGTCTAGGGAGCCGGCGTACGGTCCCCGGCGGCCTTTCGTCCAGCCACCGCACGGTCAGCCGCCCGAGCCGGGAGGCTGACCGTGCGGATGGGCAGGGTCAGGCGTCGGCGTACTGGCTGACCACTGCCGAGCAGAAGGCCGGCAGGTCGTCGGGCTTGCGGCTCGTGACGAGGCTGCCGTCGACGACCAGCTCCTCGTCCACCCATGTGGCGCCGGCGTTGCGCAGGTCGGTCTGCAGGCTGGGCCACGACGTCATCCGGCGGCCGCGTACGACGTCGGCCTCGATGAGCGTCCACGGGGCGTGGCAGATCGCCGCGACGGGCTTGCCCTCGTCGAAGAAGCCCTTGATGAAGGCGACGGCACTGTGGTCCATGCGCAGTGCGTCGGGGTTGGCCACCCCGCCGGGGAGCACGAGGCCGTCGAAGTCCTCCGCGGTCGCGTCCTCGAACGTGGCATCGACGTCGAAGGTCTCAGCCTTGTCGAGGTGGTTGAACGCCTGTACTGACCCCTTTTCGGTGGACACCAGCTGAGGTGTCCCACCGGCCTGCTCCACGGCCTTCCAGGGCTCCGTCAGCTCCACCTGCTCGATGCCCTCGGGTGCGACGGCGAATGCGATCTTCTTGCCGGTCAGGTCTCCAGTCACGGAACGGTTCTCCTTCAGTCGACGGGCTCGGTGATGTGCCCCCTGAGCTGTACCCAGCACACCGCCCGATACCCCTTCTCCCGCGCGATCGCGTCGAGATATCAGCCGTCGCTAAGGAACGTGACCCAGACCTCGGGCAGGTGGTCGGGCGGTCGACCGCCAGGTGCTATACCGCAGGCGCTCGCCCGGCGCCAGGCACCGTTGCGGGGGCCGATTGTGGCTGTACCCGCGCCGGGTCGGCCCGGCGCTACGCCCTGTCCGGCAGCCGATACGCGCGGCGGGCGTTGCCCGAGCCGATCAGGGTCGCGACCCGCTCGGCGTCGGCATCGGTCATCTCGCCGGAGTCGACCAGCCGGCCGAGCGTCGCCGACAGGCCGACGCGGAACAGCCGGGCGCCCAGGTAGTACAGCTCCGACAGCCCGAACGCGTCGGAGGCGAACAGCAGCTTGCCGAACGGCACCAGCTCCAGCGACTCCCGGATGATGTCGCGCGATAGCGCGCCCGTGTTGTGCACGGTGAGGCTGACGTCCATGAAGACGTGGTCGAAGACCTGCGCCAGGTACCCGGCGTTGCGGTGGAACGGATAGTTGTGGAGCAACAGCACGGGCACGCCCCGATCCTGGGTCGCGCGAAGGAAGCGCGTGAGCCGCAGCGGATCACAGTCGAGCATGTTGACGTCGCTGTCCCCGTACCCCACGTGGAACTGCAGCGGGAGGCCCACCTCGACGGCGCTCCACGCGAGGTAGCCGTTGACGACCGGGTGGGCGATCCGGAAGCTGCCGTCGCGCTCGGGCTTCACCTCCCCCAGAGCGGCGACCAGCTCGTCCTGCGACGGCCTGGTGCCGGGGAGGTCCAGCCCGACCCGGTACGCCGCGATGCTCTTCGCCCCGACCGCGTCCGACGACGTCAACGCCTCCACGAGCCGCTCGCCGAAGTCGGCCGGCGCCACGCCCTCGGCGAGCAGCGCCTGACCGACCGCCTCCAGGCGGACGACCTCGTGCGCCTGCGCGCCGCACAGGCCGGCGAGCTCGTCCGGCGAGCAGATGGGTTCCGGTTCGAAGCCGGTGTCGACGACGAAGTCGGCGATGCCGGCCGCGGCCACCAGTCGATGGTCGACCTCGTCGCTGCCAAGCTCGGCTCGGCGCCGCAGGTACTCGTCCGGCTCCGCCAACGGCTCGAGCCCGAGCACCGGGGCGCACCAGCGACGTACCGCCAGACCCAGCATCGAGTCGAAGAACGTCGTCGCGAGCGCGCCCGGAGTGCCGCCCTCGTTCATGAGCGACTCGAACGCGGCCCGGTCGAGCTCGCGCCTGACCAGCCCGTGGCAATGGTGGTCGACCAGGGCTCCGCCCGGGTACCGCGGCTCGGTGGCAGTGGTCTCGGTCATCGCAGGGTGTCGGCGCCCTCGTCGGCGCGAGCGAGGCCACGCGTGAGTCGCCGGGCCAGACCGGGGACCAGCACGACGACGATCGTCACCAGCGCGACCCAGCCGAAGGCGACGGCCGGCAGCCATCGACCCGGGTTGCCTTCGGGATAGGGCCACACATTTCGGTAGATGGTGTAGCCGAGCATGGCCAGCGCGAGGATCGGGATCACCACCTGCCACTGCGGGACGCTGAGCTTCTTTTCGATGAAGACGAGCTTGATGCAGCCGAGCGTGGCCAGCACGTAGGCCACCAGCAGGATCAGGGTGCCGATCGTGCCGCTCCACAAGAAGGTGTCGAACGGCTTCGCGGAGAAGGCCGTCGCGCAGACCAGGGCGATGACGGCGACCAGTACGGTCACGGCGAAGGTCGCCACGGCCGGGGTTCCCCCGGTGCCCGTGCGGCCCAGCAGGGAGGTGGAGGAGAAGTCGCGCGCGATGGCGTACAGCAGCCGGGAGGCACCGACGACGCACGCCAGGCAGCACGCGAAGGCGCTGATCGCAGCTCCCAGCGTGATGACCGTGCCGACCCAGGATCCGACGAAGGAGGAGCCGAGTTCGCCCATCAAGGCTTGCGACTTGATGAACTGCGCCACGCCCTTGCTGTCGGTGCCGAAGCCCATCATCTCGATCGCCGTCACGACCGTGAAGTAGATGCCGCCGAAGATGGCCGTGCCCAAGATCGCGCGGGGGATGTCGCGGTGAGGGTCGTGCGCCTCCTCACCGAGGGTGGCCGCCGCCTCGAAGCCCGCGAAGGACAACAGGCCGAAGACGATGCCGAGGAACAGGTCCGAGCTGTGGGTGCCGGGCTCGACCTTGAAGACGTCGAGCGTGAACTGCGCGTTGCCCGGTGCGTTACCGGCCAGCATCTTCACCAGCACCACACCGGCCACGATGAGGATGAGCGTGACCGTGATGCCCTCGATCGCCAGCAGGATCGAGGTCGAGCCGCGGGCCGGCAGGATCGCCAGCAGCAGGACGAGCAGGAGCGCCAGGCCGCCGACGAGGAACCCTGCCCAAGAGGGCTGGTTGTTCCAGACGTTGATGTCGTCGAGGAAGGCGGATCCGAAGATGCCAGCCGCGGACGCGGTGACCAGCCCGTAGAAGACGTACGTGCCCATGAGGCCCAACCCCGCCACGGCGCCCGCGCGAGCTCCCAGGGTCGCGCCGGCGAACGCGTACACGGAGCCCGCGTGCCGGTAGTACTGGCACAGCCGGACGAACACGTACGCGATCAGTAGCACCGCCACGGCGGCGAGGAAGAACGCGAGCGGGGTGGCGCGTCCGACCAGACCGGCGGTTCCCTGCGGGTTGATGTTGGCCGCCATGCTGGGCGCCATCAGGGCAACCGAGATGCCCACTGCCTGCCAGACGGAGAGGCTGCGACGCAGCCCTGTCTTTCCCCCCGAGCCCTCGGTCGTGGTGACCATGTGTCCTTCTCTCGCAGTGGCGGTCGTGGGACGGCTGACGTTGCGGGTCGCGGCGTTGCCAGTAGCGTTTGTGCAGACCACGTCCGGTCGCCGACGCTGCGGGGGAAACTACCAGAAAGGCAACACCGTGGACACGACCGAACGTGAGGCCCGCGCCGAGGCAGCTCGGCGCGTGCAAGCCGCCCTCGAGGAGCAGGGCATCGTGGCCGTCGCGGCGACCTTCGTCGACAACTCCGGGATCACGCGCGTCAAGGCCGTGCCGGTCGCCAAGCTGCCGCACCTCGCCGCGTGGGGAGTCGGCATCTCGACGAGCTTCGACCGCTTCCGGATCGACGACTGGATCGTCGGGCCCGTCGACGGTTCTGCTCCGGTGGGCGACCTGCGCATCATCCCCGACGTACACCGCGCGGTCGCACTCGCGGCCCAGCCGGGGTGGGCCTGGGCGCCGGGTGACCGGTACGACCAGTCCGGGGAACCGCATCCGCAGTGCGGCCGGCTGCTGCTGCAGAGGCAGGCCGACCAACTGGCGGAGCAGGGCATCACCGTGAAGGCGACGTTCGAGATCGAATGGGTGGTCTCCGACGGGGACGGCGACGACTTCACGCCCGCGGTCACGGGTCCCGGCTACGGCATGACCCGCCTCGTCGAGCTGTCGGACTACAGCCGCGACGTGGTCGCCGCCCTCGTCGCCGAAGGCGTCAGCGTGGAGCAGTTCCATCCCGAGTACGCCGCCAGCCAGCTGGAGGTGTCGATCGCGGCCGAGGACCCTGTCGGCGCGGCGGACACGTCGGTGCTGGTCCGCTCGACGGTGCGCGCGGTCGGCGCCACGTACGGGCTGCGCACCTCCTTCTCGCCCAAGGTGGCCGTGCCCGGAGTGGGCAACGGCGGCCACGTGCACCTGAGCCTGTGGCGAGACGGCGCCAACCTGATGGCGGGCGGTGACGGCGCGTTCGGCTTGAGCCGCGAGGGTGAGTCGTTCAGCGCCGGAGTGCTCCAGCGGCTGCCGGCGTTGCTGGCCATCGGGGCGCCGGGGCCGGTCAGCTACCTGCGCCTGCTGCCGTCCCACTGGGCCGGGGTGTACGCCTGCTGGGGGCTGGAGAACCGTGAGGCCGCGATGCGCATGGTCACGGGGTCCAACGGCAGCGGGCCGTGGGCGGCCAACATGGAGGTCAAGTGCTTCGACCTCCACGCCAATCCCTACCTCTTGCTGGCCGGTCTGCTCGCGGCCGGCTCGGCCGGGCTGGCCGACGGAGCCCGGCTGCCCGAGCCGGTCGACGTCGACCCGGCAGCGATGGACGAGGCGGTGCTCGCCGAACGCGGCATCCGCCGGCTGCCGACGTCGCTCGCGGAGTCGGTCGAGGCGTTCGAGGCCGACGACGTGCTTGCGGCCGCCTTCGGACGGGATTTGTGCGAGTCGATCGTGGCGCTCCGGCGAAGCGAGATCGAGCTCTTCGACGGCGCCGACGACGCCCATCTGGCAGCGGCGACCCGATGGCTGCACTAGGCATCGCGACGAGTGCGCCGTACCGCCGATGGTCGGCGAACACGTGACCGACACGGGGGTCGATGACGCGCGGGTCGAGGTCCGGATCCCCATGGACGACGGGGTCGAGCTCGCCGCGACCGTCTATCTGCCCGATCCGGACCTCGGCCCGCAGCCGTGCATCCTGGAGGCGCTGCCGTACCGCAAGGACGACCTCACGTCGTCGTACCGGCCCGACTACGTCCGACTGCGCGACGAGCACTCGTACGCCGTCTGCCGCCTCGACCTGCGCGGAACCGGTTCGTCGGGCGGTGACGCGACCGACGAGTACCCGGCTCGAGAGCAGCGCGACCTGGTGGCGGTGCTGACCTGGCTCGCCGAACAGGAGTGGTGCGACGGAAATCTCGGGATGTACGGCACCTCGTACTCCGGGTTCAACTCGCTCCAGCTGGCCTGCGAGCGACCGCCAGAGCTCAAGGCGGTCGTCGGGATCTACGCCAGCGACGACCGGTACACCGACGACGTGCACTACCGCGGCGGCGCGCTGAAGTTCCTCGACCTGGTCGACTACAACCACTACGTGACGCCGATGAACGCGCTGCCGCCGGTCCCGGCGGTGTGGGGCGAAGGCTGGCGCGAGGAGTGGCTGCGGCGGGTCGATACCGCGCAGCCGTGGCTGCTGACGTGGATGCGCGAACAGCGTGACGGCCCGTACTGGCGGCACGGCTCGGTGCGTCCGGACTACTCGAGGATCGCGTGCCCGACGATGATCGTGGCCGGGTGGGCCGACGGGTACCGCAACAACTCCTTCCGGATGTTGGAAGCCCTGCGTGCTGCGCGCGTCCCGCACCGTCTGCTCGCCGGCCCGTGGGCGCATGCCGCCACCGATACGGCCTTGCCGGGGCCGCGGATCGACCTGGTACCCGAGATGGCGGCCTGGTGGGACCGGTGGCTTCGCGACTCGGACGGGGGCGGCCCGGCGGAGGTCGGCGAGGATGCCGCGGCGCACGGTCTTCGTCCGGTCGTCCACCCGTCCCGAACCCGACCTCGACACGTACGGCGGGGACTGGGTCCAGGAGGAGTGGCCTTGCCCCCGCTGCGCCACGGTGGACTGGGATCTCGGCGGCCGTCCGCCGTACGTCGTGCGCCCCGCAGTCGGTACCGACGCGTGGATCGACTGTGCCGGCCACCTGCCGTACGGCCAGAGCCTCGACCAGCGCTTCGACGACGCCGCGTCGCTGAGGTGGGAGTGGCCCGCCGACGGGCTGGCGATCATCGGCCATCCGGTCGTCCGACTCCGGGTGACCGCGAGCGCACCCGTGGCGTACTGCTCCGTGAAGCTCTGCGACGTCTTCGACGACGGCACGTCGGCGCTGGTCAGCCGCGGCTCGCTCAACCTCACCCACCGCGACGGGCACGTGGAGCCGACTCCGCTGGTGCCGGGTGAGGTGTACGAGGTCGAGATCGAGCTCGACGCCTGTGCGTACCGGTTCGAGGCTGGGCAGCGGATGCGGCTGGCCGTCGCCGGCGCGGACTGGCCGAACACGGCCGCCCCGCCAGAGCCGCTGCTCCTGACCGTCCACGGCGGCCGGCTGAGTCTGCCGCGGTGGGAGGGCCCGTCACCGTACCCCCCGCCGGAGCTGCGGCCGGGGGCCGCCGAGAGCGGCGAGGATGCGACGGGCGTGATCTGGCGGGTCGAACGCGACGTACTCGCCCGCCGGACGAGCTGCGTCGTCGATCACGGGTCGACGTACGAGGCCCCTTACGACGCCACGGTCACCGAGCACTACAGCGGCAGGGTGAGCGTGGACGAGCAGACGTTCGAGCAGGTCGCCGATGCTTCGGCGGAGTACACCATTCGCTGGCCGGAGGTGACAGCGTCGGCGACCGCTACCCTCCACCTGGTCGCCGACCGCGACTCCTACGACGTCACGATCGAGCTCGCGGTCAGGGAGGACGATGCTGTTGTCGGCGAGCGGCGCTGGCACGAGGTCTTCGCCCGCGACCTGGCCTGATCCCCCAGCGTCGAGCGGGTGGAAATGTCCGGCCCAGTGGGCGCTACGTGCCGAGCGGGCGCAAATGTCCGGTCCAGTGAGGCCGAGAATGTGCGGTTGAGCGGGCAAAAAAATGCTCCCTCGAGCGGCCAGAAGCATGCCGCCGATGGGCGAGAGTCCCAGCTCGACGGGGCCAGGCCTCTCCTTGGATGCGATTGTGCGTGCTTCTCAGTGGCTACCCCTGACTCGGCCGGACATTTGCGCCCTCTCGAACGAGCGTTTGCGCCCACTCGGCCGGACATTGGCGCCCGCTCGGGCGAGCATCTGCGCCCGCTCGACGCGGACGTTACTCGCCCCCCGACGCAACCCTGGACTCTGGCCGGTCGGCGTCGGGGGACGAGCTCGTGCACGGGGCGGCCGAGGTACGCCCCCGCGACCATCGTCACGAAGTGGTGGACCGCGTCCTCACTCGGCGAGAACGCCCCTGGTTTGAAGTGCGGCGACGACAGTCCGCGCTGGACGGACTCGCAGGCCTTCCAGTCCTGGCGGTTGGTGATGTCCCAGAACTCCACCGCGTACGACGGGTCCAGCTCCACCCCGTTCGCCGGCCGCGGGAAGTACCACGAGCACTCGACCCAGGTCCGGTCGGGAGCCAGCGGCACCATCCGGTGCGCCATCAGGTAGTCGGGGTGCGCGGAGATGAGCAGGTTCGGGAAGAGCCCGAGGTACTCGACCGCGGTGGGGTCGACGCCGTCGATCGGAGTGCCTCGTGACTCCCCCGTGATCGACATCGTCTGCATCCCGTCGCGCAGCACCATGGAACCGCCGACCCACGCGCCGGGCATCAGGTAGTTCTCCCCCGACGACGGCGGGGTGACCTGGCAGAGCTCGGGGTGGATGAGCGGGCAGTGGTAGCACTCGTGGTAGTTCTCGGTGATCACCTTCCAGTTCGCGGCGACCTCATAGGAGTGCCGGTCGCCGAGCACCATCTCGCCCGGCGCGTACGGCGCGACCAGCCGGTCGAGGTCGCCGAGATACGACGAGAAGTCGACGGCAGAGCCCGCCTCGAGCGACGTCGCGGCGTGGACGAACACCCACCCCTGCCAGCGCTTCACGGGCAGCTCGACCAGCGAGTACTCCCTCTCGTCGAAGCCGGGCACCTCGCGGTATCCCGGCGCGACCCGCAGCGTTCCGTCGAGGCTGTAGGTCCACGCATGGTACGGGCACACGATCGACTTCTTGCCCGTAGCCTCGCCCTCCCCGAGCAGCTCGTGGGCCCGATGCCGGCAGGTGTTGGCGAAGGCGCGCACCTCGCCGTCGGACCAGGTCAGCAGCACCGAGACGTCCCCGACGACGAGAGAGCGCTGAGTGAGCAGGCCCGAGTCGTCCGCCGCGGCCGGTCGGGCACGCAGGTCGTCCTCGCGGCCGACACAGGTCCAGGTGCCCGCGAACAGGTACCGCTGCTCCCACCGGAACACGTGCGGGCTGGTGTACGCCGACGCCGGCAGCATCCGCGAGGTACCGAACGGCTGCAGCGCCGCCTCCAGCGCGCCGGGCGACCGCTCTGCCGGGTCGAGCCAGCTCAGCGGCAGCTGCGGGCCGGCGGGCCAGGCCCGGTCGAGGTCGTGGTCGTCGAGTACGTTCGTCATCGCAGTCTCTCCAGGTAGGGTCGTGCGCCATGGTTCGTCAGAAGGTCGAGGTACGCCGCGAGGCGATCCTGGCAGCCACCATCGAGCAGATCGAGGCGCGAGGAATGGCGACCGTGCGTGTCGCCGACGTCGCCGCTGCGCTCAGTGTGAGCACGGGGCTGGTCTTTTATCACTTTGACACAAAGAACGCGCTCATTGTCGAAGCTCTCGGTTATGCAGTTGAGCGCGACCTGAGCCGGCTCGACAAGGCGCTCTCGCGCAGCCTGGCGGCGCCCGACCGGCTGAAGCGGGTGCTGTCGTCGTACGGGCCGACGGGCAGCGCACCGAGCTGGACGCTGTGGATCGACGCGTGGGCGACGGCGCTGCGCGAGCCCACCATCCGGTCGGCGCTCAGGCGGCTGGACGACCGCTGGCGCGCGGCTCTCGTCGGCGCGGTGTCCGACGGCGTGGCCGCCGGCGACTTCGTCTGCGCCGATCCTCGCGCCGCCGTCGCCCGCATCGGGGCACTGCTGGACGGGCTCTCGGTCGCAGTTCTCGTCTACCGGACCGTCACCCGCGGCCAGCTGCGCCAGTGGGTACGGGAGGCGACCGCGTCCGAGCTCGGGCTCGACCCCGCTGCCCTCGCCTGACCGGAGACTCCCTACCAGCGACATCTCACACCAGCCAGTTCACGGGCGCGTCGGCGTCGAGCAGCGCCGTCCGGTCGAGCCGGAACGACGAGACGTCGAACGCCGTGTCGCCCGTTGCGGCCAGCTCGGCGAGCATGCGCCCGAGGGTCGGCGCGAACTTGAAACCGTGCGCCGCTCCGAGCCCTACCAGCACTGACTCGTGGCCCGGCACGGAACCCAGGACGAAGTCGCGGTCGGGCGGCAGTGTGTACAGGCAGGTCAGGGAGCGGACCGGCGGACCCGACCCCGGCAGCGTGCGCGCCATGAAGTCGGCGAGCTGGGCCACCCGGCCGGCGTCGGGCACGAAGGTCCGCGAGTCGCCCGTCACGACAGGTCCGCCGCAGTCCTCTGCGGCCTTGACCGTCGTCTCGCCGTAGGTCGGGAAGCCGTAGTAGCTCGGGTCGTCCATCCAGATCCACAGCGGCAGCCGTCCGGGGGAGAAGCGCACGGCATCCGCGGGCTGGAAATACGTGACCTGCTCGAGCGTCACGGTCAGGGGGATCGACCAGTCGAGCCCCGCGAGCACCTCGTTGGTCCAGGCATCGGCGCACACCACGACCCGTCGGCACCGGTACGTGACCGCGTCGGTCTCGACCTCCACACCGGCGGAGCCCAGGTCACGCAGGCGGCGTACAGGAGTCTGGTCGTACAGACCGGCGCCATAAGCCCGCGCCATCCGCTGCATCGCGGCGGTGCCTCGAGCCGCGGGCACGATCGAGCTGCGGCGCTGGTACAGACCGATGGTGCCGTGGGGAACGGTGAACTGCGGCCAGCGTTCGCCGATGTCGTCG
Source organism: uncultured Actinomycetota bacterium (assembly GCA_963765725.1). Taxonomy (GTDB): domain Bacteria; phylum Actinomycetota; class Actinomycetes; order Propionibacteriales; family Nocardioidaceae; genus DASQEH01. Next base: position 654,867 of record CAVXXI010000001.1, on the reverse strand, counting down.
GAGCCCAGGACGTCGAAGCCGACCCCTTCGGCCGTCATCGAAGCGGTGTAGTCGCCCGGCGGGATGGCGGCGCCCGGCGGGAACAGGTCGAGCCCACCGACCGTCGTGACGAGCTGCTCGCCGCTGTCGGCTTCGAGCTGCGCCCAGTCGTCGTACGCGGCAAAGGTCAGGCGGACGTAGCCGGGCGTGTGGTAGCTGTGCCGGAGGATCCTCGACGTGTCGTGCGAGGCGCCCCGATGGTGGCCGAGCTCGAAGCGCTCCAGGCCGACCACCGAATGCCCGGCACGGGCGAGGGAGTAGACCGTCGCGCTGCCCAGAGCGCCCAGCCCGATGACGGCGTACTCGACGGAGGTGCTCATCCGCCCGCCTCTTCCAGCCGCGGCAGCAGCCAGCGCCGGATGTCGGCGGCCAGGTCCTCCATCGGCGCGAACCAGCCCTGCCTGTATGCCCGCGAGCTCATCCCCCGCTGTACCGACTCACACACGGCCCAGTCCTGGCGGTTGACGAGGTCCCAGAGGTCACCGGCGTCGTCGGGGTCGAAGTCCGGCGACGCCACCTCCTCGGGCGCGAACAGCAGCTCGCACACGACACGGGTCCGGTCGACCGCAAGCGGCCACAACGTGAACGCCGCGACGTGCTCCGCGGAGCACGACAGCCACAGGTTGGGATGCAGCAGGGCGCCCTTGTGACGGCTGCGTTCGGCGGCGTCGAGACCGACGAACGGCTGCCGCTTCGAGGAGCCGGTCATCGTGAACGTCCACGCCCCCTCGCGGTGCGGGACGCCGCCGTCCCAGTCGAGGTCGCTGCCGCCGGCGCCGAACGCAGGCACGAGGCGGGTCAGCTCCGGATGTACCGGTCCGCAGTGGTAGCACTCGTTGTAGTTCTCGGAGAGCACCTTGTAGTTCGCCGCGACGTCGTAGCTGTAGCGCCGTCCGGTCACCAGCCCCGCCAGCGGGTAGTGCTCGATCCCGGCGACGAGCTCGGCGATCTCGTCGTCGAGGCTCCCGGCGCGCTCTGGTGTCAGGTGGACGAAGCAGAAGCCGCCCCACGACGCCACCGCAACCGGCGCGAGGCCGAACTCTGCAGCGTGGAAGTCCGCGACACCGTCGGTGTGCGGTGCCTTGAGCAGCGCACCAGTCAGATCGTAGGTCCACGAGTGGTACGGGCACCGCAGCGCAGCCGCGGCGCAGGGCGGCGGCGGGCCGGTCTCGGGGTCGACGGGCACGACCTGCGACCCCCGGTGCCGGCAGACGTTGTACGCGCCGTGCAGGTCGCCTTGCAGGTCGGCCGTGATCAGGACCGACTCGCCCGCGACATCGCTGACAGCCAGCCGCCCGGCGCGGTCGAGGCCGAGGTCGCTCATGCGGCCCACACAGAACCAGGACGAGTGGAGTACCAGGTCGCGCTCCGTCGACCAGTGCCCCGGGTCGACGTACATGTGTTTCGGCAGCGCCGGCTGGAGTGTGCCCTGCATCTGCCGCCCTCCGTTTCCCGAGCCGACCGCTACTGACTCACGAGTCAGTAACTGTACTCCGCCAGCCAGCAGGCCGCACGGTGCTCGCCGGTGGCGGGGATGACCGGAAGGGGCTTGCGCAGGCAGTCGTCCCTGATGCCGTGCCGGTCGGCGACCCCGTCGAGCAGGGCCGGGCAGCGGGGATGGAACCGGCAGCCCGACGGTATCCGCGACGGGTCCGGGGTCTCCCCGCGAAGCACGATCGGCTCGATCTCGTCGATCTCGGGGACCACCGACAGCAGCGCACGCGTGTACGGGTGCCGCGGTGAGCCCAGGACCTCCTCGGTCGATCCGACCTCGACGATCCGGCCGAGGTACATCACCGCGATCCGGTCGGCGATGTTCCAGGCGAGGCCGAGGTCGTGGGTCACCACGAGGACGGACAGGCCGAGCTCGCCGCGGAGCCTCAACAGGAGCGCGAGGATCTCCCCGCGGATCGACGCGTCCAGGCTCGACACCGGCTCGTCGGCGATCAGCAGGTCGGGCTCGAGCGCGAGGGCGCCGGCGATCACGACCCGCTGGCGTTGACCACCCGACAGTTCGTGCGGGTAGGACAGGAAGAACCGCTCGGGTGGGCGGAGCCCGGCGCGCGACAGCGCCCGGGCGACCAGCTCGGACTCGGTGACGCGCTCACCCGCCTTGCGGGAGCGGTCGACGATGCGGTGGATCCGCAACCCCTCCGCCACCGACTCGTACACGCTCTGACGCGGGTTCAGCGCGCCGGTAGGGTCCTGCAAGATCAGCTGCACCTTGCGCCGGTACTCCCGCAGCGCCCGGGTGGAGTACCGCAGCGGTACGTCGGCATAGCGGACCTCCCCCACGGTGGGCTGCTCCAGCCCGAGCAGGGTCCGGGCAAGCGTCGTCTTGCCGCATCCCGACTCACCCACCAGCGCGACGATCTCACCGTCGGCCACGTCGAGGTCGACGCCGTCGACCGCCTTCGCGTCCGGACGGCCCTGTCGGCCGGCGAACGTCACCTCGAGGTCGCGGGCACTCAGCAGTCCCGGGCTCACGACATCGCCCGTCGCACGGGCTCGGCGACGCGCGTCTCGCCCGCGCGGATACAGGCCACCGGATGGCCGACGCTGACCGACTCCAGCGGAGGGTCCACCACGCGGCAGTCGTCGATGGCCATCGGGCAACGCGGGTGGAACGTGCATCCCGTGGGCAGCCGGCGCGGGTCCGGCGGGTCCCCGGCGAGCCCCGCCGGCGCGAACCGTGCGGCGGGGTCGCCGACGCGCGGGAACGCGGCGGCGAGTGCCGCGGAGTACGGGTGGCGCGGGTCGGCGAAGATGCTGTGCGCCGCCGCCTCCTCGATGATCCGGCCGGCGTACATCACGACGACCCGGTCGCACGTGGTCGCGAGCACCGAGAGGTCGTGGCTGATGAGCATGAGCCCCAGGCCGAGGTCGGCGACCAGTCCAGTAAGGACACCGAGCACCTGTGCCTGCACCATCACGTCGAGAGCCGTCGTCGGCTCGTCGGCGATGATCAACGACGGACGGCAAGCGAGCGCCATCGCGATCATCACGCGCTGGCGCTGACCGCCGGACAGCTGATGGGGGTACGAGCGGGCGCGCGACGCCGGCAGCCCGACCTGCTCCAGCAGCTCGGCCACCCTCGCATCGGCGACCTCCTTGGCGGCCTCACGGTCGTGCAGGCGGATGGGCTCGGCGATCTGATCCCCGATCCGCTGGACGGGGTTGAGGGAGTGCAGAGCGCCCTGGAACACGACCGACGCGTCGGCCCAGCGAACTGCCCGGAGATGCCCCCACCTCATCGTGAGCACGTCCCTGCCGTCCACGAGCACTTCCCCGCTCACCTCGGCGTTCTTGGGCTGCAGCCGAAGGACGGTGCTCGCCAGCGTGGACTTGCCGCAGCCCGACTCGCCCGCTACTCCTACGCTCTCGCCGCCCGCGATCGACAGGTCGACGCCGCGGACGGCAGCAAGCAGCTCGCCACCCGTCCGGTAGGTCACGTGCAGGTCGCGAATCTCGAGCAAAGCGGTCATCAGCGGTCCCTGAGCCGCGGGTTGAAGATCTCCTCGAGCGCCTGGCCCGCCAGCGTGAAGGCGAGCACGACGACCACGACGCAGATGCCCGGCGGGAACAGGAACCACCATGCGCCCAGGGTCATGGCTCCGTTGCTGAAGGCGGAGTCGAGCATGGTGCCCCACGACACCCTGGTCGGGTCGCCGAGCCCCAGGAACGACAGCGTCGTCTCGGACAGGATCGCGATGGCCACGGTGAGGGTCGTGTTGGCGAACACCATCGGCATCACGTTCGGCAGCACGTGTCGCGACATCTGGTGCCAGTTCCCGGCGCCGAGGACCCGGGCCCGCTCCATGTACGGGCGAGCCTCGATGGAGAGCGTCTGGGACCTGATCAGCAGCGCGGTGCCCGGCCAGCTCGTCACGCCGATCACGAACGTGATGGTCAGCAGCGACGGCCCGAGCAGCGTGGCGAGGACGAGGGCCAAGGGCAGGAACGGGATCACCAGGAACCATTCGGTGAGCCGGTACAACAGCGTCCCGACGACGCCGTGGAAGTGGCCGGACGCGATACCGACGAGGGTACCGATCACCATGGAGATCAGCGTGGCCATCAGGCCGACGAACAGGGAGACGCGCGATCCCCAGATGAGCAGGGTGAGCACCGACCGCCCGCTCTCGTCGGTGCCGAGCCAGTACGTCGAGGACGGGCCCTGCAGCGGGAGCGCGGTCGCCTTGGTGACCTCGAGACCGTCCGAGCTCGCCAGCAGCGGGGCGAAGATCGCGATCAGCGCGAACACGATGAGTACGGCGAGGCCGACCACGCCGGTCTTGTGCCGGCGGAACTCTCGCCAGCTGCGGCCGGCGGCATCGCGGCGGCGACGCCAGACGACCTGCCGGGCACTCAGCTGTGCGACAGGGGCGTCGTCCGGCTCCGGTGCGCCACCGCCCGTCGGCGGGACGTCGGTGACGGCGCTCATGACCGCACCCGGGGGTCCAGCACGCCGTACAGGAGGTTCGCCACCAGGTTGGCGACCACCACCGACGCCGAGAAGACGAAGAAGGTGCCCTGGAGCATCGGGATGTCGGGGATGTGCAGGGCGTCGGTCGTGAGCAGACCGAGGCCGGGGATCGAGAAGACCGTCTCGATCGTGATCGCCCCGGAGACGATGAACCCGAGGTTGAGCGACACCAGGGTCGCCACCGGCAGCATGGCGTTGCGGGCAGCGTGCCTGCGGCGCACGAAGACGTCACGCAGCCCTTTCGCACGGGCCGTCTGCAGGTAGTCCTCGCCCATCTCGTCGAGCAGCGCACTGCGCATGATCAGCGAGTACTCCGCGAGGTACGCGAGGGTCAGCGTGATGATCGGCAGCACGAGATGCCAGGCCTGGTTGATGATGCCGTCGAGGGACCACTGGTCGACTCCCGGCGAGATCAGGCCGCCGATCGGGAACATGCCGGGGATCGGGCCCCAGCCCACGGCGAACACGGCGAACAGGATGAGCCCGAGCCACCACTCCGGCATCGAGTACAGCAAGATGGTGCCGCGTCGTCGAGATGTTGTCAAAGGTGTGGCCGCGGTTCCACGCGGCGACCGTGCCGATCCAGAGGCCGATGATGATCGACAGGACCGTGGACGTGCCGACGAGCACGATTGTCGGCCAGAGCCGCTCCCACATCAGGTGGCTGACCGGCTGGCGGTACTGGTAGGAGATGCCGAACTGACCCGTCGCGATGTCCTTGAGGTAGATCAGGAACTGCTCCGGCAGCGGCTTGTCTAGACCGAGCGTCCTCGTGAGCTCGGCCACCTGCTGGGGGGTGGTGGCCCGCCCACGGGCGAGCGTCCTGACCGGGTCGGCGTTGATGACCCGGAAGAGGAAGAAGTTGACGACCGTGATGAAGGCGAGCGTTATCGCAGAGCCCAGCACCTTCGAGCCGACGTACTTCCAGGTCGCGGAGCGGCTGCCGCGCTGACGCCCCTCCGGCGCGACGGGTGCCGATGCCGGCGCCGACGCGGGCAGGGTGGAGATCGTCATTCGCGGTAGTCCACGGTCGCCTTGCGGTACCCCGCCCATCCCCCGAGCGCGCCACCCGCCGCGAACAGCAGCAGCCCGCCGGCGATCACGCCGAGCACCTTCGTCGAGTCGGCGGTGGACGTCGACGAGCTGCCGTTCGCCGAGCCGACGTTCGCCGCCGAGTCACCGTTGGCGCCCGAGCCCGAGGACCCGGACGAGGCCGCTGTCGGGGCGGGTCCCGGCTGGATGTCGATGTAGTTGCGCACGCCGTACTGGAACAGCAGCACCCCGCCCGGGTTGGGCTGCGGGACGAAGCCGTGCCAGCGGTCGCTGCGGTACGCCTCGCCGATCGTGTTGTACACGGTGTTCAGGTAGGGCGCGTCGTGGTACAGGATCGCCTGCATCTGCTTGACCTCGGACTCCCGCTTCGCCTGGTCGAGAGCCGCGTGCTGCTCCTTGTAGAGGTTGTCGTACGCGGGGTTGCAGTACCAGGAGTCGGACCAGCCGCCGCGCTGGCCACAGGTGAAGTAGCTGAGCATCGAGTCCGGGTCGGGCTCGACGTACCAGCCCCACTGGAACATGTCGAAGTCGCCGTCGAGGATGACGTTGGTGAGCTTGCTGCTCTCCATCGTCGTGACCTTCGAGTCGATGTGCAGGTCCTTGAGCCACCCCTGCACGAACTTCATCGTCCCGATGGAGGTCTGCGACTCGGTGCGGGCGAACAGGCGCAGAGTGCCGATCGGCTTGCCGTCCGGGAGCGTGCGCCACCCGTCGGAGCCGACCTTGTAGCCCGCGGCGTCGAGGAGCTGTGCCGCCTTCGCCTCGTCGAAGCTGAACGCACCCGGTGGGGCCTGCCAGCGGTAGCTCGTGTAGGCCGGCGGGATGATCGTGGTCGCGGCCGTGCCGCCGCCCTGGTAGACCTGCCGCACCAAGGCCGCGCGGTCGATGGCGGTGGTCAGCGCGAACCGGAACTTCGGGTCGAGCACCGCGGGGTTCGGGTCACCGATCGGCTTGTTGGTCTTGAGGTCGACCGAGCCGGTGTTGAACGCGACCTCGTCGAAGCCCGGCGAGTCGCCGAGCTGGGCGGTGATCCCCGACTGCCCTTGAAGAGCCTTGACCTGCAGCGGTGAGATGCCCTCGGCGAAGTCGACCTCACCCTTCTTCAGCGCCTGCACGAGCGTGTCCTCGTCGTTGTAGACGCGGAAGACCAGGTTGTCGATGTGGGAGACCCCGCCCCAGTAGTGCCGGTTCGGGACGAAGCGGTAGAGCGAGCCCGACGCCTTGCCCTCGATGATCCGGAACGGCCCCGAGCCGACGACATTCGGGGGCTCGTTGCTGTACGTCTTGACCTGTGACTCGCTGACGTTCTTCCAGATGTGCTCGGGGATGATCGGGATGGGCAGCAGCGGCAGGACGGCGTTCGGCTTGTTCAGCTGCAGCACGACGGTGGTGGCGTCGGGTGCGGTGATCTTCTTCACGGAGCTCAGGTAGCTCCCCCAGCTCGCGGCCTCGGGGCCGCCGTCGAGGATGCGGTTGTACGTGTACGCGATGTCCGCCGCCGTCAGCGGCTTCCCGTCGGACCAGGTGACGCCGGTACGGATGTGGAACGTCCACGTGAGGCCGTGGTTGGTGGTGTCCCACGACGTCGCCAGACCCGGCTCGGGCGACATGTCCTTGTCGGAGTAGCGGATCATGTAGTCGTACATGAGCGCCCACATCTCGTACGACTCGGCTTCGATGCCCAGGAACGGGTTGAACGAGTCGACGTTGTTGAGCATTCCCACCGTGAAGGTGGTTCCCGAGGTAGCGGCGACGGGCTCGGCCTGCGCCGCGGAGGAGGCGCCGCCGCTCAGCCCGGCGACGGCCACCAGAGCCACGCCCGCGAGCAGCGCGCCGATCCCCCTGAGCCTCCAACGTCGACCGTCTCGGTTCCTCATCGTCCTACCTCACTTCTGCGGCCGTCGCGGTCGCCGCGAGTATGTTGAGCGCCGTGACCACCGACCAAGCGCCACCACGCCCCGAGATCTCCGCTCCCGTCCCGCCGACCGCGGCGCGGCACGACCTGGTCCGCGAGCTGCACGGCGACACCCGATCCGACCCCTACGCCTGGCTCAGGGACACGGCCGACCCGGCAGTGACGGCGTACCTCGAAGAGGAGCGGTCCTACTACGACGCGGCCACGCGGCATCTGCAATCCCAGGTCAGGACGCTCTCGGAGGAGATGGCGTCTCGGGTGCCGGCTACTGACTGGTCCGTCAGTTACCGACGCGTGCACTACTCCTACTACACCTCGACCCCATCTGGAAGTGAGTACGCCCAATTGTGTCGCCGCAGTTATGTGGAGGGCGAGGATCGTCACGGTGAGTCGGCCGATGCGCACGTGCTGCTCGATCCGGCGCAGCTGAAGGGGGACTCGACGTACGTCCAGGTCGGCCTGGCCCTGGTGAGCCCGGACGAGCGGTTGCTGGCCTACTCGGTGGACACCACCGGCGAAGAGGTGTTCGAGCTGCGCTTCCGGGACGCGGAGACCGGCGTCGACCTGGCCGACGCGGTCGCGCGCAGCTACTACAGCGGAGCGTGGAGCGCCGACTCCGGCACGTTCTTCTACACGGTGCACGATGCCGCCTACCGGCCGTACCAGGTCTGGAGGCACCGGCTGGGCACGGCGACCGCCTCCGACGTCTGCGTGTTCGCCGAGCCCGACGCGCGCTACGACGTGGAGGTTCGCACCAGCCGCTCGGGCGACGTCATCGAGATCGCCACCGTGAGCCGCGACACGAGCGAGGTGTGGCTCGTCGACGCGAACGCCCCCGAGTCGGCTCCGCGCTGCGTCGAGCCGCGCAGACCGGGCGTCGAGTACCGGTGCGAGCACGCCCGCACGCCGGCCGGCGACCGCCTCTTCATCGTGACCGACGACGGCGCCGAGGAGTTCCGGCTGATGGTCGCGCCCCTCGACGAGCCCGGGCGTGCGAACTGGACGGAGGTGGTGGCGGAGGACGCCGACGAGCGGCTGTACTCCGTGACCGCATTCGCCGAGCATCTCGTGACCACGCTCCGCCGTGACGGCAGGCTGATGGCGAGGGCCTACCGGCTGACGGAGACGGGTGTCCCCGAGTTGCCCGGGCGCGACATCACGGCCGGAGTGCCCCACGGCACGCTGGAGCTCGACTCCAACGAGCTGTACCAGACGCGGAGCGTCCAGGTGCTCGAGCAGTCGCATACCGCCCCGCCCAGCTGGTACGCCGTCGACCTCGACACGGCCGAGCGCCGGCTGCTGCTGCGCCGCGAGACGCCCAACTACGACCCGGACGCGTACGTCAGCGAGTCGGTGATGCTGCCTTCCCCGGCCGGTGTCGGCGACGGCGGAGAGGGACGCCGAGTGGAGGTGCCCGTCACGCTGGTGCGCAGGGCCGATGTCGCGCTCGACGGCACCGCTCCCTGCCTGCTGTACGGCTATGGCGCCTACGAGGCATGCTTCGAGCCGGAGTTCGACCCGGCCCTCTTCAGCCTGCTCGACCGAGGCGTGGTGTACGCCCACGCCCACGTCCGCGGTGGCGGCGAGGGTGGTCGCCGCTGGTGGCTCGACGGACGCCTCGAGCACAAGCAGAACACCTTCTCCGACCATCTGGCCGTGGCCGAGGGGCTCGCTGACGGACTCGTCGACGGGGCGCGCATCGTCACCCGCGGCCTGTCCGCGGGCGGCCTGCTCCAGGGGGCCGTGTTCAGCCAGGCTCCGGACCGGTGGGCGGGTGTGATCGCGGAGGTGCCGTTCGTCGACGTCGTCACCACGATGCTCGACCCTACGGTCCCGCTCACGGTGAACGAATGGGACGAGTGGGGCGACCCCCGACGGGAGGCGGACTATGCCTGGATGCTCGCGTACTCGCCGTACGACAACCTGCCGCCCGCCGGTCGGCGCCCGAGCCTGCTGGTGACCGGGGCGGTGCACGACCCGCGAGTGATGGTGTCCGAGCCCGCCAAGTGGGTCGCCGCTCTCCGCTACACCGACCCGGAGTGGTCCGCCCGATGTGTCTTCCGCGTCGAGCTGGGGGCAGGTGCGCACGTCGGACCGTCCGGACGGTTCGCTCACCTGCGCTACGAGGCGGAGATCGCCGCGTGGGCGCTGGACCGGGTGGGACTCCACCCCGAGTCCTGAAAAGGAAACGAGCAGCGATCCGGGCGGGGACGCGTCGGGTCGGGGAGGAATCCAATCCGGATCGGAGTCCGTGCCGAAGACCTCGTGAGGGGTAAAGTCCGGCCCTCGGATTCAGTCGCCTCCAAGCCAGGGTTCGAGGGCCGGACGTCGCCTCCTGCTCCTGCAGCAGTAGGTGCAGTCGCGGCTCGGCTCAGGTGAGCCCGGCGATATCGGCGAGATCGGCGACGATGCGGTCGAGCTGGGCCGCGAGGGACAGGTGGCCCTCGTCGTCGTACAGGTGCGCGCGCGCTCCCGCCACGTTCGCCGCCAGCCACGAGCCGTGGGCGAAGGGGACCATCTTGTCCAGGCGTCCCTGCCAGACCGAGACCGGGACGGTGATCATGTCGAGAGAAAAGCCCCACGGCCGCACGAAGGCGAGGTCGTCGTCGCGCCAGCCGGCGACGCCCTGCAGCACCGCGCGCCGGCAGCTCTCGGCGACGTAGTCCGCGAGGTCGCCGGTGAGCGCACGCCTGTCGACGTCCGGCACGAGATCACCCAACGCGTCGGCGATCTGGTCGCCCGTCACGTGCGCCAGGCGCTCGCACTCCTGGGTCAGGTAGTCGGTGAGCGCCTGCTCCCCCTCGACTGCGGCGCCGAACTCCGTCACGTTGTCGGCTCCCATGCCGTCGAGCCAGTCGGCCACGCCCGGGTCGGCGTACGGCCCGGCGCCGGCCAGGGTGGCGGCACCACGGCACGCCTCTGGCAGCAGCGCGGCGCAGGCGAGAGCGTGGGGTCCCCCACCGGACCAGCCTAAGGTGACGAACTGCTCGAGGCCGAGCGCGGCGAGGACCGCCACCACGTCGGCTGCCACATCGCCCACCGTGCGGCCAGGTTGCGGCGTCGACGTGCCGTAGCCGGGCCGGGAGTACGTGACAGTACGCAGGCCACTTGCGGCCGCTGCCTGCATCAGCCGGGGGAAGGGGACGGCACCCGACGGCGTGCCGGCGTGGTACACGAGCGGGAACCCGTCGGAAGGTCCCTCGACGAGGACCTCGAGAGCCCGGGAGTCAGCGGTCGTGACGGTCAGCCACCGATCTTCGGACAACGACGCCCCCTTCGGTCTGGGTTTTCACTCCGGCATGGGTAGGGCCCCTCGAGGTATGAGCTCGAGGGACCCTACGAGCGGACCGGGGACGTGTGACGAATCGGTCCTGACGGCCGGCCGGGGGGTCCCACCAGCCCCGTCACCCGCTGATGCGGTGAGCTCGTCACCGTGCAGAAGCCCCGAATTCGTCCATCGCGCACTTCGTGTCGAAGGCGTAGCACCTGTCTACTCGTCTTGCGTGCGGCGCACAACCCCCAGGTGGCATCACCGGTCGAGACACGCGGTCCCGGCTGGTGGACTCGTGCCGCGCGGCCGTCAAACCAACGGCGACGCGGTGCAGGGGATCAGGGGCAGCCCTTCTTGACATCGCCACGGTCACCGGCGCACACGTCGGCGGTGCCCGGACCACCGTTGAGCAGGTCTCCAGGAGCGTGGTCGACACCGTCGAGGTTGTCCCGCCCGACGCCACCGTGGAGGCGGTCGGTCCCGAGCCCGCCCACCAGCGTGTCGTTGCCGGTGAAGCCCAGGATCGAGTCGGCGCCGTTGTACCCGTTGATCGAGTCGTTCCCCGCACCGCCGCCGAGCCTGTCGGCACCGTTGCCACCGCCGAGGGTGTCGTCGCCCTGGCCACCGCTGATGCGGTCCGCGTTGTTGCGGCCACGCAGGACGTCGTTCCCGATGCCCCCGCGGATGACGTCTCGGCCCGGACCGCCGCGGACGTAGTCGTCGCCCTCGTCCCCCGCGAGGTGGTCGGCGCCCGGCCCACCGATGACGCGGTCGTTGCCCGCCTCGCCGCACAGCACGTCGTCGCCGCCCATCCCATAGATGGTGTCGTTGCCGCCGCGTCCGACGATCACGTCGCGGCCGGCGGTCCCGTGGATCACATCGGCCCCGCCGGTCCCGATACGGGTGGCTGGCTGCCCCGCGCACAGCGGCGGGGCCTTCGCACCGGCCGGTGCAGTCGTCATGGACCCTGCCAGCAGCACAGCGGCCGCTGTCGCCGCGATTCGAACAAGCATCGTGGTGCCCTCCGTAGACGTCGCCTCGATCTTCGGCCGATAAGGCCGACTCAGACCGCTACAACGGCGCCCGGTGGCAGAGGTTACGGACGATGACGAAAACAGGGGTGGGCCGGCCTCGACGACGTACGCCGAGGTACGGGCCTCAGCGGTACCGTCGCGCGACGTTGGGCCGCGACGTCTCTCCCTGCGACCACGACGAGATCCAGGGCCCGGTGCCCTCGGACTGGTCGAGGACCCCGGCCTCGAGCCAGGTGTACTCGCCGCCGAGCACGTTGGACGCCAGATGGCGGTCCTTGGCGTCGGTGTTGTGCCAGAGCCGCTCGAACAGCGCCTCGACGCGCAGCGCGGGACTGGGCGCAGAACGTCTCTGCCAGCTCGTAGGCCGCCGTGCCCCGGGCTGGGTCCTCGGCTCTGATCATCTCCGCGCGGGTACAGGCCGCCGCCATGGCGAACAGCTCTGCGCCGATGTCGACGATGCGCCCCAGGAACGCCTGCCGGTACTCCAGCTTCGCCTGCCAGCGGCTCATCGCGTAGAACGTCTGGCGCGCGAGCTTGCGCGACGAGCGCTCGACGTAGCGCAGGTGCCGGGCCAGCGAGCCGAACTCGTCGTACGACGTCGGCACCGTGCCCTTGCCGACGACGAGCTTCGGCAGCCAGCCGGCGTAGAAGCCGCTCGCCTTCACCGCTGCCCTGTGCCTTCTGCCCGAGGTCGGCGTCCTGGACCGCAAGGTCACCGGCGGCCGACAGGTGCGCGTCGACCGCCTCCCGCGCGATGAGCAGCCGCATGATCTCCGACGACCCCTCGAAGATGCGGTTGATCCGCAGGTCGCGGAGGACCTGCTCGGCCGGCACCGCCCGCTCGCCGCGAGCGGCCAGTGAGTCGGCCGTCTCGAAGCCGCGTCCGCCGCGGATCTGGACGAGCTCGTCGGCGATCAGGCAGGACATCTCGCTGGACCACAGCTTGGCGAGTGCGGCCTCGATCCGGATGTCGTTGGCGCCGGCGTCGGCGAGCTGCGAGGACAGGTCGAGGACCGACTCGAGCGCGAATGTCGTGGCGGCCATGAACGACAGCTTGGTCGCGACGGCCTCGTGCCGGCCGACCTGGCGCCCCCACTGCACCCGCTCCGCAGACCACTCTCGGGCGATCTTCAAACACCACTTACCCGCAGCGGTGCAGAGGGCCGGGATCGACAGCCGTCCTTGGTTGAGCGTCGTCAGAGCGATCTTGAGGCCCTGGCCCTCGCGTCCCAGCCGGTTCTCGACGGGGACGCGGACCTGGTGCAGGCGCGTGACGCCGTTCTCGAGGCCCTTCAGCCCCATGAATGCGTTGCGGTGCTCCACCGTGACTCCCGGAGCGTCGGCCTCGACGACGAAGGCCGAGATGCCGCCACGCTGCCCCTCGCGCTTCGGCACCGTCGCCATCACGACGAGGAGCTCGGCGATGACCCCGTTGGTCGTCCACAGCTTGACGCCGTCGATGACGTACGCCGATCCGTCCTCGGTGGGCGTCGCCGTCGTCGCCAGCCGGGCGGGGTCGGACCCGACGTCGGGCTCCGTGAGCAGGAACGCGGTGATCGCGCCGGCCGCGCAGCGCGGCAGGAACCTCTCCTTCTGCTCTTGGGTGCCGAACATCTTGACGGGCTCCGGGACGCCGATCGACTGGTGCGCGGACACGCAGCGCACCCATGCTCGGGTGGACCGACCCGATGAGCATGAGCGCCTGGCCGTAGTACGACATGGTGAGGCCGAGGCCCCCGAACGCCTCGGGGATCTTCATCCCGAACACACCGAGCTCGGCGAGACCGGCCAGGTACTCGTCGGGGATCTGCGCGTCACGCTCGATCCGGGCGCCGTCGAGGGTCTCGCAGTACTCCCGCAGGCGGGCCAGGAAGTCCTCGCCCCGGGCGGCGTCCTCGGCGGCTGCGCGCGGGTAGGGATGGATGAGCGACAGGTCGAAGGAGCCGAGGTAGATCCCTTTCGCGAAGCTCGGCCGGGTCCACTCGGTCTCGCGGGCTGCTTCGGCGACCTCGCGTGCCTTCTTCTCGCTCACATCTGTCGGCTGTGCCGCGGGTTCTTCCACATCGATACTCACGACGCCTCTTTCGCAGGTCCGGGTGTGTCCATGTTACTCGCTGGTAGCCGGTAGGAATACGAGGTGGAGAAACTCCAGAGCGTCCCCGGGCCGGCTCTCGCGACCCTTACCGACGAGCGCTTCTCACGGCCCGGCTGGCTCTTCGAGCGCAAGCTCGACGGGATGCGCATCCTCGCCGAGCGCGGCGGCGACAGAGTACGGCTGCGCAGCCGCAGCGGGGCCGATGCCGGCGCGAGCTTTCCCGAGATCGCCGAGGCGCTGCGGGCACAGCACACGCCCGACTTCGTCGTCGACGGAGAGGTCGTGGCGTTCGACGGGGAGCGCACGAGCTTCGCCGCGCTGCAGCCGCGGATGCACGTGGCCAATGCGGACAAGGCCCGCCGGAGTGCGGTGGAGGTCGTCTACTACCTCTTCGACGTCCTCCACCTCGACGGTCAGAGCACGCGTGGGCTGCCGCTGACTGCTCGCAAGGACCTGCTGCACGAGCTCTTCGACTGGCAGGAACCGCTCCGCTTCACCGACCACGTGCTGGCCGACGGCGAGGCGTACTACCGCTACGCCTGCGAGCAGGGCTGGGAGGGCCTGATCGCGAAGCGCGCCGACGCGCCCTACCGGTCCGGGCGGACTCCGGACTGGCTCAAGTTCAAGTGCGAGCAGGGGCAGGAGTTCGTCGTGGGCGGGTGGACCGACCCGCAAGGGGCGCGGCAGCACTTCGGCTCGTTGCTCCTGGGCTACTTCGACGACAGCGGGGCGCTCGTGTACGCGGGGAAGGTCGGCACCGGCTTCGATCAGGCCCTGCTGGCCTCGCTCGGCCGAGAGCTGCGCACGCTGTCGCGGCCGGACACGCCCTACGAGCAGACGTCGCTGCCGACCGGAGCCGCCTGGCGCATCGGCGTGCACTGGGTCTCGCCGGAGCTGGTCGCGGAGGTGCGCTTCACGGAGTGGACGCGAGATGGCCAGTTGCGTCATCCGCGTTTCATGGGTCTGCGCACCGACAAGTCCGCACGCGAGGTGGTACGCGAGGCGCCTCGGGCAGCGAGCCCGCGTGCGCCGCGCCGCCGCCGCTGAACCGGGGCCGTCAGCGCAGGCGACGTCAGCGCCGGCGGGCGAGCGTGAGGCCGTCGGCGATGGGGAGCATGGAGATGTCGACGCGGTCGTCGGTGGCGAGCCTGCGGTTGAGGTCCTGGATCGCCTTCAGGCCGTCGTCGTCCGACTCCGACTCGATCACCTCACCGCCGTAGAGCACGTTGTCGAACGCGATCACGCCGCCGGGCCGGACCAGCTCCAGCAGGCGCTCGTAGTAGGCGCCGTACCCGGGCTTGTCGGCATCGACGAAGGCGAAGTCGAAGCCGTCCTGCTCCCCGGCCGCGATCAGCGCGTCGAGAGTCCCGACGCCCGGCCCGATCCTCAGCTCCACCTTTTCCGCCACGCCGGCCTCCGCCCAGTACCTGCGGGCGACGTCGGTCCACTCGGTCGAGACGTCGCAGCACAGCAGCCGACCGTCGGCCGGGAGTGCCAACGCGACAGCCGTCGACGAGTAGCCGGTGAAGGTGCCGACCTCGATGCAGCGCCGGGCGCCCATCAGGGTCACCAGCATGGCCATGAAGGCACCCTGCTCGGGCGCGATCTGCATGTCGTGTTGCGGGAGCGCCTCGGTCTCCTCGCGCAGCCTCCGCAGTACGTCGGGTTCGCGGACGCCGACGTCGAGCACGTAGGCGTGGAGCTCGTCGGTGAGGCCGATCGTCGTGTTGGACATCGGGTCACCCTAGCCGCGGCGCGCGGGGTTGACATCGGCGGCGGAGCGGACTTGGTTCGGAAGCGATGGGCGAGGCCGAGGACCGAGTCGCGGCGGCGTTCGCGGCGGTGCCGCGCGCCGGGTTCGTACCGTGCGCGGAGCGCAGCCACGTCGACGAGGACCGGCCGATCCCGATCGGGCACGGCCAGACCAACTCCCAGCCGACGACGGTCCGCAACATGCTGACGCTCCTCGACGTACGTCCGGGCGAGCGGGTACTGGACGTCGGCAGCGGCTCCGGGTGGACCTGTGCACTGCTCGCCCATCTGGTCGGGCCGTCCGGCAGTGTCAGCGGCGTCGAGCTGCTCCCCGACCTGGCCGCGGCCGCGCAGCAGGCGGTCCTCGCATGCGGCTTCGACTGGGCCTTCGTGGCGCCCGCCGAGCCGGGCGTCCTGGGGCTGCCGTCAGCGGCGCCGTTCGACAAGATCCTCGTCTCTGCGGAGGCGCGCACGGTCCCCGGGCCTCTGGTCGACCAGCTCGCGCGCGGGGGCCGGATGGTGGTTCCCGTGGCCGGGCGACTCGCGGTGGTGGACGTCAGCGACGGCGGGGCCGTCCGCATCCACCGAGTCGGGCGCTACGCGTTCGTGCCGCTGCTGTGGGACCGATGAGGTCGGCGGTTCAGCGCTGATGCTTCTTCGGTGCCTCGTCGAGGGCGGCCAGCTGCGCGACGAGCTTGGCGACCCTGCGGTCGGCGAGGTTGCGCAGCATCCCGCTGACGCCGACGGACACGAACAGCACGGCGTACAGCACTGCGGTGATGTACAGCAGGTCGGTCACCGCGGTCACGACTCCGGCTTGCTGAAGCCTCCGGGCACCCTCGTCGGCGATGCACACCACCTGCAGGCAGGTGATCAGCACCCCCGGCATCCCGAGCATCCAGCTGGAGCGTGTGGTGTGCCAGATCGGCACGGCAAGCACCGCGGTAGCCAGGAACCACTCGACGTGGAACGCGGTGCCAGCCGACGGCGTGCTCCACACGTCCGACGACTGCACCGGGAGACACAGTGCCCAGGCCACGGCGGTCCCCAGCACGAGCAGGCACATCCAGCCGGCGGCGGCCCATGGCGCGTCGCCCGGCCGTGATGCTCGTTCGGCGGACGGCATGCGACGATCCTCTCTCGCCGACGTGAAGGTGCCGTCGCGGTCCGCGCGATCGTGCCCAAATCTTGACCGAACTGCAATGCGGCGGTCGCCGACGCGACCGACCGTCGTACCTCACCCGTCGCTGCGAGAAGCAGGGTGCCGGTCAGCCCGGTTCGCCGATGTCCTCGTTCCACAGGCCCGGCGAGTCGGCGATGAACGACGACATGAGGTCCACGCAGCCGGCGTCGTCGAGCACGACGACGTCGACGCCGCGGGCGCGCAGCAGGTCCTCCCCGCCGTAGAACGTCCGGTTCTCGCCGACGACGACACGCGGGATCTTGTACAGCAGAATCGCGCCGGTGCACATGTCACACGGCGAGAGCGTGGTCACCATCGTCGACCCGGCATAGACCGATGCCGGGAGCCGACCGGCGTTCTCGAGGGCGTCGGTCTCCCCGTGTCGGATCGCGCTGCCGAGCTGCACCCGCTTGTTGTACCCCGTCGCCAGGACCGACCCGTCGGCGCCGATCAGGGCCGCGCCGATCGGGATCCCACCCTCGGCGAGCCCCTTCCTGGCGGCCGCGACCGCGATCTCGAGGTAGCCGGCGTCTGAGCCGGGGCGGGAGCCGGACGGTTCGGCGGTCACAGGAGATCCTTCCGGGCGAGGCGTGCGTCGAGACGAACTCTGCCACGACGCGCGCCGAGCGGCATCCGGCGACGTGTCGCAGGTCATGGTACGGATCGGCCGCGGGCAACGAGCCGGAAGCGCGCGGATGGCACCGTGGAGAAGTCCTTTCTGGCACCATGGAATGGATGTCCACAGCGATCCGTGACGCCTTGGCCGCGAAGCGTGCCCAGCTCGTCGAGCAGCTGGCCACGATGAGTCGCCTCCCGGAGGAGAACGGCAGCATCTCCTTCGGCAAGCGAGTCGGCGAGGGCACCAGCCAGGCGGTCGAGCGGCTCTCGGCGGTGCCCGCCCACGCGAAGCTCCAGGTGATGCTCGCCGAGATCGAGCATGCCGAGCAGAAGCTGGCCGACGGCACCTACGGCACCTGCGACGTCTGCGGGGCCGCCATCCCGGCCGCCCGGCTGGAGGCGCGCCCGTGGGCGACGCGCTGCGTCGTGCACGCGGGCTGACCTGTCCGCGCAGCGGTCCCGCTCAGGGACGAAGGGGCACATCGGCTCCCGCGGAATTAGCCGTCGAGCCCGGCGCGCGGAACTTCGCGCAGAGTACGGCACAGTGGCGGAGTGGATTTCGAGGCCATCGCGGACGAGCTGTACGGGCTTGCACCCGAGGACTTCACCGGTGCGCGCAACGAACGCGTCAAACGGGCCCGCGCGGCCAAGGACCGACCCCTGGCTGACCGTATCGCGTCGCTGCGCAAGCCGACCATGGCGGCGTGGGTCACCAACGCGCTGGTACGGACCCACGGCGAGGAGGTCGAGCTGCTCCTGGACCTGGGCCGCGAGCTGCGTGACGTCATGGCGGACATCGAGGGGGACGAGCTGCGCGAGCTGACCCGGCAGCGCTACCAGCTGGTCTCCGCGCTCGTGCAGCAGGCGAGGTCGCTCGCCCAGGCCCGCGGTAGGCGCATCACCGACGAGGTGGCGCAGGCGGTACGCACCACGCTCGAGGCGACGCTGTCGGACCAGGACAGCGCCGATGCCGTGGCCGGTGGCCGGCTCACCGACGGCCTGCAGGTGTCCGGGTTCAGCACCGCGTCGCCTGGCGACGCGCCGCGAATCCGTCCCCGACCGTCGCGGCAGCGGCCGGACAGCTCGGCGGGCGCCGACGTCGCAGACCTCGAGGAGGAGCGGAAGCGGCGCGCGCGGGCGGAGGCCGAGCGCGAGGTCGCCGCCGCGGAGAAGGCAGCTCAGCGAGCCGGCATCGCTGCGGAACGCTCGAACCAGCGAGTGGACTCGGCCGAGCGCGAGCGTGAAGAAGCCTCGACCACCGTCGACCGTCTCGCAGCGCAGCTCGAGGAGGCCAGGGCCGAGCTGGGCAGGCGCACCGACAAGGCGCAGGAGGCTCGCTCCGACAGCGACGGGGCGCACCTGCGAGCCCGGCAGGCCGAGAAGGACCTCGAGCGGGCCAGGGCCACGCTGGACGGGTTGCCCGGCTAACGGGCCCGGTACGCCGCCAGGAGGTCATCGCGGTCCAGCGGGTCGAGGTACCGGACCGCCTCTCGGATCGTCACGCCGGAGATCCGCGCGACACGCTGTTGCACGAACTCCACCACGAGGCCGGGACGGTGCTTGCCCGCCTCGCGCAGCACCCAGCCGATCGCCTTGCGGATGAAGAACTCCCGCTCGTCGAGCATCGCGTCGGCGAGGCGGCTGAACCTCTCCCAGCCGATGAAGCGCCCGCGGCGTCCCAACGTCTGCAGGTGCGCGAGCAACGCCGACCGCCGGACCCAGAAGTCCGCGTCGGCGCCCCACCTCCGGAGGACAGCATCGACCACCTGGTCGTCGGGGTGTCGCAGCACGATCTTGGCCGCCACGTCGCCGGCGAGACCGTCGACCAGTGCCCAGGTGCCGGACTGTCGCACGAACGGCTCCAACCGCTCCAGGTGCCGGGGCGACATGGCGTCGGCGTACTGCTGCAGCGTCACGACCGCCAACATCCGGCGCTCGTGGAGGGATCCCTTCCACAGCTCGTCGGCCAGCGCGAACGCAGTCGTGACGTCGAAGTCCGGGTGCTCGGTCCGGATCCGCCGTGCCACCGCCCGGATCACCGGCAGAGGGGTCCCGGCGTGCTCGAGCGAGCTCTTCAGGTACGCCTTCTCGTGCACCGCCCGCGCCGCCGTCCCGCTGGCGCGCATCTCCTCCTCCGCCTTCGAGGCGACGGCGGCGAGGTCGGGCGACCGAGGTCACTCGCACCGACTGACGGTCCGGCCGTGATGAGCCTCACGGCCGACATCGGTACCGCGAAGGCGCCCGAAACGGTTGTGCAATACGGCTGAAACATCCGGCCGCGAGGCTGGATGAGCGGCTTCACCGCACCACCACCAGACCGACCGAACCCGACAAGACTGAACTCGACAAGGAGCTGTCATGCTTCCCCTTCCTCCCATCCCGCACCTGTCTCGGAGCCGCCTGCGCGCCCTGGTCAGGCGGATCGACTCCTACACCCTGTGGGCCTTCAACGCACAGCCACCGCTGTCTCGCCGGGACTCCCACGACCGCTAACGTGGCGACCATGCCAACACCTGCTCCTCTGCTCCCACTCATCGACGGTGGCGCCATGCCGAGCTTCGGCTTCGGCACGGCGCCGCTGGACGCCGACGACGCTCCCGAGACGGTCGGCATCGCGATCGACGCCGGGTACCGGCTGATCGACACGGCCGCGAGCTACGACAACGAGACCGGCGTCGGCAGGGGCATCGCCTCGTCGTCCGTCGACCGCGGCGAGCTCTTCGTCACCACGAAGCTCCGCGGCGACGACCACGGTGCCGAGGAGGCCCGGCGCGGGCTCCACGGGTCGCTGGAGAGGCTCGGACTCGACTACGTCGACTTGTACCTCATCCACTGGCCACTGCCCCGCATCGACCGATACGTCGAGAGCTGGGAGACGATGATCGCTCTGCGAGACGAGGGCCTGATCCGCTCGATCGGCGTCTCGAACTTCCTGCCGGACCACATCAACCGTCTGAAGCGCGAGACGGGTGTACTGCCGGCGGTCAACCAGATCGAGATGCATCCCGAGTGGACGCAGGTCGAGCAGCGCGCGTACGACTCCGAGCAAGGCATCGTGACGGAGTCGTGGAGCCCGCTTCGGCGTGGAGGTGGAGTGCTCCGCAGTCCGGTGGTGGCGCGGATCGCGTCGGCGCACGATGTGACGCCCGGTCAGGTCGTCCTGCGCTGGCACGTGCAGTCGGGCGTGGTACCGATCCCATACTCGAGCAACCCCGAAAGGATCGCGAGCAACCTCGACGTCTTCTCGTTCGAGCTGAGCGCCGAGGAGATGGCCGCGATCGCGACGCTCGACACTGCCGACCGTTTCGGCGGCGACCCCCGTACGCACGAGGAGTTCTGACTCCGTTCCCTCGAGGAGCCAAGTAATCCCCTTCGAGGAGTCAAGTGATTCCCCCTGAGGAGTCAAGTGGTTCCCCCCGAGGAGTCAAGTGGTTCCCGCCGAGGAGTCAGGTAATTCCTGCCGAGGAGTCGGCATCTTCCGCGAGGTCGAGATCTCCAGCAGGACGCGAGCGATAGCCGGCGCTCAGGCGCCTAGGGTGCGGTGGCGGTCGACCTCTCCGCGCGGAGGCGACGCAAGCAGGGTGGCGGTCGGGTGTCCGCGCCGTGGCGGCTCAGGCCGGGTGAAGCTCGGTGGCGTCGGCGCCGAGCAACGTGCCGACGAGCTGACGTGCCCAGCCTGGCTCGCCCGGCGTACCGGTGAAAATGGCGCGGTAGTACAGGGGACCGAGCAGCGCGTCAGCCGCCTGGTCGACCTGCGGTGCGCTACCTCCCCGCGACCTCTCACGCTCGAGCATCGCGGCGAGCTGCTCGTGCCGGTCGGCGACGCAGGCGCATCCGCCCTCGGCACCGGCCGCGCCGACGGTCGCCCGCATGAGCGCAAGGACGTCGGGGTCCGCGAGGTCGGTGGCCACGTCGCCCATCCATCGCTCCAGGTCACCGCGAAGGGTTCCGGTGTCGGGCACCACGATGTCGCCGCTGAACCGGCTGGTCGCCACGGCGGCCAGCAGCTCACCCAGCGAGCCCCAGCGGCGGTAGACCGTGGTGGCGTGTACGCCGGCGCGCGCGGCGATGAGGGGGACGGTCAACGCCTCGGCCGGACCTTCGGCGAGAAGCTCCTCGACGGCCCGGTGCACGGCCGCCCGGACGCGCGCGGAGCGCCCACCGGGACGAGTGGTGACGGACGTCGGCGCAGTCATACCGCTATTATCGCACTGATCGTTGCGTCTGCTAGTCTGGTCACTAACGCATCGATCACTGCATCTAGGACGTCCTCATGCTCAGCTCCGGCACCATGACCAGTGCTCGCGACCTCCGCCTCTCGCGCCCGGCAGCCTTCGTCTGGGTCGCTGCCATCCTGGTCCTGTTCATGGCCGCGTCCAGCGCCCCCTCGCCGCTGTACGTCGTGTACCAGCAGGAGTGGGGCTTCTCGGCGACCACCTTGACGGTGGTGTTCGCGATCTACGTCTTCGGCCTGTTGGGCTCGCTTCTCGTGGTAGGCGCGCTGTCGGACCACATCGGGCGGCGGCCGGTGCTCGCGGCGGCCATCGCCCTCGAAGCGGCGGCACTGGTGCTCTTCATCGCCGCCCCCGGCGTCACGGTCCTGGCTGCGGCACGGATAGCACAGGGCATCGCGACAGGTGCCGCGATGACGACGCTCGGCGCCGCTCTGGTCGACCTCAACCCGAGCCATGCACCCGGTCGCGCCGGCCTGGTCAACGGAGTCGCGCCCCTTAGCGGGCTCGCGGTCGGGTCGCTCGGCTGTGGCCTGCTCATCCAGTACGCACCAGGGCCGACGCACTTCGTGTACGCCCTGCTGCTGGCCGGGATGGTGCTCGCCGGCTGTGTCGTGGCCGTGCTCCCGGAGACCTCTTCGCGGCGACCGGGTGGGCTGCGATCGCTGCGACCGCGGGTCAGCATCCCGCAGCGCCTGCGGCCCGAGGTGTACGCGCTCGTACCCATCCTCGTCGCGAGCTGGGCACTCGGCGGGCTGTACCTGTCCCTCGGCCCGTCGGTGGCCGCCGGCCTGTTCGGCCTGCAGAGCCACCTCGTGGGCGGCCTCGTGGTGACCATGCTGTGCGGGACGGGTGCCGTCACGGCCTTCGCGCTCCGCGGCTGGCAGACCGGCCGGGTACTCGCGACAGCAGCAGTCCTGCTGGGCGTGGGGATGGCGTTGTCGCTGGCCGGGGTGGAGACAGACACCGCTGTGCTGGCAGGGGTCGGGACTGTCGTCGCGGGCATCGGCTTCGGCGCCGCCGCACTGGGCGGCTTCGGGACGCTGGCGCGCATCGCAGCGCCCGACGAGCGGGGTGAGCTCTTCGCCGTCGCGTTCGTGATCGCCTACCTGGCGTTCAGCCTGCCGGCTGTGGTCGCCGGCTTCGCGAGCACCACCGTCGGTCTCCGCAGCACCGCCGAGGCGTACGCCGTCGCGGTCATCGTGCTCAGCGCGACCGCGGTGGCCGCCCAGCGTGTGCTCGCCAGGCGGCGACGTCCGGCGCAAGTCGCGAGCGCGCAGAGCTCCTGCTGCGAGGCCGCTTCCGCCTGAGCCTGCACCCCCGTCGCAGCGTCAGTCCGGTTTGGGCATCTCGACGCGGACGCCGAGCAGCCTGATCGGGCGGTCGCGGTCGAGCCTGCCCGCCAGTGTCAGCGCAGCCGAGGTGATCTGCTCCGGGTCGGTCGTCGGGCCAGGGAGCGTGACGCTGCGGGTGTGCGTGAAGAACGGGGCGTACCGCACCTTGATCGCCACCCGGACCGCGGGCCGGCCCTCGCTCCGCAGATCGCCGGCGACCCTTTCGGCCAGCGTCCGGATCTCCGCCTGGACCTGGTCCCAGTCCGTGAGGTTCTGCTGGAACGTCGTCTCGCGACCGCGGCCACGCGCCACGTACGGGGTGTCGTCGACGGGCGAGGCGTCGACACCGCGGCCGAGCCGGCGGTACCACGGCCCCATCGTGGGCCCCAGGTGATCGGCGAGGTACTGGGGATCAGCCAGCGCCAGCTCCCGGACCGTGTGGATGCCGTGCGCGGCCAGCCGCTTTGCGGTGCGCTTGCCGATGCCCCACAGCGCCTCCGTGGGCCGATCGGCCATAACCGGGTACCAGTTCTCCTCCGTCAGCCGGAACACTCCGCGCGGTTTGCCGAAGTCGGTGGCGATCTTCGCCCGCAGCTTGTTGTCACCGATGCCCACGGAGCAGTGCAGGCCCGTTGCGGCGAGGACGGTGGCCTGTACGCCTCGCGCGAACGCCTCAGGGTCGTCGGTCTCGAGGCCCAGGAAGGCCTCGTCCCATCCGAGCACCTGCACGACGGCGCCCAGCGAACGCAGCGCGCCCATCACCTCCTCGGACGCCGCCTCGTACGCCGGCCCGTCGACCGGCAGGAAGACCGCCTCCGGGCACCGCTTCGCGGCCAGGCGCAGCGGCATGCCGGAGCCGACGCCGAACGCGCGTGCCTCGTAGGACGCCGTGGAGACGACACCGCGCTCGGAGGGGTCCCCGCGCCCCCCGACGACGACCGGCCGGCCGGCGAGCTCGGGGCGGCGCAGGACCTCGACCGCCGCGATGAACTGGTCCAGGTCCACGTGCAGGACCCAGGACGCGCTCATGGCTGCCAGTCTGCCGGTGACGGCCGACGCTCAGCCGCGGGCCCGACCGCGTCGCTGTGACCTCGTCGCGCGGGGCGACCCCGAGAAGGAGCTCCGGGTGAGGGGTGGATGCAGCAGCTCGTTCGGACCGCGACGGTACAGCTCGGCCGGTCTCCCCGCACCGCGTGAGGCCTTGCCGCCCGTCGGCACTACGAACCCGGGGACGCTCGTCACCTTCCGGTGGAAGTTGCCGGGGTCGAGGCTCACACCCCACACCACCTCGTACACGCGTCGCAGATCGGCGATCGTGAACCGTGGCGGGCAGAACGACGTGCCGATCGCGGAGTACTCCAGCTTGGCGCGGGCACGCTCGATACCGTCGCGCAGGATCACCCGATGGTCGAACGCGAGCCGATCACGCCGAGCCAGCAGCCAGCTGACCGGTCGCCACTGCGCGTCTACCGCGTCATCGCCCCCGACCGGGTCGGGTCCGTCCGGGAGTACCGCCAGATAGGCGACGCTGACGGTCCTCGACCGCGGGTCGCGGTCGGGCTGTCCGTAGGTTGCGAGCTGCTCGATCCTCGTCCCGCGGACCGAGATACCGGTCTCCTCCGCGAGCTCGCGCTCGACCGCCGGGCCGAGGTCCTCGTCCACATCCACGAAGCCACCCGGCAGGGCGAGTGTGCCCGCGAACGGCTCCCCGCCGCGGGTGACGACGAGCGCCTGCAGCTTGTCGTCGCGAAGCGTCAGCACCACAGCGTCGACCGTCACGGCGAAGGGAGGGTACTTCGACCTGTAGATCATAGCCAAACTATATTTGTCGCTGCGACCTTAATCAACTCGGGGTCCCCTCCGCCACCCGTCGACCGGGCACAAATGCCAGCGTCCACTGGGTAGATATGTGGGCCCGACCGGGCGCAAATGTCGCGTCCACTGGGTAGATATGTGGGCCCGACCGGGCGCAAATGTCGCGTCCACTGGGTAGATATGTGGGGCCGAGAGGGCGCAAATGCAGCGCCGACTGGCCAGATATGCAGCGTCCACCGGGCGCACCTCCGCTCTCGGCGCACCTGCTCACCGCCTTGGGGCGGTCTTGGCCGCTCAGGCGAGCATTCGCACCCACTCGAGCGTGCATTCCTGGCCACTCGGGCGAGCATTTACGCCCACTCGAGCCTGCATTTGCGCCCGCTCGAGGGGAGTTACAGGGCTCCGGCGGACGGGGAGGGGGCGCGGCGGCGCAAGCCACTGGCCCGAACGACGGGCCGCCCCACCGCCCGGCGTACGGCGGCCTCGCTCCCGATGACCCGGACGTGCTCCTTCGCCCGCGTCACGGCCGTGTAGAAGAGCTCCCGCGTCAGGAGGGGTGACGTGGACGCCGGTAGCAGCAGGGACACGCGGTCGAACTGGCTGCCCTGCGCACGGTGCACGGTCATGGCGTGCACCGTCTGGACGGCCGACAGCCGGCTCGGATTGACGAGGATCGGCTCGGCGCCCCGCCCGAACGCGGCGACGGGTCCGTCGGCGCCTCGTACGACCACGCCGGTGTCGCCGTTGAACAGGTCGAGGTCGTAGTCGTTGCCCGTGATGAGCAGCGGACGGCCCAGGTACCACTCGCCGCCCGCGGGGTAGTCGCCGAGCTCCGCTGCCAGCCAGGCGTCGATCTCCCAGGTCCACCGGGACACGCCATAGGGTCCGTGGCGGTGGGCGCACAGCAGCCGGTGGCGTTCGAGGCCGGCCAGCGCCGCGACCGCGTCGCCTGCCGCCGCGGCATCCCCCAACGCTCGGGCCGTGGCCACGACATCGGTACGAAGTCCCGCGACCTGGTCGCGACCGAGCACGGCGTCGTCGGCGGACTCGACGAACGACATCGCCTCGTCACCCGACCGCAGCAGGGCGAGAACCCGCTCGGCGTCGTCGTCCTGGATGGCCGCCGCCAGAGCGCCGATGGCGCGGCCGAAGCGGTGCGTCTGCGTCAGCCGTACGACGCCGTTGCGGACCTCGTCGCTCGACTGCTCGCCCGGGGCGAGGTCTGCGCCGACGAGCTCACCGAGCAGTGCGGGCGAGTGCTGTCCTGGAGCGGCGGACCGGGCCACCAGATCTCCGAGCACCGCTCCCGCCTCGACGGACGCGAGCTGGTCAGGGTCACCGACGAGCACCAGGCGCGCATCGGGTCGCACGGCCTCGAGCAACCGCGACATGAGCGTCAACGAGACCATCGAGCTCTCGTCGACCACGACGACGTCGTAGGGGAGCCGGTTGGCCCGGTCGTGGACGAAGTGGTTCCGGCTTCCCGGACGCCAGCCGAGCAGCCGATGCAGAGTCGAGGCGGTGACATCACCCGAGCCCGAGTCCCGACGCCGAGGACTCGGCGGTGACCGCCTCCTGCAGGCGTGCGGCCGCCTTCCCCGTCGGCGCCGCCAGGGCCACCCGCGGCATGTCACCCGGCAGGCTCCGCAACAGGGCGATCAGCCTGGCGACCGTTGTCGTCTTCCCGGTACCGGGCCCGCCCGCGATGATGCTGTCGTAGCGCAGAACGGTCATCGTGGCGGCGAGTCGTTGCCGGTCGGGTGCGGACGCGGGGAACAGCCGCGCGAGCCCGTCCCGGACAGCGCCGACGTCGACGACGGGCCCGCCACGTTGTGCGCGAGCCTCGAGCTCGGTACGCACGACCTCCTCCTGGCGCCAGTACCGGTCGAGGTACAGCAGGTCGTCGACGAGGCGCAGCGGACGGCCGAGATGATCCGCCGCGTCACCGCGGTCACCGTCCCCGATGGCGACCAGCGGGCTGGCGGCACACGCCGCACGCCAGTCGGTCGCGTCCGGCCACGCCAGCGCGTCGGCGCCGGTCTCGGCATCGTCTGGGGCGACGGCGTGCCGCACGTCGTCCAGCACGACGCAGACCGACCCGAGGCGCACCCCCCGGACCGCCAGCGCAAGTGCCAGCAGGACCCGCTCGTCGGACTCCTCGGCGAGTCGTCCGAGCGTCTGGGCCACATGGACGTCGCCGGCCGAGACGACTCCCGCCCTGTTGAAGTCGCGCAGCAGGCCGACCGCACGCAGTGCCAGCCAGGTGTCGTACGGGTCGCCCATGGCCAAGTCGTCGGCCAGGCCGTCAGCAACGGTCACGTCAGGTCCCTCCCGCGAGCAGGTCCGACAGGTCGGCTACGAGTCCATGAGGCGGTACCCACCCGAAGACACCGCACGGCGCGCCGTCCTGCTGTGGCGTCCCCGCGCCGCACATTCCGCGCAGGAACAGGTAGAGGCCTCCCCCGAGATGCCGGTCGGGGTCGTAGTCGGGTCGGCGCCAGCGCAGGAACCGATGCAGGGCGACGAGGTACAGGAGCAGCTGGAGGGGATAGTCGGCAGCGATCATCGCCTCCCCGAGCACCGTCGGACGGTAGTGCCACGCCGTCAGCGGCCCGTCGTAGCCGGACGGCCCACCGAGCCAGTTCGTCTTGTAGTCGACGACGAGGTAGCGCGAGTCGTTGCGGCCAGCCGGCAGCCGGAGCACCGCGTCGAGGCTGCCGACGAGGTACCCACGCAACCGCTCCGTCCGGAAGCTGGCGCCGGTGAGTCGGTCGGGGTACGACGCGAAGGGGTCCTCGGGTGCCAGCCGGTGACGAAGCACCTCCGCGAACGCCCCGAGCGTCACCGACACGGAAGCCGGACGGTCGCCTCCCGCGAGGGGCAGCTCGAAGTCGAGCTCCGCGAGCCGGTCGGCCGGCAGCACGTCACGCAGCCGGACGCCATCGGCCAGCGGACCCAAAGGGGTCTCCATCGCCGGCAGTAGCGCGGCTCCGAGAGCCTCTGGGTCGAGCGTCGTCCCGAGGCCTCGGGCGAGCACGGCACGGCTGCGCTCGACGAGCTCCGACGTCAGCACCGGCGCCGCCGTGTCGACCTGCTCGAGAATCGAGTGCACGACAGTGCCGAACGCCGCGCCACTTGGCAGATCGCGCATGGGAGACAGCACCGCGCGCATCGCCTCGTCGTCCGTGGCCGTACTCCCGGCCGCCGAAGGGGCGGGCGCCGGCACGGCAGGTCCGTCCACCTCGTCGTCGAGCTGCGGCTCCTCCGGCTCGCTGTGGACGCCCGCTGCACTCATCTCGCTCTCGTGAGCCGCTGCCGTCATCGCCGTGTACGAGGTACGGCGCCATGCGGTGTCGAGCCCGCGCGTGAAGGCAGCCACATCCAAGGCCGTCGCGGCCGGCTGGCGGGGCTGCCAGTTCGCACCGTCGGCCCCGGCGGCAGACTCGACCGCGATGGTCCCGCCGCTGCCGAACGCGAGGGTGTCGAGATGACGTCGTGCGTCCTCATCGCTCAGCAGATCAGCGCTGGGCTCGGGCTGATCGCCCGGCGAGAACCCCCCGAACAGCAGCCGATTCAGCGGTGACGCCGGAGTCGTCGTCGACGGCACCCACCAGGTGACGACCTGGCACTGAGCCCTGGTCACGGCCACGTACAGGAGCCGGAGGTCCTCGCCCGCGTCCTCCTCGGCGTTCAACCGGCAGTGCTCGTCGAAGTCGTCGCCCTCCTCGCCACCGACGTCGAGGCTCCGCACCAGACCGGCGTGGTAGCGGGGATAGTCCGCGATGCTCGTGTATCGGTCCCACCCGAAGGGGACGTAGACGATCGGGAACTCGAGGCCCTTGCTGCGGTGGACGGTGACGACCTGGACCGCTTCCGCGTCGGAGTCGAGCCGCCGGCTGCGCTCCTCGGAGATGTCGTCCGCGGCGTCGTTGATGCGGCGCTGCAGCCACTCGACGAGCGCGACCGTGCCGAGCTGCTCGTCGACGGCCGCCGCGTGCAGCAGCTGGGCGAGCTGGCGCAGGTCGGTGAGCCGGCGCTCGCCCGTCGGTGTTGCGAGCAGGCGCTCGTACAGCCCTGCCTCCTCCGTCACGACCTCCACCAGCGCGGGGATCCCGCGTTGGTGGAGCACGTCCGCCCACCCCCGCAGGAGCGGTCCCAGGGTGTCGAGAGCGCCGTCTCCCGCAGCGGCGAGCCGCTCGGCATCCCAACCCACGAAGCAGGTCAGCGCGGCGGTACGTACGCGCGAGGCCCGGCTCGGCCGGTCGAGCGCCTGAAGCAGCAGGAGCCACTGGGTGGCCATCTCGGTGGAGAAGACGCTGGCCGTACCGGTGAGGACCGCCGGGACCCGGACGCGCGACAGTGCCTCCCGGACCAGCTGTGCCTGCTTGTTGGTGTTCACCAGTACGGCGATGTCACCCGGCGCAACGCACCGCGGCTGACCGGAGGTGGCCAGGTGCGCCCTGCTCTCGAGCAGCCGTACGACGTCAGCGGCGAGGTCGTCGGCGACCAGCTCCCGTGCCGGCCCAACGGTCGGCTTGCGGCGGGGGCCGACACCGAGCTGGCTGCGGGTGACCACCCGCAGCCGAAACGGTGCCTCGCCGGGTGCCCCGGACAGCCGACGGCCGGGGTGCGCCGACTCGACCGGTCGGACCACGATGCCGGGGTCGCCGAGCGCTGCCCCCCGGAAAACCGCCCCGAAAGCCGCGAGGAGCCCCTCGTCGCTGCGCCAGTTGACGCCGAGCGTGTCGTGGCTCTCCGCCTCGTCCGACGCAGCCAGGTACGTGACGACATCACCGCCGCGGAACGCGTAGATGGCCTGCTTCGGGTCCCCGATCACGATCAGCGTGGTGTGTCCGTGGAACGCGAGTCTCAGGATCTCCCACTGCACCGGGTCGGTGTCCTGGAACTCGTCGACGAGCACCACCGAGTACCTGGACCGCACCCGCTCCTGCGCCATGGGTCCGCGCTCGGGATCGGCCAGAGCGTCGCGCAGCCCGGTCAGGAGGTCGTCGTAGTCGCGCAGCCGGCGCTGGCGCTTGCGTCTGTCGACCTCGGCTCGCGCGGCGACGGCGAGCGCGTAGTACTGGCCCGGTGTGGAGCCTGGATCGGCGGCAGACGGCTCGAGCCGGGCGTGGCGGTCGGTCACGGCGGTGCGCACGGCACTCAGCGCCTGCTGGTACGGCACCGCGGGCGGGCTCGCGTCGGGCCGACCCCACTTGCGCAGGTACAGGTCGTCGACGACCTCCACGACGATGTCGTCGACACTCTCGACGAAGGTGCTCGCCGGGTCGAAGTCGCCCGCGACACCGAGACCGGTGAGCATCTGCTGGCAGAAGCCGTGGGTGGTCGCGATCGTGGAGGCGTCGAAGTTCGCCAGCGCCGTGACCAGCCGCTTGCGTCGCAGGGCCACCTCCGCGTCGGGAGCCTCCGCCAACAGCCGCAAAAGGCGATCGCCAGAACTTCGCGCGTAGGCCGGGTCGGCGAGGCCGTGCTCGGTGCCGACCAGCCGGGTCCGGACGCGTTCGCGCAGCTCCTGGGTGGCCGCTCGACCGAACGTGACCAGCATCATCGAGTCGAGGCCGGCGACGCCTTCGGCCACGTACCGGGTGGCGAGGGCCGCGATCGTGAACGTCTTGCCGGTCCCGGCGCTCGCCTCCAGCCTCGTCGTACGCGTAGGCAGGGGGCCGCAGATGTCGAAACCCGTCGGCGCAGAAGTCACAGCATCTCCAGGGTCTCGGCGGCGAGCAACGGCCACCACAGCCGGCAGGCGAGGGCGCCGAACCGGGTACGTTCGGAGTCGGTGGCGCCTAATGCCTGGTCGTCGGCGGTGGCCCGCTCCGCGAGGAGCCCGGTAAACGCAGGCTCAGGACCCCAGACGAACGCGTGGTAGCGGTCACGGCCTTCGAAGGAGCTCTTCCAGGCCCTCTCGGCCGCGTCGAGCGCAGCCTGCTCGTCATTGCCGGTGTGTCGTACGTCGGCGTACGCGGCACCGGTCGCCACCGGCAGCGCGAGCGGCTCGCACAGCCCGCGATCGCGCAGCTCGACGTACGCCGCCAGGTAGCGCTCCGCGACCTCGGCCTCAGGGGCGACCAACGTCGACCTGGCGGCACCGCCGGCGGTGATGCAGTCCGATGGTCACGGCGCGCCAGGCCTGCTCGGGACGGGCGGCTGCGAGCGCCAGGAGCTGGAGCCAGGCGCGCAGGCGGTACTTGGGGCCGAGCTTGGAGAACACGGTGGTCGACAGTGTCGTCCCGTACAGGCCGGCCACCGACCCGCTGACGAGGCGCCCACCCG
Organism: uncultured Actinomycetota bacterium; assembly: GCA_963765725.1. Taxonomy (GTDB): domain Bacteria; phylum Actinomycetota; class Actinomycetes; order Propionibacteriales; family Nocardioidaceae; genus DASQEH01. Next base: position 623,746 of record CAVXXI010000001.1, on the reverse strand, counting down.
GTAGCGTGACCGCGATGTCGACGCTGGACGGCTCCGCCGCCCGGTCCACAGCGCTCGCGGCCAGCAGCGGCTCGGCCTCCTTGGTGATCTCCTCCAGCAGGCGCACACCGAGGTTGCCCGGTGGGAGCTCTCCTCGCCGCCACTCCGCCTGCCGGCAGGCGTCGATGTCGGCGCCTGCGAGCCGCGTACGCAGCCACCGGTCGCCAACGGCCCACCTCGACAGCGGGCCGAGCTCGGCATGCAGGGCGTCGTCGACGTCCTGGTCCTCCTCGGGTACGGTCACGCCGAGCCGCTGCCGCAGGAACTGCCTGACGGGGTGCTCGAAGAACGAGGTGAGGTCGCCGAGCCCGACCGTCGTCGACGCGTCGACCGGCGACAGCGGGCCGACGAGGAACGGCGCCTCGGCCAGTCTCGGTCGCGCCGCCGCCTGGGCGCCTGCGAGAGCCGACGGGTCGAAGCTGAACGGACCTTCCGTACCGAGCCTGCCGGCCTCGAAGTTCCGTGCGTCGAACGGCTGCAGCGGGTGCCGGACCACGACCTGGTCGCGGGCGGGGCGCCCGTCGGAGGTACGGACGGTGGCGTCGACCACGTCGAGGATCTCGCCTACCGGCACGGCGGGTGGCCGAGGGGAGTTGGTGCGCTCGTCGGCACCCGTGTAGACGATCACCAGGTGGTCCTCGGCGGCGAGGAGGGCGTCGAGCAGCAGCTGACGGTCCTCGCTGCGACGGTCTCGCTCCCCGACGCACGGGTCTAGCGCGAGGATGTCGTCTCCGTCACACCCGGGCTGCGGGGGAAGACCCCGTCGTCGAGCCCCAGCAGACAGATGACCCGGTGCGGGACGGACCTCATCGGCACCATGGAGCACATCGTCAGGTCTCCGGTGCGGAAGCCCGCCCGAGTAGGCCTGCCCTTCAATCGACCGCTGAGGAGAGAGCGCACGTCTGCCAGCGAGAGGCTGACGGTCTCGGCCTGCTCGCCGGCGGCGTGCGCGATGTCGGCCAGCTCGCGCCGGGCCTGGCTTCGTTGCCAGGCGCTTTGCGCGGGCACGTCGGTCAGGGCGTCGAGAGCGGCCGCGAGGGTGTCGAGCCAGGAGGCGAGCGGGCGGGGGCCGGTCAGGGAGTCGAGAACCGCGCTGAGCCTGTCGACCAGCTCGGTGAACCGGCCCACCAGGTCGACGTCGAAGCTGTCGACGTCGTCGAGCGGGAGGGCGAGCCCAAGCCAGCGCAGGTCGTCACCGGACATGGTGACGCCCAGCAGCAGCCGGTCGAGACCCGCCCGCCAGGTGTTCTGGGTGACGGCCTGCATGGAGAACGGTGCCCGGTGCGCCGCGTCGAGTCCCCAGCGGACGCCGGAGGAGCTCACCCAGCCCCGGATGCGGTCCAGGCTGTCCTCGTCGAAGCCGAACCGGCGCCGTACGGGCTCGGCGGCGGCGATGTCGAGGACCTGTGACGCGGTGACGCGGGCGTCGGCCAGCTCGAGCAGCTCGGCGACGACGGACAGGAGCGGGTTGGTCTGGCGCAGGGAACGATCGGCCAGCCGCACCCGCAGCCGATGCCCCGGGTGTGCCGGTGGCCGGTCGACGTCGGCGAGGCCGAACGTCGCCGAGATGTACGGTGCGTAGGCCTCGATGTCGGGGCACATGACCAGCACGTCGCGCGGCTCGAGCGACGGGTCGGCCTCGAGCAGGCTCAGCAGCACCTCACGGACCACCTCGACCTGGCGGTCTCGACCGTGGCAGGCGTGGACCTGCAGACTCCGGTCGTCGGAACCCAAGGCTGCACGCGCATCGGGTGCTCCTCCGTGCGGTGCGCCGGGCGGCGCTGTGTTGGTGCTGATGTCGCGCTGCACGATGCCGAGCAGCGTGTCGGGGTGGGCGTGCCCGCGGTGACACGTGTCGCTGCCCGGCGATGTGGTGCTCGCGACGATCAGCTGCAGCTCACGCGCGTCGCGGCCGAGGGACAGGAGCAGCGGGTGACGGGCGAGCTCAATGGTCGGGTCGTCGCGGCGCCGAAGCGAACCGTCCGCGGGCGCGACCTGGGTGGTCGCGTCCCAGAGCTCGGCCGAGGGATGGAGCAGCCACAGGTGGACGTCACGGTGCTCGGCCAGCGCCGCGAGGACGGTCGCCTGGTCGGTCGTCACCCGGGTCGGGCCGAACAGCGAGAAGCGCTCCGGCAGGTCCACCAGCTCGGGTCGCGCCCGCAGGGCGTCGCAGGCGGTCGGCAGCCTCTCGGCCGGACTGGCGGTCGTGATCGTCGCGCAGAGCCGTCGCCACAGCTCCGCCTGCCAGCCGAGGTGGTGGTCGAGCGGCGCGCCTGCACCGTCGGCGGACCGGCCCCGGGTCCAGTCCCGGAGCAGACTGGGGCGTTGGGCTGCATAGGAGGCGTAGAGGTCGGCGATGTGCTGTGCGGTCATCAGCCGTCCGCGCGGGCGTCCCGGGTCCGTGCCGTCACCGCCGAGGTGCCGAGCCAGCACCTGGCACCACGACTCGGCCGCGCAGTCGTCGATGACGTCGAGCAGCGTCCAGACGACTCGGCCCGCCGCCCACGGGTCGAGGTCGGGGTCGATCCCGCTCGCCGCGCTGACCGCGTCCGCCACGATCCTCGCCGGTGACGGGAACCAGATGTGGGCGCAGACGCCGTCCCCGGCCCCGATTTCTGCCCCCAGGTGGTGCGAGAGGCGCTGGGTGACCCACCGCTCGACACCGCGCGCCGGCACGGCGACGATCTCAGCGGCGAACGGGTCCGGTAGCGGCGTCGTGAGCAGTTCCGACAACGCCTCGACGAGCGCGTCTGCCCGCTCCGCCCGGTGGACGTGGAGCATGGTCAGCGACCACCCGCGCCCGCGACATCACTGGCCATGGCCTGCCCCTCACCGACATCACGGGACCGTGGTGGCTCGGTACCGAGACTGTGGTGTCCCCGCCGGCGCCGCCTGGGTAGTGAGACGATGCTGGACGTCAAGCTTGTCGGATCGATGACGGAGGCGCGCAGATGTTCCCGGTGATCACGCTGTCGGGCGGCCCGTACGAGCGGGGCCACCAGTACGGGGCCGCGGCCCGAGAGCGCGTGCACCGCTCGATCGCGGCGTACGAGCGGACGTTCAGGCACTACGCCGACTGGGACTGGTCGCGTTCCACCGCCGAGGCGAAGCTGTTCATCCCCGCGATCGACGACTTCGCCCCTCAGTATCTCGAGGAGATGACCGGTCTGGCCGACGGCGCCGGGGTGACACTGGACGACGTACTGGCCATCAACGTGCGCACCGAGGTGATGTACTCCGCGCGGGTCCGGTCGGCGGTGGGCGCCTCGGCACCTGCGGAGTGCTCCGCCTTCGCGAGCGTCGCGTCGGGCCGCGTGCTGGCGGGGCAGAACTGGGACTGGGCTCCGTTCGCCTGTGACACCGTCGTCGTGCTGGAGTGCGTCCCCTCGGACGGCCCGGCGTTCCTGACCGTCGTGGAGGCAGGGCTGCTGGCCAAGTTCGGCGTCAACTCCGAAGGCCTGGCGGTGATGACGAACGCCCTCGCGTGCACCGATGACAACGGCGAGGCCGCGGTTCCGTATCACGTCATGCTCCGTGGTCTTCTCGATTGCAGCACGACCGGGGAGGCGCTTGCCCTTTTGGAGCAGACCACGCGAGCCTCCTCGGCGAACTACCTGCTGGCCGACAGCAGCGGGGCGGTCGTCGATGTGGAAGCACAGCCTGGTGGCCAGTCAGCTCTGCACCGGCTGCTGCGCGACGACAGCGGTGTACTGCTGCACACGAACCATTTCGTCTCTCCCGAATTCGATGCCGTGGACTACGCCGACCTGGTGATCTCGAGCACCCGTACTCGGCTGGATCGGGTGAGCGAGCTGGTGGAGTCTGCGGACGACGTAGGCGACCTGGCGATGTTCGAGGAGGCGTTGGCCGACCATGCGTCCGATCCCGACAGCGTCTGTCGCCATCCCGACCTCTCACTACCGCCACCCGAGCAGAGCATGACGGTGGCCAGCGTCGCCATCGACCTCACGCAACGTCGCATCCGGCTGTGCGAGGGACCACCGTGCACCTCCGGCTTCGAGGACGTGGACAGCTCGTGGCTGTGGTGAGCCGACGGCTGCGTCAGCTGCACCCGCTGGTCGAGCCACAGCCTTCGCAGACGTAGCAGCTCCCGGCGGGGCGCATCTTCGTTCCGCAGGTCAAGCACAGCGGCGAGTCGACCTCGCGGCCACTGAGCACCTCGAGCAGCTCGGCACTGGTGCGGGCGCCGCCCGGCACCGCTCGCGCCGTCTCTTCGACCAGTTTGGCTTCGTCGGCAGAGACATCGGGCGCCACCGACGCATCCGCGACCAGAGCTGCGCCGATCGCCGCGTCGGGAGGCGAGGCCTTCAGCGAGTCGGCCTCGGACAGCTCGGCCGGGTCGACGCTCGCCTCGTAGGAACCGGTGTCGAGCTGACGCTGGCGCTCTTCGGCCGTGTAGATGCCGAGGGCCGCCCGCGACTCGAATGGCAGGTAGTCGAGAGCCAGCCGCCGGAAGATGTAGTCCATGATCGACGAGCTCATCCGCACGTCGGGGTCGTCGGTCAGCCCCGCCGGCTCGAACTTCATGTTGGTGAACTTCGAGACGTAGGTCTCCAACGGGACTCCGTACTGCAGTGAGATGGAGATCGCCATGGAGAACGCGTCCATCACCCCGGCCAGCGTCGAGCCCTGCTTGCCGAGCTTGAGGAAGACCTCACCCAGACCGTCGTCGGGGTACGACCCTGCCGTCATGTAGCCCTCGGCACCACCGACGGTGAACGACGTGGTCCGCGACGGACGGGACTTGGGCAGCCGCTTGCGGACGGGACGCTCGACGACCTTGACGACTTCGGGGACGTCACCGGCCACGAAGGCCTTGTCGGCGCCCTTGGCCTTCGCGTCGCTGAGCGGCTGGCCGACCTTGCAGTTGTCGCGGTAGACGGCGAGCGCCTTGAGGCCGAGCTTCCAGCCCTGTACGTAGACGTCGGCGATCTCCTCGACCGTCGCGGTCTCCGGAAGGTTGACCGTCTTGGAGATGGCGCCGCTGATGTAGGGCTGCGCCGCTGCCATCATCCGGACGTGTCCCATCGGGGCGATGGCGCGCTCCCCCATGGCGGTGTCGAACACCTCGTAGTGCTCGCGCCTGAGACCGGGCGCGTCGATGACATGCCCGTGCTCGGCGATGAACTCGACGATCGCCTCGATGGTCTCGCCCGCGTAGCCGAGCTTCTTCAGCGCACGCGGGATCGTCTGGTTGACGATCTGCATCGAGCCGCCGCCGACCAGCTTCTTGAACTTGACCAGCGAGAAGTCGGGCTCGATGCCCGTCGTGTCGCAGTCCATCATGAAGCCGATGGTGCCTGTCGGCGCCAGCACCGACGCCTGGGCGTTGCGGAAGCCGTTGCGTTCGCCCGTCTTGACGACGGCGTCCCATGCAGCGGTGGCGAGCTTGCGGACCTCGCGGTCGTTGTCGGTGACCGAGCGGATGGCGTCGGTCGCCGCAGCGTGCTTGCGCATCACCCGCTTGTGGGCGTCGGCGTTGCGGGCGTAGCCCTCGTACGGCCCGACCACGCCGGCCAGTTCCGCGGAGCGCTTGTACGACGTCCCGGTCATCAACGACGTGATGGAGGCCGCGAGCGCGCGTCCGCCGTCGGAGTCGTAGCCGAGGCCCATCGCCATCAACAGCGCGCCGAGGTTGGCATAGCCGATGCCCAACTGCCGGTACGCCCGGGTCGTCTCGGCGATCGGCTCGGTCGGGAAGTCGGCGAAGCAGATCGAGATGTCCATTGCCGTGATGATGAGCTCCACACAGCGCCTGAACAGCGGCGCATCGAACGTGTCGTCGTCGCGCAGGAACTTCAGCAGGTTGAGCGAGGCGAGGTTGCAGGACGAGTTGTCGAGGGACATGTACTCGCTGCAGGGGTTCGACGCCGTGATGCGACCGGTCTCCGGGTTGGTGTGCCAGTCGTTGATCGTGTCGTCGTACTGGATGCCGGGATCGGCGCACTCCCATGCTGCCTTGGCGATCTTGCCGAACAGCTCGCGCGCGTCGATCGTCTCGATGACCTCGCCCGTCTGGCGGGCGCGCAGCCCGAACTCACTCCCGTTCTCGACGGCGTGCATGAACTCGTCGGTCACCCGGACCGAGTTGTTGGCGTTCTGGTACTGGACGGAGACGATGTCTCGGCCACCGAGGTCCATGTCGAACCCGGCGTCGCGAAGGGCGCGGATCTTGTCCTCCTCGCGTGCCTTCGTCTCGACGAACTCCTCGATGTCGGGGTGGTCGACGTCGAGGACCACCATCTTCGCGGCCCGCCTCGTCGCGCCACCGGACTTGATCGTGCCGGCCGACGCGTCGGCTCCCCGCATGAACGAGACCGGGCCCGACGCCGTACCACCGGACGACAGCAGCTCCTTGCTCGACCGGATCCGCGACAGGTTGAGACCCGCGCCGGAGCCGCCCTTGAAGATGAAGCCCTCCTCCTTGTACCAGTTGAGGATCGAGTCCATCGAGTCGTCGACGCTCAAGATGAAGCACGCCGAGACCTGCTGCGGGGACGCCGTACCGACGTTGAACCACACGGGCGAGTTAAAGGCGAAGACCTGGTGAACGAGCATGTAGGTCAGCTCGTGCTCGAACACCTCGGCGTCGTCGGGTGTCGCGAAGTACCCGTGCTCCACCCCGGCCGCGGTGTAGGTCTTGACCACCCGGTCGACGAGCTGCCCCAGGCTCCACTCACGTCCGTCGGTGCCGACGGCCCCGCGGAAGTACTTGGTGGTGACGATGGTGGAGGCGTTCACCGACCAGAAGTCGGGGAACTCCACTCCGCGCTGCTCGAAGACCGTTTCGCCCGTCTTCCAGTTCTGTTGCACGACGTCGCGCCGCTCCCAGGTGATCTCGTCATAGGGATGCGTACCGGGAGTCGTGAAGATGCGGTCGATCTTCAGGCCCTTGCCTGCGCTGCGCCTGGCTGTGCCGGTGCGCCGACTGTCGGTCTCGGTCATGACTCTCCTACATCGTCTTGTGGTGAATCGTCTGGTGGTGAAGGGCAGTTCGCGGACGCTCCGGAGGCTGCCCACCGAGAGCGGTGAATTTGTGGTCAGGTCAACTGCGCTCGAGCGGCGAGGTCCGCTGCGAGGCGTGACGTCGGCATCCGCCGGGTGCTCCGGTCAGCCACCAGGCACCCGCTCCCCGTCACGGCTGTCGCGTGCATCGGGCTCGGTGCCCGTGGGTGCGCGCTCGGCCCGGAGAACGGCGATCTCCGCTTCGAAGTCGTCCGCGGACTCGAAGCTCCGGTAGACGCTGGCGAACCGCAGATACGCGACTTCGTCGAGATCGCGGAGGGGGCCCAAGATGGCTAGGCCGACCTCGTGGGCTGGTACCTCCGCCCAGCCGGAGCCGCGCAGTGTGTCCTCGACCTGCGAACCGAGCAGCTTGAGCTGGTCGTCGCCGACCGGCCGGCCCTTGCACGCCTTCCGGACACCGTCGATCACCTTGTCGCGGCTGAAGGGCTCCGTCGCACCAGAACGCTTGACGACGGTCAACTGCATCGCCTCGACGGTCGTGAAGCGCTTCTCGCACTCCGGGCAAGCGCGACGGCGCCGGATCGAGGTGCCGTCCTCGGCGACCCGGGAGTCGAGCACACGGGTGTCGATGTGGCGGCAGTACGGGCAGTGCATCGGCTCGGCCGCCTCCTCCGTCTCACGTTCATACCTGTGTTGTAGCCCCCGGCGCCGACATTTCTGCCGGGATGCCTGTGGACAGGCTGGGGATGGGACCACTTCGGTTGTGGATCACCGACCACAATCTGTGGAGAACTACATCCCTGTAACTACTATATCTAGGGGTTACCTTACGTTCAACGCCGAACGAAGGCAATGCCTTCCGAACGCGGCTAGCCAACTTTCTCCATCCGCGCAGGTCAGCGGTGGTGCGGAGAGGTAGGCGCTCGGGCGTGTCACCGGTGTCACGAGTGCTTTCGGACTCCTCTAGTGGCGCTGGCGCCCCTGCGAGGTGTGCCAGGCCCGCTGGCCACGGCTCAGACGGGCTGCCGCCCCGAGGGTCAGGACTCTTCAGATGTCGGATCCCATCCGCTGCTCTGCGCCTGAGCACCCGCACGGCGCGTAGTGGCAGCGCCTCGACCGCCCCAGGAGTAACAGCTTTTCCACAGGCATACAGCGACGAGTGTCCGAGCTGGCCGTCATCCCCTACCTTGGGGGCACCTCGTTGCCCGAAGGGAGCCGGCCATGCGACGAGCCATCAGCGCCGCAGTCACCAGCGCAGTGTGCTGCCTGGCTCTCGGCTCCTGCTCCTCCCGGGCCCACAGCGCCACGCCGGCTCATGCCTCGACCACGTCACCGAGCACAGCGTCAGTCAGCCCGGACACCTCACGGCGTCCGACCGAACCGGTCATGCCGGCCTTGGCCAAGGAGCACTCGACAGCGGGCGCCAAAGCCTTCATTCGATACTTCGTCACCGTCCTCAATTACTCGCATCATGCGCACCCGACAGCCACGTTGAGGACCCTGTCGGCCGCATGATTGCTTGGTTTGCACAGTCATAGCGCGCTCGATCGACGACTATGCACCGGTCGGGAGGCCAGCAAACAGGTGGCGGAGTGGAACGGCCATCAACCTGGCATCGCTACCCCGGACGCGACCCTCGAGGCCGAAACTTGCGTCACGCGCTTCAGATCAGCGCCGGAACAACGCAGCGGTCTCGCGGTGCCGTAACGCAGACGATCAAGGCAGATGGCTGGTCCAGGCTGAATTCCTTTCGCTGTGGCGAGCCGGGACATGGTTGCTTCAGACTTGAGAGCCAACGTGATCAGCCGCGGCGCGCGATTGTTGCCACAATGGTCTTAGTGCCTTGAGCCCGCTCAACTGCTGACACTCTCGCCACTGCATCGATGCCTGCTTACAGCAGTCCTGCGACGATCAGGCGCATCGCCGAATGTCGTCATCGATGCGAGTCCGGACGATCCGGTTCCCAGGCAGCCCTCGATGCGAGGGCACAGCCAACACGTCAAGCTGGCAGCTACTTACGCGATGTGAATGGCTACCTGCCTGTAGCGGCGGCGAACCCGCAATCCCGGAAGCGCCAGTCAATCTTGTCGCGCGGCGCATGCATGCCCTGCCAGAACCCAACGTTCGCAGATGGCCCTCTGGCTGCCGACAGACCACAGATCGGCTGCGGCGACCCCTTACAGCAGGGCTTGGACGATTGACCACTATCGAATGTCGAGCGCCTAGTGACGCGGGACCGGTACGGCGACAGGTGGGGTGGGTCGACGTCGTGGACGCCGTTCGCCGCGTCGGTATCCCAGCCGGCGACATCCACGCCCCGCACTTCACCCTCGTGAACCTCGAGACCACCTTCTACACCCGCCCGCACCGGCTCGACCGGGTGCTCACCATCCTCGGCTACAGCGTCGACGTGGAGATTCACCCCACCCACTACACGTGGCACTGGGGAGACGGCACCTCGCAGACCACCGAGACCCCCGGTCAGCCCTACCCCTCCCGTGACGTCACCCACACCTACCGGCACGCCACCGAGACACACCACGATCTGGCCCTCAGCGTCGACGTCACGTACACCGGCCGCTACCGCGTCGACGGCACCGCCTGGAACGCCATCCCGCAACCCATCACCATCAGTGGAGCTCCGACCGCACTGCCGGTCAAACAAGCCAGTGCCGTTCTGGTCACCGACGACTGAGCACGACAGGCGGCCCAAGGTCCGCGGGTCGGGACTGATGCACGGGTGACGCCTGATCTGTGGTGTCGAGCCGCGCCACAGCAAGGACGTGCCCGCAACGCCGTACCACGACGCGGCGATGTGACCGGCTGCGTACGCCCCGAGCGGGGCAGCCAGGCCCGCCCACGAAGCTTGCCGTTGCGCTCAACCGGGCCGAGCCCTTGCCTGCGACCATGGCTCGCCGCCTGCGCATTCTGCGGCGCTGTGCCGTGCGGTGGCTACGAGAACCGCAGGACCGCTTCCACCGACAGCCAGAACAGGTCGCGGCGAGTCGCGGAGGTCTGCCAGTGACGGTGGTCCCACGTCTCGCCGCTGACGTCGTCGCCGGCGTAGAGGTACTGCCCGAATGTCACGGCGCGATGGCGGGCGACGGCAAGGAAGGCTGCCGTCTCCATCTCGACCGTGATGCACCCTTCCCGACGCCGTGCGGCAACCTTCGCTCGAGTCTCGCGGTAGGGCGCGTCAGTAGTCCATGTCTTGCCGACCGCGTAGGGCACAGCTCGTTCGGTGAGCACGGCACAGAGCACGGCCGTCGCGGCTGGGTCCGCGCTGACCTCGCGACTGGCTGGCAGATAGTGGTAGGACGTTCCCTCGTCGCGAACCGCGCTGTCCGGCACGACGACATGTCCCAGCGCGAGGCCGGGGACTACAGCACCTGCACCGCCGCACGCTACGAACTTTTGGCAGCCTGTAGCGATCACCTGCTCGAGCAGGCCGCAGGCCAGCGGCGCGCCGACGCCGGGATGGAAAACCGCCACTCGACGGTCACCCACCTCGAGGCTGAACAGCTGATGGCTTCCGTGCTCCCACGTGAAGGTCGCGAGGACTTGGGCCCGGCCACCCCCGCACACCTCGTCGATGACGTCTCGGAAGAAGCAGATGACCGCATGCTCTGGAATCTCCCCCGACGTGGACACGCGTTCTGGTTCGATCAGCGCCACGGAGTCGGCGTCGAACTCGGTCAGTGGAATGTCCCAGGTCATGCCCCATGTTCGAGGCCGTGCACCAAGCTCTGCAAGAGGAATTAATGCGCGACCGTCGAGGGCGGCGGGGCCACACGTGTCCGCGTGAGTCGCGTCTGGCCCAGGCTGAGGGCATCCGGCTAACCCCTGGGACTGGCATGGAGTCGGTCCTCAGGCGCGCACCGAAGACCCCGGTGACCGTGCTCGCGGTCCGCCGCAGACTTCAGTCCCGCCGGGAGACCCACTCACGGAAGCTGTCCCATCCAGCTACAGACAAGAAGCACACACCCGAGACAATGACCGCCACTTCGCCCACGTGGTCCGACCCGTCACCTGTCGCTGGAGCGGTACCTCCGGCCCAGCGCGGCCTGCGCCGACACGCGCTGCGGAAGGGAAATCGCGAGGTCAAGGCGTCTCGAGACGCGTTCGGCTCCTAGACTGCTCGACACGGACGGCAAGCCGTTCGGCACTATCGGGGCTTCGGGGTAGCCGACGTCCTCAGTCGGCGCCAAGGAGCAATCATGCTGGTGGTCCCGCAGATCCGCACGAGACGGGCACGCGCCACCACATTGGCGGTGAGCGTGGCCGTCGTGGCCATGGCGGGAGCCGGATTGCCCTCACCGGCCTCGCCTTCCGCGACTCGGGTCGCCGGTCACCCGAACGCTTCACGGCTCCCCTCGCCGAGACTCGGGGTTCCGAAGAACGTCAAGCTGGTGCGCACGAGGAGCTCACTGCTCGGAGTACACCGCTGGTATCGCCAGGTGGCGAACGGTCACTTCGTCGTCGGCGGTTGGTACGCGACCCACTACGACAAGTTCACGAAGCTCACCACTCACTGGGACGGCCGGAAGCAGGTCGGCCCGCTCAGCGGCGACGTCCCCGGGATCAGCGCGGCACGGGCCGTGGCGGCCGCGGCAGCACGGGCCAAGACGTCCGCAGCGGATGTCGTCAAGACCGGTCTCTGGGTCCTTCCCGCCAGCAGACAGCGCACGGGTGCCCGACTCGTCTACGCGGTCAGCACTGCCGACGGCCGAGGCGCCCGCACGTCCTATGTCGACGCAGCCGACGGGCACGTCCTCCAGACCGTCCAGGTCGCAGACAAAGCGCGCAACGCCCCACTGCCTCCCGTCACCGGAGCCGGGCGCGTGTTCGACCCCAACCCCGTCGTGGCTCTTCGCAACGAGACCCTCAAGGACCACAACGACGCCGCCAGTGCCGTGCCGCTCACGGCCTACACACCGGTGAGGCTGGTCGACCTCGACCACAGTCACACGCTGTCGGGTCGCTACGCCAAGATCATCAACCCCAAGGTCGCTCATTCGGCGACGAACACCTACCGATTCAACCGCAGCGACAACAGGTTCGAGCAGACCGAGGCGTACTACGCCGCCACCAGGGAGCAGACCTTCCTGCAGAGGCTCGGCTTCCACGACGTGAACGCGTCACCCCAACGAATCCTCACCGACGCGTTCAGCGAGGACAACTCCTACTTCACCCCGCAGAACGACCAGATCTCCCTCGGCCGCGGTGGCGTCGACGACGCAGAGGACCCCGAGGTGGTGTGGCACGAGTACGGGCACGCCATCCAGGCCGACCAGGTGCTCGACTTCGGAACGAGGAATCAGGGACGCGCCATGGGAGAGGGTTTCGGCGACTACATGGCTGTCACGATGAGCCAGCCGACCCAACCGAAGGGGCCCTCCGTGCCCGCCACCGCATGCATCGCCGACTGGGACGCCACCGCGTACACGAGCGGGCCTGTTCACTGTCTTCGACGCACGGACACCGCCAAGACCTACCCTGCCGACCTCGATCCGGCCGATCCCCACATGGGCGGAGAGATCTGGTCTCGGGCGCTGTGGGACATGAACCGGTCGATGGGTCGCGCGGACGCCACCAAGGTCATCATCGAGTCGCAGTTCTGGATGTACCCCCCGATCACGATGCCCACCGGCGCCGCGATCATGGTGAAGGTGGCGCACAAGCTCGCCAAGCACGGATTCATCGCCACCGGCTCGATGGGTAAGGTCCGGGCCGCGCTCACAGCTCGCCACCTACTGCCCTGAATGCCGTCAGCTCCGTCGTGCGCGCTGCGGGTCAGCCGCACTGACGGGCCCCACACCCCGAAGAGCGGGTCAGCCACTGTGGAGCGGCTGACCCGCTCGCCGCGCTCCGCCGGGTCGAGGGGCGGCGCGCGTTACTCACTGCGCCGGGTCGAGGGGCGCTGCGAGAGCTCGCAGTTCTGCTACTGCGCCGGCACATCCAGGGGCTGACCGACTCGGATGGCACCCGGATCGGTCAGGGAGTTGAGGTCGACGATCTCCGCGACCACGTCTCGGGGGTCCGACTCCGGCGCGACCGACCTGGCGATGTCCCACAGTGTCTCTCCCGGCGTGACGACGACCGTCTGGGCGCGGACATGACGGACCTGACCGGTGGAGGCCGCGGGTGCGCTCACCATGGTCAGCCCGGCGTAGGCCAGCGCCAGCACGACCAGCACGACGACCAGGCGTCCACGTCGAGTCAGCCGTAGTGGAGGATCGCCGGTCGCCGTGCTGGGCCGGGGTCGCGCGGGTCTGCCTCGACCCTCGGCCCGGCGTGACCCTCCAGCGGCATCCCGCGAGGGGCTGAGTCGCCCGAGGGAACTGTCGACCTGCTCGACATCGATGACCATGCTGCTCATTGCTGACCTCCAGGAAGCTGAGCCGGCCCGAGCCGCCCTGACTCGTACGCGCGTCGCGTGCTGGGAGCAGGTCTATCGGGGTGCACCGACAGTTCGGCGGTCCAGACCGCTCTCAGCACCTCCGCGGCGAGGCGGCGCACTACCAGCATGAAACCGAAAATACGTTCGATCGAACACATGTGCGAACGCTAGCAGTGGCGGGAGACACTTTCCAGAGCACACGTGGGAGCCCGCGACCTGTCGAGGCCTGCTTCGGTGCCATGTGAGCCGGCGCGGGTAGCGTGGGAGGCGTGATCATGGTTCAGCGCGCTGTCGTCGTCCAGCCGTCCGTCCATCGCGTATACACGTACCTCTCCGACTTCACCAACGCCGTCGAGTGGGACGCGGGTACGGTGCGGTGCTCGATGCTCCAGGGGGACGGCGGGGTGGGTACCACGTACGCGAACACGTCGAAGTTCATGGGGCTCGAGACCGAGCTGACCTATGAAGTGGTCGAGCTCGAACCGGACCGGCTGATCGTGCTGCGAGGCGAGAACCGCACGGTGACGTCGACCGACCACATCTTGATCCAGTCCGTCGAGCGTGGCACCGAGGTGCTGTACACCGCAGAGTTCGAGTTCAAGGGGGTGGCGAAACTCCTGCAGGTCGTTCTCCGCGCCCCGCTGGAGAAGCTCGCGGACAACGCGAAGGTGAGTCTCGCCTCCGCTCTGAGCCAGCTCGAGTCGCCGTCGGAGGGCGCGGAACCGGGCTCCGTCTGACGACACGCCGATTCGAACAGGTGTTTGAAAGTGTCGGCGCACAGGTTTACCGTCAGGTCATCGAGGCGCGCCCGGCTCACCAGGCCCGCCCGGTTTCGATCCGACCGACCTGAAGGTGACCCACATGGCCAGCGCCAAGGACGACTCAGCAGTACACGAGCTTCCCGACGGCCCACCGGACGCGCTCGGCCTGACGCCGAGGCAACGCCGGGTTCTCGCCGTCATCCGTGACTCGGTGGAGTCGCGGGGGTATCCGCCCAGCATGCGCGAGATCGGTCTGTCGGTGGGTTTGACGAGCTCGTCGTCGGTGGCACACCAGCTCCGCGTCCTCGAGGGCAAGGGCTACATCCGCCGCGACCCCAACCGTCCCCGTGCACTCGAGGTGCTGTTGCCCGACACGTCAGTCCGCCGGGCTGCGGAGGAGACGGGCGACGTCGGCTTCGACGACACGGGTGTGGGTGACGCCCATCCCGAGGCTGTGCTGGTGCCGGTCCTCGGCCGGATCGCAGCAGGAGGTCCGATCCTCGCCGAAGAGCGAATCGAGGAGGTTTTCCCGCTCCCGCGCCGGCTGGTGGGCGAGGGAACCTTGTTCCTCCTGGAGGTCCGAGGTGACTCGATGCTCGAGGCCGCCATTTGCGACGGCGACTTCGTGGTCGTGCGGCAGCAACCCAACGCCGAGAACGGTGAGATCGTCGCAGCGATGATCGACGGGGAGGCGACGGTGAAGACCCTGCAACGTCGGTCCGGCAAGGTGTGGCTCCTCCCCCACAACGCCAACTACGAGCCCATCGACGGCACCGACGCCGCGATCCTCGGCAAGGTCGTGACGGTGATGCGGCGGCTCTAGGCGGCTCATCCCGACGTCGCGGGCTGCGGCGACGTCAGCCGACGAAGCGCCGCACGTGCCAGCTCGCCGTCGGAGGTCATCCACATCGGCGGAAGCGACGCCCGCAGGAACGGCCCGTAGCGCGCCGTCACCAACCGCGGGTCGAGCACCGCCACCACGCCGCGATCGGCCCTGGACCGGATCAG
Source organism: uncultured Actinomycetota bacterium (assembly GCA_963765725.1). Taxonomy (GTDB): domain Bacteria; phylum Actinomycetota; class Actinomycetes; order Propionibacteriales; family Nocardioidaceae; genus DASQEH01. The sequence continues at coordinate 608,551 of CAVXXI010000001.1, read as the reverse complement.
CCGACCACTGCCCTGCGCGAGCAGGAGGGCCGCGTGCGTCGCCGACACGGCCATGAAACCGTTCCCGCCCGCACGCTCAGCAGCGCGGCTCCGCGCCGACATGAGCGGGTCGTCGGGGCGCGGGAACGGGATGCGGTCGATGATGACCAGCTGGCACGTCTCACCCGGCACGTCGAGTCCCTGCCACAGCGAGAGCGTGCCGAACAGACTCACCGCAGGGTTGGCGACGAACTCGGCCTGCAGGTGTGACAGCTGCCCGTCGCCCTGACACAGGATCGGCAGGTGCGGCGCCAGGTCGCGCACCGCCTCGGCCGCCGCCTCGGCTGCGCGACGCGACGAGAACAAGCCCAACGTACGCCCGCCCGCCGCCTCCACGAGGGACCGGATCTCCTCGATCTGGGCCGTCCCGATGCCGTCGCGACCCGGTGTGGGCAGATGCCTGGCGACGTACAGGATCGACTGTGCGCGGTAGTCGAACGGCGAGCCGACGTCGATGCCTCGCCAGGGCAGGACGTCCGGTGTCTCGTCAGCCGCCTCGTCCGACTCGTCGTCCGTCACCTCCGGAGCGACCGCAGCCTGCGACGACAGGTCCGTCGCGGTGTCCTGCGAGTGGTCGGCCCGCTCCGACGGCCGTAGACCGAGAGCGGTAGCGATCGCCGTGAAGTCACCGCCCAGCTTCAGGGTCGCCGACGTGAAGACCACGGTCTTCTGCGCGAGCAGTCGGTGCCGCAACGGTCCCCACACCTGAAGGGGTGCCACCTGCAGGGAGCTGCCGCCTCGGGACCGCTCGCGCTCCGCCAACCAGGTCACGTCGGCCTCGTCGTGCAGAGCCAGCCGCTCGACCACCTTACGGATCTCGTCGACCATCCCCCTGGCCTGTTGACGCGCGGCGTCGACGCCGGCCTCACTCGAGTCCTTGGCGAACGCGGAGAACGCGGCCCGCGTGGCGCTCCTGAGCAGCTCCAACGCATCGGCCAGCGGCTCGGGCAGCGCGTCGAGGCGCCCCGGCGGAACCGCGTCCATGGCGTCACGCAGCGCGTCAGCCGCCTCCGAGACCCGCTCCGCCTCGCCGTTCGGCAGAAAACTCCGGGCGCGCCGCGCGGTCCGCTCGACGGCGCCCACGGAGAGCTCGTCGGTGGCCGCCTGGGTCACCCGCGCCGCGAGCTCGTGAGCCTCGTCGACGACAACGACGTCGTACTCGGGGATCATCGGGACACCCTCGATCGCGTCGATGGCGAGCAGCGAGTGATTCGTCACCACCAGGCTCGCCGCGTTCGCCCGATCACGGGCCCGCTCGGCGAAACACTCGATGCCGTACGGACAGCGCGCCGCACCGAGGCATTCGCGGTGGCTGACGGAGACCTGCTGCCACAGCCGGTCCGTATGAGCCGGTGCGCTGTCGCGGTCGCCCGGTCCCGAGCTCTTCGACTCCTCCTCGGCCCAGCGGCGAAGCCGCAGGACCTCCGCTCCCATTCCGGCCTCCGGTACCTCGATCAACGCTCCCTGGTCGTCGGGCACGCCGTCGCGGATGCGGTGCAGGCAGGCGTAGTTGCTGCGCCCCTTGAGGACGGCGTACGCGGGCCTGCTCCCCATGACGTCGGCCGCTGCGTCAAGCAGCGCGGGGATGTCACGCTCGACGAGCTGGTGCTGCAGTGCCAGCGTGGCCGTGGCGATCACCACACGCGCCTCGTGCAGGATCGCCGGCACGAGGTAGCCCAGCGACTTGCCAGTCCCCGTACCGGCCTGCACCAACAGATGCTGCCCGGACTCGAGCGCCGAGTGCACCGCCCGCGCCATCTCCCGCTGCCCGGGCCGATCCTCGCCGGCCAGCTTGTCGACCGCTGCCCGGAGCACGTCGTCGACCGTGGCGCGTGTCGTCACTCCGCGAGGGTATCGGTCGGCGACGACACCGAGGCGCCGTTGTACACAGGCGAGGGGCGGACGGTCAGAGCAGACCCCGGGCCAGGGTCATCAGCAACGGCACCGTGAGGCTCAGGAGGATCAGCCACGCCACGATGCGGTGCGACGCCTTGGCAGCGCTGAGGGAGCCCGCCATCCCGATCATGGCGCCTTCCTGAGTGTTGCGGTCCAGGCCCATCCGCACCGCGTCCTCGGGCAGGGCCTCTATGTGGTGGAAATGCAGTACCGGCTCGCGCTCCAGACCGTCGTCGATGGGGTCGCCCACAAGCCTGTGCCCCTTCTGTCAGGTCCGCGTGGATACCGAAGCGTACTGCGCCAGCTCCCCCGCCAGTCCGGGGTTTACCCGGGCCTTGAGATGGGACCCGTCGGCCAGGTGCTCGATCGACACGACCTCGCCGTTCTCGTGGACCTTGTTGATGAGGTCACCGCGTGAGTACGGGACCAACGCGTCGACGTCGACGGACGGCCGCGGCAGCTCCGCCTCGATCGCCGTGAGCAGGTCGTCGATCCCGGCGCCGGTGCGGGCGGACACCACCACGGAGTGAGGCTCCCTGCTCAGCAGGCGAGCGGTCACCAGCGGGTCGGCCACGTCGGCCTTGTTGATCACGATCAGCTCGGCCACCCGATCGGCGCCGATCTCGGCGAACACCTCGCGCACGGCGGCGATCTGCCCCTCGGGGTCGGCGTGTGAACCGTCGACCACGTGCACGATGAGATCCGCCTGTGCGACCTCTTCGAGCGTCGAACGGAACGCCTCGACGAGCTGATGCGGGAGATGCCGCACAAAGCCGACGGTGTCCGACAGCGTGTACACCCTGCCGTCGTCGGTCGTCGTCCGGCGCGTCGTCGGGTCGAGGGTGGCGAACAGGGCGTCCTCCACGAGCACACCCGCGCCGGTGATCCGGTTGAGCAGGGACGACTTGCCGGCGTTGGTGTAGCCGGTGATGGCGACCGCAGGGATCTCCCTGCGCACGCGCTCGGCCTTCTTGGTCACCCGCGCCGTCTGCATGTGCTCGAGGTCGCGCCGCAGCTTCGACATCCGGGTCGTGATGCGCCGGCGGTCGGTCTCGAGCTTGGTCTCGCCTGGTCCACGGCCGCCGATACCGCCGCCCTGGACGCCGACGCGGCCACCGGCCTGCCGGGACAGGTTGCCGCCCCACCCACGCAGCCGCTGCTTGCCGTACTCCAGCTGGGCGAGCTCGACCTGCGCCTTGCCCTCCTTCGAGCGGGCGTGCTGGGCGAAGATGTCGAGGATCAGTGCGGTCCGGTCGACCACCTTGACCTTGACGCGGTCCTCCAGGTTGCGCAGCTGCGACGGGCTCAGCTCGCCGTCGCAGATGACGGTGTCAGCGCCCGTGTCGGCCACGACCATCCGGAGGTCGTCGACCTTGCCGGGACCGATGTACGTCGCCGGATCCGGCTTCTGACGTCGTTGGGACAGTGCCTCCAGGACGACGGAGCCGGCCGTCTCGGCGAGGAGCTTGAGCTCGGACATCGAGTTGTCGGCGTCGTCGACCGATCCCTCGCCCCAGACCCCGACCAGCACGACACGCTCCAGTCGCAGCCTGCGGTACTCGACCTCGCTGACGTCGTCGAGCTCGGTCGACAGCCCGCTCACGCGACGAAGGGCGTGCCGCTCCTCGAGCTCGTAGCCGCCGACCCCGAAACGGTCCTCACCGTCGGCGCCCCAGTCCGTCACGGGGTCGTCATCAGGGCCGACAGCCTGGTCGAAGTAGTCCGCGCCGAGCTCGATCTTCGACGAGTCGAGCGTCCCGCTCTCGGGGAGGTCTTCGGCGTATCCGGAGGTGTCCACTGTCATCGTGCGACAACTGTACGTCGGGGACACCCGTGGGCTCGACCCAATTGCCGAAGGCCCCGTCAGCCGCCCGGCGTCCTTCTGCGCGCCTCGCCGCTGCCGTGCAGTCGGCCCTGTGGGGAGGCCCGCCTCAGCCCGTCCAGGTGCCGTCGGCGACCAGAACCGCCGGGCCTTTGAGGTGCGCACACCCCTCGCCGTCGATCGTCACCGTCAGCCGCCCTCCTGGCACTTCGACCGCGTACGAGGCTGCGCCCCGGTAGCCCACCTGGGTGCGTAGAGCCACGGCTGCGGCGACGGCCCCCGTGCCGCACGAGGCGGTCTCTCCGACTCCGCGCTCGTAAACGCGCATCGCGAGCCGGTCGTCGCCGCGCACCTCGAGGAACTCCACGTTGACCCCGTGGGGGAAGTGCTCGGTGCTGTACAGCGGCGGCTCGGAGAGCCCGCCCAGGTCCTCCAACGACGCGACCCGGACGACGGCGTGCGGGTTGCCGACGTCGACTGCCCTGGCCGGGTACTCGACGCCCGCGGACGACACGAAGGTCTCCTGCAGGGCCATCGGGGTGCCCATCTCGACGCTGATCTCGCCGTCGTCGCAGAAGGTCACCTGCTTGACGCCGCCCCGCGTGTCGACGCGCAGCGGCTGCGACCGGTCGACGAGGCCGGACGCCTCGAGGTAGCGCGCGAACACGCGCACACCGTTCCCGCACATCTCCGACAGCGAGCCGTCGGCGTTGCGGTAGTCCATGAACCAGGGGGCGCTGCCGGTCGAGGCGAGCACCCGCAGCACCCCGTCGGCTCCCAGCCCGGCGCGTCGGTCGCACAGAGCCACGACTACCGACGAGCTGAGCTCGCCGTGGACGGAGCCGTCGAGGTCGGGCAGCACGATGAAGTCGTTGCGTGTGCCGTGACCCTTGAGGAAGGCGAAGCTCACCCGACCGAGCGTACGGCGTCGACGGCGTGCTCGAGCAGTGCCGGGTCATCGTAAGGCAGCCAGTGGATCCGGGGGTCGCGCCTGAACCAGGTGAGCTGGCGCCGCGCGAACCGGCGCGTAAGCCGTACCGTCTGCGACCGCGCGGTCTGCTCGTCGGTCTCGCCCGCCAGGAAGCCGAGCACCTGCCGGTACCCGAGCGCCCGGCTGGCGGTGCGCCCCTCCCTGAGGCCATCGCGCTCGAGCCGGCGGACCTCGTCGACGAAGCCGGCTGACCACATCCGTGCGACCCGCTGCTCGATCCGGACGTCGAGTACGTCCCTGGGCACGTCGAGCCCGATCTGGACGACAGGCGAGAACGCATAGACGTACGCGGGCAGGCTGGCGCGGAACGGCTCGCCCGTCAGCTCCATCACCTCCAGGGCACGGACGATCCGCCGGCCGTTGCCCGGCAGGATCGCCGAGCCGGCCACCGGGTCCAGCGCCAGCAAGCGGCGGTGCAGGTCGGCGGCCCCGGACACCTCCAGCTCCGCCTCGAGTCGGGCCCGCACGTCGGCGTCGGTGCCGGGGAAGTGGAACTCGTCGAGCACGGCACGCAGGTAGAGCGCCGAGCCGCCGACGACGACCGGCACGACGCCACGCTGCCGACAGTCCGACACCGCCTCTCGTGCCCACCCCTGGAACTCGGCCACCGTCACCGGCTCGCCGACGTCGAGAAGGTCCAGCAGGTGATGGGCCACGCCGCGCCGACTGGCGACGGGCAGCTTCGCCGTGCCGATGTCCATGCCGCGGTAGATCTGCATCGAGTCGGCGCTGACCACCTCGGCACCGAAGGACAGCGCGACGTCGACGGCGAGGTCGCTCTTGCCGGCGGCGGTCGGGCCGACGAGCGCGACCACGGGGGGCGGTCCGGGCGTCATGCGCTCATCGAGGCAGGCGGGGTGTCCGAGCCGAGTCCAGCCAGGCGTGCAGCAGCGGGCCGAACTGCTGGCCGGTCTCCGCGTGCAGCCACCTCGTGAACCTGGTGCGGCTCACTGTCGAGTACGCGTGCTGTCTCGCCCAGGCCTTCACCAGCCGGTGGAAGGCAGCGTCACCGATCCTGATGCGGATGGCGTCGAGCATCATCGCCGGGCCGAGGTACACGTTGAGGTCACCGAACGTCTGAGGGTCGTAGGAGGCCGGCGGGCCCGACCGGTCGCGGGACTGCTGGTCGAGGCGCCGCCAGTGCGAGACTCCCCCGGCGTACGGCTGCCGGTGGGTGCTGCTCTCGAACCACTGCTCCATGTACATGGCCCACCCCTCGTTGAGCCACAGGTCCGGCCAAGTCCTCGGCGTCAGGCTGTCGCCGAACCACTGGTGCGCCATCTCGTGCTCGAGGACCGAGTCGGGCCGGCTCAGCTCGGTCCGGCCGAAGGTGATCATCGTCTGCGTCTCCATGGCGCTGTCGCCGTCGACCACCACGACGCCCAGGGAGTCGAACGGGTAGGGGCCGGCATGCGCGACGAGCCAGTCGAAGGCGTTGCTTCCCTCGGTCTCCAGGATCCGCAGGGCCGACCGGTCGCGCGGGAGCACCCAGTACGCGATGTCCATGCCGCTGCCGGTGGTGACGACCGATCGCGAGTACGGCCCGATCGCGAGCGTCGTCAGGTACGCGGCGGCCGGAGCGTCCAGGTGCCACCGGCTGACCGTGGTGCCGCCCTGGCGCGACCTCGAGACGAGGTCGCCGTTGAAGACGGCCACGTCGCGGCCGTGCGTCGAGATCACGGCGTCGTACAGCGCCTTGTCGGACGGCTCGTCGTTGACCGGGTACCACGTGAAGGCACCGTACGGCTCCTGGAAGGTGTAGACCGAGCCATGCCGGTCGACGTTCCAGCCGAGACCCTCCGCCAGGTCGCTTCGCCGGCTGGGCGCCGGAGTCGAGTGCGGTACACCTGCATAGGCGATGGTCACGACATGCTGGGTGTTCTCGCGCAGACGTCCCGTCCTCATCACGATCGCGTCGCCGGACTGTCTGTACGCGATGCTGCGGCCGTCGAGGCGGACGCTGCCGGCCCTCAGCGCCTGGGACAGGTCGAGCCGGACCTGCCGGGTGGTGGCCGCGGCTCGGAACAGTACGGTGGTACGTCCCTTCAACCGCGTCCCGTTCCAGTCGAGCCGGAGCAGGTAGTGCAGGGCGTCGAACTCCGGGTTGCTGGTGCCGGGATAGTACGGATCCTCGACCGGCCTCGAACGGGCCGACCGAAGCCGGGCCGGGGTCGGCTCGATCGGCCACCGCCGCCCGGTCCTCACGTCGGCGGACGGCGGCAGCGGCGAGAGCGGTGCCGGTGCAGGCGCCGAGGTGGAGGGGATGGCGGCCGGCGGTGCCGATGCCGTCGCACCCGCCCGTTGCACACCGGACGCACCTGCGGTGCAGCCCGCCACGACGGTCAGCGCAGCCGCGACGAGGGCGGTGCCGACGAGGCTTCGCGGTGCCATCGGACGGTGATCTCCTCCGAGCGGCGTGATGGGACTCAACCCTAACCGGCACCGGTGGAACCGGTTGTCGGCCGGCTGGGACACAATGGCGACAACTGCTCGACACGACGGAGGCACAGATGGGTTTTCTCGACAAGGTCAAGGTGCAGGCCGGCGACCTGCTGGACAAGGCGGTCGACACCGCGGCGAAGAACAGCGACAAGATCACCGAAGGGCTCGACAAGGCCGGGGACTACGTCGACAAGCGGACGAAGGGCAAGTACACCGACAAGATCGCTACCGGCAAGGTCAAGGCGAAGCAGGGGTTGGAGAAGCTGGAAACCAAGAACGCAGCGAAGCCGGCGCCCCCGCCTGCGCCGCAAGCAGACGCGTTCGGGACGTCGTCTCCCGCACCGGGTCCCGACGACGCCGAGCCGACTCCGCCGCCGCTGTCGTAGCAAGCGCGGGCCCGACCGCTGCCGGCTGCCGCCAGGTCGAGGGTTTCGCTCCCGGAAGAGCGGCGGCTTAGGCTTCGCAGTGTGACGCAACGATTCCGGGTTGTCCCCGCCGCATACGTGTTCATGCGGCGAGGAGACCAGGTGCTCCTCCAGCTGCGCGACGGCACCGGGTACATGGACGGCTACTGGGCAGCCGCCGCCGCGGGGCACGTCGAGCAGGGCGAGTCGGTGTACCAGGCGGCCGCCCGGGAGGCCCGGGAAGAGGTCGGCGTCACGATCGAGCCCGACGACCTGCGTCCGCTCTGTGCGATGCACCGCACGCACGGGAACGACCGGCCGGTCGACGAGCGGGTCGACTTCTTCTTCGAGTGCACGCACTGGCTGGGCGAGCCTCGGATGGCTGAGACGGACAAGGCGGTCGACCTGCAGTGGTTCGACCTGCACGCCCTGCCGGACAACGTCGTACCCCACGAGCGACGGGTGCTCGACGCCCTGCAAGCCGACGAGCTTCGCGCCGTCGTCACGTTCGGGTTCTGAGCCGTCGGGGTCCGCAGCGCGGGTGCTCTGTGGGGGCCGCCGACGGCTGCGAGGCGGCTGCTAGGAGTCGAAGCCCAGCCCGAGCCGGTCGAGCGTTCGCAGCCAGAGGTTGCGCCGGCCCTGGTTGCGGTCGGCGGCCTTGAGCGCGGCGCGGGTGGCGGTGACGCCCAGCCAGGTGAACGGTTCGGGCGGGAACGGGATCGGCATGGTCTCGACCAAGGCGGTCCGGGTGCGCTCCGTCTCCGCACCGGCCAGCAGGTCGAGCATGACGGCCGCGCCGAACCGGCTGGCACCAACGCCGAGGCCGGTGTACCCGGCGGTGTAGGCGACCCGGCCGCGGTGCGACGTGCCGGAGAACGCGCAGAACCGGCTGCAGAGGTCGATCGCCCCGCCCCAGGCGTGGGTGAAGCGCAGACCGTCGAGCTGAGGGAACGTCTCGAAGAAGTGCGCCGACAACAGCTCGAAGGTCGCCCGGCGCTGGTCGAGCGACGGCCTGAGCCCGCGCCTGAAGTGGTAGATCGCGTCGTAGCCACCGAACACGACGCGGTTGTCGGCGGTCAGCCGGTAGTAGTGGAACTGGTTGGCGCTGTCGCCGATGCCCTGCCGGTTGCGCCAGCCGATCGACGCGAGCTGCTCGGATGTCAGCGGCTCGGTGGCGAGCGCATAGTCGTACACGGGAACGACGAACGGCCTGACCCGGCGCACGAGGGAGGGGAACGCGTTGGTGCCGAGCGCGACTCTTCGGGCGCAGACGCTGCCCGCCCGCGTCGACACCTCGATGACGTCGCCTCGGCGACGCAGGCCGGTCACCCGGCTGTGCTCGTGCACCTGTACGCCGAGCGACTCGGCCGCGTCCGCCAGACCCCACGCCAGCTTGGCCGGGTGGATCATCACCGTGTCGGGACTCCACAGCCCGGCGAGGTACGTCGGCGATGCGACCTCTGCCCGTACTTCGTCGCGGTCGAGGAAGCGCCCGCCCCCACGCTGCGCCTCGGCGCGCAGATCGTCGACCTGGTAGGGCTCCGTCGCGACGTTGAGCTGACCGCTCGGCTCGAGCTCGCAGTCGATCCCGTAGCGGTCAACCGCGTCCTGCAGCTCGTGCAGGTTACGGCGGCCGAGCCGCTCCAGCTCCTCGAACTCGTCGGGGAAGCGGCTCAGCCCGTTCGCCGGGCCGTGGGTCAGGCTGGCCTCACAGAAGCCGCCGTTGCGACCGCTCGCCGCCCACGCGATGGTCTCGGCCTCGAGCAGGATCACGGTGAGGGAGGGATCCGCCTCCTTCGCGAGCAGCGCCGTCCACAGCCCGGTGTAGCCGCCACCCACGACGACCAGGTCGGACCGGAAGTCTCCGTCGAGGGCGACCCGGGGGCTTGGGCGGTCCGGGCTGTCGAGCCAGACGGGCGTGCCGCTCGTCGCGGCGAGCGGGTCGCCCGTGGTCAACACGGTGCGGTGGTGACGGCACACGCGCCGGCCGGCGGCGGTACCGGCTCCGGGACACCGCGCGTGGGGATGCCGAGCAGGACCGCGCCGGCGGGTGCGTCCGTCGGCTGCCAGGCGTCGCCGGCGCGGGTACGGCGTACCGACGTCACCGGCAGGTCGGAGACCAGGTGATGCGGCGCGGCGTACGTGACCTGGGCCGTCACGACGTCGCCGGGCCGCACCGGCACGCCCCCGAGGGCCTCGAGTGGCCCGGGGGTGAAGTGCACGAGCCGGTTGTCGCGGGCCCGACCGGACAGGCGCGACGTCGCGGCGTCCTTGCGGCCCTCGCCGTGCGCGACGAGAACCTCGACCTGTCGGCCCTCGAAGGCTTGGTTCTCCCGCCAGGCGATCGCGTCCACGAGTGCGACGAGCCTCTCGTAGCGCTCCTGAACCACCGCTCGGGGCAGCTGCCCCGGCATGTCCGCGGCCGGCGTACCCGGGCGCTTGGAGTACAAGAACGTGTAGGCGCCACTGAACCTGGCCTCCTCGACCAGCGAGAGCGTTTCCTCGAAGTCCGCCTCGGTCTCACCGGGGAAGCCCACGATGATGTCGGTCGTGATCGCTGCCTCGGGCATCGCGGCGCGGACGCGCTGGAGGATGCCCAGGTACCGGTTGCGGCGGTAAGAGCGCTTCATCGCCTTCAGCATCGCGTCCGACCCCGACTGCAGAGGCATATGCAGCTGCGGCATGACGTTCGGGGTCTGCGCCATCGCCGCGATGACGTCGTCGGTGAAGTCACGGGGGTGCGGAGAGGTGAACCGGACCCGTTCCAGTCCCTGGATCTCGCCGCAGGCGCGCAGCAGCTTCCCGAACGCGAGCCGGTCACCGAACTCGACACCGTACGAGTTCACGTTCTGGCCGAGCAGGGTCACCTCCACCACCCCGTCGGCGACGAGCGCCTCGATCTCGGCAAGCACATCCCCCGGTCGGCGGTCCCGCTCGGTGCCGCGTAGCGACGGCACGATGCAGAAGGTGCAGGTGTTGTTGCACCCGACGCTGATAGCCACCCACGCCGCGTACGCGGACTCTCGACGCGCCGGCAGCGTGGAGGGGAAGACCTCGAGCGAGTCGAGGATCTCGATCTGCGCCTCCGAGGCGATCCTGGCCCGCTCGAGCAGGACGGGAAGGCTGCCGACGTTGTGCGTACCGAAGACGACGTCGACCCACGGCGCGCGCCGCGTGATCTCCGACCGGTCCTTCTGGGCGAGGCACCCGCCGACCGCGATCTGCATGCCCGGCCGGGTGGCCTTGACCGGGGCGAGATGGCCAAGGTTCCCGTACAGCTTGTTGTCGGCGTTCTCGCGGACGGCACAGGTGTTGAACACGACCACGTCGGCGTCCTGGCCGTCGTGTGCCCGCGCGTAGCCGGCGGCGTCCAGCAGGCCCGCGATCCGCTCGGAGTCGTGGACGTTCATCTGGCAGCCGTACGTACGCACCTCGTACGTGCGCTCGTGTCCCGGTGGCTGCATGGCCTTCACCCGCATGCACGCCATCATGTCAGGTGGCGGTAAGCGCAAGCCGGTCGCTCAGACCACCGTGACGGGATGCCGCACGACGGCCCAGAAGAGGTACCCCTCGTTGTTGAACGGAACGGTGTCGGGCTGGGTGCGGCCGCGCTTGTCGGTGGCTCGCGCCAGCAGCTCGTGCGTGCCGACGGAGGGGGGCACCCACCTCACCTGCCAGTGCGCCCACGAGTACCGGCGGTTGGGGCCACTGAGCTGCGGCGTCTGCCAGGTCGCCCCGCCGTCGAGGCTCACGTCCACCCGCTCGATCGGCGCGGCACCCGACCACGACCTTCCCCGCAGGGTCACCGGGGACCCTGCAGCGAGCCGAGCACCCCACGGGAGCTCGAACGTGCTGCGCACCGGAACGTCGGTGAGCGGCGGCGCGTCGCTCGGGTAGGCGCCGCCCGTCATCCGGTACCAGATGGTGTTCCACGGTGACTGCAGCTGCCGGCTCGACACCTCGAGCTGTCCCAGCCATTTGATGCTGGCGATGCCGACCCAGCCAGGGACCAGCAGCCGTACGGGAGCGCCGTGATCCAGCGGCAGGGGCTCACCGTTCATCTCCAGGACGAGCATGCAGTCGTCGAGGGCCTTGTGGACGGGAAGCGGACGACGGACCGGGCCGTAGTCGACGCCCCGGTAGACATACGGGTCGTCCAGTCCCGTGGCCATCACACTCAGGGCGTCGGATCGCAGGTGCGCCCACCGCAGCACCGACGACAAGCGGATGCCGGACCAGGTCGCCATGCCGATCCCGCCCAGCAGCCATGGCGTGCCGGGAACAGCCATCTGCTGCTGGATTGCGAACAGCGCCCGCCCGTTGCCGGTGCACTCGAGGAACGAGCTGAGTGAGTACGGCGCGAAGTCGCGCAGTTGGTCGAGGCTCAGGGTGATCGGCTCGTCGGCCGTGGGCTCCCCGTCGAGTCCGTCGCCGAAGATCTCCAGTCGATACGTCGCTGGATCGATCCTCGGCGTGCGGGTGTGGTTGCGGACGAAGAAGCGGCCGTTCGCGGTCGCGAACCGCTGCTCGTGTGCCGACTCCCACCGCATCTCGGCATTCGTGTCGTGCTCGATGAACCACTCAGGCGGCAGCGGCTTCGCAAAGATCGGGCCGCCAGTACTCAGCTCCGCACCGATTGGTGCTTCAGCGGGTCGGGCGGCAGGCATGCTCCGGATACTACAGAGACTTGGTGGGATAGCAGCGATTCGGTGCATACCACTTCATTCGCCGCAAGTGACGTGCTCGGCGTGCTGGCGCACTCGGCCGCCATAGCTGGCGAGGTCGTCGCGGCGGCGCGATGGCTGCCCGCACGCGGGGCACCCTTCCTGGCTTCGGTGACCGGCTCGGGACTGGGAGCTGCGGATGGCGCCGACGTACGTCAGCTCACCTCCGCGTGCTCCACGTCGGCATCGTCGAAGTCGGTATCCCCAAAGCCAAGGCCGCCCGAGGAGGAGTCGTCCGACTCGTCGGCCAGCGCCTCCCGCACAACCGCTGTGCACAGCCCGGGCGGATAGCCCTTGCGGGCCAGGGCGGACGCAAGTCGACGGAACCGGGTCGCCCCGTCGAGACGGCGCGTGCTGGCGAGCTTGCGGTCGACGAGGGCGCGGGCGATCGCGCGTTCCCGGTTCGGGTCGATGGCCGAGACCGTCTCCTGGATGAGGTCGTCCGCGATCCCCTTACGCCGCAGCTCGACGGCCAGAGCCCGCCGGGACAGGCCGCGGGTCGCTTGGCGCGACTCCACCCAGGCCTCCGCGAACGCCTGGTCGTCGATCAGCCCGACTTCTTCGAAGCGGTCGAGCACGGTGTCGGCGACCTCGACCGGCACAGCCTTGGCCTCGAGTGCTCGAGCCAGCTCGTCTCGGGAGCGGGCCTGACCGGTGAGCTTCGCCAGCAGGATCGTCCGGGCAACCGCCTCCGGGTCTGCCGGCGGGCCGAGGTCACGGTCGGCGTCTACCGGCTCCTCTCGCGCTGACCGACGCCGAGCCATCAGAAGTCGATGTCAGTGGGCCCGGCTCCAGCGGCGGCGACAGCGTCGGTCTCGAGCGTCGCACCGATACCGAGCTTCTCCAGGATCCGCTTCTCGATCTCGTTGGCGAGATCGGGGTTGTCGCGGAGGAAGGTGCGCGAGTTCTCCTTGCCCTGCCCCAGCTGGTCGCCTTCATACGTGTACCAGGCGCCGGCCTTGCGTACGAGCCCGGTCTCCACGCCCACGTCGATCAGTCCGCCCTCCCGGCTGATCCCCTGCCCGTACATGATGTCGAACTCAGCCTGCTTGAACGGTGGCGCGCACTTGTTCTTCGCCACCTTCACTCTGGTGCGGTTCCCGACGAAGTCGGTCCCGTCCTTGAGGCTTTCGATGCGGCGGACATCGAGCCGAACGGAGGAGTAGAACTTGAGCGCGCGACCACCCGTGGTCGTCTCCGGGGAGCCGAACATGACGCCGATCTTCTCGCGCAGCTGGTTGATGAAGATCATCGTCGTACCGGAGTTGCTCAACGCGCCGGTGAGCTTGCGCAGCGCCTGGCTCATCAGTCGTGCCTGGAGCCCGACATGCGAGTCGCCCATCTCGCCCTCGATCTCCGCGCGTGGCACCAGCGCCGCAACCGAGTCGATGACGATGATGTCGAGGGCACCCGACCTGATGAGCATGTCGGCGATCTCCAGCGCCTGCTCGCCGCTGTCGGGCTGGGAGACGAGCAGGGCGTCGGTGTCGACTCCCAGCCGCTGTGCGTAGTCGGGGTCGAGCGCGTGCTCGGCGTCGATGAACGCCGCGATCCCGCCGGCTCGTTGGGCATTGGCGACGGAGTGCAGCGCGACCGTGGTCTTGCCGGACGACTCCGGCCCGTAGACCTCGACCACCCGCCCGCGGGGAAGACCCCCGATGCCGAGCGCGATGTCGAGCGCGATGGACCCTGTCGGGATCACCTCGACGGGCGCACGGCCCTGGTCACCCAGTCGCATGACGGAGCCCTTGCCGTGCGAGCGCTCGATCTGCGCGAGTGCGTTGTCGAGGGCTTTGGAACGATCTGCTGCAGCCATTGCGCCATCCGTAACGTGTGAGGGGTCGTGGACCCGGGTCCGTGCTGTCGTGACACGACGCTAGACGCCACCACCGACAACATCGGATGGTCGGGCTTGCCTGTGGGTAAGAACGTCGCGACTCGCTTCCTGCGGATAAACCGTATCCCGAACGTGTGTTCGAATCCTCCTCGACACGCCGTGCAGCTTCCCGCCCGCTCGACCCGACATTCCCGCCCGCTCGACCCGACATTCCCGCCCGCTCGACCCGACATTCCCGCCCGCTCGACCCGACATTCCCGCCCGCTCGGCCGAACATTCCCGCCCGCTCGGCCGGACATTCCCGCCCGCTCGAGGTCAGCGGTCGCGGGGCGGCAGCTCGAGCGCCCGCCAGACGACACGCCACACGGTCTTGGCGTCCCACCCGGCCTCGAGGGCCTGCTGCACCGTCATCTCGTCGAGCCCTGCCAGGACCTGCTCCCTGGCCCACGTCGTGGCGTAGGCGGGGCCCAGGGCCGCGTTCATCCGGGTCCAGAATTCCGTGTGTCGCACCGTCGCCCTCGCTGCGTGCTCGTGCCGTCGAGAGCTCCAAGCCTACGTGGACGACCACCCCGGAAGCCCGTCAGGCTCGGTCGACAACGGGCAGCCAGGAGGACCTGCCCCAGATCACGACCTTCATGGCAGCTCGAACGGCACGATGAGGCCGTCGAGGGCGCCGGGGCAGGTGCACCCCTCCCGCCCGGCGGGCAGGGCCGCCACGACGCCGATCAGGTAGGCGCGCAGCGTGCTCACGTTGCGCGCGAACTCGGCGAACACCGCGGCCTGGTCGACCGCCTCGCCATCGCTCACCCCGGCGTCGCGGTCGGTGACCAGGGCGACGGCGGCGTAGCACATGGCCAGCTCGCGGGCGAGGACAGCTTCGGGATGACCCGTCATGTTCACCAGCGACCAGCCCTGCGCCGCGTACCACTGGGACTCCGCCCTGGTCGAGAACCGAGGACCCTCGACCACGACCATCGTGGCTCCGTCGACGACGTCGGCGTCGCCGCGGACCAGAAACGACCGCAACGTCGGACAGTAGGGGTCGGCGAACCCGACATGCGCCGCGCCCTTGTCCATGTACGTCTGGACGCGCCCGCTGGTGCGGTCGACGAGCTGGTCCGGCACCACCAGCGCGCCCGGGCAGAGCTGCGGCTGCAGGCTCCCGACGGCGCACGGCGCCAGAACGCGACGGACGCCCACGGAGCGCAGCGCCCACAGGTTGGCGCGATAGTTGACTCGATGAGGCGGGTACTCGTGCCGGACCCCGTGGCGCGGAAGGAACGCGACGGCGCGTCCCGCCACCTCGCCGACCGCGACCGGCGCCGACGGTGGCCCGTACGGCGTGGTGACGTCGACGAGCTCGGGCGCGTCGAGGAACTCGTAGAGCCCGGACCCGCCGATCACACCGATTTCGGCACGTTCCCGCAACGCCATGGCCGCAGTCTGTCAGGTCAGCAGGAGCGCGCCGACGCGGCGGGACGCGACGTACAGGCCCAGCGACCCCATCGCGGCAAGGTAGCCGGCGGCGGTCACACAGTCCCAGCCCATGGAGCCCAGTGCGGTGTCGCGACACAGCACGACACCTTGGTAGAGCGGCGTCCAGCGCACCACCGCCGCGATCGCGGCGGGGTAGCCGGACAGCGGGAAGAAGGTCGCCGAGAAGAGGAACATCGGCATGATCGCGAGCTGGACGTACTCGAAGTCCTGCCACGAGCGCATCCAGGTGGTCAGCGCCATCCCGGCGCCGGCGAACGCGTAGCCGATCAGGACGGTCGCCGGGAGCGCCAGCAGCATCCACCAGGACCTGACCAGGCCCATCGCCAGCATGATGACGATGAACGCCGCCGAGTAGCAGGCGCCCCGGAGCAACGCCCACATGATCTCGCCGCGGGCGACGTCGTTCGGGCTCAGCGGCGTCGCCAGCATCGCGTCGTAGAGCTTCTCGAACTTCATCTTGAAGAAGATGTTGTAGGTGGCGTCGAACAGCGCGCCGTTCATCGCAGAGGTCGCGAGCATCGCGGGCGCGACGAACTGGACATAGCTCACGGAGGCGCCGTCGGCGAGGGCGAAGTGCCCGATGAGGCCACCTACGCCGATCCCGATCGAGAAGAGGTAGAAGACCGGCTCGAGCATCCCGGTGACGAACACGAACCAGCCGTGCCGGTAGACGAGGTAGTTGCGCTCGACGATGCGCCATGCCCCGGCGCCGACCACGGGCACGATGCGCGGGCCGAGGGTCCGGGTCTGCAGGGCCGTCACTGTGCGAGCCGGTTCGCGAAGGCCCGGCGGGCGAGGTACCAGCCGGCGACGAGCCAGACCGACAGGTACGCCGCATGACCCAGCGCCGGCCACAGGCTGACCTCGTCGAGGGTCAGCATCCGGCTCAGGTCGACGCCGTGCCAGACCGGGGTCAGGTAGGCGAGCCAGGAGACGGCCGCCGGCAGCTGCGAGACCGGGAAGAAGGCACCGCTGAACAGGGTCATCGGCATCAGCCCCAGCCGGTACACGAGCGCGAAGGCGCTCGGCTCGGGCAGTCGGGCGCTCAGCGCGAACAGCGGGGTCGTGTGCGCCATCCCCAGGAGGACCGAGGAGGCGAGCGCGGCGAGCGCCCCCCACCAGGTGACCAGCGCTCCGAAGGCCGCGAGCACGGCCAGGAACACCGCGCAGGTGGTGAGGATGCGGACCGCGACCGTGACCAGATGGGCCAGCAGGATGTCGGACGGCTCCAGGGGTGTGGCGGCCATGGAGTAGTACATGCGGCTCCACTTGAAGCCGCTCATCACCGGGTACGTGGACTCGCCGACGGCGGTGTTCATGGCCGTGGTGGCCAGCAGGCCGGGCGCGATGAAGGCGAGGTACGTGACACCGCCGAGCGCGCCCGCCGCGGAGCCGGAGTCGACGAACCGGCCGAGGCCTTTCCCCATCGCGGTCAGGTAC
This sequence comes from uncultured Actinomycetota bacterium, assembly GCA_963765725.1. Taxonomy (GTDB): domain Bacteria; phylum Actinomycetota; class Actinomycetes; order Propionibacteriales; family Nocardioidaceae; genus DASQEH01. The sequence goes on along the minus strand of CAVXXI010000001.1, from coordinate 591,459 downwards.
AGGAGCGGGAGCACGAAGCTGCTGATCACCGAGCCGCGCCAGGTGCGCTTGTAGGCGGTGACCCAGTACTGGCCGAGCCGTGGTGCGAGCATCAGTCGACCAGCGTCCGTCCGGTCAGCCGCAGGAAGACATCCTCCAGCGTCGCTCGGCGTACGAGCGTGGACAGCGGTGTGACGCCCTGCGCGTGCAGGGCGTTCACCGTCGCGTCGCCGTCGTCGGTGTACAGCAGCAGTCGGTCGGGCAGGACCTCGACCCGCTGCGCGAGGCCCGCGACGGGCGCCGCCATGGCGTCGTGCGCGCCGACCGGGAAACGCAGCTCGACGACCTCGCGGGTGGCGTGCTCGGCGATGAGCTCCGACGGCGAGCCCGCGGCCACGATCAGGCCCTTGTCCATCACGACGAGCCGGTCGCAGAGCTGCTCGGCCTCGTCCATGTAGTGGGTCGTGAGAACGAGCGTGACGCCCTCCTGCTTGAGCCGGAAGAGGCGATCCCAGAGCTGGTGCCGAGCCTGCGGGTCCAGACCGGTGGTGGGCTCGTCGAGCAGGAGCAGGTCGGGCGAGTTGACGAGCGAGCGGGCGATCGTCAGCCGCCGCTTCATCCCGCCAGAGAGCGCCTCCACCTTGGCCCCCGCGCGGTCCGTGAGCTGTACGAACGCCAGCAGCTCGTCGGCGCGCGCCCGAGCCTGCGCCCGTGACAGCCCGAAGAAACGGCCGTACACCATGAGGTTCTCGGCGACGCTCAGCTCGATGTCGAGGTTGTTCTCCTGCGGACACACCCCGATCCGTGCCCTGATGCTGGACCCGGATGTCACGGGGTCCATGTCGAGGATCCGCAGCGAGCCGCCCGAGACCGGTGAGACGGCCGCGATCATCCGCATCGTGGACGACTTCCCGGCACCATTGGGCCCGAGGAAGCCGAACGCCTCACCCCTGTACACCTCCACGTCGATGCCCTTCACGGCCTCGAAGGAGCCGTAGGACTTGCGCAGCCCTCGTGCCGACACCATCGGCGACGCGGATAGTGACCGGGCGGGCGAAGAGGAGATCTGGTCGGCGGCGGACTCTCGGGGCACGGGAAGAATCTAGCCAGCGCCGCCGACAGAGGCTGTGCGCGCTCCCGGGCCGTGAAACTGTCGGTGGCATCGGACAGGATGGCGGCATGAGTGACACACCCCGCTCGGCGTCTGTTTGGTCATGGTCGGCGAAGCTCGGCTTCTCCCCCATCACCAGGGCGTGGTTCGACGGTGCCTTCGCCGCGCCGACGCCCAGCCAGGTCGGGGCCTGGGAGTCGATCTCGGCCGGTCGCAACGCCCTGGTCGTCGCCCCGACCGGCTCCGGCAAGACACTCGCCGCGTTCCTGTGGGCGCTGGACCGGCTCGCGACGACCCCTCGTCCGGAGGCGGTGCAGCACCGCTGCCGCGTGCTCTACGTGTCGCCGCTGAAGGCGCTGGCGGTCGACGTGGAGCGCAACCTCCGGGCGCCACTGGCTGGGATGCAGCAGACCGCGTCGCGGCTGGGCATGCCCATGCCCGAGATCGCGGTCGGCCTGCGGTCCGGCGACACGAGCGCGGCCGACCGTCGGCGGCTGGTCGCGACGCCCCCTGACGTCTTGATCACGACGCCGGAGTCCCTGTTCCTGATGCTGACGTCGCAGGCACGCGAGTCGCTTCGCTGCATCGACACGGTCATCGTCGACGAGGTCCATGCGGTTGCCGGTACCAAACGCGGAGCACACCTCGCTCTGTCACTGGAGCGGCTCGACGCGCTCCTCGACTCCCCGGCGCAGCGCATCGGACTGTCGGCGACGGTCCGGCCGATCGACGAGGTTGCGCGCTTCCTCGGCGGCTCCCAGGCCGTCGAGGTCGTGGCACCCGCCGCCACGAAGCAGTGGGACCTCGAGGTGGTCGTGCCGGTCGAGGACATGACCGAGCTCGGCAGGGTGAGCGACGACTTCGAGGGCCCGGCAGCCGGCAACGCGCCTCGCGCCTCGATCTGGCCACACGTCGAGGAACGCATAGTCGACCTCGTCGAGCAGCAGCGCTCGACGATCGTGTTCGCGAACTCCCGTCGATTGGCCGAGCGGCTCACGGCCCGTCTCAACGAGATCGCCACTGAACGTCGCGGTGACGACCTCCCCGACATCGGGCAGCCGGCGCAGATCATGGCGCAGAGCGGCGCGGCGGCCGGGGCGGGAGCCGTCATCGCCAAGGCGCATCACGGCTCGGTAAGCAAGGAGCAGCGCGCGCTGATCGAGGACGACCTCAAGGCGGGTCGGCTGCCCTGCGTGGTTGCCACCTCCAGCCTCGAGCTGGGCATCGACATGGGCGCGGTCGACCTCGTCATCCAGGTGGAGTCACCACCGTCAGTGGCGAGCGGGCTGCAACGCGTCGGACGCGCCGGCCACTCCGTCGGCGAGGTCTCGCACGGCGTGGTGTTCCCCAAGCACCGCGCCGACCTCGTACAGACCGCGGTGACGGTGGAACGGATGCGCGCGGGCCAGATCGAGGCTCTGAAGGTCCCGACCAATCCCCTCGACGTGCTGGCCCAGCAGATCGTCGCCTGCACCGCGCTGGAGGCCTGGGACACCGACGCGCTCTACGCACTCGTACGCCGGGCGGCCTCGTTCGCCACCCTGCCGCGGTCGGCGTACGACGCCACGCTCGACCTGCTTGCCGGCAGGTACCCGTCCGACGAGTTCGCCGAGCTCCGCCCCCGGCTGGTCTGGGACCGCGTCGCCAACACCCTCACCGGCCGGCCGGGAGCTCAGCGGCTCGCCGTCACCTCCGGTGGCACGATCCCCGACCGCGGGCTGTTCGGTGTCTTCCTCGTCGGCGAGAAGGCGTCGCGAGTCGGAGAGCTCGACGAGGAGATGGTGTATGAGTCGCGGGTCGGCGACATCTTCGCGCTCGGAGCCTCCAGCTGGCGCATCGAGGACATCACGCACGACCGAGTGCTGGTCTCGCCCGCTCCGGGACAGCCCGGCCGGCTGCCCTTCTGGAAGGGTGACTCCCTCGGCCGCCCGGCTGAGCTGGGAGCCGCAGTCGGCGCGTTCGTCCGGGAGCTCGCCCGTCTGGACGAGCCGGCGGCGGTTGAGCGGGCGGCGGCGGCGGGGCTCGACACGTTCGCGGCGTCCAACCTGGTGTCCTTCGTGGCCGAGCAGCTCCGCGACACCGGCTACGTGCCGCACGACCGCCAGCTGCTCGTCGAGCGGTGCCGAGACGAGCTCGGCGACTGGCGGCTGATCGTCCACTCGCCCTACGGCGCGGCGGTCCACGGGCCCTGGGCGCTGGCGATCGGTGCGCGCCTGCGCGAGCGGTTCGGGATCGACGCCCAGGCGATGGCCGGCGACGACGGGATGGTGATCCGCATCCCCGAAACCGATGCCGAGCCGCCCGATGCGGCGCTGGTGCTCTTCGAGCCAGACGAGATCGACGACCTGGTGACGACGGAGGTGGGTGGTTCGGCGCTGTTCGCCTCGAGATTCCGCGAGTGTGCCGCGAGAGCGCTGCTGCTCCCCCGGCGCAATCCCGGCAAGCGCTCTCCGCTGTGGCAGCAACGCCAGCGCTCCGCCGCCCTGCTTGAGGTCGCCAGCAAGTACGGCTCCTTCCCTATCGTCCTCGAGGCGGTGCGGGAGTGTCTCCAGGACGTCTACGACGTGCCCGCGCTGGTCGAGCTCATGCGTGACATCGAGACGCGCCGCATCCGCGTGGTCGAGGTGCAGACGGCGACCCCGAGCGCCTTCGCTCGCTCACTGTTGTTCGGCTACGTCGCCGCCTTCGTCTACGAGGGGGACTCGCCCTTGGCCGAGCGGAAGGCGGCCGCCCTGGCCCTCGACCCGGCGCTGCTGGGCGAGCTGCTCGGGCGCACCGAGCTGCGCGACCTGCTCGATCCCGACGTCGTCGACGACACCGAGCTGCAGCTGCAGCGCCTCACCCCCGACCGCCTCTCTCGCGACGCCGAGGGTCTCGCAGACCTCGTCCGACTGCTCGGCCCGCTCGACGTCGCCGAGATCCGGCAGCGCTCGTTGCCCGGCTCCGACGTCGCCGCGTGGCTCGACCAGCTGCAGGCTGCCCGCCGCCTGGTGACGGTACGGATCGCCGGCTCGGAGTACTACGCCGCCGTCGAAGATGTCGGACGCCTGCGTGACGCGCTCGGCGTGCCGGTGCCGATCGGCGTCCCCGACGCCTTCACCGAGCCGGTGGCCGACCCCTTGGGCGACCTGCTGTCGCGCTACGCCCGCACTCACGGCCCGTTCACCACCGCTGACGTGGCCGGCCGGTTCGGGCTCGGTACCGCGATCGCGCACGACGCACTGAAGCGGCTCGTTGCCCATGGCCGGGTCGCCGAGGGCGAGTTCCGGCCGGGCGCACGCGGCACCGAATGGTGCGACGCGGAGGTGCTGCGCCGGCTCCGCAGGCGATCGCTGGCAGCGGCCCGCAAGGAGGTCGAGCCGGTGTCACCGGCGGCGCTCGGACGTTTCCTGCCCCAGTGGCAGAACGTCGGCAGCAAGCTCCGAGGCGTCGACGGTGTGCTCGCCGTCGTCGAGCAGCTCGCCGGCTGCGCCGTGCCTGCCTCCGCGCTCGAGCCGTTCGTCCTCGGTAGCCGGCTCGTCGGATACTCCCCGTCGATGCTCGACGAGCTGACCTCGGCGGGCGAGGTGATCTGGGCGGGCGCCGGCTCTCTGCCGGGCACCGACGGCTGGGTGTCGCTTCACACCGCGGACACGGCGGCGTTGACGCTGCCCGACGTCGGCGACGTCGAGCTGTTGGAACTGCATGACGACCTGCTCCGGGTGCTGTCGGGCGGTGGCGGCTACTTCTTCCGGCAGCTCTCCGACGCGGTGTCGTCGACGAACGACGAACAGCTGACGTCGGCGCTGTGGGACCTGGTCTGGGCCGGCCACGTGACCAACGACACGATCGCGCCGCTGCGGGCGCACCTGCACGGCCGCGGCACCCACCGCCCGCGACAGAGTGCACCGCGGGCGCGGCTCGGGGCACGGGCGGCGCCACTGCGGGGCGGGATGCGGCGGCCGGCCATGCCGGCACGGACCGGACCGCCGAGCACCGCTGGGCGCTGGTCGTTGACACCTCCGCGCGACGACGATCCCACCCGGCGTGCTCATGCGGCCGCGGAAGGGCTCCTGGAGCGGCACGGCGTGGTCACCCGCGGAGCCGTGCTCAGCGAGCACACCCCCGGCGGGTTCGCCGCGGTGTACCGGGTGCTGTCGGCGTTCGAGGAGGCCGGCCGCTGCCGACGCGGATACTTCGTGGACAAGCTGGGCGCCGCCCAGTTCGGGGTGACGGGCGCGGTCGACCGGCTTCGTTCCGTCGCCTCGGACGCGGAGGGGTCCGGGCGGCAGGGGCGGCAGACGCTGGTCCTCGCAGCGACCGACCCGGCGAACCCCTTCGGTGCAGCGTTGCCGTGGCCCGACCGAGCCGTCGACGCCGCCAGCGCGGGGCATCGGCCCGGACGCAAGGCGGGGGCGATCGTCGTGATGGTCGACGGAGCTCTGGCCCTCTACGTCGAACGCGGCGGTCGGACCCTGCTCAGCTTCACCCAGGAGCACGACGAGATCCAGCCTGCCGTCGACGCGCTGGCCCTGGCCGTGCGCGACGGCGCCCTCGGCAAGCTCACGGTCGAGCGCGCCGACGGCGAGCACATCCTCGGCTCGCCGCTGTCGGCCGCCCTTGAAGCGGCCGGCTTCTATGCGACACCTCGTGGTCTACGGTTGCGTCGCTGACCGCGTCGGCTGCCCTGCGGCGAGCGCGCTCTACCGTTGCGTCGCTGACTGCGCCGGCCGTCCGGCGGCGAGCGGCGGATCGCGCGAGGAGGATCGATGCCCGAGGGCGACACCGTCTGGTTGACGGCCCGGCGGCTCGACGAAGCACTGAGCGGCGAGGCGCTGACGGTGAGCGACTTCAGGGTCCCGGAGTGGGCCGAGGTGGATCTGCGCGGCCGCCGGGTCACCGAGACCGTCAGCCGCGGCAAGCACCTGCTGACCCGCGTCGAGGACGTGACCATCCACTCCCACCTGAAGATGGAGGGGTCCTGGCACATCTACCGGCTCGGCGCCGCGTGGCGGTCGCCGGCGTTCCAGGCGCGGGTCGTGCTCGCCACAGCGGATCGGCAGGCGGTCGGTTTCCGGCTCGGCCGGGTCGAGGTGGTGAGTCGTGCGGCCGAGGACGAGGTCGTCGGCCACCTGGGACCCGACCTGCTGGGCGGCGACTGGTCCCTCGACGAGGCGCTGCGTCGGCTGCGCTCACGTGGCGACATCCCGGTCGGCGAGGCACTGCTCGACCAACGCAACCTGGCAGGAATCGGCAACATGTACAAGGCCGAGGTGTGCTTCCTGATGGGCGTGCACCCCAACTCACCGGTCGCGCAGATCGACACGCTCCCGCGGCTGGTGCAACGGGCCCAGCAGCTGCTCGAGGCCAACAAGGCTCGGTCGACCCAGTCGACGACCGGTGACCTGCGCCGCGGCAGGGAGCTGTGGGTGTACGGACGGCGGGGGTTGCCGTGTCGCAGGTGCGGCACGAAGATCCGTCGCGACGTGTTCGTGTCGACGGCCGATCTCGAACGGCGAGCGGACGCTCGCCAGGATCAGGACCGCGCGCGTGAGAGCTTCTGGTGCCCTCGATGCCAGCCGGAGGTACCCGCCCCGACGGTCAGGCAGCGACGTTCGTGACGTCGGCCTGTGCGTGGTGACGTCGACTCGGGAGGCGCAGCGACGTGAGGGCGGCCATCGAGGCCTCTTCGCGGGCCAGCTCGTCGCTGACCTCGGCCATGACCACCGACAGCGGGACGTTCAGCGCCGCGCAGATCGCCGCCAGGCATTCGGAGGAGGCTTCCTTCTGACCGCGCTCGATCTCGGAGACGTACCCGAGGCTTACTCGGGCCCCCGCGGAGACATCGCGAAGGGTACGTCCCTGTGACCGTCGGTGCTCACGGAGCACGTCTCCTAGCAGCCGCCGGAACAGGATCATGAGTCTCCCTTCGTTCTGCGGGTCTGGTGCCGTGGTGGTGCTCCAAAGTGATGGTTCTCTAAGGTTACCCGTCTGCTGCTGTGGCACACCTGCTTCAGTCAACGCCACCCCCGTCGCGATCCTTCCCCCGTCGCCCCGGTGCCGCGTCCAGAGCCGCCTCGAGCAGCGCAAGAGCCGCGTCGACCGTTGCGGCGCGGATGGAGTTGCGCTCGCCGCTGAGCGCGAGTGCGGCGCTGCGAGCGACGCCCGGTCCGGCGACTGAGACGAACACCGTGCCGACCTCGTGACCCTCCTGTGAGTCCGGGCCGGCCACACCGGTTGACGCGACGGCCCAGTCGCTCCCGAACATGGTCGCCGCGCGGGCCGCCATGGCCTCGGCGCACTGACGTGAGATGACGCCGTACCGGTCGACGAGGGCGGCATCCACCCCGAGCACGCTCGTCTTGACGTCCGTCGCGTACGCCGCAAGTCCTCCCCGAAGCACCGCCGACGCACCCGGCACGCCGGCCAACGTGGCCGCGATCAGCCCACAGGTCAGCGATTCGGCCGTCGCGAGCGTCTGACCTCGGGTCTGCAGCTCGGCGAGGCAGTGCTGGGCCGACGAGGTCACGAGGACGCCGAGGCGGCGGCTTGTCCGTCGCGGCGCAGCCTGACCGCATCGCGCACGTACTCGACCCCAGTCACGAGCGTGGTGACGACCGCGGCGACCATCAGCACGACGGCGACCCACCACAGCCCCTGCCCGATCGGGTGCCATCCGCCGTGGAGTTCGCGCAACGGCAGGATCAGCCCGCAGAGGGCGACCGCCTGAAGCGTGGTCTTGAGCTTGCCGCCGCGGCTGGCCGGCATCACGCCGTAACGGATGACCCAGAACCGCAGCAGGGTGATACCCCACTCTCGGCCGAGCACGACGATCGTGACCCACCACCACAGCTCGCCGATGATCGACAGCCCCACGAACGCCATGCCCGTCAGAGCCTTGTCCGCGATAGGGTCCATCAGCTTGCCGAAGTCGGTGACCAGGTTGCGCCGGCGCGCGATGTCGCCGTCGATCCGGTCGGTCAGGATCGCCACCAGGAACACGACGAACGCCCAGATCCGCAGGCCGGAGCTCTGGCCGCCGTCCATGAGGAGCACCCAGCCGAACAGCGGAACGAGCACGATGCGCAGCGTCGTCAAGCCGTTCGGCAGGTTCCAGTTGTTCGGCTTGGTGAGGGGCGTCGGCATGTGCGACAACCTATGACCCGACGGGGGTGGCGATCAGGTCGACACCCGAGCTGGCAACCACACGTGCGGTGACGATGTCGCCGACCGCGGCACCCGTCGGGAGCGCCGTGAGCGTGGTCGAGCCGTCCACGTCGGGGCCCTGGCAGTCGGCCCTCCCCTCCGCGGCCGAGTCCTCGAGCCGCTCGAGCAGGACGTCGACCCGCTCGCCGATCCGGTCCTCGGCCCGCTGTGCGGTGAGCTCCTCGGCGAGGCGGGAGACGTGCCGTACCCGAGCCGCTATCTCGTCGTCATCGAGGTGTCCCGGCAGCGAGGTCCCCTCCGTGCCGTCCTCGTCGGAGTACCCGAAGATCCCGACGGCGTCCAGCCGGGCCGCCTCCAGGAAGGCGCAGAGCTGCTCGACGTCGGCGTCGGTCTCTCCCGGAAAGCCGACGATGAAGTTGCTCCTGGCCCCGGCATACGGGCTCGCGGAGCGGATCTGCTCGAGGAGCCCCAAGAAGCGCTCGCCATCGCCGAACCGGCGCATCCGGCGCAGTACGCCCGCCGATGCGTGCTGGAACGAGAGGTCGAAGTAGCGCGCCACACCGACGGTCGAGGCGATCGCCTCGACCAGGGTCGGGCGGGTCTCCGCCGGCTGCAGGTACGACACCCGTACCCGCGAGATGCCCTCGACCTCCGACAGGGCCGGCAGCAGCGACTCCAGCAGCCGCAGGTCGCCGAGGTCCTTGCCGTACGACGTCGAGTTCTCGCTCACCAGCAGCAGCTCGCGGACCGCGTGGCCGGCGAGCCAACGCGCCTCGTCGAGGATGTCTGTCGGCGGCCGCGACACGAACGACCCGCGAAAGCTCGGGATGGCGCAGAAGGCGCAACGCCGGTCGCATCCGGAGGCGATCTTGAGCGGCGCGAGCGGACCCGAGCCGAGCCGCCGGCGTACCGCCCGCGGTCCACTGGCCGGCGCGAGCTCGGCCGGGAGGTCGGGTGCCGACTGGCCGTGCCCCGGTACCGACACGGCGGCGGCGGCGCGCTCAACCGGGCTGATCGGCAGTAGGACACGGCGGTCGACAGGCACATGCGCCTCATGCCGTTCCCCGGCGAGGATGCTCCTCAGCCTCGCCGAGATGTCCGGATAGTCGTCGAAGCCGAGGATGGCATCGGCCTCCGGGAGAGACTCGGCCAGCTCGCGCCCATACCGCTCCGCGAGGCACCCGACGGCCACGACGGCGCGCGTCCGGCCGCCGGTCTTCAGGTCTGCGGCCTCCAGGAGGGCGTCGACCGAGTCCTTCTTGGCAGCCTCGACGAAACCGCACGTGTTCACGACGACAAGGTCAGCCGACTCGGCAGCCTCGACGAGCGCGAAGCCGCCCTCGTCCAACCGGGCGGCCAGCTCCTCGGAGTCGACGTCGTTGCGAGCACATCCCAGCGTCACCAGTGCGACGGTCGGCTGGGTGTCCGACCCAGGTGTTCTGCTGTCGGCAGGTCCTACGGAAGCAGCGATGCTCGCTGGGGCAGTCGTGGCGAGTGCACGCTTCAGGGTCGTCATAAGGTCCCACCAGTATGCCGTCTGGCCGACGGCCCGCACTGGGTTCCCTACCGACCTCGAAGCGCATCAGTCCTGCGCGTTACGAGTCTCCCGACCCCGGCTCGGTCATCGAAGCGTGTACCCGCGCTTTGATCGGGTCCGGGAGGATCGTGCTGGCGGCGGTCTGCGCGCGGTTCATCGCCGACCCTGCGACCACGTGGTCCTTGCCCGCCATCAGGGCTTCGAAGCCGTCCCGGGCGACATCAGCCGGGTCGTCCTTCTTGCCGCTGTCGACCTTGGTGTCCTGCATACCGGCCCGGTCGAAGAACTCCGTGTCGGTCGGGCCTGGCATGAGCGAGGTGACGGTGACACCGGTGTCCTTCAGCTCATGGCGGATGGCCTCGGCGAACGAGTGCACAAACGACTTGGACGCGGCGTACGTCGCGTAGTACGGGCCGGGCATGGTCGCCGCCACCGACGCGGTGAAGAGGAGCCGTCCCTCGCCGCGCTGCACCATGGCCGGAACCAGCCGCTTGGCCAGGTGAACCGTCGACACGACGTTGAGCTCCATCAGCCGGAGGTCGTCGGCCAGATCGATCTCGTCGAAGCGCCCCGACACACCGACGCCTGCGTTGAGCGCCGCGGCAGCCACCGGGCGGTCGGTCGCGGCGATCGCAGCAGCGAGACGTTCGACGCCCTCACGGGTGGCGAGGTCGACCTGCTCGGCCCGTACCTCGGCCCCGGCCCGCTCGAGGTCGACGGCAACCTGCGCCAGCTCCTCGTCCTCTGCCGCCAAGACCAGATCGAAGCCGTTGTCTGCGAACTGCCGAGCGAGCTCCCGCCCGATCCCGCTCGAGGCTCCGGTGACGACAGCCAGTGGCCGAACGGCCGTGTCGATGGTGTCCGATGTCGTGCTCAAGGCAGTGTCCTCTCCCGAGTCGTGGCCCCCGTCGGGGCAGCCCCTGCGACGTACCCACGATCGCCCCCCACATTCCCCGTCGAGCGGGCGCAAATGTCTGGTCGAGCGGGCGCAAACGTCTGGTCGAGCGGGCGCAAATGTCTGGTCGAGCGGGCGCAAATGCTCGCTCGAACAGGCGCAGATGTTGGCGTCAGCCGGCGCAGCGAACGGACCACACCATGCACGCGAGACACATATCCGCCCACTCGACGATGCATACGCGCCCACTCGAAGGTGCATACGCGCCCAGTCGACGCGACATATGCGCCCGCTCGAAGCGACATTTGCGCCCAGTCGAAGGGGGACAGAGCTACCCACTCGAGCATGCATTTCTACCCACTCGATATCGGGAGGTAGCCGTACCTCAGCGACGAGGGTCCGATGGCTGACTACGTGCGCGGGCGGCAGGGGTCAGCGCGTGTGTGCGTGAGGCGCCGGGATGATGCGGTGTGCCGGCGATCCGGCGGGACCGAGGACGCCGAGGCTTCGGCCGTACACGCTGAGCGAGACGACTCCCGCGTCGGCGGCATGTATCCGCAACGGTCCCGAGCCGTGGAAGTGTCGTACCGTGCCGTCCGTCAGCACGCGGCTGAAAAGCACGTGCATCGACCCGTCGCGTACGACAACCCGAGAGTGGCCACCCGAGACAGTCACCTCGACGTGTGTCTCCGGCGGCACGACGGGCGGTGACGCAACCTTCGGCGTCACGGCCCCCCGACTCCCCGTTGCCGCCGCGTTCGTCTGCGACTGGTCCCCAGGGCCGGAGAACACCCGGGCAGCACCCCAGGTCACCAGCAGGACGACGACCACGGCGACAAGCACGCCCCAATTCGCGCCCGAGGCGCCACCACGGACGAGTCCGGACGAGCCGCTCGACAGCTCGGCCTCGAACACGTCCCGCGCCTTGATGGGGGTGGTGGCGAAGCTCGCGTCGTAGGCACCGAGGAGAGGGGCCGCCTCGACGCCCAGCACGCGGCAGAGCATCCGCAGATGCCCCTTGGCGTAGAAGTCCCCACCACACGGGGAGAAGTCGTCGCGCTCGATCGACTCGATGACCGACGGCCGGATCCTCGTACGGTCGGCGAGCTCGTCCACACTCAGCCCGAGGGTCTCCCGGGCGTGGGCCAGCTCTGCGCCGATCACCGTACCCATGGGCGGCTGGCCCGCCTGGTCCCCATCGGTCGGGGTGCTCTGCGCGGGGAGGGTGGGCTGGAACTCCCTGACGCGCTGCATGGCCCGCGCGGACAAGTCGGTGGTGGCGTCGATGATCAGCGAGACGTTGCCCGACACCAGGTCGTTGTCTCCCGTCGCCTGCTCAGGGATGACCGCCTCGCCTTCGACACGGCGGCGGAGCTCCTCGATCTCGGGCAGTTGCTCAGCCGCGGCGTTGCTGGGCTCCGACAGGGCAAGCGCCCCGAAGCTCGCCGCCGCCGGCCGTGCGTCGAGGGTGCGCTCCTCGCGCCGTGCCATACGCGGGATGGACACCACCGGCGACGGACCGGCCGCCGACCTCGACGAGCGCGCCGCCCACACCTTGCGCCGCGGCGCCCGAGCCCGACGGGGATCGGGTACTGCCGGGGTGGGGTCGGGCGGCGCAGCGGCCGCCCGCCCTTCGACGTCGACAAGCGCCGGCGCAGTCTCGGCGACCTCCTCATCGGCCGACGCCTCACCGCCGTCGTCGTTGGTGACCGTGTCGAAGTCCAGACCCGCGTCGAAGTCGTGGTCGCCGACATCGCCGTCAGCACTGATGGGTACAACCGCCGACGCCTCGTCCTCGGCCGAGTCGGACCCGGTCCGTGAGCCGAGGACCACGACAGCGGCCCGCCCCCGCGCGAGCCGCTCCATGGCGGCCGCGATGTCCGGTACGGACTCGGTCGTCGCCAACCCGTACGGCGCCACCAGTGCTGCTCCGTACAGCCGCCGGTTGAGCGCGGCCGCCCACCGTGACCGACGGCCGGCCTTCGCCAACAGGGCACCTGAATCCGCGGTCAGCACCGCCACCCGGCCGTCCTTTACCCGACCGCGGGCCTCGACCTCGACCGACTCGACCCGGTCCCACGGAATGCCGGTCCAGTCCCGACCCAGCCGGATGCGTACCCCCGTACTGTCGGCCACGAACAGCGGCGTACGCGAGTCCACCCAGGCGTACGCGTGACACAGCGCGATGACGGCGAGGACGAGTCCTACGACCAGGTCGAGCAGACGGCTCGAAGCAGAGAACCGCCAGACATACCCAGCCGCCAGCCCCGTGGAGGCAGCGAGCAGGACCACCAGCAGCGAGGTGCGCCTGCGGACCAGTACATCGGGCGAGTCGGCCATCATTCCCCTTGCAGTGTTGCGATCACGTCATCGAGGTCGTCGGGCTTGATGAGCACATCGCGGGCCTTCGAGCCCTCGGATGGGCCGACGATCCCCCGGCTCTCGAGGATGTCCATGAGGCGGCCGGCCTTGGCGAAGCCGACCCTGAGCTTGCGCTGGAGCATCGACGTCGAGCCGAACTGGGTGGAAACCACCAGCTCTACCGCCTGGCAAACCAGGTCGAGGTCACCGCCGATGTCCTCGTCGATCTCCCGCTTGGCCTGCTGCGGGACCGTGACGTCGTCGCGGTACGTCGGCTGGAGCTGCTTCTTGCAGTGGGCGACGACCTTTCTGATCTCCTCCTCGGTCACCCACGCGCCCTGTACACGGGCCGGCTTGCTCGCGCCCATGGGCAGGAAGAGGGCGTCGCCCTTGCCGACGAGCTTCTCCGCACCCGGCTGGTCGAGGATGACCCGGCTGTCGGCCAGGGACGACGTGGCGAACGCGAGCCGGCTCGGGACGTTCGCCTTGATCAGCCCGGTGACGACGTCGACCGACGGCCGCTGCGTCGCGAGCACCAGATGGATGCCGGCGGCCCGCGCGAGCTGGGTGATGCGGACGACGGAGTCCTCGACGTCGCGGGGTGCGACCATCATGAGATCTGCGAGCTCGTCGACGACGATGACGAGGTACGGGTACGCCGTGAGTACGCGCTCGCTGCCCGGCGGCGGCGTGACCGCTCCCGCGCGCACCGCCCGGTTGAAGTCGTCGATGTGGCGGAAGCCGAAGTGCGCCAGGTCGTCGTAGCGCTGGTCCATCTCGCGGACCACCCACTGCAGTGCCTCGGCGGCCTTCTTGGGGCTCGTGATGATCGGGGTGATGAGGTGCGGGATCCCCTCGTAGGCCGTGAGCTCGACGCGCTTCGGATCGACCATGATCATCCGCACGTCGTCGGGGGTCGACCGCATGAGCAGTGAGCACACCATCGAGTTGATGAAGCTCGACTTGCCCGAGCCGGTGGCACCGGCGACGAGCAAATGCGGCATCCGGGCGAGGTTGGCGACGACGAAACCCCCCTCCACGTCCTTCCCCAGCGCGACCACCATCGGGTGGTGTGAGTTGCGGGCGGACCCCGAGCGCAGCACGTCACCCAGGGACACGATCTCGGCGTCGATGTTGGGGATCTCCACCCCGATCGCCGACTTCCCCGGTATCGGGGACAGGATGCGGACGTCGGCGCTGGCGACGGCGTACGAGATGTTGCGGCTCAGCGCGGTCACCTTCTCGACCTTCACCGCGGGCCCGAGCTCGACCTCGTACCGGGTGACGGTCGGCCCGCGCGTGTAGCCCGTGATCTGGGCGTCGATCCCGAACTGGTCGAGCACCTCGGTCAGCCGGTCGACGATCGCGTCGGACGCCGTCGAACGAGCCTTGTGGGCACTGCCCGGCTTGAGCACCTCGTTGCCGGGCAGGCTGTACGAAATGTCCCCGGACAGGCTCAGCTGCTCCACGCGCTGGGGCAGTGGGGTGTGCGGCGGCGCCTCGCCCGGGCCGTCCTCGACGGTCGACTCCGTCCCGGTGTGCCGCGACGCGAACTCCCGGCCCTCGAGCACGTCGGCGTCGGTGGCCTCGTCGGGCGGTCCGAGGTCCGTTGCGGCACCGACCCGGCGCCTGCGCCTCCCGCGGTTGAGGGGCTCCAACGGTGGCGGCGAGTCGAGGGTACCGGTGGCCTCACCGGCCTGCGACGCCGTACGGCCCAGCAGTTTGTCACGCAGCGCAGCAAGCCGGCTCGGGACCTTGTACACCGGGGTCGCGGTCACCACGAGGAGGCCGAAGAGCGACAGCAGCACCAGGAGCGGGATGGCGACAACGGTGCTGTGGAACAGGTCGGCGATCATCGCCGAGCCGACGTAGCCGACCGCTCCCCCGGCCGCCCGCATCGCGTCCTGCCCGCCGCCAGGCCGCGGGAGGCCGTGGGAGATGTGGATGAGGCCGAGCACTCCGAGACCGATCGCGGTCCAGCCGACGACCGGACGACCGGCCGGGCCATTGAGCTCCGGCTTGCGCATCGTCCGCCAGGCAGCCCCGACGAGCAGGATCGGTACGGCGTACGCCGCGATCCCGACCGACCCCTCGACCACCGTACGGATGCCGTCACCGACACCGCCCGGGAGCTGCCACCAGACCGCGGCGGCGATCACGATGGCGAGGCCGAGGAACGCCAGGCCGAGCCCGTCGCGGCGATGCTCCGGGTCGAGGTCGCGGGCAACCGTCCCTACCCGCCGCACCACCGCGCCGAGCAGGTGCGCCACGGCCAGCCAGATCGCGCGGAGTGCCCGTCCGATCCCGCCGATGAAGCGGACGACCGGACCCGGCCCGGTGCGCCGAGCGCTGGCACTGCGGGCTCGCGAACTGCCCGACGGACGTCTCCGCGCGCTCGAGGACCGCTTCGCGGAGCTGCCCCGCGAGCCGGATCGAGAGCTGCCGCTGGCGCTGCGCGACCGTGACGAGGAGGACGTACGGGTCGCCATGCTGCGACGCTACGCGATAGCCACAGCAGTCTCACGTGTAACACGCGCCCGGCGGCCCCGAGCTTGGCGACCGCTCAGAAGTACTCGAGCAGATAGGCGGGACGCCCCGAGAACGCCGAGTCCAGCAGCGCGTAGGTCTCCCGGTCCCCGCCGGAGACGAGGCCCCCGGCGGCCAGCATGCTCGCGGACGCGCCCGCGTACAGCGCGGCGAGACCGTTGGGGCCGATGCGGGTGACGGGACCCCGCCCGGCACCGGGAACCAGACGGCCTGCGCCGTCGGACACCTGGAGTCTCCCGGTGAAGCCGTTGCCCGAGAGCTGCGGGTCGGCGATCTCGAGTGCGACGTCGACCGTCGTTGCCGGGGGGTACCCGCGGCCCTCCACCGCCGCCCGGACATCGCAGCAGCGGAGCATCCAGCGGTTCTGATGGACGCTCGGCGCCACCACGTCGGGCACCAGCCAGTGGACGGGGTCGTCGGGTGCGAGGTAGGCGTAGACATGCTTGGCGATCGAGGATCCCGACCCGACGACCGACCAGAGGGAGCGGGCGGTCTCGGCGTCGCCGGCCTGTAGCTGGTACACCGCGAGGTCGTCGCCCTCCCAGCCGTACACGACGTACCCGTCGTCGCAGATGTACGCCAGGACAGACTCCTCGGCGAGCTGCTCGCGGAGCTCTGCCTCGTCGTCGTCCTTCGGGCCGTTCGCCCGTGTCCGGGTGTACTGACGCCGCATGATCTCCAGCATGCTGCCCACGTCGTCCGGGCCTGCCTCCCGAACGGTGCGAGGTCCGCCGCGAAGCTCACGAAGCAGCCGAGTGTCCATCGTGACGCGGTACTGGGATCCGGCGACCTCCCAGCCCAGCCTTCGGTACACGGGCACGGTTGCGGGGTACAGCACCGATAGCGGATAGCCGAGCTCCCGCGAGCGTTCGAGAATGCCCTGCATGAGAGCCGTGCCGACGCCGCGGCCACGGTACTCCGGCGAGACCACTACTCCGGCGATACCGGCCATCGGCAGCGCTCGCCCGCCCCACCACTGCCGGAAGGGCCAGATCATCGCGCGACCGACGAGAAGCCGGCCCTCGTACACCCCGACGGTTCGCCCCTCGTCGCCGGCCGCGCGGGCCCGCTCCTCCCATCCGGGCCGGCTGGACGCGGGCGCCACGCCGAAGGAGCGGGTACGGATGTCGAACGAGCGGCCGACGTCGGCCGGGTCCACGGACCGGGTTTCCATGGCCCGACCCTAGCGACCGCGGGGTGCCGTCGAGCCTCGGCGAAGGGGCTGTACTAGGCCTTCGGTGTACTCCTTGACCTCCCGGCGACACGCTCCGTGTGGATAACCTCTCGTTGCGTAGTCGGCCAGGTCTAGTCTGGTACGAACCGGGAACACACCGGCCGTCCTCAGCTAAGGGGTCCCGATGGCCACGACGATCGACGAATGTTGGCCCGCTGTGGTGCCGAAGGGGATCATCGTGCACTGCCACCGGCCATCCGCCGACTGCAACAACCGCTGTCACGTGGTCGCGGACATGTCCCAGATCACCCGCTGACCCTGTCTTCGGTGGAGCCCGCGACGTAGCCGGCTGCTCAGCCGCACATCCTCAGCCGCTCGACCGGACATCTCTGCCCCCTCGGCGGAGCATTTGCGCCCGCTCGGCGCAGCATTCCCGCCCGCTCGGCGCAGCATTTGCGCCCGCTCGACCGGACATCTCTGACCTCTCGGCGCTACCAGCCGCTGCCGAAGCAGATGAACGGCGCTGGAGGATGCGAACCCACTGCACGCGTCGCGGACGCCAGCGCGCTGCTGGGCGCCTCCCCAGCAGCGAGGAGGGCATGGGTCGCCGCCAGCACCTCGCACGCCACGTCGTCGTTGACACTCGCGGGTGAGGCGATGACGCACCGCGCCCCGGCGTGCAGCCAGGCGACGGTCATGCCGAGCGTCTCCTCCCCCCACCGCACCGACGACCGTCCGACTTCGCACGCCGAGAGCACGACCGTCGCGGGGATGGCCTTCAGCCGGTCGATGTCGTACCCGAACAGCGGGCCGTCGGCGAGCTCGACGGCGGAGAAAAGCGGGTTCTCGGCGGCATGACGGCCGTGCGCCGCCACGTGGAAGACGTCGACGGTCTCGGCGAGGTCGCGTACCACCACCGCCAGGGCGCCGCTGCCCGAGAGCACACACGAGCTCGCCCACTGCGCGGCCGCCCGCGTCACCTCCTCCTCGGCCCGCGCGACCCCCGGACCCGCCACGAAGCCGGCCGTCGTCGCCTTGGGTCGCGACGCACGAGCGCTCAACCAGGACGAGGCCGACCGCGGGACGGTGAGCGGCCGGCCCGCGAGCCCGTCGAGCAACGGCCACGGGACGGCGGCGAGGGAACCGGCCGGCACCACGGCAACCGGACCCTCACCCAGCGACGGGCGGATCGGCGCGACGAGTGCGGACGAGAGCAGGTCAAGCCGTCGCAGCAGCGACGCATGGACAGCGGCCCTCAACACCTCGGGGAGCCTGCTCGCCGCCACGTCGAGGTCGGCCTGCATGCCGTCGAGCAGTGCGCGCACCACCGACATCGGACCGAGCGGGACCAGGCTCGACCGTCCTCCGGCCACCACGAGCGCGTGCAGCTCTGAGCTCACGGCGAGGTACGCCACCAGCGCGCCGTCGGACCGCTGCAGCTCGGCGACGAGCGCGTCGAGCTCGCAGGGCTCGGTGACCAGGCCGGAGCCTGAGTCGTACCAGGCGCGCCGGCGGACTCGTTCGGTGAGCTCGCTGGCCTCGCGCTCCACACCGGACGGCGGGTCCGAGCCGGCCGACGCGATCATCAGCCGCAGCTGCCGCAGTCGGGTGAGATCGGCGGCGGCGTCCGCGTCGGCAGGAGGGCGTACCGGCGGCACCCGGCCGGCCAGCGCCCGCGCCCGCTCCGACCACTCGAACACCACCGCGGGCCGACCGTCGTCGATCGCGTACTCCAGGCCCTGGACCGCCAAGCCGCGCCCGTGACCGACGAGCGAGCTCTGCAGCTCCAGGCTCCCGAACGACGACTGCCACTCGTGCAGCTCGGACAGGCCGCGCCGCAGATGGTGTACGACGTCGGCACGTCTGCCTTTCCGCCTTGCGACCCTCGCCTGCACCTCGCGGGCCAGGAGCCTCAGGGTCAGCGCCGAACGGTTGCTCACCCTCGCCCGTTCGAGCTCGGCGCAGGCAGGGTCGACGCGGCCGCGCTCCGCGAGGGCCCGCGCGGCGTACAGGTGCACGGTCGACGCCTCGGTGCGCAGCCCGGCGCTGCGGAGCTGCGTCGCGAGGCGATCCGCGCGTTCCAGCACCCGCGAGCCGCCCGGCGAGGAGGCGAGCTCCGCCGCCGTCGCGACCGCGTCTGCGCGCAACGCCCAGCCGACGCTGTCGCGCCGCTCGAACCGGCGACGTGCCCGGCGACCGACCGTTGCGGCGTCGGCGGGCCGGTCGAGCAGCAGCAGCTTGGCGAGGATGAACTCCGCCTCGCCCTGCTGCTGGCTCAGTCCACGCGAGCCGAAGGCCCGCGCGGCCGCCTGCAGCGACGCCTCGGCGTCGGAAACCATACCGAGCGCCGAGAGGACCTCCGCCCGGTCCTGCTCGCAGACCGCCTCGGACACCCGCGACAGCGGAACCAGCACCGTACGAGCGGCGTCCATCATCCGCAGCGCCATGATCAGGTCACCCGTCAGCAGGTGCGTGTAGCCGATGTTGTGAGCGATCCGCGCCTGCTGGACGTGGTCACCGGACTCCTCGGCGCAGGCCGACGCCCGCTCGAAGTCCCGCCTCGCGCGGACCGCGTCGCCACGCTGCAGGTACACGTTCCCGCGATTCAGGTGGACCCGGCACCGCGCCTGGGGAGCCGCGGGCAACAGACGCAGGGCCTCGGCGAACGCGGCGAGCGCCTCATCACCCGCACCCGCCCGCATGAGCAGGAGCCCGCGTTGTGACTGCACCAGCCCGACGAGGTCGGGCGGTACCGCACCGACGGCGAGCGCCTGGTCGCACAGCTCGAGACCCTCCTGCCGGCTGCCGAGCTCCGACGCCACATGGGCGAGGCTCAACAGGATCCGCGCCCGGGTCTCGTCGTCGTCGCAGCGCTCCAGCGCCGCGTCGAACAGGCCCCGCGCGCGCTTGTGCCTGCCGGCGTTGCTCGCGAGCAAGCCCTGCTGATGTAGCTCGGCGGCCGTCAGCACGTACTCATTGTGGCCTGACCGGGCTAATCTCCTCTACCGCCGACCAGCCCCGGGCAACCGCCGCGGCCCGGTCCTCGACCGTCCCCGGCGCGGGCATGGAGTCGACGAGCGCCGCCGCCACCTTGCCCGCGAGCATCGGAGCGGCGAACGACGTGCCACTCCACAGGGCGAACCCGCTCGTGAAGTCGTCGAGGTCGACCGACTCGCGGACCAGCTTGTAGGCGGTCGTCCGGGCGCTCGGCTGGAGACCGCCCTGGAACTTCGGCATCGTGCTCAGCACCGCCGCACCCGGCTCGTAACACCGCACCCAGGGTCCGGTATTGCTGAAGAGGGCGACCGTTGCGTTCGGGTTGTAGGCGCCCACGGACAGGACCGGGAGCGCATCGGCGGGTGGACCGGCCGGCGCGTCGTCCCACGGCGCGAAGGCGGCGGGGTAGAGCGGGCGGGCGGTCGCGTCGTTGCCCGCGGAGCACACCACGACCGTGCCGCAGCGCCCGAGCGTCTCGAGCAGGCTCCGGATGGTCGGGTCGTACAGCTCCTCGTCGCCCGGCGTCTCGTGGTAGTAGCCGCTCGAGAGGTTGAGCACATCGACCGGCATCCCGTCGGGCTCGCCCTCGGCGTGCCGTCGGACCAGCTCGACGATCCGGGCGAGAGCGTCGGTCCAGTCGGACTCGACGATCGGTCCACTGGAGTTCACCGCGCGCCACGCGACGATGTCGGCGTCCGGGCAGGCCTGGTGGACCAGGCCGGCGATGAAAGTGCCGTGACCTGCCAGCTCGTCGATGCCGCCGTCGAGTGGGCCGACGTAGTCCCCACCCACCTCTGGGTCGGTCGCCGCGTCGGTGTAGCCGATGTCGAGGGTGGTGTCGCCGACCTTGAGCCCGACGGAGGTGTCGACGATGTCGTCCAGCCACTCGTGCTCACCGCACCCCGTGTCGAGGATGGCGACGATGGGCCTGCGCCGCGCCACGAAATCGCTGTCGGGACGGCGGTGAGGTGGCGGACCGACGTACGCGACCGGTTGTCGTCCGCCGTAGCCAGGCGTCCCGTACGAGTCGACGGGGACGCCCAGGAACTCCGTCGAGCTGGGCACGGGGTTGGACTCGTGGAACGGTCGCTTCGCCCGCGGCGCCACGAACAGGACGTGGTCGAGCCCGACCCCCCGGAGGGCCGACTTGCCGTGCGCCCCCCGGGCCTGCTGCAGCAGCACCCAGCCGTCGGGTGCGAGGGCGGCACCCGACGACTCGACCCGGATGATGCAGCGTGACAGACCCAACGCCCGGCCACCGGTGGTGCGGCCCTGCACGCGGGACTCCGGGTAGGAGCGGTCGAGGTCGATCCTCCATCCGAGCGGCCTCGCGGCGTCGCGCAGCAGCCCCAGGACCTCGTCGCGGTCCCGATCCGCGGAGATCACCAGCCGGGGGCCTACATACACGGTGGAGCGGGGGACGATCCCGTCGACCGTCAGTGCCGTACCGGGGTCGAGCACACGCCCGTCGACTTCGGCGAGCACGTGGTCGGGCGGGTACGACGGGTCCCGGTCGGCCCGTCGGTACGCCAGGGAACGGCGGCGCGCTCTGCCACCACGCTCGGCAGGTGCGCTCGGTGCCGCTTGGTCTACCACGGAGGAATCCCTTCTACAGCTCGAATGTCGGCGTCGCGAATGACTGCTCCGCCGAGTCGGACCCGTCCTCGGACACGAGCCAGAAACGGGTTAGGCCGCTGGGCAGGCGCGCTATCTCGAAGCGTCCGAGCGCGTCCACGACAGCGGACACCGAACGCTCCGGCTGGATGGCCGTGACCTGCATCGGCTGCGGCGGGCTCACCCAGCCGTCGACGCGGCGCTGCCCGCCGCTGACCTCGCTGACCCGCAAAAGCAGCGAGAACGCTCCGGTGGAGAACGAGATCGTGACGGCTTCTCCGGCGCTACGGGCGCCGGCAAGGTCGCGGCTGCGCTCCACGAGGTGGAGGAGCTCGTACTCGGCGTCCAGGTTCTCGGTCTCGACGGCCACGAGCACCTTGTCGACAAGGGTGGGTGGCACCGGGTCGACGGCTCGCCACATGGCGGCCAGGTCGACGAGCACTGGGTCGCGGTCAGTCATCGTCTTCTCCCTCAGTCAGGAGCGCCTTGAGCTTCGCGAGGCAGCGGCCCCTGGTCGGGCCGATGCTGCCGATCGGCATGCCGAGCTCGTCAGCGATGCCCGCGTAGTCGGGGCGGTCGTCGAACGCGATGATGCGGAGCAGTCGCTGGCACCGCGGCGACAGCTCCTGGACGCGCTGCCAGAGCCGCTCCTGGTCGTCGTCGGCCAGCACCTGCGCCTCGGCCGTGGCCGCGTGCGGCATCCGCGCCTCGATGACCTCCTCGCCCAGCACCAACGACTTCGTGGCGGTCTTCGAGACCCGCCAGGCCTCACGTCGAGCGGTCGTGGTGAGCCAGGCGGCCACTGCCTGCGGGTCGCTGATGGACTCATGACGGCGTACCAGGGTCAGCCAGGCGGTCTGGACGACGTCCTCGGCCGCCTCGGCGGCGAGCCCGTAGGACCTGACCACGTGCCAGAGCACCGGCGTCAGGGAGCGGACGAGGTCGTCCAGACCGGTGTGGTCACCGGCCCGCCAGCGACGGAAGTGCTCCGCCGACGAGTCCCACACAGACATCCCGGCGGTTGCGTCACGAGCGTCGTGCAGGCTCACGAGCGGACCCTTCGGTTTGCTGATCCCTGTGGACTGCACAGACCTCAGGAGGCGCTCCTCCCGCCGGTGATACCTGCGCGTCCGTGACTGGGCTGATCACGTCCGAGGTGAGGAATCCTAGTCACTCTGCGTCGCATGTCGAGCCCCAGAAGTAGTCGACCGGGCCAGGTGAAGAGGTCCCCGCCGCTCTCGTGATACGTCGCATCGAGCCGGTATCAGCGTCCGCCCCGTGGCGTCCTTAGCGCTCGAAGACACGGAAATCGAGACTTGAGGAGGTCCCCGTGTTCAAGAAGACATTGATCATGACCGCGCCCGTTCTTGCATCCGCCGCCCTGGTGGCCGGTGGGCTGAGCGCCAGTACGCTCCAGGCGGATGCCGCCGGGTCGCACCACGACTCGAAGGCACCGTTCGGACGAGCCATGAAGACCGGCAACGAGGTGAGCTGCGTCGGCGGCGCCCAGAAGGCCACGTACAACGGTGGCGTCCACGACACCATCTCCGCGAGCAGCAACAACGGCCCCACCATCGTCCCGGGCACCCTGTTCCGGGTGAACGGACCTCGGCACGGCAAAGACGTGCTGAGCGTGAGCTTCACCGCCCAGGACTACCTGGACTCCAACAGCTCGCAGGGCAAGGTGAAGGTGCTCCTGGACGGCATCCCGATGGCTCCGTCCGACCTCAACAACGGCAGCCCGATCTACGCCCAGGGCTACGGCACGTTCGCGCAGAACTACTGCCGCCACATCGGCCCTGGCCACCACAGCCTTCGCGTCACGATCTCCGACGTCGCGAGCGGTACGAGCACCGGTGCGGTGTACCTGTGGGACCCGATGCTGCACGCAGAGACGAGCGAGTAACCCGCCGGCGGCATTCGCAACAGGCTCCGGCACCACAAGCGGAGGTGAGACGGCTTGAGGGGGCCGCCTCACCTCCGCTTCTGCGAGCACTGCTGAGGGTTCGACGGCGAGGAGGCTGCGCTGGTTGACGCTCCCTGTCGGCGTGCCGCGCTGGCACTTCGGTGCCGTCGGATGACAGGCTGGCCCACGTACGCCTCGAGTGATCCGAAAGCAGTGAGGAGATGCCGTTGCCGAGGTTGCGAAGCGGCCACGCCGAGCACTGACGAAGAGCCCGCCGGTCCGATCGGGGGCCCGGAACGATACCCGGAGTGTTGATGAGCCTGTTCTTTGACGAGCACCCAGAGTTTCTCGAGACCAGCGACACAGCGAGCAGCAGAAGTCGCCTCAACCTGCGGCATCTCGGCATCATCCGAGAGCATGCAGACGTCTTGCGGGGAGCTCGCGTCCTCGATATCGCGAGCCACGACGGACGTTGGTCCTTCGCCGCGCTCCAGGCCGGGGCAGCCCATGTCACGGGCATCGAGGGCCGTCGCTACCTCGTGGTCAACGCCAGGAAAACGATGATCAGCAAGGGGATCGAGCGCGAGCGCTTCCGCTTCATCCGGGGCGACGCCCACGACACGCTCACGGCAGGGGTCGGGTCGTTCGACGTCGTCATGCTGCTGGGGTTCCTCTACCACACGCTCCGCTACACCGAGCTCTTCGCGGGCATCCGGGCGACGGGTGCGCGACATGTCATCATCGACACGAGAGTTGCTCCCGGCGACGACTGTGTTGTCAAACTGATCAGAAACACCAACCGCGTCGAGTCCATGGCGGTCAAGGACAGGTACTCCTTCAAGCGGCGCTCGTTGGTGGGCGTCCCCGACTACGCGGCCGTCGTCCACATGCTGAAGTGCTACGGGTACAGGGTGTCGAGCCGGCCAGACTGGTCCCAGATCCGAGCGGACCATCCGGACCTCAAGGGAGCCCGTGAGTACGATCGCGGCGGTCGGGCGACGTTGCTGGCCGTGTCGCGGCGGGCAGAGCGCGAAGCACAGCGTGGTGGGCAGCCGCTCCTCAGCAGCGAACGCGATGACGAGCCGCCGTTGGAGGCCCAGGTCGTGGATCTCGATCCAGCCCGGTCACATCCCGATGCACCCCGGCCGCTGCGGGCGGTCTAGCCGGTCCGTGCGCAGCTGAGCTGCGGACCGTACCCGCAGTTCAGGGCCGCTCGGTACCGACAGCGGGCCTGTCAGTGCCGACGACCTGCGGGGCCGCCATGCCCGGCCACCGGGGCATGCGCGTGGCGGCTCGCTGCAGCCGCCGGCGGACCACCCAGGTCCACGACGCGGCCAGGCTGGCGACGGCGACGGTCAGCCCTGCGTCAAGTCGGCCGGAGGCGACCATCTCCCTTCCGCTGCTCGGGACGTCACCCAGCATCGCCCAGTCCAAAGGGATCGCCACGACCTGCCCCAGCACGAGCGAGCCGACGATGGCGAGCCCGACGAGGCGACTCGCCGGACCGCCGTAGCCGACGATCCGGACCGCGGACACGAGCACCGCGGTCCCGACCACGACGAGGGGGCCGACCGAGGCGAGCATGAGCCATTGCCCGGTGGGCATCACCCAGATGCCGCAGCCGGCCACGACCATCAGCGCGAAGCCGACGGGGATGACGGCGGTGCTGCCTCGGTACCCGATCGCGACACCGCAGGCAGCCGCGACGAGGAACAGCACGGTGATCGTTCCGGACACGCCTTTGTCGGTGCCGGCGACACTGACCGCGAACATCGCCGTCGCAGGGACCACCCACGACACCGCGCTGACGGCGATGTACGACAGCCGGGCGGACGGTTCGGGGACGAGCTTGGCCGTGAGCATCCACCCGGCCACCACTGCGGCCGTGGCGGTGACGACGATCGGGCGCAGCCACACCAACGACAGCTGTGGAGAGAACCCGAGGACTGCCGTGACGATGGCGGCGCCCGACGCCAGCAGCAGGAGTGCCCACCAGGACGCCTGCCACGACGCCCACGTCGGATCCGGGACCGGTACCGGCTCCACGAGCATGGTCAGCAAGCTCCAGGAGACGATCAGCACCGCCACCACCGCGAGGAGCGACGTCTGCGGATGGGCGAGGAGGCCGGGGGTCGGGCCTGCCGCCCGGCCTGTCACGGCAGCGGCCAGCAGCGGCCAGGCCACGACCAGAGGACCTGCCCACGCGGTGAGCGTGAGCGCCGCCCACGCCGCCGGGAGTGTCGCCCCCACGGCGACGGCACCGGCGAGAAGGGCTCCGACCGACAGGCCGCAGACGAGGATCACCGCCGTGAGCTCCCCGCTGCCGCTTACGTGATGGCCGAGCGACACGCCGAAGACGGCCGCAACCGCGCCCAGTGACAGGAACGGCCCCGAGCCCACGCGGTCGCCCGAGACCAGCGCGACGGCTGCCGTAGCGACCGCTCCCAGCGCGCCGACACCCACCCAACCGACGAAGTGAGCGTCGAGCTCTGTGAGGGCGGCGGTCGATCTGGCCACGGCGACGACGTTCAGCATGCAGGTGGCGGCGAGGACCGAGGCCAGCAGGGCTACCGGCGGCGCCAGCCAACGACGGGTCCTCTCGACCGGGTCCACCGGCGCGGGGACGGCCTGCGCCTCCGCCACCGGCTCAGGCCTCGAGAACGACGGGGATGATCATCGGCCTGCGGCGGTGGGCCGAGTTGACCCACCGGCCCGTCGTACGCCGGATCACCTGCTGTAGCTGGTACGGGTCGTCGTTGCCGTCGTTGATAGCGGCCGCGAGCGCCTCCTCGATGAGCGGCCGGACCTCGCGGAAGACGCTCTCGTCCTCGACGAAGCCGCGCGCGTGGATCTCGGGGCCGGCGACGATCTTGCCGGCCGCCTTGTCCATCACCACCATGACGGAGATGAAGCCCTCCTCGCCGAGGATGCGGCGGTCCTTCAGGTCGCTCTCGGTGATGTCGCCGACCGACGACCCGTCGACGAACACGTAGCCGCACTCGACCTTCCCGCTGATCCTCGCGACCTTGTCCACGAGGTCGACGACGACCCCGTCCTCGGCGACCACGACCCGATCACGCGGTACGCCGGTCTGCGACCGCGAGAGCGGCGTTGGCGACGAGGTGACGGGCCTCGCCGTGTACGGGCATCACGTTGCGGGGCCCGACGATGTTGTAGCAGTAGAGGAGCTCGCCCGCGCTGGCGTGGCCCGACACGTGCACCATCGCGTTCGCCTTGTGGACGACGTTCGCCCCCAGCCGGGTGAGACCGTTGATGACCTTGTAGACGGAGTTCTCGTTGCCGGGAATCAGGCTCGACGCCAGCACGACGGTGTCGCCGGGCTCGACGTGGATACGGTCGTGGTTGCGGTGGGCGATCCGCGCCAGCGCGGACAGCGGCTCGCCCTGCGACCCGGTCGAGATGATCACGACCTCGTCCGGCGCGTACTTCCCGAGCTCTCGCATGTCGACGAGAGTGTCGGGCGGGACGCGCAGATAGCCGAGCTCGCGGGCGATGCCCATGTTGCGCACCATCGACCGCCCGACGTACGCGACCTTCCGCCCCTGCGACACGGCGGCGTCCATGACCTGCTGGACCCGGTGCACGTGCGAGGCGAAGCACGCCACGATGATGCGCTGGCGGCTGTGCGAGAAGACGCTCTCGAGCACCGGGGCGATGTCCTTCTCCGACGTCGTGAATCCGGGCACCTCGGCGTTGGTCGAGTCGACGAGGAACAGGTCGACACCCTCTGCACCGAGCCGAGCGAGCGCACGCAGGTCGGTGATGCGCCCGTCGAGCGGGAGCTGGTCCATCTTGAAGTCGCCGGTGTGCAGGAGCAGGCCCGCACCCGTGCGGATCGCGACCGCCAGCGCGTCGGGGATCGAGTGGTTGACGGCGATGAACTCGAGGTCGAACGGCCCGAACGTGATCCGGTCGCCCTCCTTCACCTGGTGCTTCGGCGCCCGCGTCTGCCGGTGCTCGCGCAGCTTCCCCTCCAGGAGCGCGAGCGTCAGCTTCGAGCCGACGAGAGGCAGGTCGGGGCGCTCACGCAGCAGGTACGGGACGGCGCCGATGTGGTCCTCGTGGCCGTGGGTCAGCACGACCGCCTCCACGCGGTCGAGGCGGCGCCGGATCGGCTCGAAGTCGGGCAGGATGAGGTCGACGCCTGGCTGCGTCTCGTCGGGGAACAAGACGCCGCAGTCGACGATGAGCAGGCGCCCGCGATGCTCCAGCACCGTCATGTTGCGCCCGACCTCGCCGAGCCCACCGAGCGGCAGGACCCGAAGACCATTGGCGGGGAGCTCGGGGGGTGCCGTCAGCTCGGGATGCGGATGGCTCATCGGGTGGCGTCCTCCATCAGGCGGGCCGAGGCGAGACCGCGTCGCAGGTCGGCGACCTGGGCGTCCGTGGCCGGTAGGTGCGGTGCCCGCACGTGTCGGTTGGGAAGCACGCCGAGCAGCTCCAGGGCTGCCTTGGCCATGACGAGGCCTGGCGCGCGGGTCATGACGGCGTCGACCGCGGGGAGCAGGGAGCGGTCGATCTCGCGGGCGTACTCGAGGTCGCCCTTGTCGACGGCGGCGAGGAGCTCGGCGAGCCGCTGCCCGGCGACGTGACCGACGACGGACACCATCCCGACGGCGCCGATCGCGAGCCAGGGCAGGTTCAACGCGTCGTCACCGCTGTAGACCGCCAGGTCGGTCGAGCGCAGCAGCCAGCTGCCGGCGTACAGGTCGCCACTGGCCTCCTTGACGGCCACGATGCGGTCGTGCTCGGCCGCTCGGGCGAGCGTGTCGGCGGCGAGCTTGACGCCGGTACGGCCGGGGATGTCGTACATCATCACCGGCAGGCCGGTCGAGTCGGCCACCGTGCGGAAGTGCGCGAGGATGCCGTCCTGAGCGGGTTTGCTGTAGTACGGCGTCACCACCAGCAGCCCGTGCGCGCCGGCGGACTCCGCGTTGCGGGCCAGCAGTACCGAGTGCGCCGTGTCGTTCGTTCCGGCCCCGGCCACGATGCTCGCCCGGTGACCCACGGCGTCGACGACCACCCGCAGGAGATCCCGCTGCTCGTCGGGGTCGACGGTCGGCGACTCTCCCGTCGTGCCGGAGACGACGAGGCCGTCGTGGCCGGAGTCGACGAGGTGGGTGGCGAGGCGGCCGGCCGCGTCGAGGTCGAGCCTTCCCTCGTCGTCGAAGGGGGTGACCATCGCCGTCATGACGCGGCCGAACGGAACGGTACTCGCCGAGGTCATGTCTCGAGGCTACCGGTCGGGCCCGTCGGCACCCGGGACGTGCCGCGTGCGGCGGCCTACCCGGATTGAAGCGCAGCACGCTCGGGAGTCGCACTGCATCGGGTTGGCGGACGGCGCCGCGGGTGGAGATGGTCCGCAGATATGGGGGAGCGCCGTTACTGTCCGCTCGGGGGTCCGGGCAGTAACGGCGCTTCAGGTGGTATATCGGAGCCGGCGGCCGTTGTGTTACAGAGAATCGATGATTTTTTTTCCCGATCCATCTCAGCCGGACGCGACGGCGGTCACGGAGCGACGCGGCCGTTGTTCTCGAACGCCGCGTGCGTGACCGGCATCAACGACGCCCACTCCGTCTCCATGCGCTCGGCGACCATCTCGATCTCGCGCTGCGGGAACGACTTGAAGTGCGCGTCGTCGCGCTTGGTGCGCAGCGAGAGGAAGTTCATGAGCGACCGGGCGTTCATCGTCACGTACATGGTGGAGAAGATCGACACCGGCAAGACGATCCTGGCGACTTCGCGTGCGACTCCGGCATCCAGCATCCGCTGATAGGCCGCGTAAGCCTCCCGGCACACCGACCGGGTCTGCGAGGTGACGAGCTCGTACTGCTCGCGGCTGCCTTCGACGAAGTCGTAGGCACCGGGCTTGCCGATCTGCACGAGCCTTCGCTCCGGCCCGGGAACGTAGAAGACGGGACGGAGCTCGCGGTAGCGCCCGCTCTCCTCGTTGTAGGACGCGATGCGGTGACGCATGAACTCGCGGAAGACGAAGATGGGTGCCGAGACGTAGAAGGTCATGGAGTTGTGCTCGAAGGGCGACCCGTGCCGGTCGCGCATCAAGAAGTTGATGAGCCCCGACGACCTGCTCGCGTCGGCACCGACGTCCTCCAGCGACTGCTCGCCCTTCGTCGAGACCCTGGCCGCGAAGAGCACATCGGAGTCGCTCGCCGAGGAGCGCACGAGCTCGACCTCCACGTCGCTTCGGAACTCGACTTCTGTGCTGACGGCAAGGTCTGAAGACATGTCGAACAGTCTCGCATCCCCCACCGACAGGAACCGCCCGCCGACACGTAACGGCCAGGCGGTCGTCGAGCGTCAGGGCCCGGCTGGCGCTCCTCAGGCGTCGTAGTCGACGGACAGCCGCGGCGTGGTGGGGTGGCTCTGGCAGGTCAGGACGTACCCGGCCTCGATCTCCTCGGGTTCCAGGGCGTAGTTGGTGTCCATCACGACCTCGCCCTCGACGACCTTTGCGCGGCAGGTCCCGCAGACCCCGCCGCGGCAGGCGAAGGGGGCGTCGGCGCGTACCCGCAGGGCGGCCTCGAGGACCGAGACGTCGTCTCGGCTGAGCGCGAAGACCGACCGGCGGCCGTCGAGGTTGATGGTCACCTCGGAGCCCTTCCCCTCGGTCGAGGGCGCCTCGTGGCGCACGCTCGGGGTGGACTCGACGTGGAAGAGCTCGGTATGGACGTGGTGCCCGTCGACTCCCTGCTCGAGGAGCGCCTCCTTGAGGTCGACGACCATCTCGAAAGGCCCGCACAGGAACCAGTCGTCCACCGTCTCGATCGGCACCAGGGTCTCGTTGATCTTCGTCAGCCGGGCAGCGTCGAGCCGGCCGGACAGCAGCTCCGCGTCTTGTGGCTCCCGGCTCAGCACATGGATCAGGTGGAAGCGGTCGGGGTAGGTGTCCTTGAGGTCCTCGAGCTCCTCGAGGAACATCACGCTCCGGCTCGTCCGGTTGGCGAAGATCAAGGTGACACGGCTCGACGGCTCCTGCTCGAGCGTGGTCGCGATGATCGAGTAGATCGGTGTGATGCCGCTGCCGGCCGCGATCGCACAGTAGTGCTTCGCGTGAGCCGCGTCGAGCGGGGTGTGGAAGCGGCCGGAGGGTGTCATCACCTCGAGCACGTCCCCCACCGCGAGGCCTCCCGCGGCGAAGCCGGAGAAGTGACCACCGGGGAGTACCTTGACCCCGATCCGCAACCGTCCCGAGCCTGCGGGCGCGCAGATCGAGTAGCTGCGCCGGACGTCGTCTCCCGCGTGCGTTGTCCGGATGGTGAGGTGCTGGCCCTGTACATAGTCGTAGTCGGCGGCGAGATCGGGCGGAACGTGGAACTCGATGCACACCGCGTCGTCGGTGAGCGCCATGACGTCGGACACCCGGAGCGGATGGAACACCGCGCGTCGTGGTGTCGGCACGTCAGATCGCCTTGAAGTGGTCGAACGGCTCCTTGCACGACGTGCACACCCACAAGGACTTGCACGAGGTCGAGCCGAACCGGCTGAGCTCCCGCGTCTCCGGCGAGCCGCACTGCGGGCAGCGAAGCGACAGCGAGACCGTCACGGCGCCTGCCGCACGTGGCTGCGGCGGCGCGATGCCGTACTCGAGCAGCTTGTTCCGTCCCGCGTCTGTCATCCAGTCGGTCGTCCACGCCGGGGCCAGCACCATCCGGACGCTGACGTCATGCAAGCCCTTGTCGGCAAGGGCTTGGGTGATGTCGATGCGGATGGAGTCCATCGCCGGGCAGCCGGAGTACGTGGGCGTGACGGTGACGGCGACGTGCCCGTCGTCGCCGACCGTGACGTCGCGGAGGATCCCGAGGTCGTGGATCGTGAGGACCGGCAGCTCGGGGTCGGCGACCTCGGCCACGATCGCCCGGACGACGTCGGCGTCGACGGCGGGCATACTTGTAGTGCTCACCATCGGGCACCAGGGTGTGAGCGGGCCAGGTACTGCATCTCGGCGAGCAGGTAGCCGAGGTATTCGGTGTGGACGCCTCGACGGCCACCCGTGTGCCGGACGGCGACGTCGGGACAGCTGAGGGTGGCTGCGGAGAGAACGGTGTCGAGGTAGGTCGAGACCGGGTCCTCCAGCCGCTCCGGGTCGACGGCGATTCCGGTCGTCGCGAGCTCCCGGACGAGCTCGTCGGACTCGAACAGCTCGGCGACGTACGGCCAGACCTCGACGAGCCCGCCAGAGATCCGGCGAGCGGACTCGGGCGTCCCGTCACCGAGGCGCAGCGTCCACTGCGTGGCATGGTCGCGGTGGTAGTCGACCTCCTTGACGGCCTTCGCCGCGATCGCCGCGAGGACCGGGTCGGTGGAGTCCTGGAGCAGCGTGTAGAGCGCGTACTGGTACGACGACGTCACCAGCATCCGGGCGACGGTGAAGCCGAAGTCGCCGATGGGGAGCTCGAAGATCTGGGCGTTCACGAAGTCGCGCTCGTCGCGGAAGTACGCGAGCTCGTCCTCGCCGCGGTCGGCGCCCTCGACTTCGCCGGCGTAGGTGAGCAGTGAGCGTGCCTGGCCGAGCAGATCGAGAGCGATGTTGGCGAGGGCGACGTCCTCCTCGAGCTGCGGCGCCTTCGCGATCCACTCCCCCATCCGCTGGGCGTATACCAGCGCGTCGTCCGCGAGCCGCAACGTGTAGGCGAACACCGCTGCGCTCTCGGCTGGGGCGACCGCACCGACTGCGGGGAGGTCGGTGGTCACAGGTGCTCGACGCCTTCGGGCACGGTGTAGAAGGTGGGGTGCCGGTAGATCTTGTCCCCCGCAGGGTCGAAGAAGGCGTCCTTCTCGTCGGGGCTGCTGGCGACGACGACCTCCGACGGCACGACCCAGATCGACACACCCTCCTGGCGACGGGTGAAGATGTCGCGAGCGTTGCGGACGGCCATCGGCGCGTCCGGGGCGTGCAGGCTGCCGACGTGGACGTGGCTGAGACCGCGCTTGGCCCGGACGAAGACCTCCCAGAGCGGCCACTCGTCGCGGTCGGTCATGCTGCGCTCGCCTGAGGCGCGCGGTGCTTCGCGGCGTAGGCCGCCGCTGCCTCGCGGACCCAGGCGCCCTCCTCGTGGGCCGTGCGCCGGTGGTTCATGCGCGCGGAGTTGCAGGGACCGTTGCCCTTGATCACCTCGAAGAGCTCGCTGAAGTCGATCTCTCCGATGTCGTAGGAGCCGCGCTCCGCGTTCCAGCGCAGGTCGGGGTCGGGCAGGGTCAGGCCGAGCGCCTGCGACTGCGGAACCGTCATGTCGACGAAGCGCTGCCGCAGCTGGTCGTTGCTGAACCGCTTGATGCCCCACGCCATCGACTGCGCCGAGTTCGGGGAAGCGTCGTCGGGAGGGCCGAACATCATCAGGCTGGGCCACCACCAGCGGTCGACGGCGTCTTGGGCCATGGCGTGCTGGGCCGGCGTGCCCTGCGACAGCGTGTTGAGGATCTCGAAGCCCTGCCGCTGGTGGAAGGACTCCTCCTTGCAGACGCGGACCATCGCGCGGGCGTACGGGC
Organism: uncultured Actinomycetota bacterium; assembly: GCA_963765725.1. GTDB lineage: Bacteria > Actinomycetota > Actinomycetes > Propionibacteriales > Nocardioidaceae > DASQEH01. The sequence continues at coordinate 558,664 of CAVXXI010000001.1, read as the reverse complement.
CGTAGGAGCAGCGGCACAGCGGCACCTGGTTGACGATCGCGGCGCCGTCGACGAGCCAGCCGATGGCGCCCATGTCGGCCCAGGTGAGCGTCGGGTAGTTGAAGATCGAGGAGTACTTCTGCCGCCCCGAGTGCAGCAGGTCGAGCAGGTCGGCACGGTCGGCACCGAGGGTCTCCGCGGCCGCGTACAGGTACAGGCCGTGTCCGGCCTCATCTTGGACCTTCGCCATCAGGATCGCCTTGCGGCGCAGGCTGGGGGCGCGGCTGATCCAGTTGCCCTCTGGTTGCATGCCGATGATCTCCGAATGCGCGTGCTGCGCGATCTGGCGGATCAGGCTCTTGCGATAGGCGTCGGGCATCGCGTCGCGGGGCTCCACCCGCCCCTCGCCGTCGATGATCGCCTGGAACTCAGGGCTGGATGCGCTCTCCGCGTCGGCCGTCGGCTTGGCGTCATTGGGCTCGGCCACGTCGTTTCCGTACATGGCCCCATCCTAGCGGAGGTATTACACTCCCGTCACCGATCTGCCCCGCGACTGTAACACTCCCCCTCTACGTCGAGTGGGTAGACCTGTCGCGCCAACCGGGCGGAAATGTCGGCCGAGCGGGCACAAATGCTGGCTCGAGCGGGCACAAATGCTCGGCCGAGCGGGCGCGAATGCTCGGCCGAGCGGGCGCAAATGCTGCGTCGAGCGGGCACAAATGCTGCGTCGAGCGGGCACAACGCTAGGGGGCCGGGCACTCACCTTGCTTGTCGACTTCCTCCCAAGGGCGCGTCGCCCGAGGTGACACACCCCTGCAGCCGAGCGCCCCGGCCAGTTGAGTCTCGAGCACGGCCCGGTCGGCGCCTTCGGTTGTTCGGCCGCTTCCCGGAACGGTGCTCCGAGGCATCCGGGTCGTCGTCAGTAGATCGGAACCTCGACTGCGGCGCTGCCGTGGATGGCGGCCGTGGCCGACACGCCCGGCATCGCGACCGGAAGCCGGTACGGCGTAGTCAGGTACACCGTGACGACATGGCCGTCGACGACGACCCGTGCGTCGAGGCCTGGGTACCGCGTGAATGCGCCGCACCGGCGCAGGTACTCCTGGACGGCAGCTGACGCCGCCGCAGGATCGAGGTCGACGAAACCCACGTCCGAACCGCGGTAGATGCCGGAGGCCACCGCGGAGTCCGAGGCCGACAACGCTGCGCCGTCGGCCAGCGACGACACTGCCTGCCGTCGCAGGTAGCTCCCCGAGATGTCCGTGACGGCGATGATCGCCAGCAGGAGGCAGATGCTGAGCAGGACCAGCATCGCGGTGATCTGGCCGTCATCGCCGCGGGAACGCGAGTGGTGTGTACGCCACCGCGTCACGGGGCCGCCTCACGGAAGGTCCCATAGGGCTCGGCGTGCGTCGCGCGCACGGCGAAGCTCGCTGCTGAGTGCCCGAAAACCGTCGGGACGAACGGCAGTCGCACGTCGAGGTGGATCTCGACACTCACCGTCGAACCGGGCTGCAGACAGGACTGGGGTGTCGGCAAGCAGCGCACCACCATCTCGTCGCCGCGCAGCGCCACGCCCTGGTCGGCCATGGCGACCTTCGCGGCGTCGTACGCACGGTGCGAGGCGGTGGCCACGTCCGGTGCGAGGACGAACGCCCGACCGGCGGCGCGCGCCGCCTCGGTCGCACCGTAAGCCGAACGTTGAACCGTGACGATCGTGATGACGACGTACACGAGCGGGATGAGCATGAGCAGCCCGAGCCAGGTCAGCTCGACGAGCGCCGAGCCGGCCTCGCTGCTTCGCGGGGTCCGCCTGCGCAGCCGGCTCACGGCAGCAGCTCCTTGATGGCGTGCCCGCTCACGTGGACGGTGACCGTCGGTCCCCAGAACGCCAAGACGGGGACCTGTGCCCGTACGTCCACCTCGACGGCCGGCTGACCGTCGACTGCCATGTCCTGCGCGGACACCCGGTCCGAGAATGCCGTGCCAAAGACGTCGTCGATGACGCCGCTGGTATGCCGTGCTCCGTCGGCCGCAGACCGGTTGTACGTCGCGCCGTACCGCGCGCCCTCGGACGCGGCCGAGGTGAGGGTGGTCTTCACATGCCAAATCAGCGCGATCTGGAGGACTCCGAAGAACAGTGGCACGAGCACGACGGACACCAGTGCGAAGTCCGCCAGCGCAGATCCCCGCTCGGACGGTTGGAGCGGGCCGAGCGCGTTGGCCGTCACCTACATGTACTGGTTGAGTGTCGAGCTGAGGAACGATGTGACGCGGTCTTGGAAGATCACGAGGATCGCCGAGGCGATCACGATGGTCATCACCGTGATCATCACCCAACCGGGTACATCGCCCCTCTCGTCGCGAGCCTGCAGCCGCTGCAAGAGTGTCGCGCGTAACTTCATCCGTCCTCCTAGGGGGTTTGCTCAGGGCGCCAACAGGTTGAGTCCGACGACTCCAGGGAAGAATGCGAACAGCAAGGTGACCGGCATGATCAAGAAGACGACCGGGACCATCATGGCGATCTCCTTGCGCGCGCCGGTCTCGATGAGTGCCCGTCTGGTCGCCTCGCGTACGTCAGCCGCCTGCGCGGCCAGGACATCGACGAGCGGGGTCCCGCGCTCTATCGCCACCGCGAAGCCCTCCGCGAAGCGGGACACGACCGCCAACCCGTTGCGCTGCGCAAAGCCGTCGAGGGCGCGCGCAACCGGAACCCCGGTACGCGAATGAGCGAGCACGATCCCCAGCTCATCGGGCAGCTCGCCATGACAGGTCGTGACGACCCGGTCGAGGGCACTTGCGGGTCCTTCGCCGGCGGCGACGGCGAGGGCTAGCAGGTCCGCGACGACCGGGAACTCGGCGAGCATCCGCTCCTCGCGCCGTCGTACGCGTCGGCTGAGCGCGCTGTCGCGGGCGAGGATCGCGGCAACAGCCGCGCCGGACGACAGGATCAGCCAGGGCAGTGCCCGGTCGGGCTGACGCGCCGAGGCGAGCAGTCCGACCACGACGGACGCCCCGAACGCCGACAGACCCCAGTACAGCTGCGAGAGCCGGAACTCCTCGACGGTCATCGCCGATCCGGCACGTTCAAGACGGCGACGAACGGATTCGCGTCCGCCGAGCACGCTTTGCAGGCGCCGTGCCCCTGACTCCAGGAGAGGGACCGCCAGCGCACGCAGTGCGGTCGAGGGCCGGTCGGAGGTCTTCCTCGGGCGCCATCGGAGGGCGGCATTGGGCACGTCGCGGATGTACGGGGCGACTCGGCTCTCGAGAGTCGGGCGTCGAGCTGCGAGGAGGCTGGACACCGCAAGAGCGATCCCGAGACCGGTTGCGCCACCCAAGAGTCCTCCCCACGCGGCGAGGATCACGTGAGGACGCGCCGTTCCGGTGGAAGTCGTCCGAGTCGCACCATCAGCCGATACGCGAGCACGCACGCGGCGCCTCCGACCGCGAGCACGACGACACCCGCCGCCGACCGATAACGTCCGATCACCTCGTGCTGTATGGACAAGGCGAGCAGGACGGCCCACGGGGAGCCGGCCGCGAGCCTTGCGCCGTTGACGACCCAGGCTTGGCGGGACTCGAGCTCTGATCGGGTGCGGGCGTCGTCGCGAAGGAACCGCGACAGCGCGCGCAGCATCCGACCGAGGTCGCCGCCGCCGACCTCGCGCGCGATGCGCAGCGCCTCCACGACTCGATCACCAACGGGATCGGCGAGGTCATCCTTGAGCCGGTCGAGGCAGTCACCGAAACGACCGGTCGCGAGATAGTCACGACCGAAGGCCGCGAACGCCGGCCGGAGCGGCTCCGGTCCCCGTTCGCCGAGCTGCGTGAGCCCTTCTGGCAGCGAGAGCCCGGCGCGGATCGCGGAAGCCAGGTTGTCGACCGCCTCGGGCCACACCTCGGCAAGCTCCCTGCGGCGGCTCTGCGCCCTGCCTCTAACCACCGCGATGGGGCCGTACCCGGCGATCAGCGCGAAGGCCACTGCAACGGGCGGCGTCTCAGAGATCGCCAGAACGACGGATCCGGCGACGAGGCCGCATACCGCCGCCAACATCAGCAGGCCGACGGGGCTCACGCCGCTGAGGCCGGCTTCGTGCAACAGGCGACGAAGCCGCGAGCCCGGCGCCCGCTTGCTCCGTGGCCAAGCTGTCGCCGGCGCGGTGAACACGCGCCAGATCAGCAGCAGCCCAACCCCGAACGTCAACCCCACAGCAGCACCCACATCAGCCTCCCGACGTCTCGGCCAGCTGTTGGTCGACCGCCAGAAGCTGATGTACGTCGATGCCAGAGCTCGCGAAGCTCTCGAGTCGAGGCGGCATGCCGTGCGCCCGATGCAACGCGCCGAACTGCCACGAGAAGATGGGCTCGGTCTCGATGATGTCGGCCTCGACGCGTCCCGGTACGCCGACGATCTCCCGCACCCGCCGCCTACCCTCTGAGTCGATGCCGACCTGCACCACGATGTCCACAGTCGAGGCCACCGTCGGCACCACGAAGCGCGACGAAATGTTCTCTCCGGCAAGAAGAGGCAGGGTGCAGAGCTTGACCAACGCTTCCCGGGCAGAGTTCGCGTGCACGGTGACCATGCCGGGGAGGCCGCTGTTGAGAGCGAGCAGTAGGTCGAGGCACTCCTCGGCTCGAACCTCACCGACGACGACCCGCGATGGCCGCATGCGCAGCGCCTCTTTGACGAGGTTGCGCAGCCTGATCTCACCGGTACCCTCAAGCCCGGCCTGGCGTGTCTGCATCGCCACCCAGTCGGGGTGCTCGAACCGCAGCTCGTACACCTCTTCCACCGAAACGATGCGTTCGTGTCCCGGCACGGAGGAGCACAGAGTGTTGAGCACCGTCGTCTTCCCGGCCTGCGTTCCCCCGGAGACGACGATGTTGAGACCGGACACGACGCAAGCGTGTAAGAACGACGCGGGTTGCGAGGGCAAAGACCCCAGCGTCACCAGGTCGGGCAGCCGCGTCGCCTTGGCGACGAATTTGCGCACGTTGACGGCGCTGAACCCGCGCGTGATGCCGTCCAGCACGACATGCAAGCGGTGACCCGATGGAAGCATCGCATCGACGAACGGACTGGACACGTCCACGCGACGCCCGGACGTCTTCAGCATCCGCTCGATCAGGTCACGCACCTCCGCCGTCGACAAGATCGTCGTGGTCAGCTCGTGGCGACCGTCACGGGCGACGAACACCCGTTGCGGCTCGTTGATCCACACCTCTTCCACGGACGGGTCGTCGAGGTACCTCTGCAGCGGCCCGAACCCCGCCACCCGCGCCACCAGCTCCTCGACGACCGCATCAGGATCGTCGACCGGGCGCACCACACCCGACAGGCTCCGCTGGTCGTGGCCGGCTACCGCAGACCGCGCGAACCGACGCACCGCATCAGCGTCGACCAACGGATCCACCCCGCTGCGGCGGACCTCTTCCCGCACCTCGGCGTCCAGAAGCTCAACGACCGTTGAGCCGTCGACCACACCGCTGGGCACCATTCACCGCCTTCCTCCGGACGAGGTACCGGGAGTCTGGCGCAGCACAACCCTCACCGCCAGACCACATCCGTGCCCTGTGGATGACACCCCGTGACAGCGACCGGCCGAGGCGGACACACTGCTATGAGCAGCACACGACATGTCACCGGGAGAGGAAAACCGGTCCTGGAGATCCAGGCAGCGCTTCGCCGTTACACCGTGTCGATGATGGCTCTGCGGCACTCCTCGTACTCGGTTGGCGTGACCAGACCCTGCTCCTTCAGCGACCTGAGCTCGGTCAGCCGCTCAGCGGCGTCCGCACGTGGCGGTTCGGGTATGACCGGCGACCCCGTCGTGCCTCCCCCTTGACGGTTGCGCATATCGGCGGCGCGGTGAGGCGCCTCCAGTGAGCCGGCAGCGTACCTGGCGCGAGTGCGGCGCCCAGACGTCCCCGTCCGCCAGGATCGTCGTCCTATCAGATCGTCATGAGAACGTGTTCTGCTGCGGGTCACCGCGACAGGATGGAACGGGGAAGGGCAATGGCATGGGTGAAACACGTGTACTGCTGGACGGTCTCGGCTTCCCCGAGTCGACGCGGTGGCACGACGGGCGGGTCTGGCTGTGCAACTGGGGCTCCGGCGAGGTGCTCGCAGTGACGCCCGACGGCGAGTGCGAGGTGATGGCGAGGCTCACCCGGGAGACGCTGCCCATCAGCATCGACTGGATGCCCGACGGTCGGTTGCTCATCGTCGACGGGCCACGGCGCACGCTGCTACGTCAAGAGCTCGACGGGACGCTCACGACCGTCGCGGATCTCACCGGCTTCGGGCCGGCGCCGTTCAACGAGCTCGTGGTCGACCGCGTGGGCAACGCCTACGTCAACGGCGGTCCGGGCCTCGTCGTACTCGTGCGTCCCGACGGCTCGTCGCGCACGGTCGCCGACGGCCTGCTCTGGCCCAATGGCATGGCCCTCGTCGACCGCGGTCGAACACTCGTGGTCGCCGACTCCCACGCCAAGCAGCTCGTCGCGTACGAGGTGGCGGTCGACGCGACCCTTTCCAACCGTCGGGTCTGGGCGGACCTCGAGCACGCACCCGACGGCATCTGCGCCGACGCGGAGGGTGCGATCTGGGCCGCCAGCGTTCCCGGCCAGGCCTGCGTACGCGTCCAGGAAGGTGGCGCCGTGCTCGCAACCGTCGCGGTCGATCGGGGCTGTTTCGCTTGCATGCTCGGAGGCGACGACGGTCGTACCCTGTTCATCGCCGCCGCGAAGTGGCGTGGGATGGACGCTTTGATGGCCGAAGGCCCGGGGGTCACCGGGCAGCTCCTCGCAGCACCAGGGCAGCCGGCGGCTCACGCCGGGTGCCCGTAAGCCACACCGGCTTCCTCCACCCGACATATGCGCCCGCTCGACCCGACATATGTGACCGGTCGAGCCGACATCTGCGCCCACTCGACGCCGACATCTGCGCCCACTCGAGCCGACATCGCCGCCCACTCGAGCCCACATATGTGCCCACTCGGCCGGACGGGCACGGGCTTCTCCGGGAGCGGTGGCGGGCTCATACTCGACGTATGGCCACTGATCGCGCGCCGGCGGCGGGCGTAGCCGACCTGTGGGGCGACACCGGCCCGCTGCGCCGCAGCCAGGTGCTGGTCGACGTGTTCGCGGGCGCGGCCTTCGCGGCGGTCATCGGGCTCGTCCAGCTGCAGCTGTCGCCGTGGTCGAGCGTCGCGGCGCTGCTGCTGGGAGCGGCTCTCGCCGTACGCCGACGCCTCCCCATGTGCATGGTGGTCCTGGCGGTAGGGGCATCCGTCCTGCAGGTCGTGACCGGAGATCTCGCGGTGGTGGCCGATGCGGCCTACATCGCGCTGTTCTCCACGTTGGGAAGCCACCGCGTCCAACGAGTGCGGCGCCTCGGTCTGGTCTGTGCGGCCGTCGCCGTCGTGGTCGCCGGCTCCTGGGCCGGAGCTCGGGCATCGGATTCGGAGTCGGTTCGCGGAGCCGTCTTCGTAGGTATTGCCTTCGCCGCGATCACCGCTGTGGTCATCGGCGGCGGCTGGGTCGGCGGCTTCCTGCGGTGGCAGCGCCGCCAAGCGGTGCAGGCGCGAGCGGACGCCGTCCTCGAGGCCGCAGAGCTGCGGCGGCTGCGGGACCTGTACGAGCAGGAGCAGGAACGGGGACGGATCGCCGCCGACATGCACGACCTGGTGGCCCACTCATGGGCCATCGTGGCCGCCCAGGCCGACGGCGCCCGGTACGTGCTGCGTGCCGATCCCGACCAGGCGACCGAAGCGCTACGCGTAATCGCCGACACGGCACGATCGGCCATGGCTGACGTACGGGTGCTCTTGGCACAGCTGCGAGACCGCTCGGAGAGCCGCCAGCAGTCAGACAGCCTCGAGTTCGAGCAGACCGACGCACTGATGGCGAGGATGCGCGCCTCGGGTATGGACCTCCGTTTCGAGCGGCATGGCCTATCCGCGCCGTCCGACCTGTTGACGATGGCGACCACGCGGGTCCTGGCGGAGTCGCTGACCAACGCACTGAAGCACGGCGACCTGTCATGGCCCGTGCACGTCGAGGAGGACTGGCGCGACGGCTACCGGCTGCGAGTCGCCAACGCGACCTGCGGGCCACCCACCGCCGAGTCAGCCACACCCGAGCCCGGACACGGGTTACTCGGGATGGCCGAACGCATGAAGCTCGTCGGCGGGGCCCTTCGCGCCGGACGAGACGGCGACCAGTGGGTCGTCGAGGCCGAGGTCGCGCAGACCCGGCTTCTCGACGGTGTCAAGGTCGACATGACGTGACCGTTCGGGTGGCCCTTGTCGACGACCAGACGCTGTTCCGCGCAGGGATCGCGATGGTCATCGGCACACAGCCTGACCTGGAGGTCGCCGGCGAGGCCGGCGATGGCTCCGAGGTTCTCGAGCTGGTGCGACGGTGCCGTCCCGACGTCGTGCTCATGGATGTCCGCATGCCCCGCGTCGACGGGGTCGCGGCGACCCGGGCCCTCCTCGATGCTCATGGCGCCCAGGCACCCAAGGTCTTGGTGTTGACGACGTTCGACCTCGACGAGGCGGCGGCCTCGGCGATCGAGGCCGGCGCGAGCGGGTTCGTGTTGAAGAGCGCCGAGCCGGAGTTCCTGCTGGCCTCCCTGCGCGCGGTGGCTGCAGGCAACAAGGTGGTCGCGGCGGGTGCAACCCGCGCGCTGTGGGAACGGTTTCGCTCACGGCCGACCCTCTCGCCAGGCCCGGAGTACGACGCCCTCACCCAGCGCGAACGGGAGATCCTGCTACGCGCTGCTCAGGGACTCTCCAACGCGGAGATCGCGGCGGCGGAAGTCTTGTCCGAGGGCACTGTCAAGACTCATGTCTCCCGAGTGCTCAGCAAGCTGGGCCTGCGTGACCGGGTCCAGCTGGTGGTGTACGCGTACGAGCACGGCCTGGCCTGACCACGTCGCCGAGCCCTGGGAGGTACCTCTCAGGACGTACCGCAAGTGACGTCCTACGGCAGATTCGCAGCGGGACCGGGCTGCATACCGTCGAGTCATGACTACTTCAGCGCTGTCTCCCCTCGCGCCGACGGCGATCGTCGCCTTCCGTGACGTCACGAAGATCTACGGTTCGGGACGCGGACAGGTGAGGGCCCTCGACGGCGTCACCGCAGACATCTCGCCGGGCCAGTTCACGGCCGTCATGGGGCCGTCGGGGTCAGGCAAGTCGACCTTCATGAATCTGGCCGCCGGCCTCGACGACCCGACCTCGGGCGAGGTGTGGGTGGCAGGTGAGCCGTTGCACCTTCTGGACGACGATGCCCGAACCGTGCTGCGCCGTACCCACGTCGGGTTCGTGTTCCAGGCGTTCAACCTGGTTCCGACGCTTACCGCGCTCGAGAACGTCGTCCTGCCATTCGAGCTGGCCGGGCGCACGCTCGACGCCGACCAGCGTCGCTGGGTCGGTTCGCTCATGGAGGGCCTCGGGCTCGCGGATCGCACAGACCATCGGCCGAGCGAGCTGTCCGGCGGACAGCAACAGCGCGTCGCGCTCGCCCGGGCGCTCGCATCGCGTCCACAGATCGTCGTCGCGGACGAGCCGACCGGGAACCTCGACACACGGTCCTCCCGCGAGGTGCTCGACTTGTTGAAGACGGCCGCCCGCGAGTACAGCCAGACCATTGCCATGGTCACCCACGACCCCGTGGCCGCGTCGTACGCCGACCGGATCCTGGTCATCGCGGACGGTCGCATCGTCGCCGATCACCCCTCGCTGTCGGCCCAGCACATCTCCGACCTGATGATCTCGCTGGAGGTGGCCTCGTGAGACGTGACCTCGTGCTGGGTTCGGCGCGCGAGCTGGGAACCGTCGGCGTGGTGTCCGCCCTGTGCGGTGCCTACGCCGGGGTGCTCATCATGACGAGCACGTTCTTGGCCACGGCCGCCGACGACTCGGGATCGGGGGTGGCCGTCCTGCTCGGCGTCGTATCGACGGTGTTCGTCCTCATCGCCGTGTACGTCTCTGCGGTGGTCATCACGAACGGTGTCGACACGGTCCTCGCCGGCCGACTCGCGCAGATCGCCTTGCTGCGGTTGCTGGGAGCCCGGGGCAGGTCACTTCGCAGGGCGGTCGTACGGAACGACGACCCTCACCGGTGCTGCCGGCGCGCTGGTCGGCGTGCTGGCCGGCACTCTCGCCGCCGACCTCTTCCTGGCAGTGCTGGTCGCTCGCGGAGACATGCCGCACGCCGCCTACCCTGTCGCCAGCCCATTGCTCGGCCTGCCGGTGGTGACGATGGCGTTGGCCTCAGCGGCAGCGGGATGGGCCGGGTCACGCAAAGTGCTGACCATCTCCCCTGCCGCCGCGTTGTCCGACGTCACCCTGACCCCCAACCCGACCCGCCGGGCATCCACCGTCCGAATCGTGCTGGCCACGCTTCTGATGGCGGGGGGCGCAGCGATGCTTGCTGCCGCCGCGCTGCTCGGCGAGGCCCGGACTCCGGCAGGGTTCCTGGTCGCGTTCGTCGGGTCCGCGACCTCGGGTACCGGGTTGCTGGTGGGCGCCCGGTTCGTGATTCCAGGACTGGTAGCCGCGGTGAGCCGGGCACTGGGGCATGGCCCTGTATCCCGCGTCGCCGGCCGCAACGCGGTGAAGGACCCGCTGCGGACCACCCGCTCCACCATGGGCCTGGTGATCGGAGTGACGCTCGTGACGACCTTCGCCTCGGGGCTGAAGGCGCTTCAGGTCTCGGTCGACTCGTGGGTCGGCCTGTCTGCCGGTCAGCGCGAGCAGACGCGGACGCTGCTCTCGACGACGACGACCGTCATGATCGCCATCGTGGTCATCTCCTCGGTCATCTCGGCGGTCGGGTTCGTGAGCACGATGTCGTTGACCGTCATCCAGCGCACGCATGAGATCGGTCTCTTGCGCGCCCTCGGCCTCACCCGCCGGCAGGTGGCCCGCATGATCACCCTCGAGGCTGCAGCGCTCTCCGGCACAGCCGCCGGATTCGGCATCGTGCTCGGAGTCGTGTACGGCTCAGTGGGAGCACAGGCCCTGGTGGGCTCGATGACGAAAGGCTTCGTGTGGGGGCTGCCGTGGACAGTCCTGGCCGTCATCGTCGCCGCGAGCATCCTCCTCGTCCTGGCATCGGCCCGGCCCCCAGCTCGGCGCGCCATCCTGGTCACGCCCGTTGAGGCGCTGCGCGTCGGCTGACCGTGCGCGCGACGGGTCTCGGTCACGCGCCGCTCTACTGGAGAACGCTCAGGGAGCAGCGCGGCGGCTCAGCTGGATGAACCCGTGGGGGAAATCCCTGCGCTTCAGGGCTCGGCTCGTGACTCCGCGGGCCGCAGCGAGGGCGACGTCCTTGCCCACGAACGTCGGATCGATGCACTCGTAGTCGACACGCTTCCAGCGGACCGTGCAGCGCCCCGCCGCGAGGGTGTTGCGCACCCAGTCCGTCTCCCGTCCCCACGGCAGCGCGATGACAAGGGTGGTAGGTGTGGCGATGACGGCGACCGGCACCGCGTACTCCTTGCCAGTCTTGCGGCCGCGATGCCGGAGCACCGCCCACAGCGGGAAGAACCGGTGCCCCGCAAGCCGAACGGCGAGCTTGTTGAACTGCTTCGGGCCGGCCGGGGACCTGCCACGGCCGAAACCCCCTTTCCGCGCTGCCAGGGTCTCGGACGACGCGCGTGATGAAACCATGTTCCGGCGGTGATCTGGTCATGCTCACGGGGATCGTCGGTGACGACAGACGTACGCCGGTGGTCGCCCGACGACAAGATCCTCCCGCAGAAGGCGACACGTTCGGATCCAGTCGGGCCATCATGGTCCTTCAACCGCTGAAGCAGACTAGGCAGTGATCACGTGGTGAGTGCAGACGCCCCTGACGGACGGCTCGGCGAGTATCGGCGGTCGGCATGCCCAGGCTGATCCACCTCAACGGAGCCCCCGCAATCGGGAAGTCGACACTGGCTGCTCGGTACGTCGACGAGCACCCTGGCGTGCTGCGGTGCGATGTCGACGCGCTTCGCACCATGATCGGCGGGTGGGAGCACGATCAGCAGGCTGCCTCCCGCGCCCGGACGGTCGCCCTCGCGATGATCACGGCTTACTTGCGTACCGGCGCCGACGTCGTGCTGCCGCAGCTGGTTGCACGCAAGGAACAGCTGGAAAGGTTTCGTCGAGCCGCTCACGACGGCGGAGGGGGCTACGTCCACATCATGCTTCTCGCCAGCCCGGCCGCCGCCATCACACGCTTTCGTGCACGAGCAGCCGGCTCGTCAGACGAGTGGACCGCGCATGCCACGGCTTCCTGGGAGACGTGCGGCGGAGACGATGCGATCCGCACAGTCATGTCAACTCTCGAAGGGATGAACGCCGTGCAGGTGGCCAGTACAACGCTCGAGGAGACCTATGCCCGTGTCGTGGAGGCCCTTCGAAGCCCGTCGGTGGGCTGACACGGTGCCGGTCCCGGCGCTCCGGAGGTTTGGTGACCATCAGAGAACCAGCCCGACGTCCACTCGCACGGCCGCTTGTCAGGCAAGCAATCACTTGCCTATGCTGGCGCAATGGGCGACGTGTTCAAGGCCCTCGCGGACCCGACTCGGCGCGCGCTCATCGACGAGCTGCTGGACAGGGACGGTCAGACGCTGTTCGAGCTCTGCGCCCGGCTGGCCACCAAGCACGGCCTGGCCTCCACCAGGCAGGCCGTCTCCCAGCACCTCGACGTCCTCGAGAGCGCGGGTCTGGTCACCACTCGTCGGCAGGGCCGCTACAAGTACCACCACCTGAACACGACGCCTTTGCACATCATCGCCGAGCGGTGGCTGAGCGGCCACAGGAAGGACCGGACATGAGGATCAACCTGACGAGCGTCCTGGTGGACGACCAGGACAAGGCTCTGCGCTTCTACACCGAGGTGCTGGGGTTCCAGAAGAAGACGGAGGTACCGCTCGGTGACCACCGTTGGCTGACCGTGGTGTCACCCGAGGATCCGGACGGGGTGGAGCTCGTGCTGGAGCCCGACGACCACCCTGCCGTGCGCCCGTTCAAGGAGGCGCTGCTCATGGACGGCATTCCCTTCACGTCGTTCGCCGTCGCGGATGTTCACGCCGAAACGGAGCGGCTCAAGCACCACGGCGTCGTCTTCACCCAGGACCCGGCGCAGATGGGCCCGGTGACGACGGCCGTACTGGACGACACGTGCGGCAACCTGATCCAGATCACGAGCAGCTGACTCTCCCCGCGCTCGTTTCCCGTCGCCCGGTCCACGCCGAGAGGGCGATTGCCACCCCCGACCTCGCTGCGGCATAGTGGCGTGCTCACCTACCGACCCTCGAGTCCGAGACGTCGGTCCCGAGCCGCCGCCTGCGTCCTACGGTCGCCCGCCGGATCGACCGCCCGTCCCCCCGGCAGGCGATGTGGACGTATGCACGAAGGAGATGGCCGCAATGCCCAAGGTGCTGGTGGTCGGTGGTGGATACGCGGGCTTCTACACCGCGTGGAAGCTCGAGAAGAGGCTCAGGCGGGACGAGGCTGACGTCACCGTCGTCGACCCCCGCCCGTACATGACGTACCAGCCGTTCCTGCCCGAGGTCACCGCCGGGTCCATCGAGGCCCGTCACGCCGCCGTCTCCCTGCGGCGGCACCTTCGTCGCACCACAGTGATCGCCGGCGCGGTCACCGCGATCGACCATGCCCACAAGACCGTGACAGTGCGCCCCGCCGAGGGCGCACCATTCGAGCTGGGCTACGACATCATCGCCGTCACCGCTGGGGCGGTGACACGCACGTTCCCGATTCCGGGGCTGGCCGAGCGTGCCATCGGCCTCAAGCACGTCGAGGAGGCCGTCGCCATCCGCGACCGGCTCCTCGTCTCCTTCGACGAGGCGTCCGTCCTCCCACCGGGCCCGGAGCGCCGTCGACTGCTCACGGTCACCTTCGTGGGTGGCGGCTTCACCGGCGTGGAGGGGTTCGGAGAGCTCTTGTCGTTCGCGACGTCGCTGCTCAAGTCCTACCCCGAGCTCAGCTTCTCCGACGTCGACTTCCATCTCGTCGAGGCCAGCGGCCGCATCCTGCCGGAGGTGTCGCCCGGCCCGGGCGAGTGGGTCGTGCGTTCGCTGCGGACCCGGGGCGGCCACGTGCACCTCAACACACAGCTCCGCTCGGCCGAGGGCGGTCACGTCGTTCTGTCCGACGGCACGGAGTACGACTCGGAGCTGATCGTCTGGGCGGCGGGCAACGCCGCCAATCCCGTGGTGGCCAACCACACCGACCTGCCGATCGACGAGCGCGGCCTGCTCGTCGTCCGCCCCGACCTCCGGATCGGGACCGACGCCGCACCGGTCGCGGACGCGTGGGCCGCCGGCGACGACGCCGCCGTTCCCGACCTCACCTCACCCATCCCTGGCGCGCATACAGTGCCGAACGCACAGAACGCCGTTCGCCAGGGCAAGCATCTCGCCCGCAACATCGCCGCCACGCTCCGCGGCATGCCGGCGCGCCCCTACGTCCATCACAACCTCGGTGTCGTCGCCTCGCTGGGCATCGGCAGAGGGATCTTCCAGTCCGGCCCTGTCGTGATCAAGGGGTTCCCCGCCTGGCTGATGCACCGTGGGTACCACGTGCTGGCCGTGCCGTCGTGGGAGCGCAAGGTCCGGGTGGTGTCCAACTGGATCCCGCAAGTCGTCTTCGGCCGGGACATAGTGTCGCTCCAGTCGGTTCAGCACCCGCGCGACGCGTTCGTCAGTGGCGGGGTCCCCGGCGCCAAGCCGTAGCGCGCGGTCCCGCCGCGCTCCGCATGCCGCGGGCAACTATCGTGCGGGTCATGACGCCCGACACTCCCCTGCCACCGTTCCACCTGGCCGTCCCCGTGCACGACATCGACGCGGCACGTCACTTCTACGGTCAGGTCCTCGGCTTCGAGCGCGGGCGGTCCGACGAGCGGTGGACGGACTGGAACGTCGCGGGCCACCAGGTGGTCACGCACCAGGTGGACGACCACACGAACGCGGTGGCCGGAACCAACTCCGTGGACGGCCATCAGGTACCAGTCCCCCACTTCGGTCTGGTCCTCAGCGTCGACGTCTTCCACGACCTCGCCGAGCGGCTGACCAAGGCGGGCACAGTCTTCGTCATCGAGCCGTACGTGCGGTTCGAGGGGGAGCCCGGCGAGCAGTGGACCATGTTCTTCCTGGACCCATCCGGTAACGCACTGGAGTTCAAGGCCTTCAAGGACCCTTCGCAGCTCTTCGCGGTGTGACGCCCGGCGTCGTCGCCCGAAGGGCACTCCGCTACCGACCACGGCTCAGGCTCCTCCGCGGCCGACTGGGCACGGAGCGTCGGGCCCGCTGCCCGACGAGCCGACCGGTCAGTCACCGGCCCCTGAGCGCCTGCTCGCAACCGCTGCTCGCCACGCGACTCGCGACGGCGACGGAACGAAAGGAGCGGCGACGAGGGATCCGCTCGGGCGGCGGCGACGTCGTGGGCACAATGGGGGAACGGCCGCGCCCCGCCTTCGGGCCGGCCCCGTCGAGTGCCTGCGGGCGCGTCCAGGAGTACCGGTGGGTACGGGAGAGGGACCGATGCACGACGAGGAGCTGCGTGGCACGCTCGTCGTCCTGGTGCCCGTGGTCGCCGAGCACGTACCGGAGCTGCGCCGAATCCTGCGCACGCCGGAGGTCCGCAGCCGCTGGGGAGACGAAGCAGCGTCGTCAAGCTGGCCCTTCGACGACGCGACGGCCATGCGCTTCAGTGTCCTGCTCGACGACCGCGTGGGAGGGATGGTCCAGTACGGCGAGGAGGACGACCCGGCGTACCGGAGTGCCTCGATCGACATCTTCCTCGATCCGGCCGTGCACGGCCGCGGAGTGGGCCGCGATGTCGTTCGTACGCTCGCCCGGTACCTCGTGCGGACGCGGGGACACCACCGACTGGTGATCGACCCCGCCGCCGACAACGAGCCGGCAGTCCGGTGCTATGCCTCAGTGGGCTTCCGGCCGGTCGGGGTCATGCGCCGGTACGAGCGCGACGTCGATGGTGCCGGCTGGCACGACGGGCTGCTGATGGAACTGCTCGCCGAGGATCTGGATCCCTGAGGCGAACGTTCCGGTTCGGCGGTAGGACGGAGGGTCCAGCCCGCCGCCTCAGCAGCCTTCGATCTGCGCATCCCGTTTCGCGAGCTGGAACGTTGGCGCCAGCCCCAGCGCGAAAGCACGCCCGCCGCCTAGAGACGCCCACTCGGTCACACCGCCCGGCCCAGCGAGCAGGTCGACCCTGACGTCTTGTTGGGTGATGAAGCTGCGCATCTGCGACCCCATGGCGTGACGGACCCGCCGCGGAGACATCCCGACCCGAACACCCCGCGGTCCGATCATGACTCGCCGGTAGGTGACCATCTGCTCAACCCGGCGGCTGCGCGACCGAACGCCGTTGTCCATGCGCACAGGCCCGTCGTAGTCCACGTAACGGAACACGCAGTCAGGCTCGACGGTGCCGTCCAGCTTGGCGGCGGCATGAGCCAGGGTCTCGCCGGGACGCACTCCGCGGTACCCCTTCCAGGTGATGTGCGTGTGCACCGGCGGTGCCGCCCCAGCCACGGACGCCAGGCGGACCGAGGCGTCGGCGAGGGCAGACGCCGAGGCGCCGAGCATGCCGATGGTGATCGCCACCACGCAGACAGCCGGTCGAAGCATGGTGTGCCTCACAGTGATCCCCCTTGGTCGCTGGAGCTGGACCGTTCGTCGTACGGTCGCGGCCCGGGTCCGGGCGGCGAATGGGAAACAGGACCTGGAGGTGGTGTCGACCCGCTCTGGTACCCGCTGGTGACAGGGATCGTGGGAGGAGTGGTCCACCCCGGTCGCACAGGCGACGTCGGCCAGGAGACGGAGCCGTCAGGCATCCCCTTGTCCGGGTCGCCGGGTCGCCTGGAGGCGGTGCTCGTGCCGATCAGCAGCGCCAGACCCAGTGTCAGCAGCATCAGCTCGGCAGGGATACGCCGATCCGACGGGGCTCCGAGGCGAGCGTCCGCGTCCTGCTGCCGCACCAGGATCTCGAGCAGGTCGTTGGCCTTCCAGCCGTTGCTCACCTGCTGCTGGTACACGTTGGTGTCGTTCGCTGCGTTCGTCCGGCCATCGGCCACGGCGGCGGAGAGCTCAGCAGAGAAGTGCACCGGCTGGGTGAGGTGCGGCTTCATCGCGAACCAGACGGTGACCACGGCGACGGCGAGCAGAGCAGCGCCGGCTCGGCGTACCAGGGTGAGGTCCATGGCGTCGTCCTCGCTGACGTCGAAAGGCAGATTCGTCTGCCTTGGTGACTCAACGTTACGACAATGCAACTGACTGCATAAGAAAACGCTGAACCATCCCAGCCCTCCCGGTTGCCCGCGCCCCGAGCGCCTCGGTACGCAAGCGCTCGAACGCGGGTGCCGTCAGCTCGTCGGCCGTCGGGCGTACCGTCGCGGGCATGACATCGGAACCTCTCGGGTCGAGCGTCGCCGCCTGGGAGCATCACGGGGCCCGGCAGGGCTTCGAGGTCGTCTTCTTCGGCTCCGACGGCTCGGGCTCGCTGACCGGGTGCACCACGGCGGTCGAGGGGGGCGACGCGTTCGCCGTCGAGTACGAGATCGTGCTCGACGCTCGTTCGTACACCCGGTCGGCACGGGTGGTGTGCCGGTCCTCGACCGGGAGCAGCGTCGCGAGCATCGAGGCGGACGGCCGTGGCCACTGGACGATCAACGGGACCGCAGCGCCCCACCTCGACGGCTGCCTCGACGTCGACCTGGAGTCGTCGGCGCTGACCAACGCGTTCCCGGTGCGCCGGCTCCACTTGTCCCCGGGTGAGCAGGCTGAGGCGCCGGCCGCGTACGTCCGTGCGCTGGACGCCGAGGTCGAGCGCCTGGAGCAGCGCTACCGTCGCCTCGACGACGCAGCAGGCCGAAGCCGCTACGACTACTACGCGCCTGCATTCGACTTCCGCTGTGATCTCGCCTACGACGGCTCCGGGCTCGTCGTCGACTACCCCGGCATCGCCCGGCGCGTGCGTTGAGCACCGCGTCCCCCCGGTCGACCGCGAAGTGTCCGGCGAGCTGACGAGCCGCCACGATCGACACCCGTCACCCGCACCGGCCCGACGCGACCGAGGAAGCCTTCACACCGGTCGGAGCGGAGGCTAACACCCTTACGCCCGAGGTGCCCGGCGGCCATGATGGCCAGATGATGCCTCGACCGCAAGGGCGCGTCGAGCTGGCCTCGGCAGGTCTCTGGGTGAGTACGGCCGCGCTCGGGCTCGCCGGCGCGGTCCTCACCGTTGTCGCGTGGCGAGACCTGGCCGTGAGCGACTCGTATCCCAACCTCGCGAGCGCCTTCGCTGCCGTGCTGTACGCGAGCCTCGGCGCCACCATCGTGCTCAGGGTCCGTAGTCGGATGGGCTGGATCCTGCTCGGTGTCGGACTGCTGCTCGCGGTGATGAACGTGACATCCGACTATGCGATCTTGGGCGTCAAGACCTACCCGGGCACGCTCCCGGTACCGAGGCTGGTCGGGGCCGTGTCGGAGTGGGTCTTCGTACCGATCTGCTTGGGCGTGGCTTACCTGCTGCTGCTCTTCCCGACAGGGACGCTCCCATCAGCGCGATGGCGGCCCTTCGCCATGGCGGGAGCGCTGGTCGCCCCTGTCATGTTCGCCGCGTACGTGGTCTCGCCGAGAACGGTCGCTCTGCCCGCGCCTGGCGGCGTATCGCTACAGTTCCCGAACCCTTTGGGGATCGATCCCTCAACCCCGTCGTCGCAGGGATCGGCAGCTTGTCCGGCATCACGGTTCGGTATATCGGACTGCTCGCCATGGCGGTCGTGGCGGCCATCGTCCGCTACCGCTCCGGTGGCCAGGAGCTCCGCCTGCAAATCAAGTGGATGGCATTCGCGGCCGCTGCCGGGGTCGCCTTCCAGGTGATCGGGTCACTGGGAACCGTGCAGTGCGGCTGTCAGTCGTCGCCGGTCGGCGTCATCGCCCTTCTCGCCGAGGCCGCCGTGGCGCTCATCGGCGTACCGGTCGCGATCACCATCGCCATCCTCAAGCACCGCCTGTTCGAGATCGACGTCATCATCAACCGCACCGTCGTGTACGGGCTGCTCGCGTCGGCGGTCACGGCTGTGTATCTCGCGCTCGTGGTCGGTATCGGCACGCTCGCCGGATACGGGGTCGGCAACCCGCTGCTGACGACCGTGGCCGCGGTCGCCATCGCGCTGCTGTTCCAGCCGCTGCGCAGGCAGGCGCAGCGGGCGGCCAACCGGCTGGTCTACGGGGACCGCGCCACGCCGTACCAGGTGCTGTCCGACTTCGCCGAGAACCTGGCCGGCACCGTCGGCGTCGACGACATCCTGGGGCGCATGGCGTCGGTACTGGCCGACGGCACCGGGGCGAGTCGCGTGGACGTATGGATCCGCATCGGGCCGCAGCTGCGACCAGCGGCGACGTGGCCCCGCGACGCTGCCGCACCCGTGCCCGTGCGCATCGACGCGACGGAGGATCTGCCTGCGCTGCCCGGTGCCACCCGGACCGTCGCCGTCCGGCACGGCGACGAACTGCTGGGCGCGCTCACCCTGGAGAAGCCTCGGACCGAGCCACTCTCCGTACCGGAGGACAGTCTCCTGCAGCACCTGGCGTCACAGGCCGGGCTGGTCCTGCGCAACGTCCGGCTCACCGCCGAGCTGCGGGGCACGATCGAGGAGCTCCGGGCGTCGCGGCGCCGCCTAGTCCAGGCCGAGGACATCGAGAGACGCAAGATCGAGAGGAACCTCCACGACGGAGCCCAGCAGCAGCTCGTCGCGCTCAAGGTGCACTTGGGCCTGCTGGAGGGCGTCGCCAACGACGCCGAGCAGGTGAAGACGCTGACGAGCAGACTCCGCGACGCCGCCCAGGAGGCACTGGACGACCTGCGCGACCTGGCGCGCGGCATCTACCCGCCGCTGCTCGCCGAACGCGGACTGGTCGACGCCCTGCGAGGTCAGGCGCGGCGGCTGACCGCGCAGACGACCGTGGAGGACGGGGGGCTCGGCCGGTACGCCCGCGAGGTGGAGGCGGCCGTGTACTTCTGCGTACTCGAGGCTCTGCAGAACGTCAGCAAGTACGCCGCCGCGACCACGACGACGATCCGGCTCTACGAGACCGCCGGCAGCCTGGTGTTCGAGGTCGAGGACGACGGGAGCGGGTTCGAGGGCGACGAAGCGCGCTACGGCACCGGCCTGCAAGGCATGACCGACCGCCTCGATGCGCTCGGCGGCGGCCTCGAGGTCACCAGCGAACCGGGCCGCGGCACACTTGTGCGCGGTACGGTCCCGCTGCCGAGTGCGCATGCTCAGTCCGCACCCCCCGCTGTACGTGCACCGGCCGAGCCCGTCGCGGTACCTCACACCGCGCCGTGAGCTCCAAGCAGCCCCGTCAGCGAGAACGGCGCCCGCTGCGCGCCCGCAGGTAGTCGGCCACGACGTACTCACCGAGCCGGCCCAGCTCCGGCGTGAAGACGCGCCCCCCGTTCCGGCGGGCGACCGCGTCGACGAACCGCACCAGCCCCGGGTCGTCGCCGAGCATGAAGAAGTTCAGCGTAGCCCCGTACCGCGTCAACGCGTCCACCTCCGCGACGGTGGCCTTCAGGGTGCTGGAGGTCGTCGGCCACCGGAAGAACGGTGTCCCGTCGCCGGTCAGGTGCGCCGTGGGCTCGCCGTCGGTGACGACCAGGACGACCGGCTCCGCGTCGGGGTGCCGACGGACGTGGCTGCCGGCCAGCATCAGCGCGTGCTGCAGGTTGGTGCCTTGCACCCACTGCGGCTCGATCTCGGCCAACCCGAGCGAGGTGAGCCGGCGCGCGAGCCGGTCGAACCCGATCACCTGCAGGGCGTCGTTGCGGAACTGCGTCGCGACGAGGTGCGACAGCGCCAGTGCCGTCTGCTTCATCGGCCCCCACCTGTCCTCCTGGAACATGGAGAACGACAGGTCGACGCACAGCGCCACCGCAGCGGTGGTGCGTCGCTCGGTCTCGGCGACCGCGAAGTCCTCGACGTCAAGGCGGACCCCGGAGCCGCCACGGGCAGCCTGTCGGGGCAGCGTGGCGGTACGCAGCACCGCATTGTGCACGGTCCGGACGGCGTCGATCGGGCGTTCGTCACCGAAGCTCCAACGCAGCATAGCGCCGGTCCTCTCGTCGGCGGCGCCGGTGCGCTGGTCGTCGTGGTCGCCGCGCCCCGCCGCCTGCAGGTCGGCGAAGATCCGGCGGAGCGCGGTCTCGCCCAGGCGCCGCAGGGCCTTCGGCGTCATCGCGATGCCGTCCCGGTCGCGGCTGATGTAGCCCTGCCGCTCGAGCTCGCGCTCCAGCTCACGGAGCGCCCGCAGATCCTGCACCGCCGAAGGGGCGAGCTGGCGCTCCATCGCGTCCACGTCGATGTCGTCGAGGGTGGAGCCCGGGTAGTCCTGGGAGAGCTGGCCCTCCAACGCGTCGAGGTCCGCCAGATCGGCCACGGCGCCCACGGCCTGTCCGTACCCGAGGGGTTGGTCGCCGTCGATGTCGGCCGGCTCGCCCTGGCCGAGTCCGGGGCGCAGCGCCGACAGGTTGTCGTGCAGCTGGGCCAGCTGGCTCTCGAGGTCGAGATCGCCCAGCGCCTGCGACATCAGCTGCTGCAGCTCGTCGCGCTGCTCGCGGGTGAGCGACCGCATCAGCCGTTCGGCGGCCGCCTGCCTTCGTGCCAGCAGGTCGATCAGGTCGTCGGTGTCGGTCGGGTTCTCCGGGAAGAACTGGCCGTGCTTGTCCATGAACTCGTCGAACTGCCGGCCGGTGTCCTCGCCACGACTGTGCGCTGCGAGCAGGGAGTTGAGGTCCTGCAGCATGTCCCGTACCTGCTGCATGGCCTCCGGGTCCTTACCGGACAGGGCGGACTTCATCCCGGCGAACTGGGCGTCGAGGACCTCACTGCGCAGCAGCTGCTGGATCTGTTCGTACTGGGCCCGCGCCTCAGCGGAGTGCCACTCGTAGTCGGCGAGGTCGCGGACCGCGCCGGCGGTGTCGTCGGGCAGCGAGCCGAGCGTCATCTCGGCCAGCCGAGCCTCGACCGAGGGGTCCTCGGCGAGAGCGTCGCGTTCGGCTGCGAGGGCCTGGTCGAGCATGGCCCGCACCTGGTCGAGGGTGCCGGCGAGGTTGCCCCGTCGCCGCAGCTCCTTGCGGCGACGCCGTACCTCCCGCCTCAGCTCGTCGAGCCCGCGGTGGTCACCGGTCCCCCGCCGGAGGAACTCCTGCAGCGCCTCGCGCAGGCTGCTGCCTGCGAGCACGTCCGAGCCGATCTCGTCGACCGCCGCGCGGACGTCGAAGGGCGGCTCCAGTGGGTCGGCGCCACCGCGCCAGCTCCCGTACCGGAACCTGCCCCCGCCCGATCCGCGCCTGCCCAGTGCCATCCCTCAGCTGCCGTACACCGTCACGCCGTCGACGGTCTCCTTCGACAGCCGCCGGGTCAGGTGCAGCCCCTCGAGGACGAGCTCCACCGCGGCGGCCACCTGACCGTGCGAGACGTTGTCCTCATCGACGCCGAGCCGCTCCAGCACCACGGCCAGCCCGCGCACGCTGCCCAGCTGGTCGAGCAGTACGCCGGCTGGCACGAGGGGTCCCGTCTCGACCATGTCTCCGGCGGCGAAGCGGTCGGTGAACCCGGCCAGGTCGAGCCCCACGAGGTGCTCGCGGAACGTCGCCGCGGTGGCCACCCTGAGCAGATGCGCCAGCACCTCGTGCTCGCGGCCCTCCTCCCCCATCTCGAACTCCACCTTGCCCCGCAGTGTCGGCACGACGTCGGGGAGGTCGCTGATCCGGGCGACAGGTGCTACCTCGCCGCGCCGGGCCGATCTGCGCAGCGCCGAGGCGGCGACAGCCTCGGCCGCGGCCACCCCGAACCTCGCCGAGACCCCTGAGCGCTGGTCGATCGCTGTCGACCCGCGCAGCTCGTACACGAACCTGGCGATGGTCTCGACGAGGTGGTCCGGCACCTCGGCCACCAGCTCGGCCTCCTGCCGGATCAGCGCCATCTCGTCGTCGATCTCGTCGAGGTAGTGGGTACGGATCTCCGCACCGAAGCGGTCCTTCAGCGGTGTGATGATGCGCCCGCGGTTGGTGTAGTCCTCGGGATTGGCCGAGGCCACGAGCAGCAGGTCGAGCGGCAGCCGCAGCGAGTAGCCGCGGATCTGGATGTCACGCTCCTCCAGCACGTTGAACAGCGCGACCTGGATGCGCTCGGCGAGGTCGGGCAGCTCGTTGATGCCGAAGATCCCGCGGTTGGACCGCGGCAGCTGGCCGTAGTGCACCGTCTCGGGGTCGCCCAGCGTACGGCCCTCCGCGACCTTGATCGGGTCGACGTCACCGATCAGGTCACCGACGCTCGTGTCGGGCGTCGCCAGCTTCTCCCCGTACCGGCTGTCGCGATGGAGCCACGACACCGCGAGCTCGTCCCCGAGCTCCTCGGCGAGGCGACGGCAGCGTACGCACACGGGCTGCAGCGGGTCGTCGTTGATCTCGCAGCCGGCGACCACCGGCGTCCACTCGTCCAGCAGCCCCGCGATCGTGCGCATGATGCGCGTCTTGCCCTGCCCGCGCTCGCCGAGCAGCACGGTGTCGTGGCCGGCGAGGAGAGCGCGCTCGAGGTCGGGCAGCACGGTGTGGTCGAACCCCACGATGCCCGGGAACGGTGAGCGCTGGTCCTGCAGGGCGCTCACGAGGTTCGCGCGGATCTCGGCCTTGACGGTTCGGTGTGAGTAGCCGGCGTCCATCAGCTCGCCGCGAGTGGCGATCGCCGGTGGAGCGGTGGCCTCGACAGAAGGAGACGCCATGCTGCGAATCTACGTCACAGTCCAAGGCTCGGGTCGCGGCCGGCCGGCCGTGCAGTGGCCGCTGCGCCGGGGTCGGAGTAGCGTCCCGGCAGTTGCGCAGGTCCCCACGGTTTCGTCGCTTCGAAAGGGACGCCGATGACGGTTGACACAGTGCCGACGGGCAGAAGCGGGATCCGTCGGATCATCGCGCTCACGGCGGCCGCCATCGGCGTCATCTACGGCTACGACCTGGGCAACATCTCGGGTGCGCTGCTGTTCATCCCCAAGGAGTTCGGCCTCACCACGTCGCAGACGGAGTCCGTCACGACAGTGGTGGTCGCAGGCTCGATCGTCGGTGCCCTGCTCGCCAGCAAGCTTGCCAATGCCATCGGCCGTAAGCTCACGATGATCGCGCTCAGCATCGGCTACGTCGTCTTCGCCCTGCTCAGCGCCGCAGCCACCGGCCTCGTCTTCCTCGACGTGTCGCGGTTCCTGCTGGGGGTCACCATCGGCCTGTCCGTCGTGACCGCACCCATCTTCATCGCCGAGTCCGCCCCGGCCGCCATCAGGGGACGGCTGATCGTGACGTACCAGTTCGCCACGGTTCTCGGGATCGGGGTCGCCTACCTCGTGGACTACGCCCTGGCCGGCGGCGCGCACTGGAGATGGATGCTGGGACTCTCGGCGGCACCCGCGGCGCTGATCTGCCTCGTACTGCTGCGGGTGCCCGACACCCCACGGTGGTACGCGATGAAGGGACGCTTCGAGGAGGCCCGCGACACCCTGCGCGTCACCGACCCGGAGGTCGACGCCGACGCCGAGATCCGCGAGATGCAGGCCGCACTCGAGAGCGAGCGGGGCGGTTCCGTCCGCGAGATGATCCGCGTCCCGTACCGTCGCGCGACCATCTTCGTCCTCGTCCTCGGCTTCCTGATCCAGATCACCGGGATCAACGCGGTCGTGTTCTACACGCCGCTGATCTTCGCCAAGATGGGGTATACGGGCAACGCGTCGTTGCTGCTCCTGCCGGCACTCCTTCAGTTCGCGTCGTTGATCGCGACGACTGTCTCGCTGGGCGTGGTCGACCGGATCGGACGCCGGCCGACTCTGCTGACCGGGATAACCGCCATGATCTTCAGCAACGTCCTGCTCATGCTCGTCTTCGCCGGCGGGTCGATCAGCGGGATCCGATCGGCGCTCGGCTTCATCGGGATCTTGTTCTTCACGGCCGGCTTCAACTTCGGGTTCGGCTCCCTCGTCTGGGTTTACGCCGCCGAGAGCTTCCCGGCCCGGCTGCGCACGGCGGGTGCGTCGACGATGCTCGCTGCGGACCTGCTCGCCAACCTCATCATCGCGCAGTACTTCCTGAGCGCCCTCGACTCCCTCGGCGGCGTCAAGACGTTCGCCCTGTTCCTTGCCCTCGCCGTCGTCTCCTGGCTCTTCATCTACCGGTTCGCGCCGGAGACGAAGGGCCGCCAGCTGGAGGCGATCCACGAGTACTGGGAGAACGGCGGCGTCTGGCCCGAGACCGCCGACCGGGGCTCCCGGACGGCGTAGGTGCCGCCTCAGCCGCCCGGCAGGGCCGCAGCCGACGCCGGTATGGCCGACGGCTGCGTCGTGGCGCTCGACCTCGGCGGTACAGAGGTCAAGGGTGCCCTCGTCGACCGGTCGGCGCGCCCCGTCCACGCGGAGTCGCGTCCCACGAACCGGGAGGCGGGCGTCGAGGCGGTCGTGGGTGCCGTCGAGGCGTTCGGAGCAGAGCTGGTCGAGCGTGCTGGACGCGATCGCGTCCGGGCCGTGGGCCTCGTCGTGCCCGGCCTGGTCGACGGCCGGAACGGGGTCGCCCGGTACTCGGTCACCCTGGGCTGGCGGGACCTGCCGCTGCGGGACCGGTTCGCGGCGAGTCTGGGCCTTCCGGTCGTCCTCGACCACGACGTCCGGGCCGGCGCGCTCGCCGAGGGCCTGCTGGGCGCGGCACGCGGGTGCGACGACTTCCTCTTCCTGCCCGTGGGCACCGGTATCGCCGGCGGCATGGTGCTCGACGGCCACCCGTACGCCGGCAGTGGTACGGCGGCCGGCGAGATAGGCCACACGCCTGTCTCGCCCGGCGGTGAGCGTTGCACCTGCGGCCAGTACGGGTGTCTGGAGGTGTACGCGTCGGCCGCGGGCGTGGTCCGCCGGTACCTCGCCGCGAGTGGGACCGCGGTCAGGGGGCCGGACGACGTGGTCCAGCGGGCGAGCTCCGGCGACGAGGTCGCGGCACGCGTGTGGAGGGAGGCGGTCGAGGCGTTGGCGACCGCGCTCGCCTCGTACACGTTGCTGCTCGACCCCGACCTGGTCGTCATCGGCGGGGGCATGGCCGGGGCGGGTCGGGCCTTGTTCGAACCGCTCGGCGACCGCCTGCGGGAGGGTCTCGCGTGGCGCCCGCCGCCCCGGCTCGTCGCCGCCGAGCTGGGAGCCCGAGCCGGCTGTCTGGGCGCCGCCGTCGTCGCCTGGCGACTGGCGGGAGCACCCGTCGAGGGCGACGCAGCCGTTCGATGAGTGCGTGCGCCTGGTTGTGAGAGCTGCTCAGCGCGAGCCGATCACGTGAGGTGGTCGAAGTCGCCGCGGACCCACCCGATGTAGCGGTCGGCAGACCACCGGACCACCGCCTTCGCGTTGTCCGTGACCGCGTGCCCGAAGTTGTCGTACAGCCGATCAAAGGTCAGCGACTCGACCGCGCGGGTGACCCGCTCGACGACGGCTGCGGAGAGCGGGATCCGGTTCGGATAGCTGCGCATCATCGTGGTCGACGTACGGTCCGGGTTCGCCTGGATGGTGTCTCCGCTGAGCAGGACGCCCCTGCCTTCGGCGCCGGCCGACCAGTGCGCGACGGCGCTGCCGGGGAAGTGTCCGCCGGGCTGGTGCAGGGTGAGGCCGGGGACGACCTCGTGCCTACCGGTCCACGTCGAGATGACGTCGTCGGGACGGGCGACCCAATCGCGGTCAGGCTCGGACACCAGAACCGGTACCCCACCGAGCGCCCGGCTCCACTCCACCTGAACTCCGAACATGTGCGGGTGGCTGGACGCGATCGCCGCCACCTCCCCGTGCTCGCTCACCTGTCGCGCCCCGTCGTCATCGACGAAGCCCGGTGGGTCCCAGAGCAGATTGCCGTGCGGAGTCACCACGAGATGAGCCTGCTGACCGATGCCGACCCTCGGCTCGACGGTGAGCCCGAAGAGGTCCGGCTCGAGCTCGCGCAGCGCGGTGCGGTGGCCGGCCGCGGCGAGCTCCTCCAGCGTGGTCCACTGCTGGCCCTCGGCGGGCACCCACTGACGGTCGTCGGAACAGATGGCGCATACCTCGATCGCCTCGGCATGTTCGACGCCACAGGTCCGGCAGATCACCACGGCTGGCTCCTTCTCGGGTCGGGGGGTGAGCAACGGTCTCAGCACGTTGGCCGTCCCCGACCCTGGAGCCGAGGACCACCGGTCGACGAGACCATCACCCGGGCTACGTACTCGTCGCCCCTGGCCGATCGCGGCCGAACAGCAGCACCTCGGCGGCTGCCCTGGCGCGCTTGTCGACCGACTCTTCCATGACCGGGGCCGCTCGGCCATTCAGGGGCGGTGTCGCTGCCCTCGACTCAGCGCGCAGTCAGGCTCATGTCCACGGCGAGGACGCGGTGGTCGTTGTCCGTGTTGACGTCGAAGATGCGCTGCGCCACCGCCTTGATGGCCTTCGACCGGTCCCTGGGATAGAGGACGTAGTCGATCAGCCGGCCCCCTTTGGTGCCCTCGGAGGGCAGCCCCAGCGTCTCGTAGGACGTCTGCAGGCCCATCTTGTCGGCCGCCGCCCTCGGCGCGTCGGCGTACGTACCCTCGTCGTTGCGAGCGTCCCAGTTCATGTCCCCGAGTACCAGCACCTGGCCGCGGGGGGCGAACCGCGAGACCAGCACGGCATTGGTGGCCCACATCGCCCGCGTCACCTGCATCCGTTTCCGGAGCGCGATATTGGGCTTCCCTGCTCTTTCGATCGTCGCCGGGAAGTGGCTCACCAACGCGAAGACCCGGCGGTTCGACTCGAGGTGGAGGAACTGTGCCCACGTCACGAACTTCGCGTGCATATGGGCCGGGCCGGCACCACGTGGGCCGACGTAAACCGCCTTCGTCGCTCGCAGTCGACCGTGGCGCATCAGCTGCAGGACATCGGTGCGCCACAGCAGCGCGGACGACGGCGCGCCCTTGGCACCGCTTGGCTGGACGTGGCCGATGTCCTGGCGTGACGTACCGACGGCGGACTGGTGCCCGCCGACTTCGTTGAGGCCGAGCAGCTCCACGCCTTCGGCAAGGACCTTGTCGATGTCTGCGGCGATCGCGGCATTGTGCCGGCGGTGGTGCACGTTCCAGGTGGCGACGGACAGCTGGCTCATCGTGGCCTCTCGGTCGGGGTCTCGGCGGGTGGGGGCGCACTGTTCGGGGTCCGACCGGCGATCAATCTAGGAGGTCGATGGGCCTCTGTCGACACCACTCATCGCGGTCCTGTTTGCCCGGACGGTCAGATGCCGAGCGGGCGGTTGTTGTCCTCGATGCAATTAGGTCCCAGCGGGCGATAAGTCCCCCGAGCAACGAACCGTGTGTGGGCCTCCTATCTACACTCCGTCAGATAAAGGTTTCTGGCGACGATTTCCCGGAAATGACGCCGTCTGTTCTTGTCAAGATGCATTGAATTGTCTCGTATGCGGGCATACTGGCGCGATGCTGGATACACGTCGCGCGGGCGCCAATCGGGTCTTTCCCCATCGCGTCGGGCTGACTTCATGACAACCGAGCGACGCACCCGCATCACCAGGCTGGTGGCGATCGTTGCGCTCGTGGTTCCGACGGTCATCGGCGCCACGGCCTCGAGCAGCCGCGCGGACGTCGGCGACACGCTCTGGACGACCGGGCTCGGTGCCGACGGCCAGTTGGGCAACGCGACGACCGCCAGCCGCACGACGTTCGGTCCGGTGCCAGGGCTCGACGATGTCGACGCGGTCACCGGCGGCCGCGAGCACCTCGTCGCGCTCGTCGGCGGTTCGGTCTGGACCTGGGGCGACGGCTCGAAGGGAGCGACCGGCCTGGGCAGTCTGGCCGACCGCTCGACACCGACGCAGGTGCCCGGGTTGAGCACCGTCACGTCGATCGCGGCGGGCCACTACTCCACCCTCGCGCTCCTGGCCGACGGATCGGTGCGCGCGTGGGGGTTCAACGCGATGGGCCAGCTGGGGGACGGCACGCTCAGGAAGCGGTTGTCGCCTGTACCGGTCAAGGGCTTGTCGAACGTCGTTGACATCGCGGCCGGCCGTGACATGGGCTACGCGCTCCTCGCCGACGGCACGGTGCGAGCATGGGGCGGCGGCGCCAACGGCGAGCTCGGGAACGGCACGAGGCCGACCAGCCAGACCACCCCGGTCCAAGTCAGCGGTCTGACGAACGTCGTCGCACTCGCTGCCGGGCGCAACCACGGGCTGGCCCTGGAGTCCGACGGGACGGTCATGGCCTGGGGACTCGACTCCTCGGGGCAGCTCGGCAACGGGTCGACGACCCTCAGCAGCCTCCCCGTCCAGGTCTCGGGGGTCTCCGCCGCGGTGAGCATCGCGGCCGGCGCCACGCACTCTGTTGCCCTTCTCGCCGACGGGCGGGTGATGACCTGGGGCGAAGCGGGGCGCGGGCAGATCGGCTCCGGGAGGACCGTCGACCGAACCGTCCCCGCCGCCGTCGCCGGAATCCCGCTGATCGCGTCGATCGGGTGCGGTCGCGACCACACGCTGGCTGTCACCAGGACGGGTGCGCTCTGGGCCTGGGGAATGAACGACTTCGGCCAGCTCGGCGACGGGACGACCACGACGCGCCTGGCTCCGGTCCTCATCGGCGGCATCGACGATGCTGTGGAGGCACACGGCGGACGCGGGTACACGGTCGTCCGTCGCAACACCGCCTAGCGGCACGCCCCACAGGCGGCTCCGAGAGCGTGGTCAGGGCTCTGTCGACCCCGGGACCACCCGCGCCGCCGGTCCGTCACAGACGTGCGTTGACTAGTCCGCGAAGCGGCGAGCATCCCCGCGTGGGCCGACCAGCTACTCAGGCGTGGTCCCAAAGGACAACTCTGTGTAGTCATTCAATTACTCACCGTAGGATCATCGGTATGACCTCCCCCGCTCGTTCCCTTGCCGGCCTCACCGCTGTCGCGGCCGGGATCGCCCTCGCCATCAGCGGCGCCGCATCCCCGGCCACGGCCGCCGCACCCGCTCCCATCGCCGCCGTGAAGCGGTCTCCCGCGACGACAGCGCCGACTAAGGTGCTGACCATCCTCGAGGAGAACTCCTCGTATACGCAGATGAGGAGCGGGATGCCGTACCTCTTCGGCCTCGCAACGAAGTACGGCTATGCCAGCAATTGGGCGGCCATCACACACCCGAGTTTGCCCAACTACCTCGCGATCACCGGTGGCTCGACGTTCGGTGTCACCGACGACGCCGCGCCCGCGACGAACGCACCCAAGGTCGGGACGGCCAAGAGCGTCTTCGACTCGGCCCTCGACCTCGGCAAGACGGCGAAGACCTACGCCGAGACCATGCCCGGCACGTGCGCGCTGGCGACCTCCGGGAACTATGCCGTTAAGCACAACCCGTGGACGTACTTCGGCTCGAGCAGGGCCCGCTGCAACGTAGGAGACGTGCCGCTTCCCGCCCTCCTCACAGACGCCGCCGCCGGGCAGCTGCCCAACGCGGGCATGGTCATCCCGAACCTCTGCAGCGATGCGCACAACTGCTCGCTGGGCGTCGCCGACAACTGGCTCAAGGTGTATCTGCCGAAGATCCTTGCCACCGCCGACTTCACGTCCGGACGGCTCGTGATTGTGATCACCGCGGATGAGGATGGCGGTACGTCCGCGAACAAGGTCCTGACCGTGGTGCTCGCTGCCCGGCTCTCCGGCAAAGTCGTCACAACAGCCCTCACGCACTACTCGCTGACCCGTTACTACGCACAGGTGCTGGGCTCCATACCACTGGCTGCCGCTGCGAAGGCGCCCGACATGAAGTCCGCCTTCGGCCTCTGAGCACCACCGACGCGGCCTCGCCCCGGTCTCCGGCAGGGGCGAGGAACAAGCGGCCGGGCCGACGCGTTCGACCGAAGGTGAACTCCGACCTCAATACCGTCCCCCTCTCCGTCCTCGACTTCGTCGGGATCGAGCACGGCCAGTCCGCCAGCGCCGCGATCAGCGGAGCCGTCGACATCGCCCGCACGGTAGAGCGGGCCGGCTTTCGCCGCTACTGGGTCTCGGAGCACCACAACATGTCGAGCCTCGCCTGTAGCGCCCCAGAGATCCTCACCGCGCACATCGCGGCCAAGACCGACCGGATCCGGGTCGGCGCCGCGGGGATCATGCTGCCCAACCACGCCCCGTTCAAGGTCGCCGAGATGTTCCGCACCCTCATGGCGATGCACCCGGCGCGCATCGACCTCTGTCTCGGGCGCGCTCCCGGCACCGACCCGCTGACGGCGCACGTACTTCGGCGAGGAGTCGGCACCGATCCAGGGGCGGAGTTCCCCAGCCAGGTCGCCGAGCTGCTCGCATTCCTCGGGGAGGGCTTCCCCGCCGGACATCCCTACGGCAGGCTCATCGCGGCACCTGTGGTCGACGAGATGCCCGAGCTGTTCGTCCTCGGGTCGAGCGGTTACGGGCCGCGGTTCGCGGCCGTGAACGGGATGAGCGCGGTCTTCGCCCACCACATGAGCCCCGATCTGGCCTTCGAGGCGCTGCGCCAGTACCGCCGCGAGTTCCAGCCCCGCGCGGACGGCGACACCCCGTACTCGGCGATCTCCGTGCTCGCCTTCGCAAGCGAGGACGACGACGCGAGGCGGGAGTTCGTGGCAGCGTGGACTCTGACGTTGCGCAACCTGGCCCAGGGAGTTCGGGAGCCGCTGCGCCCCGAGCAGGTACAGGAGTTCGCCCGCTCCGCTGAGGGGCGCGCGAGCAGGGCCGACGACACGCGGATGGTCACCGGCCCGGCCAAGGTGGTGGTCGAGCGACTGCAGGAGATGCAGGAGCTGGCCGCGGCCGACGAGCTGGTACTCGTCACGCCGGGGCTCGACCGGCGGCGGCGCGCGGACAGCTTCGTCGCCATCGCGGACGCGTGGCGTCAGGCTTCGTGAACCGCCCTTCGTAGGTCGTCGCCCGCGGACCTCAGGACTGCTCCGGAGGTCGCGTCGAAGACGAAGACCCGGCCTGGTTCCACGCTCAGCGTCAGCCGCTCCTGCGGTGCCGGGCGGAAGTGCGGTGGGGCCTGGATCACCATCGTCCCGGTGGCGTTGACGGGGTCTGGGACGACGTCGTCGACGACGGCGTGGACGAGGACGTGGCTCCCCAGCGGCTCGTGGAAGTCGACGCGCACGGAGATGCCGGCGCCGGACGGCGCCCCCACCTCGCACGCCTCCGGCCGGATGCCGACGATCACCTGGTCGTGCCCACGGGGAATCCGGGCGACCTTCGCCTCGCCGAGGAGCGCGTACCCGTCGACGACCTTGACCCGGAGCAGGTTCATCGCCGGGCTACCCATGAAGCCGGCTACGAAGACGTTGGCCGGTGTGTCGTAGACCTCCTGCGGCGTGCCCACCTGCTGCAGCTCCCCCGCGTTCATCACGCAGATCCGGTCGCCGAGCGTCATCGCCTCGACCTGGTCGTGCGTGACGTAGATCGACGTGATCGCGAGACGCTGGTGCAAGTGCTTCAGCTCCGCGCGGACCTGCCCCCTCAGCTTCGCGTCGAGGTTGGACAACGGCTCGTCGAGCAGGAACACCTGCGGCTCGCGGACGAGCGCCCGCCCCATGGCCACGCGCTGGCGCTGCCCGCCGGAGAGCTGGCCCGGCTTGCGGCCGAGCAGCTCGGTGATGCCGAGCGTCTCGCTCATCTCGCGGACGCGCCGGTCGACCTCCTGCTTGGCCATCTTGCGCTGCCGCAGCCCGTACGCCAGGTTCTTGTAGACGCTCATGTGCGGGTACAGCGCGTAGTTCTGGAACACCATCGCGATGTCCCTCTCGCCCGGGCCCTGGTCGTTGATCACCTGCCCACCGATGCAGAGCTCACCGGACGTCGGCTTGTCCAGGCCGGCGATCATCCTCAGTGCCGTCGTCTTGCCGCACCCCGATGGACCGACGAAGATGACGAAGTCGCCGTCGTCGACGTGCAGGTCGAGACCCTTCACCGCCGTGACATGCCCCGGGAACGTCTTGGTCACTCGCCGGAACTCGACGTCAGCCATGTCCGCTCACCCCTTCAGGCCTGTGCTGGCGACCGAGCGGACGAAGTAGCGCTGCGCGGCGAAGAACACGACCAGCATCGGCAACAGGCTCAGTGTGTTGGCCGCCATCAACAGGCCCCACTGCGTGTCGTGCGCGCCCTGAAACGTGGTGAGGCCGACCGGCAGCGTCATGTGGTTCTCCGACGTGACGACGATGAGCGGCCACAGGAAGGAGTTCCACGAGTCGAGGAAGGTCAGCGCGGCCAGGGTCGACAACGCGGGCAGCGACAAGGGCATCACGATCTTGAACAGGACGCCGATACGCGACGTCCCGTCGATCCGGGCGGCCTCCTCGAGCTCGACCGGAATGGTCAGGAAGAACTGTCTGAGGAAGAAGACGCCAAGAGCCGTCACGAGGTTCGGAACCACCAAAGCACCCAGATGGTCGATTCCGAGCTGCGTCCAGACGTGCACCCCGAACCACTTGACGATCAGGAACTCGGGGATCATCGTGACCTGGAAGGGCACCATCAGGGTCGCCATCAACAGCCCGAACAGCAGCCCGCGCCCGAAGAACCGCAGTCGGGCGAACGCGTACCCTGCGATGCTGCAGAAGACCAGGTTCGTGACGACGGTCACCACGGCGACGAAGGTGCTGTTGAGCATGAACTGCAGGAACGGTGCCGCGTGCACGGCTCGCGGGTAGTTGTTCCACTGTGGGTCATGAGGCCAAAGCACAGGCGGGAACTGGTGCGTTTCCACGCCGGTCTCGAGGGAGGTGACCACCATCCACGCAAGGGGAAGCAAGAGCAGCGCCGAGACCGGGATCAGCACGAGGTGCCAGGGGCTGGGGCGCCGCAGCCGGCGACGTGTGTCCTCGGGCCCCGGCCCGGGCGCCAAGGGTGCGGATGCCCCCAGCGCGGCGGTTTCGGTCCCCGTCGTCATGTCAGCTCCGTCATCACCGGTTGTAGTGCACGAATCGGCGGCCGACCCGGAACTGGATGAAGGTCGCGATGAGGATGACCATGAACAACGCGTACGCCAAGGCGGCCGCGTAGCCGGCGTTGAACTCCTGGAAGGCCTGCTCGTAGACGTAGTAGACGACGACGGTAGTGGAACCCAAGGGGCCGCCGCGGGTTGACAGGTACACCTCGTCGAACAGCTGAAGGGCGTTGATGCTCAGCCAGATCGCGAGGAACAACGACGCGGGGCTGAGCAGCGGCAACGTGATCGTACGGAACGCGTTGAAGCGCTTCGCGCCGTCGATCGCGGCTGCGTCCAGCAGGTCTTGCGGCACGCCCTGCAATGCGGCCAGGTAGATGACCACGGCGAAGCCCGTCCATCCCCACACGGTCATCGCCACGATGACGTACAGGGCCTCGCTCGTACTGGACAGCCATTGCTGTTGCGGGATGCCGACCTTGGCGAGCGCCGAGTTGACGACGCCGAAGGACGGCTCGAAGAGCCACATGAAGATGATGGCCTCGTTGATCGTGGAGACTGCCATCGTCACGTAGGCAGCGGTCCGGTAGATGGAGATCCCTCGTACCTTGCGATTGAGCGCGACGGCGATCAACAGCCCCACCAACATCGTTGAGGGGACGAAGAGCACCGTGTACACAACGGTGTGCGTCACTGCAGACGCGAACTGACTGTCGTGCATCAGCTTGTGATAGTTGTCCAGCCCGACCCACGGCGTCTCGGGCGTGAGCAGGTCGGACTTCTGGAACGACAGCAGCAGCGACCAGCCGATCGGCAGCAGACCGAAGATGCCGATCAGCACCGTCACCGGTGTCACGAACGCCCACCCGGCGACGTGCTCGGACCTGGCCATCCGCCGCGCCAGCGTCGGGCGCCGCTGGGATGTCGAGGACGACGCGGTCGCCATGCCCCGGTCAGTCCCCTGCGAGGGCAGCGTTGGCGGCGGCTGCGGCCTGGTCGAGAGCGGCCTGGGGGTCCGTCTTGCCGAGCATCACGGCCACGATCGCGTTGCTCAGCGCCAGCGAGATCTTCGGGTACTCCGGGATCTGCGGCCGCGCGTTCTTGACGTTCGACAGGTTGTCGATGAACGTCTTGACCCCGGGGAGCTTCGCGTTCATCTGGGTCGTGACCTTGGCGTCGTTGGCCACCGATGCACGCGTCGGCAGGTCACCGGTCTCGAGCGAGAAGCTCTTCACCTGCGCGGGCGCAGTCAGCCAGGTCAGGAAGTCGAGGGCGGCCTTCTTGCGCGCCGACCCGTTGTCGAACACCACCCAGTTGTCCGGGCCGGCGATGGTCTGATGGCCGGCGCTGGAGCCGGCGAACGTCGGCATGATCTGCACTCCGGTGTCGACGTGCAGGCTGGACAGGTCCCAGGGACCGGTGACGAGCATCGCGATCTTTCCCGCATTGAAAAGCTCGAGGTACTTGGAGTTCGTGGTGTCGAGATACATGGACTTGTCGGTGACCGCCATGTCCCTCAGCATCGTCATTGCCTGCAGACCCTGCGGTGAGTCGAAGGCAGCCTTGGTGTTGTCGGCGTTGAGGATCTGCCCGCCGGCCTCCCAGAGCATCGCCTCCCAATGCCAGACCGTGTCCTCGCTGTCGTTGGCCGGCATGGTCCACCCGAACTGCTTAGTGCCGGGGTCGGTGAGCTTCTTCGCGGCAGCGCGGAAGTCGTCCCAGGTCCAGCTGGCGGACGGTGGCGCGACCCCAGCCTTGGCGAACAGCTTCTTGTTGTACACGATGGCCAAGTTGTCGACGAGCGCAGGTATACCGACCACTTTGCTGCCGACAGTGGCGACCTTGCGCTCACCGGGGAAGAAGTCGTCCCACTTCACCGACGGCTGCTTGACCGTCGACGTGAGATCGACGAGTGACGGCACCGTGGCGATGTTCGGCGCCCAGCTGCCGTACAGGTACGAGATGTCCGGGGGGCTGCCTCCGCGGACGGCCGTCGAGACCTTCTGCAGGCCATAGTCCTGGTTGACCTGGAGCACCGAGATGTCGACATCGGGGTGGCTCTTCTTGTACGTGCCGATCAGCTGCGAGAGCGCCTTGCCCTCCGGCCCTACCCAGCCCTCCCAGATGGAGATCTGCGTCTTGCCGCCGGACGAGCCGGAACCACTGCCGCAGCCCGCCAGGCCGAGTGCCAGCGCACCTGCCGCCAGTACCGCCACGACTCTGGGTCTCGCCATGCCATCTCCTCCAGAGCCGGAATCTGCTCAAAGTCGAGCACTGTGCTTGCGCAAGCACGCTTGATTGGCCGAGACTCTACCGACAAGTCCCGCCCCACATCAATGCCCAACGAGGATGAGGTCGGCCGCGAGCTCGGAGGTCCATGCATGCACAGGGCGGACCGGTTGGCGGCCATCCTCGACCAGCTCACCCAGAAGGGCAGCGTGGACGTCAAGCGCACGGCTCTCACGCTCGAGGTGTCCCAGGCGACGCTGCGCCGCGACCTACGGGCGCTCGACGAGCAGGGGCTGCTGTCCCGAACGCACGGTGGGGCCGTCGCCGGGGACATCGGACTCGAGCTGCCGCTGCGCTACCGGGAAGCGCACCACCAGCCGGAGAAGCGACGGATCGGCAAGGCGGCCGCCGCCCTCGTCACCGACGGCACGGTCGTCGGCATGACGGCCGGCACGACGGTGACCGAGGTTGCCCGTGCGCTGGTGCACATCAGCGACGTCACCGTGGTGACGAACGCGCTGAACATCGCCACCGAGCTCGTGCTCCGCCCCTCCCTGCGGGTCGTCGTGGCGGGCGGGACGGCGCGGCACGCGAGCTACGCCCTGGTGGGGCCGGGGGCGGACACCGCGATCGACGGGCTGCACCTGGACATGTCGTTCGTGGGCGTCGACGGTCTCACGGTTGCCGAGGGCGCCAGCGGCCATGACGAGGTCGAGGCGCATACCGACAGGTCTTTCCTGCTGCGGGCGCGCCGGACCGTCGTGGTGGCCGACAGCAGCAAGCTCGGACGGGTGGCGTTCGCCCGCATCTGCCGTACCGACGAGATCGACGACCTCGTGACCGACGACGGGGCCGACCCCGCGATCCTCGACGCGTTCCGCGACTGCGGGGTCCGCGTCCTGGTCACCAGCGCGTAGGCCGGATCCGGCGCCGGGGCCAGGGTCGAAGTGACCACGTCCGCGCGGTCGCCCGTGCGCGAAGTTGCTCGACCTGGGTACCGCTGCCATAGTGCGGCATGGCAAAAGTCGCGTTCATCGGCGCGGGCAGCGTCGAGTTCACCCGCAACCTCGTCACCGACCTGTGCAGCCTGCCCCACCTCCGGGGAAGCCTGGAGTTCGCTCTGCACGACATCGACGGGCCTCGCCTCGACCACGCCGCGGCAATGACCCGGCGGATCGTGGACCAGACGGCCGCCGGGCATACCGTGACGTCGAGCCTCGAACGGCTTCCCGCGATCGAGGGGGCCGACTACGTCGTCAACGTCGTGCAGGTCGGCGGGTACAAGGCGACCCGGACCGACTTCGACATCCCCGAGAGGTACGGGGTGCGGCAGACCATCGCGGACACGCTCGGCATCGGCGGCATCTTCCGGGGGCTGCGCACGATCCCGGTCGTCGTCGACCTGGCGACGCAGATGTCGCGAGCGTGTCCGGACGCCTACCTGCTCAACTACAGCAACCCCATGGCGATGCTGCCGTGGGCCGTCTACGCGGGCACGCCGTTCGACCGTGTCGTGGGCCTGTGCCACTCCGTGCGGGACACGCATGCCTTCCTGGCCGGCCTGGTCGGTAAGGCCGTCGACGACGTCGACTTCACCACCGCGGGCTTCAACCACCAGGCGTTCGTCCTGCAGTTCGAGCATCGGGGCGAGGACCTGTATCCGAGGCTGCGTGAGGTGATCGACGCGGACGCCGATCTTCAGCGCCGGGTCCGCGTCGAGATCTTCCGGCGGTTCGGGTACTTCCCCACCGAGTCCAGCGAGCACTCTGCGGAGTACGTGCCCTGGTTCATGCGGCACGACGGCGAAGTGGAGCACTTCCGGATCTTCGTCGGCGACTATCTCCACCGCACCGACGAGAACATCGCCGAGTACCAGCGCACGGAACGCGAGCTGGCGACGGACGCACCGCTCGAGCTGGAGATCACGTCGGAGCTGGCGTCGGAGTTCATCGACGCCCACCTCGGTGGAGGTGAGCGGGAGATCTACGTGAACGTGCGCAACGGCGGCCTCATCTCCAGCCTGCCGGAGGACTGCTGCGTGGAGGTTCCGTGCGCGGTGGACCCGGCCGGGCCGCACCCGCGGGAGGTGGGAGCGCTGCCTCCGCAGCTGGCCGCTCTCAACCGCACGTTCCTCAACGTGGTGGAGCTGACCGTACGGGCGGTCCTCGACGGCGACCGCGGACACGTGTACCAGGCGGCGCTGCTCGACCCCAACTGCGCCGCGACGCTCACGACCCGCGAGACCGTGCAGATGTGCGACGACCTGTTCGAGGCTCACGGGGATCTCATCCCCGAGGCGCTCCGCCGCTAGCGGTCGGGGGCGGTGCGTCAGCCGCCGCGTCGTCCGCGCCTGTGCCGTTCGGCGGCCTCGGCGACGGATGCGGCGTCGATCCCGGGGTTGATGGTGTGCCGGCTCGTCACCGCCAGCCCGGACACCACTGCGGCGTAGGAGTTAGCAGTCGCCAGGTCGAGTCCCCGGACCAGCCCGACCACGACCGCAGCCAGATGTGCGTCTCCGGCGCCGGCAGTGTTGACCACATCGACCGGGAGCGCCGGCGCGTGCTCCAACGTGTGTCCGTCCCACGTCCAGCTCCCGCCGGACCCGGCGGTCACCACGACCGACAGCCGAGGGTCCAGCCGCGTCAGCTCGCTAACGGCCGCGCCGACGTCGTCGGCGGGTGAGGATCCCGGCGCCGAGTCCCCGACCAGGGCTCGAGCCTCGTCGCCGTTCACCGCCAGGACGTCGACGTCGCCGAGCATCCCCGAGTCCTTCGCCTCCGCCAACTCCCCGGTCACGACGCCGGCGACCGTCAGGAAGCCGTACTCGCGGCCCAGTCGCAGCAGGTCGGCGCGTGCCGCCAGCGGCACCTCCGGAAGCGCGATGGCAACGCCGCGGTCGCGGTACCGCTCGAGGACCGGACGGGCCCGCTGGACGTCCGCTGGGGAGACGTCGGAGCTCGCGGACCGGCTCGTGGTGAGGTTGCCGCCGTCACCGTCCGGGTAGAGGAAGCACACCGAGAAGAGCGTCGGCAGTGCCGAGCCGGTCACGTGGTCGGTGACGATGCCGACGTTCGCCAGCTCGGCCCGAACGGCGGCCCCCGCATCGTCGTCCCCCACCTTCCCGATGGGCACGACGGGGAAGTCCGGGCCGAGCAGCCTCGCGACGTAGTGGCAGACGATGTGCAGCTTGCAGTAGTCGCGCTGGTCGAGCAGCTCCGCCGCCCGGCTCTCCTCGCGTCCCAGTGTCGTGTTGCCCTCGAGCGCGAGGAAGATGCCGCTGCCCAGGCCGCCCGTGGCGACCACGACGTCGTAGTTCTGCCGCGGGCTCACCGCCCGAGGCCGAGATCCCACTCGGGATGCAGGCTGATCGGATGGGTGGCCGTCTCGACCGTAGCGGTGAGCAGTGCGTCGGGATGCTCCTGGAGCAGCGTGATCGGGTACTCGGCGGTCACCGGGCTGAACAGCCCCACCCGCAGCGCCGCCTGCTTCCACGCACCCGTGTCACTGAACAGCCTGATGCGGCGCGCCCCCAGGATCTCCCGGACCCCGAGCGTCACCGACATGGGCGGGACGAACTGGTACGCGCCCCCGAACGTGCGCTGGGCCAGCGCGACGACGGTGTCCAGGTTGTTGTCCTGGACCCGCGCGGTCGAGTTGCGCAGCTGGGACACGCTGATCGGGCTGAACGGGTGGCGGCGCGCCTGGTTGTAGGCGATGTGGCCGTCCTGCCCCCAGCCGCCGTACACCAGGTCGGCCGGGCTCTCGAGCAAGGTGGCGGTGATCTCCGCGAGCACGGGCGGCTCGGGCCAGTGCCGGCTCTCCTCCGGCACGTTGAGCTCCGCGGCGATCGGCCCGTAGAAGCTCGCCTCCATGAAGCCGCGGAAGCTGTACGGGTGCGCCCGCGGCAATGGGCGACCCTCCCAGTCGAGGCACTCGTCCATGTGGAACACCTC
Source organism: uncultured Actinomycetota bacterium (assembly GCA_963765725.1). GTDB lineage: Bacteria > Actinomycetota > Actinomycetes > Propionibacteriales > Nocardioidaceae > DASQEH01. The sequence goes on along the minus strand of CAVXXI010000001.1, from coordinate 518,475 downwards.
GACGTGCCGCAGGCTGACCCCCTCCGTGTTCACGAGCGAGGTGAAGGGCGCGTACCAGCCGCTCGGGCCACACGGGATCACGACCCTGAAGGGTCGCCCCGCCGCGGCGCTTGCCCTGATCTCGTCGACCAGCTCCCGGGCCATGAGCCGACCCATCTCTGGCCCGTCGCTGCAGATGCGCAGCGGCACCCGGCGCTCGGGGTGGTCCATGAGCTCGTCCACTGAGATGCTGCACCACCGGGCGAGGTCGCGTGGCGACACGGGGCCGGAGTCGTCACCTCCCGCCGCCGCGGGCGACACCGGACTCACCGGAGCTCCGGCAGCCAGTGCTGCTGGGCGGCGATCATCTCGTCGGTCATCGCCCGCATCTGGTCCAGGCTCAGCAGCGAGCTCGTCAGCCGGTCGAGCGAGACGGCGACGTGGACGAGCTCCCGCGAGCGCTGCCGGTAGGCGTCGACGACGCAGCTCTGGTAGCCGACGGACGCGAGGTTGACCGCGGCGCAAGCGGTCGGCAGGGCTCCGACGTGCGTCGGCTGGACGCCGTTCTGGTCCACCAGGCACGGCACCTCGACACAGCACCCGTCCGGCAGGTTGGTGATGAGCCCGGTGTTGGGCACGTTGCCGTAGACGACCCGGGGCACATCGGTGAGTACGGAGTCGATGATCCGCGCGGCGTACTCCTCGCTGACGGCGAGCTGGCCCTCGGCGAACTCCTTCGCCATCGCCTCGAGCTCGGCGTCGTGGTCCCCCCGCGTGATCTCCAGGTAGTCCCAGCGCTCCGGGAGGATGGCGGTGACGTCGTCGGTCGTGCGCCGGAAGTGCGGGTAGTACTCGGAGGCGTGGTGGCTCGACTCGGTCTGGAAGTACCCGGTGAGCTGCATGATCGCCGTCCGCACCCCCTCGCGTCCCCCTGCGTACCACTCGTCGATCTCGGGGGACGGGCTCCGCTCGCCGCGGGAGTAGGCGATGACCGCCTCCCGCAGCTGCGGCATGACGTCGCGACCGTGATGGCGCATCTCCAGCATCCACGCCTGGTGGTTGATGCCGGCCGCCCGGAACGACCAGTCGTCGTCACCAAGCGCCATGATCGCGGCCAGCTCGTCGGCGGTGTGCTGCACCGAGTGGCAGAGGCCCGTCGTCGCGATTCCCTGCCCCGCGGCGAACCAGCAGTTGACAGACATCGGGTTGGCGTAGTTGAGCAGCAGCGCGTCGGGACACAGGTCGAGCATGTCCGTCGTGATCTCGTCGAGCGCCTTCATCGAGCGCAGGCCGCGGAAGACCCCGCCCGGCCCGAGGGTGTCGCCCACCGTCTGGTCGACCCCGTACCGGCGCGGGATCTCCATGTCGAGCGCGTACGCGTCGCGCCCTCCGACCTGGAAGCAGGTGACCACGAAGTCGGCGCCGGTCAGCGCCTCCCTGCGGTCCGTCGTCGGCCGGATGTCCGCAGGAAGACCGTGGGCGTCGACGAGCTGCCGCGCCAGCCGCTCGGTCCGTTGCAACGCCTCCGCGTCGATGTCCATGAGCGCGTACGTGGCCGCCTGCATGCTCTGAAAGGACAGGAAGTCGTTCATGAGCTGCAGCGGGAACTCGTAGCCGCCGGCGCCCATGATCGCGATTGTCGTCATGGCTCCTCGCTCTGGTCCGTGCGCACCGCCGGACGTCGGGCTAGAGCAACGTAGACGGATAGCCAGGTGGCGTCAATCGACACCGGGGCCATGATGTCGCCGTCTGGTAGTTTCGCCGTCCAGTGCGGACGGGTGCGTCGGCGGAGGAGGGCCATGCGGGGTCTTCGCGGCAAGAGGGTCGTCGTCAGCGGCGGCAGCAGCGGGATCGGCGCCGCTACCGCCCGGCGCTTCCTCGAAGAGGGCTCCCGTGTCCTCCTCGCGGGGCTGGAGCCCGAGCAGGTGGACACCACGGTGGCGTCACTGCGAGCGGTCGGTGACGTGAGCGGCATCGCCGCCGACGTGAGCACTCCCGAGGGGGCGGCACGGCTGGTGGGCTCGGCAACGGCGACGCTCGGCGGGCTCGACATCCTCGCCAACAACGCCGGGACGGCGTGGCGGGAGCCGTTCCTCGACATCGGCGTCGAAAGCTGGGACCGCATCATCGCCACCAACCTGCGCAGCATGTTCCTCGTCGCTCAGGCGGCCGCCAGGGTGCTCGTCGAGCAGGCGACCGGCGGTGCCATCGTGAACATGTCGTCGGTCAACGCCATGGTCGGGGAGGCCGAGTACGCGCACTACAACGCCTCCAAGGCAGCCGTGCTGCTGCTCACGAAGACCATGGCGGCCGAGCTGGGGGTGCACGGCATCCGTGTCAACGCGCTGTGCCCCGGCTACATCGAGACACCGCTCAACGCCGCCATCGCGGGAGGCCTCGGCGGGGAAGACTTCGTCGAGTCGTACGCCTCGGACAAGATCCCGCTGCGACGGACCGGCCAGCCGTCGGAGGTGGCCGCCGCGTACGCGTTCCTCGCCTCCGACGACGCGTCCTTCATCACCGGGGCCGAGCTCGTCGTGGACGGAGGACAGATCGCCATCATGTGACGGGCCGAGACGCGGGTCCCGGCTTTCGGTGCTCAGAAGAACGTGCGTACCACGTCGACGACGACGCCGTCCTCGTCGACCATGGGCAGCCAGCGCCACTTGTCGAAGGTCGTGCAGGGGTGCGAGATCCCGAGCCTCACCTCGTCGCCCGGTGCGAGCTCGCAGTCGTCCGGGAGCGACACCACCAGGTGCTGGTCGAAGACGCGCGTGACGACGGCTCCGGCCACGCCGACGGGGGTCGCCCCGCTCAGCCCGCTGAGCAGTACCGGCAGACCGGAGTCGAAGGAGACATCGCGCCGCCCGGCACCCACGACCACGACTCCCGGCTCCGGGCGCGACAACACGGGCGCCACCACCTCCAGGGCCGCGACGAGGTCCGTCAGACCCGGGGCGCGCCCGAACGGCGACACGGAGGCGTACAGGCCGTGGTCGTGGGTCACGTAGCAGCCGCTTCGCAGGACCACGCGCCAGGCGGAGTCGCCTGCCAGCACCGCCACGACCGCGTCGAAGTATGCGGACCCGCCCGCCGAGACGACGGGTGTCTCGTCGAACAGCGCGGCGTCACTCATCTGTGTCGCGACCGACGCGAGCTGCTCGCAGTACTCGGCAACGGCCCGGTACCCGCCGTCGATGCTGTCGGCGACGATCGACCCCTCGAAGCCCGCGACGCCAGCAAGCCGCAGCCGAGCTGAGCGCCCGACAGCCGAGGCGACGGCGAGGGCGTCGTCGGCTGTCCTGGCACCGGTCCGTCCGGCGGGATGCCCCAGCTCGACCAGGACCCGCAGGGATGCGGCAGCGGAGCCGTACCGTGACAGGGCGTCCTGGAGGAGCTCGACGCCCGTCAGGCTGTCGACATAGCAGCTGATCGAGAGCGCGCGGTCGTCGGCGACCGCGGCGGCGAGCCAGGCGACCGAGGCGGGGTCCACGACCTGGTTGGCGATCAGGATCCGCTCGACCCCGAACGTCCGGAACAGCCGCGCCTGGGCGACGGTCGCGACCGTGATGCCGACGGCACCGGCGTCGAGCTGCTGTGCCACCAGCTGCGGCGCCATGGTCGTCTTCGCATGCGGAAGCAGGCTGACGCCGTGGTGACGGCAGTAGGCGGCCATGGTCTCGACGTTGTGCCGCACGGCCCGGGAGCTGAGCAGCGGCCGAGGGCTGCTCAGCCACCCGTCCTCGCTGCGGCTCCCCGACAGTGCCACAGGCGTCACGGGCGACCGGTGACGTGGACCGCCGAAGCCCTTCTCCTCTGGCGCTATCGGCTCGCTGCGCAGGGCGAGCACGCGGCCGCGGTCGTACCCGCCGGGGCCCGGCATGGCACCTGGAGCGTCACGGGTCGGCGCCTCACCCACGCGACTGTGCGCTCTCGCTCCGCGTGGCGCCTTCGAGCACCTCCAGGATGTGGCGGTACGGCTTGCCGGTGGCGCGGGTCATGGCCAGCTCACAGGTGCGGTTGCAGGAGGCGTACGCCGCGAACTCCCGCGTCGAGAGCTCCGCCGCCTCCGGCGCCGTCGCCGAGGCGGTCAGCTCGGGGTGCAGCATGCCGCGGTCACCGGCGAACGCGCAGCAGCCCCATGCCAAGGGGACGTACACCTCCGGCGAGATGAACCGGGCGAGAGCCTCCATGGCGGCCGTGCTGCCCAGCTCGGTCGACGAGCAGGTCGGGTGCAGGGCGATCGACGCCACGGGTTCGGAGACCGTCAGCCTGTCGAGCAGGTGTGCCGCGACGAAGTCCGTGGCGTCGACGACAACCAGGGACGCCGACGGAGCCGGACCGCGCCATCGTCAGCAGTCCCTGGGTGCACGAGGCGGCGTCGGCGATCACCGGCAGCCGACCGCCCTCCGTCGCGTCGAGCAGGGCCTTCGTGACCTTGTCCGCCATCACGGCGTAGCCGCCGCGATGACCCTTGGACTTCCAGGGGGTCCCGCAGCACAGCGAATCGAGCCTGTCCGGAGTCCGCAGCGCGACGCCGGCGCGCTGCGAGAGCTCCACCAGGGCGTCGGTGACTCCCCCGCCATCACCCGGCTCCGGTCCGAACATCCGGCCGATGCAGGACGCGAAGAACACAGCCTCGGCGTTCTCCGACGGTGCCTGCGGACGCGGCCTACCGCCGGGCGGCAGGTCGCCGCTGTACAGCGGGATCTGTTCGGCTCCCATCACGGATCGCCCCGCACGGGTCAAGGCCGTGGGGACGGCCGGAGGCAGCCGGTCTGCGGCGGTGAGCGCGGCGGCCGCCCCAGCGGTCGCCGACCGCCAGTGGCCGGCCGCCAGCTTCCACGCTCCGCCGACGACCGCTCCCGAGGCCTGTGCTCGCAGCCGCCGGACAAGGTCGCCGGTGTTGATGTGCACGGGGCACGCCGTCTGGCACATCCCGTCGACGGCGCACGTCTGGACTGCGTCGTAGTCGTAGTCGCGCTCCAGCTCCGCGACGAGAGCGGAGTCACCCCGCTCCCGCGCCGCCTCCATCTCCCGGCGCAGGACGATGCGCTGACGGGGCGTCGTGGTCAGGCCCCGGCTAGGACAGACCGGTTCGCAGTAGCCGCACTCGACGCACCGGTCGACCTCCTCCTCCACCCGCGGTGCGGCCTTGAGGTCGCGGAGGTACGCCACGGGGTCGTCGGACAGCACCGAGCCGGGGTTGAGAATCGCCCGCGGGTCGAGGAGCCCCTTGAGACGCACCATCACGTCATACAGCTCGTCGCCGTACTGCCGGCGCACGAAGGCCGCCATGATGCGACCGGTACCGTGCTCGGCCTTGAGCGAGCCGCGCTGGCCGAGAACCAGGTCGACCATGTCGGAGGTGAAGGCCTCGTAGCGCGCGAGATGTCCGGCGTCGTCGAACCGCTCCTTGAGGAGGAAGTGCACGTTGCCGTCTCGGGCATGCCCGAAGATGACCGAGTCCTCGTACCCGTGGGTGTCGAAGAGGGCAGTCAGGGCGACACACGTCTCGCCGAGCCGGTCGACCGGTACGACGACGTCCTCGAGCAGCGCGCTGGTGCCGCTGGGTCGGTCGCTCGCGACCGCGCTGTAGAGCCCCTTGCGGACATGCCACAGGCCGGCCCGCTCCACGGCGTCGGTCGTCAGCCTGAACGGGGCTTCGAGGCCCAGCTCGGCGATGGCCGACTCCGCTACCCGCCGCCGCTCGGTCAGCTCCTGCTCGGTCGCCCCCTCGAACTCCACGAGCATCGCGGCGTGACGGTCGACGTCGAGGTCGCGGATGACTGCGGGACTACTCGCATCCATGCGGGCCACGGACAGTGACGCGGCGTCCATCAGCTCCGCGGTCACGGTGCCCGCTTCGATGAGCTGCGGCACCGACGAGGTGGCGGACCGTACGTCGTCGAACACCAGCAGACCGGTCGCGACATGGCTGAGCACCTCGACCGTCCGGAAGACCGCCTCGGCCACAAACGCCAGCGTGCCCTCGCTGCCGACGAGCAGGTGGACCAGGATGTCGAGCGGGTCCTCGTAGTCGGCGAACGCGTTCAGGCCGTAGCCCATCGTGTTCTTCATCGAGAACTGCTGCTCGATGGTGGCCACCGACGCCGGGTTGTCGACGATCCGGCGCCGTAGCCGGAGTAGGCCGTCGTGAAGCTCCGGCTCGCTCGTCGCGAGGTGCCGAGCCGCGTCGGGCGAGGCGGAGTCGACGACCGTTCCGCTAGGCAGCACGAAGATCAGCGACTCCACGGTGCGATAGGTGTTGTACCGCGTCCCGCAGTGCATGCCGGAGGAGTTGTTGGCGACGACGCCGCCGATCGTGCACACGCTCTCGCTCGCGGGGTCGGGGCCGAGCTTGCGGCCGTACGGCGCGAGCAGCGCGTTGACCCTGGCGACGGTCACGCCCGGCTGCACCCGGACGCGCCGGCCCTCGTCCAGCACCTCGACACCCTGGAACCGCTTCCGTGTGTCGACGAGGACGCTGTCGGTCAGGCCCTGCCCTGACAGGCTGGTGCCCGCCGAGCGGAACGTCAGCGAGACGCCGGCCTGGTCGCAGGACCGCAGCACCTGTGCGACCTGCTCGGCGCTGCGCGGGGTGACGACCGTCTGCGGCACCAGCAGGTAGTGGGAGGCGTCGTGGGCGTACGCGTACCGGTCGAGCGCCCGCCTGGTCACGGCATCGTCGCCGAGTGCAGAGGCGAGCTCGCGACCGAGCCGTGCATGCACGTCGTCAGCCGGGGCGCCCGCTGCGGCCGACGAGCGCCGCGGCGGAGGTCCGCCTGGTCTCACCGCACGCGCCGACGCCGAGGTCGCCATGATCTGCTCAGCGTCGGTTCGTTCGGCCCGGCACGGCTACAAGTTGCCCGCGGACAGCTCGCTCGCCAGGTGGTCGGCCTGCCGGATGGCCAGCGCAACGATGGTGAGCGTCGGGTTGGCTGCCGCGCCGGTGGTGAAGACGGAGCCGTCGCTGACGTACAGGTTGGGCACGTCGTGCGCGCGCCCGAAGGCGTCGACGACCCCGTCCTGCGGGTCCGCACTCATCCGGCACGTCCCCATGTTGTGCGTGGACGGGTACGGGGGTGTGTGGTGCGTGCCGGTCGCCCCGACGGCGTCGTACAGGAGGTCCGCCTGGGCGTATCCGTGGGTACGCATGGCGACGTCGTTGGGGTGGTCGTCGAAGTGCACGTTGGGCACCGGCAGCCCGTGGGCGTCGGTGACGGCGCCGTTCAGGGTGATGCGGTTTGTCTCCTGCGGCATGTCCTCGCCGACGATCCACATCCCCGCCGTGTTGGCGTAGGCGTCCATGACCGCGGTGAAGTCAGGGCCCCATGCGCCCGGCTCGACGAAGCTGGCCAGGAAGGCCGGGCCCAGCGAGATCGTCTCCATGTAGTAGCCGCCGGCGAAGCCGCGGGACGTGTCGTGGCGGGACTCGTCGGCGATGATGCCGGCCATCGTCTCGCCGCGGAACATCCGGACCGGCTGCTCGAAGCGCGCGTACACGGAGCCGGTCGTGTGCCGCATGTAGTTGCGCCCGACCTGGCCGGAGGAGTTGGCCAGGCCGTCCGGGAACAGCGCGCTCGCACTCATCAGCAACAGGCGCGGCGTCTCGATGCTGTTCGCCGCCACGCAGACGACGCGGGCCGCCTGCCGGTGCAGGTTGCCCTGCTTGTCGATGTAGAGCACCGCGTCGGCTCTGCCGCGGGCGTCGTGGGTGATCTGCACCACCTGGCAGTCCGGCCTCAGGTCGAGGTGTCCTGTTTCCTCGGCCCGCGGGATCTCGCGGACCAGCGTGCTCCACTTGGACTTGTGCTTGTCGCCCTGGAAGTTGAAGCCGTCCTGGATGCTCGCGGGCCGGCCGTCGTACGGCTCTGCGTTGGTCCCGTACGGACCCGTGGCGTAGAACGTGTAGCCGATCCGCTCGGCACCGTTGGCGAACACCTTGTAGTTGTTGCTGGCGGGCTGCGGTGCCCGTCCGTGGCGGTGGGTGGAGCCGATCGCATTCTCCGCCCGGTCGTAGTACGGCTCGAGGTCCTGCAGGGTGATCGGCCAGTCGAGCAGGCTCGCGCCGTCGATGCGCCCGTACGTCGTGCGCGCCTTGAGCTCGTGGGCGCGGAACCGCGGCGTCGCCCCAGCCCAGTGGGTGGTCGTTCCGCCGACCGCCTTGACCGTCCAGGCCGGCAGGTTGGGGAAGTCACGGCTGATGCGCCACGAGCCCGAGGTGGTTCGCGGGTCGAGCCACGCCATCTGCCCGAAGGCCTTCCACTCGTCGTTGACGTAGTCGTCGCTCGTCAGGTGCGGGCCGGCCTCGAGCACGACGACGGGAACCCCCTTCGCCGTGAGCTCGTAGGCGACGGTGCCACCGCCGGCTCCCGAGCCGATGACGACGACAGCGGGCTCGGACGTGTCGATCTGTGCCATCACAGTGCCTCCGCCGTCTCGTTCTCCTGTGCCTGCTGCGGTGCGACGCCCGGATGCGACGCGCCGCTGAGCGACCCCTCGCCCGGCGATGCGGCCGCAGGGGCTGCGGATGCCGGGGCCTCGGAGGGAGGCAGTTCGGTCGCCACCTCGAGCAGCTGCCGCGGCCCGGAGTACTCCTCGATGCGCGGGTCGGGGAGCCAGTCGAGGTCGTTGAAACCGCGGTCGATGTACCCGCCCTTGTCGTACGACGGCCCCTCGTAGCCCAGCGCGCTCCACACCTCGGGGTCGTCGTAGAGGGCGACGACCGCGGTGCGGCGGATGAACCCGAAGAACTCGGTGGCTTCGACGTGCCGGAGCACCTTCAGCGCGTCGGCGTCGTCCAGGTCACCGAAGGCGCCGCCCGACACGCTGTCGAGCGTGCCGATGCCCTGCAGCAGCGTGAGCCTGGCCCAGGTCGAGGCGTTGGCGGCCTCGATCACGGTGTCCGCGGTCCGCTCGTACGGGCCGTCGGGTAGCTTGTCGTGCGGGAACGCCACCCGAAGCACACGAATCAGGACGGGCCGTGCGGCATCGGTCACGGTGAGCTCGTCGGCGGTCTGCTGCTCGGGGTGTGGGGACCATGCGCTTCTCCTGACACGTCGATGGACGGTTCGACACGCCTGGTTGTCCCGGGACCCGTACGGAGGGGCCGATGCACAGGCGCACTCTCGGCTGGAAGTCTGTCAGCGTTCGGGCGGAACTGCCACCGGTTGCGGGCGTCTCCGGCTCTGCCATCATGGCTCTCCCGCCGACCCGAAGAGGTGAGATGGATGATCTTCATCGCCGTCAAGTTCAAGGTCAAGCACGAGTACGCCGACCAGTGGCCGGATATCGTCGACGACTTCACCCGGGCGACCCGGGGTGAGGCCGGGAACCTCTGGTTCGAGTGGTCGCGCAGCGTGGACGACCCCAACGAGTACGTGCTCCTGGAGGCGTTCAAGGACGACGCAGCGGGGCCGCACGTCAACAGCGACCACTTCGCGCAGTTCACCTCCAAGGCGCCCGACTACCTGCAGGAGACGCCGCAGATCCGCAACATGGTTCTCGAGGGCGACGACTGGGACCGGATGGGCGAGATCACCGTCGCCTGACAACGCCGCTCGGTAGGCTCGTGAGGTGTTCAGTCGTGAGCTAAAGGTGTGCGGCCGCCACGGCCATGTCACCTACGCCCCCAGCGAGCCCGACCTGGCGGGACGGCTGACCACAGAGACCGCCCTGGGGTCAGCATGGCGATGCCTGCGTTGTGGCGACTGGGTCCTGGGTGAGCCCGGAAGCAGCGGCCCGGCGTCCGAGGCGCCGCTGCCTGCCAGGGGCCGCGCGCTGCGCCAGATCACCATCCTCAGGGTCCTGGCCGTGGAGCGGGTGCTCCGGGCCCTGGTGCTCATCGCCGCCGCTTACGGCGTCCATCGCTTCGCCAGCGCACAGAAGTCCCTTCGCGACTCCTTCGGTCGTCTCATCCCGGCCGCCAGGCCCCTGGCGGACCGGCTCGGCGTCGATCTCGACCAGTCCACGATCGTGCACGGGACGACGAGCGCGCTGCACGCGAGCCAGGCCACGCTGACGCTGGTCGCAGTCGGCCTGCTGCTCTACGGCATCCTCGAAGGCGTCGAGGGGGTCGGGCTGTGGATGGCCAGGCGGTGGGCCGAGTACCTGACGGTCGTGGCCACCGCGGCCTTCTTGCCGATCGAGGTCCACGAGCTGCTGAAGACGGTCACGGTGACGAAGGTCGGCGCATTCGTGATCAACGTGGCGGCCGTCGTCTACCTGGTCGTCGCCAAGCGGCTGTTCGGTGTCCGCGGGGGCGCTGCGGCGTACGAGCGTGAGCTCGAAGGCGAGAGCCTCCTCGAGGTGGAGCGGGCCGGGCACGACACCGGGTATGGACAGGACCGACTGCCGGGGCCGGATGTCGGCATGTCCAACGTTCCCGCCGGACACAACAACCGCCCACCCGCCGAGGAGTCACGTAATTCCCCTGAGGGGTCACGTAATTCCCGCCGAGGGGTCACGTAATCCCCCGCCGAGGGGTCACGTCATTCCCGCCGAGGGGTCACGTCAATTCCCGCCGAGGGCCATGGACCACCCCGCAAGGGTCCGCATGCTTCACATCAAACCCGGCCTCGCCGCCTGGACTCAGGACTCTCGCACGGCGGCGCGCGAGCGCGGACCACCCGACGCACGGTGCCGCTGTGCGCCGGGTCGGTCCGACAGGCCGCATCGCGGGGGGCGTGCCTGTCATGGGGTGGAGCGGTATCCCCCTGTCTTACCGCACCGACGCGCTTAGCCGGCGAGGCGCGAGACCAGGCCCTTGCGGACCTCACTGGCCCGCTGCTGCTCCCCGCGAACGAGCTGACGACCACGAGCGCTCCGGTGACCACCGGTACGAGCCACTGGAGCGTCGACAGCTGCTGCTGCGCCTTCGCCACGTCCTGGGGGGTCTCGGCCGCAGGCTGTGTGCCGGACTCCGCAGGGACATGGGTATGGGCGGAGACCTTTCCGCCGAGCACCCTGCTGTAGGCGGTCACGCCCAGCGCGGCTGCCGTCAGCGCCGTCTTGGCGACCGACATCGAGGCGACCCCCCGCTGTGCCTGCAGCCGGTCCCGGTTCGCGCCGAGCAGCCCGATGCTGCCGACGAGGTGGGCGCCGATCGCGGCGGCGTTGACCGGGGTCCACCGGTCCCAGCCGGTGTTGGCGACCCGGCCGGTACCGTGCGAGGTGTCGGCCTCCGCCGCCGCCGCGTTGAGCGACACCGCGTTGGCGAGGGTGCCGCCGAACCAGGCGGCGAGGCCGACGTCGTGCAGTGAGCGGAAGACTGTGTTGCGGGCCATGTTGGGGCTCCTTGTGAAAGACGTAGGGTAGCCCTGGACGTACCCGGGAATGTGCTGCAGTAAAACCGAGATCTGTTCACAAATCTACGCATGCTGAATAAGCCCGCGCTGTGACGGTAAGAGGGAGGGCGAGTGGCCGATCGCTCGAGCTCCGTACGGCAGGCATCTCTCCAGGACCTCGACGGGTGAGCGGCCCGACGGCCGACGTCAGCGTGCGCGTCGCCTGGGCCGCCGACGCCGAGGCTATCGCGGCGACACAGGTACGCGCCTGGCAGGTTGCGTACGCCGACGTGCTCCCCGCCGAGGTGTTGACCCAGCTGCCGGAGACCACCTTCTCCGAACGCTGGAGGCTGTCGATCGAGCGTCCGCGTGAGGCGCGCCAGCGTGTTCTGTCGCGCTGGACAGAGCTCGCGTCCGTGGGTTCGCCGCGACTGCTCCGGCGACCGACGCCGACGCGGACCCGGCCACTGACGCGGAGCTCGCGGAGTTCGTCGTCGACCCCGACGCCGTGCGCGCCGGGCACGGCTCGCGCCTCCTGCACGCCGCCGTCGACACGATGCGGTCGGATCGCTTCTCGCGGGCGACGATCTGGCTCACGGCCACCGACGACGCGCTCCGGTCGTTCCTGGCCGCCCAGGGCTGGGCGGCAGACGGCGCACACCGCGAGCTGGACCTGTACGGCGACGGGTCGGTCACCGTGAAGCAGATCCGGCTGCACACCGACCTGAGCGAGGATCCTGGGGAACCAGGCTCCTGACCCCTCGGCGGGGGCTACCTGACCCCTGGAGCCGGTGCTGCCGAGGAGTCAGGTACTTCCCCGCGAGGAGTCGGGTACTTCCCCGCGAGGAGTCCGGTGCCTCCTGGACCCTCGACGCAGGACGCGCCGCGCGGCAGCCGGAGGCTCGCCCGGCGCTGTCGCCACCGCTGGGTACGCTCGCGCGCATGCCCAACGGCCCACGTTCGTCGACCCGACGCCAGCTCTTGATCGACTCCCTCGGTGTGGGCGTGGCCACCGGCGCGTACGGGATCTCGTTCGGCGCGATCGCGGTCGGCTCCGGGCTGAGCGTGTGGCAGGCCTGCGCGCTCAGCTTGCTCGTCTTCACCGGCGCCTCGCAGTTCGCGCTCGTCGGCGTCATCGCGTCTGGTGGGGCCGCGGCCTCGGGTGCGGCGACGGCGCTGCTCCTCGGGAGCCGCAACACCCTGTACGGTCTCAAGCTCGCCTCGTTGTTGCGGCTGCACGGCGCGCGCAGACTGGCGGCAGCCCACCTCGTGATCGACGAGTCCACCGCGATGGCGCTGAAACCCGAGGACCCGGAGGACGCTCCGGTCGGGTTCTTCGCAACGGGCTTGTCGGTCTTCGTCCTCTGGAACGCCGCCACGCTCGCGGGCGCCGTTGCCGGTAACGCGATCGGCGACACGTCGGCGTACGGCCTGGATGCGGCGGTGCCGGCAGCGTTCCTGGCACTGGTATGGCCACGGCTCGACACCTGGCACAAGCGCTCGACGGCCCTGCTCGCAGCCGTACTGGCCCTGGCGTTGGTACCGGTGACCCGGCCCGGGCTGCCGATCATCGCGGCAGCTGGAGTCGCGCTGCTCGCGACGCTGCGAGAAGGCGACCGGCCCTCCGCGACGCCCGAACGTAGCGCGGCGACCTGATGTGGCCGGCAATCATCGCCACCGCCGCGGGGTGTTACCTACTCAAGCTGGCCGGACTCTCCGTCCCGGAGCACCTGCTCGACCGCCCCTTCGTCCGTCGCCTCGCAGATCTGATACCGGTCGCGCTACTGGCAGCCCTGGTTGCCGTTCAGGCGCTGTCGACGGGACAGCGGCTCCACCCCGACGCCCGCCTCGCCGGTGTCGCAGTCGCCTTTGTCGCCCTGATCGCCAGGGCGCCCTTCCTGGTCGTCGTCGTCGCCGCCGCATCCACGACGGCGCTGGTTCGGCTTGCCACCTGAGCTCGGCCTCGAAGCCACCGAAGCACCCAGGTACCGGCCAGACTTCAGACGCCCCAGGCGCATCCGGTGACGGTGTCAGTCGAGGCCGAGTACGTCGTCCAGGCCCACCGCGAGACCGCGGCTGCGCACCACCGACCTGACGGCCGCCAGCACGCCGGGCATGAAGGACAGCCGGTCGTGGGAGTCGTGGCGGATCGCCAAGGTCTCGCCCGAGGCTCCGAACAGCACCTCCTGCGAAGCGACCAGACCGCGCATCCGGATACTGTGCACGCTAACGCCGTTCACGGTGACGCCTCGCGCCGCCGTCTCACTTTCGGAGGTCGCGTCCGGCACCGGGCCGAGGCCGGCGTCACGACGGGCGTCGCCGACCAGCTCGGCCGTTCGACGGGCGGTGCCCGACGGAGCATCAGCCTTACCGGGGTGATGAAGCTCGACGATCTCGACGGACTCGTAGAACCGGGCGGCCTGCGCCGCGAACCGCATCATCAACACTGCGCCGATCGAGAAGTTCGGCACCACGAGCACACCGACCTCCGGAGCGGCACCGAGAAGTTCCGCCACGGCCTCCAGCCGCTCCGGTGTGAAGCCCGACGTACCCGCAACCACGCTCACACCGTGCCGCACGCACCAGGCGATGTTGTCCAGCACGACTGCCGGAGAGGTGAAGTCCACGGCGACCTGGGCCTCAGCGAGGAGGCCTCTGTCGTCGCCCGCGCCCACTCGCGCAACGAGACGGAGGTCGTCGGCCTCCTCGACGGCGCGGCAGGCCTCAGAGCCCATCCTTCCGCGGGCGCCGAGCACACCAACCGTGATCATGGCTGCGACTGTATACGCGGTGATGCCGTCCGCCGAGCGGTCAGCCGCTACGACGGACGGGCCTCGTGAGCCCATACGTCGCTGCCACGTACCCGCCGCTCGCCGAGGCGGCCGGCGGCGCAATAGGCTCGCGTCGTGGGCAAGAGGCGGAACCGGAAGCGAGGGCACCGCCCATGAGGGTCGGCCTGTTCGTCACGTGCCTGGTCGACGCCCTCTTCCCGTCCGTGGGTCAGGCGACGGTCTCACTGCTCGAGCGGCTGGGACACGAGGTCGAGTTCCCCCAGCAGCAGACCTGTTGCGGACAGATGCACATCAACACCGGCTACCAGCAGTCGGCCCTGCCCCTCATCGCCCACCACGCTGACGTGTTCGCGGGGTGCGACGTCGTCGTCGCGCCCTCCGGCTCGTGCGTGGGGTCGGTGCGCCACCAGCACGCGGCCGTCGCCCGCCGGCTGGGCGTCCCGGAGCTCGCCGAGCGGAGCGCGTCGATCGCAGCGAAGACGTTCGAGCTGTCGGAGCTGCTCGTCGACGTACTGGGCGTCGAGGACGTGGGAGCGACGTACGAGCATCGCGTCACGTACCACCCCACGTGCCACTCGCTGCGGATGCTCCGCGTCGGGGACAAGCCGTTGCGGTTGCTGCGCAAGGTCCGGGGCCTCACCCTGGTGGAGCTCGAGGGCGCCGACCAGTGCTGCGGGTTCGGTGGGACGTTCGCCCTCAAGAACGCGGAGACGTCGGCTGCCATGCTGGCCGACAAGATGACGCGCGTGATCGAGACCGGCGCGGAGGTCGTCACGGCCGGCGACTCGTCGTGCCTCATGCACATCGGTGGCGGGCTGAGCCGGCTCGAGGCCGAGCCCCGCCCCGTACACCTGGCCGAGATCCTCGCCTCGACCGGAGCCGCCGCATGAGCCGGGCCTTCGTAGGCATGCCCGTACACGCACCCCGCGGCGTCGGAGCTCTCCGCGGGAGAGAGTCGTTCCCGGACGCCGCGCGGACCGCACTCGGGGACGGCCAGCTGCGGCGCAACCTCGGCCACGCGACCGCCACGATCCGCGCGAAACGGGCACAGGTGGTCGCCGAGCTCGATGACTGGGAGCAGCTCCGCCGTGCCGGTGAGGCGATAAAGACCGCGACGATGGCGCGGCTCGATGAGCACCTGGTCCGGCTCGAGAGCGCGGTACAGGCACGTGGTGGCGTCGTGCACTGGGCGCGAGACGCCAACGAGGCCAACTCGATCGTGACCCGGCTGGTACGCGAGACGGGTCACCGCGAGGTCGTGAAGGTCAAGTCGATGGCGACCCAGGAGATCGGGCTCAACGAGGCCCTCGAAGCTGCGGGCATCACCGCGTACGAGACCGACCTCGCCGAGCTGATCGTCCAGCTCGGGCACGACACCCCGTCGCACATCCTGGTCCCGGCGATCCACCGCAACCGCTCGGAGATCCGCGACATCTTCCTCGCGGAGATGGCCGGCGTCGACCCCGCACTGACCGACAACCCGCCGGCGCTCGCCGAGGCGGCCAGACGGTACCTGCGGGCCAAGTTCCTCGCCGCGAAGGTGGCCGTGAGCGGGGTGAACTTCGCCATCGCCGACACCGGTACCTGCCTGGTCGTGGAGTCCGAGGGCAACGGACGCATGTGCCTGACCCTGCCGAAAACACTGATCACGGTGATGGGAATCGAGAAGGTGCTCCCGTCGTGGTCCGATCTCGAGGTCTTCCTCCAGCTGCTGCCGAGGTCGTCGACCGGCGAGCGGATGAACCCGTACACGTCGGCCTGGACGGGCGTCACACCCGGCGACGGACCCCAAGCGTTCCATCTCGTACTGGTCGACAACGGGCGCACTGCGGTACTCGCCGACGAGGTGGGCCGCTCGGCGCTGAACTGCATCCGGTGCAGCGCCTGCCTCAACGTCTGCCCCGTGTACGAGCGCGTCGGCGGTCATGCCTACGGGTCCGTGTACCCCGGCCCGATCGGTGCCGTGCTGTCACCTCAGCTGACGGGCGTGGAGGACAACGCGAGCCTGCCGTACGCGTCCAGCCTGTGCGGAGCGTGCTTCGACGCCTGCCCGGTCCGGATCGACATCCCCAACCTGCTGGTCAACCTCCGCGCGCAGCATGTCGAGGCGTACTCGGCCGCGCACACGGTGCCGAGCGCCGAGGCGGTCGCTATGGCGGCGGCGTCATGGACGATGGAGTCGGCCACGCGGTTCGACCTCGCCGAGCGGTCGATGCGAGCCGGGAGGGCCCTGGCTCGGAAGGGGCGGATCCGGCGGCTGCCTCCGCCTTTGTCGGCCTGGTCGAAGGCGCGTGACGCGCCGCCGCCGCCCGCGGAGACGTTCCGGCAGTGGTGGGCGCGGACCCGGGTCACGCCGTGAGTACGCGCGACGTGGTGCTCGCGCGGGTCGCCTCGGCGCGGGCGGGGGCACCGGTACCGGAGGTCCCCCGCGAGTACTCCAGGGCGGGGCGGCACGCGGCCGGCTCCGCCGACGTGCTCGACCTGCTCGAGAACCGCCTGCGCGACTACAAGGCCGGCGTGCACCGATGCGCAGCCGTCGACATACCCGGGGTCGTCGCGGACCTGCTCGGCGACCTGTCAGCGATCGCACCACCGGGGCTCGACCGTACCTGGGCGCCGCGGGCGACCGTCGACGACGGGTCGCTCGACGCCCTCGGCCTCGACCATTTCGATGCCGTCGTTACCGCCGCGTCCGCTGCCGCGGCGGAGACCGGCACCATCGTGCTCGACTCGTCGCCCACAACCGGACGCAGAGCGCTGTCCCTGGTCCCCGACCATCACGTCTGCGTGGTCTTCGCATCCCAGGTGGTGCATTCGGTACCCGAGCTGTTGCAGCGGCTGGAGCCGACGCGTCCGCTTACCTTCGTCAGCGGACCGTCCGCGACCAGCGACATCGAGCTGCAGCGGGTGGAAGGCGTGCACGGGCCTCGCCGGCTCGACGTCGTCCTCGTCAGCCCTCCCGCCGAGGAGCCAGGTAGTCCCTCTCGAGGAGTCACGTAGTTCCCGCCGAGGGGTCACCTAGTTCCCGCCGAGGGGTCACGTAGTTCCCGCCGAGGAGTCAGGTACTTCCCGACGAGGAGTCAGGTACTTCCCGACGAGGAGTCGGGTCTTCCCGCCGAGGAGTCACGTAGTCTCGCCGAGCGGTCAGGAAACGCCGCCCCAAGGTGAGGAGCTACCTGACTCCTGCGCCCAGGTCCGATCGCAGGCACATACTCGCCGGCCAGGGGCCGTAACGAGCGACCTCAACCCTCATCCGACGAGGCGTTACGGAACAAGCTGACTCCTCGGCGGGAACAAACCTGACTCCTCGGCGGGAAGACTGATCCTCGCGGACCTGACTCCTCGGCGGGAAGGCGGGGAGGGGGCGGTCAGCGCACGCGGCTGAGGGCCGACTCGGGTCCGATCACGGCCAGCGTGGGCTCGGACTCAGGACCTCCTGAGCCGCGGCGTGCACGTCCTCGAGCGTCACGGCGTCGATCCGAGACAGCGACGCGTCGATGCTGAGGAGCTCGCTCGGTACCAGCTCGGCCTTGGCGATGCGCGTCATGCGGGCACTGGAGTCCTCCAGCCCCATCACGAGCGAACCGCGGAGCTGGCCCTTGCCGCGCTGGAGCTCCTCGATGGTGATCCCGGCGGCGGCCACCTTCGCCAGCTCGTCGGTGCAGATCCCCAGCACGTCGGAGAGCTTGGACGGCATGCAGCCACCGGCAACCGCGAAGAACCCGCTGTCGACGAACTGGCTGTGAACGAGTAGATCGTGTACGCGAGGCCGCGGCGCTCGCGCACCTGCTGGAAGAGCCGGCTGGACGTACCCCCGCCGACTGCGGCGTTGAGTACGCCGAGGGCGAATCGGCGAGGGTCGTCGCGGGGGTACGACGCCGTACCCAGCACGAAGCTGGCCTGCTCACTCGGGTGCTCGATGAGCCGGGTGCCGGCGTACGTCGGGATCTGGCCCGCCGGCCGGCGGATCTCCGCGGGTCGCAGATCGGGGTCGATCGCTGCCGAGCAGTGCGCGAAGGCGCGCTTGACCAGCCGAACGACCTGGGCGTGGTCGACGCTCCCGGCCGCGGAGAACACGAGCCGGTCGGGCGTGTATCGCCGGTGGTAGTAGCCGTTGATCTGGCGGCGGGTCAGGGCGTTGATGGACTCGACCGAGCCGGTGATGACGCGACCGAGCGGGGACTCGCCGTACAGGGCCGCCACGAACTCGTCGTGCACCACGTCGTCGGGGTCGTCGTCGTGCATGGCGATCTCGTCGAGGATCACGCCGCGCTCGCTCTCCACCTCCGCCGCGGGGATCACTGACGACGTCACCATGTCGCAGATGACGTCGATGCCGAGGGGGACGTCGGCCTCGAGCACCCGCGCGTGGTAGCACGTGAACTCCTTGCCGGTGAAGGCGTTGAGCTCGCCGCCGACCGCGTCCAGCTCCGCGGAGATGTCCATCGCCGTACGCCGCCGGGTCCCCTTGAAGAGCAGGTGCTCCAGGAAGTGCGTGGCTCCCGCGAGCGAGCGGATCTCGTCGCGGGAGCCTACGTTGATCCACAGTCCCAACGTCGCCGAACGTGCTCCGGGCATCGCCTCGGTGACCACCCGGACCCCTCCCGGGAGCACGGTACGGCGGACCGTGGACGCCACGGTTCCGCCGTCGACGCGCTCCGTCAGGAGAGTACGGGTCGACCCGAGACGCTGGTCGCGGGCCGGCAGGTTGGCCACCGCCGGATCAGGCGTTGACGTCGGCGCCGGAGTGAGCACCCGCGTCCGCGTCGGAGGCCGCGTCGTCCTCGACGACCGGCACGAGCGACAGCTTGCCGCGGTCGTCGATCTCGCCGATCTCGACCTGCAGCTTCTGTCCGACCGACACCACGTCCTCGACGTTCTCGACACGGCGTCCACCTGCGAGGGCGCGCAGCTTCGAGATGTGGAGCAGCCCGTCCTTCCCGGGGAGCAGCGACACGAACGCACCGAAGGCGGTGGTCTTGACGACCGTACCGAGGTAACGCTCCCCGATCTCGGGCATCTGCGGGTTGGCGATCGCGTTGATCGTCGCGCGGGCAGCCTCCGCCGCGGCGCCGTTGTCTGCGCCGACGTAGATGGTGCCGTCGTCCTCGATGCTGATCTGGGCGCCGGTGTCGTCCTGGATCTGGTTGATGACCTTGCCCTTCGGCCCGATCACCTCGCCGATCTTGTCGACGGGGACCCTCATGGTGAGAATCCGCGGTGCAGTGGGAGCCATCTCGTCGGGGCTGTCGATGGCCTCGGCCATCACGTCGAGAATCGTCATCCGTGCGTCGCGCGCCTGCTGGAGCGCGGCGCCGAGCACAGACGCGGGAATGCCGTCGAGCTTGGTGTCGAGCTGCAGCGCCGTCACGAACTCACGCGTCCCGGCGACCTTGAAGTCCATGTCGCCGAAGGCGTCCTCGGCACCGAGGATGTCGGTCAGCGTGACGAACTTCTGCTCGCCGTCGACCTCTCCGGTGATCAGGCCCATCGCGATGCCTGCAACCGGTGCGCGCAGCGGCACACCGGCGTTCAGCAGCGCCATGGTCGACGCGCACACCGAGCCCATCGAGGTGGAGCCGTTGGAGCTCAGCGCCTCGGACACCTGGCGGATGGCGTACGGGAACTCCTCGCGGGCGGGCAGCACCGGCTCGAGCGCACGCCCGGCGAGGGCACCGTGCCCGATCTCGCGGCGCTTCGGCGAGCCCACGCGACCGGTCTCGCCGGTCGAGTACGGCGGGAAGTTGTAGTTGTGCATGTAGCGCCGGCTCTTCTCCGGGGACAGCGTGTCGAGCTTCTGCTCCAGCGACAGCATGTTGAGCGTCGTGATGCCCAGGATCTGGGTCTCGCCGCGCTCGAACAACGCGGAGCCGTGCACGCGCGGCACGACACCGACCTCGGCGCTGAGGGTGCGGATGTCGCTCAGGCCGCGGCCGTCCATCCGTACCTGGTCGCGCAGCACGCGGTCGCGCACGAGCTTCTTGGTGACCGAGCGGAAGGCCGCACCGATCTCCTTCTCGCGGCCCTCGAAGCCCGGGGCCACCTTGTCGAGCACGGCCGACTTGATCTCGTCGAGCCTGTCCTCGCGCTCGTGCTTGCCGACGATGGTCAGTGCCGGCGCGAGGTCGGCGCTTGCCGCGCTCTCGACGGCGGCGTACACGTCGTCCTGGTAGTCGAGGAAGCGCGGGAACTCGGTGACCGGCTTCGCCGCCAGCGCGGCGAGCTCCGACTGCGCCTCGCACATCTGCTTGATGAACGCCTTCGACGCCTCGAGACCCTCGGCGACGACTTCCTCGGTCGGCGGCTGTACACCGCCCTGGACCTTGTCCCAGGTGGCGAGTGTCGACTCGGCCTCGACCATCATGATGGCGACATCACCCGTGGAGGTGACGCGACCGGCGACGACCATGTCGAACACGGCGTCCTCGAGCTGGCTGTGGCTCGGGAAGCCGACCCAGTCGCCGTCGATGAGCGCCACGCGGACGCCACCCACCGGGCCGCTGAACGGCAGGCCGGACAGCTGAGTCGACAGCGAGGCGGCGTTGATCGCGAGCACGTCGTAGGGCGTGTCGGGGTGCAGCGCGAGGACGGTGATGACGACCTGTACCTCGTTGCGCAGCCCGGACACGAAGGTCGGGCGCAGGGGTCGGTCGATCAGCCGGCAGGTGAGGATCGCGTCCTCGGACGGCCTGCCCTCACGACGGAAGAACGAGCCGGGGATGCGTCCCGCGGCGTACATGCGCTCCTCGACGTCGACCGTGAGCGGGAAGAAGTCGAACTGCTCTTTCGGGTGCTTGCCGGCGGTCGTCGCAGACAAGAGCATGGTCTCGTCGTCGAGGTACGCGACGGCCGAGCCGGCCGCCTGACGGGCGAGCTGCCCGGTCTCGAAACGGATTGTTCTGGTGCCGTGGCGACCGTTGTCGATGGTGGTTTCCACGGATTGGGGGTCGGATCCCGACATGGGAGTCCTTTCTCTACGCGTGACGTCACGCGTTGTGCGCCGCGGTGCGGCCCTGCCGGATCGGGTGCACGATGCACCCTGGCGGCATCCGAGCGCGGCTCTCGGCCGGCTCGGGCTCGGTGCTGACCGTGCTGAGGCCGGTCTTCGATCGAAGTCTGCGGGGCTGCGAGATGAGAATCTCGCTCGTCCCGAAGACCACTACCGAGGACCGGCGTCCTCGCATCGGCGTCAGCGCCTGACGTCACTGGTGGTCGCGCCCCGAAAGGGACGCGTCGGTGAACTGTCGTATGAACGCTATTCAGTTTTCGCATTGGACGGGACCTGGAGTGTCACGGTCCCGACACTGGGTTGGGGTGCCTCGACGGCTGGGGCCGGCCGGGGCCGCGACAGCTCCGCTCGGAGCAGCCGCGGATGGGGTCAACGACGCAGGCCGAGTCTCTCGATCAGGCTGCGGTAGCGGGAGATCTCGGTCTGCTGCAGGTAGTTGAGTAGCCGACGGCGCTGTCCTACGAGAAGCAGCAGGCCGCGGCGGCTGTGGTGGTCGTGCTTGTGGTCCTTGAGGTGCTCGGTGAGATCGGCGATGCGCTTGGTGAGCAGCGCGACCTGTACCTCTGGTGAGCCTGTGTCACCGTCGGAGGTGGCATAGTCGTCGATGATCGACTTCTTGGTGGCAGCATCAAGCGGCACGCGATCTCCTTCAGGGACTCGTTGCGCGGCGCGCCGGGGCCTGTTCACCCGGGCACTGTGGTTCCGCGGCCGTCATACGGCACCGCAAGACTACCAGCGAGTCGCCTGGACCTCCCAATCCAGCGCTACCCGACCCGCCGGGACACCGGCGGTGTGGTGAGCAGCTCGCGCGCCGAGTCGACGTCGCGCTTCATCTGGTCGACGAGCTCGTCGATCGCATCGAACCTGACCATCTCCCGCAGTCGAGCCGAGAAGAAGACCTCGACGCCGACGCCGTACAGCTCCAGGTCTGTGCGGTCGAGGACGTACGACTCGACCTTGCGTTCGGTGCCGTCGAACGTCGGGTTGGTGCCGACCGAGATGGCGGCCGGCCAGTACGGTGCGCTCGGCTCGTCGAGCCGGTGCAGCCAGCCCGCGTACACGCCGTCAGCGGGCACGGCGGTACGGGTGATCGAGACGGGAACGTTCGCGGTCGGGTACCCGAGCTCGCGGCCGCGCTGGTCCCCCCTCACGACGTAACCGCGGATCGTGAAGGGCCGCCCGAGGGCCTCGGTCGCCGCCGCGACGTCACCTGCGGCGATACAGGCCCGGATGTACGTCGACGACCAGGAGTGCCCCTGCGACCCGTCGAGCGGAAGCGCCGCGACGGTCACGCCCTGCGGCTCGCACAGCGAACGCAGCAGGGCGACGTCGCCGAGCGCGCGGTATCCGAAGCGGAAGTTCTCACCCACCACCACGACGCTTGCGTGCAAGGTCTCCAGGAGGACGCCCGTCACGAACTCCTCCGCTGTGACCTTCGCCAGCGCCGGGGTGAACCGCAGTACCAGCACCGCGTCGGCGCCGGCGTCACCGAGCATCGCCAACCGGTCGTCCATGGACGACAGCGGCAGCGGCGCCAGGTGTGGGGCCACCACGGTGAGCGGGTGCGGGTCGAACGTGACGGCCACGACGGGGATCCCGCCCCGCTCGGCCGACAGCTCGTGCGCGCGACGGATCACGTGGCGGTGCCCGAGGTGGACACCGTCGAAGTTCCCGATCGTCACGACGGTCGGGCCCAGCTCTGCTGGGATCTCCGCGACGTCGCGCCATACCTGCATGCGGTCGGAGCTCCTTCACTGGCCGAGTTGTGCAGGACAAACTCTCCCATGACCAGGGCATGGCCGACATCGGCGGCACCGCCGACCGGGCGCGTATGCACCCCCGACCGGGCGCGTATGCACCCCCGACCGGGCGCGTATGCATCCCCGAGCGGGCACATATGCATCCCCGAGCGGGCACGTATGCACCTGGGCCCTGCCCAACCAGCCCTTCCTCCCCGCTCAACCGAACATGCTCCGCCCGCTCGACCCGACATTTCCGCCCACTCGACGCGACTTTGCGCCCACTCGAACCGACATTTCCGCCCGGTCGAGCCGACATTTGCGCCCTCAGGTCGACGCGACATTTGCGCCCGGTCGACCCGACATTCGCGCCCGGTCGGCGGTCAGGCGGGGTCGAAGACGGCGACCGGCCGGGCGGTCGGGCCGTGCTGCTCGTACAGGGCGAGGAACCGCCCACCCGGTGCCAGCACGGCGACGGGAGCAGCGGCCCCGCCCGGGTCCGCGCCTGCCACCGCTACGGGCGCTGCGCGGTCCAGGCGTAGCTCGAGGGGCCGGCCGTTGCGTACCGCGGTGACCTGGGCTTCATCGACGACGTACGAGGCGAAACACTCCCGCGCGACGTCGTCGATCGACACCACCGGCAGGGCGGCAGGCTCCAGCGCCGCCAGGGCATCGAGGTCGTGTGCCTGCTTCGCCGTGAAGGGGCCGACGCGTACGCGGCGCAGCCGGGTCAGGTGACCGCCGACACCCAGTACGTGTCCCAGATCCCTCGCCAGGGCACGGATGTAGGTCCCGCTGGAGCACTCCACGTTTACGGCGGCGTCGAGGAACGGACCCGTGCGCTCGAGGGCGAGCAACGACAGGGCACTGATGTGGACCCGCCGGGCCGGGATCTCGACCGATTCGCCGCTGCGGACCCGCTTGTACGCGCGTTCGCCACGGATCTTGACCGCCGATACCGACGACGGCACCTGCTCGATGTCGCCGCGAAAGGCCTCGAGCGCTCCCGCGACCTGCTCGTCGCTCAGCCGGCTCGCGTCGACGTCGACAAGGGTGTCGCCGTCGGCGTCGTCGGTAACCGTCGTGCGCCCGAGCCGGATGGTCGCGGAGTAGCCCTTGGTCGTCAGCGCGACGTGGCCAAGCAGCCGGGTGGCTCGCCCGACGCCGAGGACGAGCACCCCGGTCGCCATCGGGTCCAGGGTGCCCGCGTGGCCGACCTTGCGGGTGCCGGCGAGCCGCCGACCGCGGGCGACGACGTCGTGGGACGTCCAGCCCGCGGGCTTGTCGATGACGAGCAGGCCGTCAGCGGCGACCATCGGCGTCGACCTCGGCGTCGCCGAGCGCGGGCTCGTCCTCGTCGGGCTCGTCACCTTCAGGCTCGTCGTCAGGGTGCTTGTAGGGGTCGGCGTCGCCGGCATAGCTCGCCGACGCCGCCGACGCCGCGACCTCGGCGTCCTCTCGCCGGGCCCGCGCCAGCAGGTCCTCGATGCGCGCGGCCGACTCCGGCAGCGCGTCGAGGATGAATTCCAGGGTCGGCGAGTGCCGCATCCCCAGCTGCTTGCCGACCTCCGACCGGATCAGCCCTCGCGCGCTCTCGAGTGCCGCCGCGGACGCGGCGCGCTCATCGTCGTCACCGAGGACGGTGTAGAAGATGCTGGCGTGCTGCGTGTCACCGGTAACGCGTACGTCGGTGATCGTCACGAACCCGAGCCTGGCGTCCTTGATCCGGCGCTCGAGCATCTCCGCGACGATCACCTTGATGCGGTCCGCGACCTTGCGTACCCGGCCAGAGCTCATGCGTGCGCCTCCAATGTGTGGGTAGGGATGCCCGCCGAACATGCGGCACAGCAGGGCACCGGGCGCCGGCGCCGCAGCCGAGACTGCGGCGCCGACTGCTACGGCCGGGCCGCTCCGGGCGATCCCGGACGGCCGACCGTGGGACCTCGGTCATGCACGCGGGATCTCCCGCATCTCGAACGTCTCGACGACATCGCCGATCTTGATGTCGTTGTACCCGCCGAGGGTCAACCCGCACTCGAACCCCTCACGGACCTCGGTCGCGTCGTCCTTCTCCCGCCGGAGCGAGGAGATGTCGAGGTTGTCAGCGACCACGGACCCGTCGCGGATCAGGCGCGCCTTGGCGTTGCGGCGCATGATCCCCGACGTGACCAGGCAGCCGGCGATGTTGCCGATCCGGGAGGACCGGAACACCTCGCGGATCTCGGCCGTCCCCAGCTGCGACTCGACGAACTCAGGCTTGAGCATGCCCTTCAGGGCAGCCTCGACGTCGTCGATCGCCTGGTAGATCACCGTGTAGTAGCGGATGTCGACGCCTTCTCGGTCCGCGACCTCGGTGGCCTTGCCCTGCGGCCGCACGTTGAAGCCGATGATGACGGCGTTGGACGCGGCGGCCAGCATCACGTTGGTCTCGGTGATGGCACCGACACCGCGGTCGATGACGCGCAGGCTGACGTCGTCGCCGACGTCGATCTTGGCCAGGGCGTCCTCGAGAGCCTCGACGGAACCCGAGACGTCACCCTTCAGGATGAGCAGCAGCTCCTCCGAGACGCCCTTCTCCATACTGGTCAGGAAGTCCTCGAGGGTTCGCCGGCCGGTGCTCTTGGCGAGCATGGCCGCACGCTCGCGGGCGTCGCGCTTCTCGGCGATCTGCCGGGCCACCCGGTCGTCGGCGACGACCAGGAAGTTGTCGCCCGCGCCCGGCACGGCCGTGAGGCCCATGACCATCACGGGTCGGCTCGGCGGCGCCTCCTCGACAGAGGCACCGTGCTCGTCGAGCATCGCCCGTACGCGCCCGTGAGCCGGTCCGGCCACGATCGAGTCACCGAGCCGGAGGGTGCCGCGCTGGACGAGCACTGTCGCCACCGGTCCACGGCCACGGTCGAGGTGCGCCTCGATGACGAGACCCTGGGCGTCCTGGTCGGGGTTCGCCCGCAGGTCCAGAGCCGCGTCGGTGGTCAGCACGATCGCCTCGAGCAGCTTGTCGATGTTGAGGTTGGCCCGCGCCGAGACGTCGACGAACATGGTGTCGCCGCCGTACTCCTCGGGCACCAGGCCGTACTCGGTGAGCTGACCCCGGACCTTGGTCGGGTCGGCGTCCTCCTTGTCGATCTTGTTCACCGCGACCACGATCGGCACGTTCGCTGCCTTCGCGTGGTTGAGCGCCTCGATCGTCTGCGGCATCACGCCGTCGTCGGCGGCCACGACCAGGATCGCGATGTCCGTCGCCTGCGCACCACGCATACGCATGGCGGTGAAGGCCTCGTGACCCGGGGTGTCGATGAACGTGATCCTGCGCTCGGTGCCGTCGACCTCGGTGACGACCTGGTAGGCACCGATGTGCTGAGTGATGCCGCCGGCCTCCTTGGCCACCACGTTCGCGTCGCGGATGGCGTCCAGGAGCTTGGTCTTGCCGTGGTCGACGTGACCCATGACGGTGACGACGGGCGGGCGTGCCACCAGGGCCTCCTCGCCACCCTCGTCCTCACCGAACTCGATGTTGAACGAGTCCAGCAGGTCCTTGTCCTCGTCCTCGGGCGAGACCACCTCGATGTTGTAGTTCATCTCCTCACCGAGGATGCGCAGCGTCTCGTCGTTGACGGACTGCGTCGCCGTGACCATCTCGCCCAGGGCGAACAGGACCTGGACAAGCGACGCGGCATCCACGCCGACCTTCTCGGCGAAGTCGGTGAGGGACGCGCCGCGGGACAGCCGTACGGTCTCGCCGTCGCCCTTGCGGACGCGGACACCGCCGATCGACGGCGCCTGCATCTGCTCGAACTCCTGGCGGCGGGCGCGCTTGGACTTGCGCCCGCGCCTCGACGGTCCGCCCGGACGCCCGAAGGCGCCCTGGGTGGTGCCGCGGCTGTTGCGGTTGCTGCCGGGGCGGCCGCTTCCGGTCGGTACACCGCTCGGTGCGCCACCGGGAGCGCCACCGCCGGCGTAGCCGCCACGGCTACCGCCACGCGCGGGTGCGCCGCCACGGGTCGGCGCGCCGGTGCCGGCGGAGCGGCCTGGACCACCGGGGCCGGACCGCAGGCCGCCGCCGCCCCGGGCGCCGGGCCCGCCGACGCCGGGCGAGCGAGTGGGCATCATCGCGGGGTTGGGACGCGGAGCGCCCGGGACGCCGCCCGGGCGACCCGCGCGGGAGTCGGGCCGGTCGCTGCGCTCGGGGAAGTCGCCGCGTGCCGCCGGCGGGCGCGGCGGGACCTGGCCCGGTGCCGGCCGGCCGGGGCGCTGCATGCCCTGGGTGGCCGAGAACGGGTTGTTGCCGGGTCGGGGACCCGCGGGTTTGGGTGGCCGCGGCATCGCCGCGGGGTTGGCCGGTGCCGGCGCGGCGCTGGCTGCAGGGGCGGCGAGCCGCGGTGCCGGCGTCTCGGCCGCCGGAGCACGAGGCTGCTCGGGTGCCACGGGCAGGTCTCCGGGAGCCGTCGCAGGCTCGGGCGGGAGCGGCGTCGACCGCGGACCGGCGCCGACCGATACGTCACCGTTGGACGCGATCGTGTCGACGGCCACCGCGGCGGCAGCCGGCTCGGCGGGTGCCGAGGCTGACCCGGCGGTTTTCTTGGCGGCGGACTTGGCGGCCTTCGCGGCCGCTGCGCTCTTCCACGCCTCGCCGTGCAGCTCCTCGAGCCGACGGGCGACGGGCGCCTCCACCGTGGAGGAGGCCGACTTGACGAACTCCCCCATCTCCTTGAGTGCGTCGAGCACGTTCTTGCTCGGCACCCCGAACTCCTTGGCGAGTTCATGGACTCTGGCTTTAGCCACTGTTCTCCTTCGTGGGCGTCCGGACCCAGGAAGGGCACGAACCGTTAGTTGACGGGTGTAGTCATCGGTTGAAACTCATCGAGATGTCATGAGCCGCTGCTCCACTCTCTTGCTGGTCACGCCAGCCGTTCGTGTGTGAACTGCAGTTCCTCGGGCGAGGACTGGTTGCGAGCCGAGATCCAGAACCGCACCGGACCGGTGTCGGGCGAACCCTCCAGGCGTAACGCCCGGGGGAACGCACGACGGCGTTCGGCGAGATCCAGACACGCGAGGCGGGGATGCAGGTGCGCACCCCTACCGGAACCTCTCCCCTGCTCGTCGGGGACCACGGACCACCTAGGCCCGCTGTGGTCGGCGACGACACGCAAGAGGTTTGACTTGCTGGTCCGCTCCCGGCAACCCACACAGGTGCGCACCGGAGGCGTCGAGCTCATCGGCGTCAAGTCTACCGCGTGGGCGTACCGGCTCGCCAATCCCTCGCCGCCGGGCCTCGGGCCGCCGGGCCTACGGCCGCTGGGCCTCCGCGGTCGCGGGCGCCTTGGCCTCCTGTGGCGGTGAGTCCGAGCGGATGTCGATGCGCCAGCCGGTCATCCGGGCAGCGAGACGGGCGTTCTGCCCCTCTTTGCCGATCGCGAGCGAGAGCTGGAAGTCCGGCACGACGACACGCGCCGACCGGGCCGCCTCGTCGACGATCTCCACCGACGACACCCGGGCCGGAGACAGGGCGTGCGCGATCATCTCGGCCGGGTCCTCCGACCAGTCCACGATGTCGATCTTCTCGCCGTGCAGCTCGGTCATCACGTTGCGGACGCGCTGCCCCATGGGGCCGATGCAGGCGCCCTTCGCGTTGACGCCGGCGGTGGAAGTGCGTACGGCCACCTTCGTGCGGTGGCCCGCCTCGCGGGCGATGCCGGCGATCTCGACGGTTCCGTCGGCGATCTCGGGCACCTCGAGGGCGAACAGCTTCTTGACCAGGTTGGGGTGCGACCGCGAGACCATCACCTGAGGACCGCGCGGCCCCTTCCGCACCGTCACCACGAGGCAGCGCAGCCGCTGGCCGTGCTCGTAGCGCTCGCCGGGGACCCGCTCGGCTGACGGAAGGATCGCCTCCACCTTCCCGACGTCGACGAAGACCATCTCGGGGTCGCGGCCCTGCTGGACGACACCGGAGATGACGTCGCCCTCCTTGCCGGAGAACTCGCCGAACCGGAGGTCGTCCTCGGCGTCGCGCAGGCGCTGCAGGATGACCTGCTTGGCGGTGGTCGCCGCGATCCTGCCGAAGCCCTCGGGCGTGTCGTCCCACTCACGGACCACGTCGCCGCTCTCGTCGCGTTCCTGGACGAGCACCCGGACGTGCCCCGACTTGCGGTCGAGGTTGACCCTCGAGTCGACCTCGGCGCCCGGAGTGCGCTGGTACGCGACCAGGAGTGCCGACTCGATGGCGTCGATCAAGACGTCGAGGGAGATCTCCTTCTCACGCTCGAGCGAGCGCAAGATGGCCATGTCGATGTCCATGATTCACTCCTTGTCGTCGTGCGCGTCGCGCCCGGCGGTCGCCGTGTCGCGCACGGAAGTCGCCGGGCGGTTGAACTCGATCTCGACACGCGCCTTCGCGATATCGGTGTACTCGAGCCGGGTGGGGCGTCCGTCGCGGGTCAGCGTCACCGCGGTGTCGTCGGCCTCGAGGATGCGGCCGGTCAGCGTCTGACGTGTATGCAGGGTGACCTTGACCAACCTGTCGACGTTGCGGCGCCAGTGGCGTGGCGACGTCAACGGCCTGTCGACGCCGGGGGAGGTGACCTCCAGGGTGTACGAGCCGTCTCCCAGGACGTCGTCGGAGTCGAGCGCCGCGCTGACGGAGGTCGTCGCCTCCGCGATGTCGTCGAGGGAGACGCCACCGTCCTTGTCGACGAGCACCCTGACGACACGTCGCCGGCCCGCAGTCGTCACCTGGACGTCTTCGAGGTCAAGGCCATTGGCGGCGAGCGGTCCGTCCAGCACGTCGAGAAGCGCACCACGGTAGTCGCGACCGGTCATTGCGAACTCCCTCGCTGTTCTGTTGTGGTGGTACGAGGTCCAGCCTACAAGCAGGCCACCCTTCGAATAACGCTCCGAGACCGCCGTCGAGCGCGTCGCGGCCGAGCGGGGAACGATCCTGTACGGTCGGCGCGTGAGCACGTGCACGCCGCTCAGCCGTCGGGAACTCCTGCAAGGCGTCGCGCTCACCGGCGCCGGTGCGGCGCTCAGTGGATGTGCAGCACGGACCGGTGACACCGCCCGCCCCGCCGTGGCAGGACGACTGCACCACCAGCAGGTCGTCGGCTCCTCGGTCACCGGCTCCAGCCCCGACGTACGGCTGCTGCACGCCGCCATCGCCGACGAGCACGCGTTGCTGGTCACGTGCCTGAGCAGCCTGCATGGGCGGCCGCGGCTGAAGCCGGTACTGGCGCCTCTCGTGACCCAGCAGCGCGCTCACGTCGCCGCCCTGCGGGCGGCGCTCACCGATGCCGGGCGCAGACCGCAGTCGAGGCCACGTCGGTTCCGCGGCAACCGCGACGACGCTCTCGGGCGTGTTCGATCGGCCCTCGTCGACGCCCAGCGCCACCGCCGCGACGACGCGCTTGCTGCCTCGTCCGGGCTGCTGGCTCGGCTGCTGGCGTCAGTGTCGGCGTCGCACGCCGTCGCGGCCGCGCAAGGCTCACTGCGACCGTGACGGCACTCGACGCGGTCCAGCAGTGCCTGGCCGCGGAGCATGCCGCGGTCTACGGCTATGGGGTCGTCGGCGGGGTCCTCGCCGACATCTCCGGCGCCGCCAATCTGCGCACCTACGCCCAGGACTGCTACGACGCCCACCGCGCACGGCGGGACGCCTTGACCGCCGTCCTGACCCGGAACGGGCAGACGCCGGTCGCGGCGCACCCGGCCTACCGCCTGCCGGGGCCCGTCGTCGGCAGTTCCGGATGCAGGGCGCTGGCCCGGCAGATCGAGCGGCGGAGCGCAGCGGTGTACGCGTTCGCCGTGTCGAAGACGTCGGACGGCTCGCGAGCCATGGCCGTCGATGCGCTCACCGACTGCGCGCTCCGCGAGACGGGATGGGGTGCCGAGCCTCGCGCCTTCCCCGGTGTCCAGCCCTGACCTCGCCGAGGAGTCAGGTCCTTCCCATTCAGGAGTCACGTCCTTCCCGCCGAAGAGCCAGTCCTTCCCGCCGAAGAGTCAGGTCCTTCCCGCCGAAGAGTCAAGTCCTTCCCGCCGAAGAGTCAAGTCCTTCCCATCCAGGGGTCCCCGGGCGAAGCCCAGAGCACAGGTTGCCGCCCCGTCACCCGTGGTCCGGCTTGGCCGCGCCGGGCAGGAAGAGCATCGAGTCGCCGAACTCGTGCCACAGGTACCGCTTCGCCACCGCCGCCTCGTACGCGGCTGCCACCAGGTCCGCACCCGCGACGGCCTCCAGCATGAGCAGGTGGCTCGCCTCCGGTTCGTGCAGGCCCGAGATGAGCCCGTCGACGACCCGGACGCGGTGAGCGGGACCGATGACGAGGTCGGTCCACCCCTCACCGGCGCGCACCCGCCCGTCCTCGGTCGCTACGGTCTCCAGGGCCCGAACCACCGTCGTCCCGACCGCGACGACCCGCCCTCCGGCTCGTCGGACGGCGTTCACGAGGTGAGCCGTCGCCGCAGGCACGCGATAGGGCTCCGGGATGGGCGGCTCGTGCTTCTCCGGGCTCGACACGCCGGTATGGAGCACCAGCGGCGCCACCGCGACACCGCGCGTCATCAACCGGGTCAGCAACCGGTCCGTCAGCGGACGGCCTGCGCTTGGCATCTCCGCGCTCCCTGGCTCGTCGGCGTACACGGTCTGCAGGTCCGACATCCGCGTAGCGGTCGTGAGGTAGCCGTACCGGATCGGCCGCCCCTGCGCTGTCAGATAGCCGACCCGTCCGACGCGCGGTTCCGGATCGGCGCGCCACAGCCGGCTGCCCCTCACCCCGGCATCGGGGTACGACTCCCCCATCGTGAGCGCGACTCCGCCCGGAAGCCTCACCACCTCGCCCGGCGCGACGTCGCCGGCCGGTCCGGCGTTGTCCGGTCGCCGCACCTCGACGACCCAGTCGCCTCCGGGGAGCTCCCCCGCGACGTGGAGCGGCATCTCGAGCCCATGGCTCCGCACGGCGCTCACCGCGGCGGGCAGGGTCGCCGACGTGTTGACCACGACGAGGTCGCCGGGCGACAGGTGCGCGGGCAGGTCGCGGAAGTTGGCGTGCTCCACGCCGTCCGGTCGAGCGACGAGCAGCCGGACGCCGTCGCGTGACAGCCCGCGCTGCTCCGGTGTCGTCGTGGCCTCGCTGCCCGGAGGCAGCGCGAACCGGGTACGCGGCCGCGAGTCGAGTCGCACGCTCATGACGCCACCGCCGACGCCAGGAGGTCCGCGCCGCGGTACCGGCCGTGAGCGGGGCGCTCGTCGAGCAGCCGGAGGATCGCCGGCACGACGACCTCGGGCTCCGGCCGGTCGGAGATGTCCTCGTCGGGGAACGCCTCCTGGTGCATCTGCGTGCGCATGTCGCCGGGGTCGAACGAATACACGTGCACGTCCGGCTCCTCCGCGGCGAGGATCGCCGTCCACTGGTCGAGAGCAGCCTTCGACGACCCGTACCCACCCCAACCGTCGTACGGCTCGATGGCGGCGTCAGAAGTGATGTTGACGACGGCCCCGCCACTGCGCCGCAGAACGGGGAGCAGAAGCTGCGTCAGAGCCAGAGGCGCCGCCACGTTGACGTCGTACACGCGCGACCACTCCTCCAACGGGTAGTCGCGAAGAGCAGGCTGCGGGCTGGGCCCCAGGGTGCTCGCGTTGTTGACCAGGAGGTCGAGTCGCCCCGCCCTGCCGACGGCCTCGGCGATGGCGGCCCGGTGTGCGGGATCCGTCACGCTGCCCGGCAGCGACTCCACCGCCGCCGCGCCGGCGTCGAGAAGCTCGTGCGCGACGTCGTCCAGTGCCCGGCGCCCCCGAGCATCGACGACCAGCGTCGCCCCGCGACGCGCGAGCGCCAAGGACACCGCCAGCCCCAGTCCGCGGGAGGCACCTGTGATGACCGCTGTGTACATGACTACTCCTGTGGGCTTTGGCCGAGGTCCACTCGGCTCGGGATTGCGTGGGGTATGTACTCACCCTGCAACTTCAAGTCCACTTGAAGTCAACCCGCCTTCTCGCGAGACGCCACCTACGGCCCAGTTCTGTGAGCGGGTCCCTCACCGAATGACGTCTCGACGATGGGTGCACGGCGCCGCTCAACCACGGACGGGGCGCCAACGCGGGACGCCGACGTGTCGACGCCTCGACGTCTCGAGGCAGGCTCAGCGCCAGGTGTCGATCACCGATGGCAGCTCGGCCAGCCGCTGGATCACCGCGTCCGGCTCACCGAGGGTGTGCCCCACCTGGGCGATGGGGATGTCGCTGTGCGGGACGTGTACAGCGCGCATGCCCGCGTTGCGGGCGCCGTAGATGTCGTCGAACAGCCGGTCGCCGACGAACACGCAGACCTCCGGGTCGGCCACGCCTACCGCTTGCATGGCGGCGAGGAACGCCTGCGGCGCAGGCTTGGTCCAAGGGATCTCCGACGTGTACACGGCGCCGTCGATGAGGTGCTCGATCCCGTCCCGCGCGAAGATCTCCTCGTGCCACGCGCGTGGCCACAGCGTGTTGGAGAGGACGCCGATCCGCAGCCCCGCTGCGCGCAGTGACTCCAGCACCTCCGGTACGTCGGGGTCGACCTCGGTGGCGTGCTCCCAGAACGCGCGGTACTCGTGCCAGTGACCGTCGTCGTACGCGACGCCCGCCAACGCACAGATGTCTTCCAAGGTGGAGCTCACGTGCTCGTCACGCGACCGGGTCCATATCGTCGTGGCCGCGGCGAGCAGTGCCGCCGTCGCCTCGTCGACCCGCTCGGGTGCAGCCACCCGCGCCAGCGACCGCCACTCGTCGACGGGGTCGATCGTCTTCCACGGGGTGAGCGTGCCGCCCCAGTCGAAGATGACGGCGTCAACCGCCACGGACCACGCTCACGAGGTGCGGCACCGCGTCGGCCAACGCGACCTCCACGCGCTCTGCGCTGGCCCGGTCCTTCACCTCGACGACTCCGTCGGCGACGCCTCGCCCGACCACCACGATCGTGGGGATCCCGATCAGCTCGCTGTCCTTGAACTTGACGCCCGGCGAGACCTTCTCGCGGTCGTCGAACAGAACCGTCAGTCCCGCCGCCTCGAGCGCCGTCACGAGATCCTCGGCGGCGGCGAAGATGGAGGCGTCCTTGCCGGTGGCCACGACGTGGACGTCGGCAGGGCTCACCTCGCGCGGCCAGATGATGCCGAGGTCGTCATGACGGTTCTCGACGATGGCAGCGACCGCCCGCGACACCCCGATGCCGTACGAGCCCATCGTGACCGTGACGAGCTTGCCGTTCTCGTCCAGGACCTGAAGGCCCAGCGCGTCGGCGAAGCGGCTGCCGAGCTGGAAGATATGGCCCATCTCGATGCCCCTGGCCGTCTCCATCGGTGCACCGCAGCGGGGGCAGGGGTCGCCGTCGCGTACGTCGGCGGCCTCGATCAGGCCGTCGCCTTCGAAGTCGCGCCCCGCGACCAGGTCGATGACGTGGCTGCCCGCGACGTCGGCACCGGTGACCCATCGGGTACCGGCCGACACCCGCGGGTCGAGCAGGTACCGGATGCCGCTCGAGCCCTCGAGCCCCAGTGCGTGCGGCCCGATGTACCCCTTCACCAGCGCAGGGTTGCGCGCGAAGTCGGCCTCGGTGAACGCATCCACGGACGCCGGCTCGACCTGCGCCTCCAGCCGCTTCAGGTCAACGTCGCGGTCACCGGGGACGCCGACGGCCACCGGCTCGCGCGTTCCGTCCGGATGGACCAGCGTGACGATGACGTTCTTCAGCGTGTCGGCAGCCTGCCAGTCGCGGTCGTCGCGGGGGTACTTCTCGTTCAGGTGAGCTACTAGCGTCTCGATCGTCGGAGTATCGGGCGTCTGCTCGGCGTGCGCGGCGGGCACGCCCTCCCACCCGACCGGCTCCGGTACGCGGACACGCACCGCCTCCACGTTCGCGGCGTAGTCGCAGTTCGTGCACCGCACGTACGTGTCCTCGCCGTTCTCGGCCGTCGCCAGGAACTCCTCGCTCGCCGAGCCGCCCATCGCCCCCGACATGGCGGCCACGATCACGTAGTCGAATCCGAGCCGGTCGAAGATCTTGATGTACGCCTCGCGATGCGCCGCGTACGACGCCAAAAAGGCTTCGTCGCCCACGTCGAACGAGTACGAGTCCTTCATGACGAACTCGCGGCCACGCAGGATCCCCGCCCGCGGCCGGAGCTCGTCGCGGTACTTCGTCTGGATCTGGTACAGCGACAGCGGGAGGTCCTTGTACGACGAGTACAGGTCCTTCACGAGCAGCGTGAACATCTCCTCGTGGGTAGGTCCGAGCAGGTAGTCGGCGCCTTTGCGGTCCTTGAGCCGGAAGATCGCCGGGCCGTAGTCGGTCCATCGGTGCGACGCGTCGTAGGGCTCGCGCGGCAGCAGCGCCGGGAAGTGGACCTCCTGCGCTCCCATCGCGTCCATCTCCTCGCGCACGATCCGCTCGATGTTGCGGAGCACGCGGTACCCGAGCGGCAGCCATGAGTAGATGCCGGGAGCCGCCCTGCGGATGTACCCGGCCCGGACGAGCAGCCGGTGGCTCGGCACGTCGGCGTCCACCGGGTCGTCGCGCAGCGTGCGAAGGAACAGCGTCGACATCCGGAAGGACACGAGTACTCCTCGGGCTCGGGGCAGCTGGCCCGGTGGGGCCGGTCGATTCGAGGATATCGGGCGCCCGTCCGGTGCCTCACCTGACTTTCGGCGAGCGCGTCTCGACCACGCCGTGCCTGAACGCCCCGACCATGTCCACGTCGGCGGAGACCCTCCCCTGCGTCGCCCGCAGAGCCGGCCGCAGCGACGCAAAGGCCGGGTCGTGCAGATCCTTCGCGACGTCGAGCCACCGCATCGGGTGCACGCCGTCGAAGTGCGTGATCATCGTGGGCAGGTACTCCAGCCTGGACACCTCGAAGGAGCCGTCCGGCTTCTGCGTGAAGGTCACCCGGCAGGTGTTGCCGTCGTACACGCCCTCGACGTCGGCGTCTTGTTGGGCGACCGCGTTGCCGGGCCCGTACACCACCCAGGTGCCGTTGACCCGGTCGTACGGCTGCGACATGCGCGTGGTGCCGTAGATCAGGTCGATGTCGGGGTCCTTCGTGAGGGCGTCGGCGACGTCGGGCTGGTCCTGGGTCGGCGCGTGGTCGTACTCCAGCCCCCAGTGCAGCGCGACGATCACGATGTCGGCGCCCCGTCGCTTGGCCTTCACCGCCATCTGCTCGATCCTGGCCGGGTCGATGATCGGGACCGACCACGGCTCCGCGGACGGGATGGGGATGCCGTTCGTGCCATACGTCGCCGCGATGAGGCCCACGCGCACACCCGACACGTCGAGGATGAGCGGAGTACGCGACGCCTTCCTCGTCGTGGCGGTGCCGAAATGGGCGAGACCGACCCGGTCGCAGTCGCCGAGCGTGCGCCGGATCCCGGAGAAGCCGTCGTCGAGGCTGTGGTTCGACGCGGTCGTGCAGGCGTCGTACCCCTCCCACTCGAGTGCCGGAAGCATCTGCGGAGGTACGGAGAAGACCGGGTATCCCGAGTACGGACCGCCTTTGGGCGCGAGCGGCGTCTCCAGATGGCAGATGGCGAGGTCGGCCGAGCGCACCACGGGCCGCAGGTCGGCCAGGACCGCCGGAAGTCCATGGTGCCCCTCCCGGTCCTCTCGGCGTCCGTCCGTGCGGTCTGCCACAGCCCTTCGGGCAGGAGCATGCCGCCGTTCATCACGACAGTGATCGAGCGGGGCGTTGCCGCGCCGGACGTCGATGACGGACTCGTCGTGGTGCTCGGCGTGACCGTGCCCGGGGCGGTGCCGGGGGTGGTGCTCGATACCCGCGAGGCAGATGATGTCCGCGGAGGAGGTGGAGCAGATGCCGTGTCGTCCGTTGCCGTGCAGGCACCGAGCAGCCCGAGTAGCGCCGCACCGGCCAGCGCCACCCGCCGCTGCGCGCCCATGGTCTCCTCCGTGTCGTGCTGACTGCGTCGGATCGACGCTTCAGCATCGCACCTGGCACCCCGAACGGCGCGTAGGCTCGATCGGCAAGGGAGGTGATCGGCAGTGGTCCTGAGAACTCGTCCGCGCCTGCGCGTGCTCGGTCCCGCCGATCTCGACGCCGTACACGCCCTCATCGCCCGCGACCCCATCACCAACGTCTTCGTCGACCACCGGGTACGCATCACCAACCTCGAGCCGCGATGGCTCGGCGGCGAGGTCTGGGGCTACGAGGACGGCGCAGGGCTGGTGTCGATCTGCCACGCCGCGGCGAACCTGACGCCGGTACAGGCGACGCCGGCCGCGCTCCAGGCGTTCGCCGGCCGGGCGCTCGACCAGGGTCGCCGTTGCGGGTCGATCATGGGACTGGACTCCGACGTGGCCGCGTTGTGGGAGCTCCTCGAGCAGCGCTGGGGGCCGGCCCGCTCGGTACGGCCGCGCCAGCCCTTCCTCGTCCTCGACGGGCCGCCGCAGGTCGAGCCGTCGACCCAGGTACGTCGGGTGCGGCCGCAGGAGATCGACGTCTTGTACCCGGCCTGCGTGGCGATGTACACCGAGGAGCTCGGCGTGTCACCGGAGGTACAGGGCGGCGCGGCGCTGTACCGCGCTCGAGTCGCGCAGTTGATATCGAAGGGCTACGCCTTCGCGCACATCGAGGCGGACGAAGTGGTCTTCAAGGCGGAGCTGCACGCGGTCACGCCGGCGGCCTGCCAGATCCAGAGTGTGTGGGTCAACCCGCGCTACCGCGGACAGGGCCTGGCCGCGCCCGGTGTCGCCGCGGTGTGTGCCGCGGCCGTCCGCGACTATGCGCCCACCGTCTCGCTGTACGTCAACGAGCACAACGAACCCGCCCGGCGCGCGTACGACCGGGTCGGTTTCGTCGAGCGTTGCCGCTTCGCCACCATCCTCTTCTGACCCCGTTTTCGCCGACACGTGACCAAGGGCACGACCGACGCCGGCGCGCGATCACCGACTGACGTCTCGCGGGGGGGCCGGATACCTCTCGGGCGGACCGTCTGGACGTCGACCGGCTTCGCTCCGTTGGGGGGCCGGGTACCTCTCGCGCGCCCCAGACGTCGACCGGCGCTGCTCAGTCGACCGGCACGGGACGGGTGCGGAGCGGCGATGCCCAGGCGATCGCCACCCCGACCAGCGTCAGCGACGCGACCACGACGAGCGCGGGCCGTATCCCGGCCAGCGACTCCAGCCCGCCGGCCATGGCTGCGCCGACGGTCCCCCCGAGCCCCCACGACAACATCCGGCCGGCGGTGTTGACGCGGCTCAGGAGGTGTTCGGGAGTGACCTGCTGGCGGTATGAGATCGCGTTGACGACCACCATCGTGTACGCGCAGCTCCAGCCGAACAGGCCCACCGCCGCCAGCTGCCAGCTTGTCGTCCAGGCGGTCGCGATGCCGATCAGGGCCGACACGGGCAGCGCCCGCAGAGTGACTTGCGCCGGCGTGGCGGTCCGCAGCACGCGGGGTAGCGCGACTGTGGCGACGAGGCCGCCGACGCTCCACGAGCTGAACACCAGCCCGAACCGCAACCCCGCTGTCCCGATACCCAGGACCCGGTCGCACCAGACCACCATCAGGGCGATGAAGCCCGAGCCCGCGGCCGACTGCAGAGAACCGACGAGAGTCATCGTCCGTACCCCGGCATGGGCGGCGAGGTACCGCAGGCCCTCCATGATGTCGGCGACGAGCAGCCTCGCGCTCAGCGGCTGACGGACGCGCGACCGGTCGTACATCGCGGTGTGGATGGTCAGGATGAACGCCGCCGAAGCGGCGTAGCTGAGCGCGTCGACGGCGAGCATGGTCGCCGGGTACACGACCGCGAGGGCGATGCCCACCACGGACGGGAGCACGATCTCCGCCGCGGTCGCAGCACCGAAGACCGCCGCGTTGGCGCGCGCGATCCTGTCCCGTCCGACGAGAAGCGGCATGGCTCCGAAGTTGGCGCCGTCGAAGAAGACCGCGACCGCGGGCACGACGACGGCGACGGCCAGCAGCTGGGCAATGGTCAAGACTCCCAGCCAGTGCGCCACGGGTACGGACGCCATCACCGCGGCATCGACACAGTCGGCGACGACCATGATGCGACGCCGGTCCCAGCGGTCCGAGAGGGCACCGGCAAAGAGGCCGACCGCGACGTACGACGCCGTCTCCAGCGCGGACACCGCCGCCGTGAGCACGGCCGACCCGCTGAGGCGGTACACCAGCACCGGCAGCGCGATGTAGCTGACCACCGTGCCGGCCGACGACAGCAGCCGAGCCCACCAGTACCGCCGGAAGTCGGGCTCGTCGCGGAGCCGTCGGGGGTCGTGCTCGGCTACGGCGTCACTCATCGCCCGGCGGGGCCTCGTGGACCTGGCACTCGCGACCGTCGGCGTCGGTGACACGCAGCATCGAGCCGAAGTCCTCGTGCACGACCACGGCGTCCGCGAAGCCGGCCGCGACCAGCCGCGCGGCTACTGCGTCCAACGGCTCGTCGGTCACGAAGGTCAGGTGCGCGGCTGCCGGGCCTGGGACGATCGGCAGGTCGTCGCTGTACACCTGGTGCAGCCCTACGTACCCGTGCTCGCCACCCCCCGCCGCGTACATGACGTACGCGTCGTCGCCGCCCGGCACCCGGTTGAGGCCCAGCGCCTCCAGCCAAGCCCCGTACGGGCCCTTAGGATCAGTCAATCGGACCGGCACGACCCGCAGGGTGGCCGCCGGAGTGCCGGCTCGGACGACCCGGTACCCGTACAGGTCGTCGCTGCGGCCGTCGACCGACAGAGTGTCGCCGAGCGGATCGGTACAGGTGACGACCTTGCCGTACGCCTCGTCGTACACCGTCACGTCCTCGACACCCGCGTCGACGAGCCGCTCGGCAAGGCCGGTGACGTTGTCGACCTCGAACGCCAGCCTGGTCTCCCCAGACGTTGCGCCCTGATCCGACGTCGCGGCGTCGTGGAGGGCGACCATGCCGCCGCCGGCGACCATCTCGACCCACCCGCCGGCCTCCGCCATGATCCGCGGACGCAGGCCGAGAGTCTCGAGGAAGCCCTGCATCGCCTTCAGGTTCTCGGTGAACCGTACCGGGCGGACGACGACTGTCGTGTTCATGGCGTGGCCTCTCCGTGTCTTGTCAGGTACTCACCCAGGGCCCGCTCGACGAGCGCCGACAGGCTGGTGCCTTCGTCGATCGCCTGGTGCTTGGTCCGCCGGATGAGGTCCGGCGGCAGGTAGACGTTGAACTGCGCCTTGTCTTGCCGCGGGTCCGGACGCTCGCTGTCCATGGCTATATTGCTAGCAGTCTAGCGTGTCTGTGTCAACCAGGACTGCGTCAGAGACGTCGATCGCAGGCCGACACGCGGGCAGAACCCGGCCGCAGGTGACGTCTCGGCGGAAAGGGGCGGTGGCTACGAGACGGTGACGACGGGGGTACCGGGCGGCCGCGTCGTGCCGTCGTCGTCGACGGGCTCGCCCATCGAGTCGGCGAGCCGCATGGCCTCTTCGATCAGCGTCTCGACGATGAGCGACTCCGGCACCGTCTTGATGACGTGGCCCTTGACGAAGATCTGGCCCTTGCCGTTGCCGGACGCGACGCCGAGATCGGCCTCGCGCGCCTCGCCCGGGCCGTTCACGACGCACCCCATCACCGCGACGCGCAGCGGCACCTCGAGCCCCTCGAGCCCGGCGGTCACCTCGTCGGCGAGCTTGTACACGTCGACCTGGGCACGGCCGCAGGACGGGCAGGAGACGATCTCGAGCCGCCGGGGCTTCAGGTTCAGCGACTCGAGGATCTGCAGCCCGACCTTGACCTCCTCGACGGGGGGCGCGGACAGCGAAACCCGGATGGTGTCGCCGATCCCCCGCGACAGCAGCGCCCCGAAGGCGACCGACGACTTGATGGTGCCCTGGAACGCTGGGCCGGCCTCGGTGACGCCGAGGTGCAGGGGCCAGTCGCCCCGCTCGGCGAGCATCTCGTACGCACGCACCATCACGACCGGGTCGTTGTGCTTCACCGAGATCTTGAACTCGTGGAAGTCGTGCTCCTCGAACAGCGACGCCTCCCAGACGGCAGACTCGACGAGCGCCTCCGCCGTGGCCTTGCCGTACCGCTCGAGCAGACGAGGGTCGAGCGAACCCGCGTTGACACCGATCCGGATCGACGTGCCCCGGTCCTTCGCGGCCGCTGCGATCTGCTTCACCTGGTCGTCGAACTTGCGGATGTTGCCGGGGTTCACCCGGACCGCCGCGCAGCCGGCGTCGATCGCGGCGAAGACGTACTTCGGCTGGAAGTGGATGTCGGCGATGACCGGTATCTGCGAGTGGGACGCGATCTGCGGAAGGGCGTCGGCGTCGTCCTGGCTCGGGCACGCCACGCGGACGATGTCGCATCCGGACGCGGTGAGCTCGGCGATCTGCTGCAGCGTCGTGTTGACGTCGGAGGTCAAGGTCGTCGTCATCGACTGCACGGAGATCGGCGCATCGCCGCCGACGAGCACCTTCCCTACCTTGATCTGCCGGCTCTTGCGGCGGGGGGCGAGCACCGGCGGCGGGGCGGCCGGCATCCCGAGGTTGATCGCGGTCACGGTTGGCTCCTCAGCCGCTCAGGGTGATCGGGTTGACGATATCGGCCCAGATGAGCAGGACGCCCATCACGATCAGCACGCTGGCCAGCGCGTACGCGAAGGGCAGTAGCTGCGCCACGTCGGCGTACCCGGGGTCGGGCCGCCCACGCACGCGAGCCAGCCCGCGCCGGATCGCCTCGAACAGCGCACCCGCGATGTGCCCTCCGTCGAGCGGCAGGAGCGGGATGAAGTTGAACAGGGCCACGAACAGGTTGACGACGCCCAGCAGCATCAGCAGCGTCGCCCAGCGGTCCGTCACGCTGATCTGGTTGTCGGAGGCGACGTCGCCGGCGATCCGGCTCGCGCCGACCACGCTCATCGGGCTCTGCGGGTCGCGCTTCTCGAGCCCGAACGCCGCCTTCACGACACCGACCATGCGCTGGGGCATATGGACCACGGCGGCACCCGTGCGTTTCGTGTAGTCCCACATCGTCGAGGCGACGTAACCCGGTCCCTGCCGTTGGCGTACCTCGTCCGGCGTGACACCGAGGAACCCGACGTTGACGTAGGAGTTGGTCGTGTTGAGGTCGAGGCTGGGTCGTTGGGAGACCATCGTCTTGGTGGTGAGGGTCACGTCCTTGCCCGCGCGCTGGACGACGACGGTCGCCTTCCCGGCACCGTTGGCCCGGATCGCGCTGGAGAACTCGTCCCAGCTCGACATCGGGCGCCCGTTGAAGGAGACGATCTTGTCGCCGACGTGGAAGCCGGCCCTGCGCGCCGGCGAGACGGGGTCGGGATGGGGATGCGGGGCCACGACACACGCGCGGGCTCCCTCGCTCGCTGGTATGACGCAGTCCGAGACGGCGCTCACGGTGAGCGTCGGCGACTTGACGCCGATGCCCATGAACACGCCTCCGAGCAGGAGCACGGCGAGCACGACGTTGGTCATCGGCCCACCGGCCATCACCACGATCTTCTTCCACCAGGCCAGCCGGTAGAAGAGGCGAGGCTCGTCGCCCGGGCTGACCGACGAGTACTCCAGCGCCCTCGCGTCGGCGATCAGCCGACCGAAGAACCCCCGGGAGATTCCCTTGACGCGGCCGTTCTCGTCGCGGCGCTCCGGCGGGAGCATGCCGACCATCTTGATGAACCCGCCCAGCGGGAACGCCTTGACGCCGTACTCCGTGTCGCCTCGGCGGACCGACCAGACCGTCTTGCCGAAGCCGACGAAGTACTGGGTGACCTTGACGCCGAACTTCTTCGCCGGCACCATGTGGCCGACCTCGTGCAGGGCGATGGAGATCAGCACACCGGTCAGGAACAGCACGACACCGAGGGCGTAGACGAGGCTCGTCATCGGTGTGCTGCCCCTCCTCCTGTCGCTGCCGCGGCGACCAGCTCTGCCGCCCGGTTGCGACCCCAACGGTCCGC
Source organism: uncultured Actinomycetota bacterium (assembly GCA_963765725.1). Taxonomy (GTDB): domain Bacteria; phylum Actinomycetota; class Actinomycetes; order Propionibacteriales; family Nocardioidaceae; genus DASQEH01. Next base: position 475,718 of record CAVXXI010000001.1, on the reverse strand, counting down.
GGCGAGTACGTCGTCGATGCCGACGTCGCCTGCTGTCGAGGGTACGTCGCTCAGGGAGAGCACCTCGGCCACCGTGTCGACGATGGCGAGATAGCGGAGACGGCCGGCGAGGAAGGCGTCGACGCAGATCTCGTTGGCGGCGTTGTAGATCGCCGGCGCGACGCCACCGGTGCGCCCCGCCGCGATCGCGAGCCGCAGACCCGGGAACGCCGTATGGTCGACCGGCTCGAAGGTCCAGGTCTGCGCCTCGCCCCACGGCACGGGCGCCGCCGAGCCGGGGAGCCGGTCCGGCCAGTTGAGGGCGAGGCTGATGGGCAGGTGCATGTCGGGGGGTGATACCTGGGCCAGGGTCGACCCGTCGGTGAACTCGACCATGGAGTGGATCATCGACTGAGGGTGGACGACGACCTCGATGCTGTCGTAGTCGATACCGAAGAGCAGGTGGGCCTCGATCACCTCGAGGCCCTTGTTGACGAGCGTCGACGAGTTGGTCGTGACGACCGGGCCCATGTTCCAGGTGGGGTGCGCGAGCGCCTGCTCGGCGGTGACGTCACCGAGGTCGGCCCGGTCGCGGCCGCGGAACGGGCCGCCGCTCGCGGTGATGACGAGCTTGCGCACCTCGTCGGCGCGGCCGCCGCGCAGGCACTGCGCCAGTGCAGAGTGCTCGGAGTCGACCGGCACGATCTGTCCGGGCTTCGCGCGCGATCTCACGACGTCGCCGCCGACGATGAGTGACTCCTTGTTGGCCAGCGCCAGGGTCGAGCCGGCGTCGAGGGCCGCCAGCGTGGGCCGCAGCCCGACGCTTCCGTTGATGGCGTTGAGGACGGTGTCGCAGGGCATTGCGGCGATCTGCTCGGCAGCGTCTGGTCCGACCAGGATCTTCGGGAGGCGGAACCTGCCCTGCGCGTACCCGTGCTTCTGCGCCGCCGCATACAGGGCGAGCTGGAGATCCTCGGCGGTGGTGCCGCGGGCGACGGCGACGACATCGACGCCGAACTCGATCGCCTGCGCCGCGAGGAGCTGGGGCCGGCTGCCGCCGCCCGACAGTCCGACCACCCGGAACCGGTCGGGGTTGGACCGGACGATGTCGAGCGCCTGGGTGCCCACCGAGCCGGTGGAGCCGAGCACCACGATGTCGCGTACCGCCCGCTGCCCGCTCACCGGCCCATTCTCCCACGCCGCCCTACGCCCCGAGGGTCACTTCCTTCCCGCCGAGGAGTCGGTTCCTTCCCGCCGAGGAGTCGGTTCCTTCCCGCCGAGGAGTCGGTTCCTTCCCGCCGAGGAGTCGGTTCGATGTACGGTCCGCGGGACTCCTCCAGCGGTAGCGTGAGCTCAGGAGGTGAGACCATGCGGCCTCCCCTCGGTTGGGTACGCAGATCGGTCATCGCGCTGATCGTCGTCTGCGTTGCCGTACCTCTCGTCCGGCTCTATCAGGTGCACGACCAGGGTTGGGAGTGGCGGCTCACGCCTTCGGCGGCCCCGCCTCGGCTCCTGTTCGGCGAGCGGAGCTACCTGCGACACCCGCACACCACACCTATCCCGTCAGGAGATACCGCTCACGGGAAGACTCCGGGAGGGGGCACGATCTTCGCCGACAACGACCCGCGCACGGACACGGTGATCTATGTCAGGGCGGGTCCACAGACCTATGACTACGTGCTTCAAGGCGGCCCGTGACCGCGCTGAGGGCGCGGATCCAACGCTGAGGCCTGGAACATTCCCGCCCGCTCGACCGCACATTCCCGCCCGCTCGACCGCACATTCCCGCCCGCTCGACCGGACATTCCCGCCCGCTCGACCGGACCGCGGGACCGGTCAGAGCGTGAGGCCGGTCAGCACCATGACGCGCTCGTACGTGTAGTCCTCCATCGCGTACCGCACGCCCTCACGCCCGACGCCGGAGTCCTTGACGCCGCCGTACGGCATCTGGTCGGCCCGGTAGCTGGGTACGTCGCCGACGATCACGCCCCCGACCTCGAGCTCGCGGTGCGCCCGGAAAGCCGTCTGCAGCCGATGCGTGAAGACGCCCGCCTGCAGGCCGAACGGCGAGGCGTTGACCTTGTCGAAGGCGGCGTCGTCGTCGGGGACCGACTCGATGAAGACGACCGGACCGAAGACCTCCTCGCACGACACCTTGTCCTGCGCCGCGACCCCTTCGAGCACGGTCGGCTCGACTGTCGTACCGTCGCGCCCGCCACCGGTCAGGACCGTCGCACCGCCCTTGACCGCCTCGTCGACCCAGGCCACGATCCGCTCGGCGGCCTCCTCGTTGATCACCGGGCCCACCTGGGTGGCCTCGTCGGCGGGGTCGCCGACCCCCAGCTTCTCGACCGCCGCCACCAGGCGCGACCGGAACGCGTCGTACACGCCCTCGTGCACGAACACGCGCTGGACACCGATGCACGACTGCCCTGCCTGGTAATTCGAGTAGGTCGCGATCCGCGTCGCGGCCCAGTCGAGGTCGTCGTCGCTGGTCCAGTCGCTGCACAGGACGGCGGCGGCGTTGCCGCCGAGCTCCAGAGTGACGTGCTTGTGGGGCACGGACTCCTGGATCTTCCACCCGACCGGACCCGAGCCGGTGAACGACACCACGGGCAGGCGCTCGTCGGCGACGAGAGAGGGCGCGACGTCGTTGGGCACGTTCAGCACGCTCAACATCGCAGCGGGCAGATCGGTATCGGCGACGATCTCCGCCAGCACGAGCGCCGAGAGCGGCGTCTTCGGGGCCGGCTTCAAGACCACGGGGGCACCGACCGCGATTGCCGGAGCCACCTTGTGCGCGACGAGGTTGAGCGGGAAGTTGAACGGCGAGATCGCCAGTACGGGGCCCTTGGGCACCTTGCGGACGTACGCCATCCGTCCTTCCCCGGCCTTGTCGGTGTCGAGCCGCATGGCCTCCCCCGACCAGCGCCGCGCCTCCTCCGACGCGAGCCTGAAGACGGACACCGCTCTGCCCACCTCACCGCGCGACCACAGGATCGGCTTGCCGTTCTCCGCCGTGATCAGCTGGGCGAGCTCCTCGGCCCGCTCGCTGATCCGGCGGCTGATGGACAGCAGGGCGTCGGCACGCACGTGGACCGGCAGCGCCGCCGCCTCGTCGCGCAGCTCGTGCGCCGCGCGGATGGCGTCCTCGACCTGGTCCGGCGTGGCCCACGAGGTCGTCCCGACCACCTGGCCCGAGTACGGGTTGGTGATGTCGAACGTGTCCGGCCCGTCCACCGACTTGCCCGCCACCTGCATGGAGTACGTCTGAGTCGTCATACCTCGCACGCTAGTACCTCCACGGCTACAGCGTCAGCCCGGCGAGCCCGTACCCCCGCCCACCCACGGGCTCCGGCAGCCCCGCCGGTAGCCGCTGACCGCTCGCCCGGCATACGGTGGCCTCATGACCGACACAGTGAACGGCGGACCGGGTCTGCCGCAGGAGCGACGCATCCTCACCGCCATCCCAGGACCGAAGTCGCAGGAGCTGCACAAGCGCAAGTCCCGGTGCGTCTCGGACGGCATCGGGGTGGGCCTGCCCGTGTACGTCGAGGCCGCCGGCGGGGGGGTGATCGTCGACGTCGACGGCAACTCGCTGATCGACATGGCAGCGGGAATCGCCGTCGCCAGCGTCGGGAACGCGGCCACCCACGTCGTCGAGCGCGTGAGCGAGCAGGTTGCCAAGTTCACCCACACCTGCTTCATGGTCGCGCCGTACGAGCCGTACGTCGAGGTGTGCGAGCAGCTCGCAGAGCTGACCCCGGGCGATCACGACAAGAAGTCGATCCTGCTCAACTCCGGCGCTGAGGCAGTCGAGAACGCCGTCAAGATCGCCCGTACGGCCACCGGCCGCGACGCCGTCGTCGTGTTCGACCACGCCTACCACGGGCGCACGAACCTCACCATGGCGATGACGGCCAAGACGGTCCCCTATAAGCACGGCTTCGGGCCGTTCGCGGGCGAGGTCTACCGCGCACCTATGTCGTACCCGTTCCGCGAGCCGGTGCCGATCTCCGGCACCGACGCTGCCGAGCGGGCGATCACGATCATCGACAAGCAGGTCGGCGCGGACAGCGTCGCCTGCGTCGTCATCGAGCCGATCCTCGGTGAGGGCGGCTTCGTCGTGCCCGCCGACGGGTTCCTGACCCGGCTCAGCGAGTGGTGCACCGACAACGGCATCGTCTTCGTGGCCGACGAGATCCAGACCGGCTTCTGCCGCACGGGCGACTGGTTCGCCTGTGAGCACGAGGGTGTCGTGCCCGACCTGATCACCACAGCGAAGGGCATCGCCGGCGGGCTCCCACTGGCGGCGGTGACCGGCCGCGCGCCGATCATGGACGCCGTCAAGGCGGGAGGTCTGGGCGGCACCTTCGGCGGCAACCCCGTCGCATGCGCCAGTGCCCTCGGTGCCATCGCGACGATGAAAGAGCTCGACCTGCCGGCTAGGGCCTGCCATCTCGGCGACCTCATGACGACGAGGCTCACCGACATGGCGACCCGCTACCCCGTTATCGGCGACGTCCGCGGTCGGGGCGCGATGGTCGCCATGGAGCTGGTCGAGCCGGGGACCACGACGCCCAACGCGGCCGCTGCCGCGAAGGTGAACGCCGCCTGCCACGCAGAGGGAGTGCTCACCCTCACCTGTGGCACCTTCGGCAACGTCTTCCGCTTCCTGCCGCCACTCGTGATGCCCGACGAGCTCGTCGACGAGGCGATGACGGTCCTCGAGAAGGCTCTGTCCGACGTCAGCTGACGCGGCGGTCGTCGTCGGTTCGACGCGCGACCTGGCGGCAGCGGCCTGGGAGCAGGCGGCGCGCGCAGCCGACCGCTCCCGAGTCTGCGTACGCTTGGTCACCGGACTCGCCGAGCTCGCGGCGGTCGTCGCACTGTTCGACGAGGTGTGGACCAACACCGGCCCGCCGGTCGTCGGGGTGGAGCACCTGCGGGCCCTCGCGTACACGGGCGGGTACGTCGCCGCGGCCTTCGACGGCGAGGCGATGGTCGCCGCGTCGGTGGCGTTCTTCTCGGCTCCGCCTGGTCGCGCTCTGCACTCCGACGTGACCGGCGTGCGCCACGCCGCGCGCGGACGACAGCTGGGCTTCGCGCTCAAGCTGCATCAGCGAGCGTGGGCGATCGGCCTGGGCATCCAGGAGATCACCTGGACTTTCGACCCGTTGCTCAGCCGTAACGCCCACTTCAACCTGGCCCGGCTCCTGGCCCGCGCGACGCGGTACGAGCAGGACTTCTACGGCGACATGCCCGACGGGATCAACGTAGGCCAGGGAAGCGACCGGCTGCTCGCCTCGTGGCCGCTCGCGTCGAGCGAGGTCGTCGCCGCATGCGACCGCTCACCGGCCCCCCAGTTGACGCACCCAGACGTGCCATCCGTGTTGGCCGAGGTGGAGAGCCGACCCGTGGTGCACCGGGTGGACGACCCCACCGCACTGGTACGGGTCGCGGTGCCGGCGGACATCGAGGCACTACGCCGGGAGGGCCCCGACCTGGGCCGTGCCTGGCGCCTCGCGGTGCGCAGCACGCTGGGCGCGGAGATGGCCGGCGGCGCCCGCGTCGTGGGGTTCCAGCGCGATGCCGGGTATCTCGTCGACAGAGGAGCGGCACATGCAGATCGAGGCCGTTGAGCTGCGCACGGTCAGCCTCCCGCTGAAGTCGCCGTTCCGGACGTCCTTCGGCACCGAGCGCGTCAAGGACGCCCTGCTCGTCCGGGTTGTCGCCGACGACTGCGAGGGGTGGGGCGAGTGCGTGGCCGGCGCCGAGCCTCTGTACTCGTCGGAGTACCTCGCCGGCGCGATGGACGTGATGAGGTCGTTCCTCCTGCCCATCCTGTTCGCGAGCGGCGACCTGGGGCAGCCGACGTCGGCCGTGTGCTCGCACCGGTGAAGGGGCACCGGATGGCGAAGGCGGCCCTGGAGATGGCTGTGCTCGACGCCGAGCTTCGGCGCAGCGGCACGTCCCTTGTCCGACGGCTGGGTGGTGTCGTGGACCGGGTGCCGTCGGGAGTGTCCGTCGGCATCATGGACTCGGTCCCGGAGCTGCTCGACGCCGTCGGCGGATACCTCGACCAGGGGTACGTGCGGATCAAGCTCAAGATCCAGCCCGGCTGGGACGTCGGTGTCGTGGGGGCCGTGCGCGAGCGGTACGGGGACATCCCCCTCCAGGTCGACGCGAATGCGGCGTACCGGCTCAGCGACGCCCGCCAACTTTGCCGGCTCGACGCCTTCGACCTGCTGCTCGTCGAGCAGCCCCTCGCCGAGGAGGACCTCCGCCAGCACGCGGAGCTCGCGAAGCTGATGACGACGCCGGTCTGCCTCGACGAGTCGATCGTCTCGGCATCCTCGGCGGCCGACGCGATCAGCCTCGGTGCCTGCCGGGTCATCAACATCAAGGCCGGGCGGGTCGGCGGCTACCTCGAGGCGGTGCGGATCCACGACCTCGCGGCCGCCTCGGGGGTCGCCGTCTGGTGCGGCGGCATGGTGGAGACCGGACTCGGACGGGCGGCCAATGTCGCACTGGCGTCGCTGCCGGGCTTCACGCTCCCGGGCGATGTCTCGGGGAGCGACCGCTTCTTCGCCGAGGACCTCACCGAGCCCGTGGTGATGCGGGGCGGCTACGTCGACGTGCCGACCGGTCCGGGCATCGGCGCGACCCCGCTCGACACGGCCATGGAGCGGATGACCACGGCACAGTCGACCGTGTCCCGCCACGACTGAGGAGTCCGAGCCGGATCCCCCTGCGGACCCGACTCGGACTCCTCGGCGTACGGAGTCAGGCCGACTTGACCTCGCTCCGCATCAGCCGCCACGCGCCGAAGGCGAGCGGAAGGACGACCCAGATGAGCGTGTTCACCGCGAGGTGAGCCCAGTCGCTCCCACTCGCGCTGTGGTCCTGTAACGGCGACTGGGCGGTGCTCTGGTCGAGCCAGGGGGCGGCACCGGCGATCTTGCTCCAGGAGAACAGGATCGCGAAGACCGTCGGCAACGCGAACGACAACACGATGGCCGCCGCACTGTTGAGCAGCAGCATGCCGAACGCGAGCCCCCCGAGGATCCCGAGGAGCTGGAGGATCGTGATGTCACCGAAACCCGACACCCCGAACGCCCAGCTGCCATCGCCGTTGTGCACGGCCATGCCCAGCAGGTTCGCGAGCGCTGCGACCGAGAAGGCGATCACGACGGCGATCAGCCCGAGGACGACGGCCGCGACGATCTTGGCGGCAACGATGCGCGAACGGCTCGGCTCGAGCGTGAAAGTGACCAGGCCGGTTCGCTGCGTCCACTCGCTCGTCACCAGGAGGATGCCGAGCACGGGAAGCAGGATCCCCTGAGGTATCCCCGTCGCCTGGGTGAAGTTGTCGAAGGTGAGGTCGTTCGGATGCCCGACGATCAGCAAGATGACGACAGCGGCTGCGGTGATGGCGGCGATCGACACGAGCAGCCAGAACCCGGCCCTCGTGTCGTACGACTTGCGCAGCTCCACGCGTACCAGGCGCGAGAAGGGCACGCGGTCCAGGTCGGCGGCGGGCCTGCGGGCGACCGGGTCGGCGGTGGCTACCGTACTCATGAACGAACCTCTTCTCGTGCGTCGTCTGCGGTCAGCTCGAGGAACATGTCCTCGAGTCCGGAGCCGCCTGTCCTCAGCTCGGTGAGCACGACCCCGCCGACCAGCGCGGCCTTGCCTACCTGCTCGGTGGTCGCCTCCACCACGAAGCCGCCGTCACGCTCGGCGCTGAAGGTGAGCCCGGCGGTGTCGAGGGCGCCCTCGAGTGCTGCTGTGTCCGCCCCGCGGACGAAAGTACCGGCGTTGGTGAGCATCGACTGCTTCGAGCCCTGAGCGACGATCTTGCCGCTCCCGATGACGACCAGCTCGTCGGCGATGACTTCGATCTCGTGGATCAGGTGCGACGAGAGCAGGACCGTGCCACCCCGGTGGGCGAAGTTGGTGAGCAACCCGCGCATCCAGCGGATCCCGGCCGGGTCGAGCCCGTTGGCGGGCTCGTCGAGGATCAGCACCTCCGGGTCACCCAGCAGAGCGTGCGCGATGCCGAGACGCTGACGCATGCCGAGCGAGTAGTTGCCCACCCGCCGCTTGGCCTCCGCCTCGTTGAGACCGACGAGGCTGATCATCTCCTGGACCCGCGACTCGGGTAGGCCCATTACCATCGCGCCGAGCTTGAGCACCTCGTACCCGCTTCGGCCGGCATGCTGTGCGGAGGCGTCGAGGAGGACCCCGACCGTGCGGCCGGGGTTATTCAGCTTGGAGTAGGGGACACCGAGAATCGTCGAGCTGCCTGCCGTAGGAGGCGTGAGCCCGACCATCATCCTCATCGTGGTCGACTTCCCGGCGCCGTTCGGCCCGAGGAAACCAGTGACGGTTCCCGGCTCGACGGTGAACGAGACATGGTCGACCGCTGTGTAGGCGCCGTAGCGCTTGGTCAGTTCTTTGACAACGATCATGTGCCCAGTCTCTGCACCGAGGACCGGCCGGCACATCGGGCCAAGGTCGCCGACCGGTTAGACCAAAGTCGATCGCGGCGATACCTAGGTCGGTGGGTGAATGCCGGTCCCCTCTCTAACCTGGGTAGGTGAGCACCGTCGCGGTCCAGCTGGGTCCCCCACCGCTCACGCGATGGCAGACGACGTGGCGCAACCTCGTGGCTATCGCTTTCGGTGGCTTCCTGTGGGCCTTCGTCGCCGACGTCCAATGGGACAAGAGCGCCTACCTGGTGGCGCTCGACCTCGGGCTCGGCGTCGTGACGCTCGTGGCGATGAACTTCCGGCGACGATGGCCGCTCGCGATGGCGCTGATCGGCGCCGTGGCGGGCGTGGTGTCGACGAGCTCGTCGGGCGCGGGAGTCATCACGTTCATCTCGATGTCGACCCGGCGCCGGTGGACCGAGATGCTGCCGGTTGCGGCGACCGCGGTCGTCGCCGGCCAGCTCTACTACGAGTTCGAGCCGCGGCAGAGCGGCTCGGGGCCGTGGTACGTCTCGCTGGTACTGAGCATTGGGTTCGCCGGCATCGCCATCGCGATCGGGATGTACATCGGCGAGCGGCGGGAGCTGCTCGCCACCTTGGAGGACCGGGCAGTCCGCGCCGAGCGCGAGCAGTCCCTGCAGGTGGCGCAGGCGCAGGCTCAAGAGCGCAACCGCATCGCCCGGGAGATGCACGATGTACTGGCTCACCGGATGTCGCTCGTCGCGATGCACGCGGGGGCGCTCGCGTACCGCCACAACCTGAGCGAGCAGGAGACGCGCGACGCAGCGGAGATCATCCAGGCGAACTCCCACCGGGCCCTCACCGACCTGCGCGAGATCCTCGGCGTGCTGCGCGACGAGGAGGCGGACGGCGCTCCCAACCGGCCGCAACCCACGCTCTGCGACCTCGACGAGCTGATCGCCGACGAGCGCGCCTCCGGTGCGCGGATCTCGCTGAAGAACGAGCTGTCGCTCGACGACGAGGTGCCGGACTCGATCGGCCGGACGGCGTACCGGGTCGTCCAGGAGGGCCTTACGAACGCCCGTAAGCACGCGCCGAACACTCAGGTCGACGTGATCGTGATGGGCCGGCCGGGCGACGGACTCACGGTGGAGGTACGGAACCCGGCGCGTGTCGGCGGCGCTACCACGACCACGCCGGGAGCCGGTCTCGGACTCATCGGGCTGGCCGAGCGCGCCGCCCTGGCGCACGGACGCTTCGAACAGGGCCGCACGCTCGAGGGAGACTTCGTCGTGCGCGTGTGGCTGCCGTGGGCGGCGTGACAGGAGCGGGCCGGGTGCGGGTGGCGATCGTCGACGACGACGCCCTGGTACGCGCCGGCCTGGCGATGATCCTGCGCGGGTCGCCGGACATCGACATCGTCGGCGAAGCCGGAGACGGCGTCGAGGGTCTCGCCCTCGTGGAGAGCACGCGTCCCGATGTCGTGCTCATGGACATCCGGATGCCGCACATGGACGGCCTCGAAGCGACCAGCCGGCTTTCCGCGCTGGCCGAACCGCCGGCGGTGATCGTCTTGACGACGTTCGACGCCGACGAGTACGTGGTGCGCGCACTCCGCGACGGTGCCACCGGGTTCCTGCTGAAGGACACGCCGCCGGCCCTGATCGTCGACGCCGTCCAACGCGTGGCTGAGGGGGAGCCGATGCTCTCCCCGAGCGTGACGTCGCAGCTCATCCGCCAGATCGCGGACACGTCGACGGCATCGGAGGCCGACCGCAGGAGGGCGGCCCGGTCGCGTTTGGAGCAGCTGAGCGAGCGTGAGCACGAGGTGGCCGTCGCCGTGGGTGCCGGAAAGGCCAACGCCGACATCGCCGCCGACCTGTACATGAGTGTCGCGACCGTCAAGGCCCACGTGTCACACATCCTCACGAAGCTCGACGCGAGCAACCGGGTGCAGATCGCCATCTGCGTTCACGACGCCGGCTTCTGCTGAGGTACCTTGGCCGGGGCCCACGGCACGGGTGGGCCGGTAGAGGGGAGTCTGCGTGGGCAACCTGTGGCATCCGTTCTCCGACATGGGTGCCGTCGAGGCGACCGGGGAGTTCGTGATCGAGCGTGGCGACGGCTGTCACGTCTACGACCGGGCCGGCACCCGCTACCTCGACGCCACCGCCGGCCTGTGGTTCACGAATGTCGGGCACGGCCGTACCGAGCTGGCGGAGGTGGCCGCGCAGCAGATGAGCCGGCTGGCCGCCTACTCCACCTTCGGCGACTACGCGACGCAGCCGACCATCGACCTGGCCGACAGGCTCGCCGGCATCGCCCCGATGCCGGGTAGCAAAGTGTTCTTCACCTCGGGCGGCTCCGACTCCGTCGACACCGCCGCGAAGCTGGCGCGGCGGTACTGGTTCGAGGTCGGCCACCCGGAGCGGACCGTCATCATCGGCCGCGAGAAGGCGTACCACGGCATGCACTACGCCGGTACGGCCCTCGCCGGCATCCCCGGCAACCGCGAGGGCTACGGGGAGCTCGTCGCCGACGCGGCCACCGTCGAGTGGGACAGCGCCGACGACCTGCGCGCCACCATCGAGCGGGTCGGACCCGAGCACGTGGCCGCCTTCTTCTGCGAACCGGTGGTCGGAGCCGGTGGCGTCTACCCTCCCCCGGAGGGCTATCTGGCCGACGTCCGCAAGGTCTGCACGGAGTACGACGTGCTGTTCGTGGCCGACGAGGTCGTGACCGGGTACGGGCGGATCGGTGGCTCGTGGTTCGCGAGCACGCGGTTCGGGCTGGAGCCCGACATGGTCACCACGGCCAAAGGGCTCACCTCCGGCTACCTGCCGATGGGCGCGGTCCTCATCTCACCGAAGGTGTGGGAGCCGTTCTTCAAGCCCGATGCCGGGGTTTGGTGGCGGCACGGGTACACCTACTCGGGGCATGCGGCGGCAGCGGCGGTGGCACTGGCCAACCTCGCGATCGTGGAGCGGGAGGGCCTGCTGGAGGAGGCGGCCCGGCTCGAGACCACGCTCGCGGTGGCCCTGTCCCCGCTCGCCGAGCACGAACGGGTGGCGGAGGTGCGCTGCGGCACGGGCGCGTTGGCGGCGGTACAGCTCGCCGACCCCGGTGAGGCGGCCGGGCTCGCGCGTACCCTGCGCTCGCACGGGGTCGCGACCCGGGCCGTCGGCGCGGGCGGCATCCAGATCTCTCCGGCCTTCGTGATGACCGACGGCGAGGTCGGCGAGCTGGCAGCGGCCGTCACCGCCGCCCTCGACTCGTAGCCCGTCCGCGAGGAGTCGCCTTCTTCCCGCCGAGGAGTCAGGTAATACCCGCTGAGGAGTCAGGTTTTGCCCCCGAGGAGTCCCGTTCCTCCCGCTGAGGACTCAGGTACCTCTCTCCCCGGCGGTGTCGGCGGGTACGTGAGGAACTAACCGACTCTTGAGCGGTACACAGTCTGACCCCTCGGAGGGAACTACCTGACCCCTCGGGGGGAACTGCCTGACTCCTCGGCGGAGGATCAGAAGTCGAGGTTGTGCATCACGTGCTTGATGCGCGTGTAGTCCTCGAGGCCGTACATCGACAGGTCCTTGCCGTACCCGGAGTGCTTGAACCCTCCGTGGGGCATCTCCGCGACGATCGGGATGTGGGTGTTGACCCAGACGCAGCCGAAGTCGAGGAGGCGTGACATCCGCATGGCGCGGCCGTGGTCCTTGGTCCAGACACTGCTGGCGAGCCCGTACTCGACGCCGTTCGCCCAGCGCAGCGCCTCGGCTTCGTCGGAGAACTTCTGCACGGTGATCACCGGGCCGAAGATCTCGTTCTGGATGGCCTCGTCGTCCTGATTGAGGTCCGAGACCACGGTCGGCGCGAAGAAGTAGCCGCGGTCGCCTACTCGCGAACCGCCGGCCTGCAGGCTCGCGTGGTCGGGCAGCCGGTCGATGAAGCCGGTCACACGCTCCAGCTGGTTGGGGTTGTTGACGGGTCCGTAGAGCACGTCCTCGTCGTCGGGCATGCCGGTCTTGGTGTTCTTGGCCTGCTCCGAGAGCGCCGCGACGAAGTCGTCGTGCACCCGCGGGCCGGCGAGCACGCGGGTGGCCGCGGTGCAGTCCTGACCGGCGTTGAAGTACCCGGCGCCGGCGATGCCCTCGGCGGCCGCCTCGACGTCGGCGTCGTCGAACACGATCACCGGCGCCTTGCCGCCCAGCTCCAGGTGCGCCTTCTTGAGGTCGCGGGCGGCCGAGGCAGCGACCTCCATACCGGCGCGTACGGAACCGGTGATGGACACCAGCTGCGGCACGGGGTGCTCCACGAGTGCACGGCCGGTGTCGCGGTCGCCGGTGATGACGTTCATGACGCCGGGCGGGAAGAACTCGTTGCACAGCTCACCCAGCAGCAGCGTCGACGCCGGGGTGGTGTCCGAGGGCTTGATCACCAGGGTGTTGCCCGCGGCCAGGGCCGGCGCGATCTTCCAGATCGCCATCATGAGCGGGTAGTTCCACGGCGTCACCTGCGCGACGACGCCGATCGGCTCACGCCGGACGTACGACGTGTGGCCCGCCAGGTACTCCCCTGCCGACCGGCCCTCGAGTACACGTGCGGCGCCGGCGAAGAAGCGCACCTGGTCGATCGCCGGAGGCAGCTCCTCGGTCTCGGTGAACCCGAGCGGCTTGCCGGTGTTCTCGCTCTCGATCTTGACGAACTCGGCGGTCCGCTCCTCCATCGCGTCGGCGAGCTTGAGCAGCGCTCGCTGGCGCTCGGCCGGTGTCGAGTCGCGCCAGGTCTCGTACGCGGTCGACGCAGCTCGGAACGCCCGGTCGACGTCCTCATGCCCCGAGACCGCTGCCGTCGCGAACTCCTCCTCGGTCGCCGGGTTGACCAGCGTGGACGTCCTGCCGTCAGCACTGTCGACGAGCTCGCCGTTGATGAGGTTCTTCAGCGTCCGCGTGGTCATCGAGGCCCCTTGCAGGTCGGAGGAGAGGTAGGTGCGACGCCAAGGTAGTTGGTGGCCACCGATTGCACCAGACCGGCCCCCCGTTTCGATGGATTCCGTCGAAACAGGCTCCTGCGGGCGATGGTCACAGCCGTCCGCCGCCCCTGTCGCCTGACAGCCGCTGCGAGAGGTAGATCGGGACCGTCGACAGCAGGATCAGCCCGGCGGCCGCCACGTTGACGATCGGCGCCTGCTGGCGGCTCAGCAGGTTGTTGTAGATCCACAGCGGCAGCGTCTGGATGTCCGGCGGTGCGGTGAACGTCGTCACGACGATCTCGTCGAAGGACAGCGCGAAGGCCAGCAGGGCACCGGCGAGCAGGGCCGAGGCCAGGTTGGGCACGGTGACGAGCCGGAACGTCGTCCACCGGGTGGCGCCGAGATCCATCGACGCCTCCTCGACACCGCCGCCCAGCCGACGCAGCCTCGCTACCACGTTGTTGTACACGACCACGATGCAGAAGGTGGCGTGCGCGATGACCAGCGACCACACCGAGATGCCGACCCCGAGGATGGTGATGAAGGCGTTGCTGAGCGCGATACCGGTCACGATGCCGGGCAGCGCGATCGGCAGGATGATCAGCAGCGACACCGCCTCCCTGCCGAAGAACCGGTACCGGTGCAGGCCGAACGCCGCAAGTGAACCGAGCACGAGGGCTACAGCCGTGGCGGCCAGCCCGACGCCGACGCTCTGCCGGAGCGCGTCGAGCATCCCGCTGCTGTTGCGCGCCGCCCTCCACCACCGCAGCGTGAGCCCGCTCGGCGGCCAGGCGAAGGTTGAGTCGGAGTTGAAGGAGTTGATCACGACAACGACGAGCGGCACGTAGATGAACGCCAGCACCGCGGCCACGAACGCCCGCAGCCCCCATCGGGCGACCAGTGAGATCGCAAAGCCGGGCCGGCTGCTCACAGGTTCTCCAGGGCGCCGGAGCGTCGTACCAGCGCGAGGTAGATCCCGATGATCACGACGGAGACGATGGCGAGGGCGGCGGCGAACGGGATGTCGGTCGCCTGCCGGTCGTAGACGAGGTTGCCCAGCATCTGCGTCTTGCCCCCGACGTTCTTCACCGTGATGTAGTCGCCCAGCGACAGCGAGAACGTGAAGATCGAGCCCGCGATCAGCGACGGCACGATCATGGGCAACGCAACTAAGCGGACGGTACGCCCGGGCCGTGCACCGAGGTCCGACGACGCCTCCAGCAGAGAGTCGGGCAGCCGCTCGAAGCCCGCGTAGACGGGCAGCACCATGAAGGGCAGCCACAGGTACGCCAAAGTGGCGACGACGGCCGTCACCCCGAAGCCCGGCGTCCATCCCAGCGCGGACTCCAGTACGCCACCCGGGGTGACCATCGTCCGCCACGCGAACGCCTTGACCAGGTAGCTCGCCCACAGGGGCGTCAGGATCGCCACCACCAGCAACCGCGAGACCAGCGGTCCGGCCACCTTCGCCATGTAGAAGGCCACCGGTAGCGCGAGGAGCGCGTCGATCACCGTGACCGCCGCGGCGATGGCCACCGTACGGATGACCACCGTGCGGTAGACCTCCTGCTCGCCCAGCTTGCGGAAGTTGTCCAGGTTCCAGATCCGGGTGACCGTGACACCGAAGTCCACCTTCCAGAATGCGGTCACGAACAACGCAGCGAGCGCGACCAAGTAGATCGCCCCCATCCAGACGAGCGGGGCCGCCACCAGGCTCCCGCCGCGCAGGCCGGGATGCCTGTGCAGGAAGGCCGAGAGCCGCCTCGCCACGGACGACCGGGGAAGGCCGGGTCGAGCGTCGGCGCTGCTCTGTGCGGGAACGGTGGCCACGTCAGCGGTCCGCCGGGGCGGTCCGGCTCAACCCTTGATCTCCGTCCACGCGTCGGTCCAGTCCTTGTACGTGGTGCAGGTCGTGTTGGTCCGCCCGTCGAGGCACTGCGAGATCGGCGTCGTCCAGTACCAGATCTTCTTCGCGTACGCCGCGTCCGTCACGTGGTATCCGGCGCAGAACTTCCTGCCCGTGATGGCGCAGGCCTTCGGGTTGGCCGGCGCCTCGCCGAACCACTGGGCCACCTGGGCCTGCACGTTCGGGCTGGTGATCCAGTTGAGCCACATGTACGCGCAGTTCTTGTGCTGGGACTTCGCGCCGACCATCCAGGTGTCGGACCATCCCGTCGAGCCGTCCTTCGGGAACACGGTGGCGACGGGCGCCTTCTCGGCGGCGAGGTTGGCGTTGATCTGCCAGGCGGTGCCGATGACCGCCGTGCCCGTCTTGAAGTCGTTGACCTCGGTGGTGTAGTCCGGCCAGTACTCGGCGATGCTCTTCTTCTGGTTCTTCAGCACGTCGACGGCCGCCGCGAGCTGGTCCTTGTCGAGGGCGTAGGGGTTCTTGATGCCCAGTGAAGGCTTGGTGTTCATGAGGTACAGGGCGGCATCGGCGATGTAGATCGGGCTGTCGTACGCCGTCACCTTCCCCGCGTACTTGGACGCGCCGTCGAACACGGCGCTCCAGGAGGTGGGCGGTGGCTTGACGACGCTCTTGTTGTACATGAGCAGGTTGGCGCCCCAGCCGTGCGGGATGCCGTACATCTGCCCCTTCACGCTGTTGAAGCTCTGGTTCTTGAGGAAGGGCGAGATGTCGGCGTAGTTGGGCACCAGCGACGTGTTCACCGGCTCGACGTCGCCTGCGGAGATGAGCCTCAGCGTGGCGTCACCGGATGCCGAGACCACGTCGTACCCGCCGGCATGCATCAGGCTGACGGCGTCGTCGGACGTCCCGAAGTCCTTGACGTGGACCTGGCAGCCCGTCTTCTTCTCGAACGGCGTCACCCAGTCGACGCTCTTGTCGTTGGTGCCGTCCTCGGCGTACCCCGGCCAGGCGAGGATGTTGAGCTCGCCCTCGCCGGGACCGATCTTCTTGAGCATCGACAGCTTCGGTACGGTGAAGCTCCCGCCTCCGCCTGCGCTGGTGTCGCTGCCGCTGGTTCCGCAGCCGGCAGCCAGCAGTGCCAGCGCCGCGACTGCGGCACCCACAGCGGTGCGCCGGGCGCGGCGGGTACGCCGGGCGGGTCTCGTGGACGTGGACATGGGCGGCCTCCAGAGTCGGGTCAGGGTTTGGTGACGAGTGCGATGCAGTGCTGCGGGTCCCACGACAGCCGGACCGGGGCCCGCCGCAGGTCGAGCAGGTCAGTGGACGACGTCTGCGAGTTCTGCTGAAGCGCGACGAGGCGCGTACCGGCCTCGACGTCGACGACGAAGCGGGTGGCGGCTCCCGCGTACACGACCTCGGCCACCGTGCCGGTGACCGACTGCATGCCGCGCGGCGGTTCACCGGCCGGGTGTACGTCGATCCGGATCTTCTCCGGGCGCACGCTGAAGGTGCCCGGGCGACCGACGAGCCGTTGCGCGGCGCTGCCGGTGATGAGGTTGGCGGTGCCGACGAAGCCGGCGACGAACGGCGACGCAGGATGCTCGTACACCTCCGAGGGCGTCCCCACCTGCTCGATCCGGCCCGCGTTGAAGACGGCGATCCGGTCGCTCATCGTGAGCGCCTCGTCCTGGTCATGGGTCACGAAGACGAACGTGATGCCGACGTCGCGCTGCAGGCCCTTGAGCTCGACCTGCATCTGCTCGCGCAGCTTCAGGTCGAGGGCGCCGAGCGGCTCGTCGAGCAGCAGGACCCTCGGTCCGATCACGAGCGCGCGGGCCAGCGCGACGCGTTGGCGCTGCCCACCGGACAGCTGGGTCGGCTTGCGGTCGCCGTGGGAGTCGAGCCGTACCCGGGCCAGCGCCTCGTCGGCGAGCTGCCGGCGGCGTGCTTTCGCGACCCCCCGCACCCGCAGGCCGTACGCAACGTTGTCGCGGACGTTCATGTGCGGGAAGAGCGCGTAGTCCTGGAAGACGGTGTTGACGCCGCGCTCGAAGGGCGCCTGCCGCGTCACGTCGACACCGTCGAGGTACACGCTCCCCGTGTCCGGGCTCTCGAACCCGGCGATCAGCCGCAGCACCGTCGTCTTGCCCGACCCGGAAGGCCCGAGCATCGAGAAGAACTCCCCGTCGCGGATGTCGAGATCGATGCCGTCCACCGCCGTGACGTCCCCGAAGCGCCGGCCGAGGTCACGCAGGCTGACGGCGTCGGCCCGTCCGGATGCCGACGCCTGGTCGCCACCCTGGGGGTTCACCACATGCGCACCCTATCCACAGGGCCCGCTCGGTCAGCGCTCAGTTAGAGGTGCGCGGCCACGCAGCCTCGACGAGACGGCTCGCCTCGGCGAGGGACATGCCGCTTCGGCGGGCGGTCTGAGTGAAGGAGATGGCCGCCTGCCGGGCCGCCGAGCTCCGGCTCTCCTCAGAGGTGGAGTCGAGCAGCTCGCTGCGCACGAACGTCCCTCGGCGTCCCTGAGTCGAGATCATCCGGTCGGCCTCGAGCTCGCGGTAGGCGCGGGCGACCGTATTGGCGGCCAGCTCGAGGTCTCGCGCCAGCTGACGGACCGTCGGCAGCTTCTTCCCCGGCTCGAGCTCTCCGGTCACGACCATGGCCGCGATCTGCGTACGGAGCTGCTCGAACGGAGGAACCGGGCTGTCGTGGTCGATGGTCGGGACGGTCATGAGACTCGGCTCCCGACCGTGGGCAGCGAGGCGGCGGAGGGCCGCTTCGGTCGCGTACCGCTGGACATCCGACCCCCCTGTTGTACCAAGGTTTGTATCATACCCCGCACTGCAACGACGCGGGTCATGAGGGCTGGGCGACCTCGCCCTGGGTAGGTTGGGGTTCGCCCAGCGTCGGAACCCACTTCGAGGAGCCGGACCATGTCGCCATCCGCCTCGACCAGCCCGTTGGGGCTGTTCGCCGTCGACTCGCTGCTCAGCGACGAGGAGCGGGCGGTACGAGACACGGTTCGCGCCTTCTGCGACGACCGGGTCCGCCCACACATCGCCGACTGGTTCGAGACCGCGTCGATACCCGCCCGGGAGCTGAGCATCGAGCTGGGCAAGCTCGGGATGCTCGGGATGCATCTCGACGGGTACGGCTGTGCAGGCACCTCGGCGACCGCGTACGGGCTGGCGTGCCTCGAGCTCGAAGCCGCCGACTCCGGGATCCGGAGCCTGGTCTCCGTCCAGGGCTCGCTCGCGATGTACGCCATCCACCGGTTCGGGAGCGCCGAGCAGAAGGACGAGTGGCTCCCGCGGATGTCGGCCGGGGAGGCGATCGGCTGCTTCGGCCTGACCGAGCCGGACTTCGGCTCCGACCCGGGCGGGATGCGGACCCGGGCGCGGCGCGACGGCTCGGACTGGGTGCTCAGCGGCACGAAGATGTGGGCCACGAACGGGTCGGTGGCCGACGTCGCCATCGTCTGGGCACGCACCGACGACGGTATCCGCGGCTTCGTCGTCCCGACCTCCACCCGCGGCTTCTCCGCGCCGGAGATCACCCGGAAGCTGTCGCTGCGGGCGTCGGTGTCCAGCGAGCTCGTGCTCGACGACGTCCGGCTCCCGGGCGACGCCGTGCTTCCCGAGGCTCGCGGCCTGAGCGGGCCGCTGTCGTGCCTGTCGGAGGCCCGGTTCGGGATCGTCTTCGGTGCCGTCGGAGCCGCGCGCGACTGCCTCGAGACGACTCTGGCGTACGCGTCGACCCGGCGGGTGTTCGACAAGCCGCTGACGGCGTACCAGCTCACCCAGGAGAAGCTCGCGGACATGACGCTCGAGCTGGGGAAGGCCATGCTGCTCGCGCTGCATCTCGGACGCCTCAAGGACGCCGGCCGCCTCCGCCCCGAGCAGGTCAGTCTCGGCAAGCTCAACAGCGTCCGGGAGGCGATCGCCATTGCTCGCGAGTGCCGCACGATCCTCGCCGCGGCCGGCATCACGCTCGAGTACCCGGTGATGCGCCATGCCAACAACCTCGAGTCGGTGCTGACGTACGAGGGCACGTCCGAGGTGCACCAGCTCGTCATCGGTCAGGCGCTGACGGGCCAGTCGGCGTTTCGCTGACCCCGGCAGCCAGCGAGCCGAAGCGCCAGACGGGCTCAGCCGACCTGCCGGTACACCAGGATGTACAAGACCGCTCCCGGCTTGCCGTGCAGTCGGACGGACGCGTGAGCCGCCCGCTGGCCTGGAGTGCTCAACTCCCCGTAGCTCGTCGGGCCGGCACTGGCGGAGTGCCCGCCCGACGTGTCGCCTCTCAGGTCGTAGGCACTGTGGGCGCGGCCGACGCCGTACACGATGTAGAGCGGCTTCTTGACCCTGGGGAGGTGGAGGCGCACATGACCGTGGCTATCGAAGACCTCGTCGAAGACACGACTGATCCGCTTGTACGTGTGGCCGCCGGTAACCGTCTCCTTCGGGGTCCAGACGCCATAGGTCTGGTCTCTGGCTCCCGTGTTGGCGTACACGGCCACTCCAAGCTGGGTGGCGTCGGCGGTGCGTGCCGAGATGTCGGGCCGAAGCGACAGGCGCACGGTCATCGCCTTGCCGGGGACGACTCCGACGTCGCGCCAGCCGGCGATGTTGGTACGCGGGCTCCCGTTGCCGAAGCTCGAGGCGGGGCCTAGCGGACCGAAGGGCCGCCCGTCGCAGCTGGAGCTCGCGACCGGTTTGCCGTTGACCGAGACGTCGTACACGAGCCGGCCGGAGCGACTGGGGTGGGGCTGCCAGCACACCGAGCGGTACGAGAGATCGCTGGTCGCCGGTACGACGCGGAGGGTCACCGAGCGCGAGCCGGTACGGCCCATCACCTCGCCGAGGAGCGTGTCGCCCGCGGGAGACGTGTAGAACCGGGTGCCCTTGTCCTCGACCGTGGGCAACGTGGTCCGCGATCTGCTCGTGGTCGAGGTTGTTCGCGGGCTTCGGTCCGCCGCCGCCCGCGTCCACCAGGCCGGGAACCACCAGGCCGACGACGGCCGCCAGGGCGGCACAGGTGACGCCCGCACCGATCCGCCGACGCCGGACTCGTACGACCTTGGCGTCGATGGCCCGGAGCCTGGTGGGCGCATCGACGGAGTCGACCTCCTCGGCCATGGTCGACAACGTCTGCCGCAGCTCGTCGATGTTCATCTCGGCTCCCCTGTCGCGTCGGAGATGGCTGTGTCTATGCGCAGCTTTGCGAGCGCCTTGCTGGTCTGGCTCTTGACTGTCCCGACGGTGCAGTCCATGAGCCGTGCGGTCTCCGCCTCGGTGAGGTCTTCGAAGAAGCGCAGCACGATGACGGTTCGTTGACGTTTCGGCAGTCGCGCCAGAGCCGACCTGAGCTCGTGCTCCGAGGATCCGTCGCGGTCGTGATGCTCCACGTCGGGCAGCTCGCCGACCGGCGCCTCGCCGTTCCATCTGCGTCGCCACCAGGTGGAGTACGTGTTGACGAGGATCCGCCGGACGTACGCCTCCGGGCTCGTCTGGATCCGGCCCCACGAGGACCACGCCTTGGCGAGGCTCGTCTGCAGGAGGTCCTCGGCGAGGTGGGTGTCCTGGGTGAGCAGGTACGCCGTCCTCAGCAGGGGACCGGACCGGGCGGCCACGAACCCCTCGAACGACTCCCTGGGCCCCGTCGGGGCCAGGGCGACCTCTCCCGGCGAGGTGGAGCGCTCGTCGAGCCGGCCCACGCCTCCAGCCATCGCCTGCTTGTCCACGGGTGCCCTTCCGGCGGTCGGTCCAGTGTGACGCAACACCTGGTACGACATGATGGACATCAGGAAAGGTTGCCCAGCGAGTTCCCGTGGCTCCTCTTCGGATTTCGTCGGCTTGCCGGGGTCTTAACGACGATATCGGTGAACCACCGCTGCTGCCCTTCGGATTCACTTGCATGGGACGGTTGAGTTGGGGCAAACTGGCCCGATGACGATCGACCAGACGCTGGACCTCGACTACGCCACCCTGCAGCAGTCCGCGAAGGACCATCTGTGGATGCACTTCACCCGGATGTCGTCGTACGACAACGCCGACGTGCCGATCATCGTCAGGGGTGAGGGCGCGTACATCTACGACGCCCGGGGCAAGCGCTACCTCGACGCCCTCGCGGGGCTGTTCGTGACCCAGATCGGCCACGGGCGTACCGAGGTGGCCGAGGCCGCCATGAAACAGACCCAGACGCTCGCCTTCCACCCACTGTGGTCCTACGCGCACCCCAACGCCATCGAGCTCGCTCAGCGCGTGGCGACCTATGCGCCGGGCGACCTCAACCGCGTGTTCTTCACGAGCGGTGGCGGCGAGGCCGTCGAGACGGCATGGAAGCTCGCCAAGCAGTACTTCAAGCTGACCGGCAAGCCTGGCAAGCACAAGGTCATCTCCCGCGCGGTCGCCTACCACGGCACGACCCAGGGCGCGTTGTCCATCACCGGGGTGCCGTCGCTCAAGGAGCCGTTCGAGCCGCTCGTGCCCAGCACGTTCCGCGTACCGAACACGAACCTCTACCGGGCTCCCGTGCACGGTGACGACCCTGTCGCGTTCGGCCGCTGGGCGGCCGACCAGATCGCCGTCGCCATCGAGAACGAGGGCGCAGACACGGTCGCGGCCGTGTTCCTCGAGCCGGTACAGAACGCCGGCGGCTGCTTCCCGCCACCGCCGGGGTACTTCGAGCGGGTCCGTGAGATCTGTGACGAGTACGACGTGCTGCTGGTCAGCGACGAGGTGATCTGCGCGTTCGGCCGCCTCGGTCACATGTTCGGCGCGGAGCGCTACGGATACCTGCCCGACATGATCACGTGCGCCAAGGGGCTTACCTCGGGCTATGCCCCGCTGGGCGCCATGATCGCCACCGACCGGCTGTTCGAGCCCTTCTCGAAGGGCAGTACGTCGTTCGCCCACGGATACACGTTCGGTGGGCACCCGGTGGCCACGGCCGTGGCCATGGCGAACCTCGACGTCTTCGAGCGCGAGGGTCTCAACCAGCACGTCCTGGACACGCAGGACGACTTCCGGGCGACTCTCGAGAAGCTGCTGGACCTGCCGATCGTCGGCGACATCCGCGGCGACGGGTACTTCTACGGCATCGAGCTCGTCAAGGACAAGTCGACTAAGGAGACCTTCGACGACGCAGAGTCCGAGCGGCTGCTGCGCGGCTTCCTCTCGAAGGCGTTGTACGAAGCGGGGCTCTACTGCCGGGCCGACGACCGCGGCGACCCGGTGATCCAGGTGTCGCCTCCGCTGATCTGCGACCAGTCGCACTTCGACGAGATGGAATCCATCCTCCGCTCGGTGCTCAGCGAGGCCCACACGAAGATCTGATCGTCCGGCATACTTCCGAGGCATGGCGAAACAAGCGCAGCGCTATGTCGTGCTGTTGCGAGGAGTCAACGTCGGCGGGCGCGGCAAGCTCGCGATGGCTCAGCTGCGCGAGATCTGTACGTCCCTGGGGTGTACGGACGTCTCGACGTACATCCAGAGCGGCAACGTCGTGCTCGCCAGCGCCATGTCGGCCGGCGAGCTGGCGACGGCGCTCGGGCCCGCGATCGAGGAGGCGGTCGGGTTCGCCCCGCAGGTCGTCGTCCGTACGCCGGCCGAGCTCGCCGCTGCGCTGGCCGGGAACCCGTACCCCGACACCGACGCGCGTTTCCTGCACATCGGCTTCATGACGAAGGCGCCTGACAAGAAGGCGGTTGCCGCGCTCGGGGAGGTCGACGTCTCGCCAGAGGCGTACCGCATCGTCGGCCGCGAGCTGTACCTGAACTACGTCGACGGCGCCGGCCGCTCCAAGAAGCTCGCCAAGGTGCCGTTCGAGCGCCGGCTCGGCGTCGGGATCACCGCCCGCAACCTGCGGACCGTACAGAAGCTGGTCGATCTCACCTCCTGATCGCCGACCGGGCGCAAATGCTCCGCCGACCGGGCGCAAATGCTCCGTCGACCGGGCGCAGATGCTCGGTCGAGCGGGCGCAGATGTCTCGTCGGCGGAGGCCCCGTCAGACCTGCAGGCGCACCGGGGCACCGTCTACTGCCCGCTCGACCGGACAATCCTGCCCACTCGACCGGACATCCTCGCCCACTCGACCCGGACATCCTCGCCCACTCGACCCGACATCCCCGCCCACTCGACCCGACATCCCCGCCCACTCGGCAGGACATTCCTGCCCACTGGACCGGGCATTTGCGCCCGGTCGACGAGACGTTTCTGGCCGGTCGACGGCGGTGGATAGGTTGGCCCCATGCCGAACCCACTGACGGTGCTCTTCATGCCCGAGTCGGCGTACGGGCCGACCAACAACTGCATCGGCATCGGCAACGTGTTGCGCCGACGGGGGCACCGCGTGGTGTTCGCCGCGGAGTCGTCGTGGCGGGGTCGGCTCGAGGCACAGGGCTTCGAGGAGCAGATGGTGGACCTGGCGCCGCCCGCCCCGGAGGCAGCGGACCAGGACGCGGGTCAGTTCTGGAGGGACTTCGTTCGCGACACCGCGCCGGTGTTCCGACGGCCGACGATCGAGCAGGTCAGCGGGTTCGTCCAGCCGACGTTCGCGGCGCTGATCGACGGGGCGATGTACTGCGAGCCCCGGCTGCGCGAGATCCTCGCCGAGGTGCGTCCCGACGTCGTGGTGGAGGACAACGTCGTCTCGTTCCCCGCACTGATGACCACCGACGCGCCGTTCGTCCGGATCGTCTCCTGCAACCCGCTGGAGATCCCGGGCCACACGATCCCGCCGGCCTACTCGGGTCTGCCCGCGGACTCACCCGATACGTGGCCGGCGTTCCGCGCCGAGTTCGACCGCACTCATCGCCCGATGTGGGAGGACTGGAACGCCTGGGTGCAGGAGCAGGGTGCGCCGGCACTTCCCGACCTGGAGTTCACCCACGCGTCCCCGGACCTGAACCTGTATGTGTACCCGGAGGACCTCGACTACGTCGACGCCCGACCACTCGACACGACCTGGCAGCGGCTGGACTCCAGCGTCCGTGACGCCCCCGGCGAGCCGTTCACCGTGCCCGACTTCGGCGATCCCGACGCGGCACTGGTGTACCTGTCGCTCGGGTCGCTCGGCAGCGCCGACGTCGACCTGATGCGGCGGCTCGTCGCGATGCTCGCGACCACCCCACACCGGTACATCGTGTCGCTCGGACCCAGCCACGACTCGGTCGAGCTCGCCCCCAACATGGTTGGTGCGGAGTTCCTGCCGCAGACGCAGATCCTGCCTCTCGTCGACCTGGTCATCACCCATGGCGGCAACAACACGACGACCGAGGCGCTGCACTTCGGGAAGCCGATGGTCGTGCTGCCGCTCTTCTGGGACCAGTACGACAACGCGCAACGGGTGCACGAGACCGGTGTCGGCGTACGCCTCGACACCTACACCTGCTCCGCCGAGGAGCTCTCCGGCGCCATCGACGGACTGCTCCGCGACCAGTCCCTCAGGGCGCGGCTCGAGGGCCTGTCGCGGCGGACGAGGGCCCGCGACGGTGTGACCCGCGCAGCGGATCTGATCGAGACGCTGGGGCGGGGCCGCCGAGACGTCATTCGGTGAGCGACACGCCGACCGAACCGGGCCGTGGGCGACGTGTCGGCGGGAACGCGTCGTCGCCGGAGGCCCAGGCGTAGTTGAGCTTGTGCCGGGAGATGTAGATGAAGGTCTCCGACGTGCGGACGCCGTCGACGGCGCGCAACCGCTCCACCAGCCCGAGCAGGTCGGCGTTGTCCTTGCACACGACCTCGATGAGCAGGTCGAAGCTGCCGGCGCTGATGACGACGTAGGTCGTCTCCTGCCAGCTCGAGACCATCTCGGCGATCCGGTTGAGGTCGCTGTTGGCCTGCACGCCGATCATGGCGATGACGCCGAAGCCCATGTTGCTCGGGTCGGTCAGGCCGACGATCTGTAGTACGCCGGCCTCGGTGAGGGCGTGGATACGCGCGCGGACCGCGGCCTCCGATATGCCCACAGCCCGGCCGATCACGGTATTCGGACAGCGGCCGTCGCGCTGGAGGATCTCCAGGATGCGCCGGGAGGTATCATCTATACGCATGCGAGTCCCCTCATTTCCGCAGCGTATCAGTTCGAATATCGCACGTTGACGTACCATTTATCACGATGTACGTTACTCCGCAGAGGAGACAGTCTGTCGCCTCGGCACCGGTTCACGCAACAGGGGGTGCGCCCAGCAGCACGGGCGCCGCGGTACCAGCGCCCGACGAGCTCCGCTGGAGGCCTGACGCGTGACCGCTGAACCGGAGGCCGTGTACGACGTCGAGTTCCGGGCGGTCACGAAACGCTTCGGCTCGCTCACCGCGGTGGACGGCGTCTCCCTGCAGGTACGCAAGGGCGAGTTCCTGTCCCTGCTCGGCCCGTCCGGATGCGGCAAGACGACGTCGCTGCGCATGATCGCCGGCTTCGAGCAGCCCGACGCGGGCGAGATCCTCATCGGCGGCGTCGATGCGGTCGGCACGCCGCCCTACCGTCGCGACGTCAACACGGTCTTCCAGCAGTACGCCCTCTTCCCCCACCTGTCGATCCTCGACAACGTCGCCTACGGGCTGAAGCAGCGCCGCGTGGACAAGCAGGAGCGCTATGCCCGGGCCCGGGAGGCACTCGAGCTCGTCCAGCTGACCGGTCGCGACAAGCACCGGCCCGCGATGCTGTCGGGTGGGCAGCAACAGCGCGTGGCACTGGCCCGGTGCCTCGTCAACCATCCCCGCGTGCTGCTCCTCGACGAGCCGCTCGGGGCGCTCGACCTGAAGCTGCGCAAGGAGATGCAGATCGAGCTCACGCGGATCCAGCAGCAGGTGGAGACGACCTTCATCTACGTCACCCACGACCAGGGTGAGGCGCTGTCGATGTCGGACCGCATAGCGGTGATGTCCGAGGGCCGCATCCAGCAGCTCGACGCCCCCAACGTGATCTACGACCGTCCGCTGACCGCGTTCGTGGCCGACTTCATCGGCGAGATGAACTTCCTGCAGGGGCCGGTGACGCAGGCGTCGCAGGGGGAGTACGAGCTCGACGCCGGTGCGGGTGTCGTCGTCCGCGCCCGCGGCGACGTCGCCCGCGGCGCGTCCGCCAGGGTCGGCATCCGTCCCGCCCGGCTGCGCATCGTGCCCGGGGAGCCCGACGGGCGGGTCAACACCGCACACGGCGTCGCCGTGACGAAGGTGTACCTCGGCGACGAGGTGCAGGTGGTCGCCGAGCTCGACGGCGGCACCCGCATGCTGATCCGCGAGCAGCGGGCGGGGAGCGACGCGTCCGACGACGCCATCCGCCCCGGGGACCCGATCACGATCCAGTGGGACACCTCGGCACCGGTCCTGCTGGCAGACCCACCACCCACCCGCAACGACAGAGGCGACCATGACTGACAAGCCCGAGACCCTGAACCTCATCGCTCCCGTCTCGACCAAGAAGAAGCTCGACGGGATCCATCGACGCGTCGAGCAGGCGGCCGGCCGCCGGATGTCGCGTCGGGAGGCGCTCGGGCTCAGCGGCATGCTGCTGCTGACGGCCGCCTGCGGCAGCACGTCGACGTCCAGCGGCGGAGGCGGCGGTTCCAACACGCAGGCAGGCGGCGCGTCCTCGCTGAAGGGCAAGCCGGTCGAGAACCACCTGGAGATCTTCAACTGGTCGGAGTACGACGACCCCTCGACGTACAAGAAGTTCATGCAGCTGCCGGCCGAGTCCAAGGCCGGACTGAAGATCCACGAGACGTACTACTCGTCGAACGACGAGCTGCTGGCGAAGCTGAACGCCGGCGGGACCACGTACGACATCATCGTCCCGAGCCAGAACGCCGTCGCCCAGCTGATCCAGGAGAACAAGCTGATGGCGCTCGACTTCTCCCTGATCCCCAACATCAAGTTCCTCGACCCGAAGTTCAAGAAGGCGTCGTACGACCCGACCGGCAAGTACCACGTCATCAAGGACTACGGCATCACGATGATCTTCTACAACAACAAGATCGTGACCGAGCGCCCCACGACGATGCTCGAGTTCTACAAGCTGCTGCCCAAGTACGTCAGCAAGGGGCGCACCAACGTCCTCGACGGGGCCGAGGAGGTCGTGCCGCTGGCGCTGATGGCGCTCGGCCTCGACCCCAACACCGACAGCGCCGCGGACTTCAACAAGGTCACGGACTTCTTGATGTCCATCCGCAAGGGCGTGACCACGATCTCGTCGTCGTCGCTGATCGACGACGCGATCGCCGGCAAGATCATCCTCAGTCAGGCCTGGAACGGCGACGTGCGCCGGATCGTCCAGGGCCGCAAGGAGGGCGACATCACCGCAGTCCTCCTGCACGGGGCCTCGGAGATCTGGTCCGACAACTGGTGCATCCCGACGACCGCCCCCCACCCGGTCGCGGCGCACGCGTGGATCAACTGGCTGCTCACCCCCTCGGTCGCGGTGACGGAGATGGAGTACCACAGCTACGGCATCCCGATCCCCTCGGCGCTGTCGAAGCTCCCGGCATCGTTCGGCCAGGACCCGATCTTCAACGTGCCGAGCAGCTACGCCGACAACTACCACTACATCCTCAACGTCAGCCCGAAGGTCGTGCAGCAGCGGACCCAGATCTACACGCAGTTCCGCGCCGGCTGATGGCGGGCGCGACCAAGGCGCTGCCCGAGGAGCGCACCCGGAAGCGCCGGTCCTTCAACCCGCGATATCCGGCCTGGCTGACATCGCCGTCACTGATCTACTACGCGATCTTCTTCCTCGGCCCGCTCGCGATCCTGGTCGCGTTCTCGCTGGCCACCCAGACCGGGTTCAACTCGATCAGCTATGGGTTCGACACCTCCCAGTACGGCCTCGTCACCGACTCGCTCTGGCTGCGCATCTTCGAGCGGACACTGGTGATGGCGGCGACCGGGTCGATCCTGACGATCATCGTCGGGTACCCGATCGCGTACTGGATGGCGCGGCACCTGTCGACGTACAAGATGCTCGCGCTGGTACTCGTGCTGGTGCCGTTCTGGACGTCGTTCCTGATCCGGACCTACGCCCTGAAGATCATCCTCGACTCCCACGGCTACCTGGCGAAGTACCTGGGCATCAACATCATGTACACGAAGTACGCCGTCGCCGTCGGGCTGGTGTACAACTACCTGCCGCTGTTCATCATCCCCGTCTTCGCCTCGCTCGAGCGGATGGACTGGTCGCTCATCGAGGCCGCCGGCGACCTGGGTCGCACCCGGTCAGCGCGTTCCGCCAGATCACGTTCCGCCTCACGCTGCCGGGAATCGTCACCGGCGCGCTGCTCGTCTTCATCCCGATGTGCGGGGAGTACATCATCCCCAACATCCTCGGCGGCGGTAAGTACGAGTTCGTCGGCAACGTCATCGGCGACCAGTTCAACTCTGCCCAGAACCAGCCGTTCGGGTCGGCGATGTCCATCAGCCTCATGATCGCCCTGTCTGTCTTCGTGGCCGTCTACATCGTCCTCGCGACCAAGGAGGAACGGTTCGGTGCCTAAGGTCGTCAGCGCCAAACGGGGCTTCGCAGCGTGGGCGGTCTGCGTCTTCGTGTTCTTGTACCTGCCGATCGCGGTCATGGTCCTCTTCGCGTTCAACAAGCCCTCCGACAGTGCGATCGCTGCCTACCACGGGTCCAACCTCTGCAACATCCCTCCGACGCAGCTCGGCAACCTGACCGTGTGGAACGGCTTCACCACGTGCTGGTTCAGCAAGGGACTGCACGACCCGACGTACATCCCGGCGATCGCGACGAGCATCAAGCTCGGAGCCGCATCGGCCGTCATCTCGACGATCCTCGGGCTGTGCGCCGCTCTCGCGCTGGCGAGGATGCGCAGCTGGATGCGGGTGCCGTTCGACGCGATCGTCTACCTCACGCTCGTCGTCCCTGAGATCGTGATCGCCGTCGCCTCGCTGATCTTCTTCGTCCAGCTGCCCCGCTACGTGCCCTTCTTCCCCGCTCTCGGGCCGTGGACGATCCTGCTGGGGCAGATCGTCTTCAACGCGTCCCTGGCGATGCTCGTGATCCGGGCGCGCTTCGTCGGAATGGGCGACACGCTCGAGGAGGCCGGCTACGACCTCGGATCCGGACGACTGTCCACATTCCGCCAGATCACCCTCCCGCGGCTGCTGCCGGCCATTGTCGCGGCCCTGTTGCTGTCGTTCACCTTCTCGTTCGACGACTACGTGCTGCCGGCCTTCACCAACGGGACCACGAACACCTGGCCGATCGTGCTGTACTCGGCGGTGCGGTTCGGGATCACGCCGTCGGTGAACGCCCTGGCCACCATCATGCTGGGTGTGACCATCGCGGTGATCACCGTCACGGGGCTGGTCCTGCGCCGCTCGCGCGTCACGAACGCCGGACCTGTGCAGGAGCCGGCCAAGGGGCTCGGCGCGTCCCTGGGGCTGGGCTGACGTGGCATCGCGGACGGGAGGCTCACCCCCGCACCTCGACGACGTCTCCAAGGGCATCATCGAGCAGCTGCAGAAGGACGGCCGGATGCCGTACGCCACGATCGGGAAGGCCGTCGGGCTGTCCGAGGCGGCCGTGCGGCAGCGCGTACAGCGCCTGCTCGACAGCGGCGTGATGCAGATCGTCGCCGTGACCGACCCGCTCCAGCTCGGCTTCGCCCGGCAGGCGATGATCGGGATCCGCGCCGAGGGCGACGTCGAGCCGATCGCCGACGCGCTGGCGAGGATGGCGGAGATCGACTACGTCATCGTGACGGCCGGGTCGTTCGACATCATCGTCGAGGTCGTGTGCGAGAGCGACGACCACCTGCTGGAGCTGCTCTCGAAGCGTATCCGGGCGATCGCCGGGGTACGGAGCACGGAGTCGTTCGTCTACCTCAAGCTGCACAAACAGACCTACTCGTGGGGAGTTCGGTGACCTACTCAGACATCTCGTTGTGGCTGGAGGACAGCGGCGACGAGCTGCTGCCGCGCCCGGCACTGCCCGGCGACCTCGACGTCGACGTCGCCGTCGTCGGCGCGGGCCTCACCGGCCTGTGGACGGCGTACTACCTCACCGAGCGCGACCCGTCGCTGCGGGTGGCCGTGCTCGAGAGGGAGGTCGCCGGCTTCGGCGCGTCCGGGCGCAACGGCGGGTGGGCGTCCGCGCTGTTCCCGGTGTCCCGGGCTCGGCTGGCGTCGCTTCCGGGCTCGTCTCGCGCCAAGGCCCTCGCCCTGACCGCAGCCATGCGCGGAACCGTCGACGAGGTGGGTCGCGTCGCCGCCGCCGAGGGGATCGACTGCGACTTCCACAAGGGCGGCACCGTGGTGCTCGCGCGTACCGAGGTGCAGCTCGCCCGGGCCCGTGCGGAGGTCGAGACGGCGTACGCGTGGGGCGACACGGAGGACGACATCCGACTGCTCGACCCCCACGAAGCGGCCGACCACGTCCGGGCCACCCGTGCCCTGGGCGCGACGTACACGCCGCACTGCGCACGGATCCAGCCCGCGAAGCTCGTGCGTGCGCTCGCCCGCGTGGTCGAGGCACGAGGCGTCAACGTGTACGAGCACACCCGCGTCGACGCGATCGCGCCCAGCATCGTACGTACCGAGCACGGGCGGGTCCGGGCGCAGTACGTCGTGCGGGCGACGGAAGGCTTCACCCCCGGGCTCGAGGGGCTCAAGCGGGCCGTGATCCCCGTGTACTCCCTCATCGTGGCGACGGCCCCACTGCCGCCGAGCGTCTGGGACGAGATCGGCCTGGCCGGCCGCCCGACCTTCTCCGACCACCGGCACCTCGTCATCTACGGTCAGCGCAGCGCCGACGACCGGCTCGTCTTCGGGGGCAGGGGCGCGCCGTACCACTTCTCGTCGAGCGTCGAGCCGGAGTACGACCGCAACGCCACGGTCTTCGGCGCGCTGCGCGACACGCTGATCGACCTCTTCCCGGCCGTCCGCGGGCACGATTTCACCCACTCGTGGGGTGGGCCGCTCGGCATCGCCCGCGACTGGATGGCGTCCGTCGGGCTCGACCGCGCGACGGGCATCGGCTGGGCGGGAGGCTACGTCGGCGACGGCGTCAGCACGACGAACCTCGCAGGGCGGACGCTCGCGGACCTGGTCACCGGAACGGACTCCGAGCTGGTCGGGCTGCCGTGGGTCAACCACCGGTCCCGGCGTTGGGAGCCCGAGCCGCTGCGGTGGGTGGGTGTCAACGCCGGCCTGCGTGCCATGACCGCGGCCGACCACGAGGAGCGGCTGACCGGCAGGCAGAGCATGCTGGCCCGGGCGGTGGCACCGTTCGTCGGGGGGCACTGACGCCAGCGGTGCCCCGCGCGGTCAGTGCGCCAGCTCGGTGACACTTTCCCGGCACACCCTGCCCGCGCAGGTGCGCAGCGTGGCCAGCGCCCGGGCGAGCTTCGCCTCCTCGGCGCTGCCGGGTGACCGGACGTCGAGGTTGCGCAGCTGCTCCGGGTCGCGCCTGAGGTCGTACAGCTCCCTCTCGCCGCTCGTGCGGTACTCGACGTAGACGAAGCGGTTGGTGTGGATGCCGGTGTACCAGCGAGTGGGGTCGGCCTTCGTCGGTCCGCCCTCCAGCAGGACCGTACGGGTGTCGGGAGTCCGCGGGTCGGCGGCGATCGGGGTCAACGGCTTGCCGTCCTCGACCAGCCGCGGCTTCACGCCCGCCTCCTGGGCGATGGTCGGGGCGATGTCGGCGAGGGTCACCTTCTGGTCGCGCGTCTGACCGGTCTCGAAGCCCGGGCCGGCGATGACCAGCGGTACCCGGGTGGCCTCCTCGTAGCCGATGTCCTTGCCGACCCGTCGGTGCTCCCCGATGAGGTAGCCGTTGTCGGAGGTGAAGATCACCAGGGTGTTGTCGGCCTCGCCGCTCGCCTTGACAGCGTTCATGATCGCGTTGACGGCGTCGTCGACCGACAGCAGCGACTCGAGCCGCTGCTCGTTGACCTGGCGCAGGGCGTACCAGGGCTTGATCGGCGAGTCCTGGATGAACTGCGGCTTGTCGCTGACGTCGACTTCGTTGATGCTCCTCTTCGCGGGCAACCGGACGTTCGCGAGCGTGCCGCGGTACCGCGGCGACGGATGGGCGGTCGGCAGGTGGGGATCGCCGAGGTCCCATGGTCGGCCCCAGTGCGGCGCCAGGAATCCCGCCCACAGGAAGTAGGGCTTCTTCTTCGCGGCGTACGCCTTGACGAGGGCGCTTGCCTCCTGCGCGACGAAGTCGGTCTCGTACGTGCCCGAGTACGGTACGAGCCTGCCGTTGACGTTGAGCGTCCAGCGCCGGTAGTCGTAGATCCCCGCGACGGGGACCCGCCAGGTGTCCCAGCCCGGCGGTTCGTAGGTCTCCTCACCCGGCGTCGGGTAGCCGTTCAGGTACTTCCCGAGCATCGCTGTCGAGTAGCCGCCACCTTGCAGCCACAGCGGCAAGGTGTTGGTGTCGTCGAACGCCTGGAAGCCGCCGTAGGGAGGCAGGTTGCCGAAGACGTGGTGGTTGTGGGCGTACTGCCCCGTCAGCAGGGTCGCTCTCGCCGGGCAGCACAGCGGGTACGGCGAGTAGGCGTGCGTGAAGGTGGTTCCCCGCTGACCGAGTCGCGCCCGCACGTGGCGCATCACCGACATGTCCGTAAGGCTCTGGTCGTCGGTCAGGATCAAGATGACGTTGGGGCGTGGGGCGGCGATGGGCGCACGAGTAGCGGCGGTCCCGGTGGTGGCAGCGGCCGCGCACAGCGCCACGAGTACGCACCCGGCCAGGGCCCTGGCCAGCGCGGAGCGCAGTCGAGAACGGCGGCGAGGTGACACGACGACTCCTTTGACCTCGCCTACGGCTCACGATGGGGTAGGCGTACCCGGACGACCCGCACCCGGGCATCCGGCCCGAGAGCGCCGGCATGGCTGTAACGCGGGGGTCACCCGGTGCCGGCAAGCAGCAAGCGTACGTCTGCGGCGCTCGGTGCTGCGACGGCGCGCCGAGCGACGTCCTGGCAGGCCGACAGGCTGGTCTCGCGGATCGCTGCCTTCAGGTCGGGGACGCGTGGCACCACTGCGCTCAGCTCACGCACCCCGAGCCCGATCAGCAGCGGCGCGGCCTCGGGGCGGCTGGCCAGGTCGCCGCACACGGCGACGGTCGTGTGGTCGGGCACGTCGCGGCACACCGCTTCGATGAGCTGCAGCACGGCCGGCTCGAGCCCGTCCGCGAGACCCGCAACGGCCGCGTTCCCGCGCTCGGCTGCGGTCGTGTACTGGGTGAGGTCGTTGGTCCCGATGCTGACGAAGTCCAGGCGTGCAGCCACCCGGCCGGCGCGCAGCGCCGCCGCCGGTACCTCGATCATGACGCCGACCTCGAGCCCGGACGGGCGGGCACCGGTCGTCGCCTGCTCGGCCGCCTGCAGCCGCTGCAGGGCCCAGTCCACCTCGTCGGGAGTCGTGACCATCGGGAACATGACCCGGGTCGGCGTCTCACGCGCGGTGAGGCAGATCGCGCGGAGCTGCTCGTCCAGGACGTCGGTCCGGCGCCGGAACATCCGCAGACCCCGCTCGCCCAGGAAAGGGTTGGCCTCGGCGGGCTGCGGAAGGAACGGCAGCGGCTTGTCGCCTCCCACGTCCCACGTCCGGATGGTGATCGGCCGGTTGTCCAAGGCAGCGGCGAGAGCGAGAAACGCCTGTGTCTGCCGCTCGACGGACGGGCGCGTGGAGTCCTGCCCGAAGAGCACCTCGGTACGGACCAGCCCCGACCCCTCCGCCCCCTGCCGCGTTGCCTGTGCGGCGTCGTCCACGGAGTTGACGTTCGCGGCGACCGTCACGCGGCAGCCGTCCGTGGTGACGGCCGGCTCGGAGGCGTGAGCCAGGGCGTGCGTACGGGCGTCGGTACGCGAGCGCACCTGCGACGCGAAGTCGCGCTGCCACTCCTCGTCGGGGTCGACGACGAACGTCGCCGTCCGGGCGTCGAAGCCGACCAGCGTGCCGTCGTGCACGCCCGCGGCGGCTTCACCGACGTCGGTGATGACAGGGATGCCGCGGGACTTCGCCACGATGACGCCGTGCCCCGTGGTACCGCCCTGCAGGGTGACGACGCCCGTCACCCGCGAGGTGTCCAGGGTCGCCGCCGTGGCGGCGTCGAGCTCGGGCACGATGAGCACACCGGACTCGTCGGCGCGGGCGGCCACCGGGTCCGGTCGACCTGTCAGGGCCGCTACGACACTGCGCTGGACGCTGCGGACGTCCTGCGCCCGCTCCCGCTGGTAGGGGTCGGCGAGCGCCTCGAAGTCGGCGGCCAGCGCCTGCAGGCAGCCGGTCCACGCCTCGGGCGCCGACGCACCCGCCCCGAGCCGCTCCTCGACCGAGTCGAGCAGCGAGCGGTCCGACAGCAGCGCGAGCTGGGCGTCGAAGATCTCCGCCTCTGCCTCGCCGACGGCCTCCCGGGTACGCGCCCGGACGCGCCCGATCGACACTGCTGCGGCCTCGACGGCCCCTCGGGACCGCGCCCGCTCCTCGTCGACACCGCCGGGCACGTACTCGTCGGTGCTGGTTTCGTCGACGAGCACGACCGCCGGACCCATGGCCATGTCCAGTCCTGACCCGCCGACATCGAGCCGCCCTGGCGTCGGGACCGTGGCCGCGGGCTCGTCGCGGTCCCCGAACGAACGCTCGGCCAGCGCGCGTACCGCGTCGACGGCGCGCTCGGCGTCGGGACCGGACGCCTCGACCCTCACCCGGTCACCACAGCGGGCGTCCAGGGTCGCGACGCGGCTGAGGCTGCCGGCGTCGACGGGTCCGCGGCCGGACTCGAGATCGGTGAGCGTCACTGTCGCGTCGAACGTCCGGACCAGGCCGACGAGTCGTGCCGCGGGTCTGGCGTGCAGGCCGTGGGCGTTGGTCACGACGACCTCGACGGACGCGTCGGGCGGGAGCGCAGCTGACGACGCCGACGCGTCCAGCGCCGGCTCCGGCTCCGGCGACGCAGTGTGGTCGGCGCTCGCGAGGTGGTCCTGCTTGCCGCTGAGCCCGCGCATCGCCTCGTCGGCGACCGAGCTGATGTCCGCCCCGGTGGACGCCTGCACCACCGCGGCTACCAGCCCCTCGACCAGCGGCGCGGCCGAGACGACCACGTGGCCGGCGATGTCGGCGTCGAGGAACTCGAGCGCCATCTCCGCGCTGAGCACCGCGCTGCCGAGGTCGAGCAGGACCAGCACCCCGTCGGGTGAGTCCACGGACCCGATGGCCTCGGCCACCGCCGCAGCGTCGGTCCCGAACGTCGTCGCGTCGAGCCCCGCCGCGACCGCGATGGCCGGCCGGGAGTCGTCCTCGACCATCTCGTTCGCCAGCCCGACAGCCGCCTCTGCCAACGCCCGGCTGTGCGAGACCACGACGATCCCGATCACGACAGGGAGGCTACCGCCGACTCCAGCAACATCGTCGTGCTCGTGGCCCCGGGGTCTTGATGGCCCGCGCTGCGCTCACCGAGGTAGCTTGCGCGTCCCTTGCGGGCGACCAGAGGGACCGTCTCGTCGCGGCCCTTGGCGGCGGCCGCCGCCGCCGCACTCAGCGCGGACGCGACTCCGCCCGCGACCGCGTCGTCGTAGGCCTCCAGAGCGGGCAGCCAGGCGTCGACCATCGTCTTGTCGCCGGCCTCGGCCTTGCCCCTGGCGATGATTCCTTCCACGCCGGCGCGCAGGGCCGCTCCGAGCTCGGTGGCCGAGATCTCCGTCTCACCCTGCAGGGCGCTGCCGAAGCGCAGGAAGAAGGTCCCGTACAGCGGCCCGCTCGCTCCCCCGACCGTGCTGACCAGGGTCATCCCGACCTTCTTGAACAGGGCGTCGGCCGCGTCGAACGACGCCGAGTCGAGGGCCGCGACGACCGCCTTCATACCTCGGTCGAGGTTGCTCCCATGGTCGGCGTCGCCGATCGCCGCGTCGAGCTCGGTCAGGTACTGCGCGTTGTCGTGGACGGTGGCCGCGAATCCTCGCATCCAGTCCGAGAAGGCACCGATGTCGACGGTGTCCGCCATCGTCACGCGCCCCAGCGCAGTCCGGGGGTGTTGACGGGTGCGTCCCACAGCCGGATCATCTCGTCGTCGGCCTTGAGCAGCGTCACCGAGCACCCGGCCATCTCCAGCGAGGTGATGTAGCTGCCGACCAGGGAGCGGGCGATGGAGATCTTGGCCTTTCCGAGCAGGGCGGCCACCTCGTTGTACATGATGTAGAGCTCGATCAGCGGCGTGCCGCCCATGCCGTTGACGAACGCGATCACCGAGTCGCCCTCGCCGTACGGGAGGTCACCGACGATCGGGTCGACCAGCATGGCCGCGACCTCTTTCGCGGAGGCGACGGGGAGACGCTGACGGCCGGGCTCGCCGTGGATGCCGATCCCGACCTCCATCTCGTTCTCGGCCAGGTCGAAGGTCGGCTTCCCGGCCGCCGGCACGGTGCACGACGTCAGGGCCATGCCCATGCTGCGGCCGGCGCTGTTGACCGCCTTCGCCAGGTCCGCGACCTCCTGCAGCGAACGGCCCTCCTCGGCGGCCGCTCCGACGATCTTCTCCAGCAGCACGGTCACGCCCACACCGCGGCGCCCGGCCGTGTAGAGGCTGTCCTGGACCGCGACGTCGTCGTCGGTGACGACCGACTGGACCTCGATGCCGCTGTCGGCGGCCGCCAGCTCCGCGGCCATCTCGAAGTTCATCACGTCGCCGGTGTAGTTCTTCACGATGTGAAGGACACCCGCGCCGCCGTCGACCTCCTTCGTGGCGGCCATCATCTGGTCGGGCACGGGCGAGGTGAACACCTCTCCGGCGCAGGCCGCGTCGAGCATGCCGAGGCCGACGAACCCGCCGTGCATCGGCTCGTGGCCGGATCCGCCGCCCGAGATGAGACCGACCTTCCCCTGCCTCGGCGCGTCCTTGCGGTAGATGATCTTGTTGTCGTGGTCGACGCGGACTCGGTCGCTGTGAGCCGCCTCCACTCCCAGCAGGGCTTCCTTGACGACGTCGGCGGGGTCGTTGATCAGCTTCTTCATGGGCCTATCCGACCACACCCTGTGTCGCTCAACAACAGCGGTTGCGTACCCGTCCCGTCACTGGCTGCGCAGAGCGGCCGCGATGGTGTCGAGCACCGCCGGGTCCTCGATGGTCGAGGGGACCGCCGGGTCCTCCCCGTCAGCGATCTGGCGCATCGTCTTGCGAAGGATCTTCCCGGAGCGTGTCTTCGGCAGCGCGGCGACCACGGTGACCTCGCGGAAGGACGCCACCGGCCCGACCTGGTCGCGGACCGCCGCCACCAGCTCGGCCGTCAGCTCGGCGGGGTCCACGTCGCTGCCGGCCTTCAGCACGACGTACCCGCGGGGGACCTGGCCCTTGAGTGGGTCCGCGGCCCCGATGACCGCGCACTCGGCGACGGCCGGATGCGCGGCCAGCACGGCCTCGAGGGACCCGGTCGACAGGCGGTGCCCGGCCACGTTGATCACGTCGTCGGTGCGTCCCATCACGTAGACGTAGCCGTCGTCGTCGCGATACCCGCCGTCGCCGGACAGGTAGTAGCCGTCGTAGGTGGCGAGGTAGGACGCGACATAGCGGTCGTCGTCGCCCCACAAGGTGGGCAGCGTCCCGGGCGGGAGCGGCAGCCGTAGACAGATCGCGCCCTCGTGGCCCGGCTGCAGGGCGTTTCCGTGCTCGTCGAGGACCTGGACGTCGAAGCCGGGGACTGGCACGCTCGGTGAGCCGGGCTTGATCGGCAGCGGCTCCAGCCCGCGGGGGTTGGCGACGATCGGCCACCCCGTCTCCGTCTGCCACCAGTTGTCGACCACCGGCACGCCGACGTGCTCGCTGGCCCAGTGGTACGTCTCCGGGTCGAGCCGCTCCCCCGCGAGGAAGACATGGCGCAGCGCATTGAGGTTGTGCGGCCGGATCAGGGTCCCCTCGGGGTCCTCCTTCTTGATGGCGCGCATCGCGGTCGGCGCCGTGAAGAACCCCTCCACGGAGTGGTCGGCCATCACCCGCCAGAAGGCACCGGCGTCCGGGGTGCCGACCGGCTTGCCCTCGTACAGGACCGTCGTGGCGCCGGCGAGCAACGGCGCGTACACGATGTACGAGTGGCCCACCACCCAGCCGACGTCGGACGCGGTCCACCAGACCTGACCGGCGGAGATGTCGAAGATGTTGTGCATGGACCAGGTCAGGGCCACCGCGTGGCCGCCGTTGTCACGGACGATCCCCTTCGGCTTTCCGGTCGTGCCGGACGTGTAGAGGATGTACAGCGGATCCGCCGCCGCGACAGACACACACGGCGCGGGGTCGATGCCGCCCGCGCGGATAGCCTCGTCCCAGTCGACGTCTCGGCCGGGCACCATGTCGGCGAGCAGCTGTTCGCGCTGCTTGACCACCACCGCCGGAACTGTGTGCTCCGCGAGCTCCAGCGCCTTGTCGAGCAGGGGCTTGTACGCGACCACTCGGCTCCCCTCGATCCCGCAGGACGCGGTGACCGCCACCGTCGGGAGGGCGTCGTCGATGCGTACCGCCAGCTCCGACGCGGCGAAGCCGCCGAACACCACGGAGTGCACCGCTCCCAGCCGGGCGCAGGCGAGCATAGCGATCACGGCTTCGGGAATCATCGGCATGTAGATGACGACGCGGTCGCCGATCCCGACGCCGCAGTCGCGCAGAACGGCTGCGAAGGCTGCGACCTTCTCGAGCAGGACGCTGTACGAGAAGGTCCGGGTAGTGCCGGTGACGGGGCTGTCGTAGATCAGCGCCGGCTGGTCCGCGCGGCCGCGGATGACGTGGCGGTCGAGGGCGTTGTAGCACGTGTTGAGACGACCACCCCCGTACCAACGGTAGAACGGCGGCCGCGACCGGTCGAGGGTGACGGCGGGCTTGACGAACCAGTCCACCAGCTGCGCCTGCTCGGCCCAGAAGGAGTCGGGGTCCTTGATGCTCGCGTCGTAGGTCTCTGCATAGCTCCGCACGCGTACTCGCCTCCTGCTTTCCGGCCCTCATCCTGCCGGAAGGAGCGGCAGAGGGCTCGGCGGGCCGGCAGGGGTCGGTCCGGTCGAGCCGTAAAACCACTTGCAGGCGCGGCTGCCGTGGTGGACGATCGAGTCGGTCCGGTCACCGGGCAGTCCCGCGAGCGAAGGAGGCGTCGAGATGTCCACCCATGTCCTGGGGCACTTTGTCGTCCCTGCCCTGCCGAGGATGCGCTGACCGACTGAACGGTGCGCCCTCGACGAGTCGCTCGAGGAGCACACCACCGATGCACTCCCCCTTTTCAGACACAGATCTCAGCTACACCTATCTCGACGACCTGCCGGACGGGCAACGATGGTCGACCTGGTCGTCGGTCGTGAAGAGCGCCCACGGTCCCGAACCGCGGCCCGACTGGGTCATCACCGACGACGGCGCGATCGACACCGAGCTGGGCGTCCTCAAGACCGGCAAGGAGGCCGACGTCTTCCTGGTCGAGCGGGCGGTCCCCGACGTCACCGGGAGGTCGTCGTCGTTGCTCGCGGCCAAGCGCTACCGTAGCGCGGACCACCGGCAGTTCCACCGGGACTCGTCCTACACCGAAGGCAGACGCGTACGTCGCAGCCGTGACGCCCGCGCGATGGCGAAAGGCACGGCGTACGGCAGGCAGGCGTCGGCGGGTCAGTGGGCGCAGCACGAGTTCGCCGCCCTGAGCTCGCTCTGGTCGGCGGGCGTACCCGTGCCGTACCCG
Organism: uncultured Actinomycetota bacterium; assembly: GCA_963765725.1. Lineage (GTDB taxonomy): Bacteria > Actinomycetota > Actinomycetes > Propionibacteriales > Nocardioidaceae > DASQEH01. The sequence continues at coordinate 435,782 of CAVXXI010000001.1, read as the reverse complement.
GTCCAGATCGACGGGACCGAGATCTTGATGGAGTTCATCGACGTCGACGGTGCCGCAGCCCCGCGGCTCGCGCAGACCCGACCGGACCTGTCGCGGCTGCGCGGCTACTTCGACCAGCTGAGCGAGGCCATGGCCGTGTTGGCGCGGCGAGGGCTCGCCCACGGGGACCTGTCGGCGTACAACGTGCTGGTGCAGGGCGACCGGCTCGTGATCATCGACCTGCCGCAGGTGCTGGACATAGTAGGAAATCCCAACGGCGCCGAGTTCCTGCTGCGGGACTGCCGCAACATCTGCTCGTGGTTCGTCTCGCGCGGCCTCGACGTCGACCCGGACGAGCTCCTGGGCGAGCTGCTCGCACAGGCGTGGTGAGTGCCGGGTCCAACGCTCCGAGGCACAGCTAGCTGTGGCTACCGGAGAGTCGGATCCTTCGGGATGACAGCCACGGCCTCCGGGTGATGAGACACGGCCTCCGGTTCGGCCGGCAGGCTGACAGCCAGCTCCACGACCTGGGCGACGCCGTCGTCGTCGTTGCTGGCGCACACGGCGTCGGCCACCCTCTGCACGTCGGCATGGGCGTTGGCCACAGCGAACGCCCGGCCCGCCCAGGCGAGCATGGGAAGGTCGTTCGGCATGTCCCCGGCGGCCCAGACGTCTGCATTCTCGATGCCGTTCGAGTCGCACCAGGCGCGCAGGGCGCTCGCCTTGGTCACGCCTTTCGCGGACATCTCGAGCAGGCCCGTCGCGCCCGACACGTGGATCTCGACGAGGTGACCGACCAGACCCGTCGCCAGCTCGACGTACTCCTCGGGGCCGTACGCCTCGTTGCGGGCGAGCAGCTTCGCGGGGAGCGGGTCGAGGAGGGTCTCGATGCGCCCGGTCGGAGACTCGCGCCGAAGTGGGTGCCGCTCCAGGTAGTCGGGCTCCTTAACGAACCCGGCCTCGCTCTCGGCCGCGAACACCGTGCCGGGGAGACCGGTCCGCAGCGCGCCGGCGACGGCGACCACGGTCTCGGCGGCCAGCGGGGTCGTCGACAGCACCCGGCGGGCCGCCACGTCGTAGCGGATCGCACCGTTGGCGCAGATCGCGAGGCCGTGTGAGGCGACCAGCCCCGTGAGCTCGTCGAGCCAGCGGGGCGGCCGGGCGGTGACGAAGATGACGGCGATCCCGGCTCGTTCGGCCGCCGCCAGCGCCTCCCGGGACCGCGGGGACACCGATCCGTCACTGCGGACCAGCGTGCCGTCGAGGTCCGTGGCGACCACACGCGGCCGGCGTCGCGCCTCGCTCATGCCTGGGCGGCCAGCTGACCGCATGCCCCGTCGATCTCGCGGCCGCGGGTGTCCCGGACGGTCGTGGGCACGCCCTTCGCCTCCAGCCGTCGGACGAACGCCCGCTCGTCCTCGGGCCGCGATGCCGTCCACTTCGAGCCGGGGGTGGGGTTCAGCGGGATGAGGTTGACGTGCACCCATCCCCAGTCGCCGAAGGAGGTCAAGACGTCGCCGAGCAGGTCGGCGCGCCAGCCCTGGTCGTTGACGTCCTTGATCATGGCGTACTCGACCGAGACGCGACGCCGGGTGACGCGGGCGTAGTCCCACGCCGCCTCGACGGCCTCCCGGACGCTCCAGCGCGTGTTGATGGGAACGAGGGAGTTGCGCAGCTCGTCGTCGGGCGCGTGCAGGGACAGCGCCAGCGTGACCGGTATGGACTCCTCTGCCAGCTGCCGCATGCGTGGCACGAGCCCGACAGTGGACACGGTGATGCCGCGCGCCGACATCCCGAGGCCGTCCGGCGCCGGGTCGACCATCCGGCGGACCGAGCCGATCACGGCCCGGTAGTTCGCCATCGGCTCGCCCATGCCCATGAACACGACGTTGGACACCCGCCCCGGCCCGCCCGACACCTCCCCGCGTGCCAGCGCTCGGGCGCCCGCCACCACCTGCTCGACGATCTCACCCGTGCTCAGGTTGCGCTGCAGGCCACCCTGCCCGGTCGCGCAGAAGGGGCACGCCATGCCGCACCCGGCCTGCGAGGACACGCACATGGTCACCCGCCCGGGGTAGCGCATCAGCACCGACTCGACGAGGGCTCCGTCGTGCAGTCTCCAGAGCGTCTTGACGGTCGCGCCGCCGTCGGCGTGCTGGGTCCGGACGGGCGTGACGAGGCGGGGCAGGAGGGCGTCGCAAAGCGGCCTGCGAAGGTGCACGGGCAGGTCGGTCATGGCGTCGGGGTCGTCGGCGAGCCGGGCGAAGTAGTGGTGGGACACCTGCTTGGCGCGGTAGCCGGGCAGGCCCGACTCCTCGACCGCGCTCGCCCGCTCGGCCGAGGTGAGGTCCGCGAGGTGCCGCGGAGGCTTGCGGGCCCGTGCGGGCTCGTCGAAGACGAGCGGCAGCAGGGGGGTGGTGGACTCGGACATGAGCCTCAAGTCTCTCACGGCTCGACGGGTCGACCTGGCCGACGACGTCGCCACCGGCCCGACTCAGCGGTGCACGCCCGCGGCGACTCGGGGGTCGCCCCGGCGGCACCACTGCGCGCTACGCATCAACGGCCTCACAGCGCATGACCGTCAGCTGCGCACAGCGGACACCGGGCCGTGCCTCAGCGGTAGGCCGCCGCCTGGGTGCGGTACAGCGACGCGTACTGGCCATCGGCGGCCATCAGGTCGTCGTGCGAGCCGACCTCCACGACGTGCGAACCGTCCAGGACGACGATGAGGTCGGCCATCCGGACAGTGGAGAAGCGGTGGGAGACCAAGATCATGATGCGGCCGCTCGCTCGGGTGGAGGTGCTCCGGGCCGCGGAGGCGTAGCGCTGGAAGAGGGCGTGCTCGGTCTCTGCGTCGAGCGCCGCCGTCGGCTCGTCCAGCACGAGCAGCAGTGGCTCGTCGCGCATGAAGCCGCGCGCCAGCGCCACCTTCTGCCACTGCCCGAAGGACAGGTCGACCCCGTCGGCCCAGGAAGGCCCGAGCTGGGTGCCGAGCCCACTCTCGAGCCGTTCCACGACGTCGTGGGCACCCGCCTTGCCGACCGCCGTCAACGCCGCACCGGGATCGTCGATGCGGGGAAGGTCCCCACCCCGACCGACTGCTGCGCCGCGAGCTCGAAACGGTAGAAGTCCTGGAAGGCGCCGGCGACCTTCTCCCGCCACTCCTGAGGCGCGATGCGCTCCAGCGGCACGGAGTCGACGAAGATCCGGCCGGCCGTCGGTGCGTACATCTGCGCGAGCAGCTTGACCAGTGTCGACTTCCCGGCGCCGTTCTCGCCGACCACAGCCACGACGGCTCCCGCGGGCAGCATCAGGTCGACGTCCTCCAGAACCAGCCGCGAGCTTCCGGGGTAGGCGAAGGAGAGCCGCTCGATCCTGATGGCGTCCGTCAGTCGCTCCGGCGCCGGGAGGTCCCCGCCGGACTGTGCGTCGGCGTAGTCCTCGAGCCACGCGAGCCTGCGCGAGCCGTCGAGCCAGACTCCGCGGAGGAAACCGATCTCACCGACCGTCGCACCGATGTACCCCGAGAGCCGTGCGCCCGCGGCGAGGACGAGCAGCACCGATCCCGCGGACGCGTGCAGTCCCTCGGCCACGAAGACGACCGCGGCGACGTACCCCAGGCCGAACGCGGCCCAGGCCAGCGTGTGCCAGACCGCACTCACCCAGCGGGCACTCGCGGTGAGGGCGTACCAATGCTCCCACTCCGCCCGCCGGCGGGCGGCCATCTGGTCGCTCACGCCGAGCACCCGCAGCTCCTTCGCCGGGGCGGCCGTCGTCGTGGCGACGAACAGGTGCCTCGCCAGCCGGTCGGACTGGGCGCCGCGTTCCCTTGCCTGCCGCTCGACGGCGGGGCGCCAGCTCGACGTCCACACGGTCGGGAGGGCGCATAGCACGAGCAGCACCAGTGCCGGGTGGATCGACATGAGCATCACGACGGTGATCGCCAGTCTGAGGATGAAGCCGCAGGTGGAGAACATCGACATGTACATGTGGTCGAGCACGAACGTCTGGTCGCGGAGCACCGCGAGCCGGTCGAGGTAGTCGGGACGCTCCTGGTGGGCCACCGTGACCACCGAGGCCTGGAGCTGGGCGACGTGGCGTTCGAGCGCGATGGAGACCTTGTCGCGGAACTTGCGCTGCAGCCTCGTGGAGACCGTGCGCAGGAACCAGGTGAGCATGGCGGACAGGCCCATCCCCAGAGCTCCGGCGACCACCAGCGGCCGATTGTGGTCGATGACCCCCTTGCCGAGGAGGGCGAGCCACAGTGCGATGAGCGCGTCGGGCAGCGCCGACAGCAGGGACAGCACGAAGGCGACGACGATCAGCCGTGGCTCGTTGGCGTACCCCAGCTTCACCAGCCGCCACATCGACTCCCAGGCTGGCGGCAGGTCGTCGGGCTCCCGAGCCGCGGCAGCGCTGGGCTCAGCCGAGCGACTCATACGACATACCCTCCTCGTCGACGGACCCCGCCGGCTCGTCGAAACGCTCGGCCTGGAGCTCGAACATCGTGCGGTAGCGTCCCTGAGCTGCCATCAGCTCCTCGTGGCTGCCCAGCTCGACCACGCGTCCGTGCTCGACCACACAGATCCGGTCCGCGTGCCGGACGGTTGAGAACCGATGCGAGACCAAGACGGTGGTCACGCCCCGGGTCGCCTCGAGGACCCGTTCGAAGATCACCGCCTCACCCCGGACATCGAGCTGAGCCGTCGGTTCGTCGAGCAGTACCAGGCCGGCCCCCTGACGCACCGCGCAGAGCGCCCTCGCCAGGGCGACCCGTTGCCACTGCCCGCCGGACAGGTCGACGCCCCCGTCGTACTGCTTGGACAGCGGGGCGTCGAGGTCGGCGAGCCCGTCGGCGCCGGCAGCGGCCAGAGCGGCCACGATGTCGTCGTCCGAGGCGCCCGCCGGCGCGACGTTGTCGCGCAGCGAGAGCTCGAAGTGGACGAAGTCCTGGAAGACGGCGGTCACGCGCGACCGCCAGGCGTCGACGTCGAGGTCACGGAGGTCGACGCCGTCGACTTCGATGGCCCCCGCCTCCGGGTCGTACAGCCGGCAGAGCAGCTTGGCGAGCGTGGTCTTCCCGGCGCCGTTCTGGCCCACGATCGCCAGCGAGGAGCCCGCCGGGATGGTCAGGTCCAGGCCGTCGAAGACCGCTCGGCCGGAGCGGGGGTAGCGGAACCGGACATCGCGGAACCGGATCTCGGTGACTGGCATCGCGCTAGCCGGCCGATCGCCACGACGCGACAGCGCACCCACCGTCTCGGTGGTGCCGGCGAGCCGGAGGACCGCCGCGACGGGCGCGGCCGCCCCGTCGAGGGCCCAGTTGAGACCACCGAAGGCGATCAGGCTGGTGCCCACCGCGACCTGTGCGTAGACCACGACCTGGCCCAGCGAGAGGCCGCCGTCGGTCGCGGACAGGGCCAGCGAGGTGAAGACCACGACGTTGGCCGCCGTCACCAGCAGCATGCACAGCACCAACGGCCGCTCGCGCAGCCGGGTGGCGGCCTGCTGCAGGTCGAACAGCCGCCGGCGCCGCGCTGCGAACCGGTCGACGGTCCAGTCCGCCAGGCCGAACATCCGTAGCTCCTTCGCCGAGGCGGGACCCACGGCCAGCCGGTAGGCGTAGTCGGCGTGCTTGCTTGCCTCCCGCACCTCTGCGGTGTTGCGGTCCTTCCAGACTCCGCTCTCCCGCAGCAGCCAGTGTGTCGCGAGCCACGCGCCGGCCAGCAGAGGCGGCGCCCACCAGGTGTACCCGAACAGGACCAGAGCCGAGGCCAGGCCCGCGCCCATGTCGACGAGGCTGGAGGCGATGAACGGCAGGTTGACCTCCATCGGCGGCCCGGCGATGCCGTTGTCGAACTCACGCGCCATCGCCAGGTCGCTGACGAGCTCGGGGTCCTCGAGGTGGCCGACGCCCGGAGGACGAACGCACGCCTCGGTCAGGTGGTCGTACAGCCAGGCCGAGAGCCGGTTGCCGAGGTTCTCGCTGACCGCCTGGTGCACCGGGTTGACCACCTGGAGGAGAACGAACACCACGCCCATGGACACCAGCGGGACGGTCAGTGAGGAGCCGCGCGTGACGGCTCCCACGACGACCCCGATGACGACCGAGAAGGCCGCCGGCAGCGCGGAGCGCAGCGCGAGCAGCATCCACCACAGCACCGCCAGCGGGCGGTCCGCCTTGTGAAGGGAGCCGAAGAACGCCAGCTCCTGCCTGCTTCGCAGCCGTTGCAGCATGAGCGACACGCTAGCCGTGCGTACCGACTGTCCCGTACCGAATCCCCGCCCGGATGAGTGATAGTGGGTGCGATGTCCAGTTCGCACGAGGCCGGTTCGGCGATGATCACGAGCGTGGCGAACCCGCGCGTGAAGTGGCTGGTCGGCCTGCGCCGGCGGCGTACGCGGGACGCCGAGGGAGTCACGGTCGTCGAGGGTTGCGACGAGCTGAGACTCGCGCTGGATGCGGGCGTGGCGCCGCGCCAGCTCTTCTGGTGCGACGCGCTGGCCGATCCGACGACGACACAGGCGCTGCTCCCCCGGGTCACGGCTCTCGGCAGTGAGGTCGTCCCGCTCGGTCCGGCCGCGTTCGCCAAGGCGTCCTACCGGGACTCGCCGGACGGCTGGCTCGCGGTCGTCGACGCGCCGGGAGGACCCCTCGACGCCGTGACGCTCGGCGCACACCCGCTCGTACTGGTCTGCGAGGCGATCGAGAAACCGGGCAACCTCGGCGCGATGCTCCGTACTGCGGAAGCGGTCGGGGTGGATGCGGTGGTGGCTGCATCGCCCGTAGCGGACTGGGGCAACCCCAACGTGGTACGGGCCAGCAAGGGCACCGTGTTCGCCGTCCAGGTCGCGTCGGCCCCGACCGAGCAGGTCGTCGCGTGGCTGCGGCGCCGAGCGCTCTCCATCCTGGTGGCCACTCCGGACGCGTCGACGGCGGTGACCGATGTCGACCTGACGCGTCCTGTCGCCGTGGTCGTGGGGGCCGAGCACGCAGGCGTCGGCGCCTCGCTGCTGGAGGCCGCGGACGAGACCGCCTCGCTGCCGATGGCCGGTCGGGTGAACTCGCTCAACGTCGCAGCGTCGGCGGCCGTGGTCCTCTACGAAGCCGTCCGCCAGCGCGCCGCCCTCCCGTTCGGTCCTTGACGCCGGCTGGGGAGTACAAGGGCGGTCTGATAACTTGAACAAACGTTCAAGTTGATCGGAGAGCCACCTTGCTCACCTGGCTGCTCCTCGCGGCCGCCATCGCCGCGGAGGTCTGCGCGACGGTGAGCCTCAAGCTCAGCGAGGGCTTCACCCGCCTCGGACCCTCGGCCGTGGTGGTGGCCGGGTATCTCGCCTCGTTCGTCCTGCTGTCGCAGATCTTGTCCCGCGGCATGAACCTGGGCGTGGTCTATGCCGTCTGGTCGGCTCTCGGCATCGCCGTGATCGTGCTCATCGACAGGTTCTTCTTCCACGAGCGGCTCAGCGGCGTTCAGGTTGCCGGACTCGTCTTCGTCGTCATCGGCGTGGCTGCCCTGCAGCTCGGGAACACGACCTCGTGACCGGTGCGCCGACCGACGGCCGGCTGCTCCGCGGCGATCGCGCCCGGCGAGCGCTGGTAGCGGCCGCGCTCACGATCATCGAGCGCGACGGCCTGTGCCGCGTCACGCACCGCAACGTGACGCGGGAGGCCGGCCTGCCGCCGAGCTCGGCGGCGTACCACTTCTCCTCGATCTCCGATCTGCTCGAGCAAGCGCTGCTGTGGGCCGACCAGCAGGCCGCGGACTCGCTGGAGCGGATCGACAGCACGCCCGACCCCGTTGCCGCCTTCGCCGCGTGGCTCGTCGAGGACCTGGTCGAACAGCGCCCGCGGGTGATCGCGGAGTACGAGCTGTTCCTGTATGCGGCCCGGGTGCCGTCGATGCGCCCGACCGCCGTGCGCTGGCTCACGGACCTCGAGCGACTCGTGTCGAAGTGGACTGCGGACGACCGCGCGGTCGCGACGATACGCGCGTATGTCGACGGGATGGTGCTGCAGGCGCTCGTTTCGGGAGAGCAACCGGACGTGACGGCGGTGGAGGCGACGATCCGCTACCTCGTCCGAGGGTCAGCGCCGGGCGAGGCGCGCGACCTTGCCGTCGGTGCCCGACGCCCAGCAGGCCCGGCCGTGGGCGCATTCGACTGAGTCGAAGGAGCGCCGGTCGAACCGGGTCCAGGTGCGTCCGCCGTCGCGGCTGACGTCGCTGCCGGTGGGACCTACCGCGAGCACGTCGGAGCGGAACCGCGAGACGAACGCGACGCCGGACCGGTACCCGTGCACGTACCTCGTGCTCAGCGTCCAGTCGTCGCGACTGCCCTTCAGGTACGCCGAGGCACGCGAGCCGTTGGCGGGGGCCGTGTAGTCGCCTCCGACGATGACGCCGTGGGAGCGGTTGCGGAAGTCGGCGGAGTAGATGCCTGCAGACGGCCCGCCACGCAGAGCGGTGTCGGTAGCGGTCCAGGTCCTGCCGGCGTCGGAGGTCGTGAAGACGCGCGGGGAGTCGACGCCGCCGGTCACGAAGGCGAACGAGCTCCGCGAGATCGCCACGATGCAGGTACCGCTGGCGGCGAAGGCGAACTCCCCGTCCTCGGCCCTGGGCATGCCGGCCGTCGACTGCAGGTGCCACGACCTGCCGAAGTTGCCGGACACCGCGAGCCGGAAGTGCCCGTTCACCGGGTCGCTGAGGGCGAGCCCGCGCCCGCTTCTCGAGAAGGCCATGCAGTCGAAGAAGCCTGCCGAGAGCGGGTTGCGGAACCTCGACTTCCAGACCCGGCCGCCGTCGTCGGTGCTGAAGATCCGGGACTGGTCACCCGGGCCGATCGAGAGCACGACGGCGCGGCGAGAGCTCCAGGCCTCGATGTCGCGCAGGGCGAGCCCCTTGGCGGCGGGCGGCGACACGTCCTTCCAGTGTCTGCCGCCGTCGGTGGTACGCAGCACGGACCCCGCCTCACCGCTGACCCATGCCACCTTTCGGTTGACGGCGGCGAGCCCACGGAACTCGTCGGAACTGCCGGTCGGTGTGACGTGCCACGTCAGCGAGGGATCGCGGCCGGCGGGGGTCGAGGCGGCCGACGCTCCAGGGGCGGCGGTGCCGGCGAGCCCGGTGGCCACGGTGAGGGCGAGTGCACTGGCGGCGAGGAAGCTGCGGCGAGGTGACATGCCAGCACGATAGACAGCCGTCGCGCAAGCGGCAATCTACGCAGTCCTCCGGGCCGCTAACGGTCGGCGAGCCTGTCGGACATGCTTGACCCATGACGACGACCGAGGGTCCGTACCTGCGTGGAGGCCCTTCACGCAGCCGTGCGGACAGCGCCGTCCTGGTGCTGCATGGCGGACGCGAACGCGGGACCATGCCGACCAGCCCGTACCAGCTGTCCTACCTGCGCATGCTTGACATGTACGCGGGACTGCGACGGCAGTCGGGCACCTGCGCGGTGTACCTGCTCCGGTACCGCCTGCGCGGCTGGAACCCCGGCCACGGGCTGCCCGACCCTGTCCGAGACGCCCGCTGGGCGCTGACGCGCATCCACGAACAGCAACCCGGCGCGCCCGTCGCTCTGCTCGGGCACTCGATGGGAGCCCGCACCGCCTTCGCCGTCGCGGACGACCCGCGCGTGGTGGGCGTCTGCGCGCTCGCGCCGTGGCTGCCGCAGCACGAGCCGCTGCCGCCGGTCCGCGACGGCGTCCGGTACGTCATCGCCCATGGCACAGCGGACCGTATGACGTCGCCCGCCCTCAGCCGGCGCTACGCCGAGCGGCTGCGCGCAGCCGGCGGCACGGTGGCCCGCTTCGAGTTCCGGGACGCGAAGCACGCCTTGCTCGACTCGCCGGCGCTCTGGCACCGGTTCGCTGTCCGGACCACGCTGGGGCTCGTCGGGGACCGTCCCCTCCCCGCAGGCGTCGCAGCGGCGTTCGCCGAGGAGCCGAGCGGGAGATCTCGGACGTGCCCTCAGCTCGGCGCTGTCCTAGCTGATCGGCACCAGGAAGTGCAGCACCAGGTAGACGACGGGGACTGCGGCGAGCAAGGAGTCGAGACGGTCCATGATGCCGCCGTGGCCGGGCAGGATGTTGCTCATGTCCTTGATGCCGAGGTCGCGCTTGATCAGTGACTCCACCAGGTCGCCAAGCGTGGCGGCGACGGCCACGGCGGCGCCCAGCAGGACGCCGACCAGCACGTCGCCGTCCAGCCAGTAGACGACTGAGACCACGCCGACCGCGACGCAGCCGACTGCCGACCCGGCGAAGCCCTCCCAGGACTTCTTCGGGCTGATCAACGGGGCCATCGGGTGCCGGCCGAAGAGCACACCGACGCAGTACCCGCCGATGTCGGAGGCGGCGGTGACCGCGAAGAACGTCAGCACCCGCCGAACGCCGTCGTGGGGCGCGAGCAGCAGCGCCACGAACGACGCCAGGAACGGGACGTAGACGAGGCAGAACACCGCTGCGCTCACGTCCTTGACGAAGCCGGCCTGCCCTCGTGGCATCCGCCACAACAGGGACGCGAGCACGGTAGCGGCCAAGGTCGCGACGAGAACGTCGGCGCCGCCGTAGTAGGAGCCGGCGATCATCGCGAGCGCGCCGGCTGCCATCGGCGGCACCGGTAGCCAGGTACCGCTCAGCGCGAGTGCTCGCCCGAGCTCCCACAGCGCGATGAGGATGGCGGCGGCGACGACGGCGAGGAAGCCGGCCTTGACGTAGACGAGCGACACCACGACGACGCCGATGAGGGCGATCGACACCGCGATCGCCGCGGGGAGGTCCCGACCGGCGCGGCTGGTGGAGGCCGTTGCCCCCGAAGACCCCGCCGACATCGCCTCAGACCTCCAAGAGCTCGGCTTCCTTGTGCTTGAGCAGGTCGTCGATCGAGTCGACGTGCTTCTTCGTCATGGCGTCGAGACGCTTCTCTGCCCCCGACACATCGTCCTCGCCGACCTCGCCCTCCTTCTGCGCCCGCTCCATCTGCTGCTTGGCGTGCCGACGGATGTTGCGGACGGACACCCGCCCGTCCTCCGCCTTGGACCGGGCGAGCTTGATGTACTCCTTGCGACGGTCCTCGGTCAGCTCCGGCATGACCACCCGCAGGTTGTCGCCGTTGTTGGTGGGGTTGACGCCGAGATCGGAGTCACGGATGGCCTTCTCGATGCCCGGCAGCGCCTGCCTGTCGTACACGTTGATGGTGATGACGCGCGGCTCGGGGTTGGAGAACGACGCGAGCTGCTGCAGGGGCGTCGGGCTGCCGTAGTAGTCGGCGGTCAGCTTCGAGAACATCGAGGGGTTGGCTCGGCCGGTCCGGATGGTGGCGAAGTCGTCCTTGGCCACCTCGACCGCTTTGCGCATCTTCTGGTCGGCGTCCTTGAGGGCTTCCTCGATCACTCCGGGTCTCCTTTGTCTGGTCAGTCCCCGCTCACGTACGTCCCGATCTTCTCACCCTGCACGATGCGGGCGATCACACCGGTGTCCATCATGCCGAAGACGATCATCGGGAGGTCGTTCTCCATGCACAAGGCGAACGCGGTGGCGTCGGCGACGCGAAGACCGCGCTGAAGAGCCTCGTTGTAGCTGACCGTGTCGAGCTTGGTCGCCGTCGGGTCGGTACGAGGGTCGGCGGTGTACACGCCGTCGACGCCGTTCTTGCCCATCAAGACGACGTCGCACTTGGTTTCGAGCGCCCGCTGCACCGCGACGGTGTCCGTGGAGAAGAAGGGCAGCCCGGCGCCGGCCCCGAAGATGACCACGCGGCCCTTCTCGAGGTGCCGGATGGCCCGGCGAGGGATGTACGGCTCCGCGACCTGGCCCATCGTGATCGCGGTCTGTACCCGCGTCTCGATGCCCTCCTTCTCGAGGAAGTCCTGCAGCGCCAGGCAGTTCATCACGATGCCGAGCATCCCCATGTAGTCGGCCCGCGCCCGGTCCATCCCGCGCTGCTGCAGCTCGGCGCCACGGAAGAAGTTCCCGCCGCCGAGGACGATCGCGACCTGGACGCCCTGCCTCACCACCGTCGCGATCTCGGTGGCGATCGCGTGCACGACGTCGGGGTCGACGCCCAGCTTGCCCCCGCCGAACACCTCCCCCGACAGCTTCAGCAGCACCCGGTGGTAGGCGAGCGACTCGCGTTCGTGGGCGTTCTCGTCGGTCAGTTCCATCAGTACCGGCCTCCCCGGGCGACTGTCGTGGTGGAAGTGCGGGTCAGGGTGTCAGGAGCGGCCCACCTCGAAGCGGGCGAAGCGCTTGACCGTAACACCGGCCTCGTCGAGCACGGCCTTGACCGACTTCTTGCTGTCCTGCACCGACGGCTGCTCGAGCAGGACGACATCTTTGAAGAAGCCGTTGAGCCGGCCCTCGATGATGCGGGGGATCGCCTGTTCGGGCTTGCCCTCCTCGAGGGCGGTGCGCTCGGCGATCTCGCGCTCCTTGGCGACGACGTCGTCGGGTACCTCGTCGCGGGTCACGAACTGCGGACGCATCGCCGCGACCTGCATCGCCGCGCCCCGGGCCGCCTCCTCGTCGTCGCCGTCGAACGCCAGCAGCACACCGACAGCGGGCGGGAGGTCGCTGGCCCTGCGGTGCAGGTACACCATCGCCTGGCCGTCGACGTACGCCACCCGCCCGAGCTCGATCTTCTCGCCGATCACGGCGGCAAAGGCCTCGATGGCCTCCGCCACGGTCTGACCTGTGGACGTGGCCGCCTTGCTCAAGGTGTCGATGTCATCGGCCTGCACCCGCTCGGCGGTCGCCACGATCTCGTTCGCCAGGTCGATGAAGCCCTCGGACTTCGCGACGAAGTCCGTCTCGCAGTTGAGCTCGACGAGGGCGCCACCCGAGGTCGCGACCAGGCCGGCGGTGGCGGTGCGCTCCGCTCCACGCTTGGCGGCCTTCGCTGCCCCGTTGACACGCAGCACCTCGATGGCCTTGTCGAAGTCGCCGTCGGTCTCGGTCAGGGCCTTCTTCGAGTCCATCATCCCGGCGCCCGTGGCGTCGCGAAGCTTCTTGACGTCAGCGGCAGTGATAGCCATGTCCATCCATTCTTCGTTGTCGTGGCGGGCTCGCGAGGTGGCGTCGCCCGTCGTGCGTGAGTAACGCGCCGCGGTCCTGCGTCAGGCCGGGGTCGCGCCGTCGTCGGCCGGCTCTCCGCCGACAGTCGTCACCGTCTCGTCGGGAGAAGAGTCCGACGGTTCCGTGTCGCCACCGTCTGCGGGCTCACCGCCGACCGTCACCGGCTCGTCGGGACCGGGCTGCGCATCGCCGTCGCCGTCGGTCGGCTACCGGTGCAGCCGAGCCCGCGTCGGAGTCGGTGGTGACAGGTGTAGCGGCAGCGTCGTCCACCAGAGCCGCAACCGAAGCGTCGGTCGGGACCGCCGCGACCTCGGCGGTGCCGGTCGGACCGGCCGCGGCCTGAGCGGCGGCCTCGTCGGCCTGCCGGCCCAGCAGCTCCTTCTCCCACTCGGCCAGCGGCTCCTCGGCACCGAGCTCCTCGCCCGTCGCCTCCTGCCCCGTCCGGACGCCGGCACGCGCCATCAGCCCGTCGGCGACCGCGTCGGCGACGATGCGCGTGAGCAGCGTGACGGACCGGATGGCGTCGTCGTTGCCCGGGATCGGGAAGTCGACCATGTCGGGGTCGCAGTTGCTGTCGAGGATCGCCACGATCGGGATACCCAGCTTGCGGGCCTCGTCGACGGCGAGGTGCTCCTTGTTGGTGTCGACGATCCAGACGGCTGCGGGCACCCGGCCCATGTCGCGGATGCCGCCGAGTGTGCGGTCGAGCTTGTCCTTCTCCCGCCGCATCTGGAGCAGCTCCTTCTTGGTGCGGCTCGAGCCCGCCACGTCGTCGAAGTCGATCTCCTCGAGCTCCTTCAGACGAAGGATGCGCTGGTGCACGGTCTGGAAGTTGGTCAGCATGCCTCCGAGCCACCGCTGGTTCACGAAGGGCATCCCGACCCGCTTCGCCTGTTCGAAGATGGCCTCCTGCGCCTGCTTCTTGGTGCCGACGAACAGCACGTTGCCGCCGGACGCCACCGCGCTCTTGATGAACGCATAGCCCCGGTCGATGTAGGCGAGGGACTGCTGGAGGTCGATGATGTAGATGCCGTTGCGCTCGGTCATGATGAAGCGCTTCATCTTCGGGTTCCACCGGCGGGTCTGGTGCCCGAAGTGGACGCCGCTCTCGAGCAGCTGACGCATGGTCACGACGGCCATGAGCGTTCCTCCTCTGGTGCCTGTGCGGCACCGGGTCTGCGGCGCCCTTCGGCCCCGCGTTGCGGTTTGTGTCCCGAGGTGTCGAGACCCTGACGCTCACGCGTGCACCGCTCTTTCGAAGGTGACCGACATGGGCCGGTTACCCCCGGAGGAGACCGAGGCACACGCCCGCAGCAGGCTGCGGTGTGTGGGCGTGCGAAGTCGACCCGAATGGTTCGGATCGCTACGACGAGTGTAGTGGACCTCCGACCGTTCACGGAAACCGTGGCGACGGCAAGGGAAGGCGCCGCCGCCACGAAGCCACGGCGTCCGATGTGTCCACAGCCTCGGCCCGCCCGCTCGTCCTCCACAGGCCCGCACGTCCGGTCGCCGGAGACCACGCCGGGAGTACAGGCTCGGGCCATGAGAGCCTCACGCACAGCGTCGCTGGTTGCCGGCCTGGCGCTGATCACAGGTGCCGTACCGGCCGCCGCGTCGCCGCCGGTCCCCGCTTCCGCGCACCGCACCTGGGTGTGGCCCCTTCAGCCCACCCCGGCCGTCGTGCGGGGGTTCGAGCCGCCGGCGCACGCATGGGACGCCGGGCACCGGGGCGTCGACCTGCTCGGGTCGCCGGCCGAGCCAGTACTCGCCGATCGGCGCCGGGACCGTCCGGTTCGCGGGGCCGTTGGCGGGACGGGGCGTCGTGGTCGTCGACCATGGCGGCCTGCGGTCCACGTACGAGCCGGTGACAGCCGCCGTCCACCGTGGTGACGACGTCCACGCCGGTGAGGTCATCGGGCTGCTGCAGACGCCGTTCTCACACTGCGCGCCCGGGGTGTGCCTCCACCTGGGGCTGCGCCGCGGGAGCGTCTACCTCGACCCGCTCGACCTCCTCGGTCCTCGACCGGTCAGGCTGAAGCCCCTGACCGCGGCTGACGCCGGGCCGGGTCCCCTCGCCGAGCCGGCACCGGCGCCGGCGCCGGTATCGCCGACCGCGGGTCGTTCCCTCGACGGTCCTGACCCGCGGAAGACCTCAGGTCGTTCGGTGCCCGACGGGGGCCGTTCAGCCGCCGCAAGGGGAGCGGCTGCCGCCGTGGTCGCCGCGGTCATGTCGCTGCTGGCCGCCCTCGCCGGCCCCGGTCAGGCGCGCGGATGAGCCTGCGAGTAGGCGCGACGGAGCCGATCGGTCGATACGTGGGTGTACAGCTGGGTCGTGGCGAGGGACGCGTGGCCGAGGATCTCCTGCACGGCCCGCAGATCCGCTCCGCCTTCGAGCAGGTGGGTGGCGGCGGTGTGCCGCAGGCCGTGCGGGCCGAGGTCCGGAGCCCCGTCGACGTCCGCCAGCCGGGCGTGAACCAGGGTCCGGACCGCCCGCTGGTCGATGCGGCGTCCGCGTGAGCCGAGGAAAAGGGCAGCGCCGCTGCCGGGAACAGCCAGCCGGGGCCGGCCCGAACGTAGCCACTCGTCGACGGCTCGGCCCGCCGGCAGTCCGTAGGGCACCGACCGCTCCTTGCGGCCCTTGCCGAGTACGCGGACGATACGACGTTCGGTGTCGACATCGTCGATGTCGAGACCGGTGAGCTCGCCGACACGCACGCCTGTCGCGTACAGCACCTCGAGGATGGCGACGTCGCGCAGCCCGGTCAATCCATGCTCGCGCGCCCGGGTGGCCGCCGCGTCGAGCAGCCTTCGCACCTGGTCACCCGACAACGATGCAGGCAGCACCCGATACGCCTTCGAGCTGGACAACAGCGAACCCGGGTCGACGGGGACACGTCCCGTCGCCGTCGCCCACGCCGTGAACACCCGCGCGGCGGTCGCGCGCCGCGACAGCGTGGTCCGCGACCGGCCGAGGCTCTGTTGGCGGGCCAGCCAGCTGCGCATCGTGCGGATGTCGATATCGGTCAGCTCCCTGCAGCCGACCCGAGCCGCATGCGTGAGCAGGTCGCCCACGTCGCCGAGGTAGGCCCGGACCGTGTGCGGGGCGAGGTCCCGCTCGGACTCGAGATAGCGGCGGTAGTCGGCGACGGCACCAGCGAAGGATGCGGGGAGACTCGCTGCGGTCGCAGGCACACCTCATGCTGTCACCCGACCCCGGGCTCTCGGCCCAGGCAGGGCCGCGGCCCCGCGCCGAACCGAGGTGCTGATCAGGACCCATCCATCGGCGCGCTCCGTGACGAGGCCGGCATCGCGCAACTGGGCCAGGTGCCGGCTCACCTCGCCCGGCCGGACGCCCGCGTCGAGCGCGATCGACTCAGCGGGGGCGCCCGCCAGCTTCGGCATCGCGTCGAGGACCCGCCTGCTCACGCCCTCGATGCTGTCCACCGGCCGGAGCCGCCCCGACTTGCGGGGAGCGAGACCCACGCCGGCCGGTGACACGTGCTCGATCATCTCCAGCGCGTCGGTGACGAGCAGCGTGCCCGGTTGTCGGAGCAGCTCGTGCACACCCGCCGACGTCCTGGAGGTGACCGGTCCGGGGACGCCCATCACGCCACGGCCGAGATCAAGAGCCCACCGGGCGGTGTTGAGCGCACCGCTGCGCAGAGCCGCCTCGACGACGACCGTGCCCTGGCTCAGGGCTGCGATGAGCCGGTTGCGGACCAGGAACCTTGACCTGCTGGGGACGCATCCTGGCGGTGCCTCACTCACCAGCAGGCCCCGGACCGCGACCTCGCCGAGCAGCGTGCCGTTGCCGGTGGGGTAGAGGTTGTCGACGCCGCCTGCGAGCACGGCCAAGGTCGGCCCACCGCAGGACAGCACCGCCCGGTGGGCGGCCGCGTCTATGCCGTACGCCCCGCCGGACACCACAGCGAACCCGCGTGAGGCGGCGTCGAACGCCAACCCGGATGCGACGTGCTCGCCATAGGGCGTGGAGCGGCGGGCTCCCACGATCGCGACGCAGCGACGGCTCAGCGCACTCAGCGAGCCGCCCCCTCGCAGCCACAGGCCGAACGGAGCTCCACCGCGACGGTCGCCCGGCTCGTCCTCCAGCCTCGCGAGGTCATCCAAGGCGGGCTCCCACTCGTCGTCGCCCGGGCAGACGTACCGCGCGGAGACGGCGGCAGCAGCGCGGGGAACGTCGTCGTCATCGGCGGCAACTGCGCGCTGGACCCACGTCGCGACCTTCGACGACGACGACGACGACGACGTCAGACCTGCTGTCGAGCCGGCGGTCGCCCCCCGCGAGCGCAACTTGGCCAGCAGATCCGACGCCGAGTGCTCCCGGATCAGGCGGCAGGCGTCGGTGTCGCCGGGCTCGACGACAGCGCTCAGCACCATCCTGGCGCGGCGCTCGGCTGCGTCGGGTCCCGGCATCAGGCCACGCTCCGCGCGCCGACGCTACGGCCGACGAGGCCGTCGGTGCGCAGGTACAGGGCCTCGAACACGTGCCGGGGTCGCGGCGCCTCACAGCCCGCCAGGTCGGCCACCGTCCAGGACAGCCGGGCCACCCGGTCGGCGCCCCGCTGGGTAAGGGTCCCGCGCTCGACGGCCTCCTCGATGAGACCCGCGGCATCGGCGTCCAGGCGACAGATCCGCCGGAACTCGTAGCCGGGCACCTCACCGTTGGTCGACCACGGCAACCCCACGAACCGGACCCGCTGACGCTCCCGAGCGGCCGCCACGCGGGCGCCGACCGCCGCAGTGGTGCCGTCCTCGCCGACGACCTGCCGCATCTCGGCCCGGTTGACGGGCAGCACCGTGTGGGTGATGTCGATGCGGTCACGCACGGGTCCGGAGATGCGCGCCCGGTAGCGGCGTGCCTTGTCGGCGGTACAGGTACACCGCAGCGCCTTGTCGTATCCGTAGCCGCACGGGCACGGGTTGGCCGCACACACCAACAGGAACCCCGCGGGAAACCTCGCGGACCCCTCGGCGCGGCGGATGGAGATTTCGCCGCTCTCGAGTGGTTGCCGCAGGGCGTCGTGGACGCTCGGCCTGAACTCGGGTGCCTCGTCGAGGAAGAGCACGCCGAGGTGGGCGAGGCTCACGGCGCCGGGCTTGATCAGCCGGGTGCCGCCACCGATGACGGAGGCCACCGTGTCGGTGTGGTGAGGGGCGAGGAACGGTGGCCTGACCACGCGTGGCGCGTCGCGCGACAGCAGCCCTGCCACCGAGTGGATCTTGCTGACCTCGATGGAGGCGAGCAGGTCGAGGTCGGGCAGCAGCGGCGTGAAGCGCTCGGCGAGCATCGTCTTGCCCGCCCCGGGCGGACCTTCGAGGAAGAGGTGGTGACCGCCTGCGGCGGCCACCTCGACACACCAGCGCGCCAGCGCCTGGCCACGGACGTCGGCGAGGTCACAGCCGTCCGCCCTGACCGGACGACGGCCGGGGCCACGCAGGTCCTCGTGGAGCGGCGGCTGGTCAGGCTCGTCGGGCAGCTCCGTGCCCGAGAGCATCGCCATGCACTCACGTAAGGAACGGACCCCCATCACGTCGAGGCCGCCGACCAGCCGAGCCTCGGCGGCGTTGGAGGCGGGAACGATCACGCGCTCCAGCCCGGCCTCGAGCGCGCTCAGGGTAGCCGGCAGCACGCCGGGAACCGACCGCAGCCGGCCGTCGAGGGCCAGCTCACCGAACACGGCCGTCGTCCTCAAGGCGTCGCCGGGTATCGACCCCTTCGCCGCCAGCAGCGCCAACGCGATGGCGAGGTCGTAATGCGACCCGACCTTGCGGACGTCGGCCGGGTACATGGCGACGGTCACCCGCCGGTCCGGCCACCTCTCGGCGCTGTTGACCATCGCGGCGCGACAGCGGTCGCGGGCCTCGCTCACGCAGCTGTCGGGCAGCCCCGACAGCGACCAGCCGGGGACGCCGTCGGAGATGTCGGCCTCGACGGTGACCACCCTTCCGTCGATGCCGTCGAGAGCGACGGAGTACGTCATCCCTGTCGGCATCAGAGGACTCCGACCAGATGCTCGACCGTAGCGGGACCCGGGCGCGCGCACAGCACGGCGACCACGTCGATGCGCAGTGCCGACAAGCCGACGTCGTGCTCGCTGATCCAGAGACGGCCGAGTCGGTACAGGCGGTCGGCCTTGGTCGCCGTGATGGCCTCGACCGGAGTGCCGTACCTGGCGTCCCTGCGGGTCTTCACCTCACAGACCACGATGACGTCTGCATCCCTCGCGACGATGTCGATCTCACCGTCGGGGCATCGCCAGTTCCGGTCGAGGACGGTCAGACCCTGCGCCGTCAGGTACCGGTAGGCGACGCGCTCTCCGAAGTCACCGACGGCCTTGCGCTGAGCATGACTCGAGCCCACGTCCCACCTCCAGAACCGAGCATGACGGCGGATGCCGATCGGGGCCGCGTCCCGCCCCGGCGCTGTGGATGGAGCGCCCGCCGCCCGCCCTCTGTGGACAGCGCTGGTCCGGCTCGGACGACGACCGCCCGCCCCTCCCGTGAGCGCTCAGTTCATGCTGCTTTCACGTGTCGGAGTCATCCTTTCCGCGATGGCACAGCTCGCCGCCGGATGCCCGGCCACGACGCCACTCCCCCGGACCGCGCGTCCGGCCGCCGCGGAGGCGACATGTCGACTCGCCTGACCCGCGTAGACGCACTGACCGCCCGCCGGCCGCATTCAGGCCACCAAAGCTTGTCCTGGCTGGCCGGCTTCTGGATCGTCGTCGCGTCGTTCACCGTGGCCACCGCGATCCGGTCCGCCAGCATCCACGTCGGCTTCCGGGACCCCGGCGGTCAGTTCTTCACCCGGCGCCTTGCCGCCTCACTCCTCATGTTCGGGCTGTTCGCACTCTTCGACGCCGCCTGGCGCAGCCGACGGAGCAGGGGCGGCCTGCGCGCCGTGCCAGGGGTCCTCCGTACTCGCTGGACCGTCGGCAGGCTGGGCGTGGTCGGGTCGGGCTTGGCGGGCTACGACGCGGTCTACCTCTGCTACCACAACATGAAGAGCTGGAACGCCTTCAACGCCCCCCGCGACGCCCTTCTGGCGCGCATCGACAGCCGGCTGTTCCTGGGCCACAGCCCAGCGGTCCTCCTGCACGACCTGCTGGGGCAGCACGTGGCCGACTACGCCCTCACCGTGATCTACGAGTCCTTCTCCACCTGGGTACCACTGTCGGTCGTCGTCGTCCTGGCGTTCGCCGACCATCTCCGCGACGCGTTCGTCTTCGTCTCGTCGGCGGCGTGGGTGTGGATCCTCGGGATCGTCTCCTACTACCTGATCCCCACCATCGGACCCTTCTCGAGCGCTCCACGCCACTTCGCCGGCCTGCCGCACACCGTGGTCACGTCGACCCAGGCGCAGTTTGTCGGCCAGCGGCTCTACCTCCTCCGGCACCCCCACGACAGCGACGCCTTCTCACAGCTGGCCGCGTTCGGGAGCCTGCACGTCGGCTTCACCTGCATGACGATGCTGGTCCTGCGCCACTTCGGCTTCCGGTGGGCGGGCCGCGCCATGACGGTGTACCTCGGCGCCGTCATGCTCGCAACGGTCTATCTAGGTTGGCATTTCGCCGTCGACGACATCGCCGGCCTCGCCCTCGCCTTCGCCGCCGTGGGCCTGGGCCGGTTGACGGTCGACCCGACCGCGCTCGGCGGCAGGCGGCGGGTCAGCCGCTGACGTCGGCGGTGGTGATGCGCGCCCAGGCGGCGGCGCCGAAGATCGCCGCGTACGCCAGTGGCACCAGGCTCCAGCGCAGCAGCGCCGAGACGTCCGGGCTGCTGCGGAGGAGCTCGGCGAAGTCGAGCCAGTG
This sequence comes from uncultured Actinomycetota bacterium, assembly GCA_963765725.1. Taxonomy (GTDB): domain Bacteria; phylum Actinomycetota; class Actinomycetes; order Propionibacteriales; family Nocardioidaceae; genus DASQEH01. The sequence goes on along the minus strand of CAVXXI010000001.1, from coordinate 414,896 downwards.
ATGGGTGAGCAGAGCGCTGCGGATCCACCCCAGCTGCGGGACGGAGTCCAGGACCGCGAAGGCGATGGCGCTCACCACCGTCGCGGCCATGGCGCCGACCGGGACCTCGGTGAGAGTGGAGAGGAAGAGCCCGATCGCCGCGAGGCCCACCAGGTCGACGAAGACGAATGCAGCCACAGCCGCCGCCCGCACCAGACCGTCACCGACCGACACCGTGTCCCCCGAGATCAGCGTCACGCCGTGGGTGCCGAACAGGATCACGCCGGTGACCAGGCCGCCCACCGTCACCAGCAGGATCGCCGCAGCCAAATAGGCGAGTACCCCGAGGCTCTTGACGGCGAGCAGCCGGCCGCGCGACACGGGTATCGACAGCAGGTACCTCAGCGTCCCGGCACCCGCCTCCCCCGCGACCGCGTCGCCGGCGACGACCGCGACCGCCAACGGAAGGAACACGGGAAGGCAGATGGCGAGTGCGGTGAAGGCCAGGAACAGGCCGTTGCCCGTCAGCTCGCTGATGAACGGCGGACCCTCGCCGGGTTGCGGCGTCGACATCTTCACCGCGACGCCGATGAACACCGGGATGGCCGTGAGCAGCAGGAGCATGGCCAGGTTGCGTCGACGCCCGAACACGAGCCGTAGCTCGCTGCCGAGCTGGGAGGCCAAGACGCCTGCCGGGGCAGCACCGGCCACCGGCGCGGCGGTGACCTCAGCGGACGACATCGAAACCCTCCCCGGTCAGGTGGACGAACAGGTCCTCGAGCGCGGGACGCTCGACCGTGAAGCCGCGTACCGGGACCCCGGCGCGAACCAGACTCGCGTTGATGCTCTCCGGCGGTAGCCCGTTGAGCCGGACGGCGACGCTGGCCTCGGCGAGGTCGGTGATCTCCAGCCCCAGCCCGGTCAGGACCGCCGACGCGTCGGGGACCCTCGCCGTCTGCACCCGGACCTGGGTGCTCGTCTCGGCGAGCACGGCCTCGAGCGGTCCCTGCTTCAGCAGGCGGCCGCCGCTCATGATGCCCACATGGGTCGCGACCTGCTCGATCTCGCCGAGCAGGTGGCTGGACACCAAGACGGTGGTGCCGTCGGCGGCGAGCTCCCTGATCAGCGTGCGTACCTCGCGGGTTCCCTGCGGGTCGAGCCCGTTCGTGGGCTCGTCGAGGATCAGCAGGTCACGCGGGCGCAGCAGGGTGGCGGCGAGCCCGAGCCGCTGCTTCATGCCGAGGGAGTAACGGCGGAACTTCTTCGCCGCCGCGGCGCCCAGCCCGACGCGTTCGAGCGCGGCAGCGATCCGGGCCCCGCTCGTCGAGCGGGAGGTGCTCGCGTCGAAGGCGTCCAGGCGACGAAGGTTGTCGCGACCGGTCAAGTACGGGTGGAACGCCGGGCCCTCCACGAGCGTCCCGACCCGAGGCAGCACGTCGGGCGCTGCAGCCGGCATCGGCCCGCCCAGGATCTCGATGCTGCCGGCATGCGGCGACATCAGTCCCAGCAGCATCCGGATCGTCGTGGTCTTGCCCGAGCCGTTCGGGCCGAGGAACCCGTACACGGCGCCGCGGGGAACGGTGAGACCCACCCCGTCCACGGCGGTCTGGGTGCCGAATCTCCGGGTCAGACCCGACGTGCGGATCGCCGCCTCGGCCTGCTCAGCGGGCGCGCCGGCGGCGTCACGCGTAGCCAGCTGCGTCACAGCCCATGTCCGGTGGCGGCGACGTGTTCGAGGTCCGAACCGCGCACCGCTCCGGCGAAGATATGGCCGTCTTTGGTGACGAGCACCGAGACCAGCGACGTGGTGATCAGGCGGCCGCCTCCCGGCGCCGGCGAGGACAGCTGGCCCAGCAGGCGTGAGTTCGAGCCCGAGAGCACCCCCTTCGCGGGCAGCTCGGCCACGGCGGTCCAACCGGTACCGAGCACCCTGGCACCCTCGCCGCTGGGGCTGGAGTCGTGACGGGCGGACCGGGCAGGCGGGGTCTCGTGCGTCGGCAGCTCCTGTCGGGTGACCTTCGCGCCGGCCGGCGGCACGAACCGGAACACGGACTGGTTCGGCGGGCTGAAGCTGACGTTGGTGAACCCGACCTGAATCGCGGGCGTCGCCGACCCGACGGCGAAGACCTGTACGCGCAGAGGCGTCGAGGTGGCCGCGTCGATGGCGATGCGCACGCTGGCGATCAGCGAGCGACTGTCCCGAGGTGTCAGGTCGAGCTGGTAGGCGGGGCGTCCGGCGACCCGCGTCGTCCGGTCCACCGACACGCGAGTGGTGGGTCCGATCGCCCGGAGTGCCTGCTGCGCGGCGCGCGGCGGCGCGGACCGGGCCAGGTCGGCCTCGCTGGGCACGTGCGCGGTGCCGACGGTCGCGTGGGTGACCGCGTTGGTCGTGGACATGTACGTCCAGAGGTCCTTGCCGTTGTGGATCACGTCGCGCTCCGACATCGGTGCGAGAACCGCCACTCGTTGCTGGTTGGGGCCTGCGTACCAGACCCGCATGGTGTGCGACCCGCTGAGCAGCGACTGCAGCGACAGACCTGTCGCACCTCCCATGTCGCCCTCAGGCAGGCTGGGCAGGCCGAGGTTCGCCGTCTCCACGACGGTCCCCGACAGGTCGGACGGGCGCGCGTGCTGCACCGCGGTCAGCAGCTGCGCCGCCGACACCTTGGGCAGGTTCGGCTGCTCGGAGGCGCCGGCGCCGTTGTTGGAGGTGATGGCTGCGGCGGCCACTCCGGTGGCGACCAGAGCGGGGACGGCCCAGCGGAGCCGGCGGGAGGTCAGGACACGTGTCATGTCACCACTATGCGTCGGGAGACTCCGGATGCGGTCATCCTGCCCGCCCGCCCTCAGCCGCAGCACAGCAAGGCGCTCAGCGGGCTCACAGGCTGCGACCCTAGGCTGGCCGTGGAAGGGGGTCGCGTGCGGCTGCTGGTTGTCGAGGACGAGCGGCGGATGGCTGCGGCCCTCGCGAAGGGTTTCACCCACGAGGGCTTCGCCGTCGACGTCGTGCACGACGGCGGCGCCGCCCTGCTGAGCGCCTCCCGGAACGGCTACGACGCCATCGTCTTGGACCTGATGGTGCCCGTCCTCTCGGGGTACGAGGTGATCCGCCGGCTGCGGCGGGCACGCGTGTGGACTCCGATCCTCGTCATCTCGGCGAAGGACGGCGTCTACGACGAGGCCGACGGGCTCGACCTGGGTGCCGACGACTACCTGACCAAACCGGTCTCGTTCGTGGTCGTCGTGGCACATCTGCGGGCGCTGCTGCGCCGAGGCGTCACACCGCGCCCGGCGGTGCTCTCCGTGGCCGGCCTCGCACTGGACCCAGGCGCGCACACCGTCATGCGGGGCGGGGAGCCCGTCGACCTCACGACACGCGAGTTCGCCCTGCTGGAGTACCTCATGCGGCGGCCCGACCAGGTGGTGAGCAAGTCGGAGCTCCTCCAGCACGTCTGGGGGAACGAGCACACCGACCCCAACTCCGTGGAGGTATACGCGGGCTACCTCCGGCGGAAGTTGGGCCGGCAGGTCGTGCAGACGGTGCGCGGGGTCGGGTACCGGCTGCCGTCGTCATGACCTCTGCGGCCGGACGATGGTGGCGGGCACGGTCGCTGGCCGTCCGGCTGACGGTCATCGCCACGGCCGTCCTGGCCGCCGGTCTCGTCGTCGGCACCGCCGGCATGGCCACGCTGTTCGTCCACGGCCGGGTCGACGCCGTCGACGCCGACGCGCGCAGCGAGGCGACCACGATCGCGTCCCTGGTCCGGTCGGGGCAACTGCCTGACCCGTTGCCGGCCCCGGCGGACCAGCCCGTACTGGCGCAGGTGGTCGACGCCGCGGGAACCGTACTGGCCGCCACCCCGTCAGCCAGCCGCGTCGTGCCCCTGCTGCCGCTCTCGATCACCCGTGACCATCTGGGCGGCCAGGCATTCACCACCGACGCCACTGCCCTCGGCTCGGCTCCGCTGCGGGTCATCGTCACCGCGTCTTCGCTGCACGGATCCTCGGTCACCGTCGTGAGCGCCGTGCTGTACACCGACGTGCACGGGACCCTCGTCGCGCTGCTGAGGACGCTCGTGATCGCGGTCCCCGTGGTTCTCGTGGCGGCCGCGATAGCGACCTGGCTCGCTGTCGGCTCGGCGCTGCGCCCCGTCGACGAGCTCCGAGCGGCCGCCGACCGGGTCGCGGACACCCGTGGCCGGCAGGCTCCACAGCTTCCCGTGCCCGCGAGCCGAGACGAGCTGGCCCGGCTCGCCAGCACCCTCAACCGCATGCTGGCACGGCTGCATGCCGCCACGGAGCAGCAGGTCAGCTTCATCGCGGACGCCGCCCACGAGCTCAGGTCGCCGATAGCGGCCATCCGTACCCAGCTCGACGTGGCGCTGTCGATGCCGACCGACGCTTCCGAGTGGGAGCAGGTGGCGCGCGACGTGCGGACCGACGCCGAACGGGTGAGCCGGTTGGCCGAAGACCTCCTGCTGCTGGCCCGGCTCGACTCCGGGGCTTCCCCACGCCGGGTACCCGTCGACGTCAGGGCGCTGGCAGGGCTCGCTGGTGATCCGCTGGAGGTCGAGGGCGATCCGCAGGCGCTGCAACGCGCCCTGGACAACCTCGTGGCCAATGCACGCCGGCACGCACGACTGCACGTCCGGGTCGACGCCGAGGAGGTGGACGGCGCCGTCGTCGTAACGGTGGACGACGACGGAGACGGTGTTGCCCCGGCCGACCGGGAGCGGGTGTTCCAGCGCTGGCTGCGGCTCGACGACGCCCGGGATCGAGACCACGGCGGCGCCGGCCTCGGCCTGGCGATCGCGCGGTCCGTCGCACGCAGTCACGGCGGCGACGTGAGCCTCATGGACAGTCCTCTCGGCGGGGCCCGGGCCGTCCTGCGTCTGCCCGCCGCCGGTACGGATCGGGCTTCCTCCCCTTCGCTTAACGTTCCCCCAACGGACGGCAAAGTCGGGCCGGGCCCCGCGGCTCGGGGGTTACCGTGACCCGCATGCCGTTCTCGAAGCGTCGAGCGGCGGCTGCACGGGGTCGTCTCGCGACCTGCGTCCTTCTCCTTCTGCTCGCTCTGTGCGCCTGCGACCAGCAGTCCCCGTCGGCCACGGTGCCGCCCGCAGCGACGTCGGCCTCCCGGGCCGGGAGGGCGCGCCCGACTCACCAGGCTGATTCCCGTGTGCATTCTCCGGCACGCCGGTCACGACCGGCCGTGGCGCCGGCGTTTCGCCACCGGCTGCCGGGGATGCCCCCGGCGGTGGGGAACGACGTCTACGGCGGAACTCGGCGCAGTGCGATGCGCAAAAGCGTGGCTCGCGATCCCGCCTACCTCTACGTGCCCGACTCGACGGGGACGACGACCACGGTCATCGACCAGCGCACCCGACGAGTCGTGCGCGTCATCCACTCAGGGCTGCTCTCCCAGCACGTCACCCCCTCGTACGACATGCGCACCCTGTACGTGGACGCCAGCGGCGCCAACTCGCTGGTGGCGATCAACCCGCGCACCGCCCGGGTCGAGCGCCGCTACCCGGTTCCGCGCCCGTACAACCTGTACTTCACGCCCGACGGGCGGACGGCGATCGTGATGGTCGAGGAGTACAACCAGATCCGGTTCGTCGACCCACGCACGTTCAAGGGCCACGACGTCTTGGCGCCGCACGGCTGCGACGGACCCAACCACGCGGACTTCTCCGCCAACGGCCGGTGGTTCGTCGTCACGTGCGAGTTCTCCGGCACGCTGCTGAAGATCTCGACGACCACGCACCGAGTCGTCGGCCGCGTCAGCCTGGGACCGACGAGCAAGCCGCAGGACGTCCGGATCTCACCAGACGGCAAACGGTTCTTCGTGGCGGAGATGGACCGCGACCGCGTGACGATGGTCGACGCCCGCACCCTCCGGCCGCTGGGCTCCATCCCCACGCCGAGCATGCCCCACGGCCTGATGCCCAGCCGCGACGGCCGGTTCCTGTACGTCTCCGACCGCGGTGCCGGCAAGATCAGCGTGGTGTCGTTCGCCCGGCACCGGATCGTCGACACCTGGACGATTCCCGGTGGCGGCAGCCCCGACATGGGCGCCGTCTCGGCCAACGGTCGCATGCTCTGGGTCTCCGGCAGGTACAACGGCGAGGTGTACGGGTTCGACACCCGTACCGGCCGGCTCGCCGCGCGCATCGCGGTCGGCGGCAGTCCGCACGGCCTCGCGGTCTGGCCGCAGCCCGGCCGGTACTCGCTCGGGCACACGGGCAACACGCGGTGAGCCGACTTCCCGTGGCCGCCGCGCTGCTGGTGGCCGTGCCCGCCGTCGTGACCGCCTGCTCGGCCGGAGGCAGCGCGTCGGCTCCTTCTGGCGCGGCGACGGTTGCGTCGTCGCGCACACCGCGGACCGCGCAGGGCCCGACGCGGCAACCGAGTACGGCCGAGCACCGCGCCGGTCACACCAGAGCCCAGTTGACCACCTCGGTCCTGCGGTGGCGGCTTCCCGAGCCGGTCGGGCGCGAGGTCGTGGTCCCCGCCGGGGCAGACAGCGCTGTCGTCGCGGGCGGTCTGGTGTCCGGCGACGCGTCGACGTCGCGTGCCTACGAGCTCGACCTCCGGACAGGGGCGCGGCGACCGCTGCCGGCCCTGCCCGTCCCGGTGCACGACGCGGCGGGAGCCCGCCTCGGGGGCCGTGTCGTCGTCGTCGGCGGGGGCAACACGACCGAACAGGGCGCCGTCCAGCGCCTGTCGCCGTCGGGCGTCCGCTGGCGGGTGGGAGCCGGGCTCCCGCGGCCACGCTCGGACCTGGTGACAGCCTCCGTCGGCGGCTCCGTCTTCGTCCTCGGGGGTACGACGGCGTCGGCTCGCCGACCGACGTGCTGGCCTCGTCGCACGGCCATCCCTTCCGGGTCGCCGGCCGCCTCGCGGTGGCCGTGCGCTATCCCGCCGTCGCCGTCGTCCGGGGAGCGGTGTGGCTGTTCGGAGGGGAGCAGGACGGCGCGATGGTGGCCGTCGTGCAGCGGTTCGACCCGAGTACGGGGCACACCCGGGTCGTGGCGGAGCTCCCGCGACCGACCGGGCACGCCGCGGCGGTGACGACCGGGCGTCATGTGCTCGTCGTCGGCGGGCGGTTGGGACCTGACACGGTGACGTCGGCGATGGAGGAGTTCGACCCGTCGTCGGGGCGCTTTCGGCGCGCGGGGCGGCTCCCCCACCCCTTGGCCGACGCCGGCGTGGTGCAGCGTGGGCGCGTCGCATACCTGCTGGGCGGCGAGACTCCGGCCCTGACCAGCACCGTCGTGCGGGTCACCGGTTTAACCCGGCCGGTCCACTGATCTAACGGGGCCCTAATCCACGATGCATACTGTCGGTGATATGACCGCGACGGGAAGGTTGCACGGGCAGCGTGTCGACGCTGTCCTGCCGCGGGCTGCGATGACGGCGACGAGCAGGTGGCGGCTGCGACTCGCCGTCGCAGCGGGTCTTGGCACCGCCCGGCTGTCGCGACTCGCCGGCAGGGGTGCCGGCGGCGTCATCGGCGGGCGGGTGATCCTCGGCGTCGACCCGTCGGCACCTCGGGTGCTGGCAGCGGGCCGCGACGTCCTCCTGGTCAGCGGGACCAACGGCAAGACGACCACGACGGCGCTGCTCTCGGGCGCTCTGGGTGTTCGCGGCCCGGTGGCGACCAACGCCGACGGGGCCAACACCACCGCGGGGCTGGTGACGGCGCTGGCGGGGCGGAAGGCCCGGACGGTCGTGCTCGAGACCGACGAGGGCTGGCTCCCCTGGGCGGTGTCGAACCTGCGGCCCCAAGCGGTCGTGTTGTTGAACCTCTCCCGCGACCAGCTCTCACGGCACCACGAGGTCGACAAGCTGGCCTCCGCGTGGCGGGAGGCCATGCGGGAGGTACCGGTGGTCGTCGCGAACGCCGACGACACCTCCGTCGTCTGGGCTGCCCTCGGCGCGAGCCGGCAGGTATGGGTCGGAGCCGGACAGCTGTGGACCCAGGACTCGATCGCCTGCCCGCGGTGCGGGCGGCAGTGCCGGCACGGGCCCTCGTCGTGGAGCTGCTCATGCGGGCTCGCGCGCCCGGACCCCACGTGGTGGCTCGACGGCGACGATCTGGTCTCCGCCGATGCTCGGCTACCGCTCCGCCTGCCGCTGCCGGGCCGGTTCAACCGCGCCAACGCGGCCATGGCGGTCGCCACCGCCGCGATGCTCGGCGTCCCCCCGGAGCAGGCCCTCGACCAACTGCGGACCGTGACGACCGTCGCGGGGCGCTTCGCGATCTCGGACCTGGGGGGCAGGCAGGTACGGCTGCTGCTGGCGAAGAACCCCGCGGGATGGCTGGAGACGGTCGACCTGATCAGCTCCGGCGACACCCCCCTGGTCCTCGCGCTCAACGCCCGGGGCGTCGACGGTCGCGACCCGTCCTGGCTGTACGACGTCTCCTTCCGGGCGCTCGCGGGCCGCCGCGTCGTCGTGATGGGGGAACGCTCGGCGGAGCTCGAGGTCCGGCTGCAGATGGACGGCGTCACCTGCGTGGATGCGGGTGAGCACGTCCTCGACGCGCTCGCGTTGATGCCACCCGGACCGGTTGACGTGGTCGCGAACTACACCGCTTTCCAGAGCGCGCGCAGGGAGCTGGCCCGTGCCGCGCGCTGAGGTGTCCGTCGTCGCGCTCTACCCGGACCTGCTGGGTACGTACGGCGACCGGGGCAATGCGCTCGCACTCGACTTCCGGATCCGGGCGCGAGGCATGAGGATGCGCCTGGTCGAGGTGGAGCCGGGTCAGGCTGCGCCGCGCAATGCGGACATCTACCTGATCGGCGGTGGCGAGGACGCTGCGCAGCTGTTGGCCCTGCAGGCGCTGCGGGCGGACCCGAACGTGGCCGCGGCCCTGGAGGGGGGTGCGACCTGGCTGGCCGTCTGCGCCGGCCTGCAGCTGCTGTCGGAGTCGTTCGCCGATCGCGAGGGGCATGCCGTGGCAGGACTCGGCGTGCTGGATGTGCGCTGCGGGCGCGTACCGGGCGCCCGCGCGGTCGGCGAGGTCGTCGCCGACCCCGTGGCCATACCGTCGCTGCCGACGCTCACCGGCTTCGAGAACCATCAGGGCACCGCCATCCTCGGACCACGGGCACGACCCCTGGGCCGGCTCCGGCGAGGGGTCGGGAACGGCGACGAGGCAAGCGAGGGAGTCGTCCAGGACAACGTCGTGGCGACGTACCTGCATGGACCGGTGCTGGTGCGCAACCCCGGCCTGGCCGACCACCTGATCGAGAGGTCGACAGGGCCTCTCCCGCCCTTCCGCGACGTGGCGGTCGAGCGGATGCGCGCGATGCGTCTCGACGACGCCCTCGGCCGTCCTCGCTCTCGCCGGAGGTGGGGCCCGGCGGCGCTGCTCGGAGGTCATCTGCGGCGGGGCCACGCCCGGTGAGGTTGCCGTCGGCGCCCTCAGCTCCTGGTGGGCGACGGATCGCCGACCAGGCGAGTGCGGCGCCCGCGGGCAGCAGCACGAGTGCCGGGAGCTGGTACCGCCAGACGAATTCGACGGTGAAGCCCGGCACCAAGAGCAGGACCGTGCCCGAGAGCGTGAGCAGCAGGCACATCGACCGGGTCCAGGCGTCGCGGCACAAGCGCACGAGGCCGGCCGACAGACCCACGGCCAGGCACAAGAGCAGGAGCGGTCCGGGCAGGTAGACGACCCACGAGTAGCCGGCCAGGAAGTAGGCCCACGGCTCGTGGGCCACCAGCTGCTGGCCTCCGTTGCGTTGGTACGCCCTGAGCTGCTGATTGGTCTCCGCCCATCCCGTGACGTAGTGGCTGAAGTGCCACTTGTACGCGGTGTCGTACTCGAACCGGTCGACGCGCGCCACGTCGAAGTTGAGAGCGAAGTCGCGCAGCCCGACCCGCAGGTAGTCGAGGGGTTGCGCACGGATCGCCGCGGCCCCGAACTGGCCCATCGCCTCGTTGCGGGTCGTGCCCGGCGGCGGGTGCAGCCGCGGCAACGTGGTTGGGTCGTGCCAGCCGTAGTACGTGGGGTCGCGCCGGTGACCGAGCGCCTGGGCCGGGCAGAGCACGCGCTGGTAGTGGGGCACCGAGAGCGTCGAGCAGTCCACGAACGTCGTCGACCGCAGCCACAGCGCCTTGCCGTCGAACTGCGACAGGGCGTACACGCCATAGGTGTGGTGGTAGAAGGCAGCGTAGGCCGTGACCGGCACCGCAAAGCCGACGAGCAGGGCGGCGGCCGGCAGCAGTCGTCCGCGCCAGCTGTGTCCGGCGATCAGGCAGAAGGCGGTCGTGAGGACGACCAGCGGCTCGCCGACCTGCCGCACCGTGACGGCGGCGCCGAGGCACAGGCCTGCGCCCACGGCGAGACGAGGAGTGGGTCGACGTTGCCATCCGAGGAGCGCCATGACGACCGTCAGGAGCAGCACGAAGAGCGTGTCACTGAAGACGGACTGCTCCAGGAGCAGCTGCATGGCGTCGAACAGCACGGGAAGCGTGGCGAGGGTGGCGAGGCCCCGGCCGACACCCCAGCGTCGCAGCATGAGGTACAGCAGCGTCGCGGTTGACAGCCCCAGCACATGCTGTGCGAGCGTCGCGGCCAGCACGAGCCTGCCCGTGAGCAGCGACAACGGGTAGAGCAGCAGCAGGCTGTACCCCGCGACGTGGTCGGGGTACGGGGCGAAGCGATGCAGGAAGCCGAGGTACAGCGGGCCGTCGCTGAACACGAGTCCTGGGGAGAAGGCCAGGGACGCGATGACGCGGACGGCTGCGCCGAGTGCGAGAGCGACGACGAACGGGCGGTTCGCGACGCACCACTGCCGGAGAGCCGTCACCCTCCGAGGGATACCCACGGTTCCTTACGGCACGATGACGACCGGCTCGCGGTCACGGCTTCGGGAGCTCCAGGTCGGCCTTTGACAGCTCCTCGATGTTCACGTCCTTGAACGTGACGACCTTGACGTTCTTCGCGAACCGCGCCGGCCGGTACATGTCCCAGACCCAGGCGTCGGACATCGTCACCTCGAAGTAGGCGTCGCCGGCCTCCGTGCGCACCTTCAGGTCGACGACGTTGCAGAGATAGAAGCGGCGATCGGTCTCCACCACGTACTTGAAGATCCCGACGACGTCGCGGTACTCGCGGTAGAGATGGAGCTCCATCTCGGTCTCGTACTTCTCGAGGTCCTCAGCGCTCATGACGGCATCCCTAACTGCGTCGGTGACGGATCTGCATTGTCGTCCAGCAGCCACTCCCCCTCGAACCCGCCCATCGCGTCCAGCTCCTCGATGCCACCGGCCCGGCGGACGTTGACGAAGCGGCGACGGTGCTGCGGGCACGGGCCGTGCTCGTCCAGGGCCTGCTGGTGCTCCTTGGTGCAGTAGCCCTTGTGGGTGGCGAAGTCGTATGCGGGGAACTCGTCGTCCATCCGCATCATGATCCGGTCCCGCGTCACCTTGGCGACGACCGACGCGGCGGCGATGCAGCCCGCCACCCGGTCCCCCTTCCACATGGCCAGCCCCGGGACTTCCAACCCGTCGACGGGGAAGCCGTCGGTGAGCACGTAGCGCGGGCGTGTGTCCAGCCGTGCGAGGGCCCGCCGCAGTGCCTCGACGTTGGCCACGTGCATGCCGAGCGCGTCGCACTCGGTCGACTCCACGACCACGACCGACCAGGCGACGGCCCTGCGCGTCACGAGCCCGTAGCAGCGCTCGCGTGCCTTGGCCGTCAGCAGCTTGGAGTCGGCAAGACCGCGGATCTCACCGCCCGCACCCTCCCGCAGGATCACGGCGGCGGCCACGAGCGGCCCGGCGCACGCCCCCCTGCCGGCCTCGTCGACCCCCGCGATCGGCGCGAGTCCCGCTCTGCGGAGGGCGCGCTCGTACCCGTAGAGGCCGGCGTCGCGCCGAACGGTGCTGCCGCGAGGTAGAGAGGTCATGGCACTCCCTGGTCACTGGGGCCGGCTCACCCGGCCGGGGTTGTCGGGCACCGGGTCACGGCGTGCCCGAGCCGGTGGACTTCACCACACCCTTGGCCGGAGGTGAGCGGCCAGGCGGGATGTTGTCGTACGCACTGGGAATGTGCAGGATATGCGCGTCGTGCGCGGGCCAGACGACGGCCAGCGCCCGTCCCGTGATCAGGCTCTCGGGGACGAAGGCGGACTGTCCCACCAAGTGCCTGGACGAGTCACCGGAGACGTACCGGTGGTCGCCGAGCACGAAGATGTGCCCGGCGGGGACGATCACGTTGAAGTCGACGTTGTCGGCCCGGTGGTTGCCCTGGTACAGGAACGACGACTCGTCGACGGCCTTGCCGTTGATCGTCAGCCGGCCCTTGCTGCAGCAGACGACGTGGTCGCCGGGCAGCCCGACGATGCGCTTGACGAGATGCTCGTGCCCCGTGGAGGGCAGCACGCCCACCCACTCCAGGGCCTTGCGGACGGGGCCGGGTGGTGGTGCCTGCTCGGACGGTGGAATCCAGCCTCCGGGATCCTCGAACACCACGACCTCACCGCGGTGGATGCCGCCGATGCGGCTCACCAGGATGCGGTCGTGGAGGTGGATGGCGGGGAGCATCGAGCCCGTGGGGACGAAGAACGCCTGCACGACGAAGGCCCGCAACAGTGCCGACGCGACCAGGGCGACGACGACGATGATGACGATCTCGCGGCCGAACCGACCCGCGGCGACGAGCATCGAGTCCTCGCGTACCGGCGACCGGCCGCTGCCGCCGGACGCCGCCGAACCGCGCGGCGCCGGGCCGGGCGTGGCCCCTTCGGAGGGCGCCTCGGCCGCCGGCACGTCGGCCGGTGCCGCGTCGTCGCCTTCCGCGACCACGCGAGCGTCCGCCGCCGGCACGGGGCGGGTGGGCTGGTCTGTCATCGATGCGAGGTCCTTGTCTTTTTGATGGCGGTCGTTCGAGCACGATGGGCGGTCTTCCGCCGCCTGATCAGGGCGGGTACGGCAAGTACCGCGAGCCCGCTCGGCGCGGTGACCGAGATGATGCCCGCCGCCTGGTCGAGTTGCGGGTTGTCGAACGTCGAAGGACGGTGGATGAACTGCCAGCGATGGACCGGCCACACGACGACGAAGGCCTTGCCGACCACGTCGTCGACAGGTACGAAGCCCCCTCCAGGATCACCCATGTGCGCCCTGGAGTCTGCCGAATGCCGCCGGTTGTCGCCGAGGACCCACAGGTGGTCGGGCGGGACCACGACGGACCAGCGCCCGTCGCATGCCTGGCGGGACAGCGTCACGTAGCCGGCCTCGTGCAGCGCGACGCCGTTCACGTCCACCACCCCGTGCCGGCACGCGACGGAATCGCCGCCGACGCCGATGACCCGCTTCACGAGGTGTCCTCCGGAGGGGTACAGGCCGATGAACGACATCGCCTGCGTGAGCACGTTGCCGGGCGCCGCGGCGCTCTCGTCGCCGAGCCAGTCGGCCGGGTCGTCGAATACGACGATGTCCCCGCGTTGAGGGCTCGAGAACCAGTACGACACCTTCTGGACGAGGATGCGGTCGTTGTCCTCGAGGGTGTCGCGCATCGACCCCGACGGCGGGATGTAGAAGGCCTGGACGAAGAACGTCTTGATGAGCAGGGCGAGGACGACCGCGGAGCCGACCAGGAGCACCGACTCCTGCCAGGCGGGCAGTGGCTTCGACGGGCTTCGGGGTGGCGTCCCCTCGGCGTCCGCAGGCGGCCCGCCGTCCGTGTCGGGCTCAGGTGCCGCCGTCAGGCTGCTCGGTCCGGAGCCGGCGGGGATCTCGTCGTGAGGCCCGGGGTCGTCAGCGGAGAAGCCGTCCGAACCAGAGGTCACCGGGCGAGCCTAGCCCGCGGAATCATCGCGAAGCGGGAGCCTCACGCTTCTCCTTGATCTTCGCGGCCTTGCCGCGCAGGTTGCGGAGGTAGTAGAGCTTCGCCCGCCGGACGTCCCCGCGGGTCACGACCTCGATCCTGTCGATGATCGGGGTGTGGAGGGGGAAGGTGCGCTCGACACCGACGCCGAAGCTCACCTTGCGAACCGTGAAGGTACGGCCGATACCGGAGCCCTGGACCCGGATGCAGACGCCCTGGAAGAGCTGGACGCGGGACCTGGTGCCCTCGACGACCTTGACGTGGACCTTGAGCGTGTCGCCCGGGCGGAAGTCGGGCACGTCGTCGCGGCTGATCGAAGCGGCGAGAGCGTCGATGGTGTTGGTCATTACGGGTCGCTTTCCTCGTCGGTGCCACAGGTCACCCACGCGTTGTGTGGTGCTACGTCGGTGGGGTGAGTCGCCTCGCTCGGATCCCCTGCGGCAGATCCGGCTGGTGGCCGGGGCCTCGACGGCGAACAACACCAACAGGCAAGTTTGCCACACCGACCGGAGTTCCCCTAAATCTCGAGTGCCGCCCGGTCGGCGTCGCTGAGACCCGCCTCGGCTCGGGCCAGCAGGTCGGGGCGCCGGGCCGCCGTACGCCGCAGCGCCTGGTCGCGTCGCCATCGCGCGATCTGCCCGTGGTGACCGGACAGGAGGACCTCCGGGACGTCACGGCCGCGCCACCGCGGCGGCTTGGTGTAGACGGGGTACTCGAGCAGGCCGCCGACCGGCCCGATGGCATGCGACTCCTCGTCGAGCGACGACGGATTGCCCAGCACGCCGGGGACGAGCCGGGCCACGGCCTCGATCATCACCAGCGCCGCCACCTCGCCGCCGTTGAGGACGTAGTCGCCGATGCTCAGCTCGTGGACGGGTAGGGCGTCGGCGTAGTGGTCGACGACCCTCTGGTCGATCCCCTCGTACCGCCCGCAGGCGAAGATCAGCCGCGGGCTGCCGGCGAGGCGCTCTGCCAGAGCCTGCGTGAACGGCGTGCCTGCGGGGCTCGGCACGATGAGCTGCGACCCGCCGGGCTCGTCGGTCAGGAGCTCGTCGAGCGCGGCGCCCCACGGGTCCGGGCGCATGACCATCCCCGGTCCTCCGCCGTACGGGGTGTCGTCGACCGTGCGGTGGCGGTCGTTCGTCCAGGCACGAAGGTCGTGGACGTGCAGGGTGAGCAGCCCGCCGGCCCGGGCCCGGCCGATCAGCGACAGCTCGAGCGGCTTGAGATAGTCGGGGAAGATCGAGACGACGTCGATGCGCACCGCGTCAGCCACCGTCGAGGCCGGCGGCGGAGGACCCCTCGCCCGACGGAGCCGCCTCGTCGAGGAGGCCCGGAAGGTCCGCGACGACGAGCCTGCCGGCGTCGAGCTCGACGTCGGGGACGATGTCGCGGACGAACGGCACCAGCACGTCGCGGCCGTCGTGGCGCACCACCAGGACGTCCTGTGCGGGCAGGTGCAGGACCTCGGTCACCTCACCGAGCGGCTCCCCCGACGCGCTGTCGGCTCTGAGCCCGACCAGATGGTGGTCGTAGAACTCCTCCGGGTCGTCGGGGCGCGCGTCGGCGGGCACGGCGATTCGCAGCTCCGTCCCGCGCAGCTCCTCGGCGGCCGTCCGGCCGCGGACCGACTCGAAGGTGACCAGCAGGCGTTGTCCGTGCCAGCGGCTCGAGGAGACCGTGAGCGGCCCCCGGCTCGTCGCGAACGTGGTCCCGACGGCGAACCGCCGGTCCGGCTCGTCGGTGCGCACGTCGATCACGACGTCGCCGCGGACACCATGGGCGCGCCCGACCCTGCCGACCAGCAGCTCGACCGTGTCCACCGGGTCCCCGCTCAGCGGCGGCGGTCCACGTCGACGAAGTCGATCCTGACGCTGGAGTCTTCGCCGAGCGCCTGCACGACCGTACGCAGGGCCGTCGCCGTACGCCCACCGCGGCCGATGACGCGGCCCAGGTCGTCAGGGTTGACGCGCACCTCGATCGTCTCCCCCCGGCCGGCGAAGCGAGGATTGCGACCCCGCTGCTGCCGGGTCGTCACCGTGACGTCGTCGGGGAACGACACGATGCCGCGGACCAGATGCTCGAGCGCCTCGGTGAGCACGCTCAGGCCTCGGGCGTGGTCGGCTCGGCCTCGTCGGCCGTACCGGGTGCGTCGGTCGCGACCTCGCTGACGCCCTGCGCCATCGCGGTGTCGCCCCCTGCGGGTGCGGCGTCGGCACCGGGCGGTACGGCGCCGGCGGGCAGGTCGTCGCCGGCGAGGGCTTCCTCACCTGCAGCAGCCACGTCGTCGCCAGGAGCGTCCTCGACGACCGCCTCGTCGGCCGCGGCGGCATCGCCGACCGGCGACTCCTGGGCGACCGGGGTCTCCTCGTCGGGCGTCACGTCCGCCGGAGCCGGAGCCGCAGCCGCAGCCGCAGCCGCACGGAGTCTCCGCGGCCGGGCTGGACGCGGCCTTCTTCGCGGTGCTCCGGCGCGGGGTCGTGGCCTCGGCCTTGGGCTCACCGACGGAGTCCTTGAGCGCCTCGTTGAAGATCTCCGTCTTGTCGCGGCGCGGCTCGGCCACCTGCATGGGTGCCGGCGCGGCCTCGCCCTTGAACCGCTGCCAGTCGCCGGTGACCTTCAAGATGGCGGCGACGGGCTCGCTGGCCTGGGCGCCGACGCCGAGCCAGTACTGTGCCCGCTCGGAGTCGACCTCGATGAAGCTCGGGTCCTCCTTCGGATGGTACTTGCCGATCTCTTCGATCACTCGCCCGTCGCGCTTGGTCCGGGAGTCGGCCACGACGATTCGGTAGTACGGTGCACGGATCTTGCCCATGCGCTTCAGCCTGATCTTGACGGCCACGGGTGTGGTGTCTCCTTGGGGTGTCAGATGGGTGGCGACGGCGTACGCGGGTGGGGTCCGGCGCGCGTCGCGCGGGATCCGAGCCGACCGGGTGAGAGGGCCCGCACGAACTCGAAGTCGGGTCACAGTCTGCCAGACGTGAGCACTGCGATCCAATCGGCGACGCGGCCGGGCCACGGCCGCTTGCGATGTGAGATCTCGTATTGCCGGTTGCACGGATCAGGACTAGGTATGGAGACAGAGGGCGCAACGCCGCGCCCCCTGTGCCTTCGCACAGGACGCACCGGCGCCGTCGGGGGTACGTCGGCGCCAGAAGGGCTGGACCAGTGGCAGACAACAGCAACAAGGCCGTCGCCTATGTCGGCGGCGGCAAGGTCGAGGTACAGACGATCGACTACCCCACGTTCGAGCTCAAGGACGGACCCGGAGTCAACCCGGACAACATCGGCCGGAAGCTTCCTCACGCGGTCATCCTGAAAACGGTCGCGACGAACATCTGCGGCAGCGACCAACACATGGTCCGCGGCCGGACCACCGCCCCGGAGGGCCTGATCCTCGGTCACGAGATCACCGGTGAGGTCGTCGAGGCGGGTCCGGACGTCGAGTTCATCAAAGAGGGCGACCTCGTGTCGGTGCCCTTCAACATCGCGTGCGGACGCTGCCGGAACTGCAAGGAGGGCAGGACCGGTATCTGCCTCAACGTCAACCCGGACCGCCCTGGCTCGGCGTACGGCTATGTGGACATGGGCGGCTGGATCGGCGGCCAGGCGCAGTACGTCCTGGTGCCCTACGCGGACTGGAACCTTCTGAAGTTCCCCGACAAGGAGCAGGCGATGGAGAAGATCCTCGACCTGACCATGCTGTCGGACATCTTCCCCACCGGTTTCCACGGATGCGTGACGGCAGGCGTGCAGGTCGGGTCGACGGTGTACATCGCAGGCGCCGGTCCGGTGGGTCTCGCGGCCGCCGCCAGTGCCCAACTGCTGGGTGCGGCGGTCACCATCGTCGCCGACCTCAACGAGGAGCGGCTCAAGCAGGCACGCAGCTTCGGGTGCGAGACGGTCGACATCTCCAAGGGTGACCCGAAGGACCAGATCGAGCAGATCTTGGGCGTACCCGAGGTCGACTGCGGTGTCGACGCCGTCGGCTTCGAGGCGCGCGGCCACGGGTCCGACTCCAGCACCGAGCGGCCGGCGACCGTGCTGAACTCGATGATGGACGTCACCCGCGCCGGTGGCGGCATAGGGATCCCGGGGCTCTACGTCACGGGCGACCCTGGCGCCGCCGACGACGCTGCGAAGCAGGGCTCACTCTCGATCCAGATCGGGCTCGGCTGGTCGAAGTCGCACAGCTTCATGACTGGGCAATGCCCGGTCATGAAGTACCACCGCGGCCTGATGATGGCGATCCTGCACGACCGGGTGCAGATCGCGAAGGCTGTCAACGCCACGCCGATCACGATCGACGAGGCGCCGCGCGGCTACCGCGAGTTCGACTCGGGCGCGTCGAAGAAGTACGTGCTCGACCCGAACGGCTACCTGGGCTCGGGCAGCGCCGCCTGACCCGCACCTGGGTGGAGGACGAACGGCGCAGGTCGTACGGTCCGGTCGGGGCGACAGCACCGGCCGGACCCGTTCTCTTCCCGCGACCGTAACGCCCGCGCAGCCTGAAACGCCCCCTGCCCGCGAGACGCCACCCCCGGCCCGCTCGTGTCGGCGTGTCGGGCACGGGCAGCAGGCGACGTCCACTCCGGAGTGCCTGCCGGTCCATAGTTCGTCGTGCGTACGGAGGCCGTTACCACCACGCGTTGGCCGAGGGTTGCGCGCCCGACCGCTCAGGCGACGACGCGGCCCCGGAGCACGATGCGGCGCGGGTGCGCCAGCACCCTCAGGTCGGCGAGCGGGTCCTCGTCGTAGACGACGAAGTCGGCCGGGTCGCCGTCCTCGAGCAACCCCGGCGCGCCGAGCCATGCCCGCGCCCGCCACGACGCCGCACCGAGCGCGTCGGCGGGGGGCAACCCGTACTCCGCCAGCGTCGCCACCTCGTCGGCGATGAGGCCGTGCGGCAACGAGCCGCCGGCGTCGGTACCGGCGTAGATGGGCACCCCGGCCTCGTACGCCGCCCGGATCGTCTCGTGACGACGCGCGAACAGGGCGCGCATCCGTGCGGCGTACGCCGGGAACCGGGCCTCGCCTGCCGAGGCGTACTCGGGGAAGTTCTCGAGCTGCCGCACGGTGGGCACGAGGGCGACGCCGCGGGCGGCCATGTCGGCGATCAGCTCGGCGGTGAGGCCGGTGCCGTGCTCGATGCAGTCGATGCCGGCCGCCAGCAGGTCCGGCAGGGCCTCCTCGCCGAAGACATGGGCCGTTAGGCGCGCCCCGTGGTCGTGAGCGGCGGCGATCGCCCGCTGGAGGCTGTCCGCCGGCCACAGCGGCGCCAGGTCGCCCGCGTCGCGGTCGATCCAGTCACCGACCAGCTTGACCCACCCGTCGCCCCGCAGCGCCTCCTGCACGACGTAGGCGGTGAGCTCGTCGGGCTCCACCTCGTGGGCGTAGTTGCGGATGTAGCGCTTGGGCCGGGCGATGTGGCGGCCGGCCCGGATCACCCGCGGCAGGTCGTCGCGGTCGTCGACCCAGCGCGTGTCGGCGGCGGAGCCCGCGTCGCGTACCAGCAGCGTCCCCGCGTCGCGGTCGGTGAGCGCCTGCTGCTCGCTGGTCTCGTCGGGGACCGCACCGTGGGCGTCGAGGCCGATATGGCAGTGGGCGTCGACGAGGCCGGGCACGATCCAACCCTCGGCGACGGTATCCGCGTCCCGTACCGGCTCGGTACGGATCCGGCCGTCGACCACGTACAGGTCACGATGTTCGCCGGACGGGAGGGTCACCCCGCTGACTTTCAGGGCGGGCGAGGAGGCACTCATCGGTGCACCGGCATCCCGGTTGGCATGGCGGTGACGCTACCGGACCGCTCGCACTCGCACCGAGACGTCGATCTCGGGCCTACACGCCGACAGAACCGGGCCGTACGTGGCGTGTCGCGGTCAGAGGAGGTCGCGAAGGTCCTTCGGGAGCTCGAAGGCGTCGGCTCGACCGCCGGACTTACCCGACGCGTCCGGCGTGGCACCGCGGCCGGCGAGGCCGAAGGCGGCGGCACCCGTGGCGGCCGGCTCGGCGGACTGCACGGTCGCCGCAGAGGCCTGTGCCGCGCGCTTCGCGGGGTTGCCCGACCCCCGCTTGCTCCGCTTGGGTGCCGCCTGCTGCCGCGCCTTCGCCCGCTTGCCGCCCATCCCGGGCATCCCTGGCATTCCCGGGATGGCGCCGCCGCCCGCCATCGACATCATCATCTTGCGGGCCTCGAAGAACCGGTCGACGAGCGAGTTGACGTCACTCACCGCGCGACCGGCGCCGCGGGCGATCCGGGTCCGGCGGGAGCCGTCGATGATCTTGGGGTTGGCGCGCTCGGCGGGGGTCATCGACAAGATCAGCGCCTGGATCCGGTCGATCTCGCGGTCGTCGAAGTTCTCGAGCTGGTCACGGAACTGCGCCATCCCGGGGATCATCCCCATGATCTTCGACAGCGAGCCCATCTTGCGGACCGCCTGCATCTGCTCCAGGAAGTCGTCGAGCGTGAACTCGCCGCCCTTGCCCTGAAGCTTGGCGGCCGCCTTGGCGGCCGAGTCGGCGTCGAAGGCCTTCTCCGCCTGCTCGATCAAGGTGAGCATGTCGCCCATGCCGAGGATGCGCGACGCCATCCGATCGGGGTGGAAGACGTCGAAGTCGGTCATCTTCTCGCCGTTGGACGCGAACATGACCTGGCGGCCCGTCACCTGCGCGACCGACAGGGCGGCGCCGCCGCGGGCGTCGCCGTCGAGCTTCGACAGCACGACCCCGGTGAACCCGACGCCGTCGAGGAACGCCTGGGCCGTG
Organism: uncultured Actinomycetota bacterium; assembly: GCA_963765725.1. Lineage (GTDB taxonomy): Bacteria > Actinomycetota > Actinomycetes > Propionibacteriales > Nocardioidaceae > DASQEH01. Next base: position 394,309 of record CAVXXI010000001.1, on the reverse strand, counting down.
GTCACGGCGTCCTGGCCGATCATCGCGTCGACCACGAAAAGGATCTCGTCGGGCTGTACCGCGTCTCGGATGTCGGCCGCCTGCTGCATGAGGTCGGCGTCGATGCCGAGACGGCCGGCGGTGTCGACGACCACGACGTCGTACAGCCTGCGCCGCGCCTCGCCGACGGACGCCCGAGCCACCGCCACCGGGTCGCCGACGCCGTTGCCGCGCTCGGGGGCGAAGACCGCCACGCCGGCCTGGGCGCCGACGACCTCGAGCTGGTTGACCGCGTTGGGGCGCTGCAGGTCGGCCGCGACCAGCAGCGGGCTGTGCCCGGTCTCCTTGAGCCAGCGGCCGAGCTTGCCGGCGAGCGTCGTCTTGCCCGACCCCTGCAGGCCGGCGAGCATGATGACCGTCGGCGGGTTCTTGGCGAAGCGCAGCCGGCGGGTCTCGCCGCCGAGGATCGTGATGAGCTCGTCGTTGACGATCTTGATGACCTGCTGGGCCGGGTTCAGCGCCTCGCTGACCTCGGCGCCCTTGGCACGCTCGCGCACCCTGGCGATGAACTCGCGGACGGCGGGCAGGGCCACGTCGGCCTCGAGCAGCGCGATCCGGATCTCCCGGCAGGTGGCGTCGATGTCGGCCTCGGAGAGCCGGCCCTTGCCGCGCAGGTTCTTGAACGTCGCGTTAAGGCGATCCTGAAGGGTGTTGAACACGCGCCAACCCTACCTGCGCGGAGCGGCACCGCCGGCCGTGCGCGGACCCGCGGCCCGCAGGTCCAGGTGACGCCGGACACGCTCGACCAGCGCGTCGACGAGCTGCCTTCGCCACGGCGACCACGCGGCCGGACCGGTGGCCTCGGCGTCGGCCTGCGTCAGCAGTGCCAGCAGCTCGAGCGTCGGCACGTCGCCGACGGCTCTGGCGACCATCTCGACGGTGTCGGGGTCGTCGAGGTCCCTGGAGGTGGCCGCGTCGATCAGGGTCAGGTGCTGCCGCACCAGCCGGGCGATGACCTCGACGTCGGGCGGCCGGAACCCGATACGCGTGGCGACCTTGCGCGCCACGACCTCACCGACCTCGCTGTGGTCACCCTCCTCCCCCTTGCCGATGTCGTGCAGCAGCGCCGCGACCACGAGGAGGTCCGGCCGGTCGACGCGGGAGGCGGCGGCAGCGACCTCGACGCACGTCTGGACGAGATGACGGTCGACCGTGAAGCGGTGGACGGGGGACTGCGGGGCCAGGTGCCGGACCCGTCGCCACTCCGGCAGCATCGCCTCGACGACGCCGTACTGGTCCAGGCTCTCCCACACGTCGACGAGGGCGGGTCCGGAGCCGAGCAGCCGAGCCAGCAACGCCCGCCCCTCCGCCGGCCACGGGTCCGGGAGGGCGACCAGCTCGCGGCCCAGCCGGGCGGCGGCGGAGTCGGTCAGCACCAGGTCGCGCGACGCCGCCGCCTCGGCGGCCCGCAGGCCGAGCAGCGCGTCCTCCTGGGGTCGCGCCCGACGGGTCAGCACGACCTCCCCCCGGTAGGCGCCGACGCCGGCCGCGACGGTGTCCAGGACCGGGCGGCGCGGACGGGGCCCGGGGGCGGGGGTGAGCATCCAGTCGACGTTGCGCAGCGCGACCGACGCCAGGTGCGCGATCGCTCTCCCGGTGGTCAGCAGCGACGACCGCATGGCCTCGGCGCTGGAATGCCCGCACCGCTCGGCCACCTCGGCCAGGTAGTCGGGCACCAGCCGGTCCGTGCGCCTCCCGGTGATCTCCTGCAGCGCGTCGCGCACCTCCAGCAGCGCGGCGCCCAGCCGGTCGAGCTCCGCCGCGGGCACGTCCACCAGCCAGCTCGCGAGGAGCGCCCGCAGCAGCGCCACGTCACGCAGGCCACCGTGGCCCTCCTTGAGATCGGGCGTCGTGGAGTGCGCCAGGTCGCCGACCCGTGCCCACCGGGCACGGGTGGCGCCGGCCAGCTCGGGCAGCCGGTGCTTGGCGGCCCGCCGCCAGTCCGTGAGGACGGTGCTGCGGGCCGCCAGCGTCAACGCCGGGTCACCGGCCACGTGCCTCATGTCGAGCACACCGAGGGCCACCCGGAGGTCCTCGGACGCTGCCGAGCGCAGCTCGCTCTCGGTCCGTACGGAGTGGTCGAGAGCGACATGGTCGTCCCAGAGGGGGTACCAGATCAGCTCGGCGAGGCTGGCGAGCCGCTGCTCGTCGTACGAGTCGGCGGCCAGCAGCACCACGTCGAGGTCGCTGTGCGGCGACAGCTCGCCACGCCCGTAGCCGCCCACGGCGACCAGCGCCGCGCCCGCGGGTGGGAGCTCCAGGCTGGACGCAGCCGAGTCCCAGAGTGAGCGCAGCCTGGCGTCCGCCGCGGCGGCACGCGAGCGCCGGTCCTCAGATCGCGTCGGCGTCCCGGTCACCCGTGCGCACCCTCAGCACCGTCTCGACGGGGGTCACCCACACCTTCCCGTCGCCGATGCGGCCGGTCTGCGCGCTCTTCATGATGACGCCGACGATGTCGTCGACCTCGGCGGTCTCGACGACCACCTCCAGGCGTACCTTCGGGATGAGGGAGATGTCGTACTCCGCCCCCCGGTACACCTCGGTGTGGCCCTTCTGCCGGCCGTAGCCGCTGGCCTCGGTGACGGTCATCCCGGTGACGCCGAACGCCTCGAGTGCGGCGCGCACGTCCTCGAGCTTGTGCGGCTTGATGACCGCGGTGATGAGCTTCATGCGTCCACCCTCTCCTTCTCGTCGTCCTCGACCACCGCTCCCACCGGCGCGGTGCGCATACCGCCGAAGCCCTGGTGCAGCTCGTACCCCGTCTCCGCGTGCTCGACCTGGTCGATACCCGTGACCTCGTCGTCCTCGCTGATGCGGAAGCCCATCGTCGAGTCGATGACCTTGCCGATGATGAACGCCATCACGAACGAGAAGGTGCCGACCGCGAGCACCGCCACCGTCTGCTTGCCGAGCAGAGCCGCCCCGTCGGAGCCACCGCCGTACAGCAGCCCCGCGGCACCCGCCGCGCTCGACGGTGCGGCGAGGAAGCCGATGGCGATCGACCCGACGGCTCCGCCGACCAGGTGGACGCCGACGACGTCCAGCGAGTCGTCGAACCCGAAGCGGTACTTGAGCCCGACGGCGTACGCGCACATGGCGCCGGCGACGAGGCCGAGGAGGATCGAGCCGACCGGTGTCAGCGCCGAGCACGAGGGGGTGATGGCGACCAGTCCGGTGACCGCTCCGGACGCCGCCCCCAGCGTCGTCATGTGGCCGTCGCGGTACTTCTCCACGATCAGCCAGCCGAGCATGGCGGTCGCCGTCGCGGTCTGCGTGTTCATGAAAGCCATCGCCGCCAGGCCGTTCGCACCCAGCGCGGAGCCGGCGTTGAAGCCGAACCAGCCGAACCAGAGCAGCGCCGCACCGAGCATGACGAACGGCAGGCTGTGCGGGCGCATCGGGTCGCGACGCCAGCCGATCCGCTTGCCGAGCACGATCGCCAGGGCAAGCCCGGCCGCACCGGCGTCGACGTGGACCGCCGTGCCACCCGCGAAGTCGATGACTCCCCAGTGGGCGAGCCAACCGGCGCCGTTGCCGTTCTTGTCCCCGAAGCCGAAGACCCAGTGCGCGACCGGGAAGTAGACGATCGTGACCCACACGCCGACGAACACGGCCCAGGCCGAGAACTTGGCGCGGTCGGCGATCGCCCCGCTGATCAGCGCTGGCGTGATCACGGCGAACATCAGCTGGAAGGCGGCGAAGACGAGAAGCGGGATCGGGTAGTCCGCTCCGTTGACGGCCCCCAGCTTGAGGGTGTCGGAGAGGCCCAGCTGGCTGAGGTCGCCGATCAGCCCGCTCGAGTGGGAACCGGTGCCGAACGACAGCGAGAAGCCGTACAGGACCCATAGCGGGGTCACGATGCCGATCGTCAGCATGCTCATCATGAGCATGTTGAGCACCGACTTGGAGCGGACCATGCCGCCGTAGAAGAAGGCAAGGCCTGGCGTCATGAGCAGCACGAGGGCTGAGCTCATCAGCACCCAGGCGGTGTCACCGGTGTTGAGATGCATCGGTGGGTTCCTTGTCTGTCCGTCAGTCTGAAGGTGGCCGGATGGGCTGGTGCGATGCCCCCAGCGTGCGGGCGCCACGTTTCGCCGAGGCGCTGCCCGTGTTGCGACAGCGTGACGATTACCGCCGCGTGTTACAGCCGTGTGAACCGGGCATACTCGAAGACATGGCTCCCCCGCTGGCAGACCTCCTCCGCAGACGCCTCGGCAACCAGCTGTTCGAGTGGGTCGCGGGCCCCGAGGGGCCGCGCCGGCGCGACCGGATCGAGACCGCCGACGGCCCGCACTGGTTCGACGACGACCGCCCGATCCGGCAGGTGCACGGTGACGCGGCCATGTTCGTCGGTGGCCTGCGCGCTCTGTTGCTTCAGTCCCTGCACCCGCTCGCGATGGCGGGGGTCGCGGCGCACTCGGGATACCGGGGCGACCCGTGGGGGCGCCTGCAGCGCACCGGGCACTTCCTCGCCGTGACCACCTTCGGGTCGGCCGCCGACGCGGAGGCGATGATCGCCCGGATCCAGAAGATCCACACCAGGGTCACGGGGATCGCTCCGGACGGCCGGCCGTACTCCGCGTCGGACCCGCACCTGCTCAAGTGGGTGCATCTCGTCGAGGTCGACAGCTTCCTACGCGCCTACCAGCGCTACGGGGCCGAGCCGCTCGACGCAGCCGCCTGCGACGGGTACGTCGCGGACACCGCACGGGTCGCCGAGGCGCTGGGGGTCGTCGCGCCGCCGGCCACGGTTGACGAGCTGCGCGACCAGCTCGCCGCGTACCGCCCGGAGCTCGCCGGCACGCCCGAGGCCCGCTCGGCGGCCCGGTTCATGCTCCTGAACCCGCCCGTACCGCTCGTCTTCCGACCGGCGTACCCGGCCCTCGGTGCGGCCGCCGTCGGCCTGTTGCCGGTCTGGGCGCGGCTGCCGCTGTGGCTGCCCTACCTGCCGGTGACCGAGGCGGTCGCGGGACGCGCCGCAGGCGAGCTGTTCACCCGTACCGTCCGGTGGGCGATGACGCCCGCCGAGGAAGTCGCCTCGTAGCAAGAGCGGGCGCCCTTCGGCCGGCGTTCAGGCGTGTCGGCCGCCCACGACCAGGTCCCGGATCAGCCCCCAGGTCATTCGGGCCAGTTGCCGGACGACCTCTGGAGTGCACGGGCCGTTGAAGATGGTGAAGTCGTCGTACCGGTGCGGTCCCGGCCGGTCGGCCACCGAGACGGCCGCATCGCGTATTGCCGTCAGCCGATGCGCGCTCATCGCAAGCGGGTGCTCGTTCGGCTGGTAGGTGCAGCCGATCGGGTAGTCGTGCCCGGGCCGCCGGCTCATCTCGATATGGCAGCCCAGCACCGCGGTGACCTGCTGCCGGGCGGTGGTGTCCACCAGCCGGTCGAGGCTTCGGACGAACGCGGGCATGTCCTCGACGTAGAGCCGACCCGGGTACACGGTGTCCCCGGTGAGCAGCCAGCCGGTCCACGGGTCGTACACGGCGATCGAGGCGCGGTGGTGGCCCGGCACGGCGCTCACCTCGAGCACCCGGCCGCCTAGGTCGAACTCCACTCGGTCCTTCGGCCAGTCGTTGAAGCCGAAGAACCGGCGCACCGCGTCGAGGTCCGTGCCGACGATGGTCGTCGACGGACGCGACGAGAACTGGCCGTCGCCCGCGACGTGGTCGCCGTGTCCGTGGGTGTGCGCGACGACGAGGCCGTACGACGCTCGCGGGTTGGCGGCGAGCCATTGGCGCACCAGTCGGTCGACGGTCTCGCGCAGCGGGAACCGGTCCGGGCTGGCGGTGGCCCCGGTGTCGAAGAGCACGGCCCGCTGGTTGCCGAACATCAGGTACAGGAACGGCGCCTCGTAGCTCAGCGCCTTGCTCTGCCGGAGCACGTACGTGTGCTCGTCGTACGCGTGCACCTGCAGCGGCGGGTCGAGGTTGCCTCGCCCGGGAGGCGACCCGTGGATCCAGGAGACGTCGAGGTCACCGGCCACCGGGACTTCGGTAACGAAGTCGACCGCACCCGCCGTCACGTGACGCGTCGGCTCAGCTCGAGCCCAGCAGCGCGTCGACGAAGGCGTCCACCTCGAACGGGGCGAGGTCGTCGGCCCCTTCGCCGAGCCCTACCAGCTTCACGGGCACCTTGAGCTCGCGCTGGACGGCGATCACGATGCCGCCCTTCGCCGTGCCGTCGAGTTTGGTGAGGACGATGCCGGTGACGTCGACCACCTCGGCGAAGATCCTCGCCTGGGTGAGGCCGTTCTGCCCCGTGGTCGCGTCGATGACGAGGAGCACCTCGTCGACCAGCGCCTGCTTTTCCACGACGCGCTTCATCTTGCCAAGCTCGTCCATCAGGCCGGTCTTGGTGTGCAAGCGTCCGGCGGTGTCGATGAGGACGGTGTCGACCTCCTGCTCGACGCCCGCGCGTGTCGCCTCGAACGCCACGCTGGCCGGGTCGGCACCTTCCGCGCCGCGCACGGTCGGCACGCCGACGCGCTCGCCCCACGTCTGCAGCTGGTCGGCGGCGGCGGCCCGGAACGTGTCCGCGGCTCCCAGCAGCACGTCCTTGTCCTGGGCCACCAGCAGTCGCGCGATCTTGCCGACCGTCGTCGTCTTCCCGACGCCGTTCACACCGACGACCATCACCACGCCGGGCTTGCCCTCGAGCCGGTCCGCGTGGAGGTCGCGGTCCAGGGCCGGGTCGAGCATCGCCACGAGCTCCTCACGCAGCAGCGCCGAGGCCTGGGCGCCGGACGCACCCTCGACCCGTACCCGGTTGCGAAGCCGTTCGACGAGCTCCTGGGTCGGAGCGACGCCAACGTCGGCGGCCAGGAGGGTGTCCTCGATCTCCTCCCAGGTCTCCTCGTCGAGGCGGTCACGAGACAGCAGGGCGAGCAGAGCCCGTCCCAGGGTCGACTGCGACCGGGCGAGCCGGGCGCGGAGCCGCTGCAGGCGACCGGCCGCGGGCTCGGGGCGTTCGATGACGACCGACGCGGCGGAGTCCTCCACCGCGATGTCGTCGGGAAGCGTGACCGCGGTAGCGCCTGACGGCCGGCCGGCCGAGGTCTCGGTCTCGTCGGTCGTCCCGGTGCCGGTACGCAGGTCCGGCGCGGGACGGGTCGGCGGAGCGGCGGGCGGGCGCCGTCGGGTCCTGGTGCTGACCAGGCCGACGATCAGGGCCAGGCCGACGACGATCAGGCCGACGGCGATGTACACGAACTCAAGCACGGTCAGTCATCCTTGCAGACGGCCGAGGAGCCGGCCGGTGAGACGGTCAGGGGCGGAGCTTGTCGGAGGCCTTCACCATCGCGTCGGACAGCCAGGCGGCGTGGGGGATCGCCTGCCCGCGGTGGGGGAACGCGACGTAGGCGGTGACCAGACCGGCGACGGCGACGATGACCAGCAGGGCGAAGGCGATGAGCAGCATGAGGAAGACATTCTCTCGGAGGTGGGATGCTGGGCGCGGCTGCGTGCTCGCGCCTCTCCTTCAATCGTTACACGCCGACGGTGGGCAGCGAGGCCGATGCCGGTGATTGGCGGTAACTGTGACGGACGTAACCTCGCCGGGCTTCACGCACCCGAGCCGGTGAGGCCGGCGACACCGGAGGATCAGGCCGGCTCGCGCTCCCGCAGACGGGAGCTCACCAGCGCGGAGACCCCGTCACCGCGCATCGAGACCCCGTACAGGGCGTCGGCCACCTCCATCGTCCGCTTCTGGTGCGTGATGACCACGAGCTGCGACGCCTCGCGCAGCTCCTCGTAGACGTCCAGGAGCCGACCGAGGTTGGTGTCGTCGAGAGCCGCCTCAACCTCGTCGAGGATGTAGAACGGCGACGGCCGGGCGCGGAAGAGGGCGAGCAAGAAGGTCACGGCTACCAGCGAGCGCTCCCCGCCCGACAGCAGCGACAGGCGCTTGATCTTCTTGCCGGCGGGCCGGGCCGAGACCTCGATCCCCGTCGACAGCAGGTCGTCGGGGTCGGTCAGCTCGAGGCTCCCCTCGCCGCCAGGGAACAGCCGTGTGAACAGCGCCGCGAACTCGCGGGCGACGTCGGCGTACGCCGCGGCGAACACCTCCTGTACCCGCGAGTCGACCTCGCGCACGATCTCCAGGAGGTCGCGTCGGGTCTTCTTGAGGTCGTCGAGCTGCTCGCTGAGGAAGCGGTGCCGCTCCTCGAGCGCGTCGAACTCCTCGAGTGCGAGCGGGTTGATCCGTCCGAGCTGAGCCAGGGCCCGCTCGGCGGACCTGAAGCCGGCGCTGCTGCTCCTCGCGGACGTACGGGCGCGCCTCGACCACGACGTCGGGGTCGTCGTCCGGTGCGGGCCGACCGGCGGGTACGGGCTGGTGGGGTCCGAAGTCGGCGACGAGCGTGTCGAGGTCGAGGCCGAGCTCGTCGAGCGCGCGCTGCTCGAGCTGCTCGATCCGCAGCCGGTGCTCGGCACGGAGGAGGTCGTCGCGGTGCACGCTGTCGGTGAGAGCCGCGTGCTCGGCCTCGAGCTCGCGCACGCGTGCCCGGCGAGCGGCAAGCTCGGCCTCGCGCTGAGCACGCGAGCCCTCGACCTCGGTCCGCCGCTCCTGGGCGGAGGCGACCGAGCTCTCGAGGCGGGTGAGCACGATCTCGGCGGCCTTTCCGACGGATACCGCCGCGCGGTGCTCCCGACGCCGCCTCTCCTGCCGGACCCGGGCGCGCTCGTGTGCCGCCCGCTCGAGCTCGGCAGAGCGCTCCAACGCCTCGGCTCGCCCGTGCAGCGCGCGGCTGCGCTCCTCGGCGGTACGCAGGGACAGCCTGACCTCGGTCTCGCGCTGCCGTGCGGACCGGGCAGCCTCCGCCAGCCGCTCGAGCTCGGCGACGTCGGGCTCGGAGTCGGTGCCGGCGTCGGCCGCAGAGAGGCGCAGCTCGAGGTCGGCCAGGCCGGAGAGATCGGCCGTCCTGGCCTCGCCGACCGCGGTGATGGCGGCGTCGATGCGGGCGGCCTCGGCGGCCGCTGCCTTCGCCTGCGACCCGAGGTGCCCGAGCTCCTCGGCGATCGCGGCCATCGCAGCGTCGGACTCGTGCAGCTTCGCCAACGCGACGTCAGCGCGCCCCTGGGCGTCGACGCGCTCGGCATCGAGGGCACTCAACTCGAAGCGCAGCCGCTCCGCGTCACCGGCGGCGGCGGCGATCGCCCTGGTCACCTCGTCGACGGCTGCCTGCACCTCGATGAGGCTCGGCCGCGCCGACGAGCCTCCCGCGACGAACCAGGCGCCGATCAGGTCGCCGGTGGAGGTCACGGCCACACAGTCGGGCTGCGCGTCGACGAGGGTGCGGCCGGCGACGACGTCGTCGACGACCGCGACTCTGCGAAGCAGCCGGGTCAGGGCCGGGCGCACACGCGCGGGAGCGTCGACGGTGTCCACCGCGTAGACGGCCCCCGCCGGAAGCGGCGGCCACGCGGCGCGTTCGGCTGCGTCGTCGGAGCCGTCACCGGCGACCACGAGCCCCGCCCGGCCGAGATCGGCCTCCTTGAGGTAGTCGACCACGTCGAGGGCAGCATCGAGCCCATCCACGGCCGCCGAGTCCGACGCCGCCCCGAGGGCCACGGCGATGGCTGTCTCGAACCCGTGCCGGACGCCGATCAGCGACGCCAGGGAGCCGATCACGCCGGCCGGTGGAGCAGACGCCGACAGCAGCGCACCCACGCCGTCCCGGCCCGTGAGGCCGAGCTGGAGCGCGTCGAGACGGGCCGCCAGCGCGCCCCGCTCGCTGTCGGCGGCCCGGGCCTGCGAGCGCAGCTTCTCCAGCCGGTCGTCGATGTCATGGACCAGGGCGCACGCACTCTCGTACTCTGCGTCCAGCCCCCGCTCGCCGGCATCGAGCCCGGCGATGGTGGTCTCCAGCGTCGTGAAGTCCCGGCGGGCGCGCTCCGCGCGGGTCGCCGCCTCGTCGCGAGCCGAGTGCAACCTGCCCATCTCCTCCTCGGCCGCCGCCGCGCGGCTGCGCAGCGTGTTGACCTGCCCGTTGAGCCGGGCGAGTCCCTCCCGGCGGTCGCCCGCGGCACGCAGCAGCTCGGCGACGCGGCGGTCCTCGGCGGCGTGGGCGGACTCGTCCAGCTGCCGCAGCGCGATGGCCTCGTCCAGTGCCTGCCGGCGGTTATCGAGGTCACGCGCGAGGTCGGCCTCCTCGGCGCGCAACCGCACCGCCTCGGCCTGCAGCTCCTCGGGGTCCCGCATGGAGGGAAGGTCACCGGGATCGTCCGCGGTGTTCCGGGCGCGCTCGGCGGCGAGGCCGGCCGTGGCCCTGACCCGTTCACGCAGCCCCGCCAGGGCGAACCAGGTCTCCTGGGCGACGGCGAGCAGCGGCGCATCGGAGCTGAGGGCGACTTCCAGCTCCAGCTCGACGGTCCTCGCGGCTGCCAGCTCGGTCTCGGTGTGGTGACGCCGCGCCACCAAAGCCTCCTCGTCCGCGAGCTCCGCTGCCAGCGCCTGCTGCAGGGCGACGACGTCGTCGGCGAGCAGCCGGGCGCGTGCGTCGCGGGCCTCCACCTGCACGGTCGAGGCCCGTCGAGCCACCTCTGCCTGCCGCCCGAGGGGTTTGAGCTGCCGGCGGATCTCGCCGAGCAGGTCTGCGAGCCGCGTCAGGTTGCCCTCGGTCGCGTCGAGCTTGCGGACCGCCTTCTCCTTGCGTCTGCGGTGCTTGAGGACGCCCGCGGCCTCTTCGATGAACCCGCGCCGCTCCTCAGGCGAGGCGCGGAGGATGTCGTCGAGCTGTCCCTGTCCGACGATGACGTGCATCTCGCGCCCAATGCCGGAGTCGCTGAGCAACTCCTGGACGTCGAGAAGCCTGCACACCTGCCCGTTGATGGCGTAGTCCGACCCGCCGTTGCGGAACATCGTGCGCGATATCGTCACCTCGGCATAGTCGATCGGCAGCGCCCCATCGGAGTTGTCGATCGTCAGCAGCACCTCGGCGCGACCCAGCGGCGGGCGTACCGACGTGCCGGCGAAGATGACGTCTTCCATCTTGCCGCCGCGCAGGCTGCGCGCTCCCTGCTCGCCCATCACCCAGGCCAGCGCATCCACCACGTTGGACTTGCCGGAGCCGTTAGGCCCGACGATGCAGGTGATGCCCGGCTCGAGCCGCAACGTCGTGGACGAGGCGAACGACTTGAAGCCGCGCAGCGTCAGCGTCTTGAGGTGCAAGCGGTGCTCCTTCGCCAGGCGCTCGTCGCCGTATCGGGCCGGGGAAGACTCGCCTCGACACTAACCGTGCACACTGACATCGACGGCTGCACCACGCCGAAGGCACGGCCGGACCCCGGCCGGTGCCTTCACCAGCCGGGTCGGAAGTCCGCCGTCAGGCGGAAGCGGTCACCCGAGCGCGGATGTCGTCCGGTACGACGAGCAGCTCGCCGTCATGCAGGCGCGCTGCCAGGGCGTCGTTCTCGGCCTGCAGCCGCAAGACCACGGCTTCGAGATCCGCAAGTCGGCGACGCAGCCGGCGGTTCTCCTCCATCAGGCGGGCGTCACCGCCCATGTACCCGAGCAGAGCCTTTGCCATGAATGCCCTCCAAGAGCCAGGTTGTGTCGCGCAGCGGGGGGAGGACGCCGGCGTGAAGCCTCGGCGCGATGCGCCGGGAGCCGGCGAAGAGGTTCGCTGCTGCTGTCTCCAGGGTGACACTTGAGGAGGTTCGGGTCAACTTCGACCTGCAGGTCGGGGTCCTTTCGGGCGCCGGGCGCGAGCGCGCGAATGCCGGAGCCGGCAGCCACGGGGGCGGGCACACTAGGCCCATGAGCGAGCCGCTTCCAGGTGCCCGAGTCCTCGCCGCGGAACCGTGTCAGTCGGTCTGCGTGTGGACGCGTACCGAGGAGTCGGTGGCGGTCGGGGCAGTCGGAGATCGCGCGGCGGTCTTCGTCTGTACGGGCTGCGGGTCGGAGTGGCTCCGCAGCGAACTCTGGACCCCGATCGACGCCGACGGCCACGTGCCTCCCGAGATCACCGCCGAGCTGGCGCGCCGCCCGGCGCCAGGCAACGGCTGAAGCCTGCCTACCAGCGGGCCCGGCGCGGCCTCGGCTGGCATCTCGGGCAGGTGTACGACGACCGGTTCATGAACGCGTCGCGACGGATCGGGGTGCCGCAGCGGGGGCACGGCCGCCCCTCCTGCCCGTACACCGCCAGGGATCGGTCGAAGTAGCCGGACTCGCCGTTGACGTTGACGTACAGCGCGTCGAAGGATGTCCCGCCCTGGTCGAGGGCACGGGTCATGACGGCCCGGACCTCGTACAGCAGCCGACGGAGCTCCGTACGCCGCAACGTCTCGGTCGGGCGGGCATAGTGCAGGCGAGCCGCCCACAGCGCCTCGTCCGCGTAGATGTTGCCCACGCCGGAGATCAGGGACTGGTCCAGGAGCGCCCGCTTGACCCCGGTCCTCCTGCGGTGGACCGCCGCCTCGAACACGACCTCGTCGAACGCGGGGTCGAGCGGGTCGCGGGCGATGTGGGCGATCTCCGGCGGCAGGTCGGCGCCGTCCGCCGAGATGAAGAGCCCCCCGAACATCCTCTGGTCGGCGAACCGCAGGTCGAGGCCGTCGTCGAGCTCCAGCACGACGCGGAGATGCCGCTCGGGGGGAGCTGCGCGTGGCACGACGAGGAGCTGGCCGCTCATGCCCAGGTGGCCCAGTACCGCGTCGCCCGAGTCGAGCGCGAGCCACAGGTACTTGCCCCTCCGCCGGGTGGCGACGATCCGGCGGCCGGTCAGACGGGTAGCGAAGTCGGCCGGCCCGGCAAGGTGTCGCCGCAGTGGCCGCGGGTGCAGGACCCGGACGCGCTCGACAGTCGCCCCGACGACGTACCGCTCGAGTCCTCGCCGGACGACCTCGACCTCGGGTAGCTCGGGCAACGGCAGGTCAGAGCACGTGAGGTGCGTCGAAGACGACGTACCCGTCGACGTCGCGCGACGCAGCGGCGGCCTTCAGCGGGTCGTCGGCCCGGATGGCGCGCCAGCCGGTCTCGGCGGCCTGCTGCTCGGCCTCCTTCTTCGAGCGGCCGGTGCCGTGCCCGTACACGCTGTCGCCGACCCGGACCTGGGCGACGAACGTCTTCTCGTGGTCGGGGCCGCTGTCTTCGAGGATGTACTCGGGGACGCCCAGGCCGAGATCGGCCGCGAGCTCCTGCAGGCTGGTCTTCCAGTCGAGTCCGGCGCCCAGATCGGCGGCAGCGGCCATCAACGGGTCGAACAGTCGGTGCACTACCTCGCCCGCGACCGTGAAGCCCTGGTCGAGGTAGATGGCCCCGATTACGGCCTCCACGGTGTCGGACAGGATGGACGACTTGTCGCGGCCACCGGTCGACTCCTCGCCGCGGCCGAGCAGGATGTGGGAGCCGAGCCCGAGCGTGCGCGCGACGTCGGCGAGGGCGCGGGCGTTGACCACGGCGGCCCGAAGCTTGGCGAGCCGTCCTTCGGAGAGGTCGGGGTGTGCCCGGTACAGCGCCTCGGTGACGACCACGCCGAGGACGGAGTCACCGAGGAACTCGAGCCTCTCGTTGGTGGGCAGACCGCCGTTCTCGTACGCGAACGACCGATGAGTCAGGGCACGGTGGAGCAGGTCCGCGTCGAGCCCCGGTACGCCCAGCTCGGCGCACAGCTCCGCCCGGGCGGGCGTCAGCTCGGCATCCTGCACGGCGGCTCCGGGCTAGAGGACCTGACGGCGGTCGGCCCGGGCGCCGTACTGGCCGCACTGAGGGCACGCCCGGTGCGGGAGGTGCTTGGACAGACAGGCCGGGTTGGCGCAGGTCACCAGGGAGGGTGCGGCAGCCTTCCACTGTGAACGGCGGTGGCGCGTGTTGCTCCGCGACATCTTCCGCTTGGGGACAGCCACAATTACTCCTCGTCCGAGCCGACGGAACCGTCGGCAGCGTTGGTGGTCAGTGTCGAGAGCGCGGCCCACCGTGGGTCGACGCTCTCCTCGTGAGCATGGCCCGGGTCGTCCTGCAGCCGTGCGCCGCACTCGAGGCACAGCCCTGGACAGTCCGGGGTGCATACCGGCCGGAACGGCAGTGCGAGCACCACCGCGTCCCTCAGCACCGGCTCCAGGTCGAGCAGCTCGCCCTCGAGTCGGCTGGCCTCGTCCTCCTCCGCGTCGCTCTCGGGATAGACGTACAGCTCCTGCAGCGTCACCTCGAGGTCGTCCTCGAGCGGCTCCAGGCACCGTGCGCACTCCCCCGACAGCGTCACCCACGCCCGGCCGGACGCAAGCACCCCTTCCATGACCGCCTCGAGGCGCAGCTCCACCTCGACCGGCGATCCGGCAGGGACACCGATGAGCTCGATGCCGAGATCTTCAGGGGCCGGTACGGAGAGCTCGAGGGTACGCATCGAACCCGGGCGTCGTCCGAGCTCGTGGGTGTTGATGACGAGCGGCGAACGCGGGTCGAGACGCATCGCACTAACTTCCGGTAGGCCCAGCAGATCAACGGTCCCCGTTACGGAGACCGCACGTTAGCGTAACGGGTCGGTAATACTCCGCTCAAATCGCGGCGTGCGTCCGGGGCGAGGCGAGTGGGTTGCGGGACGCGGCTCAGCGTGGCCCCAGCCGGCGCAGCCGCGCGGCAACGCCAGCCGGTACGAGCCCGGTCACGTCGCCGCCGAACCCGGCCACCTCCTTGACCAGGCTCGATGACACGAACGACCACGTCGCGCTGGTCGGCACCAGCAGCGTGTCGACCCCTGACAGCGACCGGTTCATTTGCGCCATCGGGAGCTCGTAGTCGAAGTCTGTCGACGCGCGGAGCCCCTTGACGATGACGGTCGCCTCCTGAGCTCGGCAGAAGTCGACGAGGAGGCCCTCGAAGGCCACCGTTCGGACGTTGAGCAAACCTGCCTCCTCGACCGCCTCGTCGAGCATCGCGATGCGCTCCTCGACCGGGAACGCCCCCCTCTTGGACTCGTTGACGAGGACAGCGACGACCAGCTCGTCGAAGAGGACCGAGGCACGCGACACGATGTCGACATGGCCGTTCGTGACCGGGTCGAAGGAGCCGGGGCAGACGGCTGTGCGCATTCGGCTCTCCTTGTATGGCAGTGGGGTTGCTGTCGCAGCGTAGTGCTGAGCGAGGCTGTTGGTTCGGCCTCCGGCGGTTTGGCGTCCGGGCGCGCGCTTCTCGGGTCCGGCTTCTCGGGACCTTGCTGGGCCGGTGACATGGGAGGCGACGGGAGTGGACTCAGCTCGCGAGCACGCGACCGTACCAGAGCATCGTCTCGCCGTACCTCTTCGAGCGCAGGTGTTCGAAGCCTTCCGGCCAGCTCCACTCACCGTCGCGGCGTGACCGCTCGAGGACGACCAGAGCACCCGCGTCGAGCCACCCGGACTGGTCGAGGGTGACCAGCAGGGAGCTGAGCTGCGACGGGCTCGTCGCATACGGAGGGTCGAGGAAGCAGACGTCGTAGCCGCCACCCTCCGGCGCCCGGGCCGCCGCTGAGCCGGCCGACCCGGCGACCACCGTCACCTGGTCCAGTCCGAGCGTGTTCGCGTTCGCCCGGATGAGACTTGCTGCAGCCGGGTCGCGCTCCATCAGCGTGACCTGCGACGCGCCACGGGAACGCGCTTCCAGGCCGATGGCCCCCGAGCCCGCGAAGACGTCGAGGAAACGACGCCCTGCCAGCGTGCCCAGCTGCGCCTCGAGGGCGGAGAACAACGCCTCCTTGACCCGGTCCGACGTCGGACGGGTGCCGGCACCGGACGGAGTGCGCAGTCGGCGCCCACCCGCCGATCCGGACACGATGCGGGGGCTCACGCGGGTCCTGTCGAGCCCGCACAGCGCGCTACCACCTCTGACGTCTCCACCGCACCACTGTGGCACGTAGGTGGAGACCGCCCGTGCCGCGCGGTCCTGAGGAGCGGTGCTCCGGTGCGCGTAACGGGGTAAGCCTGCCAGCCTGGGTATCGACTCCAGTGGAGCTACTCGGCCGGCCGCCCGGGCTGCCAGCCCAGTAGAAAGGTCCCCGACGTAGAACGCCTTGACCAGCCTGCGTCGGGGTCCGTCCCCACTGTAGCCAGCCTCGGCAGCCTGTCGCACCCATCGCGCCGTCACCGAACGCTGCGAAGTGCAGGTCGTTCCGGCAGAGGTCGTTCCCGCTGCCTCACGCTCAGATCTTGTCGGCACGGACCGCCCCGACCTACCGGAGCAGCTCGCTTCTTGCCAACGGGAACCGACAGGCACTTCACTTCACGAAGGAGCGAACGTGATGACTTCTTGGCCTGGGTGGACGCTCAGCTGATGGACGCGGAGACGGCACTCCACAGGGGCGAGGCCACCCCTCGCAGGCTCATCTGGTCCCGCAACGAGCCGGTCACGTCTTCGGGGCGTGGAAGACGGCGGTCGGGCGTGCGGAGGTCGACGATCTCTTCACGTTGCTGGAGGACAGCTTCTCCGACGCCAAGGGATACTCCTTCGAGCTCATCGCCGCCGACGCCAGCGGCGACATGGCGTACACGGTCGGCTACGAGCACTTGCAGGTCTCCGTCGACGGGGAGCCCCGGACGTACACCTTGCGCGCCACCCAGGTCTACCGGCGCGAGGGTGGCGACTGGAAAGTGGTGCACCGGCGCGGTGACACGCTGGTCGACCCGAGGGAAGGGCCCCTGAGCGGCCCTCGCAGCGTCAAAGCACAACAGTCACGATGCGGACGAGAGCAGCGACAATGGCGATTGCGGCGACCAGCCACAGCGAGCAGAGCAGCGCAACGACAAGTCTCGAGGACATCCGCTTCTGCTGCTTCACGATGTGGTCAGTCTGTCGGCGAGCTTCTTCCCGGTCAGTCGCACCGACACCGCCCGAAATCACCCGTCCTACGGGGTCCTCGTGCCGTGGCGTTTCGCTCACCGAGAACTCCCTTCTCCCGCTCAAGCGACAGTACGCCTCCACCAGCTAGGTGCCACCCTCTGAACCGGGTTTCCATGGCCGCAGGTCAGAGCGTGTTCTGTCTTGGCTCACAATCGCAGAAGGCCAGGTCACCAGGGATAGACCTCGACCAAACGGGGAGGTCAGAAGATCGGCTCTGAGGCCCTCACGACTTCTCCAGGTAGTCCGCCCGCTCGGTCGCCACGAGCTGCTCGACGGCCGCGGCGAGCTGCGGGTGGCGCTCCAGCAGCGGATCGGTCGAGACGATCTCGTCTGCCGCGGCTCGAGCCGCCGAGATCACGTCCTCGTCGCGCAGGACAGACAGCAACCGCAGACTCGACCGGCGGCCCGACTGGGTCGCACCGAGGACGTCGCCCTCCCGGCGGCTCTCCAGGTCGAGCTTGGCCAGCACGAACCCGTCGGACGTGGCCGCGACGCCGTCGAGCCGCGCCCGGGAGCCCGAGCCCTCCGGCGCCTCGGTGACGAGCAGGCAGAGGCCGGGCACCGAGCCCCGGCCGACGCGTCCACGCAGCTGGTGCAGTTGGGAGACGCCGAACCGCTCGGCGTCCATCACGACCATGAGGGAGGCGTTGGGCACGTCGACACCGACCTCGATCACGGTCGTGGCCACCAGGACGTCGACGTCCCCGGCGGCGAACCGGCGCATCACCTCGTCCTTCTCGTCCCCGGGCAGCCGGCCGTGCAGGACGAACACGCGCAGCCCCGCCAGCGGCCCCTCGAGGAGCTCGGCGGCGACATCGGCCACCGCTTTAGGGGGTCGGCGCGGGGTCGAGTCGTCGTCCGGGGGTGGCTCGATCATCGTGGACTCCGGCTCGCCGCCGATCCGGGGACAGACGACGTACACCTGATGGCCGCGCGAGACGTCCTCCCGTACCCGCTGCCAGGCACGGTCGAGCCACTCCGGTCGCTCGGCTGCAGGCACCACCGTCGTCTGGATCACCGCTCGGCCCGCCGGGAGCTCGCGAAGTGTCGACACGTCGAGGTCGCCGAAGACCGTCATGGCGACTGTCCTCGGAATCGGGGTCGCGGTCATCACGAGGACATGGGGCGGCGTGAACCCCGCCTTCTCCGTCAGGGCCGCCCGCTGCTCGACTCCGAACCGATGCTGCTCGTCGACGACGACCATACCCAGCTCGGCGAACTGCACCACGTCCTCGAGGAGTGCGTGAGTGCCGACGACGATGCCTGCGGCACCCGAGGCGGCGTCGAGCAGCACCTGCCTGCGCCGGGCCGCGGACGTCGAGCCGGTGAGGAGTACGACCCGGGTTGCGTCCTCGTCGCCGCCGAGCATGCCGGCGTCGGCCAGAGAGCCGAGGAGCGAGAGGATCGAGCGGTAGTGCTGAGCGGCGAGGACCTCCGTCGGAGCCAGGAGCGCGGCCTGTCCGGAGGAGTCGACGACCTGAAGCATCGCCCGCAGTGCCACGACGGTCTTGCCGGAACCGACCTCCCCCTGGAGTAACCGGTGCATCGGATGCGACCGCCCCAGGTCGGCCTCGATCTGGCGGCCCACCTCCTCCTGTCCGTCGGTCAAGGTGAACGGGAGCGAACGGTCGAACCGCGCCCGCAGGCCGTCACCTCGTGCCGGCCGGGGCGTGGCGGGGAGCGAGGTCATCAGCTGACGCCGCTGTGCCAGCACCGTCTGGAGGACGAAGGCCTCGTCGAACCGCAGCCGACGACGGGCCTCCTCCCAGTCGGCCGGGTCTGTCGCCCGGTGGATCAGGCGCAGCGCCTCGTCGTACGACAGCAGCCCGTGCCGCAGGCGGACGGCAGGGGGAAGCGGGTCGGGCACGGGGTCGAGCTGGTCGAGGACGAGGTCCACGCAGTCGTGGATCAGCTTCGACGACACCGACGACGTGGCCGGGTATACCGGCCACCACCGCTGCTTCTCCTCGCCCTGGAACTCCTCGAGCCCGGCTCCCGTGCCCAAGATCTCGCACGTCGGTGACTGGAGCTCGCGGCGGCCCTTGAAGACGGCGACCTTGCCGCTGAACCAGGCCACGGTCCCCGGCGCCAGCTGGCCACTGCGCCACGGCTGCCGGAAGAACGTCATCGCGAGCTGCCGTTGACCGTCCGTCACCACGACCTCGGTCCGGGCCGCCCGCCGGCCGCCGCCCTTCGGCCGGTAGCTGCCGACCTGGACGCTCACCGTCTTGGCCAGCACGGTGACGTGCTCGCCGACCTGCAGGTCGGCCAGGTCGGTGAGCCGTCCCCTGTCGGCGAGGCGACGGGGGTAGTGCCCGAGCAGGTCGGCCACCGTGGTGATCTCGAACGCCTTCGCGAGGGCCCTGGCCGAGGTCCCTCCGAGTACCTTGTCGAGCCGGGTCACCGGCGTCGCCATCACTCCACCCCCATGAGCAGTGGGTACCGATCCTGGCCTCCGGCATACAGGACGACGTCGACCATCGGCCGGGTGTCCTCGACGTGGGAGATGACCCGGCGTACCAGGTCGGCATCGGCGCCTGCCCCGGAGACGAGCGTCAACATCTCCCCGCCCGCACTGAGGAGCCGCTCGACGACACCGATGGCAGTCTGCGTCAGGTCGTCGCCGACGATCGCGAAGTCACCGCCCACGACGCCGAGCACATCGCCCTCGCGGCAGGGCCCGGCCGATGTCATCGCGTCGCGCAGTGCCACCGTCACGGCGCCGTCACGCGCATGACCAGCGGCCGACGTCATGTGGACGACATCGTCGTCGAACGAGCGGCCCGGCTCGTGTACGGCGATCGCGGCCAGACCCTGTACCTGCGCACGCGAGGGGATGACCGCCGCCCGTACGCCCAGGTCGCGGGCCGCCCGGGCCGCGGCCTCGGCGACTGCCACCGTGGCCCCGTCATTGGGCAAGATGATGACCGAGTCGCTCCGAGTCGCGTGAATCGCCTCGAGGATGTCGCCCGTCGAGCAACGACGGCCTGGGCCGGCTTCGACGACGGCGGCGCCGGCTTCGGCGAACAGCTCGGCCAGGCCGCGCCCCGCACTGACCGCGACCACCCCCCGCCGGTGCGCCTCAGGCGGCGAACCGGGCGTGCCACACCGCCCCGTGGCCTCGTGGTGCTCCGCCAGATGAGTCACCCGCACTCGATACGGCCGGCCGGCCTCGATCCCGGCTTCGACCGCGGCGCCGACGTCGTCGACGTGGACGTGGACGTTCCACAGGCCATCGCCGCCGACGACGACCAGCGACTCACCCAGCCCGCCGAGAGTACGGCGCAGATCGTTGACGGCGGCCTCCTCGGCATCGAGCAGGTACATCACCTCGTACCCGGGTCCCGTGGGCGTCTGCAGGCCGGCGAAGGGAGCGACCGGGCTCGGCAACGGCCGCGGCCGCCGGGAGGGGCTCACCGCGGGCCGCCTGCCGGTGAAGGCCTCCTGGGCGGCGTCGAACACGACGCACAGACCCCGACCACCCGCATCGACCACGCCGGCCAGCCGCAGGGTCTCCAGCTGGTCGGGGGTTCGCTGCAACGCTTCCCGGGCCGCGGCCGCGGCGGCAGTGATGACGTGGGCCATCTGCCCGGCGAGCTCCTGCGGTGCGTCGGCCAGGGCTTGCTGGGCAGCATCGGAGGCCGCACCGGCGACCGACAAGATCGTCCCCTCGACCGGCACGGCGACCGCGGCGTAGGCGGCCCGCGCCGCCCGCGTGATCGTGTCGGCGAGCAGCCGACCGGGCTCGTGTGGGTCTCCTCGCAGCAGCTGGTCGGCACCGGCTCGCAGCAGCTGGGACAAGATGACGCCCGAGTTGCCGCGGGCCCCGACCAGGGCGCCCTTCGCGAAGACCGACAGCGCCTCCACAAGAGACACCGGCCGGCTCTCGACCAGGGCCGTGCGCGCCGCCTCGAACGTCAGGTACAGGTTCGTGCCGGTGTCGCCATCCGGCACGGGGTACACGTTGAGGGCGTCGATCTCCTCGCGCGCCGCTCCCAGACCGGTGAGCGTGAGGTCGCACCACCGCAGCAGCAGGGCGATCTCGGGAGAGTGCGTCACGGATCCGGACAACCTTCGGCTGGGTCTCGGTGGAGTGGTTCGGCTGTCAGCACCCTAACCTCCGGCCCGAGGGCGGCGTCCGCCTCGGCGAGCGCGACGTCGGGCGGACGGTGCGCGGGTCCGACGCTCGGCGCGAGAGGTCCGGCGTACGGCGTGGGCCCAGACGTACCGACCTAGCGGCTGCCGGCGAACGGCTTCACGAACGCGGTCACCAGGCCACCGAGGGAGTCGAGGTGGTACCCGCCCTCCTGGACCAGGACCGAAGGCAGCCCCAGGCCCGCAAGGAGGCCTCCGGCCGAGGCGTACCCGACGTGCGTGACGCACAGCGGCGACTCGGGGTCGTCGACGGCGGCGTCGACGCCCAGGGAGACGACTAGGGCGGAGGCACCGTGGGCGGCCACCGCCTCCGCGAGCCGTTCGACCGCCGCCACCCACACGTCGTCGCCCGCTCCGGGCTCCAGCGGCAGGTGAAGGGTCGTGCCCGCGCCGTCACCCCTGCCGGTCTCGTCCGCGAAGCCGACGACGTGCGGGAACCAGCCCGCGCCCGGGTCGACGTGGACGGAGCCGTAGAAGACGTCGGGACGCTCGTAGAAGATCGAGGCGGTCCCGTTGCCGTGGTGTGCGTCCACGTCGACGATCGCAACCCGGTCGTGCCCGTTGCGACGAAGCGCCTGGGCGGCGGCCGCCGCGTTGTTCAGGTAGCACGAGCCGCCGTAGCCGTTGCGGGTGACGTGGTGGCCGGGCGGGCGACACACGGCGTATGCCGCCGCGCGGCCGGCCGTGACGAGGTCCACGGCGGTGAGCGCGCAGTCGGCGGCGGCACGCGCCGCGGGCCAGGTGCCCGGGCCGACGAGCGTCATGGTGTCGTAGCAGTACCAGCCGGCGAGCGCGTGTACGGCCGTCGGCCTGCGGCCCGGGAGTGCCCCCAGCATCGCCGCGGTGGCGAACATGTACGGCACCACCTTGTCCTGCCCCACGAGCTCCGGGATCCCCGAGCGCATCCAGGTGTCGTGAACCGTCCGGAGGTGGTCGAGCAGGTCCCGGTCATGGACCTCGAGCAGCGCGTCGTCGCCGTGAGGGACGGCCTCGACCAGGTCCCATCCCTCTTTCGACGTGGCCTCGACGATGCGGTCGACGCGCTCCGGCAGCTCCGTCCCGTCGGTGCGCACGCCTACCCAGATCTCGGCGTCCGGGTGGTGCAGACGGGTGTCGGGCGACCAGACGACGACCGGGTGCGAGGGCGGAGCAGGCATGGCCGCCACTCTGCCAGGATGCAGGGATGACGCGCATCCGAGACCTCGGCGTGACGATCGGAGTGCTGCCCCCGGGGCCGACGAACTCCGTCGGTGACGTCGCCGGTGTTGGGGTGGGACACACGACGCTGATCCGCGACGAGGCGCCGCCCCCCGACGGGCGAGGCATCGCGCGTACCGGCGTCACCGTGATCTGCGTGGCCGAGGACGCCTACCGCCGCCCGGTGCCGTTCGGAGGCGCGGTCCTGAACGGCGCGGGCGAGTGCACCGGGTTCATCACCGCGGCCGAATGGGGCCTGCTCGAGACGCCGGTCCTGCTGACGTCGACGATGCAGCTCGGGCGCGTCTACGACGCGGCATGCGAGCTCATGGTTCAGGCCCACCCCGAGGTCGGCGACGACGTGGTCATACCCGTGGTCGCCGAGTGCGACGACTCCTACCTCAGCAACGCCGCGCGGATGCAAGTGACGAGAGACGACGTCGAGTCCGCGTGGACCGCGGCTCTGGGGCGTCGGCGGGCGCTGGGCGCTGCGAGGAGGGCAGCGTCGGTGCCGGCACCGGCATGTCGTGCCTGGGTTTCAAGGGCGGTATCGGCACGGCATCGCGGGTGACCCCGGAGGGGTACACCGTCGGCGTCCTCCTGCTGGCGAACTTCGGCGACCGCAGCCGGCTGACGATCGACGGGATCCCGGCCGGACGACTGCTCCACCCTGACCCGTACCCCGAGCCCGACCCGGCCGGGTCCTGTATCGGGGTCGTCGTGACCGACGCACCGCTCGAGGGGGCGTCGTGCGCGCGGCTGGCCCGGAGGGTGGGTCTCGGGCTGGCGCGGGCCGGGTCGTACGCCTCCAACGGCAGCGGCGAGATCTTCGTCTGCGCGGCCACCGGACTGCGTCCGCAAGCGCGCGGTGGCCGGCTGAGCGGCGCCGGTCTCGTCGGCGCGGAGCTCAACGACCTGTTCGCCGCCGTGGTCGAGTCGAGCGAGGAGGCGGTCCTCAACGCCTTGTCCGGCTCTCCCACCATGCACGGCCACGCCGGGCACGCCCGTGAGGGTCTTCCCCTGGACGACGTCCGGGCTCTCGTCGCCGCTCGCAGACCGTGAGCCCGACCGGACACGTGCCCGAGCCGTCGGGAAGGTCTGGGCTCTCCTACCCGGACGTACGGCACCGCGTCAGCGGAAGTGCTGGTGGCCGCCAGGCTGCTCGTACTCGGCGCCGTCGACGGTCACGGTGCCCGGCTCCCCCGTCTCGGTGACCGTCCCGATCTCGCGCCACTCGCCGGGTAGCTCGGTACCGGAGGGGAACGTGGCGGCGAGGCAGTAGTCGTCGCCACCGGTGAGGACGAAGCTCATCGGGTCGACGCCCAGCGCCGCACCGACCGCGCGCAGCGGGTCCGCGACCTCGAGGCGTTGCGAGCTGATGTCGATCGCGACCGAGCTCGCTGCGGCGATGTGGCCCAGATCCTGGAGCAACCCGTCGCTGACGTCGATCATCGCGGTCGCGCCGAGCCGGGCGGCCTGCGGCCCGGCATTGTACGGCGGGTGCGGCTGGCGGTGCGCCTCGACGACGGCTCGCGGCGACCGGAACCCGCGGGCCAGCACGGCGAAACCGGCGGCGGCCCAGCCCACCCGGCCAGCGAGCGCGACGACGTCCCCCGAGCGCGCGCCGGAGCGGCGTACGACGCCGTGCTCGCAGATGCCCAATGCGGTGATCGCGATGGTGACCAGGTCGGCGGCCGTCAGGTCGCCGCCGACCACGCTGGCGCCGACCTCGGAAGCCTCTGCAGCGAGTCCGTCGGCGAACTGGAGCGCCCACGACGTCGCCAGCTCGGACGGGGCCCCGAGGCCGACGAGCAGGGCCGTTGCCGTACCGCCCATGGCGTTGATGTCGGAGAGGTTCTCCGCGGCGGCCTTGTGGCCCACGTCTTCGGCGTTCGACCAGTCCAGCCGGAAGTGGCGGTTCTGGACGAGCATGTCCAGCGACGCCACGACCTCGCCGCCCGGGACCGCGACGACGGCCGCATCGTCTCCCGGTCCGACGTCGACGTGTGCCCCTTGCGCGAACCTCGCGGTCACCGCGTCGACCACCGCGAACTCGCCCGCGTCCCCGACCGTCCCGGACAGTCCGAGCGACATCGACACCCCCTCATCTGCCGCAACTTCCGTGCGCGGTCGTTTCGTGACAACCTAACCTGGCGGTACCGTGAACACACCCCGTCACCGGGCCGCTCAATTCTCCAGGAGGTTCGCCCAGTGGTCGTTCAGGCCTACATCCTCATCCAGACAGAGGTCGGGAAGGCAGCCGATGTCGCGTCGTCGATTGCCGAGATCAGCGGCGTGACGCTCGCGGAGGATGTCACCGGCCCCTACGACGTGATCGTTCGCGCCGAGGCGCGCAACGTCGACGAGCTCGGCAAGCTGGTCGTGGCGAAGGTCCAGTCCATCGACGGGATCACCCGCACCCTTACCTGCCCTGTGGTGCATATCTGAACCGACCGCCCGTACGCAGCAGACGCCTCCCGCCCGCGATCGTGGGCGCCGGAGGCGTCGTCATGTCTGCCGCCCTGCTCGCCGGATGCGGCGGTGGGCCGGGGCCGGTGCACATAACAGGCCCGCCCGTGACCGGGTCCGTCCGGGCACAGTGCTCGCGGCTTGTCGCCGCCCTTCCACAGCACGTGGCCGGCAAGGAGCGTCGAGACGTCACCCCGGCCGACGCACTGGCCGGCGCCTGGGGCGATCCGGCCGTGGTGCTGCGCTGCGGCGTACCCCGGCCAGCAGCGCTGCGGCCGACGTCGTACTGCTTCGAGATCGACCACGTCGGGTGGCTCGCCACCCAGCACGGAAAGGCGGTGTCCGTGACGTCGCCTGTGCAGGGCACGCTCGACTTCACGACCATCGGCCGGTCGGTGTACGTCGAGGTGAGCGTGCCCGACGCGTACGCGCCGCAGGCCGACGCGCTCGCCGACGTCGCGGGAGCCGTCGCCCGGACGACGCGCCTCCTCAAGCCCTGCTCGTAAGAGTCCGGCCGAGAGCTCACAAGAGTCCGCTCGAGAGGTCACAAGAGTGCGGCCCAGAGGGCTCAAAAGTTCGGTCCAGCGGGCGCAAAAGTTCGGTCGAGCGGGCACAAACGTTGGCTCGCGGGATCGGAAGTGCCGTCCAGTGACGACTTGACCCAGTCGAGCCGACATACGCGCCCAGTCGAGCCGACATACGCGCCCAGTCGACCGAACATACGCGCCCAGTCGACCGAACATACGCGCCCAGTCGACCGAACATACGCGCCCGGTGGGCGGGTCAGCGCAGGCCGGTGGAGCGCTGAGCGGCGAGCGCCACCAGCCGCTCGACGAGCTCGCGGTAGCCGAGCCCGGTCTCGGCCCACATGCGCGGGTACATCGACGACGGGGTGAAGCCCGGCATGGTGTTGATCTCGTTGACGGTCAGCCGGCCGTCGCGGCCCAAGAAGAAGTCGACCCGGGCGAGTCCCTCGCAGCCGAGGGCCTCGAAGGCCTCGACCGACTGCCGCTGTACCTCAGCGGCGACGTCCGGTCGCAGGTGCGCGGGCACCTCGAGCGTCACGCCGTCCTCGCCGAGGTACTTGGCCGCGAAGTCGTAGAACGCGTGGTCGCCGTACCCGGTGATCTCGGCGACGACGCTCGCCTCGGGAACCCCGTCGAGGCGTTGCAGTACACCGCACTCCAGCTCTCGAGCGCCGACCGCCGCCGTCTCGGCGAGCACCTTCGGATCGAACTGCCGGGCCAGTTCGACGGCCGCGTCGAGCCCGTCGCGGTCGGCGACTCGGGAGATGCCGAGGCTCGACCCGCCTCGGGCGGGTTTGACGAACACCGGGTACGAGAGCGCTTCGACCGCATCCCGACACGCTGCCGGGTCCACGTCCCACTCCCGTGCCTTGATGACCACGTACGGGGTGACCGGTAGCCCCGAGGCCGCCAGCACGACCTTCATGTAGTGCTTGTCCATTCCCACTGCAGAGGCGAGCACGCCCGACCCGACATAGCGGATCCCTGCCATCTCGAACAGGCCTTGGATCGTGCCGTCCTCGCCCCACGGACCGTGCAACAAGGGGAAGACGACGTCGACGGAGCCCAGCGCCTCGGGCGGACGTCCGGGCTCGGCCACCACGAACTCACGGCGGGCGGGGTCGTTGCTCACCAGTACCGCTGCGGCGCCCGCGTCGACCTGGGGAACGTGGTCGGCGGTGAGCGCGAGACGCTCGGCGTCGCCCGACTCGAGCACCCACTTGCCCTCGACGGTGATGCCGATCGGGATCACGTCGTACGCGTCGGTGTCGATGACCTCCAGGACGCTCGCCGCGGTCGCGCACGACACGGCATGCTCACTCGAGCGGCCGCCGAACACGACGGCGATGCGCGGCTTGGGAGGCGGCTCCATTCGCCGGAGCCTATCTGCTCCACAATGGCTGGCATGCCTTCACACGACGACGCCACACCGCTGAGTCCTGCGACCGTCACCGTCAAGGCGGGCCGCCCCGCGCAGACACCGGATGCGCCGCTCAACCCTCCGCTGGTGATGGCCTCCACGTACGTGGCGGGCGGCGAGATGGAGTACGGCCGGTACGGCAACGAGACGTGGGAGGCGCTGGAGTCGGTGCTCGGGCAGCTCGAGGGCGGTCGGGCCCTGAGCTTCGCCAGCGGGATGGCGGCGGTCGCCACCGTGCTCGACCTGGTGGCGCCGGGCGAGACCGTCGTCGCGGCCAGGCACTGCTACCAGGGCACGCTCGTCCAGCTGGCGTCGCTGGAGCAACGTGGGCTGGTCAACGTGGTGCTCGTCGACATCGACGACACGGACCAGGTGACGCGGGCACTGACCGACGAGGTGGCACTGCTCTGGATCGAGTCCCCCACGAACCCCGCCCTCGAGGTCGCCGACATCGCGGCCCTCTGCACCGCGGCCCGAGAGGCCGGGGTGCGTACGGTCGTGGACAACACGTTCGCCACGCCGCTCGTCCAGCAACCGCTCAGCCTCGGCGCCGACGTCGTCGTCCATTCGGCCACGAAGTTCATCGCCGGGCACTCCGATGCGATGCTCGGGGTCGTCGTCACGGCCGACGACGACATCTGGCGGGCCGTCGACAGCCGCCGTCGCACCATCGGCTCCCTTCCCGGCACCCTGGAGGCCTGGCTGGCCCTTCGCGGCCTGCGCACCCTGCACCTGCGGATCGAGCGCTCGACAGCCAATGCGCAGGAGCTCGTACGCCGCCTCGGCGCTCACCGCAACGTCGCGCGCGTGCGCTATCCCGGCTTCGGAGCGATCGTCGCGATCGAGGTCGCCGGAGGGGCCGATGCAGCCGATCTGGCGGTGAGGTCGACCAAGGTGTGGGTACACGCGACCAGTCTCGGCGGCGTCGAGTCGTCTCTCGAACGTCGCCGGCGCTGGGCCAGTGAGCCGACGACGATCCCCGAGAGCCTGGTCCGCCTCAGCGTCGGCATCGAGGACGTGGACGACCTGTGGAGCGATCTCAGCTCGGCGCTGGACGCTGTACCGGGGGCGCAGCCGGGGTGAGGCGCTCAGGCCCGTTCAGGCTTGGCCGCGCGGGAGATCAGTCGCGACAGCATCTCCTGCGGCCCCATCTCGCCGCGTACGAGCGAGGCCACCGCTTCGACGATCGGCATCTCGACACCGCTGCGCAGAGCAAGGTCACGGATGGACTCGCACGACCGTACGCCTTCTGCGACCTGCCGCGTCGACGCGGCTACCTCCTCGACGCTCTGCCCCTGACCCAGCTTCTCGCCGAACGACCGGTTCCGCGACAGCGGTGACGAGCAGGTCGCGACGAGATCTCCCAGGCCGGCAAGTCCCGAGAACGTGTACGGGTCCGCTCCAAGTGCCGTGCCGAGGCGGGCGATTTCCGCGAGTCCGCGGGTGATCACCGTCGCCGTCGCGTTCCCGCCGAACCCGAGCCCGACCGCCATGCCGACGGCGAGCGCGATGACGTTCTTGGCGGCTCCGCCGAGCTCGCAGCCGACCACGTCGGTGTTGGTGTAGGGGCGGAACGCCGGTGTGTGGCAACGCGTCTGCAGACCCTCGGCGACCGCCTCGTCCGCACAGGCGATGACCGACGCGGCCGGCTGCCGGCTGGCGATCTCGCGCGACAGGTTGGGACCGGTGAGCACGGCGACGCGGTCGGCTCCGATCCCGGCGACGTCCTCGATCACCTCGCTCATGCGCTTGGCCGTGCCGACCTCGACGCCTTTCATGAGGCTCATCACGACGGCGCCCTCGGGGATGTACTCGGCCCAGTGCTCCAGGTTGGCGCGCAACGTCTGCGACGGCACGGCCAGAGCCACCACCGAAGCGTCGGCGAGCGCCTCCTGAGGGTCGTGGGTCGCGCGGATCGAGTCCGCCAAGGCGATTCCCGGCATGTAGTCGGTGTTCTCGTGCCGGGCGTTGATGGTGTCGCTCAGCTCCTCGCGACGGGCCCACATGGTCACGTCGTTGCCCGCATCCGTCAGGACGAGTGAGAACGCCGTGCCCCAGGAGCCGGCTCCGAAGACAGCGACCCTGCTCATGCCGGCCCGCCGTCGGGGTCGGATCGGTGGCGTGGCTCGCGCGGGGGGTACTTGCGTGGCTTGTTGGGGTTCCCGATCTCCGACACCCCCGCCGTTCGCGGGTCGAAGCGCTTCACAGGCGCCTGCTCGCCGCGGATCTCCTCGAGGAGCGCAGTGATCGCCGCCATGATGCGCTCGGTGGCGATAGCCAGCAGCTGGGTCGTGATCTCCTGGCCATGCAGGTCGTCGAGATCGACCGGCGGTCCTGCGGTGATCCGCATCACCTTGCGCGGCAGCAGTCTGGGACGGCGCGCGTACGGAGCGAGGATCTCCTGCGGACCCCACTGGGCACAAGGGATGACCGGGCACTTGGTGGTGAGCGCGATGCGTGCCGCACCGGACTTGCCGGTCATCGGCCACATCCCCGGGTCCCGCGAGAGCGTGCCTTCCGGGTACACGACGACGCACTCACCCTTCTCGACGGCCGCGACGGCAGCGCTGAAAGCCTGCGCGGCATCGTCAGAGAGCCGGTACACCGGGATCTGCCCCGCACTCGCGAGGATCCGGCCGGCAACGGGCACCTTGAAGACCTCGGCCTTTCCGAGGAAGCGGGGGATGCGTCCGTTGTCGAACAGGAAGTGGGCGAACGGCATCGGGTCGGCCTCCGAAACGTGGTTAACCGCCACGACGCAACCCCCGCTGGCGGGCAGGTTCTCCGCACCACGCCAGTCGCGCCTGGTCAAGACCATGAGCGGGCGCCGCAGGACCGTGACGACGAAACCCATCGCCCAGCCCAGCTCGGCCCTACGCACATGCTTGGACGTGGTCACGGAGCTCCACCTCGTCCTGCCCGACGTGGCCCCGGCGAGGGACGTCGCCTCCGTACCCGAGATCGCGCCGGCTGGTGCCGCGAGGACCCCGGGCAGGTGGCAAGATCGTCGGTGATGTCGTCGCTCACCACTTCTCCCGCATGGACGCTTCTCATTCCTGTCAAGCAAACCACCATCGCGAAGAGCCGGCTGACCGGGTTCGACGCGGTTACCCGGCGACGGTTCGCCGTCGCCTTTGCACAAGACACCGTGACCGCCGCGGTCGCGTGCCCGCAGGTGTGCAGGGTCGTCGTGGTCACCGACGATCCGGTCGGGAACGTGCTTCGCGAGCTCGGTGCCGACGTCATCCCCGATGCTCCCAACGCAGGGCTGAATGCTGCGCTGCGGTACGCGGCAGACCATGCCCGCCGCGGCGACGGCGGGGCGCCGGTCGCCGCCGTCTCCTCCGACCTTCCGGCGGTTCGGCCCGTCGACCTGACGCGAGCGCTCACCGGGACCACTTCGGGGCGGTGGTTCGTCCCCGACGCTGGGGGCGTGGGAACGACGATGCTGGCGGCCGCACGCGACCAGGAGTGGTCGCCTCACTTCGGCGCGCGGTCGCGAGCCGCGCACCGCGCCCTCGGCATGGTGGAAGTCGATGGTCCGGGCCTCGACCGGCTGCGCCGTGACGTCGACACAGCAGCCGACCTGTCCGACGCGTACCGGCGAGGCGTGGGGGCGTGGACGACGGAAGTGCTCGCGGGCCTCGACGAGCTGCGGCCCGCCTGAGGCTCAGCTCTTCTTGGCCGTCCGCTTGGCGGTCGTCTTCTTGGCGGCCGTGGAGGTCGACGTCCCGCTGCGCTTTGCCGCCGTCTTCTTCGCCGTCGTACCCGACGTCGTCTTCTTCGCCGTCGTACCCGACGTCGTCTTCTTCGCCGTCGTACCCGACGTGCTCTTCTTCGCCGGTGAAGTCGTGCGCTTCGACGTGGTCGACTTCGTGGTGCTCTTCTTCGCGGCCGGCGAGGATGCAGCCTTCGACGTTGACTTCTTGGCCGTGCTGGCGGTCCCCGACCTCTTGGCAGCGGTTGACGTTCCGGAGGTCCTCGAGTTCGACGTCGACTTCTTTGCGGTAGTCGTCGCCCGCTTCGTCGGTGCCGATGCGGAGGTGGTCGTACGCGCGGTCGCCGTCTTTGCCGCTGCCTTCTTCGCGGTCGCAGCGGTCTCCTTCGGCATCTTCTTGTCGCCCGCGACGTACGCCTTCAGCTCCGCGCCGGCCCTGAACTTCGGAACCGCCGTCTTCTTCGCCCGGGTCCGCTCACCGGTCCGAGGGTTCCGCACCATGCGCGCCGGGCGGACCACCCTCTCGAAGGCGCCGAAGCCCGTGATGGCGACCTTCTCGCCCTTCGACACTTCCGCGGTGATCGTCTTGACGACGGACTCCAGGGCATGCCGCGCGGCCGACCTGTTCCCATCGAACCGGCGAGACAGGGTTTCTATCAGTTGGCTCTTGTTCACTGACTTTCCCTTTCGTGAGCCCAGGTCTGCCGAGCACACGCCCGACCCCTGAAAGACGCTAATCATCATAGAAGCGCTGACGCCGTCGACACACCCACTGGGAGCACTTATTTGTGCTCAGAGTCCTTATTTGCCGTGGATTTCACCGATGATGCGGGTGAAGTGGCGCCGTAATCAGGAAATGAAGGGTTTGCGGCGGTCACAGCGTGACGGGCTTGAACGACGGCCGACTCGCCTCGTAGGCGGCGATGTCGTCGTCATGGCTCAGCGAGATCCCTATGTCGTCGAGGCCCTCGAGCAGCCGCCAGCGCGTGTAGTCGTCGAGCTCGATCGCCTCCACGAGGTCGCCGGCGCGAACCTCTTTGCGTACAAGGTCAATCGTGATCTCGGTCGCCGGATCCCCATCCACAAGCGACCAGAGCCGTTCGGTCGTGGACTCCTCGACGACAGCCGCGAGCAGCCCGGCCTTTCCTGAGTTGCCTCGGAAGATGTCTCCGAACCGGGAGCTGAGGACGACCTTGAACCCGTAGTCGAGCAGGGCCCAGACGGCATGCTCGCGCGACGAGCCGGTACCGAAGTCCGGCCCGGCGACCAGGATGGTGGCGCCCTTGTACAGCGGGGAGTTCAGCACGAAGTCCGGGTCGTTGCGCCAGGCCGCGAAGAGACCGTCCTCGAACCCCGTCCGCGTGATCCGCTTCAGGTACACGGCGGGGATGATCTGGTCGGTGTCCACGTTCCCGCGCCGAAGCGGGAGAGCTGTACCGGTGTGGACGGTGAACTTGTCCATGAGATCTCCTCGGTTCCCGCCGGCCGTCCGCCGGTGGCTCGGTGTTACAGGTCGGCCGGTGACGACAGGTGGCCGGCGACAGCGGTGGCCGCCGCGACGAGCGGTGACACGAGGTGGGTCCGGCCGCCTTTTCCTTGCCTGCCTTCGAAGTTGCGGTTGGATGTCGAGGCGCTGCGCTCGCCCGGGCGAAGCTGGTCGGGGTTCATGCCCAGGCACATCGAGCAGCCCGCCCCGCGCCACTCAGCGCCGGCCTCCTTGAAGACGACGTCGAGCCCCTCCTGCTCCGCCTGCAACCGGACTCTCGTCGAGCCCGGTACGACGAGCATCCGTACGGAGTCGGCGATCCGACGCCCGGCGACGACCTCGGCGGCTGCACGCAGGTCCTCGATGCGCCCGTTCGTGCACGAGCCGACGAAGACGGTGTCGACCTCGATGTCACGCATCGCCGTACCAGGGGTGAGGGCCATGTACTCGAGCGC
The DNA here is from genome assembly GCA_963765725.1 of uncultured Actinomycetota bacterium. Taxonomy (GTDB): domain Bacteria; phylum Actinomycetota; class Actinomycetes; order Propionibacteriales; family Nocardioidaceae; genus DASQEH01. Next base: position 362,034 of record CAVXXI010000001.1, on the reverse strand, counting down.
TCGCGTTGCGGCGATGCGTTCGGACTCCTCGCTGATGTCGTCGGGGTCGGGCACACGCCCGCCCAGCGGAACACCCTGACCCGGGTTCGTTCCCCACGTCACGAACGGGGTGACGGAGGCGGCGTCGATCACGACCTCCTTGTCGAAGCGGGCGTCGGCATCGGACACCAGCGTGCGCCAGTACGCCACCGCGGCATCCCAGTCCGCCCCCGAGGGAGCGTGGGGCCGACCGCGCAGGTACTCGAACGTCGTCTCGTCGGGCGCGATCAGGCCGGCCTTCGCACCCCACTCGATGCTCATGTTGCAGATGGTCATGCGGGCCTCCATCGAGAGCGCCTCGATGGCCTCCCCGCGGTACTCGACGACGTACCCCTGGCCGCCTCCGGTGGTCTGCTGGGTGATCAGCGTGAGGACCAGGTCCTTGGCCGTCACCCCGACAGGCAGACGGCCGTTGACGGTGACGGCCATGGTCTTCGGCCGGGCCTGCATCAGGGTCTGCGTCGCTAGCACGTGCTCGACCTCGCTGGTACCGATGCCGAACGCCAGGGCACCGAAGGCTCCATGGGTCGACGTATGGGAGTCACCGCACACCACGGTCATCCCGGGCTGGGTGAGACCGAGCTGCGGGCCGATGATGTGGACGATGCCCTGCTCCACGTCGCCGAGGGAGTGCAGCCGGATGCCGAACTCGTCACAGTTGGCGCGCAGCGCCTCGACCTGCGCGCGCGACACCGGGTCGGCGATGGGCTTGTCCACGTCGATGGTCGGGATGTTGTGGTCCTCGGTGGCGAGGGTGAGGTCGGGGCGACGTACCCTTCGACCGGCCAGCCGGAGGCCGTCGAACGCCTGCGGGCTGGTCACCTCGTGCACGAGGTGCAGGTCGATGTACAGCAGGTCGGGCTCGTTGTCGGCGCTACGCACGACATGGTCGGACCAGACCTTCTCCGCCAGCGTCAGCGCGGGCGACGAGGAACTCGGCGACATTGCACTCCTGACTTGCATATCAGTATCTGAGACGTCAGTATCGTACTATGGACAACACTAGCGGAGTCGGAGTGCTCGACAAAGCCGCCGCCGTGCTCTCCGCGCTCGAGTCCGGACCAGCGACACTCGCCGGACTCGTGACGGCTACCGGCCTCGCCCGACCGACGGCCCATCGCCTCGCCGTGGCTCTCGAACACCATCGGCTGGTCGCGCGCGACATCCAGGGCCGCTTCATGCTCGGCCCGCGACTGGGCGAGCTGTCGGCCGCCGCTGGTGAGGACCGCCTGCTCGCCGCTGCCGGTCCGGTCCTGGCGAGGCTGCGCGACATCACCGGGGAGTCGGCGCAGCTGTTTCGTCGCCAGGGCGACGCGCGCGTCTGCGTGGCGGCCGCCGAGCGGCCGTCCGGCCTGCGCGACTCAATCCCTGTCGGCAGCCAGCTGAGCATGCTCGCCGGTTCCGCGGCCCACATCCTGCTCGCCTGGGAGGAGCCCGACCGCCTGCATCGCGGCCTCAACGGGGCCGCGTACAACGCCGCGACGCTGGCAAGCATCCGGCGCCGGGGATGGGCGCAGAGCGTAGGCGAACGCGAGCCCGGCGTCGCGTCCGTGTCGGCCGGCGTCCGGTCGCCCTCGGGCAAGGTGATCGCCGCGATCTCCGTCTCCGGTCCGCTCGAGCGCATGACCCGGCAGCCGGGCCGGATGCACGCCCCCGCGGTCATGGCCGCAGCCGAGCGGCTGACGGAGTCCCTGCGCCGTACCGGCGACTGACCCCTCCGCCGAGGAGTCACATAATCCCCATCGAGGGGTCACATAATTCCCATCGAGGGGGAAACTGCTTTCCGCCGAAGGGTCAAGTACTTCCCAGTGAGGGGTCAAGAGGTTCCCACCGAGGGGTCAGCTCCTTCCCGCTGACGGGCCAGGAAGTTCCGAACTAACCGCCCCTCGGCGGGAACCTCCTGACTTCTCGCGGGCTGAGGGAAGTGCCTGCAAAGCCTTGGACCCGTCCGGCGGAGCTTGGTGACCCCTCGCGGGGACTACGTGAGCCCTCGACGGGGACAACGTGACCCATCGACGGCAATTACGTGACTCCTCGGTGGGAACTAAGTGACTCCTCGACGGGAAGTACGTGACGGGAATACGGACTCCTCGGGGGTCAGCCGAAGAGGGCTGGGCGGCCGTCGGTGGCGGACTCGAGATCGAGCAGGTACTTCTTGCGCTCCAGCCCCGCGGCGTACCCCACCAGCTTCCCGTTCGCCCCGATGACGCGGTGGCAGGGCACGACGATCGCGATGGGGTTGGACCCGTTGGCGGTCCCTACTGCCCGCGACGCGCCCATCGGGAGGCCCAGCCGGGCGGCGATCTCGCCGTACGACGAGGTGGTCCCGTACGGGATCTTCTCGAGCTCGGACCAGACCCGCTGCTGGAAGGCCGTGCCACGTCGTGCCACCGGGAGGTCGAAGGTGCGCACGCGTCCCGAGAAGTAGCCCTGCAGCTGCCGTCGAGCCTCGCTGAGCAGAGGCGTGAGGGGTTCGCCGGGATCGGTCGGTGCCGTGTCGGGGTCCGCGAACATGACCTCGAGCAAGACCTCGTCGTCGGCCGTCAGCCGCATCGGCCCGACGGGGGACTCCATCACCAGTACGGACGTCGTCATGCTCCACTCTCCTCGTTCGATGTGCTCCATAGATGCATCAGCGCGTAGGACCGCCACGGTCTCCACGCCGCGTCTCGCTGGTCAGCCGGCTCGGGAAGGCCCAGTCGGGCGAGCCCCCGCCGGATGCCCAGATCGGTCGGCAGGAAGACGTCAGGATCGCCGAGGGCCCGTAACGCGATGTAGTCGGCGGTCCACGGGCCGACCCCCGGCAACGCCAGCAATGAGGCACGTACCTCGGCGCGGTCGGCGCTCCGGTCGAGGACGACCCGGCCCTCGGCCACCGCGGCGGCCAGCCCGACCAGCGCTCGCGCCCGCGCTCTCGGCATCGGGAGGGTCTCCGGGTCGGCCGCGGCGATCGCGGCCGCTGTCGGGAAGAGCCAACCCAGCGGCGCGCCCGCGTCGACCTCGTCGCCGTACACCCTCACCAGCCGGGACAAGATCGTGCGCGCTCCGGCAACCGAGATCTGCTGTCCGACCACGGCACGAACGGCGACCTCGAAGCCGTCGACGTGGCCGGGGACGCGCATACCGGGGTGACGGGTCACCAGCGGTCGCAACAGCTCGTCGGAGCCGAGGTGCTCGTCGATCACGACGGGGTCGGCATCGAGGTCGAGCATGCGCCGGCATCGCTCCACGGCGGCGGCCAGGTCGCGCAGGTCGGCCAGCTCCAGCCGGCATTCGACGCGGTCGCTCGTCGGCGTGAGCCGCACCCGGCCCGAGCCGTACGGCAAGCGCAGCGTGCGTGCGTACGACCCCTGCTCGCAGGCCTCGACACCCGCGACCGCGCGCTCGGTGAAGAAGCCGAGCAGGGACCTGAAGTCGAAGGGTGCCCGGACCGGCAGCGAGACGGTGATCGCACCCGCGGCATCGCCGGCCGAGGAGCCCCGGCGTCGACGGGCCGCCCGAAGCTCCGACGGCGTCGCGGCGTACACCTCGCGGATCGTCGCGTTGAACTGGCGCACGCTCGCGAACCCCGCTGCGAACGCGACGTCGGCGATGCCGAGATCGGTCGTCTCGATGAGGAGGCGCGCGGTATGCGCACGCTGCGCTCGAGCGAGCGCGAGGGGGCCGGCACCCAGCTCCGACGTGAGGACGCGGCTCAGGTGGCGGGGGGTGTAGCCGGCGCGGGCGGCCAGACCCGGGACACCCTCGCGCTCGACGACGCCGTCGGAGATCATCCGCATCGCGCGCCCGGCCACGTCGGCGTGCACGTCCCACTCCGGCGAGCCCGGTGTGAGGTCGGGGCGGCAACGCCGGCACGCCCGGAACCCGGCCCCCTGCGCCGCGGCCGCGGTCGGGTAGAAGGCGACGTTCGACCGTCGCGGCGTCACGGCCGGGCAGGACGGCCGGCAGTAGATACCGGTCGTGCGTACCCCGGTGTAGAAGACGCCGTCGAAGCGGCGGTCCTTGCCGAGGACGGCCCGGTAGCAACGGTCCTGGTCCGATACCGCTGCGGACGTCGTCGTTGTCATAGCGCTATTCAATCCCATGCGCGCGCGATGTACTGGCGGGAATCGGACATGTGCGTGTCGCGGTCGCAGCGAGCGAATCGTGGGCAGAGAGAAGGAGCCTCCGGCCTGCTTCTCGCAGGCCGGAGGCTCCTCTCGTCGTAGCCCCGACGGGATTCGAACCCGCGCTACCGCCTTGAGAGGGCGGCGTGCTAGGCCACTACACAACGGGGCCATCAACGTGACCGACCGACCCCGGATCGCTCCGGGACCGCCCAGTCGCTGGGGTACTAGGACTCGAACCTAGACTAACTGGACCAGAACCAGTCGGGCTGCCAATTACCCCATACCCCAATGGCACGACACTCACGAATGCCGACGGCCGACAATACCGGAGCGGTAGGCAGCCGCCAAAAGCGCACCTAGGACGTGCCCGGTGTCACCTTCGGCAGCGAGTCGGCGGCTGCGCGCGGGTCCTCGGCGAGGCCCCGCTCCGGCACCGTGAGCTCGACGACATCCACGTTGGCCGGGACGTACTTGACCAGTGCGCAGTTGCGCCGGAGCAGCTCCTCGCCGACCGTGTTCCCGGTACGCCGGTCGATCACCGTCCGCCAGATCTCATTCGCGCGGAAGTACTCGGCGCCGAGGCGATAGAACCGCTCGTCGCGGGCGAACACCTTGAATGACGTCGGCTGCTCGCGGTCAGCACGCAGCTCCCCCTCGAGGTAGCGGTCCCCCACGCCGACACGCAGCTCGAAGGTCGACTCCGTGTCGTTGCGGAGCTGCAGGTCGACATAGTTGTAGACGATGCTGCAGCCGGTTCCCCACGGCAGCACTCTGCCGTTGTCGGGGAACGGGTCGAACGAGTGCTCCGACCGCTCCGTCACGGTAAGGGCCGAGTGCATCGCCATCCAGTAGAGCAGGTTCGCGAGCTGGCAGATCCCGCCACCGACCCCCGGCACCGCCTCGCCGTTCGAGAGCCGCATCCCCTCGACGTACCCGCGTCTGCGCGTGCAGTTGCCGACCAGCTTGTTGAAGGACAGCGTCTCACCGGGTCGTATCTGCACGCCGTCGAGGCGGGCTGCGGCGAGGCGCAGGTTGGTCACCTTGTTGTGCTGCAGGTACATCTCGGAGTCGCCGAGCTGCCGCAACAGCAGTGAGCGGTGGGCCTTGACCCGTACCGGCATGTCGGCGGGAGGCGTGCGCCGCACCGCCCATACCTCGTCGCTCCGCAGCCACTGCAACCGCCTGCGGCAGCGGCTCACCCAGACGGCGAGCGGGTACAGCGACGGGTGCCGCTCGGACAGCCGTCTGCGGCGGTGAACCAGCTGGTGCATGCGGTCGACATCACTCGCGGTGACGGCCGTCTGCTCGGCGGACCGGACCATCGGGGCTCCTCCTGCAGCGCGTCGGATCATCGCACGCTAGTACGCGGGCGCCGCCGAGACGGCTATCTGACGGTCTGCTGAGACCCGGCGTGTCGGCCTGCGACGCCGTCCACAGGGCCGGCCGTCAGGGCACCGACGCCTACGACGCCGGTGCCGCGGCCGGCGAGGACCCGTCGGTCAGGTCGGGCCGGTGGTGCCTGTCGCGCCGCGCCGCCAGGGCCAGGATCCAGGACACCGCGATCGCCAGCAGGACGACGTCGACGATCAGCGGGAGCCAGCTGACGCCGTGCGGGTCGAGGGCGTCGGAGACGCTCCCGAGCAGGCCGGCGGGGATCAGGACGGCGAGGTTCTTCACCGCGTGGATGGCGATCCCGGCTTCGAGCCCACCGGTGCGGATCGCGAGGTAGGCCAGCACCAGCCCGAGCAGCAGCCGATCGGCGAACAGGGCCGGCGCGAACTGCAGATGGGCGACCGCGAACAGCACGCCACTGGTCAGGCAGCACGCCCAGGTCGAGAGCCTCGTGGCACCGAGCGCCTGCAGCAGGAGTCCTCGGAACAGGCACTCCTCACCGGCCGCCTGCAACGGTGTGGTGAGGACCACGACGACGAGGAACCAGACCAGTCCGCGTCCGGGGGGTGACGACCTCGACGCGGCCGCTGCGATACTGCCGAGGACAAGGAACGGCGACCACACCACGGCCGACACCCCGGCAGCCTGGGCCAGCCGAGGCCACCGCAGGCCCGGCCGGTTGGACCACAGCCATCTCAGCGGAACGGAGTACACGGCCTTGATCAGCCCGGCCGCCAGGGGGATGAGCAGAGCCAGGCCGAGGTTGGCGGTCAGCATCTCACCGGCGTCGATGCCGTCGGACGTGTCGAGCCGGAAGGAGTACCCGAGCACCGAGGCCCCGGCCAGGACGAGCACGGCGCTCACGATCGACATCACGACCAGGCCGAGCCCGCCGAGCACGACGGACAGGAACAGTCGCCACCACATGCCCGGGCGCCACGACAGCTGCCGGTGGTACGCCACGACCTGCGTCGGCTGCGCCACCTGCGCGACTACCCGGTCGCGGCGGCAGCGAGCCGGGCGAGCGACCGCTCGGACCCCAGCAGCTCCAGCGACTCGAAGAGCGGCGGTGAGATGCGCCGGCCGGTCACCGCTACCCGCACCGGCCCGAACGCGTTGCGTGGCTTGAGCCCCATGTCGTCGACGAGAGCGGTCCGCAGCGCCGTCTCGATGGTGGCGGTGTCCCACGCCGACAGGCCACTCAGCGCGTCGTACGACGCCTGCACCACACGCCGACCCTCGGGGTCGAGCAGCTTCGCTGCGTCGTCGGGGTCGACGAGGAAGTCGGCCTCGGCGACGAACAGGAAGCCGGCCATGTCGACAACCTCCCCCAAGGTCGTCATGCGCTCCTGGATCAGCGGCGCGACGGCATCCAGCAGGCGCTGTTCGTCATCGGTCGGCTCGTCGCCGATCAGCTTGGCGCGCTGCAGGAACGGCACGATCCGCTCGGCGAGCTCTGTCGTGGGCAGCGCGCGCAGGTGCGCGGCATTGATCGACTCGCACTTCTTCAGGTCGAACCGCGCGGCGTTGGGGTTGACGCGCCGGATGTCGAACGCCTCGATCATCTCGGCCATCGAGAAGACGTCGCGGTCGTCGGCGATCCCCCAGCCGAGCAGGGCGAGGTAGTTGAGGACGCCCTCGGGCAGGAAGCCGCGCTCGATGTACATGTCGAGCCCGGATACGTTGTCGCGCTTCGAGAGCCGCTTGTTGCCCTCCCCCATCACCATCGGGAGGTGGCCGAAGCGGGGAGGCCCATTGCCGATGCCCAGCTGGGCCAACGCCTCGTACAGGGCGATCTGCCGCGGGGTCGACGAGAGCAGGTCCTCCCCGCGCAGGACGTGCGTGACCTCCATGAGCGCGTCGTCGACCGGGTTGACCAGGGTGTACAGCGGATGGCCGTTGGGACGGACGAGAACATAGTCGGGCACGTGGGCGGCCTGGAATGTGATCGGCCCTCGGACCAGGTCATCGAAGACGATCGGGGCGTCCGGCATCCGGAAGCGCAGGACCGACGTCCGCCCCTCCGCCTCGTACGCGGCGACCTGGTCGGCGGTGAGGTCGCGGCAGTGGCCGTCGTAGCCGGTGCTGCCGCCCTCGCGACGCGCCTGCTCGCGGCGCTCGTCCAGCTCCACCTGGGTGCAGTAGCAGTCGTACGCGAGGTGCGCGTCGCGCAGCCGGGAGGCGACGTCGGCGTACGTCCGCAGGCGCTGGGACTGGATGTACGGCTCGAACGGGCCGCCGACCTCCGGCCCCTCGTCGTAGTCGATCCCGAGCCAGTGCAGGGAGTCCAGCACCGATGCGAGCCCGGCCTCGGTGTTGCGAGCCTCGTCGGTGTCCTCGATCCGCAGCACGAGCGTCCCGCCGAAGTGGCGCGCGAAGGCCCAGTTGAACAACGCGCTGCGAACGTTGCCGAGGTGCAGGGACCCGGTCGGTGACGGGGGGAACCGCAGCCGGACCTGGCTAGGCGCCAGGTCTCCCAGCACCTCGACCGGCGCGTCAGTCACGGTCGACCACCCGGTTGGTCAGGGTCCCGATGCCGCTCACGCTGACCGAGACCTCGTCGCCCGGCTTCATCGGGCCGACTCCTTCAGGGGTGCCGGTGGCGATCACGTCGCCTGGCAGCAGGGTCATGAACGACGAGATGTACGCGACCAGCGCAGGGACGGCGTTGAGCATCAGGCCCGTCGTACTGTTCTGCCGCGGCTCGCCGTTGAGCGTCGTCGTGATCTGGAGGTCACTCGGGTCCAGGTCGGTCTCGATCCAGGGCCCGAGGGGGCAGAACGAGTCGAAGCCCTTGGCCCGGGCCCACTGCCCGTCCTTCTCCTGCAGGTCGCGGGCGGTCACGTCGTTGGCGACGGTGTAGCCGAAGATCACGTCGCCGGCTCGGGCGGCGGGAACGTCGCGGCAGATCCGGCCGATCACGACGGCGAGCTCGCCCTCGTAGTGGACGTTGCTGGACAGCGAGGGGTACACGATGGGGTCGAGCGGCCCGATCACCGACGTGTTGGGCTTGAGGAAGACGAGCGGCTCGCTCGGCACGTCGTGGCCCAGCTCCGCCGCGTGGGCGGCGTAGTTGCGGCCGACGCCGACGACCTTGCTTCTCGGGATCACCGGGGCGAGCAGGCGTACGTCGGCGAGGGAGTACTGCTCCCCGGTCAGCTCGATGCCCTGGTACAGCGGATCACCGACGACCGACGCGACGATCTCGTCGCCCTCGGTGCCGCCCACCAGGCCGTACACCGGCTCGTCGCCTGCAGTGAACCGCGCGATCTTCACGACGCAGAAGCCTACCCGTGCGGTGGCGGGAGCCCGCACGAGCCGGATCTACGATGATGCGGTGCAGAGGCTGGACGAGACGGCGTGGCGGGCGCGTCGGTCGGCGCACGAGGCGCGTGTCGACCGCTACGTGGGGCCGTACCTGTACCGTCGTGGGCGCGCGATCGCGCATCCGATCGACGACTTCCTGTTCACGTACTACGCGTACCGGCCGGCCGCGCTGCGGCGCTGGCACCCGGGGATCGGTGTGGAGCTCGCCGGGAGCGCCGCCTCCGACTTCCACAGCGTCCGCGGGTATGTCGTCACGGGCGGCGGCGCGCGGGTCGACCTCGCCGTCGAGCCGTCTCGACGCAGGCAGGTGGCCTCGATCAGGCGGCTGCTGTCCGCGACCGGGGAGCGTCCCCCGCACCTGGGGTGCTTCGGGCTGCACGAGTGGGCGATGGTCTACCGCGAGCCTGCCGCAGCCGTGCGGCACCCGGCGTACCCGCTGCGGCTCGGCAGCCGGGGCACGGACCAGGTGGTGGAGTCGCACCGGGTGACGTGTACGCACTTCGACGCGTACCGCTTCTTCACCGAGCCGGCGCGGGCTCTCAACGTCGTCCAGCCGACCCGCGCCACGGAGGCGGCCTTCGAGCAGCCGGGATGCCTGCACGCCACCATGGACCTGTACCGGTGGGCGTACACGCTCGCGCCGTTCACCGCCTCGGAGCTGGTGGCCGACTGCTTCGAGCTGGCGTACGAGGTGCGCCAGCTCGACATGCGCGCGTCACCGTACGACTTCAGCCGCCTGGGCGTGGAGCCGGTCCGGATCGAGACGGCCGAGGGGAAGGCCGCCTACCTGTCCGCGCAGCGGGGCTTCGCCGAGCGCGGGTCGAAGCTGCGCTCGCGGCTGGTCGACGTCTGTGTCACCGTCGAGGCGGCTAGCTGAGCACGCGCCGCAGGCCGTATGTGACGGCGTCGAGGAGCGCCGCCCACGACGCCTCGACGACGTTGTGGCCGACGCCGACCGTCACCCACGACGACTCGTCGTCGGCGGTCTCGATGAGTACCCGGGTCACCGCGTCGGTGCCGTGGCCCTGGTCGAGGATCCGCACCTTGTAGTCGATCAGCTCGAGCTTGGAGACCTGCGGGTACGCCTGGCCGATCGCCTGGCGCAGCGCCGCGTCAAGGGCGTTCACCGGGCCGTTGCCCTCACCGGTCATCACGATCCGCTCACCGCCCGCGCGCAGCTTCACCGTCGCCTCCGACGCGGCCTCCCCGGCCGGGTTGGACTCGGTGATGACCCGCCACGACTCGACCTCGAAGTACGACGGGCGCCGGCCCTCGACCTCCTCGACGAGCAGCAGCTCGAAAGACGCGTCGGCCGCCTCGAAGGTGTGACCGGCGAGCTCCAGCGCCTTCACGCGTGCGGTGATGCGGGCGACGAGGTCCTTGTCACCGGTACCCGTCAGGTCGAAGCCGAGCTCCCTGCCCTTCAGCTCGATGGACGCCCTGCCGGCCATCTCCGAGACGAGCAGGCGCATGTCGTTTCCGACCTCGGCCGGCTCGGTGTGCTGGTAGAGGTCCGGGTCGATCCTGATCGCGCTCGCGTGCAGGCCCGCCTTGTGCGTGAAGGCCGATGAGCCGACGTACGGCTGCCGCGAGTACGGTGGCACGTTCGTCACCTCGGCGACCGCGTGCGCAATCCGGGTCGCCTCCTTCAGCCGGCCGGACGGGAGGACGTCGCGGTCGAGCTTGAGCTCGAGATTCGCGACCACCGCTAGCGAGGTCGGCGTTCCCGGTGCGCTCGCCGTAGCCGTTCAGCGTGCCCTGTACGTGTGTCGCGCCGGCGTCGACGGCGGTCAGCGTGTTCGCGACCGCGCACCCTGTGTCGTTGTGACAGTGGATACCCACGCGCAGCTGCGTCGAGGCGAGGACGTCCTGCACGACGTCGGCGACCTCCGGCGGGAGCATTCCGCCGTTGGTGTCGCAGAGGGCGACGACCTCCGCACCTGCCTCGCCGGCCGCTCGCAGCACCTCCAGGGCGTAGGCGCGGTTGGCGCGGTACCCGTCGAAGAAGTGCTCCGCGTCGAGGAAGACGCGCTGCCCCTCGGCCCGCAGGTGCGCCACGGTGTCGCGGACCATCGCGAGATTCTCGTCGAGGGTCGTCCGCAGGGCCAGCTCCACGTGGCGGTCCGAGCTCTTCGCGACGAGGGTGACCACCGACGCGCCGGAGTCGCGCAGCGCCCCGACCAGCGGGTCGTCGGCGGCGCGTACACCGGGCCTCCGGGTCGACCCGAACGCGGCGAGGGTCGAGCTCGACAGGGCGAGCTCGTCTCGTGCCCGGCGGAAGAACTCGGTGTCCTTCGGTACCGCGCCCGGCCAACCGCCTTCGATGAAGCCGACGCCGAGCGTGTCCAGGTGGCGGGCGATGTGCAGCTTGTCGTCGACGGACAGGTTCAGGCCCTCCTGCTGCGCGCCGTCGCGCAGGGTCGTGTCGTACACGTGGAAGTCGGCGGCGGTGCTCATGGTGGTCCTCGTTCTGGCGTGGCGGGCAACAAAAAGACCCCCCGTCGAGACGAGAGGTCGGCGCGCACGAAGGGACGTGCGCGCTAGCTGATGAGAATGCGGTACTGCTTCACGTCTCGAGTCTGTCACACGGATCTGCGGTCAGCGACCACCATCTCGCCGAGGAGCCAGGTAGTTCCCCCCGAGGAGTCACCTCCTTCCCGCTGAGGAGTCACGTAGTTCCCGCTGAGGGGCCAAGTAGTTCCCTGCGAGGAGCCACCGCTTACCTCGCGTGCGGGTCCGTCAGGGCCTCGGCCCACCGCCACCCTCGAAAGGGCGCAAATGCTCGCTCGAGAGGGCGGAAATGCTTGCTTGAGTGGGCGCAAAATCAGCCGCAGTCAGCACACGGGGTTGCGGCGACCCGTCCGCGACACGCTTGCTGGGCACACTGACCACCCCGGCGGTACACCTCTGCCGGCTCGGCGTACATCTCTGCCCGCTCGAGCCGACATTCCCGCCCACTCGACCGGACATTCCCGCCCACTCGACCGGACATTCCCGCCCACTCGACCGGACATTCCCGCCCACTCGGCCGGCGGAACTGGGCCGGGGGTGACGTCTCGCGGGAAGGGGGTTGGTCAGGGAAGGGAGCCGCGGAGGCTGGAGGCCCACGGAGGCGCCGGCAGCGGGGAGTACGTCGGCCCCGTCACCTGCCTCGTGACCAGCAGAGCCAGCGCCGACGCGAGGAGCAGGCCGACCACGACGAGGGTCGCGGTCCGTGAGCGCAGCAGGCCGCGAGTGAACGCCGCCCCGCCGTCGCGCGTGCGGCCGCTGAACGGTCCCCAGTACACGATGAGGCCCGTCACCACGCCCGCGATCGCCAGCACCAGGACGAGCGTGCGCGGCGGCGTCGTGACGGTCGCGACGAGGGCGGCGAGCACGGCGCCGCTCACTGCCACGACGGCGTTCAGCACCGCCCCCGGCAACGCCGCCACGGCGTACCAGGGAGTACACAGTGTCGCCAGCGAGGAGTCACCCCGCCGGTGGCCGCGGCGGGCTCGCCTGGCGTCGAGCCGGCTCTGTCGCACGGCGAACGTACGCATCACCCAGCCGGCCAGGCAGACACAGACCGCCGCGGTCACCGGAGCCGTGACGAACCCCGCGACCAGCAGGCACCCGACCGCACTCCAGAACAGCAGCCGCGCCAGCACGCTTGGACGCCTCGCCGAGACCGGCATATCCGGCGCGGGCGCCGGAATCTGCGTCGCACCCGAGCGGGCGGTCGGCCGCAGAGGCCCGGCAGCCGTCGGAGCCGCCCGCCGCGCCTGCGGGACCGCTGGCGCTGTCGCCGTCGGCGCCGCGCGTCCCGCTCCCGACAGCCAGTCGGCGACCTGCCCGGAGGAAGGGCGGTCGTGCGGGTCGGGGCTCAGGCACTGCCGCACCAGCCAGTACAGGGCGTCGGGTACCCCCGCGAGGTCGTGCTCGCCGCGGCGGACCCGGTCCATCACGGCGATGGCGGGACCCGTGCCGTACGGGCCGCGGCCGGTTGCGGCGTACACGACCGTGGCCGCCCACGAGTGCACGTCGGCCTGCGGCGTGGGGTCCTCACCGTAGAGGATCTCCGGCGCCAGGTAGCCAGGGGTACCGAGCAGCCAGCCGCTGTAGGTGATCCGTGCGTCGTCGCACAGCTGCGCGAGCCCGAAGTCGATCAGGACCGGGCCGGAGCCCTCCAGCAGGACGTTGGACGGCTTGATGTCGCGGTGCAGGACACCGGCCGCGTGCACCGCCGCGAGCGCCTGCGCCAGGCCGCGCGCGAAGCTCTCGAGCTCCGCGCCCTGTAGCGGCCCCCACGCCCCCACGCGGTCCTGGAGCGAGGGTCCGGGCACGAAGCGCGTGACGATGTACGGCGTCTCGCCCCACGGGTCGGCGTCGTACACCTCGGCGACGCGGGGAGAGCGCACCCGCCGCAACGAGGTGACCTCGCGGGCCATCCGAGCCCTGCCGTGATCGTCGCTGACCACGTGCGGACGCAGCAGCTTGATCGCGACGTGGTGTCCCGGCGGGTACTCGGCCAGGTGGACGACGCCCATGCCGCCCTCGCCCACCTTGGACAGCAGCGTGTAGCGGCCGACGGTGGTCGCATGCGACGACGTGGTCACGGCGCGGGCCGGCTCAGGCGAGCCGCTGCATCCACCCATGGGTGTCCGCGGCCCGGCCGTACTGGATATCGAGCAGCCGGGAGCGCAGCTCCAGCGTCACCGGGCCTGCGGCCTCACCGCACGACACCTGACCCGTTCGCCACTTGAGCAGCCCGATCGGCGTCAGCACCGCTGCGGTGCCACACGCGAAGACCTCGGTGATGTCGGAGCTCGCCATCCCCTCCCGCCACTCGTCGAAGGTCACCCGGCGCTCGTCGACCTTGTAGCCGAGCTCGTCGGCGAGCTCGATGATCGACGACCGGGTCACGCCCTCGAGGATCGAGCCGTTGAGCTCGGGCGTGACCAGCGTGCCGTCGGAGTACACGAGGAAGATGTTCATCCCGCCGAGCTCCTCGAGCGACGTGTTGTGCGCGGCGTCGAGGAAGACCACCTGGTCGCAGCCGTTGGCGATGGCCTCCTGCTGAGGCAGCAGGCTCGCAGCGTAGTTCCCGCCGCACTTGGCGGCTCCCGTACCGCCCGGCGCCGCCCGGTTGAACTCCTCGCTGAGCCAGATGGAGACCGGCTTGACGCCGCCGCTGAAGTACGGGCCCGCCGGCGAGGCGATCACCGCGAACGTGACGTGCTTGGCCGGCCGCACGCCGAGGAACACCTCGGAGGCGAACATGAAGGGCCGGATGTACAGCGACTGCTCCGCACCGCCCGGCACCCATTCGCGGTCGATCTCCACCAGCGCCCGGAGGGCTCCGACGAAGTCGTCGGTGGGCAGCTCCGGAAGTGCCAGCCGGACGGCGGAGCGTTGGAACCGGGCGGCGTTGGCGTCGGGGCGGAAGGCCCAGATCGACCCGTCGACGTGCCGGTACGCCTTGGTGCCTTCGAAGATCTCCTGCGCGTAGTGGAGCACCGAGCTCGCCGGGTCGATGCTGAAGGGGCCGTACGGGCGCAGCGTCGCGTCGTGCCAGCCGGCGTCCGGGGTCCACTCGGCGACGAACATGTGGTCGGTGAAGTGCAGTCCGAAGCCGGGCTCGGTGAGGATCTCGGCACGGCGGTCGGCCGGGACGGGCGAGGGGTGGCGCTCGACCGCGATCGAGCTGGTCATCGTCATGAGTTCACGCTAACTCACCGAGGCGAGCAGCCGCCCGGAGATGTCGTCACCGATCTGCCCGGTAGGCCGGGTCCGGCCGGCAGCAGCGGCGAGGTCGTCGTACACCGCCCGCTCGACCCTGGCGGCCGCCTCACCGAGGCCGACGTGGTCGAGGAGCAGCGCCGCGCTCAGGATGGCCGCGGTCGGGTCGGCCCGGTGCTGACCGGCGATGTCGGGCGCCGAGCCGTGAACGGGTTCGAACATGCTGGGCGCGGTCCGGTCGGGGTTGATGTTGGCGCTCGCGGCAAGCCCGATCCCGCCGGTGACGGCAGCGGCGAGATCGGTGAGGATGTCGCCGAAGAGGTTGTCGGTCACGATGACGTCGAAACGGCCGGGGTCGGTCACCAGCAGGATCGTGGCAGCGTCGACGTGCAGGTAGTCGACGGACACGTCGGGGTGCTCGGCCGCCACGGCTCGGACGACCCGGGCCCACAAGGCGCCGGCGTGCACCAGCACGTTGGTCTTGTGTACCCACGTCAGCGACTTGCGGGGACGCCGCTCGGCCCGCGCGAAGGCGTCCCGTACCACCCGCTCGACGCCATACGCGGTGTTGACGCTGACCTCGGTCGCGATCTCCGCGGCGGTGCCGGTACGCAGCGCGCCACCGTTGCCGACGTAAGGCCCCTCCGTGCCCTCCCGTACGACCACGAAGTCGACGGCACCGGGGTCTGCGAGCGGTGTCGGTACGCCCGGGTAGACGCGCGCGGGCCGCAGGTTGACATAGTGGTCGAGCTCGAAGCGCAGCCGGAGCAGGAGCCCACGCTCGAGCAGTCCCGGCGGCATCGACGTGTCGTTGGGCCGGCCCCCGACCGCCCCGAGCAGGATGGCGTCGTGGTCGCGGAGCTCCGCGAGGACCGAGTCGGGCAGCACCTCACCGGTCGCCTTCCACCGGGCCGCGCCGAGGTCGTACTCGGTCCGGTCGAACTTGACGTCGGACGTCGTCGCCACCGCGTCGAGCACCTTCACGGCCTCGGCCGTCACCTCGGGGCCGATCCCGTCGCCACCGATCACCGCAAGACGGATGCTGCGTGTCATCGGGCCATCCTAGGGACGGCCGCCGACGCCGGCTCGGCCGTCGTCGTCGCGGGGAGCGCCGCTGTCGCGCCGGTCGAGGGCCTCCTGCACCGGCTGCGTCACGCGGGCCGCGAGGGTAGGGGCAGCCGAACGGGTGGCGCGGGCAGGGTGGTCCGCCTCGTGGGGGGCCGACCCCCACTCGGGATACATGTCGTACACGGTGATCGCCTCGAGAGCTCGTTGGAGTCCGACAGGTTGCGGCTCCCGGATGCCGGCCTTCCGCGAGATCAGGCGGCGATCGTCCGGCGGCGCGGGTCACGCGGGCCGTGAACGGATCGGGGCAGACACCCTCGATGCGGTCCGCATCGGTGAACGTCCTCGAGTCACGCGGTCGGCCAACGCCCGGACACCGCGGCGAGGTGTTGGCCTAGAAGGCCCCGCCGCGGCAGGTAAGGATTACTACCGTCAACCGCATGATGCCTGCGACGCTACCTTCCCGAGGCGTGTAGAGCCACCGATTTGGACTCCGATCTCGCCAGCTGAGACCGGCGACGTCGGTTCGGCGCTGTGACAGACTCGGGCCGTGAGCGCTCCACTCGACCTTCCATCGGTCGTCAGCCGCGCGCTCGACCTCTCCCGGCGCCGCGGTTTCGTGACGTCGAGCCGGCTCGAGACGGGCCGGCTGCTCTCCGCGCTCGCCGCGAGCCGCAACGGCGTACTGGGCGAGTGCGGCACCGGGTGCGGTGTGGGTGCCGCCTGGTTGTCGCACGGCGCCCGCGAGGAGAGCCGGGTGGTGACCGCCGAGGTCGACGAGAGCCTGGCCGACGCCGTTCGGGACCTGTTCCGCGACGAGCCGCGGGTCGAGGTGCTCACCGGCGACTGGGGCGCGTTGCGGGACCACGGCCCGTTCTCGTTGCTCTTCCTGGACGTACGCGAGGCGAAGCGTTCCGGCGCCGACATGGTGGCTGAGATGCTCGAGCCCGGTGGAATCGTCGTGCTGGACGACTTCACCCCCTGCGCGCTGTGGCCGCCGATGTACGAGGGGCGCGTGGACACCATGCGCGAGCAGTGGCTCACCGACGAGCGGTTCACGACCGTCGAGGTCATGGTCGCCGTCGATGCGGCCGTCCTGATAGCGGCGCTGCGCTGACCCGAGGGGGGCCGCATGGCGTTTGCGGGCCCCACGCGGCAGATCTGACGCCGAGCAGCCCGTCAGCGCGACATGTCGACGGCCCGCACCAGCTGCGCCCGCATCTCCCCCGCGATGTCGTCGAGCACGTCGGCGGGGATAGCACTGTCGACCGTGAGCGCCACCAGCGCGAGGCCTCCACGGTGGTCGCGCGCCACCTGCATTCCCCCGATGTTGATCCGCGCGTCCCCGAGGATGCGCCCGATGGCGCCGACCATGCCGGGCCGGTCCTCGTACACGAAGAAGGCGAGGTGGTCGGCCGGCTCCAGGTCGACGTCGTAGTCGTTGACCTCCACCAGGCGCTCGCGCTGGTGGATCCCCACGAGCGTGCCGGACACCGAAACCTGCGAGCCGTCGGCGAGCGTTCCGCGCAGCGTGACGAGGTTGCGGTGGTCGGGGCTCTCGGGGTCGGTCACGAGGCGTACCGCCAGCCCCCGCTCGGCGGCGAGGAGCGGGGCGTTCACGTACGACACGGTCTCCTCCACGACGTCGGCGAAGACGCCCTTGAGGGCGGCGAGCTCGAGGACCTTGACGTCGTACTGCGTGATCTCGCCGCGGACCTCGACGTCGAGCTGCTGGGCGACCTCGCCGGCGAGCGAGGTGAAGATCCGCCCGAGCTTCTCGGTGAGCGGGATCCCTGGTCGCACGTCCTCGGCGATCACGCCGCCCTGCACGTTGACAGCGTCCGGTACCAGCTCACCGCTCAGCGCGAGGCGTACGGACCGGGCGACGGCGATACCCGCCTTCTCCTGTGCCTCGGCCGTCGAGGCGCCCAGGTGCGGCGTCGCGACCACGTTGTCGAACTCGAACAGCGGGGAGTCGGTGCACGGCTCCGCGGCGAACACGTCGAGGCCCGCGCCACCGAGGCGGCCCTCCTTGATCGCCACCTGCAGCGCGTGCTCGTCGACGATGCCGCCGCGCGCGGCGTTGACGACGATGGCCGTGGGCTTGCAGCGGGCGAGCTGCTCCTCCCCGATGAGCCCCACCGTCTCGGGGGTTTTGGGGAGGTGGACGGAGATGAAGTCGGCCTCGGCCATCAGGTCGTCGAGGCTGAGCAGACGGACGCCGATCTGCGCCGCCCGACCGGCCTGCACGTACGGGTCGTACGCGATGACCTTCATGCCGAAGGCGCTGAGCCGCTGTGCGACGAGGACGCCGATCCTGCCGAGCCCCACGATCCCGAGGGTCTTCTCGTAAAGCTCGACGCCCGTGTACTTGCTGCGCTTCCACTCGCCGGCCTTCAGCGCGGCGCTGGCCGGGGCGATGTGGCGCGCCGCCGCGAGGAGCAGACCGACCGCGAGCTCGGCGGCGCTGATGATGTTGGACGTCGGGGCGTTGACGACCATGACGCCGGACGCGGTCGCGTGCTTGACGTCGACGTTGTCGAGGCCGACGCCGGCACGGGCGACCACCTTGAGCCGGCGGGCCGCCGAGAGGACCTCGGCGTCGACCTTCGTGGCGCTTCTGACCAAGATGGCGTCGACGTCGGCCACCGCGGGGAGAAGCTCACCCCGGTCGGCCCCGTTGCAGTGCCGGATCTCGAAGTCCGGCCCGAGCGCCTCCACCGTCGCCGGGCTCAGCTCTTCGGCGATCAGTACGACAGGCTTCGTCACTGTTGGTGTCCTTTACCCCGAGTCGCGGTGCAGGGGCGGAGAGCCGCCCAGCCCCGAACACCACGCTGTGCCCGTGCGCGCCAGTGTAGACGAGCCTCTTTCAGTCGCAGCGGACCCAGGGTGGGGTGGAGTGACCGCTCACGTGCTCGATGATCCACGTGCCGCCCTCGAGGGTCATGGTGTAGTCGATCGACCACATGAGGCAGCGTCGCGTCCTCGGCACCGACCGGCCCGTACCCCGCGGCCTGCACGCTGCGGAAGGTCGCCCAGACCTGCGCAGTGGTACCGGTCGCCGCCACCGACCGCACCGCCACCAGGTCGTCGGAGGTCGTCGCGTAGTTGGAGTACCAGGAGGACGACGGGTTCTGCGACCGGATGGTGCTGGTCACCAGGCTCATGGCCCCCTCGTAGTCCCGGGCGTTGATCGCCGCCGTGTACTGCAGCAGCGTCTGCGTGACCCCGTCGGTGACGGACTGCTGCGGAGCCGGGGGTGCGGGCGCCGAACAGCTCGCGAGGGCCGGTGCACGAAGGCCGGCCCCCGACACCACGCCGTTGCGCGCCTCGGAGATCGGCACGGCGAAGCCGATTCCCTGGGCGTGCCTGCGGATGGCGTCGGCGAGACCGACGACCTGGCCCTGTGTGTCGAGGAGAGGACCGCCGGAGTTCCCGGGGTTGATCGCCGCGTCGGTCTGGATCAGGCCGTCGAAGGTGCCCGACTCGGTGGAGATGCTGCGCCCGAGCCCGGAGATCGTTCCTGGGTCAGCGACTTGGGCTCGTCGAACGGGTACCCGATCACCGCTATCGCCGTCCCGGGCCGAGGGTCGCGCGGGGCCAGGGCGAACACGTGGTGCGACCCGGATCTGCGCGCGAGCCTCAGCACCGCGAGATCGATCGAGCTGTCCACTCCGGTCACGGTGGCGCCGACGGACGTCGCGCCGAAGGACACGCTGAGCCCCACCGCACCCGCGACCACGTGCGCCGCCGTGACCATGGTCTTCGGGCCCACCATGAAGCCGGTACCGGTCACGCTGCCGCCGCAGGTCTGCACCGAGACCAGACCGACGCCGGACTTCACCCTGGCGTACACGGAGGTGAAGTCGCCGGACGCAGCCGATGCCGGCGCGGCCGTGGAGGACGGCGATGCGCTCGAGGGGCCGGAGGTCGGCTGCTGCGCTCCGGCATCGGCCGACCCGTTTCGGCCGTGGAACGGACCGGTGCCCGACGCCCACAGCGCACCTGTTGCGGCCAGCACGACCACGAGCAGGCCGGACACGACGGCTGCGGCCACCGCCCCGACCCGGCGCTGACGAGGCTCGGGAGGGAAGGACGGCACGAAACGCCGCGTGGACGGGCCGGACTCGTCCGCGCCCTCCTGCCGGGACAAACCGCACTGCGGGCATTGCGACGCCAGCAGCGAGACTGCTGAGCCGCATCGGGGGCAGTGGTCCACCGCAACTCCTTCGGCAGCGGGTCCACTGCATCAGCGAGAAGTGTAAGGGCCGAAGATCGCGTTTTGTCCGCCTTGGCGGAACTGGTGATCGAGGGGCCCTAGCGCGCGGCGGTCCCCTCGGTGTAGTCGTCGTCGGAGGACTTGACCCAGCTCATCAGCTTGCGCAGCTGCCGACCGGTCTCCTCGATGGGATGGGTCTCGCTCTGCTTGCGGTACTGCGCGAACTTGGGCGCGCCTGCGTCCTGGTCGGCGATGAACTCCTCGGCCCAGGCGCCGCTCTGGATGTTGGCCAGGACGTCCTTCATGCGCGCCTTCACCGACGCGTCGATGATGTACGGGCCGGACGTGTAGTCGCCGTACTCGGCGGTGTCCGAGACCGACCAGCGCTGCTTGGCGATTCCGCCCTCGTACATCAGGTCGACGATCAGCTTGAGCTCGTGGAGGCACTCGAAGTAGGCGACCTCGGGCTGGTAACCCGCCTCGGTGAGCGTCTGTACCCCGCCTGGATCAGCGCCGAGGCGCCGCCGCAGAGCACCGCCTGCTCACCGAACAGGTCCGTCTCGGTCTCCTCTGTGAACGTCGTCCGAATCGCCCCGGCACGGGTGCCGCCGATCGCCTTCGCGTACGAGAGGGTCAGCGGCCAGGCCGCGCCGCTGGCGTCCTGCTCGACCGCCACGAGGACCGGTACCCCGCGTCCCTCGCTGAACTCCCGGCGGACCAGGTGCCCCGGCCCCTTGGGCGCCACCATCACCACGTCGACACCCGGCGGAGGTACCACGTAGCCGAAGCGGATGTTGAACCCGTGGCTGAAGAGCAGCGCGTCGCCCTCGACCAGGTTGGGCGCGATCGCCTCGGCGTACAGCGAGCGCTGGGCCGGGTCGGGGGCGAGCACGACGACGAAGTCGGACTCCTCGCACGCCTCGAACGGCGAGACGACGCGCAGACCCTCGGCCTCCGCCTTGCTCCGGCTCTTCGACCCCTCCAGCAGGCCGACCCGGACGTCGACGCCGGAGTCGCGCAGCGACAGGGCATGGGCGTGGCCCTGGCTGCCGTAGCCGAGGACCGCGACATTGCGGGCCTGGATCAGGCTCAGGTCCGCGTCGTCGTCGTAGAACATGTCGGCCATGGGTCTCTCGTCTCCTCGTTCGTCGGGTTGTGGTCGTCTAGGTGCGTTCGGGCGGCGGGTCTCGGGCGTACAGGCGGCCGGTCAGGCCGGCTTCGGGAGAGCCACCGGTGCCGGTGTCTTCAGGCTGCGGTCGGTGATGGAGCGGTTGCCACGGTTGATCGCCACCATGCCGGACTGCACGAGCTCCTTGACCCCGAACGGCTCCAGCACGCGCAGCATCGCCTCCAGCTTGTCGCGGTTGCCGGTGACCTCGATCGTCACCGCGTCCACCGCGACGTCGACGACCTTGGCGCGGAACAGCTGCACGGTCTCGAGCACGCGCGAGCGGGTGACCGCGTCGGCCTTGACCTTGATCAGAGCCAGCTCGCGCTCGATCGCGCCGGTACCCTCCAGCTCGACGATCTTCAGCACCTCGACGAGCTTGTTGAGCTGCTTCGTGACCTGCTCGAGCGGCTGATCCTCGAGGTTCACGGCGATCGTCATCCGCGACACCTCCTGGTGCTCCGTGGGGCCGACGGCGAGCGAGTCGATGTTGTACCCGCGCCGGGAGAACAACGAGGCCACCCGAGCGAGCACGCCGGGCTTGTTCTCGACCAGGACCGACAGCGTGTGGGTCGTCATCGCGGGATCTCCTCGCTGCTGGTGGTCACGACTCGTCCTCGAAGTCCGGCTTGAGGTCGCGGGCGATCTGCAGGGCGTCGTTGCTCGTGCCCGCGGGCACCATGGGCCAGACCATGGCGTCGGGGTTGACGATGAAGTCGATGACGACGGGCATGTCGTTGATCTCCATCGCCTTGTCGATCGTCGCGTCCACCTCCGCGGCCGACTCGCAGCGCAGCCCGACGCATCCCAGCGCCTCGGCCAGCTTGACGAAGTCCGGTACGCGGGCCGAGTGCAGGTCCGTGTTCGAGTACCTACCCTCGTAGAAGAGTGTCTGCCACTGGCGGACCATGCCGAGGCTCGAGTTGTTGATCACCGCCACCTTCACCGGGATGCCGTTGAGCGCGCACGTCGCGAGCTCCTGGTTGGTCATCTGGAAGCAGCCGTCGCCGTCGATCGCCCAGACGGTCGCGTCGGGCCGCCCGGCCTTCGCGCCCATCGCAGCGGGCACCGCGAACCCCATGGTGCCGAGGCCGCCGGAGTTGATCCAGGTACGCGGGTTCTCGTAGCCGATGAAGTGAGTGGCCCACATCTGGTGCTGACCGACGCCCGACACGTAGATCGCTTCGGGGCCGGCGATCTCCCCGAGCCTCGAGATGACGTACTGCGGCGAGAGCTGCCCGTCGTGCTCCTCGTAACCCAGCGGGTACCGGTCGCGCCAGGCCTGGCAGGCGGCGAGCCATGGCGCCGCGTCGCCGCGGTGACCGGCGTCGTACTCGGCCCGGATCGCCGCGACCAGGGCCGCGATGACCTCGCGGCAGTCGCCGACGATGGGCACGTCGGCGTGGCGGTTCTTGGAGATCTCGGCCGGGTCGATGTCGGCGTGGATGACCTGGGCGTCGGGGGCGAACGAGTCGAGCCGCCCGGTGACACGGTCGTCGAAGCGGGCACCGAGCGAGATGAGCAGGTCGCTTCGCTGCAGGGCGCCCACCGCCGCGACGGTCCCGTGCATGCCCGGCATGCCCAGGTGCAGCCGGTGGCTGTCGGGGAAGGCACCGCGCGCCATCAGGGTCGTGACGACGGGGATGTCAGTGAGCTCGGCGAGCTCCTTCAGCTCCCGGCTGGCGTCGGCGCGGATCACGCCGCCTCCGACGTACAGCACCGGGCGCTGCGATGCCACGATGAGCCGTGCCGCCTCCCGGATCTGTCTTGAGTGCGGCTTGGTCACCGGGCGGTAGCCGGGCAGCGACAGCTCCGTGGGGTAGCTGAAGGTCGTCTGCGCCTGGAGCGCGTCCTTGGCGATGTCGACGAGCACAGGCCCGGGGCGGCCGGTCGACGCGATGTGGAACGCCTCGGCGATCGCACGCGGGATGTCTGCTGCATCGGTGATGAGGTAGTTGTGCTTGGTGATCGGCATCGTGATGCCCCGGATGTCGGCCTCCTGGAAGGCGTCGGAGCCGATCGCGGCGCTCGCCACCTGCCCGGTGATGGCGACCATGGGCACGGAGTCCATCATCGCGTCCGCGATGGGGGTGACGAGGTTCGTCGCCCCTGGACCACTGGTCGCCATGCAGACACCGACGCGGCCCGTGGCCACCGCGTACCCCTCCGCGGCGTGCCCGGCACCCTGCTCGTGGCGGACGAGGATGTGCCGGATCTTGGTCGAGTCCAGGAGGGGGTCGTACGCCGGAAGGATCGCGCCGCCGGGGATACCGAAGACGGTGTCGACGCCCGCGCACTCGAGCGAGCGGATCAGGCTCTGCGCCCCGGTGATCTGCTCTGTCATGTCGGCCTTTCTGCCGTCGCTGTCGACGAGGTTGACGCCTGGTGCCCACAAAAAAGCCCCCCGGCCCGGCAGGGCATTCGAGGGGCGACGCGCAGAGCCGTGGTCAGTGCGACCGTGCTCGCGCGTCCGCGGGTACGAGGAGAATTCGACGCATGGCAGATACGGTCGCCGACGCCCGCGCAATCGTCAAGCCAGAACCCGGTCCGTCTCATCACGTGGGCAGGGTATCCGCGATGTGGCAACCGGCTCGCACAGGCGTCGCGGATCGGTGGCTTTCCCGTCTGTCTCCGCAGAACCGTCGCGGTGCTGGCCGGCGTCCGCGCACCCGGGGGCGTGGCCCTCGTGTCGTCCGCCTCAGCCGGCGTCCGCAGGCACCGGTGCGTCGTAGTCGAAGGCGACCAGGCCGTCGATGCTGACGGCGTTCTTGCGCCGCCGGTACTCGACCTGGCCGGCCTCCCCCTTGCGCTCCATGTGCTCCGGCAGCAGGTGGCGCTCGCCGACGTGCGTCAGGAGCGGCACTCCGTAGCCGCACGAGTCGGAGACCCGCTCGACGTCGACGATCACGACCGCGCGGGCCCCCCGGTGCTCGTCGAACAGGGCCAGCAGGTCGACGAACTCCTCGTCGTACACAGTCACGAAGCGGCCGTGCCCGTGCAGGCGTACCACGTTGGGCGGCCCCTCGAAGGCGCAGAACATCAGCGTGATCCGGCCGTTGTCGCGCAGGTGAGCTATGGTCTCGGCACCGCTGGCAGTGATGTCGAGGTAGGCCACGGTGGAGTCGTCGATGACCGCGAACGTCCCGCCGATCCCCTTCGGCGATACGTTGACGTGACCCTCCGGGTCGGTCGGAGCCGTGGCGACGAAGAAGACGTGCTGGCGCTCGATGAACGCGCGCAGCCGTGGGTCGATCCGGTCGTGGACGGTACTCATCGACGCGACGCGCCGGTGCCGGGCTCAGCCACAGACCGCACCCACCGCGGCCGACTGGACGAGCTTGCGGTACTTCGCGAGGACACCTGTCGTGTACCGCGGCGGCAGGGGCTGCCAGCCCTCGCGGCGCTGCTCGAGCTCGGCGTCGTCGACGAGCAGGTCGAGCCTGCGGTTGGCGACGTCGAGCCGTACCCGGTCACCGTTGCGGACGAACGCGATCGGCCCGGCGTCGACGGTCTCCGGCGCCACGTGCCCGACACACAGCCCGGTGGTCCCGCCCGAGAAGCGGCCGTCGGTCAGCAGCAGCACGTCCTTGCCGAGCCCCGCACCCTTGATCGCGCCGGTGATCGCGAGCATCTCTCGCATTCCGGGGCCGCCCTTGGGTCCCTCCTGACGGACGACGACGGCGTCGCCCGCGACGATCTCGCCCGCTTCCAGCGCGTCCAGCGCAGCGCGCTCGCCGTCGAACACCCGGGCGGTGCCCTCGAACGTGTCCTCGTCGAACCCGGCCGTCTTCACCACGGCACCTTCGGGCGCGAGCGTGCCACGCAGGATCGTCAGGCCGCCCGTGGCGTGGATCGGCCTCGACATCTCCCGGATGATGACGCCGTCGACGTCGGGCGGGTCGATCTCCGCCAGGTTCTCGGCCATCGTCTTGCCGGTCACTGTGAGGCAGTCGCCGTGCAGGAGCCCGGCGTCCAACAGCGCCTTCATCACGACCGGGATGCCGCCGATGCGGTCGACGTCGTACATCACGAACCGGCCGAACGGCTTGAGGTCACCGAGGTGCGGCACCGAGTCGCCCACCCTGTTGAAGTCGTCGAGCGTCAGCTCCACGCCGGCCTCGGCCGCGATCGCGAGCAGGTGCAGGACGGCGTTGGTCGAGCCGCCGAGCGCCATCACGACGGCGATCGCGTTCTCGAACGCGTCGCGGGTCATGATCTGGCGGGCCGTGATGCCCTGCCTCAGCAGCTCGACGACGGCTTCGCCGGACTTGTGCGCGAAGCCGTCGCGCCGGCGGTCGACGGCGGGCGGCGCCGCCGAGCCCGGTAGCGACATACCGAGGGCCTCGGCCACGGACGCCATCGTGTTGGCGGTGAACATCCCGCCGCAGGCGCCCTCACCCGGGCAGACCGCCCGCTCGATGGCCTCGACGTCGGAGCGGTCGATGCGGCCCGCGATGCAGGCTCCGACCGCCTCGAACGCGTCGACCAGCGTGACGTCGCGGTCACCGACCCGGCCGGGCATGATCGTGCCGGCGTACAAGAAGACGGCGGCGAGGTCCAGCCGGGCGGCCGCCATGAGCATGCCGGGCAGGCTCTTGTCGCAGCCGGCGAGCAGTACCGACCCGTCGAGACGCTCGGCCATCATCACCGTCTCGACCGAGTCGGCGATGACCTCTCGCGAGACCAGCGAGAAGTGCATGCCCTCGTGGCCCATCGAGATGCCGTCGGACACCGAGATGGTCGCGAACTCCAGGGGGTACCCGCCGGCCGCGTGTACGCCGTTCTTCACGGCCTGCGCGAGCCGGTCGAGGCTCAGGTTGCAGGGCGTGATCTCGTTCCAGGACGAGGCAACCCCGATCTGCGGCTTGGCGAAGTCGTCGTCGCCCATCCCCACGGCGCGCAGCATCCCACGCGATGCCGTCGCTTCGAGCCCGTCGGTCACAGTACGGCTGCGCGGTTTCATGTCGACCATGCCGCAGAGCCTACGACCGCCCCGGTTCGCGCTCGGCCGGGGTCTCAACCCCCGCCCCACCGAGGAGTCACGTACTTCCCGCCGAGGAGTCAAATAGTTCCCGTCGAGGAGTCACGTAATCCCCGCCGAGGAGTCACGTAATTCCCGCCGAGGAGTCACGTAGTCCCCGGCGGGGGGTCACGTAGTTCCCGGCGGGGGGATAGCCACGTCAGTTCCCGGCCGGGGGGTCACGTAGTTCCCGGCAGGGGGTCACGTAGTCGCGGAGGAGGGTCACGTAGTTCCCGGCGGGGGGTCACGTAGTCGCGGAGGAGGGTCACGGAATTCACGCACTAAGCACCTGACTCGAAGGCAGGGAAGTACGTGGCTGCTCGGTGAGGCTTACGCGACTCCTCAGCGGAACTAGCCGATCCCAGCGGAGACTCCTGACTCCTCAGCGGGAACTATTTGACTCCTCAGCGGCGACTATTTGACTCCTCAGCGGGAACTGCCTGACTCCCCAGCGGGAACTACTTGACTCGTCGGACGGACACAGGTGACCGCTCGCGGGAGGGTCAGGAGACGATGTTGAGCAGGGGCTCGCCCGCGGCCAGCCGGCGCAGCTGCTCGCTGACGAGCCGGTACGACCGCGGCCACATGGCGGTGGACGCCCCGCCCACGTGCGGGGTGATGATGGTCCCGGGCGTCGACCACAACGGGTGGCCGGCCGGCAGCGGCTCGGGATCGGTGACGTCGAGCGCCGCCCGCAGTCGCCCCGACTGCAGCTCCGCCACCAGGTCGTCGGTCACCACGACGGCGCCGCGCGCCACGTTGACCAGCAGCGACCCGTCGGGCATCGAGGCCAGGAACGCCGCATCGACCAGCCCCCGGGTCTGCTCGCTGATCGGCACGATGAGGACGACGATGTCTGCCGACGGGAGCAGGCGGGGAAGGTCGGCGATCGCACGCACACCCGCACGCTCGGTCCGCCCGACCAGCGTGGTCTCGCACTCGAAGCCCGCGAGTCGCTCCTCGATCGCCCTGCCGATGTTCCCGGCGCCGACGACGAGCACCCGCTTGTCGGCGAGCGACGACGACATGTCCTGGTCCCAGATCTGCTTGTCCTGGGCACGTACGAGATCGGGAAGCCGCCGCTGGGCGCTGATCATGAGCCCGACGGCGAGCTCCGCGGTGGCCGTGTGATGCACGCGGGTCGCGTTGCACAGCGTCACGCCGGCAGGAACGGCGGACTGGATGTGGTCGACGCCGGCGGTGAGCGTCTGAACGACGGCCAGGCGCGGCATGTCGGCCATCACGTCGACGACCCGCGGTGAGAACTGGTAGCTGGGGACGTAGAACTCGCCCTGCCACGCCTCATCCGGCCAGTTGTCCGTGGCGTCGGCGAGCACGACGTCGAAGCCGTCCGGTACGCCGCTCAGCCGGTCGGCGGGGAACGGAAGTACTACCCGCACGAACCCTCCCCGCCCGCCCGTCGGGGTGACCGCGGCGGGCGCTCCCCGATCACGACAGCTTCGCGAGCACGAGCTCGCGTACGCGCGCCGCGTCGGCCCGGCCGCGCATCTCTTTCATCACCGCGCCGATCAGCGCACCCGCGGCGGCCACCTTGCCGGCCCGTATCTTCGCCGCCACGTCGGGGTTGGCGTCGATCGCCCGCTCGACCGCCGCGGTGAGCTCGGCGTCGTCGGAGATGACACCCAGGCCGCGGGCGGACACGACGTCCTCGGGTGAGCCCTCACCCGACAGCACGCCGTCGAGTACCTGCCTGGCCAACGTGTCGTTGATCCGGCCGGCGTCGACCAGCGACTGGAGCTCGGCGACGTCGGCGGGCGTGATCGGCAGCCCTTCGAGCGCGATGCCGGCGTCGTTGGCGCGGCGCGCGAGCTCGGCCAGCCACCACTTCTTCGCGGCCGAGGGCGCCGCGCCAGCCGCCACGGTCTGCTCGATGAGGTCGAGCGCGCCGGCGCCGATCACGTCGCGAACCTCGAGATCGGAGAAGCCCCAGTCGGTCTGGAGCCGTTGCCGGCGCACCGCCGGCGGCTCCGGCAGCGTCGCCCGTAGCTCCTCGATCCAGCCGGGGTCGGGTGCGATCGGTACCAGGTCGGGCTCGGGGAAGTACCGGTAGTCCTCGGCCTCCTCCTTGACCCGCCCGGGTGTCGTGATCCCCGTGTCCTCGTGCCAGTGGCGCGTCTCCTGTACGACTCGTCCGCCGCCGTCGAGCACCGCCGCGTGCCGAGAGACCTCGAAGCGCACGGCGCGCTCGACCGAGCGCAGCGAGTTGACGTTCTTGGTTTCGCTGCGGGTGCCGAGCGGCGCGCTGGGGTCCGGCCGCAACGACAGGTTGACGTCGCACCGCAGCGAGCCCTGGTCCATCCGGACGTCGGAGACGCCGAGCCCTCGTACGAGGTCGCGCAGGTGCGAGACGTACGCCCTGGCGACCGAGGCCACCCGCGCACCCGTTCCCTCAATGGGCTTGGTCACGATCTCGATGAGCGGGATGCCCGCGCGGTTGTAGTCGACGAGGGAGTGGTCGGCTCCCTGGATCCGGCCAGTAGCGCCGCCGACGTGGAGCGACTTGCCGGTGTCCTCCTCCATATGGGCGCGCTCGATGTGGATCCGGACCGTCTCGCCGTCGACGTCGACGTCGGTGTAGCCGTCGTACGCGATCGGCTCGTCGTACTGCGACGTCTGGAAGTTCTTCGGCATGTCGGGGTAGAAGTAGTTCTTGCGGGCGAACCGGCACCAGCCGGCGATGGAGCAGTTGAGCGCCAGACCGATCCGGATCACCGACTCGACGGCGGTGGCGTTCACCACGGGCAGGGCACCGGGCAGCCCGAGGCAGACGGGACAGACCTGCGTGTTCGGCTCCCCGCCGAACGTCGTTGTACAGCCGCAGAACATCTTCGAGACCGTGTTGAGCTCGACGTGCACCTCGAGGCCGAGGACGGGGTCGTAGCGCTCGACGGCCTCCTCGTAGGGAACCAGCCGGACTGCCGTCGTCGTCATACCGTCACCTCCAGCGAGGGCGCCTGGTCGAGCAGCGGGCCGCCCCATCTCTGAAGTAGCCGGGCCTCCAGCGCGGCGCCCACGGTGTACAGACGATCGTCCTGCAGCGCGGGGGCGAGGATCTGGATGCCGACGGGGAGGCCGTCCTCGGGAGCGAGGCCGCTCGGCAGCGACATCCCGGGGACGCCGGCGAGGTTCGCCGGGATGGTGGCGATGTCGTTGAGGTACATGGCAAGCGGGTCGTCGACCTTGTCCCCGATCCGGAACGCCGTCGTCGGCGCCGTCGGCGACACGAGCACGTCGACCTGCTCGAACGCCGCCTCGAAGTCGCGGGCGATCAGCGTGCGCACCTTCTGCGCCTGGCCGTAGTAGGCGTCGTAGTAGCCGCTCGAGAGGGCGAACGTCCCGAGGATGATCCGCCGCTTCACCTCGTCACCGAACCCCGCCTCCCGGGTCGCGGACATCACCTGCTCGGCACTGGGGGCCGGTACGCCGTCGGGTGCCACCCGCAGGCCGTACCGCATCGCGTCGAACCTGGCCAGGTTGCTGCTGGCCTCACTCGGGAGGATCAGGTAGTACGCGGCCAGGC
Organism: uncultured Actinomycetota bacterium; assembly: GCA_963765725.1. Lineage (GTDB taxonomy): Bacteria > Actinomycetota > Actinomycetes > Propionibacteriales > Nocardioidaceae > DASQEH01. The sequence goes on along the minus strand of CAVXXI010000001.1, from coordinate 332,436 downwards.
CGTACTGGAAGTGCGGACACGACACCTCGACCACCGAGGCGCCGGCGTCGACCAGCAGCTGGACGGCCTCGTCGAACCGGGTGCGCACCCCGGCCTGGTAGCCCTCGCCGTTGAGCTCCTTCACGACACCGACGCGAAGACCGGTGATGTCGGCGCGCCGCGCCGCCGCGGCCATCGACGGCCACCCGCCCGGCCGGTCGATGCTGGTCGAGTCCATCGGGTCGTGCCCGGCGACCACGTCGTGCAGGAGCGCCGCGTCGAGGACAGTACGGGTGACCGGGCCGGCCTGGTCGAGGCTGCTCGCCAGCGCGACGAGCCCGTAGCGGGAGACACCGCCGTACGTCGGCTTGACGCCGACCGTGCCCGTGACCGCGGCGGGCTGACGGATCGAGCCCCCCGTGTCGGTCCCGACCGCGAGCGGTGCCTCGAAGGCGGTCACGGCCGCGGACGAGCCGCCACCCGACCCTCCGGGCACCCGGTCGAGGTCCCACGGGTTGTGCGTGGGTCCCCACGCCGAGTGCTCCGTGGAGCTGCCCATGGCGAACTCGTCCATGTTGGTCTTGCCGAGAATCGGCATGCCCATCGCCCGCAACCTGGTCACCAGGGTCGCGTCGTACGGCGGTACCCAGCCCTCGAGGATCCGGGAGCCGCAGGTGGTCACCAGCCCCTGGGTAGCGACGATGTCCTTGACCGCGACCGGCACCCCGAGCAGAGGGGGCACGTCGTCTCCCGCCGCGCGCCGCGCGTCGGCTGCAGCGGCCTGCTCCAGCGCGCCCTCGGCGTCGACCCGCAGGAACGCGTGCACCGCGGCATCGACCCGCTCGATCCGGTCCAGATGAGCCCGCGTGGCCTCGACGGAGCTCACCTCCCCTGCGCGGAGCGCGGCTGCCAGCTCGGCCGCCGAGAGCCTGACGATGTCGCTCACGGCTCGTCGTCCAGGATCCGCGGCACGCTGAAGCGCTGCTGCTCCACCGAGGGGGCAGCGGCCAGGGCGGCGTCGGGCGGCAGGCTGGGTCGTACCTCGTCGGGGCGGAAGACGTTGCGCAGCGGCAGCGCGTGCGATGTCGGGGGGATGTCGTCGACGGCGACGGCGGTGACCGCCGCGACGGAATCGAGGATGACCGAGAGCTGAGGGGCGAGATGGTCGAGCTCGGCGTCGGTGAGGTCGATGCGCGCGAGGTGGGCCAGGTGCGCCACTTCGTCGCGGCTGATCGACGCCCGGCCGGACGGCCCGGACGGCCCGGACGGGACCGGCGGACCAGCGTCGAGGTCGGACATGGCCACAATCTTATGGTGACGCCGCAGTTCGCCCGTACGACGGTCAGCCGAGCTGGAGAACGAGCCTCAGCCGAGCTGCAGATGGTGCAGCACGATCCAGCCGAGCGTGCAGATCAAGGCGAGTACCGCCACGCCGACGCCCAGCAGCAGGACGAGTGCCTCGTTGCCACTCGGGTCGAGGGGCACGCCGGTGGGATCGACGTCGAGCGGAAGACCCGCCGGCCCGGAGGCGTGGAGGTGGTCGGGACCCGGTGGGTAGGTCACTCGGCGACCGGTTGGGCGGCCCGGCGCGCCGCGTCGGGGCCGTCGGCCAGGAGCAGGTCGAAGCCGTCCTCGTCGAGGATCGGCACCTTGAGCGACACGGCCTTATCGTACTTCGACCCCGGCGAGTCACCCACCACGACGAATGCCGATGTCTTCGACACCGATGAGCTGGCCTTTCCGCCCCGAAGCACGATGGCCTCCTTGGCCTGGTCGCGCGACCACCGCTCGAGTGACCCGGTCACCACGATCGAAAGGCCTTCAAGGGTGCGTGGGATGGTGTCGTCGCGCTCGTCGACCATGCGGACGCCGGCTGCGCGCCACTTCTCGACGAGCTCGCGGTGCCAGTCGACGCCGAACCACTCGACCAGTGCCTCGGCGATGATGAGCCCGACCCCGTCGACCGCGGCGATCTCGTCGACCGACGCGTCCTGGATGGCCTGCAGGGAGCCGAACGCCTCGGCCAGCGCCCGTGCGGCCGTGGGTCCCACGTGCCGCACGGACAGCGCCACCAGCACCCGCCACAGCGGCTGGTCCTTGGCCTTGTCGAGATTCGCCAGCAGCCGGACACCGTTGGCGCTGAGCTCGCCGTTGTGCTTGGTGAACAGCGGGACTGCGAGCAGCGCCTGCTCGTCGAGGCCGAACAGGTCGCCCTCGTCTACTATCACGTGCGCTTCGAGGAGGGCGGCCGCCGCCTCGTAGCCGAGGCCTTCGATGTCGAACGCCCCGCGGCCGGCCACGTGGAAAACCCGCTCGCGCAGCTGCGCCGGACACGTACGGGTGTTGGGGCAGCGGATGTCGGCGTCGCCCTCCTTCGCCGGCGCCAGGGCGGTACCGCAGGCCGGGCAGACCGTGGGCATCACGAACTCGCGCTCGTCGCCCGTGCGCAGCTCAGCGACCGGTCCGACGATCTCGGGTATCACGTCACCCGCCTTGCGCAGCACCACCGTGTCACCGATCAGCACGCCCTTGCGGCGGACCTCCGAGGCGTTGTGGAGCGTGGCCAGCTCGACCGTCGAGCCCGACACCCGCACCGGCTCCATCCGCCCGAAGGGGGTCACCCTCCCGGTACGCCCGACGTTGACGTCGATGGAGAGCAGCTTGGTCGTGACCTCCTCGGGCGGGTACTTGAAGGCGATCGCCCACCGGGGCGCCCTCGACGTGGATCCGAGGCGCCGCTGCAGCGACACCTGGTCGACCTTCACCACGACCCCGTCGATCTCGTGCTCGACGTCGTGGCGGTGCTCGCGGTAGTACTCGATGTAGTCGGTGACCGCGGCGAGATCGGGCACGACCTTCGCCCGGTCGCTCACCGGCAGCCCCCAGGCCGCCAGTGCGGCGTACGCCTCCGACTGGCGCGCCGGCTCGAAGCCGCGCCGGGCGCCGATGCCGTGGCAGACCATCCGCAGCGGGCGCGTCGCCGAGATGCGCGGGTCCTTCTGTCGGAGCGAGCCGGCGGCCGAGTTGCGCGGGTTGGAGAACGGGGCCTTCCCCTGCTCGACGAGCGTCTCGTTGAGCCGCTCGAACGCCTCGACCTCGAAGAAGACCTCGCCGCGCACCTCGAGGAACTCAGGCACCGGGTGGTCGCCGGAGGCACGCAGGCGGTCGGGGATGGACTCGATGGTGCGCACATTGGGCGTGACGTCCTCGCCCGTGCGACCGTCGCCGCGGGTGGCCCCGCGCACCAGGCGCCCCTTGTCGTAAGTGAGGTTGATCGCGAGCCCGTCGACCTTGAGCTCGCACAGTAGCTCCGCCTCCTCGGCGCCGTCGCGTGACAGCCGCGCCGCCCACGCCTCCAACTCCTCGAACGAGAACACGTTGTCGAGGCTCATCAGCCGCTCGGCGTGCTCCACCGCGGTGAACGCGGTCGACACCGCCCCGCCGACCTTCTGCGTCGGCGAGTCCGGCGTCCGCAGCTCGGGATAGGCCTCCTCGAGGGCCTCGAGCTCGTGCATCAGCACATCGAACTCGCCGTCGCTCACGCTCGGCGAGTCGAGCACGTAGTAACGCCAGCGATGCGCCTCCACCTGCTCGGACAGCTCCGCGTGCCGCTCCCTCGCCGAGTCGGGCGCGGGCTGCACCTCGGGGACGACCGCCTCACTCATGGGTCCATCCTGCCTTCACCCTCCGACAGATTCCGTGCCACCCGCTCGGCCAGGGACAAGGCCGTGCGGGCCCACCCCGGGCTGGCACCCGCGAGCCCGCACGCCGGGGTCACGACCGTCGCCGGTACGGTCTCCGCCTCCGAGAACCCGAGCGCCGACCACCAGCCGAGCACGCGGTTCGTCAGGTCCACCTCCCCCGGTGGCGTACCGGCCGGGTCGACGGCAGGAACCACACCGGGCCACAGGGCTCGGCCGGCGTCGACCCACTCCGCCAGGTCCTCGTACTGCGGCCGGGTGACGAGCGAGAGGTCGAAGGACAGCGCCGGGATCGACGTCTCGCGCAGCATCGCCACGGGAACGTCGGGCGCGCAGCAGTGCACGAGGCTGGTGGCGCCGGACGAGACCACCGCTTCGTCCAGCCAGTCGAGGGTCTGCGCCGCGTCCGCAGCGGTGACCGAGCGGTGCCGCGAGAAGCCGCTCGCGGTCGGTACACCGCCGGCGAGGACGGTCGGCAGGGCCGGCTCGTCGAGCTGGACGACCACCGAAGCGTCGCCACCCAGGCGCCGGCGTACGTCGGCGACGTGCTGACGGACGCCCTCGGCCAGTGCCTGAGCCAGGTCCCGGCGCGCACCGTGGTCGCCGACGACCTTGTCGCCGCGCGGGCGCTCGACGTGCGCGGCCAGCGTCCACGGGCCGACGACCTGCACCTTGAAAAGCTCGGCGCGGCCCTGGCAGAGTTCCTCCACGGTGTCGAGGTCCTGGGCGAGCAGAGAGCGCGCCCGTCGCTGGTCGGCGCTGGGCGCATCGGTCAGCCGCCACCCGGCGGGCTGCAGGTCGACACCGAGCTCGCCGACCAGGCCGAGGGTGCGGCCGACCATCGACGCAGACGTACCTCGTGCGGGCAGCTCGGGAAGGAAGGGGAGGTCACCCACCTCGCCCAGCACGACCTGGAAGCTGTCGTTGAAGTCGTCGCCCGGCATCGAGCCGATGCCACTCGCCCTGGAAGCCACGGCGACGACCCTAGTCGCCGCACGCTGCCTTTGGCGTCCGTGGCGTCATCCCCGTGCCTGCCCAGAGGTCCGGCATCCAGGTGGCTCATGGAACGTCTGCGCACCGTCGAGGAGAACAACGGACCCTTCGGCGGGAACTACGTGACTCCTCGGCGGGAACTACGTGACCCCTCAGCGGGAACTAACTGGCCCCTCGGGGGGTCAGGACGCGACGAGGGCCCGGGTCGAGGCGATGGTGGCGCTGCCCAGCACCTGCGTGCCGGCGTACAGCACCGCGGCCTGGCCCGGTGCGATGCCGCTCGCCGGCTCGAGCAGCTCGATCGCGACCCGATCGGCGGCGACCGTGGCGACTGCCGGGTACTCCTCGCCGTGCGCTCGCAGCTGCACGCCGCAGGGCAGGCCGGCATCGGCACCCGGGGTGGGCACAGCCGTGCACCAGCGCGGGGACGTCGCCTCGATGGCGTCGACCCGCAGGTCCTCCCGCGGCCCGACGGTGACGGTTCCGGACACCGGCTCGATGTCGAGCACGTACCGGGGCCTGCCGTCCGGAGCCGGCCGGTCGAGCCGCAGGCCGCGCCGCTGGCCGACCGTGAACCCGTAGGTACCCCGGTGGCTTCCCAGCACCTCACCGGACCGGTCGACGATGTCACCGGAGCCGTCGCCGAGGCGGTCCCGCAGCCAGCCGGCCGTGTCGCCGTCGGCGATGAAGCAGATGTCATGGCTGTCCGGCTTGGCGGACACCGCGAGACCTCGCCGCTCGGCCTCACGCCTGACGTCGTCCTTCGCCGTGTCACCCAGGGGGAACAGCGAGTGGCCCAGCTGGTGCTGGGTGAGGACGCCGAGGACGTACGACTGGTCCTTCGCGGGGTCGACCGCACGATGGAGGCGGACGAGGCCGTCGGAGCCGGTCTCGAGCCTGGCGTAGTGGCCCGTGGCGACCGCGTCGAACCCCAGCGCCAGCCCTCGTTGGAGGACCGCCTCGAACTTGATCTTCTCGTTGCAGCGCACGCAGGGGTTGGGAGTCCGGCCGGCCGCGTACTCCGTCATGAAGTCCTCGACGACGGCCTCGTGGAAGCGCTCGCTCAGGTCCCATACGTAGAACGGGATGCCGATGACGTCAGCGGCGCGGCGAGCGTCGTTGGCGTCCTCGATCGTGCAGCAGCCGCGGGCGCCGCTGCGGTACGACTGGGGGTTGCGAGAGAGAGCCAGATGGACGCCCGTGACGTCGTGTCCGGCCTCGGCCGCGCGCGCGGCGGCGACGGCGGAGTCGACCCCGCCGCTCATGGCGGCGAGAACTCTCACGCGCGCTCGCCCGCCATGGCCGTCACGCCGGCGGCCCGGGCCCGCTGTACCGCGGGACCGATCGCCTCGACGACCCGTTCGACGTCGGCACGGGTCGAGGTGTGTCCCAGCGAGAACCGGAGCGAACCGCGGGCGATCGCCTCCGCGCGGCCCATCGCGAGCAGGACGTGGGACGCCTGCGGAACGCCCGCGGAGCAGGCGGACCCCGTCGAGCACTCGATCCCCTGGGCGTCCAGCAGCATCAGCAGGGAGTCGCCTTCGCATCCGGGGAACGAGAGATGTGCGTTGCCGGGCAGCCGCGCGTCGCCCGGTGGACCGTTGAGCTGTGCGTCGGGCACGGCCTCGAGCACGCCGGCGATCAGCTCGTCGCGCAGTACCGCCAGAGCGGGCGCCCGCTCCGGCTGGCCCTTCACGGCGAGCTCGGCCGCCACCGCGAGACCGGCACTGGCGGGGGCGTTCATGGTTCCCGACCGGACGTCACGCTCCTGCCCGCCCCCGTGCAGGAGGGGCACCAGGGTGGCTTCGCGCCGCAGCAGGAGGGCACCCACCCCGACCGGTCCGCCGATCTTGTGCCCGGCGATCGTCATCGCGTCGAGCCCGGATGCCGCGAAGTCCAGCGGCAGCTGGCCCAGGCCCTGTACCGCGTCGGAGTGCACCGGGATGGCGTGCCTCGCGGCGATGGCGACGACCTCGTCGATCGGCTGGATGGTCCCGACCTCGTTGTTGGCCCACATCACCGAGATGAGCGCGACGCTCCCGGGGTCGCGCTCGACCGAGGCCCGCAGCGCCTCGACGTCGAGCCGGCCGGCCGAGTCGACCGGCATGAGCTCGACCTCGGAGCCTTCGTCGGTCTGCAGCCACCGCAGCGGGTCGAGGACCGCGTGGTGCTCGATGGACGTCGACAGGATGCGGGTGCGACGCGGGTCGGCCTTCCGGCGCGCCCACAGGAACCCCTTCACCGCGAGGTTGTCGGCCTCGGTCCCGCCGGAGGTGAAGACCACCTCCGACGGACGGCTGCCGACCGCCGCGGCGATCATCTCGCGAGACTCCTCGACGACCCGCCTGGCGGCACGTCCCGACCCGTGCAGCGCCGACGCGTTCCCGACCGCCGCGAGCTGCGCCGCCATCGCCTCGATGACCTCCGGGTACACCGGTGTGGTCGCGGCGTGGTCGAGGTAGGCGAGCGGTCCGGACGGCGGGGTCATGTCCGGGCCAGCCTAATCCCCCCTCACAACGCCCGCCGCCAGATATGGTCGGGCTCCATCCTCGCCAGGTAGTCGGCCAGCCAGGCCCGGGCCGCGTCGTCCAGCAGGGGCAGGGCGGCGGTGAAGTCCCGCTCGTCCTTCGGGCGGGCGAGTTTCGCCTTGAACGCGAGGGCGATCTCGGGTCGCAGGTAGCGGATGCCGTCCCGCTCCCAGGTCACGTCGTCGAGCGGGGCGGCGAACGACGGGTCACGCCGCGACACCCAGCGGCCGTGGTCGTCGGGATTCAGCACGACGTCGGCCCGCCACGGTGCGAGCGCGTGCTCGCGCAGCCAGATCTGGTCGGCGTCCACCGCGGGTTCGGGGAACCGGTCGTCGACGGGACGCAGGCTCCCCGACCCGATGGACCACAGGTGCAGCCTGCCCTCCAGCGCCCTCCTCAGGACCGGCACGTCACGTCGGAAGATCGACACGTCGATGTCATCGTGCTCGCGCGGTACGCCGGTGAACGCCTCGACCGCGTACCCGCCGGCGAGCCACCAACGGATGCCGATCGCGTCGAACACCTCCTTGGCCTCCGCAGGCGCGTAGGCGGACCACGGACCGTACCGGCGCTGGAACGCGAGCTCCTCAGGAGCCAGGTCGGGCCGGTAGCCGCTGCACTCGTCCACGGCTCGACGGTAGCCCCGAGGCGGCGACGGATCCGGCATCCCGGCGCCCCTGCACTGGGGGCTGTGTGGGGCGTACGCCCGCTGTCCGTCGGCAACGGCCCCCGGCGAGCCCGACCGCCGCCGTTGTCGGTCGACCCCGGTAGGACACCGGTATGGAGTTCCGCACCGATCGCACCGGCGTCCTGCTCGACCTGCTCGCGACGTCGGCCGACATGTCCCGCGAGCGCCTCGCCTCGCTGACCGACGACGAGTACCTGTGGTCCCCCGTGCCGAACTGCTGGACTCTTCGCCGCCGCGGCGACCCGACGGCCGCACCGAACGCCTACGGGCCGGGTGAGTGGCTCATCGACGCCGACGAGGCGGTCGGCGACCCGCCCCCGTTCACGACGATCGCCTGGCGGCTCAGCCACCTCACGACCGGCTTCGCGAGCCGGTCGGAGTGGTCCTTCGGGAGTCACCGCGTCGATCCACCAGACGTCGTGGACTTCGCCCCGACGGCGCGAGCGGGACTGGAGTTGCTGTGGGGCGCGGTGCAGGAGTTCGCCGACGGGGTGGCCGCCACCAGCGAGAGCGACCTCGACCGGGTCGGATACAGCGCGATGCCGCATGGCCTCGACCCGTTCGTCCCGTTCTGCTCGATCGTGTGGTGGCAGACCCGCGAGCTCGTCCATCACACCGCGGAGGCCGCGCTCATGCGTGACCTGTACGCCGCGACAGCCACCGGCGAGCAGGCGGAGGGCGGCGGAGCTAGGAGATGACCAGGCTCAGCACCAGCACCAAGACGATGCCTACGACAGAGATGAGCGTCTCCATGATCGACCAGGTCTTGAGGTTCTGGCCGACCGTCACGCCGAAGTACTCCTTCACGAGCCAGAACCCCGCGTCGTTGACGTGCGAGAAGAACAGCGAGCCGCTGCCGATGGCCAAGACGAGCAGCGCCGTGTGCCCGGTGGACAGGTCGCCGGCGACTCCGGAGAGGATGCCCGAGGCCGTGATCGTCGCGACCGTGGCCGAGCCGGTGGCGAGCCGGATGCCGACGGCCACGAGCCAGGCCAGGAAGAGCGCCGAGATGCTGCTGCCTTCGACGGCGCGCTGCACCACGTTCGCGATGCCGGAGTCGACGAGCACCTGCTTGAACCCTCCGCCCGCCGCCACGATGAACGTGATCCCGGCGATGGGGGCGAACGAGCTGCTCACCGAGTCCGCCAGCTCCGACAGCGACAGGCCGGCGCCCCGTCCGAGGGTCACGAGCGCGACCAGAGCCGTGATGAGCAGCGCGACGAGCGGCGTGCCGATGAAGTCGAGGGGGCTGGTCGTGGTCCCGGAGCTGTTGACCGCGATGTCGTAGATCGCCTTGGCGAGCATCAAGACCACCGGCAGCAGCACGGTGGCGAGCGTGATGGGGAAGCCCGGCCGCCGGCTCACGCCGACGCCCTGGTCGTCGTCGCGCTCAGCGCGCTCGAACAGTGCCGGCGCCTGCACCGGAACCCAGCGGGCGGCGACGCCGCTGAAGAGCGGACCCGCGATGATCACCGTGGGGATGGCGACCAGGATGCCGAGGCCGAGCGTGAGTCCGAGGTTCGCGTGCACGGCCGCGATGGCGATCAACGGACCCGGGTGTGGGGGCACGAGCCCGTGCATGGCCGACAGCCCAGCCAGCGCGGGGATGCCGATCTTCATGAGCGGGAGCCCGGAGCGCCGGGTCACGAGCAGGATCACCGGGATCAGCAGGACCAGCCCGATCTCGAAGAACATCGGCAGGCCGATCAGGGCCCCGACGGCCGCCATCGCCCAGGGCAGCGCCCGGTCGCTGGACCGGCCCACGATCGTGTCGACGATCTGGTCCGCTCCGCCGGAGTCCACGAGAAGTCGTCCTACGATCGCGCCGAGAGCGATCAGCACCCCGACCGTGGCGACGGTGGTCCCGACCCCGGTGGAGAACGACGTCACGGTGTCGTTGAGGTTCTCCCCCGCGACGGCCCCGACGACCAGGGCCCCCAGCGTCAGGCTGAGCAGCGGGTGCAGCTTGAGCGCCGTCACCAAGATGACGAGCACGGCGATGCCGGCGAGGGCGGCAACGACCAGCCTGACGTCGTGACCGGTACTCGCCGACGCCAGTAGGACGTCGGTCGCGGTTCGCATGCGTGCTCCCCTCATTCGGTGGCGTGCGGTGACCGGCTCACTCTCCGGACCCGGCGGTATGTCTGGAGACCTGCACGAGGAAGTCCGCCACGATCCGCTCGGGCGGCTGGGAGACGTCCTCGTACACGGCGCGCTCGTCTCGCCCGGGCGGCTCCAACGACGCGAACTGCGACCTGAGGAGCGAGCTGGGCATGAAGTGCTGGGACCGCTGGGCGATCCGTGCGCTGATGAGGGCGAAGGTGCCGTGGCAGAACAGGAACCACACATCGTCGGCCGACGACCGGATGGCGTCGCGGTACCGACGCTTCAGCGCGGAACAGGTCACCACGGCTCCGGTGTCCGCCCGCTGCGCGAGCCAGGCCCCGATCGCCTCGAGCCACGGCCCCCGGTCGGAGTCGGTGAGCGGGATCCCGGCGGACATCTTCGCGACGTTCGCCGCGCTGTGGAAGTCGTCGGCGTCGGCGTACTCGACGTCGAGCCGGCGAGCGAGCAGCTCGCCGACCGTGGTCTTGCCGGACGCCGCCACTCCCATCACGACCACGCGCAGCGGAGGTAGGGCGGGGCCGCCGGCCGGGTCGTCGGGCATGCGCGAAAAACTACTGCGCAGACTCGCCGTCGTCACCTAGACTCGCTGCGCCATGGAGATCTGACGCAGTCCGGCTCGTGCCCGCGGCGCCGCCCGGCGAGCTCACACCGAGACCGACGGTGTCCCTGATGTCTTCGCTCCTTCCTCTGGTCGCGACCGACCTGTCACGTACGTTCGGCGACCACTCCGTCCTCGACGGCCTGGACTTCGTCGCCAGCCCCGGCAGACCCGTTGGAGTGGTCGGCGAGAACGGCGTGGGCAAGTCCACGCTGCTGAGGCTGCTTGCCGGGATCGACGAGCCGGACTCGGGCACCGTGGCCCGACCTCACGACCTCGGCTACCTGCCGCAGGAGCCGAGCCTGACCGGGCACTCTACGGTCGCCGGCACGCTCGCCGACGCCCTCGCCCCCCTTCACGAGGCGGTCGCGAGGCTCGAACGGCTCGCGGAGCAGCTCGACGACGCGCAGGCCGCGGCCGCGTACACCGAGACCCTGGCCTGGGCCGAGCACCATGGTGCCTGGGACGCCGGGTGGCGGGCGGAGCAGGCATCTGCGCGACTCGGTGTCGGCGCCCTGCCGCGGTCGCGCCCGGTGTCGACCCTGTCAGGTGGCGAGCGCACCCGGTTGGCGCTGGCAGCGCTCGTGGTCCGGCAGCCCGAGTGCCTGGTGCTCGACGAGCCCACGAACCACCTCGACGACGCCGCCATGGAGTTCCTCGAGCAGCTCCTCGCAGCGCTACCGGGCGTCGTCGTGGTCGCCAGCCACGACCGGGTACTCCTCGACCGGGTCTGCGCGGAGGTCGTCGACCTCGATCCGTCGCACTTCGGGGTCGACGGGACGGGCGGGAACCGCTACTCCGGAGGGTTCTCGCCCTACCTGGATGCGAAGCGGGCGGCCCGGCAGCGGTGGGAAGCGGCGTTCTCAGTGGAGCAGGACGAGCTGGACGCCCTTCGCCGCGCGGAGCGGACGACTGCCCGCCGAGTGGCCCACGACCGGCCGCCGAGGGACGGCGACAAGTTCATCTACAACTTCAAAGGGGCGAAGGTGCAGGCCACCGTCAGCAGGCGGGTTCGAGACGTCGGGCACCGTATCGACCAGCTGCTCCGCGACCCGGTACCGAAGCCTCCGCGGCAGCTGTCGTTTGCGCACCCCCTGACCGGCGGCGAGGCGAGGGCGGCGGCGGTGAGGGTCCGCGACCTTGTGGTCCCGGGACGTCTCACTCTGCCGCGGCTCGACGTCCGCCCTGGCGAGCACCTCCTGGTGACCGGACCGAACGGCTCCGGGAAGTCGACCCTGCTCGCCGTCCTGGCGGGCCGGCTGCCGGTTGACTCGGGCAGCGTCGACGTGTCGTCGGGGCGGGTCGCCCTGCTCCCCCAGGATGTGCGGTTCAGCCGTCCCGGGCTCACCCCGCACCAGGTGTACGGGGAGCTGACGGGCTCGCCGGTGCCTCTGGGCGAGCTGGGGCTCCTGCACCCACGGGAGCTGGGACGGCCGGTCGGGGTGCTGAGCGTCGGCCAGCAGCGGCGGCTCGCGTTGGCCGTGATGGTGGCGCGGCAACCGGACCTGCTGCTGCTCGACGAGCCGACCAACTCGATCTCGCTCGTGCTCGCGAGCGAACTCGAGGACGCCTTGGGGCACAGCGACGGCACTGTCCTCATCGCCACCCATGACCGGTGGCTGCGCCGGCGCTGGTCCGGCAGCCTGCTGTCACTCACTGGCACTAACGTTGACGCATGCGTTACCAGTACGTGATCACCCCGTCGACCGTCTCCGCCGCAGGCCTGGTCGGCGGGTTCGCAGTCGCCCGCTACACCGGACACCGCAACGCCGGCGGTGCGGTCTTCGCGGTCGCCGGGGCGTGGTGCGCGCGCGAATGGGCCTGTCGCTCCGGCAGCGTCGCGGCCGCCGGCCTGTCGGCGCTGTACCTCACCGCCATGGGAGGCTCGCACCCCTTGGCGAAGAAGCTCGGTGCCTGGCCCTCGGTGCTGACGGTGGCCGCTGTCACCGCTGGGGCTTCGGAGCTCTTGGGGCGCTCCTCGCCGCCGCCGCGGCACCGGGCGACGGCGAGCGCGGGGGTCGCCCGCACGCTCCCCGGCTGAGCTGGTGCCGTCCTCGGCGTTGACCCGGCGTCGACGAGGGTGCCCACCGCCCTGCTCGGCGCGCCGTCGTCAGCCCCCGAGCCGGCGCCGTCCTCAGCCTTTGCGGGCGTTGACCTGCTGCGTCGCCTCCGCCAGCACGCTGTGCAGGTTGCCGACCACGCCGAAGTCCACCAGGTCGAAGATCGGTGCCTCGGGGTCCTTGTTGACCGCGACGATCGTCTTCGACGTCTGCATGCCCGCCCGATGCTGGATGGCACCGGAGATGCCCGTGGCGACGTACAGCTGCGGCGACACCGTCTTTCCCGTCTGGCCGACCTGGTAGGCGTGCGGGTACCAGCCCGAGTCGACGGCGGCACGCGACGCCCCGACGGCCGCACCCAGCGCATCGGCGAACGCCTCGACCGGGCCGAAGTCCCCGCCGGTTCCGCGCCCGCCGGCCACCACGATGGCCGCCTCGGTCAGCTCCGGCCTGCCGGTCGACTCCCGCGGACGGCGCTCGACGATCCTCGCGGTCTTCGCCAGGTCGCTCACGGCGACGGTCACCGGCTCCACCACCGCGGCGCCGTCCATGGGCTCCGGTGTCACCGAGTTGGGCTTGACCGTGATCACCGGCACGCCGTGCGTCACCTCGGCCGTCACCGTGACGTTCCCGGCGAAGACCGACTGCGTCGTGACGGGCCCGGCGTCACCGGCCCGAACGTCCACGGCATCGGTGATCAGCCCGGAGCCGGTCCTGATGGCGAGCCGGCCGGCGATCTCCTTGCCCTCGCCGCCCGACACGAGCAGCACCGCGGCAGGCGAAGAGCGCGTCCATCAGCGCCGCGAGCGCCTCCACCTTGGGGACCACGAGGTAGTCGCTGAGCTCCGGCGCATCGAGGATGTAGACCTTCTCCGCGCCGTACGAACGCAGCGAGCCCTGGGCCGCGTCCGCCCCGGACCCGACGAACACGGCGGACGGCTCCCCGAGGCGCCGCGCCAGCGTCAACAGCTCCGCCGTCGTCCTGCGGACGGCGCCCTCGACGTGGTCGACGAGCACCAGCACCTCGCTCATGCGTCGGTCGCCTCTCTCAGATGAACTTCTGGCCGGAGAGGAAGTCGACGAGCGAACGCGCCCCGCCTCCGTCGTCGTCGGTCACGATCGTGCCGGCGCTGCGCGGGGGACGCTCCTCGTGGGAGACGACCCGGGTCCAGGCCGAGCCGAGCCCGACCTCGTCCGCGGTGATGCCCAGGTCGGCGAGGGTCAGGACCTCCACCGGCTTCTTCTTCGCCGCCATGATGGCCTTGAAGGACGGGTAGCGCGGCTCGTTGCACTGGTCGGTGACGCTGAGCAGCAGCGGCAGGCTCGCCTCGACGACCTCCGTGGCGACGTCACCGTCGCGCCGAATCCGTACCGTCGAGCCGTCCACGGTCACCTCGGAGGCGAGCGTGACCTGCGGCAGGCGGAGCCGCTCGGCGAGCATGGCCGGTACCACGCCCATGGACCCGTCGGTCGACGCCATCCCGCAGATGACGAGGTCGGCACCTTGGCGCTCGAGCGCCGCTGGCCGAGCACGTACGACGTTCCGACGGCGTCCGACCCGTGGATCGCGTCGTCGAGCACGTGCACTCCCGCGTCGGCACCCATCTGGAGCGACTTCAAAATGGCGGCGCGCGCCTGCTCCGGACCCGTCGTCACAGATCACCACCTCGCCGCCGAGGTCGTCGCGGATCCTGCAGCGCCTCCTCGACCGCGTACTCGTCGAGCTCCGACAGCATCCCGTCGACCCCGACGCGGTCGACGGTGTCGTCGGGCCCGAACGTACGGTGCCCGCTCGCGTCGGGAACGTACTTGACGCATACCGCGATCCTCATGGCCCGGTGACCCCTCCTGTGCCGTCCGTCGCCCGGCAGCGACCCTGCCGAGGGTACCTGCGCTGCCTGCTGCTGCCTCAGCGACCCTCGAAGACCGCCTTGCCGGGACCGTTCTCCAGGAACGACGCCATCCCGGTGGTGCGGTCCTCGGTCGTGAAGAGGGCGGCGAACTGCTGACGCTCGATCTGCAGGCCCGTCTCGAGGTCGACCTCGAGGCCGCGGTCGACCGCCTCCTTCGCGGCGCGCAGCGCCAGCGCGGGACCTTCGGCGAAACCGCGCGGCCCACTCGAGCGCCGCGTCGTACACGCCTCCGGCGCGACGACGGTGTCGACGAGGCCCATGGCGAGCGCCTCCTCCGCCACGACGAACCGGCCGGTGAAGATGAGGTCCTTGGCGCGCGACGGGCCGACCAGGCGCGACAGCCGCTGCGTGCCACCCGCCCCCGGGATGACGCCGAGCAGGATCTCCGGCTGCCCGAGCCGCGCGTCGTCGGCGGCGAACCGCACGTCGGCGCACAGCGCCAGCTCGCAGCCGCCGCCGAGCGCGTAGCCGGTCACCGCAGCCACCACCGGCTTCGGGATCCGCGCGACCGCGTTGAACGCGGCCTGCAGCTTCCCCGAGCGCTTCACCATGGCGGCGTACGACAGGGTGGCCATCTCCTTGATGTCGGCCCCGGCGGCGAACACCTTGGCGCCGCCGTACAGACACGACGGCGCGTACGTCGTCGCGGTCGGCCGCCTCGTCGGCGGCGTCTCGGATCGCGTCCTGCATCGCCGCGTCGAGGGCGTTCATCGGGGGCCTGTCCAGCCTCAGCGTGGCGACCCCCGACGCGACCTCGAGCCGCACGTACTCCGCCATGACGGCGAGGGTATCGGACCGGCCGGGTCGCCCGTCGGCCCACGCCGACCGGCAGGATGGCTGCCATGACGACGACCGCGACCCCGGCCGATCTGTGGCCCGGCCGCCATCAGGACCTGGGCGCGACGAACGACGGCTCGCGGCACGAACTTCGCGGTCTGGGCACCAGCAGCGACGGCCGTGACGCTCTGTCTCTTCGACGACGACGGCAGCGAGCGACGGCTCGGCCTGGCGAGCGCACCCTCGGTGTCTGGCACGGCTACGTCCCCGGGGCCGGTCCCGGGTCCCGGTACGGGTTCCGGGTCGAGGCCCCTGGCACCCCGGAGCCGGCCAGGTCTTCGACCCCGACAAGCTGCTGCTGGACCCGTACGCCCGCGCCGTCGACGGCGAGCTGAGCCCGCACCCGACGCTGGCCGTACGCGGTGCCCTCCCGGAGCGAAACCCCGGGAACTCCTCGCCGTACGTGCCTCGCAGCGTCGTCGTCGGCGCCGACGGGTTCGACTGGGGGGACGACCGGCGCCCCGACGTGCCCTGGGGCCGTACGGTCATCTACGAGGCGCACGTGCGGGGCCTGACGCGGCTGCATCCCGACGTGCCACAGGGGCAACGCGGCACCTTCGCGGCGCTGGGCCATCCCGCGGTGACCGGCTACTTGCGTGACCTGGGAGTCACCAGCCTCGAGCTGCTGCCCGTACACCACTTCGTGTCGGAGCCCGCTCTGACCGCACACGGCCGGACCAACTACTGGGGGTACAACAGCATCGGCTTCTTCGCCCCGCATGCGGCGTACTCGAGCACCGGCAGCCGTGGCGAGCAGGTCAGCGAGTTCAAGCAGATGGTGAAGGACCTGCACGCCGCCGGTATCGAGGTGATCCTCGACGTCGTCTACAACCACACCGCGGAGGGCGGCCGGTACGGGCCGACGCTGTGCTTCCGGGGCTACGACGAGGCGGCGTACTACCGCCACGACCCGAGCGGGGAGGAGTACGTCGACGTGACCGGATGCGGGAACACCGTGGACGCCGCCGAGCCGCAGGTGCTGCAGCTGGTGATGGACTCGCTGCGTTACTGGGTCCGCGAGATGCACGTCGACGGGTTCCGGTTCGACCTGGCCCCGGCCCTGGCGCGGGGAGCCCGCGGCTTCGTGAACCTGCGGGCGCCGTTCCTGACCGCGGTACACCAGGACCCGGTGCTGCGCGAGGTCAAGCTGATCGCCGAGCCCTGGGACGCCACCGATTCCGGGTACCTCGTCGGGCGGTTCCCGTCGCCATGGTGCGAGTGGAACGACAAGTACCGCGACGGGGTGCGCGACTTCTGGCGTGGACGCTCGGGTGGGGTCCGGGAGCTCGCGTCGCGCTTCTCGGGCTCGAGCGACCTGTACGCCGACGACGGGCGCTCGCCGTTCTCGTCGATCAACTACGTCACGGCGCACGACGGCTTCACCCTCCGCGACCTGGTGAGCTACGACGAGAAGCACAACCTCCCCAACGGCGAGGACAACCGCGACGGCACGTCCGACGACAGATCCTGGAACTGCGGCACGGAAGGGGTGACCGGCGACCCCTCCGTCCGCGCGCTCCGCAGCCGCCAGGCCGCCAACCTGCTGGCGACGCTGCTGCTGTCGACGGGCGTTCCCATGCTGACCGCGGGGGACGAGCGGGGACGCACGCAGCAGGGCAACAACAACGCCTTCTGCCAGGACAACGAGGTGTCGTGGGTCTCGTGGAACGACGAGCCGGACTGGGCACACCTGTACGGCCTCACCCGTAAGCTGCTCGCGCTGCGCGCCGCGCATCCGGTGCTGCGCCGGCGGTACTTCTTCGAGGGCCGGCCGCAGCATCCCTCACCGGCCGGTGACGGTAAGGACATCACCTGGCTCACGCCGGCGGGTGTCGAGATGACCGACGCGGACTGGCAGGACACGGCGACGGCGACCCTGGGGATCTTCCTCGCCGGCGACCAACTGCGCGCCGTGGACCGCCAGGGCGTACGCCGCCGAGACACCTCGTACCTCATCTGGCTGCACGCGGGCGACCAGCCTGTCGACGTCCGCCTCCCAGCAGAGTGGGCGGACCGCTACATCGAGGTCGTGCGCACGGACTCCGCGGAGCCGGCGCCGCGACCGTGGGCACCGGGCTCGACCGTACGGCTCCTCGACCACACGCTGGCCCTGTTCGAGGCCCTCCCGCACGCGCCGACCCGTCAATCGGCGTCCGACACGCCGGCAGACCCGGGCCGTTGGTGACGTGTCGCGGGGTCAGGCGGTGTCGACGTCGTTGACGTTCGGGGGCCAGGCGATCAGCCCGACCTCGGCGGGGTTCACCAACAGGTCGTTCTTCGGCAGGATCCGGACGGTGTACCCGAACGGGCCGGTGTGGTCCAGCGGGATCTCGGCTTCGAACCGGTGCCTGCCGGCCTCGTACGACTCCGCGTGCCGCAGGCTCGCCACCCGCGGGTCGCGCAGCTGGTCGTCACCGGCGACACGCCCGTGCACGACCTGTACGTCGACGTCGTCGGGCGTCAGGTCGCCCAACGAGGCGAACACCCGCACAGTGATGCGCGACCCAAGGGCCGGTGCGTCGGTGACGCCGCTGGACTCCACGTGCTCGATGCGCACGTGCGGCCAGGCGGTGCGCACCTTGGCCTTCCAGTAGGCGAGGTCGACCACCGACTGGTTGTCGGAGGCGACCCGGCGGGCTCCCTCGGCGGCGGGTGCGTACAGCTGGCGCACGTAGTCGGCGACCATCCGCGAGGCCAGCACCTTCGGCCCAAGCGAGGTCAGCGTGTGGCGGACCATCTCGATCCAGCGGCTGGGGAGCTTCTCGCCGTCGACGTCGTAGAAGCGGGGCGCGACCTCGTCCTCGAGCAGGTCGTACAGGGCGGCGGCCTCGATGTCGTCGCGTCGCTCGGGGTCGTCGACGCCGTCGGCCGACGGGATCGCCCAGCCGTTGTCACCGTCGAACCACTCGTCCCACCAGCCGTCGAGGATCGAGAGGTTGAGGCCCCCGTTCAGGGCCGCCTTCATGCCCGACGTCCCGCACGCCTCGTACGGGCGGAGGGGGTTGTTGAGCCAGACGTCGCAGCCCGGGTACAGCGGCTGCGCCATGGCGATGTCGTAGTTGGGCAGGAAGACGATGCGGTGACGTACGGCGGCGTCGTCTGAGAACCGCACGATCTCCTGGATCAGCTTCTTGCCGCCCTCGTCGGCCGGGTGCGACTTTCCCGCGATCACGATCTGGATGGGCCGCTGCGGGTGGAGGAGCAGGCGCGTCAGCCGCTCGGGGTCCCGCAACATCAGCGTCAGCCGCTTGTACGACGGGACCCTGCGGGCGAAGCCGATCGTCAAGATGTCGGGGTTGAGCACCGAGTCGACCCAGTGCAGCTCCGCGGAGGTGGCGCCCCGGGCCACCCACGACTGCCGCACCCGCGTGCGCACGTCTTCCACCAGGTGTCGGCGCAGCTCGCGTTTGGTCTCCCACAGGGAGCGCGACGGGATCTTCTCGGTCGCGCTCCAGTCGCGGGAGCGCTCGAGCGACTCGAGGACACCCTCGCGCTCGGCCAGCTCGAAGACCTCGCGGGCCACCCAGGTCGGCGCGTGCACGCCGTTGGTGATCGACGTGATCGGGATGTCGTGGCCGTCGAAGCCCGGCCAGAGGCCGGAGAACATCTCGCGCGAGACCTGCCCGTGGAGCTTGCTCACGCCGTTCGCGCGGCCGGCGAGGTGGAAGCCCATCACGGCCATGTTGAAGACCGTGCGGTCGCCGCCCTCGTAGTCCTCGGCGCCCAGCGCCAAGATCTTGCCCACGGGAAGGCCCGCGGTCGTGTTCTCGCCGCCGAACTGCATCTCGATCAGCTCGCGCGGGAACCGGTCGATGCCGGCCGGTACGGGGGTATGGGTCGTGAAGACGGTGCCGGCCCGCGCCTTCTCCAGCGCCGAGTCGAAGTCGAGCCCCTCCTCGGTGATGAACTCGCGGATGCGCTCGATGCCGAGGAAACCGGCGTGGCCCTCGTTGGTGTGGAAGACCTCGGGTGCGGGGGCGCCGGTGATGTCGCAGTACCTGCGGATGGCGCGGACCCCGCCGATGCCGAGCAGCAGCTCCTGCAGCAGCCGGTGGTCTGAGCCTCCGCCGTAAAGCCGGTCGGTGACCTCGCGCAGCGGCTGGGGGTTCTCCTCGATGTCGGAGTCCATCAGCAGCAGGGGGACGCGTCCCACCTGCGCCACCCAGACGTGAGCCGCGAGCTGCTGCCCACCCGACACGGCGAGGCTCACCCGCACGCGGCGACCCGTCGAGCTCGCGCAGCAAGGTGATCGGGAGCTCGTCGGGGTCGATGACGGGGTAGCGCTCCTGCTGCCAGCCCTCACGGGACAGGGACTGGCGGAAGTAGCCGTGCCGGTACAGCAGCCCCACACCCATGATCGGCACGCCGAGGTCGCTGGCCGACTTCAGATGGTCTCCCGCAAGGATGCCGAGACCGCCGGAGTACTGCGGCAGCACGGCCGTGATGCCGAACTCCGGTGAGAAGTACGCGATGCTGCGCGGCGCGTCGTCGCCGAGCGTCTGGTACCAGCGGTTGCCGGTCAGGTACTCCTCCAGATCCGCGCGAGCCAACTCCAGCCGCTTGATGAAGCGCTTGTCGTTGCCGAGGGCGCGGAGCCGGTCGGCGGGGATGTTGCCGAGGAAGCGGACGGGGTCATGGTGCGACATGGCCCAGGCCTCCGGGCTCACCGACTGGAACAGGTCCTGGGTCTCCGGATGCCACGACCAGCGGAGGTTGGTGACCAGATCTTCCAGTGGCCGAAGGGAGGGAGGCAGGACTGGACGGACGGTGAACCGTCGAATTGCGCGCACCTACCAACGGTAGCGGTTAAACGCTTGCGTGGCGGTCCGCTTAGGCCCTCCGGCCTATGCGCATCGTAGCGTCTCGTCTGCCACCAAACCGGACTAAAACACTATGAAGGTGACACACTGCCTGGCCTTCTTCACGTTCAGTCACGAAAACAACCTGCGAACGGCTGTGTGCCGGCTCACAGACGAAGAAATCGCGAAATGGTCAAGAAGAGCCGGCAAGCATGTGTACTGTATGTCAGGTAGTTTAGTTCACATACATTTACCTAGGAGGAACACGTGTCGGTTTTTAGGACCGGAACGCGCTTCCGTCGGCTCGGGGCGCTCGTCGCGGTGGGGGTTCTCGCGACCTCCCTCGCAGCGTGTAGCTCGGACAACGGCAGCAGCAACAGCAGCGGTGGGAGTGGCGGAAGCGGCGGCAGCTCCACCGGAAGCGGTGGGAGTGGCGTCGAGGTCAACCTCGGCTATTTTCCCAACCTCACCCACGCGAGCGCCATCGTGGGCCTTGACAAGGGGTTCTTCAAGAACGCCCTCGCCAAGGACGGGGCCACCTTGAAGGCCACGGAGTTCAACAGCGGCAGCGACACGATCGACGCCTTGCTCGCCGGCGACCTCGACGCCACCTACATCGGCCCCAGCCCCGCCATCACGGCGTACGGGACGTCGAAGAACGTAAGCGTCATCAGCGGCGCAACCTCGGGCGGCGCATCGCTCGTGGTGTCGTCCGCCATCAAGAGCCCACAGGACCTCAAGGGCAAGACCATCGCGACCCCCGGGCAGGGCAACACCCAAGACGTCGCCTTCAAGTACTGGCTCAAGCAGCAGGGGCTCAATGTGAGCGCCGACGGCCAGGGCGACCTGACGGTCCTGCCCCAGGACAACAGCGACACGGTGACCCAGTTCAAGCAGGGCCAGGTCGACGGTGGCTGGGTGCCCGAGCCGTACGCCTCGATCCTCGTCGCCGATGGGGGTCACAAGCTGGTCGACGAGGCGAGCCTGTGGCCGAAGGGCAAGTTCGTGACCACGCAGCTCCTGGTCAACAACGACTTCCTCAAGGCTCACGCCAACCTCGTGAACGACCTGCTCAAGGGCCAGATCCAGGCCAACGACTTCGTCAACAAGAACCCTGACCAGGCCAAGCAGATCACCGCTACGCAGATCCAGAAGATCACCGGTGGGGACGCCATTCCCCCGAAGGTGCTCGACGCCGCGTGGAAGGAGCTGACGTTCACCAACGATCCGCTCGCCGACACGCTTCTCGAGAGCGCCAAGCACGCGGTGGACACCGGACTGATCCAGACCATCCCGGGCCTGTCCAACATCTTCGATCTGGACCCGCTCAACAAGCTGCTCGCCGCCGCCGGTGAGCCGACAGTGTCAGGACCGTCGTCATAGTGACAACGACATCGCACGCGGGTGCCGCTCCCGGAGCCGTCGGCTCCGGGACGGCCATCCGCATCCAGGGAGTCAGCAAGGCGTTCGGGCGCGGCAAAGAGCGCACCGTCGCCCTCGAGGCAGTCGACCTCGACGTCGCAGAAAGGGAGTTCCTCTGCATCGTCGGAGCCAGCGGCTGCGGCAAGAGCACACTGCTCAACCTCATCGCCGGCCTGGACAAGCCCACCTCGGGCGCGATCGACACCGGCGGTCGCAAGGTCTCCTTCATGTTCCAGGAGGCGACCCTGTTCCCGTGGCTCACCGCGGGCCAGAACGTCGATCTCGCGCTCAAGATGCGCGGGGTGCCCAAGGCCCGGCGGGTCGAGCGGATCAACGAGTTGTTCGAGCTCGTCCACCTGGGCGGGCGCCAGAACAAGCGGCCCCATGAGCTCTCCGGCGGGATGCGGCAGCGTACTCAGCTCGCCCGCGTGCTGGCTCAGGAGGCCGACATCCTGCTCATGGACGAGCCGTTCGCGGCGCTCGACGCCATGACCCGCGATGCCATGCACGACGAGATCGAGCGCCTGCAGGCCGAGTTCGGCCTGACCATCGTCTTCGTCACCCACAACGTCCGCGAGGCGGTCCGGCTCGCCGATCGCACAGTGCTCTTCTTCAGCTCGCCGGGCCGGGTGAAGCAGGAGTTCACCATCGACTTCGACCGCCCCCGCCACTTCGAGGACCCGGGAGTCGCCCAACTGTCCGGCGAGCTCACCAGCCAACTGAAAGCCGAGGTGGCCCAGCATGTCCGTTGAGACCACACCCCTCCCCACGCTGACCGACGCGGAGCTGACCGAGCTCACCGTCCAGCGGTCCAGGGAGACCGACGACGCGGGCCCCGGCTTCGCGCACAAGGCATGGACGGCGATCTGGCCGAAGCTGCTCGCCGTCGGCATCGTGCTCGCGCTCTGGGAGTTCGCGGTCGTCACGACCTGGAAGCCCGACTACGTGCTCCCGAGCCCCGGCACGGTGTTCGCCCGGCTCTGGCACGAGATCTTGGGCAACGCGCGGCTCGAGGGCTCGCCGACCCTGTTCCAGGAGCTCACCAAGACGTTGCACAGGGCGGCGATGGGATACGGCCTGGCCATCCTCATCGGGACCGCGCTCGGCGTCGCGGTCGTCCAGTGGCGGACGCTCCGGCTGGCCATCGGGTCGCTGATCGCCGGTCTGCAGACGATGCCCTCCATCGCCTGGTTCCCGTTGGCGATCCTCTTCTTCGGACTGCACGAAAGCGCGATCCTGTTCGTGGTGGTGCTCGGCGCGGCTCCCTCGATCGCCGCCGGAGTGATCACCGGCATCGACGAGGTACCGCCCCCGCTGTTGCGAGCCGGTCACATGATCGGTGCCCGCGGCATCAACCGCTACCGGCACATCGTGCTGCCGGCCGCCATGCCGTCGTACTTCAGCGGGCTCAAGCAGGGCTGGGCGTTCTCCTGGCGCAGCCTGCTGGCCGGTGAGCTGCTGGTCCCCATCGGCGGCGGCGCCTCGTCGCTCGGCGGCGCGTTGAACTACTCCCACACCGTGCCGGGCGGGGCCCCCTGGCTGCTGGCGTTGATGATCGTCATCTTGACCATCGGCATGATCGTCGACGCGGTGTTCAACGTCTTCACCCGGCGGATCCGCAACAAGCGCGGACTCACCGGCACGATCTGAGCACACCCGTACTACCGCCCCACAGCAACCCCCCGGTCTCGTGGTCCTGACTCCCCCGCGAGACCGGGGGGTGTCTTCGTATCCGAGGTGCGCCGTCTCACGAGCGGTCGAGAATTGTGCACCAGCCCGTGAGCTTCGGTAGGTTCAGACCAATGGTTGCGCGCATTCCCGTCACGAACGTCAGCCCGGTCGTCGAGCGGGGCCGGTACCCCGTCAAGGCGTCCGTCGGCGAGTCGTTCACCGTCCAGGCCGCTGTGTTCCGGGAGGGCCACGACCAGCTCGGCGCAGGGGTGGTCCTCACCGACCCCGAGGGCAACGACCGCCCCCTCGTCCACATGACGGAGCTCGACTTCCCCAACCGGTACGAGGCCACGGTCACGCCAGACTCCGAGGGCGCCTGGACGTACCGGATCGAGTCGTGGTCCGACCCGTACGCCACCTGGCGCCACGACGCAGAGATCAAGATCCCGGCCGACATCGACGTCGCCCTGATGTTCACCGAGGGCGACCTGATCTTCGCCCGTGCGCTCGAGGGCGTGCCGTCCGACACCGCGCCGGCCAAGGCAGCCCGCAAGACGCTGACGGCCGCAGCTGCCGCCGGCCGCGACGACGTGCTCCCGGTACCGGTCCGCCTCGCGGCGATGACGAGCCCGGAGGTCGCCGCCGCACTGCACGCTTTCCCGCTCCGCGACCTGCTTTCGCGTGAGGGTCCGTTCCCGGTCTACGTCGACCGGGTCCGGGCGCTGTACGGCTCGTGGTACGAGTTCTTCCCCCGTTCCGAAGGTGCGTCGTACGACGCCGAGAGCGGCACTTGGACGTCGGGGACGTTCACGACGGCGGCCAAGCGGCTGCCGGCCGTCGCCGACATGCTGTTCGACGTCGTCTACCTGCCGCCGATCCACCCGATCGGCGAGGTCAACCGCAAGGGCCCGAACAACACGCTGACCCCCTCCGACACCGACCCGGGCTCACCGTGGGCCATCGGCTCCTCAGCCGGCGGCCACGACGCCGTCGACCCCGCGCTGGGGACGATCGACGACTTCGACGACTTCGTCGCCGGCGCGCAGTCGCTCGGCCTGGAGGTCGCCCTCGACCTGGCGCTGCAGTGCGCCCCCGACCATCCGTGGGTCTCGAGCCACCCCGAGTGGTTCACCACGCGTGCCGACGGCTCCATCGCGTACGCGGAGAACCCGCCGAAGAAGTACCAGGACATCTACCCGCTCAACTTCGACAACGACTACGAGGGCTTGCGGGCGGAGATCCTGCGCATCGTGCGCCACTGGATCGGCCACGGCGTGCGCATCTTCCGGGTGGACAACCCCCACACGAAGCCCGTGTGCTTCTGGGAATGGCTCTTCGCCGAGATACGGCGCACCGAGCCCGACGTGATCTTCCTGGCCGAGGCCTTCACCCGGCCCTACATGATGCGTGGCCTGGGCATGGTCGGCTTCCACCAGTCGTACACCTACTTCACCTGGCGCAACCTGAAGTGGGAGCTCGAGCAGTACCTCCAGGAGGTCTCGACGGAGACGGCCGACCTGATGCGCCCCAACTTCTTCGTCAACACCCCCGACATCTTGTCCGACTTCCTGCAGTACGGCGGTCCCGCCGCCTTCAAGATCCGCGCCACCCTCGCCGCCACCGGGTCGCCGTCGTGGGGCGTGTACTCGGGCTTCGAGCTGTTCGAGCACGTCGCGGTCCGGCCCGGTTCGGAGGAGTACCTCGACTCGGAGAAGTACCAGCTGCGGCCACGCGACTGGGCGGCCGCCGAGGCGGAGGGGCGCACGCTCGCGCCGTACCTGACCCTGCTCAACTCGATC
The DNA here is from genome assembly GCA_963765725.1 of uncultured Actinomycetota bacterium. Lineage (GTDB taxonomy): Bacteria > Actinomycetota > Actinomycetes > Propionibacteriales > Nocardioidaceae > DASQEH01. The sequence goes on along the minus strand of CAVXXI010000001.1, from coordinate 307,321 downwards.
CGTCGCCGGCACCGCGCACTGCAGCTGCTGCGCAACCTCACCCTGCACAGCACCGAGAACGACTCGGTGCTCTGCTTCAGCAAGTCCGCGACGACAGCCGAGGGCGACGACGACACCGTCATCGTCGTGGTCAACGTCGACCCGCACGGCACCCGTGAGACGGTCGTCCACCTCGACATGCCCGCCCTCGGCTACGACTGGCACGAGACGTTCGTCGTGACCGACGAGATCTCCGGGGAGACCTGGCGCTGGGGCGAGCACAACTACGTCCGCCTCGACCCGTTCGTGGAGCCCGCGCACATCCTGTCCGTGCGGAGGCCCTGAGTCATGGAGACCGATCCCACCTGGTTCAAGCGTGCCGTCTTCTACGAAGTCCTGGTGCGCTCGTTCAAGGACTCCAACGGCGACGGGGTCGGCGACCTCAACGGCCTGCGCGACAAGCTCGACTACCTGCAGTGGCTCGGAGTCGACTGCCTCTGGCTGCCGCCGTTCTACAGCTCCCCACTGCGCGACGGGGGCTACGACATCTCCAACTTCGTCGACATCGCCCCCGAAGCGGGGACCCTCGACGACTTCCAGAAGCTGCTGGACGAGGCCCACGAACGCGGGATCAAGGTGATCGTCGACTTCGTCATGAACCACACGAGCGACCAGCACGCGTGGTTCCAGCAGTCCCGCACCGACCCTGACGGCCCCTACGGCGACTTCTACGTCTGGTCCGACACCGACACCCTGTTCTCGGACGCCCGCGTGATCTTCGTCGACACCGAGCCGTCGAACTGGACGTGGGACCCGGTCCGGCAGCAGTACTTCTGGCACCGGTTCTACAGTCACCAGCCCGACCTGAACTACGACAACCCGGCCGTGCACGAGGCGATCCTCGACGCCCTGCGGTTCTGGTTCGACATGGGCATCGACGGCTTCCGGCTCGACGCCGTGCCGTACCTGTACGAGCGGCCCGGCACCAACTGCGAGAACCTCCCGGAGACGCACGAGTTCCTGCGCAAGGTCCGCAAGACCATCGACGCGGAGTACCCCGGCCGGGTGCTGCTGGCCGAGGCGAACCAGTGGCCCGCCGACGTGGTGGACTACTTCGGCGACCCGGGCGCCGGCGGCGACGAGTGCCACATGTGCTTCCACTTCCCCGTCATGCCCCGGATCTTCATGGCCGTGCGCCGCGAGTCCCGCTACCCGATCTCGGAGATCCTCGAGCAGACGCCGGCCATCCCCTCGAACTGCCAGTGGGGCATCTTCTTGCGCAACCACGACGAGCTGACGCTCGAGATGGTCACCGACGACGACCGCGACTACATGTGGTCGGAGTACGCGAAGGATCCCCGGATGAAGGCCAACATCGGCATCCGCCGGCGGCTGGCGCCACTCCTCGACAACGACATCGACCAGATCGAGCTGTTCACGGCCCTGCTGCTCTCGCTGCCGGGCTCGCCTGTCCTCTACTACGGCGACGAGATCGGCATGGGCGACAACATCTGGCTCGGTGACCGTGACGGGGTCCGTACCCCCATGCAGTGGACGCCGGACCGCAATGCCGGCTTCTCGACCGCGACGCCCGGCAGGCTCAGCCTGCCGACGATCATGGACCCGGTCTTCGGCTACCAGGCGGTCAACGTCGAGGCGGAGGTCGAGAACACCTCGTCGCTCCTGCACTGGACCCGTCGGATGATCCAGGCGCGCAAGCAGCACCCCGCGTTCGGCATGGGTTCCTTCAGCGACCTCGGCGGCAGCAACCCGAGCGTCTTCTCGTTCAGCCGGGACTTCGGTGACGACACGGTGCTGTGCGTCAACAACCTGTCCCGCTTCCCGCAGCCGGTCGAGCTCGACCTGCGGCGATGGGAGGGCTACGAGCCGATCGAGATGATCGGCCACGTCCGGTTTCCCCGGATCGGCGAGCTGCCCTACCTGTTGACCCTTACCGGGCACGGGTTCTACTGGTTCTTGATCTCCCGCTACGAGGAGGGACGCCCGACGTGACGACACCGTTCGATGACCTGGTCTCAACCTACTTCGCCGGCCGCAGGTGGTTCAGCGGCAAGGGCCGCACCTTCTCGGTCACCTCGGTGCGCCCGCTGGCATGGCGCTCCCCGGTCGAGCCGCAGGGCCGGATCGAGATCGTGACCGTGCAGTACGACGACGGCAAGTCCGACCTGTACCAGTTCCCGGTCGTCTACCGCGACGCCATCGACCCCGAGATGGCGCACGCGCTCGTGGGCGAGACGTCGCACCCCGAGCTCGGCGACGTCGTCGCCTACGACGGCGTCTACTTCAAGTCCATGTCGGAGGCGCTGCTCGAGGGGTTCTCACGACGGTCCGCCGACGACTCCGTGAGCTTCCACGTCGTCGAGGATGCGCCGATCCCGCCGCTGTCGGTGCCCGGGACCGTGATGACGGCGGAGCAGTCCAACACGTCGATCGCCTACGGCGAGGACGCGATCCTTAAGCTGTTCCGTCGGCTGAGCCCGGGCGGTAACCCCGACATCGAGGTGCACGCGGCCCTCACCCGGCACGGCAGCACGCACGTGGCCCCGCTGCTCGGGTGGATCGAAGCGAAGTGGAGCGACGCCGAGGGCACCGACAGGAGCGGGCATCTGGGGATGCTGCAGACGTTCCTGCGTACCGGGACCGACGGCTGGGACATCGCGCTGGCGAGCGTGCGCGACCTGCTCGTCGAGGAGGACCTCCACCCCGAGGAGGTGGGTGGCGATTTCGCCGGTGAGGCGTGGCGACTCGGTGAGGCGACCGCTGAGGTACACACCGACCTGGCCACGCTCTTCGACACCGACACCCTCACCGGTCCTCAGCGCGCCCATCTCGGGGAAGCGATGAGCCTGCGGCTCGACTCGGCACTGGCCGCCATCCCGGAGCTCGCGGAGTACGCCCCGCGGATCAGGTCGCACTACGCCGCCGTCGCGGACGCCCAGCACCCCATCCCCGTCCAGCGCATCCACGGCGACCTGCACCTGGGCCAGACTCTCCGCACCGTGAAGGGCTGGAAGATCCTCGACTTCGAGGGCGAGCCGGCGAAGAGCCTCCCCGAGCGGACCGCTCTGGACTCGCCGCTGCGCGACATCGCCGGGATGCTTCGGTCGTTCGACTACGCGGCCGGCGCCACCCTGCGCCAGTTCGGCACCGGAGAGCATCTGAGCTACCGCGCCAACGAGTGGTCGACGCGCAACCGCGACGCGTTCGTCGAGGGGTATGCCAGCACGGCGGGCGCCAAGCCGGACGACCAGCGGGTTCTGCTACGGGCCTACGAGACCGACAAGGCGGTGTACGAGGCGGTGTACGAGGCACGGAACCGGCCGCTGTGGCTGTCGATCCCCCTGCAGGCCATCGCCCGTCTCGCGTCCGAGGACGTGGCATGAGCCCCGCGCCCGCTCCCCTGGCGGTGTCCACGCAGGAGCTCGACTCGATCGTCGCTGGCGTGCACGCCAGCCCGCACAGCGTCCTCGGGCCGCACGTGAGCGACAAGCGGGTGACCGTCCGTACGCTGCGTCCGCTCGCCAACGCGGTCAACGTCAGGGTCGGCTCGTCGGTCGTGCCGATGCGCCACGAGCACGAGGGGATCTGGGTCGCGGTCCTGGACCAGCCCACGGTGACCGACTACCGGCTCGAGGTCGAGTACGACGGCCACGCGACCCAGACCGTCGACGATCCGTACCGCTACCTGCCCACCGTCGGGCAGATCGACCAGCACCTGATCAACGAGGGGCGCCACGAGCAGCTGTGGGACGTGCTCGGCGCCCACGTCCACACTTACACGAGCTCGACGGGCTCGGTGACCGGTACGTCGTTCGCGGTCTGGGCGCCGAACGCCAAGGGGCTGCGCGTCACCGGCGACTTCAATTTCTGGGACGGCCGCGGTCATCCGATGCGCGAGCTCGGCTCGTCGGGCATCTGGGAGCTGTTCGTCCCCGACGTCGGAGACGGAACCCTCTACAAGTACCAGATCTGCGGCGCCGACGGCGTGTGGCGGGAGAAGGCCGACCCGATGGCGACGTACGCCGAGAAGCCGCCGAAGTGGGCGTCGTCGGTGTTCACGTCGAGGCACGAGTGGAACGACGCCGAGTGGGTCGCATCGCGCTCGGAGCGCCCGACGGAGAGGCCGATGAGCGTCTACGAGGTGCACCTCGGGTCCTGGCGCAAGGACAGGTCGTACGTGCAGCTGGCCGACGAGCTCGTCGGGTACGTGAAGGACCTCGGGTTCACGCATGTCGAGCTGCTGCCGGTCATGGAGCACCCCTTCGGCGGCTCGTGGGGCTACCACGTCACCGGCTACTTCGCGGCGACGTCGCGGTTCGGCAACCCCGACGAGTTCCGGCTGCTGGTCGACACGCTGCATCAGGCGGGGATCGGCGTCCTGCTGGACTGGGTTCCCGGCCACTTCGCCACCGACGACTGGGCGCTCGCGCGCTTCGACGGCACCGCCCTGTACGAGCACGCGGACCCCCAGAAGGGCTGGCACGCGGAGTGGGGCTCCTACATCTTCGACTTCGGGCGCCGCGAGGTGCGCAACTTCCTGGTGGCCAACGCATTGTACTGGCTCGAGGAGTTCCACATCGACGGGCTCCGTGTCGACGGGGTCGCGTCGATGCTGTACCTCGACTACTCGCGTGAGCCGGGGGAGTGGACGCCGAACCAGTACGGCGGCCGGGAGAACCTCGAGGCGGTGGCGCTGCTCCAGGAGGTCAACGCCACCTGCTACCGCAGGGTGCCCGGCACCGTGGTGATCGCCGAGGAGTCGACCGCGTGGCCGGGTGTCACGCGCCCGACCCACCTCGGCGGGCTCGGCTTCGGCTTCAAGTGGAACATGGGCTGGATGCACGACTCGCTGGGCTACATGGCGAACGACCCGATCCACCGCCAGTACCACCATCACCAGATGACGTTCTCGATGATGTACGCGTACACCGAGAACTACGTGCTGCCGATCTCGCACGACGAGGTGGTCCACGGGAAGGGCTCGCTGCTGCGGAAGATGCCCGGTGACCGGTGGCGGCAGCTCGCGAACGTGCGGGCGCTGCTCGGGTACATGTGGGCGCACCCCGGCAAGCAGCTCATCTTCATGGGCATCGAGCTCGCTCAGGAGTCGGAGTGGGCCGAGAGCCGCGAGCTCGACTGGTGGCTGCTCGACCACGTCGAGCACCTCGGCGTGCACCGGCTCGTGAAGGACCTCAACTCCGCCTACCGTGCGACGCAGGCGCTGTGGTCGCTCGACCAGGACCCTCGCGGCTTCGGGTGGATCGACGCCAACGACAGCACCAGCAACGTGTTCAGCTTCCTGCGTACCGGCGAGGACGGCTCGCGGCTGGCGTGCGTGTCGAACTTCTCGGCGGTCCCGAGGTACGGATACCACCTAGGCCTGCCGGTGGCCGGCCGCTGGGACGAGGTGCTCAACACCGACTCGGAGGCCTACTCCGGCTCGGGTGTCGGCAACCTGGGCGCCGTGACGGCGACGGACGAGGGCTGGCATGGGCAGCCCGCCTCGGCCTTGGTCCAGCTCCCGCCGCTGGGGACGGTCTGGCTGCGGTACGTGCCGGAGACGCCGAAGAAGCCCGCGGCACGGCCCCGGGTCGCCTCGTCGTGACGTGACGGTCCCCCCGCAGCCGACGCTCCGCGACGGCGACGTGGTGCTGCGACCTTGGCGCGACGAGGACGTCGAGCCGGCCAGGCTGCAGCACGACGAGGAGATCGCGCTGTGGTTCGGTTTCACCGCGGTCGTACCGACCGCGCGGGAGCACGCCGACGCGATCGCGAGGTGGCGCTCCGAGTACGCCGACGACCGCAGGACGGTCAACTTCCTCGTGGAGCGCGACGGCGAGATCGCCGGCAGTGTGGCGGTGCGCCGCTCCGACGACGGCGTGGGCGAGCTCTCCTGGACCCTGTACCGGGGCCACCGCGGCCGCGGTACCGGTCGGCGGGCGGTCCGGCTGCTGATCGCGTACTGCTTCGACCAGCTCGGCCTCGCCCGTGTCGAGGCGCACGTGGAGCCGGAGAACCTCGCCTCGCTCCGGCTGGCGTCGCGCGCCGGGCTGCGGCGAGAAGGGGTGGTCCGGAGCCTGCGGACCCGCGGCGGCGAGCGTCGCGACTACGTGTTGCTGGCCCGGCTCGCCGCCGACGCTCGTCCGGAGAGCGCCGACGGCTTCCGGGCGGTGCTCAACTCGGGACTGCCGAGGAAGCGCGTCATCTCGCAGGGGCTGCTGCGCGACCCGGCCGGGCGGGTGCTGATGTGCGAGTTGACGTACAAGCCGGACTGGGACCTGCCCGGTGGCGTGGTCGAGCCGGGCGAGTCGCCGTACGACGCGGTGCGCCGCGAGATCGAGGAGGAGCTGGGCGTCTCGCTCCCCCCGACACGGCTGCTGGCCGTCGACTGGCTGCCGCCGTGGGCAGGCTGGGACGACGCCTGCCTGCTGGTGTTCGACCTCGCCACGGTTGCTGCGGATCTTGTTGAGACGATGGTCTTCGAGCCGCGGGAGATCGCCGCCGTGCATTGGTGCTCGGAGGACGAGGTCGCCGCCCACAGCAGACCGCACACGGCCGACCGGATCCGTTCGGCCGTGGAGGCGGCGACGACCGACGGTACCGGCTTCCTGCACGGCGGTCGGCCCTACCCTCACTCACCGAAGGAGCCGGCTCTCGAGTAGCCATGGCGACCTGAAGTCGGATCTCTTCGGGTGGCGAAGTCGCTGGTGGGGCACCGGTGACCGACCCGAACCGCTGTCGTCAGACCAAGGTGGTCACGCCGCGCTCGACAACGAGCGCCTGGCCGTCGCGCAGCGTCCGATGCGGGACGCCGTCGCGGCGGTAGTGCTCGGTCACGACGGCCATCTGCTCCGTCTCCGGATGACCCGGTGAGTCCACGTGCGGCACGAACGCGTAGTCGATCAGCCCGAGTCCGTCCCAGACCGCCGGCGAGCCGTACGCCCGCTCGACGGCACCAGGGTCGTCGCAGTACTCGAGCCCGCGCAGGCTGGGCGCCAGGACGCACGGCCCCGCGCTGTACCCGGCGTACACGAGCGCGTCCTGCCGCACCAGGTCGACCAAGGCGGTGTCAGCGCCGCTGCGACGCATCACGGCCCTGAGCATGAAAGCGTTGCCCCCGCGCAGCCAGACGCCGGCATACGGCTCGAGCGCCCGTCGGACGCCGGCCGGGTCGTCGACGTAGTCGCGCAGGTCCAGCTCGTCGGCAGCCAGGCCGAGACGGCCGAGGGCGTCGAGTTCGGCGCGTACCGCCTCCCGACGGCCCTCCTCGGTATGCACGTCGACCGGGTCGACGGCGTTGGAGATCGCCGCCACGCGGGCACCGGCACCGACGAGCCGGACCAGGTGCTCAGGGTGTTCGCCCAATCGGAACGACGACAGGTACAGGCGCACCGGCTCAGTAGAGCGCGCTGGCCAGCCGCTGGCGGGCCCGCACTACCTGCGGATCACCATCGCCCACGACGGCGAACATCTCGACCAGGTGCCGGCGCGCGGCATCGCGGTCGGCGTCGCTGGTGCGGCGGACGAGCTCGATCAGCCGGCTGAACGCGTCGTCGACCTCCCCGTCGAGCAGGTCGATGTCGGCGACCAGGGTCTGAGCCGACACGTCGTCCGGAGCCGCCTGCGCCGCCGCCCGCGCGGCCACCGGGTCGGCGCCCGAGGTGCGCTTGAGGAGCTGTGCCCGTGCCAGCCCGACGGTGGCCTCGGGGTCGCCGGGAGCGGCCTTCAGGGCTGCCGAGTAGCCGTCGATGGCCGCGTCGAGGTCGCCCGACAGTAGCGCGTCCTCGGCCTCCGGGTAGCGCGACAACGGCTCCTCGTCGAGATCGTCGGCGGCCGGGGCGCCGGCCGGTGCCGCGGAGACCGGGTCGGCGACACCCGCGATGCCGTTGGCGGCCGCCGCCTGCAGGACCTGGTCGAGCAGCAGCCGCATCTCCGCCTCGGGCAGCGACTCCTGGATGAGTGGTGCCAGCTGTCCCCGCAGAGCCGCGACGACGAGTGGCACCTGCGGGATGCCGAGCGCGGTCGCCAGCTCCGGCTGCGCGCCGACATCGACCCGCGCGAAGAGGAACCTGCCGGCGAACTCGTCGGCGAGCGTCGAGAGCGTCGCGTTGATCTCTGCTGACGCGGGCACCTGCGCTGACCAGAAGCTGACCAGGACGACCACCGACATGGACTTCTCGACGACGTCCGTGCGCAGCGAGCCCTCTCCGACGACGTCGAAGGCGTACGAGCCGGCCGTCCCCGACGCACCCGGCTGCCGGGGCGGTCCCGCCGGCTTCCGCAGTGCGGAGAGGTCGATGGCGCCCGGGCGGGAGAACTGCGGAACCGTCATGGCACCATCCTAGGCAGCGGGCAGGTCGCCGCCCGCCGGCCGTCGGTCAGAACCGGGCCGGCTCGCGGTACTCCCCCCACTCGGCCCGCAAGGCGTCGCAGATCTCACCGAGGGTGGCCTCGGCACGGGCCGCCTCGAGCATCGCCGGAACCATGTTGGCCGACGTCCTGCCCACCTCGACCATCGTGTTGAGCGCGGTGCGTACCGCGGCGTCGTCGCGTTGCGCACGGCGCTCGGCGAGCGCACGGACCTGCTCCACCTCGACCTCGTGGGACACGCGGAGGATCTCGAGGTCGCCCGTGACCGACGACGTGTGGCAGTTCACGCCCACGACGAGCTTCTCGTCCTTCTCGACCGCCACCTGGTACTGGAACGCCGACTCGGCGATCTCCGACATGAACCAGCCGTCCTCGATGCCACGCAGGATCCCCGAGGTCATCGGCCCGACGGAGTGCTGTCGCTCATCGCCGCCGCCAAGCTGCCTGATCGTGGCGAAGATGGCCTCGGCCTGCGCCTCGAGCCTGTCGGTGAGCGCCTCGACGTACCACGAGCCACCCAGGGGGTCGGCGACGTTCGCCACGCCGGTCTCGTGCATGAGCACCTGCTGCGTACGCAGCGCGATCTCGGCCGCCTGCTCCGTGGGCAGTGCGAGCGTCTCGTCGAGGGCGTTCGTGTGCAGCGAGTTGGTCCCACCGAGGACCGCGGCGAGCGCTTCGACCGCAGTCCGGACCACGTTGTTGTACGGCTGCTGCGCCGTCAGGGAGACGCCGGCCGTCTGCGTGTGGAACCGCAGCCACTGCGCCTTGTCGGTCGTGGCGCCGTACACGTCACGCATCCAGCGGGCCCAGATCCGCCGCGCGGCCCGGAACTTCGCGATCTCCTCGAAGAAGTCCACGTGGGCGTCGAAGAAGAACGACAGCCCCGGTGCGAACGTGTCGACGTCGAGACCGCGCGCCATCCCGAGCTCGACGTACCCGAAGCCGTCCGCGAGCGTGAAGGCCAGCTCCTGCGCGGCGGTCGACCCCGCCTCGCGGATGTGGTAGCCGGAGACGCTGAGCGGCTTGTACGCGGGCACCTCGGCCGCGCAGTACTCCATCAGGTCCCCGATCAGGCGCAGGTGCGGGCCGGGGGCGAAGAGCCACTCCTTCTGCGCGATGTACTCCTTGAAGATGTCGGTCTGGAGCGTGCCGTTGAGCCGGCTCGGGTCGGCGCCGGCCCGCTCGGCGGCCACGATGTACATACAGAAGATCGGCACGGCCGGGCCTGAGATGGTCATCGAGGTCGTGACGTCGTCGAGGCGTATACCGGCGAACAGCGCCTCCATGTCGGCCGCCGAGTCGATCGCCACGCCGCAGTGCCCGACCTCGCCTAGCGCCTGCGGGTCGTCGCTGTCGCGTCCCATCAGGGTCGGCATGTCAAAAGCCACGGACAGCCCGCCGCCGCCGTTGTCGAGGATCATCTTGTAGCGCTCGTTGGTCTGCTCGGCGTTGCCGAACCCCGCGAACTGCCGGATCGTCCAGGTACGCCCGCGGTACCCGGTCGGGTACAGGCCACGGGTGAAGGGGTACTCCCCGGGCCAGCCGATGGCGCCGAAACCGGGGTAGCCGGAGCCGTCGGGTGGCCCGTAGACGGGCTCGACCTCGACGCCGGAGATGGTCGTGTAGTCGGCCTCCCTGACCCGGGACGCGTCGTAGCGCTCCTGCCAGCGCCTCCGGCCGGCCTCGATGTCGTGCGTGTCGCTCATCGGCTCTCCCGTCGCGTGAAGCCCGCGCAGGTCGCCGAGCTCGTGTCCGCCCGCGCATACTTAGTAGGACGTCCTACTAAATACTACGGCCCCCTGCGCCGAGCGGCCGCCAAAGTCCGCCCGAGAGGTCGCGCATGCTGGGTCGAGAGGCCACGAATGTTCGCTCGAGAGGGCAGAAATGTTCGCTCGAGCGTGCGCATCGACCGATCAGCGGCGACGATCAGCCGTGAGCTACGGCGTCCCTGGCGGCCTGTGGGCGCGCCGGGGCGACCGGGCAGGCCCGCTGCGGGCCGGTCCTATGCGCCCGAGGCGTGTCATCAGGCGGCGCTGGTGGCGCGGTCCCGTCCGCGGCCGTCGAAGCTGTCGGGGAACCCCCGCCTGAGGCTGTGGGTGCAGACTCGACTGGATCAACATGATTCTCCCGAGCAGATCGCGGGACGGCTGCCCGTTCAGTTCCCTGACCAGGAGGAGATGCGCATCAGCCACGAGACGATCTACCGGGCGATCTACGTGCGGCCCCGCGGCGAGCTGCGTCGTGAGCTGCGCGCGCATCTGCGTACCGGACGCGACGGCCGGCACCGCCGTGCCACCCGCCAGACCCGTGAGACCCGCGGTCAGATCCTTGACGCGGTCTCGATCCACGACCGTCCCGAACAGATCGAGACCCGGCTGATCCCGGGCCACTACGAAGGCGACCTGGACCCGACATCTTGCACCCGCTCGACCTGACTCTTGCGCCCGCTAGCCGGGCATTTGCGCCCGGTCGGCGCGGGGGTCACTCGGAGGTGAAGTCGCCGGCGGCCAGCCGGACCGGGCGCAACAGGCTCGCGAGTGCCTCGAGCTCGGTGTCCTCGAGCGACCCGAGACCGAAACGGGCGGAGACAAGATCTCGGGTCGCCGCCTCCACGAGAGACCGGCCGGACGACGTGATCTCGGCCAGGACGGTCCGGCCGTCCGTAGGGTGACGGCGCCGGACGACGTGGCCCGCGTCCTCGAGCCGGTCGACGGTCGACGTCACGGACGTCGGATGTACCTGCAACCGGTCGCCCATCTTGCCCAGCGGCAGCGAGCCGTGGCGGGAGAACGTCAGCAGTACGAGGGCCTCGTAACGGGCGAACGTGAGGCCGTAGGGCCTCAGGATGTCGTCCAGCTCCGACAGGAGCAGCTGCTGTACGCGCATCAGGCTCGTCACCGCGCGCATCTCGCGTACGCCGTCCCAACGCAGCCGCCACTGCCGAGCGGCCTCCTCGATCGGGTCGAAGGAAAGCATCCGGTTCGTGGCGATCACCGTCCTCAGTCGTCGGCTCCGCCGGGGCTGACCAGGTCCTGCGAGTCCTTGCCGACGCCTTGCACGACGTCCTGGATCCTGGCGCTGCACTCCGAGGGGTGAGGGATGTACCGGATCTCGCGCAGCGCCTGCTCCTGCGCCGCGGACTCGAAGACGAAGTGCCCGTAGCTCACCGCCTTCGCGAACGGCGACTCGTGGATGCTGTAGTCGACGATCCGCCGGGTCGGCATCGTGGCGAAGCCCCAGCGCACCGGGCCGCGCACCCGGAAGACCCGCCGGTTCGTGATCACGAAGACGTCGGACCTCAACCGCAGGAACAGCCACAAAGCGTGCAGTGCGACGAAGCCGGCCAGCCACAGCGGGATCCACCAGCCCGCCTGCAGCGTGCTGGCGAGGCAGAGGGCGAGCAGGATGAGCACGACCACGCACTCGAGCGCCACCTGCCAATAGGCTGCCCAGTGCTTGTACAGCACGAGCTTGATGTGCTCTCCGTCGCGCAGATGGGAGTCCACCGCGGGGTCGACGAGGAACTTCCAGAGGGTCTCGCCGCCGAAGGGGAACCGACCTGGTACCTGCCCGACCATCGCCAGCTCAGCTGGCGAGCGCGTTGAAGAACTTGATGATGGCGTCGAACGCCGTGGCGATGCCCGAGATGGCCACCTTCACCGCCGATGCCGCGCCCTCGGGCTGGGTCACCAGGTAGAACAACGCGAAGGCGATGACGAGGAACGTGATGCCCTTCTTCGCCGCGTCGGTCATCGTGTGCTCCTCGGTACGAACGTCGGCCTACCGACCCGGCCGCCGCCGGGCAGACTGCTCGATTGTCTCGAGCATGTCTAGCAAACCGACGACCCGGCCCGGGTAAGGCGCGCCGCACGCATCACAGCGCGTCGACGAGCCGGTCCGCGGCTGTGTACGGGTCCAGTATGCCCGCGGAGACGTCGTCCGCGAGCGCGTCGAGGTCGGCGTGTCCGTGCAGATCCCCGAAGCGCCGGCGAAGCGCCGTCACCGCGATAGCTTCGACCTCGTCGCGGGCTCTGCGCCGGCGTCGTGCCTCCAGCTCGCCGGTCGACTCGAGCCGCTCCCGGTGCCGCGCGATCGCCGCCACCTCGTCGGCCATGCCTTCACCGGTCGAGGCGACGGTCTTGACGATCGGCGGCCGCCAGTCGCCTGCCTCGAACCCGAGGCTCAGGACGGAACGCAGCTCTCGGACGACGATGTCGGCGCCGTCGCGGTCGGCCTTGTTGACGACGTACACGTCGCCGATCTCGAGGATCCCGGCCTTCGCCGCCTGGATGCCGTCACCCATGCCCGGTGCCAGCAGGACGACCGTCGTGTCGGCCAGCCCGGCGACGTCGACCTCCGACTGCCCGACGCCCACGGTCTCGACGAGGACGACCTCGCATCCGGCCGCGTCGAGGACGCGGATCGCCTGCGGCGCCGCCCACGCCAGCCCGCCGAGGTGACCGCGGCTCGCCATCGACCGGATGTACACGCCGGCGTCGGTGGCGTGCTCCTGCATCCGGACGCGGTCACCCAGCAGCGCACCACCGGAGAACGGCGAAGAGGGGTCCACGGCCAGCACCCCCACGCGTCTGCCCGCCTGCCGCAGCACGGTCACCAGTGCCGAGGTCGACGTCGACTTCCCCACTCCGGGCGCACCGGTGATGCCGATGACCTCCGCGCTGCCGGTGTGCGGCGCCAGCCGCTCGGCGACCTCCCGCAGCAGCGGTGAGGCGTCCTCGACCAGCGAGATCAGGCGGGCGACCGCGCGCGGGTCGCCCGCACGCGCTCGAGCCACGAGCGCCTCGACCGACAGCTGGCCCCGGTTGGCGCGACGCCCGACTGTCACGTCCTCGGGACGTGCAGGATCAGGGCATCGCCTTGTCCTCCACCGCCGCACAGGGCCGCGGCACCGGTACCGCCACCGCGCCGAGCGAGCTCGAGGGCGAGGTGCAGCACGATCCGGGCTCCCGACGCGCCGATGGGGTGGCCGAGTGCGATGGCCCCGCCGTTGACGTTGACGCGTTCGGGGTCGAGCCCGAGCTCACGCGTGCTGACGAGCCCCACGGCGGCGAACGCCTCGTTTATCTCGACCAGGTCGAGGTCCGCCGGCGAGCGGTCCTCCCTGGCACACGCAGCCTGGATCGCACGAGACGGCTGTGACTGCAACGACGAGTCGGGTCCGGCGACCTGGCCGTAGGCCCCGATCTCGGCGAGCCAGCGCAGGCCGAGCTCGTCGGCCTTCGCCTTGCTCATGACGATGACGGCACACGCACCGTCGGAGATCTGTGACGCCGAGCCCGCCGTGATGGTGCCGTCGCGGTCGAACGCCGGGCGCAGCTTCGCGAGCGACTCCGTCGTCGTGTCGCCGCGAATGCCCTCGTCCTCGGCGACCACGAAGGGGTCGCCTCGGCGTTGCGGTACCTCGACGGGCACCACCTCGTCGGCGAACAGTCCGTTCTTCCAGGCTGCCGCGGCGCGCTGGTGCGAGCGCGCGGAGAACTCGTCCTGCTCGGCGCGGCTGACGTGCCGGTCGTCGGCGTTGCGCTGCTCGGTCAGCGCTCCCATGGCCTGGTCGGTGAACACGTCCCAGAGACCGTCGTAGGCCATCGAGTCGCGAGCCGTGACATCGCCGTACCGGTACCCCGCGCGCGAGTTCATCAGTAGGTGCGGTGCGTTGGTCATCGACTCCATGCCGCCGGCGACCACGACCTCGCACTCCCCCGCCCGGATCAGCGCGTCGGCGAGAGCGATCGCGTTGATCCCCGAGAGGCACACCTTGTTGATCGTGAGCGCCGGCACGTCCATGGAGATGCCCGCCTTGACGGCGGCCTGCCGCGCGGGGATCTGCCCGGCGCCCGCCTGCAGCACCTGACCCATGATGACGTAGTCGACGCTGTCCGCTGAGACGCCGGCCTTGTCGAGAGCGGCCTCGATGGCGACGCCTCCGAGGTCGGTCGCGGAGAGGTCCTTGAGCCCTCCGAGGAGCCGCCCGATCGGGGTACGCGCTCCTGCTACAAGAACACTGCCGGCCATCTTCTCCTCCACGGACTCGAGGGCGCCGGCACCGTTGCCGGCTCGCCCATGCCCGAAGCCTACCCAGCGCGGCCGACGTGCCCATCCCGCGCAGCTTGCCCGGGGTGGCCACCGGCGGGGACGATGAGCCCATGCTGCCTGCCGAGCTGATCACGGACATCGACCATGTTGGTGTCGCCGTACCTGACCTCGACGCGGCCGTGTCCTTCTATGCCGAGCGGTTCGGATTCGAGGTCGTCCACGAGGAGGTCAACGAGGAGCAGGGGGTCCGCGAGGTCATGCTGGCCGTCGGGACGTCGGGCGCACGGCTGCAGCTCCTGGCGCCGCTCACCTCGCAGTCCGCCGTCGCGCGGTTCCTCGACCGGTCCGGCCCGGGGCTGCAGCAGCTGGCCTACCGGGTGACCAGCATCGATGCCGCCATGGAGGCCGTCCGCTCCGCGGGGATGCGGCTGCTGTACGACGCCCCGCGCCGCGGCACGGCCGGGAGCCGGATCAACTTCATCCACCCGAAGGACGCCGGCGGGGTGCTCGTGGAGCTCGTGGAGCCGCAGGCCGCGGCGCCGGCTCCCGTCACCGGGACACCGGCGGCCGGGCGCACGACGCCCGAAGGCTGAGCGGGCCGGTTCGTTCATGTAAGGCCGTGGCCTCACGAGGTACCCTGCTGTCGGCGGAGCAGACCTATCGATTGAGGTGTCCCATGACCGACAGCCCTGAGGACGACTCCGGACTCTGGTTCTTCCAGGAGCGGTCCGACCCCGCCAACGACCCCGGCGGGCATCTGTCGGACTCTCAAGAGACCCAGCGCATGCCTGCGGTTGCCCCGGCACCGCCCAGTGCCCCGGCGCAAGCCGGCGCACCCTCCCAGTCCAATGCGCCTGCCCGGTCGAATACGCCCGCGCAGGCCAACGCCCCCGTGCAGTCCAGCTCTCCGGCGCAGGCCAACGCCGCGCAGTCGGTCGTCGCACGCGGCGACCAGCAGGCGCAGCAGGCGCCCGCGCCACAGTCTTCCTCGGCGTCGTGGGCTCAACCACCGACAGCGAGGTCGGAGGCGCCGACCGTACCCACCCAGTCACCGGCCCCGGCCCCTGCCCAGGCACAGGGACCGGTCATGCCGCCGCCGGCTCGGCCACCAGCGCCGCCCGCACAGCCCAACCTGCCCCGCGTCGTCAGCCCGTCGTTCGCGGTCGTCCGCCGCGGCGGCTACGACAAGGCGGCCGTCGACTCCTACGTCGCCCAGCAGCAGCACGAGGCCTCCATGTCGGCCGAGCAGTTCAGGTCGGCGGGGCGCGAGGTGGCGAGACTGCAGGAGCTCGTGACCGACCTCGAGCACCGGCTCGCCGAGATGGAGACGCCCACCTGGTCCGGTCTCGGCAGCCATGCGGCCGCCCTCCTCCGGATCGCCGAGGACCAGGCGACCAACGTCACCCTCCAGGCGCAGCACGCCGCCGACGAGTCGCGCACCCGCATCGAGCGGGAGGCCGTTGCCCTTCGAGCCGACGCCGAGAGGGAGGCCGCCGACGTCCGCGCGGTGGCCCTGCACGAGATGGATCAGCGCCGGCAGTCGGTGCTGGCCGAGGCGGAACACACCCGGGCTCTCGCGGCGTCAGAGTCCGGCGACCTGCTGGCGGCGGCCAAGCGGGAGGCCGACCAGGTGAAGATCGCTGCCCGGCAGGAGGCCACGACCTTGCTTCAGGGCGCCAAGCGCGAGGCCGAGCAGGCACGGGCGGCCGCCGACCGGGAGGCCGCAGAGGCACGACGCATCCTCGCGGTCGAGCGTGAGCGGATGACCAAGGAGTCGACCGACCGCCACTCCACGGCGGCGGCCGAGACGGCTCGACTGGTCGAGGAGGCCGAGGCCCGAGCGAACGCCGCGGACGAGCGCACCAGGGCCGCCATCGAGACTGCCAACCGTCACCGCGAGCAGACCATGGGGGCGAGCGAGGAGTCGCTCACTCGGGCCCGGCGCGAGGCCGAGCAGCTCGTCGCCTCGGCACGCAAGCAGGCCGAGCAGATTCTCAGCAACGCCACGGCCGACGTCGACCGCCAGCTCGCGGCCGCCCGCCACCAGCTCACCACGCTGCAGAAGCGGCGCGACGGGATCGTGACTCAGCTGAGCCAGCTACGGGACCTCGTCTCCTCCTTCGCCCAGGCCGACGACGTCCTCCAGGAGGACCCGACCCGAGGACCCGCTCAGATCGAGCCACCGGCCGGCCGGTAGCCGTCAGCGTTTCTCGACGATGCTCGGCGCGATGTCGTCCATCTCGCCGTCCCACGTCCGGGGAACCGGTGCAGCGGCCGGGTTCAGATGTGCCACGACGATGTCCAGCACGGTCTCGGCCTGCCCCACCCACAGGTGCCTTCCGTCGGGCACGTCGATCACCTCGGCCTGAGGGACGGCCGCGAAGCGCCGCCGGGCCTCGGCCGGCCGCAGGTAGTCGTCGTACTCCGGGACCACGGCCACGAGCGGTTTGCCGCTCGTGGCCCAGGCGCCGAGCTCGCTGTCCGTGCAGTAGCGCAGCGCCGGCGACAGCAGGATCGCGCCGGTCACGCCGGGGTCATTGCCGTACTTGAGCGCCAGATCAGTGCCGAACGACCACCCGACGAGCCAGACCGCTGGCAGCTCAGCGAACTCCACGTACTCGATGGCGGCCGCGACGTCGTAGCGCTCGTCCCTCGCCTCGTCGAAGCGCCCGTCGCTGGTGCCGTGAGCGCTGGTCGTCCCTCGCGTGTTGAAGCGAAGCACGGCGATCTGCGCCAGCGCCGGCAGCCGCGCGGCTGCCTTGCGGAACACGTGGCTGTCCATCATCCCGCCCTGCGTCGGGAGCGGATGTAGGCAGACCATCGTGGCCACCGGCTCGCCGGTCAGTGGAAGGGCCAGCTCAGCGACGAGTCCCAGGCCGTCGGCGGTGGCCAGGGTCACCCGCTCGCGCCGAGCCGGCAGCACCGAGTTCGCCCGGATCCGCCGGGGCTCCTCCGTCAACGCTCAGCCCTCCGACAGGTCGCGAAAGCCTCGCCGACCGTTCGTCGGCCCGGTGTATCCCAGGCCCACCAGCTGCTCGAGCAGGGCGGCCGGGGCGAGGGCGGGGTCGTGGCTGAGCTGGAACAGTGCGCGCTCGACCTCCAGCGCCACATCGGCTCCTACCGCGTCGAGCATCTCGAACGGGCCTGCCGGCAGCGCACAGCCGTCGCGCATCGCAGCATCTACCTGGAGGACCGTTGCGTATCCGGACCCCACCATGGCCACGGCGTCGTTGAGGTAGGGGTACACCAGCGCCTCGACGATCGAGCCGGCGCGGTCGTGGCAGTGCACAGGATGCACTCCGGCGGCGTCGCAGAGCGCGGACACGACCTCCCTGGTCCGCTGCGCCGTCGCGAGGGTCGAGACGACCTCCACCACGCCCGGCGCGCGGTTCATGCGCACGTGGTGCATTCCCACGACGTCGGCGAGCCGCCCGCTGGCCGACGCGAGCGGTGCGACGGGGAGTGTGCCCGAGGCCGACGCGAGGACGGCGCCCGGTCGACAGCTCGCGCCGAGTCGCGAGAAGAGGTCCGACGACGCGGTCAGGTCATCGCCCGTCGCGTCGACGACCACGTCGGCACGGGCGACGGACTCGAGGTCGCCGTCGGTGCCGATGGCCACGACGTCTCCTCCGGGTCCACTCAGCAGCTCTGACGTTGCCTTCGCAAGGGCGCCGGAGCCGACGACCCCGACCATCCAACTCCCCTTCTCCGTCTGAGCTGCCTCCCCGTCGGACTCGTCCCCGGGACCGGCCTGCTCCGGGTACCGGTAGAACCCCCGGCCGCTCTTGCGTCCCACCAGGCCCGCGGTGACCAGCCGCTCGAGCATGGCCGAGGGGGCGTGGCGACTGCTGTGGCCCTCCCGGTACATCGAGTCGAGGATCGAGTACGCCGTGTCGAGCCCGACCAGGTCGAGCAGCTGGAACGGTCCCATCGGAAAGCCACAGCCGAGGCGCATCGCCGCGTCGATGTTGTCGCGCGACGCGTGTCCGGAGTCCAGCATGGCGACGGCCGAGTTGAGGTAGCCGAACAGCAGTGCGTTGGCGATGAAGCCCGCCCGGTCGCCGACGACGACCGGGGACTTACCGAGGTCGGTCACCAGCCGCTCGACGGCGCGAACGACGCCGGGGTCGGAGACCACCGTGCTCACGACCTCCACGAAGCTCTGAACCGGTGCCGGGTTGAAGAAGTGCAGCCCGACGACACGGCTGGGGTGGGACGACGACGCGGCGATTGAGGTCACCGACAACGACGAGGTGTTCGTCGCCAGCACAGCGTCGACCGCGACGACGGTGTCGAGCCGGCGGAAGACCTCCTGCTTGACGTCCAGTCTCTCCACGACCGCCTCGATCACGAGCCCGCAGGAGGCGACGTCGTCCAGGGACGTCGTGTAGCTCACCCGGTCCAGGAGTGCCCGGCGCTGCTCGTCGCTCATCCGGCCCCGCCGTCGAGCCCGGTCGGTCGAGTCCTGCAGATGCCGCCTGCCGCTCTCGACCTGCTCTGCGGTCTGGTCGACGCCCACGACGTCGTGCCCGCACCGGGCGAACACCTCGGCGATGCCGGCGCCCATCGTTCCCAGGCCGACGACCCCTACCTTCTCGAACTCGCCGGGCATGTCAGGAAGTGTCCCACGGGGGGCCGGCGGCCGGGTCGCTGGATAAGGTCTCGATGTGCGCCTCGTGATCGCCCGCTGCTCGGTCGACTATGCGGGCCGGCTCACCGCCCACCTCCCGATGGCATACCGGCTGCTCATCGTCAAGGCCGACGGCTCGGTGCTCGTGCACTCAGACGGCGGCTCGTACAAGCCGCTCAACTGGATGCCACCGCCATGCACGCTCGTCGAGGGCCGAGACGACGACGGTCTGGCCCAGTGGGTCGTGGAGGCCAAGAGCGGGGATACCCTGCGCATCGTCCTCGAGGAGGTCGTCAGCGACGTGTCCTACGAGCTCGGGGCCGATCCGGGGCTTCGCAAGGACGGGGTCGAGCGCCACCTGCAGGAGCTCCTCGCCGACCATCCCGGAGCCCTCGGCGAAGGCTTGACGCTGGTGCGACGCGAGTTCCCGACCGCGATCGGGCCGGTCGACCTGCTTTGCCGCGACCCGGCCGGGCTGAGTGTCGCCGTCGAGATCAAGCGCCGGGGCGAGATCGACGGGGTCGAGCAGCTGACCCGATATCTCGAATTGCTGAACAGAGACCCCTTGCTGAATCCCGTTCGAGGAATCTTCGCCGCGCAGGAGATAAAACCACAGGCGCGGGTACTGGCCGTAGATCGTGGCATCGTCTGCGTCACTGTCGACTACGACGTGCTGCGAGGTATGGAAGACCCTGTCGCAAGGCTTTTCTGAGCCGCGGGAGACGACGACATCGCGCCTTGCGGCGGATTTTTCACCCTCTGGTTTACACGGTAAGGTTGCGACGATCTACGGCAGCCCGGTGCCCAGCCGGGTTAGGAACCGACAATTTGGGCACAGGCACGCCACCGATAGAAGGAGTTCGACATGACGACATCCCCCAATGGTCCACTCGACCCACTAGGGACAGACCAGCCGGGTGAGGTCACCCCTCTCGACCCGACGACCACATACTCGACCGGGTACGACACCGGCAGCTCGACCGGCTACGACACCGGCAGCACCTCAGGCTCCCCGAGCACCACGGACACCGCGAAGAACGAGGCGAAGAACGTCAAGGACGCCGCCGCCGACGCCACCTCACAGGTGGCCGATACGGCGAAGGAGCAGGCCGGACAGGTCGTGTCCGACGTTCGCCAGCAGACCCGTCAGCTCGCCGACGAGACCCGCAGCCAGCTGTCGGACCAGGTCAGCGGCCAGCAGCACAAGGCCGTCGGCCAGATCCGCTCCGTCGGTGACGAGCTGCGCAGCCTCGCCTCGGGAGAGGGCGGCCAGTCCGGCATCGTGAGCCAGCTGGCACACGAGGGCGCCGACCTCACCCACAAGGTCGCCGACTTCATCGAGCAGCGCGAGCCGGCTGAGCTCGTCGACGAGGTGCGCCGCTACGCGCGTCGCAAGCCGGGCACGTTCCTGATCGGCGCTGCACTCGCCGGCGTCGTCGTGGGTCGCCTGACCCGCGGCATCGTGGCCAACCGCTCCGACGACTCCGACTCGTCGAGCACCGGCGGTAACCTCGGCACGGGCTACGCGGGCGTGACACCGTCCAGCTACCTCGGAACCCCTGTCGACGGCGCGCCCATCGGACAGGTCTACACCGACGACACCCCGGCCTACGGCACCGCGCAGATGGACCAGCTGGCCTACCCGGTCGAGGGTGCTGATTACGCGACCGAGTCGTCCTATGTGGCCGACAGCGGCTCGTACCTGCCCGAAGAGCCCGGTCCGTACGACGTTGCGGGTGAGCAGTCCACCACGACGTACCCGTCTGACCAGGGGTACCGCTCGTGAGTAGTTCCTACCCTGGGGGCTCGGTGTCCCCCGAGTACGGCAGCAACGACTACGGCACCGGTGACTACCTCGGTGACGGCGCCACTGCCGTCAACCAGCCTCCGGACGTCGAGGACGAGTCGGTCGGCTCCCTCGTCGGCCGGATGACCACACACCTGTCGGAGCTGATGCGTCAGGAGATCGCGCTGGCGAAGGCCGAGCTCCAGGCGGAGGCCCAGAAGGCCGCCAAGGGCGCGGGCATGCTCGCCGGTGCGGGCTTCGCGGCGTGGATGGTCGCGATCTTCGCGTCGTTCACGTTGGTGTGGCTACTCGACAAGGCCATAGATCTGTGGCTCGCAGCACTCATCGTCACCCTGCTGTGGGGTGTCGCCGCCGCGGCGTTGTTCGTCACAGGTCGCAACCAGCTCAAGCAGGTCAACCCGAAGCCAGAGCAGACGGTTGAGTCTTTGAAGGAGGACAAGGAATGGCTCAAAGCCCGGAAGAACTGAAGCGTGACATCGAGCAGACTCGGCGTGAGCTGAGCTACGACGTCGACGCCCTGAACGAGAAGGTCAGCCCCAGCCGCATCGTGAGCCGCCGTGTCGACAAGACGCGGGGAGCCGTCGCCGGTCTCAAGGACCGCGTGATGGGCACCGCGTCGCATCACACCTCGGTCCTGAGCGACAAGGCCGGTTCCGCGACCTCGTCGATCGGTGACAGGGCCGGCTCCGCGTCCTCGGGCATGTCCTCGGCCGCCTCGTCGGTCAGCGACGCCGTGACCGGAGCGCCCGACACCGCCATCCAGCGGACGCAGGGCAACCCGCTCGCAGCGGGCTTGCTGGCGTTCGCGGCCGGCTGGCTCGTCTCGAGCATCCTGCCGGCCTCGAAGGCCGAGCAGCAGGCTGCCCAGGCGCTGCAGGAGAAGGCCTCCGACCTCGCCGAGCCCGCCAAGGAGCAGGCGAAGCAGGTGGCGATGGACCTCAAGGACCAGCTGCAGGAGCCGGCACAGCAGGCCGTGCAATCGGTCAAGCAGAGCGCCACCGAGGCAGCTGACACGGTGAAGTACGAGGGCCAGTCGGCCGCTCAGTCCGTGCAGAGTGAGGCGCAGTCGTCGGCGCAGAACGTGAAGGACGCACAGCAGAGCAGCTGATCCATCGTTGCCTGCCTGAGCTCCTCCGACACGACACCGCAACGGCCGCGTACGCAATTCGCGTACGCGGCCGTTGTCGCGCTCGGCGGCCGGGTCGGCTGAGCCGCCTCATGAGCCCGCTCAGAGGTTCTTCGGCGACTGGGCTGTAGTGTCCGGCTCAGAAGCCACCGTCGAACCCGCCACCGTCGAACCCGCCACCGTCG
This sequence comes from uncultured Actinomycetota bacterium, assembly GCA_963765725.1. Taxonomy (GTDB): domain Bacteria; phylum Actinomycetota; class Actinomycetes; order Propionibacteriales; family Nocardioidaceae; genus DASQEH01. The sequence continues at coordinate 285,149 of CAVXXI010000001.1, read as the reverse complement.
AACCCGCCGCCGTCGAACCCGCCGCCGCTGTCATAGCCGCCGTCGTACCCGCTGGCACTCATGTCGTTGCCGCCACCGTCGTACCCTCCGCCGTCGTACCCGTCGGAGCCGTCGCCCTGGCCAGAGCCGTCGTCCTGCCCCGCGTCGTAGCCGTCGTCGTAGCCCGAGTCGTAGCTGCCGTCGAAGTCACCGAAGGCGGACCCCATGAAAGTGCCGACGAACATCATCTCCATCAGCCCGAAGCCCCCGAAGTATCCGGCGGCCCAGGGGGCATAGGTTGGACCAGCCTGCCAGTACGGCATCCGCTGCGCCCCCACCATCACCTGTCGGGAGTCCGGCTCCGCGCCGGCTTCGACGCGCTCCGCGTCCGCCGCGCAGGCGGGCACCTGACGCGCGGCCCCGCGGTCGGGACTCCACGTGACGTCGCGCACCGACGGGCCGTGCGCGGGGTTGAAGAAGCAGGGCGACCTGCGCTGCGGCAGCGGCTCGCCCGCGACCCGTGCGTGCACGCAGGCGATCGCGTACCGACCGTCCTCCAGGATCTCGGTCACGTGCCGGACCTCGTCCGGTGCCGTGACGGCGTCGACCGACGACTTCGCGTCCTCATAGGCGTCGAGGGCACGCTGGTAGTCCTGCCGGGTCGCGGTGTCGAGCTCGCGGCCCGCCAGGTCGATGTCGAGTCGCTGCAGCTCCTCGCCGAACTCGGTGACGTCGTCGTCCGCCGCCCGCTTCACCTCTGCCAGCCGCTCGGCACCGACCTGGCGGCGGCTGTCCTCGACGGAGCGCCGGTTGCGGGCGCTGACCAGGGCGAGCACGCCGAGTACCACAATGGCGACGAGCAGGAAAGTCATGACGAAGCCCTCCGTTGCGGCCGCGGGTCGGACAGCCGAGCGACTAGGGTAACCGACCATTGCCGCGCCCGCGGATCTCAGCCGGACGACGTCGAGGCGCTCCGGACCCGCAGGTACTCGACACGGTTGAGCCCGCCGAGGAGGACGGCGAGCAGGGTCGTCGCCGCCAGCGCCGGGACCAGCCGCGCCAGTGGCAGCGCGGCCAGGACCACGACCGCCCCGACGACACGCGTACTGGAGAACAGCCGGAACATCATCCAACGGGTGTAGCCGAAGGTCGCCAGGTACAGAGCAGTGCCTCCGTACAGCAAGGCGACCGTCCCCCACTCGAGCTGGCGCCCCGGTTGCGCGATGGTCTCCGTCATGCCCACCGCGACCGCGATGACGGCCGCGATGAAGCACAGATGCCCGTAGGACAGCACGTGGCGGGTCACGCTGAGCTGCACCGCGGCTGTCGCGAGGGCGAACCTCATCGCGTCGGCCGCATAGAAGAAGTACACCCACCACAGCGCGCACGTCACCGCGAACGCCGCGACTACCGCCGCGACCGCCGCAACGCCGAGCCGGTCGCTGGTGGCGGCCGGCTCCCCGATCTTCACTACGGACTCGCCGAGCGCGATGAGGACGAAGAGCCCGAACCGCTCCGTGAGGTGGCCGGCGTCGAAGTGCATCGCCCGCAGCCGAGACCGCAGCAGCGTGGGGCTGGAGAGGTCGATGACAGCCGCCACCAGCCAGATCGCTTCGCGTGGACCTGAGGGCAGTAGTGCCCCGGCGACGAGCAGCGGGCCCGTGCCAAACATGCTCACCGTGATCGGGTTGGCCACCGGGCCAGAGACGAGCAGCCGCACGCCGAGGGACAGCCGGGCCACCCAGTACGCGCAGGCGAACAGCAGCCCGCGGTCGCCGTACGCCTCGGTAACGCACAGGGCCATGACGAGCCCGGACAACGCCACGGTGAAGATCGCCAGATGGCTGGTGGGTCCGGTCATGTCGTGCACGTTCGCCTGGATCGAGGTGCCCACCCAGGCCCAGTAGATCGGGACGAACACGACCAGGGCACGACCGGTCCCGGCCCAGGAGTGGTCCGCCGTCAGCAGCGCCGACACCTCGGTCACCGCGAAGACGAACACCAGGTCGAAGAACAGCTCCGCCCAGCTGACGCGTTTCTCCGTCGGCTCGGCTGGCACGGCACCGACCATAGCGACTCGTGCAAACGGCTCGAACCGGCGTTCGAGCCGGTGAGTTGCGTCGCTGCACTCTGCCAGACACGATGTGCGGGTGAGCGATCATGGATTCGACTACGACCTGCTCGTCGTCGGCAGCGGACCGGGCGGGCAGCGTGCCGCCGTCGCTGCGGCCAAGCTCGGCCACAAGGTCGCGGTCGTCGACCGCAGGGCGATGGTAGGCGGGGTCTGCATCAACACCGGGACGATCCCGAGCAAGACGCTGCGAGAAGCCGTGCTGTACCTCACGGGCATGTCGCAGCGCGACCTCTACGGCGCCAGCTACCGGGTCAAGAACGAGATCACGATCGCCGACCTCACCGCGCGGACGCAGCACGTGATCGGGCGCGAGGTCGAGGTCGTCCGCAACCAGCTGCTTCGCAACCACATCCATCTGATCGCCGGAACGGCCGAGTTCTCCGACGACCACACTCTGACCATCCACGGACCCGACCGGCTGTCGGTGTCGGCCGACAAGATCGTCCTCGCCCCGGGGACCAAGCCCGCTCGTCCGCCACACGTCGAGTTCGACGACCGTCGTGTCCTCGACTCCGACGGCATCTTGACCCTCGAGGCCATCCCCGCCTCCATGGTCGTGGTCGGCGCGGGCGTGATCGGCATCGAGTACGCCTCGATGTTCGCCGCTCTCGGGAGCCGCGTCACGGTCGTCGACCAGCGGCCGGTGATGCTGGACTTCTGCGACGACGAGATCGTCGAGTCGCTGCGCTTCCACCTGCGCGACCTGTCGGTCGCGTTCCGCTTCGGCGAAGAGGTGGAAAAGGTCGAGATCGGCGATCGCGGCACCGTGACATCGCTGGCCAGCGGCAAGCGCATCGCGGCCGACGCCGTGATGTACTCGGCGGGGCGGCAGGGCGCCACCGACGAGCTCAGCCTCGAGAAGGCCGGCATCACCGCCGACCGCCGCGGCCGGATCGAGGTCGACTCGACGTTCCGGACCAGCTCCGAGCACATCTACGCGGTGGGTGACGTGATCGGATTCCCCGCACTGGCGGCCACGGCCATGGAGCAGGGCCGGCTCGCGGCCATGCACGCCATGGGTGAGCCCGCTACGACCATTCCGGAGCTCCAGCCGATCGGCATCTATACGATCCCCGAGATCTCCTACGTCGGCCGCACGGAGTCCGACCTCACCTCGGAGTCCGTCCCCTACGAGGTGGGGCTGTCGCGCTACCGAGAGCTGGCCCGAGGGCAGATCGTCGGCGACTCGTACGGCATGCTGAAGCTGATCGTGCACGCTCAGGACCGCAGCATCCTCGGCGTGCACATCTTCGGCACCGGCGCCACCGATCTCGTCCACATCGGGCAGGCCGTGATGGGGTGCGGCGGAACCGTCGACTATCTCGTCGACACCGTGTTCAACTACCCGACGCTCTCCGAGGCGTACAAGGTCGCCGCGCTCGACGCGACCAACAAGCTGCGCACGCTCGATCGCACCCTCACCTGACGTCCCACCTCCAGGACGCTCTCAGGCGGAGACCTCCATCGACCGGTCGATGCGGAAGACGCGGTTGAGGTGCGTCACGGCGAACACCCGCCGGACGTCGTCGGGGACGTGACGGAGGACCACGTGGCGGCCCGCCCGCTCCGCCCGAAGATGTGCGGCCGTCAGCATCCCGAGGCCGGCCGCGTCGATCATGACGACGTCACCCATGTCGACGACGACATCGCCCAGTTGGGAGTCGAGCGCGGCGTTGAGCTCGGTGCGGATGTGTGCCACGTTGCGGACGTCGAGATGAGCGCCCACCTTGATCTGGTCTGCGATGGCCCGTTCGGCCATGACCCCTCCCCCGGGTACGTCACCACTGTTATGACGTTCGACGTGGGACAAGGGTTACCGGTTCCCCCGACGACGTCCAGCATATTTCCCAAATTGTAACGGCGGCGGCACCGTCTGTTCGGGCTAACGCCCGTGTCGGCGGGGCGGGACGCCGGCTGGGAGCCGGCGGCTCAGCTGCGGCTGTGCTCGCCACCTGGACGCCAGAGCACGTCGCCGCCCTCGCGGTTGGCATGGCGGGCGAGGATGAACAGCAGGTCGCTGAGCCGGTTGAGGTAGGTGATCGCCCGAACGTTCATGGTCTCGGCGTGCACCTCGTACGCCGCCCATCCGGCCCGTTCGGCCCGGCGTACGACGGTCCGGACAACATGCAGAAGTGCGGCGCCGGGAGTGCCACCGGGCAGGATGAACGACCGCAGGGCCTGCAACGGCTCGTTGTACAGGTCGCACCAGCCCTCGAGCCGGGTGACGTAGTCGGGCTCGACCCGCAGCGGGGGAAAAGCCGGCGCCTCGACGACGGGCGTGGCGAAGTCGGCCCCCACGTCGAACAGGTCGTTCTGGACCTGGACGAGGACGTCGACCACGTCGGCGTCGAGCCCGCCGACGGCGAGGGCGTAGCCGATGTGCGAGTTCGCCTCGTCGACCTCAGCGTAGGCGGCCAGCCGGAGGTCGGTCTTGGCCACCTCGCTCATGTCGCCGAGCCGGGTGGTGCCGGCGTCGCCGGTACGGGTGTAGATGCGCGTCAGGTTGACCATCGCATCACTCTACGGTCGGCTCCGGGCGTTGCCGTCACCGTCAGGACGAGAAGTCCGTGCCGGCGTCGATGACGAAGTCGAACGCGAGCCGGGTGCAGCGCTTCGCGTCGAGGAACTCGACCACCTCCACGTGGGCCGGGTGCGCGATGTACGCCTCGAGCGTGGCCGCGTCGGGGAAGACCGTGTGCAACAGGTGCGAGTAGCCCCGGGTGCGCGCCCCGGTGAGGTCGCGACCCAGCCGGCACTCGGTCATGGTGCCGATGGTTCTCGGCCAGGCGGCGATCCTCGACCGCAGCCATTCCTCGTCGGCGCTGCTCAGCGGCTCGGGGAAGCTGAACAGCACGACGTGCTGCCGCTGGGTCTCGGCGGGAGTGTCCGGCATGGTGCCTCTCAGGTGAGGAGTCGGTCGTTTCCGGGTGGTGCGGCCTCGGTCCAGGCCAGGAAGCCGGTAAGCGCCCGCTCGCTCATCGCCAGCTCGACGCGGTCGTCGCCGTCGAAGGCGACCTCGGTGATGACGTGACCGGCGTACAGCGAGAAGGCCTCGGCGCCCGACGGTGTGCGCCGGGCGAGGATGTGCATGGAGCGGCTGAAGACGTGCCGCGGGCGCGGGGAGAACGAGAACGTCCGGAACCACTCCAGGTTGTCACCCGCGTAGCGACCGAGCCCGATCATCCATCCGCGGGGCGACCTCGCGGACGCAGGGCGTCCCGGTCGGGCGATCCGGACACTGCACTCGAAGGTGCCGCCGCGACGGCTCAGCCAGCGCCGTCGCACGAACAGGGAGCCGAACACGACGACGACGAAGCCGAGAATCGACCCGAAGCTGTCCAGGAGGGCGCTCCACCATGCCATCGGCGGCCCTCCTCTCGCGGCTGCGACCTTCGGTCGGGATGAGAGACGCCGAGTACGAGCACCCGCTCACACCCGGCGTCCGTCCAGACTACGAGGCTTTCTCGACCGCCTGGATGCGGGCCTCGGCGTGTTGCACCGCAGCTTCGTCGACGCCGTCGTCGTCTGTCGCCGTCCGTGCCTCCTCCAGGTCGCGCCGGGCGGCCTCGACGTCGATCTCACCCGACAGCTGCGCTTCCGCGGACAAGATGGACACCCGGTTGTTCGCTACCGACAAGAAGCCGCCGTCGATCGCCGCCACCCAGCGCTCGCCGTCGGTGGTACGCGCCTCGACCGTCGTGCCGACGAGTACCGCCATCAGGGGGGCGTGGTTGGCCAGGATGCCGAGCTCACCCTCGGTCGTACGGGTGATCACCATGCTCACCTGACCCGACCAGACGAGCCGGTCGGCGGCGACCAGCTCGAGCTGCAGGCCCGAGTCCGCCATCAGAAGTCCTTCTGGATCTCGGCCCACTTGCGGTCGACGTCCTCGAGACCACCGCACATGAAGAAGGCCTGCTCGGCGACGTGGTCGTAGTCGCCGTCGCAGATCTTCGTGAACGCCTCGATGTTCTCGTCGAGCGGCACCGTCGACCCCTCCAGGCCGGTGAACTGCTTGGCCACGTAGGTGTTCTGCGACAAGAACCGCTGGATCCGCCGCGCCCGTGCGACGACGACCTTGTCCTCCTCGGACAGCTCCTCGACCCCGAGGATGGCGATGATGTCCTGGAGCTCCTTGTTGCGCTGCAGGATCTGCTTCACCCGCACGGCCGTGTTGTAGTGGTCGTCGCCGATGTAGCGCGGGTCGAGGATCCTTGAGGTGGACGTCAACGGGTCGACGGCGGGGTAGATACCGAGCGAGGCGATCTCGCGAGCGAGCTCCGTCGTCGCGTCGAGGTGCGCGAACGTCGTCGCCGGTGCCGGGTCGGTGTAGTCGTCGGCCGGCACGTAGATCGCCTGCATCGACGTGATGGAGTGGCCGCGGGTGGAGGTGATCCGCTCCTGGAGCACGCCCATCTCGTCGGCGAGGTTGGGCTGGTACCCGACCGCGCTCGGCATCCGGCCGAGCAGCGTCGAGACCTCGGAGCCCGCCTGGGTGAACCGGAAGATGTTGTCGATGAACAGCAGCACGTCCTGGTTCTGCACGTCGCGGAAGTACTCCGCCATGGTCAGCGCCGACAAGGCGACCCGCAGCCGGGTGCCCGGAGGCTCGTCCATCTGCCCGAAGACGAGGGCGGTCTGGCCGATGACGTCGGTCTCGGTCATCTCCTGGATCAGGTCGTTGCCCTCGCGGGTGCGCTCCCCGACGCCCGCGAACACCGAGACGCCGTCGTGGTCGCGCGCGACCCGGGCGATCATCTCCTGGATCAGCACGGTCTTGCCGACACCGGCACCGCCGAACAGGCCGATCTTGCCGCCCTGGACGTAGGGCGTCAGCAGGTCGATGACCTTGATCCCGGTGTGGAACATCTCGGTCTTCGGCTCGAGGGAGTCGAACGCTGGCGACCTGCGGTGGATCTCCCACCGCTCCTTGACGTCGAGCTCCTCGCCCTCCTTGAGGTTGAGGCACTCCCCGATGGTGTTGAAGACGTGTCCCTTGGTCACGTCGCCGACCGGCACGCTGATGGCACCGCCGGTGTCGGTCACCACGGCGCCTCGCACCAGCCCGTCGGTGGACTGCATCGAGATCGCCCGGACCATGCCATCCCCGATGTGGAGCGCCACCTCGAGGGTCAACGTGCGGGTCTGGCCGGCGAGCGTCACGTCGACGTGCAGCGCGTTGTACATGTCCGGCATGTTGTCGCTGGAGAACTCGACGTCGACGACGGGGCCGGTCACCCGGGCGATCCTGCCTACGGCGGCCTCGCCCTTGTCGTCGTCGGTGGTGCTCTCGGTGTCGTCGCTGACTACGGTGCTCATGTCGTCACTCACTTCCGGCGTTCGCGTCGGCGAGCGCGTTGACGCCGCCGACAATTTCGCTGATCTCTTGGGTGATACCGGCCTGGCGGGCCTGGTTGGCGTTTCGGGTGTACTTCACGATGAGCTCGTCGGCGTTGTCCGTCGCCGACTTCATGGCGCGCTGCCGAGAGGCGAGCTCCGAGGCTGCCGCCTGCAGCAGGCAGTAGAAGATGCGGCTCTGGACGTACCTTGGCAGCAGCGCGTCGAGCACGTCCTCGGGCGAGGGCTCGAAGTCGTACAGCGGCAGCAGCTCGCCCTCGGAGCGCTCGTCGCTCTCGACGACCTCGAGCGGCAGCAGGCGCACGGTCGTCGGCTCCTGTACCAGCATCGACTTGAACCGCGTGTAGACGACGTGCACCTCCTCGACCGCCGTCTCGCCCTCGTCCTCGACGAACGCGGCGATCAGGGTGTCGGCGATCTCCCGCGCCGCCTCGTAGGTCGGCGTGTCGGAGAAGCCGCTCCACTGCTCCACGATCGGGCGCTGCCGGAAGGTGTAGTAGGCGACGCCCTTGCGGCCGCTGATGTACAGGGCGACCTCCTTGCCCTCCGAGCGCAGCTGCTCGCGGAGCCGCTCCGCGTCGCGAAGCACCGCCGACGAGTACGCCCCGGCGAGACCCCGGTCGCTGGTGACGACGAGGACGGCGGCCCGCTTGGGGTCCTCGGGCTCGGTAGTCAGCGGGTGGTCGACGTTGCTGAACGTCGCGACGGCGGAGACCGCACGGGTCAACTCGCGTGCGTACGGCGCCGCCGCCGAGGCCCGCTGCTGCGCCTTGACCACCCGCGACGCAGCGATCAGCTCGAAGGCGCGCGTGATCTTCTGCGTGGCCTGGACCGACTTGATCCGGGCGCGCAGCTGGCGCAGCGTCGCAGCCATCGTCAGCCTCGCTTCTGCTTGACGATCTGCTCCTGCTCGACGTCGTCCTTGTCCATCGCGTCGAACTCCTCGTGCCCGGCGTGCAGGGACTCGCCCTCACTGGTCTCGAACTGGCCGAGGAACGCCTTGTACGCGTCGTCGAGGGCCGTCTCGGTGTCGTCGGTGAAGTCGCCGGACTCGCGGATGGAGTCGAGGACGCCGCCGTGCTCGCGGTGCAGGTAGTCGAGGAACTCGCGCTCGAAGCGCAGCACGTCGTTGACCGGCACGATGTCGAGCTTGCCCGTCGTTCCCGCCCAGATGGACACCGTCTGCTCTTCGACCGGGTACGGCGAGTACTGGCGCTGCTTGAGGAGCTCCATCAGCCTGCTGCCGCGGTCGAGCTGGTTGCGGGAGGCGGCGTCGAGGTCTGAGGCGAACATCGCGAAGGCCTCCATCGCCCGGTACTGGGCCAGGTCGACCTTGAGCGAGCCGGTGACCTTGCGCATCGCCTTCACCATCGCGGCGCCGCCCACGCGTGACACCGAGACACCGACGTCGATCGCGGGCCGCTGGTTGGCGTTGAAGAGGTCGGACTGGAGGAAGATCTGACCGTCGGTGATCGAGATGACGTTGGTCGGGATGTACGCCGACACGTCGTTGGCCTTGGTCTCCACCAGCGGCAGGCCGGTCATCGAGCCGGCACCCAGCTCGTCGGAGAGCTTCGCGCAGCGCTCCAGCAGTCTGCTGTGCAGGTAGAAGACGTCGCCCGGGTACGCCTCGCGGCCCGGTGGGCGGCGCAGCAGCAGCGAGACGGCGCGGTAGGCCTCGGCCTGCTTCGTGAGGTCGTCGAAGATGATGAGCACGTGCTTGCCGTCGTACATCCAGTGCTGGCCGATGGCCGAGCCGGTGTACGGGGCGAGGTACTTGAACCCGGCGGCGTCCGAGGCGGGCGCGGCCACGATCGTCGTGTACTCCAGGCAGCCGGCCTCCTCCAGGGCGGCCCGGACGGACGCGATCGTCGAGCCCTTCTGTCCGATGGCGACGTAGATGCAGCGCAGCTGCTTGTCCGGGTCGCCCGAGTCCCAGTTCGCCTTCTGGTTCATGATCGCGTCGATGGCGATGGCGGTCTTGCCGGTCTGCCGGTCACCGATGATGAGCTGGCGCTGACCGCGGCCGATCGGTGTGAGCGCGTCGATGGCCTTGATGCCGGTCTGCATCGGCTCCTTCACGCCCTGCCGCTGCACCACCGACGCCGCCTGCAGCTCCAGCGCACGCCGCTCGTCGGTCTCGAGCTCGCCGAGCCCGTCGATCGGGTTGCCGAGCGGGTCGACGACCCGGCCGAGGTAGGCGTCGCCGACGGGCACCGAGAGGATCTCGCCGGTGCGGCGCACGGTCTGCCCCTGGTCGATGCCCGAGAAGTCGCCCAGCACGACGACACCGATCTCCCGGGTGTCGAGGTTCAGCGCGATCCCGAGGGTGCCGTCCTCGAACTCCAGCAGCTCGTTGGCCATCGCCGACGGCAGGCCCTCGACCCGGGCGATGCCGTCTCCGGCCTCCGCCACCGTGCCGACCTCTTCGCGGGCCGCGGTCTCCGGCTGGTAGTCGGAGACGAACCGCTGCAGCGCGTCCCGGATCTCGTCGGGACTGATCGTGAGCTCCGCCATGATGCTTCGTACCTGCTCTCTTCGTTTCGGTGGTGAGACGACGTCGCGTCGTCAGTACTGCCGTGGTGCCGGTCTTTGCTCTATCCGGCGAGCCGCCGTGCCGCCTCGTCGAGGCGGGCCGAGACGGTGCCGTCGATGACGTCGTCGCCCAACTCGACCCTAACCCCGCCCAGCACCTCGGGATCCACGACGACGTTGAGCTGGATCTTGCTGCCGTACTGCTTGGCCAGGGCCGCTGCCAGCCGGTCGCGCTGGTCCTCGGTGAGCTCGACAGCGGTACGGATGACCGCGACCAGGCGCTGCTGGCGCTCGGCGGCCACCCGCTCGTACTCCTCGAGGGCCACCTCGACGGATCGGTGTCTCGATGCGACCGCATGCACCGCGAGGGCGACCGCCGGCTCCGACGCCTTGCCCTCGAGCAGCGAGCGGACCAGCGCCTGACGGTGCTGGGCCGGCACCTGGCGGTTGGTGATCGCGTCGCGGAGGCGGGCGTCGCTCAAGATCACGCGGCCGAACCGGAACAGCTCGTCCTCGAGCTCGCTCAGCTCACCAGCGCTCTCGGACTCGATGACGAAGGCCATGGCGGCGAGCTGCTCGATCGCGTCGACGAAGTCGCTCGCCGACGACCAGCGGGCTCCCGCGGCCGTAGCGACCACCTGGATGGTCTCCTCGCTGAGCTTGCCCTCGAACACGGCGGACGCGAGCGAGCTCTTCGCTTTGCCGCTCGTCGACGGGTCGGTCAGGGCCCGGCGCAGCGCGGCCTCCCGGCCGAGCAGGTCGGCCACGGCGAACAGCTCCGAGCCGAGGCGGGCCGCGTCGCCGGCGGAGGCCAGCTCCTCGACCTTCGCCTCCGAGTCGGCGAGCCCTTCGGCCGATATCCCGCGCATCAGCTGGTCGCCGCCGAGGCCGAGCTCTCGAGCTCGGCGATGAAGCGCTCGACGGTCCGGCGCTGACGCGCCTCGTCCTCGAGCGACTCCCCGACGATCCGGCCGGCCAGGCCGGTCGCCATGGCGCCGACCTCGGTACGGAGCTGGGCGATCACCTGCTGCTTCTCGGCCTCGAGCTGCGACTGGGCGTTCTTGAGGATCCGCGCCGACTCCGCCTGGGCTTTCTCGCGCATCTCGGCGATGATCGCCGCACCCTCCTCGCGCGCCTTCTCCCGTAGCTGGGCGGCCTCGTGCCGCGCCTCGGCGAGCTGGTCCCGGTACTCCTTCTCGGTCGCCTCCGCGTTGGCGCGGGCCTCCTCGAGCTGGGTGAACTCGCGAGTGATCGCCTCCTGGCGCTGGGCCATCGCGGCGTTGATCCGCGGCACCACCCACTTCGCGAGCACGCCCAGGATCACGATGAAGGTGATCAGCTCGACGAAGAACGTTCCGTTGGGGACGAGGAAGTTGCTCGCGAGGTTCGTCGTACGCATCAGTTCACCGATCCCTTCACGTAAAGGGTTACTTGCCGAGCACGAAGACGAACAGGGCCATGAAGGCGAGGTTGATGAAGTACATCGCCTCTACCAGACCGACGGTCAGGAAGAACAACGTCATCAGCCTGCCCTGGGCCTCGGGCTGGCGTGCGACGCCCTGGATCGTCGAGCTACCGGCGAGGCCGTCACCGATGGCCGCACCGATGGCGCCGCCGCCGAGCGCGAGGCCACCGCCGACGAACGCGCCGGCCGTCTTGATCGCCGAGTCGAGACTGCTGTCTACTGCCATTTCTCTCCCTTACTCGTGGCGGTCGGACCGACGCCCTACGCCTTGTGTGGGTGTGTCTGTGTACGGGTCACGTGCCGGTGCTGCTGTCAGTGTGCCGCTTCGACCTGAGGTCCTCTCGCCTGTGACTCCATCGAGACGGCCGACTCGGTGCCGGACGTGTCGACTGCGTCGTGCGGGCTGCTCGCGTGGGCCTCGTCGTCGTGGGTGTCCCCCGCCATGCCGAAGTACAAGATGGTCAGCAGCGCGAAGATGAAGGCCTGGATGAGCCCGATGAACAGGTCGAAGAGCTTCCAGACGCCGTTGGGCCCCCACAGGATCCACGTCGGCAGCAGACCGATGATCGCCAGCATGATGCCGCCGGAGAAGATGTTGCCGAAGAGCCGGAGCGCCAGTGTGAACGGCTTGACGATCTCCTCGATGAGCAGAATCGGGAAGAGCGCCTTGTAGGGCTCGAAGTAGTGGTGGACGTAGCCCTTCACGCCGCGTTGACGCACGCTGTAGATGTGGACGCCGACGATGACGAGCAGAGCCAGGGCGTAGGTCAGGTTGACGTCCGACGTGGGCGACTTCAACCAGTCACCGGTAGGGATCAGCTCGAGCCAGTTCGCGATCAGGATGAACGCGAACAACGTGATGGCGAGCGGGATCACGAACGGGTTGACGCGACCGAGGTTCGACTCCACCTGCTCGGTCACCCAGCCGACGAGCGATTCCCAGATCAGCTGTGGCTTGCTCGGGTGCTTGACGCTGGCACCGCGGGCGATGACCAGGCCGAAGACGATGACGACCGCTCCCGCGATCAGCGTCGAATAGATCGTGTCGGAGTTGAAGGTCATCCCGAGCCACGAGAAGGTCGTGTGCTCGCCGATCTTGATGTCGGTGCTCGCCGTGAAGACGTGCGCAGCGCTCATGCCTTCTTGATCTCCTTCAGCAGCGGGATGCCGGTACCCACGAGAACGATCAGGTGGAAGAGCGCGAGGCCGAACAGGACGAGCGCTCCGTTCGGCCAGAACGCTACCGTCACCGCCACCGCGACCAGGGAGACGCCCAGCAGTCGGACGAGCGACGAGGTGGCGTACTGCTTGCGAGTCAGCAGGTCGCCCTCCTCGACCGAGGTGAGCAGCGTCCGCTCGGTCAGCACGTGGTTTGCCAGGCTCAGCAAGATGCCGATCGACAAGAACACGCCTACCGGCCACCGGCCGAGCGGGGCGCTGATCCAGACGGCCGCGACGCAGAGGCCGAGGGCGAGCCACACGGTCTTGCGCTGCCTCGACAAGGCCCTGGCCAGGGACGAGCTCATGAGCGCCTCCCCTCCTGCGACGTCACGACCGGAGTACTGGCGTCGCCGTCAGCTCCGCAGGTAGCCGGCGATCCGGACCGCCGATCCGACGATCCCGACGACGATGCCGACCGCGAGTCCGACGAGGATCCCGACCGGGGCGGTGTCCCAGTGGTCGTCGACCGCCCAGCCGATGACCAGACCGGCCACGACGCAACCGACGACGAAGCCGCCGAGCCCGACCAGCTCCCAAGCACCGAGCTCCGCATCCTGGTCCTCATCGCCTGCCACCCGAACCGCTCCCGGTGCACTGGTGGACCACGTCTGGAGCGGGCACGCGGCTGCGGGTGTCAGGGCCTGCGCAGGCGCAGGCTGAAACCGGGACGTGGTACGGGGCTGTGGTCGTCATGATGGCGGCCGTTCCTCGATCGCTCGGGGTGGTCAACGTCTCGAGCAGGAGTTCGAACTTCATTCCTCCTGCTTGTGAAAAATAGCACAAAGTCCTTGTGAATGCTAAGTGCAGACTGCCAGAGGGCAGCACGGCGCGCCACCGGAGCGAGCGGAGGGCGACAGCGTAGCGGACGCCTCCACGGTCTTCGCCGGGCTCCGTCTGTCAGGCGTCCTCGGCAGAGATGATCCCCTCGTGCCCGGGGACGCCGAAGGTCAGCAGGAGCGCGGTCGCTGTCATCGTCGTCAGCCCGGCGAGGGACCACCAGCCCGAGAACAGGCTGAGCACCACGCACCCGAAGGCCACCAGCCCGGCCCACAGGTACATCACCATGACCGCGCGGCGCTGGGAGTGCCCCATCTCGAGGAGGCGGTGGTGGAGGTGCTTCATGTCCGGGGCGAACGGCGAGAGCCCGGCGCGGGTCCGGCGGATCACCGCCAGGACCAGGTCGACGAAGGGGACGAGGAGGACGGCGAAGGGCAGCAGGAGCGGGAGCATCGCCGGGAGCAGGCTCGCGGTCGCGCCGAAGACCCCCTGCGAGATCCGTGAGGCGGGGTACTGGCCGGTCAGGCTGATCGTCGAGCAGGCGAGCATGAACCCGATCAGCAGCGCTCCCGAGTCGCCCATGAACATCCGTGCCGGGAAGAAGTTGTGCGGAAGGAACCCGACGCAGACGCCGGCGAGCGCTGCGGTGAGGATCGCCGCCGTCGTACCGCCCTCGACCTGGTTGACGAAGACGAGCAGGACCGAGTACGTGAAGAACGCTATGGCTCCGATGCCGACCACACCCGCGGCGAGTCCGTCGAGGCCGTCGACGAAGTTGACGGCGTTGACCGTGGCCACGATGAGCAGGATCGTGAGCAGGGCGGCCTGCGAGCCGCCGAGCGAGAAGGCGGGCAGGGACCCACGGCCGGGCAGCGGGATCCAGAAGATCTCGACACCCTGGACGACGACCACGGCGGCCGCCAGCCCCTCGCCGACGAGCTTCGTGAGCGCATCGAGCTCGAAGAGGTCGTCGAGGACGCCGACCAGGCACATGATGGCGCCCCCGACCAGGATCGCCCGGGTGTCGTGGAAGATCACCACGTGACTGGGCGAGCTGCGCAGGAGCGGGAGGTGGACGGCGACGACGTACGCCGCCACCAGTCCGCCCATCATGGCGACGCCACCGAAATACGGGATCGGGATCTCGTGCACGTCGCGGTCCCGTACCCGCGCGAAGGCCCCGGTCCGCATGGCCAGCTCGCGCGCCAGGACGGCCAGCAGGTAGGTGACCGCCAGGGCGACGAGGAAGATCAGCAGGTATTCGCGCATCAGTCTCCGGGCGGCCTCGGGCCGTCGTCACTGTCGTACGCCTCGGGCAGTGTCTGCTCCGGGATCGGCGACTGCTCGGACGGCTCGCCGTCACCATCTTCTTCCGGCGAGGCGAACCCTTCGAACACCTCGGGCGCGTCGAGGTCCTCCGGTGCTTCGATCGAGGGCACTATCTCGCGAAGCCGAGCGACGCTGATCACGCCCACCCGGACGATGCGGAGTACCGACCCGGTCGCGTCGACGATGGTCGACGGCGTCGGCCCGGGAGTGGGCCCGCCGTCCAGGTAGACGTCGACCGTCTCCTGGAGCATCCCCTCTGCCTCCGCGATCGTGGTCGCCGGCGGCATGCCCGTGGTGTTGGCCGAGCTGACCGCAAGCGGCCCGTTGTCCAGCAGCAGGTCGATCGCGTCGTCGTGCGCGGGCACGCGCAGGGCGACGGTGCCGCGGCTGTCACCGATGTCCCAGCGCAGGCTGGGCTGCTGGCGGCAGATGATGGTCAGCGCGCCCGGCCACATCGCGGCGGCGAGCTCGCGGGTCTCCGCGGTCAGACTGGTCGCGAGCGCGCGCATGGTGTCGCCGGAGCCGATCATCACAGGTGTGGGCATGTTCCGGCCGCGTCCCTTGGCCCTGAGCAGCCGGCGCACGCCCGCGGCGTCGAACGCGTCGGCGGCGATCCCGTACACGGTGTCGGTCGGCATGACGACGAGGGCGCCGGACGTCAGCGCCTCCTTCGCCTCGGCGAACCCCTCGGAGCGGCGGGCCGGGTCGTTCAGGGAGTAGATGGTCGTCACACGGCTATCGTGCCAGCCGATCCTGACCGGCGGGGAGCCCGCCGCGCGCTGACGAAGCGTGTCCGGCCGGAAAGGTCGGCGTGGTCGCGCACCTGATGCCAGTGACCCGCTGCCGCGAACACCCCCGGCGCTGCCTCGCCCTGGGAGTCCGCGTGCTCGCACAGCACCAAGCCGCCGTCGACGAGGAGGCGAGCCGCCACCTCCGCCACCGAGCGGATTGCGTCGAGACCGTCCTCTCCCGACCACAGCGCCAGCGGAGGCTCGAAGTCGCGCGCCTCCGCGGCGACGGACTCGAACGCCTCGAGCGGGATGTACGGAGGGTTGGCCGTGACGACCTCGACCTGCCCTGCGAGGTCGTCGACCGCGTTGCCGATGTCTCCGAGCCGGACGTCGACGCCGTACGGCCCTGCGTTGCGGACCGCGAACGCCCACGCCTCGGGCGACAGCTCCACGGCGGTGACTCGGGCCTCGGGCACCTCCGACGCGAGCGCCGCTGCGACCGCTCCAGAACCCGTACACAGGTCGACGGCGCGAGGCTCGGCCACCCCCTTTGCGACGAGGGCCCGCAGCTCTGCCACGGCCTCACCAGCCAGTACCTCGGTCTCGGGGCGGGGCACGAAGACACCAGGGCCGACCTCGAGGTCGAGATAGCGGAACCCGGCGGTTCCGGTGATGTGCTGCAGGGGCTCGCGCGCCGAGCGCCGCGCCAGCGCGGCGGCGAACGCGTCGGTCTGTGCCGGCGTGGGCGCTCCGGCCGTCCCCAGCTCCTGGCGCGGAACGCCCAAGGCCCACGCCAGCAGCGTCTCCGCGTCGTGGCGGGGTGACTCCACGCCCGCCTGGAGCAGGCGCTGCGTCGCGCCGGCGAGCAGCTCCCGCACGACGCTCCAGCGGTTCTGCTCCGTCACGTCGAGGTGGACTCGACGGCTGCGAGACGATCTTCGAGGTCGGCGGCGACCAAGGCGTCGACGACGGCCTGCAGGTCGCCGTCGAGCACCTGGTCGAGGTTGTGCGCCTTGAACCCGACGCGGTGGTCGGTGATGCGGTTCTCGGGGTAATTGTACGTGCGGATCCGCTCGGACCGGTCGACGGTACGGACCTGCGAGCGGCGTGCGTCGGAGGCCTCGGCGTCGGCTCGGTCCTGGGCCAGCTGGAGCAGCCGAGCCCGCAGCACCCGCATCGCCTGTTCGCGGTTCTGCAGCTGGCTCTTCTCGTTCTGGCACGACACCACGATCCCGGTGGGCACATGCGTGATCCGCACGGCGGAGTCGGTGGTGTTGACGCTCTGACCGCCCGGACCGGAAGACCGGAAGACGTCGATGCGGAGGTCGTTCTCGTCGAGCGTCACGTCGATCGGCTCGGCTTCCGGCATCACCAGCACGCCGGCGGCCGACGTATGGATCCGACCCTGCGACTCGGTGACGGGGACGCGTTGCACGCGGTGTACGCCCCCCTCGAACTTCAGCAGGGCGTACGGCGCCTCGCCGGGCTCCGATGTCCCCTTCGCGTTGACCGCGACCGTCGCGCTCTTCACACCGCCGAGGTCGCTGGGAGTCTCGTCGAGCACCTCGACCTTCCAGCCCCGGCGTTCGGCGTACCGCTCGTACATCCGCAGCAGGTCGCCCGCGAACAGAGCGGACTCCTCGCCGCCCTCCCCCGCCTTGATCTCGAGCAGGGCGTCCTTCAGGTCGACGGCGTCGCGCGGCACGAGCAGGTGCCGCAGGCGCTCCTCCAGCTCGAGGCGGCGCCCGTCGAGGCGCTCGGCCTCGGCGAGGAACGCCTCGTCCTCGGCCGCCAGCTCCCGCGCAGCCTCGATGTCCCCCACGGTCTGCTGCCACTCGTGGTAGGCGCGGACGACGGCCGTCAGGACCGAGTAGCGCTGGTTGAGCGTGCGGGAACGCACCGGGTCGGCGAACAGGTCGGGCTGCCCGAGCTGCTCCTCGATCGCGGCGTGCTCGGCTACGAGACTGTCGACGCTGTCGAACATCGTGAGCCTTCCTTGCTCCGCACAACGAAGACGCCGGCCCGCCGCGTCATCGCGGGGGCCGGCGTCGGGGTAGCTACTTGGCTTCGGCTGCCTTCTTCGGGGCGGCCGTCTTCTTCGCGTAACGGGCCTCGAAGCGGGCCACGCGGCCACCTGTGTCGAGGATCTTCTGCTTGCCCGTGTAGAACGGGTGGCAGTTCGAGCACACGTCAGCGTGCATGGACCCGCTGGTCGCCGTGCTCCGGGTCGTGAACGTGTTGCCGCACGTACACGTCACCTGGGTCTCGACGTACGCGGGGTGGATGTCCTTTTTCATGTGTGCGTCCTTACTCGTCTCAGGGCCGCCGGGTCGCTCGCATAACCGCAGAGCGTGAACCGGAGCCGACTAGTCAGTGTGCCACCGACAGGATCTGTAACGCGAATCCGGTCGGTGGAATTCCGGGGGCATCGCCCGCCCGCCGAGCGGTCACGAATGTCCGCTCGAGCGGTCACGAATGTCCGCTCGAGCGGTCACGAATGTCCGGTCGAGCGGTCAGGAACGTTCGATCGAGAGGCCGTGCATGTCGGGTCGAGTAGGCAGGTATGTCCCCGCCTGAGCAGTCCCCCGCGAGCAGTCGCATATCTTCAAGACAACGCGTCCCAGGAGGGGCGGGCGAGCGGAATGCAGCGGCAGCGAGGAGATCAGACGAGCGCACGGCAGGTTCTCCCCCGCGTGCGCCGCGACCTTCAGTGGCTGACCGAAACCCAACCGGTGTGCGCGGGCGCGGCTCGGCTCGACGAGGTACGCCGCTCCGCCTAGCGGACCGCCGAGCTGTTCGATCACGACCGCCTCGAATCGCCCACCGCATTGTCTGGAGCCGAAAACTGTCGGAGGCCTGTCATATATTCGATCACATGTTCGATAGATATCCCGACGCGCAGCTGGTGGCTGACCTGATTGCCGCCCAGGCCTGGCCCGAGGCCGACAGTGCCGCGGCGGCCGCCGTCGAGCTGATCGACCAGGCCATGGCCTGGGAGCGGGTCGCAGCGTGGGTGGAGTCGCAGCGGCTCGATACCCTGCGCCGGTTCGAGGAGGCCCGGGTCGACGCGGACTCAGCTCTGGCGAGCGGTGTGGAGGCGTCGTGGGCCGGGCGTCCACCGGCGGAGAGGGCGGCGCTGCGACGGCTGAAGCGAGGTCTGGAGACCGAGGCCGGCAGGTTCGCCGCCGAGGAGATCGCGCTGGCGCTCAACATCTCGGTCACTCGCGCCCAGCAGCAGTTGACCCTTGCCCGTGACCTGCACCGCGTTCATCGCGACCTACGAGAAGCTCTCGAGCTCGGTCAAGTGAGTGCCTTCGTCGCCTCGATGGTCGCTCAAGCAACGCGCAAGCTCCCCGACGGCGCCCGCATCACGATCGACGAGGCCGTGACGTCGGACGCCGTCGAGCAGCCCGCCGGACGGGCGATCGCAGCCGCGCGGGCGCGCGTCAGTGAGGCCGATGACTACGCCGAGAACGCAGCGGCCCGAGCCGTCGCCGAGCGGCGCGTGTATCTCAAGCCGCTCGACGACGGGCTGGCCCTCTTCGGGGCGGTGCTCCCCGCCGACGATGCGATGCGTGCATTCACCCGTTGCGACGACGCCGCCCGGAGGGCACGCCGGGCCGGCGCTCCAGACAGCCTCGACCAGCTGCGATGCGACAACTTCGTCGACATCATGCTGCGCTTCCCCGAGCCAACACCGCGATCCTCGACCACGGGTGGACAAGACGACGGTGACGCGCCAGAGCACTCGTCGACGCCGGCGAGGCCGGTATCGGTGTCTGTCGTGATCTCGTTGTCGAGTCTGCTCGGACTGGATTCGAGGCCTGGATGGCTCGACGGCTACGGCGCGATCACGCCGGGCACAGCGCAGCGGATCATCGCAGGCGGCGACCCAACTCTTCGGCGGTTGCTCTGCGATCCGGTCACCGGCGCGACGATCGTCGCCGACCCGACGCGCTACACGCCGAGCCCCGCCCTCGCGCATGCGGTCTCTTGCCGCGACCGGCGGTGCCGGCTGCCGGTCTGTGAGGCCCGCATCCAGCACCTCGACCACATCCAGGCTCGGGCGGACGCCGGCCTCACGACCCGCGACAACATTCACGGATTGTGCGTCCGCTCTCATCTCGCCAAGCACCATCCCGGCTGGCGGGTGACCGGCGACGCCGACGGCGCCGTCACCTGGCAGACCCCGACCGGACACCGATACACCTCCCTGCCACCACCGGCGACGGGCTACGGGACCGGTCCGCCAGGTGAGCTCGACGGCCCGCTCGACCTCCCAGCGTGGCTCAGCCCACAGCAACGGCTCCGCCGAGCGCTGGCGGCCCGAGACCAAGCCGCCTGATCTCGACCCGTCGACGCCACGCCCGCGCCGATGTAGAGGCGTTTCAGCCAGGTCCGTAGTTGAGAGCGAACATCATGAGGACTCGGCCAGCCCAGGATCTTCCCGGCCATCTCCGGCGTGCTGCCCGAACCATCGCCCAGCGCGCCGTGCTGCTCGAGTCCGTGGCCCAGCGCCGAGGTGTCTGCCCGAACGGCTCGCTTACCGAGCCGCCTTGACCCCGACCGGCCTCAGCGCTGCCGTGCTGCCCGAGTCCGTCGCCCACCGCCGAGGTGGCCGCCCGAACCCGACACCGCGCCGCCGGCGTGCCAGCCCCGAACCAACGCTCGGGCTCGGTCACTCGTCGGTCGAGTTGCGCAGCCCGGAAGCCGTAGGCGTCGTCTTGTTGACCTGCATGAGGAACTCGACGTTGCTCTTGGTCTGGCGCAGCTTCTCGAGGAGAAGCTCGAGCGCCTGTTGCCCGTCGAGAGCCGACAGAACGCGGCGCAGCTTCCAGACGATCTGCAGCTCGTCCTTGCTCATCAGGAGGTCTTCGCGACGCGTACCCGAGGCGTCCACGTCGATCGCCGGGAAGATGCGCTTGTCGGCGTACTCACGGCGCAAGCGCAGCTCCATGTTGCCGGTGCCCTTGAACTCCTCGAAGATGACCTCGTCCATCTTGGAGCCGGTCTCGATGAGAGCCGTGGCCAAGATGGTGAGCGAGCCTCCGTCCTCGATGTTGCGGGCGGCTCCGAAGAAGCGCTTCGGGGGGTACAGCGCCGACGAGTCCACCCCACCGGACAGGATGCGGCCGCTCGCCGGAGCGGCCAGGTTGTACGCACGCCCGAGGCGAGTGATCGAGTCGAGCAGCACGACGACGTCGTGACCCAGCTCGACCAGGCGCTTGGCGCGCTCGATCGCCAGCTCGGCGACCGTCGTGTGGTCCTCGGCGGGGCGGTCGAACGTCGAGGCGATGACCTCGCCCTTGACCGCACGCTGCATGTCGGTGACCTCTTCGGGTCGCTCGTCGACGAGCACGACCATCAGATGGCACTCGGGGTTGTTCGTCGTGATGGCGTTGGCCATCGCCTGCAGGATGAGCGTCTTGCCGGCTTTGGACGGCGACACGATCAGCCCGCGTTGCCCCTTGCCGATCGGCGCGACGATGTCGATGATCCTCGTCGCGATGGTGGTGGGCTCGGTCTCGAGCCGCAACCGCTCCTGGGCGTACAGGGGCACGAGCTTCGAGAACTCGATCCGGTTGCGGGCCGCCTCGGGCTCCGCGCCGTTGACGGTGTCGATCCTCACCATCGGGTTGTACTTCTCGCGCCGGTCGGCGTCGGCAGCCTGCTGCCGCACCGCACCGGTGATGGCGTCACCCTTGCGGAGGCCGAACTTGCGGACCATGGACAACGCGACGTAGACGTCATTGGGACCGGGCAGATATCCGCTGGTCCGGACGAAGGCGTAGTTGTCCAGCAGATCCAGGATGCCGGCCGCGGGGATCAGCACGTCGTCGTCGCTGACGAGCGGTTCGGAGTCGTTGGTGTCGCGACGCTTGTCGCGGTCGCGGAAGCGATCGCGGTTGCGGTTGCGGCGACGGCTGTTGCGGGTGCCGCTTCGGTCGTCGTCGCGGTAGCCGTCCCGGTTGGACGAGTCGCGCTGGTCCCCGTTGCGGGCCTGTTGCCCCTGGTCCCGGCTGTGATCCCTGCTCTGCTCGGCGTCGTTGCCCCGTTCGCGCCCGGAGCCGCTGTCGAAGCCCCCATCGCGGTCCTGCTGACCGTCACGGCTCTGCTGACCGTCACGGCTCTGCTGGCCGTCACGGCTCGGCACGGCGCTGTCGCGGCCCTGCCCACCGTCGCGGTCCTGTTGGCCGTCGCGGCCCGGCTGTCCGTCACGGGTCTGTACGACGCCGCCGTCGCGATCCTGCCCGGCGTCTGAGCGCCTCCCAGAGTCGCGCACGCGGTCTCGGTTGCGGTCGGACTGCCTGGCGGTCTGCTCAGCGCGTGGCGTGCGCTCGCGCCGGACATCCCGCCCGCGGTTGCCTGCGGCACCGTCGGTTGCCTCGAAGTCGCCGTTCATCTCGTGAGTCGAGAACGGTGCCGTGGCGGGCTCGGCGGACTCCACGGTCGCCTGGAGCGGGTCGACGGCCTGACGCTCGACGGCGGAGTCGGCGACAGGCGACGTACGCGCCTCCTGCGGCGCGGCCGAAGGGGACTGCCAGCCGCCGTCGCCACCGGCCGGTTCGCGAGCCGGGAGCGGGGCCGACGAGTCGGTTCGCCCGGCGGTGGCCGCCGGATCGGGGCCGGCTCCACGGGCCGCCGAGATGGCTTCGACGAGTGCGCTCTTGCGCATGGAGCCGACGCCTTTGATGCCGAGGCCGCTCGCGAGCTGCTTGAGCTCGGGTAACAGCATCGAGCTGAGGCCACCGGACTTCCGGGTCCGCGCGGCCGAGGTGGCGGCAGCGTCCGATCCGGTGGCTTCGGAGGTTTGAGTCACGTGAGGTCCTTCCCACGTCTTGTGGCGCGTCAGGGTTGGCGCCGAATAGAAAAGTGCTCCGTTGGGTAGCCGGAGACGCGTTCAGCCCTCAGGTTCTCCTCGGCGAACGAGGAATGGCTTCCGGAAAGGATTCTCTGAGCGCTCTCGGCGAGCCGCCGAAGAGGATCGGTCACAACCGGACCGTCGCTAACCTGACCCTAGCACTTCGGGACACGATCGTCCCACGACCCCGCAACGCCGGGGACGGCGAACGCATTCCATGTACCCGCTGACCGCGCGAGCGGCATGTCAGCCGGTAAGGGCTCCCTCTGGGGCCACTGCGGTGGTCGAGTACGCCCACTCCGCAGGCGTCCATCGCCGCAGCGCCAAGGCGTCTCGCGACGTCGTCAGCACCAGTACCGTCGGCCCGGCCCCGGAGACGACCGCCGCCTCGCCCGCGGCACGCAGCGCGTCGACGAGCGCGAGCGTGTCTGGCATCGCGGGACGCCGGAAGTCCTGGTGGAGGGCGTCCGCGGTGGCCGCGTACAGCAGGTCCGGACGAGCCGTGAGAGCCGCCACCAGCAGGGCGGCTCGCCCGGCGTTGGCGCTGGCAGCGCGATGCGAGACCTCGGGCGGCAGCAGCCCTCTGGCGAGGGCGGTCGACAGCTCGAAGGGCGGGACGAACAGCGACGCACCGATGTCGGGGTGGACCTCGAGGCGAACGGCGCGAGGCCCCTCGGGTTCGACGCGTGCGAGGGTAAAGGACCCCAGCAGACAGGCGGCGACGTTGTCCGGGTGTCCTTCGAGGGCGGTTGCCAGAGCGAGTGCCGCGTCGTCGGAGAAGGCGCCTCCGCCGAGCAGGGCGTCGGCGAGCCGGATGCCCGACACGATGGCTGCGGCCGACGACCCCAGCCCGCGCCCTTGCGGTATCGCGTTGCTGCAGCGAAGTCGGAGCCCGGGCTGCCGGACGCCGACCGAGTCCAGGGCGGCCCGCGTCGCCCTGGCCACGAGGTGCGTCTCGTCCCGGGGCAGCTCGGCGGCGCCCTGGCCGGTCACATCGACCTGGATGCCACCGGTACCGACCTCCGCCTCGACGACGTCGCGCAGCTCGAGGGCGAGCGCGAACGAGTCGAAGCCGGGGCCGAGGTTGGCGCTCGTTGCGGGTGCGGCGACCCGTACCGAGGTCGAAACGAGGTCAGCCATGCACGAGGCCAGCGGCGGCCGCGGCCTGGCCGACGTCGGCGTCGACCACCAGGTCGTCGGGTGCTCCGTGGAATTCCAGTGGCGTGTCGATGTCCTTGAGGCCGTGCCCGGTGACCGTGACGGTGACGACCATCCCGGACTCCACGAGGCGGCGGCCATTGCGAGCCAGCAGGCCGGCCACACCGGCTGCCGAAGCGGGCTCGACGAAGACTCCGTCGCGCAGAGCCAGGTCGCGCTGGGCGCGCAGGATATCGAGGTCCGAGACGGCCTCGATCAGCCCGCCCGACTCGTCGCGCGCCGCCTCGGCGAGCAGCCACGACGCCGGGTTGCCGACCCTGATGGCGGTCGCCACCGTTTCCGGGTGGCTGACCATGCATCCCGAGACGAGCGGCGCGGCCCCCTCAGCCTGGAAGCCCCAGATGGCCGGGCTCTGCGTCGCCCGACCCGAGTCGGCGTACTGGCAGAAGCCCTTCCAGTAGGCCGCGATGTTCCCGGCGTTGCCTACCGGCAGCACGTGCACGTCCGGGGCCGAGCCGAGGAAGTCGACGATCTCGAAGGCCGCCGTCTTCTGCCCCTCGAGGCGGACCGGGTTGACGGAGTTCACCAGGGCGACGGGATAGTCCTTCGCGAGCGCCCGTGCGAGCTGCAGGCAGTGGTCGAAGCCGCCTCTGATCTGGATGATCCGGGCACCGTGCATGATCGCCTGCGCCATCTTCCCGCGGGCGATCTTTCCCTGGGGTACCAGCACGATCGGTGTCAGGCCGGCTCGGCTCGCGTACGCCGACATCGACGCCGACGTGTTGCCCGTGGAGGCGCACACCACCGCCTTCGCACCCTGCTCGACGGCGTTCGACACCGCCATCGTCATCCCCCGGTCCTTGAACGAGCCGGTGGGGTTGGCCGCCTCGACCTTCAGCCAAACCGAGCATCCCGTCGCCTTGGACAGCCATTCGGACTCGACGAGCGGGGTACCGCCCTCGCACAAGGTGATCACGGGGGTTTCGTCGCTGACCGGGAGCCAGTCCCGGTACTCGCGGATCACCCCCCGCCACTGGTGTGGAGCAGGAGCGTTCACTCCGGTGCGCCTTCGACCCGCATGACGGACGTGACCCCCCGAACGGCCGGCATCGATCGCAGCTCGTCGACCGTCGCCGCGAGCGCCGCGTCCTTGGCGGTGTGTGTGACGACGACGAGTTGGGCGTCGTCTCCGCGTCCTTCCTGCCGAACCGTCTGGATTGAGACGTCATGCCGAGCGAACATCTCGGCGACCGCGGCGAGCACGCCCGGCTTGTCGTCGACGTCGATACCGACGTGGTAACGCGTGACGGCCGCTCCCATTGGCGCGATCTCGCACGCGGAGTAGGTCGACTCGCCGGCACCGGTGACGCCGCTGAGCCGGTTGCGCGCCACCGTGACCACGTCACCGAGCACGGCGCTCGCGGAGGGCGCACCGCCCGCACCGGGACCGTAGAACATGAGCTCCCCCGCCGCGTCGCTTTCCACGAACACGGCGTTGAAGGCGCCGCGGACGCTCGCGAGCGGATGCGAGCGCGGGATCATCGCGGGATGGACGCGGACCGACACGGTGTCGCCGTCGGGGGACTCGGAGCGTTCGCAGATCGCCAGCAGCTTGACGACCGACCCCATCTGACGGGCGGCCGCGATGTCGGCGGCCGTGACGTCGGAGATGCCTTCACGATGCACGTCGGACGCCGTGACGCGCGTGTGGAAGGCGAGCGAGGCGAGAATGGCGGCCTTCGCCGCTGCGTCGAACCCGTCGACGTCCGCGGTCGGGTCCGCTTCGGCGTACCCGAGGGCCTGCGCCTCCTCCAGCGCCTCGTCGAAGCCGGCCCCGGACGTGTCCATCGAGTCGAGGATGAAGTTCGTCGTACCGTTCACGATGCCGAGCACCCGGCGTACGCGGTCGCCGGCAAGGGACTCCCGCAGCGGACGGATGATGGGGATCGCGCCCGCGACGGCAGCCTCGAAGTACACGTCGCGACCGGCCTTCTCCGCGGCCTCGAAGACGGTCGCGCCGTCCTCGGCGAGCAGCGCCTTGTTCGCAGTCACCACCGAGGCACCGGCGCCGAGCGCGGCGAGGATCAGGCCCCGGGCCGGCTCGATGCCACCGATGACCTCGATCACCACGTCGACGTCGGCCCGGGTGACGAGCGCCGTGGCATCGGTCGTGAAGAGCCGCCGGGGTATGTCGACGGTCCGTGAGCGGTCCAGCCTGCGCACCGCTATGCCGACCAGCTCCAGGGGCGCCCCGATCCGCGCCGCGAGG
Organism: uncultured Actinomycetota bacterium; assembly: GCA_963765725.1. Classification (GTDB taxonomy): domain Bacteria; phylum Actinomycetota; class Actinomycetes; order Propionibacteriales; family Nocardioidaceae; genus DASQEH01. The sequence continues at coordinate 259,331 of CAVXXI010000001.1, read as the reverse complement.
TCGTCGGACTGCTCGAGCAGCAGGCGGGCCACCTGGCCGCCGACCACGCCGCAGCCGAGCATCGCGACCCTCACGTCAGCGGACCTCGCACAGAAACGGCCGGCTCACGGCTACATCCGCTCGGGAGCCGACACGCCCACGAGGTCGAGGCCGCGGGCGATGACGATTCGCGTCGCGTCGACCAGCAGGAGCCTGGCGCGATGGATTTCGCTGGGCTCCTCGTCGCCGAGCGGGAGCACCCGGCACACGTCGTAGAACCGGTGGAACGTCGCTGCGGTCGCCTCGAGGTAGCGGGCCAGTCGATGGGGTGCACGGAGCTCGGCCACGGAGGCGACCACGCCCGGGAAGTCGGCGAGGGCGCGCAGCAGGTCGCCCTCACGCTCGTGCGACAGGGCAGCCGGGTCGAAGTCGTCTCCAGCCGCGGGAGCGAGGCCCAGCTCCGACGCGTTGCGGAGGATCGAGCAGAGGCGGGCGTGGGCGTACTGCACGTAGTAGACGGGGTTGTCGCTGCTGGCGCTGGCCCAGAGCTCGAGATCGAGGTCGATGTTGCTGTCGCTGGAGTACCGCACCAGGGCGTACCGGGCGGCGTCGCCCCCCACCGCCTCGAGGAGGTCGTCGATCGTCACTCCCGTGCCGGCGCGCTTGGACATCCGCAGCGGCTGCCCGTCCCGCACCAGGTTGACCATCTGCCCGATGAGCACCTCGAGGTTCTCGTGCGGCTTGTCGCCGAAGGCCTGGCACATCGCCATCAGCCGACCGACGTAGCCGTGGTGGTCGGCACCGAGCATGATCACGACCAGGTCGAACCCGCGCTCACGCTTGTCGAGGTAGTAGGCGAGGTCGCCGGAGATGTAGGCCGGGCGACCGTCGGACCGGATGATCACGCGGTCCTTCTCGTCGCCGTACTTCTTCGACCTCAGCCACAGTGCGCCCTCGGCCTCGTAGGTGTTGCCCATCTCGGTGAGCCGGTCGATCGCCCGCTGCACGGCACCGGAGTCGTGCAGGGTCTGCTCGTGGAAGTACACGTCGAAGTCGACGCCGAAGTCGTGCAGGGTCTGCTTGATCTCGACGAACATCAGCTCGACGCCCTCCCGGCGGAAGACCTCTTGGGCCTCGTCGTCGGGAAGCGCCAGCACGTCGGGGTGAGACGCGACGACCGTGGCGGCGAGGTCGGCGATGTAGTCGCCGACGTAGCCGTCCTCGGGCGGCTCCTGCCCGCGTGCCGCCGCCAGCAGGGATTTCGCGAAGCGGTCGATCTGCTGGCCGTGGTCGTTGAAGTAGTACTCGCGGGTGACATCGGCGCCGAGCGCCGTGAACACCCTGGCGAGGCTGTCGCCCACCGGCGCCCAGCGCCCACCGCCGATATGAACCGGCCCCGTGGGGTTGGCCGAGACGAACTCGACGTTGATCTTCAGGCCCGCGAGCTGGTCGGAGGTCCCGTACGTCGCCCCCGCCTCGACGATCGTCCGGGCCACGTCGCCCTGCGCCGACGCAGCGACCGTGATGTTGATGAAGCCGGGTCCGGCCACGTCGACGTCGGACACTGCGGCCGACGTCCTCAGCTCTTTCGCCAGCAGCTCCGCAAGGTCACGCGGCGGCACACCCGCCTTCTTGGCGAGCTGCAAGGCGACATTGGTGGCGTAGTCCCCGTGGCCCCTCACTCTCGGGCGCTCGACGACGACCTGCGACGGCACGCCGTCGGGCAGCGTCAACGTGCCGCGCGCATTCAGCGTGGCAAGGGCGTCGACGACTTCCTGGGATAGCTGCTCCGGGGTCACCGACCAATCCTATCCGGGCTGTCCGACCTGCTCGGCCGGCGACAGCGACTGGACGAGCGCGACCAGCTCTGCCGGCTCGAACGGCTTGGTGACGTAGCCGTCGACCCCGAGAGCCGTTGCCCGCTGCACATCGGCCGGCGAGGTGCGCGCGGTCACCATGACGATGGGCGTGCCCGCGGTCACCGGGTCCGCCCGCAGGCGTCCGACGGTGGCGAAACCGTCGAGCCCGGGCATCGCCACGTCGAGGGTGATCACGTCGGGCTGCGTGGACGGCACCAGGCTCAGGCACTCGTGCCCGTCGTGGGCCTCGGTGACGTCATAGCCGGCGAGCCACAGGTTGATCGAGATCAGCGACCGGATCGTGGCGGAGTCGTCCACCACGAGCACGCGGGTTCGACTGTCGGTCACGGTCCGACGCTAGCGACTTCGAGACGGCTTCGTGAGGTTATGAGCGGCCAAGGCGCCGCTGATACCCTCGGACTCGCCTGGGCCCCCGTAGCTCAGGGGATAGAGCACCGCCCTCCGGAGGCGGGAGCGCAGGTTCGAATCCTGCCGGGGGCGCCCACTCGACGACCTCTGCCCTCGATGGGGACCCTTACCGCGCCGGCAGGGTCTCCGGCAGTCCGAATGGAGCCAGCGCGGCGTTGTCGAACCGCGTCAGCGCGCTGATCTTCTCGCCGCTGAGGGTGAGCACGAGCAGGCCGAACGCGTGCGAGACCTCGGTGTCCGGGTCGATGCGGTAGGTCGCGAATGCGGGCTGGCGGTTGGCGCGGATCGAGACGACGCGGTACCGACGGCCCTCCCTGAAAGCGACGGCGGCGAAGAAGCGGCCGGCCAGCTCGCGGCCCTGGTACTCCAGCGGTACCGGCGGCATCGTGAGCCAGGCGTCCTCGGTCATCAGCGCCACCATGGCGTCGACGTCGCCGGCCTCGAACGCGTCGGTCATGCGGCGGACGAGCTCCTGCTCGACCGGCGAGTCCGGCAGCGGCGGGGGCCGTCGACCCCCCGGCTCCGTCTCGCGCCTGAGTGTCGCCCGCGCCCGCTTGAGCGCACTCGTCACCGACTGCTCGGTGGTGTCGAGCATCTCCGCCGACTCTCGCGCCGAGAAGTCGAGGACGTCGCGTAGTACGAGCACCGCGCGCTGGCGTGGCGGGAGCAGCTGCAGGGCGGTGACGAATGCGAGCGAGATCGCCTCCCGAGACTCCGCCCGGGTCTCCGGCCCGGCAACCGGCGACGGCAGCGACTCCAAGAGCAGGGCGTCGGGGTACGGCTCGAGCCAGGTGACCGAACCGAGGCGGGTGGGTTCCGGTGGCTGTACGTCCCCAGGCAGGCTCGTCCGGGGCCGCCTACTCGCCGATCGGAGCAGGTTGAGGCAGCGACTGGTCGCGATCCGGTAGAGCCAGGTCCGCAACGACGCGCGCTCCTCGTATCCGGCGATCGAGCGCCAAGCAGACAGCAGCGTGTCCTGCATCGCGTCGTCGGCGTCCGTGACCGAGCCGAGGATGCGGTAGCAGTGAACGTGCAGCTCGCGGCGATACCGCCCCACCAGCTCGGCGAACGCGTCGCCGTCGCCCGCACGGGCACGCTCGAGCAGCTCGGGACTCATCAATCCACCCTCGCATCCGTGCTGTCGTCCTGGTGGCTCCCTGGCTGTATCGACACCGATGCCGCCGGGAACTGGGCGTTCGAAGGGTGATTCCTGACCGTCGCGCCCACTTCTGCCCTGGGCCGGTGTCTGCCTCCTTGACCGGGCCCGTCGGGCCCAGATGAGAGGAGACGGCAATGCCGAGCTACATCCTGAGCTTCAGATCAGCCAACCCTTACGACATGGCGCCGGAGACGCGGGCCACCTGGCAGGCGTTCTTCGCCGGACTCGGTGACTCCCTGCTCGAGCTCGGCCGGCCGGTGGACGGCGAGACGACCGTCGGCAACTGCGACACCCAGCAGACCCGGCTCGGCGGCTACTCGATCGTCCAGGCCGAGGATCTGGACGCTGCGGCGGCGATCGCCAAGAGCTCGCCATCGGTGGCACACGGCGGCGGTGTGGAGGTCGGCGAGCTCCGCCCCGTTCCACCCGAGTGACGGCGGGCCGTCCCGGGCCTGCGCGGTCAGCCCAAGATGTTGACCGCGCGGGCCCCTACCAGCCCGATCGTGACCAGTGAGAGCAGTGACTGCACGAGCATGGCCATCTTGATCCGACTGGACAGCGGCATGGTGTCCGTCGGGCTGAACGCGGTCGAGTTGGTGAAGCTCACGTACAGGTAGTCACCGAAGACCGGCAGCCACCCGTCGTACCGCGGCCGGTCGAACGTCATCTGCGGGAACAGCAGCTCCCAGTCGCCCGCGTTCCCTGCGCTGCGGGCGTGCGCTCCACGTCGGTCGAGCTCCCAGTACACGAGGGCGAAGACGACGACATTCGTGAGCCAGATGCCCAGGGCCGCCAGGATCAACGACCGTCCGGTCGTCGCCCCGCCGTTGAGGAGGGCGTTGACCAGCAGGGCCAGCGACAAGGAGTTGGCCACGGCCATGACGCCGATCAGCGTCAGGGACACGTACCGCATGTCCTTGGACGTCACCGTCAGCTTCTTGCGGTTCGTCGCGAGGATGGCGATCAGCAGCGCCGCCTCCACCGCCGGCATCAGCTCCCTCGAACCGAACGTCAAGGGGTCCGGCAGGGCGAGCTGGGCTGCGATCACCGCCACGACCGCCGCGGCCGCGGGCCAGCGTGACTCCGTCCGGCGGGTTGTCGAGGGGTCGATGCTCATGCTCCCTCCGAACGCTGCTCGTGGTCGCGTGATCGCGCTACGTGAGTCTAATCGGTGCTCAGCGTCTAACGGGCCAGGCGAGACAAGCCGAAGAGCCGAGTGACAGATCGCGGCCGATGCGCGTGCCCGTGACCGGCATCGGCCGAACGGCTCGTTCTGCGGCGGAATCTGGCCGGACGGCCCACGATTCTGCGTTTAATGGCGCTTCGCAATCAACCTCTTACTGTCGGTAAGACCGACTGGACTCGGAGCTCCTGTGCCTCGTCGAACCCTCCCCCTCGCCGCCACCATCGCACTCGCCTCCGGGAGCGCCCTGCTCACCGGGTCTCCCGCCCTCGCAGGGCCGGTGAGCGCGGCCGCCACCACGGTGCCCACGCACTTCGCCATGCAAGCCTCCGGGTACGGCAGCCGTGTCGGCGGAGGCAGCATCCCGGCCAGCTCGGACAAGTCGGCCTTCCAGATCATCGGCTGCACGAACCTCGCGGGTCTGAGCAAGACCAACGCCGAGGCGCAGCTCACGCCCGCCAGCGACCTCACCCTCTCGACCGTGAAGACGCACGTGTGGACGACCAAGACGGCCAGCGGCGCCGTCAACTCGTGGGCGAGCCACAAGATCGCCACGGCAACGCTCACGGACACGTCCAGTGGCCTCGTCATCAACGGGATCTCCTCCATCTCACACAGCTGGCACAGCACGACCGGGTTCCACGCCACTACGAGGGTGAAGGTCGCCGACATCACTCTCGACGGCGTCCCCTATGTCGTGCCGGCGCCCGGCGCACCCTTGCTCCTACCCGGCATCGGTGAGCTGACTCTGGGCACCGGCAGGACCGCGAGAAGCGCCTCGGCGGCGTCAGCGACCCTCGACGCGGTCCGCCTGCACGTCGACGCCACTAACACCACGACGTTCCTCGCACACACCCATTCGCAGATCGTGGACGGGGTCCGTACCGGCCTCTTCAACGGCGCGGCGTATGGGACCAGCGCCAGCGGGCTGTCGGGCCAGGCGACCAGCGGCTCGACGCCGCTGCTGATCATGCCGTGCCAGGGAACTGGCGGCACCGTTCAGCACCGCAGCATCGCGCGCGTCCACCTCGGCGGCCAGACCAACGCCAAGGCCCTGACCACCAGCCAGCGTGCCGCGGTCACGGGCGGGACGGCAGACGCCTACGAGCGGGCCGCCGTGGGCACCGCCAACGTGACCAACACGCTGCACGCCAAGGGTGTCGTCGCGAAGGCGCATGTCACCAGGACGGCCGGCGGCGCCTACACGAAGGACACATCGGGCACCTCGACGGGGACGATCGTGTACAACGGGCACCAGGTCACGATCCCCGCCAGTGGCGTGCTGCGCATACCTGGAGTTGCGCGGATCGAGTCCAACGTCGTCAGCCGCACGAGTCGCGGCATCAGCGTGACAGCACTGCGGGTGACGTTGCTCGACGGCAGCCTCGCGGTGATCAACATCGCCCACGCGAAGGTGAGCATCGCACCCAGCGGCCTGTGAGCCGTCCTACCCCGAGGTCGGGCGGGACCGTGAAGTCGCGGTCCCGCCTCCTTGGCTGCTTGTTTCCGCCGAGGCTGGCGGGCCCGACCTCCCGCTAGTCTTCTCGACGGCGAAAGGGCGCTGACGTGGCCGGATACTCCGGGAAAACGATCACCGAGAAGATCGGCGCGAAGCCCGGGCAGCGGGTATACGTCGATGGCCTCCCGGAAGCCCTTGAGCTCGTCTGGCCGGTAGGGGTCCAGGTGCTCCGCAGGCTGCCGGCTGCACCCGTCGACATCGCCTGGTGCTTCTGTGCGAACCGCGACCGGCTCGAGCGTCGCGTCGACCTGGTCCTGACACGGATCGTCGTGAACGGCGCCCTGTGGGTCTCCTGGCCGAAGAAGGCCAGCGTGATGGCCACTGACCTGGACGAGTCCGTCGTCCGCGCACGCGGGCTTGCGGCCGGCGTCGTGGACGTCAAGGTGGCAGCCGTCGACGACACCTGGTCGGCCCTCAAGTTCGTCCGCAGGCTGAGCGACCGCTGACCCGTAACATCGCGGCCATCGGCGTCGTTAGGCCTCTCACCTGCCCTGCTCCGACGTGCGAGGGCTAGCCTGGGAGTGAGGCAACTCCCGTTCCACAGTAGATGAGGCGAAACATAAGCCGTGTCCCCAACGCCGCATATCACGTCCAGGCCCGACTTCGGCGCCAACGAATGGCTGGTCGACGAGATGCACGACCGCTACCTGGAGGACCCCGAGTCCGTCGACGAAGCCTGGCGGGAGCTGTTCTCGGGTCAGGACGGGTCAGCAGCCGACGGTGGGAACGGCTCCGCCCCCGCTGCGCGGGCCGCGACGTCACCGTCCGCCGCAGCCGACGGTGACACTGCCGGTCCCTCCGGCGGCTCCAACGGCTCGGCCCGGCCCGCTGGTGCCAAGCCGGCGGCGCGCGAGGAGGCACAGACACCGCGCACGGCCGCGACACCTACGGACAAGCCCACGCCGTCGGAGGCACCGGGCCCGGCGCCCAAGCCGCGCACCACCACGCCAACCACGTCACCGGCTGCTGTCACGGGCTCGCCCGCGACGTCCGCCGCGGCACCGGAGATGCCCAAGGAGCAGCCCGCACCACGAGCCGCCAAGTCGGTCCCGTCCGACCGACCGGTACCCAAGGACCCGCCGCGTCGCTCGCTCGACAACGACGGCTCCGAGGAGCCCCAGCACCTCGTGCTGAAGGGGGCCGCGGCGCGCACGGTGGCGAACATGGACGAGAGCCTCTCCGTGCCCACCGCGACGAGCGTGCGAACCGTGCCGGTGAAGCTGCTGATCGACAACCGCATCGTCATCAACAACCACCTCGCCCGTGCCCGTGGGGGAAAGGTGTCCTTTACACACATCATCGGGTACGCCCTCGCCAAGGCGATCACGGCGATGCCCGAGATGAACACCGGCTTCGAGAAGGTCGACGGCAAGCCCAACCTCGTCCGGCCCGCGCACGTCAACCTCGGTCTCGCCATCGACCTCCCGAAGCCGGACGGGAGCCGCCAGCTCGTGGTGCCCTCCATCAAGGCGGCGGAGGCGATGGGCTTCGCCGAGTTCTGGGGCGCCTACGAGGACATCGTGCGGCGGGCCCGCGACAACAAGCTGACCGTCGCGGACTTCCAGGGCACGTCAGTGACGCTGACCAACCCGGGGACCATCGGCACCAACCACTCCGTGCCGCGGCTGATGAGCGGCCAGGGCGCCATCATCGGGGTGGGCGCGATGGAGTACCCGCCGGAGTACCAGGGCGCCTCGGAGGAGACCCTGACCCGCAACGCGATCAGCAAGGTCATGACCCTCACGTCGACGTACGACCACCGGGTGATCCAGGGTGCACAGTCCGGTGAGTTCCTGCGCCGGCTCCACGGGCTCCTGCTCGGCGAGGAGGGTTTCTACGACGAGATCTTCCGCGCCCTGAGGATCCCTTACGAGCCGATCCGGTGGGCCGCCGACATCTCGGCCAACCACGACGACGAGGTCAGCAAGCAGGCCCGCATCCTCGAGATGATCCACGCCTACCGGGTCCGCGGACACATGATGGCCGACACCGACCCGCTCGAGTACCGCCAGCGCAGCCACCCCGACCTCGAGGTCGGCACCCATGGACTGACCCTCTGGGACCTCGACAGGGAGTTCGCGACCGGGAGCTTCGGTGGGCAGCGCTTCATGAAGCTGCGCAGCATCCTCGGCATCCTGCGTGACTCGTATTGCCGCACCACCGGTATCGAGTACATGCACATCCAGGACCCCGAGCAGCGTCGCTGGATCCAGGAGCGCGTCGAGACGGGCCACACGAAGCCCCCGCGCGAGGAGCAGCTGCGGATCCTGCACAAGCTCAACCAGGCGGAGGCGTTCGAGACGTTCCTGCAGACCAAGTTCGTCGGTCAGAAGCGCTTCAGCCTCGAGGGCGCAGAGACCACCATCCCGCTCATCGACGAGATCTGCGAGGCCGCCGCCGACGCCCAGCTCGACGAGGTCGCCATCGGCATGGCGCACCGCGGCCGTCTCAACGTGCTGGCCAACATCGTCAGCAAGGGGTACTCGCAGATCTTCCGCGAGTTCGAGGGCAACATCGACCCGCGCACGGTCCAGGGCTCCGGGGACGTCAAGTACCACTTGGGCGCCGAAGGGCAGTTCACCGCCGGCAGCGGAGCCACCATCAAGGTGTCCGTCGCCGCGAACCCGTCGCACCTCGAGGCGGTCGACCCGGTGCTCGAGGGCATCGCCCGCGCCAAGCAGGACCTCCTCAACAAGGGCGCGGCGTACCCGGTGCTGCCGCTGCTCGTGCACGGCGACGCGGCGTTCGCCGGGCAGGGTGTGGTCGCGGAGACCCTCAACCTGTCGCAGCTGCGCGGCTACCGCACGGGTGGCACCGTGCACGTGGTCGTCAACAACCAGGTCGGCTTCACCACGTCGCCGTCGTCGTCGCGGTCGTCGCTGTACTGCACCGACGTCGCGCGGATGGTCCAGGCACCGATCTTCCACGTCAACGGCGACGACCCCGAGGCGTGCATGCGGGTCGCCCAGCTGGCGTTCGAGTACCGGCAGGCTTTCAACAAGGACGTCGTCATCGACCTGGTCTGCTACCGCCGTCGCGGGCACAACGAGGGCGACGACCCGTCGTACACGCAGCCGCTGATGTACGACCTCATCGAGCACAAGCGCTCGGTCCGCAAGCTGTACACCGAGGCACTGATCGGTCGTGGCGACATCAGCGTCGACGAGGCCGAGCAGGCGCTGAAGGACTACCAGCAACAGCTCGAGCGCGTCTTCGCGGAGGTCCGCGACGCGACCGTGGCGTCCGACGCGGAGTACGTCACCGTCCCCGAGTACCCGAAGAAGCACGGGGCCGCCGGCGGCGTGCAGACGGCCATCTCGGCCGAGGTGCTGAAGCGGATCGCGGACTCCCACGTCAACGCGCCGGAGGGGTTCACCGTCCATCCCAAGGTGCTGCCGCAGCTGCAGCGCCGGGCCGCGGCCATCACCGACGGTCCGATCGACTGGGGAACCGGCGAGATCGTCGCCCTCGGCTCGCTGCTCATGCAGGGCCGTCCGGTCCGGCTGTCGGGGCAGGACACCCGCCGGGGCACCTTCGTGTCGCGTTTCGCGACGGTGATCGACCGCGTCAACGCAGCGGAGTGGACTCCGCTGCAGAACCTCTCCGAGGACCAGGCGCAGTTCTACGTCTACGACTCGCTGCTGTCGGAGTACGCGGCGATGGGCTTCGAGTACGGCTACTCCGTCGCCCGGCCCGAGGCCTTGACGCTCTGGGAGGCCCAGTTCGGCGACTTCGTCAACGGCGCGCAGATCGTCATCGACGAGTTCATCTCCTCGGGCCAGGCCAAGTGGCAGCAGCGCTCGGGTGTCGTGCTGCTGCTTCCGCACGGGTACGAGGGCCAGGGTCCCGACCACTCCTCGGCGAGGATCGAGCGGTTCATGACCTTGGCGGCCGACGACGCCTTCACGATCGCCCAGCCCTCGACGCCGGCCAGCTACTTCCACCTACTGCGCCAGCACTCCCTCGGCAGCAAGCACCGCCCGATGGTGGTCTTCACCCCGAAGTCGATGCTGAGGCGCAAGGACGCGACGTCGCAGCCGGAGGACTTCACGTCGGGGACGTTCCGGCCGGTCATCGGCGACGAGGTCGCCGATCCCGCTGCCGTCGAGCGGCTGATCCTGTGCACCGGACGGATCGGGTGGGACTTGATCGAGAAGCGCAAGCGCCTCGGCGACGAGGGGGCCCGGATCGCGATCGCCCGGCTGGAGCAGCTGTACCCGCGGCCCGTCGACGAGGTCAAGGCGGAGATGGCGAAGTACCCCAACCTCGCGGGCATCCGCTGGGTGCAGGACGAGCCCGCCAACATGGGGGCCTGGCCGCACATGCGGCTGAACCTGTCGCCGGAGCTCGGCGACATCCCGTTCGAGCTCGTGTCGCGGCGGGAGTCGGCGGCGCCGTCCGTCGGACAGGTCAAGGTGCACCAGGACGAGCTGCGCACGATTCTCGACGGCGCCTTCGCCTGAGGGACCGCTCGATGTACTTCACCGACCGCGGCATCGAGGAGCTGCAGAGCCGCAGGGGCGACGAGGAGGTCACGCTCGACTGGCTGGCCGAGCGCCTGCAGGAGTTCGTGGATCTCAACCCCGAGTTCGAGGCACCGGTCGAGCGGCTCGCCACGTGGCTCGCCAGGCTCGACGACCCCGATTGACGGTGTCGCCCGCGGACGCCGCCGTTGCCGCGTCCCTCGTCAGACGGTGAAGACGACCTTGCCGAAGACGTCCCCGCCGACCATCGCCGCGAAGCCCTCGCCGGCTCGGTCGAGGGGCAGTACCCGGTCGACCTGGGGGCGCACGCCGCTCAGCTCCAGCAGGCTGACGAGCGCGCGGAGCTCCTCCCTCGTGCCCATGGTGGAGCCCTGTACCCGCAGCTGCAGGAAGAAGATCCGGGTGAGCTCGGCGTTGTCGGGTTGCGCGCCCGACGTCGCGCCGGAGATCACCAGCGTCCCACCGGGGCGCAGGGACTTCACCGAAGAGCTCCACGTCGCCGCGCCGACGGTCTCCATGACCGCATCCACGCGCTGAGGCAGCCGGGCACCCGGTTCCAGCGCCTCGTGCGCTCCGAGGTCCAGTGCCCTGGCGCGCTTGCTCTCGGAGCGGCTAGTGGCGAAGACCCGTAGCCCGGTGGCTCGCCCCAAGGCGATCAGGGCGGTCGAGACTCCGCCGCCCGCGCCCTGGACGAGGACGCTGTCACCGGGCCGCAGCCGGGCGGAGGTGAACAGCATCCGGTAGGCCGTCAGCCACGAGGTCGGCAGGCAGGCAGCCTCCTCGAACGACAGCGAGGCGGGCTTCGGCACCAGGTTGCGGCGGGGTACGGCGACGAGCTCGGCGAAGGTGCCGGGGTGCTGCTCGGACAGCAGCGAGCGCCGCGGATCCAGGGTCTCGTCACCGCGCCAGTCCGGGTCGCTGATGACGGCATGGACCACGACCTCGTTGCCATCGGGGTCGAGTCCGGCGGCGTCGCAGCCGAGGATCATCGGGAGACGCTCGGCCGGGAGGCCCACCCCCTTCAGCGACCAGACGTCGTGATGGTTCAGCGCAGCGGCCTTAACCCGCACGACCGTCCAGTCCGGCTGCTCGGCGGGAGCCGGGCGGTCACCGAGCCTCAGACCGGACAGCGGGTCGTCGGGGTCGCTGGACTCTGCGTACGCGGCGAGCATGCGGTCACCCTAATGGGCACCGCTAGTCAGTGCCGGGGGCGGCGAGGCGGCCACACCCGGCCCAGCACGCGAGCCACCACGTCGGCGGGCGGGATCGCGCCGACGAGCCAGGAGTCGACGCCCTCCGACGGGTTGTCGCGCTCCACCCACCAGCCCCCGTCGACCCGCCGCGTCACCCTCTTGACGGCGACCGGGCGACCGGGGAGGCGGACCACCGCGAGTCCGCCGACCCTCGGTCGGGCGCCGTAGCAGACGAGCAGCCGGTCACCGTCGTACAGCGTCGGCTCCATCGAGCGGCCCCGCACCACGGCGAGCCCGACGGCGAACGCAGTCATCGGCTCACCTCGGCTCCGCGGAGGTCGACAAGGCGCAGTAGCCTCGTGAGGCAATCGTCAGCACACAGCCCAGCGTGCCCTACCGAAAGGACCACTATGGCCTTCCGCCTCATCGCCCCGACTCTCGAGGTCTCGGCGCACTGCGACCTCCCGTGCGGTGTGTACGACCCGGCTCAGGCCCGGATCGAGGCCGAGTCGATCAAGCAGATCATCGCCAAGGTCGCAGACAACGACGACCACGACTTCCGTACCCGCGCCATTCTCATCAAGGAGCAGCGGGCGGAGCTCGTCAAGCACCACCTGTGGGTGCTGTGGACGGACTACTTCAAGCCGCCGCACTTCCAGAAGTACCCGCAGCTGCACACCCTGTTCAACGAGGCCACCAAACTCGCCGGGGCGTCGGGCGCGAAGGGCACCTTCGACTCCGGCAAGGCCGACGAGCTGCTGGCGAAGATCGACGAGATCGCGGCGATCTTCACCGAGACCAAGCAGGCTGCCTGAGCCTCACCCGGTCACCCGACCGGGAGGGCCGGCTCAGTCCTCGGCTCGCGGCGACGTGGAGACCTCCGCGCCGCCCGAGCCGAGGCACCGGGCCGCCCGGTGCTGCAGGAAGTCGGTCAGCGCCTCGGGACGCAGCGGCTGCTCGTACAGGAAGCCCTGGCCGAACGCGATCCCGTTGGCCCGCAGGAACGCGTCCTGCTCGCGCGTCTCCACCCCCTTGGCGACGCAGCGAAGACCCAGCTGCTGGGCCAGGGCCGCATGCGCCCTGACGACCGCGGCCGCGATCTTGTCGGTCGGCGCCTCCTGGATGAAGTGCCGGTCGATCTTGATCTCCGAGACAGGGAGCGAGCGCAGGTGCACCAGGGAGGCGAAACCCGCGCCGAAGCCGTCGATGCTGAACCCGACCCCTGCGTCGGCGAGCGACGAGAGCCCGGCGAAGGTAGTCGGGTCGGCCTCCTGCAGAAGGCGCTCGTTGAACTCGAGGGTCAGTGACCGCGCCGACAGGTCGCCGTCGTCGAGGGCATGCCGGATCTGCGCCTCGAGAGCCTGCAGGTCGCCCAACCGACCCACCTCGACGTTGAACGATAGCCGCAGTGCGAACCCCAGCCGCGACCAGCGCGCTGCGTCGGCGCAGGCCATCCGCAGGGCGACGTTCTCCAACTCGTGAAGGGCGCCCGTCTCCCGAGCCGTCGACAAGAAGGTCTCCGGGTACAGCAGCCCACCGTCGTCGTCCCGCAGCCGCATCAGCGCTTCGACGGCGACGATCTTCCCGTCCTCGATCCTCACCACCGGCTGGTAGTGGACCACGACACGGCCGGCGGAGGCGGCATACCCGAGCAGCGTCTCGATGTGCTGGGTGCGTGCCGACCACTGCTCGACCTCGCCGTCGAAGACCGCGAACGAGCTCTTGCCCTCGCGTTTGGCGCGGTACATCGCGGTGTCGGCGTTGCGCAGCAGGTCCTCGACCTCGAGGGCGTCGCCAGGGTCGCTGAACGCGACGCCGATGCTCGACGTCACGCTCGTCTGGATATCGTCGACCGCGAACGGAGTGGACAGCGCCGTGGCGATCCGTTCCGCGAGATCCAGCGCCGCCCGCTTTTCCGGAAGGGGGTGGACCATCACGATGAACTCGTCGCCTCCCCACCTGACGACGCAGTCGTGCGGCCGGACGACCGCGAGCAGCCGCTGGGCCACAGCCCGCAGTACGAAGTCGCCGACCGCGTGGGAGAAGTCGTCGTTGACCTGCTTGAAGCCGTCGAGGTCGATGAAGAGCAGCGCGATCGTCGAGCCGCTGACCAGCTGGCTCGTCATAGCCGCACGCAGGGTCTCCAGCAGCAGGGAACGGTTGCCGACCCCGGTGACCGGGTCATGCGTCGCCAGGTGCTGCAGCCGGCTGACGGCCTCGCGCTGCTCCGTGACGTCTCTGACCTGGGTCACGACCTGTCCGCCGCTGCGCAGGTGCGTCTGTGTGACCTCCACCCAGATCGTGGACCCGTCTCCGCGCAGGAGCCGCTGGCCGCCGCGGGGGTCCTCGATAACCGGCAGCCCTACCTGGTCGGAGAGCCTGCGGATGTCCTCGGGATGCCCGAAGTCGGCGAGCGACCTGCCCGGGAGCTCCGACGGCGTGCGGTCGAGGATGCGGCACAGCGCCTCGTTGCCCACGACGATCGCGCCGTCGGCATCGAGTAGCGCCATCCCGAGCGGGCTGGCGCTGAACACCTCGCGGAAGAGCTCCTCCGACTGCTCGGCCCGGGCCCGCAGCGTCGCGTGCTCGATGGCCAGCGCCGCCGAGACGCCGAACGCCTCCAGTGACTTGCGGGTCTCCGCGTCGGGGCGCAGACCGCCGTGCGGCAGGTCGACGGACAAGACGCCCAGCATCGAGCCGTCGCTCGCGTACAGCGGGGCGAACAGGAAGTCCTCGGGATGCCAGGCGTCCGGATGGTCGGAGGCTGGCACGTCCGGAGTCCACGACGCACCCTCGGCGAAGACGTCGGCACCGACCTGGCTGTGGTCCAGGAACGCCAGCCGCCCCCAGGTCTGCCCCGCGGCCAGCATGCGTTCCCAGTTGGCGAGGGTGTCCGATGTGCCGAGCAGTCGGTCGCGGACCTCGTCAGGACCCGCGACCGACACGACGACGACCCGCCTCGGCGACTCCACGATGTTGACCGCGGCAACGGCGAAACCAAGAGCGTTCACGACCGTCTGCGCCAACAGGTCGAGCATGGCCTGCAGGTCCAAGACAGCGGGCCGGTCGGCCACCATCAGCTCAACCACTGTCGGCCGACTCGCCGCCGTACAGCGCATGGGTGGTCGAGGGCGCTAGGACGACGGCGAGGACCAGTACCGCTGGAACTGCCAGCACGATGCTCAGCCACGCGGTGGTACGGGAAGCGAAGCTCCAGGCGATGCCCAACTGGATGAGCTGTGCGAGCACGACCGGACCCCGCGCCCAGCTACGCAGCCGCGCCAGTCCGCGAGCGCAGACGGCGAGGCCGACTCCGTAGACGCAGAAGAAGGCCGCGTTGGTGGCGCCGAGAACGAGCCGGTTCGAGTGCAGCGTGAACACCGCAGCTCCTGCCAGCACGAGCAGCGCAAGGGCTTCGAGAGCCACCAAGGCGGCTCCTCCCTTGATCCATCCGCTGGCGTGCCCCTGCATGCACTTCAGCGTAGCCAGGGCACCACGCCACTACGTCACGCGCAAAGGTCTGTTATAGGACACAATACGTCAAATAACAACGCTGCGCACGCGCTCCATAACGATCCGTGGCAGCCGTCCGTGATGTGACGCAGCAGACAGCAGGACAGGGCTTGTGCAGGGCCGCTACTCTTGCGACGATTCAGATGTACCTGCGGGTAGTCGCTGGTCAGCGCCTCGTGCGCTGCGTCGTGGCATGCTTCGTGAAATACTTCACGAAGCACCCGCACTGGTGTGGCGAGGACTCGACACACCCCACCGTTCGGACAGGAGCTGCACCGCCATGGATTGGCGCCACCGTTCCGCGTGCCTCGACGAGGACCCGGAGCTGTTCTTCCCGATCGGCAACACCGGCCCGGCACTTTCTCAGATCGAGGAGGCCAAGGCGGTGTGCCGTCGCTGCGACGTGCGGGAGCAGTGCCTCGCGTGGGCACTGGAGGCCGGCCAGGATCACGGGGTGTGGGGCGGTATGTCCGAAGACGAGAGGCGGGCGCTCAAGCGCCGCAAGGCGCGGGCGCGCATCCGCGCCTGAGTCACTCCCGGACCGCCCCCGACGCAGCGACCGGGATCTGCATCGACACCGACGTGCCGCCTCCGTGGCGTGGGCCTAGCACGATCTGCCCCCCGAGCTCAGACCCCACCAGGGCGCGGACGATGGACAGGCCCAGACCGCCCGAGGTTGCGGCGTCGAAAGCCGACGGGAGCCCTTTGCCATCGTCCTCGACGTCGACCGCGAGGGCCGACCGGGTGCGCCGCACGCGGATGTCCAGCCGGCCCGGCCGGCCGGCGAAGCCGTGCTCGACGGCATTGTGCATGAGCTCCGTCACGGCGACCGCCAGCGGGGTCGCCACCTGAGCGGGTAGCGCACCGAAGCTGCCCGTGCGCCGGATGACGACGTCGCCCGCCTCCGCCGCCACGTCACAGACCATGGCGCCCAACCGGTCACAGACCTGGTCGAAGTCCACCTGCTCGTCGAGGGTCTCGCTCAGGGTGTCGTGAACGATGGCGATGGAGCCGACCCTGCGCACCGCCTCCTCGAGGGCGAGGCGGGCCTCGGGCACATCCATCCGGCGTGCCTGCAGTCTCAGCAGCGCCGCGACCGTCTGCAGGTTGTTCTTGACCCGGTGATGGATCTCCCTGATCGTCGCGTCGAGCGTCTGCAGGTCCCGCTCACGACTGCGCAGCTCCGTCACGTCCTTCAGCAGCACAGCTGCGCCCTCGTGCTCGTCGCCTGGCCGCAGCGGGAAGACCCGAACGACGACCGTGGCGTCGGCGTTGCTGAGCTCGGCGCCGCGCGGGCGCCGTCCGGACAGGGTCTCGGACAGCGTCTCGTCGGTCGGTGTGGTCGACGGTGGGACGAGCGACGCCGTGAGCTCGGCGAACGGCTCGCCGACGAGATCTCGGGTCAGCCCCAGCCGGTGGTAGACGGACTGGGCGTTCGGGCTGGCGTAGGTCACCACTCCGGCGGCGTCGACGCGCACGAAACCGTCGCCGACCTGGGGCGACATCGACCAGTCCCGGGACTCGTCCTCGTACGGGAACCGTCCCCGGCTCACCATCCGGGTCAGGTCGCTCGCGGTCTGGAGGTACGACAGCTCCAACCGGCTCGGAGTCCGAACCCCCAGGAGGTTCGTGTTACGGGCCACCACACCGATCACGGCACCCTGCCGCAGCACGGGGATCGTCTCGACCCGTACCGGGACGTGGTCGCGCCACTCCGGGTCCCCCTCTCGGGCGATGCGCCCCTCGTCGAAGGCAGCGTCGAGCAACGGACGGCGCCCGCGTGGAACGAACGCACCGACGAGGTCGTCGACGAAGGCGGTGGGAGCGGTCGTCGGGCGCCGTTGTGCGCCACCCCAGTACCCGTGAGCGTCGCGGTCTGGCAGCCACAAGACGAGATCGGCGAAGCTGAGATCGGCGATGATCTGCCAGTCGGCGATGAGCACGTGCAACCAGTCCACGGCGTCGCCGTCGAGATCGGTGTGGTCGCGCGCGACCTCCGTCAGCGATGGCACTTCAGGAACTCTATGCCGCGGGTCCGCTGACCGGCCCGGTGCGCCCCAGTGCGGCGACTACATTGGCCGGGTGAACAGCGACGGCAGCACCGGGTCGGCCCCGGCCGATGCGATCGAGCTTCGCCTGGCCAAGGCGGCGGACGTCGCCGCTGTCGGAGACCTCACCGTGAGGGCGTATGTCCACAGCGGTTACGTCGCGGCGGACGACGCCTACGTCGCCCAGCTGCGTGCAGCCGATCACCGCCTGCGCGAAGCCGAGCTCTGGGTCGCCACGGTCGGGGACACGGTGTCGGCGACGGTGACCTTCTGCCCGCCGGGGTCGGTGTACCGCGAGCTCGCCGCCCCGGGCGAGGGCGAGTTCAGGATGCTGGCCGTCGATCCGTCGGCTCGCCGCCGGGGGCTGGCGAAGGCACTCGTCGGCAGATGCCGGGACAGGTGCAGAGAGCTCGGCCTCGACGGGCTCGTGCTGTGCACCCTCGACGGGATGGCCCCGGCTCATGCCCTGTACAGGTCGCTGGGGTTCAGGCGCGACCCCGGCCTCGACTGGGAGCCGGCGCCCGGCATTCGGCTGGTGGGGTTCCGGGACGATGTGCCGGCGGGCAGGGTCGCGTCGGCGACTGGCACCGAGAGCCCGGATCGTCTGAGAGAATAGAGAGCTCAGCCGCCCACGACCGAGGAGAAGCCATGAGCAAGACAGGCAGGAAGCGCCGCGCTCGGCGCAAGAAGAAAGCCAACCACGGCAAGCGTCCCAACACCTGAGTAGCGACCCCGCACAGCGACGACCGCGGTCTGAGGCGATCGGCCGGCCCGGATCTCAGTCGAGGTCGAGCCGCCCCGGCTGAAGGTCGAGCTGGCCCTGCCTCAGCTCGAAGACCACGCGTTGGCGCAGCTCCACGGGCGCCCGCTCGACGCATGAGCGCGCTACCAGCGCCTTGACGAGCTGCTGCACCTCGACGTAGTGCAGGCAGGGACCGCACTCCTCGAGGTGCGCGCGGATCTCGGAGTAGTCGGCCTCGGCCAGCTCGTGGTCGATGAACTCCGACGTCCGCCGCAGGATGTCCTTGCAGTCCACCGGGTGGTGTCCGCTCCAGCTCATGGCGAAACCTCTTCGTGAGCGGCGGCCTCGCCGCGCACGAGGCCGCGTTCGCGTGCATAGTCGGCGAGCAGGGTACGCAGCTGTCCGCGGCCGCGGTGCAGGCGCGACATCACGGTACCGACCGGAGTCCCCATGATCTCTGCGATCTCCTTGTAGGCGAAGCCCTCGACGTCGGCGAGGTACACGGCGAGCCGGAAGTCCTCGGGGATCTGCTGGAGCGCTTCCTTCACGTCGCTGTCCGGCAGGCCTTCGAGTGCCTGCATCTCCGCGGACTTCAGGCCGGACGACGTGTGGGTCTCCGCCCGTGCCAGCTGCCAGTCCTCGATCTGCTCGTGCGGATCCTGGATCGGTTGGCGTTGGCGCTTGCGGTAGGTGTTGATGTAGGCGTTGGTGAGGATGCGGTAGAGCCATGCCTTGAGGTTGGTGCCCGCTCTGAACTGGTGGAAGGCCGCGAACGCCTTGGCGTAGGTCTCCTGGACGAGGTCCTCGGCGTCCTGCGGGTTACGCGTCATCCGCATGGCAGCGGAGTACAGCTGGTCGATGTAGACCAGAGCGTCGCGCTCGAACCTCGCGGTGCGCTCCTCGACGGTCTCGTCGGTGTCAGGTGTCTGGGTCATCACGTCCAAGGGTAGCGGCCGGCTCTTCTGCTCGAGCTCGAACAGCGTCCCACGGGTGCCGCCACCCTCAGCGGGGCTCATCGGCCGTCCGCCGGTGTCAACCGTCATCTGCACGGACGACCAACTCCCTTGCCTTGCGCGTGCACCGACACGACGTACGGTGCACCTGCTGCAACGACGCCGGACCGTACGCCATTCCCTAGCCGACGCGCGTCGTGACCCACTCGACCACGGCCTCGACGATGAGCGCCATCGTCTCGTCGGCGGACAGCACGGCCCGCCTCGGGACCGCGAAGCCGTGGTCGGCGTCGGGAACGGTCACCAGCTCGACCGTCGGCGGGAACTGGTCGGGGCCGCCGAAGGCGTCCCGCTCGCCCTGGATCACGAGTGTGGGGACACCGGCCGCCACGAGCTCCGGCAGCCGGGTCGACTCCGGTCGGCCGGGCGGATGCAGCGGGAACGCCAACGCCAGGCAGCCGACCGCGCCCAGGGCGCCGGCGAGGCGGCACGCCACCCGGGCGCCGGCGCTGCGACCGCCGAGGACCAGCGGAGTACGCACCCGGATCGCGTTCACGCAGGCGACCGTCGCCTCGTCGAGCAGGTGCGGACGCCCCGCGACCCGCTTGCCGGCCACGTGCCACGGCTGCTCGACCCGGAACACCGACACCCCCTGCCTCGGCAGCGCGGCCGCCAGTGCCACCAGGTCGGGCGAGTCCACTCCACGGCCGGCGCCGTGCCCGAGGACCAGTGCCGCGTGCGGGTGCCGGGAGCGGTCGGTGTGGAGACGGGCGTCCCCGTGCGGCGTGGGAACTCTCCGTACGGTGGTGGTCACGTCTCGAAGAGCACCCCGGGCTCCGGCTCGACCGGGAGCGGCTCTACCAGCTCCGGCCCGTTGTTGCGGACGCTGTTGACCGCCGTCGAGACCGGGTACGCCTCCAGCCGGCCCGGTGCGGCGGGAACGAGTACGTCGAGCAGGTTCGCGGTGGAGGTCGCCGTCGCGTCGAGCCACGAGTCGTAGCCCGCACGCTCCACCAGCATCGGCATCCTGTCGTGGATATGCCCGAGGGCGTCTTCCGCGGACGTGGTGATGACCGACGCGGACCACAGGAACGCCCCAGGCTCGTCCTCGGCCACCGACGAGTCCCGCCAGATCTCGTAGACGCCGGCCATCGCCAGGACTCCCCCGTCCTTCGGCGTGATGAAGAACGGCTGCTTGATCGGCTTACCGCGCGGACCGGTCTGGGAGGTCGCGTACCACTCGTAGTAACCGTCGGCGGGCAGCAGGCAGCGCCGCTTGGCGAAGGCGCGGCGGAAGGCCGGCTTCTCCGCGAGGGTCTCGAAGCGGGCGTTGATCAGTCGCGAGCCGATACTGCGGTCCTTGGCCCATGACGGGACGAGCCCCCAGCTGACCGTTGCCAGCCGGCGCTCTGGCGGCGCGTCCGGGGCCGTCTTCGGGATCCGGTCCATGACCGCGTACACCGAGTCGGTGGGCGCGACGTTGTAGTCCGGCTGGAGCGCCTCCGACACGTCCACCCGGTCCACGTCGAACTCCTCGACGAGATCCTCGGGCTTGCGGCTCGACGCGTACCGACCACACATCGCTCCAGCGTGCCACAAACGCCGGCGACGAGCGCCTCCCGCCGGGGCTAGACTGCACGGCAGGCAACGACAGAGACAAGTAGTCGCGGGACGTCGGAGTACAGAGAGCCGCCGGTCGCTGTGAGGCGGACTTCGAGCCCGCGACGAAGACACTCTCGAGCCCGCAGTGAGATCGAGGCCGGCGCTCAGGCACCGGCGAAGGTGTGGTGGCACCGCGATTCGCCCGTCGCCCACACTCCCGGGGCACTTCGACCCCGAGGAACCTCATGTCGTCTCCAGTGTCACCTCCCGTCGGCCAGCTCCCGCGCACGCTGACCGCGGATCTCCCCGGCTACGCCTCTCGTGAGGGCGAGTCTGTCCGCATCAGCGGCTGGGTGCACCGCAGGCGCCGGCTGTCCGGGCTCGCCTTCGTCGTCGTCAGGGACCGGACGGGGACGGCGCAGGTGGTGGTCCGCGACCCGGTGACGCTCGCGCAGGTCGACGAGCTCACCGAGGAGACGACCGTCGACGTCGTGGGTCTGGTCAGCACGAACCCCCAGGCGCCGGGAGGGGTGGAGCTCGCCGACCCGGTCTTCACCGCGCTCACCGACGCCGCGGCCACGCCGCCGATCGAGCTGTGGCGCCCGACGATCTCCGCCGGGTTGCCGACCCTCCTCGACCACGGCCAGGTGACCTGGCGGCACCCGCGGCAGCTCGCGACGTGGGGGCTCGCCGCGGCCTCGCTGCACGGCTTCCGTCATACCCTCGACAAGCTCGGCTTCACCGAGGTCCAGACCCCGAAGCTGGTCGAGACGGCGACCGAGTCCGGTGCCAACGTGTTCGAGGTCGACTACTTCGGACGCCCCGCGTACCTGGCGCAGTCACCGCAGTTCTACAAGCAGATGTGCGTGGGGATGTTCGAGCGCGTGTACGAGGTGGGGCCGGTGTTCCGCGCGGAGCCGCACGACACGGTGCGGCACCTCGCCGAGTACGTGTCGCTCGATGTCGAGCTCGGCTTCATCCGCGACCACCGCGACGTGATCGCGGTGCTGCGCGACCTGCTGGCAGGGATGGTCGCGGCCATCCACGAGCGGGCGGGTAAGGCGGTCGAGCTGCTCGGCGCGGCGGTGCCCGAGGTGCCGGCCGAGATACCCGTCATCCACTTCCGCGACGCCTTGGACCTGGTCGGGGCCCCGGCCGACGAGCCGGACCTGGCGCCGGCGCACGAGCGTGCACTCGGCGCCTGGGCACTCGAGGAGCACGGCAGTGACTTCCTCGCCGTCGAGGGCTACCCCCTCGCCAAGCGGGCGTTCTACACGCACCCGCAGCCGGACGAGCCGCAGTGGTCGAACTCCTTCGACCTGATCTTCCGCGGCCTCGAGCTCGTCACCGGCGGGCAGCGGCTGCACCGGTACGACGACTACGTCCGGGCGCTGGCCGCGCGTGGCGAGCAGCTGGGGCCGTACGAGGGCTATCTCGACACCTTCCGGTACGGGATGCCTCCGCACGGCGGCTTCGCCATCGGGCTTGGAGCGGTGGGTCGGCCGGCTGGTCGAGGCCGACAACATCCGGCAGGTCACGTTGTTCCCGCGCGACCTGCACCGGCTCGCGCCGTAGTCGGCCGCGGACGGCCGGGCGGCAGCGAGCGACGGCATGCGCAACAATGTCGTCATGGTTCTCGTCCGACGAATAGCCCGCCCCATGCTCGCCTCGATGTTCATCAGTGGAGGCATCAACTCGCTGAGGAACAGCGACCACCTTGCCAACCGTGCCGCCCCGGTCACCGAGCGGCTGGCGCCCGTCGTCAACAAGGCGACGGAGTCCCTTCCGTTCTCGCTCGACTCCAAGCAGATGGTTCAGCTCAACGGCGCCGTCCACGTGGTCGGCGGCGCCATGCTCGCGACAGGGCGCATGCCGCGGCTGGCGTCGCTCGCCCTCGCGGCGTCGCTGGTACCCACCACCTTCGCCGGGCACCGGTTCTGGGAGGAGAGCGACCCGCAGCAGCGCGCCAACCAGCAGGTGCACTTCTTCAAGAACCTGTCGATGATGGGCGGCCTGCTGCTGGCCAGCGTCGACACCGAGGGCAAGCCGAGCGTCGCG
This sequence comes from uncultured Actinomycetota bacterium, assembly GCA_963765725.1. Classification (GTDB taxonomy): domain Bacteria; phylum Actinomycetota; class Actinomycetes; order Propionibacteriales; family Nocardioidaceae; genus DASQEH01. The sequence continues at coordinate 236,610 of CAVXXI010000001.1, read as the reverse complement.
TGGCTGCGCGGCGAAGTGCCGACCGCGCGCGCAGGCAGGCGGCCAAGCAGGCGAGCCGGCTCACCCCCGGATGAGCTGACCCCCGGGACCCGGAGCGACTGCTGAGCGCGCCCGCCGCGCTCGGCGGCCGTACGGGGGCGCGTCCCGAGTAGGCTTCGAAGCCGTGACGACGTCCCTGCTGAGCCCGTGGGAAGCGCCCTTCGCGACCGACCCGGTGTCGGCTCGGGTGGTCGTACCCGGCTCGAAGTCGATCACGAACCGGGCGCTGGTGCTCGCCGCGCTCGCGGATGGCCCGGCCTCGATCACCCGGCCGCTGCTCGCCCGCGACACCCGGCTGATGGTCTCCGCGCTCCGCGCGCTCGGGACCGCCATCGACGAGACCGCCACCGGGCTGCGCGTGGTCCCGCACGACCTGACCGGCCCGGCGTACGTGGACTGCGGTCTGGCCGGGACGGTGATGCGCTTCGTGCCGCCGGCTGCGGCGCTGGCCACCGGGCGGGTGAGCTTCGACGGTGACGCCCGGGCCAGAGAGCGGCCGATGGAACAGATGCTCCGGGCGCTGGCAGCCCTGGGCGTCGTGGTCGAGAACGCATCGGGCACGTTGCCGTTCGCGATCGACGGGGTCGGAGCTGTGGAGGGTGGGCAGGTGAGCCTCGACGCCTCGGCGTCGAGCCAGTTCGTCTCGGCTCTGTTGCTCACGGGGGCGCGTTACCGCCGAGGGGTCGACGTACGGCACGACGGCAAGCCCCTGCCGTCCCTGCCCCACGTCGAGATGACGGTACACATGCTCCGCGAGCGCGGCGTCGGCGTCGAGGTCGACGAGCCGAACCGGTGGGTGGTGCGGCCCGGGCCGATCGGCGCCCTCGACACCGAGGTGGAACCCGACCTGAGCAACGCCGCGCCGTTCCTGGCGGCGGCGGCCGTGACGGGCGGTACCGTCACCGTCGCGGGGTGGCCGGGCAGCACGACCCAACCCGGGGACCGGCTGCGCGACATCTTCGAGGTGATGGGAGCCGAGGTCGAGCTGGCAGCGGACGGCCTCACCGTCACCGGACGCGGCGCGCTCGACGGCGTCGACCTCGACCTGCACGACGTCGGGGAGCTGACCCCGGTGGTCGCCGCGCTGGCAGCGGTCGCGTCCTCGCCGTCCCACCTGCGCGGCGTCGCCCACCTACGGGGGCACGAGACCGATCGGCTCGCCGCGCTGGCGACGGAGCTGGCCGCGCTGGGCTGCGACGCCCGCGAGACTGCCGACGGGCTCGACATCGCGCCGCGGCCGCTGTCCGGTGGGCTGTTCCATACGTACGCCGACCATCGGATGGCTCATGCCGCCGCGGTCCTCGGGCTCGTCGTCCCCGGCGTACGGGTCGACGACGTGCAGTCGACGTCGAAGACCCATCCCGACTTCGTCGGGGCCTGGCTGGCGATGCTCGGGTGAGCCCGCCGCGCTACGACCCGGAGGACCCGAGCCGCTTCGACCGGCCAAGACGGCGTACGCGGCCCCGTACGAAGGACCGGCCGTCGTACGCCGACGCTGCTCGCGGCTTCGTCGTGACCGTCGACCGGGGCCGCTACACGGTGCGGGTCTCCGAGGGCGGCGACCGGACCGTGATCGCCATGAAGTCGCGACCGCTCGGCCGCAAGGGTGTGGTCGTCGGCGACCGCGTCCGCCTGGTCGCCGACGTCTCCGGCGACCCCGGGAGCCTCGCACGCATCGTCGAGGTCGAGCCCCGCGACACGGTCCTGCGGCGCACCGCCGACGACACCGACCCGGTGGAGCGCATCGTGGTGGCGAACGCGACCCAGCTCGTCGTCGTGACCGCCGTCGCCGACCCCGAGCCGCGGCCGCGCCTGATCGACCGCTGCCTGGTCGCGGCGTACGACGCGGGGATGGAGCCCCTGCTCTGCCTCACCAAGGTGGACCTCGCCGACCCAGAGGGCCTCCTCGGGATCTACCGGCCGTTGGGCGTCTCGTACGTCGTGGCTGAGCGCGGAGGCGACCTCGACGGCGTCCGGGCGGTGCTGCGCGACCGGGTCAGTGTCTTCGTCGGCCACTCGGGCGTCGGGAAGTCGACGCTCGTCAACGCGCTCGTGCCGGGTGCGCACCGTACGACCGGCAGCGTAAACGTGGTGACCGGGCGTGGGCGGCATACGTCGACGTCGGTCTTCGCCCTGGAGCTGTCGTTCGGCGGCTGGGTGGTCGACACACCCGGCATCCGGTCGTTCGGCCTCGCCCACGTCGACCCCCGGCGGCTCATCAAGGCCTTCGATGACCTCGACGTGCTGACCGTCGACTGCCCGCGCGGGTGCACCCACGGCGCGACGGAGCCCGAGTGCGCTCTGGACGACGCGGTGGCCGATGGCCGGGTGGAGGCCGCCCGGGTGGACTCGTTCCGCAGGCTCCTGGAGAGCCGGGAGCGCGCCGAGGAGGACTGAGCCGGCACCCGGTGGCGTACGCCGGACGCATCAGCGCCCACTCGGCCGAGCATTTGCGCCCGCTCGAACAAGCATTTGCGCCCGGTCGAGCAAGCATTTGCGCCCGGTCGACGCGGGGTTATTTGGCGATGGTGGTGCCCCAGACGGCGCGGGCGCCACTGTCGCCGACGCGGTAGCACTGGAACGCGATGACGACTGATGCGAGGACCACCACGGCGCAGACGGCGACCGCGAGCGTGCCCTGGAACCGTCGCGGGTCGCGCGACAAGAAGAAGGCGACCACGGCCAGTACCGCGAAGATCACCACCATGATCATGAGCACGTTTGCCCGACCCGCGTGGGTGCGCACGAGGGCAACGACTGGGCTGTTGCCACCGGTGAGCCCAAGTGTCTTCTCCAGGTCCTTACCGCTCTGCCGGGCCACGAAGACCGCGCCGGCAGCCCCTATCGACACCAGGGCGAACGGGATGCGCGACCACGCCCGGGTCCGAGGCACGGCGAAGAGGATTCCGAGCAGTGCGGCCAGGGGAACGGACACCACCGCCGCGTGCACTGCCAGCGGGTGGAGCGGTAGTCCACCGATCTCATGGAACATGGTGTCTCTCCTTGGTGGTCGACATTTCAATTACACGTCGCTGCCCGGACGATCACCATTGGACGAAAGGGTAGTCACGCAGGGTTCACCCAGCGCGGCGGCGCGACCAGTTCCGACCGTCGGCCTTAGCCTGATCGTCATGCGGACCGACCACACCGACGATCTGCGCCTCGCTCACGTGCTCGCCGACGATGCGGACTCGCTGACCATGCACCGCTTCAAGGCGCTCGACCTGCACGTGGTCACCAAGCCGGACCTGACCCCCGTCTCCGACGCCGACTCGTCGGTGGAGGACGGGGTCCGCCGTACGCTCGGTCGCGCCCGCCCCCGCGACGCGGTCGTCGGGGAGGAGGGTGGCGAGTCCGGCTGGGGCCCGCGGCGCTGGGTGGTCGACCCGATCGACGGCACCAAGAACTTCGTGCGCGGCGTGCCCGTCTGGGCCACGCTGATCGCGCTGATGGTCGAGGACGTGGTCGTAGCCAGCGTCGTGTCCGCGCCCGCGCTGTACCGGCGGTGGTGGGCGTCGAAGGCCGGGGGTGCCTGGACCGGCCGGTCGCTGCTGGCCGCACAGCCGTGCCGGGTGTCGGACGTGTCCGACCTGCACGACGCCTCCCTCTCGTACTCCTCGCTCGGGGAGTGGCACGACGTCGGCCGCAGTGCCGACTTCACGGCGCTGGCCTCACGGTGCTGGCGCAACCGTGCCTACGGCGACTTCTGGTCCTACATGCTCGTCGCGGAGGGCGGCGTCGACATCGCCCTGGAGCCGAGGCTCGCACTGCACGACATGGCCGCGCTCAGCGTCATCGTGGAGGAGGCGGGCGGTCGCTTCACGGGGCTCGACGGCGTCCCGGGTCCCCTCGGGGAGGGCGCTGTCGCCACCAACGGCAGGCTCCACGACCAGGTGCTCGCCTTCGTCGGGTCGCTGCCGGAGCAGCCGGCTAGTCAGCCCCACCAGCCCGACGAGCCCGACGACGACCCGCGGTGACGCGCTGCAGGCTCGCCAGCAGCGCCGGCGCCACCAGGAGCGCCGCCAGGTCGAACCAGCCGTAGCCGCCCGCCGCCCCCGACGGGGGGTTGCCGATCGAGACCAGCCCGGTCGGGTCGTGCGGCTGCCAGGTCCAGGTGCCGAGCCGGGTCCCGACGAGCTCGAGGTAGGTGACGACCAGCGACGCGCCGACGTACAGCCCCGGGGACGGCCCCCAGCGCATGAACCCGACGAGGCAGAGGAACCAGAAGGCACCTAGCACGTCCGGCCGGGCGGACACGAACAGCCCGAACGCCGCGTAGGCGCCGAGCACAGCCAGCGCCACTGACATGCACAGCCGCGTACGCGCGGCCACGAACGCCGTGCGCCCGATCGCCAGGGCAGCCAGATAGACCAGTCCGTGCCCGGGCGGGACGTACATCGGGACGTTGGAGAACCGGTAGACGTACACCCCGCAGCAACGGCGAGAAGGTGAACTCGACGAGCGATGCGAAGACCACCACGACCGCGGTCTGCACGCGGACGAGCGGCGACTCGCGGAGCAGGACCGCGGCCAGCACCAGCCACGTCGCGGCGCCGAGCGCCCGCTGCACGTCATGGCCGGCGCCGGAGTCCACGACGAGCACGGTGGTGATCCACCCGATCACGCCCGCGACGATGACGCCGGACGGCCACGGGCTCGCGCTGTCGTGCCGGCGCGGCGGAGCCTGCAGCGCGGTCGTCACGGCGCCCATCCTCGCAGTTCTGCCCGTTCGGGCCTATCGCGGAACACCGCGGCGGCGCTACGGTCAACTCCTGCGGATCGTCCACGATGAGGCTGCGGGAGGCCACGGTGCATATCAGCGAGGTGCTCAAGAGCAAGGGAGACGCGGTCGTCACCGTCTCTCCTGAGACGACGGTGCGCGACCTGGTGGCGCTGCTGGCCGAGCACAACATCGGCGCGGTGGTCGTGAGCACAGCGGACGAGCCGCTCGTCGGCATCGTCTCCGAGCGCGACATCGTGCGTGGGCTCGTCGAGGGCACCGACGTCCTCGACGCCACCATCTCCGACATCATGACCTCGCAGGTCCGTACCGCCGAGCCGACGGCCACGGTGGAGGACCTGATGCGCCTGATGACCGACCACCGCGTCCGCCACATCCCGGTCGTGACCGGCGGCCGGCTGGAGGGGATCGTCTCGATCGGTGACGTGGTGAAGTCCCGCATCCGTGAGCTCGAGTTCGAGCGCGACCAGCTCGAGTCGTACGTCTCCAACGCGCAGTAGCCCCGCGACCGTCGGGTCGACGCCACGGGCGCAGATCGCCGTGCCCTAGGGTGAGGCGATGACCGAGAAACCCGAGATCGACTTTCCCGGCACTACGCCGCCTACCGAGCTGCAGATCACCGACATCACCGTCGGCGACGGAGCCGTGGCGAGCTCCGGCTCGACGGTGGTCGCGCACTACGTGGGCGTGGCCCACTCCAACGGTGAGGAGTTCGACGCCTCGTACAACCGCGGAGAGCCGTTGTCGTTCCGGCTCGGTGTCGGCCAGGTCATCTCCGGCTGGGACGCCGGCATCGAAGGCATGCGCGTCGGCGGTCGGCGTCAGCTCGTGATCCCGCCCCACCTGGCCTACGGGGATGCCGGAGCCGGGTCGGCGATCGCCCCCGGCGAGACGCTGATCTTTGTCGTCGACCTGGTCGACGTGCGCTGAGCCGCGCTCGCCGGCCGGCATCTCCGCAGCCGACCCGCCTGTTCGTCGCGATCCTGCTGCCACCGGAGGTCGTGCTGCACCTCGACGAACGGCTCGACGTGACGCGGTCGGCGCTGCCCGACCTGCGGTGGGTCCCGGCCGGACGGTGGCACATCACGCTCGAGTTCCTGGGCGAGTGCGGGCGCCACGAAGCCGACCGCCAGCTGGGGCGATGGTCCCGCCGGGCGGCCCGTGTCGGGCCGTTCGACATGTCCCTCGCCGGCGCCGGGGCCTTCCCACGAGCGTGGAAGGCACGGGTGCTCTACACCGGCGTTTGTACCGACTCCGATGCCTGGCGACGCCTCGCCGTCGCCGACCAGATCCCGCACGTCACGCTCGCGCGTACCCGTCAGACCCAGGACCTCGCCGGTGTCGTCGAGTCGTTGGCCACCTACACCGGCCCTGCGTGGCGGGTGGACCACATCGCCATGATGGCGTCGTACCTGCGCAGCTCCGGTGACCGTGGACCCCGTTACGAGCCGGTCGAGACGCTGGAGCTCGGTCGCGGCTAGCCGGGACCGTTCTGCTCGGCGGGTGGCTCCACGATGCGGTAGCCGGTCATCCCGACCGTGACCAGGTCGCCCACGTGCAGCTGCCGGCCGCGGCGGGGCTCCACCTCACCGTTGACGCTCACCGCACCGGTCGCGAGCAGCGCCTTCACGTCGCTGCCCTGGTCGACCGCGTCGGCCACCTTGAGGAACTGTCCGAGCCGGATCACGTGGCCACGGATCGGCACCGAGGCGACGGCGGTCATCGGCCCACCTGTCGTGTCACCGGCCCGGGGACCGCGTGTCGACGACCAGCACGACGGTGAACGCGAGTACGACGACCGCCGCACCGGCGACCACCACCACCGACCCCGGGACGGCCGTGGCGAGCAGCAGCACCGCCGCGACCACCAGCGAGACCACCACCGCCACCGCGATCTTGGGGTCGTCACCGATGATGAGGTCGAAGAAGAAGTCCCCGAGGACCTTCAGCACCCTCATACGAGCACCTCGCGATCCATCGTGCCGGAGGCGGTCGCGCGCGAGCGAAGCCAGGCGATGAGCACCCGGGACCAGACCGTCCAGAAGACCAGGAGCCCGACGATGGCCCAGTCGCTGCCCGGCCAGTCCAGGCTCGAGCCCGACGAGGTGAAGATGCCGAGCCCCTCCATGGACCAGAACGTGCCGAAGCTGACCAGCATGAGGCCCACCACGTACTTGAGCGTGTTCTCGGGGATGCTCGCCAGAGGCCGGTGCACGACGAGACCGAGCGTCGTGACCACCAGGGCAGCGGCGACTCCGCCCGCGGCCGCGAGCGGCACGTTCCCGGCGTTGAGCCCAAAGGTCAAGACGATGAAGACGACCTCGACGCCTTCGAGGAAGACCGCCTTGGCGGAGATGATGAACCCGAACGAGTCGAGGCCCATGATCGTGCGGGACCGAGCGGTCTGCGCCGCAGCCGCCTGCTCCTCGTAGATGGCCTGCTCGTCGTGGACGGACTTCAGCCCCGCGGAGCGGAGGATCGCCTTACGCATCCACTGCAGGCCGAAGATGAGCAGCAGGGAACCGATCACGAGCTGCAGGGCGGACGTCGGGAGCCATGACGCCAGGGCGTACCCGGCGGCGGTCGTGAAGACGACGAGCGCGAGCAGACCGCCGACGGTGCCGGCGATCGCCGCTCGCCAGCCCCGGGTGAGGCCCATCGCGAGCACGATCGTGAGCGCCTCCGTGCACTCCACGAACGACGCCAGGAAGCTGGAGGTCAGCAGGCCCCACTCCGCACCGGTCACTGCGTCAGCGTACTCGCGGACCGGGCCGGGTTTCCGCGCTCGCCATGCGGGTACGTGGTCGTCTCACCCACGATCTGGAGGATCTGCGATGAGACTGTTCCGCACCGCCGCCGCCGTCGGCCTGGCGAAGAAGGGATACGACATCCTCCGCAAGCCGGAGAACCAGGCCCGGATCAAGAGCGGCATCTCGGCCCTGCGCTCGAAGGCCGCCTCGCGTGGCCGCAAAGGAGCACGCTCCACCTGAGCCGTGCCCGGCCGGCTGCCTCCTCGTCAAGGAGGGCACGGTCAGCGGTCGTTGAACGTGTCCGGATCGGGTCCCATCCGCTCACCCGACTCCAGGGCGCCCAGTGTGGACATGTCGTCGTCGGTGAGGGTGAAGCCGAAGACGTCGATGTTGGTGGCGATGCGCTCCGGCGTTACCGACTTGGGGATGACGACGTTTCCGAGCTGCAGGTGCCAGCGGAGCACGACCTGGGCGGTCGTCCGCTGCAGCCGGTCCGCAAGCGCCACCAGCGTCGGGTCCTCAAGCAACGCCTTGCCCTGCCCCAGCGGGCTCCAGGCCTCCGTGACGATGTCGTAGCGGGCGTGGAACGCCCGCAGATCGGCCTGCTGAAGGTACGGGTGCAGCTCCACCTGGTTGACCGCCGGCACCACGTCGGTCTCGTCGAGCAGGCGCTGCAGATGCTCCGGCGTGAAGTTCGAGACGCCGATCGCGCGGACGCGCCCGTCCTCGGCCAGCTTCTGCAAGGCCCGCCAGGTCTCGACGTAGAGGTCGTGGGCGGGCAGCGGCCAATGGACGAGGTACAGGTCGACCGTCTCGAAGCCCAGCTCGGACAGGCTCGTGTCGAAGGCCCGCATCGCGGCGTCGTAGCCGTGGTCGGAGTTGGCGAGCTTCGTGGTGAGGAAGATCTCGTCGCGTGGGATACCCGAGCGCCGAACGGCCTCCCCCACGCCCCGCTCGTTGCCGTACCCGGCGGCCGTGTCGACGAGCCGGTACCCGTTGTCGAGCGCGGACGACACCGCGGCGGCGGTCTCGTCCGGGGGGATCTGGAACACCCCGAAGCCTAGGACGGGGATCTGTACGCCGTTGTTGAGCGTCATGGTCGGGACAGCGGTCATCAGCCCTCCGCGGGTCGGTAGGTCGAGCGGCACCCAAGCCGGGCGACGAAGCGTAGCCGACGGCGCTCCCGGGCGCCGCTCCCGGGCCGCACCCGGCGCAGGCGACAGGCCGCGACCGCGGCGTCAGGTGTAGCGGTTCGCCAGGTCGAGCTGCCGCGCGCTGGCCTCGGCGAGGCCGTCCAGCTGGTCGGAGCTGAGCCGGTCGCACACCCAGTCCCAGTGCAGCGACACCGGGTCGCCGACCGCCAACCCGTCGCCGACCGCCAACCCGCCGGCGAGCGCCTCCCCGGCGAGCGCCCAGCGCACCCTCTCCTCGCGCTCGGCACCGAGGCGCAGCACTCCCGACGCGAACGTCAGCGGACACGAGGTGACGGTCGCATGCTCGCCGTCGACCGCGGTGACGGTGCCCCACCGGATCCGGCAGGAGTCCAGTACGGACAGGGGCACCGGGCTGCCCGTGCCCAGCAGGCCGACCCACGGGTACACCGCGAGGACCTGGAAGCTGTGGTGCGCCAACGGAGTCAGGTCGGGCGTCACCCGCCTCCAGAACCCGCCGACCTGCCCCGCGAACCGCTCGCCCAGGGCGTCGAGCAACCGCGCCGGCTCCACGGCGTCGAGCAGGTCGTTGCCCACCCAGTACGCGTCGACGACCCGGGGGTCGAGGGGGTCGATTCCGACGGCGGCGGCGATGACCTCGAGGTACGGCCACGCACCGTCGAACGCACGCGCCCGCCGGGTCATCGTCGCGGCGTCGGAGCCGGTGGCCGCATGGCTCAGCAGCTCGCCGGCACCGTCCGGGCCGCAGTACCCCAGCTCGTTGGGCGGGAACGCGTAGCGGGCGAACACGACGTGCCCGGCGTCGCTGCGCCGGGCCGGTGACAGCGTCATTCAGCAGATCCGGGGCAGCTGCTCGCCCAGCGGCAGGTCGACGACACGCGTACCGCCGAGCCCCGTCTTGGCCACCACCATGCCCGGGTGGTCGTCGACGCACGACCCGATCACCGTCGCGGTCTTCCCGTACTCATGGGCACGCATCGCGGACAGCACGCTGTCGGCCTCCTCGGCCGGCACGAACGCGAGCAGCTTGCCCTCGTTGGCGACGTACAGCGGGTCGAGGCCGAGCAGTCCGCACGCGTTCGCGACGTCCTGCGGGATCGGCAACTGCCGCTCGACCAGCTCGACGCCGACCTGCGCAGCCCGGGCGATCTCGTTCAACGACGCCGCGACGCCCCCTCTGGTGGGGTCGCGCAGCACGTGGACGTCTGCTCCGGTCGCGAGCATGGCGGCCACCAGGCCGTTGAGCGGTGCGGTGTCGCTCTCGACGAGCGTGCCGAACTCCAGCCCCTCGCGACAGCTCATCACGGCGACGCCGTGGACGCCGATGTCGCCGCTCACGATCACCACGTCGCCGGCACGTGCCCGTCGCGGCGAGATGTCCACGCCGTCGGGCACCAGGCCGATCCCGGCGGTGTTGATGAACACCTTGTCGCCGTGCCCGCTGTCGACCACCTTGGTGTCGCCGGTGACCAGCCGCACCCCGGCACGAGACGCTGCCGCCCCCAGTGCCTCGGCCACTCGGCCCAGCTCGGCGAGCTGTGTGCCCTCCTCGAGGATGAATGCCGTCGACAGCGCCAGCGGCTGAGCGCCCGACATGGCGAGGTCGTTGACCGTCCCGTTGACGGCGAGGTCCCCGATGGACCCGCCGGGGAAGAACATCGGCCTGACCACGTAGGAGTCGGTCGAGAACGCCAGCCGGGTGCCGCGCGCGTCCAGCACGGCGGAGTCGCCGAGCTCCGCGGCGGCAGCGGAGCCGTACGCCGGCAGGAACAGGTGCTCGACGAGCTCCGCCGACAGCGCTCCGCCGCCGCCGTGACCCATCACGACCGTCGGGTAGTCGCGCAGCGGCGCCGGGCATACCCAGGCATCGATGTCGAGGAAGGCGACGGGCTGCTCAGCCATGGCTGACGACTCCGACCGGCTCGGAGACCGCGGAGCGCACCGAGTCGAGGCGGCGGTACAGGTAGTAGGCCGCGCAGGCACCCTCGGAGGAGACCATCGTCGCGCCGAGCGGGTTGCGTGGGGTGCACTCCTTGCCGAACGCCTCGCACTCGTGCGGCTTGATCAGCCCCTGCAGAACCTCGCCAGAGCGGCAGATGGCGGACTCGTCGGTATGGATGCCGCCGACCTCGAAGCGAGCCTCGGCGTCGTAGTGGCGGTACTTCGGACGCGAGCCGCCAACCGCTCTGCGGGATCACGCCGATGCCCCTCCAGGCCCGGTCGGTGATCTCGAAGACGTCGTTGAGCATGGCCTTCGCCGCGGGGTTGCCCTCGGGCGGAACCACCCGCGGGTAGGCGTTCTCCAGCTCGTAGCGCCCCTCCTCGAGCTGCACGACGGTGCGCCGGATGCCCTCGAGCAGGTCGAGGGGCTCGAAGCCGGTGACGACGATCGGCACCTTGTACTTGTCGACCAGCGGCGGGTACTCCCCCGTCCCCATCACGCTGCACACGTGACCGGCGGCCAGGAACGCCTGGACCCGACAGGAGGGCGACTCCATGATCGCCGCGATCGCAGGCGGCACCAGTACGTGCGACACGAGCAGCGAGAAGTTCTCGACGCCGAGACGCTTGGCCTGGTAGACGGTCATCGCGTTGGCAGGCGCGGTCGTCTCGAAGCCGATGCCGAAGAAGACGACCTCTCGGTCGGGGTTCTCCCGCGCGAGCTTGAGGGCGTCCAGGGGTGAGTACACCACCCGGACGTCGCCGCCCGCGCTCTTGACGCGGAACAGGTCCGAGCTGCTGCCCGGCACGCGGAGCATGTCGCCGAACGAGCAGAAGATCACGCCCGGGCGCGCGGCGATCGCCAGCGCCTTGTCGATGATCTCGAGCGGTGTCACGCAGACGGGGCAGCCGGGGCCGTGGATCATCTCGATGGCGTCGGGCAGCAGTTGGTCGATCCCGTGGCGGATGATCGAGTGGGTCTGACCGCCGCAGACCTCCATGATCGCCCACCGCTTCGTCGCAGTGCTGTGGATCTCATCGAACAGCCGCTTGGCCAGGTCCGGGTTGCTGAACTCCTCCAGGTACTTCATGAGGGCACCTCCATGCCTGCCTGCTTGGCGGCGAGCGTGAACCCGTCGCCGAACTCCTCCTCGAGCACGCCCAGCTTCTCGAAGTTGCTCAGCGTCTCCAGGGCCGACTCCTCGTCCAGGCGCTGGATCGCGAAGCCGACGTGCACGATCACGTAGTCACCGACGCCGACGTCGGGGAGGTACTCCAGGCACACGTCCTTGCGCACGCCGCCGAAGTCCACCTCCGCCATCGACGTGTCGTCGCGGGTGGCGAGGCTGATCACCCTTCCGGGAACGGCCAGGCACATGGTTATCGTCCTTCCTTCGTCATGTCGTCGTGTTCGTCATCTCGTTGACCCGACCAGCGCCTGGCCCAGGGCAAGACCGCCGTCGTTGGGCGGCACCTGCCGGTGGCACAGCACCGTGAAGCCGTCGTCGTGCAGCGCTGCCCGGCTCTGCGACAGCAGCAGCGCGTTCTGGAAGACGCCGCCGGTGAGGGCGACGGTCCGCAGGCCGAGAGCCTCCCGTGCCCGCCGGGCCACGTCTCGGGCGAACCATGCAAGGGTCGTGTGGAACCGGCGGCCGACCACTGCCGCGGGTACGCCGGCGCGGACGTCGGCCACGACCGCCCGTACCAGCGCCGAGGGGTCGGCGACCAGGGGCTCGCCGTCCCTCCCGCCCGACGGCGCGAGGGAATAGGTGACCCCGTCGTCGGGCACCCCCCGGGCGAGACCCTCGAGCTCGATCGCGGCCTGAGCCTCGTAGTCGACGACCTGCCGGACTCCCGCCAACGCCGCCACCGCGTCGAACAGCCGGCCGACACTCGACGTCGGGGCGCAGCCGAACCCGGTCGCCAGCTGGTGTTCGAGCACCGTGCGCTCGACGTCGGGGCAGGCCTGCACGGGGTGCAGGTCGCCGCCCCACGGCACCCCCGCCGCGGCCAAGTGGGCGAGCGCCATCCGGTACGGCCGGTGTACCGCCGCGTCGCCACCGGGCAGCGGGACGTACCCCAGCTGCGCGAACCGGGAGAAGCCCTTGTAGTCGCCGATCAACACCTCGCCGCCCCACACGGCTCCGTCGTCGCCGTAGCCGGTGCCGTCGAACGCGATACCGATCACCGGCGACGAGCCGTCGAGCCCGTGCTCGGCCATCACCGCCGCCACGTGGGCGTGGTGGTGCTGCACGGTGTGCACGGGCCGGGTCCCGGCGGACGTGCGCGCCCAGGCGCTCGACCGGTAGCCCGGGTGCCGGTCGGCGACCAGGCGTTCCGGCGTCACGCCGGTGAGACGCTCCAGGTGCTTCTCCGTGGCGCCGAACGCCTCCAGTGTCGCCAGGTCGTCCATGTCGCCGATGTGGGAGCTGAGCCAGGCGTAGCGTCCCTCGGCGAGGCAACAGGTGTTCTTCAGCTCCGCTCCCACCGCGAGGGTGGGCGGCACGTCGACGGGCAGCGCGACGGGCAGCGGCGCGTACCCGCGGGAACGGCGGTACGGCAGCTCCTCGCCGTCCACCACCCGGGTCACCGAGTCGTCGCACGGCACCACGATGGGCCGGTCGTGCCGGAGCCACGCGTCGGCGAGCGAGTCGAGCCGACGCAGGGCGTCGTCGTCGTCGTACACGATCGGCTCGCCCGACAGGTTGCCCGACGTCATCACCAGGACGCTGAGGAGCTCGTCTTCGTCGAGCCCGAACAGCAGCGTGTGCAGCGGTGTGTACGGGAGCATCACCCCGAGATCGGGATTGCCCGGAGCGACGGCGGCACTCACCGCGATCACCGCCTCGTCCGGCTCCCGACGGGCGAGCAGCACGATCGGCCGGCGGGAGCCGGTAAGCAGTGACTCCTCGGCCGGGTCCACCACGGCCAGCTCCCGTACTGTCGCCAGGTCGCGCGCCATCACGGCGAACGGCTTGTCACCGCGGCGCTTGCGCCGGCGCAGCTCCCGGACGGCACGGTCGTCACCGGCGTCACACGCCAGGTGGTAGCCGCCGAGCCCCTTGACCGCCACGATGGCACCGGCGGCGAGCAGCCGCCGCGCCTCGGCGAGGGCCTCCGCACCGGCTCGCGGCGGGTCGGCTCGGGTGACCAGCTCGAGCTGCGGCCCGCACCGAGGGCAGGCGATGGGCTGGGCGTGGAAGCGGCGGTCGGCCGGGTCGGCGTACTCCGCGGCGCACTCGCTGCACATGGCGAACGACGCCATCGTCGTGGTGGGCCGGTCGTAAGGCAGGTCCTCGATGATCGTGAACCGCGGCCCGCAGTTGGTGCAGGTGATGAAAGGGTGGCGGAACCGGCGGTCGTCGGGGTCGGCGAGCTCGCGCAGGCAGTCGGGGCAGGTCGCGACGTCGGGCGACGCCAGGGTCCGAGCGGCGCCGCTGCGCGACGACGACGCGATCCGGAACCCCGTCCCGCCGAGCGGCGCGAGCGATGTCGACTCCACCGACTCCACCACGGCAAGCGGCGGCGGCTGCTCGATCAATCGACGGGCGAACTCCGCCACCTCCGACGCGGACCCCTCGACCTCGATGACGACACCGCCGGAATCATTGCCGACCGACCCGGCGAGCGACAGCTGCGACGCCGTGGCGTACACGAAGGGCCGGAACCCGACGCCCTGGACAACGCCGCGCACCACCAGCCGGCGGCGTACGCGCGCAGCGCCGACCGCCGCGGTCAAAGCGCGTCCTCTCCGGCGTCGCGCGGGCGACCCATCATCTCCAGGCCGGCCATCGCCTGCTCCGCGGCGGACTCGTCGACCTGCTCCACAGCGAACCCCATATGGATGAGGACCCAGCTCCCGGCCGGCGGCGGGGAGTCGAGCAGCCCGATGTTGACCCGGCGCTCCGCTCCCGACACGTCCACCAGCGCCAGCTGGTCGCCGTAGCCGTCGACGAGCCCTCGTACCTGGCCCGGGATGCCCAAGCACACGGCTAGCCCACCCTCTCCGCGGGCGGGACCTCGGCGTCGCTACCGCGCACTATCTCGTCGACGAGCCGCCGAACGGTCACCACCGCGTCGCCCACCGCCTGAGCGACCGGGTCTGACAGACCGATCCCCTCACTCAGGTCGGCGGGCCGGCAGCCGACGACATACGTCGGGGGGAGCCGCCCTCCCATCGCCTCGAGGCTTGCCAGTACCGCTACGGGGTCCATGCCGTGCGCGTCGAACTCGCCGTCGCCGAGGTCGTCGGGGCCCACCTCCAAGACGGTGAGGGTGCCCGCGGGACCCTCACCGGGCAGGGCATCGACGAGCACCAGGGCACCGACACCGTCGAGCAGGTCGTAGGCCAGGTGCATCCCCCGGATGCCATAGTCGACGACACGCACGCCGTCGGGGACGGGCTCGCCGCTGTCGGCCGCCGCCATCCGACGGGCCACCTCGGGCCCGAAGCCGTCGTCGCCCAGGAACAGATTGCCGATCCCGGCCACCAGGACAGTCGTCACGTCAGGACTTGTCCGAGCCCTCGGCCTTGTGCTCGCCCCTGCCCGTGCCCTCGTAGTGGTCGGGGCCGACCATGTCCTTGTCCAGATCGGTCTCGGGCATCTCGCTCGCCGGCTGCTCGTCGGACGGCGAGGCCTCGGCGCCGCGCGGCGTGTCTTCCTTGGGAGTCGACTTCAGCTCGTCGCTCTCGACGGGTCCGGTGGCGGCACCGACGTTCGCGCCGTCCTTGTGCAGGTCCTGCCCGCTGTCGACGTCGGCGCTCTCCCGCCGGCCCTCGTACGGAGGAACTGCCCGACCGCCGGTGTCGGGCTCCTCCGGGTTGAAAGTGGTCATGTCTGCTCCTGTCGTCGGTTCACCCGGTCAGCCACCCTGGTCACCGGAGGGCATCTGAGGCATGTCCTCCTCGATCGTGCCCTGGGCGTCGACCGAACTGTCGGACTGCTCGTCGGAGGTGCCGGCCGGCCTCTGCGCCGGGCCCCCGGCCGGCTGGTTCGAGCCGGTGTCGCGCGACCCCGGGGCTCCGCGCTCGTCCTGCGGCTCCGGCTCGAGGTGCTCGCCTGGTGCGTCGCTCATGCTGGGCTCCTTTTTCTTCTCAGACCTGGTCTGGGTCACATGTTGCGAATCTTGAGGTACCGACGGATGTCGGGCACGGACCGCAGTCCGATCGCGACGGCCGCGACGGCGACCGCCGCCAGCAGGTACGCGGTGAGTGTTCCGAGCGCCTTCATGGGCGACTCTCCTCTCGTTGGGGGGACGGTGTCGTGGTCGGCTCTGGTCCGAGCGGCTCCAACTCGTCGGGGGCGAAGTACAGGTAACGGCCGTACCAGTCGTGCAGATCGGCGGCCGGGTCGTCGACGAGCACCACGGCCACGTGCACCTGGTCGTCGACGTCGCTGAGCACGGCGGTCACGCGTGCGGTCTGGCCGGCGAAGAAGAGGTCCTGGGCGTCGGCCCGTCGCGAGGGGTGGAGGCGGACCAGGCTGTCCTTGCCGACGGCGACACCGTCGACGAGCACGGTGTCGACCTCGGGCCGCACGGCAGCGTCCTCGGCCGGGTCCCACCAGGGGGCTCCGCCGGTGTCGAACGATGCCGGGTCGGCGTTGCGAATGTCCTCGCCCCTGGACGTGCGCGGCTCGCTGAAGACGGGCACATCGCTCAGGTCCGGCGGTGCGCCGGCACCCGCCGGATCGAGTGAGCCGAACGCTCCCAGGGTGTCGGCAACCACGCCCGCGTGCGGGTCGCGCAGGATCCCGTGCAGGGCCTGCATCGCCTCAGGGGACATCGCGTCGCACCGGTCGATGATGTCCGCGGCCCTCGGGTCGGTCGCGCGCGCTGCGGCCTTCTCCTCGTCGGTGAGGGTCATCACCCGCAGGGTGAGGATCTCGTCGATCTCGGTGGAGTCGAACAGCGCTCCGGCGCTCTGCTCGGCGACCTCGGGGTAGTCGTAGAGGATGATCGGCGAGATCAGCACGACGTCCGCCGAGCCGGGCTCACCGGCGAGGACCGGCCAGACCCGGTGCTGCGCGCATCCCGCCGCCGCCTGCTCGGCACCCTCGGGGGGCTCGAGCAGGGAGACGAACTCCGCGCCCTGCGCCGAGAGCAGCAGGTGCGTCCCGATCAGCGACCGGCGGACGGCCGACGGCTTGTCGACCGCCAACTCCTGGGCACGGTTCGCCACGTCGATGCGCAGGCGGACCAGCGAGTCGACCTGCTCGGCCCGCACCCGGACAACGGCGGTAAGGCGCTCCCGTCCGCGGACGAGCCGGCCGGCCGGGGCGGAGTCGTCGAGACCGATGAGCTCGACGTCCTCACCCCCCGGCACCTCGACGTCGAACGTCCGTCCGTCCTCGAGGTCGGCCAACCGGCACGGTCCGAGCTCGATCTCGTGAGCGACTGCCTCGTCCCAGGTCAGCCAGGTCCTTTCTCCGACGCGCAGCTCCTCGACCGGCTGGAACCGCGTGAGGTCGCCCGGGGTGGCTGCCTCGGCGCGGCGGGTCTGCAGCTGGAGGAACCGGAGCCGCAGCGTGACCTCGGCGTCGATGTCCGCGCGGAGCAGGCAGGAGCTGGCCAGGTCCGGCTCCTCGCCGAGTCCGTCGGCCGCGGCGCCGGGCGGGCCGAGGACGCCCCACTGCCAGCGGGACGAGTTCTTCCCCGACGTCGCCCGGTAGGGGTACAGCAGGTACCCCTCGTAGAGCACGGCGTCGGCGACCGCACGGGCCCGGTCGAGGCTCATGAGCCGACCCCGGCCTTCGCGAGCAGCGACGCGACGGTCTCCTCCCAGGTGGTGAGCCCGCGAACGGACTTGTAGTGGGCCAGGTCGCCGAGGGTGTCGTGGCTCAGCCGGATCCAGCCGGTGTTGGGGAAGTAGTGGCCGATCATGTCCTTCCAGACCGAGACCGGCACCGCGTACCTCGCCTCACGGTCCCAGGGCACCTGCTCGACGCCGAAGCCGCTGACACCGCGCGTGAAGACGGTTCCGGAGAACAAGAAGACCACGGGGACGGTGTCGTCCCTCAAGGCGTGCAGGTACTTCGACCAGGTCACCTCGAAGTCGTAAGTGCACGGCATCGCCAGGTCGACCTCCGTGATGCCGGTGAACCCCTGGACCATGGTGCTGCACTGCATCCACATGAACGGCTTCAGCGTGTCGAACCACCGCTCACGCGTGCCGAACATGTCGAGCAAGCCACTCTCCTCGTCCTCGCTGTAGCGGCGGCGCTGCGGCTCGATCCGGACCTGGCAGCGCAGCGCGATCGCATGGATGACCTGATCGGTCGCCTCCTGGATGCGCAGCCGTGCCGTCAGCTGCGGCGCCGCGGCGTACGGCTCGGCGAAGACGTCGGCGACGGTGAAGGTGAGATCGCTCATGCCGTGCCCTCGCGCGCTGCGGGTGCGGGCCGACTGCGCTCCGACACCCTCGCGAAGAACGCGTCCATCGCCTCGTGGGCGTCAGTGCCACCGTCGAACCCCCGCCAGAGCTGGCGGAGCCGGCCGACGAGCTCGTAGCACGCGTCGATCGGGACGATGTGGCACGTGAAGCCCGTCCGGCCCCGCTCCGGGGCCCGGACAAGCAGCGCCTCGACGTCGGGACGCAGGAGACCGAGGCGCGGGTTCGCGGCGACCACCGAGACCCACGCCTCCAGCGGCAGCTCCGACTCGGTGGCGCCGGCGGGCCCGGGGTAGAAGGCGACCGTACGGCCCTGCACGGAGTTCTCGAACAGAAAGGCGAGGCCGACGGGGATCTCCAAGGAGTCCCACTGCCCCGGGCCGAGGGAGAAGTCGGGGAACGACAGGTACCGGTCGGGGACCGCCCGGTAGCGCAGCTGTGCGTCCTCGGCCGTGAAGAGCAGGTAGCAGCCCCTGCAGGTGCACATCAGGGCGCGGCTCTCGAGGTTGACCACGTGCTGGTGGGCGTCGGCGATGGGCTCGGCGCACATCTCGCACCGCTCGAACGTGACCGGTGCCGGTCGGTTGGCCGTCACCCGCCGCAGGGTCGCCAGCGGCGACCCCGACACGGGAAGGCGGCCGGCCGGCGAGGTCACGGGCTCACCGCGGGCACGGCGACGGCCACCACGCCGTCGCGGGCCAGGAGCGGCAGGGGGCTCAGGTGGTCGCCCTCGGACTCCACACAGGTGCCCGCCCGGCGTACGTCGTAGTGGCTGCGGCAGCCGGGGCAGCGCAGTACGCCGTCGCCGACCGGGTAGCCGAGCCGACGCTCGAGGCTGGCGCCCGGCATCCGGGAGGTGCAGCGCGGGCAGAAGTCCCGGAACACGAACAGATCGGTCCCGAGCCGGCACGCGAGCAGCTCGACACCGGCGAGGGTGAGGCCGCCGACCTCGCCCGGCTCCAGGTCGGCCAGCAGCGGAGCGGGCTCCCATGCTCCCACGGCTTCCTGCTCCGTCGGGCCAAGCCGCGAGCGCAGGGAGTCGACCGGTATCAGCGGCCCCGGCGCCGCGGCGCTGTCGGGCGTCTCCACCTCGATCGAGGTGATCTCTGGGGCCGCCGCCTCGACCGCGCCCTCGACGGCGAGCGTGAGCGTGACCGACGACGATGGGCAGCCGTCACAGCTGCCCAGCAAGCGCAGCCGTGCGACCCCCTCGGCGGTGACCTCCAGCAGCTCGACGTCGCCGCCGTGGGTGCCGAGGTAGGGACGCACGCTCTCGAGCGCGTTCTCCACCCGGGTCGTCACGTCGTGGGGGTGCAGCCCGTGCACCAGGAGCAGCCCCGACACCAGCTCGTCGCCGGCGAGCGCGTCGAGCGCATCGTCGTCGAGCCGGCCGAGGTCGTACAGGATGTCGAGGACCCGCTCGAGCCCGGCGCCGTACAGGTCGGCGACCAGCCGGACGAGTTCCTCGGCGCGTTCGCGGGCGATGGCACCGCCGGACCCGCTTGCGTTGATCAAGGCCTCGATACGGTCGCCCACCGCCCGAAGCTGGTCGGGCGGTGGGCTCTCGGCGGGTGGGGGTGACGCCATGCGGGCGCGCTACTCGCCCGTGACGGACTGCGTGGGCGAGTGCAGCCGGTCGATCTTCTTGCCGTCACCGAGGTACATGTGGACGCCGCAGGGCAGGCAGGGGTCGAAGCTGCGGATCGTCCGCATGATGTCGATGCCCTTGAAGTGCTCCCGGTCGTTCTCCTCGAAGATCGGTTGACCCTGTACGGCGTCCTCGTAGGGGCCGGGGGTGCCGTAGGAGTCGCGCGGGTTCGCGTTCCAGGGGGTCGGCGGGTACGGGTGGTAGTTCGCGATCTTGCCGTCGCGGATGACCATGTGGTGCGACAGCACGCCACGGACGGCCTCGGTGAAGCCGCAGCCGATCCCCTCCTCGGGCACCTCGAACGACTCCCAGGTCTTGGTGTGCCCGGCGCGGATCTCGACCAGCGCCTTCTCGGCGAAGTGCAGCGCGCAGGCCGCCGCGTACGCCTGGAAGTACGTGCGGGCACGGTTGCGCTCGATGGTGTTGCTCCACTGCGGGATCTTCCACTCCAGCTCGACCGGACCCTTGAGCGCCGTCTTCGGGAGGTTGATCTTCACGCTGGTACCGGTCGACTGGACGTACCCGATGTCGACGAGACCGGCGAGCGCCGTCGACCACAAGCGGGCGAGCGGGCCGCCGCCGGTGTCGAGGGCGAGGTAGTCCTTGCCGTCGTACCAGCGCGGCGACATCACCCAGCTGTACTTGTCGTCGAAGTCGCGCTTCTGCGGCCGCGGGTTGGTCGACTGGTTCCAGGGGTGGCGCCGGTCGACGGGGTTGCCGAGCGGGTCGTTCTTCACGAACATCTCCTGCCCGTCCCAGTCGTCGTAGTACGACGAGCCGAGCAGGATGCGGATGCCGAGGTTGATGTCGACCAGGTCGGTCGTAACGAGCTTGCCGTCGACCACGACGCCGGGGGTCACGAACATCTTGCGGCCCCACTCGGTCATGTCCTTGTACTCGAAGTTGCAGAACTCCGGGTCCTGGAAGGAGCCCCAGCAGCCCAGCAGCGTGCGGCGCAGGCCGGACTGCTCGTAGCCGGGGAGCGCCTCGTACATGAAGTCGAAGAGGTCGTCGTGCATCGGGACGACTTTCTTCATGTGCTCGATGTAGCGGCTGAGCCGGATCATGTAGTCGGTCATCAACTGGATCGTGGCGACCGTCCCGACACCGCCCGGGTACAGCGTGGACGGGTGGACGTGGCGGCCCTCCATCAGGCAGAACATCTCGCGGGTGTAGCGGCTCACCTGCAGCGCCTCGCGGTAGAACTCGCCCGTGAACGGATTGAGCGAGCGCATGATGTCGCCGATGGTCCGGTAGCCGTGCTCACCCGCGTGCGGGGCCTCGGTGGTGTTGGCCCGCTCGAGGACGCCGGGGTTGGTCTCGGCGACCATCTTCTCGCAGTAGTCGACCCCGACCAGGTTCTCCTGGAAGATGTTGTGGTCGAACATGTACTCGGCGGCCTCGCCGAGGTTGACGATCCACTCGCCGAGATGCGGCGGCTTGACGCCGTACGCCATGTTCTGCGCGTAGCACGAGCAGGTCGCGTGGTTGTCGCCGCAGATGCCGCAGATGCGGCTGGTGATGAAGTGTGCGTCGCGCGGGTCCTTGCCCTTCATGAAGATCGAGTAGCCGCGGAAGATCGACGACGTGCTGTGGCACTCGACGACCTCCCGCTGCTTGAAGTCGATCTTGGTGTAGATGCCGAGGCTGCCCACGATGCGGGTGATCGGGTCCCAGGCCATCTCGACGAGGCCGTTGTCGCTGTCTTTGGTGGAGGTGGGGCTGGGGATGGTGGACGTCATTGCTCGCCTTCCGGCCGATGTTCGGGACGGTGCTGCCCACGGGAGCCCAGTGAGCGGCACCAGGGATGGAGCGCTGCTGCTACCAGGTCCGCGTTGCGCCCGTGGTCAGCTGGCGCCCCTTGTGACGCCACTTCGGTTCCTTGTCGACGGTGCGCGTCGTGATCGTGCGGAGCCGGCGGATGGTCGCACCGTAGGCGCCGACGGCCGTGGTCGAGAGCTTCCCGCCCGGTGGCTCGTCCATGAACGGCATGAACTTGTCCGGGAAGCCGGGCATCGTGCAGCCGATGCAGATGCCGCCGACGTTCGGGCAGCCGCCCATCCCGTTCATCCAGCCGCGCTTCGGGACGTTGCACTTCACGACCGGGCCCCAGCACCCGAGCTTGACGATGCACTTCGGAGATCCGTACTCCGTGGCGAAGTCGCCCTGCTCGTAGTACCCGGCCCGGTCGCAACCTTCGTGGACGGTCTGGCCGAAGAGCCAGGTCGGCCGCAGTGCCTCGTCGAGCGGGATCATCGGCGCCTGCCCGGTGGCCATGTACAGCAGGTAGGTCAGCGTCTCGGAGAGGTTGTCCGGCTGGATCGGGCATCCGGGGACGCACACGATCGGGATGCCCGCCTTGGACTTCCAGTCCCAGCCGAGGTAGTCGGGGACGCCCATCGCCCCGGTCGGGTTGCCTGCCATGGCGTGGATGCCGCCGTAGGTCGCGCAGGTGCCCACCGCGACGACCGCTGTCGCTTTCGGCGCCAGCCGGTCCAGCCATTCGCTGGTGGTCATCGGCTGGCCCGTGTCGGGGTTGTTCCCGAACCCGCACCAGTACCCGTCCGCGTGCAGTCTCTCGTTGGGGATGGACCCCTCGACGACGAGCACGAACGGCTCGAGCTCCCCGCGGTCGGCCTTGAAGAACCACTCGAGGAAGTCGTCGGCGCCGCCGTTGGGGCCGCACTCGAAGTCGATCAGCGGCCAGTGGACCGCGATCTGCGGGAGACCCGGCAGGGCGCCGAGGGCGATCTCCTCGATGCTCGGCTGCGTCGCCGCGGTCAGCGCGACGGAGTCACCGTCACAGCTGAGCCCGGCATTGATCCACAGAACGTGGATGAGAGTCTGTTCGGCGGCGATGGCTTCGGCAGTCTGCATGCATGCCACGCTCTCTGGGCTGGAGGCTCAACCCGGAAGTGCGAGCCTCGTGGGCCCACTCGTTTGGCGTTGCAGTCTGTCTACTCCGTGCGGAATTGCACTGTCAAGCATCCGCGGAGGAGGTCGGGGTCCGTGTCGCCACGGATGCCGGAATCGCTGCCGCGAGCCGCGCCCCGCCCGCGACGGAAAGCTCCTGTAGCCACGAGTACCAACCGTCGAGTCCGTCGCCCGTCTTCACCGAGAGCGCAAGGATCCGAAGCCCCGGGTTGAGGCTGCGAGCGCGGGACGCACAGGCGTCGACGTCGAAGTCGACGAAGGGCAGCAGGTCGGTCTTGTTGACCACGACCAGGTCGGCGGCCGCGAACATGTGCGGGTACTTCAGCGGCTTGTCGTCGCCCTCGGTCACCGAGATGACGACCACCTTCGCCGTCTCACCCAGGTCGAACAGCGCCGGGCAGACGAGGTTGCCGACGTTCTCCACGAACAGGAGGGACCCCGCTGCCGGGTCCAGCGCATCCAGTCCCCGGCGCAGCATGTCCGCGTCGAGGTGGCAGCCAGCACCGGTGTTGATCTGCACGACCTCGCAGCCCGTCGCCCGGATGCGCTCCGCGTCCAGGAGAGTCTCCTGGTCGCCCTCGATGACGGCCAGCCGACGGTGTACCGCCAGGTCGTGGATCGTCCGGACCAGCAGGCTGGTCTTCCCGGAGCCGGGCGAGCTCATCAGGTTGACGGTACTGATGCCCCGCGCGCTGAGCTCGGCCCGGTTGCGGGCCGCCAGCGCGTCGTTCTTCGCGAGCACCCGTTGCTCGATGTCGATGGTGGTGGTCGCGGTGGAAGTGGTGGCGTGCTGGTCGGCGCCGTCGTGGTGATGGTCGTGCGCGGCGCCTGCGTGGTGGTCCGCGCCGCCATGCGAATGCTCGTGCCGGGCGCCTGCGTGGTGGTGGCCGTGGGCGGGAGCGGACTCGCCACCGGACAGGGCCGTCACCCGGGTGCCGGACTCGTCACCACATCCGCAGGTCGTGCACATTCTCAGGCCACCTCCACGGACTTGATCACGAGGTCACGCCCCGCTGTGACCTCCACGTCGGCGCTGCCGCACGGGCACAGCAGGACGAGGTCGGCAAGCGTGAAGTCCGATCCACAGTCACGGCAATGAGCTTCTCCGGGGCGCTCGTCGATGTCGAGGCGCGCTCCTTCGAGGACGGTCTGGCCGCTGGCGATCTCGAAGCAGAAGCGCATCGCGTCCGCGACGATACCGGACAGCGTGCCGACCTCGACCTGTACGCTCACGACGCGCCGCGTGCCGACGTGCTCGCTGACCGCGTCGACGACGCTCTGCGTGACGGCGAGCTCGTGCACGGAGGGCACCCCCTTGCCACTCACCGTAGGTGTGGGCCGGCACACGAGCAACGCCGGCGAATGAATTTTCTCGCATCAGGTGCATCCAGACGGGCACCTTCGCCGGAACTACGGGAAAGGGCGCGCAAGGGGCTCCGGGTCGACCGGCTCTCCGGCGCGCTACCTCTGACCGAAGGGATGTTCCATGCACTACCCCATCTCCCGACTGGCGCTCGGCGGCGCCGCGGCGCTGACCGCGCTGACGCTGACGGTTCCGACGGCGTCCGCGACGAGCACGTACGACGGCCATGCGAACAACTACGGCCACACGCGCGTCGTCGTCGCCAAGCCCGTCACCAGGCTGCTCACCGGGGCCGGCATCAAGGTCGCGCCGACCGGAGCGGCGACGGCCCGGCCGTACCGGCACACGGTGGCGGCGTCGTTCCCGATCAGGAAGATCCGAGACCACAAGATGGTGTTCCTGCACAGAGGTGGCCTGCGCTTCTCCGGCGGCGGGGCGTCGATCACCACGGCGAGGTTCACCGTGTCCCTGCCCAAGCTCCGGGTCACCGGTCGGGTCAGCGGTTCGAAGGTCGGCCAGGTCGGCCGCGTGGTCCTGTTCACCATCCACAAGACGGACCGGCCGCGGCTCGGCGACGCCAAGCTCGAGCTGACCGGCACCGCGGCGAAGGCGATCAACGCCACGTTCGGCGTGAAGGCCTTCTCCAGGGGCGACACCTTCGGCTACGCCACGGTCAGCCCGCGCTGAAGCGCGGGCCCTCCACGGGGGACAGGGGCCGGGTCGGCGGCGGAGAGGCTTCGCCGCCGACCCGGTCCCTCCGCGTGCGAAGGCTATAGTTCCGGCGTGAGCGCCCCCGGTGTCACCCTGACGTGACGACCGGCGACGTGGACGCGGCAGAGTCGGCCGAGAAGTCGTTCGCCCGTGGGGACGACGCCGCGCTCGCCGTGGCGTACGAGCGCTGGGGAGGCCTGGTGTACTCGCTTGCCCTGCGCTGTCTCGGTGACCACGAGGACGCCGGTGACGTCACCCAGCAGGTGTTCGTGCAGGCGTGGCGGTCGCGGGAGCGGTACTCGCCTGGTACCGCTCCTCTGTCGGCCTGGCTGGTCGGGATCGCGCGGCATGTGATCGCCGACCAGCATGCGGCTCGGGCCCGGGCCTCCTCGATCACCTCTCGGGTCGGTGCGCAGTACACGCCCGCGACCGAGGAGTCCGACGTCGACGCGGTGGCAGACCGGCTGCTCCTTGCGACGGAGCTCAACGGGCTCCCCGACACCCCGCGCGAGGTGATGCGGCTCGCCTTCTTCGACGGCCTGACGCACGCCCAGATCGCCTCACAGCTCGACCTGCCGCTGGGAACGGTGAAGAGCCATGTCCGGCGCTCCCTGGAGCGCTTGCGGAGTCGATTGGAGGGTCATCGTGACATTCGCTGACGACCCCCGGCCGAACGCGGCGGGCCCCGGACACGTGGACAGCGAGACGCTCGCCCTGCTCGCCCTGGGTGAGCCCGTGCCCCACGACGTCTCGGCGCACGTAGCCGGATGCGACAGGTGCGGCCGCGAGGTCGAGTCGCTGCGACCGGTGGTCGCCGTCGGCCGGGCACTGCAGCCGGAGGACCTGGTCACCACGGCGCCCCCTGCGCACGTCTGGGAACGGATCGCCGCCGAGACCGGGGCCGGTAGCGCACCGTCGGCTCCGAAGGCGACCCTGGTCCGCCCCCGTACCCAGGTCGGCCGCGGAGAGGCGGCGCGAGAGCGCCGGGCTCCGTCGACGGGCAACCGCCGACTCGCGTGGGTGCTCGCTGCCGCGGTCATCGGCGCGGTGGGCGGGGCAGCCGGGACACTGGGCTGGCAGTCCCTGCACAGCGGTGGGCCCCGAGTCGTCGCGTCTGCCTCGCTCCGGCCGCTGCCCACCAAGCAAGGCACGGGTACGGCGGAGGTCGAGGACGTCAACGACCAGCGCGAGCTCGCCGTACGCGTGACCGCGCCGCCGACGCGTCGGGCCTATCTCGAGGTCTGGCTGATGTCGGACCCCAAGCACTTGATCTCCCTGGGTACGCTCCAGTCCTCGTCCGGCCGCTTCACGCTGCCGGCGGGCCTCGACCTGTCGAAGTACAAGATCGTCGACGTCTCCGTGGAGCCGTACGACGGCAACCCGGCACACTCGACCGACAGCCTCGTCAGGGGCAGCCTCGGACCCACCTGACCGTGCTCACCACGAGGAGGCGGCAGGCTTGGTGGCGGGAGGCGGGTGGGAATATCCCCGACCAGAGATAGTTGAAATCTGTACTATCGTTTTTCGCGAGACGCCAGCAGGCAGGAGTGCTCATGCAGTTCGGGATCTTCACCGTCGGGGACGTCACCCCCGACCCGACCACCGGCGAGACGCCGACCGAGGCCGCTCGCATCAAGTCCATGGTCGCGATCGCGCTGAAGGCCGAGGAGGTGGGACTCGACGTCTTCGCCACGGGCGAACACCACAACCCGCCCTTCGTGCCGTCGTCACCGACGACGATGCTCGGCTACATCGCCGCCCGCACCGCGCGAATCGTCCTCTCGACCTCGACGACGCTGATCACGACCAACGACCCCGTGAAGATCGCCGAGGACTACGCAATGCTGCAGCACCTCGCCGACGGCCGGGTCGACTTGATGATGGGACGAGGCAACACCGGTCCGGTGTACCCGTGGTTCGGCCAGGACATCCGCGACGGCATCCCGCTCGCTATCGAGAACTACGACCTCCTGCGCCGGCTGTGGCGCGAGGACGTCGTCGACTGGCAGGGCAGGTTCCGGACGCCGCTGCAGTCCTTCACCTCGACGCCCCGCCCGCTCGACGGCGTACCGCCGTTCGTGTGGCACGGCTCGATCCGCAGTCCCGAGATCGCCGAGCAGGCCGCCTACTACGGTGACGGCTTCTTCGCCAACCACATCTTCTGGCCGAAGGACCACTACCAGCGCCTGATCGGCCTGTACCGCCGCCGGTTCGAGCACTACGGGCACGGCCCGGCCGACTCGGCGATCGTCGGCCTCGGTGGCCAGGTGTTCATGCGCAGGGACTCCCAGGCGGCGGTCAAGGAGTTCCGGCCGTACTTCGACAACGCTCCGGTTTACGGGCACGGACCCTCGCTGGAGGACTTCACGGAGCAGACCCCGCTGACCGTCGGGAGCCCCCAGCAGGTCATCGAGAAGACCTTGCGGTTCCGGGACTATTTCGGCGACTACCAGCGTCAGCTCTTCTTGATGGACCACGCCGGGCTGCCCCTGAAGACCGTTCTCGAGCAGCTCGACATGCTGGGGGAAGAGGTCGTACCGGTGCTGCGCAAGGAGTTCGACGCCCTGAGGCCGGCGCATGTGCCGGAGGCACCGACGCATGCGAGCCTGAGGGCGGCCAGGGACGCGGCAGCCGAGGCGGCGCTGCTCGAGAGCATGGAGGAGGCGCTGCCGTGACCCGATTCAGACTCGCGGTCGTCGCCGCCGGGCTGAGCCAGCCGTCAGCCTCGAGGCTGCTGGCCGACCAGCTCGCCGTGGCGACGCGGCGGAGCCTGGAGGCAGGCGGCGCCGAAGTGCAGATCGACGTGATCGAGCTGCGTGACCACGCCCACGAGCTGGTGAACAACCTCCTCTCCGGTTTCCCGAGCGGCGAGCTGAGGACCGTCATGGAGCAGGTGCGGCGAGCGGACGGGCTCGTTGTCGTGACACCCATCTTCAACGCGTCGTACAGCGGGCTGCTCAAGGTCTTCTGCGACGTGCTCGAGGCCGACTGCCTCGTCGGCAAGCCCGTGCTCGTCGGCGCCACCGGCGGTACCGCCCGTCACTCGCTGGCGCTCGAGCACGCGTTGCGTCCGCTGTTCGTGTACCTGCGGGCCGTCGTCGTCCCGACCGCCGTGTTCGCCGGCGTCGGAGGACTGGGGGAGCGGCGACTCCGCGCACGAGTCGTCGCTGGCCGCGCGTATCGACCGGGCGGCGGGCGAGCTGGCCGGGCTGGTGCACTGGGGCGCGCTCGCGTCGGCACCCGACCCGTACGCCCCCGCGCCCGACCCGTACGACGACCCTGTCCCGTTCGAGTCTCTCCTCGCGGCCCAGAAGCCGCACCCCTGACCTCGTCGCCGAGGGGAGCGCGGACGTGCGTTGCGGGGCGATGAGCGCGAGGGGAGTAGAAAGGGTGTCGTGCTGCGGGTAGCGATCATCGGGTCCGGTCCGGCGGGTATCTATGCGGTCGAGGCGCTGACCCGCGACGGGCTCGCGTCGGTGGACGTGCTCGACCGGCTCCCCTGCCCGTTCGGCCTGGTCCGGTACGGCGTCGCGCCGGACCATCCCAAGATCCGCTCGATCAGCGCGGCACTGAGCAGCGTGCTCGAGCAGCAGGGGGCCCGGTTCTTCGGCAACGTGGAGATCGGGAGCGACGTCAGCCTCGCCGAGCTGCAGGACTACTACGACGCCGTCGTGATCGCGAGCGGCGCCGCTGTCGACCGGCGGCTCGGCATCCCGGGTGAGGACCTCCCGGGCAGCCGGTCCGCCACCGACTTCGTGGCCTGGTACAACGGACACCCCGATGCCCCACTCGACGCGTTCGCGCTGGGTGCACGCAGCGTCGCGGTGATCGGCATGGGCAACGTCGCGGTCGACGTCGTACGCCTGCTCGCCAAGACCGCCGACGACCTGCGGGCCACCGACATGCCCGACCACGTGCTCGACGAGCTCGACCGCAGCGCGGCCACGGATATCCACATGATCGGCCGCCGGGGGCCCGCGCAGGCCAAGTTCACCACGAGGGAGCTCCGGGAGCTCGGCGAGATCGCGAACGCCGACGTGGTCGTCCGGGAGTCCGAGCTCGAGCTCGACCCGGTCAGTGAGCTGCTGCTCGCGGGCTCGCCGGCCGTACGCCGCAACCTCGACGTGCTCCGCGAATGGGCTTCCCGGCCACCCGGTGGCAGGCCGCGCCGCGTGCATCTGCGCTTCTGGCTGCGCCCGGCAGCGATCCTGGCCGCCGCCGACGGCAGCGTCTCCGCCCTCCAGGTCGAGCAGACCGCCCCCGACGACGGCGGCAACGCGGTCGGCACGGGACGGTTGTCGACCATCGACGCCCAGCTCGTCCTGCGTTCGGTCGGCTACCGCGGCCTGCCCATCCCGGGCCTGCCCTTCGACGAGCGGACCGGCACGGTACCCAACGACGCCGGCCGGGTCGTCCGCGACGGCCGGCGCGTGAGCGGCCTGTACGTCGCGGGATGGAGCAAGCGCGGCCCGACCGGCGTCATCGGCACCAACAAACACGACGCCCGCGAGACGGTCGCGTCCCTGCTCGAGGACGCACCCCTGCTGCGCCGCGCGCCCCACCGCGACCCCGACGACATCGTCCGCCTCTTCGCCGAGCGCGACGTCCGACCCGTCGACTGGGAGGGCTGGCGGGCCATCGAGCGCGCCGAGGCGATCCTCGGCCGGCAACGCGGCAACGACCGGGTGCGGATCACCGAGCGGGCGGCGCTGCTGAGGGCCGCCCACGGCGAGTAACCCGACCGACCACTGCAGCTCCCCGCCGGTACTCCCCCACTGATAAGAGGCGGCCGTCACCGGACTGCGTCCCCCAGGCGGCGCGGATAGGGTGACGCTGTGAGCACGCAGCACACCAACTGGGCCGGCAACATCACCTTCTCCACCGAGACTCTCGAGGCTCCGCGCTCGGTGGAAGAACTGCAGAGCCTGGTCGCCGAGAGCCCTCGGCTCAGGCCGCTCGGGACCGCCCACTCCTTCAACCGCATCGCCGACACGACAGGCCGGCTCGTGTCCGTCGCGGCCCTCCCTCCCCGCTTGGACATCGACGTCGAGGGCTCGACCGTCACCGTCAGCGCCGGGGTGCGGTACGGGGAGCTCGCGACGCTGCTGCACGAGGCCGGGTACGCCATTCCCAACCTGGGGTCCCTCCCGCACATCTCCGTCGCCGGCGCCGTGGCGACGGGCACGCACGGCTCCGGCAAGACGGTGGGCAACCTGGCGACCGCCGTCGCCGGGCTCGAGATGGTCACCGCGGACGGAAGCCTCGTGACGCTCGACCGTGACGACGACCGGGACCGGTTCTGCGGAAGCGTCGTGAACCTCGGCGCGCTGGGGGTTGTCACGGCGGTCACGCTCGACATCGCGCCGACGTTCGAGGTCCGGCAGTGGGTGTACGACGACATGCCCTGGGCAGCCGTCGAGGCCGACATCGAGGAAATCTTCGACAGCGCCTACAGCGTCAGCCTGTTCACCGACTGGCGCAGCGACTCGTTCCGGCAGGTGTGGCTCAAAGACCGCTTGGGCACCACCCAGCGGGGCGAGGCACCAGCTCGATGGCTCGGTGCCACGCTGGCCGACTCTCCCCGCAACCCCGTACCCGGCATGCCGACCGAGAACGCCACCGAGCAGCTCGGAGTACCCGGGCCCTGGCAGGGACGGCTTCCTCACTTCAGGATGGAGTTCACGCCGAGTAGCGGCCAGGAGCTGCAGAGCGAGTACCTGCTTCCCCGGGAGCACGCGGTGGAGGCGCTGGCCGCCGTCGGATCGATCCGAGAGCACGTCGCGCCGCTCCTCCAGATCTGCGAGGTCCGTACCATCGCCGCCGACGACCTCTGGCTCAGCCCGAGCTACGAACGCGACTCCGTCGCAGTGCACTTCACCTGGGTGCAGGACACCCCCGGGGTACTGCAGGTGCTGGCAAGGGTCGAGGACAAGCTGGCGCCGTTCGAGCCTCGCCCGCACTGGGGCAAGGTGTTCACGACCGGCGGCGACGAGCTGGCGAAGCGGTACGACCGCTACGGCGACTTCGTGGAGCTGATGGCCCACTTCGACCCGACGGGGAAGTTCCGCAACGAGCAGCTCGACGGATGGTTTCCGCCGGCCGCCCCCTGAGAGGTCCCGTAGCGGCCCACGTCGGCAGCCTGCGGCCGCCGTCTCCGGCCCGGGTGATTCGGTGGCGCCAGGCGAAGAGCTGCTGTCAGACCGTCGGTGACGGGCCGGCGACCAGACCGACGAACCGCCGAAACGGGTCCACACCGCTCACCCGGACCTCGACCTCCGGCCGCAGCAGGTCCTGCGGCGCGAGGACGAGCTTCTGGCTGACGGCCATCTCACCCTCGCGGCGCTGCTCCCGCCGCTGGCCGTTGGGCCGGTATCCGAGCTTGCGACTCACGGAGAGCGAGGCGGGGTTGTCCAGGTAGGCCGCGGAAACCACCTCCGCGGCATCCAGGTGGTCGAACGCTACGCAGCACATCGCCTGCCGCATCAAGGTCCCGATCCCGCGCCCCTGGAACCGCCGGCCCAGCCACGACCCGGTCTCGCCGCTGCGGGTGACGAGGTAGTTGGTCGTGTGGAACCCCTGACAGCCGACGACCTCGCCGTCCCATCGGGCGACCAGCTCCAGCGACCATTCGGCGGCACCGAACTGAGATCGGACGCGCCAGTAGTGGGCTGCCATGGTGGTTGCGAGCTCTTCGGCCGGAGCGGTCGACCACGGCTCCGAAAGGGCATCTCGTCGGGCGCGTGGATGCCCGATCGGGCCAGCTCGACCAGGCCGGGGATGTCCTCGTCACGGACCGCCCTGAGCTGCAGCGGTCCCGCTTCGACCTGCAGTCCGAAGACCGGCCATATCTCCGCCAGACTCAGCACTCGCTCTGCCGGTCGGTCAGCTGGCCCGGTCGGCATCGCCACGGCGGGCGGCGAGCATGCGCTTGAGCCGGTCCGCGCGGTTGAGTACGGAGGAGCGCACGATGGGGCTGAAACCGTCCGCCTTCACCGCCGTCTCGGCGCGGTCCACGAACGCCTCGTCCACGCCGAACACGGGGAACATGGACGCCGCCCGGACCATCGCTGGGATCATCGCCGCGCTGCCCAGGTCGGGGAGCGCCTGCAGGTAACGATCGGCGAACGGCGCCAGCAACCCTGCCTGCGCCGACTGCCAGAAGGACTCGGACACCGAGAACACGCTCCCGATCGGGATCTTGTGCTCGTACATGAGGGTCTGCCACGCCGCTGCTTTGGCAGCGCCGTCGGGACGTGCGGCGTCGACAGCCAGCGCACGCACCCAGGCGTCCGGGTTCGGGTCCTTCTCCCTCAGGCTGTCGACGGCGTCCGGGTCCGCGTGTCCGAGCGCGGCGAACCGCGTCAGGGCGCGCCAGCCGAGGTCGACGTCGTCTTTCGCCGCCTCCTCGAGCGAAGCCAGCTGCGCGTCGGTGACGGCGGTACGGGCGAGGGCGCGCAGGGCCACCATCCGGTGCGATCCGTCGCGCTGCGCGAGCACGAGGCAGGTATCGGCCACCGAGCTGAGTAGCCCGTCGCGGGCGCTGTCGGGCGCCCAGCGGTCGGCTGCCTCGACCGTTCGCTCGAGGAATGGCTCGATCACCGACTGAGCGGTCTCCGCGAGCAGTACCGCGTTCGCGCACTTCACGAACGACGCCGCGGAGAGCCCGACGCTGACGACCCGGTCCCACGCCGTGACGAAGGCGACCGCCCGGGCGGTCGCGTCCGGAAGCTCCGCGGCCGAGTCCAGCAGCTGCTGCAGCGACGCCTCGTCGGGCAGCACGCTGGCGAAGGTGAGGTCGCTGTCGTTGGCGAGCAGCAGGTCGTACGGCTCGGTCAGGTCGGGGATCCGCGTGGTGGCGCCGACGATCTCGAGCGGCACGACCTCACGGCGCACGAGGGCACCGTCTTGGCGTACGTAGACGCCGAGGTCGAGCCGGTGGGTACGCGGTGCCTGCCCGTTGGGGCCGACGGCCCGCAGCACCATGCCTTCTCCCTCGGACTGCTCGAGGTGGAGAGTGTCGGTGCCGGCCGTTTCCAGCCACGTCTGTGTCCAGCTCGCCAGGTCTCGTGAGCCGGCTTCAGCGAGCTCGTCCATCAGGTCCTCGAGCGTCGCGTTGCCCCAGGCGTGCTTGGCGAAGTAGGCCCGCAGACCCGTCACGAACGCGTCCTCGCCGAGGTAGGCCACGAGCTGCTTGAGGACGCTGGCCCCCTTGTTGTACGTGATCGCGTCGAAGCCGGCTGTCGCCTCGGCGACATCGGACGCCGACTGCCGGATCGGGTGCGACGTCGGGCCGCGGTCGACCGGGTAGGCCGTCAGCTTCGTGTCCGCGAGGAAGCCGGCCCAGGCGTCGGTGAACTCCGTCGCCGCCGCCGCCGCCCAAAAGCACGCCCACTCGGCGAAGGCCTCGTTGAGCCACAGGTCGTTCCACCACGTCATCGTGACGATGTCGCCGAACCACATGTGGGCCATCTCGTGGAGCAACACAGCCGCGCGCTGCTCCCGCTCGGCCGGTGAGGGTGTACTGCGGTAGATGAAGGCGTCCGACCAGGTGATACACCCGTAGTTCTCCATGGCGCCGCCCATGTCGGGCGCGAAGACCTGGTCGTAGGAGCGTTGCGGGAACGGCAGGTCGAATTGCTCGCCGAAGTACGCGAGCCCGCGGGCCGTGAGGTCGAACAGCTCCTCGGCGTCCCGGTCGAGGAAGCCGGACAGTGACCTGCGGACGTACAGCCCGAGGTCGTAGCCGCCCCGCTCCGACCGCAGCTCGTAGAACGGCCCCGCGTTCACGACCGGGACGTACGTCGACAGCGGTGGTGTCGCGGGGAAGAGCCAGCGACGCCCGCCCTCGGTGTCGGTCACGTCCGGCGCGTCGCTGTTGCTCGTGACGAGCCAGTCCGGCGGCGCGGTGACCTCGAAGGTATGGGGCGCCTTGAGGTCCGGCTGGTCGAAGCACGCCCAGGCCCGGCGTGCGTCGTCTGGCTCGAAGGACGTCCAGAGGTAGATCCCGCCGTCGGCGGGGTCGACCGCGCGATGAACGCCGGTGCCCTGGTCGGTCGAGGCCTGGACCGACTCCACCACGAGGGTGTTGTCCGCGGCGAGACCGGTCAGCGTGATCCGCGCGTCGTCCACGGCGTCGGCTCCGACCGGCTCGCCGTTGAGCGTCGCGGACCGGACGTCGGCCACGCAGTCGACGAACGTCTGCGCTCCCGGCTCGCGGCACGAGAACCGGATGGTCGACACCGCATGGAACTCGGGTCCGTCCGGGAGCCTGGTGAGGTCGATGGCGATCGTGTACGCCTCGACGTCGATGAGAGCGGCCCGTTCCTGGGCCTCCTGCCGGCTGAGGCTGCGCAGCGATGCCACTGGCCCTTCCCTTCTCGGCCCGCGCCGATGTCGTCTGTATCCGTAGCCCGCCAGCGTAGGACAGCGCCCGCCTCGCAGACGAGGCAGGCGCTGCCGACGGTCGCTGCGGAAGGAGTCGCTACCGCAGGTGGAGCTGGGCTGCGAGGAACGCGTCGCGGTCCGTAGCCGCCGCGTCGGTGAGCTGGTGGTCCGCATCCGGGTAGAGGAGCACCTTGGCGTGAGGACTGCTTGCCGCGTAGGCATCCCGCGTGTGCTGGGTCACGTAGATGTCCTGGCCGGCCCACTGGAACAGCACGTGATGTCCCAGCTCGGCCGTGTGACGGACCGGGTTGAGCCGCGCGAACAGCGACGCGTAGTGGCGACGCTGAGCGCCCTGGTAACCGAGCCAGTACGTCGAGAACCAGTTGCCCCAAGTGGCGTCCGGAGCGTCCAGCACGAGCGTCGAGACCTCGGGACTACGGTCCGCGACGAGCGCACCGAACATCGCGCCGTAGTCGTGACCGACGATCGCGAGCCGCGAGGAGTCGACCTCGGGTATGGCCTCGAGGCGTCGCAGCGCTGCATGGAAGGTGCGTACCTGCCGAGTGACCTTTCCGACGTCGCTGCGGTTGCCCGACGGTGCCACCGCCCACGGGAACTCCCCCTGCGGCAGTACCGACACCACACCGCGACCGGCGAGGGAGACCGCCTCGCCGAGGAACTCGGTCCGGTCGCTGCGGATCTGCCCGAGCCAGTGCAGCCAGAGAACGCCGGCTTCGCTCGACGCCGTGTGCTGACCGGCGGGGCGGACGATGTACGCGGCCACGGGCTGCCCGTGCCGCACGTCGATGGTGACGTCCTGGATCAGCACGGAGCCCTCGGCTGAGCGCTTGGCCGCTGCGGGAGCACCGGCCGAGGCCGCCGTCCCAGCGGCCGGTGTGCCGGCCACGAACAGGGCGGCGCAGGCCGCACCTACGAGCGCCGTCGCGAGCCGTGTCGTCATGGCGAACCTCCGTCAGTAGTAAAAATACTTGAGATACTGACGACCCTAAAGTGAGTAGCATGGGCTGTCAAGCAACTGACGGCGACGGTTCGAAAGGGGATGCGATGACGGGCACGGTCCCGTTCCCGGCGGACTGGCTACCGGCGACAGGGCGAGCCGGGGATCTCGACCTCGCCCTGCTGCTGGTGAACTCCGTCGACCTGCTCGAGGAGCCCGCCGACCGGCTGCACGACCTGACGTGGCTCACGGTCGCCTTCCGCGCCGCCGGGC
This sequence comes from uncultured Actinomycetota bacterium, assembly GCA_963765725.1. Lineage (GTDB taxonomy): Bacteria > Actinomycetota > Actinomycetes > Propionibacteriales > Nocardioidaceae > DASQEH01. Next base: position 201,306 of record CAVXXI010000001.1, on the reverse strand, counting down.
ACGCCGACCTCGCCGAGCAGCTGGAGCCAGCCGACCTGCCCGAGCTGCGGTCACTTCGCGATGCGCTCCGGACGGCGTTCGTCGTCGACGACCCGGTCGCGGTGTGCGACGCGCTCAACGTCTTGCTGCGCAGCTCGGCAGCCCCCGAGCTGGTTCCCGTCCCGGGCTCCGACGACCGGGTGGGCCTCGAGGTGGGCGTCGGACTGGTGGGCCGCCCCGCGCTCCAGGCGCGTCTGCCCGCCGCGATCGCCTCGCACCTGGCGACGTACGGCACTCGCCGGCTCGGCACGTGCGCGTCCGACCCCTGTCGTTGCGCCTTCGTGGACCGTACCCGCGCGGGCACCCGGAGGTACTGCTGCGGGTACTGCAACGACCGGGCCGCGGCGCGCTCGTACCGCCGGCGGCGCGCGCGGGTCTGACAGGATCGGCGGATGATCGGACGCCTCCACCACGTCATCATCGACACGCCGGACCCCGAGGCGGCGGCAGCGTTCTACTCCGAGCTGCTGGGGCTGCCGGTGACCTACCGGTCTCGGGACTTCGTCGTCGTCGCCGCCGACGACACGACCTCCGGAGTCGCGTTCCAGCTCGCCCCAGACCATCAGCCGCCCCGATGGCCCGACCCCAGTCGGCCGCAGCAGGTGCATCTCGACGTCATGGTCGACGACGTCGACGCAGCGGGACCTCGAGTGCTCGCCCTGGGCGCGGAGCTGCTCGACCGGGCGAGCTCTGTGTACGCCGACCCGTACGGTCACCCCTTCTGCCTCATCCCAAGACCCGGCTGGGCTCCGCCGATCGGTACGGGCGAGGAATCGCCCGGCCCCGCGTCATGACGGCCCGGCTGGTCACGGTCGTCACCGGCGGCGGCCGGGGTATCGGTGCGGCGACCGTACGAGCCCTTGCCCGGGCCGGCCACGACGTGGTGGTCGGCTACCGGGGAGACTCCGAGGCGGCGACGCGGGTCGTCGACTCGGCGCGTTCCGAAGGGGTCCAGGCCATCGCCGTCCGGGCCGACGTCGTCCGCGAGGACGAGGTCGAGCATCTCTTCGCCACTGCTGTGGAGCAGCTCGGCCCGGTGACCGGGCTGGTCAGCAACGCGGGCGTCACCGCGCACATCGGCGACCTCGCGGAGACTCCCGTCGACGTCATCCGGGAGGTCGTCGACGTCAACCTCGTCGCGTCCATCCTCTGCGCCCGGCAGGCCGCGCGCCTCATGTCGGTACGCCGCGGCGGAGGAGGCGGGAGCATCGTCAACGTCTCCTCGGCGGCAGCCACGCTGGGGTCGCCGCACGAGTACGTCCACTACGCCGCGGCGAAGGCGGGCGTCGAAGCGCTCACGATGGGTCTGTCGAAGGAGCTCGCCGACGACGGCGTCCGCGTCAACGCCGTCGCACCGGGCATCGTCCGTACCGGCATCCATGCGGCCGCCGGCCAACCCGGCCGTGAGGACCGCCTCGCCTCACGCATCCCCCTCGGCCGCGCCGCGGAGCCGGCCGAGATCGCGCCCGCGATCGTCTGGCTGATGAGCGGCGAGGCGTCGTACGTGACCGGTGCGGTCGTACGGGTGGCCGGCGGCCTCTAGCTCCCCGCCCGCCGAGGAGTCACGTAGTTCCCGCCGAGGAGTCACATAGTTCCCGCCGAAGGGTCAAATAGTTCCGCCGAGGAGTCATGTAGTTCCCGCCGAGGAGTCAGGTAGTCCGGCCGCCCTCGACGACAGCCCGTCGTGGGGTGCCAAGCGACCCCTCGACCGGACACAAGCGACCCCTCGACGGGACACAACCGACCCCTCGACGGGACGACTGATACCGACCCCTCGACGGGAATTATCTGACCCCTCGGGGGGACAGAGGTGACCGCTCGAGGTCAGGCGTTCTCGCGAAGGGTCGCGGACCGGGCGCCGCGAACGATCAGGCCGCCCAGTACGGCGGCGATGCACACCATCACGGCGCACGCGGCCGCCAGCAGCTCGACGACCGAGCGCACGTCGAGCGACGACAGCACCCGTGGGGTGAAGATGTTGTCGACGTACCCGAGCGTCAACGTGTGCACGACGACGTACTGCGACAGCGCACCCGCGGCGATCCCCGCGACGGCGGCGGCTCCCAGGACAGCTGCGGTGTCCAGCACGACGGCAACGGCGATCGACCGCCGGGGAACGCCGACCACCCGCAGGGACGCGGCGTCCCGGCGGCGCGCCGGCACCGAGACCGCCATCGTGACCGCCAGGCCGCCGAAGGCGAGAAGCAGCACGATGGCGGTGACGACGAGGTACAGGTTGAGAGCGAGCGCGTAGGCATCCCGGTCGAGTGTGGAGCGGACCGCGTCGAGGGTGGTCGGCGAGGTGATGCCGCGGGCGGACAGCGCGTCGAGGATGCTCGCGGGTGTGTCCGAGCGGGCCAGGATGTACACGCTGGTCTCGGCGTCGAAGACCGCGTTGTCGCGTGTGTACGTGGTGTCGTCGACGAGGATGCCCGCGGGTCCGAAGAACGGAGTCGACTCACTGGTGGCGATCGGAGCCACCACCGCGCTGCCGCCCACCGCAGTCGCCACCTGCAGCTCCGTACCGTGCCGGGCCAGCACCTTGGGCGCGGCCGTACGGCCCATCACCACCGGCGGCACCGGGGGCAGGTCGCGCGGCGCCAACCCCGCCACGACCGCGCGGCCGGACGAGTCGATGTCGAGCGTCAGCGAGTCTGCCGTGGACCGCACCGCGGTCACCGGCGCGGGCGGTCCCCCGAAGGGCCGGGCGGTGCTCGGCCGCCACCCGATCCGGGTGAAGTACCCGACGGGTCTGCCGTCGACTCCGACGCCGCTGATCGTGACACTCCCCCTCATCGCCTGCGCGAGCGCGCCCGGACCGCTGATCGTGAGCCCCTTCACCTCACAGGTGCGCCGGCAGTACGCGGTCGACGCGCTTCGCCGATTCGAGCCGGGCGGGTAGGGGCCGACGTAGATCTGGCGTGCCTCGCCGAACGGTGCCGCCAGGTCGACTCCCACCAGGATCGGCGTGGTGCCGCCGAGGCGGTTGTCGACGGTCAGCTGTATGTGCCGACCGGTCAGCCTCAGTGGGGGGCGCAGCGGTGAGAGCCGGCTGCCGATCTCCGAAACGCTCAGACCGGGGGTCCACGAGCTGGGCCAGCGTGCGACCCGGGCGAGCCTCGGGGCGTCCACGACCACCTTCGGCCCGTCGAGGTCGGAATCGGCGCCGGCCGCCATCAGCCAGCGCCCCTCCGGGTCGAGCCGGTGGGTGAGCGTAACCGCGCGCGACAGCGGGAAACCCACGGCGAACGACATGTCGGCGCCGACCATGGTCGCTGCCTGGCTTGCTCGCCAGTCCGCCGCAGTCGAGTAGATGCCCGCCGCGAACACGGCTATGGCCAAGGCGACTGCCATGGGCAGCACGAGCCAGGTGCCCTCACGTCGGCGGGCGATCGTTCGCGACGCGACGAAGCCCGCAAGACCGCGTCGGTGGGCGGTGCGCCGGGTCCACCATGACGCGGCGACGGCCGTAGCGAGCGTAGCGAGAACGCCGGCGGCCCCGGCCAGTACGACGGGCAGCAGCAGATCGGCCGCGTTCGGCTTCGAAGGCCTGCCCGACCACAGGCTCGCGGCCAGCATCGCCACGGCGGCAGCGAGGAGAGCCGCACGCAGCAAGAAGGTCCAGCGGCGTGACCGTACCGGTCTGCGCACGTTGGCGATCTGGACGTTGAGCGGCTCGTCGGTCGCGGAGCGGACGACGAGGGCGGCCGCACCCAGGGTGGCCGCGAGCACGCCCGCAGCGAACCCGGTACTGGCCAACCCGAACCGGACGGGCAGGCCAGGCACCAGCCAGGCCGAGCTCAGGGAAACCTCTGCGAGGTACCCGGCGAGGACCCCGATCGGCGCCGCGATCGCGAATATCAGCACCGGTTCGACCATCCCGAGGACCCACAGCCGCCGACGGTCGACGCCACGAAGCGCTGCCAGGGCGAGCTCGGGCCGCCGCAGCTCCAGCGCTGCCGACAGCAACCTCACCAGGAGCACGAGGGCGACCAGGATGAGCGACACCACTGCCGGGGTGACAGTCTGCAGCGCAGAGGCCCGGCGTTGCTGCGCCTGCTCGACGACCGGTCGCAACACGTTCCCTCGCTCCAGGCTCAGGCCGTCTCCCAGGCGATGGGAACGGACCTCTGCGCGCAGTAGCGGCGACCTCCGTTGTCGCGGCATGCAGATCGTCGAGCGTCGTGTCGGCAGGAAGACTCAGCCGGTAGTCCGTGCGGACGAACCAGCCTGCGGAGGACATGCCTGTCACGGTGCTCGGCGTAACGACGAAGGGACCAGGTACGTAGGGCGTGATCCCGTACCGGGAAGGCTGGGGCAGCAGGCTCCTGAAGCGGATCGGCTTGAACAGGCCGTCTCCGCCGGCAGGGAGTCGATAGGTGCCGACCAGCGTGAACGGAGTTCGTACACCGCTGACGTGGAACGTGTCCCCGACCACCGTACGGGTGTGGGCGGCGTCGAAGGCGAGCATGAGGGCCTCACCAGTGCGCGTCGGACACGTGCCGGTCACCACCAGGCGTCCGCACAGCCCCCGTTGGGCCAGCAGCATCGGGCGGGCCGACCTTAGCCCCGGTGCGTTCATCCGCCGACTCACCAGAGAAATCGCGGGGCGGCCGAAGTGGGGAAGGCGCCGGCCGACCGCCGCGACCGCCCGCGTCTTCGCCCGGGTGATGCCCACCCGCTCACCAGGCGTGTAGTCGACGCTCAGGCCGGTCAGTGCGGCCGGCGTGCTCCGGAGCTGGCTCACGACGAAGGACGAGGCCGCAGCCGCCTGGTACATAGGCCCGACGACAGCTGCCGCAACGGCAACCGTGGCCAGGAACACCGAGCCGACCGTGAGGAGCAGGCGCGACCTCAGGCCTCGCAGCGCGGTGGCGACCACCGACAGGACGCTTACGACGGGGCTCATCAGCGGGCCTCTTCGCGCAACCGGTCGGGAGGAGACGAGGCGGCGACCAGCCGCAAAGCGAGAACCACGGATCCTGCGACGAAGCCCCCTGCTGCGATCGCCACTGCGGCGAGCACGTCGACGTGTGGGTTGGAGTCGAAGCCGAGACCGAAACGTCCACTGTCGACCAGCGGGAGCACGGCAAGCAGCGCCCGGCAACCGACCCAGGCGCCGACCAGTCCGACACCGCCGACAGCGGCGCCGAGCCACACCGCCTCCGCGCGGTAGCTGCGGGCCAGCCTGGCCGCGTCGACACCGACCGAACGCAGGGCGGCCGCCTCGAGTGTGCGCTCCCTGCGTTGCCCCGTGACGGAGGCGACCACGCTGATGACACAGACCAACAGCCCGAAAGTGGCGACGAGGAGATAGAGCCGGACGCCGAGTGCGGCGTTGTCGCGGTCGATCCGGTCAAGCGCCGCTCCCCAGGTCCGCTTCGCGCCGACGACACCAGTCGCCCGCAGTGTGCGCAGTACGGCCGAGGGAGTATCGCTTCGGGCCACTACGAGCGCCGAGGTGCCGGGAATCTGGCCCCCCGCGCCCCTCAGGGCGTTACCGAGGTCGAGCAGCACGCCTTCACGCCCGAGCAGCGGCAACGCGCGGGTACGTCCGATGACACGGACCGGTCGTGGGTCCCCGTCGAGGCCGTCGGCCTGTGCCTGCCCCTTGACCACCGGCAGCCTCAGCCCGGTGGTCGCTATCGCGGCCGCTACCTGCGGCTTCCAGGCCAGGAGCGGATGGGGGAAGTACGCGTCAGAGATCGTGAAGCTCAACCCACCGCCACGGCGTGCGGAGCTCGTCACCTGATGGCTCGCCACGGCTGTCATGCCGCGACCGTCCGGCTGCAGCAGTTGCATCGTGCCGAACCCCATGGAAAGGACCCGCAGGTCGCCCGAGGTCCGGCCCTGGACCAACACGTCACGCACGGCGCAGGCGCGCGAGCAACCTGGAACGGGGACCGTGTACCCCACAGTCCCGCGGCCGAGCCGCACCGGGGCGTGCCAAGCCCCATGGCCAGGCGGCACGCTGATGTTCTCCGCCTGCCCACGGTCGTCGACGTAGTCGATCAGGAACTGCAGCGGCACGAAGTCGTACCCCGCAACGCCTCGACGTATACGCCCGGCCTGCTGTGGGCTGAGCAGCGCACGGCGCGCCGAACGCCCCGAGAAGCGAACCGTGAAGGCCTTCGTGGCAGTCGCGGCGGGCAGGCCCGAGCCGACGTCGTCGACGGAGCCGGTGACGTCGTCGACCGCCGTGCCCGCGAAGAAGTCCCCCACCACGCGCCCCCAGCGGGCGGTGTCGGCGAACACGTCGCGCGCGGAGCCGTCCGTCGGATCCGCCGCGGCACCCGCCTCTGCCATCAACCACCGACCCTGAGGATCCGCGCGATGAGAGGCCACGTACGCCTGCAAGGCACCCGACGGCACCTCGAAGGCGATCGGCCCGCCGGTGTCGATCCGTGCGGTCGACTCGCTCCAGGCCCGCGTTCCGACCCAGGCTGCGGCGGCGACGCCGGCGACGACCACACCGGCCACGACGACTCGTACCGCAGCGCCAGCACCGGCGCGCCGGGACAGCCGGCGCACGGTGAGGAAGCTCGCGAGCCTGCGGTCCAGCCGCGCCGAGCCCTGGGCGGCCCGACACGCCGCCGTGAGAAGCCAGCAGGCGACCTGGCCGGCGGTCAGGCCGATGAGCGCGGGGGTGAGGAAGCTCACCCAGTCGGCCCGCGAGGATCCGAGCTGGCGAGCCTGATAGGTCGACACGGCTGCACCGAAGACGACGAGGAGCGTCAAGAAGGCGCCGGCAGCTGTGGTCGGGCGCGGCCCGGAGCGCCCGTCGAGCTTGTCGTGCAACGGCTGGTAGGTCGTCCGCCAGCTCACCGCGACGATCGCGATCAGACCGACGGCCAGGAGTACTGCGGCGGTGACCCACTCCTCGGACCCCAGTTGGAAGGCCGAGCCCGTGCCTGTCCACCGCCGAGCCAGGACCGGACCGCCCGCTGCCGCGAGGGCCGTTCCTGCAACGGAGGCGATGGCCACCACGGTGACGGGCTCGCGGACGGCGGTCCAGAGCAACCGCGCGCCGTGGAGGCCCCGCAGCTGCGCCAGGGCGGTCTCCGGTGTACGCGAGCGTGCCGACACAGAACCGTGCGCCGCCAGCGCGACGACGCCGAGCAGCACCAGACCTCCCGCTGACCCGGCCGGCAGGTGCGCGGCGGAGCTGAGGCCGGCGACCAGGACGGACCCGAGGACCGTCGAGGCCCACACCGCGAAGAGCGCGAGGGAAGAGCCTGCCCGTGCACCCACGGCTCGTAGCGTGAGCAACGCCAGACCCTCCCGCTACCGGGCCCAGCCGGGTCCGCGTCGCAGTCCGTGTACGGGCTCGACGTGGTCGGTGAGGCAGCCCTGGTCGAGCGTGACGCGGTGGTCGGACTGGTCGACGACAGCAGGGTCGTGGCTCGCGACGACGACGACCGCCCCTCGCGCCGCCTCGGCGTGGAGCACGCTCATCACGTGTTCGCGATTCCCCTCATCGAGCTCGCTGGTCGGCTCGTCGGCCAGCAGGATCTCGGCTCCCACGGCGAACGCACGCGCGCACGCTACTCGTTGCATCTGACCACCGGAGAGCTCCTCCACCTGCCGGTCGCCGAGGTCGCCGATGTGCATGCGGGACAGCTCGGCGTCGGCGCGTTCGTCGGCTTCATCGGGGGCCGCGCCTCGGGCCCGCAGGGCGATCGAGACGTTCTCCCGGGCCGACAGGATCGGTACCAGCCCGTAGACCTGCAAGATGAAGGCGACCTGGGGACGCGGATCGCCGTCCCCCTGCCACATCGGCCGGCCGTCGTACGACGTCGTGCCGCGGGTGGGTTGCAGCAGTCCGCCCGCTATGGAGAGCAGCGTGGTCTTGCCCGAGCCCGAGGGCCCCCGGACCGCGGTGACCCGGCCCGGATCGAACCGCAGGCTCATCGGCTCGAGGACGGTCCGTAGCCCGACCACCAGCTCGATCTCGCTCAGCTCCAGCGGCCCCATCAACCGTCGCCTCGCCCGGGCGCCTCGCCTGGCGGACGGCTCAGCAGTACCCGGTCGCGACGCTCCGGCTCCACTCGCACGAGCGTGCCGGGCGGCCAGTCCTTCGCGACGTGGGCCGGCAGGTGCACGACGCCGTCCTTGCCCACCACGACGTACTCGGCCCCGTCGCGCCCCTCGGAGCCTACTCGGCCGCCGAGCATCCGGATCGTCCGAGGGAAGGTGTCCGCCACCTCGGGCTGGTGGGTCACCACGAGGATCGTGGTGCCGAAGTCGTCGCCCAGGCCGTGGATGAGTCCGAGCACCTCGTCGCGGTCCTCGTGGCTGAGCTGGCTCGTCGGCTCGTCGGCGAGCAGCAGCTGCGGGCTGGACACAGCCGCGCAGACCAGCGCGAGCCGCTGGCGCTGGCCGCCGGACATCGTCGCCACGACCTGACGGGCCTGGTCGGCGAGGCCCATCCGGTCCAGCAGCTCGACCTCGTCTCGGGCCTGCCGACGATCCGCCGCCGACATCGCCAGCTTCGCGAAGGCGATGTTCTGCCGGGCGGTCGCGTACGGCAGCAGGTTGCGGGTAGCGCCCTGCAGGACAGTGCTCACGCGCCGGGCCCGGATCCGCGCGACCGCCTTCTCGCTCAGGCGGGAGATCTCGTCGTCACCGAGGAAGATCTTGCCCGCCGAGGGCCGCTGGATCCCGCCGAGCAGCGTCAACAACGTCGACTTGCCCGACCCGGACGGTCCGAGGAAGGCGACCCGCTCCCCCGGCTCGATGTCGAGGTCGACGCCCTGCAGGGCGACGACGTCGTGGCCCTCGAAGGTCCGGTACAGGTGCACGACGCCGCGACAGCGGACGCCGAGGCCGACCGGTTCGCGCGCGCGCCCGGGCTCGTCCACATCGATGACCGGACTCACACCGTCCCCTCGTGCGTCGGCTGCTTACCCTTTCGATGTCCCGCAAGGCCCCAGGCCCGCGGGGTGGAAGTCCCGCAAGGTTCGCGATCCCGCAAGGCAGTGAACCGTACATGTCGCGTCTTAGGCCGACGGCGTGCCGAAACGTTGTCCGAATGCAACCATCGCCGCCTCCCCCTCCGGCGGGAACAAGCTGACCCCTCGGCGGGAAGTACCTGACTCCTCGGCAGGAACCAAGTGACCCTTCGGCAGGAACTGCGTGACTCCTCAGCGGGGGAAGCCGGCGGAGGTCGGCGAGGCGAGTCTCCACACCCTCACCGAGTCGAACCTCGCCGTGGCGGCCGGCACCTTGGGGTCGACGTTGCCGAGCGACACCAGACCGATGCTGGGGACGTCGCCCGCCGCGAAGACCCAGGTGCCGCCGAAGTCGAAGTGCCGCCCGTCGGTACTCGACGCAGCGCGCACCTTCCAGACACCTGCGCCGGTCCGGTGCGCGTACAGCCGCAGCCAGACCGTCGGGGCGGAGTGGCCGAGTACGGTCCCCGACGACACCGGCGTCCCCTGGTACACCGTCTTACGGTTGAACTCGATCTGCCGGGTGTCGTAGATCGCCACCGTGTCGAGGCGGGCGATGTCGTCGTCGTCGACGTACGCGGCGATCCCCGCCTGCTGGAAGTTGCGGACGGTGTCGACCCCCAGCGGCAGCGTCACCTTTGTCTGCGCCACCCAGTCGTGCAGCGGTGCCGCGTGCAGGAGGATCCCGGCATCGGCCGGCTCGTTGTTGAGGTCGGCGTTCTCGACGGGCCAGACCAGCGCCCCACCAGCCACGTGGGCGGCCGGATCCTGCCGTACCCAGGTCCACCCGGCCGGGACCGTGGTGCCGCCGAACCCCGTCGAGAAGCGCGGAAGCGGCGCACCGGTTCTCGGCAGTGGTGCCCTGGCGGTGACCGGCACGGCGAGCCGTGCCACGACGACGTTGTCGACGTCCGCGGGTCCGGCCGTCACCAGTGCGACCGGCCGGAACGCGGGGCGGGTCGCCGGGCTGGTGCGGGGCAGGCGTGCGTTCACCGTCGCGACCGGGTCGTTCAGGTTGTCGGAAGACACCGACGCCGTCACCCGAAGTCCGTGGACCCGGGTCGCCAGCACGTGCCAGGTGTCGTACGAGAAGCCGGCCGGCAGCGCGCTCAGCGTACGGCTGTGCCGCCCGTCCCTCAGGACGTCGACAACGAGGGCATGACGCGGTCGGTCCACCCGGATCGCCACCTCGTCGCGCGGTCCCGCGTAGCCGACCGTGTAGCCCACCGAGGCGCCCGAGGGACGCAGCCGCACGTCGGCGAGCATCGAGCGGTTCGCCGGGACCGGCCGGGACGAGCGCAGGGTCGCCGCGCCTGCCGAGCGCGAGCTCACGTAGCCGCCGGAGTCGAGCTCGACGTGACGCCGCCATCTCCCGGCCACCGTGCGCCAGCTCGAGCGCAGCTGCGTCGACGAGAACCGGTCCTGCAGGACGCCCGAGGTCACCGGAGCGGGCTGAGGTGTGTCGGAGGCGCCCCGCCCGGCACGCACGAGCGGCCAGCCGTGGATCCAGTCGAGCCGGTCGACCAGCATCGGCCGCCGGTTGATGGTCGGCTCGAGGTAGGGGTTGGACCGCGGGATGGCGTGGTACACGAACACGTCCTGGCCGGAGTCGTCGGTCACCACGGCGTTGTGGCCGGTACCGATCCAACGGTTGCCGTACGGCGCGATGACCTGCGTGCCGCCGACTCGGGAGGTGTCGAGCGAGACACCGTCCTTGTCGACGAAGGGTCCGTCGGGTGCCCGGGAACGGCCGGCGAACACGGTGTAGCCCGTGACCGGGCCGGCGCAGCAGTTCGTCGACGAGGCGAAGGCGTAGTACCAGCCCCCGTGTGAGACGACGTAGATGCCCTCGTAGCGGTTGTCGATGAGGATCTGCTTCGGCGCGCCGACGGTACGCAGGCCGTCGCCGCTGAGCCGCGTCACGAAGCCGCCACCGTTGAACGACGACCAGTACAGCCAGTGCCGGCCCTGGCGGTCGGTGAAGCCTGCCGGGTCGATGGTGCCGAGGAACGACCCGTTGCCCGGACGCGGGGCCACGAGCGGGCCTCCCGAGTCGGTCCACGGCCCGACTGGCGTGGGCGCGGTCGCGACGCCGATGGCCGAGTCGACCGTACCGGGCACGGCCGTCGTGTCCGTCGCCACGTAGTAGAGGACGTACCGCCCGTCGAGGTACCGGATGTCGGGCGCCCACAGCCCGGCGGTACCGGAGATCCACGACGGCCGGGCGCCGGGGAACACCTCGCCCGCCCTGGTCCACCTCACGAGGTCTCTCGAGCGCAGGATCGGGATCTGCGGGACCGGGCCTCCGGCTCTCACCGGATCGGAGGTCGCGTAGGCGTACCAGAACCCGTCCTTGCCGAGGATCACGCTGGGGTCGGGGAAGCTGGGCGCGTCGGGAGTGCTCACCGGGTTGACGTAGTGGTCGACGTGCGGCGCGGACGCCGAGGCCGGGTCGGAGCCGCCCGTCGTCGCGGCCGTCCGCTGCCCGCCGGCCGCGACCAGTGCCAGCAGTACCACTGCCGCGACGGACGGCGCACGACGCAGTGCGGCTGGCCTCATGGGATCTCCTCCTCGGGGTGGCGGGACCCGCGTGACCACGGACTCGCCCGCTGGGCGGCTCGGGCACGCGCTGTAGGTCGCGCTAGGTGAGCACGTAACCACACCCGCGCGCTCATGGAAAGCGCACAGGCGACTCAACAGGAAGTTGCACAACATGCAGCTTTGCGCGTCCTGCAAGATCGGCGTACGATCGTGGCAATGCTCCCCGACGACAGCTGTGGGCGCCGCGAGCGCAAGAAGAATGCGGTTCGCACCGCGCTTCGGTCGTCGGCTGTGCGGCTGGTGGGCGAGAAGGGCCTCGACGCCGTGACCATCGAGGACATCACCGAGGCGGCCGACGTCTCGCTGCGCACGTTCTTCAACTACTTCGCCTCGAAGGAAGAGGCGCTCACGGCTCCGGACCCGGAACGGCTGGCGCGGCTGCGTCTTGAGCTGCTCGCCCGACCGGCCGACGAACCGGCACTCGTGGCGTTGCGCGAGGTGCTGGTCGCCGACGCCACCGAGCTGGGCGAGCGTCGCGACGAGTGGCTTCGCCAGCTGTCGGTGTGCAAGCGCGATCCCCGCCTGCTGGTCGCGCTGGCCGGGAGCTGGACCGTCCTGGAGCGCGAGCTCGCGGCGGCCCTCGCCGACCGGCTGGGGTCGTCGGACGACGACCTCCAGGCCCAGGTCGCGGCCGCCGTCGCCGTCGGCGCGCTTCGCGTCGCCGTGCGCCGGTGGAGGAACGAGAGCTCCGTTCCGCTGGCCGAGGTCGTAGGGGCGGGCTTCGATGCCCTCGACGACGTCCGACACCTCTCCCGGCCGCCCACACCCCGTCGCTCCAGGGCTCCGGCAGGTAACCGTGCGGCCTCCCCTTCCCACGTGCCCGGCCGGCCCGGCACCACCCGAACCGACTCCAGACCAGAGAGATAGCTGACATGGCCCTCACCCGCGTGCCACCGGCACCCGGTCCCGACTCCCGCCGTGCCCGTGCCCGGGCCGACATCGCGAGCCCCCACTACAAGTGGGTCGTGCTCTCGAACACCACCCTGGGCGTGCTGATCGCGACCATCAACTCGTCGATCCTGCTCATCGCCCTTCCCGACATCTTCCGCGGGGTCGGCATCGACCCCCTGGCGCCGGGCAACACCAGCCTGCTGCTGTGGCTGATCATGGGTTACATGCTGGTGACCGCCGTCCTGGTGGTCACGTTCGGCCGACTCGGCGACATGTACGGCCGGGTCCGCATGTACAACGCGGGATTCGCGGTCTTCACCGTCTTCTCGATCCTGCTGTCCGTGACGTGGTTGCAAGGTACCGGGGCGGTGGTCTGGCTGATCGTGATGCGACTCGCGCAGGGAGTCGGCGGTGCGATGCTGATGGCGAACTCCAACGCGATCCTGACCGACACGTTCCCTGTACACCAGCGCGGGTTGGCCCTCGGGCTCAACCAGGTGTCGGCGATCGCCGGGTCGTTCCTCGGGCTCATCCTGGGCGGGCTGCTCGGTCCGGTCGAGTGGCACCTGGTGTTCTTGGTGTCGGTGCCGTTCGGCGTGTTCGGTACCTACTGGGCGTACCGCAAGCTGCACGACACCGGCATCCGGCAGCCCGCCCGGCTGGACTGGTGGGGCAACGTGACCTTCGGTATCGGCCTGGTCGCCGTACTGGTCGGCATCACCTACGGGATCCAGCCCTACGGCACCCACACGATGGGGTGGACCAGCCCGTGGGTGCTGGCCGCGCTGGCCGTCGGCATCGTGCTGCTCGCGATCTTCTGCGTGGTGGAGACCCGGGTGGAGGACCCGATGCTGCGGCTCGACCTGTTCCGGGTCCGCGCCTTCACCGCCGGCAACCTGGCCTCGCTGCTCGCGTCACTCGGCCGGGGCGGCCTGATGTTCGTCCTGATCATCTGGCTGCAGGGCATCTGGCTGCCACGGCACGGGTACGACTTCGCGTCCACACCGCTTTGGGCGGGCATCTACATGCTGCCGCTGACGCTGGGGTTCCTCGTGGCCGGGCCGGCGTCCGGATGGCTCTCCGACCACTTCGGGGCGAGGCCCTTCGCCACCGGCGGCATGGTGATCGCGGCGGCGAGCTTCGGGTGGCTCGAGTCCATGCCGGTGAACTTCTCGTACCCGCAGTTCGCGGCCGCGCTGCTGCTCAACGGGGTCGGGATGGGTCTGTTCGCCGCGCCGAACCGAACCGGCATCATGAACGCGCTGCCGCCCAACCAGCGAGGTGTCGGCGCCGGCATGAGCGCGACTTTCCAGAACTCCGCGATGGTGCTGTCCATCGGCATCTTCTTCTCCCTCATGATCACTGGGCTGGCCGGAAGCCTGCCCCACGCGCTGACCAGCGGCCTCACAGCGCAAGGCGTCAGCGCCCCGGACGCGAGCCGGGTCGCCGCACTTCCGCCGGTCTCGGTGCTCTTCGCGTCCCTGCTCGGCTACAACCCGATCCAGACCCTGCTCGGCAACGGCGCACTCGCGCACCTCTCGAGCGCACATGCCCACCACCTCACCGGCCACGGCTTCTTCCCCGCTCTCATCTCGACCCCGTTCTCGGACGGCCTGCGGATCGCGTTCGACTTCGCGATCGTCGCCTGTCTGGTGGCGGCGGTGGCGTCGTGGCTGCGGGGCGCCAAGTATGTGCACAGCGACGGCGATGGTGACGACGACTAGGAGACGACGGTGAGAGAGGCCCTGCAGGCCGGCACGGTCACGCTGACGGGTCACGGAGGTGACGCGATCGAGGCGTACGCCGCCCATCGGCTCGACGCTGGGCCCACGAGTGGCGTCGTGGTGATCCACCACATGCCCGGCTTCGACGACGAGACGAAGGAGATCACGCGCCGGTTCGCGGCCTGGGGCTACTCGGCGGTGTGCCCCAACCTGCACCACCGCGAGGCACCCGGCGCGGCTCCCGACGATGCATCGGCTGCGAGCCGGGCGGCCGGCGGAGTGCCCGACGACCGCTTCCTGGGCGACGTCTCCGGTGCTGTCGACTACCTCCGGTCGCTGGAGAACAGCACCGGCAAGGTGGGAGTCATCGGCTTCTGCTCGGGCGGGCGCCAGTCGGTCCTCGCGGCCTGCCACCTCGGTATCGACGCGGCCGTCGACTGCTACGGCGCATTCGTGCTGACTCGTCCTCCCGAGGGACTGTCCGTCTCGGTTGCTCCTCTCACCGATCAGCTGTCCGACCTCGGATGTCCGCTGCTCGGGCTGTTCGGACGCGACGACAGCCACCCGTCACCCGACGAGGTGGCCGAGCTCGACCGGCTGCTGACCGAACGCGGCAAGGAGCACGAGTTCCACTCCTTCGAGGGCGCCGGTCACGGCTTCTTCGCGGTCAACCGGCCCGGTTACCGGGTCGAGGCGGCACAGGAGGGCTGGGAGCTCGTCCGCGACTTCTTCGGGCGCCACCTCGGCGTCCCGGCGTCCTGATCGGAGAGCAGAGATGTGCACGTACACCACCGAGCACCGAGAAGCCCGCGGCAGCGGCAAGGGACCCGACGGGTGGTTCCGCCTCGAGACGGCCACGGTCTACTACGACCACCCGGTCCACGCGATGGCCGAGCACACGCTGAACATCGACCTGGCAGCTCCGTCGCGGGGCCCCCGCGCACGAGTCGCGGTCGAGCTGACGGCGGAGTCCGCACTCGAGCTCGCCGACGCCATCGTGAGCGCCCTCTCGGCGGTACCACCGGAGCTCACCCGGCTGTCGGCCGACCGCCTTGCGTCGGCGCGACACCTCGTTGCGACGAGCCAAGCGTCCGATCCGACCCCGCTCGCTGCCGGGTGATCCTGTGGCGTCGCTGAGTAAATCAGCGATGTCTCGGAGAAGCGGCCCACGAGGTGTCACCCTCGCCTCATGTCTTCACGCGTCAGCCGCTGGCTCGCACCGGGCCGGCATCCGGTCAGCGTTCCCGAGATCACGATCTACTTCTGGGTGCTCAAGGCACTGTCGACGGCGATGGGCGAGTCGACGTCGGACTACCTCGTACACGCGATGGCGCCCGTGCTGGCGGTACTGCTGGGGTTCGTCACGTTCCTCGCCGCGCTCGCCCTGCAGTTCTCGATGCGCAGATACCTGGCCTGGACGTACTGGCTCGCGGTCGTGATGGTGGGTGTGTTCGGCACGATGGCCGCCGACGTGCTGCACGTGGGGTTCGGCGTGCCGTACGTCGTGTCGAGCGTCTTCTTCGCGATCGTCCTGGCGGTCGTCTTCGTCGCCTGGCAGCGGACCGAGCGCACGCTCTCGATCCACAGCATCCACAACCCGCGGCGGGAGGCGTTCTACTGGGCCACGGTCGTGGCGACGTTCGCGCTGGGGACGGCCGCGGGCGACATGGTGGCGAACACGTTCCACCTCGGGTACTTCTTCGCCGCCGTCCTCTTCGCCGCGGTCATCGCCGTTCCGGCGTTCGGATACTTCCGGTTCGGCTGGAACCCGATCCTCGCCTTCTGGTTCGCGTACGTGGTGACCCGGCCGCTCGGCGCCTCGGTCGCCGACTGGCTCGGCAAGCCGACGAGCGCCCGCGGGCTCGGTTGGGGCAACGGCAACGTGGCGTTGGGCCTGTCGGTGCTCATCGTGCTCGTGGTGGCGTACCTCGCGACCACCCGGAAGGACACCGACCTCGTCTCCGAGCCGGCCTGACCCGAACCGTTCAGCCGTCCGACCCCTGCCCACCACGACAGCCGGGTCGATCAGCGCGCCGCGTCAGGACTCGAACCGCCCGTCGACCCGGCGGGGGATCCCCAACGGGTTGGCCTCCTGCAGCGGCTCAGGCAGCAGGGCATCGGGCATGGTCTGGTAGGCGACCGGGCGCAGGAAACGCCGGATCGCCGTCGTACCGACGGATGTGTGCAGCGACGTCGATGCCGGGTAGGGACCCCCGTGCTGCTGCGCCCACGAGACCGCGACACCGGTGGGCCAGCCGCCGTACAGCACCCGGCCGGACAGCTGCGTCATCTCGTCGAGCAACCCGCGCACGTCTTCGCCGTCCTCGGCGTGGAGCGTGGTGGTGAGGGAGCCGGGAGCTGCCCGCAAGGCCTCGCGGACCCGGTCGAGTGTGTCGTAGCGGACGAGCAGGGTGACGGGGCCGAAGACCTCGTCGAGCAGGACCTCAGGATCCTCGAGGACCGCGTTGACGGTCGTACTCAGCACGATCGGGCCTGGAACTTCGGCACCCTGGCCGACGTCGCCCGGCTCGCCGGCGACCACGTCTACCGCTGTCACCCCGGTGACCTGTGCAAGCCGGTCGCGGAAGCCCGAAGCGATCCGGTCGTTGAGCATGTGGAACTGCCGGGCATCCACCCGCGCGGCCAGCGCCGCGTCGAGCCGAGAGTCGGCCGGGACGAACACGACGCCGGGCTTGGTGCAGAACTGGCCGGCGCCCATCGTGAACGACGCAGCCAGGCCTTCGGCTACGTCGTCGGTACGTGCGCCGGCCGCCCCGGGCGTCACCACCACGGGATTGAGGCTGCCCAGCTCCCCGTAGAACGGGATCGGTCGCGCGCGCCGGCTGGCGGCGTCGAACAACGAGCGCCCGCCCCGTACCGAGCCGGTGAAGCCGACGGCCATGATGCGCGGATCCTCGACCAGCGCGACGCCGGCGTCCCTTCCCTCGACCAAGCCGAGGACCCCCCGAGGCGCATCCGCACGCGACAGGGCGGCCTCAGCCAGCTCGCAGACCCGACGCGACAGCTCGGGATGGCCCTCGTGCGCCTTGACGACGACACTGTTGCCGGCCGCCAGGGCCGACGCGGTGTCCCCACCGAGGACCGAGAAGGCGAAGGGGAAGTTGCTGGCGGCGAAGACGCCGACCGGGCCGAGGGGGACGAGCATCCTGCGCAGGTCGGGGACGGGTGGCGTCGCATCGTCGTTGCGGTGGTCGACCATCGCCTCGAGGAAGCTGCCCTCCCGCACGACGTGCGCGAACAGGCGCAGCTGGGCACTGGTCCTCGCCAGCTCGCCGCTCAGCCGGGTGCCGCCCAGGGAGGTCTCCGCATCGGCGAGCGGGACGAGCTCGTCGGAGTTCGCGTCGAGCTCGTCGGCCAGCGCCTCGAGCCAGCGGGCCCGTTGCTCGTACGGCGCCGCAGACACGGCGGGCTGCGCGTCGGCCGCTGCGGCGACCGCCTCCTGTACGGTCGGCGACGCTGCGGACGGGCGGGGCGAGGTCGAGGTGGAGGTCATGGCCGGGACGGCTCCTTCGATCGGCGGTCAGGGGTCGCGATGCGTGTCGGGATCAGGCGGGGTTCGGGCGCGGCGAGCCGATGAGGATGGCCGCGTCGGCGGTGATGCGGGTCAGGTGGGCAGCCGCTGCGCGCCGGGCCGCGTCGGCGTCGCCGTCGATGATCGCAGCGGCGATGGACCGGTGCTCCTGCAGCGTGTTGTCCTGCGTGGCGAGATAACCGATCGGCTCGCGGTACACGTCACGGAGCACCCGGTTGATGGGCTGGATGAACGTCGAGATGAACGGGTTCTGCGTCGCCTCGGCGATGGCCAGATGGAAGGCGAGATCCGCGTCGAGCCAGGCGCCGTAGTCGTCGCGGTGCTCGATCGCGGTCTCGAGCAGGCTCTTTAGCCGGTCGACGTCGTCCGCGGTCCGGTGCATGGCCGCCAGAGCCGTCATCTCGATCTCGGACATCTGGCGAAGCTGCATCAGGTGCTCGAAGCCGGCATGATCGCGGCGGAGCAGGGTCCGGTACCGCTGCACGATGTTGTCGACGCCGGCCGCAGCGACCGTCATCCCACGCCCGGCGCGGATGCTCACCAGGCCGCGGTCCTCGAGCAGCCGGGCGGCCTCGCGTACCACCTGCCGGCTGACTCCGTAGGTCTGCGCGAGCACCGTCTCGGTGGGAAGCTGAGCGTTGTCCGGGTATCCCTGCGCGAGGACGTCCTCCTCGATCTCGTCCGCCAGCCACTGCGGCAGCCGAGCCGGGCGGGCGACGCCTCCGAGGGTTTGACGGTTCATATTGATCATCATATGTTTGCTCGGTACACGACATCAAGCCGACACGAGGAGCGTGCAGCATGGCCGACCCGCGGGTCGCGGAGACCACCGTCCTACCGTCCGACTCGGGCTCGACCCTGGTCGGCCGCGTCTGGGTCCCCGAAGCCGGCCCCCGGCTCGTCGCCGTCCACGACGGCGACCTGGTGGACGTCACCGTCCTGGGGCCGACGATGTCCGATCTCCTCGAGCGCGAGAAGCCCGCAGACGACGTGGCCGCGCGGTGCGCCGACCGCCGTACCGCACAGACCTTGGTGCTCGCGGACGTCCTGCAGGCGACCGCGAGCGAGGCCGACCGCCGACGCGGCTCCGCCGGTGCCATCGCGATCGAGAAGCCGGTGCTGCTCTCCCCCGTCGACCTGCAGGTGCTGAAGGCGGCGGGTGTCACGTTCGTGCGCAGCATGCTGGAGCGCGTCATCGAGGAGCGCGTCGGGGGCGACCCGACCCGGGCGGCCGAGATCCGCGAGCAGCTCGGCGACACGCTCGGCGCCTCCATCCAGGACATCGAGCCGGGCTCGGAGGAGGCACTCGCCGCCCTCGACGTCCTCCGCGAGAACGGGCTGTGGTCGCAGTACCTGCAGGTCGGTCTCGGCACGTACCCGGAGGTGTTCACGAAGGGTGCCGTGCTCTCGAGCGTCGGGCACGGATGGGACGTCGGCGTCGCCGGTATCTCGTCGTGGAACAACCCGGAGCCGGAGCTCGTGCTCGTCGTCGACAGCTCGGGCAACCCTCGCGGCGCCACCCTCGGCAACGACGTGAACCTCCGCGACATCGAGGGCGCGAGTGCACTGCTGCTGCCGCTGGCGAAGGACAACAACGCGTCGGCCGCCCTCGGGCCGTTCATCCGGCTCTTCGACGCCGACTTCGGCCTCGAGCAGGCTGCCCGGACCACGATCACCATGCGGATCGACGGTGAGGACGGCTTCGAGCTGGAGGCGGCCGCGCCGCAGGCCGAGATCTCCCGCCCCGTCTCCGAACTGGTCGCCTCGACGATCAACCGGCGCCACCAGTACCCCGACGGGCTGGTGCTGTTCTGCGGCACGCCGTTCGCGCCGACAAAGGACCGCGACGCACCCGGGATGGGCTTCACCCACCACGACAAAGACCTCGTGTCGATCAGCTCACCGGAGCTGGGAACGCTCGTCAACACGGTGGCACCCAGCGAGTCGGCTCCGGTGTGGGACTTCGGCATCCGTGACCTGATCCGGTCGCTCAGCGCCCTGTCGTGAGCACCCCTGCGCGGACCCCGGTCGTCGCCGTCACCGACACGGCGGTGCCCGACGAGACTCTCGAGCGCGCGCTCGCCGACGAGGTCGGCGCGACGTACAACAGCTGCGCCGACGGCCTCGACGTGGCCTCCTGCCTGACGGACGCCGACGTGGTGCTCACCAACTTCGTCCCCCTCGGCAACGACGAGCTGAGCCTGCTTCGAACGGGGGCCGTGGTGATCAGGTACGGGGTGGGCGTCGACAACGTGGACCTCGCGGCTGCGGCCGAGCTCGGCCTGCGCGTGGCCAACGTGCCGGACTACGGCGCCAACGTCGTCGCCGACCACGCCGCCCTGCTGACCGGGATGCTCGTCCGCCGGATACCGCGGTTCGACCGGCGGATGCACGACGGCGCCACGCCCGACCTCACCGAGTTCGGCCCTGTCCGCAGCCTCGAGAGTCTCACCGTCGGCTTGGTCGGCGCCGGCCGGATCGCGCAGCTCACCGCTGCACGACTGCAGGCGTTCGGGCTGACGGTCATCGCCGCCGACCCGTTCGCCGACGAGGCGGCACTGGCGTCGCAGAAGATCCGTCTCACCAGCCTCGACGACCTGCTGTCGGACTCAGATGTCATCTCGCTGCACGCCCCGCTCACCGCCGAGACGACCTCCCTTCTCGACGACGCGGCCTTTGCGGCCATGCGTGACGGGGTCTTCGTCGTCAACACCGCGCGCGGCGGGCTCATCGACACCGAGGCCCTGGTGCGCGCACTCGACTCGGGGAAGGTCGCCGGCGCAGCTCTCGACGTCACGGACCCCGAGCCCCTTCCCGCCGACTCGGCCCTGCGCAAGCGCGACAACGTCGTCCTCACCCCGCACGTCGCCTTCTACTCGATCGAGTCGATGGCCCGGCTGCAGCGCCAAGCGGTCGAGGAAGCCCGTCGCGCACTCCTCGGTGAGGCGCTGCGGTCCCCCGTACCGCTGCCCGAGCTCGAGACCTCCGATCGCGAAGGACGACCATGACCGTGCACTGCTACTCGTTCATCGGCGGAGAGTTCCGCACCGAGACCGACTCGTTCGAGCGCCGCAACCCGGCGAACGGAGAGCTGGCGGCAGTCGCCGAGCTGGCCGACGCCGCCACCGTCGACGCCGCCGTCTCTGCCGCGGTGAATGCATTCGAGAGCTGGCGCTGGAGCACCGGCTTCGAGCGCGGGCACCTGCTTCGCGAGCTGGCCCGGCTGTCGCTGGAGCGCCTCGACGACCTCGCGACGAGCATGACGCTCGAGCTCGGCAAGCCGCTGGACGAGGCCCGCGGCGAGGTCCGGAAGTTCGCCGACGCCATGGCGTTCTACGGCGAGGAAGCCGAACGGATCTTCGGCGAGACCATCCCCAACCGCAGCAACGACTACCTCAGCATCGTGGCCAAGGAGCCCATCGGGCCCGTCGCCGCGATCACCCCCTGGAACTACCCTGTGGAGCTGCTCGGCTGGAAGCTCGGAGGCGCTATCGGCGCCGGCTGCACGATGGTGATCAAGCCGTCGGAGTACACGCCCGGTGCGGCCCAGATCGTGATGGAGTGCATCCGGGACGCGGGCTTCCCACCGGGTGTTGTCAACGTCGTGTACGGCGCCGGCGAGGTCGGAGCAATGCTCGCGAGCCACCCCGACATCGCCAAGCTGGCGTTCACGGGATCGAACGCGACCGGGCAGAAGCTGTTCTCGACGGTGCAGGGCGTGACGCGGCTGACCATGGAGCTGGGCGGCAGCTGCCCGTTGCTGGTCTCGAGGCACGCCGACCTCGACCTCGCGGCTGCCGGAGCGGTCCGGCGGGCATTCCGCAACGCCGGCCAGATCTGCATCGCCGTCAACCGCATCTACGTCGAGGAGCCGGTCGCCGACGCGTTCGTCGAGCGCGTCGTCGCGCTCACCGACAAGCTGACCGTGGGCGACGGGTTCGCGGACCCGGGCGCCGACGTCGGCCCGGTCGCGATGGACGAGATCTACGAGCGCACCACCGCACACGTCGACGACGCCCGCCGGCGCGGGGCACGGATCCTCACGGGAGAGCAGCCCCACCCGGCGGGCGGGCTCTTCCTCAACCCGGTCGTCGTCGCCGACGCGCCGCACGACTCCGACATCATGACGCAGGAGACGTTCGGCCCGGCCGTCGGGATCGCGTCGTGCGGGTCGCTCGACGAGGCGGTCGAGCACGCCAACGCGGTGCCCGGCGGTCTCGCTGCGTACCTCTACACCGAGAACCTCGGCGAGGCCATGCGCTACGCGGCCCGGCTCGACTTCGGCAACGTCGGCGTCAACACGACCGACGCCGGGATCATCAACGCACCGTACGGGGGGCGCCGGGAGTCCGGCTTCGGGTACGAGCACGGCAGGGAAGGGCTGGAGGGCTATCTCCAGCTCAAGCACGTACGCATCCGGCACAGCCACGAGTAGCGCAGCGACGCAGCCACGACCACACTTCCCCCACGGACGAAGGAGCCTCATATGCTGATCGGTCTTGACCTCGGTACCTCGGCCTGCAAGGTCATCGCGGTCGACGACGACGGACGAGTCGTCGCGAAGGCGAGCCGCGACTACCCGATGATCAACCGGCGGCCGGGATGGGCCGAGCAGGAGCCGGAGCTGTGGTGGACCGCCGCCGGCGAGGCCATGGCCGACGTGACGACCCAGCTGCCCGAGAACGGTGCGGAGGTGCGAGGCATCGGGCTCTGTGGCCAGATGCACGGTCTGACGGCACTGAACGCGGACGGCGAGGTGATCCGGCCGGCCATCCTCTGGAACGACCAGCGCGCAGCAGCGCAGTGCGACTGGATCACCGAGCAGGCGGGCGGAATCGAAGAGCTGCTGAGGATGACGCGCAACCGGATGCTCCCAGGCTTCACCGGGGGCAAGATCATCTGGCTGCGCGACCACGAGCCCGACAACTACAAGCTGATGACGCGCCTGCTCAACCCGAAGGACTATCTCCGCTACCGGCTGACCGGCGACTTCGCGACCGAGGTGTCCGACGCCTCCGGTACCGGCCTGTTCGACGTCGAGCACCGTACCTGGTCGACGGAGCTGCTCGACAAGATCGGAATCGACCCCGCACTGCTGCCCGAAGCGGTCGAGTCCACCGAGCAGACCGGTACGCTCACTCCGGACCTCGCGTCGCAGTGGGGACTCCCGCAGTCCACTCCCGTGTTCGGGGGCGGTGGCGACGCGGTCATCCAGACCACGGCCATGGGTCTGATCGAGCAGGGCTCGGCCGGCTTCACGATCGGTACCGCGGGCATCGTGGCCGGCGGCCTGTCGAGCTGCCCGGACAACCCCGACGGCCGGGTCCAGGTGTCCTGTGGCAACGAGCCGGGGCGCTGGCACATCATGGGCGTCACGCTGAGCGCGGGCGGGGCACTGCAGTGGCTGCGTGACGCGCTGATCCCGCTGAACACGTCCTCGCGGCTGACCTTCTCGGACATGGTGGCGCTCGCCCGCGAGATCGAGCCCGGAGCGCAGGGCGTCCTGTTCCTGCCGTACCTGCTAGGAGAGCGGTCACCGCACGTCGCTCCCGATGCCAGCGCCTCCCTCGTCGGGCTGAGCCAGTTCCACCACGCGGGGCACATCACCCGGGCCGTCATCGAAGGCGTGCTGATGAACATGCGCGAGATCCTGGAGGTCTGTGTCGAAGCCGGCCTGCAGACCGACCGCATCACCGCTTCGGGCGGGGCGACCGTCGAGCCGCTCTGGCTGCAGACGCTCGCCGACGTCCTCGGCCGCGACGTCGTCACCGTGACGGGCGCGAGCGAAGGCGGGGCGTACGGCGCCGCGCTGACGGCGGGGGTCGGGGCGGGCGTCTGGCCCGACCTGAGCGCGGCGCTGAAGCAGGTCCGTGTCGAGGACACGTACACGGCCGACGACAAGGCAGCCGCCCGCTACGACGTTGTCTTCGAGGCGCACCGGGCGCTGTACGACGCCCAGCAGAAGACGTACGAGCTCGTCGCGACGCTCGCGTCCCCCGAGGACTCCTGATGGAGGCGGAGCTCACGCCGCAGGACCGCGCGAAGCGCAACGTGGGCATCGCCGCGGTCCAGCGGTACATGAGGCCGGGGATGCTGCTCGGCCTCGGCTCGGGGACGACGAGCCACTGGTTCGTGCGTGCGCTGGGGCAGGCGGTTTCCGACGGGCTCACGGTGCGCGGGGTACCGACGTCCACGTCGACACACGAGCTCGCCGTGTCGCTGGGAATCCCGCTGCTCGGCTTCGGCGAGTTCGACCGGCTCGACCTCGTCGTCGACGGGCCGGACGAGGTCGACCACGACGGCTACATGATCAAGGGCGGAGGTGCCTGCCTGCTCTGGGAGCGCATCGTGGCGGACGCGGGCGACCGCTTCGTCTGCGTCGCCGACACCAGCAAGCTCGTCGACCGGCTGGGCGCGTTCCCGCTGCCGATCGAGGTCGTGCAGCACGGCTGGGAGTCGACGACCCGTTCGATCGCGCGGCTGCTGGCGCTGCACGGGTACGACGACGTGGAGCTGGTACGCCGGGCGGTGAACGGCCGCCCCGTGCTTACCGACAGCGGCAACTTCCTCATCGACGCGCACCTGCGGGCGATCACGGACCCGCTGACGATCGACCGCGAGCTGAACTGGATCCCCGGCGTCGTCGAGAACGGCCTGTTCACCGGTATCGCCGACGAGGTCATCTTCTCCGATCCCGACGGCAACGTCTCCGTGATGCCGACGTCGGCCGCCCCGGCAGCGCGAGCAACCACCACGACTCGCGGCCGCCGCCTCCTCGCCGCCGACACGTCACCGGCGGCCCGCGACACGCCCTAGACGGAACGCCGTTTGACGTCTCGATGCGCTCCCGTCCACCGGGGACCCACTAACCTCCCCCGAGGAGTCAGTTGATTCCCGCCGAGGAGTCACAAAATTCCCGTCGAGAAGTCAAGAAATTCCCCGCGAGGAGTCACAAATCTTCCGTCGAGAGTGGGCCGGACGTCCGACGCAAATGACATGGTCCTCGGCGGGAACGACGTGACTAATGGGCCGGAACCACGTGACTCCTCGGGGGGAATTACCTGACCCCTCGAAGGGGAATTACCTGACCCCTCGGGGGGAACTACTTGACGCCTCGGCAGGGGTGGGTAGCGGGCCATCAGCTCGAGCGCGCCGAGGTCGGTGTGGTTGCGGATGTAGCGCCGGGACGCGTCGTACGGCGGTGCGTAGTCCCAGGGCGACGACGCGCCCGTCTCGAGCGCAGGGACCACGGCTCGCCGGCGCTGCTGGCTCTCCCGCACGGCCCGGTCGAGCGCGGTCAGGTCCCAGCGTGCGGCCACCTCGGCCCGCAGTTCCGCGAGCAAACCCGCGTGCGCCGGCGACTGAGCGAGGTTGCGTCGCTCCAACGGGTCGGTGGCGAGGTCGAAGAGCTCGTCGGGGTCGGCCGGCGAGTGCACCAGCTTCACGTCGCCGCGGCGGACCATGACGATGGGCGCCAGCGCTCCCTCGGCAAGGTACTCGCCGACCACCGCGCCGCGCTCATCGGCCTCACCCACCAGCAGGGGGAGCAGACTGCTGCCGTCGAGTGGACCACCGAACTCGGACGGGTCGTCGTCGATGAGCGCCGCCAGTGTCGGCAGCAGGTCCATGGTGCTGACGGGCGAGCTGACCCGACCGGGCCGGAACAGCGACGGCGCAGACACCACGAGGGGCACCCGTACGGACCCCTCGAAGAAGCTCATCTTGTACCAGAGCCCGCGCTCGCCCAGCATGTCACCGTGGTCGCTGGTGACGATGACCACCGTGTCGTCGAGCCGGTCGGTCTCGCGCAGCACGGCCAGCAGCCGCTCCATGCGGCTGTCGACGTACGACAGGGCGCCGTAGTACGCGCGGCGCGCGGCCCGTACTCGCTCGGGACCGATGTCGACGCCCTCCATCGCGCACACGGCACGCAGCCGCCGCTCATGCGGGGATGCCGTGGCCTCGTCGTAGCCGAACGCCGGCATCGGGATGTCGACCTCGCGGTACCGGTCCCACCACTCGTGCGGGATCGCGTACGGGTCGTGCGGATGACTGAACGAGACGACGAAGCAGAACGGCCGCTCGTCGCCGGACCGGATGTGCCCGAAGAGCTCCCGCTCCGCCGCGAAGGTCACCTCGTCGTCGAAGTCCAACTGGTTGGATCGGATACACGGGCCGGCGTCGACGACCGACGACATGTCGTGGTACCAGTGCGGCCGGTCGTCCGGGCGGCCCCAGTCGGGGGTCCACCCGAAGTCGGCCGGGTAGATGTCGGTGGTCAGCCGCTCCTCGAAGCCGTGCAGCTGGTCCGGTCCGCAGAAGTGCATCTTGCCCGCCAGCACCGTGCGGTATCCCGCCCGCGCAGGTAGTGCGCGACCGTCGGGATCTGTGACGAGAAGTCCGCGGCGTTGTCGTAGGTACCCGTACGCGACGGCAGCAGGCCGGTCAGAAGCGAGGCGCGAGCGGGAGCGCACAGCGGGCTGGCGGTGTATGCGTTCTCGAACACCACTCCTTCGTCGGCCAGCCGGGACAACGCGGGCGTACGCGCGACGCGGTCACCGTGGAATGGCAGCGCGGCCGGAACCATTTGGTCGGCCATCAGCACCAGGATGTTCGGCCGGCGGGGCGAGCCCATCGACGGCCCGCGGCTAGACGTGGCGCTGCTCGGTCAGCGCGGCCTCCGCCGTCGCGACCTCGAGGGACGGGGTGTTCGCGATCAGCTGCTGGGTGTACGGCTGCTGCGGGTCGGCCAGCACCTGCGCGGTGTCGCCGTACTCGACGATGCTCCCCTCGGAGAGCACCACGACCTTCTGCGCGATCGAACGGACCAGGGGCAGGTTGTGGGTCACGAAGACCATCGACAGCCCGAGGTCGCGCTGGAGCTGCCCCAGCAGCTCGACGATCGCGGCCTGCACGCTCACGTCGAGAGCCGACGTCACCTCGTCGCAGATGAGGATCGACGGGGACGAGATCAGCGCACGGGCGATCGCGACGCGCTGGCGCTCGCCGCCGGAGAGCTGGTCGGGGTAACGGTGGGCGTAGCTCGCCGACAGCGACACCTGCTCCAGCATCTCCCCGACCCGCTTCTCCGCGTCGCGGCCCTTGGCGAGCCCGAACACGGCCAGCGGCTGCCCGACGGTCTCGCCGATCGTCTTACGCGGGTTGAGCGACCCGTATGGGTTCTGGAAGATGTACTGGATCTGGCGGCGCGACTCGGTGCTCCGCGATCGAGCCGCCGTCTCGAGCTCCTTGTCACCGAGCCGGATGCTTGCCGGTCCAGTCCCGGTGCAGCCCCGCGATCGAGCGGGCCGTCGTCGTCTTTCCCGACCCGGACTCCCCCACCACGCGCAAGGCACTCATGATGCTCGAGCTGCAGGCTGATCGAGTGCAGCACCTCGATGGTGCCGTACCTGGCCACCACGTTGTCGAGGGTCAGGACGGGCGCACCGGCATCGGCCCGTGGCACCTCGACGGGATCGCCCGCCTTCGCCTGCGACTGCTTGACGACCTCCTGTGCCCGGATGCATCGGGCACTGTGCTCGGCTCCGACCGGCACCAGGGGCGGCACATCGGCGTCGCACTCGGGGATGTGCAGAGTGCAGCGCGGCGCGAAGGAGCAGCCGGGCGGACGCCGGCTGGGCGACGGCGCGTGGCCGGGTATCCCCAGCAGGCTGCGGCCGCCGGTGAGCCGCGGAATGGCCCCGACGAGGCGCCGCGTGTACGGGTGCGCCGACGACTCGAAGAGCTCCTCGGCCAGCCCTAGCTCGACCACGCGACCCGAGTACATGACCGCGACCCGGCGGGCGAGCGCGGCGACGACGGCCAGGTCGTGGCTCACGTACAGCGCCGCGACCTGGTGGGCCGCGGCGAGGTCCCTGACCGTCGACAGCACGGTCGCCTGGGTCGTCACGTCGAGACCCGTCGTCGGCTCGTCGAGCACGATCAGCCGGGGACGGTTCGCGAACGCCATCGCGAGCCCGACCCGCTGCTGCTGGCCGCCGGACAACTCGTGCGGGTAGCGGTGCAGGTACTTGGGGTCGTCGGAGAGGGCGACCTCACGCATCATCTCGGCGATGCGCTCCGCGTGGTTGGTACGCCCTGAGCTGTGGGCCTCGAGGACCTCACGGAGCTGGACGCCGATCCGCAGTGCCGGGTTCAGCGACGAGGCCGGGTCCTGAGGCACGTACGAGACCAGCGACCCGCGAAGCCCCGCGCAGCTCGTCGTCACTGAGTCCGAGGATGTCGGAGTCGCCGAGCATCACGGTGCCAGCCCGAGATGCGCAGGCCGCGGCGGGCGTGCCCGAGCAGGGCCAGCCCGACAGTGGTCTTGCCCGACCCGGACTCGCCGACGACACCGAGCACCTCACCGGGGGCAATGTCGAAGGAGACGTCGACGATCACCGGCGTGCCGGAGTTGGTCTCGATCCGCAGGTCGCGTACGGACACCGCGGCCGGAACGACCCTCGGACCGGACCCCGGGCTCGACAGCTGGTCGACGCTCAATCGTCACCTCGTTCACGGTCGATGCCGGCAGCGGTACGGGCGATGCCGTCGCCGAAGAGGCCGGTGCCCATGGTCAGCAGCGCGATGGCGATGATCGGTGCGAGTGCACCCCACGGCTGGGTCGTCAGCGCCGTCTGGTTCTGCTTGATCATCGTGCCCCAGTTGGCGCCGTTCACGTCCGGCGACAGCCCGAGGAACGCCAGCGAGGCGATGACGCCGATGGAGTACGTGAGCCGGAGGCTGGCCTCGACCATCATCGGTCCGAGGATGTTCGGGAGCAGCTCACCGACGAGGATGCGTACGCGCGAGAGGCCCATGGACTCGGTTGCAGCGACGAAGTCCCGCTCAACTATCGGTTGCGCTGCGCCGCGCGTCACCCGAGCCACCCGGGGAGCAGTGGTCAAGGCGATCGCCACGATGATCACCCACGCCTTCGCGCCGATGAGGCTGACCGCGATCAGCGCCAGCATGATCTGCGGGAAGGCCATGATCACGTCCATCGCCCGCATCAAGATGTCGTCGAGCGCGTTGCGGGCGTACGCGGCCACAAGCCCGATCGCGACACCGAAAACCAGCCCGATTGCGGTGGACACGACCGCCATGACGAGGATGCTGCGGCCGCCGTCCAGGAACCGGCTGAACACGTCTTGGCCGAGGTAGTCGCTACCGAGCAGGCCCGCGTTGCCGCCTGGCGGCGTGTTCGGGATCGCCACGAACTCGTCCGCCGCGTGGGGCGCCAGGAAGGGCCCGGCCAATGCGACGAGCACCAGCAGGAGGATGAGGGCCGCGCCGATCCGAGTCCGCCACAGGCGAAGTGCACGGACCACGAGCGTGGAGGACCGTGCCGGCGGAGGTGCCGCGCCGCCCCCCTCGGCGACGACGGGTACCTGCTCGATCGCGCTCACAGCCGTGTCCTCAGTCGCGGGGTGACCAAGATGGTGGCGATGTCCGCGAGAAGGTTGACGACGACGTACACACCCGCGATGAGCATGGCGAGCGCCTGGACGACCGGCACGTCGTGGTTGACGACCGCGTCCTGCAACGCGCTTCCGATCCCGGAGTAGTTGAAGACGTACTCGATGATGACGATCCCGCCGGCCAGGTAGGCGAGGTTGATGGCGATCACCTGGAAGACGGGTCCGATCGCGTTGGGCAGGGCGTGCCGGATCAGGACGGTGCGCTCAGGCAGACCCTTGAGCCTCGCCATCTCGACATAGTCGCTCTCGAGCACCTCGACCATGGAGGCGCGCATGATCCGCGCCACGTAGGGCGCGACCACGATGACCAGCGTCGCCGTCGGCAGGATCAGCTCCTTCGGGACGTCCCATGGCCGCTGTCCCGGTTGGATCTGGCTTATGGACGGGAGCACGTGGAGCACCGTCGTAGCGAAGAGGATGACCAGCAGCACCGCGACCACGAACTCCGGCAGTGCGGCGAGCACCAGCATGAGGTTGGAAGTGATGTTGTCGAAGGCCTTCTCGCGCTTGAGGGCGGCCCAGGCTCCGATAGCGATCGAGAGCGGGATCGAGACCACCGCGGCCAGGAAGACGAGAACAGCGGAGTTCACCAGCCGGGAGCCGAGAAGCTGGCTTACCGGCTGTCTCGTCGCCAGGGAGGTTCCGAAGTCGCCGTGCAGCAACCCGCCGGCCCAGGTGAGGTACTGGCCGAGCCTCGACTGGTCGAGGTGCAGCTGCTTGTGGAGTACCGCCAGCCTGCTGGGGGTCGCATCGCGCCCGAGGATCGCCCGGGCGGGGTCACCCAGAGCCTGGGTGGCGACGAAGACGAGGATCGACACCAGGAGCAGTACCAGCAGGCCGAGCAGCAGCCGACGCACGACAAAGGCCGGGATGCCGCCGTGCCGCAGCCAGCTCATCGTCGTGGCCCCGGTCTAACCGAACCAGATGGTCCGGTAGCCATGCCCATACGTGTCGAGGTTGAGAGTGCCCTTGCTGGGCTTCAGCCCCTGCACCTTGTTCGAGTAGCCGTCGATCAGGTCGCCGAAGAACGGGATGATGTAGCCGCCGTTGTCGTACTCCAGCTTCTGCATCTCGTGCTCGATCTCGACGCGCTTGGAGTCGTCGGTGGCTGCCAGGGCCTGCTTGTACAGCGACGCGAAGTTCGAGCCGGGACCGCTCTTCGGCGGCCAGTGGGTCTCGTTGTACGGCGACGTGGGCAGTGAGCCCTGCTGGACCTGGTTGAGGTACCCTCGCGTGCCCCAGAAGTCGACCGAGAAGGCGAGCTTGAGGTAGGAGTCGCCGTAGTAGTTCGGGTCGTTCTTCACGTTGACGGTCACACCGGCCTGCTTGGCCTGCGACGCGAAGACCGACGCGACGTTGACCATTCCCGCGGCTCCCGGGGTGGTGTGCAGGTCGACGTTGAGACCCTCCTTGCCAGCGGCCTTCAGCAGCGACTTGGCCTTGCCGATGTCCTGCTGGCGCTGTGGCAGGTCCTTGTCGTAGCCCTCGTCGAAGGGAGAGTACAGGTCGTTGCCGACGAAGCCGTACCCGGAGAGGATCTGCTCGACCATCGCCTGCCGGTCGACGATGAGGCGCATGGCCTCGCGGACCCGGTTGTCGTTGAAGGGCGGCATGTCGATGGCCATGCACAGGGGCAGCCAGCCGCCGGTCTTCGAGATCAGCGCGTCCATCGAGTGTTGCTTCACCACCGCCACCTGCGAGGCGGGGAGGTCGGTCATCGCGTCGACCTGTCCCCCAGGAGCGCGTTGACCTGGGCCGTCGCGTCGGCGAAGTCGATGATCGTGACCTGGTCGAAGTAGGGCTCACCGCTGCGCCAGTAATTGGGGTTGCGCTCGCTGACGCTCTGCTGCCCGGGGTTGAAGCTCTTGAGCTTGTACGGCCCGGTCCCGACCTGCGTCGACACGTCGCCGCTGAACGTCTTGTAACCGACGGGGACGATCCCGAAGGTGTAGCTGGCGAGGGTCTGCGGGATCGTGGAGTCCGCCGACAGCAGTGGCAGCTTGACGGTGTACTTGTCGACCTTCTTCATGCCCTTGACGTCCATGGTCGCCGTGGCGGCCTGGCCGGTCAGGGCGTTCTTCTTGTCCGCGATCCGCTGCAGCGAGTAGATGACGTCGTCTGCGGTGAGGGTCTTGCCGTTCTGGAATTCGATGCCCTTGCGGATCTTGATGGTGTACTGCTTCGGGTTGTCCGCTGTGACGCTCTCGGCGAGCCCGTCGTTGGTCAACTGGAAGTTCTCGTCGAAGGTGAGCAGTGTCTCGAACGCACTGACCAGACGCGCCTGGTCGGGCTTGGTGACGATGTTCTGGCCGTCGAAGAGGTCCTTGGCCCCGCCGCCGGTGACGCCGAGCCGGAAGTTCCCGCCGCGCTTCGGCTTGCCGTTGGCACCGCCCCCCGAGCCGGCTCCTGTGTCTGTCGCGCTGGTGCCGTTGCTGTTGCTGCTGCTGCTGCCGCACGCTGCGAGCGCGGCGAGGGCGGCCGCGCCGCCGGCGCCGACGAAGAACTGGCGCCGGGAGACGGCGGATGCCAGCCAGCGCCCGGTGTGCTCGTCGTTCCCCCTGGGAGCCTCGCTGCCTGGTGTACCCGATGCCGTCATGCCATACCTCAGTTCGTGGGTCGCTGGCTTCGTCGTCTCGCGGGACGTGCCATCGGTGCTAGGCGAATACGCATTCGTATCGCGAGATGAGCGTTCACGGTAGATGATGGCGCTGTCAACAGTCTCAGGCGTGCATTTACCGGAACGTCACCCGCGTGTCGCGCGACCATCGAGGGTGTCCAGCCGTTGCAGGTGCTGTCGAGGAGTTGGGCGGTTACGACGTCATGAGCGCTTCGCCGGCCCTACTGACGCTCGAGCGCACCCTCGTCGCGGGGCCCGTACTGAGGCAGGGTTCCGTCGGTCCGTACCGGGCCGTCACCGCCGCGGCGGGCGAGCCGCACCGGGTCCGTACCGATCTCGCAGCGGCTGCTCTCGACGTCTCTCAGCGGGACGCCCGGCCGCTCCTCGTCTTCGGCCACGCCACCGACCTGCAGCTCGCGGACGTCCAGTCGCCCGGTCGGTTCGAGTTCTGCAACGCGCACGTCGACGACCCCCGGTTCCACAGCCTGGTGCCGATGCACCGTCCGCAGGAGGCACTGACCGCCCGGGCCGCGCAGGCCATGGTGCGTACGCTGAACTCGCTCCGCACCGGTCCCCGCACCGGTGCCGACATCGAGCTCGTGGTCACGACCGGCGACGCGATCGACAACGCCCAGTGGAACGAGCTGCGGATGTTCCTCGCACTCTTCGAGGGCGGGTCGGTACGGCCGGGCTCCGGCGGCTCGCGCTACGAGGGCGTGCAGTCACCGTCGTGGGGAGACGAGGGGTACTGGACGCCGGACGGCGACGGCACGAGCGGATCGGACTGGTACCAGAGCGGTCTCGGCTTCCCCCGGCTTCCCGGCGTGCTGGAGAGGGCGCTGGCCGACTTCAGGTCGCCAGGGCTGCGGCTCCCCTGGCTCGCCTGCTTCGGCAACCACGAGGGGCTGGTACAGGGTGTCGCGATGATGACCGAGCCGCTGCGCCGCGAGCTGGTCGGTGCGCGGAAGTCGGCCGGATCGCTGGACTCCCTCGACCTGGAGGCGCTCGAGGACCTCTTCATCCGTTCACCGGAGGCGTTCCTCGCAGGCAGTCAGCACACCGTGACCGCCGACCCTGACCGGCGCGCGGTCAGTCGCAAGGAGTTCGTCGACGCCCACTTCTCCGCGGCGTCGCGGCCGTACGGGCACGGTTTCACGGCCGAGAACCGGGAGACGGGAACGGCGTACTACTGCCATGACGTCGGCTCCGTCCGGCTCATCTGCCTCGACACCACGAACGCCGCCGGTGCCGCGGCCGGATGCCTGGACGCCGACCAGGCACGTTGGCTCCGGGACCGGCTCGAAGAGGTGCACTCCAGCTACATCACCGCGGAGGGACGGGTTGTCACCACCGGCAGCACCGACCGGCTCGTCGTCGTCTTCTCCCACCACGGCATCGACACCATGGACAACAGGCGGGTCCTGCCGGACGGCGCCGAGGGTTCACGGCTCGTCGGCCGCGACGACGTGATGGACATGCTGCACCGGTTCGGCAACGTCGTCGCCTGGGTCAACGGGCACCTGCACCGCAACCGCGTCACGCCACGGCCGGACCCGCTGCGACGCAGTGGGGGTTTCTGGGAGATCACGTCGGCAGCCCTGATGGACTGGCCCTGCCAGACGCGTCTCATCGAGCTCGTGGACAACGGCGACGCGAGCCTGTCCATCGTCTGCACGATGGTCGACCACGACGGCGTACTTCGCCCGGACCCGGATCTGCCCTGGGACGGCCGATGGCTCGCCGGCCTGCATCGAGAGCTGGCCGGCAACGAGCCCTGGCGAGGCTGGGCGTCGCCGGACCGGACGGCCACCGGCGGCCTCGCCGACCGCAACGTCGAGCTGCGGCTGTCCGCGCCCTTCCCGCTGCGATGACGACGCCTGGCACGTCGTACGTCGCGCCCGTGCCACGATGGTCCCCATGACCCCCGAGCGGCCGCACGTCGCCGCTCCAGACGGACCCGGTGTCGCCTCGGGTCGGGTGCAGTCGGTCGACCGCGCACTCCGTCTGCTCGGCGGGGTGGCCGCCGCGGCACCACGCGGCGAGACGGTCGCCGAGCTGGCCGCCTCGTGTGACATCAACCGGGCGACGGCCTGGCGACTCCTCGGCACCCTCGAGGCCCACCAGCTCGTCGAGCGCGACCCGAGCACGAACCGGTACCAGATCGGGCTGGCTCTCGTTCGGATGTCAGCGGCCGCCGGCCACGACGGGCTGGTCCGCCGGACGCACCCGATCCTCGAGCGGGTGTCGGCGCAGACCGGCGAGACGGCCGACCTCGCGGTCGCCGGCCTGCAAGGCGTCACGTACGTCGGTGAGGTCGCGCCCCCGTCCGTGCTGTCGGTCAGCTGGCTCGCCCGCGAGGTCCCGCTCCATGCCACCTCGACGGGCAAGGCGTTCCTCGCCTGGCTCCCGGAGCACGAGGCGGTGGGGCTGCTGGAGACGCCGCTTCGCGGGTTCACCGACACGACCGTCACCGACCTGGACCGGCTGCTGCAGGAGCTGACAGACACGCGCGCCCGTGGCTACGCCTCGTGCGCCGGCGAGCTCGAACCCACGCTGTACGGCGTCTCCGCCCCGGTGCTCGACGCCCGGGGCGAGCGACCCCTGGCCGTCTTCAGCATCTGGGGACCTGTGAACCGGGTGCCCGTCTCCCGGTTCGCGGCGCTCGGCGCGGTCGCGATCGAGGCGGCCTCCGACGTGCGCGCCGCGATGACGAGCTAGCCACGCGGTACAGCGCGCCTCCGCGGCCGTCGTAACGCCGTAGGACGAGGACGTCCGCGGCGCGGTGATGCTGGGGACGGATCCCCCCGCGACA
The DNA here is from genome assembly GCA_963765725.1 of uncultured Actinomycetota bacterium. Lineage (GTDB taxonomy): Bacteria > Actinomycetota > Actinomycetes > Propionibacteriales > Nocardioidaceae > DASQEH01. The sequence goes on along the minus strand of CAVXXI010000001.1, from coordinate 166,638 downwards.
TTCCGGCGCTTGCGTGGCAGGCTTTGGCCCAGAGGGAGCATGCCCACGTGGCGCGACGACCGTTCGCATGGCGCGATGGTGAGGCGTCCTCGAGACGACACGAGCTACAGGAGGACCTGATGGCGGAGCCTCGCAAGGTGATCATCACGTGCGCGATCACGGGGTCGGGGCATACGCCCACGATGTCGCCGCACCTGCCGTTCTCGGTGGAGGACGTGGTGGCCCAGTCGGTGGCGGCGGCGGAGGCGGGCGCGTCGGTGATTCATCTGCATGCGCGCGATCCGCGAGACGGCAGGCCGACGGCTGAGCCGGCGGTGTTCTTGGAGTACCTCAAGGCGATCAAGGACTCCTGTGACGCGGTGGTGAGTCTTACCAGTGGTGGCGGGACCGGGATGTCGGTGGCGGATCGGCTGCGGGTGATCTACGAGCTGAAGCCGGAGCTGTGCACGCTGAACCTGGGGACTTTCAACTACGGCAGCTTCCCGATGATCGCCAAGTACGCCGGGCAGTTCCAGTTCGACTGGGAGGAGCCGTACCTGGAGAGCACACGGGTGGAGCCGTTCGTGTCCACGTTCGCCGACATCGAGCACATGCTGCGCGATGTCCGCCCGCAGACCGGTGCACGGTTCGAGTACGAGGCCTACGACGTGGGACACCTGTACACGCTGGCGTACTACCTCGACGCGGGGCTGGTGGAGCCGCCGATCTTCTTGCAGACCATTATGGGCGTGATGGGCGGCATCGGCGCCGAGGTCGAGCACCTCGCCCACCTCAAGTCCACCGCCGACCGGCTGCTGGGCGACTCCTACGAGTGGTCGGTACTCGGCGCCGGCCGGCACCAGTTCGACATGGTCACTGTCGCGGCCGTGATGGGCTCACACGTGCGCGTCGGCCTCGAGGACGGCCTGTTCATCGGCCGGGGCCGGCTGGCGGAGTCCAACGCCGAGCAGGTCGCGAAGATCCGGCGGATCCTCGCCGAGCTGTCGCTGGAGGTCGCCACCCCCGACGACACCCGCCGCATCCTCGGGCTCAAGGGACTGGACCAGGTCGGCTGGTGAGCCGTCCGACCCGCCCGGCGCCCGACGCCGTACGCACCGTCGCCGTCATCGGCACCGGCGTCATCGGCGGCGGCTGGGCCGCCCACTTCCTACGGACCGGCTACGACGTCGTCGCCTTCGACCCCGGCCCCGACGCCGCGGACCGGCTGCGTGGACTGGTCGACCGGGCGTGGCCGTTCCTGCAACGGCTCGGCCTGCGCCCCGACGCGAGCCCCGACAGGCTCCGGTTCGCGCCGACCCTGACCGACGCGCTCTCCGCCGCCGACTTCGTCCAGGAGTCCGCACCCGAGGTACTCGTCAACAAGGTCGCGTTGCTCGCCGACATCGACGCCGCGACCGCGCCCGGGGTCGTGGTCGCCTCCAGCACCTCCGGCTTCGCTATGACCGAGATGGCCGTCGGCTGTAACACCCCCGGCCGGTTCGTCGTCGGTCACCCCTTCAACCCGCCCTACCTGATCCCCCTCGTCGAGGTCGTGCCCGGCAAGGCCACCGACCCCGACACCGTCGCGTGGGCCGAGGCGTTCTACCGCTGCGCCGGCAAGGTCACCCTCACCCTCGACCACGAGGTACCCGGGTTCGTCGGCAACCGCCTACAGGAAGCCCTCTGGCGCGAAGCCCTGCACATGGTCGACACCGGACAGGCCACCGTGCAGCAGATCGACGACTCCATCCGCTACGGCCCCGGCCTGCGCTGGCCCCAAGCCGGCCCCATCCTCACCTTCCACCTCGCCGGCGGCGCCGGCGGCATGGCCCACATGCTCGACCACTTCGGCCCCGCCCTCCTCGAACCCTGGACCCGCCTCGAAGCACCGGAGCTCACCCCCCAACTCCGCGAACGCCTCATCGCCGGCGCCACCACACAAGCCGCCGGACACACCGTCAACGACCTCGAATCACGCCGCGACGCCTTCCTCGTCGACCTTCTGCTCCTCCTCGACAAACACCGGCCACCCGATGGATGACCAGCCCGGCCCGTTCGCCGGGTACCGGACCACGGTGCCCGCCGAGTGGCTCGACTACAACGGCCACATGCACGACGCCAGCTACGGCATCGCCTTGAGCGACGCCAACGAGGTGGTGTTCGCAGCGCTCGGCCTCAGCCGGGAGTACCGCGAGCAGACGGCGGCGTCGCTGTACACGGTGGAGTACCACATCCGCTACCTCGCCGAGTGCGGCCTCGGGCAGGCGCTGTCCGCGACGACGCTCGTGCTGGCGGCGAGCGCCAAGTCGGTGCACCTGTACACAGAGCTGGTCCGCGACGGCAGCGACGTGGCCGCCACCGGCGAGTCCCTGTACCTCCACGTCGACACCGCGCGCGGTGTGACCACTGCGCTGCCCGCCGACCGGCAGCACCGCGTACGGGCCATGGTCGCGGCTCACGCCGGGCTGCCCCGACCGTCCCACCTCGGCCGCGGAGTTGGTGCCCGTGCCTGAGCAGCAGGTTCCCGCTCCCCTGCGGCTGCACTCCGCCACCGTCTTGTCGGCCTGGGTCGACTACAACGGCCACATGAGCGAGTGGTGCTACCTGCTCGCCTTCGGCGACAACGCCGACGCGTTCTTCCGCTACGTCGGCATCGACGACGACTACCGGGCCGCCGGTTCATCCCTGTACACGGTCCAGACGCACCTCCACCACCGCCGCGAGGCGAGCGAGGGCGACCGCCTGACCATGACGCTGCGTGTGCTGGACGCCGACGAGAAGCGCGTGCACATCTTCCACGAGATGTTCCTCGGCGACAGCGACGTGCTGCTCGCGGCGGCCGAGCAGATGCTGGTCCATGTCGACATGGGGGCCGGGAAGTCGGCTCCGATGCCCCGGGAGCTCGCGGAGCGCATCGATGCCGTCCACCGGGCTCACGCCTCCCTGCCCCTACCGTCGGCCGTCGGCCGGCCGCTTCGCATCCCTCGCCACTAGGAAGGAACCATGGACTTCGAGCTCAGCGACGAGCAGCGGTCGATCGTCGAGACGGTTCGCCGCTTCGTGACCACCGAGCTGTACCCGCACGAGGACGAGGTGGAGCGCCTCGGCGACGTCCCGGCCGAGCTCGTGGAGGAGATCCGGGCGAGGGCGCTGAAGGCGGGGATCTACGCCGCGAACATGCCCGAGGAGCTCGGCGGCGGCGGGCTCGACGCGGTCGCCATGACCCTCGTCGAGCGGGAGCTCGGGAAGGCCAGCTATGCGCTGCAGTGGTTGGTGGCCAGGCCCAGCAACATCCTGCTCGCCTGCGAGGGCGAGCAGCGAGAGCGGTACCTGCTGCCGTCGATCCGCGGTGAGCGGTACGACTGTCTGGCGATGACCGAGCCGGGCGCAGGCTCCGACGTGAGGTCGATGACGTGTCGAGCAGTGCGCGACGGTGACGAGTACGTCATCGACGGGACGAAGCACTTCATCAGCAACGCCGACCGGGCAGACTTCGTCATCCTGTTCGCCGCCACGGGCAGCGAACAGACCGCCGGCGGCGCTCGGAAGCTGATCACCGGCTTCCTCGTCGACGTCGACACCCCCGGCCTGACGGTCACGCGCGGCTCGGCGAGCGTCTCGCACCGCGGCTACCACCACTGTGAGCTGTCGTTCGAGAGCTGCCGCGTACCGGTCACCGCCCGCCTCGGCGACGAGGGCCGCGGCTTCGACCTGATGGGCGAGTGGCTCGGCGCCAGCCGCCTCACGGTCGCCGCCTCGAGTGTCGGGCGCGCCCGCCGGGTGCTCGACATGACGACGGCATGGGCGGCCGAACGGGTCCAGTTCGGCCAGCCGATCGGACGCTTCCAGGGTGTCGGCTTTCCGCTGGCCGACATGGCGACGGAGCTGGACGCGGCGGAGCTCCTGACCTTGCGGGCCGCGTGGAAACTGGACCAGGGCACCATGACCGACTCCGATGCGGCCATGGCGAAGCTCTACGCCTCGGAGGCGCTGGGACGGATCACCGACGGTGCGGTCCAGATCTTCGGCGGCATGGGGCTGATGACCGAGCTGCCGATCGAGCGCTTCTGGCGCGACGCCCGGGTCGAGCGCATCTGGGACGGCACGAGCGAGATCCAGCGCCACATCATCTCCCGGTCGATGCTGCGTCCACTGGGCGCGTGAGACGGCCGTGAACACAAGCCTGCGCCGGCTGCTGTCGCCCCGGTCGATCGCCCTGGTCGGCGGTGCCGCCGCCGAGGCGGCCGTCCGGTCCTGCCGGGCGATCGGGTACGACGGCGCCATCTGGCCCGTGCACCCGACCCGGCAGACGATGGGCGGTCTGCCGTGCTTGAGGGACCTCTCCGAGCTGCCGGGAGTCCCCGACGCCGCCCTCGTCTCCGTCGCGCGAGAGCGCTCCGTCGGCGTGGTGTCAGAGCTCGCGGGGATGGGTGCCGGCGGTGCCGTCTGCCACGCCTCCGGGTTCGCGGAGGACGGCGCGCGTGGCGCCAGGCTGCAACGCGACCTGGTCGCCGCGGCCGGCCGCATGGCTCTCATCGGGCCGAACTGCCTGGGCTTCGTGAACTACCTCGACGGCGCGGCCGTGTGGCCCGAGCAGCACGGTGGCGAACGCGTCGACCGGGGCGTCGCCGTCGTCGTGCAGAGCGGCAACCTCGGCCAGAACCTCACCATGCAGCGCCGCTGCCTGCCGCTCGCCCAGCTGGTCTCCGTGGGCAACGCTGCTGTCACAGGTGTTCTCGATGTCGTCGAGGCGCTGCTCGACGATCCGCGCATCACGGCGATCGGCCTTCACCTCGAGGACATGCCCGACATCTCCCGGCTGTCACGTCTCGCGATGACCGCCCTGCGTCGCCGCGTCCCGATCGTGGTGCTCAAGTCGGGATCGTCGCGTCTGGGCGCCAGGACCACCCTGAGCCACACCAGCTCCCTCGCCGGCCCGGACGTACTGTGCGACGCCCTGTTCCGACGGTTCGGCATCGTCCGGGTACATCGCATCGAAGCCTTCGTCGAGCACCTCAAGCTGCTCCACGTCCACGGCGGTCTGCCTGGAACGCGCATCGCGTCGGCCAGCTGCTCCGGCGGCGAGGCGGCCCACGTCGCAGACCTCGCCGAGCCCATGGGCGTGACGCTCCCGGAGTTCGACCGGCCCACGGCACAACGCCTGAAGGCGGTGCTGGGTGACCGGGTCGCCGTCTCGAACCCGCTCGACTACCACACGTACATCTGGGGCGACCAGGAGGCGCAGACCGACTGTTTCTCGGCGTTCCTCGGTTCCGGTGCGGACTGTCATCTCCTCGTCCTGGACTTCCCCCGAGCGGACCGGTGCGACACAGCCGGGTACGAGACGACGCTCCGCGCCTTCTTGTCCGCGCAGCGAGCCGTCGCGTCACGCGCCTGCGTGGTGAGCTCCCTGCCGGAGTGCCTGCCGGAGGAGGTCGGCAGGCGGCTCCTCGACGCCGGCATCGCGCCCATGCAGGGAATCTCCGACTGCCTCGAGGCCATCGTGTCCGCCGATGCTGTGAGTCGGGCGCAAACTCGTGTCGACCGCATGGCGCCGCTGGCCGAGCCGACCACCACGCCCGTAGCGCGCCGCGTGGACCAGCTGGACGAGGCGTCGGCGAAGCGGGCGCTGCAGGCGTTCGGGGTGCCGGTCCCCCCGGCTCGGTGGTTCGTCTCGGAGAGGTGGGCGCGCTCGCCACGCGGGTCGGCTTTCCGGTAGCCGTGAAGGCCGTGTCGCCGACGCTCGCGCACAAGTCGGAGCAAGGCGGCGTGCGGCTGGGTCTGACCTCCGAGCCGGCGGTCGAGCTGGCGGCGGCGGCCATGTCCGCGCTGAGCGACAGGTTCCTGGTGGAGCAGATGGTCGAGGGGGCCATTGCCGAGCTCATCGTCGCCGTGCAGCGCGATCCGGCGTTCGGTCTCACGTTGACCATCGGAGCGGGCGGGCTGCTGGTCGAGCTGGTCGACGACACCGTGACCCTGCTGCTGCCGGCGACGAGCCGCGACGTCCGCGACGCGCTGCGTTCCCTGGCCGTCTGGCCCCTCCTCAACGGGTTCCGCGGGAGGTCGGGTGACGTGGACGGCGTCGTCGAGGCGGTCTCGGCCGTCGTCGCGTACGCGATGTCCAATGCGGACCGACTGATGGAGGTAGAGGTCAACCCTCTGCTTGTCAGGCCCGACTCGGTGGTGGCGGTCGACGCCCTGATCCGGCTCTACACGGCAGCCGACGACATCGGCTCCCGGCCGAACGACCTGGAGGAAGCCGGATGAGCGTACGCCTCGACGTCGAGGGCCCCGTCCTGGTCGTCACCGTCGACCGGCCGAAGGCGAACGCGATCGACGTCGCCACGAGTCTGGAGCTGTATGCCGCGTTCGACCGTCTGCAGCACGACGACCGGCTACGGGTGGCCGTCCTGACCGGTGCGGGCGAGCGGTTCTTCTCCGCGGGCTGGGACCTCAAGGCGGCCGCCGCCGGGGAGCCGATCGACGCCGACCACGGCCCCGGAGGGTTCGCCGGCCTGACCGAGCTCTCGACGCTGACCAAGCCTGTCATCGCGGCAGTCAACGGTCTTGCCCTCGGCGGCGGCTTCGAGCTCGCGCTCGCCGCGGACCTGATGGTGCTCGCCGAGCACGCCGAGCTCGCGCTACCGGAGGTGACCCTGGGCCTGGTGGCCGACGCGGGGGGCATCCTGCGGCTCCCCCGCCGGCTCCCCACGGTGATCGCGACGGAGATGTTGCTCACCGGTCGCCGGATGGGCGCCGACGAGGCGTACCGGTGGGGGCTGGCGAACCGTGTGGCATCCGCCGGTGACCTCGTCGACGAGGCGATGTCGCTCGCCCGAGCCGTCTGCGCCGCCGCCCCGCTAGCGGTCGCTGCGGTCAAGGAGATCCTGGCGGCTACCGCGGCGGCGGGTATCGACGACGCCTACCGGCTCATGCGCGGGGGCAGTCTGCCCGCCTACCAGGCGATGCTCGTGTCCGCCGATGCCCGAGAAGGTCCCCGGGCCTTCGCGGAGAAGAGGCAGCCCCGATGGGTTGGGCGATGACCCGGCCCTGACACGGCCGGGTGGAAACTGCCCCTGTCCCGCGGGAAGAAAAATGTGTCGCCATCACCTTCTAGGCTATGACGTGTCGTTTCTCGACGTTCGTTGCTCGATGAGTTCGCGTCCTTCTCCCGGTCAGTAGGTCGAGCGGTGAACATCTAGCGGAAGCTGAGGCCGATGACTGCAACAAGTGAAGCGGGGCTCCCCGACAAGATCGACGCGGCCGTGCTGAAGGTGGCCGGTGTCGTCGTGCTCGGCGCCATCATGTCGATCCTCGATATCACCGTCGTCAACGTGGCGCTCCCCACCTTTGAGAAGGTGTTCAGCGGCCCGGGCGAGGTCGTCTCCTACGCGCACGTCGCCTGGACCGTCACCGCCTACACGCTCGCGCTGGCAACGGTCATCCCCATGAGCGGCTGGGCCGGCGACCGGTTCGGCACCAAGCGCCTCTACATGCTCGCCCTGGTGCTCTTCACCGCCGGGTCGGCGCTGTGTGCCACCGCGAACAGCATCAACATGCTGATCGCGTTCCGGGCGCTCCAGGGGCTGGGTGGCGGCATGCTCATGCCGGTCGGCATGACGATCATGACCCGGGCGGCCGGGCCGCATCGGATGGGTCGGCTGATGGCCATTCTCGGAGTACCTATGCTGCTCGGCCCCATTCTCGGGCCGATCCTTGGCGGCTGGCTGATCCAGGTGGCGAGCTGGCACTGGGTGTTCCTGATCAACGTCCCGATCGGCGTGATCGCCCTCGTGTACTCCTCGCTCGCGCTGCCGAAGGACTCGCCGGAGCCCTCGGAGTCGTTCGACTTCCTCGGCATGCTGCTGTTGTCCCCAGGCCTGGCCCTGTTCCTGTTCGGCGTCTCGTCCATCCCCAGCGAGGGCACCGTCTCGGCACCCAAGGTCTGGGTGTCGATGCTCATCGGCATCGCCTTGATGCTCGCCTTCGTGCAGCACTCCTTCCGGCCCGAGCACCCGCTTCTCGACCTGAGACTGTTCAAGGACCGCAACCTCACGATCTCGATCATCACGATGTTCCTGTTCGCGGCGGCCTTCTTCGGCGGTCTCCTGCTCGTGCCGACGTACTTCCAGCAGATCCGTCACGAGTCCGCGCTGTCCGCAGGCGTGCTCGTGGCCCCTCAGGGCATCGGCGCGATGCTGACGATGCCGATCGCAGGTGCCCTCACCGACAAGATCCCCATCGGCCGCATCGTCCCGGTCGGGCTGGTGATCATCCTGGTCGGGATGTTCGGGCTGACCCAGGTCACCTCCGACACGTCCTACGGGCTGCTCATCGCCGAGCTGGTCGTGATGGGGCTGGGCATGGGCGCCACCATGATGCCGCTGTTCACGGCGGCGCTGCGCACGCTGACGCCCCACCAGGTCGCTCGCGGGTCGACTCTGCTCAACATCACCCAGCAGATCGCGAGCTCGGTGGGTGTTGCCGTGATGTCGGTGCTGCTGACCAACCACCTGAAGGGCGTCACCAGCACGGCAGATGCGGGCGGCGCGTTCGCCAAGACGTACTGGGTCGCGTGGGCGCTGGTGCTCCTGACCCTCGTTCCCGCGCTCATGCTGCCCCGGCGGCGACAGTCGGCAGCGCCGAGCGACGAGGACGCGACCGTTCCGGTGGTGCTGCACTGACGTCTGAGACGCTTGGCCGATGGCGCCCGCTGGCAAGTCCCCCGCCGTCGAGCTCGAGGTCGGCGACCGCACCATCCGGCTGACGAACCCGGACCGGGTCTACTTCCCGGTCGGGGGTCGGACCAAGCTCGACCTCGCCAACTACTACCTCAGCGTCGGCGACGGCATCGTCCGGGCCCTGCGCGAGCGGCCGTGCATGCTGCACCGGTTCCCCACCGGGCTCAGCGGCGACAAGGTGCACCAGAAGCGTCTTCCTTCGGGCGCGCCGCCGTGGGTCGAGACCGTCCGGGTGCACTTCCCGCGCTACAACCGCAACGCCGACGAGCTCTGTGTCACCGAACTCGCCAGTGTCATCTGGGCCGTCCAGATGTCCACCGTCGAGTTCCACCCGTGGAACTCCCGCCGCGCCGATACCGAGAAGCCCGACGAGTGGCGCATCGACCTCGACCCGATGCCGCTGTGCGACTTCGCGCGGGTCCGTCGGGTCGCGTCGGTCGTACACGAGCTGCTGGACGAGCTCGGAGCGGTCGGCTGGCCGAAGACCTCGGGAGGCGCAGGCCTGCACGTCTATGTGCGGATCGACCCGCAGTGGGGTTTCCCGGACGTGCGCCGGGCCGCGTTGGCGTTCGCCCGCGAGGTCGAGCGACGGGCACCGGACGACGTCACGACGGCCTGGTGGCGTACGAACCGCGACCCGAGCATGCTCTTCGTCGACTACAACCAGAACGCCCGTGACCACACGATCGCGGCCGCCTACTCCGTGCGAGGTGTCCCGGCCGCCACTGTCTCCACCCCGCTGCGCTGGGAGGAGGTGGACGACGTGCTGCCGCAGGACCTGACCATGACGACGGTTCCTGTCCGGTTCGCCGAGCTCGGTGACCTGCACGCCGGCATCGACGACGCGGTGTTCGCACTCGACCCCCTGCTCGAGTGGGCCGACCGCGACGAGCGCGAGGGCGCGGCCGACCCGGGTGCGCCGGAGGGGTCAAGCGAGCGGTAGGCAGAGCACGTGACGAAGTCCCGAAGCGGGCAAGGAACCCGAAGGCGGTGAACCCCGTCGAAGTGGTCGTGAGGAAGGGTATGTATGCGGCCGTGGTCGGCCTCCTCGTGGCGGGTTGCGCGTCGACGGGGCCGAGTCAGGCAGGTGACCAGACGAGGTCGGAACTCCCGACCGGGGGGATTCTCGTTCGTACGCTGATTTCGCCGGGTTGCCCGATCGCGCCGGCGGGTAATCGCTGCCCGAGCAGGCCGATCGCCGCGACAGTCACGGTGACGGCGGTCGGGAGCCGCACGGTCGCCGCCACGGTGGACAGCGGTGCCGACGGCAGGCTCACCGTGCAGCTGAACCCAGGCAGATACACCGTCACGTCGAGGCTGGATCGTGCGCGTGCGCCCCGTGAGCATCGATCGGCGACCGTCACCGTCACGGCTCGCGGGTACACACACCTCACCCTGCGGTTCCCGTCACGCATCGACGGGCACCTACCCTCCTGAGCCTTGTGGACGGCGGAGGCACCCCCGACCCGGGGCGCCTCCGTCCACGTCGGCTAACCCGCGTGCAGCGCCCACTGACCGCGACCGTGCGTCGCCGCGATCAGGTAGCGCCCACCCGGAGCCACGTTCAGGTCCCAGACAGTGACGTGAGGCAGGCTGCGTCCCATCCGCTGCCACGTGCCCCCGTGCATGCCGGCGACAAAGGTGCCGACGTCGCCTCCCACGACGAGCCGGTGGTGCCAGATGACGAGCTTGTGCAGCGGAGCGTTCGGCAGGTTGCCGCTGATGTTCTTCCAGCTCTTGCCACCGTTGGTCGACTCCCACACGTGACCGAACTTGCCCGCTGGGAAGATGGTGGCGAAGAAGCCGCCGAACGACGCGTAGACGTGCCTGGCGTTGCTCGGGTCGACGGTCAGGCTGGTGATGTACCTGTTGGGCAGCCCCTTCATCGACAGCTCGTGCCAGTGCCCGCCGACGTTGGTGGAGATGCCCCGGGTGAACGGGATGCCGGGGTGCGGATCGAGCTGGCCGACCCACCCGGCGTAGATCGTCGAGCGGTCGACCCCGATCGCCGAGGTGGCTTCGGTGGGACCGGGAGAGCCGACGTCGTGCGCGATCTTCCAGTCACACGCGGAGGCGGAGCACCGCGTGTTCCATCCCTTGTACGACTGCCAGACGTACTGACCACCCACCACGACGTGCCGCGCCTGATGCGGGTCCCGCTCCATGGGCGCGATGAACAGCGGGTTCTCGTCGCAGGTGGCCGGAGGCGAGACGAACGCCCCACACGACGGCGAGATCTCGACGTCGTGTCTGCCGAAGTTCGTCGACGTGGTGACGTCGAGGTACACGTACTCGTTCATCACGTCCGCGGCGTTACGGGGGTTCACCAAGATGTCGCCGCCGTCGCCGGTGAACTCCTGGACGAGACTGCCGTTCGGGCGCAACAGTGACGAACCGTTGTCCTGCAGGCCGCCGTACACAGCGGTTCCGCCAGAGCTGACGCGGCCGGAGTCGGCTGAGTAGTACTGCGCGGTGTGGATCGTGGCGTTCAGGTTCTTCCATCCCGCAGCCCGGTGGTCGCTCATGGAGCGTCGCCAGACCCCTCCGTCGCTACCGGCGTACATCTGACCGTGCGAGAAGGTGATGGCGTGCTGGTCCGGATGCACCGTTGACGGACAGGTATACGGCTTGGTGCCTGCGCACGGCGGGTTGTAAGGCGCGATCGCCAACCAGTTGCGGCCGCCGTTGGTGGTCTCGAAGATCTCCTCCAGCCCCAGGTAGACGTGGTTGGGGTGGGCCGGGTCGACCTTGACGTACTGGTTGTACCAGGACTGGACGCCCGGGTGGTACAGCGTCGGGTCGGGTGAGAGAGCGGACCCGGACTTCGCGAGCTTCGCGACATCGGCGATCAGGTTCCAGGGGCCGGCCGGCGAGCCCGTACGGGAGACGAACACGCCCTCCCCCACGAGATCCTCCGTCTTCGAGTCCTCGACCACCGCGTAGAGCGGACCTCCGGACCTCGTGCCGGAGAGGGTCACCCGACCGATCTCTTTGGCGTTGATGTCACCGCGCGGCGAGATCTTGTGAAATGTTCCTGCTGCACCCCAGTGGTGAGAGACGTAGAAGCCGTTGTAACGCGTCGTGGGCTCCACCCCGCTGCCAACGTCCCCATCCACTGCCATGACGACCTTGCCGCCGTGACCCGGCACCGCGACGACGTCGGAGATCGGGGATGTCCGGTACAGGCTGTGGGTCGGGTTGGGGTCGGGGTGCAGCACCCGATGCCAACGACGCGACGTGCTGGTCCGCGAGTGCCGGTAGAGGCCGTGGTCGGTGGCGGCAAAGGCCCACCGACCGATGAAGTGGATGTGGAAGACCCCCCGGCTCATCAGCTCCGAGCCGCCGACCCGTACCCAGTGATGCGCGCCCTTGGCCAACCGGTAGACGCCGAATCCGGGGAGGTTCTCGAAGGCCTGGTTCGCCTCCCCGAGCCCCACCCAGACGGATCCGTCGGCGGGATTCGTCTCGATGGCACCGGTCGCCAGGCGAGGGAGCCCGTTGGAGAACGAGGCCCAATGGGCACCTCGGTCCGTCGACTTCCAGACCCCTCCGTCTGCCGAGCTGGCGAAGACCGCGGCCCCTGACGTGGCGAGGCCGGTGATCCGGCCGGTCACGACGCCGTAGCCGTTGCCGTAGTTGGAGTACACCTCGGGCCCGTAACCGGGAACGGGGTCGTTGAGGAAGGGACGGTCGGTGAGCGCGCGCCACCGGTGGCCTGAGGCCGGCAACCGCGCGGCGCTGTGCTGAGCTCCGGCCAGCTGCCTGGCATCGACCCGGTAGCTGGGCGCGGACTCGATGGCGGCTTCGTACTCCGCGCGTGCGGCGACGTCACTCGCATCGTCGTCGCCGCCCTCCGCAGCCTTCGCGTGCGCCGTGGCGTTGAGGTGCCTCATCACCGCCGAGAGGTGCTGCGGTTTGTGTGACGAAGCTGCTATGCCGCTGGCCGGCAGGCTCGCGCCTGCCAGGACCGCGGCCACCACAGCTGCCAACCGTGCGTTGCGCCTGCCCACAGTTCTCATGCCCACCTCGACCACCGACTCATCCGACCTGTACAGCAACGCGGAGATGCTAGTCGCGGACAGCCCCCCGCGCATAGGGCACGGGTCGATGTCCGTACGTCTGCTGCCTCGAGACACGCTCCCGACGCCGACCTCACCGGCCGATGACGCGGCCAAGTGCTGCTCATTCAGCCAAGAGCGGCCGCGTGGCCTGCGGATCGCCTACTCGTTGACCGAGCAATCTGAGAGGTTCAGCACGGTCGACTACTGGGGTCTGCACGGACAACCCGACCAGATGGACGTCGACCACAAGGGCATCCCTGCGAGACCGTCTATCCGCGGTCCGACGTCGACAACTACTGGTACTGAGCCGAGAGACCTGCGGCGGTCCCGGGCTGGCACACTTCCGTCGTATAAATCGACCCCGGGAGATGTCGCCGATGACCATTGACACCATCACGTCCGGCTCCAGCGAGCACCTCCGCAGCCTATGGCGCCAGGACCGGCCCGCCTTCGGACTGTGGAGCAGCCTGGCCGACGGCCCGACGGCGGAGCTGTTGGCCGCTACCGCCTTCGACTACGTCTGTGTCGACCTGCAGCACGGGCTTGCCACGTTCAGCGTGCTGCCGTCGATGGTCCAGGCGATGCGCGGAGCCGGGCGCGCCCCGGTCGTCCGCGTGCCGTGGAACGAGCCGGCGGGCATCATGCGAGCCCTCGACATCGGGGCGAGTGCTGTGGTCGTCCCTTTGGTCAACAGCGCGGACGACGCCCGGCGGGCTGCAGCGGCCTGCCGGTTCCCGCCTGAAGGTGACCGCAGCTGGGGGCCGATGTGGGCGGACGTCCGGTCGGGAGGTGTCCTGCCTCCCGCCGAGCAGAACGCCGCAGTGGTGTGCCTGGTCATGGTCGAGACCCGGGCCGGCGTCGACGCGCTGGACGAGATCGTACGGGTCCCGGGCGTCGACGGCGTCTACATCGGTCCGAACGACCTGGCGCTGGGCTGCGGTTACGGGCGCGGGACCTACCGCGAGTCCAGCGAGATCGAGCAGCTGATCCAGCACATCGCGGACGCCTGCCGGGCCGCCGGGATCGTGTGCGGACTGCACTGCTCCGACACCGAGATGGCGACGCACTGGGCGGGTCGAGGGATGCGGATGCTCACGGCCGGCCAGGACGTCCACCTTCTCCGCGGGGCCGCCGCGTCCGCCTGGGCCGCCGTCGACGACGCGGTGCGAGCCGCTGACCCCGCTCGCACGGACTGACCCCGCTGCTGAGTCGGCCCTTGGCCACCTACGTCGCCGTACATACCCGGTGACCTTTCCCAGGTGCCAGAGCGCTCCCGAGCCGGTAGGTACCCGGCCGCTGCACCACTACGTCGGTCCAGGTCCCCTGGCGGCGCAGGCAGCCCCCAGGACCGGCGAGGGTCAGCCACCGCGACCAGCGAACGCGGGCGAGCACCGTGCGTGCTTCGCCGACGCGGAAGGTCACCGAGGCGGCGTCCTGCGACAGCAAACGTGCGCCCGTGACGATGGACCCCGCCGGCACGACCCGGTACACGGTCCAGTGCCTGCCCGCCCAGACCCGGTCCAGGAACGGCAGCCCCCCGTCGACGAGCGCCGTTTCTGCCCGTCCCGCCTCGGCCGTCGCAGCGTCGGAGACGGCGACGTACTGGACAGCGTTGTCACGCAGCCAGCGCCGGTAGCTCGACGCGTCCACGACGCCGTCGAAGAACAAGGAGTTGTAGCCGTCGTCGAGCTGGGTCATCCAGCCTCTGGCCAACGGCACCCGATCGGCCACGTAGACCGCCTCCCAGCGCTGCAGCGTGGGCGGGATCTCGACCCGCCCGCTGAGCGGGAGGCGCTGCAGCTCCGCGGTCAGCTCGTCGTAGTACGAGGACGCGTTGCTCGGCTCGCCGACGGCGGTGATGTCGTCGGAGGTGAGTGGCGGCAGCCAGCAGACCGCGGCCACCACAGCCGGCACGACCCATCGCATCGGCAGCCGGGAGGTCGCCACGGCGACGGCGGGCGCGAAGAGCTCGGGAAGCCGCAGGGCGTTCATCCCCACCGGCGTACGCAGCGTGACCGCGAGCGCGATCCCCGCGGCTGTCAGCAGCGCCCCGACCCGAACGAGCCGGTAGCGGGTGACGACCGCCAGGAGGACACAGGCCGTGATGCCGGCGAGGCCGCGGTCGACGGGCGCGGGCATGTACCCGCCCTGGCCCAGCCAGACAGATCCCGCCAGGGCGACCAGTACGGCCACGCCGAGGACGCCGCCCTCGCGGCGCGTCCCCCGGCCCTGGAGGACCAGCGCTGCGGCGGCCACGCCCAGGAAGAGCGCCGCCAGCGGGCTTGCGGCCCACGCCACGAGCGGGCCGACGGCCAGGACGAGCCACCGCGACCGGTGCTGCCACGTGGCGGAGAGCAGCGTCACCAGGGCGGCAGCGGTGCCGACGGCGAAGGTCAGCCGTCCCACCACGAGGTTCGCCGCGAGGCAGACGGCTCCCACCGCCGCCCCCGCCCCCGGCCGAGGCACCCGGCAGCGGCTCAGCAGCAGACCCAGCAGGCCGGCGGACGCCGCGGTCGCGACGACGCCGACCGCGCGAACGCCGACCGCTGCCATCAGGGGCGGCACGAGGATGCTGTAGCTGAGCCATCCGGTGCCCCCGAAC
Organism: uncultured Actinomycetota bacterium; assembly: GCA_963765725.1. GTDB lineage: Bacteria > Actinomycetota > Actinomycetes > Propionibacteriales > Nocardioidaceae > DASQEH01. The sequence continues at coordinate 151,255 of CAVXXI010000001.1, read as the reverse complement.
CACCGGAGGTCGACGGGGGTCCACAGATGGTCCCGGGCGAAGTCGGCGTGTGCCACCTGGGCGGAAAGGTCGCTGCCGGTGGGCGGGAGGAGCAGCCAGACGACGCCCAGCAGTCCCGCGATCGCGAGGCCCACGATGCCGGCGGTCACGCGACGACGGGGGCGGGGGGACTCGCCGGTGCTCGTCACGGGAGTTCAGCGTATCCGCCGACCCACCCGCATATTTCGGCCCGGCGCGCGGCTTATTGGTTCGAATGCGGTACGAGCGACTCGGTAGAGTAGCCCGGTGCCGGCCATATCTGCTCCCCCTGAGAGCCTGTCCCCAGCTCCCGCAGAGACACCCGGACGTCGACCGTGGGCCGCTCGCCGAGCCGCCCTTTCCGGCGAGCTGGTCATCGTCGCCGTGCTCGTCTTCTGCTACGACCGCGTTCGCGACCTCGCGGCGGTTCGTCGCTCACTCTCCTTCCACGACGCGCTCCAGCTGCTGTCGATCGAACGCCACCTCGGCATCAACCGCGAGCTGCCCGTCAACCTCTGGCTCGCGGCTCACCACAGCCTCGCGGACCTCGCCAGCTGGTACTACCAGGTGGCCCACCTCACCGTCACCCTGCTCGTGCTGCTGAGCTGCTACATCTACTGGCCCGAGATCTACCGGGCCGCCCGCAACGCGCTGGTCCTGATCAACGTCATCGGCCTCGCAGTCTTCTGGGTCTATCCGGTGGCCCCGCCGCGACTGCTGCCGGGAGGCGCGTTCATCGATGTGACCGAGATCACCGGAGTCGCCGACACCACCAACACCTCGGCCCCGAACCCCTATGCGGCCATGCCGTCGCTGCACACCGCGTGGGCGGTGTGGGTCGCCATGGTCGTCCTGCTCATGGTCCGGGTGTGGTGGGTGCGCCTGCTGTGCATCCTCTACCCCCTCCTCACCGTGGCGGTCATCGTCAGTACCGGCAACCACTACATCCTCGACGCCGTCGCCGGTGCAGCGGTGGCCATCGTGGCGGGGGTGACGGTCGGCCTGTTGCCCCTGCATCGCAGACCGGCGTCTGTTCGCGTCCGAACCGGCTCCGAGTACGCCCAGGCCACCTGAGGACCGATCGCAGCGCCCGGGGTGTAGTCCTCAGTGCTGGCTCGCCCGGACCACGTCAGATGCTCGGCAGCTCCGGGGTGGCCAGGGTGAGGAACGCCTCCCGTACGAAGGGGTCGCTCTCCACCCTGTTCTCCAGCTCGCGCAGCATGTAGGCCACGCTCGTCTCGGGCTGCTCCCCCGCAAGGTCGATCCGGGCCACCAGCAGCAGCTGGCGCGGACCGACGAACTCCAGCCGCAGGTAGGTGACGCGCTCGACCTCCGGCATCTCCTTGAGACGCCTCAGCACCTCGTCGCGTGTCCGCGGGTCGCTTTCCTGTCCGGTGAGGAAGCGAAGATTGCGGTTGATCAAGATCACCGCTGCCACACCGAGCAGCAGCCCGACGAGGATGGAGCCCGCAGCGTCGTAGGCGGCGTCTCCGGTCAGCTGGTGCAGCCAGATGCCCAGGCCCGCGATCACCAGACCGATCAGCGCCGCCGCGTCCTCGGCGAACACGGCGCGCAGGGTGGGGTCGGACGTGGCAAGGGCGTGTTGCATCACGTGGCGCTCGAGGTCGTGAGCCTCCCCGCGCGTCTGCCGGAACGCCTGCCGGAACGAGATCCCCTCGAGCACGAAGGCGATGGCCAGCACGATGTACGCCCAGGTGTACGACGCCTCGCCGCCGGGCTCGAGCAGCTTCGTGACCCCGTTCCAGACCGAGACGACGGCACCCGCCGTGAACAGTCCCATCGCGGCGAACATCGACCAGACGTACGCCTCTCGCCCGTAGCCGAGCGGGTGAGAGTCGTCGGGCTCGCGCCGTGACCTGCGGTCGGCGACGATCAGGAAGACCTCGTTACCGGTGTCAGCCCACGAGTGGGCGCTCTCGGCCAGCATCGACGCCGACCCGGTGAAGAGGGCGACCACGGTCTTCGCCACCGCGATGGCGAGGTTGGCGGCGAAGGCGATGATGACCGTGGTGGTGCTCTCGTCACCGCCCGCCTCGGTCTTCGGCGTTCCGGTCAGGTTCTCGGTCATGACGCTCCCTCGACAGGTCCTCCGAACACGCCCGGGCACGTCGCTCCGGTCGCTCACTACCGCGCCAGGAGCCTAATCTGTCCGCACGACGACTACATTTGGCCAGTGACGCCGCCACGAGGACCGCTGAGGCGGCGACGGGCAGCCTCGCCGCTCGCCAGGTCGCCCGTCGCCTCCCTGGTCAGACTGGCCAGACGAGGGCTGCTGATGCTGTTCGGCGCCCAGCTCGTCGTCGCGGTGTCCTTGACGCTCGTGGACTCCTATCGTCGCCGGGGCAAGAAGCCGAAGCCGTTTCCGACCAGCCCGCCGGTGCACGCCGACGTCGGCACCGGGTCGGTGACCACCTACTCCTTCGGCCGGGAGCTGTTCGCCGACATGCTCGCCGCGATCGACGCCGCCGAGCACAGGATCTTGTTCGAGACCTACATCTGGAAGGGCGACTCGACCGGCAGGCAGTTCAAGGACACCCTGACCCGGGCCGCCGCCCGGGGCGTCGAGGTGTACGCCATCTATGACGGCTTCGCCAACCTGGTCGTCTCACCGGCCTTCAAGCGGTTCTCGCCGGCCCTGCATGTGCTGAAGTACCCGGCTTACGGCGCCGGGTGGCGCTTCTACGACCTGCGCCGGTACGGGCGCGACCACCGCAAGATCCTGGTCGTCGACGACCGGGTCGCCTTCGTCGGCGGCTACAACGTCGGCACCGCGTACGCAACGTCGTGGCGCGACACACATGTCCGCATCAGCGGTCCCGGCGTCTGGGACCTGCAACGAGCGTTCACCGACTTCTGGAACCTGAAGTCGAACCTGAAGCGCAGTGGGCACCCGCTCCTCGTCGACACGGTCGCCGACTGGGAGCCGCGGATCCGCGTACACCGCAACCTTCCCAACCAGTGGATGTTCCCGATCCGGTCCATGTACCTCGAGGCCATCAGCCGAGCCCAGCGGCACGTGTACCTCACCCATGCGTACTTCATCCCGGACGGGGATTTCGTGGAGGCGCTGAGGGCCGCGGCGGGTCGCGGTGTCGACGTCCGGCTCCTGCTCCCGGCGACCTCGAACCACGTCGTGGCCGACTGGCTGTCGCGGGGCTACTACGAGCAGCTGCTGACTGGCGGCGTGCGGATCTTCCTCTTCCAGGGCGCGATGGTCCACGCGAAGACGTCCACCATCGACGGCCAGTGGTCGACGGTCGGCACCGCGAACCTGGACCGGCTGAGCATGACCGGCAACTACGAGATCAACGTCGAGTTCGTCGACCCGGCGATGGCCGAGCGGATGGAGGAGATCTTCGCCACCGACCTCGGGAACGCGCGGGAGCTGATGCAGGCCGACTGGGAGGCTCGCGGGGTGCACCGACGGTTCACCGAGGCGCTCCTCGCTCCACTGCGCCCCCTGCTGTGACCGCGGGACCGTCACCTCCCACCGGGCCGACCACCACGCTCAGCGGCGCGCGAGCACCGCGAGGTCGACCAGCGCAACGGCCGAGATCAGCAGGCACGCTATCGCGGTGATCGGCTGCCTCGGATCGACGACGAGCTCCGCCAGACCAGCCCCGGCCACGCCCACGAGCAGCCCGAACCAGGCGAGCACCTTCCGCAGCCCGACGGCGCTACGCGCCTCGGTCGGCTCGCGTCCGGACGGTCTGCGCGACGTCCCCCGCGACATGACGGGCTAACCGGTGGCGCGTCCCGTCAGCTTGTCGCGGAGGCGGTCGACGAGGCCCACGCCCGGCCCTACCAGCTTGTGGAACACCTCGGCGTTGGGTGCCGACGGATGCGGCCGGGTCGGCGCCAGCTTCTTGGCTGTCTCGACCTTGCCGGCCATCTCGACGAGCTCCGCGCGCGGGACGCGGGCCCGTAGCTCGGGGAACTGGTCGGCCTCCTCGTCGTCGATGTGGTCGACGAGGGTCGTCTCCAGCTGGCGGACCAGCTCGTCGAAACGCGCGTCGTCGGGCTCGACCCCCTCGAGCTCCTTCATGGTCTGCTCGAGCTCCTTGTGCTCCTCGGTGTCGTGCTGAACTGCCTCGTCACCGTTCGGCAGGTGCTTCTTCATGGCCGGGTACACGTACATCTCCTCGGCGACGGAGTGCCGGACCAGCTCGCTGATCAGGGTGTCGGCCAGGTCCCGGCGCTGCTCGGGGTCGTGCGTGCTCCAGATCTGGGCGATGAGCGACGTGGCCTCTCGGTGGTCGATGGTGAGGACGTCGACGACGTCGTGTTCGCTGCTGGTCTCGGACATGCGGTCTCCTCGGTCGGCGATGGTGCATCCGTACCCATCGAGCCCCCGCTTCACGCCACCCGCCCCCTCCTGGTCGAGCGGGCAGGAATGTCCGGTCGAGAGGGCGGGAATGTCCGGCCGAGCGGGCGAAAATGCCCGGTCGAGCGGGCAGGAATGCTGGGGTGAGCGGGCGAGAATGTTCGGCCGAGCTGTCCCCGAGGCATCATTGCCGTCCGGGCACCGTCAAGGGCCACGCATCGCTCAGGTCTGCATTGCCGCTCCAGGCCGCCGCGGGGAGACCCCGGACCCCCACGTCGGCTACGAACAGTGCACCGGAGTCCGGGTACGCGGCCAGCTCGTCGGCAGACAGACCGTCGGCGGCGGTGGAGATCACCATGATGTCGAGGTCGGCCCCTGCGAACGTCGGGCAGGACGTGTGCGGCGCCGGCACCGAGACGACACCGAGCAGCTCACCGCGGGGACTGAAGTGCCGGACCTCGCCGGCTCCCCAGATCGCGACCCAGAGGTTGCCGTCGACGTCGACGCACATCCCGTCGGGCGAGCCGTCGGTCACATGGAGGAGCTCACGACGCTCACCCCGCGTCCCGGTCCGGGCGTCGTACGACCGCTCCCAGAGCATGCCGGGCGTGGTGTCGACGGAGTACATCGTCGCGCCGTCGGGCGACCAGCCGAGCCCGTTCGACAGGTGCAGGTCGTCGTCGACGACCTCCACGCCACGGCTGGCGTCTATCGAGTACAGGAACTCGTGGACGTGGCTGCCGAGGGGCTGGGTACCCACCAGGAAGCGACCGGCCGGGTCGCACTTGCCGTCGTTGAGCCGCCGCTCCTGGTCATCAGGGACGAGCCGGGCCACCTCGGTCGTCGCACCCGCGCTATCCACGAGGTAGACGCTGTGATGGCCGGCGACAAGCAGTCGACTGTCGGGAGCAGGCACCACGGCGCTGACCGTGGTGTCCAGGTGGTGGACCGCCGTGGGCACGATGGAGGAGCTCCGCAGCTCTCCTCTGTGGACGTCGCCGGCCTGGATGTCGACCCAGAGCAGCTGTTGCCGGACGCCATCCCAGACGGGACCCTCGGCGAGCTGGTAGGTGTGCTCCGTCGCCCGCTCCGCACGGAACTGTCGCATCGAAATCTCCTCTCGGCGAAGTCCCCGTTCCCCTCTCGAGACGGGCCAGACGTCCGCCGCGGGCTGGAGCTGACATTCCTCGGCTGCGCGCGGCGGGGCGGACACCGGTGGGCAAGCCGCCGCGGTAGATTCGCAGCCGCCCACGAGGAGGCACCGTTGCCCAGCCAAATGAACACCACCGTCAAGGGAAACCTGATCTCGGGCCTCATCGCCGGAGTGATCTACATCGTGATCGCCTTGCTGACCGGCGCAAGCTTCGGCGGTGCCGTCGGGGTAGGCGTCATCGTCGCGCTGATCACGTTCGCGATCGCCTTCGCCATCAGCCGGACGATCGCCTCTCGGCGCAGGTAGCCCCGGCGGACTCAGCTGCCGTACATCCGGAGGGGCGTCACCAAGACGACGGTCCGCCGCTGCTCTGCCATCACCCGGTCGTACTCGTCCCAGTCGTCGTGCACCCCACCGGCAGCGGTGAACACCTCGCGCAGCAGGAGCCGGAGGCGCTCGGGCCCTATCTCCGCACGCGGATCGTCCGGGCCGACGAGCTCAGCCACGCCCTCGACCGTCGCCCATCGCCAGCCGGCGCGAAACGTCGTGGTCACCTGCGGCCGGCTCCGGAGGTTCGCGAGCTTGACCTTGCCGTAGGTGACGAACGCGAGAGCCGGGTCGCCTGTCACGGGGTGGGCGAGGACGCCCGCGTTGACCAAGGTGGACTGGATGGTGCCGTCGGCGCGCAGGGTCGCCACGACGGCAAGACCGTGCTCGCCTTGCCCTACGCCGGCAGCTTCCTCGAGAGTCGTCATCCGCCCCATCGTCGCACCCGGCACGCCCCTCGCAACAGACGCGGGCCGGGTGAGACGCCGATGTCGGTACAGGAGGCGGAGACCGCGGTACCTGAGGCTGATGTGCTCGGCGGCGATGACGTCCACGATGGCAGCTGTGTACCCCTTGACGCTGCCAGCCGTGTCCCCGTCCATCACCGGCAACCAGGACTCGGTCGGCGGCAGGTCCCGAGGTGCGGCCGTGGTCCTGTCGGCGGTCGCCGGGTTGACCATCGGCGGTCTGACCCAGCTCGGCCAGTCGCGTCTGCCCGAAGTGCTCCACCCCCTCGTCAACTCGGCAGCCCCGTGGGTGCTTGTCGCCTTCGCGGTCGCCCTGCTCGGCAGGACCGCGCGGGTCTCCGGTGTCTGTGCGGTGCTGTCGCTGGCGGCGTCGGAGATCGGCTACGTCGCGACGGCCGCGACCGGAGGATTCGGCTCGGCACCGGCGACGGTCGTATTCTGGTTGTCCGCAGCGGTCTTCTTCGGACCTCTGGTGGGGTGCGCTGCGTACTTCTGGCGTACTCGCGCGGCGCCCTGGGGAAGCCTCGGCGGCGGCCTGGTCGCCGGCATCGTCGGTGGTGAGGGGCTTGCTGCGTACCTCACGGTACGAGACACCACCAGCGGTGCCTACTGGCTCGCGCAGGTGCTGGTCGGGCTCGCTCTGCTCGCTCTCGTAGGTCGCAGGACCAGCTTCGGGTGGGCCTTCGCAGCGTTCGCCGTCGGGGTGGGGCTGCTGCTTGCAACCCGGTCAGCCTCGCTGGCTGGGGCCTAGTCTCCCGGCAAACGGTGGCGGAAGGCGTGGGCCAGCGCTGTGGCAGGCTCAGCAGGTGATCGCCGGGCAACAGAGCCGCACGGCGCAGTACGCGGCGTTCTTCCGAGCCCTGGAGTCCCGACGCCCGGCCCGACAGCGGCTGTTCGACGACCCGCTGGCCGTGGCCTTCCTCGACAGATCGCTGCGGGCCGCGGTGGTCGCGGCCGGTCTGCCCACCGTCGGGGGAGCGCTGCCCTGGCTGCTCGACCGGTGGATTCCCGGCCCCCGCCCTTCGGCGGTCGTCAGGACGCGTCTCATCGACGACGCTCTGCGCTCGGCCGTGTCCGCCGGCGTACAGCAGGTGGTCATCCTCGGTGCAGGGTTCGACACGCGCGCCTACCGCATGCCGGAACTGCGGCGCCTGGCGGTGTTCGAGGTCGACCACCCCGACACGCAGGCCGCCAAGCTGCACGTCCTCGAGGGCGAGCTCGAGACGTGGCCCGACCAGGTGACGTTCGTCCCACTCGACTTCGATCGCGACGAGCTGGCGAACGCCCTGACCGATGCCGGCCTGCGGAGCGGCCTGGCGACGTTCACCATCTGGGAGGGGGTCGCCAGCTACCTGAGCCCGCAGGCCGTGGACGCGACGTTGCGCTGGGCCCGTAGCATCTCCGGACCCGGTAGCCATCTCATGCTGACGTACGTGGACCGACGGCTCATCGACAAGACGTTGCACTTCCCTCACGCCGCAGCCTGGGTGCGCTCGGTCGCGCGAGCCGGCGAGCCGTTCGTGTTCGGCTTCGAGCCTGCCGAGCTTCCTGTCTACCTCACCGAGCGCGGCTGGCACCTTCGGGCCGACCTGTCGACAACTCAGGCGCTCGTCCGGTACGGCCTGGCCTCCCGGCGGGTCCCGGGCTTCTACCGCATCGCCCACGCCACGTCATGACGTTCACGTGGGGGCCCCTCCGCCTATACCAGAGGCGGCGGCGTGCCCTCGACACTGGCCGCAAGGGCGGGGTCCCATCCGCACACCAGGCAGGCATGCCGTACGGCAGACCGGGCGAAGTCCAGAGCGGTCGCATGCGGATCAGGGCTGGCCCGGACGTCGTCCCAGTCGAGGACGTACTCACCGAGGCTCGGCTCCCAGTGGGCGGCGGAGGGCGAGAGCCCTGCTGTCCCGAAGTCCGCGGGCGCGGGGTGGGCATAGGCGTAGAAGGCGGCCCGTGAGTATCGGGCGTCGCCCGGCCACCAGCCGACTGCGACGTCTTGGGCGTCCATCCCGTTGCGCATGATGAAGTCGGACGAGGGCGGCTCCGCCGGCAGGCCGGAGAACAGGTTCACCGCCAGGTCGAACGACCCCCACCAGGCGTTGACCGGCGTGGATCGTCCCCGGTACGGGGCGCGCAGGGCGGCGAGGACGACGGCGGCACGGGTCGCAGCCTCGAAGTACGTCGCCACCTGGCCTGGTTCGTAAGTACCGTGCTCGTCATCGGCGTCGAGCGGCGTCGTCCAGGGAACCTCCTGGGGCGTGGGGTTGATGCTCACGGGACCCACGAGGTCGCTCACCGCCGACAGCAGGTCCCGCGTGACCTCACCGACCGTTCTGCCGGGACCGAGCCGCATGTGTCGGCTGCGACCGTCGCTGTGCTCGGCGATCGCCTGGTGCACCCGGAGGTCCAGCGTGACCACGAGCACGCCGGAGCCGTCGGGAGCCGGCAACGGAAGCGTCTCCCAGCCGCGGGCGGTGAGGCGAAGGGCGGCGTGCTGCAGCTGGGGCTCCGCAGGGGCGAGCAGAGCGGCGAGCTTGCCCAGTACCTGCGTGTACGCGTGCAGGGTGTCCGCGGTGGCGCTCCACTCCTCGTACGGCAGCGACGGCCAAGGTGTCGGCATCTGCCAAAACTATCGGGTGGTTCGCGAGGTCACCATCGTGGCTTGCGGGACCCGGTCGGGTTCAGACGACACGGTCCTGCGAGCCGCCCAGCGCTGGAGGCTGCGCTGCAGCCGGCGCCAGTAGAACGGCACGATCTCGTGTCCCCAGGGAACCCTGGCAGCCCGCACAGACCACGGCGACACGCGACCCTGCGCGCTGAAGCCGTTGGCGTTTATCCAGTACCGGTCGGCACGGGTCACCGCTGCTCCTGGTGCCCGCATCACCCGCTTCTGGATGTGGGCGAGCAGCGCCGTCCGCCGTTCGACTCTCCCGCCGCGGCCCAGCGTGTACTCGCAGACCTCGCCGTCCTCCCACGCGTAGCGCCTCGGCCGCCGGCTCGACGCGGACTCCGCTCGGGTCCGGTACTCGGCGAACGACAGGTCGAAGATGGCTTCCTCCTGCCAGGAGCGGACACCCAGGTCGTCGAGGAGCCAGTAGATGCCACCCCACTCGTCGAAGTGCCGCGCCTCCGGGGTGGTCATCACGTCGTAGTAGCTGATCTTCCCCGCCTCGTGGCGGTACCAGCGCGCTGCCTCCGGCGTGTTCCGGTACAGGGCGAAGTTGCCCTGGAAGAGGATCTTGTCGGCCCGGAAGGCCGCCGGCGGAAGGTGGTCCCGGATCCGGCCGAAGATGACGTCGAGGTCGCTGTGCCCCCAGAAGTCGTAACCCGCCAGCTCGGCGGCGAAGATCTCACCGAAGGCGGGCCGGAAGTCGCACAGCTTGTACGGACGATCCAGGGAGATCTCGAACGCGAAGTGGGCACCAATGCGGGCGGCGAGATCCTCGAACTCGCACAGCTGCACGGTGACGTTGGGCGGGGCGTCGGCAACCGGCCGCTCCGTGTACAACAGCCAGTGGACGTCGGGATTGCTCGCCATGCTCCGGACGACGAGCGGGAACCACGACGGACGGTCCCCGAAGTGCGGAACGACCAACCGCATCGAGGGCGCAGGCATGGGCTGCACCGTAGCGCCTCAGCATCGGGCCTGCCCGGTGAGCCGGGTCCACCCTCGTGTGCTCGTCTTGCGCCGCCGTCGTCGCGCCGGCGACACGTACGAGCGGAGCGCTATCGGGTACGTGCGGTGGGCTCTCGCGGATCGCTGAGCAGTAGGTTCGAGACAACGAGACGTCCTGGGACCGGTGCCGATGTACAGGGGGCTGAGCGCTGAGCATGTGGGCTGGCGAGGCCTTCGCGACGGTTCTGCTGCTCGGCGTCCTGGCCTTTGCCGTGGCGCGGCCGCGTGATCTGCCGGAGGCGGTCGCGGGGGTCCCGGCCGCTCTGCTTGTCGTCGCGACCGGTGCCATCTCCCTGCAGCACACCAAGGACGAGCTGAGCCGGCTGTGGCCGGTGGTGGCGTTCCTGGCCGCCATCTTGGTGCTGGCGAAGCTGTGTGCCGACGAGGGCCTGTTCCAGGCGGCCGGAGCCTGGATGGCTCGCGGCTGTCGCGGGCGTCCGCAGCGGCTGCTCGTCTATGTCTTCGCCGTGGGGGCGGTCATAACGGCAGTGCTGAGCCTGGACGCCACGGTGGTTCTGCTGACGCCGGTCGTGTTTGCGACCGCGGCCCGCGTCGGAGCCCGGCCCAGGCCGCACGTGTACGCCTGCACGCATCTGGCCAACTCGGGGTCACTGCTGTTGCCCGTCTCCAACCTCACCAACCTGCTCGCCTTCGCCGCCACGGGTCTGAGCTTCACCCGGTTCACCGCGTTGATGTCGCTGCCGTGGCTGTCCGCGGTCGCGGTCGAGTACGTCGTGTTCCGCTGGTTCTTCGCGTCGGACCTCGGCGCCGGAGGTGAGTCGTCGGTACGGGCCGACGAGCCGACGGTGCCGGTCGTGGTGATCGCGCTGCTGGCGCTCACCCTGGTGGGCTTCGCGATCGCGTCCGTCATCGGTGTCAACCCCGCATGGGTGGCCGCCGCCGGTGCGGCGGTGCTGGGCGCCAGAGCTCTCGTCCAGCGGCGTACCTCGCTGGTCGAGATCGGACAGTCCGCCAGCGTGCCCTTCCTCGTGTTCGTGCTGGCGCTCGCCGTGGTCGTGCGGGCGGTCGTCGACAACGGGCTGGACACCGGACTCGGCCACATCCTGCCGGGCGGGGAGTCGCTGCTCGCCCTGCTCGGGGTCGCGATCGTCGCTGCGGTACTGGCCAACGTGATCAGCAACCTGCCGGCGGCCCTCGTGCTGATCCCGCTGACCGCGGCCTCCGGTCCCGGAGCGTCGTTGGCCGTGCTCCTCGGCGTCAACATCGGTCCGAACCTCACGTACGCCGGGTCGTTGGCGACGCTGCTGTGGCGTCGGGTGCTGCGCGAGCATGACGCCGAGCCCGCGTTGGGCGACTTCACCCGCCTCGGGCTGGTGAGCGTGCCCGTTGTGCTCGTCGTTTCCGTCGTGGGACTGTGGTGCGGGATGCATCTCATCGGAGGCTGACGGCAATGAACGTGGTCGTGTGGGTCGTCGAGGGGACGTGGCAGTCATGCATCGACGCGGCCGAGGAGATGGCACCCGCGGACGCCGAAATCGCCTTGGTGTACGTCGTCGACGAGGAGATCTCGCGAGTCGCGCACGGCGCCTTCGCCGGGCTGATGGGCCGCGGCGGGCAGCGGGACCGGCGCGACCCCGGCGTACAGGCCGACACGATCACCGCAGAGGCGGGACGCGAGCTGCTCGCGGCCGCCGCCGAAAGGCTGGCGAGGCCGTGCACCTCCGAGCTGCGCCACGGTCGGATCGAGCGGGAGGTCGTCGCAGCCTCGGACGGGGCCGACCTGCTGATCGTCGCGCGCGACGGGGACCGCCGTCGACTTGGCCCGAAGAGTCTCGGCCGTGCCAGCCGGTTCGTCGTCGACCATGCGCCGTGCACAGTGCTGCTGGTCTGGCCGGGAGCCAGCCCGGACATCGCCACGATTCCCCCACCACCGCCGGGGCCCCCGCCGCCGGGTCATCGGCCACCACCGGGCCCGCCGCCGCCAGCGCATCACTGAGCGTCGCCCGATTAGGCGTCGGGCTAGGCGACGTCGGCTGCGTGGCCGGAGGCCGCCTGGTGCGTACGAGGCTGCCCGACTCCTCGCGCTATCGGCTCGGCTGGACCCCGAACAGCTCGGTGGCGCCGCTCGACCACACGACGAGTCCCCGCCGACCGGTCCGTCCGTCGAGCCACCGCACGGCGGCCGCGTCGAGCGCGAAGCCGGCGGTAGCGTCGATGTCCGCCCAGACGAGGCCCGGCCCGATGACCGTCACCGACGCCAGCTGCGCCGGGGCCTGCCCCGTACGGGCGTCCACCACATGGTCGCCGCGGTGCGCGGAGCCGGACGTCGCCATTGCTTCGTTGCGCAGCGGGGCCACGGCGAGGACGCGGCCGGGGTCTCTGGGGTCCTCGATCCCGATCCGCCACGGCGCTGCGCCGGGCCGTTTCACGCGGCAGATCATGTCGCCGCCCGCAGAGAGGCAGAAGTCGGTGCCGGGCAACGCGTCGAAGAACCGGGCGGCGCGTTCGACAGCCCAGCCCTTCACGACACCGCTCGGGTCGAGCACGGCTGTGCCATCGGGCCCGGGCCGCCGGATGTCGAAGGCGCCACCCGACTCCTGGCGGGCTCGCTCGCCCAGCTCGAGAACCTCGGCCACCTCGGGCGGGCAGTCCTTCAGCCGCAGCTCCCCGCGGGCCAGCCGGGATATGGCGGAGTCGGCACGGTACGTGCTGAACACCTGGTCGGCGTCGCGGAGGGTCGCAAGAGCGCTCTCCCACGCCGCCGCGCCCGGCTCGTCTTCGGCGTGCCTACCCCGGATGGCAAGGCTGATCGGCATGCCCATGACGTGGGCGACCCGGCGCTGAGCCGGTTCAGGACCGGCGGCTGCCTGCGGGCCCTGGTGCTGCGTACCTCTCACGGCGCTGCTCACAGGCCCGCCTGGTCGAGTGCGCTCTGCAGGGACTGAAGGTAGCCGGTGCTGGTCACCGTCGCGCCGCTCACCATGTCGATGTTGGCGTTCTGCGCGCTCGTCGTCTCCTGTATGAGGATGGGCAGTGCCTGACTGTTGATCTCCGCATCGCGCTGGTTGCCGTTGGGATACTGGACGACAGCCACCTTGGTGATGGTCCCCCCACTTATTGTGAGCTGGACCTGAACCGGACCCCACTGAGTCGACGCCACGGCACCCGTGACCGTCTTCGTCGCCTTGGTGGCGGCCTTGGACGTCGAACGAGACCCAGATCCACCTGACCCGCTCCCAGCCGCCGACGCCGTGGAGCCGCTCCTACCGGTCGATCCTGTGTTGTTCTTGGCGACGCCCGACACGATCGCCGTCTGAGCCGTCGCGCCGGTGACCCCGGCGGTAGAGGTGTGGTAGCCGAAGAGCAATACGAGCACGGAAACCGTGCTGGCGAACCACAAAACGATGCGTCTCACTGTCCTGTCACCACGCGAAGGTCTCGAGATGGAGTTGCCCGGACGGGAGCCCGGCCGCCGCCAGGTCACGCCGGACGAGGTCGGTCCAGTGCTCGGGTCCGCAGACGAACACGTCACGCTCGGCCAGGTCGGGGATCCAGAAGAGCAGAAGTGCAAGGTCGTCTGCGTTCCCGACACCGTCTCCCAGCCACGAACCGGGCGATCGACGATGTCCGGAGAGCGCCAGCACCTGCAGCCCCCGGTACCGGCTGAGAGCATCCAGCTCCGGTCCGAAGAGCCGCTCGCTCGTGTAGCGCTGGAGCAGGACCGCCTCGCCGGGCCCGTAGTACAGCCCCTCCGCCAGCGCCCGCAGAGGCGTGATCCCTACGCCCGCGCCGATCATCGCCACCCTGGGTCGCGTCCGCGTCCGCGCGCTGAGTCGCCCGTACGGGCCCTCCACCATGGCGCGCGTGCCGGGTGGCAGGGCGAAGGCCGCGGCGCTGCCGTCTCCGACCGCCTGCACGGTGATCCGCAGGCTGCGGCCGTTCGGAGCCGCCGAGAGCGAGTAGGGGTGTGCACGGGTCCAGCCGGGACCTGCCAGGAAGCGCCAGGACATGAACTGTCCGGCCTCCACCGCGAGCCGCTCCAGGCGTCTGCCGGTCACGTACACCGACGCCACACCACCGCCCTCGGCGACCACCGACGTGACCCGCAGCCGATGCCGCAGGTTGCGCCATAGCGGCAGACCGAGCCGCCAGACGAGCACGGCGCCGGCGGACATCGCCCAGATCGTCCACCAGAAGGCCGTCTTCAGTGGTGATGACATGAACTGCTGGCCGGTCCACAGCTGGTGGGGCAACGCCAGGCCGGCGCCGAGGTACGCGTACAGGTGGAGCAGGTGCCACGACTCGTACCTCATCCGCCGTCGCGCGGCCTTCACGCTGGTGACGACAACCATGACGAGGCACACCGTCCCGCCGGTGGCGAGCAGCATGCCGGGATAATCGACGACGAGCTGCCACAGTGTCGCCGGCGTCCTGGCCCACTCGCCGGCGGCGTAGCCCCAGGTGATGGCCACGATGTGTGCCAGCATGAGGTTGAACGACGTGAACCCCACCAGCCGGTGGATCCGAGCGAGCCGGTCCTGCCCGAACGCTGCCTCGAGGATCGGTACACGAGCCATCAGCATGACCTGGGCGAGCAGCAGCACAGCAGCCACGAGGCCGGTCAGTCGTCCGAGCGACGTCAACCCGCTCGCCCACCCACCGAAGTCCTGCACGCCGCCGTCGGCGACCCACCAGTAGGTGACCAGCAGCAGCCCGGACCAGAGGCTGAGGGCAGTTGCCGTACGCACCGCCGAGTCCCGGCGGGCGCGGCGCCCGAGCTCGGGCTCCTGCCAGCTCCCCTGCGGAGGGGTGGCCCGCGAGGCGATCGTCGTCATTCGTCACTCCCGCAAGCTGCCGCGTGCCGGGGGCCGGCGAGGTCGGTTGTCGGAGTGTCACCAACAGGCACCCGTGGCTGAGCCATGGGCGCCCGGTGGCTGGACGACGGCTCGCTCATGACAGCTCCCTTGTCGATCGGTACTCACAGTCTGCGGTGCAAGACTGAGTGCAGCCTGCGCCGTTCCTGTGTGCCGGCTGTGAGGTGTCCGAGGCCGAGTGGCTGCCGGCGCGGCGTCAGGGCGACGAGGGAATGCGGGAGAAGCGGTCGACCGGCAGCCGCCGACCGGGACGTGGCGACCCTAGCGAATGAGCTCGTACAGGCAGAGCACGTCCCCGCCGGGATCTTCGAACCACGCGGCCCTCTCAGAGCCGAGGACGCAGATGTGCTCCACCGTCTTCAGCCGGGGAGGTCGTAGTCGGCGAACGCCACGCCGCGCCGTTTCAGGTCATCGATCTCGGCCGGGATGTCGCTGACTTCGAAGGAGAGCTCGGTGCGGCCGGTCGGTGTTGCGTCCGGATCGGGCATCAGCCCATCTATGCCCACCTCCGGCCGGGTCGCAATGAAGTGGTGGCCACATATAGCTGCACCGCCGGAGGCGTCGGATGGCCTCAGGTGATCGTCGCCTACTCTCCTCGCGGTCGGCTGATCGACGGGCTGGACCTCTATCACTTCAGTCACCAGGAGGAGGCCACGGTGACAGGTTGGCGAGCTGTCGGTCACAGTGTCCGGATGCACTGGATATCCGAGGATGGCTGCTGCGCCAACGAGCACCACTACCACTCCAGGATCACCCTGAGCCACGGTCGACTTGTGCTCAATCCCATTCGGTGACCGGCCCATAATCCCGACGGTTGCAGGCGCCACCACATTGGCGGCCCCGGCGGCCGGCGGCGCATCCCGTCGACCTCCGGGGCCCTGGTGAGGAGTCTTCCAAGCGGAGAGCCGTGCGCAAGCGCGAAAACTTATGCGTCTGCCCCAAACAGCACTGCCGTTCCCTTCTGCGCGGTTGAACCGGCTACAGGCTGCCCTCGATGACCAGCCGCTCTGCGTCGGTCAGCTCCTCGAGCTCCCGATCCAGCGCCTCGTACTCGGCACGCCATCGGTCGAAGAACACTTGCCAGGATTCGACGTCACGCCACCGGTCCACGGTGATGAAGCGGCGCGCATCGTCGGCGTCGCGGTAGAGCCGGGACTCGACATAGCCGTCTCCACGCGCGAACAACTGCGACCAGGCGCCGTTCGCTTCGTACGCGGAGACGAAGGCCCCGACGTGTTCTGCACTTACCTCGAACTCCCACACCCGGACGAACACGACGGCTATTCGAGCACAGCATGATCCCCGCCTGCACGCGCGAACCGACCGGTGATTTCGCTCGCCAGAGCCGTCGCCAACAGCACGCGCCGACCGATGCCAGAGACAACCCGCCCAGCTACTCCCCGCCGAAGAGTCATCAACTTCCGTCCGAGGGTCACGTTCTTCCCGCCGAGGAGTCACGTTCTTCCCGCCGAGGGGTCACGGTCTTCCCGCCGAGGCGTCAGGTGCTGGCGGCAAGGAGTCCCTCCTGCCCGAGGAGTACGACAGCTCACGCTATCGGGCAAGCACGAACGAGCGCCTACTGACCATCTGCCGGTGTAAGCCAGCACCGGAGACCCGTTCGCCGCGGGGGGTACGGACGTCAGCGGGGGCGGATGCCGTCGAGCACGAACGTCAGCAGCCCGAGATTCTGCTCTTCCGTAGCGCCCCGGGCCATGCACATCCCACCGACCAGCTGCATCAGCTCGCTCTGAGTGATGTCCCGACGGACCACTCCAGCCTCTTGAGCACGGGCCAGGAGTCGCCCGGTCGCAGCACCGATCTTCTCGCGTGAGCTGACCGCGAGGTCGGGGTTCTTCTCGAACGCCTCGTGCAGCTCGGTGAGGAAGGTCCGCTTCGCGGCCGCATAGGCGACGAACGCCTCCAGCCACTGGGCCAGCGCATCCCAGGGAGCGGCCTGCGTCATGAGCGCCTCGCCCCTGGCCACGAGGGTGTCGACGTCCTCGCGATAGACGGCCTCGACGAGATCGATCCGCCGGGGGAAGTGCCGGTACAGGGTGCCCACGCCGACATCGGCCGTACGTGCGATCTCGTCGATGGAGGCCTCGCTGCCCCGCACGGCGAAGACGGCCCGCGCTGCCTCGACCAGCCGGTCGTAGTTGCGCCGAGCGTCGGCACGCATCGGCCGGGTGCCGACGGCGGCAGGTGTGCTCACGTCCGCCATTGTCGCGCCTTTCCGTTCCGCTGTCTGCTCAGGGATCCACCGTCATCCACTTGCTAACCGGAGGATACCTCCGTATAGTAACCGGAGGGCCCCTCCACTCTACCTCCTTCTTCTTCCTAAGGCTGCTCTCCATGTCTTCTTCCACCTCCACGCTGTCGCCCCGTCGCTCGGCGGCAAGCTCCGCTGCGTCGGCGGGCGCCGCCCCGGGCCACCGCGCGAGTGCACCTCCCGGCCTGGTGCTGGCTGTGATCTTGACCTGCCAGCTCATGGTCGTCCTCGACGCGACCATCGTGAACGTCGCCCTGCCGCAGATCCAGCGGGGACTCGGTTTCACCGACACCAGTTTGTCGTGGGTGCTCAACGCCTACACCCTCACCTTCGGTGGCCTGCTGCTTCTCGGTGCGCGCGCCGGCGACCTGCTCGGTCGCAGACGTACCTTCGTCTTGGGCATCGCGGTTTTCACCCTCGCATCGCTGCTCGGCGGATTCGCACCCAGCGCGGGCTTGCTGCTGGCGGCCCGGGCGCTGCAGGGCATCGGCGCAGCCGTGGCTGCGCCGTCCTCGCTGGCGCTCCTCACCACCATGTTCTCCGAGCCACGAGAGCGCGTCCGCGCGATCGGACTGTTCACGTCCGTCTCGGTCGGCGGTGGCGCACTCGGCCTGATCGCCGGCGGCATGTTGGTGGAATGGACGTCGTGGCGCTGGGTCATGTTCGTCAACGTGCCCATCGGGATGGCTCTCGTCGTCCTGGGCCTGTCGATCCTGCCGGAGACGACCCGCCATCGTGGACGCTTCGACCTGTCCGGCGCGTTTCTGTCCACACTGGGGATGAGCGCGCTTGTCTACGGTTTCGTCCGCGCCGCGAGTGACGGCTGGAGCGACACCTTCACCGTGGGGTCCTTCGTCGCAGGCGCAGCCTTGCTGGCTGCGTTCGCCCGCGCCGAGCTGACAGCGCAGACGCCTATCACGCCGCTGCGCCTGCTCGCCGACACGAGCCGAACCAGCGCGGTCGTGGCACGCGGGCTGCTGTTCGCCGGCCTCTTCGGGTTGTTCTTCTTCCTCACGCAATACCTGCAGGACGTGCTGCACTACAGCCCGCTGCAGACCGGGTTCGCGTTCCTCCCGCTGCCGGTCACGGTGTTCGCGATGTCGCAGCTCACCAGTAAAATCCTGGTACGCAAGGTCAACGGCAAGGCTCTCATGCTCGGCGGCATCGCCTCCGCCGGCGCCGGCTTCCTGCTGCTGACCACGCTGACGCCGGGGTCGCACTACCCCACTGTGGTCGGTTCACTGCTCCTGGTCGCCGTCGGCAACGGCCTGTCGATCGTGCCACTCACGTCAGCGGCGATCGACCGCGTCGCGCCCGGCGACGCAGGCGCCGCGTCCGGACTGGTGAACGTCACGCAACAGCTCGGCGGCACCCTCGGGGTCGCGATCCTGGTGACGGTCTTCGGCTCGGCCACCGCGGGGGCGAACCGCCTGGCTTCGGGCGGTCCTGCCGCCCAGGCCGCCCACGTCTTCACGGTCGGGGCGACCTCTGCGTTCCTCGCCGCCTGCGTGTTCCTGCTCGCGGCCCTGGCGCTCGTCGCGGTGGCCGTCCAGGCGCCCAGGCCGCGGGCGGCCGGCTGAGCGGGCGACGGCAGCGGTACCTCAGCCGCCGTGCGTCACTGGGCGGTGACGTCGTGCCCCTGGTGGTAGACGCCGGTTCCGGGGCCGTAAAGGGACGGATGGCCTTGGTGGTACACGCCCTGACCGCATCCGCACTGGCTCCAATGGCCCTGGTCGTAGACCCCCGCGTCCTCGCCGGGACCGTGGGGATGCCCCTGGTGGAAGACCCCCTGGTGGGCATCGACGCCGCCGGTCGTGCGCCGGCTATCGGTACGACGATCCCGCCCGGCGCCTCCACGTAGACCGCTACTGCTGCCCACATGCCCCGCCGCGGAGTCTCTCGGCTGCAACCTGCTCATCGCGTCCCCTCCTTCTCAGCACGTGCTGTTCTTCGCGCTAGCACAACGTTTAACTTTTATCAATTGTTGCGTATACGCATCCATTTGGCAAGGCCAATCGAGTACCTCCCTGACCTCTCGGCGGGAACAACCTGACCTCTCGGCGGGAAGAACCTGGCCTCTCGGCGGGAATTAACTGACTCCTCGGCGAGGAAGGTTGGTGCCTCTGACCGCTCACCAGCCGTGTACCCGATCCCGGCGGCAAAGATTGCGCACCTGCAAGATTTGCACCATGATCGGAGCTGTCCGGGCGATGGACCGCCCGCGGTATGACACGAGATGGCGGTGAAGAGACATGGCAGAGACGGTGGCCGACGTGCTCCTCGAGCGGTTGCGGGAGTGGGGCGTCAGGCAGGTCTTCGGCTTCCCCGGCGACGGGATCAACGGACTGCTCGCTGCCTGGGCGAGGGCGGACGACAACCCCCAGTTCGTGCAGGCGCGCCACGAGGAGATGTCGGCCTTCGAGGCCGTCGGGTTCGCGAAGTTCTCGGGCGAGGTAGGCGTCTGCGTTGCGACCAGCGGACCGGGCGCGGTGCATCTGCTCAACGGCCTGTACGACGCGAAGCTGGACCACGTGCCCGTCGTGGCCATCGTGGGCCAGACCGAGCGCAGCGCCATGGGCGGCTCGTACCAGCAGGAGATAGACCTGCTGAGCCTCTTCAAGGACGTCTGCAGCGACTACATCCAGATGTGTACCGTGCCGCAGCAGCTTCCCAACCTCATCGACCGGGCGATCCGGATCGCCATGAGCGAGCATGCGCCGACCTGCATCGTGGTGCCCTCCGACGTCCTCGATCTCGAGTACGAGCCGCCAGGACACGCGTTCAAGCAGGTTCCGTCGAGCCTGGGGATCTCGCACGCCACGGTGGTACCCGATGACGCCTCAGTGCGCCGGGCCGCCGACATCCTCAACGCAGGCGAGAAGGTGGCGATCCTCGTCGGCCAGGGAGCCCGTGGCTGTGTCGACGAGCTGAGCGTGGTCGCCGACCTCCTCGGCGCCGGGGTCGCCAAGGCGCTGCTCGGCAAGGACGTCCTCCCCGACGACCTGCCGTGGGTGACGGGGTCCATCGGGCTGCTGGGGACGACCGCGAGCTACCAGCTCATGATGAACTGCGACACCTTGCTGACCGTCGGGTCCAACTTCCCGTACACGCAGTTCATGCCGAAGCTCGACCAGGCGAGGGCGGTGCAGATCGACCGTTCCGGCAAGTGGATCGGCATGCGGTACCCGTACGAGCTCAACCTGGTCGGCGACGCGAAGGAGACCCTGCGGGCACTGCTCCCACGTCTGCACCGCAAGCACGATCGCCGCTGGCGCGAGACGGTCGAGTCCGACGTCGCCGACTGGTGGCAGACCGCGGAACGGCGGGCGATGACCGACGCCGACCCGGTCAACCCGATGCGCATCTTCCACGAGCTGTCCCTGCGGCTGCCCACGAACGCGATCGTCGCGGCTGACTCCGGCTCGGCCGCCAACTGGTACGCCCGGCACCTCAAGTTCACCGGCGACGTCCGCGGATCACTGTCAGGCACCCTCGCCACCATGGGCCCCGGCGTCCCGTACGCCATCGGTGCCAAATGGGCGCACCCGGACCGGCCGGCGATCGCCTTGGTCGGTGACGGCGCGATGCAGATGAACGGGATGGCCGAGCTCATCACGGTGGCGCACTACTGGCGGCAGTGGTCCGACCCGAGGCTGATCGTCGCCGTGCTGCACAACAACGACCTCAACCAGGTGACGTGGGAGATGCGGGCGATGGAGAATTCGCCCAAGTTCGTCGCCTCCCAGGCACTACCCGATGTGGACTATGCCGCCTTCGCGCGCAGCATCGGGCTGGTCGCGGAGAACCTCGACGACCCGGACTCACTCGGTGGAGCCTGGGACCGTGCCCTGGCGGCGGACAGGCCGACCGTGCTCGACATCAGGTGCGACCCCGACGTGCCGCCGATCCCCCCGCACGCCACCTTCGAGCAGGCGAAGTCCGTGGTCAAGGCGGTGCTGGGCGGCGACGAGGACTCTGCCGGCTTCATCAAGCAGGGCATCAAGCAGAAGGTCCAGCAGTACCTGCCCGGTCAGAAGGAGGGCTGAGCATGAGCGTGGTCCGTACCGCCCTGACCGACGTCCGGACCGGCCGGTTCGAACGCTCCTTGTCGGCTCTGACCGCTGGAGGGGCGGCGGTCACGGCGGCCGAGATCTACCTGTCACACGACGGTGCCAGCTTCGGCAACAAGCTGATGTGGTGGCCGGTCGTGGTGGTTCCGGCCGCGATCCCCGCCGGAATCGCGGCAGTGTTCTCGCGGCGGGCGGCGCGTACGGTGCTTCCGCTGGCCAGCGCGGCGATCGTCGCCAACGGACTGCAGGGCACCTACCTGCACTGGAGAGGCATCCGGCAGCGCCCCGGCGGCTGGACGCGGTACAACATCGAGTCCGGCCCGCCGATGTTCGCTCCGCTGCTCGCGACGTTGGTCGGCGGCATGGGCCTGCTCGCCTCCGCGCTGCGCCGAGAGGACCTGCCGCTGCCCGGTGACGGCGAAGCAGACTGATGCCGTACAGGCCACCGGACAGGCACTCCATCACCCCGCAGGGTCGTGGACGTTTCCCCGGTTTCGACGTGCTCGACGAGGTCGACGTCTGGGACGACGTCACCGCCGGCGTCGTGCTCGCCAGGCTGGGACCACCTCACGATCTGTCGTTCTTCACACCGACCGAGGTAGCGATCGCGTTGCCGTTGCTGGATCTGCTGCTCGGCCAGGACTGCGAGCCTCGCATACCGGTACTGCCACTGGTCGACCTCCGCCTCGCCACCGGCCAGACCGACGGTTGGCACTACGACGACCTGCCCGAGGACGCCACCGTGTGGCGCAAGAGCCTGGCCTTCCTCGACGGGGATGCTCATGAGCGGCACGGCTCCGCCTTCGCCGAGTCGACCACGAACCAGCAGGCGGGCCTGATCCAGGCCGTCCAGGACCTCAGCGGCGACTCCTGGCACGGCTATCCCGCGACCCAGGTGTGGAGCCTGTGGACGCGGTACGCCTGCTCTGCCTTCTACTCCCATCCATGGGCCTGGAACGAGATCGGCTTCGGGGGGCCGGCGTATCCGCGCGGCTACCTCAACCCCGGTATCAACGCCCGGGAGAAGTGGGAGACACCTGACCGTCACAGCATCGATCCGGTCCCGTTCAGCCGGCGGATCGAACGGGCACGACGACGACACGACACCCTGCGCGGAAGGCCGGGACGTGAGGAGTGACTACAAGGCCATCCGGGCTCGCAACGAGTCCGCATGGCTCGTTCCCAACGACGGCTCGCGGACTGAGCATCGGCTCCGTTCCGACATGCGCCGGTACGACGCCCAGGACGAGGTCGATGTCGTCGTGGTCGGCGCCGGGGCCGGGGGGGCCGTGTTCACCCAGCGGCTCGCGCACGCCGGCTGGTCGGTGGTCTGCCTGGACGCCGGACCGTTCTGGGACCCCGACACCGACTGGGTAAGTGACGAGCTCGGCTCCCACGTCCTGTACTGGACCGATCCGAGACAGATCGGGGGCGCCGACCCCGTACCGCTCGGCTCCAACAACTCCGGTCGCGGAGTCGGCGGGTCGATGGTGCACTATGCCGGCTACACGCCGCGCTTCCACCCGTCGGACTTCCGGACATTCAGTGCCGACGGTGTCGGAGCCGACTGGCCCATCGACTACACCTCCCTCAAGCCCTACTACGAGACCATCGAGGCGGAGCTGCCTGTTGCGGGGCAGGACTGGCCATGGGGCGACCCGCACACTTACCCTCACACGGCTCACCCGGTGGGCGGCAACGGGCTGATCTTCCAGCGCGGCGCCGCCAAGGCAGGGATCGCCACCCGTGTCGGACCCGTGGCGATCCCGAATGGCCGGTTCGGGAACCGGCCACACTGCATCTACCGCGGCTTCTGCCTGCAGGGTTGCAAGGTCAACGCCAAAGCCAGCCCGCTCATCACCCATATCCCCGACGCGTTGGCGCACGGCGCCGAGATCCGGCCGGACAGCCAGGTCAGCCGCGTCCTGGTCGACGACAGCTCCGGCCGCGCCACCGGCGTCGAGTACATCCACGACGGCGTCCTGCACCGGCAGCGCGCCCGCGCCGTCGCCGTCGCCTGCTACTCGATCGAGACTCCCCGGCTGATGCTGCTCTCGACCAGCCGGCGCTTCCCCGACGGGCTCGGCAACGACCACGACCAGGTCGGGCGGTATCTGATGGTGCAGGGCGCACCCCAGACGGCTGGACGCTTCGACGAAGAGATCCGCATGTACAAGGCGCCGCCTCCGGAGGTCAGCAGCGAGCAGTTCTACGAGACCGATCCCACCAAACCGTACAAGCGCGGATGGTCCATCCAGACCGTGAGTCCCCTTCCCATCACCTGGGCCGAGCACGTCACGGCGCAGGGCCACTGGGGTGAGGCGCTGCGAGAGTACATGCGCGACTACGTCCACTGGGCCTGCCTCGGAGCGCTGTGCGAGCTGCTCCCCCAGCCCGACAACAGGGTCACTCTGGCCGACGAGAAGGACCGCAACGGTCTCCCGGTCGCGCACTTCTCCTATAGTCAATGCGACAATGACCGGCAGCTGATCAAAGCCGCGCGTACCTCGATGGAGGACGTGCTGCAGGCTGCCGGCGCCGACGAGGTGATGACCATCGAGCGTTACGCGCACCTGGTCGGCGGAGCGCGGATGGCCGCCCGCGCCGAAGACGGCGTCATCGACAGCAACCACCGGGTCTTCGGCACCCCCAACGTCTTCGTCGTCGACGGCAGCACACTGCCCACCCAGGGCTCGGCCAACCCGGCTCTGACGATCATGAGCCTGGCGGCCCGGGCCGCCGACAGGCTCATCTCCGGGGTCGTCGAGATGTGACACCGGCCTCGGCGGCCCTGCTCTTGGATGCTTTCGCCGCTCGGGCGGCCGTGGCGGCTCAGCCGGTAAATCAGCGGCGAGCTGGTGCCCGGTGGCTCAACCGGTGCGGTACCGCTCGGCGTCCGGCCGCTTGACGCTCAGACCGTTGCCGGGGGCGTCGAGGTTCAACTGCATCGCGCCGTCGCGGACACCGGGAAGCCCCTCGAACAGGAGGGGTTCGAGCCGAGCGTGGTCGTGGAAGTACTCGACGTGCCTGAGGTTCGGCACGCTCGCGGCCACCGAGGCGTGCAATGCGGGTGCGCAGTGCCCGCTGACATCGAGCCCGTAGCCGGCCGCGGCCGCGGCCGCTCGGCGCCACTCGGTGATACCGCCGATTCTCGTCACGTCGAGCTGCATGCAGTCGACGGCGCCTGCTCCACACATGCGCGTGACGTACGCGAGGTCGTACGCGTACTCGCCGGCAGCGACGTCGGCTGCGATCTCGCCTCTGAGGGCCGCCAGACCGGCCAGGTCGTCCGACGACACCGGCTCCTCGAACCAGGTGACACCGAGGTCGTCGAAGGCACGGCCCATCCTGCCGGCCTGTCCTCGGGTGTAGCCGCCGTTGGCGTCGACGAAGAGCTCCACGTCGTCGCCGACCACGCGTCGGGCGAATGCCGCCCGGGCAAGATCCCTGTCGGCACGCGCTCCCCAGGACTCCCCCACCTTGATCTTGACCGCCCGCACCCCGAGGTCCCCCACCCAGTGCTCGAGCTGGTCGGCCATTGTGGCCTCGTCGTACGTCGTGAAGCCGCCACTGCCGTACACCGCGACGGTGTCGCGCGCACGGCCGAGCAGGTTGGCCAGGGGCAGGTCGCACAGCTGAGCGGCCAGGTCCCAAAGCGCGGTGTCGACCGCCGCGATCGCCATCGACACCATCCCGGGGCGTCCGGCGTTGCGGCACTGCCGCACCATCGCCTGCCAGTTGCCGACGACGGCGAACGCAGGACGACCGACGACGACGTCACGCAACTGATCCGTCACGACGCTCGCACATCCGGCCGGGCCATAGGTGTATCCCAAGCCAGTACGCCCACCGGCCGTCACCTCGACGGTGACGCACGTGGTCGCCTGCCAGGTCGCGGTCCCGTCGGCTTCCGGCTGATCGGTCGGCACCGTGTAGACGGCAACCGTCAGGTCGTCGACCAGCAGGTCACGAGCGCTCGTGTCGGGCATGTGCGCGTCATCGTCGGTCGGGGCGATCATCGGCGTCCACCTCTCGGGCTGCAGGAGTACATCGGCTCCCGCTGGTTGCAAATTTAGTAGTTACGCAATATTTGCATAGTCGCAAGCGATCTGCCAAGATCATCGCCATCGCTCCCCGAACTCGCCCCTGCACGGAGGAATCGTCATGGACCCGAACATCCCCTCGACTGTCGTCGTCACCGGTGCCAGTGGCGGCATCGGCCGCGCCGTGGCCTGCGCGTTCGCGCGCCGCGGCGCCACGGTCGCACTGCTGGCCCGCGGACGGCTGGGCTTGGAGGGCGCTGCCGACGATGTGCGCGCCGCGGGCGGGACGCCTCTGGTGATTCCCACGGACGTCTCGTACCACCGGGCCGTGTCGGACGCTGCCGCACGGGTCGAAGCGGAGGCGGGACCGATCGACGTGTGGGTCAACGTCGCGTTCACGTCGGTGTTCGCACCGTTCGAGGAGATCGAGCCGGAGGAGTACAAGCGCGTGACGGAGGTGAGCTACCTCGGGTACGTGTACGGGACGATGGCGGCACTGCGGTACATGCGGCCACGTGACCACGGCACTATCGTCCAGGTCGGCTCGGCGCTGGCGTATCGGGGCATCCCGTTGCAGATCGGCCTACTGCGGCGCGAAACACGCGATCCAGGGCTTCAACGAGTCGTTGCGGTGCGAGCTGCTGCACGACCACAGCAACGTCCACGTCACGATGGTGCAGATGCCTGCGGTCAACACACCGCAGTTCTCCTGGGTACTGTCTCGCCTGCCCCACCACGCGCAGCCGGTGCCACCCATCTACCAGCCCGAGGTCGCCGCGGAGGCGGTGCTGTTCGCGGCCGACCACCCCTCCCGCCGGGAGTACTGGGTCGGCGCCAGCACCGCCGCGACGCTCCTCGCGAACGCCGTCGCTCCCGGCCTCCTGGACCGGTACCTGGGCCGTACCGGGTTCGACAGCCAGCAGACCGACCAGCCCAAGGACCCCGACCAGCCGGTCAACCTGTGGGATCCCGCCGACGGGCCGGACGGCCGCGACTTCGGCGCCCACGGCATCTTCGACGACACCTCGCACAGTCGGGCCCCGCAACTGTGGGCCTCGCACCACCACGACCTACTGGCCGCCGCCGTCGGCGGTGCGGCCTCCCTCGCCGCAGCAGCACTGTGGTCCCGGCGAGCCAAGGCTTAGAAGTCATGTCCGGCCTCCCCCTTCCGGTCCTGCTCCTGATCTTCGCCGCCTCCGCCGTCGCGATCTGGGTGGCGGGTGTGCAGCTGTCGGACCAGACCGACATCTTGTCGACGCGGCTTCACCTGGGCTCGGCCATGGGGGGCCTGATCCTGCTCGCCATCGCGACCAACCTCCCCGAGATCGCCATCACCGCCACCGCGTCGCTGTCGGGCGACGTCGGGGTCGCCGTCGGCAACATCCTGGGCGGCATCGCCATCCAGACCCTGGTCCTGGTGGCGTTGGACGCGTTCGGGGTACGCGGCGGCCAGCCCTTGACGTACCGCGCCGCGTCGCTCGTGCTCGTCCTAGAGGGCACGCTCGTGACCGCGGTTCTGGCAGTCGTCGTCGCCGGCAGCCAGCTTCCGTCCTCATTGATCTGGTGGCGCATCTCGCCGGGCTCGGTACTGATCGCTGTCATCTGGGTGGTCGGGCTCCTGCTCCTGCAGCGGGCGAGCCACGCGCTGCCGTGGCACGAGTCCGGCGAGGCCCCTGACAACCAGGACCCGCCCCGCGGGCACAGCCAGCAGAAGACAGAGCAAAATGCCACGGACAAGGGCGTGAGCACGGCGAAGGCCGCAGTGATCTTCGCCGTGGCCGCCCTCGTCACCTTGGTAGCCGGAGTCGTCCTGGAGCGCAGCGGCGATGCGGCGGCGACCCATATCGGGCTGTCCGGCGTGCTCTTCGGCGCCACGATCCTGGCCGCGGCCACCTCCCTGCCCGAGCTGTCGACCGGCTTGACGTCGGTCCGCAACGGCGACTACCAGCTCGCCATGAGCGACATCTTCGGCGGCAACGCGTTCCTGCCGGTGCTCTTCCTGCTCGCCACACTCCTGTCCGGCAAAGCCGTCCTCCCGCAAGCACACAACACCGACATCTACCTGACGGCGCTGGCGATCGTCCTCACGCTCGCGTACACCACCGGGCTCGTCTTCCGTCCCTCCACCCGCATCGCGAGGATGGGGCTCGACTCCCTCGTCGTGCTGGTCCTGTACGTGATAGGGCTGGGAGGGCTCGTCGCGATCGCTACGAGCGGCTGACGCGCCGGAGCAGGCCTAGGCGATGCCCGGCGGAGGACTCCCGGCCGGGGCTCGCCGATCGACCGGGTCAGCCGACGGACCAGATGTCGTTGGCGGGGACGTCGCCCGCAGCGTCCACCAGCCGCTGCAGCGGACCGGTGAGCGCCGTCCTGTCCGCTGGGCTCAGCCGCCCGAGCAGCTCGGCCAGCAGGTCGGACCGACGGTCCAGCACGGCCCGGACCACCTGGCGGCCGCGCTCCCGAGGGGCGAGCACCACGTTGCGGCGGTCGTTGGGGTCGTCGCGGCGGTCGAGCAGGCCCATACTGACCAGCGCTTCGCACGTCCGGCTCGCGTTTGAGGCGTGTACTCCGAGGGCTTCGGCCAACGTGCTCAGGTTCGCCGGTCCCTGCGACGTGAGCACGACGAGAGCCCGCAGCTGCACGAGCGTGACCACCTCGTCCACCTCGGCCAACGACTGAACGCTCAAGGCGACGAAGACGCGAGACGCCGCAACCAGGGTGTCCACTTGCTCCTGCGAGGGCTTCGTGGCGGCAGAGCCGCTGTGGCGGGTTGAGACAGTCACGTACATCACCCTAACGTCATGACTTGCGATACTGCAAACATTGCGCACATCCGACAATCCACCCTCCCGCCCCCCGCTCCAACGCCCGCTCTCGCACCCGCCTCCCATCCCCCGCGAGACATCACCTACGGCCCGGTTCTGCCGGCGTGTCGCGCACCGATTGACGTCTCGGTCGACGCGTCGAGTGCAGTTGGGGCTCGAGAGCCGCCCCGACGAGGGGCGACTCGCTCAGCGGAGGTCGGGGTATACAGCCTTCACGCCGTCGGGAAGGCCGTCGATCGTGGCTCCGTCGCGGCCGGCGGCGACCATGAGGAGGGCACCGGCGAGCGGGGCGTTGCTCACGCGCAGCGACGGGAATGGAGTCCGGTAGCGCCGGGGCGACCGCCACCTCACCGCTCGGCACATCGGCGTCGAAACGAAGCAGGCGAGGTCGCACGTGCGCAGGCACGCCAGCGGCGCACTTCAGCCCTGGCATTCGTCGACATCAGACCGCTTCGACCGACGGCGCCGAGGCAGGCGACTCGAACTGGTCGGCCAGCTGCAGCAGCGCAGCCGCGAGGCGGCGAGCGTCGGCGGCCGAGATGTCCCACAGGGCGTCGGTGTGGTCGGCGATGAAGATGCCCTCGAGATGGCTGTCCGCATACTCGTCGATGCGGCGGATGCCGGCGATGTTGTGTTCGTCGTCCGACCAGGTATGCACCTGGGACTCGTGCTGGGTCGTGACTCCGCCTCCCAGGCGGTCAGCGTCGTCCTCGCCGTGAGCGGCGCACCAGACGGGACAACGCAGCGGGACGTACGGGCTGGTGGTAGTCATCGCGATGGAGATCCTCTCTCGTTCGCCAGTGCTCTGGCGGACAGTCGTAAGACTCCGACCCAGGCCGGCCATGACGTTTCTACCGGCAATTGCTGAATTCACGGTGAAGGCGACATCATGCACCCGTCCCCGTCCCCGACCCCGGCCATCAGCGTTGGGTCGGTTCGGGCGGCGGCTTCTGGCCTGGACAACCGACGCCGATCCCGATAGGCACTCTGCTGCGTCTCCCGTGGGCGCGTACGACCAGCGGGAGGCACATCGTGTGGCGCACGAAGTACCCACCGGCATACGCCAACCACCGAGCGTGTCCCGCGTGACACGATCGGACGGTCAACGTCCTGGTCGGTGAGACACTCGGGCCCCATCCGATCGAGGCGAGGCGGGCGAGACGCCGAGGTACGACAAGGGTGAAGGTCGCACCGGTCCTGATCTGCAGTCCCCATTTCGCGAACAGGCGCCGGGCACGGTGGGCCGAGCCTGTTCGGGCGGTCTGAAGGGCCGCCATCCCTGGGCTGGCAGGCAGTGCCACGACCCGGTCGACGACCCGCATCCCGGGAGCCGGCGGCGACGTATCGATGTAGTCACCGCACGTCAGGGTCGGGGTGCCGGACGTGTCGATGGTCGACCTCGCCGCAGCGCCCGCGGGCGAGACGTGTGCACGCTTCGCCTCGTGGGGCGAAGCTCCGGAGGAGGTACACGAGCCGAGGACGAGCGCGGTCGCCAGGACGACCATCGCGACCTTGCCCGGCTCCGCCTCGCGCACTTACGCCGCCTCAGTGCCCGCCGGGGACGCCCCAGGGCCCGAGCCCGCCACCGACCCACTTGCCAGGAACGCCTATGTCATCGTTCGGACCCAGCTCACGCTCGCCGCAGCGCCTGCACTCGGCGAAGGGCTCACCTGTCGGCGTCTCGCGTCTGAGCCACGCATGCCGGCCGAGCCGACAACGAAGTCCCTTGGCCATCTGGTGCCTCCTGAGACCCAGTGTCCTCGGTACGGGCCGGGCGGTCCACCTTTTGCCTCCGCTCGTCCCCGGCGGACGTCGGCCCCCTGCATGCGGCGTCCGAGCCGCGGCGAAGCGGGGCTAGCGCGTTCGTACAACGTACGATAGTGTGTTCGTACTTAGTACGTGAACCGTCATCCCGACACCAGTCCTCCTAACGAAGAGGTCGCCATGACCAACCACACCGTGCAGTCGCCCGCAGTGGAGTACGCCAGCGAGAGAAGTCCGGCGCTGAGGCCGGAGGCAGAGGGCGGCTGGTCGACGAGCAACGCGGGCCTCATCGCGGGAGTCGCGATCCTGCTCATGTCCGTATTGGCAGGCTTCGGAAACTTCGTGGCCGTGCAAGGAATGGTGACGCAGGGAGACGCGGCGCAGACCGCGCACGACGTCATGGCCTCGGAAGGCGTGTTCCGGCTCGGCATCGTGAGCCTGTTCCTGGTCGTCGCGCTGGACGTGGTCGTCGCCTGGGCGCTGTACCGGGTGTTCAGCCCGGTGAGCCGGGGACTCTCACTGCTGGCCGCCCTGTTCAGGCTCGTGTACGCCGGCGTCTTCCTCGTCGCGATCAGCCAGCTCGTCAGCGCGGTACACCTGCTCGGCACCGACCCCTCCCTGTCGATGTTCACGCCCCGCCTGCTAGAGGCGCACGCGCTGTCTGACATCAACGCGTACACGGATGTCTGGACCGCCGGCCTGCTGCTCTTCGGGATCCACCTGCTCATCGTCGGCTGCCTGGCGTACCGGTCGGGGTACGTCCCTCGGTTCCTCGGGGTGCTGCTCGCCGTGGCCGGGCTGGGTTACGGGCTCGACAGCGTCGCCACGGTGCTCTCCAACGGCGCCTGGACCGACGTGTCCGCGTTCACCTTCATCGGCGAGTTCCTGCTGGCGCTGTGGCTCGTGATCAAAGGTCGGCGCCTCGGCACATCCGATTCGCCGCGTGGCGCGCTCACGACGGCGCGAGCGCGATGACCGCGCATGTGCGGCCGCGACCGTACCTCCCGTCCGGTCTCCACCACCGACCACACGAAGAGAGTCGACCATGAGAACTGAAGGGCAGAACCCGGCGCGGGACGACCATTCGAACCGTCCGGGACAGCGGGCCACGATGCGCGCGATCGTGCAGGACAGCTACGGCTCTGCCGACGTCCTTCGACTCGCCCAGATCGCCCGACCTACTCCCGCCGACAACGAGGTGCTGCTCCGGGTGGAGGCGGCGGGGGTGGATCGGGGCGCCTGGCACCTGATGCGCGGCCGGCCCTTCCTGGCACGGGCCGCCTTCGGGCTGACCAGGCCGAAGAACCCGGTACCGGGGACCGAGGTCGCGGGCACCGTCGTTGCCGTCGGCTCCGGCGTGACCCGATTCGCCGTCGGAGACGAGGTGTTCGGTGTCGGCCAAGGGGCGTTCGCCGAGTACACCGTGGTCCGGGAGGACAAGCTGGCCGCCAAGCCGGTGAACGCCTCCTTCGAGCAGGCCGCTGCGCTGGCGGTGTCGGCGGCTACCGCTGTCCAGGCCCTTGTGGACGTCGGCCATGTCGAGGCCGGTCAGTCGGTGCTCGTCATCGGTGCGTCGGGCGGTGTCGGCAGCTACGCCGTGCAGGTGGCAAAGGCGAAAGGTGCAGCCGTCACCGGCGTGTGCAGCACCGAGAAGCGGGACCTGGTCCGGTCCCTCGGTGCCGACTCCGTCCTCGACTACACCCGCGACGACTTCGCCGACGGCACCCGCTGCTACGACCTGATCCTCGACATTGCCGGAAGGCCGTCCCTGCGGCGACTGCGTCGAGCTCTCACCGCCACCGGTACAGCGGTCATCGTCGGCGGAGAGGATGGGGGCGAGTTCTCCGGTGGCATGAACCGCCAGCTCCGAGCGCTGGCCCTGACACCGTTCGTGCGCCAACGGCTCACCATGTTCATCGCCTCCCCCGGTGCCCGCGACCTCGAGCGACTGACCGGCCTCGTCGAGGCCGGTGCGGTCACTCCCAGCATCGACCGCAGCTTCCCGCTCGACCGGGCCGCCGACGCGATGCGCTACCTCGAGGCCGGAACGGTACGCGGAAAGGTCGTCATCGCCGTCTGAGCCGACCTGCGGACCGCAGCCAGAGTTGCCGACCCTCCATACCGTTGGCAGTGGCCTTTCACCAGGGCTGGACGGTGGCCCCACCCCAGTCCTCGGGTGAGCGGTCGGCGACCGTCTCGGTGAAGGTCCAGTGATGTCCGGCGAGGTCGACGGCCATGTACTGCCGCTCGCCGAAGGGGAGATCGTGGGGAGCACTGCCGATGACAGCACCGGCGGCCTGCGCGGTTCGGTGATGACCGTCGACATCGGACACCCGCACCATCACGGCGTGCGTGACCGGCGAGCCGGCCGCGGGCGCGCCGCGTCCATACGTTGCGTCGGCGACGATGACGGCGCCTTGCCCGAGGGACAGCTGCGCCCG
Organism: uncultured Actinomycetota bacterium; assembly: GCA_963765725.1. GTDB lineage: Bacteria > Actinomycetota > Actinomycetes > Propionibacteriales > Nocardioidaceae > DASQEH01. Next base: position 119,022 of record CAVXXI010000001.1, on the reverse strand, counting down.
ATGGTCGTCGATGCGGACGCGCTCCTCCGCACCGAAGGCCGTCACCAGCCAGTCCACAGCCGCGGCGACGTCGGGGTACGTGAGAACGGGGACGACGCCGAACGGCGGCGCGGAGCGATTGGATGTCATGGGTCGATCCTGGTGCGTCGTACGTCTGCAGGCAATGCCGCGGCGCGCCTGTGAAGGCCCGTTCAGGGTGCAGGTCACGCTGGTAGACGTGACCGACCAGGCGACCGCCCGGGCCGTTCCCGCGACTGGCGGAGCGCCAGCAGGATCCGCAGCCCGGCAGGAGTGACGTGATGCCCGTCGAAGAGTCACGCGGTGCCGGCCGAGGAGTCGGGTTCTGCCCCCCCAGGAGTCACTTCGTTCCCGCCCAGGAGTCACTTCGTTTCCGCCCAGGAGTCACTCAGGTCCCGCCCAAGGAGTCAAGCCACTGGGTTCCGGCGAAGGGTCACGTGGTGCTGCCCAAGACTCAGGGCTTCCAGCCGAGCCACACCGTTCTCGAAGGTGTGCCCGCTTGGCCGGCCCCTCGGGCGGGACAGCCCGACTCTTCGGCGGGAACCACGCCGACTCCTCGGCAGGAAGATCTTGACTCTTCGGCGGGAAGAACCTGACTCCTCGGCGGGAACAAGCTGGCCCCTCGGCGTCAGTCGGGGTGCTACGCGGGGCACTGCTCGACGTGCTCGCCAACGGCCTAGACCGTTCGCTGGTAGCTGCCGAACGCTCGAGTCGCGAGGGCCGCCATGACGCCGGCCAGGAGCGCGAGCAAGCCCAGCCGCGGCAGTACCGCTCCCCAGTCGGTACCCACGGACAGGGCCTGACGGGAAGCGACGACAGCCCAGTCGACCGGGTTGTAGCGGGCCACGCGCTGTACCCATTCCGGTGACAGGCTCGTGTCGAAGAGCGCGGAGGAGACGAACTGCAGGGGGAGCACCACGAACTGGCTGATCGCGATCAGCGCCTCCTGCTGGCGCACAAGCAGGGCCAGGGCGTTCGACAGCGACGCGACGATCACCGAGATCAGCGAGGCCGCCACCAGGGTGACCACGAGACCGAGCACCCCGCCGGGGAACCGTGCGCCGGCGGCGTACGCGACTGCGAACACGACGAGCGTCTGGAGCACGGTGGTCACCGCCTGGTAGACCAGGGTGCCGATCATGATCGCCCCGCGCCGGACGGGTGAGGCGAGCAGCCGGTCCATCACGCCGCGGTTCATGTCCTCGATGTACACGGTGCCCGCCCAGCCGCTGGAGAACAGGGCGGTCATGACGATGACGCCCGGGGTGATGAACTCCAGGTAGCTCCCGTCCCCGGACTGAAGCCGGGGACCTGCACGACCGGCTTGAAGAGCTGCCCGAAGAGCAACAGCCAGATGATCGGCTGGACCAACGTCGCGACCGCGAAGGCGGGTACGCGGATGAGGGTCCGGATCGACCGGACCGCAAGGTACGCGGAGTGTGCGACCAGGCTGGCCGCGTCGAACCGTGCGCTGCCGCCGACCGATCCCGCCGGCGCGCCGGCGCTCATGCCGCCGCCTCGAACGAGCGGCCCGCGTAGCGCAGGTACACGTCGTCGAGCGACGGTCTCGCCGTCGTCACCGAGGCCACCTCGACCGCCCGGACTCCAGCGCGGCCATGACGGCCGGCACGGCGCGGGCACCGTTGTCGGTGCGCGCCCGAACGGTGGCGCCGTCGACTACGGCATCGCGCAGCCCCCGGATCGGCATGATCAGCGCCAGCGCACGGTCGCCGTCGGCTCCCGAAGCGAGCTCGACGAGGATGAGGTCTCCATGCAGCTCCTGCTTGAGCTGGTCCGGGGACCCCTCGGCGACGACCTTCCCGCGGTCGACGATCGCCAGTCGGTCGGCCAGCTGGTCGGCCTCGTCGAGGTAGTGCGTTGTCAGCAGTACGGTGATCTCCTCGCCGACGCAGATGCGGCGGATCTCCTCCCACATCTGCCTTCGGGCCTCGGGGTCGAGACCGGTCGTCGGCTCGTCGAGGAAGAGCACCTGCGGGCGGTGCATGAGCCCGATGGCCACGTCGAGCTTGCGGGACATGCCGCCCGAGTACGTCTTGGCGAGCCGGTCGGCCGAGTCGGTCAGCTCGAACCGCGAGAGCAGCTCCTCGGCTCGTCGGCCGGCGTCGCGCCCGGAGATGCCCTGGAGCCGCGCGGCGAGTACCAGGTTCTCCCTCCCGGTCGCCATCGGGTCGCTCGACGGCTTCTGGGACACCAGACCGATCCGACGCCGCACCCGGTCGGGAGCGACGTCGACGTCGAGACCGAGGACGCTCGCAGAGCCCGAGTCAGCACGGGACAGCGTGGTGAAGATCTTCACGGTGGTGGACTTCCCGGCGCCGTTGGGGCCCAGCAGCGCGAACACGGTGCCGGCCGCGACCTCGAGGGACAGGCCGTCGAGGGCGCGGACCCGGGGCTTGCGGCGGCCAGCGGGATAGGTCTTCACGAGATCGACCGCCGACAAGGCGGCAGCGGACGTACGAGGCATGCGACTCTCCAATCACAGTGGTGTGGGAGCCGGGCCGCAGCGCCTATCGTGAAGGTGCGCCTCGGGGTGGGACCACGGTCCCGACTCGGGTGTACGGCCCCTGGCCGGTGTTCGCGCACCGGCCAGGGTTCTCAGTCCTGCGAGTTCGGCTGGAACAGGCGGGCCTCCTCCCCCAGATACCTCACCGGGTCCCCGCTGATCTCCTCGAAGCTGACGCCGGTCGCCTGCACCTCGTGCAGCAGACGCCACCCCGACGTCCCGCGTCAGCTCGTCCTTGCGTATCGCGGTCGCCAGGGTGGTCACGAAGTCCAGCTCCGCGACGAGCATGGCCCGCCGGAACCTCGACTCGATGACGAACAGCTCGGCGAGCCCGAGGTCGTCGGCCACCGACAACGAGGCGTCGAGGGCGCGAATCTCCGTGCGCAGCTTGTCCGAGCGCTCCTCGAGCAGCCTCGCGACCTCGTCCGGCGGCAGCAGCGGCATCATCGACAACCCGGCCTCGAGCGACGTGAAGTCACGTACCGGCGTCGACAACAGCTCGGCCAGCCAGTCCTCGCACTCCGTACGGCCCGCCTCCGTGATCTCGTAGACCGTCCGTTGCGGCCGGCGCCCTTCGCGCGACGTCTCCCGCGGCACGATCAGGGCGTGCTTCTGCAGCGACTCGACCACGGCGTACAGCGAGCCGTAGTTGAGCTTGATGCTCTGCTCCTTGCCACGGCTGCGGAGCGTGGTCGAGATCTCGTACGGATGCATCGGCCGCTCCACCAGGCAGCACAGCACGGCCAGCGCCAGTGGGTTGGACACCCGACGACGGGTCACGGTAATCCTCCAGTCCGAATACTCGAGACAGAGTATCACGCGCTCCGTCGAGCAGGTGAGAATGCTGCGTCGAGCGGGCGAGAAAGTTCCGCCGAGCGGGCGAGAATGTTCCGCCGAGCGGGCGCAAATGCTCGGCCGACCGGGCGCAAATGTCCGGTCTAGCGGGTCCACGTGCATAGCCGAGCGGGGAAAGCACTGACGCCTCAGGTGCGTACACCGTCCGCACCTGAGCCGCGGATACTTGACTCCTCGACGGGAACTACTTGACCCCTCGACGGGAACTACTTGACTCCTCGACGGGAACTACTTGACTCCTCGGCGGGAACTAGCTGACCCCTCGGCGGTTGGGTGCGGCAGGGGACCTTGCGTGGTCCAGCGCCTACCGGCTAGCCCCCGCGGTTGCCGAGGGACAGGCCGGTCGCCGGGTCGAAGAAGTAGAACTCCGCCGGGTCGATGCACAGGGTCACCCGGCTGCCCGACCTGGCGGTGGTGTTGGCGTCCACGATCGCCGTGAACTGGGTGCTCCCTTCGTCGGCCAGCAGCGGCGAGGCGCCCGATCGATCGCCGGACTCACTCGTGGCGGCCAGGGCCTCGTCGCTCGTCACGGCGGGAGCCTTCACGGGGAACAGCAGGTGCACCTCGGAGCCGAGCTCCTCCACCATGGAGACGTCGACCTCCATCGTGGGGAGGCCCGCCGCGCCGGCCTCCGTGAAGGCCGACGGGCGGACACCGAGCACCACGTCGCCCTGCCGGTCCGCCGGCGCATGAGGCGGCACGGGCAGCGAGTGGCCACCGAACACGACGCGGCCGCCCTCGATGGCGGCGTGCACCATGTTCATCGCCGGGGATCCCATGAAGGCGGCGACGAAGATGTTCGCGGGTCGGTCGTACAGCCGCTTGGGCGTGTCGACCTGCTGCAGCCGTCCGTCGTGGAGAACGGCGACGCGATCCCCCAGCGTCATCGCCTCCACCTGGTCGTGGGTCACGTAAATCGCCGTCGTCTGGGTGCGCCGGTGGATGCTGGCAAGCTCGGCCCTCATCTGGACGCGCAGCTTCGCGTCGAGATTCGACAGCGGCTCGTCCATGAGGTACGCCTTCGGCTGGCGGATCATCGCCCGACCCATCGCCACCCGCTGCAGCTGCCCTCCCGACAGCTGGGAGGGCTTGCGCTCGAGCAGCGCGTCGAGGCCCAGAGTGGCCGCGGTACGCCGCACCCGCTCGTTGCGCTCGGCACGGGGCACCTTACGCAGGCGCAGCCCGAAGCCGATGTTGTCCGCGACGGTCATATGCGGGAACAGCGCGTAGTTCTGGAAGACCATGGCGATATTGCGCGCTTTCGCGGGGACATCGGTCACCAGGTCGTCGCCGATGCAGACCTCCCCGGAGGTCACCTCCTCCAGCCCGGCGACGATACGGAGGATGGTGGACTTCCCGCAGCCCGACGGGCCCACGAGGACCATGAACTCGCCGTCGTCGATCTCCAGGGAGACGTGGTCGACAGCCACCACGTCCTTGTCGAAGCGCTTGGTGACGTCATCGAGGACTATTCGCGCCATCGACCCCTCCATCGCAGTTGTCGTCGGTATGGCTCACGGAACCAACCCTTCCTCACAAGAGGACCGTTTCTGTCAACGGCGCCCAACGCACTGTGTCTCCGGCCCACTCGAGCAGCCGCTCCACGGCAGCAGACGTCCACGCCGGCCACGTATGCAGCAAGACGATCGGATTCTCGGGGGCACGCTGCAGGCCGTCCTCGAGAGCGGCGACCAGGTCGTCGGTGTTCAGCTCCGGGTCCCAGTCACGTGGGTCGACGTCCCAGCCGACGACCCGGTAGTGCAACGCGGAGAGCGCGGCAACGACACGCTCGTCATCATGGCCCTCGCCGTACGGGCAGCGGAAGTACGGCCGCGGGTCCACTCCCGTGGCCTCGCGGATGCGATCCTCTGACTCGCTGACCTCGGCGACGAGGCCGCTGTCGGACAGCCTCGTCATGTACAGGTGCGTGTTGGAGTGACTGCCGATCGTGTGGCCTTCCCGAGCCACCCGACCGGCGGTCGCCGGGTTCGCCGAGGCCCATCGTCCCTGCAGGAAGAACGTGGCGGTCGCGCCGTGTGCCGCCAGCACATCGAGCAGCACTTCCGCTCCGTCGCCGCGATGATGGCGTTGGTCAGGATGCTCGGCGTCGAACGTGAGATGGACCGTGCGCGTGGCGCGCTCGGCGGCCGGTGGCGCTTGCCCAGCGGAGTCCTCAGCCACTGCTAGGAATCCTTCCTGTTTGAACGCAGGGGTGCTAGCGTACGCGGTCATGGCCGCTGGAGTGAAGGTCTGCGTGATAGGTGCGGGAAGCAGCTATACCCCCGAGCTGGTCGACGGCCTCCTCAAGCACCGCGACCGCCTCCCGATCGACGAGCTCGTCCTGCACGACATCGATGCCGACCGCCTCGGGGTCATCGGGAGCCTGGCCGAGCGGATGATGGCGGCGCGTGACTGGGACGGCACGCTGACGGTCACCACGTCGCGCGAGGCCGCGGTCCAGGGAGCGTCCTTCGTCGTGGTCCAGCTGCGCGTGGGTGGCCAGGCCGCGCGGCAGCGTGACGAGACGCTGCCCCTTCGGTACGGCTGTATCGGTCAGGAGACCACCGGCGCGGGAGGTTTCGCCAAGGCGCTCAGAACCGTTCCCCTGCTGCTGGACATCGCCGAACAGGTGGAGCGAGACGCCGCCAAGGACGCGTGGCTCGTCGACTTCACCAACCCGGTCGGGATCGTGACCCAGGCCCTGTCCGACCATGGCCATCGCGCGGTCGGCCTGTGCAACGTCGGAATCGGCTTCCAGCGGAAATTCGCCCAACAGTTCGGCGTCGAGCCGTCGCGGGTCCGGTTGGAGCATGTCGGGCTCAACCACCTCAGCTGGGAGCGCGCCGTCTTCGTCGACGGGCACGACCGCCTGCCCGAGATCTTGGGCGGCTCGCTGGACGACCTCAGCGAGGAGGTCGAGCTCCCGTCGCACCTGCTCGAGCTCTCCGGGACGGTGCCGTCGTACTACCTGCGCTACTACTACATGACCAGAGCCGTCCTCCAGGAGCAGCAGCAGGGCCCTACCCGAGCCGAGGAGGTGATGGAGATCGAGCGGCAGCTGTTCTCGATGTACCGCGACCCGACGCTCGACTCCAAGCCCGACCTCCTCGCCCAGCGGGGCGGTGCGTACTACAGCGAGGCGGCGACCGAGCTGATGGCCTCACTGTCCGCGGACACCGGCGATGTCCAGGTGGTCGACGTACGAAACGACGGCGCCATTCCCGGTCTCCCGGCTGAGGCCGTCGTCGAGGTCTCGTGCACCGTCGACGCGAAGGGCGCGCATCCGCTGAAGTTCGAGCCGCTCGCACCGGAGATGCTCGGGCTCGTACAGCAGGTGAAGGCGTACGAGATGCTCACCGTCGAGGCCGCCGTGTCGGGAAGCCGAACAGCGGCATTGAAGGCGCTGATGGCGAACCCCCTGGTCGCCGATTACGCAGTGGCGGAGCCTCTGCTCGCAGATATCCTCCACACCAACAGTTCGGCGCTTCCTCGATTCTCCGGATCCTGATGGCCCACGAAGGGAGTCCGTCACCGTGAAACCCACTGGCAAGGCAGGGCGGTTGGCGTTCCTCGTCACGACAGCCGTAGCCGTCGCGGCATGCACCGCCCCCACCAGCAACAGTCAGGCTCCCGTGCAGAAGAGCTCGCACAAGCCAGTGACGCTGAACGTCTGGACGTTCTTCACGGGCAGAGAGCTCAACACGTTCAAGGGCGCGCTCAAGGGATTGCACAGCTCTGCTCCGTGGATCACGGTCAACGTCACGGGCGGCAAGCAGCTGACAGACATCCAGCGGGGCATCAACAGTGGCACCGCGCCCGATGTCGCGATGGAGGTCGGCCCGGACGACGTCGCCAAGTACGGACAGAGCGGGGCCTGGATCGACCTGAACCCGTACATCCAGTCCGACCACACCGACGTGAGCAAGCTGATCGTCTCGAACGCCCTCGACTACACCAGCTACCAGGGCAAGCAGGTCGCCCTGCCGCTGCTCAGCGACGCGTACGGCCTCTACTACAACACGCAACTCCTTCGGCAGGCCGGCATCACCACTCCGCCGCGGACGTACTCCGAGCTGTTCGCCGACGCGAAGAAGCTGACCACGTTCAACCCCGACGGCTCCATCAAGGTCGCCGGTTTCGTCCCCCTGAGCAACTTCTACGAGACACCTCAGCTGGAGAACGGCGTGTGGTCCAACGCCCAGTGGTACACGGGCGACGGAAAGTCAGCGCTCGCCTCCGACCCGGCCTGGAAGGCTCTGGTCTCGTGGCAGAAGCAGTTCGTCGACTTCTACGGGTTCGACAAGCTGACGAAGTTCTTCGCGGCCCTGGGAGGGCCGGACTCGGAGTGGTCGACCTCGAACGCCTTCGAGCAGGGCAAGGTCGCCATGACGCTGGACGGGGAGTGGCGGGTCGCCTCGATCCAGGCGGACCAGTCAAAGGTGCCGTACGCCACCGCGCCCTTCCCGGTCGCCGACTCGGTGAGCAGCTCGTACGGACTCGGCCAGATCGGGGGGACGATCGTCGGCATCCCGCGCGGAACCAGCCACCCGGCGGACTCCTGGGAGGTCGTCAAGTACCTGACGACGAACACGTCCGCCGTGTCGACCCTCGCGGAGGCCCTCAAGAACGTGCCGACGACCTACGGTGCTCTCAAAGACCCAAAGCTGACGAGTGACGCCCACTTCAAGGTCTTCATGCGGATCTTCGCTGACCCCAAGTCGCGGTACAAGCAGCTGACCCCACTCGGCACGGCCGACGTCGACACCTTCACCCAGTGGCTCGGGAAGTACCTCGCCGGGAACGGCGGGTCGGTCGACTCGGGCCTGAACGGCGTGGCTCAGCAGATCGACAGCCAAGCACAGCTCGGCGGCTAGCCGTCGTGAGCACCCGAGTACAGGAGGAGGCGGCGCCGGCGCCGAGCCCACGGCGCAGGGCGGGTCGCCGGCGTGCGACGATGCGGCGCTATCTCGTGGTCGCGGCCTTCATGTCGCCCTGGGCGGTCGGCTTCTTCCTCTTCTACCTGTACCCGATGCTGGCCAGCCTCTACTTCTCGTTCACGCAGTACGACCTCCTGAGCCAGCCCCGGTGGACAGGGCTCAGCAATTACAAGTACATGTTCACGAACGACCCGTCGTTCTGGCTGGCCATGCGGAACACCGTGTGGATTGTCGTGATCTCCACTCCCATCCAGGTGATCTTCGCGATGGCGACCGCGATGGTCCTGACCCGCGTACAGGGCCGCGGCGCGAGCATCTACCGCACGATCTTCTTCGCACCGACGATGGTGCCGGCCGTCGCGGCCACCCTGGGGTTCCTGTTCCTGCTGAACCCGTCGGGCCCGATCGACCGGATGCTGGGCTTCTTACACCTGCCGCAGCCGCTGTGGTTCCACGACCCCAGCACGTCCAAGCCCGGCCTGGTGCTGCTGGCGATGTGGGGCATCGGCAACACGATGATCATCTTCCTGGCGTCGCTTCTCGACGTGCCGCGCTCGCTGTACGAGGCGGCCGAAGTGGAGGGTGCCAACGCGTGGCAGCGCTTCAGGTTCGTGACACTGCCGATGATCTCGCCCGTCATCTTCTTCTCGCTGGTCATCGGGGTGATCTACGGGTTCCAGTACTTCACCGAGGCCTACGTCGCGGCCGGCGGCTCGGGGAGCCTCGGCGACCCGCAAGGCTCTCTTCTCTTCTACGGGATCTGGCTGTACCAGCAGGGCTTCGCGTACTTCCACATGGGATACGCCTCCGCGCTGGCGTGGGTGCTCTTCCTCATCATCATGGTCTGGACCCTGCTGCTGATCCGCACGTCTCGTCGCTGGGTGCACTACCAAGGAGGCCTGAAATAGCCGAGATCACGTCGGTACGTGCGAACACCACGACCGCCGACGCCGTCCCCCGTCCGCGGACCCCAGCCGTCCGGCGCAGGCGGTTGATGAACCTCGCCCTCAACCACACACTTGCGATCGTCCTGGCCGCATTCTTCCTGACCCCGTTCTTCTTCATCGTCGCGACGGCGCTGATGTCGAAGCGTCAGGCCCTGTCCTCGGATCTGTGGCCCAGCCCCTTCGTCTGGTCGAACTTCTCCGAGGTCTCCACCCTGTTCCCGATCGTCCGCTACGCCCTCAACACGCTGCTGTACGCGGGCCTGTCGACGATCGGCGTCGTGGTCTCGAGCGTGCCCGTCGCGTATGCCTTGTCGCGTATCGAGTGGCGGGGGCGCCAGTTCGTCTTCGTCCTCATCCTCGCCACCATGATGTTGCCAGCGCAGGTCACCAGCGTCCCGCTCTACGTGATCTTCGTGAAGCTGGGGTGGATCGGCAGCCTGAAGCCGCTCATCGTCCCGGCGTTCTTCGGTGACGCCTTTTCGATCTTCCTGCTGCGTCAGTTCTTCGCGACGATCCCCGCCGAGCTCACCGATGCCGCCCGAGTGGAGGGCGCGAGCGACTTCGGCATCCTCAGGCATGTCGTGATCCCGCTGGCGAAGCCGGCGATCGCGGCCATCGCGCTCTTCCAGTTCCTGTACGCCTGGAACGACTTCTTCGACCCCCTCATCTACACCGGCAACTCCAACCAGACCACCTTCGCCGTGGCCCTGTCGCAGTTGTCGAATGCTGTCGAGGTCCACTACGGCGTGCTGTGGAACGTCCAGATGGCGGCGTCCCTCTTGTTCCTGCTGCCCGTCATCATCTTGTTCCTGCTGACGCAGAAGGTCTTCATCGAGGGTGTCACGCTGACCGGCGTCAAGGGCTGAGCCCCGGATCGGGCCGTGCCCCAGGGGTCAACCCGTGTGTATCGAGAAACCCTCACGGAGCCGACGCTCGGCCTCGTCCGTCGCCCCGAGCCGGTCGAGGCCCAGCAGCGCTGCGCCCACGACGGGTGGGACCGTGGTGAGGCGGATCACCGCCTGAGGGGCCGCAGCCGTCAGGCCGTCCCGGATGAACCGGTGCAACAGCGGATCGGAGCCGGTCAGGACGCCACCACCAAGTACGACGGCCGCCGGATGGACCAGCAGGTCGAGCTTCCGCAGGGCGGTCACGGCCAGGATGACGACCTCCTCGGCCAGGCGCCGCACGATGCCGATGGCGACCTCGTCGCCCAGCTGTGAGGCCGCCGACAGCACCGTGGGCGCGAGCTCGCCGAGATCCTCCTCGTCCGTGCGTCCGAAGTGGAGATCCTCGATCACCGCGTTGAGGTCGTCTCGCCCGAAGTGGCGAGGGATGAGGGTCTGGAACACGGTGCTCCCTGCTCGACCGTCGTCCGCGCGAGCCGCCCACCACAACGCCTCCTCGCCGAGCGCCTGCCCGCCTCCCCAGTCGCCGGAGATCCGTCCCAGGGACGGGAACCTCACCTTCCGGCCGTCCTCGGCCACTCCGGCACAGTTGATTCCGGCCCCACAGACCACCACGACGGCGTTGGGATCATCCGTACCGGCACGGAGCAGGGCCATGGTGTCGTTCTCGACGACCAGGCTCGGGGCCCAGCCCTTGGCGAAGATGGCGGCCTTGATCCACTCCGACTCCACCGGGATGTCGACACCGGCGAGATAGACACCAGCGTGGTCCGCACAACCCCGAGGCTCGGCGATCCCTGCAAGACTCGCCGCCTGCCTGACGAGGTCGTCGAGCAGAAGCGCGGAGCCTTCGACGCCGAGGTGATGAGGCGACGAGCCGGGCCCACGCACGTGCGCGAGCACGTGCCCGGACTCGGAGACCAAGACGACGTCGGTCTTGCTGTTCCCACCGTCGATCGCGAGGACGGCCGGGTACGCCGCTTCACCGGAGCCGGGCACGGACCAACTCGCGTGTACGACGTGCTCTCGGCCAGCAGTACTCCGGTGCTGGTCTCATGCCGGCACCCACGTAGCCGGTGACATCGGCGTCCATGGCCGCGAGCTCAGCTCGCCGAACAGGTCCTGGCGCCCGTACGCGACGGAGAGGTCCTGCGCCCCGGCCAGTACGGGGTTGTCCTTCACGGCGCTCAACGCCAGCCGGGTGCGGAACGGCGACATCTCGCCGAGCTTCCGGCTCGTCAGCTCCAGCAGGAGCTCGCCACCGGCCAGGCAGGTGGCCCCGCCGAGCACGAGGAGCGGCGGGTCGAGCACCGCGACGATCGTGGCAACGCCGGTGGCGAGCCGCTCGGCCAGCTCCATCAGGAACGGTTGTCGGCCGGGGTCACCGACGGCCTTGGCGACAACCGCGTCGGCGGTTTCGCCGATCAGCCCGTGCCGACGCGCCAACTCGAGCACCGCGCTGGCGCCGACGGAGTCCTGGAAGGTCACCGAACGACCGCCGACCGGCATGTACCCCACTTCTCCCGCCCCACCGGTGGCGCCTTCGTACAGGCCACCGCCGAAGTGGACAGCGAGCCCCAGACCCTCGGCGACCCACAGCAGGGCGAAGGTGTCCACCCCGCTCGCGCAGCCGCGGGTCCGCTCCCCGACCGCGGCCAGGTTGGCGTCGTTCTCGACCGTGAGCGCGACCCCGAACGCCCGGCGTAGACGGTCCACCACTCCGGGCGTCTCCCAACCCGGCAGATGTCCTGCGTAGGTCACGCTGTCGCAACCGGGATCGTAGGCGCCGGGGATGCCGACGACGATGTGGCGCAGGGACCGCATCGGAACGTGCGCGCGGCGGGCGGCGACACGGACAACCTGGCGGATCGCCGACACCGGGTCCTGCCCGCGGGTGAAGTCCGAGGTCATCGAGGCCCGGCCGCGCGTGCCGCCGGTGATGTCCGCGACGACGCCGGTCACGCGTTCCTCCTCCGCATTCACCCCGCAGACGAATCCGGAGTCCTCGTTGACGTAGTACAGCTGCGCGCTCGGTCCGCGTAAGCCACTGCTGGTCCCGCGCTGGGTCACCAGGCCGTCGGCGACCAGGCGGCTCAGGATCTCAGCGGCCGTCGGCTTGGAGAGGCCGGAGAGCTGGACGACCTGTGAACGCGACAGCGGCCCCCGTTCCAACATCAGCTCCACGACAATGCGGTCGTTCATCGCGCGCAGCACGCTCGGTCTGCCAGGGATGCCTGTCACACAGGTTGCCTCTCCACTGGTAGGTTTCCTGCCGTAATCTATGGTGCCCGGCGGGGACCGTCAATAGCGCCCCGACGCCACGGGATCTCCGAGCGCCGAGGACCGCCCGCCTGCCCTTGCCCGGCCCCCCGGGGACGGCTCCGCATCTGTCGCTGCGCTAGGCGGACACGGCGGTGACACAGGTTCCACTCGCGCAAGGCGGCGTGACGTGAAACGTTGCGGAGCGTGGTCCGTCCTCATGGAGGCGAGCAATGGCCCGAGTTCCCGACCGCACTATGCCAGGTACCCCTCATCGGCCGCCGTCAGATCTTCGCCGTCGCCGACCTCGGTGAAGAACCGATCGAAGATCGCGGCGCCGTGCTTGGCAGGCTCACCCACTCACCAGCAAGGACGGACGCGACCGAGTTCTGGCCGCAGTAGATTCGACAGGTGCCCGAGCTGCGACGGCTGTGCGCCGACCATGCCGCGGCCGTCTTGGCCTTCGAGGTGGAGAACCGTGCCTACTTCGCGGCTGCCGTCTCCGACCGTGGCGACGAGTTCTACGAGAAGTTCACCGAGCACTTCGACACGCTCCTCGCCGAGCAGGAGACCGGTGCCTGTGCCTTCCACGTGCTCCTCGCCGAGGACGGCTCGGTGCTCGGCAGGTTCAATCTGTACGACCTCGACCACGGTGCCGCAAACCTGGGCTATCGGGTCGCGCAGCACGCCAGCGGCCGGGGTCTGGCGACTGCCACCGTCAAGCAGCTGTGTCGCCTGGCCTCGACGAGGTACGGGCTGGGCACCCTGCGAGCAGCGGTAGCAAGCACCAACTCCGCTTCCCGCCGAGTGTTGGAGAAAGCTGGATTCGTGGCGGTCGGAGCCGCAGCCCCGTCCCATCTCGGCGGCAAGCAGGGCACTTCGTACGAGCGCGACCTCCGAGTCACCTCTCGTACGTGAGGAGCCCGAAGTCGCAGCCTCGCGTGCCTGCTGAGCTGCAGGCCGCCTCCGACGATCTCCCGTGACTCGAAGAACTCAGGCGTGTGGGCCGACCGTCACAGTGCCGACGGTCAGCGTGGCCTCCTGCTCGCAGATCTCACCGATGCGCGCGACCTGCGCCTGCAGCCCGCGCATGTGCCGAGCAGACAAGCGACGTAGCGGTTCCACACTCACGTCGATGCGCCGACCTGACCGCTGACGCTGGTGCCAGACGCCGCCGACCACGCCGTCGAGCAGCAGCACGGGGTAGTTGCCGGCCTGGCCCGACGGAGTGAGCGCGCGGTCGGCGGCGCGGCCAGGAAACAGCCGCGACCGCGGCTGGCTACCCACGACGAAGGCGTCGAAGTAGGGCAACAGCCGCACGTCGGGCGCGGGCTGAGCGTGGTACGACGCGTCCAGCAGGTCCCAGGCCGCCACGCCGTCGAGTTCCACCAGTGCCAAGGTCTCCGCACGAGTCTCCAGCTGGGTCGACGCCCAGGCCGCTGGAGCACCGAGCCACTGGGCGAAGCTCTGGGCGGTTGCCGGCCCGAAGCTGCGCAGATAGCTCTGGACCAGCCAACTGATCGCCTCGTGGGAATCCATGGCCGGGGCGGACGGGACCCACCGACTCGGGTGGGTGTAGGTCACCCGTCGGTTCCTATCCGGCCCGTAGCACAGCACGCCCGCGTATGCCGCGGTGGTGAGCGCCTGGCGCCAGCGCGGCCACATGCCCTGGAAGGCAGGCATGACGAGGTCCCCCGCCCACGGTCCCGCGATGCTCACGACGGCATCGGAAAGCTCGTCCACGGTCAGCTCGGCCCCGCGCAACGCCTGGTCGAGCGCGGCAAGTACGCGATCGGTCTGGGCGGGGGTGAGTCTGACGTCGTCGTGGAACGGGCTGCGCCACGGCACGGCGGACAATGCAGCCATCCATCGGTGCAGATCACCGGCCGCGAGGAGGTGCACCGTGCCGCGCGGGCCGAAGGTCTTGACCAGGCTGCGGTCCTCCCAGAGCGCGCAGCGGATCGTACCCCGGGTGGCTCCGTTGATCCGCAACGCCCCGGAGGCCTCTCCCGCCGAGATGACCTGGGCGTGCAAGCCGCTCGTCGCAGCGGCGACCACCGACGGGTCCGTGCCTTCGGGCATTGCCGTAACGAGCCCGTGCTGTACCAGCCGGCGGACGCCGGCAGCTTCCCAGGGGACGTCTCCTGGCGGCCTGCGGGGGCTCATCGCGCAACCGCCGTGTCGCACTCCGGGCCGTCAACCGCCTGTCGACCCGTCCGGACGCTGCTTGTCGCTCCTGTCCACTGCATGACCCAAGCCTCCACCGTGGCAGCACCACGCGTGCACGCGGCCAGTCATCCGCCCCTGGCCGCGGCACCCGTCGGACGCCCTGGCGAACCGTCGGCCCGATCTGCATGTCACTGCGCCCTGATGCATGATCGTGCGGACCCCTGTGCTCGCATGACCACCAGGCAGCCACCCAGGAAGGAGCCGGGCGACATGTCCCGAGAGATCCAGGTGACGTTTGACTGTGCCGACCCGAACGCCCTTGCCGGCTTCTGGAGCGACGTGCTCGGCTATACCTTTGACCCGCCGCCGCGGGGATTCGACAGCTGGGACGCTGCGCTCGAAGCGCTCGAAGTCCCGCCTGAACGACGCAACGACGCATCGGCGATCAGTGACCCCGAGGGGCGCGGGCCGCGGTTGTTCTTCCAGAAGGTGCCGGAGGGGAAGACCGCCAAGAACCGCGTGCACCTCGACGTACGCAGCGCACCGGGCCTCGAGGGGGACGATCGGATGGCGGCCCTGGAGTCGGAGTGCGACCGGTTGGTCGCCTTGGGCGCGAGCCGGGTGAGCAGGCATGAGCCCGCCCCGCCTATGAGCGGCGGCTTCATCGTCATGACCGACCCCGAGGGCAACGAGCTCTGCCTCGACTGATCGGTGCGCGGGGAGACCCCTCAGCCTGCTTTGAGGAGCTGGGTGTGGTGGTTGCAGATCTCGTCGAAGCCGTTGTCCGGCTCATGCGGGAAGTCACGCATGGGATAGGCGCAGAGCAGGGGGAACGCGATACGGCGCTGGAGGTCGCTCCACAGGTCTTCCAGCCGCAAGGTGGCCGCGGCGTTGCCCTCCGCCCAGAGCAGCGACACCATCTCGCCGTAGGCGCGCACCCGTGCCCGGTGGGTCGAGCTGCGAAGAATCGTCGAGCCGACAACCATCTGGAACAGGTCCGGGTCCGGGAATCCGTTGCGCATGAAACGGGAGAGGGTCTCGGCCGCGTCGAGCTCGACGTACCGGTTGCTGCCTCGTGCCGCCGCCAGCAGGTCAGGGTCCAGGCGCTGTCTCAGCTGCCGTCGATGCTCGGCGCTGGCGATCACGACCACGCTGTCCCTGAACAGCCCCGCGCTGATGTATCCCGTCAGGGCAGGAAGCAGATCGTCGTCGTCATCGTAGAAGTGTGCGGCGTGAAAAGGCGTCGATGCCGACCGAGAGACAGACGCCGACGTGGCGGGCGCGCCGGTGGGCGCCGAGTCACTGCCCGAATGCGGACCACTCTCAGGCGACGTGTCCTCGGCGACGACGATCGCGTGCTTTCCAAGCTCCTTCGCCTCGTACAGGGCCGCGTCGGCGCGCTCCAGCCACCCGATGATGTGATCGTCACCGGTGAGGGCCACCCCGATGCTCACCGTCACGTCGAAGCGGCGCCCCTTGATGGAGATCGGCTGAGACAAGCCGGCCAGGACCCGATCCGCGACAGAGGCGGCCTCTGCCGGCGTTGTCACATCGACAAGCAAGGCGGCGAACTCGTCGCCACCGTAGCGGGAGAGCACAGTCCGGGCAGGCAGCACATTCTGGAGCCGGCGGCCGACCAGGCGCAGCACCTCGTCGCCCACACCATGCCCCGCCATATCGTTGATGGCCTTGAAGTTGTCGACATCGAGAAAAAGCAACGCGCACGGCCTGCGGGCAACTGTTGTCGCGCACTCCCATCGCTTCGCCTCGTTCTGGAACTCCGCCCGGCTCAGCAGGCCGGTGAGAGCGTCGTACCTCGCGGCGTGCGCCAAGCGGTCGTCACGAGCAAGCAGGTCGGTGACGTCGGTTCCACACAGCACGTACGAGTGCAGGCGCCCCTCGTCGTCGTATCGCGGGGCTCCCGCGAACCGCATGAGTCGCGGCCCCGGGTACGAGCGTACCCACAGGTCTCGAGAAGCCGTGCGTCCGTCGGCGATGACGCTGCTGACCCAAAGCTCCACTTCGGCGTCGTCGTCGAAGGCCTGCAACCAGGCTTCGCCCAGCTCCTCCTCCGTGGACCGACCGGTGACCTCGGACCAACCGGCACTCACGACCACGGCCATGCCCTTGGCGTCGAGACACAGGACGACAACCGGCAGATAATCGATCAGCAGGGAGTTGCGGACCACCGGGAAAGCATCGGCGAGATCCAGGCTGAGGGAGTCGCCCGAAGAGGAACCGGAGGCCAACTCGGGGGTGGCCGGCTCATCGGCGCGTTCCATTCATCCAACATAGCCCGGGCCCTGCGGAGAAGGTGGCGCGATGATCATGCGGAGGGCAGAACCTCGTCACCGATCGTACGGTCGACGGCCGGGTGCTCGACGAGGGCGAGGATGCGGTTCGCCATGAAGCGCGCCGTTCGGACGGGGGTGCCGCTCCGCGTTACTTCTCTCACTTCGACGACATTGCGACCGGTGTTGATCTCCACCCGCCTACCGTTCCGGGTAGCGGCCACCTCATAGGTGCGCACCTCGTCTCCGGCGTCGATCACGATCTCGACCCGGTCCCCGCGCATCTGGCGACAATACGCCTGGACGACCGCTCGGGTCGGCGGGACGGCTCTTCCCGGTGGTCGGCAGGCTCAGGACCGGGCCGACGTTGGAGTCTCGGCGCTCCGGAGGACCTTCTGCCCTTCTCCCGGTAGCTCCCGGCCCCAGGATGGAGCCCACGACAGTCGTGGTCCCGTACCGAGCCATCGGCTCGGCGTCTCGTCCGCTGGAGGATCCATGAGCATGCCGTCTGCGCCGCCTGTCTATCCGGCTCGCCTCGACGTCGACTATCCCGACCAGCACAACCGGCTGACGACAGTCTTCCGGTTGGTGCTCGTCATCCCCATCGCCATCGTCATCGGCGTCCTCGCCTCCGACACGACCTGCATGGTTCACGGCGCAGAGGGTTGAGGCGTGCGCCCTCCTGCTCATCACAGACCGGGACCCGCCGTTCTCCCTCCACTGGGCTGTCCCTAACCCGGGTGATGGAAGTTCGGCCGCTTGTCGCTCGTGTGGTGTCGATTGCGCCGACGAGGGCCAGGGCAAGGAATCTGCCTCGCGTTCTCGCAGGACGGTCGCCAGCGCCGAGCTGTGATCCGCCGCACGGCCGATGGAACCGTCCGACCTAACCTTTCGCGCGATTGAATAGGGGGACGCTACCGTGTGTCGCTTGCTTGCGATCCCCGGCCAGAGCGCGCCGTGGAGCGCTCCCGACCGTCATCTCCTCAAAGGACTCAGATGGACCTCAGGCTCGAAGTCATCGGCATCCCGGTGTCAGACGTCGACACCGCCAAAGCCTTCTATACGGACCAGGTGGGTTTCCACCTCGATCACGACCTGAGCCCCGCACCGGGCATGCGAGTCGTGCAGATGACGCCGCCCGGCTCGCCGACCTCGGTGGTGATCGGCGAGGGGATGCCACTCGGCGAGCCAGGCTCGACCAAGGGCCCTCAGCTCGTCGTGGACGACATCGACGCCGCGCGCGACGAGCTGGCCGGCCGTGGCGTGCCGATCAGTCCCGTCCAGCAACTGGGCCCCGAGGGCGCGCCGGGCTCGCGCTTCGCGTTCTTCTCCGACCCAGACGGCAACGGTTGGGCGGTGCAGGAGCTCAAACGGGACGCCTAGAGTCCACCGTCGGGCACGCCGGTCGCGAGCTCAGACCTCGTCGACGTCGTCGTCGAGCTGCGCCGGCGCCTCGAGGCGCTGCTCGAGGACGTCCGCTTCATTCGCCTCGAGGGGTACGTCGCCCGACCCGAGGTCGGCCGACACCTCGCCGTCGGTCGCGGCGAAAGCCTCCTGGGTCTGCTCGGCGATGTCGGCCGGATCTGCGTTCGGCAGCGGTTCGGTGGTCATGGCCTCATTCTTACCGCCAAGCACGGGCGCACGCGAGGCGTCGGATCGATGCCGCCCAAGGCTCAGTCGTTGCCGTCCCGGGTAGCCGTTCGGTCGAGAGCGTCGAGGATGAGGCTCAGGCCGAAGTCGAACTCGTCGCCGAAGTCGTAGCCGGGCTGGGTGTAGTACGACGTGGCCATCTCGACGAGGTGCGGGTACGCGCCGGTGGCCATCAGCTGCATGATCGGTTCGGCGACCGCCTGGACCCCGTCCGGACCCTCGAACGGCAGGGACGCCTCCTGCAGCGCGAAGCCGTAGATATACGCGTCGAGGAGGGCGTAGGCGTGGGCCGTCAGCTGCGCCGAGAAGCCCGCAGCGCGCAGGGTGCCGAGGACCGCGTCGTGGTGTTTCAGCGACGCCGGTCCCGGATGGGTCCGCGACTCGAGCAGTGGGGTTGCCCACGGGTGAGCGCGAAGGACACGCCGGGCCGAATGCGCTCTCCGCGTCAGTTCGGCGCGCCAGTCGCCTCCCACCGAGGGCAGCTCGATCTCGCTGAAGACGATGTCGACGATGCCGTCGAGAATCTCGTCCTTGTCGGAGACGTGGTAGTAGACCGACATGGGCTTGGTGCCCAGCTGCTGCGCGAGCGAGCGGATCGTCAGCGCCGAGATACCTCCGGCGTCGGCGACAGCAACGGCGCCGCGCAGAACGCGGTCACGGCTCAGCCGGGGGTGCCTAGAGCCGGGCGGGGTGGCGCTCTCTGCCATGTCATTCCTCAGGGCTAGCGAATTCGTACTATGTACGATACTCTTCTCGTACTAAGTACACCAGACGGTCCGCGAAAGGACACCCCATGACGACGACGAGGCCACTCCCCCGTACAGAATCCCGCGACTCGGAGTCCGCAGGCCTCTCCGTCAGGAGCACCTGACATGGCCGCCTCGACGCCGGTCGCGCTCACTGCGTCGGCGACGGAGAGCCTCACCGGCGGCGTACGGTCGACGAGCCGCACAGCCGTCCGCTCCGGCGCATCGCCCCGTTTCCGCCTGTGGGTGTCGCGACTCATTGGAGCGCTCTTCCTGCTCGGGTTCGTCTCCTACGGTGTGGGCTCAGCCCTGGCCAACTCCGTGGTCGGGGGAGCCGGCTTCCTCCCTCGGGTCTCCGCACACGAGACCACCCTCGTACTCGGCGCGCTCCTCATGCTGGTGAACTCGGCGGTGGACATCGGCAAGGGAGTGCTGTTCTTCCCGATCCTCGAGCGGCACGGCAAGAGAACCGCCCTGACGTACCTCTCCGCATTGATCGTGGAGGTCGCGCTCCTCACAGTCGGAGCCCTCGCCCTGCTGATGATCGCCCCTCTGGCGGACCACGCCGCCGACGCCGGCGCCATCCGAGCGAACTGGGCGAGCACGCTCGGGTCGCTCGCAGTCGACGCGAACACGATGGCCTACCAGCTCGGTGAGCTGTCACTGGCGATCGGCTGCATCGTCTTGTGTGCCCTTCTCCTCAGGGCTCGTCTCATCCCCCGGCCGCTCGCGATCGGTGGGCTGATCGGCTACCCGCTCCTCGCGGTCGGCAGCATCGCGGAGGTCTTCGGGCTCCACATCGGCCTCGCCTTCTCCATCCCCGGCGGGCTCTTCGAAGTGGCGCTGGGCTGCTGGCTTCTCGTCAAGGGATTCGAACCGGCGGCGTACGACGCCCGGCCGCAGCCCTGACCGACGAGGGTCCGTACTCAATCACCGCTCACGCTCTTTCGTCGTCCACCCGACGACAGCCCTACCCTCAGGCGACTGATGAACGACGCCCAGCTCGGGTGGGCAGCGGCCGCGCAGTCTGGCAGGCTCTTCGCATGGAGGGAGTTGTCGAGCTGATCCGATCCGGACGGCTCTACCCGGGGGTGCCCTACGCGTACGCGGCGACCGCACCCGCCGGCACGCGGTTCATCTTCTTGGCGGGTTCGTGCCCCCTCACCGCCGACGGCGCCACCGCCGCCGTCGGCGACTACCGGGGACAAGCGGTACAGGCACTCGCCAACCTCCGGACCGCGCTCTCCGACGCGTCGGCTCGGCTGACCGACGTCATCTTCACCCGAGTGCTCGTGGCCACGTCGGTGAGGTCTGACCTGGTGGCCGCCTGGGAGGTCGTCGCCGAGGAGTTCGGGCCCCACGATGTGCCCAGCACGTTGGTCGGGGTCAGCGTCTTGGGCTACCCGGACCAGCTCGTCGAGATCGAGGCGGTGGCGGCCGTACCCGCTGACACCTCCTCCAGCTGACGAGCGACGAAACCCCTCCCCCGCCGAGAGGTCACTTACTTCCCGCCGAGGGGTCACGTACTTCCCGCCGAGAAGTCACTTAGCTTCCCGCCGAGGGGTCACGTAGTTCCCGCCGAGGGGTCTCTTCGTTCCCCGTCAGGGGCCAGGTCCCTTCCCGCAGAGAACTCAGGTTCTTCCCCTCCAGGGTCACGTCGTGACCGCCGGGGGCAAGGCGTCGCAGTGGCCTCCGTGGGGAAGCAACCGGCTCCTCGGCGGGAAGCAGGTGACTCCTCGGCGGGAGCACCTGACTCGTCATTGGGGATCACGTGACTCCTCGAGCGGGAAGTGCTAAGCCTCCTGAGGGCAGGCACTCTCCCGGGGAAGGACATGACCCCTCGCAGGGAACCACATGACCCCTCGGAGGCAAGGACATGACCCCTCGGGGGTAAGGACATGACCCCTCGCCGGGTAGTAGGTGTCTCTAGCATCGGTCCGTGGACCCGATTGCGAGCGGGCGGGATGCGGACGTGTTCGCTCTGGACGAGACAACCGTGCTGCGGAGGTACCGCACGCCCGGGAAGCGGTGCGAGCCGGAAGCGCTGACGATGCGACGGGTGCAGGCCTTGGGTTTCCCGGTCCCGGTGGTGCATTCCGCGAAGGGCCCGGACCTGGTGCTGGACTGGGTGCACGGTCCGACCATGCGCGAGTCGGTAGTGGCGGGCACGACGACCACCGAGGACAGCGGACGCGCCCTGGCCGATCTGCACCGGCGCCTGCATGCGCTGCCATCCCCGCACGGAGGCGGCACAGATACGATCCGGCACCTCGATCTTCATCCGGACAACGTCATCATGTCGCCGGCCGGGCCGGTGGTGATCGACTGGTGCAACAGCGATATCGGGCCGCCTGCCGTGGATGTCGCGCTGACCGCGGTGATCCTCGCCCAGGTGGCGCTGTCCGCCCGACCGGACGCTTCCGCGGCTCGGGGCATCCTCTCCGCCTACCTCGCCGCCGTCGGACCTCTGCGCCTTTCAGGCTTGGACCAGGCGATCGGCTACCGCTCGGCCGACCGCAACGCCTCGTCCGCCGAGCTCGACCTCTTGCGCGAGGTGGCGGAGCTGCTGGCGACTGAGGCGATGTGAAGCGACCCGACGCGGAGATCCATGCCAGGACGGCGGCCAACCGCCACCTGCTGGCGGACTTCTTCGACGGCCTCGACGAGGATCAGCTCAGGACGCGAAGCCTCTGCGCTGCCTGGACCGTACGTGAGGTCCTCGGTCACCTCGTCATGCCGCTGGCGGCCAGCCTGAGCGGGTTCATGCTCCAGGTGGTCCGCGCGCGCGGCTCGATCAATCGGGCCAGCGAGGCGACCGCGAGTCAGCTGGCTCGACGCCCGGTCCGCGAGCTCACGATGCTTCTTCGAGACAGTGCCGATCACCACGGCAAGGCTCCCGCAGTGGGGCCGATGGGGCAGTTCGCCGACGGTTGCGTGCACCTTCGCGACTGTGCGCGCCCGCTGGGGCTTCCCGACGACGTCAGCATCGCCGACTGGCGGATGTTGCTGGACTGGCTGCCCTCGGGCATGCCGGGCCTCGTTCCGAAGAGCCGCGTCGAGGGGCTGTGGCTGGTGGCGACCGATCAGGAGTGGTCGTGGGGAGCCGGCGAACGGATCACCGGGCGAAGCGAGGCGCTGGCGATGGCACTGTCCGGTCGCTCGGTGGCCCTCGCAGATCTGGACGGCCCAGGCGCCGACGTCCTCCGCAGTCGACTCAGGGCCGCCGCGTGACTCCGACCTGACCAGGACGTGACCGTAGCGTCGATCAGGGTCGCGAGACACGCCAGACGTCCACCGCGATCTCGCGCATCTGCTCGCTGAACCGCCCCTCGGGACTGGCCCGGGCGAGCAGCTCGCGAAGCTCGGCCTCAAAGAGCGCAACGCGGTCGCCGAAGAGGTGCGGTGCGGCACTGGACAGCGAGAACACGCTGGCGACGACGTCGTCGGGGCTGCGGACGACGGCCGCTCCAGGCACCTCGAACCGGGACTGACCAGTGAAGCCCGCCTCGGAGTAGATCGCCGACTCCTCTCGCCCCACGGCCGCCTCATCTCGGCTGAGAGGTGGCGCTGCGCTCCGTCCCGCGCGGCGTTGCGGACCGAGGAAGCGCTTGACGAGACCGTCGATCTCTTCGCGCGGCGGTCGGGGATGCGGCAGCGCGACATCGCTGTCGACGCCTTGGTGCGTTGTCGCGTGCACGTGCACCAGGGCCCCGTCAGGAGCGAGTGCTGCGTGCAGAAGCCGAGCCACCCGGGCGCGGTCCATCCAGTGGAACGACTGCGCCAGCGATGCCACCCTGAACGGGCCTAGGTGCGGCGACAGGTCCTCGGCACGCGACATGACCCACTCGACGTTCGTGAGCCCGGCAGCAGCCGCCTGCCGTGCTCCCTCGGCCAGCATGTCAGGGTCGGCGTCCAGACCCGTGGAGTCTTCGAACAGCGGAGCCAGCAGCAGCGTAAGCGAGCCCGGCCCGCAGCCGACATCGAGGAGCCGCCCGGTTCCGTCGAGCCCGAGCTCGTCGGCCAGTCGGTCGACCAGCTCCTGCGGATACGACACGCGACCCCGGACGTAGTAGGGCGCACTTCCCGCGTACAAGGACGGGTCCCACTCCCACCCGAGCGCGCTCATCCGACCACTCCTGCCATCGGACACTCTCCCTCCCCGGAGCCTCCAGTGACTACGGAGCCTGCCGGCTCGACAGCTTGTCGAGGTCACGCACACAGAAGCGATGGTGGGCCCATTCCTCGTCGAGCACGGTCGCCAGGCACTCACTCACGCGCCGCCCGCCGGCGTACGGGGGCCACCTGCCGTCGTCGGGTACCGGCGCCGGCTGCTCGAGCTGCTCGGGCGTGACCTCAGCCAGCCACGCGGCTATTTCCGACGACTGCCGGTCCCGCACAGCGAGGACCTCGTCGAGGCTCGGCTGAGCGGAGCCGTCGAGCCCCTCGTCGGGCTGCTCGAAGAGGAACGCGGGCCCGAGACCCAGGGCCGTGAACGGCTCCGTCACCCCGAGCACGCAGCGCCGAAACCACGAGTCGTGCACGAAGACGAGGTGTCGCAGGGTCTCGACCATCGACCACTCCCTGTCGACGCTCTCGTGCTCGCTGCCCGCCGGCATGGATCGCACCTGCTCGACGGTGGTGGCCCAGTCGTCCCGCAGCTGCCGCCAGCCCTCCTGCAGGTCGGCCGGCTCATCGGACCTGATCAACAGCCGCACGGGATGCCGGCGGTCGAGCTCGGCCTCGACGTACGGCATCACCTCGACCCCGTTGACCACGAGGTTGGTCACCAGACCGTCGATCTCGGCGTCCTGCATGACGACACCGACCAGCCGCGCGCGGCTCAGGTCGCATTCGCGGAACTCCGCGCCGGTGAGATCCTCGTCGTCGAAGCGCCGCATGCAGGACAGGTTAAGCCAGTGCCGCGCGGGGCGGCACGTCCTGGGTGCGCGGGACCCGGTCGAGCTTGTGTACCTTTGCGGTTACGTAACTGATGGGGTACCTTTGGACCATGGACTTCGTGTCGCGGGCCCCGGCGGACCGACGCCGACGCACGCTGCTCGAGATCCTGCGAGAGCATCCGTTCACGTACGGCACGCCCGCCGACAGCCCGCTGGTCGCCTCGTCGCGTGCCTCGCGTGACCTGAGTCGGTCGCCCGTGGGCCGTCTGCTCGGTGGGCGCCAACAAGCACGGCGATGCACCTGCAGCCTCCGGCGGCCCGAGCGGCTGGCCGACGTGGACGCCCTGATCGGCGACGCCCCTGCCTTGTGGCGCAACCGACTCGACACCCTGCACATCGAGATAGCCAACGGAAGGAAGACCCGCTGATGAAGACCACCGCCACCATGCGAGCACTTGACGAGAGACGCGGCGCGGTCCGCGTCGAGGACGTCTACGCCACCGACATCGACGACCTATGGGAGGCCTGTACGACGCCGGAGCGGCTCGCCCGCTGGATCGCAGGGCTCTCCGGCGACCTGCGCGTCGGCGGCACGATCCACGCCACGTTCACCAGCACCTGGACCGGCGACGGACGAATCGAGATCTGCGACCGCCCCGATCACCTGCTCCTGACCATGGAGCCAGGTACCGACGACCAGGCCGAGATCGAGGCCTGGTTGTTCGCAGAGGGCGACCTGACGCGGCTCGTCGTCGAGGAGCGCGGGCTCCCGCTCGACGGGCTCCACTTCCACGGCGCCGGCTGGCAGGCGCATCTCGAAGACCTCCGCCGGTCACTGACTGGCGAGCCCTCCGTGTGGAGGTCGCGCTGGACGCAGCTCAACCCCGTCTACGAGGCGATGCCGCTCACGTGAAGCCGCCGCACCGAGCGTCCCGACGTGGCTCCACCAGCGGCACCTGCGACTCCGGCCGCGAGGTCGTCCAGAGGTCCGTCAGAACTGCGTACGACCGTCGATGCGCTCGCGGATGAGATCCGCCTGACCGCAGTGACCGGCGTACTCCCGGATCAGGTGCAGTAGACCCAGCGCAGGCTCATCTCGCCCCACGTCGGGCTGTCACAGGTGGCGTCCAGGTCGATCGGTGCCACGGCCTCGTCGGCGGCTCCCCACTCCGCCAGCAGCTGGGCGAAGTCCGCCTCGGCGCGTCGTGGCTGGGTGCCGTCGAACGCCGCGTCGGGTGCGTCCGGCGTGGCGTACAGCGGCGGGACCGCCTGTCGGCCCATCCGCCGGCGTAACCAGGTCCGCTCGACGTCGCTCGCGTGGCGAACCAGCCCCACAAGGACAGCGAGGAGGGCGGTGCCGACCGGAGGACGAGCTGCTCGCTGCTGAGTCCGGCACACCGCAGCAGCAGGCTCTCGCGACCGTACTGGAGAAAACCCCTCAGCATCCCTCGCTCGCCACCCACGAACGGCTCGCCGTGACGGGCCACCTCGGGCGCCACCCATGCCATGGCTGCAGGCTAGCCATCCTCAGGCGGTGAGTCCGCCGCGTCGTCGTAGGAAAGCGCGGCAGCCGGCGAACTGGAGCCCCGATCACCGTTGCCTGCCGAGGGAGCGACTGCGAGCCGGGCGAGTGCGTCGTCGTGTCGACTGCGAGACTCGAGGCCATGTCCGGGGAACTACCGCTTCCCGACCCGGCACTCGTCGTGCTTGTCGGGCCGTCCGGCTCGGGCAAGTCCACCTGGGCCGGGGCGCGGTACCGGCAGCCGGAGATCGTCTCGGCAGACGACCTGCGAGGTGTCGTCGGCAGCGGTCGGCACGACCTCGACGCGTCTACCGACGCCTTCCGACTGCTGGACCTGATCGTCGCGGGTCGGCTGCGACGCGGACTCACCACCGTCGTCGACACGCTGGGTCTGGACACGGTTCGGCGGCGCGGCTACCTGGACGTGGCTCTGGCTGAGCGCATGCCGGCGGTCGTCGTGGCGTTCTCGGCATCAGACGACGTGTGTCGCGCCCGCAATGCCGCCCGTGATCGCCCGGTCCCGGCCCGCGTCCTGACGCAGCAGCAGCGCAGCTTCCGAACCGTCGTCGACGGGCTCGACGGCGAAGGCTGGACCCGGGTGGTTCACGTCCTGGACGACGCCTCGCCGTCGCAGCCGACCCGAGCCGAGCCGGCCCCGCCCACGTCGCCGCGGCGCGCCGGGCTGGAGGTCGTGTTACAGGTGTCGCGGTTCCCCTGGGGCGAGGACCCGGCGGCATGGCTGAAGGACGTCGCGCTGGCCGCCGACGCGGCCGGGTTCGCCGGCCTGGCGCTGATGGACCACCTGATCCAGATCCCGCAGGTCGGCTCCGCGTGGGAGCCCATCCCGGAGCCGTGGGTGACGCTGGGCATGCTCGCCGGGCTGGACACGCGACTGCGGCTCGGCACCCTGGTGACGCCGGTGACGTTCCGACCGGCCGGGCTCACCGCCAAGACGGTGGCCACGCTGGACACTCTCTCGAACGGCCGCGCGTTCGTCGGCGTCGGCGCGGGCTGGTGGGAGCGAGAGCACCTCGCCTTCGGCCTGCCGTTCCCCGGCCCGAGGCAACGGCTCGACGCGCTCGAGACTGCGATCGAAACCATGCGGGCCCTGTGGGCCAAGGGCACCAAGGCGTACGACGGGCGACGGGTTGCCCTTCCGGAGACCACGTCGTACCCACGGCCCATGGGCCGCGTGCCGGTCATCGTCGGGGGTAGCGGCGAGCAGCGAACCCTCCAGATCGCGGCCCGGCTCGGTGACGGCTGCAACGTCTCGTCCGACGTCGGCACTGTCGACCGCAAGAGGGAGGTACTGCACCGACACTGCGCCGAGCTGGGCCGCGACCCTGACGAGGTGGCGCTCACTGTGCTCGATCTGCCCGTCGTGGGACGTGACCGCGAGGACGTGTGGTCGAGAGTCGAGCGGCTACGGGGACGCACCTCGGCGCCTGCATACTCCGAACGTCACCACGCCGGTACCCCGCAGCAGCATCACGACCGCCATCAGGTGCTGGCCGAGCACGGCGTCAGCACGGTCTTCGTCGCTCTGCCCGACCTATCGGGCGCGGACGACGTGCTGGCCCTCTCGACCATGCTGGGTTGACGAGTCGCGAGGGGCGCCGGCCGGCCCGCGCTGTGCCTGCGCCTGCTTCGGCAATGTCACGATGGCGGCATGATCGATGAGCAGGTGCCGATCGGCTGGATCCGCGAGGTCGTGCTGAACTGCCCGCAGCCGGCAGAACTGGCAGCCTTCTGGGCTGGTCTACTGGGCGGCGTACCGGTCGAGTGGTACCCGGGCTGGGTGACTCTCGAACCACCACCCCATGGCCAACGACTGTCCTTCCAGGCCAGCCCTCCCCGCCCGGACGGGGCCCCAGCAGCCAGTGGCCCGAGGTTGGTGCACTTCGACATCCTCGTCGAAGACCTCGAAGCCGCTCACGAGCGAGTCGTTGCCGCAGGTGGCGTGTTCGACGGCGAGCGCGTCTCCCCACACCCGGGCGCCGACGGAGAACCCGTCCCGTGGCGGGTCTACCACGACCCGGCTGGTCATCCGTTCTGTCTCGTGGTTCGCTGAGGAGCGCGCCCGCCATCGCGCTCTCCGGCCGTCGGTGGCCGCGGCGCCCTATCATTCGCCGCCGAACAGAATTCGGATTGGTTTTCGACAAAACTTTTCTTATGCATTTTGTCTGCTCCGCCTGGACCCTAAGATAAATCAATGCAAACAGCGGAAAGCTGCCCGTTCCGCTGACAGATGGCTAAAATTTATGTCGTAAACGAGTACCGCCAGGGGGGATCGCTGGAACTCTTTCTCTCGGACGCCCTGGGCAAGGTGCTAAGTGAAAGAGAGCTCGCCCCATGAGGAAATCCCGACTACTGCTTGCGCCGTTGGCGGTTGCCGCCATCGGCGTGGCACTGGCTCCTGCGTCGTTTGCGCAGGCCGGCGGCGGAACGATGTACAGCGCCACCCTCAGCCCGCTCAACCACGCGTCCGGATCCGGTACGTTGACGCTGTCGTTGCACGGTAGCTCGGCCAAGGTCACCGAGCACTGGTCGGGTCTGGCATCCACGTTCAGCGGAGCGCCTTACCCGCACGTGCAGCACATCCACGGCGGCGCCATGGGTACCTGCCCGACTGCCTCTGCGGACAAGAACGGCGATGGCGTCGTGAGCACCACCGAGGGTGCGCCGTCGTACGGCGGCATCGTGACCACCTTGTCGGTGAAGGGCGACACGAGCCCCGCTGCCGGTACGAACATCAAGATCGCGCCGGGCGGCTCGAGCACCAACTACTCGCGCACCATCAAGCTCGACAGCACGTCGATGAAGGCGATCAAAGCCGGAACCGCCGTGATCGTCGTGCACGGGCTCGACCCGAGCACGCTCAGCAAGAAGGCGCAGGGTGAGAAGAGCGACCTGGTTCCTTCCCTGCCCCTCGCGGCGACATCACCCGCCTTGTGCGGCGCGCTCACCGCGATGCCCAGTGGCGGACCGCAGACCGGTACCGGCTCCACCGCGGGACCCGAAGACCTCGGGCTGTTCGCCGCAGGTGGCGGACTCCTGGCTCTGGCTGCGGGCGGCATCGTTGTCGCACGCAGGCGCACCTCCGTTGACACCGGATCCGAGGGCTGACTGGACATGGTCACTCGCCGCGTCGCGGCGAGCCTCCACGGAGGCGGTCACCGGGGTCTCGCATACGTGCTAGCCCTGGTGGCCGCCGCCGGCGGAGTCGTGGCGATCGTCATCGCGATCCGCTCGCAACAGTCGGCACCGCAGCCGGATCCCTCTTCAGCCGGCACGATATCGCCGTTCACGACCTCCGCGACGACCGACCGAACACGTCCTCCAGCACGCGCCCGTGGCACCGGGTCGGGATCGACCGCGTCGGTGACCCCGCGTTCGGTGCCTGCTTCAGCACCGGTCTCTATCGACATCGCCGCCATCGACGTCCACTCCGGCGTGATTGCGATCGGGAAGGCTCCTGACGGGACCCTCGCGGTGCCGCAGCCGGGGCCGGACCTGAACAAGGCCGCCTGGTATGACGACTCCGTGACACCTGGACAGGCCGGCCCGTCGGTCATCGAGGGTCACGTCGACTCGATCAACGGTCCGTCCGTCTTCTATTCGCTCGGCGCGGTGAAACCGGGTAACTCGGTACGCGTCACCCGGGCGGACGGCTCGGTAGCGATCTTCACCGTCAACGCGGTGCGCTCCTATCCCTCACATGCCGCATTTCCGACAGCCGTGGTCTACGGAGCGGACCTCGCCCACCCGACGTTGCGGCTCATCACGTGCAGCAATTTCGACAATTCCACCGGGCACTATGTCGGTAACACCGTCGTCTTCGCCCACCTCGTCAAACTCAGGCACCTCCCGGCCGGATAACGACGACACTCGAAGGGGTTCACCCATGAGAACGAAGAAACTGCTGCTCGCGGCCATCCTGACCGCTGCGCTCATCGGTCTGTCCGGCTGCGGATCCTCCGGCGACAGCTCGAACGCCGCATCCACGCCCAAGTCGTCCACGCCCAAGACGCCCGCGTCGAGCTCCGACCACTCGAAAACGCCTGCTCCGACTGCGGCGGCGGCGATGATCACCATCAAGAACTTCGCGTTCCAGGGTCCGACCTCGGTCAAACCCGGCGCGCAGGTGATGGTCATGAACTCGGACTCCGAGACCCACTCGGTGACCTCCGACACATCCGGACTGTTCGACGCCAACGTCGACGGTGGCGGGGGCACGGCCACCCTGACAGCCCCCACCAAACCCGGCTCATACCCCTACCACTGCAAGTACCACTCCAACATGCACGGCACGCTGGTCGTGAAATGACCGTCGCGGTGCCGACCAGGCACGCCACCCGCGCTGCCGCAGTAGCCGCGATCGCACTACGAGTCCTCGTCGCCGCCGCCCTGGCGGTGGACGCGATCGTCCACCTTCGACTGGCATCCGACTACCAACTCGCCGCACCCGGCGGAATCGGCCAGGGCAACCTCTTCCGGATCCAGGCAGCCGTCGCCATCGCCGTTGCCCTGTACGTGCTCGTCATCGGCAACCGCACCGCATACGCCGCCGCCCTCCTCGTGACCGCCAGCGCCTTGGCCGCCGTGCTCGTCTACCGATACGTCGACATTCCGGCCATCGGCCCCATCCCGTCGATGTACGAGCCCCTCTGGTTCTTCCAGAAGGCACTGAGCGCCGTGGCTGAAGGTGCCGGAGCACTGTTGGCGGCGGGCGGCGTCGCGCTCACCACCTTCGCTGCGTCCAGGTCCCCGCGTCGCGTCAGCAAAGCCCGACCAGCAGGGGGTGTGACATGACCCCTCGTCCTCGGGCGACGATGCTCGTGGCGGGCCTGCTCGTGCTGGCCGGGTGCGGGAGCACCGCCATCGACAGCCAGCCGCCGGCATCTCAACCGTCCCAATCCGGCGGAACATCGACGTCGATGGCGCCGGGCATGCACATGGCTGCGGGTCAGTCGATGTCCGACATGGCCGGCCCCGGCAGGTCGGGGCCCGGGAAGCCGTCTGCGGACTCGCGTCTCGTCTGCGGACCGGAGATCCGGCGCAACATCGGCCACCTGCTCGCTCTGCAGCCCGCTCCCCAGGGACACGCGACATGGCGCCACCACGTCTACACATGCACCTATCGGCTGCCGGCCGGGCCGCTCGTCCTCGCGGTCACCGAAGCCGCCGACGTGCCGGCAGCCCATCGCGCGTTCCGGGACATGCGTCGAGCTCTGCAGCCCACGCAACCTCTGAAAGGTCTCGCCGGTCTGGGACTCCCCGCCTTCGAGACGCGGACCGGCACAACGGTCTTCCTCAAAGACAACAAGGTCCTGCGCGTCGACGCGACCAGGCTGATGTCGAGAGGCGGCGCAAAGTCGGCGTCGCGCAGCGACGTCGCCTACGAGGTTGCGACGGACGTCATGGGCTGCTGGGCGGAGAGCTGAGCCTCGGCTCCACCCGCTTCGGAGCGGCTTGCGGGCGCGAGAAGGCGGCGCGCGTCTACTGTGGTGCCAGTCGAGGCGAGGCGCCGAAGCCGACTGCCGTCTGCGCCGCCGCCACACCTACCCGACGTCAGCTCACTCGGTCGGTGATCGGAGCACAGATGTCGCACACCCCCATCGGCGACCACGCACTGCTGTCCGACCGGCACTCCAGTGCGCTGGTCGACTCCGCGGGCTCGGTCGAGTGGCTGAGCTTTCCCCGCTTCGACAGCCCCTCCGTGTTCGGCCGCCTGCTCGGCCCTGATGCGGGGCACTGGCAGATCAGTCCCGTAGGTGCGTCGCGCAGCCGACGTCGCTATGTCGACCAGACCCTGGTCCTGGAGACCACCTTCACCGCCGCAACCGGGACCCTCGTCCTGACTGACGCGATGGCACTGGGTCCCGACAACGGCGGACACAGACTCGGCGTCGACGCGCCTCACCTGCTGGTGCGGCGGGTCGCGTGTACCGAAGGCGACGTGGAGGTTCGGGTGTCGTACGTCCCGCGCCCCGAGTACGGGCTGGTCATCCCCCTGCTCTCCGCCGTCGAAGGCGGTCTGACAGGCCGTGGCGGCGCCGACTGGCTCGTCCTGACCACACCGGTGACGCTGGAGCTGAGTCAAGGAGCCGCATCCGGAGCGTATCCACCTCCACGAGGGTCAGACAGTCCACCTGGGGCTGCACCGCTCGACCCTCGAGCAGACCCCGGCGCACATCTGGTCGCAGGAGGAGCTGAGCGAGCGGCTCGACGACACCATCGCCTCCTGGCGTTCGTGGTCCGAGCTCCACCAGACGTATGACGGGCCGTGGCGGGATCTGGTCCACCACAGCGGGCGGGTGCTGCAGGGACTGTCGTACCAGCCGAGCGGTGCGGTCGTCGCGGCGGCGACGACGTCGTTGCCGGAGGGCGTCGGCGGTGAGCGCAACTGGGACTACAGGTACTCCTGGGTGCGCGACTCCAGCTTCACCATGGACGCGCTGTGGGTCGCGGCCTGCCCGGACGAGGCCGGCGACTTCTTCGCATTCATGACCACCGCCGCGGCGTCCGCCATCGGCCCTGGGCAGGGACTGCAGATCATGTTCGGCGTCGGTGGAGAGCACGACCTCAGCGAACGGGAGCTCCCGCATCTGCCGGGGTGGAGGGACAGCCGCCCGGTACGGGTCGGCAACGGCGCCTGGAGCCAGACCCAGATCGACGTCTACGGCGAACTGTTGGGCGCTGCTCACCGACTCGCCGACCATCTGTCCGGCATCGACGACGACACCAAGCGGTTCCTCGCCGCGTGTGCCGACGCGGCGGCCGCGCAGTGGGTCGAGAAGGACCAGGGGATCTGGGAGGTCCGCGGGGACCCGCAGCACTTCCTCTACTCGAAGGTCATGTGCTGGGTGGCGCTCGACCGTGCCATCGCGCTGGCCGACACCATCGATGCGGGACACCGCGTCGACACGTGGACGCGCAGCCGCGAGGAGATCCACGACACGGTTGTCCGTGACGGCTGGAACGAGGAGGCAGGCGCCTTCACCCAGTACATCGGCTCGACGGCCCTCGACGCCTCCAACCTGATGATGGCCGTCGTCGGGTTCCTGCCCGCCGACGATCCGCGGATGCTGGCGACCATCGACGCGACCGCACGACGGCTGACGGACCACCGTGGACTCGTGTACCGCTACCGGACCGCGGACGGAGTGGACGGCCTGGCCGGTGAGGAGGGGACCTTCCTGCTGTGCACCTTCTGGCTCGCTCAGGCGCTGGCAATGTCGGGGCAAGTCGAGCGCGCCCGGGCCGTCTTCGAGAGCGCGCTGGTCTTCGTCAACGACGTCGGCCTGCTGGCCGAGGAAGTGGACACCGAAACCGGTGAGCTGCTCGGCAACTTCCCCCAGGCCTTCAGCCACATCGGCCTTGTCAATGCCGCGTGGGCCATCACCCAAGCCGAGCAACGTGCCGATTCCACGGGCGCGCCCAGGGCGGATGACCACGACCACTGAGTCGACACTGCGGTTCACCAGCCGGCCATTTCGGCCGCACCGCCTACCGCCGCGGCTTCAGGAGCGGCACTCCAGCACTACCCGTCGTCGCTAGCGGCGAAGGGTCGACCGACGGTGAGGCGGGCACGCGTGTTCGCCTGGAATCCACTGGCGAGCTGGGAATCCGCCTCGGCACCACCGGCATCCAGCACCGTGGCGAAGAAGCAGCGGGCCGCGACAGCGCAAATGCCCGGCCGAGCGGGCGCAAATGCCCGGCCGAGCGGGCGCAAATGCCCGGCCGAGCGGTCAGAGAAGCCGGTGCGAGCGGGCAAAGATGTCCAGCAGGGTGCCACCCGTCGACGTCCGGGGAGACTCGGGAGTCAGGCGCCTGATCAACGACAGCTCTGCGCCCACTCGACGCGACATTCCCGCCCACTCGACGCGACATTCCCGCCCACTCGGCACGACATTCCCGCCCACTCGACGCGACATTCCCGCCCACTCGACGCGACATTCCCGCCCACTCGACGCGACATTCCCGCCGACTCGACGCGACATTCCCGCCCTGACTCGACGCGACATTCCCGCCCGCTCGGCGCGACATTCCTGCCGGCTCGGCTTTACATGTGCGGCTCGAGGTGCCGGAACCCGTCTGGAAGACGTCGATCCGAAACCCGCCGTCGCGGGTCCACGTCCCCCCGCAGCGACCGCCGGTTCTCAGGCTGCGCCGTCGGCGGAAAGCACGGGCTTGATGTCGATCACGGGAGTTCCGTCGATCGCTTCGAGCGGGCTGACCTGCAGCCGCCCCTCCTCGATCGCGATAACGGTGACGCGGTGCAGGCCGACCGGGTTGGGCCGCGCGGGCGAACGGGTGCTGAAGACCCCCAGCTCGGGACTCGCCGGGTCGTCCCCGGGGCGGGTGGCCAGCTCGTCGCGTGGCGAGAGATGCAGCCACGTCAGCACCAGGATGTCGGAGCCGACACGCAGATCGCGTACACCCTCACGGACCTCTGCGTTGATCGCGATCCAGGCGTCCGGAGCGCCCAGGTAGCCCTGGTTGGGCGCATCCGCGCGGTCGACGAGCGTGGACTCCACCCATCCGATCGGCCGCACGAGGTACTCCTGCCCGCCGGGCGGGGAGTCGCCGTCCGCGTCCAGGCAGGCCTCGGCGCGAGTGGGCTCGAACAGCTCGACCGGGTTTCCGGACGGGTCCTCGACGAGGATCTGCCTGCCACCCACCCCGTTGACGACGTTGTTGCGGAACCGTGCACCGGCTGCGCGCAGACCGGCTACGGCGAGGTCCAGGTCTTCCACCTCGATCGAGAACCGGTTCCAGCCGCCCGGTGCGGGACGGGTCCCGTCGGGCATCGACTGTCCGCCGCCCGGCCCTCCTCCGGGCGAGCTCAGAACCAGCCGTAGGTCGCCTCGGCTGAGCATGGCGAAGGTCGGCGCCGGATGCAGGTGCTCGCTGAACCCCAGCTGCGTGCAGTAGAAAGCGATCGCCGCGTCTACGTCGTCAACGATGTACCGAACGCTCACCGTCGCCACCCGCCACCTCCCTCTGCCTCCTCCGCATCATGTCGCCAACGTCTCGCACTCGTCCACGCCGGCCCACCGATCCCTCGACAGCCTCGATCAGCCGAAGGAGAACCGATGCCGGACGGCTGGTGTCGCGACGGTCAGTCGCCACCGGGAGCGCTGCCAGGGTGCGGGACCGTCGCGGCCAGCCACTCGAGCTGACGGCCGCGTTGGAAGCCTTCGCCGCCCTCGTGGTCGTTGTACTCGTACACGGTGATCTCCTTAGGCCCGCCGTACGCGTTGTACGCGGCGAACACCGTCGACGGTGGGCACGTCTGGTCCATCAGTGCGACCGAGAACAACGCAGGCGCCGTCGCCAGCTGCGCCAGCACCGCAGCGTCGAAGTACGCGACGGTGTCGAAGACGGCGCTCACCTGGTCGCGATGTGACTTCAGGAAGCGAACGAGCTCCGTGTAGGGGTCGGTGAGCGCGACCTGTACCGCCCGGGGGAAGTCGCAGAGGAACGGCACGTCGGGCATCACGGCCGCCACGTCCCGGCTGAGGGCGGCGACTGCCAGGCTGATCCCGCCGCCTTGGCTGCCGCCGGTGACGCAGACCCGCGCCGGGTCCACGCCGGGATGCGACCGGAGCGCCTCGACCGCCCGGACGGCGTCGGTGTAGACGCGGCGGTAGAAGTAGTCCAACGGGTCCTGCACGCCTCGGGTCAGGAAGCCCGGCTGCGAGGGTCCTGCGCCGACCCTGTCGGCGGTGTCGCCGACAGCCCAGCCGCTGCCCTGACCCCGAGTGTCGACGACCATATGCGCGTACCCGGCTGCAGCCCAGAACGTGTAGTCGTGACACAGCCCGCGACCGCCGTTGTAGCCCTGGAACTGCACCACGCCGGCCAGCCGCCCGCTCCCGCGAACCGCGGCGGCCGGGAGGTGCAACCAGGCCCGGACCCGGTCGCCGCCGAAGCCACTGAAAGCGACGTCATAGGTCTCGACCGTCACGAGCCCCGACTCGACCCGCTCGAAGGTCGGCGCCAGATCCTGCGCCGCGGCCTCGGTAAGGGTCTGCTGCCAGAACTCTTCGAGATCCGGCGGCGGCACGACGGCACTGCGATAGGTACGAAGCTCCGCCAAGGGCAGGTCGACCTGGGCCATCAGGATGCCCGGCCCGCGGCGAAGGAACCGGGCCGCCTCATGACCGCGAGCCTTTCTCCACGGTGACGTCGGGCGTCAGGTGGCGGTCGGGACCGACCTCTCGTACGTCACCGGTGAGCTCAACCTCGACGACCGCCCGGATGTCGCTGCTCGAGGCGCCGACCCGCAGCTCCACGGGGCCGGGCTCGACGATACGGGACTTGGTGCGACCGGTGAACGAGGTGAGGTCGGCGTGCATCGCGACCTCGACCCGGACGCGCTCCCCCGGCTCCAGGTCGACCCGAACACAGGCGATCAGCCGGACGACCGGCCGAACGACCGAGGCGACGAGGTCGTGCAGGTAGACCTGGACCACCTCGCTCGAGGTCCGGTGGCTCTCGTTCGCCAGGCCGACGGCGATCCGGCAGGCGTCGTCGGTGTCCCATTCGGGCGCCGTCACCCTTTCCACACCCGTCCAGGTGACCGGCGCGTACGACAGACCGTGGCCGAAGGGGAACAGCGGCGTCGGGTCCACCACACTGACCTCGCTACGGAGGCCGAGCCTGGCCGCGAGGTAGCTGCCGGGCTGGGTGCCGCCGGTCTGGGGGAAGCTGACCGGGAGCCGGCCCGACGGGTTCGTGCGGCCGCTGAGCACGTCGGCGAGCGCCGGTGCGCCCTCCTCCCCCGGGAAGAAGCCGCACACCGTCGCAGCCAGCTGGTCGGCATGGCGGGAGAGCTCGTACGGTCGCCCGACGAGCAGTACCAGAACGACCGGTGTGCCGGTTGCGAGCACGGCGTCGAGGAGCTCCGCCTGCCGGCCCGGGAGCGCCAGGTCGGAGGCATCGCAGCCCTCGCCCGACGTCCCGCCGCCGAACAGCCCCGCCCGGTCCCCGAGCACGGCGACGCAGACGTCGGCGCGCTCCGCCGCGCGGGCGGCGGCAGCGATCCCCTCGTCCTCGCCGCCCACAACCGGGCACCCTTCCTGGTACTCGACCTGGTAGCCCGCCGGGTCGTCGTTCAGGGCGTCGACCAGGCTCGCGATGTCGACACCCATCGGCACGTCCGGGTGGTGGACTCCGACGTGCATCGGGAAGGAGTAGCAGCCCAGCATCGCGCGCGGATCGTGAGCTCGCGGGCCGACGACGGCGAGTCGGAGGTTCGGTGCAAGAGGGAGCGTGCCGTCGTTGCTCAGCAGCACGATCGAGCGACGCGCGAGGTCGCCGGCCACGGCCCTGGACTCGGGAGGGTCGAGCGTCTCACCGCCTGGACGCAGGTCCCGCTCGGGTGTCCAGTCGCTGTCGAGCAGCCCGAGCTCGCCCTTCTGTCGCAGCACGCGGACGACGGCCCGGTCGACGGACGCCTCGAGCGTTGCGTCGTCGCCCAGGGCTTCCAACAGCGGGGTGCCGAAGCCGTTGACGGTCGGCAGCTCGACGTCGAGCCCGGCCCGGAGGGCCTCGACCGCGGCCTGCTTCGCCGATCCCGCGACTGCGTGCAGGGTCTGCAGGAAGGTCACCGCGAAGTAGTCCGCCACCACCGTGCCGGTGAAGCCGAGCGACTGTCTCAGCAGGACGTCGAGGGTCGACGGGTCTGCTGCGACCGGGATCCCGTCGGTCGCGGTGTACGCGTTCATGACCGACCTGGCACCTGCCCTCAGCGCCATCTCGAACGGTGGCAGCAGCACGTCTGCGAGCTCTCGTTCGCCCATCGAGACCGGGGCGAGGTTCCGCCCCCCGGTCGAGGCGGAGTACCCGAGGAAATGCTTGAGCGTCGAGACGATGCCCGCGGACTCCAGGCCACGGACATAGGCGCTGCCGATGAGGCCCACCAGATAGGGATCCTCACCCATGGTCTCCTCCACGCGACCCCAGCGGAGGTCGCGCACCACGTCGAGAACCGGCGCGAGGCCCTGGTGCACGCCCAGACCGCGCATCGTCTCACCGATACGGCCGGCCATCGACTCCACGAGGTCGGGATCGAAGCTGGCGGCCCAGCACAGTGGGGAGGGGAAGATCGTCGCCTGCCACGCGGCGAGCCCCGTCAAGCACTCCTCGTGCACGAGCGCCGGGATGCCGAACCGGTTCGCCCCCGCGACCTGGCGCTGCGCCTCCGCCAGGGTCCGCATGCCCACCGCCGGCTCGACCGGGGCCGTCCCGAAGGGTCTGGTCAGCTGGCCGATCCCGTCCCGGATCGCCTCATCCCAGTCCATGACCTCCGGGAGCATCTCGTGCTGGTGGGGCGCCATCTCCCCGGGAGCCGCGTCCATCCCGACCCAGAGGCCGTAGAGCTGTGACACCTTCTCCTCGAGCGTCATCTCCGCGACGAGGGCACCAACCCGCTCGTCGAGAGGTCGGCTCGTGTCGTGCCACGGACACGGCGTCGACTCGACGTCGCGGCGGGGCTCCACGTCGGGTTGTGACGACATCAGGCACTCCCTCCATCGGGCTGCTCACTCGGTGACGGTCCGGTCAGGCATCTAGATTGCGCGGGTGGAGTGTCGCACGACAAGCCGGGTGGCCATCGTCAGGTGCGTCTCCTCGACGGATTCCCCACGGATCAGCCGGACGAGCATGGCCAGCGCGTCGTGTCCCATCTGCCGGATGGGCTGCTCGACGGTCGTCAAGGGCGGGCTGGTCATCGCTGACTCGGGGATGTTGTCGAAACCGACGAAGCGAGGGCCACGCCGGCCGAGCTGCTCGAGCCCCGGCCGACGCGGTACGACGTGACGAGGCATGCTGCCATGAAGCCACCTCGGAGATGCAGCGTGCCCTCGGGGATGCCGCGGACGCCACGTCCTTCGGCATCCCGACGTTGACCGACAGCAAGGGTCGCCATCGCCTCACCAACTCCGATCTGTCCGGGCCTGGCCCGACGGCGCGCCCGGCGTGTGATGCTCGTGAACTGCCAGCACCGTGGCGTCAGGGGACATCATGCCCTGGTCTGTGAGCCGCCCGACAGGGTCGCCCGCAGCGCGACGTCACCGCGAACGTCCGACGCATCCGTGGACGATTCGCGCCGCGGTGGCCCGCCGCTGACTGGAGCCGGGTCGGCGGCAGGCGTCGAGTACACGAAGCTCGGGAGACACCGATGTGCCACTACTACGCCAGTTCTAGAAACGACGTTTCAAGACTCGCTACGTTCGACGGCGACAGGAGTGCTCTCCACGTCACTCCTGCACCGGCCAGCCAGACCAGGAGGCGTTCACGTGGCAATGCGGGTCGACTTGGTGCAGCGCTGTACGCCATTGCTCCCCCGGGATAGCCAGATTCGGCAGGTGTTCATCTGTCAGGCGGCGCCGAACCGCTCGTACTTCCTCATCACGTATCTCACCGGGCTCGCGATCTTCTGGGTCCGGTACCGCTGTGTCGCCGTTACCTCGGACGCCATCTACGTCCTGGAGAGCAGCAAGCCATCGGGCGGTGCCAGACCGAAGTCCCTGGTGGGCACCTTGCCGCGTGAGACCCGACTCGGCCCGGTGTCGGGGCGGTGGGCACCGCTGGACCTCTTGGGGGAGCGTCATTGGGTGCACAAGCGCTTCCACCAGGAAGTCACGGACGCAGACCACGAGGCCGGCTTCGTGTACTAGGACAGGGCGTCTGGGAAGGCCGCCCGGGCCCTGGTCGCGGACCACGGAGCGTCGCGACGGCCCGGCCGCGGCGTCGTCACAGGTCCAGGTCAGTGAGTCCGGGGTGGTCCGCAGGTCGCGGCCCTGCGAGGTCCCATCGGAACTTCCGGGCAGTCTCGTCGATGGCTACGTCATTGATGCTCGCATGGCGTCTGGACATCAGTCCGTTCTCGTCGAACAGCCAGTTCTCATTGCCGTACGACCGGAACCACGAGCCTTCGTCGTCGTGCCACTCGTACGCGAACCGGACGGCGATGCGATCGCTGTCGAACGCCCACAGCTCCTTGATCAGCCGATAGTCGAGCTCTTTGAGCCACTTCCGGCTCAAGAAGTCGATGATCGCCGCACGCCCCTCGAAGAACTCGGAGCGGTTGCGCCACCTGCTGTCGGGACTGTACGCGAGCGCCACCTGTTGCGGGTTGCGACCGTTCCAGCCGTCCTCCGCGCGGCGCACCTTCTCGATGGCAGCGTCGCGATCGAACGGCGGAACCGGAGGTCTCACGTCCATGGCCGGCCTCCTTTCACGGCGGTCGAAAGAGTGCTCGTCTTCGGCTCCGCCGCGGACGAGCGTCAGCTGCCGCCCACGTTGAGGGCGGCGAGCAGGACCAGGACCACGGTAGCGACAGCGAACACACCGTGGGTGACCACGACCGCCTGCGGAATACGTTGCTCGGCAAGCAGGGTGGAGCGAGTGCTCACGGCGCCCCCCGCACCCCCTCGAACCGCCGGCCCCGGGGCGAACCCCGGAGGAGCCGGTCTGCCCGGCGTCACCAGGGTTGCCGGTCCTTGAACCACCGGTACACGAGTGTCTCACCCAGTCCGGCGACCACGAACAGGTCGACGAAAGCGACCAAGGCGAGCCTTGGCTGTCGTTGATCACGTAGACGACCCACACGAGGAGCCCCAACGCCGCAAGGAGGAAGTGGCCGAAGAACGGCACGGGCTTCGGCGCACGGCAACGAAAAGGGCCGGAGCAGGGCAGAATGGGCTATATGACTCAGCGTAGGGATAGAACTACGTTGAGTAGCGTCCAGGTAGGTTCGCCGCTTCCGCACCCGCGGCGCCTGGGCTGGGTCCGCACGGCGGCGCTCGCGATGGGTGGGAGCAACCAGAGCCTCTTCCTTCTCGGAGTGCTTCTGGTCGCGCAGGGAACGGCGGCCATCCCTCTCCTGGTGATCGGGTTGCTGCTCGCCCTGGCCGCCATGCCGGGGTGGATGGAACTGCTCTTGATGTGGCCGAACCGGGTCGGCGGCGTAGCAGCCGTCTGCGGCGAGGCCTTCCGCCCGTACAGCGGTGTCCTCGCCAACCTCGCCGGCACGTGCTACTGGTGGGGATGGGTCCCGACGTGCGGACTCACCTCGCTGCTGTCTGCCGCCGCGCTGCACGAGTGGTACCTGCCGCACATCCCGGTGACGGTGCTCGCGATCACGATCCTGCTGGTCTTCACCGTTGTCACGTTCCGGGGGGTCCGAACCGTTGCCACGGTGGCGGTATGGATAGCCAGTGGCGCAGCCGTCCTGGCCTTCCTCTCGGTGGTCATCCCCGTCGTGTCGGGCCAGGTCGACTGGCACCAGGCCACGGACTACTCCCTGCTCACACCGTTCAAGGGGTTGTTCGGGTCGGTGACGAGCGCGATGGCAGGGCTGTATCTGATCGGGTTCGCCGCGCCTGCCTTCGAAGCGGCCGGCTGCCACGTGGGCGAGACCATCGACCCCAACCGCAACGTGCCTCGCGCGTTCTATGCGAGTGCGGCCATGGCGGTCCTCTTCTTCGTCCTGGTACCGGTCGTCTGGCTGGGTGTCATCGGACCCCGAGGGCTGGAGGGCGACATCGCCCAGTCCCTCGGCCCCACGTTCGCTCCGATCTTCGGAGGAGCCGCCAGGGGCGCGGCCGTGTGGCTCATCGTGCTCAACATGTTCCACGGCACCCTGCAACCACTGGCCGGCGCGTCCCGGACGTTGGCGCAACTCGCAGAGGACGGGCTCCTGCCACGACTGTTCGCCGTCCGTTCCAAGCGGGACGTGCCGTGGTTCGCGACCTGTCTCACGGCCGGCATGTCGATCGTCTTCCTGCTCATCGGCGATCCGGTCTGGATGATCGCGGCCGCGAACCTGACGTACCTGATCGGCATCTCGCTGCCCAGCGTTGCGGTCTGGCTGCTGCGCCGGCACTCACCGGAGCTCCACCGGCCGTACCGGGCCCCTCGGGGCGCCATCGCCGCCGGTCTGGTCGCGGCGAGCGTGTGGGCCGTCAGTGCGGTCTTCGGGTTCGAGCAGTTCGGGCTGCCGACGGTCGTCTTCGGCGTCACCCTCGCATACTCGGGGGCGGCGCTGTACGCGTGGCGTGTCCATCAGGACCAACGTGGCAGCGGCGACCGCGGGCCGCGATGGTCTCTGCACGTCAAACTCACGGGAGCGATGCTTCTCGTGATGCTGCTGGACAGCGCCGGATACCTCATCGCCGTCAACAGCCTCGGCGGGGTCGAGCCACAGCTCAAGTCGGCCCTCGCCGACATTTTCGTTGCCGTCGCCCTGGTCACCATCTCCGTCGGGCTGGTTCTGCCCGGCATGATCGCCGAGGCGGCGGCACAGGTAGCGGCCGCGGCACGCCGACTGGCCACAGGGACGCTGTTCGACCTGACGAAGGCGATGGAGAGTCTTGCGGCCGGCGACCTGGCGTCAGCACGCGCCCGTGTCGACGTGGCGCATATCGCCGTGCACACCTCCGACGAGCTGGGCGCCATGGCCTCCAGCTTCAACACGATGCAGGACGAGGTGGCACGCACGGCGGTTGCCCTCGACGGAGCTCGGGAGAACCTGCACACAACCCACCGACACCTTCAGCAGGCCCAGCGGATCGGACGCCTCGGGAGCTGGAGCTGGCGGCCGCCGTCGAACCGGATGGAGTGGTCGGACGAACTGCACCGCATCCTCGGCACCAGCCTGGGCCATGACACCACCTTCGAGCAGCTGAACCTGCTCACGCATCCCGACGACCGGCAGCGGGTCCTCAGCAGCATCGAGGCGACCGCCCCGAGCGGAGCCGGCTTCCACGAGGAGTACCGGATCGTGCGGCCCA
The DNA here is from genome assembly GCA_963765725.1 of uncultured Actinomycetota bacterium. Lineage (GTDB taxonomy): Bacteria > Actinomycetota > Actinomycetes > Propionibacteriales > Nocardioidaceae > DASQEH01. The sequence goes on along the minus strand of CAVXXI010000001.1, from coordinate 76,496 downwards.
ACGGGGTCGAGCGGTTCGTCGAGGCACGTGGACAGGCCGTAGGCGAGGAGGTCGAGCACGTGACCACGATGTTCGTCTCGGTCCAGGACGTGACCGAACAGCGCCAGGCGGCGTCGATGGGTATACGCCTGGCGGCCATCGTGGAGTCGTCGCGTGACGCCATCATCGGTGTCGGTCTGGACGGGGTCGTCTTCTCGTGGAACGCCGGCGCCGAGCGCGTCTTCGGCTATCCCGCTGCCAACATGCTGGGTCAGGGACTCGACCTTCTCGCACCCTCCGAGCTGCTCGACGAACACGACGACCTGCTGGCCCGGATCGCCGCGGGCAGCCCTATCGACGACTTCGAGACCGTCGGCCGACACCGAGACGGGTACGGGATCGCCATCGGGCTCACGGTGTCACCCACGCTCGACACCACGGGCGACCTCATCGGTGCATCGGTCATCGTCCGCGACATCTCGGAGCGCAAGGAGCTCGAGCGTCAGCTCACCAAGCAGGCCTTCCACGACGGGTTGACCGGTCTGGCGAACCGCGCCCTGTTCCGCGACCGGGTGCAGCACGCGGTCATCGCGGCGGGACGGCACCCGACGGGCATCGCAGTGCTCTTCCTCGACCTCGACGGCTTCAAGACGGTGAACGACTCCCTCGGCCACGCTGCCGGTGATCTCCTCCTGCTGGCGGTCGGGGAGAGGCTGCAGCTGTGCGTACGGCCCGGCGACACCGTAGCCCGACTGGGAGGTGACGAGTTCGCCATCCTCATCGACGAGACCTCCCAGACCGCCGCCGTCGCGGCAGCCGCCAGGGTGCTCAAGGCTCTCGACGAGTCGGTGATCATCGAGAAGCGAGAGGTGGCGGTCTCGGCGAGTATCGGAATCGTCATGGGTGACAGCGGCGACGACGCCGATGCGCTGCTGAGGCAGGCAGACACCGCGATGTATGCCGCCAAGGCCGCCGGCAAGAACCGCTACCTGCTCTTCCAGGCCCACATGCACGACAGCGTGGTCGAGCGCCTGGAGCTCGGGATAGAGCTGCAGCTGGCCCTGCAGCGCGACGAGCTCACCTTGCGCTACCAGCCCATCATGGACCTCGCCTCCGGGAACATCGCCGGGGTGGAGGCGCTGGTGCGTTGGGAGCATCCGACCCGCGGACTCATGCTTCCTGGGCTCTTCATCCCTCTTGCCGAGGAGACCGGGCTGATCGAGCCGATCGGGCGCTGGGTTTTGGACGCAGCCTGTCTGCAGGCCGTGGCGTGGCAGGTCGACGGTGTCGCGGTCCCGAAGATGAGCGTCAACCTCTCCGGACGGCAGTTGCAGACCACGGCCGTGGTCGACGATGTACGCGGTGCCCTCCAGCGCAGCGGGCTGGAGCCGGACAGGTTGATGCTGGAGATCACCGAGTCGGTGCTGATGAGCGACACCGTCGAGTCGCTCGACCGGCTGCGTGCACTGAAGGATCTGGGGGTCCAGATCTCCATCGACGACTTCGGGACCGGCTATTCGTCGCTGAGCTACCTGCGCCGCTTCCCGGTGGACGCTCTGAAGATCGACAAGTCCTTCGTCGACGACCTCGGCGGGCGGTCGGACGACACGTATGCCTTCGTCCGGGCGATCGTCCAGTTGGGCCACACTCTGCGGCTGCAGACCGTCGCCGAAGGGATCGAGCACGTGCAGCAGTGGGACGCCCTGCGCGAGATCGGCTGCGATTTCGGGCAGGGGTTCCTGTTCGCGCATCCGCTGACAGAAGACGAGATCCAATCGATGACGGCCGACCGGTCCTTGGGCCACGACAGTCTGGGCAGCGGCTCCTCGATGAGGTGAAGGCTCTCGCCCGCTGTCTGCTGCGCGTGGTCGTCGTGTCACTGCGTCGCGACGTGCCGATCGTGCGGGTCACCGCTGCATTCTCGGATCGTGCGTGGGGTCGGCGTACATCGGAGGGCAACCGTGCTGGGCGGCGTCGGTGCGTAGCTCGTAATGCCAAGGCTCGTTGCCGTAGATCTGGCATAGCCCGTATTCGGCACCGTGCTGAGACAACCACGCCGTGGCATCGGAGGGCCCGATATCGACCGCGTCCCCCGACACGTGAGCCGACGTGCCAGGAGTCGACACCCAACGCGCGGCTTCTGATCTCGAGCCGTACTTGGAGACGGCCTGATCGAGCAGCTGCTCCTGATATGCCGCTGACCGCCACCCGCTGTTGACGTACAACACCACACCGTCGTCGTCTCTCGCAGCCGTTGCGGCCCTGCGGAGTGCGGCGAGGAGGGCTGGGTCGAGCCTGGTCACACCCGGATAGGTGTCGTCGAAGACCGTGACTCCATTCGGGATCACACCGTCAGCGACGCTCAGCCCAAGCCGACCGCCGCCCGGGAGTCGACCAGGTTCGCGCGGGATGTCGCCGCGGAGGAACTGCTGAGATGTGTGCGCGGACGGCGTGGCGCTGGGTATTGCTCGCGACGACGAGCCCGTCATGGGGCGGCAACCGCAGACAGCTATGAGGGTCGCGGCGGCGACCAGGAGAGCGGTGAGGGTCGATCGAGCTCGCCGCCACGATTTCCGTGCTGGTCGGCTGTTGGTCATGCCTGCCAGTCAAGGCAATGAGATGTTGCCGGCATGTCTGCGGTTCTGGATACGCCGACGATATGCGCCGGCTCGTACCATCGACTTCATATGCGCGTGTTGGTCGTCGAGGACGAGCCCTACATGGCAGAAGCCATCCGCGATGGCCTACGCCTGGAAGCGATCGCCGCCGACATCGCCGGTGACGGTGACACGGCGGTGGAGTTGCTGAGCGTCAACGCCTACGACATCGCAGTGCTCGACCGCGACCTCCCCGGGACGTCGGGCGACGAGATCGCGAGAGGCATCGTGGCCTCCGGGCAGCGGCATGCCGATCCTCATGCTCACCGCCGCCGACCGGATCGGCGACAAGGCCACCGGGTTCGAGCTCGGGGCCGACGACTACCTCACCAAGCCTTTCCAACTGCGCGAACTCGTGCTCCGCCTCCGAGCACTGGACCGCCGGCGCGCCCACAACCGGCCGCCTGTACGTGAGATGGCCGGCCTGCGGCTGGACCCCTTCCGGCGCGAGGTCTACCGCGAAGGCCGTTACATCGCTCTCACGCGTAAACAGTTCGCGGTGCTCGAAGTGCTCGTCGCTGCCGAAGGCGGTGTCGTCAGCGCCGAAGAGCTTCTCGAACGGGCGTGGGACGAGAATGCCGACCCGTTCACCAACGCCGTGCGCATCACGGTGTCGGCACTGCGCAAGCGGCTCGGAGCACCCTGGATCATCGCGACCGTTGCTGGAGTCGGCTACCGCATCGACGACCTGGGCCGGAGCTGACGTAGCAGACCATGGACAGAGCCCCGGGTATGAGCGTCCGCCTCAAGCTGACCGTCAGCTACGCCTGCTTCCTCATGGTCGCCGGGGCCTTGCTCATCGCGGTCGTGTGGGTGTTCCTTCTGCGGTACGTGCCGGACCAGGCCACTTATGTGGGCGCGCGTCGCGCTCCAGGCAACGCAATCGGACCCCCTCCACGTCTGTTCATTCCCGGCAGGGCCGACCTCTGGCGTGCTTTCGCGCCCAAGGCGGCGATCGTGCTCGGGTTCCTACTGGTGCTCGGCGTTGTGGGGGGGTGGATTCTCGCCGGGAAGATGCTGGCGCCCTTGCGCCGCATCGCCGACGCCACGCGCACGGCTGGAAGCGGATCGCTCTCCCACCGAATTCAGCTACCGGGCCGCAGAGATGAGTTCCGCGAACTCGCTGACGCCTTCGACACCATGCTCGCGCAGCTGGAAGCACACTCCGCCGAGCAGCAGAGATTCGCCGCCAACGCCTCCCACGAGTTGCGCACCCCGCTGGCGATCACGCAGACACTTCTCGACGTCGCCCGCAACGATCCGGGCCGCGACACCGGAGAGCTCCTCGAGCGCCTCTACTTCGTCAACACCCGGGCGATCGACCTTACGGAGGCGCTGCTCCTGCTCGGCCGCGCCGACCAGGGGTCCTTCACCCGAGAACACCTCGACCTGTCCCTGCTCGCTGAAGAAGCCATCGAGACACTCCTCCCCCTCGCAGACAGACTCAGCGTGACCATTGAGACTGCCGGCTGCTTGACTCCCGCAATCGGCTCGCACCCGCTCCTGCTGCAGATGACGACGAACCTCCTGCACAACGCGATCGTCCACAACGTGACCGAACACGGCATGGTGTGGGTCGCGACCGGCGTTCAGCGCAACGTCGGCATGCTCCGCGTCGAGAACACCGGCGAGAAGCTCAGTCCTCAGCTGGTCTCGACCCTCACCGAGCCGTTTCAGCGCGGCACCCAGCGGATCCGCACCGACCACGCAGGTGTCGGTCTCGGCCTCGCCATCGTCAACAGCATCGCGAGGGCACACGGCGGAACCCTTACTTTGAAGGCCCGCGGCGCTGGGGGGCTGACCGCCACTGTTGAACTGCCTTCGCCACCGACGGAACCGGCGCACAAGAGCTAGAGGCCGCTTCACGCCAGGCACATCGACGGTTTCCGGAAGGGAGGTTCCGGACCGCTTATGCCAGCTGGCCCAACGATCGTCCGTTGGCGTTGACGATTCCCACGGGTGGCGGGACACTTGGCATCCGGCGCGAGGAGGACCGATGGCCTGGAACCTGAGTGGTAGCTACGTCGAGACCTGTTCGTGCGAGTTGATGTGCCCGTGCAACCTGTCCTTCTCGCATGGGGCCACGTACGACTTCTGTCGCGTGACCCTCGTGTTCAACATTTTGAACGGAGCCGTCGAGGACACCGACGTCTCGGGACGCAAGGTCGCGCTCATAGCCGACACGCCGAAAGTGATGACCGACGGTAACTGGAGGGTGGGGGTGTTCATCGACGACGCCGCCTCCGAGGCGCAGTTCGACAAGCTCCTCCAGGTGTTCAGCGGCCAGTTAGGCGGCCCGATGGGCGGGCTCGCTCCGCTGATCGGCGAGATGCTCGGCGTTCAACGTGCCGCGATCGAGGTGGAGGACGACGGGCTTCGACACCGCGTCCGCATCGATGACGTGATCGACTTCGAGATCGAGGACATCGTTCCGTTCGGGGTGGACACAGGTGAGCCGGTGCGGTTCGCCGGAATGTTCCACCCGGCGGGCTCCGATTTGACGATGGCAGAGGCGAAGCGTTCCCGGATCAACGCGTTCGGCATCGAGTACGAGGGGAAGACCGGGCTGTCGAAGTCGGACTTCTCGTGGGTCGCCTGACCCAGGTCGGGTCAGCGGACCAGGTCGGCGACGCCGGCCTTCGTCCTGCCTTCGCGGCGGGTCGGACGCACCTCGGCCTGGTCGCCGCCCTCTTCGCCCTCGCCGCCGTCGGCTGGTGGTGGACTGTCGAGCAGATGCGCGGCATGGACAACGGTCCCTGGACCGGCTTGGGGACGTTCGGCTGGTTCCTGAGCGTCTGGGTGGTCATGATGGCGGCGATGATGTTCCCCTCGGTCGCTCCGACGGTCGCGCTGTACTTCCACATGAGCAACAGGTCGCGGCTGGCGCCGATGGCCTTCACCGGTGGCTACCTGCTTACCTGGGCGGGAGCCGGAGTGGTCGCGTTCATGATCGGGGTGGCCGGGAGCCAGCCAGCAGGCGGTGCCCTGGAGTGGGGTCGGGCAGGACGCCCGATCGCAGGCGCCACTCTCATAGCGGCTGCCGTCTACGAGTTGACACCCCTCAAGAACGCCTGCCTTGGCAAGTGCCGCAGCCCGCTCGGCCTCCTTCTGGGCTCGTGGCGGGGCGGCTGGAAGGGCGCTCTTCAGATGGGAGCGAAGAACGGCGCTTGGTGTGTCGGCTGCTGCTGGGCTCTCATGGCGTCGCTGTTCGCCCTGGGAGTCATGAGTGCGATCTGGATGGCCGTCGTCGCCGGCCTCATCGCGGCCGAGAAGACACTCCGCTGGCGTCGAGCCGCAACCTACGGCACCGCTCTCGTCCTGCTCGCGTTAGGTGTGCTCGTTATTGCGGCACCGGACGCGCTCCCAGCGCTGACGGTTCCGGGGCACCACCCCGCAATGCCGGTGATGGACCCCATGGGGTCCTGACGGACCAAACTTCGTCCTCGACGGGCAGCTTTTCAGTGGTCCGCCTTCGGCACGAACCGGTTCCCACGACGCGGGAGGCGTACCGCGACAGGCCTGTTGGGCACCTCACACGAGGGAGTTGTCGATGAACACGATGTTGCCGATCAACGTGATGGAGTATCCGAGACGGTAGAGCCAGGCGTCGGTGTCTCGCACCGCCAGGTCGACGTTGATGCCGTCGAAAAGATTGCCGACGGGTTGATTTGTCAGAGCGTTCGTTCCGCTCGCGAAGGGTGCCGGTCGCCATACGTCCACGGCTGCGCCGAAGTTGTCGGCCGTATCCGAGTCGTAGATCGACGAGAGCGACGCGAACGGCGCCCACTGCTGAAGTGAGAATCGCAGGAGGTAGTCCACGCTTGGACCTGGCCTGGGTATTCCATGACTCTCGAGCGCGAAGTTGAGGGGTGCGTCGAGGTCGGGCGCGAAGGACACGGTCTCGTGGAGCCATTGATTAGTGCTGTTCCCAGCAATGTCAGCCGACACGACACCAGTCAGGACGACAAGCCAACCCTGGGCTTGATTCCCCTGATGATGCGGCTGATCCGTAGCACGCGCGGTCGGTGTGATGAGCCAGTTCTGGCCGGCGAAGTCGTCGTTGGTCAGGTACTTCACGGTTGTCTCCGTTTCGTTGGTGAGCGGATGGCGCGGGGCGGGGCGCACTGGTTGCTTTCGCGCCTGTGCGGTGAGGATCCTCGGAGCTGTGCGAAGCGGCGCCAGGCCCGGCGGTACTCCTGTACGGCGCGGCGCTCTCCTTGACGTGCGATGATCCAGCGCCACGCGCGGGTTACGAGGTAACGAGTCCCCATCTGGAGCATCCTGGGCGGAAACGTCGGGCTGCCCTGCATGTGTCCAGCCTGCGGCGAACCGCCGGAGGGAGCCATACGACATCCGCCGTATCTTTGCTTTGCACTAGACGTGTTGCCACGGCCGACCTACGGTCGAAGACAACGAGGGTCGCTGGCCGGTCATCGGTCCGGGGGTGGGGGATGTCGAGTGTCTTGCGAGACAATGATCTGCGGGGACTGCTGGATGTGCTCGATGCTGGTCGAAGCTGTTCGGCAGCGGACTGCGTACCGGACCAATTGCTCGAACGCTTGCACCTGCTGATCCCCTGCGACTCGGTCTCGTTTCTCGAGCTCGACATCCGTCGACAGGACTGCCTTCGCGAACGGGCCTTCCCGACTGAGGACGTGCCGGAGCAGTTGGTCGGTGACGACGTGTTCTGGCGGCACTATGACTCAGATCTTCACTGCAGCTATCCCAGCCGCACCGGCGATGATCGCAGCGTCACGACCGTCTCGGACTTCTATACGCTCCCCGAATATCACAGCTCGCCCATGTACTGCGAGTACACGCGGTACTTCGGGGCAGAGCACGAGGCGTTGCTGTGCTTGGCTGCCCGGCCAGGCATGAGCACTCGACTGCTGTTCGCGAGGGGGCCGGGACCAGATTTCGACGATCGGGACCGGCTGTTGCTCGCGCTCCTCCGGCCACACTTGAACGAACTGGATCAAGAGATTCAGCGCCGACGTCAGCCGGTTCACGACCTGACAGCCCGGCAATGGGAGCTGCTGCGGCTCACCGCACGCGGGCGTACCAATACCGAGATCGCCAGCGCCCTGTTCATCTCGACAAACACGGTGCGCAAACACCTTGAGAACATCTATGCCAGACTCGGCGTGACCACGCGCATGGCGGCGGTCGCGAAAGCCCTCCCCCATGATTGGGTCACTACGGATGGCCCTCACCGTGACAGGTACGTGGTTTGAGGACGCTCAGCCTCCCCTCTTCTGCTCGGGGCCCGTTCCTGCTCAGGTCCCGCCCCCCGGCAGGTCGGGGATCGGCGGCGGGCTCACCGGTGGGGTGCGTTTCAGCAGACGCTGGATCTCCGCCAGGGCGCGGTCAAGCTGAACGTCGTTGCCGGCGGCCCGGTCCTGTGGGGTCACGGGCACCTCGATGTCGGGGTCGACGCCATGGTTCTCGACCCCCCAGCCGAACTTCTCGAACCAGAACGAGTACCGCGGCTGCGTCACCATGGTGCCGTCGACGAGCGTGTACCGGCCGTCGATCCCGATCACGCCGCCCCAGGTACGCGTACCGACCACCGGTCCGAGCTCGAGGGACTGGATCGCCGCAGTGATGATGTCGCCGTCCGAACCTGCGAACATGTCGGCGATCGCCACCATCGGTCCGCGTCGGGCGTCGCTCGGGTACGAGTCGGGGTGATACCCGCGGACGATGTCCCAGCCGATGACCCTTCGCGCGAGCTTCTCCAGTACCAGCTGTGACGTGTGCCCACCGCCGTTGCCGCGGACGTCGACGATCAGCCCGTCGCGAGGCATCTCTGTGCGCAGGTCGCGATGCAGCTGTGCCCAGCCCAGCGACATCATGTCGGGTACGTGGAGGTAGCCGATCGCGCCGTCGGTCCTCGCGTGCACGTACTCCCGGCGGTCCCTGACCCAGTCCTGGTACCGCAGCGGGAACTCCTCGGCCAGCGGCACGACGACCACCCGTCGCAGGCCGCCGCGCCCACGCCCGCGTGCCCGCAAGGTGAGCTCGACCGGTTGCCCGGCGGTACCTGCGAGCAGCGACAGCGGGCTCTGCGTTCGGCTGGTGCGCCTGCCGTCCACGGCCACGATCTCGTCCCCCGCCCGCGCGGCGATGCCCGGTGCGAGGAGCGGGGATCGCGCGTTCGGGTTCGAGGAGTCGCCCGGGACGATCCGCGTGATCCGCCACTCCTCCCCGCTGAACTCCAGATCGGCGCCGAGCAGCCCCTGACGGCGCTCCGCATCCCCCCGCTTCTGCGGCGGGATCGCGTAGGCGTGGGAGCTGCCCAGCTCGCCCTGCATCTCCCAGATCACGTCGATCAGGTCGTCGTGCGATCCGAGGCGGTCCAGGACCGGCTCGTACCTGTCCCTGGCGGCGCGCCAGTCGACGCCGCCCATGTCCTCGCGCCAGAAGTGGTCGCGCATCAGCCGCCACGTCTCGTCGAGCATCTGCCGCCACTCCGCAGGGGGGTCGACCTCGACGCGCAACCGATCCAGGTCGACCAGCACGGCGTCCTCGTTGTCGCCCTCGTCGGGGGCAGGCTTGTCGCTCGGGACCACGCTCAGCCGGTCCTTGTCGACGACGACGAGCCGACTGCCGTCGCCGGTGACGGCCAGCCGGTCCGCTGTCGCGACGACCGTGGACAACCGGCAGGTGCGCAGGTCGAAGTGCTCGACCCGGGCGCGCTCCGGCTCGGCGTCCACGGTCGCCCGGCTCGCACCCAGCTCTCCCCGCAGCGGCTCCCGGAGCCAGACCAGACCGTGCTTGGTCGCCGCCAGGCCGGAGTAGCGCCCAGCCTCCACCGGTACCGGGACGACGCGTTGGTCGAGATCCTCGGCATCGACGGTGGTGCGAGGTGGCGTCGGCCTGCGCAGAGGCGGGGACGCCGTCGAGGACTTCTCCGGCTCCGCGGCCGTATCGGCCACCGCCGTCAGCGCGGCCTGTTCGGGTGCAGGAGGCTCGAGCGGACGACCTCCCACCACGGGGTCGAACGGCGAGGGCGTCTCCGCGGCCAACCCGACCAGGTGCGGCCGGCATCCGGCCGGGAACGACAAGTCGAACGAGAACGAGTCGTACACCGGGTCGAGGCTGCGGACGGACAGAAACACCAGGTGCTTGCCGTCGGGGGTGAACACGGGGTTCGTGTCGGTGAACCGCAGCGACGTCACCTCGACGACCCGGCGGTCGTCGAGGTCGGCCAGCTTGATCTGACGCAGCGGGCGAGGTCCTGGCTCCTCCCACGGTCCGGGGCCGGACGCCGACCAGGCGAGCCAGCGCGAGTCCGGTGAGAACGCCAAGCCGGACATGTCCCCCGTTGTCGAGTCGACCTCCCGGGGTGCGACCGCACGTGTGACCGGGCCGGAGGGCACTGCGCAGACGAGGATCCGGCCGTCGTGAGTGCTCACGGCGATCCGGCGACCGTCGGGGGAGGCCGCCATCTCCAGGATCCGCCCGAGCCGTCCGGCGGCGACCAGCGTGCGGGGAGAGGCGTCCGGCGCGTCGAGGTCGAGGATCTCGAGGGCGTCGTCACCGTCGACGTCGCTCACCCAGGCCACCCTGGCGTCGTCGAGGACGACGGGAAGCCGGCGGCGTACAGCCGATCCCGCCGCGAGGGCACGTACGGGTCCGCCACGGTGGCTCACCCAGCTGACCGTTCCGCGTGATTCCACTGCGGACGCGCGCCCGGTGAGGTCGGGGCTGATGGTGCCGAGGGAAGCGCCGGCTTTGATGCGGTGCGGACGCAGCAATGGCCGGGCGCCGCCGAGCCGGAGGTCGACCGCGCGCGGCTCGACGGCGTCGTCGAGGGAGTCGAGCAGGTACAGCTCGCCGCCGGCGCAGTAGACGACCTGCCGGCCGTCGCTGCTGGCTTGCCGGGCGTAGTGGTCGCCGTCGGTCCGGCGGGCAAGGCGCGCCGTCGTCGGCGCCCGCTTGCCAACCACGGAGCTGTACAGCTGGCCGCGGCCCTCGTGGTCGGAGCAGAAGGCGATCCGCTGCCGGCCGTCAGCGCCGGTCGTCCACACCGGGAACGCGAGGCTCGACGTCAGGTCGGCGAAGGTCCGCCGAAAGACTCCCGAGCCGTCCAGGTCCAGCCAGAGCTGGCTGGCGGTGCCGCCGCGGTACCGCTTCCATCGGGCTGGCTCGGTCCAGAAGTACGACGACAGCAGCACCCCACCCTCCGGGCCGACCGCGACGTCACCCACCCAGCCGTACGGCAGTCGCCGGCTCGGTCCGCCGTCCACCGGCACCGCGTGGGCCCACATCCGCACCCACTCGCTTTCCCCGACCGTGCTGAGCACCATCACCTCGGCATCGGAGACCCAACCGGTGACTCGGGTACCGGGCTGACCCCAGTACGTGAGCCGACGCGACGCTCCCCCCTCGGTCGGGGCCACGTACACCTCCGTGGCTCCGTCGCGCCGCGCGGCCCAGGCCACCTGTGACCCGTCGGGCGAGATCCGCGGCGTCAGAGCGGGCACGCTGTCCGCGCTGAGCCGGTACGCGCGGCCGCCTCCGGTGTCGGCGAGCCAGACGTCGTCCTCCGCGACAAAAGTGAGAAGAGACCCCCGCACATGGGGGTACCGCAGGTAGCCGTCGGTTGTCATGGAGCGACCTTAGCGACGGCTGCTGAGACGTGCCGGACGGCGGACGCTGACGGCTCAAGCGCCCGGGGGGCCGGCGTCTGCACCTGTGTAGCTCGACCCCCTTACTTGGTCGGGTCGTGGCCCCAGTTCATCAGCGAGTAGCGCCATTTGGTGTCGGCGACGTCGCCAGACGGGCGTTGGGCGAGGTGGCGGTGGACGTAGCCGACGACCTTGCGCATGTGGACCGCGTCGTCGTCGGTGAGGTCGGCCTTCTTCGTGCGCTGGATCTCGACGATCCGCCGGCCGGACGCGTGACCGGTCGACTCGCCGCCCGAGCTCCTGTCGCCCACCGACTTCGACTCCTCGGACCCGAGGAAGTCCTCCAGCTCCTTAGCGGTCATGTTGACGGCATCCTGCCAGTCGTCCCAGATCTCGGCTACCGCGTCAACGGATTGTCCGGCCATGTCGTCAGCCCTTCTTCTTCAGCGCCGACGGCTTGTGGACCGCCTCGCCGCCGCTCTTGTCGCTGCGCACGAGGTACTGCGGGTCGTCCTTGCTGGCACGGACCTGCCGGCCGGCGAGCTCGGTGTCCTCGGTGATCTTGCGCACGATCTCGCCCTCGGCGGTGCCGCCGTGGCTGTTCCAGGTGACACGGTCACCCTTCTTGAACTCCGTCGCCATCTTGTCTTCCCTTCGTCGAGTCGCTGTGTCGAGTCGCTGTATCGAGTGCTCTGGTCAGGGCGCGGACGACCCCCGCCGCTCCTCCTGGGCGGCGACCTCGGCCAGGTCGCTCAGCCGGTCCAAGCCCTGCAGGGACTGCCGCATCCGACGGTTGCCGGCGAGGGCGGCCCGATTACGGTGCAGGAAACCCCAGTAGCCCGCGGTGTAAGGGCAGGCATCCGGGCCGAGCCGCCGCTCGGGCTTGTACCGGCAGGCGCCGCAGAGGTCGCTCATCTTGTTGATGTAGGCCCCGCCCGCGGCGTACGGCTTGGTCGCCATCAGGCCGCCGTCCGCGTGCTGCGACATGCCCAGCACATTGGGAAGCATGACCCAGTCGTACCCGTCGACGAAGCAGCGGTGGAACCAGTCGGTGAGCGCTTGCGGGCTCCAGCCCCGCTGCAGCCCGTAGTTGCCAAGGACCATCAGCCGCGGGATGTGGTGGGTCCAGCCGGAGTCGCGGACCTGAGCGAGCACTCTGGACAGGCATCGTGCCTCCACCGCGTCGGCGTCGAGCTCGGCGAACCAGCGAGGAACGCCGCCGTCGGCGTCGAGAGCGTTGTGCTGCCGATAGCCGGGGCCGAAGTGCCAGTAGATGTGCCACACGTACTCCCTCCAGCCGAGGACCTGACGGACGTACCCCTCGACGCTTCGTAGCGGCGCCGCGCCGGTCAAGTAGGCCGCTTCGGCGGCTCGCACGCACTCCATCGGATCGAGAAGGCCCAGGTTGAGCGGTGCGGACAGCTGCGAGTGCGCCATCGTCGGATCCTCGGCGAGCATCGCGTCCTCGAACGGGCCGAACACAGGCAGCCTGTCCTCGACGAAGTGCCGAAGCGCGGTCAGCGCTTCCTCACGGGTGACCGCGAAGCGGCGTGGGCCGTCGCGACCGACGGTCCGGATCGATCCATCGGCCTCCCACGCGTCGAGGTCGCGACGCACCTGCTCGTCGATGTCGTCCTCGTCGGGCTGCCAGGGAGCTACGACGCCGAGGCGGCTCACGCCGCGCGGCGGCCGCTCCCGATTGTCCGCGTCGTAGTTCCACCGGCCGGAGATCGGCTCGCTGCCCTCCATGAGAACGCCTTTCCGGCGTCGCTGCTCGCGGTAGAAGTCCTCGAGGAGGAGACGACGCCGGCCCTCGGCCCAGCCGGAGAAGTCCTCCCGCGACAACGTGAAGCCTCGTGCCGGGAGCACCTCAACACCGTCGAGGCCGCGCACGAAGCGGTCGGCCCCCTGGGAGGTGGGAGCGCACACCGAAACGGGCTCACCCAGCGCGTGCAGCGCCTGGCGGTACGTCTCGCCCTGCTCGAAACGCGCCTGAGTGCCCAGCTCCGCGGCACGGTGGCGAAGGGCGGACAGCACCAGATGAGCCTTCTGGCGGTGGAACGAGCGCCGCCGGAGCACGGACCGGGCCTCGACGAGAAGCACCGGCTGGTCGTCGGAGTCCAGGAAGTGGGGCCCCAGCTGGTCCGCGAACAGCCAGCGTCGCCGTCGTGTACCTGTCATGCGACCTCCGTCCACAACGCCGTCGGGTGCCCGATCTCCCAGCACTTGGAGGGCGAACCTCCCGTCACCGTGCTGGTCGTCATCCGCGCTACCCCCGTAGGCCCGGAGCTGTCCGGTGCCCAATGAGGTGCGGATCATCCGGCCCGTACGCGATTTGCGTAAGGCTCCGGGATAGGGCGCTTCTTACGCACGCCGGTGGCACGGGTCCGCGCCCCAGTGGCGAGTGCGGAGCGCGACCTCCGCAGCATGGAAAGGAGCAGCCCTGCCTCGGGCAGCCGCTCACCACGATCGAGGGCAAGTCGATTCCCGAGGTTCGTCTGCGCGTCGATGGTCGCGCTCGCAGGTCCCACGGCCACACTAATGACACGGGGGCTGAACCAGGAGGAGCACATGGCGCAGCACACGCCCGTCGACGACGTGGGAGACGACGCCCGGCTCTCGAGCCTTGGCTACATTCCGCAACTGAACCGGGTGCTGAGCCAGTTCGCGAACTTCTCAGTCGCCTTCACCTACCTGTCCCCCATGGTGGGCATCTACTCCCTGTTCGTCCTCGGGGTCGCGGCCGGGGGGCCGGCCTACGTCTGGCTGACCTGGATCCCGGTCGCGGGGATGCTGCTGGTGGCGCTCGTGTTCGGAGAGCTGGCAAGTCACTACCCGGTCGCCGGCGCGCTGTACCAGTACAGCAAGTTCTCGGTTGGCCCGACCTTCGGTTGGTTCGTCGGCTGGTTCTATGGCATCGCGCTGCTGATCACGGTGGCGGCAGTCGACACCGGGGTCGTCGGCTACGTGACGTCGCTAGCACACAACTGGTTCGGGTGGAACCTGGACCCGACGAACCACCTGACGCTGCTGTGGATCACCGGAGGCCTGGTGATCATCCAGACCGTCCTCAACATCACCGGGGCCAAGGTGATGGGGCGGGTCGCGCAGTTCGGTGTGTACGTCGAGATCGTCGGCACCCTCGGCATCGCACTGATCCTCGCGATCGACGGGTTCCACCACGGTGTCGGGTTCCTGTTCAGCACACAGGGCGCGGAGAACCCGGGTACCAATGCGCTCGGCTTCGACTTCGGCGGCAACTGGCTGCTCGGGGCAGCCCTGATCGCTGTGCTCGCGCCGGTGTACATCTTCTATGGCTTCGAGTCCGCTGGTGACATCTCGGAGGAGACGAAGGACGCCGGCGTCAAGGTGCCACGATCGATGCGGCAGGCGCTGATCTGGGGTGGCGTGGCATCGTTCGTCCTCACCGCGGGGCTGCTCCTGGCGATGCCGGGCGGCAAGGACCCGGTGGGCCAGACGGTGAACGGCGGTGGTGTGCCGTTCATCCTCGCCGAGCTCCCGAGCGGCCTGCAGGACTTCCTGCTCCTGCTGATCATCCTCGCCTTTTTCTCCTGCGGCAGCTCGGTGCAGGGCGCAGGCAGCCGGTTGGCGTTCTCGTTCGCCCGTGACGGCGCACTACCGGCGTCGACATGGATCTCCAAGGTGAACCAGCGCTTCCGTACTCCGGTCAACGCTCTCGTCGCCGGTGCCGCGGTGACGATCCTGTTCGTGCTGCTGGTCTTCTACTCCCCCACTCACGACAAGAAGATCCTGTTCATCACCTACCCCGCCAACATCAACGCCCTGGTGTCGCTGGTCTCCTTCGGCGTGAGCGGCATCTACCTGTCCTTCCTGCTCACCGTCATCGGTGCGCTCGTCGCGCGGTCGCGCGGCTGGATCCCCGAGGGCCGCTTCCGTATGGGCAGGTGGGGCATGACGGTGACAGTGCTGGCGGCGGTTTACCTCGCCCTGATGCTGGTCAACGTCGTAGCGCCGACCGGGCTGACCAGCCCGCGCGGCTACTTCAACCTCGACTGGATCACCCTCGTGGTCATGTTCCTCGTCGCGGTCGTGGGCGCCATCGTGTTTCTTCTCGGGCGGCCCCAGAGGCAGATCAGCAGGCACGTACACGACGAGTCCGAGCCCACCGGCGCCGAGCGCCACAGCGACGCTTGAGACACCCTCACATCGGGTGCCTGTACAGCCGCAAGAAGCCGGCCCCTCGTCGTGATCGAGTCAGCGTGCGGTCGATGTCAGCGAGCGGGCGCGAACGCCCGGCCGAGCGGGCGCAGATGTTCGGCCGAGCCGGCGCAAATGTCCAGCCGAGCCGGCGCAGATGTTCGGCCGAGCGGGCGCAGATGTTCGGCCGAGCGGGCGCAAACGCTCGGGTCAGTTCGGCGCAGCGAACCGCCGCACACTTCTGCGCCCACTCGACCGTGCATATGCGCCCACTCGAGGGTGCATATGCGCCCACTCAAGCGAGCATTTGCGCCCAGTCGACGCGAGATTTCTACCCGCTCGAGCACGCATTTCTACCCACTCGACGACATGGCTGTCCT
The DNA here is from genome assembly GCA_963765725.1 of uncultured Actinomycetota bacterium. GTDB lineage: Bacteria > Actinomycetota > Actinomycetes > Propionibacteriales > Nocardioidaceae > DASQEH01. The sequence goes on along the minus strand of CAVXXI010000001.1, from coordinate 60,668 downwards.
TCACGCCAGGACAGCGGCGATCACGAGGATCGCGGGCACTGCGAGCAGGGTCGTGACGAAGATCGAGTCACGGGCAACCACCTCCGCGTGCCCGTAGCGCGTTGCGTGGACGAAGATGTTCTGCGCCGTCGGCAACGCCGCAAGCACCGTGATGGCGAGCAGCTCCGCGTCGCCGACCCCGAGCGCGAACCGCGCGACGGCATACGCCGTGGCTGGCTGGACGACGAGCTTGAGCACAGTGATCCAGCCGATCTCGACCAGCGAGGTGCCGTGGCCCGCCCGAGGCCCGAGCCGCAGAGAGACGCCGTAGGCAAGCAGCATCGAGGGCACTGCCATATCACCTACGAGTTGTAGCGGTTCCCGCACCCCGCCCGGAAGGGTGAGACCGGTGACCGCGAGCAGTACGCCGACGATCGAGCCGACGGTCAGCGGATTCGTGACCGGCTGGAGAAGGGCGCGACCGATCGAGAAGGAGGAAGACGAGCTCGCGTGGTCGAGCGCAGCGAGCGCCAGCGGCTGTAAGACGAGCAGTTGCATGAGCAGTGTCGGTGCGACCAGCGCTGCGTCGCCCAGCACGTACGCGGCGATCGGCAGCCCCAGGTTGCCGGCGTTCACGTACGACGAGGACAGCATGCCGATCACTGTGTCGCCGAGATCGTGCCGCCAGACGAGCCGCGCGGCCACGAGATACAGCACCGACGCCGCAAGGAAGCCGGTGAAGGTGGCAACCAGATTGGCGGACAAGACCCCAGCCACATCGGCGTGATCGAGCACGGTGACGATCAGTGCAGGGCTGGCGACAAAGAACGACAGTCGCGTGAGCAGCATCTGCGCGTCGAGATCGAGGAAACCGACGTGACCGAGCAGGGCGCCGAGCGCGATGACGACCCCAATGGTCGCGAAGCCCTCGAAGACCCCCTGCATGCGCCCCTCTCATCCGAATCTGACGGAGCTCCCCGTTTGCCACAACCTCTGGGCGCCTGCGTGCGCCGCGTCCGCGCGTCGACATCGAAGCGGCCCGCTTTGCCGACCAGCTCGGCGCGCCCAGAAGCCGCTGGTACTCACGGTAGCCGCAGAACTGTGACTGCGAATGGCGCATCGTTGTGCCACGGGCGCAGGTCCCAGGTCGCGAAGCGGTGCTCGAGCACGAGGCCCGCCGCTGCAGCGTGCGCGTCGAAGTCGCTCACGGAGTAACCGCGATCAAGCCCGAAACCTACGACGACGACCGCATCCTCGCGCACGTGTGCGGCCAGACGACGCAGTACTGCCGGCTCGGTGCCCGGCGCCAGAAACGGCATCACGTTACCGGCGACGACTGCGGCGTCGAACGGCTCGGAATGGCCGAGTGCCTCCAGGTCAAGTTCGCTGAGGTCGGCGACGAGCCACACGGACCCGGGGTGATCGGTACGTGCCGCCTCGATGAGGGCCTCATCGGCGTCGACGCCGACCACGAGATGCCCCCGGGCGGCCAGCTCGGCACCCACCCGGCCCGGGCCGCATCCCGCGTCGAGCACACGTGAACGTCGCGGGAGCATGGCGTCCAGCAGGCGGGCCTCTCCGGCAAGGTCGGCCCCCTCGGCGGCCATCCGTCGGAAACGCTCGATGTACCACGAGGAATGACCGGCGTCGTGCTGCGTCACCCACCTCGTCGGCTCTGCCACACCGACACGATATCGACGCGACCAGCGGTCAGCTCCGATGATGTCAGCTGGGGGGAGGTTCGGGCTGACGGGTTCCCTATGAAACTGACAAGCGGCAGGAGAGGCTCGCTTCACGTTGCGGGGCGTCTCGAATAGCGTGGTGTCGTGTCAGACCAAGACGGCGCTGAGGCGGAGCTGCTCCGCAACTTCGAGTCCGCGGTGTCCGGTATGGAGCTGTCGGACCTGCGTCGGCTCGCAGACGATCTGCTGCTCATGGGTGGCCCCGTCGCTAGTCGGGAGGCGCGCCCGGAGCTACGACGGCCAGCGCGAAGTGACGTCGCGATCTATCGGATCCACGTCGACCTGGATGAGGCCGAGCCGCCGATCTGGCGCCGCCTGGAGGTGCGCTCCGACCTCCCGCTGGACGTCGTGCACCGGGTGCTACAGGCCGCGTTCGCCTGGAGTGACTCCCACCTGCACCGATTCTCCCTCGGCGGCGATCCGTTCGACCGTGCCAGCCAGCTCTTCCTCTGCCCGTACGACGTCGAAGAAGGTGACGAGGACGACGCCGGCGGCATCCCCGCGACCGGCGTCCGGCTGGACGAGACGCTGCAGGAAGCGGGCGACGTCCTGCACTACGTCTACGACTACGGCGACTCATGGGACCTGACACTGCGCCTGGAGCATGTCCTCCCCGCGTCGTCCGACACGCCAGCGGCAACCGCAGTGGGCGGCTGCAGGGCCGCGCCCCCCGAGGACTCCGGCGGCAGGATCGACGTCGCCAGTCTCGCCCTGGTGGTCGACGACCCGGCACGCTTCGACCTCGACGAGCTCAATCAGGCCCTGCGTGCTCCCTACTTCGTGCTCCGTGAGTACGGCGTCGACCCGCGGCTTGTCGACCTCGTGGACCGGCTGAGCTATACGCGCATCGGCGAGGACCTCGCCCAACGGATCCCCACCCTCGTCTCCGCCCCCACCGAGCTCGACGAAGAGGAGTTGAAGGCAGCCCTCACTGCGCACCGCTGGTTCCTCGACCGTGCCGCCAGTGGCGGAATCGAGCTGACCGCTGCCGGCTACCTCAAGCCGGCCGACGCCAAGGCGGCGTGCGCAGTGGTGCCCGCCATGATCGGATGGATCGGCAAGCAGAATCGCGAGAGCCTCGCGCCACCGCTGCTGGACTTCCGCCTGACGCTGCAGTCGATGGGGCTGCTGCGCAAGTACAAAGGCACGCTGCTGCTGACCCGCGCCGGAGCTGAGGCACAACGCGACACCACCACGCTCTGGCGCCATCTCGCGGTACGCCTGATCACGGGCAAGCCGCGCGACTTCCAGACCATCGCAAGCGTGCTCCTCCTCGCCTATGCGGGGACCTCCGCGAATGCGCCGATGCCGCGCGACCAGATCGCTGCGGCGCTGGCGGAGCTGGGTTGGCGGCACAGCGATGGCACGCCGCTCGAGGGCTACGAGATCTACGGGCTGGACCCCTTCACCACGCTGGTCAACATCGCCAATCCCGCGGAGGTCGATGCCGGCCGAGCCCAACTGGAGAACCGGGTGAGCCCTGCAGCAGCGGCCCTCGCGCGCGCCGCGCTCAGGCGCTGAGCGGCGCGCCGCGGCCTCCACTCGACGTGCACCCCCGCAGCCGGAGCAACGAGGTGCACGACAGGTGGAAACGCAGGTGTCAGCCCTTCAGCCCGGTGCCTGCGACTCCCTCGACGATCTGACGCTGGAAGAACAGGAACAGCACGATCAGGGGCAACGCGCCGAGGAGCGACGCAGCCATGGTGTCCGCATACCGGATGCCGAAGTTGCCCTGCACGGTGGCCAGCCCGACCGGGATGGTCATCAGTTTGGGGTTGCTCAGCACCAGCAGGGGCCATAGCAGGTTGTTCCACGACCAGATGAACGTGAAGATCGATACGGCGGCGATCGCTGGCCGGGTCAGTGGCATGGCGAGACCCCAGTACATCCACCAGGTGCTGGCACCGTCGACCCGAGCTGCCTCCTCGAGCTCCTTCGGCAGGCCGTCGAAGAACTGCTTGAACACGAACACCGCGATGGCGGTGGGCACCTGAGGCAGAATCACCGCCCAGTAGGTGTTGAGCAGTCCGAGCGAACCCACCTCGCGGAACAGCGGCACGATGAGCACCTGGATCGGGATGAGAAGGCCGGCCAGGATCAAGCCGAGCACGGCGCCGCGGAAGCGGAAATTGAGCCGGGACAGTGCGAACGCCGCCATGCTCGCTGTGATCACGGTGAGGATCACCGTCACCGCGGAGGTGATCAGGCTGGATGCGTACCAGTGCCAGATGTCGCCCTGGCTCAGTATCGAGCGGAACGAGCCGAAGGTGGGGTGCTTGATCCACCAGGTGACCGGCAGGGCCGCCGTCTCACCATTGGGCTTGAAGGCGGTGTCGACGGCCCACAGCAGGGGGATCAACCAGATGATCGAGAAGGCGATCAACACGCCGACGCAGATGCGGTTGAACAACTGCGAGCCCGACGCCGTCCGCGACGATGACCTCTCGCGCGTTCTGGTGACCACTCTCTCCTGTTCTCCAACGGCAGTGGCCATGGGTCACGCTCCCTTCTCGGCGCGGCGGGTCTGTGCGAACCACACCGCGGAAACCAACAGCAGCAGCACGAAGTACACCGTCGACGCCGCGGCACCGTAGCCGACGCGGAAGTCGGTGAAGCCGATGTCGTAGATGTACTCCAGGGCGGGACGGGTGGTGAAGTTCGGCCCGCCGGCGGTCATGATGTACATCTGGTCGAAGACCTTCAGGGACGCGATGATCTGCAGCACGATCACGAGGGTGGTGGTGCGCGCCAGCAAGGGCACCGTGATCGACATGATCTGCCGGAACGGAGACGCCCCGTCGAGGGCAGAGGCCTCGTAGAGCTCGCGCGGCACGTCCTGCAGGCCCGCGAGGTACAGCACGAAGTTGAACCCCAGCGTCCACCACACGGTGGCGATGGCGATCGAGATCATCGCCCAGTGGGGGTCACCAAGCCAGCCGGGGGCTGTCAAACCCACCTTTCCCACCGCCGCCGACGCCAGGCCCAGTCCCGGTGTGTACAGCCAGATCCAGATCAGCGCCATGACCGCCGACGGCAGGATGTACGGCGCGAAGAACGCCAGTCGGAAGAACCACCTGCCACGCGAGGCCCGCTCCGCCAGCAACGCGAAGATAAAGGACAAGATCACGAGAGGCGGCGTCGTCAAGATCGTGAAGAGCACCGTGTGCCACATCGAGTGCCAGAAGTCGGAGCTTTGAAAGGCCTCGACGTAGTTGTCGAATCCGGCGAACTTACCGAGACCCGGCTTCACGAGGCTGGTGTCGAAGAAGCTCATCACCAGTCCGTAGAGCGCCGGGCCGATGACGAACAGAGCGTAGAGAACGATGAACGGGGCGAGGAATCCTGTCGCCGAGCGGGTGTCGTCTCGTAGGCGTCGGGGTTGAGGGACGTCGGGCTCGGTTGCCTCGGCGCTCCGCGGGACGTTGGTAGTGGTCGCCACTGGGGCCTCCGTACTCGATAGTCAGCGGAAGGGGTGGGTTACGTCGGCGTTGGGGTGTTGGCGAGGGTGGTCAGCTTGCTCTTCATCTGGGACAGTCCGGCACTCGGCGAGGAGAGCCCGCCCATCACGGCCCCGATCGTGCCGCCGCAGATGATCTCGAAGTCGGAGCCCGATCCCGAGTACCAGGCGTCCGGGTCGTACACGGCGGCATCGGCTGAGGCGGCATAGTTGGACTGAGGCTGCAACTTGGCGAAGGCCTTGCTGTTTCGGTAGGGCATCCACGCCGGGACGTGGCCACCGGCTGCCCAGGTCGGGCTCTGATCCAGCAGCGAGCGGATGAAGGTCAGCGAGCGGTCGAGCTCGTCACTGGTCTGCGATGGGTTCTTGGGCAGCACCAGGGTGTGGGAGTCCGCCTGGACGGCATAGTGATGCTTGCCGCCGTAGACGTTCGGGAACGACGTCATGCTGAACGGCGTCTTCGCCGTCTGGAACGTGCTTATCTCCCACTCCCCCTGGAAGAAGAACCCGGCCGCGCCCGCGCCGAACAACGCAATCGCGCCCTGGTAGTCGAGCGCGCCGGACATGAGCTTCTTCTGGTCCAGCGAGCTGAGGAAGTTCAGGACCTTCATGGCCTTCGCGTCGTCGATGACGACCTTGGTGCCCTGGTCGGCGAGGACCTGCCCGCCGAGCTGGCTGTACAGCGACTGGAAGATGCGCCACGGTGTGGAGGTCTCGTTGACCACGGCGATGGTCGCACCGTACTGGCCGGTGACCTTTTTGGCCTTTGTCAGCGCATCGACGAGCGCGCCCTCGCTGTCGAGAGGCTTCAGCTTGCCGGAGCTGTCGAGGAGTCCGGCCTTCTTGCACACATCGGTGTTGTAGAAGCAGACGAACGGGTGGGTGTCCAGTGGGATCGCGTAGACCTTCCCGCCGACGAGCCCCGCCTTCCACGCCGTCTGGTTGAACTTGCTCCCGGTCATGCCATGGCGGGCGAGGTCGGAGGGTTGAAGCTCCTGGAGCAGTCCCGCTGCCTGCAGTGTCTTCATCCGGGTCAGGTGGGCGACGGCCACGGAGGGTGGCTTGTGTCCGATCGTGGCGAGCGAGAGCTTCGTGTAGTACGGGTTGCCCCAGGCCAGGGTCACCGACTCCAGGCCGATGCTCGGGTTGGCCTTCTCGAAGCCGGCCTCCATGGCCTGCATACGGATGCCGTCGCCGCCTCCGAACAGATTCCAGTACGAGACGTTTCCGGGGTCGATCTTCGACCCGAACACCCCGGCAGCGGTGGAGGACGAGCACCCGCTCAGCCCCATAGCGCCGGCGCCGACACCGAGCGCCAGTGCTCCGCCGAGGAAACCGCGGCGGCTCAGAGAAGGGTGCTCGGAGGGGGACGGGCGAGCGTTCATGTGGACTTCTCCTTCGGGATGTGACGAGGCGGAAGCAGACCTCGGGTCAAGGAGTAGGGACGTCGGTCGGTGGATCCGCCCTCTCGGCGGTCAGGCGCCCGCGACAGCGGAACTGCGCGGCCGCTTCGTGCAGGTGCCGAGGATGCGAGGTGACGGCGGCCAGGACGACAAGCGGTGCAGCGACGGTCGGCGCGAACCGGTAACCCGCGGGCGTCGTGGCCGCGACTCCTTGCTGATCTGTCCGTCTCATGCGGGCCGCCTGTCCAGCCGTGGTGATGGCAGTGCGCGAACGGTACCGCGCCTGGCTGCTCAGCGCTTGCCGCGGTCGTCGTGGCTCGCCGACGTGTCGAGGAGGTGCCGTCTACTCGGACGCGCTCCACCACGGTCGGGCCCCAACCACGAGCGATCGTGGCTACCTCCTCGCGGCTGACGAGTACGCGGGACTGGATTCGGAACGGCTCGGACCGCGGACTCGAAATCACTGATTGGACTAACAATGCAACCTCGCCGACGTCGCATGCAACTGATGCCAGGCTGGTTTTCGAACCGATTTCTATCGGTGCCTCCACGTGCACGCACGGCTTCGCCCCGGCGCACCATCCGACGGCCTCACGGCAACGCCACGGTGCCCGCGCCGTCCGTCGCAGTATCCGCTGAGAGGGCCGGGTGTCACTGCCGTGCTGTACCTGGGAGCCTGTCCATGTCACGGTCAGCCGGGCAGGTTGCGGGCGATGATGGCCGGACAGATCTGCATCTCGGGGTAGCCCGGGAAGTCCATCACCACCGTGCCGAGGCTTGCGTCGGCGGGCCAGGTCTTGAGCAGAGCGGCGAGCCTGCTGTTGATGCCGATCGAGTGGTGGGTCCAGGGTCCCTCCGCGGCCATGGCGGGCCAGTTCGTCAGCAGCGACGACGACGCACTGGTGAACGTGAGGTGCCAACCGTCGGGAGCAGCAGCGACGGCCTCCAGGGACGTTTCGACGGCGGTCCATTTGGCCGCCAGGTCGAACGGGTTCTCGATGTTCCAGTCGTCCTCCACGGCCACCGGGAAGTCGGCGTCGTCAGGGGTGAACGAGACGACCGTCGCGTTGCTGGCCGGCCACGGCGCGAGCCGCAACCCCATTCCCGGGCCAAGATCGCTCCGGGCCAAGACGACGATCTTCCCGCGCAGCTCACCCAACGTCGGCATCGGCTGCCGCTGGGTCCGCGCGAGGCCGACCCAGTGCAGCCTGCCCGAATACCGTGTGAGCACCGCCTGCACAGCCCGCGCGAAAGCGGCCGGGTCGGCGTCGCTGCCCTCGTCCTTGATCGACACGAACACGGCCTCCGACGACACCCGGCCCCCCGACGCCTGCTGGTCCAGACACCCCACTAGCGACTCCAGCACGTCGGTCAACGTCACCCGCTCGTCGACGATGCCATGGTGGGCCTTCAGCGTGGTGCCGTCCCACACCAGCCGGATGTCGAACCAGCGGATTCCGGCGCTGAACTGCTCGGTGAGCGACATCGTCTGCGTGCACGCCACGTACCCGCCGTACAACGCGCAGCTGTCGTGGGTACCGGGGATCGACAACTGACCGAGCGTCCGGTCGTCCGGGACCTGAGCCATCCAGCTCTGCAGCGGAACCGCAACCCGCGCCGCCCCCCGCACCGCCGCGGCGCCCACATCATGCCCGGCCACCAGCAGCCGGTTCGCGAACTGCGCCAGGGCTGGCCGCGTCGGTGACGGCGAGTCCAGGACCGCCTCCGGCTGCTGCCAGCTACCCTCCACCTGACGAGCCACCGAGACCGTGCCCGACGCGTTGCCGTACGCCAGATACCGGACACCGTTGACCACACACGCCGACACACCACTGGTCGTCGTCACACCCGGCTGCTGCGCCGCTTTCCCCCACGCCTTCTCCTCATCGCTGTACACCCAGTCGATGACCGTCCCCCCATGCGCGCGTCCGGTCGGCACCATGCAGTGCAACACCTCGTCCACCACCACCAGAGCAGGCGAGCCCGACGCGACCACCTCGATGGGCGCCTCGACCTGCCACGGCCCTGAAACGCGGTTCAGCAGCAGCACCCGCCCAGCGACCTCATCCGCAACGGCGCACCAGACCCGACCACGGTGCACCGCCAGCCCCACCGAATGCCGTGTCCGCAGCCCTTGGATGGTGCGCGGCTGGGACCACGACGGGAGGTCAGCCGACGGCACGAACGAGGCGAAGCTCAGCGCCCCCGACGGGCCCGGCGCGGCGCAGACCATCAGGATGCCGGCCCCCAGCCCGAGAACCGTCGGAGCCACCCCGCCCACCGAAGGCCCCACCTGCGGCAGCCGGCTCCATGAACGGTCCGGAGCCATCACCGCGAGCTCGACCCGGCCGGACTCGCCGGCGAAGGCACAGTAGAGCCGCCCACCACACACCGCATACGACGCCCCGCTCGTGACCCCCGCCGAGACCGCCACACCAGCCCACGCCATGCGCCACATTCTGCTCCTCGGCCCGCCGAAGACGGCGCGTGTCGGCTACCGGATCGCCAGCGCGGTCACGAGCCGAATCGTCGCTGGAGGTCGGCGTACGAGATGGCACCGTCCAGGAATCCCAGCGTTCCCGACTCGAGCAGCTCCCGCCCGGCGCGCTCCACCATGCTGAGCGCCGCTCGGGCCACGCTGCCACCCAGGCTGACCCGCTTGACACCGAGCGAGAAGAGTGTTGGCGCATCGGTGGTGCTCGCCAGTCCCGCGACCACGTTGAGCGGACCGGGGATGGCGTCGGCGAGTCTCCGGATAGTGTCGTCGTCGGCGACGCCCGGCACGAACACGCAGTCAGCCCCGGCTTCGAGGTAGCGCCGCGCTCGCTCGATGGTCTCGGCGAAGACGTCACCGCTGGTCCCAGTGAAGTAGGTGTCGGTACGAGCGTTCAACACGAACGTCCCGCTCGGGGCCGATGCACGGGCGGCCGCGATGCGGTCGACGGCCGTGTCGATGTCGAACAGCCCGGCCCGGTCCGCATCCTCGAGGTTGCCGCCTACCGCCCCGAGACTCGCGGCCCTGGCCACGGTTTCGCCGACATCGTCCGCAGACTGGCCGTACCCGGCTTCGAGGTCCGCTGTCACGGGCACGGTCACGGCGGCGACGATGCGACCGACGTGCTCCAGCATGGTCTCGCGGTCGAGCGCCTCCCCGTCAGGGACTCCACAGGCCCACGCGATGCCCGCGCTGGTCGTGGCGATGGCCGGGAAGCCGACCTGCTCGAGAATCCGGGCCGTGCCGCCATCCCACGCGTTCGGGAGCACGAAACCGGAACCCGTATGCAAGGCCAACAGCGCGGCTGCTTTGTCGTAGCGTCCACTGTTCACGAGGGCCATCATGCCGCTGACGGGTGCGTCGTATCAGCCCGCCGAGGTGCGCGAGAAGGCAGCGCGCCTCGATCCGCGCACTGTGAGCAGCCCGACGGGCAGCGTGGAATGTTTCGCCGGCCCCAGGGTCCGAGGCTAGACCCGACGCCGGCGAGCCGGTATCTCTACAGGGTCTCAGAATAACTTCAGCGGTCGATGTCGAAGAGCGGTCTGGCTGTTCGACGTACGTGCACAGAGCAACTTCCACCCAACCAAAGGACTGATCAAAGATGCCGCGCTTTATGGGATTCGTGAAGATGGAAGAGGGCATTGGGGCGCCTCCTAAGGCCCTGTTCGAAGCCATGGACACCTACATCGGGGAGCAGGCCGCGAAGGGCGTCTTCCTCGACGGCGGTGGCCTGTACGGCACCGAGGACGCTGTCAACTTCGTCGTCCGCAAGGGCGAGACCTCGCGCGTCGACGGCCCGTACGCCGAGGCCAAGGAGGTCGTCGGCGGGTTCGCCATCCTGCAGTACGACACGCTCGAGGAGGCCGTCGCCGGCCAGCAGGAGTTCGCTGACCTCCACGCGAAGTACTGGCCCGAGTGCTCGATGGTCGCCACTTTGCGCCAGATCTCCGAGGCGCCGCCGGAGGCCGCCGACGCATGAGCTCCTGGCGGTCGAGAGGGTCGTACACCGACCACTGCGACCCTCTCCGGCCCAGGAGTCTCACTACGCTGGCTCCGTGCCGGCAGAAACGACCGCTGAGGCGATCACCGCCGCGTGGCGGGCCGAGTCGGCCCGCCTCGTCGGCGCCCTCACCCGGATGACCCGCGACGTCGAGCTCGCCGAGGACCTCGCTCAGGACGCACTGCTTGCCGCCCTCGAGCAGTGGCCCGGCGCCGGCGTCCCGACCAATCCGGCCGCCTGGCTGATGACCACCGCCAAGCGCCGCAGCATCGACCACCTCCGACGCGCCGACACTCTTCGCCGAAAGGTCGAGGAGCTCGGTCACGCACAGATCCAGGGAGAGGAGGAGCAGATGCCCGACCTCGACGGACAGGTCGACTACATCGAGGACGACGTGCTGCGCCTCATCTTCTTGTCCTGCCACCCTTCCCTGACCCCCGAGTCCCGCGCGGCGCTCACCCTCCGCCTGGTCGGCGGGCTGACAACCGGCGAGATCGCGCGGGGCTTCCTGACCACGGAATCCACGATGGGCCAGCGGATCTCGCGCGCCAAGAAGACGCTCACCGCGGCTCGGGCGGAGTTCGAGCTTCCGACCGGCCCGGACCGGACAAGGCGCCTCGACGACGTGATGGCCGTGATCTACCTGATCTTCAACGAGGGGTACTCCGCCACCGCCGGCGACGACTGGATGCGTCCCGACCTCGCCAACGAGGCGATGCGCCTCGCCCGGATGCTGGCAGCCCTGGCGCCCGACGAGCCCGAGGTCCTCGCCCTCCAGTCACTCCTCGAGATCCAGGGGTCCCGAATGCGCGCCCGGATCGACGAGAACGGTGAACCGGTACTGCTGGAGGCCCAGGACCGTGCCAGCTGGGACCAGTTGCTCATCCGGCGCGGCCTGTCCGCCCTCCGGCAGGCCGAGCTGCTCGCGGCCCGAGGCAAGCTGGTCGGAAAGTACTTCCTGCAGGCCTCGATCGCGTCCCAGCACGCCCGTGCGCGACGCGCCGAGGACACCGACTGGCGGCAGATCGCCACGCTGTACGACGTGCTCGCCGAGGCCGCACCGGGGCCGGTCGTCGAGGTGAACCGCGCCGTCGCGCACGGGCGAGCATTCGGCCCGGGTGCGGGGCTCGCCATCCTGGAAGAGGTCGGCGCTGACGCGCTCGGTGACTCCCCGCTGGTCCCGAGTGTCCGCGGCGACCTGTACGAGCAGTCCGGGCTGCACGCCGACGCAGCTGAGGCGTTCATCCAGGCAGCCACACGTACCCGCAACGAGGGTGAGCGCGCACTGCTGCACCGTCGGGCCGCGGACAACCGGAGACGCATGTCGAAACCACATTGATCCCTCCAGCGCGGGCGGGGCACGTGCCTTCCCGACGCCTGTTCCGTCGGGCCAATCTCCGTCTCGTGCAGCAAAGGCACAGGGAATTGCTGGGCCGCGGACGCGCGCGTCGTCGGCCAGCTCCGAGGACTCGCACCGTCGACAAGGGAGGTGTCAGGCACTCACAGCGGGCGGCAGGGTGTACAGGTGCAGAAAGGATTCCGCCGCTGCCATCGAGCCGGTGACTCCGAGGTCTCCGGTGCTGACGGCGTCGGCGAGCGGACGGCCGCCGTAGGTCACCGACGCGAAGGCGCGCGAGTCGCCGGTGATCGTCGCGTCGACCTCGACCGGCTCACCGGCTTCGATCGTCAGCTTCTTGCGTGCGACGTGCGCGACATAGGTCTCGTCATTCGACCGCAACCCGATGGCCATACGCGCCCCGTCCGCCAGCGAAGGGTCGAAGTTCGTGCGCAACGACAGGATCAGCGACGCCGTGCCGAAGTGCAGATCCTTGCGGTGGGCCGGGTCGCGGGCCGCCCACCGTCCGAGGGTCTGCATGATCGGCTCGAGGTCACGAGCCCACGGCGTGAGGTCGTAGACCCAGACCGCGGCGGGCTTGGGCAGCTTGTGGCGAGTCACCAGGCCCGCCCGCTCCAGCTCGTCGAGTCGATGCGAGAGCACGTTGGGGCTGATCCCCGGCAAGCCGCCCATGATGTCACCGAATCGCTTGGCACCGAGCATCAGCTCCCGGACCACCAGGAGGGCCCACCGCTCACCGATCAGCTCGAGCGCGTGCGCTACACCGCAGGAATCGCCGTACGTCCTCGTCGTCGCCATAAGGAAACGATACCACATACTAGTTGTTTAGGAGTGAGTGGTTGCGAAGGAGGAGTTGTATTCGATAAGGTCGGCCTCATGACGACCTCCACAGCAGCAGGAACCTCCACATCCCGTTTGCCGGCTCTCTACGTCCTGTGCGGCAGCATGCTGATGATCGTGCTGGACGCGACCATCGTGAACGTCGCACTTCCGGCGATAAGGGCCGATCTGGGCTTCACTCCCAGCACCTTGGCGTGGGTAGTCAACGCGTACTTGATCGCGTTCGGCGGCTTGTTGCTGCTCGCCGGTCGGCTGGGCGATCTCATCGGGCGGCGGCTGATCTTCCTGATCGGCCTCGCGGTCTTCACCACGGCTTCCGCCGCCTGTGGACTGGCCGTGAACCAGCAGATGCTGGTTGCCGCCAGGTTCGTCCAGGGCGCCGGAGGAGCACTGACCTCGGCGGTCGTGCTGGGCATGATCGTGACGATGTTCCCTGCGCCACAGGAGCAGGCCAAGGCAATCGGCGTCTTCGCATTCGTCGCGTCGGCCGGCGGCGCAGTAGGACTGCTCGCCGGCGGTGTGATCGCCCAGGCCATCAGCTGGCACTGGATCTTCTTCGTCAACGTCCCTGTCGGCGTGGTGGTCGCCATCGCGACGTTCAAGCTCGTTCCGAGCGACGCGGGTCACGGCTTCGGCCACGGAGCAGACCTGGCCGGCGCGGCTATGGTCACCGGCGCACTGATGCTCTCGGTGTACACGATCGTCAAGCCTGCTGCCGAGAGGGGCTGGCTCGCTCCCGAGACGCTGACGCTCGGCGCCGTCAGCATCGCGCTGCTGGCCGCATTCGTGACGCGGCAGCGCTACGCCCGTAGCCCGCTCATGCCGCTTTCCCTGTTCCGCTCTCGCAACCTCGTCGGTGCGAACCTGATCCAGCTCATCGGAGCTGCCGCGATGTTCGGCGCCTTCTTCCTCGGGACCCTGTACCTGCAGCACCTGCGCCACTACAACGCGCTCGAGATCGGACTGGCGTTCCTGCCCGTCACCATCTGCATGGGAACCTTGTCGGTGCGGTACTCCGAGCGGCTGATCACCACATTCGGCGCTCGCACGGCTGCACTGACCGGACTCGTGCTGATGGCCACCGCACTCGTACTGCTCGCCGTCGCACCCGCCGACGCCAGCTACCTCTCCCAACTGCTGCCGAGCATGGCGCTGCTGGGGATCGGCGCCGGCACATGCTTCCCGGCGCTCATCGGATTCGCCATGGACGGCGTCGAACCGCACCAGGCCGGCTTGGCGTCGGGTTTGGTGAACACCACCGCCCAGGTCGGCGGCGCACTGGGCCTCGCCGTTCTCGCCACGGTGTCCTCGACGCATACCCGTGACCTCGTGTCGTCCGGCCACAGCACCGATGCCGCCCTGCTCAGCGGCTACCACCTGGCCTTCTGGATCGCGGCCGGCCTGCTCGTCGCGGCCGTGGCCATCGCGTCGAAGCTGCTCACCCGGCCCGCCACCGCGGCGACCAGCGCGCCAGACGACATCCCACGAGACGTGACCGTTGCTCAGCCGGCGCTCGTGGGCGAGTGATCATGTCCGCACACCGAGTCGGAGCAGGCGCAGCCCGATGCCTGAGGGCGGTACCGTACGAACTCGCGACTGCTCGGGGGGCCTACGATCCGCGCTGCCAGTAGCGTCGCGGGCTCCGGCTGCGACGCTGACGGTCGTCGGACCTGTCGATCACCCGACATGGGCCGCATCCTCAGGCACCGTGGCACGCTGGGACAGCCCGATGAAAAGGAGACGCCATGACGAGCAAAAAGGTGCCCACCGGCGCTGAGCTCCGGGAGCTTGCCGGGGCCACGGTCCGCCGCTGCGGCGTCGACCTCGACTCCGTCATGGGCGACCATCCCGCGACGTCACCCATCAACGGCGGCTCCCTTGCGGAGGTGGCCTGGGGCGACGCCGCAGCGGTCGACGAGGCGGTCTGCCGGGCCCAGGGAGCCTTCCGCGAGTGGCGCATCGCACCCGCGCCGGCACGCGGCGCTGTGGTGAAACGACTCGGCGAGCTGCTCACCGACCACAAGGCGGACCTCGGCTCACTGGTCACTCTGGAGACCGGGAAGATCACCTCCGAGGCGCTCGGTGAGGTCCAGGAGATGATCGACATCTGCGACTTCGCCGTCGGGCTCTCCCGCCAGCTCTACGGGCAGACCATGCCGTCGGAGCGGCCGGGCCATCGCCTGATGGAGACATGGCATCCACTCGGCGTCGTCGGGGTGATCACCGCGTTCAACTTCCCCGTCGCGGTCTGGTCGTGGAACACGGCGATCGCCCTGGTGTGTGGCGACCCGGTGATCTGGAAGCCGTCGGAGATGACGCCGCTGACCGCGCTGGCGTGCCGGGCGATCCTCTCCCAGTCGATCCGGGAGGCCGGCGCTCCGGCCGACCTGTCCCAGGTCGTGCTCGGTGGTGCCGAAGTCGGGTCGGCGCTGGTGGAGCATCCCGGTGTCGCCTTGGTGAGCGCAACCGGTTCGACTCGCATGGGCGGTCGGGTGGGCCCTCGGGTCGCCGAGCGCTTCGGTCGCAGCCTGCTCGAGCTCGGCGGCAACAATGCGAGCATCGTCACGCCGTCGGCTGACCTCGACCTGGCCGTGCGTGGCATCGTCTTCGCCGCCGCCGGCACCGCCGGCCAGCGCTGCACGACCACCCGGCGTGTCATCGCGCACACCTCGGTGATCGACGAGCTCACCGGCCGGTTGGCCGAGGCGTACGAGCGTCTCCCGATCGGCAGTCCCCTGGCCGAGGGCACCCTCGTCGGTCCGCTCATCCACGGCGGCTCGTACGCGCAGATGCAGAGCGCCATCGTGCAGGCCATCGACGAGGGCGGGAAGCTTGTGGTCGGAGGTGAGCGAGCCCTCGAGGACGACTTCCCCGAGGCCTTCTACGTCCGGCCGGCCATTGTCCGGATCGACGAACAGACCGACGTGGTCCGCACCGAGACCTTCGCGCCCGTGCTCTACGTGCTGCCTTATGAACACCTGGCTGAGGCGATCCAGCTCAACAACGCCGTGCCGCAGGGTCTCTCCTCCAGCATCTTCACCGGCGACCAGGCGGAGGCCGAGCGATTCATGTCCGCCGATGGCTCCGACTGCGGCATCGTGAACGTCAACGTGGGGACCTCAGGCGCTGAGATCGGCGGCGCGTTCGGCGGAGAGAAACAGACCGGTGGCGGCCGGGAGTCCGGGTCGGACGCCTGGAAGGCCTACATGCGGCGAGCGACGAACACCGTCAACTACTCCGGCGAGGTCCCGCTCGCCCAAGGTGTCGACTTCACGGTCTGACCGTTGGGAGACCGGCTCGGTACGAGGCGCTCTAGGCGTTGCCGGGGCCTGTCCCATCATTGCGTCAGGGTCATGGTTCGTCCCGACGATCAGGCGCTGCTCTTCTGCTCGGCAAGGGCGGCCTCGACGTCGAGGCCGCGCACCGCGGTGATGACCTGCTCCAGCGCGGCGGCAGGCAAGGCGCCGGGCTGGGAGAACACCAGCGTTCCGGCCTTGAACGCCATCAGCGTCGGGATGGACGTGATCTGCGCTGCGGCGGCGAGGGACTGCTCGGCCTCGGTGTCAACCTTGCCGAAAACGATGTCCGGGTACGCGGCCGAGGCCTTCTCGTACACGGGCGCGAACATGCGGCACGGGCCGCACCAGGAGGCCCAGAAGTCGACGAAGACGATGTCGTTGCTGCTCACGGTGCTCTCGAAGTTCGCTGCACCCAGCTCGACGGTGGCCATCAGAGCCTCTCCCTCATGCGGTATCGGTGCCCCGACTCGGGGGCTGCAGCCGTGCCAACGACACTGCCCGCGGGTCTATTCCGCACCCGACGGCTTGGCGCGACGCTCCCCCATCCGCAGCGGCAACGCCGAGTGCGCGCCATTGCGACTGCACGGCGGTGCTGAGAGCCGATGGGCACCAGGCCTGTGACTGGCTGCGAGTCAGGCATTGGGGCCCTCCCCCGGAGATACCCATGAGGAGGCAGAACCTGTTCTACCGCGCTATATCGCACGGAGACTACGAGTCCCGGACGCCTGCCACGTCCGACGGAGAGCTGAACAAGTCCGCTCACCGGCTGCTCATCTTCTACACGCGCTACCTACGCCGGCAAAGCGGCGGCACCCTCGCCCCGGCTGGGAGGCTCAAACGGCAGGTCGCGTGGCTTGCCTGGTACGACCTCTGCCCCATCCAACGGAAGCTGCACAAGCCTGTGCCGAACAGGGACTAGCCGCTGAGCGGCCCGAGTACTCGAGTCGTCGCCAGGACTTTGGGCCCGGTGAGCCCGCACCTCTGCACACGAGCGCTCAGGTTGCCAGACGACCGGTCGTGAAGCCCGGTCAAACCCCTACGCGATAGTGCAGGTGAACCACGCCGCTCCGGAAGCGGCGCTCGTCGAGAAGTTCGAGTCGCGTGCGGACGTTGTCTGGCAGGGCGCGCTTGCCGCCTCCGATAACAATGGGGCACAGGAACAGATGGCACTCGTCGACCAGACCAGCGCCGAGTGCACGGGCAGCGAGCTCGGCACCGCCGACGGCGATGTCGGCCGCCGTGGACGCCTTGAGCTGCCGGACAGCGTCCGGCTCGAACTCACGCTCGATCCGCGTCCTTTCGCTGGATGGCCTGTCCAGCGTCCTCGAGTACACGATCTTCTCGGCTGCACGCCAGATCCCGGCATAGTCGGAGACTGCCGGCTCGTCGGGATCGCTGTTCACCGTCTCCCAGAACAGCATGGTCTCGTACATGCGGCGCCCATACAGATAGGTGCCGATCGGCCGCTCGAGATCGTTGATGAAGGCGTGCACCTCCTCGTCCGGAGCTGCCCAGCCGAACGTGCCCTCCGCGTCCTCGACGTACCCGTCAAGCGACGCGATCGCCGCATAGGTCAGCTTGGCCATCCCACTCCAATCGATCGTTCCGGTGCAGCCACGGCCGCACATACTGAGACCCGGATCCGCGGCCAGAATCATCGCTCAGGGCATCACCGGAGCGCCGGCACGCGAGCCAGCTCGGTCCTGCCTTGAGCTGACTCGATGTCTGCGACGTGGGGGGGTCGCTCACTGGTTGTATCGACGACGACCCCGGCTGTGGCCCCTCAGCCTGTGGGCCGGTCGCTGACGAACACGTCACGCCTGTGGTTGGTGTCACGGGGAACGAGGTCGGATGCGACCGAGGAGAATACGACGCTGGACCCGTCGGCGCTTATCGCCGGGAGACGGCTCTCACCGTTGCCCGACCCGCCACCGACGCTGACCGAGACCAGCCGGGTCGTGTGCGCCGCCGTGTCGCGGACGAACACGTCGCTTCCACGATTGGTGTCGCCCCCGGCCAGGTTGGACGCCGTCGAGGCGAACACGACGAACCGGCCGTGGGCGGAGATGGAAGGAGTCATGAAGGCGTCGAATCGTGACTGCCTGCTCTGGTGCCCCGTCGTGCTGACCGACACCCTGATCGTGGTGCGCCGAACGCGGTCACGAACAAACACGTCATAGACGTCGTTGGTATCGCCGCGGACCAGGTTGGACCCGTCCGAGACGAATGCCACGTACCGGCCGTCCGCCGAGATCGCCGGCTCAAAGGACGCCTTGTTGGCTGGCCTGCCCCTGAAGCCGACCGAGATGAGGCTGGTCGTGCGACGCGCCCGGTCACGGATGAACACACCCCCCTTGGCGCCGGCAACGAGGTTGGTCGCGGACGAGTCGAACGTGACGAACCGCCCGTCCGCAGAGATCGACGGAGAGTCGGCGTCGTCGTTGATCGACCCACCTCCGGTGGGAACCGACACCCTGCGGGTCGTGTGCGACACCAGGTCCCGGACGAACACGCGGTTCCTGTTGAAGGTCAAGCCGGGGACCAGGTTGGACGCCGAGGACGTGAACGCGACGAACCTTCCGTGCGCCGAGATGGACGGCTCCAGGGAATCGCCGTTGGCTGGTCGGCCCTTGAGCGTGACCGACACCAGTCGGGTCGTGTGCGCCACCAGGTCCCGAATGAACACGTCTTGCGCCCTGGGGTCGTGAGGGACCAGGTTCGTCGCGTATGAGTCGAAGGCCACGAACCGGCCGTCGGCGGAGATCGACGGATCAAAGGAGTTGTCGTTCCCCTCGTGGCCGCTCGTGCTGACCGAGACCATTCGGGTCGTGTGCCCCACCCGATCCCGCACGAACACCTCATCGAGGTGCGGCTTCGTACTGCGGACCAGATTGGGCGCGTCAGAGGCGAACACGACATAGCGACCGTCCGCGGAGATGGACCTCCCAACGGAGTCACCTCGGGCCTGAACACCGGTCGTGCCTACCGACACCCGGGTTGTGGAACCGGGCGCACCGCCTACCACTGCGGACGCAGGTGCGCCCGACAGAGCCATTCCCGGCCCGATCACTGCCGAAACGGCTGACACCACCAACCAGCGGCGCAGACTTCCGAACCCCGAAACACCAACCATGACGGCTGCCCCCGATTGACAGGCTCGACGCGAGAACTGTCGTCGGCAGTATCGACGGCCCGGCGGCGACCCGTCAAGTCCCGGCAGACCGGCGGCGACTCGGCTCGGTAGGGTCCGGCGCCGTGCGTCGGTCAGCCCAGCTTGGCCTGAACGAGGCGTTCGACCGCGTGGGTGCGCTGCGCTGGAAGCCGTTGAGCTGCGGATCCGGTCCCGGTCGCCGCACTCAGGCTGGAGCTCGTGACAAGGCGGCCACGGGCATACTGAGCGCATGTCAGCACTGCCCATCGGCACCGTAACCTTTGCTTTCAGCGACATCGAGGGCTCGACGTCCCTGCTGAAGGCGCTCGGCGATCGCTACGGCGACGTCTTGTCCGGCCATCGGAGACTGATGCGGGAAGCTTTCACCTCACATGGGGGCGTCGAGATCGACACCCAGGGTGACGCCTTCTTCTTTGCGTTCCCGCGAGCACGCGACGCCGTCTCGGCGGCCGTCGAGGCGCAACGTCGACACGCATCGCACGGTTGGCCGAGCGGCCACCGGGTTCGCGTCCGAATGGGCCTGCACACTGGTGAACCGGCCGTCGGCAGTGAGGGGTACCACGGCATCGACGTCGTCAGAGCAGCCCGGCTGTGCACCATCGGGCGCGGCGGCCAAGTGATCTTGTCGGAGACGACGCGGGCACTGGTCGGGAGCTCGCTTCCCGACGGCGTGGCGATTCACATGCTCGGCGAACGGCGCTTGAAGGACATCGAGGAGCCTGAACGCGTCTTCGAGCTCGAGATCAACGGTGCCCTTACCGCTCCGTCACCCCCGACCGGTGAACCGCCGGCCGCTGACGCCACGGCGCCGGACGTGACGAAAGGCGATTTCGGCACCAACCTGTCGCAGCGGATCCAGGAGCACGTACAGCGGTCGATCGAAGGGCAGCTGGAACGCGTCATCTCCGACATCGACGCACTCGCTGACAGAGCCGCCGGGAACCCCAGTGAGATCGTCGAGAAGCTCGACACCCAATGAGTCGGGTGCCAGGCTGTCTCGCATATCCAGGATGTCGTCCCGCTCTCACCGTGCGTCCGGCAGTCGCCAGCTCAGCCCCGGGCCTCTCGACCGGCACAAGCAGATGAGACACGTCAGCCCGCCGTCGGGAATGGTCAGGCTGCGTCCTGTGCAGCATCGGTCGTCCACGCCAGACTGCCGAAGCCCACGACCAGGACGACGTTGACCATCACGGCCAGCCAGGCGATGTTGGCGATGTGAGCGACGGGCCAGGCCATCGCGGCGACGACGATCAACGCGGCCTGTCCCTGGTGGCCGAGCCTTCCGAGTGCCCAGGCCATCAGGGCAAGGGAGAGTGGGAAGAACAGGCCGTAGGGCTTGATCAGGTTCGCGGCGCCCGACTGGTGAACCAGCGCCACGTCACCGAGCGACATGTGGATGGTCTCGAAGCCGAAGGCGACGTTGCCGGCGAGTCCGATGATGCCGGTGACGGTGACCAGCAGGGTGAGCCAGGATTCGCGGGGCAGCCAGGCGGCGACACGAAGCACCACGAGCCCGTACGCGGTGGCGCCGATGACATGGAGGACGCCGGCAGTGGGGTTGTCCCAGCTTGTCGCGGCGTAGGTGGAGTCTGCCGCTAGATAGATCAGTGGTGCAAAGAGCAGCGCCGCCGTCAGCACGCGCTCAGTGGGCGTGGCGGCAGGCGGGTGGAGGGCGGGTAGCGTTGCAGTGGCGGTCATCGAGTATCCCTTTCTGGTCGGACGGATGCTTCGACCTTGGCCGCTGCGGCGCGTCGCCGACACGGGGGTTTCCCCGGAGTCGGTGGGAATGGCGAGGTCTAGGGAAAACCCTGCAAGGCGCAGCGGCCGACGGATGCCACGATGGAGCCGTGCTCCACCATCCACCCCGCGGCGTCGTTCCGTCCCTGCTGCTCAGCGGTGTGGTCGTGCTCGTGGTGCTGGGGCTCGCCCGTGGCGCCTGGCTCGAGAACCTGCACAACGGGCTGCTTGCTGTCGCCTTCACCGGTGTGGGAACCTACGTTCTCTTCCAGCGTCCCGGGCACCGCGAAGGTGTGTTGTTCATGGCCACCGGCCTTGTTGAGGCGTTGATGTTCTTCGGTCGGCAGGTCGGCCACACGCCCAACTCCGGGACCAGCGCATGGTGGGCCTGGTTGGGCGTCTGGCCGCTCGCGCTCGCCCTGGCCCTGACCACACTGTCGGTCATCGTGTTCCCGGACGGGCGCTTCCCGGCCAGGCAGTGGCACTGGGTCGCCGGCGTGGTGGTGGCGATCGCGCTTGTGTGTTCGACTCTTTCCGCCCTGTGGCCGGTGGAGTACCGGGCCGCGGGAGTGAGCGCGGTGCATCCCTTTCACCTGAGTGGATACAGCGCCGCCTCCGCGGTCTGGTCGCATCTCGCCCATCCTGCGTACGCCACCTTCCAGCTGCTCTGGGTTGTCGTGGTGGTCCAGCGCTGGCGGGCCGCCGACGGCCATGCCCGGCGACGGCTGACGGTGGTGCTGGCCGCAGCGGCCGTGTCCCTGTCCGCGCTGGTGGTCGGGTTGGTCGGCTGGAGCACCCCACGGGCCGGCCTCCTGTCTGCCGCCCTGGTGCCGGTCGCTGCCGGGTGGGCCATCGTGCACGGGCAGCACGTAGCGGCATACTCCGCGCTGAGCTGGCTGTCCCGCTCCGGACAGGGCTCCGACGATCTGGCGACCAACGTGGCGAGGGCCGTTTCCGAGGCCCTGTCGGCCCCATCCATCGTCTGGATGGGCGGCGACGAGCGCCTGCTGCCCCTGGGCGTGTGGCCCGAGACCAGCGAGGAGATCGAGGCGACTACCGCCGCCGTACTCACAGCCTCGCCGCGGACCCAGCTGCGGCCGATCTTGCGCGCTGGAGCGATGATCGGAGCGGTGAGTGTCGAACGTTTCGACCCGCTGTCCTTCGCCGAGCAAAATCTGCTCGGCGACCTGGCCGCCCAGGCGAGCCTGGTGATCGAGCACATCTCGCTCGCGGATGTGGTGGCCCGGCAGTCTTACGACGGTCACCTCGATGGTCTGACCCCCAGGGAGAACGAGGTGCTCCAGCTGATGGCGCGGGGACTGTCGAACGCCGCCATCTGTACAGAGCTGCACCTCAGCATCAAGACCGTCGAGCCGGTCGTGAGCACCATCTTCGTCAAACTCGGACTGCACGCGGACTCGGCCAGCAACCGCCGGGTCCTCGCGGTACTGGCCTACCTCCGCAGCTGACTGGCCACAGGTCAGCTGCGGAGGTCGGCGGCCCTCCAGCTAGACGGCCAACGCCTACCGCACTTGTTTCGTCCGAAAGCCAGGATCGCCGCCTGGATCACCGTTGTGGGCGGAGCCGGCGGAGGCATCCCGTCGGTGATCTCGTTCGGGGCGCGCAAGACCAGGCGACGTCCCGTTGTGCAGCGAGGCCGCCTGGTGCCTTGTTCACCGCATGGTCGAGCGCTGTGAACGGCTGGGAACCCTATCGGTCCTCAGCCTTCCCAGTCGACGGCGACCGCCGGGGCGGCGCAGATCTCGCGCATGCGACTCTCCGCCAGTCGTCCCACACGTTGAACGAGGATGGCGATCGAGACACTTTCGACGGAGTCGAGGCTCACCTGCCGACCGAAGGGGACCGGATCGTCATCAGCTTGGAGGACCACCTCGCTGGCGAGCCCACGAATGGTCGTCCTACATGGAGCCACGAGGGCGCGACGGTGCCGTGGGATGACTGCGTCGCGAGACAGCACAACGACAGGTCGGCGACCGATCTCGGCCACCTCGCACCACCACACCTCCCCACGCGCGGGGAGAGCAGTCACGACGCTGCGACCCCTCGCCGAAACGTCTGCAGGTCCCCCCACTCGTCCGGTTCGTCGAGCGGGTGTTCGTCATAGCCGGCGTCGCTCGCGTCCACCTCGGCCGCACGGTAGCGAGCCAGCAACGCGGCGAGCGCTTCGTCCACCAGGGCTGCGTCCGTCATCCCGGACCGCACCCGTCGGGCACTCTCGAGGAGCGCCACGTCGACCGTCGTGCTCACCCGTGTGCGAGCCATGCCACCAACATGCCACATTTGAGGACGACCACAGGATGCCCCAGCGCGCGATCGTTCCGATCGCCGCGGTCACCGAGTGGTGGCGGCGTCGCTCGGTGCTCCCGTTGTCTCGGCCCTTACGTTCGGACTACGCCTCGGCGGTGCGGCCGCCCGGGCGATCGCAGACTCCTCAACCCGCTGGCCACCAGGACCTATACGGCTAGGGATCGTGGGACACACGCAACAGCCTCGTCGACGAGCGGATCGCTCACTCGGTCACTCTCCGGTGCCGCGACAACCAGACCGAGAGCGGTGACGGACGCCGCCACGCCGAACCGGTACGGGCCTTCGGTGGGATCCACCAGTGGCAGCGCAAATCCCGGTGACGGACGACTCGCAGCCTGGAGCATGACGGCGACCAGCATCGCCGCCATCAACCACCCTGACAGCACGAACTCCAGAATCAGTCGCAGAGATAGGTCCATGGTTCGCCAACTCTCACAGTGATCGATTGTCGAAGCAGTCTGCATGAAGTATGTCTATCAATCTACACTACTAAGCGGCGGCCGGAAGCGACACGCAGAATCATCAAGCTCTGCGCTCAGGTGGCGCGCCGAGTCCATCGGTCGAAGGTTGTGGCCGCCGCCTGGTCAAGGCAGGGCGAGAGTTCCCGCGGACTCAGCCCCCTGACGACCCAACACGTCCGGCACATCGCCGTTCCGCGACCGCCTCGCCGGCGATGCACATGTGTCCAGCACGGCGGAGGCGACGGCTACGGCTTGAGCCCGGATCTCCGGGACCGCGGTCGACTCCCAGAGCTCTCCACGACGCAGCGCCCCGAGGGTCCACAGAGGAGCCCGCGCGGTGCCTGCCTGCTCGATGAGCTGGCCACCGTCGGTACGAAACCCCATCCCGGCCGTGGCAATCGTCGCCAGAGCACCGCCAGCACGGGGTCTGAGCAGGTCGTCGAGGAACGGGTTCCGGAGGCCGCGAATGTCGTGCTGCGGACCTGTACAGTTCACGACCCATCCGACCTCGCGAACGGTCTGGTCCGACAGCATGACTGCAAGGCCGCCACGAGTAAGCGGAACCGCGTCGAGCACCTCAGCCGGCTTCAGATCCAGTCGACCTCGCCCGATAAGTGACCGGATCGAGTGAGCGCTCGACGGCGGCAGGCGATGGCGTAGCACACCCCACCTGCCCGCGTCGCCGGACAGGAAGCGGAGCCGGTCACATTCGTCGAGACGGGCCCACAGCTCGGCGATGCGGAGCCTGAGCCCGTCCGCTCCCGGTCGCCAGTCGCCGGTCTCCGCAGTCGCCTCGGCGAGGTGCTGAGTGGCGCGACGCACGATGGTTTCGAGATCGATGCCCCAGTCGGAGATGTCGGGAATGATCGCTGGGCTGGCGTCAGCGCGATGCGCCCTCGGCAGCCGGCCGCCGCGAGAAACGGCGTACAACCGCCGATCCGGGCGATTTCCGCGGCCGGAGAGCGACAGCACGGCGTCGACCATGGTGAGACCCGTTCCCACGATGAGGACATCGTGCGCTCCGGTGTTGTCGCGCCGGACTGCATCGAGCGCCCCGGGGGCCCACGGGTCGCGAACGAAGAAGCGAGACTCCAGCAGGGGCTGAGGGGCCCAACGCCAGCCGACCTGCGGCAGACCCGTGGCGACCACTACCGCATCGGCTCGACGGCGGGCGCCGTCGAGTGTCGCGACGAACCATCGGTCATCCGAGCCCTCGACGCCGATGGCCCTCGCGCGGACGTGGCGAAGGCGGACGTGCTGCTGGGCCGCCCGTTCCTCGCGCGTCAGCGTCTCGTCGAGGTACTGCGCGAACAGTCGACGGGCCACGAACACGTTCGTCGCGGGGTCGCGTCGTAGGTCGGGCGCCAGCCAACGCAGGAAGTGAACGCGATCGTCGGGAAGTGCCGACATGCCGGTGGCAGGCACGTTGAGCAGGTGTCGTCTGTCGGGTGTGGCGAAGGCCACCCCTCGCCCCCGCCGCTCTGCCGGGTCGAGCAGGTCTATGTCGAGCGCTACCCGGCGCAGCCGCGCCGCCCGGACGAGATGGAGCGCCACCAAGGTCCCACTGGCGCCCGCGCCGACGACCACCACCGTGGGCCGCCGGCCGTCGTCCTTGCTCATCTGATCTCGTCTCATGTCGTGCCTTCGAGGGGTGGCGTGCTCGACCGGCCGGGCGCCGGAGGTCAGGTGAGCGTTTCCAGCGGTCGGAGCTCCTCCGCGTACGAGACCGACAACCGCCGCAGCACCCCGTCGGAGCCGGTCGCGTACTGACCCATGCGCCACAAGGGAGGCGAGTACGCATGCACGCTGACACTCGCTTCGGCCCGTCCCGTGAGCCGGTGGATGTGATCGGGTCCGAAGTCGAAGACCCGGCCGGCCGCAACGACGGTCGCGACGCTGTCCCCGGCGAGAGCCAGGTTGTGCTCGACCAACTCCCCTCGCACGACGGCCACTGCGCCGGATGAGACGTCGTGGTCGTGCCAGCCGGTGTCGTCGTCGACCGTCCAGCACAGCAGCCACACGTCGACGTGGTTGTCGCGATACAGGTTCACGTAGTGGCGCTCTCCGTCGGCGAACGCCACGTGATCGCCCCAGAGCGCCGGCGCGAGCGCGATCGCCGACGCCAAGGCACGCAACTGGTGCGGGTCGAGGTCGCCTCCCGGCAGCCGGTCCAGGTCGATGCCGGTCACGTCGGCGAGGATCGCGCTGGCGCGGGCCGCCGGTACGCGGTCGTCCGGTCGCGTGGGTAACGGCGCTGCCGTCATGGCACATCTCCTTCGAGAAGTCTTTTCGGATTGCATACAGTCAGAGCGCGATCGGCTGCCGGCCCCAAGGTGTGCTGCGGCGGACTGGCGTACGGACGGTCGGTGCCGAAAACCAGTACGTCCATCCCGACCACACGTGCGAGCGCGTCGATGGCGCGAGGCCCGTACGACGAGACCTCGACGAACACGCCGGCATCGACGGCACGACAAGGTCCACCGCGGGCCTGGACCCTTTCGTGCTGGATGGGCGCTAGTCCGGCCCCCGCCGCGAAGCAGATCCGCAGGTTCGGGAAGAGACTGCGGCCGATCTCTTGCCAGCTCCACCAGGCGGCGTTGAGCTGACCGACGTACGACACCGCCGGCGCCCACCACGCCGGCAGCCGGCTTCCTGCCACAGTGGGACCCGGATGGACCAGCACTGGCTTGCCGACCTCTTCGCACAGGGCGAGCAGCTCGGCCCTGCATTCGAGCGCGCGGGGGTCCCCGATAGCGCACGCGGGCAGCTGCAAGCCGACGAAACCGGAGTCCAGCAGCCGACGGACGTCAGCAAGGTCGTACCCGAC
The DNA here is from genome assembly GCA_963765725.1 of uncultured Actinomycetota bacterium. Classification (GTDB taxonomy): domain Bacteria; phylum Actinomycetota; class Actinomycetes; order Propionibacteriales; family Nocardioidaceae; genus DASQEH01. The sequence goes on along the minus strand of CAVXXI010000001.1, from coordinate 34,071 downwards.
GAGCGGTACAGATGCCCAGGCAGCGAAACGACCGAATTGTTCTCGGACCCCGGCATGCCAAGCGCCGAGCAACGGATAGGCGTCGTCGGGTTCGAGATACTCGATGCCGAGCGGACTCGACAACGACAGCACCGCCACGTCGACGCCGTCCTTCTCCAGCAGCCGCCGCCGAACAGCGATGTCGTGGTCACCTGAGGCGACGCCATACGGTGGCTCCCCGGTCGTGGCCAAGTCCCAGCCGCGCAGGTAAGGAGCACGCGTTCGACGCCGGAGCTCCTCGACGAACGCCTCGGGCCACAGATGCTGGTGAACGTCGATCACCACATCACTCAGGCTGGCCGCCACTCGGTGAACCATCCGTCAAATATAACTAATTCAGTAGAATTAAATGACTAAATCGACAAACCAGGATCGGCGTGTCTGACAGCCGGCCGCTGGCGCGCCACCGAGTGCGCCGCCAACGGGAGCCAAGCCGAGGTGGAGGAGGCCGTGGCGTTAGCAATCTCCGCGGCCGGTCACGTTTTCCGAGTGTCGACGAGAAGTTGTGACTGAGACCCAGGCAGGTTGGGCTTCCACCTCCGGCCGCCTACAGGCTTCCCTCGACAAACACATCATCCCGTCCGCGGCCGACGACGCCGTACTAATGGCCATCTCGTTCTTGGGTGAGCGGCTGACGCTGGCCGGTGCCGCCGGCGGACACCATCAGCACCTGGCCCGTCGCCGCGGGAAGACGTCGAGCCCGGAGCCGGTGCCCGCGGTGGGGTGATTGGACCATGAGGTTCACGGGTAGTGCAGGTCATGCGCATCTTCTTCACCGGCGGTAGCGGCAAGGCCGGCAGGCACGTTGCTCCGTACCTCGCCGAGCAGGGACACCAGGTCACCAACGCCGACCTGGTCCCGCTGAAGCGCCCAGGGGTCGCCGACCTCCGGGTTGACCTCACTGATGCGGGTGAGACCTACTCGGCACTTGCCGGGTTGGCGACCTTCGACGAGCTGGACCTGCCCGAGAAGCCTGCCTACGACGCTGTCGTGCACTTCGCGGCGGTACCAGCCATTCTGCTCACGTCGGACGCTTCGACGTACGCGACGAACGTCCTGAGTACCTACAACGTGCTCGAGGCTGCGACCCGGCTTGGGGTGCGCAAGATCGTGTTCGCGTCGTCGGAGACGACGTACGGGATCTGTTTCGCCCAGGGCGAGCGGCGCCCGCTGTACGTGCCGGTCGACGAGGACCACCCGACGATCCCCGAGGACGCCTATGCGATGTCGAAGGTCGCGGGCGAGGCGACGGCGCGCTCCTTCCAGGCCCGCACCGGGTCGGACATGTATGGCCTGCGGATCAACAACGTCATCGAGCCGCACGAGTACGCGGAGATGTTCCCTCCCTTCCTCACCGATCCGTCGCTGCGCCGCCGCAACCTGTTCGCCTACATCGACGCCCGCGACCTGGGCCAGGCAGTGCAGTGCTGTCTCCAAACCGATGGGCTGGGCTACGAGATCTTCAACATCGCCAACGCCGACATGTCCGTGGCCGCCACAACGCAGGAGATCCAGGACCGTTTCTACGACGGGGTGGAGGTGCGCCGGGAGATGGGCCGCAACGAGACCTTCTATGCCATCGACAAGGCACGCGACCTGCTCGGGTACGCCCCGCGGCACTCCTGGCGCGACGTCCTGGCCGATCCCGCGGATGAACGGGAGCCGTCGTCGTAGTCGGGCATCTGGTCGTTCTTCGGGTCACCGTTGCGAGGCCGACACAGCCTTGCGTGCCGCGTCACCTTCATGGCCCTCGTCACCGGCACCTTGAATGCCGCGTACGTCCCTGAACGCCCACAGGGCGAGCACGGCAAGGGCGAGGAAGAACGCGGCGCTCACGAGGCCAACGAGATGCACACCGAAGGTGAACGCGTCGCGAGCTGCTGCCAGCAAGACCTGGCTCTGCCCGGCCGGTAGCTGACCGGCCGCGGCGACCGCGCGGTCGATACTCTCCCTGGCAGCAGAGGCGGCGTCGGGCGGCACCGCGCCGAGCGCGCTCTCGATGTCGCGCCGGTACGCCGCGGTCCCGAGGGTTGCGAGCGTGGCGATTCCGAACCCGAGGCCCAGCTCGACGGCCGTTTGGAAGATCGAGGCCCCGGAGGCGGCTTCTTCGGCTGGTACAGCGCCCATGGCGAGCTGGTTGCACAGCGCAGCCAGCGGTCCGGTGCCGATCATGACCACGCACATCGCGACGAAGATCGCCTCAGGGCCGGAGGTCGAGCCGGCCAGCGTGAAGACCGCGTAGCCGACACTCGCGACGCACAGCCCGCCGGTGATCACGTAGGCCGGGCGGACGCGGTCCACGAGCCATGGCGTAGCCAGGTTGCCGAGGATCATCAGCACATTGGGCACCAAGAGGAGCAGGCCCGCCTTCAGCGGGCTCAGGCCGGCGACGTTCTGGAGGTAGATCGAGACGAGCAGCAAGGTGCCGGCACCCACCAGGGCGGTCCCGAAGGACAAGATCAGCGCGGAACGGAATGTGCGGTTGCCGAAAAGCCGCAGGTCGATCAGCGGGTGCTCGAGGTGCTGTTGCCGCTGGACGAACGCTGTACCCGCGGCGATGCCCAGCAGGAGCGCGAGAGCTGGCATCCAGTCCCAGCCGTTGCGGGCCAGCGCCTTGGTCCCGTACACGAAGGGCAGGATCGCCACCAGTGACAGCACGACGCTCACCGGGTCGAGCCGGCCCGGCTGCGGGGCCCTCAGGTCCGGGAGCAGGAAGGGCCCGAAGGCCAGGAGCAGCGCGATTCCCGGCAGGCCCAGCAGGAACACGGAACCCCACCAGAAGTACTGCAGCAGCAAGCCGCCGACGAGCGGACCGAGCGTCACCCCGCCCATGAAGCAGGTGAGGTAGACAGCGATGGCGCGGCTGCGTTGCCCGTCATCGGTGAACATGCCGGTGACGAGGGCGAGCACCGATGGCACCACGGCCGCCCCCGCGACACCGAGCAGGGCGCGGCTGGCGATGAGCATCTCCGGACCCGTCGATAACGCCGCCGCCACCGACGCGATGCCGAACACGGCACCCCCCACGAGCAACAGCTTTTTGCGGCCGATCCGGTCACCGATGTTGCCCATCGTGACCAGAGAGCCGGCAAGCACGAGCCCGTAGATGTCGACGATCCAGAGCTGCTGGATGCCGCTCGGTGCCAGGTCGGCGGTCACGTGCGGAATCGCCAGGTACAGCACGGAGAAGTCCATCGCGACGAGGAAGGTGGGCACGCCGAGCACGGCCAGCCCCGCCCACTCCCGTCGGCCGGCCCTCGGGCTCCGGTTGGCACTGCTCATTGTCTGGCTCCTGTCGTCCTTCACGACGGTGTGGGTCACGGTCGGGGCACCTCTAGACCGGTCCACTGGATCAGTGGAGATGGGGTCGGTAGACGAGCTCCTGGGTGTGCCCGTCCAGCGTCCGGCTCTCCAGCAGCTCGAGGTCGAAGTCGCCCGCGCCGGCGAAGACGAGATCCGTCCCGGTCCGGCCGGTGAGGACGGGGAAGATCGTGAGCTGGAGGCGGTCGACGAGGCCGGCAGCCATCAGCGCCCGATTCATCGACAGGCTGCCGTGCGAGCGCAGGGGTACGTCGGACGCTTCCTTGAGCCGGGCGACGACGTCGCCGGCGTCGCCGCGCTCGAGGGTGGCGTCCGGCCAGTCGAGGGGCTCTTCGAGCGTGTTCGAGACGACAGTGGTCGGCGTGCTCCGCATCCGGGCGTTGACGGGGTCGAGCTCCTTCAGCTCACCAGTCCGCGGGCCCATGATCTCCACGAACTGCCGGAAGGTGGCCGCGCCGAGCACCAGCCGGAAGTCTCCGCTGTACTGCTCACGGCGGCGGGCGAGGAACTCCGGGCCGTCCTTGCCCCAGTAGCCGCCCCAGTCGCCGTCGGGCCCATAGGAGCCGAAGCCGTCGAGTGTCGTCAACACGTCGTAGGTGTACAGCGCGGCCATCAGCCCTCCTGACTCAGCGAACGACGTTCGTTCATAGCCATTGATAGCAAAAGAACGGCGTTCGTTGCAAGAGCCGACTCAGGCCTGGCTCCCCTGGTGCGCTGGGTCCGGAAGACTGTGCTCAGCCGGCGTCCGGACGCCGTAGCGAGCCTGGATCCCGTCCAGGACCAGCTGGACGAGCTCCGCCGACAGCTCGGCTCGGTCCGCCGGACTGAGCCAGTTGCTCGTCTGCGCCGTCAGCGGCCATGCCTCCAGGTCGTCGGCGACGACACTGCGCACCCCTTCCCACCACTCGTCGGTCGTCAGCCCGCTCTCGGCGATGCGTTCCGCGATCACCGCGTCCTCGATGGCCCTCGCGGTGGGCACCAACGCAAGGGCGATGTGGGCGGCTTGCGCCTGTCTCAGGTCGAGTCCGAGCGACAGGAGCAAGGCATAGCGCTGTTCCAGGCGATCCGCGAGCCGCTCTGACCTCGGCAGGGAAGCGAAGGCCGCCACGGCGAGGCCGCGATAGCGCGCGTAGAGCCGCTGCGTCTGGGCGGCGTCGGATGCCAGTCGCTCTCGCCAGGAGTCGCTGGTCGACGGCTGGAACTGAGCCCACGCGCTCTCGACCATGATCCGGTCCAGGTCCGCTTTGTTACGGACGTGGGCATACAGGGAGGCTTGGCCCGTGCTGAGCCGCCCGGCGACCGCCCGCATGCTGAGGGCGGAGTAGCCCGATTCCTCAACGATCTCGAGGGCCGCCTGGGCGATCCGCTCAGGCGTGAGCGGCTCGCGCTCCTCGACGGGGCTGCGGCGGCTCGGCACGCCAGCACTCTACTCTCGGGACGAACGCCGTTCTTTTCGAATCCTCATCAGCTCCGGGGCTCCGCACAGCTCACGGCGCCGGCTCCCCGGCACGTCGAGCAGGCCCGACGCCCTCATTTTCCAACTCCCCGACCCGGATCAACAGCCATGCACTACGAGCCGCCGCGACAAGCATCACTTTCCAGCTCGAGGGGACGTGCCAGCCACCGTCGATCCTCGTGGGCACGTGCGCTCGCTGACCCAAGCACCGGCCGGCGTGTGAGGTATAGCGCATCGCGCAGACGGCGGCTGCAGCTTGCGAGTGCACTTGGTGCATGCACGTCGGGGCATGATCCGAGCAGCAGGTCGGGCATGACCGCGTCCGTCCACTATCTCGGTGACCGGCGTGGGTGCGATGCGAAGGTGCTCGGACAGTTCGCCGGAGATATTTTCTGCACGGTCTCGGTTGGCGCGGTCAGGGAGTTTGTCGGCCGAGTTAACGGTGCCCGGTTCAGTTGGGGAGGAAGCAAATGCCGCCGTGCTTGCTGACCCCGCCACATTGTTGGGAGCTGCCGTCGCCGTTGTCGGATGCGATCCATAGTCCTGCGGATGTGAGGAGCAGGTCTTCGGCGCCGTGGCCGCGTGATCGGGTGGGGTTCCAGCTGGTCGCCAGGCCGCTGACGGGATCGATATCTCCCACACCTGGACGCGACACCGCTCCGGGTCCGGCGGCGTCGCAGCCGTTCGGGTTGTCCGCGTAGCGTTCGTGTCCGGCGATGTAGACGTTGTCGGAGTCGGCGGCGACGCTGTAGAGGGAGTCGCAACCGGCATAGTTGATCCAGGTGTGTGACACGGTCGTGTTGCTGGCGGGGAACTTCGACACGGCGTCGCAGAGTCCGCTGCGGGGCGCAGAGGTGGAGCCTCCGTTGGGCTTGTAGCCCGTGGTTGCGACATAGACCGCGGAATCGCCCGGCCCCCACGTCGCCGATTTGGCGTAGAGCGCCTCATTGGTGACGCAGGCGTTGTCGAACTCGGTGGCGTGCCACGCGCCGACGGCAACCGTTGAGCCGCTCAGGTCGAGCATCGCGATTTGTTGGCGTGGCTGGCCGGCGATGCTGGTGAACACGCCTTCGACAAGCATCCGCGTGCCGTCGTTGCTGACTTGCGAGTTGTAGACCTTCGTAGGCAGGCTGCTGCCGCTGTACTGGCCGCTGAAAGCCAGATCCACATAGCCGGTCACCTTGCCCGTCGACGGCTCAAGGCTCGCGAGCTGTGTGCGGCTCGCGCCGTTGATGGTGTTGAACTGGCCACCCACGATGACCTGACCATTGACGTACTGCAAAGTCACCACCTGCGCGGCCGCGTGGTGCGCAAAGGCGTCGATCACGGCGCCGGTCGAGGTGTCCACAGCGACAAGGTCCTTGACTGTCGTGCCGTGCACAGATGTAAACCTGCCGCCAAGGTACGCAGTCGAACAGTCGGGCGAGAACGTGATCGCGCTGACTAGGCCGTTGACGTCAGGATTCCAGCCGGTCACAGTGCCGTTGGTTGCCGAGAACGAGAACGCATTGTCTCGTGTGTAGGTCAATGTGGCCTGCTTGACCGAGCTGATCGTCCCGACTGCGTACATCGTCGACCCACATTGAGCGATCTGATGGACATTCTGGCCACCGACGTTCGGGTCCAGATACGGCGTATAGCTCGCGGGCGCCGTCGATACCGAAGTCCCCGCCGCAGCGAAGGCCGGTCCACTGCCCGTGAACACCATGGTCAACAGCGCTGCTGCCGCCGCTCCACCCGCGGTACTCCGTTGTATCCAGCTTCGTGTCACCACTACAAAAACCCCCGATTCGTCCAGCTATCTGCGAGTCAACATAAGCGGCGCGACGTACCTGCACAGGCGTTTAGGCATCCTGATAGCCAACACACAGCAATCTTCACCGTCAGTATCGGCGTCGCTACAGCAAGCGAGTTATTTGCGGGTACTGTGCGCTGCGGCCTCGAGGGCTAGTGCGGACAACCGACGGCAGGAGCAGAAAGACGCCCTTAAGCGAGCAGCCGAACGGGATGCTCGATGAGCTCCACGAACGTCGCCATCCACCGAGCGGCGAGGACGCCGTCGACCGGCCGATGGTCGACCGACAGGGTCACGGTCATGACGTGGCCGGCAACGACGGCGCCATCGTCCACGACGGGCTCGTCGCGGACGGCGCCGACGGCGAGGATCGCCGCGTGGGGCGGGTTGATGATCGCCGCGAACTCCTCCACGCCGTACATCCCCAGGTTGGTCACCGTGATGCTGCCGCCCTCCAACTCGTGCTGCTTGAGCCTGCCGGCGCGGGCGCGCCCTGCCAGGTCGCGCACTCGGGCGGCGAGCGCGCTGACGGTCAGGGAGGTGACGTCGTGGACCACCGGCGTCAGCAGCCCACTGTCGGTGGCGACGGCCACCGCGACGTCGATGCGGGAGAACCGGCGGACGGCGTCGGGGGTCCAGACGGCGTTCATCTCGGGGACGCGCCGGTGTGCCGCCGCGACCGCCTTCACGACCAGGTCGTTGAGCGAGATCTTGTCGGCGGTGGCGTCGTTCAGCTCCGTCCTGAGAGCCACGAGCTTCTCCACGCGGACGGTGGCGCGGATGTAGAAGTGGGGCGCGGTCTGCTTGCTCTCCCGGAGCCGCGTCGCGACAGCACGCCGAATCGTGGAGTGTGGGATGTCCTCGTAGCCGGCGGCGGCTCGCGACTGCGTCGGCTCCGGCGCACCGTACGCCGACTCGACCGCTGCTCGCCTGGCAACCGCCTCGTCGACGTCGCGGCGGAGGATCCGGCCGTTGGGGCCGGTGCCGGTGATCTGCTCCATCGTGAGCCCGTGATCCTTGGCCAGCTTCCGGGCCAGCGGGGACGCGAAGATCCGACCGTTCGTGCGGTCGGCCGGTCTCGAGCCGGGCGCCACCACGCCCCTGTCGACCGACGGCGGCGGTATCGGTGGCAGGGCCGACGGGGATGCTGACGGCTCGGCCAGCGGAGCACCCGACTCCGGGTCGCTCGGTACGTCACGGCGCCCGGGCACCACGACATCGGTCGCCTCGCCGACACCGAGCGACGCGAGGAGCGCGTCGACGTCGTCCACATGCTCACCCGGCTCGCCGAGGACCGCGATAGGGTCGCCGACCTCGACCTGAGCGCCGGGCAGTACCAGGGTCTTCAGTATCCGACCGGCAGCGTCGGCCTCGACGTCGACCGCGGCCTTCTCCGTCTCAACGGTGGCGATCGCCTGGGCCGCCGCGAACTCGCCGGACTCCTCCACGAGCCACTCTGACAGCACCGCCTCGGTGGCGTTGGCGGCAACGCTCGGCATCCGGAGCACCCGCGCCATCTCAGTAGCTCGCGATCTCGGCCAGCGCTGCGACGACCTCGTCCTGCTGTGCGATGGCCGCGCGCTCGAGCACCTTGCTGATACTCGGCGAGGCCACACCGCCGGTCACCCTCCACACCGGCGCGTCGAGCAGGTCGAAGAAGCGGCGGTGGATCTCGTCGGCGAGCCACCCGCCGTACGAGGTGCCGAGCGCACCTTGCTCCGCGATCAGGATCTGGTTGGTCCTGGACAGGCTGGCCTCGATCGTGTCCCAGTCGATGCTGGCCCGGTCGAGCCAGCGCAAGTCGATCACCTCGGCGTCGACGTCGCCGAAGGTGTCGACCGCACCGAGTACGTAGGGGGTCATCCCGAGGTAGCTGATCACTGTGAGGTCCGACCCGGGCCTCACGACGGCCGCCTTCCCCACCGGCAGACAGTAGTCCCAGTCGTCGACCGGGCCGAGTCCCGTCGCGGTGTAGAGATCGACGTGCTCCAGCACGACGACGGGATCCTGCAGTCGAAGCGCCGTGTTCATCAGCCCTACGTAGTCGTACGGCGTGCTGGGCGCGACGATCCGCCAGCCGGCCGAGGTCGCGAAGATACCGGCCGGATCCATCGAGTGCTGTGACCCGTAGCCCGTGCCCATGGCGACCTTGCTGCGCAGTACCAGCGGTACGCCGCTCGACCCGCCGTACATGTGACGCGCCTTGGCGATCTGGTTGAACAGCTGGTCGGCGGCGACCCACATGAAGTCGGCGTACATGAACTCGACCACCGGCCGGAACCGGCCGTCGATGGCGACTCCGCCGGCCAGACCCGCGAACGCGTTCTCGCTGATCGGCGTGCCCAGCACGCGGCCCGGGAAGCGGTCGGCCAGGCCACGCGTGGCGCCGTTGGTGCCACCGTTGAGCCGGTGGACGTCCTCACCCATGACCACGATGGCGTCGTCGGTCTCCATCCGACGGCCCATCACCGTGGCGATGGCGTCGATGAACGTGGTCTCCGCGACTGCGACCGCCGACTCGTCGGTGACGACCGGTGCGTCGGAGAGCTCCGAGAGATCGCCCCGAATCCCGAAGTCGACCCAGTCCGGGTCGGGCCACTCGGCCGGCTTGATGCGGCGCTGTCCCGGCTTGCCGTCGGGGTCTGGCTCGAGCAGCACCGAGCCGATCTCCTCCATCCCCGCCTTCGCACCCGACATCGCCTGCTCGGTCTCCTCCTCGCTCAGCAGGCCGCGCCGGACCAGCTGGGCGGCGGTCTGAGTCAGCGGGTCACGCGCCCGCCACTCCTGCTCCTCCTCCTTCGTGCGGTAGCCGAAGGCGCTCCCAGCAAAGCCACCGTTCTGGTGGAAGAACCGGTAGGTGTCGGCCTCGACCACGGTTGGGCCGTTTCCGCGGCGCATGTGCTCGGCGGCCTCCGTCATCGCCAGGTGGACCGCCAGCGGGTTCATCCCGTCGACCTTCCAGGAAGCGATGCCGAAGCCGGGTCCACGCGAGGACAGCCGCGGCTCGCCGGTCGCCTCCTCGACGCTCGTCGACACGGCGTACCGGTTGTTCTCGATGAAGAAGCAGACCGGAAGCGACCACGCCGACGCGAGGTTCATCGACTCCAGGGTGGAGCCGATGTTGGTCGCGCCGTCGCCGAAGTAGGTGACCGACACCGCGTCGGTGCCGGCGTGGCGGTGGGCCCAGGCGAATCCGGCTGCCTGCGGGACGCCGCCGCCGACGATTGCGTTGGTCCCCATCGCGCCCGCATCCTTCCACTGCAGGTGCATCGATCCGCCCCGGCCGTGCGACCAGCCGCGGTCGAGGCCACAGATCTCGGCGAGCGTGCGGAGCAGCACCTCGCGCATCTCGCTGCTCGGCGCGGCGAGCGGGTCCACGCCCTTCGGCTCGACGTAGTGCAGCGCCTTGGCAAGGAACTGATGGTGCCCTCTGTGGGAGCCGTTGACGGAGTCGTCGCTGGTGAGCGCGAGCACCGAGCCGACCGCACCGCCCTCCTGGCCGATGCTGCTGTGGGCGGGCCCGTGGATCAGCCCGGCGCCAGCGAGCTCGAGGACGTACTGCTCGAAGGCGCGGATCCATACCAGCTGGGCATACACCGTGCGCAGCAGGTCGGGGTCGGCGGCGTCCCAGTCGGCGTCGGTCACGACGACCTCGAGCCAGGGCGACGCGGGCTCCAGCGGGCGATGCTCGGGCAAGGCAGCCTCCTTCGCGAACTACGAACGATTCCATCAATTGGATCCAAAATCCAGTCCTCAGGCTCTGGACACCGTGAACAGCACATGATTGTCTGGATTTCGGATCCGATCAGGAGGTTGCCCATGGGCTTGCCGGGGCTACGGCGACTGGACCACGTCGGCTTCACGGTGCCCGACCTCGACCAGGCTCACCGCTTCCTCGTCGACGTGCTCGGGTGTGAGTACCTGTACTCGCTCGGGCCCTTCCGTCACGACGACGGCGACTGGATGCGAGCCCATTTGAACGTCCACCCGCGCGCCGTCATGGTCGAGAACCGCTGGTTCCGCTGCGGCGAGCAGGCGGTGTTCGAGGTCTTCCACTACGAGTCGCCCGACCAGCTCGAGGCGATCCCGCGCAACAGCGACGTCGGCGGCCATCACGTGGCGCTGTACGTCGACGACCTCGACGCCGCGGTCGAGTACCTCCGCGGCTCGGGGGTGCAGCTGCTCGACGGCCCGACGGCGAGCAGGGGACCGGCCGAGGGCAACCGCTGGGTCTACTTCCTGGCGCCGTGGGGCATGCAGTTCGAGTTGGTGTCGTACCCGAACGGCAAGGCCTGGGACCGCCAGTCTGCGCGAGAGACGATAAGCACGTGAGTCGCGAGGAGGCGACGCCGGCCCTCATGCCGTGCGCCGCGACCGGAGGCGTCACCTCAGCTCGCGTCGCTGCGTATCTCCGCGACCAGATCCTGCACGACGGGCTCAGGCCGGGGGACCGCATACGACAGGAGGAGATCGCCGACCGGCTCGGCGCCAGCCGGCTACCGGTGCGTGTTGCGCTCCGGATGCTGGAGGCGGAGGGTCTCACGGAGCATGAGCCGAACAAGGGCGCCCGGGTGCCACGGCTGACGATGCATGAGGTCGACGTGATCTACCGGATGAGAGAGCGTCTGGAGCCGCTGGCGATGGCCGAGAGCCTGCCCAAGCTGACCGATGAGGACCATGCGCGCCTCGAGGAGGTGCAGCAGCAGATCGAGCAGAACACCGACCTCGACCGGTTCCTCGACCTCGACCGCGAGTTCCATCTCGGGACCTACTCCGGATGTCACATCGGCCCTCTCAACGCAATGGTCTCGCGACTGTGGAACTCCACGCAGCACTATCGGCGGGCGTACGTCGCGCTGACCGGGCCTGCCCGGATGTGGATCGTGAACTCCGAACACCGGCTCATCCTCGACGCCGTCGTACGCCGGGACTCGGTCGACGCCGAACGGTTCCTCGAGGGCCACATCCGGCGGACCCGGATCGAGCTGGGCCGCCACCCGTCGGTCTTCGAGGGTGGCGTCGTTGGACAACGCCCGTCCCTAGGTCGGTGACCTCAGTGACCGTCAACGGCCAGCAGGCGACATCGACCGTCCCGACGACCGCATTGCACCGTGCTCCGAGACGTGGTCAGCCTGGTCGGCTCGCGGTTCGGGTGCCGCCGACCACCGTCCTCGGCGAATCCAGCGGCGCACGCCTTCACGACGTCGGACTCGAAGCCTTACCGGGCTCACCATCGCGCGCAGCTGCGGAAGGGCCTGATAGGCGAACGCCGCGCAGCTATGGGTAGAGCCAGAGCAAGACATCCATCGGTTGCGGGACGCCACCGCTGCGACGGTTTAGCTGGTCCCAGGTCAGGTGAGCGTCAGACAATGGACAAGACCGGATGTCACGGGCCCGCCAGCGTGGACGACGGGCCGATCGGACGCGGTGCTGCTCAGCCGTACTGGCCCCGGCCGTCCCTCCTGCTGCGCTGGACTGCCCCGACGCGCTGAAAGCGAACGACGGCGGCCGCGGCCGCCGTTACCAGGTGACCGCGACATACTTGGACTCCAGGTAGTCGAGCATCCCCTCGTGGCCACCCTCGCGTCCGATGCCGCTCTGCTTGGTGCCGCCGAACGGCGCCGCGGGGTCGGAGACCAGGCCACGGTTCAAGCCGACCATGCCGGAGTCCAGCGCCTCGCTCACACGCAGGCCGCGGGCGAGGTCCTGGGTGTAGACATAGCAGACGAGACCGAATTCCGAGTCGTTGGCGAGCCGGATCACCTCGTCGGTGTCGGTGAAGGTCACGATCGGCGCGACCGGGCCGAAGATCTCCTCGCGCAGGATCGCCGAGTCCGCCGGTACGTCGGCGAGCACGGTGGGCTCGTAGTAGTACCCCGGTCGGTCCGGTCGTGACCCGCCGGTGAGGACCCGCGATCCCGCGTCGACGGCGCCACGGACCAGCTCGTCGACCTTGCCCACCGTGTCCTCGTTGACCAACGGCCCGACCTGCGTCGCGTCGTCGGTGCCGGGCCCCATCCGCATCGCCGCCATCCGGTCAGCAAGCCGGCGCGAGAACTCTTCGGCCACACCGGCCTGAACGAAGAAGCGGTTCGCAGCCGTGCAGGCCTCGCCACCGTTGCGCATCTTCGCGATCATCGCGCCGTCGATCGCGGCGTCCATGTCGGCGTCGTCGAAGACCAGGAACGGCGCGTTCCCGCCGAGCTCCATCGAGCAGTTGACGACCTGGTCGGCAGCCTCCTTCAGCAGGACCCGACCCACCTCCGTCGAGCCGGTGAACGAGAGCTTGCGCACGCGCGGGTCGTGCAGCATCGCCGAGACGACCGCTCCCGAACGCCGCGCCGGCAGCACGTTGACGACACCGGCTGGGACGCCGGCGTCGGCGAGGATCTGTGCCAGGAGCAGGGCCGTCAGCGGCGTGTCGCTGGCGGGCTTGAGCACGACGGTGCACCCGGCCGCGAGCGCAGGGCCGATCTTCCGGGTCGCCATGGCGGCGGGGAAGTTCCACGGCGTCACCAGCACGGCGATGCCGACGGGCTGATGCATGACCACGATCCGGTTGGCGCCCGAGGGGGCGGTCATCAGCGAGCCTTCCGCGCGAACCGCCTCCTCGGCGTACCAGCGGAAGAACTCCGCAGCGTACGTCGTCTCCCCCCGCGCGTCGACGAGGGCCTTGCCGTTCTCCAGCGACATCAGGTGGGCGATCTCGTCGGCCCGCGAGGTCATCAGCTCGAAGGCACGACGCAGCACCTCCGCCCGATCTCGCGGCGCCGTGGCCGCCCAGTCCGCGGCAGCCGCGTGGGCGGCGTCGACAGCGGCGATCGCGTCGTCGACCGTGCCGTCGGCGACCGAGGTGAGCACCGCACCGGTGGCTGGGTTGAGAACGTCGAAGCGGCCTCCGTCCGAGGCCGGCACGACCTTGCCGCCGATGAACAGGCCCAGCGGCAGATCGGTGAAACGGTCGAGGCTGAAGTCCGCCATGAGGTTCCTTTCGTCCGTGAGGTCTCGACGTCGGTGGAGGCCCACCAGCTCAGTAGGGGTTGGTCACCATGAGGTCTTGCGCCGGGAAGAGGGTGAGCACCTGCGGGCCGTCCTCGGTGACCACGATCTCCTCCTCGATCCGGGCGGCGGAGTAGCCGTCGGAGGCCGGACAGTAGGTCTCCAGCGCGAAGACCATGCCGACCTCCAGCTCGATCGGTTCCTTCATCGAGTTCAGCCGGGAGATGATAGGGCGCTCGTGCAGACCGAGTCCGAGGCCGTGGGCGAACTGCAGGCCGAACGCCTCCATCTCGCTGTTGAACCCGAACTCCTCCGCCTTGGGCAGCAGCGCCGCCACCTCGTCCGTACCGACCCCGGCCTTGATGCCGGCGATGCCGGCGTCCATCCATTCGCGCGCCCGCGAATAGGCATCGCGTTGCGGCGTCGTAGAGCTCCCGACGGCAAAGGTCCGGTAGTAGCAGGTCCGGTAGCCGTTGTAGGAGTGGATGATGTCGAAGAACGCTTGGTCTCCCGGCCGGATCAGGCGGTCGGTGAAGTTGTGCGGATGGGGGTTGCAGCGTTCTCCCGAGATGGCATTGACGGCCTCGACCTGGTCTGAGCCCATCTCGTAGAGCCGCTTGTTGGCCAGCGCGACGATTTCGTTCTCTCGGATGCCGGGCTTGAGCACGTCTACGATGTCCTGGTAGACGCCGTCGACCATCGCAACCGCCTGTGTGAGCAGCGTGATCTCGTCGGTTGACTTGATCACTCGCGCGTCGAGCATGAGTTGCTGGGCGTCGATGACCTGCAACCCCTGCCTCTGCATCTCGAACAGGAACGGCGGCTCGACGATGTCGACTCCGACCGGTTGGTCCGCGACCCCCGCCTCGACGAGCAGCGACTTGATCTCGGCGACCGCCGTCTCCATCAACCCGACGCTGGGCGCGACGGCGCCGCGGAAGCCGAGGAACCCGGCGCGGTAGTTCTCCTCCGGGACCCACCTGGAGTAGATCTTGTGGTGCTTGACGGCGGACCCGAAGTCCCAGAGGACCGGATCCTTGTCGCCGGCCAGCAACGCGTAGCGAATCATCTTGTCGCCGAGCGCGCCGCCGATCCAGGTGTGCGTCGTGTACCGGATGTTGTAGAAGTCGAAGAGCAGCAAAGCACCGCACTCGCTGCCCTGAAGCGCCGTCCGTACTCGGCCGAGGCGGTAGTCGCGCAGCCGGGCGAAGTCGACCCGCTCTTCGTACTCGACCCCCATGTGTCCGGGTGCCGGCAGCGGCCGGGTCATTGCGAGCTCTCCTCCGGGCCCCCCGACAGCCCGTCGTCCACCTCGACGTCCTCTGGCTTGAGCTCCAGTCCGGAGTTGTGGGCCTGCAGGTCGAGCAAGATCGCGAAGTCCTCGTCCACCCGGCCACTGCTGACGCTCGCCTGCACGGCAGCCGCCGCGGCGGCTGCTACCGGCATAGGTACGTCGAGGTCGTGTGCCGCTGCGAAGCCGAGGTCGAAGTCTTTGCGCAGCAGCAGGGGCGTGAACGTGGGCGTGTAGTCGAGGTGCACGAGCGCCGGAGACTTGTAGCGCGTGAACGTCGAGCCCAGCACGGACGAGTTGAGGAAGTCGAGGAACGCCGCGCGAGACATGCCCCCCTTCTGCGCCAACACCGTGATCTCGGCCAGGCATTGCGTCACCACACCAAGCATGACGTTGTGGCAGATCTTCGCGAGGCGGGCGACGTCGCCATCTCCGACGTATGTCGCGCCCTGGCCGAGGTGGTCGAGCAGCGGCGCAACCTTGAGCCAGGTCTCCTCGGGGCCGGAAACGACAAGGGTGAGCATGCCCGCCTTGACGACCTTGCCGTTGCCACTGACCGGCGCAGCAAGGAAGGCGACGCCGCGCTCGGCGCAGGCAGCGCGCATGCCTACGGAGGTCTCGTCGTCGACTGTGGAACAGTCGACGACCGCTCCGGGCACGTTGCCGGGGTCCTCGAGAAGTCCGCCCTCGCCGGTCATCACCTGCACCAGGTCGGCCGGCGCGGAAACCATCGTGAAGACGACGTCGAGGCCACGCAGATCAGCGATTGTGTCGGCGACCCTGCAGCCAGAGTCGGTCAGCGCCTCGGCCTTGGATCGGGTGCGGTTCCAGACAGTGACGTCCTCGCCGGCAACCGCCAGGCGTCTAGCCATAGCGGCGCCCATCCTGCCCGCGCCGATCCACCCGATCTTCATTGAGCCGGAGATGTGACTGTCTGAGCGGCCGGAGGCAGAAGTATCTGTCATGCGCGCGACTCGTCCAGGCCGGGCGCAGGGTCACCGAGGTGTCCGTCGCGCCACTCGGCTGTCAGCCGGCGATGCCACGGCGGGCGATCCGCGCACCAGCCGGACCACCTCCGGACCGAGGCGGAGACCCGCGCGAAGCCGGCCGGCGGCACGCCGTTCGCGTGCAAGCGCGGCTCCCGCCGGTCGATTGCCGAGGCGACCGTCTCGTGCACCGGTACGTCCCCTCCCAAGCTCAGCGCAACCTCTCCAACCTATTCTGCAAACGAGTGCAGCCTCATGCACATCAGTGGCGCTGTCAAGCCCGGCCGGGACTGCATGGCTCTTGGGCAACGGGGTGCAAACGATAGGGTCGCGACTCCTACTGCCCTTCGAGAAGGCCGTTCACCGTGCCATGGTCGTGGGCTTCTTCACGCCTCGGGGTGTGACGGCGTATGGGTGTTGCCCTTCTCGATGCTGGTAAGACGGGCTCTCACAGCGCTGGTCAGCCGCCAGGCTGATCGCCCGAGGCGCTCTCGCCGCCCTGGTCGATTGCGCGCTCCTCGCCACGTCGCAGGAGGTGGCGCCTGCAGTTGTTGCCACCGTTGTCCTCGGGCTTGCCTGGACAGCGATGCACTCGAGGCTTCAGACCTGGGCCACCGACGCGCTGCCGGGCGCGCGCCACGGTGGTCTCCTTCTTCGCGGGTGCGCTGTTCGTCGGCAGCTCGCTCGCGGCCGTCCTTACGTCCAGCCTGGCCGGCCAGGGCGTTACGGTGTGCTCTTCGCGACGGGCGCAGTGCTGGCGGTACCCCTGGGCGTGGGCGCAATGGTTGTGCGTGCGCGCGCCCACAATCCCGGCCCGACACCGTCCGCGCTCTAGGATCCTGACGTGCCCTCTCCGACGCTTCGCGACGTGGCCGAGGCGGCCGGCGTCCACGCGGCGACGGCCTCCCGCGCGCTGAACCCGGCTACCCGCAAGCTGGTCAAGGCCGAGACCGCGCAGCGCGTGATCCACGTCGCGGAGACCCTCGGCTACCGGCCCAACCCGATCGCACGCGGGCTCAAGACGTCGAAGTCCGGCACCGTCGGACTGGTCATCCCTGACCTCACCAATCCGCTCTTTCCGCCCATCGTTCGCGGCATCGAAGATGTACTCGAACCGGCTGGCTTCAGCGGGCTGATCGTCAACACCGACAACGACCCCGGGCGCGAGCGAGCGCAGATCGAGGTGCTGCGGTCGCGCCAGGTCGAGGGGTTGATCGTGGCTACCGCCCGGGTCAAGCACCCTTTGCTGGAGCAGCTGCACCGCGAAGGGGTGGTGATGGTCATGGTCAACCGCCGCCCAGACGGCATCGACGTACCATCGATCACGCCGGACGACGCGGCTGGTGTCGCGCTCGCCGTCCGGCATCTCGCCGATCTCGGCCACCGCCGGGTCGCGCACGTCGCCGGACCTGCCGACACCTCCACGGGTGTGACCCGGGCAAGGTCGTTCCGGGCCGCCGTGCACGACCTGGGTCTCGACGAGGACCCCGCCCTAGTCACCAGCGTCCCCCAATGGAGCGAAGCCGCGGGTGCGGACGGTCTGCGGCGTCTCCTCGACGCCGATCTCGGCTTCACGGCGATCGTCGCCGGGAACGACCTGATCGCGCTGGGCTGTTACGACGTGTTCTCGGAGCGCGGCATCAGCTGCCCCGAAGACATGAGTGTCGTCGGCTTCAACGACATGCCGTTCTTGGACAAGCTCAAGCCGCCCTTGACGTCCATCGCGATCCCCCACCAGCAGATCGGCGCCGGCGCCTCTCGGTTGCTGCTCGACGCGATCGCCGAACCCCACCGGCCCGCCCGTTCGGTTCTGCTCCCGCTCGCGCTCGTCGTACGCGGCTCGACGGGCCCGCCGGCACAACGCTGAGGCTGGCTCGGTCACGCACGGTTCGCCGGCTCGGGCCTGCGGCCCCGTCGCCGCCCCCCGTCGCCCGTCGCCCGTCGCCCGTCGCCCGTCGCCCGTCGACACAGCGCATCACGTTGACGCGCCCTCGCACCCTTTGCTTCGTCTGCGATTCCGGCCCACGCAGCCCGACGCCATCCGGTCTGGCAGTTGTTGTCTCTTTCGTGTCTAGGGGTGCCTGCCCGACAGGCGAGCGTCCAGCCGCCCGCTACTTCGTCACAGCGCTTGACAGCGCGCTGGCGGCGGGCGCATGCTCAACCGCAATCGTTTGTATTCAGTCGGCCCAGGCGAGACGTCGCAGCTGGCGTCACCCCTCAAGGAGCAGCGTGCGTATCCGCAGGTTCACCAGACGTTCCATTGCAGTGGCGGCCGTGAGCACACTGGCGCTAGTGACCGCTGGATGTGCCTCGAGCGGCGCCAATGGTGGGAGCGGTGGCAGCAGCTCCGGCCCACTCGTGATCGGGGCTTCGGTGTCGCTGACGGGGGACTTCTCCGATTCGGGGAAGGCAGTTGAACGCGGGTACCAGCTATGGGCCGACACTGTGAACGCCGAGGGCGGGGTGTTGGGTCGCAAGGTGCAGATGAAGATCGTCGACGATGCGTCGAGCCCGACTCAGGTGGTCACGAACTATCAGAACCTGATCAACAAGGACCACGTCAACCTCACCTTCGGTCCGTTCTCGACGCTGTTGACCATCCCCGCCTCGCAGGTCGCCAAGCGGTACGGCTACGCGTTCCTGGCCCCCGCGGGCGGCGGCCCCGACGTCTTCAAACAGAAGCTGAATAACTTCTTCTTCGTCCAGCCGGCACCCACAACGGAGTCCGGCAACGTCTTCGCGAAGTTCATCTTGTCCCTCAACCCGGCCGACCGTCCCAAGACCGCTGCCTACGCAGAACTCGACGATCCGTTCTCTGCGCCGATAGCTGAGAACATCCGTGCGAAGTTCGAGGCGGCCGGAATCAAGACCGTGTACAAGCAGGTGTACCCGGCGGAGACTCAAGACCTGTCACCTATCATGGCGGCCATCGCCGCGAAGAAGCCCGATGTCATCGTGGGTGGAACCCAAAGCGACGACGCCTACGCTCAAGTCAAGAGCCTGGTTCAGCTGACCTACAACCCCAAGTTCATGTTCTTGTCCAACGGGGCGAACTCGCCGCTGGAGTTCCCCGACAAGGTCGGAAGGTCGAACACCGCCGGGATCACCTCGTCGGCTGACTGGTTTCCTGGCTCCAAGGCGTCCGGCAGCGCAGCGTTCACAGCCGCGTACATCAAGAAGTATGGCGGGTCCGCTCAGACGGTCGACGACAGCAGCGCGGAAGCCTACGCGACCGGACAGTTGATCCAGGAAGTCGCTGCCAAGACCGGCAAGATCGACAACGCGACCATCATCAAGACCCTGCATTCCGGGACCTGGCCCACCATTTTGGGCAAGCTCACCTGGAACGCGGTCGGCGCCCCCACCGGCTCATACAACCTCGTACAGTGGCAAGGCGGAAAGCTACTTCCGGTATACCCCCCGGCTGTCGCTCAGGCACAACCCGTCTTCCCGAAGCCGAACTGGGGCGGCTGAGCGGTGCATGCGCTCATCCAGGGAATTCTCCTGGGTGTCCTGACAGCCGGGGTCTACGCACTCATGGCGTCTGGTCAGACGCTCATCTTCGGCATCATGAAGGTGGTGAACCTGGCTCAGGGCGCCATGGTCATCTTGGGTGCCTATCTGGCCTACCAGCTCTTCACCTCGTACGGCATTGACCCGCTGTTGGCAATCCCCGTCACCACTGTCGTGATGTTCATCCTGGGAGTGGTCGTCCAACTGCTGTTCCTGCAGCCTCTCAGGGACGAGGACCGCTCCGAGCTCAGCCTCCTCGTCACGTTCGCGGTCGCCCTCTTGCTCGAGGGCGTCATGAGCGTGACCTGGAAGACGACCGTCCGCAGCATCAACACCAGTTACGCCAACAGCAGCTGGTCTGTCTTCGGTTACCAGATCACGCTGGTTCGGCTGTGGGCGTTCCTGCTCTCGCTCGTCGCGCTCGGCCTGCTGTATGTGCTCCTGAACCGGACGCGCTTCGGTCGGGCCATCCGCGCCACGGTGCAGAACCCCGAGTCCGCGCGACTACTCGGCGTCGAGTCTCGCCGGGTCTCCGCAATCGGCTTCGGACTTGGATCTGCGACCGCTGCAGCCGCTGGGTCCATCTACGGGCTCCTCTACCCTTTCAACCCCGGCAGCCATTACGACCTCATCTCCAGGCTGCTGTCGATCGTGCTGCTCGGCGGGCTCGGCAGCATCGGGGGTGCGGTCATCGGCGCCCTCATCGTATCGACCTCTTCAGCCATCGTCGCGTCGGCCGTCTCTCCGGCGTGGTCCGAAATGACCTTTTTCGTGATCCTGCTGCTCGTACTGCTGATCCGTCCCCAAGGCCTGTTCGGGACCACCGGCCGCGGGGCGATATGACCACGTTCCGGTACGGGGGCATACTTCGCGGACTGGTCTTCTTCGGTGTCCTCGCCAGCCTTCCGGTGTTCAACCTCGCGCATTGGGTGCTGAACATCTTCGTGTTCACACTCATGTTCGCAGTGATGTCCAGCGCCTGGAACCTCGTCGGGGGGTTCGCAGGCTACCCGTCGCTCGGACACGCCGCGTTCTTCGGAATCGGTGCCTACACGATGGCCATCTGGTTCCAACACCACGGCGTCGTGTCCGGATACGAGCCGTTTCTGCTACTCCCCCTGATTGCCGTTCTCGCGTCCATCATCGGCCTCGCGATCGCTGCGGTCGCCATGCGAACCAGGTCAGACGTCTTCGCGATCGTGACAATCACCTTGCTGTTCGTCGCGCAGACCCTCGCCTTCAACCTGCGCGGCTTGACCAAGGGAGCGCAAGGCCTCGCGATCCCCGTTCCACCCTTCCCTCTCCGGACCTTTGAGCGCCCGTTCTACTACGCGCTCTTGGTTCTGCTCGCACTCGCCATGGGCATCACCTGGGGACTCATGCGGAGCAAGCTCGGACTCTCGTTGGCCGCGGTGCGTGCCGACGAGGACAAAGCCCGTGGGATCGGCGTCCGGGTGCTCGGGGTCAAGCTCTTGGCCTTCTCTGTCAGCGTCGGCGTCACGGCGATGGTGGGTGGGGTATGGGCCTACTACCAAGGCTTCATCTACCCCCAGTTCGCCGTGGATCCGCTGGTGACCATCGCCATCGTCTTGATGACGTTCCTCGGCGGGCGAGCGACCCTCTGGGGTCCCGTTCTAGGAGCATTCCTGCTCGAGACATCGCAACAGACCCTTGCCTACTCCCTCGGCGGCAGCCAGTTCTACCTCATCGCCTATGCGATGGTCTTCCTGCTGGTGATGCTCCTGATGCCGCAAGGCATCGTCCCCACGATCAACGACCGACTTCGACGCAGCCGGCGCCGCTCCACGGTTGACTCAGGTGATGCCCCCGACGACGCGGACAGCCCACGACCGCGGCTCACGAACGACACGGTGGAGTCAGCTGCTCCCCCGAGGGTTGGCTGATGGCAGCCTTGCTGGAAGTCCGCAACATCACGAAAACCTTCGGCACCGTTCAGGCTGTTAGCTCCGCCAGCCTGACGGTTGAACCGCACACCATAACCGCGCTGATAGGTCCGAACGGCTCCGGGAAGACGACACTCTTCAACCTGGTCACCGGCTATTTGAAGCCCGACAGCGGGAGGGTCAGCTTCCGTGGGCGAGACATCACGGGGGCGGACGCCGGAACCCTCTATCGACGCGGTCTGTCGCGAACCTTCCAGCAAGCCCGGATCTTTCCGCAGCTGACAGTGAAGGAGAACCTCACCGTGGCCGCGGGCTACACGTGGAGACAACTGTTCGGCCGTCGGTTCGCCAGTGCCGACCGCGACCGTGTCGACGTCTTGCTCGACGAGTTCCGGATGGGACACGTAGGGGACCTTTTCGCGTCGGAGCTCTCCTACGGTCAGCGCAAGCTCCTCGAGTTCGCTGCTGTGCTGATGAGCTCACCGAGCCTCGTCATGCTGGACGAGCCGACAGCAGGCGTGAACCCGGTGATGATCGAGACCATGGAACACCACATCCGCGAACGCTATGCGGCGGGCGTCACCTTCCTCATCGTCGAGCACGACATGGGATTCGTGATGAGACTCTGCGACCCCGTGATCGTGCTCGACCAGGGCCGGGAGATCTTCACGGGTGCGCCACACGAAGTGCAGACCAATCCCCACGTTCTCGATGCCTACTTGGGGGCTTGATGTGAGTCACTTGCTGACGCTGACGGACGTCATTGCGGGATATGGGGCGGGAGACATTCTCAAGGGTGTCGACCTGCATGTCTCTGCCGGAACCGTCACCTGCCTCATCGGTCCCAACGGGGCCGGCAAGTCGACAGTGCTCAAGACGATCAGCGGTTTGCTGCGGCCACGAACGGGGGAGGTCGCCTTCAGGGGTGAACGGATCGAACGCCTCTCTCCACGGGCCCGTCTCCTGCGCGGTATCGTGCACGTCCCACAGGATCGGAGCCTCTTCCCGGACATGACCGTGTGGGACAACCTGCTCATGGGCGGCTATGTCGTGTCGGACCAGAAGGCTTTACGCCGGCGCGTCGACGAGGCGGCGGCGGTCTTCCCCATCTGCAGGCACCGGGCTCACGACCACGCCGGCTCGCTGTCGGGCGGTGAGCAGAAGCAGGTCGAACTGGCGCGCACGCTGGTCCTCGACCCCGGACTCATACTCCTCGACGAGCCGTCCATCGGACTCGACCCCAAATCCCGCGCCCAGGTCTTCGAGAGCATCCGGCACCTCGCTGACTCCGGCCGGACTGTGCTCCTCGTCGAGCAGAACGCACGCTCCGGGCTGGCCGCAGCGGACTTCGGCGTCGTCCTCGAAAGCGGCATGGTGCGCCTCGTCGGCACTGGCACGAGCCTCCTGGCTGACCCGGAGGTGGCCCGCCTGTACCTCGGGGCCGGCGCCGTCAAGACCGGCGTGGCCGACCTCGGCACCTCGAGAAGCGGGGGGCAATAACTCCCCACGCGTCACAGTTGCAGAGGACGCCAGTGGCTGCCCTCCACCAGATAGAGACCTCCACATTTCGTGTCCGTGGAAGATCTCCGCGTCCCGCTGATCGACCCTCGGCGCCCTTCGCCGTGTCCCGGCAAGTTTGCTGACATGGCGCTGACATGAAGGACACTGACAATGGCGTACGTGGTCGAACGCGGCTCCGCGCCTGTTGCCGCGACCTCACCGGCAGAATCCGCTCGGCCCGGCAATCACTCGTCGCGTCGTCGCTGGCGGGCAGTACAGCCGGCCCGCGCAGCTGTAATGATGAACATCTCCGCCGGTCAGCGGCCGATCCCGGGCTGCGCTGAGCTTCGCAAACAGCCCACGAGGAACTCTCTCGGCGCAATGTCAGCCGAGGCGTCGCTGATTTTGTGTAAGGCGGGCGTCCGTACACCCACGAAGCCGGTCCTGACCTGCACATGCTCGGCCTTCGACCTCCGAGTCGCTGCGCTGAGGCCCGGGCACTACTCGAATCCCACTAGTCAAGCTCACGGCAGTTGGCTCTGCCATAGTCTCGAGTGGTCGCGTCCGACGCTAGGAAGGGAGCGCCGATGGCCGACCCGTTTGTGGAGACGAAACTTCTCCGGCCCAGGCCGCGCCTGGAGGTTGTGTCGCGCCCTCGGCTGGCCGATCTGCTGCTCCGCGGGTCGCATGGCCCAGTCACGTTGATCTCGGCGCCCGCAGGGTTCGGCAAGACGACTCTTCTGGCCTCCTGGTTCGTCGCTGCTCTGCCTACGCCAGACGACGACCATGTCGTTGCCTGGGTGTCCCTGGATGAGCGTGATCGTGAGGCCACGTCGTTCTGGACGTACGTCCTCCTTGCCCTCGATCGGGCTGTTCCGGGTGCTGGCGGCGCAGCGCTCACTCTTCTGCAGTCTGGACAGGCGCCGGTGGAGACCGTGCTCGCCGGCGTGGTGAACGAGCTCAGCGTGCATTCGGGTGAGGTCACAGTCGTCCTCGACGACTACCACCTCGCTGACGGTGTCGATATCGCGGCCGGGATGACGTTCCTTGTCGACCACCTGCCGCCACAGCTTCGGCTGGTCATCGCTACGCGGGCGGATCCTGCCCTGCCGCTCTCGCGGTTGAGGGCACGCGGGGAGCTCGTCGAGATCCGCGCGACCGACCTTCGCTTCTCGGGTGAGGAGGTGGCCAGCTATCTCAACGACCTCAACGGCTTTGACCTCACGACCGCTGACCTCGCTGCACTGGAGGCCCGCACAGAAGGGTGGGCGGCCGCCCTTCAGCTGGCGGCGCTCTCGCTGCGCGACTGTAACGACCGCACAACCTTCATCAGCGGGTTCGCCGGCGACGACCGGTTCGTCGTGGACTACCTCGCCGACGAGGTCCTGAGTCGGCAGCCCGAAGACGTACGTCGTTTCCTGCTCGAGACATCGATCCTCGATCGGCTCACCGGGTCACTGTGCGACGCGGTCAGCCCCCTGCCCCAGCGCGCTGGGGGCAGGAGCGGCAGGGCGATGCTCGAGGCTCTGGAGAGGGCGAACCTCTTCCTCGTCCCGCTCGACGGCAACCGAAGCTGGTATCGCTACCACCACCTCTTCTCAGACGTCCTGCATGCGCATCTGCTTGAAGAACGACCAGATCACGTCTCATGCCTGCATCGTCGAGCCGCCGGTTGGTACACCGAGGTAGGGCAACCCGAGGCCGCGGTCCGGCATGCTTTGGCCGGCGGAGACGTGACGCGGGCGGCTGACCTCGTGGAGCTGTCCTTCCGGACGCTGGGTCGTGAGCGGCGTGAGGATCTCTTGCGCCGATGGGCCAACGAACTTCCCGATGACGTCGCCCGCGACCGTCCCGTGCTCGCGATCGCGCTCATCGGCGGCCTGATGGCCAGCAATGAGTTCGACGGAGTCGACCTGCGACTAGACCATGTCGAGCGGCTGTTGGCGAAGCCGGCCGCGGAGCTGGTGGTCGTGGACCCTGACGAGCTTCCTCGCATGCCGGCGGCCGTCAAGATGTACCGGGCCGCACTCGCGCTCATCGGCGGCGACCCTGCCGGCGCCATCAAGCGGGCGAAGGAGGTGGCCGCGACTGTAGTCGACGGTGACGACGTGGTCACCGGTGCCGCAGCAGCGCTGTCTGGTCTGGCCTCCTGGACCACCGGAGACCTCGCCTCTGCTCAGGTCAGCTACAGCACCGCCATCTCGGCTCTGACCCGCGCCGGGCACATCGCGGACGTGCTGGGTGCTTCGATCGCGATGGCCGACATGCAGCTCAGGCTGGGCCAGCTACGTCAAGCGGAACGCACCTTCAGCCACGCGCTCGAGCTCGCGGAGGCCAACGCGCCGGTCGGCGCGAGCGTCATGCGCGGCACAGCCGACATGCTCGTCGGCCTGAGTCGAATGGCCTGGTATCGCAACGACCTCGCCGCCGCCGCCGAGCACCTGCGCCGCTCCGACGAGCTGGGGGAGGCCGCCGCCCTGGCGCAAAATCCGTACCGGTGGCGTGTCGGGATGGCCAGGCTGCGGGCGGCAGAGGGTGACCTGTCGACCGCGCTGGAGCTCCTCGACGAGGCCGAACGCGTGTACGTGGGCGACTACTCGCCGAACGTGCAACCCGTCCACGCAACCCGAGCCCGCGTGCTCGCCGCGCGGGGTGACCTCGCCGAGGCACGTGCCTGGGCACGCCAACACCAGGTCGCCATGGACGACGACCTGTCCTACCTACGCGAGTACGAGCACATCACCCTCGCCCGCATACTGCTCGCGGAGCACGCTGCCACCGGCTCCAGGCAGACGCTGCAGGACGCTGCCGCCCTCCTGGACCGTTTGCTGGCCGCGGCCGACAGCGGTGAGCGCTTGGGCACGATCATCGAGCTCGAGGTGCTCCGGGCCGTCGCGCACCGCGCGGTCGGCGCGGGCGACGTGGCGCTCGAAGCACTCAGGCACGCTGTCGAGCTCGCTCAAGCCGATGGCTGGGTCCGGGTATTCGTCGACGCGGCCCCCGTATTGACTGAACTGCTCGCAGAGCTCGCGACGAGCGAGCCACAATCCGGTTTTGCGCGAGAACTGCTCGCAGCGGTGACGGCGGCAGGCAGCGCCTCCACCGAGTGGTCCGCCGAGGTCAGCCGTGGAAGCCTACCGCCATCCGAACCAGGACCGGGGGCCGGGTTGGCGGACCCGTTGAGCGACCGGGAACTGGATGTGCTGCGGCTGCTCGGCTCGGATCTCGACGGTCCTGGCATCGCGCGTCGGCTCGTCGTGTCCCTGCACACGATCCGGACCCATACCAAGCACATCTACACCAAACTCAACGTCAACAACCGCCGCGCAGCCATCAGCAAGGCACACCAGCTCGGCCTCCTGTCCCACTCGGAGAACCGCTGAGCTCTGGTCGCGCCTCCGGGCGTCGGAGAACACAGCGAGGCTCCAGGCTTGACCCACGTAACGCCTGAGGCGCCCCCGTGATCCGCCGAAGCGAGCGGATCATGGGAAGCGCCTACCGAAGGGTCAGACTGTCATGCTGTTCGCCAGGTCAGTTGACCCCGGCCGGCACTCTCGTTGGTTCTGGGAGGCCTTCGGAGGGAGGAGCCGGCCGGAGAGGCGACGGCTCCACGAAGAGCACTCGGGCGAGCCAGCTGGGTAGCCACCAGTTCCATCGGCCGAAGAGGCTGACCAAGGCCGGCACCAGCAGCGCACGGACGATGGTGGCGTCGATGAGGATGCCGACTCCGAGGGCAGTTCCAATGATCTTGCCGTCGGTCCCTGGCGATGAGGCGAGGGCGGAGAAGGCGAAGAAGAGGATGAGAGCGGCTGAGGTGACGAGCCGGCCTGTCCGGCCGATGCCGGTGATGACGGCCATCGAAGTGTCTCCGGTTCGGTCGTACTCCTCCCGCATCCTGGACAGGATGAACACTTCGTAGTCCATGGACAGCCCGAATAGGAACGCAAAGATCACCACGGGCAGCCAGAAGTTGATGGCGCCGGTCCCTGCCACGTTGAAGATCGCGTTGGACCCGTGCCCGAGCTGCCAGAAGAAGACCACCGAGCCGAAGACGGCCGCCATCGAGATCAGGTTGAGCAGGACGGCTTTGAGGGGCAGGACAACGGACCGGAACGTGCGAACCAGCAGCACGAACGTGATGAGCGCGACCAGGGCGAGCACATAGGGGAACTTGTCGTAGACGGCACTGAAGTAGTCCGAGACACTTGCCCCAACGCCGGTGACGCCGACGTCACCACCGACGGCGTTCTCGACTGCCGTCCGGACACCGTCCACCACAGCGGTTCCGTCGTTGTCCACCGTGGCGGTGGTCGGCAGGACGTCGATGACCGCGCTGCCGCCCTGGACGGTGCCGACGTCGGTTAGCTGAACTCCGTCAACTCTGCTGGCCGCGTCAGCCGCGGCGGCTGCCTTGCTCGCAGGCACGAGAACCTCGATCGGTGTGAGGACCCCGGTGCCAACGCCGCCGTCGGTGAGGGTGTGCAGAGCTTCGTACCGGGCGCCACTTCGAGCCAGCGAGTCGACGCCCGACTGCCCGATCTTCAGACTGAAGACGGGGATGATGAGGAGGGCGAGCACGCTCACGGCCACCGTTGCGGCGATGGCTCGGTGTCTGACGACGAGCCGCGCCCATGCTGACCAGCCGCGTGAAGCTGTGCCCTCCTTGCGAATGCGGGGGTAATCGACGCGCGGCCCGATGCTCGACAGCAGCGCCGGCAGCAGCGTGAGAACGGCCGAAACGCTGACGAGCGGGATCAGCAGGCCGGCAATGCCCATACTGCGCAGGGCCGGCACGGGGACGATCAGCAGCGCCAGCAGGCTGACGGCGACGGTGACGCCGGACGCGAACACAGCACGCCCGGCAGTCTTCATCGCGACGGCGACAGCCTCCTCGTTGGTGCGGCCGCGTGCCCGCTCCTCGCGCCACCGGGACACGACGAGAAGCGAGTAGTCGATGGCCACCCCAAGCCCGATAAGGGCGACGAGATATTCGACGATCACGTTGACGTCGGTGAACGTCGTCAGCAGCAGGATCAGGATGAAGGTCGTCAAGATCGACACCCCCGCGATGAGGAGAGGGAGCAGAGCGAGGAACGACGCGAATACGAAGATCAGCACGAGCAGGGCGCCGACACCTCCCAACAATGTCTCAGCCAGGACGCCGGTCCCGCCACTGTCTCCTCCCGAGGCGAGCAAGCCGTACGACGTCAGACCGCTTTCAAACCCGTGATCCGCAGCCGCCTGGTCAAGCGCTGGGTCGAGTTGGGTTTCTAGGTAAGGCCCGACCTTCACCGGGATCGGAGCCTGGATCAACGCGAACGTCGAGCGCCCGTCATTGGTCACAAACCCGGGATCACCGGTGCTCGCCAGGTCGACGACCCGCAGCTTCAGGTCGGGCACGGCGGCAACCCCTGTGGCGAACACATCCTCCACCGCTTGCCGGTTCGAGGCGACAGTCTGGCCATTTGGGACGGTGACGACCGCGATATAGGTGTCGAAGGTGCTGACGCCGTACGTGTCGATCAGTTGTTGCTGTGCCTGGTCACCTGGCTGCCCAGGTAGAGAGAAGTCGAGCGACCACCGGTGACCGAGCGGACCTGCGGCGACAATGCCGCCGATGAACAGCGCCAGCCAGAGCGCGCTGACGATCCGACGATGATGCATAACGAGCCGTGCGAGACGCTCCATGGGAACTCCTGGTTGAGTGGTGGCCTTGCGGTCCGGGTTGACTGGTGAAGATTCATCGGTGCTTGTCATCGGTTTGCGCGTGAGTGACCGAAACCAGATGCAAGCCGAGATCGCGCACCTTCTGGAGCAAGCCATGCAGCGCGGCCTGGTCGATCACCGGGCCACTGAGGATGGTGGTGCCGTCGCCCTCGGTGGTAATAGTCAGGCCGTCGAACCAGCTGCCCCATCGAGTTTCGAGGCGCCCCTGGATGCGGATCTCGTACCAGCCGGACTCGGGACCATTGCCGTGCGTTGCGAGAGTTTCCTTCACAGCCCGAAGCTAGGAGCGGATGTGGTGAGCGGTCATCACCACACGTGGTGATAAATGGGGTGATTGATGGGAGGCGCGGGACGCGCGACCGTGACAAGACCCTGCGGTTCCGGTCGCGGGTTCGCGCCAGCACATCGAGCTCCGTGGCTCCGCCCACGGGACCTTGCGCCCATCAAGCAGGATGTCGCCTTGCGCGCTGTAATCGATACCCATGGTGCGCACGGTCCTGCAGCACCAAGATGGCGATGGATCTAGCTATCCCCGTCATCGCTCTCCTCGCACTTGAAGCCACGAGATCCCCCAGGCTTTGCATGCGTCCGCACCCTCAGGCAAACGCTGCCCTTCGCTGTGCGAGGAAAGGGCGCTCCGATCGGGCTGTGACCTCTGGGGTGATGGTAAGGGTCCCGCGTTGTCTCGCCGTTCACAGCTACTCGTCCATCCGCGGACCCGACGCGGACACAGGCAGTGGAACAAATCAGAGGCGGCCTCCGGACTCCTCCGAAATCGCCTCTGACCTGCGCCTTTACCTGGTAGCGGGGGCAGGATTTGAACCTGCGACCTCAGGGTTATGAGTGAAACGGTCCGTGGGTTCCTGGTCGTCTCCAACACGCTCAAGTAGCCGATGTGAGGCATCATCGCGGGTCACGCGCGATTTCGAGTTCCCGCGGATCTTCGCCGCTCTTCGTGGGCTTCCAGCAAGGTTCGCTGACATCTCCCTGACATAGGAAGGGCACCGCGCGTGGTTCATGCTCGACGACGAATCCCCCGTCGACGAGACCCCCATCGCCGTCTGCGGATCCTGGCTAGGGCACTCCTCGGGAAGCACGCCGGCTACAACTGCAGGTGGAGTCGCAGCGCGTCGTCCAGCTGAGCCATGACGTCGGACGGGACCTGTCCGAGGACGGCGCCCAAGCGCTCAACGGCAATCGAGCGGACGTGTTCGGCCTGAGCCTTGGAGTCCTGCCGAAGCCCGGTCGCGGAAGCAGGAAGCAGAGTCTGGAAAGGGAACACTCGGGTGGTATTACTGGTGACCGGCACGACCGTCACCACCCCACGGCCGAGTCGTGCCGCGACCGAGTTCGCACGATCGTTGCTCACGATGACGACGGGACGCCGCTTGTTCGCCTGGTTGCCCCGAACGGGATCCAGATCGGCGAGCCTGAGCTCACCGCGCAGCATCGACGATCCCATCAGCTGCGGTCACGTCCCATTCCTTCTGACTGCCGGAGGCTTCCCACTCGTTCCAAGCGGCCTCATAGTCCTGGTCCAGCTCCGGGAGGCGCAACATGCGGACAGCGTGATGCAGTGCGGCCGATCTCGAGGGGAGGCCCGTGGTGCGGACGAACTCGTCGAGGACGGCTACATCTTCATCCGGCAGGCTGACACTGAGTTTCATACCGCAATGCTACCGGAGTAGTACTACCTGAGGCGCTTGGCGACCCGTTGACGCGAACGGTATGGCGAGGCAGCGTCCGTTGACTCTCTGCCACGCGTCGCGCCGACCCCTCCCTAGAGATAGCTGTCGGGGACGGGCCCAAGCACTTCCATGTCGTTTCTGGCGGCAATCTCGTCCAGCAGCGACGGTGTCGCGGTCCCGGCCGCTTCGGCAGCAGCCAGCGCCTCGAAGAACCCGACCATGGCGGCGGGCGCGAAGAGATTGATCTTCTTACCAAGGCGCGCCGACACCACCCTGAACGTATGCGGCATGCCCCGAGGAACATAGACGAAACTGCCGGCCGGACAGAGATGCTGTTCGTCATCGATGAACATCAGGTACTCGCCTTCAAGGACGAAGAACGCTTCCGCCGCGTCACGATGACGATGAAGCGGTGGCCCGAAACCCGAGGGTTCACCCTGGGTCTGCAACACCGTGAGCTCGCCAGACGTCTGGTCACCGGCGGCGAGAACAACAGCCTGGAAGTTCCCTAGATCCAGCAGCCGACCCTGGTCAGGAAGCACAACGAAGCCTCGACTCATATCTCAGCTTTGCGTCTGTCGATCGTCTTAGCAATGGCTCATGAGCGTCCCACGGCCGCAAGAGCAGACCACATAACCTGCGCGCACCGGCGCCAACGCCTGGCCGATGCGGCGTCGCCAGCCCCTGCAGTCGGGATGTGACCTCTGGGTCATTTGGAAGGAGGTCGTTTCGGTTTGCATTCGTTGACCTTCGCCATCCGGATGAGGCTGCTGACTTCTTGCTGACATTGAACAAAGAGGCCATCTCCGAATCCGAAAATGGCCTCTGAACTGCGGTTCTATCTGGAGCGGGGCAGGATTTGAATCTGCGACGTCTGGGTTATGAGAGCCGTACCTGGCTCACACACCAGCCCATAGTTCACTCGGATCAAGACTTCCCTTCGCCGGCTCTCGGGGCAACGTTTGCGGACACCATGCGGACATCAACTCTCGAGCCACCCGACAGGAGCACCATGCAGCGCCCGAGCGGGATACTTCGACGTTCCATAAGACTTCATCTTTCCAACTAACGAAGTCTCCAAACATGCCGGGGTTGACCCACATCGCGCCGAGCCGCGCGGCGGTGCGCAGGAGTTGCCCAAAGTGGTCCGATATGGCGCCGTCGAATTGGACCTTCAAGGTAAACCATATCTGGCTGACGATGAACCAATGAGATCGGAATCGTCTTGCCCCTGGTGTCCGCGGGCCGCCGACTCCCAGAGCGTCGGATGCCCCGACGCATCAATGGCAAACAACAGCAGCTCACTCAACGACGAGCGAACCTCACGACACCGGACCAGCAAGTCCTATCCCCCGTGACCCATCATGGCCCGAGCAGTCGCAGAACCGGACTGACAGCGGACGCATAGCGTGACCTCCAACTCTTCAACAGGCAGGTAGACCAATGGCCAAACTGATCTATTCAACACTCGCTTCGCTAGACGGCTACATCGAAGACAGCACAGGGGCCTTCCAATGGGCCGCGCCCGACGAACAAGTTTTCACCTTCATCAACGACCTCGACCGACCCCTCGGGCTCTACCTTTACGGGCGACGCCGGTACGAAATCATGACCTACTGGGAAACAGCGAACACGGACCGCAGCCAGACCGAGCCCGAACGCGACTACAGGCAGATCTGGCAGGCCGCCGACAAGATCGTCTACTCCCGGATGCTCCCGGCGCCGACGAGCGCCCGCACCCGCCTCGAGCGCAGCTTCGACCCTGCGGCCGTGAGACAGCTCAAGCAATCGTCGACCAGCGACCTTTCCATCGGCGGTGCTGACCTTGCGGGCCAGGCAATGACCGCCGGCCTTGTCGACGAATGTCAACTCTTCCTAGCCCCGATCGCGGTCGGCGGCGGCAAACCGGCCCTCCCGCTGAATGTCCGTCAACGACTTCACCTGCTCGACGAGCACCGCTTCAACTCCGGCACTGTCTACCTCCGATACGCGATCCTGCCCCCAGCCGAGGATTCGACGACCTGAGCGTTGTCGCCAGGTACGGGAGGTTGCGGGTGCAAGTTTTCACCTTCTTCAACACCTGGCCAGGGCGCCACACCGGCCAGCACACGTTGCTTACCCTGAATCGCACCCGGCAGTCGTGGTCTGGCGGTGGCGCGCACCGACCCAGGCACGCCCCTATGTCGACTACAAGCACGCAGGAGGCTGACAGCACTCCGCCGGCCGCAAGCCCGACGGTGCCCGCATCGCCGCTGTGCACCTACCGCTCGCCACGTATCGCGGTCTCTGCTGCGATGAGATCGAGTGCGCCTTTGGCGATGACGGCGCCTGTGCTCGCGCCGGAGCTGCTACGCGATTCGGCCAGGCAGCGGTGGCCGTGCGACACCGGCTAACGCGGCGACGTCACGTAGGGGCGCCGAGCGGCGGGTGCACGAGCACGCGGGGCTTGTACCCGACCAGCTGGATGCGACCGTCGAAGGTGCGGTGCTCAATCATCTCGAGGGCGACGTCTGGATAGCCGTCGTAGATGCGTTCTTTGCCCGTAGCCCCGGTGATCACCGGGAACATGACGACCCGGAAGCGGTCGACGAGTCCGGCTCGTAGCAGGGACCCGCATAGGCTGAGGCTGCCGATCGTGCTGAGGAGCCTGGAGTCACTCGACTTCATGGCGCGGACTGCCTCGACGGCGTCCTCGCGGACGAGCGTGGAGTTGGCCCACGTCAGTGGCTCCTCGAGCGAGGAGGAGAACACCACCTTGGACGCTTGCGTGAGCCCGTCGACGGAGGCCTCTTCCTCGGCCCTGAACTCGTCTTGACCCGTGGGACCTCGCCGGCGGCAAAGCCCGACATCAGCCGGTAGGTGTTCGCTCCCATCAGGTAGGTGACCTTGGGCTGCTCGCCGAGCCAGGCGAGGTACTCCGGCCCTCGAGGCCCCAGAACCCGGGCCAGCCCTCTCCCGATGCGTAGCCGTCGAGGGAGGTGATGAAGTCGACGAGAAGCTCTGCCATGGCGGTGTCCTTTCCTGGGTGTCACGAGCTTGGACCGGCCGGAGCCACGAACTCATCGGCCCCGCTGTAGATGGCGAAGAACCCATGACACTGGCAGCGGTCAAAACGGCCATGTTCTGAGGCGTGGTCGCCTGCCCGGATCGTACAACGCCGAGCGGTTGATGAACCCCCAGGTGAGACGGCTACGGGATTGGACCTGTGCCGTACGAGGATTCTGGCGCCGGACGCGGAGAGCCGCTGACGGATCGATGTTACCGACGGACCAGCCGGTCGAGTGGTCCCTACGTCATCGAGATGGGACTGGTGTGGGATAACGCCGCGAGCACGGCGCCATGGTCACAGAACCGAGGAGGGACCGGCCTGGCTCGGCGGCTCGATCCGCGGCTCTATCTGAGATCTAGTTGCCTGCTGCGATGAGGCTAGCTCCGTCAATCTCTTCGACCTCTGGGTCATCGGCCGAGAGGTCACTGACTCATGCTTTGCGTAGCGCTTCGCCAGCCTTCGCAGACCCTCACAAGGACTACAGTTGCCGGGTCATCGCGAGGGAATGTCTGCGGACACCCTGCGGACAGCGAACGCCGGAATCCCCCGTGTGGCAATCCACGAATCTGGCTCTGACCTGCACTTCTTGAAAGCGGGGAGGATTTGAACCTGCGACCTCTGGGTTATGAGTGAAACCAGCAGCCACTCTGGCGGTCATCCTTGCCACGCTCAAAAGTGAGCCAGTGTGAGGTATCCCTCGCAGGTCAAATGCACTATTCAAGTTTCCGCTGACCTTCGCCGAGGTTCGCCGGCTTCCGGCAAGGTTTGCTGACATCTCGCTGACATGGAGAATGCACCTGCGA